>NZ_OZ260073.1:0-2535000 GCF_965284345.1 Oceanicaulis sp.
GAATTCAAGCTGCGCATTGAAGACACCGATCGCGCCCGCTCGACCGACGAGACCGTACAGGCGATCGTGGACGGCCTGAGCTGGCTGGGCCTGGACTGGGATGGCGAGACCGTCTCCCAATTCGCCCGCGCTGACCGCCACCGTGAGATTGTCGACACGCTGATCGAGAACGGCGCTGCGTTCCGTTGCTATTGCACGGCGGAAGAAACAGAAGCCCTGCGCGAACAGGCGTTCGCCGAAGGCCGCGCGCTGCGTTCGCCCTGGCGTGATCGCGCCCCGTCCGAAGCCCCTGCAGACACGCCTTTCGTAGTGCGTTTTCGCGCCTCAGACACCGACACGGTGATCGAGGATGCGGTTCAGGGACAGGTGCGCTGGGGCGCCAAGGAATTTGACGATCTCGTGCTTCTGCGCGGCGACGGCAATCCCACCTATAATCTCGCCGTCGTGGTGGATGATCATGACATGGGCGTCACCCACATCATCCGCGGCGATGATCATCTGGTGAACGCCGGCCGTCAGGCCCAGATCTATAACGCGCTTAACTGGGACATTCCGGTCTTCGCCCATATCCCGCTCATTCACGGCCCCGACGGCAAGAAATTGTCCAAGCGTCATGGCGCGCTGGGTGTGGAAGCCTATCGCGACATGGGCTATCTGCCTGAAGGCCTTCGCAATTATCTGTTGCGGCTGGGTTGGTCCAAAGGCGATCAGGAATATTTCACCGACGCAGAGATGATCAAAGCCTTTGATCTGAAAGGCCTCGGCAAAGCCCCGGCGCGGCTGGATTTCGACAAGATGTCCAGCGTCAACGCCTGGCATATGAAACGCGCAGAGGATGCGCGCCTGACTGATCTGTTGTGGGATCGCCTTGAGGGCCGCGAGGATGTGCGGCTGGATGATCAGGCGAAAGTCTGGGTGTCCTCAGCGATGAAAGTGCTGAAAGAACGGGCGGCGACCCTCGCAGAACTGGACGATCAGACCTATTTCCTCATCCGCCCGCGGCCGATCGAGTTGACGGGCAAGGCCGCAAAGGCTCTCAAGGATGACGCCAAGGCGCTTTTATCGCGCCTTGCAGAGGTTTTAAGGGATACGCCAGACTGGACCGAGGCGGCTCTGGGCGAAGTGCTTAACGCTTTCGCAGAGGCTGAAGAGGTTGGATTTGGCAAGGTTGGGCAGCCGCTTCGAGCGGCCCTCACTGGTGGCGCGCCCGCGCCGGACATGAGTTTCGTACTGGCGGTTCTGGGACGCGATGAAGTTCTGGATCGGCTCAATGACGTGATGGACTAGGTCGCGCCCCTTCACAGGCCGCGTTCATCATGACCCATAGAAAAGGGGTTGGAGATATGGAAAACAAGATTCAACCGAAAGGTTCCGCACAGCTGTCGATTAACGGCGAGACTTATGACCTGCCTGTGTATGGCGGCTCCATCGGTCCGGACGTCATCGACATTCGTGCGCTTTATAAAAATGCGGGTGTTTTCACCTTTGACCCCGGCTTCACGTCCACCGCGTCGTGCGAAAGCCAGATCACCTATATCGACGGCGATGAAGGCACGCTTTTGTATCGCGGCTATCCGATCGACCAGCTGGCGGACAACGCCAGCTTCATCGAAGTGGCCTATCTGCTGCAAAACGGTGAGCTGCCGAACGCCAAGGAACTCGAAGAGTTTGATTGGACAATCCGTCGCCACACCATGCTGCACGACCAGTTCGACCAGTTCTTCCGCGGCTTCCGCCGTGACGCCCACCCGATGGCGATCATGGTCGGCACTGTGGGCGCGCTGTCAGCGTTCTATCACGACTCAACAGACGTCAATGATCCCAAAGCCCGCCTGATCGCGAGCCATCGCATGATCGCGAAAATGCCGACCATCGCGGCCCGGGCCTACAAATACCATGTGGGTCAGCCCTTTGTGACGCCGCAGAACGATCTCGATTACGCGTCCAACTTCCTGCAGATGTGCTTTGCGGTTCCGGCGGAGAAATACGAAGTCTCCCCGACCCTGGCGCGCGCCATGGACAAGATCTTCACCCTGCACGCCGATCACGAGCAGAACGCGTCGACCTCGACCGTGCGTCTCGCCGGCTCGTCGGGCGCCAACCCGTTCGCCTGCATCGCGGCCGGCATCGCTTCGCTGTGGGGCCCGGCGCATGGCGGCGCCAATGAAGCGGCGCTCAACATGCTGGCGGAAATCGGTTCGGTGGAGAACATCCCCGAATACGTCGCGAAAGCCAAAGACAAGAACGATCCGTTCCGTCTGATGGGCTTTGGTCACCGCGTGTATAAAAACTACGATCCGCGCGCCAAAGTGATGCGCGAAACCTGCCACGCCGTGCTCGATGAGCTGGGCGTGCGCAATGATCCGCTGCTGGCTGTGGCCATGGAGCTGGAGAAGATCGCGCTGGAAGATCCCTACTTCGTCGAGAAGAAACTCTATCCGAACATCGATTTCTATTCGGGCATCACCCTGAAAGCCATGGGCTTCCCGACAGAGATGTTCACAGTGCTGTTCGCCCTGGCCCGCACCGTGGGCTGGATCGCGCAATGGTCGGAAATGATCGAGGATCCGAGCCAGAAGATCGGTCGGCCGCGTCAGGCCTTCACTGGCGCGACCGCCCGCGACTTCGTCGGTATCGACAAGCGCTAACCAGCGCAACACTAGCGAACAAAAAAGACCGGCGAAGCAGCAGCTTCGCCGGTTTTCTTTTGTCATCGCACTAGCTTTTCAGCGAGCCGAATCCATCTCGTGAAAACAAGTCATCGAGCCCAACCCCCAGCGTCTCAGACAGACGTAGCGCAATCTCGATTGTGGGATTGAATTGACCGCGCTCGATCGCGCCGATGGTTTGCGGATGCACCTGAACGCGCTCCGCCAGAGCTTGCCGGGACAGGCCGCGATCCACCCGATAGGTCTTCACCCGATTCTGGAAAGCGACAGGCTCAGCCATCGAATGCATCACCATCCGCAGCGCCCGTCACGTCATAGTCCGAGGCGTCCAGAACCCAGGCCAACACCAGCTGCGGCCCCGACATCGCCAGGGTGAACGCTCCCAAACCGAGGCCAATCACGTACGCCGCCGGCAAAGGAGACGCGCCCACCCCCGCGACGATCAGCATCAAGGCCAGCGCCAGCTTGAAACCCCGCTGCGTCGCCATGGCGACCAGACCTTGCTGGCGTTCATCATACGGCTCGCCTGGTAGAGCGAACGCCGGGCGACTGGCGAGGAAGAGCTTACGGTCCAGCCAGATCGCCGCCGCTGCGCCGATCAGCATGAGCGGCGCCAGACCAATCAGGGGCCCGGTGATGCTCGATTGGGCGCGGATGGCCTGAATGGCGCCATCAAGGAGCAAGGACAGCACCAGACTCAGGACCAGAAACACAAAGATCGCAGCAACAACCAGCGCACGGCGCTTGGATTTCGGCGCCCAGGCCAACGCTTTTTGCGGATCGTCGTTGGCGTCTGGAAGATGGAAGCCGTGAAGCGGCCCTTGCACTGGCATGAGGTTTCTCCGTGTTTGAACATCGAAACATAGCATATACACTACATTTTCAATTCTGAAAACAGAGCTCATGCAGATCTTCACGTCATCGAAGACGCCTGCAGGGATTGGGTCAGAACCTGCCGACATAGATCGGCGACCGCCTTCACACAGAGCGGCGACGTGCGGCCTTTGCGTTGTACGAGCCAGAGGTCCTGATCCACTCGAACGCGCAAATGGACGCTTCTGAGCCTCTCCTTGTAGCGATACGCTTGATACCCGCTCCAGGGCAAAATCGTATATCCCAACCCTTGTGACACAGGGTCAAGAATCTGGTTTATCTGGTTGATATAACTTCTGACTGATAAATCAGAAGCACCCGAATATTCCTCTGGGAAATTCCGACTGAGCACTCTGTCGGCATAGGCGTCCGCATCCGGGTGACGGATCAACCCCAGATCTTGCAGCATCGCAAACGTCATCGACGGCTCACATTGCGCCGACGTCAACAGGCATAACTGATCACGCCCGAGCGCCTGACTGACGAGCTGAAAATGCGTGGGTTGGCCAATCGATAGCCCAAAATCAAACCGGCCCTCAAGAACCCCCTTGATGATTGCATCCTCCGGTGCGGCCTCGAGCATGACTTGAAGCTCTGGCGCAGACGCCAACCGCTCCGTGATGGCAGGGTAGAGCAACAAGGCGAGACTGCCTGAACAGGCGAAACTCACCTGTCCCGCATCGGCCCGATCAATGGCGAGAGACTTAAGCAAGGCCGTTTCTTCATCCGCCTGTCGGCGCGCATACGCCAACACCGCTTTGCCTTGCGGGGTCAGCATCATATCCTGCCCCTGACGGGTGAACAATGGATGGCCCACCTGCTGCTCAAGCTTCTTTAGATGTTGCGTGACGCCGGGCTGAGTCATGTTCAACCGTCGGGCGGTACGTGTGAAATGCCGCTCTTCGCTTAAGGTCTCGAAGGTGCGGAGCCAGGTCGGATTGATCATCATAATGTCCGGTTATTGAAATTAGTTCATATCATAATTATTCATGAGTTTATTTCCATGAGAGGTTGTCCGTCATCGCAGCAAAGGAGCGCGTCATGACCCAGACAACCCCTCGGACGTTTTCACACATCGGGCTATCCGTTCCCGATCTCGACGCCGCCGTGAAATTCTACACGGAGGTGCTGGGCTTCTACGTCATCATGGAGCCTACCGAGATCACCGAAGACAAGAGCCCGATCGGCCTCATGTGCACAGATGTGTTCGGTCCGAATTGGGACCGGTTCCGGATCGCTCATCTGGCGACGGCGGACAGGATCGGCGTCGAACTGTTTGAATTTCAGGGCAATGTCACGCCTGACGACAATCTGCCTTTCAAACAGACCGGCATGTTCCATTTCGCCATCCAGGACCCTGATGTAGAGGGCCTTCTGGAGCGCATCGTGGCCGCCGGCGGCAAGCAACGCATGCCTGTGCGTGCATACTATCCGGGCGAAAAGCCCTATCGCATGGTCTATGTGGAAGACCCGTTCGGCATTGTTTTCGAGCTGTATTCACACAGCTACGAACTCACCTATTCCGCCGGCGCCTATAGCTGAGCCCCAAAAGACCGTGTCCGGCCTCACGCCGGACACGGTCACGCGCCGACAAGTCGCAACACGGCTTCCGCGGCGTTTCGGGCCGGCGCCCCGCCCTCGCCGCGCATATGGTCCGTCACTGCGCGCAGCTTGGTCGAAATGTCTGACCGGCGCGCCGGATCGTCCAGTAATGCGCCGACGCTGTGCGCCAGCACATCGCCCCGGCATTGGGTCTGGACATGTTCGGGGATCAGCATCTCGTCGGCCGCGATATTGGCGAGCGAGATGTATTTCGCCTTCATCAGGAAGAACCGCGCCGCCGCCCAGGCCAGCCAGCCCAGACGATAGGCCGCGACCGTAGGCACGCCCAATCGCGCCAGCTCCAGCGTCACCGTGCCTGAACAGGCCAGCGCCACATCGGCGGCGTGGAACGCGTCCCGGCGCTCTTCCCCATCCACAATGATCAGATCGTCAAAGGCAGGCTCAGCCTTGATCATCTCCCGCGCCTGCTCAGCGATCGAGGGCGCCAGCGGGGTGACGAGCCTGAGCCCCGGACGCTCGGCTTTCAAACGGCGGGCGGCGTCAGCGAAGCGCGGGAATAGCCGCGTCAATTCCGACATCCGGCTGCCGAACAAGACCAGCAACAGCTCGCTCTCCGGGCTGACACCGTGACGGGCGAGAAAGGCCGGACCGTCACCACTAAGGTCACGCTCGAGCGCCGGATTGCCCACAAAGCTCACATCCATGCCATGCTCGGTGAAATATGGCGCGTCAAACGGATGGATCGCCAAGAGATGATCAAACGTGTCGGCAGCAACCTTGGCGCGCTCGCGTCGGGCCGCGAACACCTGGGGCGCCACGTATTTGATCAGCGGCACGCCGGGCAAGGCTTCGCGCAGTTTCCAGGCGGCGCGCAGCATGAAGCCCCATGAATCAATCAGCACCACGGCGTCCGCGCCAAACGCCTTGGCGGCGTCCGCGGTCTCCTGGGCGCGCTGATGGACAAGATTGATGATTTTCAGCCCGTCAAACAGGCCGAAGACTGAAAGCTCGGAAATATCAAAGGGGGAGACGGCGCCGCGTTTGGCCATTTCAGGCCCGCCTACGCCGGCGATCTCAACATCCGGGCGCAGGGCGCGCAGCGCATCAATCAGATCGCCGGCCAGCGCATCGCCAGACGGCTCCGCCGCCACCAGGAAAATCCGCGGCGCCCGCGCCAGATCAGTGTTCGCGGTCAGGGTTTCGGTAATCGTCGACATCCGCCCGCTCGTCCATGTCTACAGCCCAGACCGCCAGCCCCGCCGCATCTGCGGCGCGCGCAACAGCCTCTCGGCCTAACACCATAGCGCCGCCCGCGGGGATGACGATACCGGCAAGCCCCGCGCGGGCTGCGCCTTCAACTGTGGAGACGCCGATCACCGGCAAATCAATGCGCCGCTCCTGATCGGGTTTCGGGCGCTTGGCGAGCACGCCTTTGCGATTGATGGCGGACCCTCTCAGCTCGGACGGCAAGCCGGCGACGCGCGCCAGCATCTGATCAGTGCCCTCTTGCGCTTCCACAGCCAGCACCAGCCCGTCGCAGACTACAGCGCCCTGCCCGATATCTTCCGCCCCGGTCACGCCGGCGATATGAAGCGCCTTGGCGGCGTCCGCCCGCACGCCCGGGCTCGGCTCGACCGCGCCGATCAGGCCAGGGGGGACCAGCAGCTCATCTGCGATGTCGTTGGCGCCGATAACGGTGAAGCCCTCTTTCTCGAAAAAGCCGACGATCGCGCGCAACAGCGCGTCATCACCGCGCGTGGCCGCCGCCAGCGCCTGGGGCAGAAAGGCCATGCCTTTGAGATCGGGCTTGAGCGCGGAAAAATCAGGCCGCGTGACGATGCCGGCGAAGCAAACAGCGTCGCAATCGGCCAGACGCAAATCCTTGACCACCTGCCCCAGCTGAGCGATGCCGCGAATGATCGGGCTGTCATAGCGGGTCGGGTCTGCAAACCCCTTGAGCGCGATCACACACGCTAGACGGTCTCCGCCCTGAGCGGCTTCGGCCACATAGACCGGAAGGTCCCCGCCCCCCGCAATCAGGCCCAGACGCTCAAACCCCGCCAAGATCTAGCGCCCCTCTGGCGAACAAAGCGGGCGCTTGGCCGGGGTGCGGATGAACTCAACGATATCCATCACTTCAGGCCGATTTTCAAACAGACGCGCCGCGTCCTCGATCCGTTCGTTGAAGGCGCCTTCATTGGCGAAGACCAGGCGATAGGCGGCGCGCAGGTCATGGATGGCGTCACGCGCGAAGCCGCGGCGTTTGAGGCCCACCAGATTGAGGCCCGCCAGCGCGCCCAGATTATCCACCATGCCATAGGGAATGACGTCGCCCGTCACCGGGGCGCCCCCGCCGATAAAGGCGTATTTGCCGATCCGGCATTGCTGGTGCAACGCCGACAGCCCGCCCATGATCACGTAATCAGCCACCGTGGAATCACCGCCCAGCGTCGCGTTATTGGCGAAGACCACATGATTTCCGACCGTACAGTCATGGGCCACATGCGCCCCGACCATGAAGAAATTATCTGAACCTACTTCGGTCACGCCCTTCGCGCTTTCGGTGCCCATATGCATGGTCACCTGCTCGCGCAGGATGTTGCGGTCCCCGACGATCAGGCGGACATCACCACCTTTGAACTTGAAGTCCTGGGGCGGCTCGCCGAGCGAGACGAAGGGGTGCAGCACGCAATCAGAGCCCAGATCGGTCTGGCCGTTCAGCGTGACATGGGAGATCAGCCGCGTACGGTCGCCGATCTTGACGTTCGGGCCGACAATGCAGAAAGGCCCGATCTCGACGCCTTCGCCCAATTGGGCGCTATCGTCCACAAGGGCTGTGGGGTGGATGGTGTGAGTCATGCTCGCTCCGTCAGGCTTCGCGCGGGGCCGAGGTGGCGGAGAACGTCGCATCCGCGCACCGGACGCCGTTCACGCGCGCTTCGCCTTTGAATTTGAAAACGCCGCGACGATTGGCTGTCACCTCAACAGGCATTTCCAGCACATCACCCGGACGAACGGGGCGGCGGAACTTGGCCTGTTCCACACCCATGAAATAAATCAGCGTATTGGAGATGTCCGCATTGAGCGTTTTTGACATCAGGATCGCGCCCGTCTGGGCCAACGCCTCGATGATCAGCACGCCGGGCATGACCGGGTTTTCGGGGAAGTGTCCCTGAAAATGCGGCTCGGCCGCGGACACGCATTTGAAACCGACAATGGACTCGCCCGGCACATAGGCCTCCGCCCGGTCCACCATCAAGAACGGGTAACGATGGGGCAACCGGCGCAGGATTTCATCAGGCCCGATGGTCATCGTTTCATCGCTCATGTCTCATCCTTCTTGCGCTCGGGCCTGGACTTGCGCCCAACCGCGCGCCTCAGCCAAGCGGTCTCCCGCATGAAACTCTGGATGGGCTGCGCGGGCGACCCGGCCCAGGTTTCGCCCGGCGGGACGTCCTTCATGACAGCAGCGTCTGCTGCAAGCCGAGCGCCGGCGCCGATCTTCAAATGGTCTGCAATGCCTACACGGCCGCCAAATTGCGCGCCCGCACCGATAATGGTGCTGCCCGAAATGCCTGCAAACGCCGCCATCACGGCGTACTCGCCCACATCGACATTATGGCCGATATGGCACAGATTATCGATCCGCACGCCCTTGCCGATCCGGGTGTCCTTGAGCATGCCGCGATCCACGGTCGCGTTGGCGCCGAGCGTCGCTTCGTCTTCAATGACGACGCGCCCCAGATGCGGCAGAGTGAACACCTCACCCTCTTCATAGGCGAGGCCAAAACCAGCTTCACCGACAACGGCGCCTGCGGAAATTTCACACGTCGCGCCGATCAGCGCGCATTGCACATTGGCGCGCACCCCGATCCGGGTTTGTGCGCCGATGACGACGCCCGGCCCGATAATGGCTCCAGCCTCAATGCGCGCGCCCTCGCCAATGACGGCGTCCGGCCCGACAATAACGCCCGGAGCGAGACGGGCGGTCTCAGCGATCTGTGCAGTGGCGTGGATGAAGTCGCCACCGTCATGGAAACGGGTGGACAACAGCCGTGCCGCGGCTTGCGCAAACCCTGCGCGCGGAACCCTGTGGACCAGAACCGCCTCGCAATGGGGCAAGGCGTCCGCCCACCTGGCGTCCGGGACAATCGCGACGCCCGCAGCTGGCGGCGTTTCCGGCGGCGCCTTGCCAGCCAGAAACATCAACTCGCCCGCTAATGCTGCGTCAGGCGTGGAGACGTCAAAAACAGCGACATCGCCGTCGCCGATCAGGTCAGACCCGATAAGCGCGGCGATGTCAGAAGCCTTGAGCGGGCCGAGCCGCTCAAAAAATCGCGGGTCGGCCCCCATATCAGACCAACCTTATTGCTGCTGTTGAGCAGGCTGGGTGGGCACGCGCACGCGGTTGACCGGCGTGGTCGAGATGCGCTGGTTCAGGCGCTCGATCGCAGACTGGCTGATGTCGACGGAATCGGCGGCGTAAACCACCACAGACCGGTCAATCAGCACGCTGCCGTTACGCTCGTCGAAGATCTCTTGCAGGACTTCTTGCAGGATCGTCAGCACCGGACGCATGGCCTGCTGCTCAGTGGCTTGCAGTTCCTGAGCGCGGATACGGCGGGTCTGTTCGAAGGTCGCAGCGTCACGCTGCAGACTTTCATACCGGGCTGCCAGGTCCGGACGCTGACGGATCGCATCCTCAGACAGGGCGGACAGTTCAGCGTTAAGCGCTTCGCTTTCAGCCTGGATTGCGGTTTGTTGCGGTCCGAGTTCGGCCTGGATTTCCTGACCGATGGCTTCAAGACGCGAGGCGATATGCTGACCGACCGCGCTCTCTCGGAGGATGCGCTGTTCGTTCATGACGAGCACGCCCTGAGCAAAACTCGCAGCGCTGAAACCAATGGTCAGAGCGAGAGCTGCAGCGAGCATGCGCAGCGGGCGCATAGCGGCGAAAATCTGACGTTTCATGAGTTTAGAACCCCGTTCGTGTGCTGAAGCGGAAGAACGCCCCTTGGTCGTAATCTTCCTTGATAAAGGCGTGCGCCAGGTCAAACCGCACCGGGCCGAATGGAGAATCCCAGAAGATGCTCATGCCGGCCGATGCGCGCAGCGCCAGGTCGTCAACGGTGAAGATAGCGCCGTCTGCGCCATCATCGTCGATCTGATCGTCGTCAGGCAGGACGCCGACCGTACCGAATTCAGTAAACAGGCTGCCGCGGATGCCGTATTGCTCCGGCAAGCCCAGCGGGAAGCCCATTTCAAAAGCGCCAATGGCGTAGAAATTACCGCCCAGGGCATCGCCGGACACAAACTCATCGCCATCTTCAAGCGCTTCGGCCCGACGCTGGACGACCCGAGGGCCGATGCCGGCGGTTTCAAAGCCGCGGAAGGAATTGCCGCCTTTGAAGAAACGGTCGTTGATACGCGCAGTGTCGCCGCCCCAAGAGAACAGGTACCCCGTAGAGCCGGTGGCGCTGAACACCAGACGATCCCGCCAGACGCTGCGATAGACGCCGCCTTGCAGCTCCGAGCGCACATAGCGCACATCACCGCCAAAGCCGGCGAAATCCTGGTTGAAGCTCAACTGGAACCCGCGTGTCGGTTCACGATAATCATCCGTACGGTTCCAGCGCAGCGAATAGCCCAACAACGAGGTGACCCGAGAGCCCGCCGCGCGTTGGATGGATTCTGAAACGCCAGAGAACGTGGTCACGTCATCGGTCCGCATCGTATAGCTGACACCCGCTTGCACAGCCCGCGTCAACGGGAAGCCTGCGCGCAGCGTGATGCCCGTGGACTCTGTCTCAAACGACGCTTCGCTGGAGAAGTCAGACCTCACACGGAACAGATCGAACCCTGCTGCAAGATTGCGATCCAGAAAGCGCGGTTCGGTAAAGCGAATATCGATCTGCTGCTGGCGCGAGCTGGTGGAGACCCGCAAGCGCAGGAACTGGCCACGACCGCGCAAATTGCGTTCAGAGATCGAAAAGTCGACCAGGAACGAGTCCGTTGAGGAGAAGCCGGCGCCGAAGGCCAACTCGCCCGTAGGCTGCTCGGCGACCCGCACCTGAACCTGGGCGCGATCCGGAGCACTGCCCTGGATCGGCTCGACCTGCACGTCTTCAAAGAAGCCCAGCTGACCGACACGGGAGCGCGACACATTCACAAGCGCCTGGTTAAAGGCGTCGCCTTCCACCAGGTCGAGCTCGCGTCGAATGACACGGTCCAGCGTCCGGGTGTTGCCGATAATGTCGATGCGTTCGATGTAAACGCGCGGGCTTTCCTCGATCACATAATTGATGTCGACCGTCTGGTCTTCGCGGTTCAGCGAGACGCGCGGACTGACATCCACGAAAGCGTATCCGGCGGCGCCAGCGGCATAGGTGAGCGAGTCCGTAGCGTTCTCGATCAGGCTGCCCACATAGAGACGGCCAGGCTGGGTGGACAGAACCGCTTCGAGATATTCGACATTCAGATCTGAGATTTCGGTCTCGACAGTGATCTCGCCAAATTCATAGCGCTCGCCTTCATCCATGGTGAAGGTGACGTAGAATTCAGACTGGTCGGGGGCGAGTTCAGCGGAAACTGAGGTCACGCGGAAGTCTGCAAAGCCGCGGTCATTGTAGAAGGTGCGCAGCTGCTCGCGGTCATATTCGATCCGGTCAGGGTCGTAATTGTCGTTCGAGCTGAAGAATTTCCACCAGCGCGCCTCGGTCGTGACGATCTCGCCCCGCAAGCGGCGATCAGAATACGCCTCATTGCCGACAAACGAGATGCGCTCGACGCCCGTCACCGGACCTTCCGAGATTTCAAAAACCAGGTCGACGCGGTTTTGAGGCAGTTCGACGATCTGCGGCGTCACTTGAGCGGCGAACCGGCCCGAGCGTCGGTAGACTTCAAGAATGCGCTGGACGTCTGACTGCACGCGGGAGCGCGTGAACAGAGCGCGAGCCTGAAGCTCGATTTCATCGGTGATCTTGTCATCGCCAATCGCGCGATTGCCCTCGAGAATCACACGGTTAACGATCGGGTTCTCTTCCACGTACAAAACCAGAGACGGGCCGTCGACGGCCACCCGGACGTCCGAGAATAAATTGGTGCTGTAAAGGGTCTGGATCGACAGATTGATCAGACGCGAATTGGGAAGATCACCGGGCTGGATCAGCAGATAGGACAGAATCGTATCCGCTTCGACGCGCTGATTGCCTTCCACAAGGATCTGCAGGATCGGCTGCTGGGCTTGTTCAGGCGCGCGGTCCACCTGCACCGTCTCAGACGCAGAGGTCGCGGGGTTAACGCCCGCATCCTGCGCATGGCCGACGCCTGCGGTGATCACGCTCAGGAGCGCAGCCGCCAATCCTTTGAAAATCACATTCATGAAAGGCCCTCGTCCCTCGCCCGCGACGCCCCCTGTCACAGGAACTGTCCGCGCAAATAACTCAAATCATTCCAGGTGGCCACCAAGAACATGGCCAAAATCAAGCCAAGACCCAGCCGAAACCCCATTTCCTGAACGGAGGGGCTTGGCGGGCGCTTCGCTATCGCTTCATAGGCGTAGTACACAAGGTGCCCGCCGTCGAGAACCGGAATGGGCAGAAGATTCATTAACCCCAGTCCGACACTCAGCAATGCGGACAAGGCCAGCATCACCACAAACAATCGTTCAAGCCGCGTCAAAAGGCCGATCGGCTGGGTCGCACCGCCATCACTGACCGCCAGATTGGCGAGCTGACCCGCTGTGGTGGCGATGCCCACCGGACCGTTGATGTGTTCGGTAGACGCGCGCCCGGTCACCAAGCGCGACAGATAGCTGATAATTGTCCCAGTGGTGTCGACCGTCCGGGTCACGCCATAGATCGGCGCTTCCCAGAGCGCAGGGCGCACCACTTGCACCTGCGCATCCTGCGAAACGCCAACCCCCATGAAACCAACAGCGCGCTCACCGCCAAGCCCATCGGGCCGTAAGGTGCGATCCGGCGTGACGGTCAGCTCTACAGGCGCTCCATCGCGTTGAACTGTAAAGCGAATGGGTTGGTTGGCGCGGGTCGCGACATATTCACGGATCGCGTTGAAATTGCTGATCTGGGATCCATTGATTTCGGTCACCAGATCGCCGGGTTGAAACCCGCCTTGCGCCGCCGCCGAGCCCTCTTCCACGACACCAATGCGCGGTTCGATCACGCGTTCGCCGTTCATCACCCCGAGGATTGAGAACAGCACCATCGCCAAAAGGAAGTTCGCCAGCGGTCCCGCCGCCACAATGAAGGCGCGCTGCCAGACCGGTTTGAAATGCAGCACGCTGTCAGGATCGGGATGCTCTGCGCGTAATTTGTCCAGCGTGGCGTAATCCGGAGCGCTGGCGGCGTTGGCGTCGCCGCGAAACTGCACAAACCCGCCCAGAGGCAAGGCGCTGACTTTCCAGACCGTGCCCCGCTTGTCGGTGCGCGAGAACAGCGTCGGGCCAAAGCCCATGGAGAAGGCATCCGCATGCACGCCGCACACCCGCCCCGCCCAGTAATGGCCCAGCTCGTGAATAATCACGACAAAGCCCATCACGAGGATGAAGGCGAAAATGGACAGGGTTCCGGACCCAAGCCAGTCGAGCATGTAGTCTCCTTACGCAGTAGCCGCTTAGCGAACTCGCTGCTTAACCGCGTCCATCGCCAACCGACGCCCTTGCCGGTCCACGTCTAACACAGCCTCAAAGCCAGATGGCTGCACGGATGCGACGCCGTCTGCTTCCCCTCGCTCCAGAGAGTCAGAGACGCATGCCGCGATGTCAAGAAAGCCTATCTGACCATTCAGAAAGGCGGCGACCGCCACTTCGTTCGCAGCATTGAAAATCGCTGGCGCGCCCCGCCCCGCATCAAACGCCGCGCGCGCCAGGCCGAGCGCTGGAAACCGAACCGGATCAGGGGCTTCGAAGGTGAGCTGGCTGAGCCTGGCGAGATCGAGCCGTTCGACCGGCGTCTCAAGCCGGTCCGGCCAGGCCAGGGCATGGGCGATGGGCGTGCGCATGTCCGGCATGCCCAGCTGCGCCAGCATCCCGCCATCCACATACTCAACCAGGCCATGCACGATGGATTCCGGGTGCACCAGGACATCCACATCGGTCTGCGGCAGACCGAACAAATGGCACGCCTCGATGATCTCAAGGCCCTTGTTCATCATGGTGGCGCTGTCCACCGAGATCTTGGCCCCCATGGACCAGGTGGGATGGGCCACCGCCTGCGCCGGACTCGCCTGCCCCATCTGCTCCAGCGACCAGTCGCGGAACGGGCCGCCCGACGCGGTCAGGATGATCTGGCGAATGCCGGCGCGTTGCTGCTCGTCAAAAGCCTGAAAAATAGCGTTATGTTCTGAATCAACAGGTAGAAGACGCGCGCCCGCCTCACGTGCAGCCGTCATGAAGAGGTCGCCAGCGCAGACCAGCGCTTCCTTGTTGGCGAAGGCCACTGCGGCGCCCTGGCGCACCGCCTCCAGCGTCGGCGGCAGTCCCGCTGCGCCCACAATGGCCGCCATCACCCAGTCCGCGGACATGCGCGCGGCTTCACAGACGGCGTCAGGGCCTGCAGCACTGCGAATGGACGTGCCTTGCAGCGCAGTGTCCAGCGCTCCACCGGCTTCAGGGTCGGCGACGGCGCAAAATTTCGCACGGGTTCGGATCGCCAGCTGCGCCAGATCCTCCGCCTGACTGTTCGCGGTCAGCGCCACGACATCGAATGCGCCGTCCGGCGCACGCTCGATCAGATCCAGCGTGGCGCGTCCCACAGAGCCTGTCGCGCCCAGTATTGTGACTGTCCGTGCGCTCATGCGCTTCCTCCAGGCCATCCGCCCGGCCCGATCCACGACCAGAGCCCGGCGAACAGAGCCGCCATCATCAGCGCATCCACGCGGTCCAGAACACCGCCATGCCCGGGGATCACCGTGCCGGCATCCTTGACGCCGAAGCGGCGCTTGGCCAGCGACATCAACAGATCGCCCGCCACCGCCATCAGCGCCGTGGGCGCCGCCAGGATCGCGCCATGCCTGGGGTCCCAGCCCGCCCACCAGGCCGCCAACGCGCCGGCGATCACGCCAAAGGCGAGCCCCGCGACCAGCCCCGCCCAGGTCTTGTTCGGGCTGGCGGCGGGCAACAACTTCCAGCCGCCCAGCCAGGATCCCGCCAGATAGGCGAACGTATCCGCAGCCCAGACCACGCTGATCAGAAAGACGACGCCGGCCAGCCCTGCGGTGTCCTCATGCCGTAACGCGCCCAGCACGCTGGCGGCCAACGCCACATAAGCGACGCCGAACAAGGCTTCATACCCACGTCCGCGTGGCCGACGGTCGGCATAGGCCGCCAAAGCGCCGCCCAGTATCCAGACGGTGGCCCCAAGAAGTTCAAGCTGGCTGGCGAGCAACACCCCGCCCACAGCCGTGCTGGTGGCGATTGCAAAGGCGCGCGGCGGAGCTTTGGGGTCGGACATGCGCACCCATTCCCACGCCATGGCGGCGGAAAAGGCGGCGATGAATATGGAAAACGCAGACCCGCCCCAGATCACCAGGCCGATTGAGACCGGCGCCAGCACCAGCGCGGACAGCACCCGTCGGGAGAACATGGGATCGCCGCGCATGGGCTTGCGAGGCGCGGTTACATCGTCAGCATTCTCAGGGTCAGCCATGACGCACGCCGCCATAGCGACGGTCCCGGCTGGCGTATTCGGACAAGGCGTCCTCGAAAGCTGACTTGTCAAAATCAGGCCAGAGAACATCCATGAAAACAAATTCAGCGTAAGCGGCCTGCCATAAGAGAAAGTTGGAGATGCGGCGTTCGCCGCTGGTGCGGATCACCAGATCCGGGTCAGGCAGATCGGCCGTATCCAGATATCCGGCGAACTCTGCTTCGTTCAGCTGAGATAAATCGCCGTCATGGGCCTCGGCCGCCCGGCGCGCCGCGCGGATGATCTCGTCCCGCCCCCCATAATTGAAGGCGATGTTGAGAAAGAAGGCGTCATTCTCCGCCGTCCGCGTTTCCACAGACTCAATCAGGCGCAACAATTCCTCTTTCAGCCCCTCGCGGCGGCCCAGAATGCGAACGCGAACGCCTTCGGCGTGCAAACGGTCCAGATCCGCCGCCACGAAACGCCGCAGCAACTCAAAGAGCGCCTCAACCTCGGCGGCGGGACGGTTCCAGTTCTCGGTGGAAAAGCTGAACAGGGTGAGATAGCGCACGCCCAGCTGACCAGCGGCGCGCACAGCCTCGCGCACAGCCTCGACCCCCTTGCGATGACCAAAGGCGCGCGGGCGCCCCCGAGACGCCGCCCAGCGACCATTGCCATCCATGATGATGGCGACGTGCCGGGGCGTCTGTCCGGACGGTTCGGTCTCGCTCATGGAAACGGCCCTCCCGCCGTCACAGGGCGCCCGCAAGCGAGCGCCCGTCCCATCAGACCTGAGTGATCTCGTCCTGCTTGGTCTTCAGCAGGGTGTCGATGGACGCCACTTTGGCGTCTGTCAGTTTCTGGATCTGGTCAGCGAGCTTCTTGTGCTGATCTTCGCTGATCTCATTGTCTTTTTCGTCGCGCTTGAGCTGATCCATGCCGTCGCGGCGCACATTGCGCACGGCGACTCGGGCGTTCTCGGCATAGGAGCCTGCGGTTTTCGCCAGCTCCACACGGCGCTCTTCATTGAGCGGCGGGATCGGAATGCGCAGGGTTTCGCCTTCTGACACTGGGTTCAGACCCAGCGAAGAATTGCGAATCGCCTTTTCCACAGCGCCGGCCAGAGTCTTGTCCCAAACCGAAATCGTGATCATGCGCGGCTCGGGCACAGACACGTTGCCGACCTGATTGATCGGAGTCAGCGCGCCATAAGCCTCAACCTTGATCGGGTCGAGCAAGCTGGCGTGAGCGCGGCCGGTGCGCAGGCCGGCGAATTCCTTCTTGAGCGCGTCAATCGCGCCATCCATGCGGCGCTCGATGTCTTTGATGTCGAAACCGGACATGTCCGTGTCTCCCCTTTTTATTGCGGCTTCAGGTGGATGAGCCGCCGACGACCGTACAGGTGCCCTCGCCATCCAGAACCCGGGCGAGACCGCCCTGTTCGCGGATGTTGAACACAACGATCGGAATCTGGTTGTCGCGCATCAGCGTCACCGCCGAAGCGTCCATAACTTTCAGATCGCGCGCCAGAACGTCGATATAGTCAAGAGACTCAAAGCGTTTGGCCTGCGGATTTTTACGTGGATCATCATCATAGACGCCATCCACACTGGTGCCTTTGAACAAGGCGTCGCACCCCATTTCGGCGGCGCGCAAGGCGGCGGCTGTGTCGGTGGTGAAAAACGGATTGCCCGTACCGGCGGCGAAGATCACCACGCGGCCACGCTCCATATGGCGCACGGCGCGGCGGCGGATATAGGGCTCGCACACAGTGGTCATGGGAATGGCGGACTGAACGCGGGTCTGCACGCCGACGCGCTCCAGCGCCGTCTGCATGGCCAACGCGTTCATCACGGTCGCCAGCATGCCCATATAGTCGGCGGCGGCGCGTTCCATGCCTTTGGCGGCGGCGGTCAGGCCGCGGAAAATGTTCCCACCGCCGATCACCAGGCACAACTCGTAGCCGGCCTCGACCGCTTCGCCGACTTCGCGGGCGATGCGGTCTGCAGTTGTCATGTCGATGCCGTAGGGCTGATCGCCCATCAGGGCTTCACCGGAAACCTTCAAAAGAACCCGTTTATACGGGCCTTTAGGCGTAATAAGCGGTCGGTCCTCGGTGTCGGTCACGGCAAGCTCCGCATGATTGCTGTCTTCAGATAGAGTCCGGCCCGGACGTGTCTTCACACGCCCGGGCCGAAATTGTTAGCCTTTAGCGACGGCTGCGACTTCAGCGGCGAAGTCTTCTTCTTTTTTCTCGACGCCTTCACCCAGGACCATACGCACAAAACCGGTCAGTTCGATCGGTGCGCCCGCATCGCCTTCAGCCGCCTTGATGGCTTCAGCGACGGTCTTGTCGGTGTCAAACACGAAGACCTGCTTCAGAAGCACGACTTCTTCGTAGAATTTGCGCAGGCGGCCTTCGACCATTTTCTCAACGATCTGCTCAGGCTTGCCGGATTCGCGGGCCTGGCCAGCGAACACCTGGCGTTCTTTTTCGACCACGGCCTGATCGAGCTCGCCCTCATGGACGGCCAGAGCCGGTGCGGGTGAGCCCGCCGCGACGTGCATGGCGACTTTGCGGCCCAGCTCAGCGAGAACCGCCTTGTCGCCTTCTGACTTCAGCGCAACCAGCACGCCGATTTTGCCCATGCCGTCACCGGCGGCGTTGTGCACGTAAGCCGCGACGACGCCCGGATCCACAGACAGAGTGGCGGAACGGCGAACCGACATGTTCTCACCAATCTGAGCGATCAGATCGGTCATGGTGTCGGCCACAGACTTGCCCGAAGACATCTGCGAGGCGTTCAGGGCCTCCACAGATTCCGCGTTGATCGCCAGACCGGCGATCTCGCCAACAGCGTTCTGGAAGATCTCGTTACGAGCCACAAAGTCGGTCTCGGCGTTCACTTCAACAGCGGCGGCGGCCATGCCAGCGCCTTTGTCTTCTGCTTTGACGGCCACCAGGCCTTCAGCCGCCACGCGGTCCGCTTTCTTGGCGGCCTTGGACAGGCCCTTCTTGCGGAGCCAGTCGACGGCGGCTTCCATGTCGCCGTCAACTTCCACGAGCGCCTTTTTGGCGTCCATCATGCCGGCGCCGGTTTTGTCGCGAAGCTCTTTGACGAGAGCAGCGGTGATCTGAGCCATGGGGAGGTCTCCTTGGATCGCGCTAGGGCGCTATTAGGATTTGGCGTCTTCAGCCGGTGCTTCAGCAGCGGCGGGCGCGGCTTCGGCGGCGGCAGGTTCTTCGGTCGGAGCGGCTTCACCTTCGTCCGCGCCCAGAGCCATTTCGCTCGGCGCTTCAGATTCGCCCAGATCCATGCCCAGAGCGGCCTGGCTGTCGGCAATGCCATCCAGAACAGCGTCGGCGATCAGATCGCAATACAGCGACAGCGCGCGAGAGGCGTCATCATTGCCCGGGATCGGGAAATCAATCGGATCAGGATCACAATTGGTGTCCAGGATAGCCACGACCGGAATGTTCAGGCGCTTGGCTTCCTGAATGGCGATGGACTCCTTATTGGTGTCGATCACAAACATCAGGTCCGGGGTGCCGCCCATTTCCTTGATGCCGCCCAGGGAGCGCTCGAGCTTTTCACGCTCGCGGGTCAACATCAGGATTTCTTTCTTGGTCAGACCGGTCGGGCCGCCTTCGGCGTCCAGAAGGGTCTCCAGCTCGCGCAGACGCGCGATGGACTTGGAGATGGTCTGCCAGTTGGTGAGCGTGCCGCCCAGCCAACGGTGATTCATATAGTACTGCGCACAGCGCGATGCGGCCTGCGAGATCGGCTCGGCGGCCTGGCGCTTGGTGCCCACGAACAGAACGCGACCGCCTTTGGCGGCGACTTCACGCACTTTCACCAGAGCCTGGTGCAGAAGCGGAACGGTTTGCGACAGGTCCAGAATGTGGATGTTGGCGCGTTCGCCGAAGATGTAGTCTTTCATCTTCGGGTTCCAGCGGTGGGTCTGGTGGCCGAAGTGACAGCCGGCTTCGAGCAGCTGGCGCATGGAGAATTCAGGAAGAGCCATAATTTTAGGTCCTTTTTCCGGTTGGCCTCCGCGGAGCGGAGCCGCTCGCCTCACCCTTCATCCAAGTGGACATCAGGCACGACTTGCGACACCGGAGCGACTTTTCACCTGAAAAGCCGAAGCTCCGCGTGCGGGATCGGGCGCGCTTATACGAGCCGCAGCTCAAAGCTGCAAGCCATCAGATCGGACTTTCCGCCTCTGGAGCCCGCCTGAACTGACATTTATGACGCCAGAACGGCTTGATGCGCGCCTTACAGCGTTTCCACCTCCAAAACGCCAGCGACCGCCTTCACCGCCGCGCGGGCGGCCGGGTCGACAGCATGACGCCCCGGCAGGCGCACTTCCGCCAGACGTCCGTCTGACAAAGGCACGATCAGATGGATGGAGCCTTTCACAGCACCCTCCCGGCCATCGGCCCGGTCGATACGCTTTCGCAAGGGCTCGAGCGCGCCAGATTGCCCCAGACGGATCTTGAGCCCCTGACCAATATGTTCCGCCGCAAAGGGGTCGATGGTGTCGGCGCCATCAATGATCAGCCGAAGCCCTTCATCCTGCGCCTCGATCTTGGCGTTCACCAGCACCGACGCACCCGGTTCGATCACTTCACGGATCTCGCGCAAGACCTTGGGCGGAACCAGCGCCTCAAACTCGCCCGAAGGGTCTGAAAGCGTGACAAAGGCGAATTTCTCGCCCGACCGCTGTGACACCTTTTCCTGACGGCGGCGCACCACGGCGGCGAGCCGCGCAGCGCGGGCGCCCTCGGCGGCCTTGGACGGCAGGTCTGCAAAGACCACCACGCCGCGTCGGGCCAGGGCCGGCATCATGTCATCAAGCGGGTGGCCGGACAGGTAAAAGCCGATGGCGGCGAGCTCTTCATCCAGCCGCCGCACCGGATCCCAAGGCTCAGGGTCAGGCAGATTGGGGCGCTCGAGTTTAGCGCCGCCGGACTCCCCGCCCCCGCCAAACAAGGACGCTTGCGCGCTGTCGCGTTCGGACTGGGCGTTCTGGGATACGGACAACAGCATTTCAGCGGACGCCAGCGCCTTGGCGCGATCGGGCTCCAAGGTGTCGAACGCGCCGGCGCGCGCGAGGTTTTCAAACGCGCGCTTGTTCACCTGGCGCGGATCCACGCGTTCGGCGAAATCAAACACATCCTTGTAAGGCCCGCCCGTCCGGCGCACCTCAGCCACATGCTCCATCGCCGAATAACCCACATTGCGGATGGCGCCGAGCGCATAACGGATCTTGCCTTCCTCAAGAGCGAAGTCCGCCTCGGACGCGTTCACATCCGGCGGCAAGACCTCAAGACCGATGCGTTTGGATTCTTGGAAGAAAACAGCGAGCTTCTCGGTGTTGGCGCTATCAAGGCTCATCAGGCCGGCCATGAAGGCGGCGGGGTGATTGGCTTTCAGCCACCCCGTTTGATAAGCGATCAGGGCGTAGGCGGCGGCGTGGGATTTGTTAAAGCCATAGCCGGCGAACTCGGCCACCAGGTCGAAGATGTAATTGGCCTTGTCCTTGGACACGCCGCGCTTTTCCGCCCCTTCATTGAAGCGCACACGCTGCTTGTCCATCTCCTCCTTCTTCTTCTTGCCCATGGCGCGGCGAAGAAGGTCGGCCTCTCCTAGAGAATAGCCGGACAGGATCTGGGCGATCTGCATCACCTGTTCCTGGTAGATGATGACCCCGTAGGTCTCTTTCAGGACAGGCTCGAGATCGGTGTGCAGGTAATCGGGTTTCTTGCGCCCGAATTTGCGATCCACATAGACGTCGATATTCTTCATCGGGCCCGGCCGATAAAGCGAGATCAGCGCGATGATGTCTTCAATACTGTCAGGCTTGAGCTTGCGCAGCGTGTCGCGCATGCCCGTACTTTCAAGCTGGAACACGCCGATGGAGGATCCCGCGCCCAGAAGCTCGTAGGTTGCGGGATCTTCCAGACTGATCGCGTCCATGTCCGGACGCGCCAGCCCCGCGCTTTCAATATAACTCAGCGCCCGCGCGATCACGGTGAGGGTTTTCAGACCCAGAAAGTCAAACTTCACAAGGCCCGCAGGCTCCACCCATTTCATGTTGAACTGGGTGGCCGGGAGGTCCGAGCGCGGATCTTGATAGAGCGGGACCAGATCCGTCAGCGGCCGGTCGCCGATCACCACGCCGGCGGCGTGGGTGGAGGCGTTTCTGAACAAGCCCTCCAATTGCAAGGCCACAGTGATCAGCTGATCGACCATGTCGTCGGTGCGCTGCATCTCCTGTAATTTGGGCTCGGTCTTCACCGCTTCCGCCAAGGTGACGGGCTGGGCGGGATTGTTGGGCACCTGCTTGGCGATCCGGTCCACCAGCCCGAACGGCAATTGCAGCACCCGGCCCACATCGCGCACCACGGCGCGCGCCTGCAAGGTGCCGAAGGTGATGATCTGCGCCACCCGGTCCTGGCCATACCGCTCTTGCACATACCGGATCACCTCGCCGCGGCGATCCTGGCAAAAGTCCACGTCAAAGTCAGGCATGGAGACGCGCTCAGGGTTCAAGAAGCGCTCAAACAGCAGGCCGAACCGAAGCGGATCAAGGTTGGTGATGGTCAGCGCCCAGGCGACAAGCGAGCCTGCGCCCGACCCCCGCCCTGGCCCCACAGGAATATCCTGGGATTTCGCCCATTGGATAAAGTCAGACACGATCAGGAAGTAGCCCGGAAACCCCATGCGCTCGATGACGCCGAGCTCATAATCCAGCCGTTCGAAATACGCCTCTCGCGTATCGGCCATTTCGATTTTTGAGAGCCGGTCCTCCAGGCCCTCAGTCGCACGGGCGCGCAATTCTTCGGCCTCGTTGCGATCGCCTTGAGTGGGAAAGCGCGGCAGGATCGGTTTGGAGGTACGCGGCCGGAAGGAGCAGCGTTTGGCGATCTCAAGCGTATTGGAGATCGCTTCAGGCAGATCAGAGAACCGCTCCGCCATGGCTGCGCCGGATTTGAAATCATGCTCGGCGGTCAGCTTGCGCCGGTCATCCATGCTGACATAGGCGCCTTCGGAGATGCACAGCAACGCATCATGGGCCTGATAAAATTCAGGCTTGGAGAAATGCGGCTCGTTCGTCGCCACCAGCGGCAGATCAAGATCATACGCCTGATCGACAAGCCAGGATTCGGCGATGACGTCATCGGAGCGACCATGGCGCTGAAGCTCGAGATACAACCGGTCCGGAAAACTCGCGCGCAGACGATCCAGAAGGGCCTGCGCCTGCCCGTCCCGGCCTGTGCAAAGAAAGCGGTTCAGCGCACCGTCAAACCCGCCGGTCAGACAGATCAGGCCTTCACTGAGCTCAAGCACCTTTTCGATCGGCACATGAGGCTCATCGGTGGCGGCGACGTCGAGATACGCCGCCGAAGACAGCTTCATCAGATTGGCGTAGCCCGCTTGGGATTGCGCCAGTAAAACCAGCGTGCCGTCAGGCTTCGCCCGCTCGCCCGGACGCGGCGCCTCGACCTGAACAGACAGCGTCACGCCGGTGATCGGCTGGACGCCCTCGCCCGAGAGGACTTCAGAAAATTCGAGCGCGCCAAACAGATTGTTGGAATCGGTGATCGCCGCCGCCGGCATGGAGAAGGTCTTGCACAGCGCCGCCGTCTCCTTGATCCGGATCGCCCCCTCCAGCAAGGAGTATGGCGACCGGACGCGTAAATGGACGAAGGGGGCATCGCTCACGACGGGCGCTCCAGATCTGGCGGACTCACCTCTTCATTCTAGCGCCCGCCCGGCGCCGAGGTCAGCCTGCGATTGCGGCGGACAGGCTCAGAGCCACAGCGATGAAGCCGACGATGACTGCGGCGGACGTCATATCTTCAATCAGGTTACGCATGGGGACAACTCCTTGATCAGCTGCACTTAACAGCAGCTATTCCTGTTTTGTTCCATTGCATATTTTCTGCTTTTGTTCCGCCCGTCAAGCAGATTTTGATTCGAATTGAAAAGCTGCGGAAAACCCGCAACTTAGAACATTTGAAGAACAGTTTTTGGGCGTGTCAGGCGCTCGTGAACGGGACCACGCGGCCGCGGTCCAGAGTCACCACGCGATCCATGCGCGAGGCCAGCTCGTGATTGTGCGTGGCGATCAACGCCGCCGCCCCGGCCCCGCGACACGCATGCGCGAGCGCTTCAAACACCTGATCGGACGTCGCGGGATCAAGATTGCCCGTAGGCTCGTCCGCCAGCAGAATGCGTGGCTCGTTCACCAGAGCGCGCGCAATCGCGACCCGCTGCTGTTCGCCGCCGGACAATTGTCCCGGGCGGTGGCGCAAGCGCCCGCCCAATCCCAAAGCCGTCAGCTGGGCCTCTGCCGCTTCACGCGCGATCTTGTGGCTGGCTCCAGAGATCATGCGCGGCAAGGCGACATTATCCAGAGCGTCCAATTCAGGCAGCAGGTGGTGAAATTGATAGACGAACCCCACTTCGCGGCGACGCAAGGCCGTACGCTCGCCCTCAGACAGCGCCAGCCCGTTCTGCCCGCCGATCCAGACTTCGCCGGCATTGGGCGCTTCAAGTAGCGCCGCCGCGTGAAGCAGCGAGGATTTGCCTGAGCCAGACGGCCCCACCAGCCCCACAAGCTCGCCAGGATTGAGGTCGAGATCGGCGTCGGTGAGAACCTCGAGCCGCTCGCCTTCGGTTTCATAAATGCGTGTGATGGCCCGCAGGCAGAGCGCTGGCTTACTCATAACGCAGCGCCTCCACAGGATCGATGCGGCCCGCGCGCCAGGACGGCGCCAAGGTCGCCACGAGGGACGCGAAAACACCCCAGAAAGACACGAACGCCACCTCGCCCCAATCGAGCCGCGCCGGCAGACGATAGAGCGAATAAACGCTCGGGTCGAAGACATTGACGCCGCTGACCCAGGACACGAAATCCTGCAAAGGCCCGATGCCGATCACCGCCAGCAGCCCCAGAGCAATGCCGGCCAGCGTGCCCAGCACGCCCACCGCCGCCCCGGCGATGAGGAAAATGCGCATGATCGCGCCCTGACTGGCGCCCATGGTGCGCAAAATGGCGATGTCGCGGGTCTTGTTCTTCACCAGCATGACGAGGCCGGAAATGATGTTCATCGCCGCGATCAGCACGATGGCCGACAGGATCAGCCGCATGGCGACCCGCTCGACCTGCAGCGCGTTCCAGAACGCCTGGTTCTGTCGCCGCCAGTCAAACATGACGCTGCCCTCAGGCGCGATGGCGCGAATGGCCTCAATTACCGGCTCGGGCGCATCAGGATTGGCGATCCGCACATCGATATAATCGCCCTGGGCGGGCCGGTTGAAAAACAGCGCCGCCTGATCAAGCGGCATGTAGATGAGGATCTGATCAAGATCCTGAACCCCGACGCTGAGAAGCCCGCCAATGGTGTAGCGCTTGGAGCGCGGCGTCATGCCAAGCGCCGTGGACGCGCCCTGGGGGGACACCAGGGTGACTTGATCCCCTACGCCAACGCCGAGCTGAGCGGCCATGACCGTGCCCATGATGATCACATCGCCGCCATTGCGGCCGGCGCCAAACGCCTCAATCGAGCCCGCCACAAGACCGCCGCCCGCATCGTCTGCGCCATGGGCGCCGGTGATGAGATCAAACCGGGCGAGATCGTCTGGCCGCACGCCGGACACTTGCGCAAAGGCGGCGGACCGCCCCGATGTGACAAGCGCTTGCCCGGTCGCAACCGGCCCCGCCTGACGCACGCCGTCCAGCTCGCGGATCCGATCCGCCAGCGTCAAAGCCGCCTCACCCTGCTCGGAAGGCACATAGACATAGACATGGGGCTGAACGCCCAGAAGCCGCGTCAGAAGCTCATGCCGGAAGCCGTTCATCACGCTCATCACGGTGATCAGCACCGCCACGGCCAGCATGATGCCTACAAAGGAGATCACCGAGATCAGCGTCACACCGCCATGCTTCTTGCGGGCGCGCAAATACTTGAACGCCAGCATGAATTCATAGCCCGAAAACGGCGCCGCGCCAGAAGATGGCGGCGTATCAGGCGCTGCTGTCGACGCGGCGTCAGAGCTCACTTGAACGCGCCCTCCACAAGGCGATTGACGGCGTCTTCAAGGCTCAGCTCATGGCGTTCGCCGGAGGCGCGGATTTTCACCTCGACCTTGCCCTCTTTCAGGCCACGCGGCCCGATGACCACCTGATAGGGCACGCCGATCAGATCCATGGTGGCGAATTTCGCGCCTGCGCGCTCATTGGTGTCGTCCAGAAGCGGCTCGAGCCCGGCCGCATCGAGCTTGGCGTAGACATCAGTACTGGCGGCGTCGCACGCCTCGTCGCCGGCGCGCATATTGATGACGCCCGCACCGAAGGGCGCGACGGCTTCCGGCCAGATCACGCCATTCTCGTCATGGCTGGCTTCAATGATCGCGCCCAGAAGACGCGACACACCCACCCCGTAAGAGCCCATATGCACGGCCGTATCCTTGCCGTCAGGGCCCGTGACCAGCGCCTTCATCGGGTCTGAATACTTGGTGCCGAAATTGAAGATATGGCCCACTTCGATGCCGCGGGCGGACAAGCGGCGCTCTTCAGGCACGTCCGCTTCAAACCGGGCGGCGTCGTGCATCTCTTCTGTGGCGGCGTAAAGCGCGGTGCGCTCGTCGACCAGCGGCTGAAGGTCGCCATCAAAATCCACCTCGCCGGGCGCTGGCATGTCCACAAGCTGTGCGTCGCAGAAGACTTCGCTCTCGCCGGTTTCGGCCAGGATGATGAATTCGTGCGAAAGCTTGCCGCCGATGGGTCCCGTGTCCGCGCGCATCGGCACAGATTTGAGGCCCATGCGCGCAAACGTATTAAGGTAGGCTACAAACATCTTGTTGTAAGCCTTTGTAGCGCTTTCAAGATCAAGATCGAAGGAATAAGCGTCCTTCATCAAAAATTCGCGCCCGCGCATCACGCCGAAGCGAGGCCGGATCTCGTCACGGAACTTCCACTGGATGTGATAGAGAATTTTCGGCAGGTCCTTGTAGGACCGGCAATAACCGCGGAAGATCTCAGTGACCATCTCTTCATTGGTCGGACCGTACAGAAGATCGCGCTCATGACGGTCCACGATGCGCAGCATCTCCTTGCCGTAATCATCATAACGCCCGCTCTCGCGCCACAGATCCGCCGGTTGCAGGGTCGGCATCAGCAGCTCGATCGCGCCGGCGCTGTTCTGTTCCTCGCGCACGATATTTTCGATCTTGCGCAGCACCCGCAGCCCCAGTGGCAGCCAGGCGTAAATCCCCGCCGCTTCCTGGCGGATCATGCCGGCGCGCAACATGAGCTGATGAGAGACGATCTGCGCGTCAGAAGGGGTTTCCTTCAGGACAGGCAGGAAAAAGCGGGACAGGCGCATGGGGTCAGAATCCGGCGACAATGAAAAACTGCGGGAACCCAACGATTAGACTTAGCGTTGGAGAAGGACAAGCCATCCATGCCCGCCCTGGCCCATGGAAGTCACACGTCTTGCGCTGGATCACTGCTGATGAGCGAAACCCCCGACACGTCTGAAGGCCAAGCCTCGCAAAAGGCGCTGACGATCACGCAACTGATCGCGGGCATGGCGATGTTCGGCTCCGCCACGCCTGTCAGCAAGATCGTGACCCAGGCTGCGCCTGTTTTCATCGCCTCACTGTTCCGGGTGGGCCTGGGCGCGCTGTTTCTGGCGCCCCTCGCCTGGCGGCGCCGCGACGCCATGCGCGACATCGCGACGGCCGACTGGGTGCGGATCGGCTTCATCGCCCTCTTCGGCATGGTGGGCTTTTCCGCCTTCATGCTCTACGGCATGCGGCTGGCGTCCGGCGTGACGGGCGCTGTGGTGATGAGCACCACGCCAGCTGTGACGGCCGCCGCCTCCATGGCGTTTCTGGGCGATCGATCCACCTGGCGCAAACTGGCCGCCATTGGCTGCGCGGTCATCGGCGTTCTGGTCTTGCAACTGGGCGGCTCTGGCGCTGAAGCTGGGAGCTCGCTCTGGGGCGTCGTTCTGGTGTTCGCCGCGGTCTGTTGTGAAAGCGCCTATACACTATTGGGCAAGACGCTGACCAAGACTCTGGATCCGGTCCTGGTGGCTTTTCTAGCCTCCGCGCTTTCCATTCCGCTCTTTGTTCCGCTGGCGGTTTGGCAATGGTCGGATTTCACGCCCTCAGAGTTTGACGCCGGGGTCTGGACCGCACTGATCTGGTACGGCCTGGGCACGCTCGCCCTGGGCAGCTGGATCTGGTATGCGGGCGTTCAGAAAGCCGAGGGCGCGACCGCGGCGGCCTTCATGGGCGTGATGCCGGTATCCGCGCTGGTTCTGTCCTACATCCTGCTTGGCGAGGCGTTCGCCTGGGTGCATCTGGCCGGGTTCGCCGTGGTCTTCGCAGGCGTCATGCTCATGAGCTGGGAACATGCGAGCCTGTCAGACGACAGCGAAACGCCAGCAAAGGACTGACCGCTAGTCGTACTCGATATAGCTCGGTCCCCAGCTCAGGGAGTCGAGATCGACCAGGCCAAATTCCAGGACCGTGAACAAGACCAGCCACACGCCGGCGGTCAGAACGGTCGCCAGCCACATCTTCTCTTTGATGCGAGGTGAGACAGGCGCGCCGGGCTCGGAGCCCTCCACCACGTCATTGTCTTCGAACTGACCGCGAATCTTGAGCGGCAACACGCCCAGAAACAGCATCCACCACGAAATCAGGAAAATCACCACGCCGGTGACCAGACCCACGCCGCGATCCGGCAGAAAGCCCTGAGCGATCCAGATCACAAAGACAAGGCCCAGAAGGGCGTATTCCGCGTAGCGCCTCACTGGCCCGCCTCACCTTGATAAAGCGCCGGGTCCTGCATCAGCTCGACCAGCACGCCGCCGGTATCCTTGGGATGGACGAAGATCACCGGCACGCCATGCGCGCCGATATAAGGCTCTCCGGTCCCGAGCACCGTCGCGCCGCGCTCGACCATGGCGTCACGCGCTTTGACGATGTCCTCGACCTCAAAGCACATATGGTGCTGGCCGCCCTTGGGGTTCTTTTCAAGGTATTTGTGGATCGGGCTCGCCTCGCCCAAGGGCTCGATCAGCTCGATTTGCATGTTCGGCAAGGTCACAAACACCACCCGGACGCCCAGATGCGGGAAATCCTTGGTCTCGGTCCGCTCGGTCGCGCCATAAAGCTCGGCGTAGACCGCTGCCGCGGCGTCCACATCTGGCGTTGCGACGCCCACATGGTTCAAACGTCCCAGCTTCATGACGGATCTCCGTTCTTATCAAACCGTGAGAATAAGGGCTTCCACATGGGGTTTCTTGCCCCAGATCCGGCTCGCTTCCCGCCGCACGCCGCGACGGATCGCTTCTTCAACTGCGCCCGGATCCTTGCGAGCCCGTCGATCCAGGCGCTTGAACGCCGTGTCCGCCGCCTCCGCCAGATCATCCAGGAAGTCGTCCAGATCATAGGCGTGGGTTGAGGCCACGCCCATGGCGCGCACATCAATCTCCGACACCAATTCACCATCCGCCAGAACAGCGGCGACGGTCAGATGACCGTTATAAGCCAGGCGGCGGCGCTCCTTGATGGATTCCGCATCCGCCTCGGTCAGGAAATTGCCGTCCACATGCAATCGGCCCGCCGGCGCTTCATCCACGATGGACGCGCCTTCTTGGGTGATACGGATGATCGAGCCATTGCGCGGCACCACGGCGTTGGGCACCTGAAGGTCGCGCGCAAGCTGGGCGTGTTCCACCAGATGGCGATATTCGCCATGCACCGGGATCGCGGTGGTGGGCTTGGCCCAAGCGTACATCTGGCGCAATTCATCCCGGCAGGGATGGCCAGAAACGTGGATGTGCTCGTCGCGCTCGGTGATGATATCCACGCCGCGCTCGGCCAGACGGTTCATCAGATCAAAGATGCCGCGTTCATTGCCGGGAATGATCCGGGAGGAGAAAATCACGCTGTCACCTTTGTTTAGCGTGACATTGCGATGTGATCCCTCAGCAATGCGCGACAGCGCGGCGCGTGGTTCGCCCTGGGAGCCGGTGCATAGGAGCAGGATTTTATCGGGCGGGAAGTAGCCGATTTCCTCTTCCTCGATGAAGGGCTGGCAATCGGCCAGAAGGCCCACCGCTTTCGCGGCCTGGGTCATGCGGTGCATGGACCGGCCAACCAGACAGACGCGGCGTCCATTGGCTTCGCCGGCGCGGATCGCGGTTTCAAGGCGCGCCACATTGGAGGCGAAGGCCGCGATGGCCACACGGCCCGTCTGCTTGCCGACGAGCTCGATCAGATTGTCGCGCACATCGCTTTCAGAGCCGGACTCCCCTTCGGTGAAGACATTTGTGCTGTCACACACCATCGCCATCACGCCCTCTTCGCCGGCCGCTTCCAGAGCCGCCACATCGGTCGAAGCGCCTATCAGCGGTTCAGGGTCGATCTTCCAGTCGCCCGTGTGCAGCACGGTGCCGACCGGCGTGCGGATGATCACGCCATTGGGTTCGGGAATGGAGTGAGTGAGCGTCACCAGCTGCATGTCGAACGGGCCCAGTTCAAACCGGGTGTGCAGGTCGATCTCGTGCAGCGCCACCTGATCGAGCAGGCCATGCTCGGCCAGACGGTCGCGCATCAGCCAGGCGGTGAACGGCGTCGCGTAGATCGGACATTCCAGCTGACGCCACAAATGCGCCACTGCGCCCATATGGTCTTCGTGGGCGTGGGTCAGCACGATCCCCAGAAGCTGATGCTTGCGCTCGGCGATGAAGCGCGGATCGGGGGTGATGATGTCCACGCCAGGCGTGGTCAGATCACCAAACGTCACCCCGCAATCGAGGATGATCCATTTGCGATCTTCTTCAGGACCATACCCATAAAGGTTCAGGTTCATCCCGATTTCACCGGAGCCGCCGAGCGGGACGAAATACAATGCGTTGTCAGTCTGGGTCACGATGCGTGCGCCCCTTCGCCCTGAGGCGCGTTACGTTTCCAGATTTCCAGAAGGCCCCGCATGGTGAGATCAGGGTCGTAATGGTCGATTGTGCGCGCCGCGTCCTCAAACAGGGAAACGACGCCGCCAGTTGCAATAACGGTCATGGGCTGGCCGTACTCGGCTTTGAGCCGCGTCACAAGCCCGTCGATGAGATCGACATAGCCCCAGAACACGCCCGATTGCATGGCGCCGACCGTATCGGTGCCCATAACCCGTTGAGGTTTCTCGATTGCGATACGCGGCAGACGCGCCGCCGCCTGATGCAGCGCCTGCATGGAGAGATTGATGCCTGGCGCGATCACCCCGCCTTCAAAATTGCCGTCAGCGGAGACCACGTCAAAGGTCGTGGCCGTCCCTGAATCCACAATGATCATCGCCCCGTCATAGCGCACCCGGCCGCCAAGCGCGTTCACCAGACGGTCCGCGCCCGCTTCTTCGGGACGCGGCAGGTTCACGCCCACGCCTAGATCCACATGGGCGTCGCCCACCACCACTGGTTCCGCCCCCACATAACGCCGCGCCAGATTGCGCAGGTTAAACAGCGATTGAGGCACCACGGAAGAGATCACGCAGCCCTTCAAGTCTTTCAGGTCAAGGCCTTGAAGTTGAAGGAGCTGCTGGAGCCAGACAGCATATTCATCCGCCGTGCGCGTGGAATAGGTCGCTGTGCGCCATTGTGCGCGCCAGTCGTCGCCGTCATGCACGGCGAACAGCGTGTTGGTGTTGCCGCAATCAATCGCGAGAAGCATGGACCGGCTCCCAGAAGCGGCGCATCAGCTTGAAGCGCCGGGAAAAAATACGTCACCCGCCGAGATAAAGCGCCGACCGCCATCTTTCAAATCAAGACGCAGCGAGCCGTCAGGTCCCAGATCGGCGAACACGCCCTCAAGCGTCTCATGATCAAGACGCACCACACAGCGTTCTCCCAGCCCATGAACTCGTGACAGCCAGGCCTCGCGGATCGGCGTGAACCCATCCTGCGCCCATCGGTTCAGCCAATGGTCAAAGCGCTCGGACAGGCGTTCGGCGGCGGCCTCCACGCTGAGTTCAGCGCCCTGGGCGCGCAGATCTGTGGCGGGGCGTTCTGACTCTTCAGGGTGGTGGCTGAGATTGACGCCGATGCCGACCGCCAGCCAGAGCCCGCCGTTTGCGTGCTGACCGGATTCCAGCAAGATGCCGCTGATCTTGCGGCCGCCCACGAGGACGTCATTGGGCCATTTCAGGCGGACCTGTTCAGGGTCCAGAACGCTGGCGCACAGATCGCCCACCGCCAAGGCCGCCGCGAAGGAGAGCTGAGCGGCCCGGGACGGCTCGCATTCAAGCCGATACAGCCCGGTAGCGAAGAGATTGCCCGGTTTCGATGTCCAGACACGGCCCCGACGCCCGCGCCCGGAGCTTTGGCGGCGCGCGACGATCCAGAGCGGACCGGTCGCGCCCGCCAAGGCCTGACGCTTGGCTTCCTCGTTTGTGGAGTCCAGCGTGTCGAAATAATGGATCGGCAGGTCGGGCTTAGCCGCCAATGCCTGCCCCGGCGTTGACCACAAGCGCAATGATCACGCCCACGACCGGCATGGACACCGCCACCAGAGCCGCCAGACGCGACACCATGGCCGGACCGGCCGGCGCCGGCAGGAAATCGCCATTGGGCTCATCAAACCAGATCACCTTGATGACGCGCAGATAGTACGCGATCGACACGGTGGAGAAGAGCACCGCCAGGATCACGAGCCAGATCAAGCCCGCCTGCACCGCCGCATAGAACACGAAGAGCTTGCCGAAGAAGCCGATCATGAACGGCATGCCGCCGATGGAAAACATCAGGGCGGTCATCGACCAGGCGAGCGCGGGGCGGGTTTGAGACAGACCAGCCAGATCATCGATCCGCTCCACCATGCCCTCAGAGCGGCGCATGGAAAGGATGACGGCGAACGCGCCGGCGACGCCGATCACATAAAGCGTCATGTAAAAGAGGACCGACCACAGGCCGAGCGCGGTGCCAGCGGACAGGCCGACCAGCACATAGCCCATATTGCCGATGGAGGAGTAGCCCATCAGGCGCTTGATGTTGGACTGCATCAGCGCGCCGAACGATCCGAACGCCATCGACAGAACCGCCATCACCATGGTGACTTGCTGCCATTGCTCGGTCATCGGGCCGAACGGCTCCATCAGCACACGCGCCAGCAAAACCATGGCCGCCAGCTTCGGCGCCGTGGCGAAGAAGGCGGCGACCGGGGTCGGCGCACCTTCATACACATCCGGCGTCCACATGTGGAACGGCGCGGCGGAGACTTTGAAGGCCAAACCGGCGATCACAAAGACCAGGCCGAACAGCAGGCCCATATTCTGCCCGCCTTCAGCCGCCGCAATGGCGATGGCGTCAAACGCTGTGGAGCCCGAGAAGCCGTAAACCAGAGATGAGCCGTAGAGCAGCAGACCCGAGCTGAGCGCGCCCAGCACGAAATATTTCAGGCCCGCTTCAGACGCCCGCAGAGAGTCGCGATTGAACGCGGCGAGCACGTATAGCGCCAGCGATTGCAGCTCCAGACCCAAATACAGCGTGATCAGATCGTTGGCCGACACCATCACGCTCATGCCCGTAACGGCGAGCGTCACCAGCACCGGATACTCAAACCGGGCGAGCTGTTCGGCGCGCAGGTAATGCCCCGCCAGCACCAGCGCCACCGCGCCAGCCAGATAGACGGCCGTCTTGGCGTACATGGAGAAGGAATCAAGGACGAACGCGCCGTGGAAGGCTGTGCCGCCCGGGCTTTGCGCCATCCAGACCGACACGCCCGCGGCAAGGATCAGCAGCGCCGTCGCCAGCGTCATGATGCGCTGGGCCGCCTTGGCCTCGCCCTTGGTGTAGACCCCGATGAGCAAGAGCGCCATGGCGCCGACAGAGAGCAAAAGCTCCGGCGTCAGCAGTTGAAGGTCGGCGAGCAGCGTCGAAACAGTCATGACCTGTCCTTGCTAGTACGCAGCGGTTTCAGACGGCGCGACGTCGGAGGCGGTCGCCTCGATCGTCTGCGCAGACTGGTATTGCTGGATAAGTTGGTCCACGGAGGCGCGGGTGGTGTCGGTGATCGGCGTCGAGAAGAAGCCGAAATACACCGCCAGCACGGCCAGAACGCCCAGATTGATCCACTCGCGACCATTGAGGTCGGTGGCGGTTTCAAGCTTGGGATTGGTGATCACGCCGAAGACGACTTTCTTGTAGGCGACCAGCATGTAGACCGCCGAGAAGATCACGCCGAGCGCCGCGCCCGCGGCGACCCGCGGGTCCACCTGGAAGGCGCCGGTCATGGTCATGATCTCGCCAATGAAGCCCGACGTGCCCGGAAGCCCGACATTGGCCATGGCGAACAGGCCGAACACGGCGGCGAACACCGGCATCTTGTGCACGAGGCCGCCGTAAAACGAGATCTCGCGAGTGTGGAAGCGGTCATAGATCACGCCGATGCACAAGAAGAGCGCGGCGGAAATCACGCCGTGGCTGAGCATCTGGAAGATCGCGCCCTGCACCCCAAGCTCGGTCATCGTGAAGATGCCCAAGGTCACAAAGCCCATATGGGCCACGGACGAATAGGCAATCAGTTTCTTGATGTCGGTCTGACGGAAGGCGATCAGCGATGTGACCACGATGGCGATGATCGACAGCACAAACACCATGGGCGCGAAGAAGTCGCTGGCGTTCGGGAACATCGGGATCGAGAAACGCAGGAAACCGTAGCCGCCGAGCTTCAGCAAGATGCCCGCCAAGATCACCGAGCCTGCCGTCGGCGCCTGCACGTGGGCGTCCGGCAACCAGGTATGCACCGGCCACATCGGCATCTTCACCGCAAACGAGGCGAAGAAGGCCAGCCACAGCCAGATCTGCAGATCGCGGGCGAAGGGATGGGTCAGCAGCACCTCGATATCAGTGGTGCCGACCTGGACAAACATCACGATCATCGCCGCCAACATCAGAACCGAGCCGATGAAGGTGTAGAGGAAGAATTTGAACGCCGCGTAGATCCGGTTCTGACCGCCCCAGACGCCGATGATCAGGAACATCGGGATCAGCGAGCCCTCAAAGAAGATGTAAAACAAGATCATGTCGAGCGCGCAGAACACGCCGATGACCAGGGTCTCCAGCAGCAAGAAGGCGGCCATGTAATCGGCGACACGCTTGTCGAGCTTCCAGCTCGACAGGATGCAGATCGGCATCAGGAACGCCGTGAGCACCACGAACAGCACCGAAATGCCGTCCACGCCCATCTTGTAGGAGATGCCGAGCGCGGGCAGCCAGGGCAGGTTTTCCACGAACTGGAACCCGGCCTGGGAGGAATCAAATTCAGCCACCAGCAGCAGCGACAGCGCAAAGACAAAGAGCGACACGAACAGCGCAACACCCTTGGCGTTACGGTCCAGCACCGCGCTTTCCTCGCTGCGCATCAGGGCGCGCAGCAGCAAGATCGCGACCGCCCCGAGAGCGGGCAGGAAGGTGATGGCGGAGAGAATGGGAAGTTGACCGAGCATGAGACCCTACGCTCCAGCGCCAGCGATCAGCCACAGGGCCAGTCCGAGGACCCCGATAAGCATCACGAATGCATAGTGATAGAGATAGCCGCTCTGCAGCTTGGCGATCCGGCGGGCCGAGGACATCGCCGTAGCGGCGATCCCGTTCGGTCCCAGACCGTCGATGATTTTCTGGTCGCCGAACTTCCAGAACAGATCGCCCAGACCGCGCGTGGCCCGCACAAAAGTGGCGTCGTAGATCTCGTCCACATACCATTTGTTGAGGAGGAAGCGATGTAGCGGACCGCTCTTCTCGGCGATGCGGCGCGGCAGTTCGGGGTTGGCCATGTAGTAATACCAGGCCAGTGCAAAGCCGAGCAGGGTCACCGCCACCGGCGCGAACAGCACCCAGGTCGGCGGATGATGTCCAGCATGTTCGCCGTCATGGGCGTCGCCATGGTCATCAGCGGCGCTGACAGCCTGTTCCTGAGCCGCATGGGCTTCGTCATCCGACATGGCCGCTTCCAGCGAGGCGGCTTCGGCCTCGCTCAGCTCCACGCCATGATCGTCGGCGTAGCCTTGGCCGTAACCCTCGACCAGATGACCGTAATTGCCTTCGGCGTAAGGACCGGCCGGCAGGCTCTCTTCCCAGAAGGTCAGAGCGCCCTTGCCGACGAAATCGGACTTGAACGCCATGCCCGCAAACAGCGCGCCGATAGCCAGCAGCACCAGAGGGATCACCATGACGGGACCGCTTTCATGGGCGTGCTTGAGGACTTCTTCCTTGCCGCGGTGCTTGCCGTGGAACGTCATGAAGATCAGACGCCAGGAATAGAAGCTCGTCAGACCTGCCGCGATGACGCCGATCCAGAAGGCGAACATGCCGAAGGCGACGCCGTCCTGGCCCATCATGAAGGCTTCTTCGATGATCATGTCTTTCGAGTAGAAACCGGCGAAACCGATCCCGAGGAGCGGAATGCCCACGCCGGTCAGCGCAAGCGTGCCGATGATCATCATGATCCAGGTGACCGGCAGCAATTTATAGATGCCGCCCATATTGCGCATGTCTTGCTCGTCATGCAGGCCGTGAATGACCGAGCCTGCGCCGAGGAACAAGAGCGCCTTGAAGAAGGCGTGCGTGAACAGGTGGAACATGGCCGCCGAGTACAGGCCCAACCCGGCCGCGAAGAACATATAGCCCAGCTGCGAACAGGTGGAGTACGCGATCACGCGCTTGATGTCGTTCTGCGCCAGCCCCACGGTCGCCGCAAACAGAGCGGTCGACGCGCCGATAAAGGTGATGAAGGCGGAGGTGTTGGGCGCCAGTTCGAAAATCGGATAGGCGCGGCACACCAGGAACACGCCCGCGGTCACCATGGTGGCGGCGTGGATCAGCGCGGACACAGGTGTCGGGCCTTCCATCGCGTCCGGCAGCCAGACGTGCAGGAAAAACTGCGCGGACTTGCCCATGGCGCCGATGAACAGCAGGAAGGCCACCAGTTCGAGCACCTGGAAGTTCATGCCGAAGAAAGCGATCGTCTCGTCCACCATGGCCGGAACCTGGGCGAAGACTTCGTCAAACTGCAGCGAGCCGAACACCAGATAGATCGCCATGATGCCGAGCGCGAGGCCGAAATCGCCCACACGGTTGGTCACGAACGCCTTGATGGCGGCGCTGGTGGCGCTGTCTTTCTGATACCAGAAGCCGATCAGAAGGTAGGAGGCGAGCCCCACGCCTTCCCAGCCGAAGAACATCTGGATGAAATTGTCCGCGGTCACCAGCGACAGCATCGCGAAGGTGAAGAGCGACAAATAGGCGAAGAAGCGCGCACGGTGCGGATCATGGGACATGTAACCCCACGAATAGACGTGCACCAGCGAGGAGACCGAGGTGATCACGACCAGCATGACCGCTGACAGCGTGTCCAGGCGGATCGCCCAGTTGATCTCGAAATTGCCGACCGCCATCCATTGCGCCAGCTCGATGGTGCGGGCGTTGCCGTTCACGGCGACGTCAAAGAACAGCACCACAGAGCCGAGCGCCGCTGCGATGGTGGCGCCGGTGGTCAGGATCTGGGCCAGACGGTCCCCGATCTGCTTTTGCAACAGACCGGCGATGATGGCCGCCAGAAGCGGGGCGAAGACGACGATATAAGCCATGACCGTGCGCTAGCCCTTCATCAGGTTGACGTCGTCAACCGCGATATCGCCACGGTTGCGGAAGAAGACGACGAGAATGGCGAGGCCGACCGCCGCTTCAGCAGCCGCGACCGTCAGGATGAACATGGCGAAGACCTGGCCGGTCAGATCGCCCAGATGGGCGGAGAACGCGACCATGTTGATGTTCACCGACAGCAAGATCAGCTCGATCGACATCAGCAAAATGATGACGTTCTTGCGGTTCACGAAAATGCCGAAAACGCCAATGGTGAACAGGATCGCCGCCAGGGCGAGATAATGACCCAAACCAATCTCAAGCATCAGCCAATCCCCTCGCCGCTTTTGATGTCGACGATCTCGACGGAGTCTTCGCGCTTGCGATTGACCTGGGCGTGCATGTCCTGGCGCTTGACGCCGTCGCGATGGCGCAGGGTCAAAACGATGGCGCCGACCATGGCGACCAGCAGCACAAGGCCCGCCAGCTGGAAGAAGAACACGTAGCGGTCATAGATGAGCGCGCCGAGGGCGGCGACATTGGTCATGTCGTCCGGCGTCGGCGATTGCAGTGCGGAGCTGGCGCTGTCAGCGCTGACCCAGCCCAGCCCCGTGGTCGCCAGGATGCCGGCGAGGGCTATGGCCACCAAACCGCCGAGCGGCGCATGACTGATGAAGCCTTCCTTGAGCTGGGCGAAGTCGATGTCGAGCATCATCACCACGAACAAGAAGAGCACCGCAACCGCGCCCACATAGACGATGACCAAAATCATCGCCAGGAACTCGGCCCCGAGAAGGACGAACAGCCCCGCCGCCGAGAAGAAGGCGAGGATCAAAAACAGCACCGCCCGAACAGGGTTCTTCGCGATCACCACCATCAAGGCGGAGAACACGGCGGTTGCTGAAAGAATATAGAAGGCCGCTGCTGACAGCACTGTTGCCCCCCTTACGGGCGACGAGGACGAGCTCGCCGGACTGAGATCAAATGGAGCGGGAGAGAATCCCCAGCCCCGGTATGGAGTCGCGCGCCGTGATAGCGTTAACGGTAGCGCGCGTCGAGTTCGAGGTTCCGTGCAATTTCACGTTCCCACCGGTCGCCGTTATCGAGGAGCTTGGCTTTGTCGTAATACAGCTCTTCGCGAGTTTCGGTGGCGAATTCGAAATTCGGCCCCTCAACAATTGCATCCACCGGGCATGCCTCCTGGCAATATCCGCAATAGATGCATTTGGTCATGTCGATGTCATAGCGCGTGGTGCGGCGCGAGCCGTCTTCACGCGGTTCGGCTTCAATGGTGATCGCCTGCGCCGGGCAGACCGCTTCACACAGCTTGCAGGCGATGCAGCGTTCTTCACCATTGGCGTAGCGCCGCAAAGCATGCTGACCACGGAACCGCGGGCTCAGACGCCCCTTTTCAAAGGGATAGTTGATGGTCGGCTTCTTGCGGAAGAAGTACCGCATGCCAAGTGCGAACGCGCCCCAGAAATCCATCAGGGCGGCGCCGCGCAGGGTTTGTGCAATCCGGCTCATGTCAGATCCTTAGCCCTTAACCAGCGTTCGAGTAGGCGACGATGCCGCCCATAAGCGCCACGGCGGCCAGTGAGGTGGGCAGGAAGATTTTCCAGCCCAGACGCATCAGCTGGTCATAGCGGTACCGGGGCACCAATGCTTTGACCATGGCGAACATGAAGAAGAAGAGAACCACTTTGATCGCGAACCAGAACACCGGGGGGACCCAGGTGAACGGGACAATATCAAACGGCGCATGCCAGCCGCCCATGAACAGGACGGTCATGAGCGCGCACATCAGAACGATGTTGAGATATTCGCCAATCATGAAGAGCAGATACGGGGTGGAGGAGTATTCCACCTGATAGCCGGCCACCAGTTCGGATTCCGCTTCGGGAAGGTCAAACGGCGGACGGTTGGTTTCCGCCAGCGCCGAGATGAAGAACATCACGAACATCGGAATGGTGATCACGAAGACCGGCACCGGGAACATATCAAACGACAAGACGTGCCAGTTCCAGAACCCGCCCGCCTGCGCCTCGACGATGTCGGTCAGGTTCATGCTGCCCACCATCAGAAGAATGGTCACCAGAATGAAGCCGATGGAGACCTCATAAGACACCATCTGCGCCGCCGAGCGCATGGCGCCCAGGAACGGATATTTCGAGTTGGACGCCCAACCGCCGATGATGATGCCGTAAACGCCCAGCGAGCTGATCGCGAAAATGTAGAGAATGCCGACGTTAAGATCCGAGATCACCCAGCCCGGCGCCACAGGGATCACCGCCCAGGTGATGAAGGCGAACGTCAGCGTCAGAAGCGGCGCCAGAATGAAGAGCGGCCGATCCGCGCCGGCGGGCACGATGATTTCCTTCAGGACGAACTTGATGAAGTCCGCAAAGGATTGCAGCAGGCCGAACGCGCCGACCGTGTTGGGGCCTTTGCGCATCTGAACCGCCGCCCAGACCTTGCGGTCCATCAGCAGCAGGAAGGCCAGCGAGAGCAGCAGGACGACCATGAAGCCCAGGATCTGGCCCACAGACGCCAGCGTGCCCCAGAGCGGCCCCCATTGAGTGACGAAATCGTACATGCGCCCTACTCCGCCGCTTGCAGGGTTTGCCGCGCCGCCGTCGCCGCAGCTGAACACTCAGCCATGGTCTTGGACGCCCGCGCGATCGAATTGGTAAAGTAGAAATCTTCAACCGGGCTCTTGAACGGCGCGTCGGACACATCGCCCGCCTCGCCCAGCTCAGCCGGTTTGAACTCGCCCGAATTCAGAGCGCCCGGTGCATGGTCAATCTGGCCCAGGATCTCATGGTCGCCGATCAGCTTGGCGCGCAGGGCGTTCAGATCGTCATAGGGCAAGGTCTTGCCCAGGCGTGCGGAGAGGGCGCGGAAAATGGCCCAGTCCTCTTTTGCGTCGCCCTTGGGGAAGACGGCGCGTTCCGCCATCTGCACCCGGCCTTCGGTGTTCACGTAAAGCCCAGGCTTTTCGGTGTAAGCCGCCGACGGCAGGATCAGGTCCGCTCGCTGAGCACCCTGGTCGCCGTGATGACCCACATAGATCACGAAGGCGGAACCCAGCTTCGCCATGTCGATCTCATCCGCGCCCAGAAGCACGACGGTGTCCAACTCGTCCGAAGACGCGCCGTCGAGAATGGCGGTGGTGTCGCGGCCGCCTTCGCCCGGCACGAAGCCCAGATCCAGAGCGCCCACACGGCTCGCCGCCGTGTGCAGCACGTTAAAGCCGTTCCAACCTTCTTTCACCGCGCCGATCTTATCAGCGAGTTCGCCCGCCGCGCGCAGCACCTGCTGACCGTCTTCACGAGCCAGCGCACCCGCGCCGAGAATGATCATCGGACGCTCGGCGTCTTTCAGGGTCTTGATGAAACCCGAGCGCTTGCCGCCAAGGGCTGCGAGGTCTTTAGCGCCCTCGCCCACATGCGCATAGTCATAGGTCAAGTCATGGGCTTCGCCGATGACGCCGATCTCGCACTTGCCGGTCAGCCAGCGCTGACGAATGCGGGCGTTCATCACCGCCGCTTCCACGCGCGGATTGGCGCCGACGATCAAAATGGCGTCAGCCTGATCAATGCCCTTGATCGTGGAGTTGAACAGATAGCTTTCGCGCGGACCGGACCCGAGCTTTGAGCCGTCCTGGCGCGCGTCGATGGATGTGACGCCAAGCGCATCAAACAGCTCTTTGGCGGCGTAAAGGCCCTCGACATCGTTCAGATCGCCCGCGATGACGCCAATTTTGGAGGCGTCGCCCGACAGCTTGTCTTCGGCGATGGTCAGGGCTTCGTCCCAGTCGATCGGGGCGAGCTTGCCGTTTGTCTTGGCGAACGGGCGATCCAGACGCTGGCGACCCAGACCGTCCCAAACAAAGCGGGATTTGTCGGAAATCCACTCTTCATTCACGTCGTCATGCAGGCGCGGCATGATGCGCAGCACGGCGCCGCCGCGGCTGTCGACGCGAATATTGGAGCCAAGCGCGTCCATCACGTCGATGGTTTCAGTCTTGGTCAGCTCCCATGGACGCGCGTTGAAGGCGTAAGGGCGAGAGGTCAGCGCGCCCACCGGGCACAGATCGATGACATTGCCCGACAGTTCGGACGTCATGGACTGTTCGAGATAGGTGGTGATCTCCATATTCTCGCCACGGCCGATCGCGCCCAGCTCGGGCACGCCCGCGATCTCGGTGGAGAAGCGGACGCAACGCGTGCACTGAATGCAGCGGGTCATCTCCGTCTTGATCAGCGGACCCATGTATTTTTCTTCGACCGCGCGCTTGTTTTCGTCAAAGCGAGATCCGGAGCGGCCATAGGCTAGGGACTGGTCCTGTAGGTCGCACTCGCCGCCCTGGTCGCAGATCGGGCAGTCGAGCGGGTGGTTGATCAGGAGGAACTCCATCACCCCTTCTCGCGCCTTTTTCACAAGCGGGCTGAGCGTGCGCATTTGCGGCGGCTCACCATTGGGACCGCCGCGCATGTCGCGCACCAGAAAGGCGCAAGACGCGACGGGCTTCGGCGCGCCCACCAGCTCCACAAGGCACATGCGGCAATTGCCGGCCACCGACAGGCGCTCGTGATAGCAGAAGCGCGGAATTTCACGGCCCGCCGCCTCGGACGCCTGAAGCAGGTTGTAATCGTTCGGGACGGTGACTTCCTCGCCGTCGATCACGATGGTGCGCAGATTGTCAGACATGTCTGGTTCCTACTCCGCAGCCGCTACGAACACCGGCTTGCCGGCGCGGTAGTTGTTGATGCGATCCTCGATCTCGCCGCGGAAATGACGGATCAGACCCTGAACCGGCCAAGCCGCCGCATCGCCGAGCGCGCAAATGGTGTGGCCTTCCACCTGGCCGGCGACGTCCAGCAGATCGTCAATCTCGGAGATCTCCGCTTCGCCGCGGGACATCCGGTCAAGCACGCGCCACATCCAGCCGGTGCCTTCACGGCATGGCGTGCACTGGCCGCAGCTTTCATGCTTGTAGAAGTACGAGATGCGCGCGATCGCTTTAACGAGATCGGTGGATTTGTCCATCACGATCACCGCCGCCGTGCCCAGACCCGATTTGTGCTCCTTCAGAGCATCGAAATCCATCAGCACGTCGTCGCAAATTTCTTTCGGCAGCAGCGGCACGGACGAGCCGCCCGGAATGACCGCCTTGAGATTGTCCCAACCGCCGCGCACGCCGCCGCAATGGGTCTCGATCAAGGTCTTGAGCGGGATGCTCATCACCTCTTCGACATTGCACGGCGCGTTCACATGGCCCGAGATCGAGAACACCTTAGTGCCCGCATTGCCCTCTCGGCCAAAGCCCGCGAACCAGTCCGCGCCGCGGCGCAGAATGGTCGGCGCAACGGCGATGGATTCCACATTGTTCACAGTGGTCGGCGCGCCATAAAGGCCCGCGTTCGCCGGGAAAGGCGGCTTCAGGCGCGGCTGGCCTTTCTTGCCTTCCAGGCTTTCGAGCAGCGCGGTTTCCTCGCCGCAGATATACGCGCCGGCGCCATGGTGGATGTAGAGATCGAAATCCCAGCCATGGACATTGTCCTTGCCGATCAGCTTGGCGTCATACGCCTGCTTGATGGCGGCTTCCATGCGCTCGAGCTCGAACTGGTATTCGCCCCGGATATAGATGTAGCAAGCGTGCGCCTGCATGGCGAAAGACGCGATCAGGCAGCCTTCGATCAGGCTCTGGGGATCATTGCGCATGATCTCCCGGTCCTTACAGGTGCCCGGTTCGGATTCGTCAGCGTTCACGACCAGATAGTGCGGACGCGCGCCCACTTCCTTGGGCATGAACGACCATTTCAGGCCGGTCGGGAAGCCTGCGCCGCCGCGGCCGCGCAGACCGGATTTTTTCATCTCGTCGATGATCCAGTCGCGGCCCTGATCCAGAATATCCTTGGTGGCGTTCCAGTGACCGCGTTGCTTCGCGCCCTGAAGGCGCCAGTCATGGCGGCCGTAGAGATTGGTGAAGATCCGGTCTTTATCCTGCAATAGCTGGGTCATGTATTACCCTTCCGCCTTGCCGGCCATGGCTTTGGCCTGGTCGATCCAGTTGTCGCGCTCGATCCGGCCGCGCAGCTTCAGCGCCGCATCAACCCAGACCGCTTCTTCAGCGCTCCAGCTTGCGATCTGGCTGTAATGATAAACGCCGATCTCGTTGAGCGACGTTTCAAGCTTCGGCCCGAGACCGGTCAGCTTTTTGAGATTATCCGCTTCGCCGTCAGGCTTTTTGAGAAGCTTAGGCGCCTTGCCGGCGCCAGCGTCCGCTGCAGCGGCTTTCGGCGCAGGCGATTTCGCCTTCGCCTTGGGCTTGGCCTTCTCTTCCGCGCCTTTTTCCTGGGGCTTGGCCGGTTCCGCTTTCGGAACCTCGGCCTTCTCAGCGCCCTTGGTGTTGGGCAGCTTGACCTTTTTAGCGCGCGAGCCGTCATACAGGCTCTCATCGACCAAGGTCAGCGTCGTCGCCTGGGTCGGCTCAGAGCAGGACCGCCCCGAAATCGGGCCCGCCTTGACATCTTTCCCGGCGCGCAGATCATCAAGCATCTGCTCGAGCGCTTCCGCGGTCAGGTCTTCGTAATACAGATCGCCTTCGGTGTTGGAGATCTGGACCATCGGCGCATTGGCGCAAGCGCCCAGGCACTCGACTTCTTCCCAGGCCAGAACACCGTCAGAAGAGACGTGTTCGCGCCCCTTCTTGCCGATCTTCTTCTCGCACACCGCCTTGAGGTCATCCGCGCCGCGCAGCCAGCACGGGGTCGTGCCGCACACCTGGATCAGGTGTTTGCCGGTCTGGGCGAGATTGAACATGGTGTAGAAGGTCGCCACCTCATAGACGCGGATATACGGCATGCCGCAGCGTTCCGCGATCTCGCGCATGGCGGGCTCAGAGATCCAATTGTCCTGCTTCTGCGCAATCCACAACAGCGGAATGACCGCCGACGCCTTGCGCTCTTCAGGATATTTGGCGAGCCAGAACTGGACCTTGGCTTCGCTCTTCTCGTTGAAGACGAAGCTGTCGGGTTGCTCAGCGGCGATACGACGCGCGCTCATCGGTCAATCTCCCCGAACACGATGTCGAGTGAGCCCAGGATCGCGGACACGTCCGCAAGCATGTGGCCCTTATTGAGGTAATCCATGGCCTGAAGGTGCGCGAAACCAGGCGCGCGGATTTTCAGGCGATAGGGTTTGTTGGTGCCGTCGCCGATCAGATAGACGCCGAACTCGCCCTTGGGCGCTTCAACGCAGGCATAAGCCTGACCTTCGGGAACATGCACGCCTTCAGTGTAGAGCTTGAAGTGCTGGATCAGCGCTTCCATCGAGCGCTTCATCTCGGCGCGGCGCGGCGGCGCGAATTTGGACTCCACCGGCAATACGTCGCCCTGATTCTCCTCGCGGGAGAGCCAGTCGCAGCACTGCTTCATGATCTTCATGGATTCGCGCATCTCTTCCATGCGGCACAGATAGCGGTCGTAATTATCGCCGTTCTTGCCCAGCGGAATCTGGAATTCCAGCTCGTCATAGACTTCATAGGGCTGCGAGCGGCGCAGATCCCAGGCCATGCCTGAACCACGCACCATCACGCCGGAGAAGCCCCATTCGAGCGCATCCTGCTTGGACACCACGCCGATATCGACATTGCGCGCCTTGAAGATGCGGTTCTCGGTCAGAAGGGTCTCAAGATCATCCACATGCTGGGTGAACTGGTCACACCAGGCGTCGATATCATCAATCAGCTCTTGCGGCAGATCCTGGTGCACGCCGCCGGGACGAAAATAATGAGCATGCAGACGGGCGCCGGAGGCGCGCTCGTAAAAGCCCATCAATTTCTCGCGCTCTTCAAAGCCCCACAGCGGCGGGGTCAGCGCGCCCACATCCATCGCCTGCGTCGTGACATTGAGCAAATGGTTCAGGATGCGGCCGATTTCAGAATACAGAACGCGCACATAGGAGGCCCGCTTGGGCACGGGAATGCCGGCGAGTTTCTCGATCGCCAGGCAGAAGGCGTGCTCCTGGTTCATCGGCGCCACATAGTCGAGGCGGTCAAAATAGCCGATGCCCTGAAGATAGGTCTTGTGCTCCAGCAGCTTCTCGGTGCCGCGGTGCAGAAGGCCGATATGGGGATCGACGCGCTCGACCACTTCGCCGTCCAGCTCCAGCACCATGCGCAGCACGCCGTGGGCGGCGGGGTGCACCGGGCCGAAATTGATGGTGAAATTGCGGATGTCGGTTTCAGCCATGACGTTTACGCCTTCCCTTCCGCTTTCTCATCGCCGGGCAGCACGTATTTCGCGCCTTCCCAAGGGCTGAGGAAGTCAAAGTCACGGTAGTCCTGGACCAGCTCGACGGGCTCATAGACCACGCGCTTCTGCTCATCGTCATAAACGACCTGGTTGAAGCCCGAGAGCGGGAAGTCCTTGCGCAGCGGGTGACCGTGGAAACCATAATCGGTCAGGATCCGGCGCAGATCCGGGTGGTGATCGAACAGGATGCCATACATGTCGAAGGCTTCGCGTTCATTCCAGTTCGCCGCCGGAAACAACTCAACCACAGAGGCGACGGGCGTGTCTTCATCCGTGCTCAGAACCACGCGGATACGCTGGTTCAGATGCATGCTCAGAAGGTGATAGACCACATCGAACCGGTCCGCGCGCGACGGCCAGTCAACGCCGCAAATGTCGATCAACGAGGTGAAACGGCACAGGGGATCATCACGCAGGAAGCGCAACACCTTCACCACGCGGTCGCGGTGAATGGTCAGCGTCAATTCCTCATGGGCGACATCCACACTGCGGACATCGTCGCTGAGCGCCGCCGTAAGATGCGCGCCCAGTTCTGTCAGCGTTTCGGTCTTGCTCATAAGAGCGTCTCCTAGACGGGCGCCTTAGCGCTCAATCGAGCCTTCGCGGCGAATTTTCTTCTGAAGCTGCAAGATGCCGTACACCAGCGCTTCAGCGGTCGGCGGGCAGCCCGGCACATAGATGTCGACCGGTACGATCCGGTCGCAGCCGCGCACGACTGAGTACGAATAGTGATAATAGCCGCCGCCATTGGCGCAGCTGCCCATGGAGATGACGTAACGCGGCTCAGGCATCTGGTCGTAGACCTTGCGCAAGGCCGGAGCCATCTTGTTGGTCAGGGTGCCGGCGACGATCATCACATCAGACTGGCGGGGCGAACCGCGCGGCGCAGCGCCCAGACGTTCAACGTCATAACGCGGCATGGACGCCTGCATCATCTCCACCGCGCAACAGGCCAGACCAAATGTCATCCACATCAGCGAGCCGGTGCGCGCCCAGGTGATCAGGTCATCGGCGCGCGCCACAAGAAAGCCTTTGTCGGCCAGCTGGTCGCTGACGCCGTCAAAGAACGGATCGTGCTTTTGCGGGTCGTAATGCGGCGTCTTGGCCGTCGCGGCGGCGCCCGCCGGAACAATCAGGTCAGACATAAGCCCTACTCCCAGTCCAGCGCGCCTTTGCGCCACTCATAAAGAAAGCCAACCGTGAGAACCCCCAGGAAGACCATCATCGACCAGAAGGCCGTGATGCTGCCGTCGAAGATCGGGAACAGCCAGGGGAAGAGGAAGGCGACTTCCAGGTCGAAGATGATGAACAGGATCGCAACCAGATAGAAGCGCACGTCAAATTTCATGCGCGCGTCATCAAAGGCGTTGAAGCCGCATTCATAGGTGGAGACTTTTTCCGGATCCGGATCAGACGGCGCCAGCACGAAAGCGGCGAGAATGAACGCCAGGCCCAGCCCTGCGGCTATGCCCAGAAAGATCAGGATCGGCAGATATTCCAACAGGAGCGCGTTCATGAGAGGTCGCACCTTCCCCGCATCAAGATGGCCAGTGGGCCGAAGGATCACAGCTGTTCATTCGGTCAGATAAATCCAAACAAACGCTTGCACAGTGAGTCCCCGGCCGCGGTTGAGGCGGAAGCTAGTCCGGCGACTGCCCGCTCGCAAGCCGAAAGCACTGTCCAAATGCGGTCTAATATGGGGAAAAGACGACAATAATTGCGAATGCCTCTCAGTTACCGAACTAATCCTTTCAAGTGTTTCATTTTCTGCAACTGATCCAGCCATGATACGCCGTACGTAAGGGCAAGGTGACGCAACAGCGTCCACATTCGGCCAGGGGCATAGACGTGAAACGCATTCTACTCGCAGGCGGAGCGATCATCGCTGCCGCAGCATTGATTTGGTTCCTCTTTTTCCGCGGCGGCGCTGCTGCGACCGGCGACCTGTTGATTGAAACCTCGCCTGTGGAGGCGCGCGACATCTCGCGAATCGTTTCCTCCTCAGGCGCCATCGCGCCGCTGATCACCGTTGAGGTAGGCTCACAGCTTTCCGGGCAGGTGCTTGAGCTGCATGCCGACTTCAATGATCAGGTGACGGCCGGCGACCTGCTCGCGCGCATTGATCCGCAGACCTTCCAGACGCGTGTCGAGGAAGCTCAGGCCACATTGCAAGTGGCCAGCGCCCAGGTCTCTGTTGCGGACGCCAATCTGGAGCGCGCGCGGGTGGATCGTGAAATCTCTCAACGCAATTTTGACCGAGCTCAAGAGCTGGTTCAGCGCGGAACTTATTCGGCGGCGCAATATGACGCGGCGGAATCAGAACTGGCGGCGGCCAACGCCGCGCTCCTGGTGGCTCAGGCCAATCTGCGCAATTCACGCGCCAGCGAGCAGCAACGCCGCGCCTCGCTTGAAAGCGCAGAGGTCGATCTGGAGCGCACTTTCATTCGTTCCCCCATCGAGGGCGTGGTGATCGACCGTCAGATTGATGAAGGCCAGACCGTGGCCGCATCGTTTAACGCGCCCGTCTTGTTCCTGATCGCCCAGGATCTGTCGCGAATTCAGATCGAAGCGGAAATCGACGAAGCCGATATCGGCCAGATCGACGAAGGCCAGACCGTCACTTTTGATGTGGACGCCTATCCTGACCGTGAATTTGCCGGTGAAGTCACCCAGGTGCGCCTCGCCGCCACCAATGAAGGCAATGTCGTCACCTATACCGTCGTGATCCAGGCGGACAATCCCGGCCAGCGCTTGCTGCCAGGCATGACCGCCAACGTCTCCATCGTGACCGGTCAGGTCGAGGGCGCGATGTCTGTGCCGAACGCAGCGCTGCGCTTCGCCCCGCGCGGCGCGGCGGAAAGCCTGGTGGTCGCTGCTGAAAACCAGGCGGATGGCGGGCAACGCGGCGGTCGCAGCGGCGCCGGCATGATTGACCGGCTGGCTGAAGAGCTGGAGCTGACCGATGAGCAGCGCAGCGAAGCGGAACGCGCCCTGCGCGAGACGTTTCAGCAAATGCGCGCCCAGTTCCAGAACCCCGCCCCCGGCGGCGCGCGTCCCAATCCGCAAGCGCTGATCCGGCGCGCCCTGTCTGACATTTTGACGTCTGAGCAATTGGCGCGGTACGACCAGATGAGCCAGGAACGCTCTCGCCAGCGAGACCAGGTCCGCCGCGGTTCGATCTGGATCGAAACCGCCGAGGGACGCCTTCAGGAGCGCCAGGTCGGCATCGGTCTCTCTGACGGGCAATACACCCAGATCCTCGGCCCTTCGATCACCGAGACAGATCGCGTGGTCACGCGCGTGCGAGAGACGAACGGATGACCGAGCCTCTCATTCAGGCGCGCGAACTGACGCGGGTCTACACCCTGGGCGGCAGCGACGTTTACGCACTCGCCGGGGTGGATTGCACCCTCAACGCCGGCGAATACGTCGCCATTATGGGGCCATCCGGCTCCGGCAAATCCACATTCATGAATATGGTGGGGGCGCTGGACCGGCCCAGCTCGGGCGAGCTTGTGATCGCCGGAGAGGCGCTGTCGGGCATGACGCCCGACGAGCTGGCTGATTTTCGCAATCGCAAGGTCGGTTTCGTGTTCCAGCAGTTCAACCTGCTGCCGCGCACCACTGCGCTCGACAATGTGGCCCTGCCTCTGCTGTATCGCGGTCTGCCGCCCAAGGAGCGCAACGCCCGCGCGGCCGAATGCCTGACCATGGTGGGCTTGGGGGATCGTATGGATCACCACCCCTCTCAACTGTCCGGCGGTCAGCAGCAACGCGTCGCCATCGCCCGCGCTCTGGCAGGGAAACCCTCGATCTTGCTGGCGGACGAACCTACGGGTGCGCTCGATAGCCAGACCACGATTGAAGTGCTCGATATTCTCGACCAGCTCAACGCTGAAGGCATCACCATTGTGCTGGTGACCCACGAAAGCGAGGTCGGCGCGCGCGCCAGACGCCGGATCTGGTTCCGGGACGGCTTGATCGTGGAGGATGACCAATGAATATGATGGCGGCAATTGGGGTTGCGCTAACAGCCTTGCGCGTCAACGCCCTGCGGAGCTTCCTGGCCATTCTGGGCGTCATTTTCGGCGTCATGGCCGTGATCACCACTGTTTCACTGGCCGATGGCGCCAGCCAGGCCGTGCAGGACCAGATTTCCTCTCTGGGGTCGAACTCGCTCAACATTCGCGCCGGGTCCAACAATCGTGGCGGACGCCGGGGCGGCGCTGGCAGCGGCACGCCGTTTTCCTCTGACGATGTCGACGCCATGCGCAATCAGGTGGACGTGGTCGTGGCGGCCTCCGGCACGATCGACGGAGCCGTCACTGCGGTGGTGGACGGCGTGAACTGGCCCACGCAGATCACGGGCGTTCATCCCGATTATCTTGAAATCCGCGATTGGACGGTCTCGGACGGCCGCATGTTCTCCGTGATCGATGTGGACCGCAGTTCCCGCGTCGCGATTCTGGGGCAGACGGTGGCGGATGAACTCTTTCCTTCAGGCGGCGCTATCGGCGCCTCGGTCCGGCTCAACAGCCAGCCGTTCGAGATCATCGGCATCCTGTCTGAGCGGGGCCAGTCGAGCTTCGGACAGGATCAGGACGACATCATCATGGCGCCCATCTCCACCGTGCGCTCGCGCGTGGTGGGCTATTCTCGCGCCGGCGTGCGTGATCCGGTCCAGCGGGTCTGGGTGAAAATCGCCGCCGGCGAGGATATGGATTACGCGACCGAAGAGCTGGAAAACTTCCTGCGCGTCTTGCGCGCCATTGATCCGGGGGATGACGACGATTTTCAGGTTCGCAATTTCGCCGAATTCATCACCGCCTTCCGCGCCACAGAGACCGTGATGGGCTTGCTGCTCGCCGTGGCCGGGCTGATCACCCTGATCGTCGGCGGCATCGGCATCATGAACGTGATGCTGGTCTCGGTGACCGAACGCACGCGAGAGATCGGGCTGCGCCTCGCCATCGGCGCGCGCCGGGCGGACATCCGTAATCAGTTTCTGATTGAATCGGTCGTGCTGTGCTCCGTCGGCGGCGTGCTGGGTCTGTTGTTCGGTCTTGGCCTGGCGCTCAGCATCGAGCAGTTCGCACCGGCGCTCGGCGTCAATCTGAACGTAGCGGTAAAGCCCACAATCGCGCTGGTGGCCATCGGCGCCTCGACGCTGGTGGGCGTACTGTTCGGCTTTTATCCCGCGCACCAGGCCAGCCGCCTCGATCCGATCACGGCGCTGCGCCACGAGTAGAGCGCTCTGTTTATCAGAACTCGACAGAGAGGCCGCTTCCCCCGAAGCGGCCTCTTTTGCATCCAATCAGGGCGATACAGGCATCTGGCTTTGAACCAATAGTATGCAAAGTGAGTTTGAAATGTCCGCTTCTCCCCGTCACCTTATCTTGCTTGAAGTCCTAATCGCGGCCCTGGCGGCCATGACGGTCAAAGCCCTGATCAGCCTGGTGCTCTGGCGTTATGCCGGACCGCTGACGCTGCTGGTCGTCTTGTCAGGGCTGACAGTCTATCTGCGCTGGCGAGGATTAGGCTGGCGACGCTTCGGGCTGATCAAACTACCAAAGCTGAAATCCTGGCTCCTCTTACCTGTTCAGGCAGTGTTCGCGATCATCGCAATTCTGGCGACAGGCGTAGGAACTGCGACCATCGGCGCAGCGCTCGGGTTTGATTTCATGGGGGAAGAGCCCGCCGGGGTCATGGATCGCTTCGGCGCGGTGGTCGATGGCAGTTTGCCCCATTATCTGTTGTGGCTCGCGATTGCGATCTTCGCTGCAGGCCTGGGCGAGGAATTGTTCTTTCGCGGCTACATGATCAACCGGCTGCGTGATGCGCTAGGGTCTGGGTTCGCCATGACCGCGCTGACCGTGCTCTTGCCGGCGTTGTATTTCGGATATGGCCATTTTTACTATCAGGGCATACGCGGCCTGATCACCACGGGCCTGATCGGCCTGTCGCTTGGACTGTTATTCCTGATCTACAAACGAAATCTGTGGCCGCTAGTGATCGCTCACGCGGCGGTAGACTGCTTGGCATTCACAGCGCTGTATTTCAATCTGGACGTCTAGACGAACAGTCTCAGCCGGCGCCTGAAACCGGGCGTCGGCTCTTGAGATCATATTTGAAAGTCTGGACTATTTCGATCTGAACTGGCGCGAGTGACCGGGCTCGAACCGGCGACCTCCGGCGTGACAGGCCGGCGCTCTAACCAACTGAGCTACACCCGCTCAGATCAATGCGTCGATAAGCTCGGCGCCAACTAAAACGCCGCTCAAAGCGGCATGTCCTGATGATCTGAACTGGCGCGAGTGACCGGGCTCGAACCGGCGACCTCCGGCGTGACAGGCCGGCGCTCTAACCAACTGAGCTACACCCGCTCAGATCATCTGCGGCGCAAGGCCGCGTCAGGAAGCGTGTGTCTAAAGGCGCACCCGCGAAGGGTCAAGCGGGTTTTGCCAGCAAATGCAGCGTCTGACTGTGGGAAAATCACAGCGTTGTGAGCCCGCTCGCCGCGGGCTCGGGACAGCGCTAAGCTGGTCTGATGACCCAGCCTCGTTTCGTCCTGAGAACCGCCCTCCTCCTCGCGCTCATAACGCCCTTATTGCTTGGCCTCGCCGCCTCATGCAGTCCGGTGCGCTATATCATGATGACCGCCAACCCCCATGGCGCAGGTCCCCCGGCTGAGCCGCCGCTGCCAGGGCTGGAAGACGGGTTGGAGGGTTGGCGGAGCGCAAGACCGCAGATTGCTCAAACCCTGTCCGACACGCTGTATGGCGCACCGCTCCCAGGCGCTGATGTCAGCATGATTGAACGCGAGGTCATCGATCCGGACGCCTATCGTCAATCTGGCGTGCTGGAGCGGGTGTCGCTCTCAATCGCGCTTGAAAACGGTGGTCAGGGCGCAATTGATCTGGCGCTGATCACGCCGCACGATGCGCAAGGCCCGGTTCCGGTGATTCTCATTCCCAGCGATTGCGGCTTGCGCGCCCAGCTGCGCCGTCCTGACTGGCCCGAATCCGATAACCCGGTTCCGGGATATTGCGAACCGTCAGGCTCGGCGCTTGAAGACTTCGCCAGCAGTTTTTTTGGCGATTACGTCGTCAGCCCGCCTCTGGAACAGATTCTGCGGCGCGGGTATGCGGTCGCCGCCTGGCATGAAAGCGATATCGCGCCAGATCGCGCCAGCGTTCATGACGCGACACTCCGCGCGCTCAATCTTGACCCAGACGCGCCTGACCGCCCCGGCGTGATCGGGGTGTGGGCGTGGATGATGAGCCGTGTGGCCGATCACCTTCAAACCGATCCCCGCATCGCCCCTAACCAGTTAAGCGTCATGGGGCATTCGCGGCGCGCCAAGGCGGCATTGCTGGCGGGCGCACGCGATGAACGCTTCGGCGTCGTGATCGCCCATCAATCGGGTACGGGCGGAGCATCTCTTCACCGGGACAATCTGGGAGAGCCGCTCGCCTCGATCACCCAAAGCTATCCGCACTGGTTCGCGCCTGCCTATGCGACCTATGCAGACCGCGAAGACGCCTTGCCGCTCGATGCGCATCATCTACTGGCCATGATCGCGCCGCGCAGCGTGCTCTTGGGCAATGCGCGCCGCGATGTCTGGTCTGACCCTGCCGGCGCCTGGCGCGCGGCGGAAGCGGCGAGCCCGGTCTGGTCGCTCTATGGAGAGGACGGTCTGAGGCAGGACACACTTGAAGATATGAGCGTCACCGGACGCATCGCCTTTCACATCCGCCCCGCCACACATGGGGTGCGCGGCGAAGACTGGGATGCGTTTTTGCGCTTTCTGGACGCGCAGTTTGGCGCGTGATCAACATCCGAACGCTAGCGCCATTGCTTGATGCGGCCTTCACGCACTTCAGTCAGCTGCTCGCCGCCTTCCGCGCCCAGCATCGCCCGGCTCCAGCCCAGCCTCCAGGCCGAATAGGCGCGCTGCCGGTCTTCGCCCTCAAGACCCGCCTCGTCCATCGCTTTGAGGAACGCTGCGTAAGTCTCGAAATCGGTATCGATATGAGCGGCGATAAACGCGTCATACGGGGTCATCGAGCTTGCTCCCCAAGCCAGGAGGCGCAAAGACGCCCCTCAGATCTGAAACACTGGCTGAGCCGTCTGGCGACGGCAATGGGGAAATATCCCGACACGTCTGGTCCTGTGAGAAAAATTGAGCCGGATGGTGGGTGGTGACGGGGTCGAACCGCCGACCTACTGGGTGTAAACCAGTTGCTCTACCAGCTGAGCTAACCACCCGTTTCCGACTCGAAGGACGTTCTTTTAGCCCTCAAGCGAGGTCGGCTTCAAGCGGTCTGAACCGTAAGAACCGAAGCGCCGAACAGATTTCGCACAGCCGGACAAATGCTCCAGCGCCTTGACCACGGCCTTGTCCTCTTCATGACCTTCAAGATCGAGAAAGAACATCTGCTCCCAGGGGGATCCAGGGACGGGTCGGCTTTCCAGCTTGGTCATGTTCACCCCGTGCTGGCGGAAGCCGTCCAGGGCATCCACGAGCGAGCCGGACGCATCAGACGTGATGAAGACCAGCGAGGTCTTGCACGGCAAGAGCGGGGACGCCGGGGCCGGGTCGACCGCCAGGGCGACAAAGCGGGTCTCATTGCCTTCAAAGTCGGAGATCATCGGCTCAATCAGGTTCAGGCCGAACAAGCGCGCGGCGTCCGGTCCTGCAACGGCGGCCACCGAAGGCCCTTCATCCAGCGCGCGTTCCAGCGCCCGCGTGGTGGAGGTGACCGGGACTTTCTTGAGATCCGTGCGCGAATTAAGCCATCTCTGCGCCTGCCGCAGCGCCTGGGGGTGGCCATAGACCGTGCGGACCGGCCCCAGATCGCTGGCCTTGCCCATCAGCGCATGCTGGATTTTCATATGGTGTTCGCCGGCGATCTTCAGGTTGGAGTCGCGCAGCAAGTCGTAGACTTCATTGACGCCGCCTGTGGCCGTGTTCTCGATCGGCAGGAAGCCGTAATCCGCCTCGCCCTCCTCGAGCGCTTTGAAGATCGACGCATAATCGCGCTTGATCACCGGCGCGACGCCGGAATACCGGCCCGAAAAGTGCGCGTTCGCGGCAAACTGCGAATAGGAGCCGGGACCGCCGAGATAGGCGACCCGCGCTTCGGTCAGCATGGCGTCGCCCACACGGGCGTCGAGACCGGCGCGCTGGCGGCGCAGGGAGTCGTCGATGATCGCCTGGAACAGGGTTTCAACGAAGCTGTCAGACAAGCCGTACTCGCGCCCCTTTTCCACGGCGCGCTCGATGACGGCGCGCTCACGATCCGTATCGCGCACCGGGCTGTGCTCGCCGGCTTTCAACGCCCCGAGCGCCTCGCCCAGACGCCGACGCTCCGCCAGAATTTTCAGGATCTCTGAATCGGACGCATCAATCGCCTGACGCAGAATTAGACGCTCATCGCGCAGCTCGGTCTGGCTCATGGCCGACTCCCATTAAAAAACCCCGCCGAAGGGCGGGGCTGGTGACTTCATCTTGCAAGCAAGCAGCGTCAACCGGCCCCGAAAGGACGATAGAAATAGCCGCCGAAGACAAAGAGGTTCGTGTTCATCATGCGTCGCAGCATGAAACCCTAAACCTCACACGGTCAAGTCCTTTTGGCCGGACAATTGACATTCAGCTTGCAACACCGCCCGATAGCGCCATCTCGGTCAAAGGACACGCCCATGCCTGCACTCATCACCACGCTGTCAGCCGTAGCCCTGGCGTTCGGCTTGCCTCAGGCGGTCATCGAGACCAGCCATGGCGCCATCGTGGTGGAGCTTGATGAGGCCGCTGCGCCATTGAGCGTCGCCAATTTCATCACCCACGCCCAGGCCGGGCATTTTGACGACGGGTCTTTCTATCGCTCAGTCCGCGACGATAATGAGCGCGCGGGCGTCGCTCCGATGAACCTGATCCAGGGCGGACACAGCTTTGACGGATTGGCCGCGGCTGAGAGCATCGCCCATGAATCAACGCTCGACACCGGTCTGAGCCATACACGCGGCGCCATCTCCATGGCGCGCGACGCACCTGGCACCGCCACGACCGAGTTTTTCATCATGGTTCATGACTATCCCGGCCTCGACGCAGGACCGGACGGCCGTAACCCCGATGAAGCCGGATACGCCGTGTTCGGCGAAGTGATCGAGGGTATGGATGTGGTGGAGCGCATCTGGATGAGCCCGACCAGCCTGGACCGCGCGCCGGATGACTTCCCCTACCCGCAGTTCATGACCGACCCTGTCGTGATCGAGAAAGTGCGTATCCGTAACGCAGATTAGGGTCTAGCTTTTCAGTTCAAGACGCAGCGTGTTCAGGCGTTGGGCGACATCGCTTGCAACGTCCTCGCCCATCATCTTTTCAAGCCGCGCATTCACCCCCTCAAAAGCCACGCGGGCGCGCTCCGCCTTGGCGAGGCCATCGGTCGTGACCTTCAGGCGCCAGCGGCGGCGATCGTTTTCATCGCGGGTCCGTTCGATCAGGCCTTCACGCTGAAGCCGCGCCACCATCTGGGTCACGGCCGGTTCCGACAGCTCAAGACGCACGGCGATATCGCTCTGGGTCGCGTCAGGGTCATTCAGCACCACACCCAGAAGCGCCGCTTGCGCAACCGTCAGCCCCGCCGCCTCGATGACGACGGAGTCCGCTTCCTGGCGAAGCCGTTCGGCGCTTTTGATCACGGCGGAATACAAACGGGGACTGCTGGCGCTCATTCATTCTCTCAACAGGCAAGGCTCGCCAAGAGACGAGACAACAACATAGATTTATACCGCTATCCCAGTTCGGTGAGAAAAGCCAAGTCGCTAAACGTCTAAAGCAATTGCCTGCGCCATAGGAAAAGGCCCCGCAGTCGCCTGCGGAGCCTTTTCCCTCAGTCTTAAGCGCTTTTAGTGCGGGCGTTGCTCGCCGCCGCCGCTGACTTCAGTGGAACCGGGAAGCGCAGCCAGCGCCGCGGCATCCGCTTCAGTCCACTCCACCGGCTGGATCGGTTCGGTCAGAGCCACATTGAGGACTTCCTCGACGGTTTCGACCGGGATGATCTTGAGCCCCTCTTTCACATTGTCCGGGATCTCGGCGAGATCCTTTTCATTGTCCTTGGGGATCAGCACTGTCTTCACGCCACCTCGCAAGGCCGCCAGCATTTTCTCTTTAAGACCGCCAATGGGCAGCACGCGGCCGCGCAGGGTGATCTCACCGGTCATCGCCACATCCTTGCGCACCGGCACGCCAGTGAGCGTGGAAACGATGGCGGTGATCATGGCCCCGCCCGCAGACGGGCCGTCCTTGGGCGTCGCGCCTTCAGGCACGTGAACGTGAATATCGGTGGTGCGGAAGACCGTGGGCTTGATGCCCAGGGCCGGCGCCCGGCTCTGAACATAAGAGTTCGCCGCCGAGATCGATTCCTTCATCACCTCTTTGAGGTTGCCGGTCACCGTCATCTTGCCGCGACCGGGCATCTGCACCGCTTCGATGGTCAGCAGATCACCGCCCACTTCGGTCCAGGCCAAGCCCGTGACCAGACCCACCTTGTCCTCGTCCTCGGTTTCGCCATAGCGGTGTTTGCGCACGCCGGCGAAGTCATCGAGGTTCTCGGAAGTGATGGTGACATGGTCATTATCACCCGCCACGAGCTTGCGCACGGTTTTGCGCGCCAGACGTGCAATCTCGCGCTCCAGATTCCGCACGCCGCTTTCGCGGGTGTAATAACGGATCAGGTCGCGCAAGGCGCTATCCTCAACCGTCCACTCACCCTCTTTCAGCGCATGCACTTTGAGCTGTTTGGGGATCAGGTGACGACGCGCGATCTCCACCTTCTCATCTTCGGTGTAGCCCGCGATCCGGATGATCTCCATCCGGTCGAGAAGCGGCTGAGGCAGGTTGAGCGTGTTCGCCGTGGTGATGAACATCACGTCGGACAGATCATAATCCACTTCCAGATAGTGATCATTGAAGGTGGAGTTCTGTTCCGGATCGAGCACCTCAAGCAGCGCCGACGCCGGATCGCCGCGGTAATCCGCACCCAGCTTGTCGATTTCATCGAGCAAGATGATCGGATTGGTCGATTTGGCTTTCTTCAGCGACTGAATGATGCGGCCCGGCATGGAGCCGATATAGGTGCGACGGTGACCGCGGATCTCGGCTTCATCGCGCACGCCGCCCAGAGACACGCGCACGAACTCGCGTCCCGTCGCCTCCGCGATGGAACGGCCCAGCGAGGTCTTGCCCACACCCGGCGGGCCCACGAGGCACAGGATCGGGCCGCGCATTTTCTTCACGCGCGTTTGCACTGCGAGATGCTCGACAATGCGTTCTTTGACCTTCTCAAGCCCGAAATGATCACGGTCGAGCACCTGCTCGGCCACGCCCAGATCTTTCTTCAGGCGTTTGCGCTTGCCCCAGGGCAGCGCCAGCATCCAGTCGAGATAATTGCGCACCACCGTGGCTTCCGCCGACATGGGGCTCATCTGGCGCAGCTTCTTGAGCTCCGCCTCGGCCTTTTCGCGCGCTTCCTTGCTGAGCTTGGCTTCGGCGACTTTCTGCTCAAGCTCAGACAGCTCTTCACGGCCGTCATCGCCCTCGCCCAGCTCGCGCTGGATCGCCTTCATCTGCTCGTTGAGATAATATTCGCGCTGGGTCTTCTCCATCTGCCGCTTCACGCGGTTGCGGATTTTCTTCTCGACCTGCAGCACGCTGATCTCGCCTTCCATCAGCGCGAACACCTTTTCCAGGCGCTCCACCACATTGGAATTGGCCATCAGCGCCTGTTTCTCGGCGATCTTCACCGACAGATGCGCCGCGATCGTGTCCGCCATCTTGGCGGCGTCCGTGATCTCGCCCACAGCGGCCAGCGCTTCGGGCGGCACTTTCTTGTTCAGCTTGACATAGTCTTCAAACTTTTCAGCCGCCGCGCGCATCAGCGCCTCGACTTCCGCCGGATCGGCCAGCTCTTCCTCCACCAGTTCGGCTTCAGCTTCGAAATAGGCCTGATTGTCCAGAAAGCGGGTAATGGTCATGCGGCGACCGCCTTCGACCAGTACTTTCACCGTGCCGTCGGGCAGTTTGAGAAGCTGCAGCACAGACGCCACAACGCCATCATTGTAGACCGCTTCATGGGCCGGATCGTCGTCAGCCGCATTCTTCTGAGTGGCCAGAAGGATCTGCTTGTCCGCGCGCATGACTTCCTCGAGCGCCCGCACAGATTTTTCGCGGCCCACAAACAGGGGCACGATCATGTGCGGAAAGACGACGATGTCGCGCAGCGGCAGCAGGGGAAGCGTTTTAGTTTCGCTCATAGTCATTCTCCAAGGGGCCGGGTCGCTCCCGAACCGGGGCGCAACTCAACCTCGCCGACCCTTGCGGCGCCGGCCTCACGACCTGGCCCGCTCATCAAGCCGAGCCTCGCCGTGTTTGCATGCCTAAACAAGTGGAGGCGGCGCCTAGCAGCTTCAAGCCTGAGGCTCAGCGCAGATTGCAGCGCATGGGCCTAGCGGGTGATGAAAGCCGGATTGGCGCGCGCCTGTATGCAGGGCGCCGGGCTCGTGTCGTCGATCATCTCATCGGGTGATGAAAAAAATCTCACAGCAAGCGACATCGCGCAGCCATCCCCATCCCATTGAGTGCTTTCAGTGTGAAACCCGCCAGGGAGGACGATCACGCGGCTGCGGCTGAGGGTTCGGGCCGCATCATAGCCCCAGGCCGGAGGGGTAAGCACGTCCAGCTCTCCCGCCAGGATCAAGGTCGGCGCATCGCTTGTGGTGATCGCCACCTCAGACGCCGGTCGCGCCGGCGCGCCCCAGGTCTCACAGGTCTGCGGTGTGAAAGTGGCGCTGTCGATCCCGGCGAAACTGTCCGGCAAGGGGCCGTTGCGGCGCTCGGCATAGGGCAGCGCTTCGCTGCACCACACAGACAAGCGCACACCCCAATCAAAGTCTGACACGCCATAGCCCCGGGCCGGGACAGACTCCATACCGGTCGCCTGATCCATCAAGAGCGGCGCGCGCGCCAGATCAGCGGCGGAGCCGAGCGGGACTGAATTCACAAGGGCGCGCTGACACACCTGGTCGGAGTCACACTGTCTGGGAGCCGCTTCAATCGCCGCGAAGAACCTGGACTCGAGGTCTGGGAAGGCCGCGTCACACTCGGCTTGAGCGGCGCACATCTGCGCGACCCGGCGCAGTGCGGCTTCAAGATTACCAGGGTATGCGTCGTCAAACCGTGCGCTGTGAGGCAAAGGCGAATCCAGAACCATGGACTGCACGCGCTCGGGATACTCCCGCGCATAGGTCAGGGCCAATCGCGTGCCGTATGACAGAGCGAACAAAGACCATTGGTCAAAGCCCAGAACTTGCCGCAAAGCCTCTATGTCAGACGCGCTGGCGGCGCTGTGATAGGCGTCGAGCCTTACGCCTTGCGCAACGAGCGCCGCGCGACACTCTTGCAGAGCCGTCTCCAGCCGCGCTTCAGCGCCGGGCTTTGTACTCGACAGAGCCGGACCGATTGCTTCACACCGCATGGAAGGCTCAGCGTATTGCGTGCCGCGCCGTCCCAGTATGACGAAATCGCGCTCCGCACTCCAGGGATAGGCGCCAGGGTACTGTGCTGCGGATAAACCGCCCACACCCGGCCCGCCCGGTAGAAACAGAACCGGCGCCAGACCAGGCCGGGGCTCGGACGCGCGGATGTGGATGACTGGAAGCCGCAGCTCCAGCGTGTCTTCAGGATCATCGCTTTGCGTCACTACCAGATACCCGCGCTGATAGCGTGGGCCGCTGACCGTGAGAGGAAAGCTCTCCCCCTCATCCACAGCCTCAAACCGGGGCGGCGCATCCTGAGCTGTCGCCGGCGCCAAAACGCTCAATGCGCCTGCCCAGGTCGCCAGCAGCACAGCAAACCGTCTGGAAAACACCATCTGCACGCCCCGTTTCACAGCAAAAAGGCTGCACCAAGGTGCAGCCTTTGAAGCCTAGTGCGGGGTGCAATTCTGAAGCGAATTAACTCCCGGTAATATTTCGATTACGCGCCCTGTTTCGGCGCAGCCTCGCCTTTGGACTTGGCGTAGATGTAAAGCGGGGTCGCATCACCGGTGACGACTTCAGCGTTGACCACCACTTCCTCGACACCTTCAAGGCTTGGCAGGTCGAACATGGTGTCGAGCAAAATGCCCTCCATGATCGAACGCAGGCCGCGCGCGCCGGTCTTGCGATGGATCGCCTTATTGGCGATGGCGATCAGAGCATCCTCGGTAAAGGACAGGCCGACGCCTTCCATCTCGAACAGGCGCTGATACTGCTTGACCAAAGCGTTCTTCGGCTCGGTCAGGATCTGGACCAGAGCATCCACATCCAGATCTTCGAGCGTTGCGATCACGGGCAGACGACCCACAAATTCGGGGATCAGACCGAATTTGGTCAAATCATCCGGTTCGACTTCAGACAGCACTTCACCCTGACGACGGGCGTCAGGATCGCGCACATCAGCGCCGAAACCGACAGCTGAGCCTTTGCCGCGCTGGGAGATGATGCTTTCGAGACCGGCGAAGGCGCCGCCCACGATGAACAGGATGTTGGTGGTGTCCACTTGCAGGAATTCCTGCTGGGGATGCTTGCGGCCGCCCTGGGGCGGAACCGAAGCCACCGTGCCTTCCATGATCTTCAGAAGCGCTTGCTGCACGCCCTCGCCCGACACATCGCGGGTGATCGAAGGATTGTCGGATTTACGGCTGATCTTGTCGATTTCGTCGATATAGACGATGCCGCGCTGGGCGCGCTCGACATTGTAGTCCGCAGATTGCAGCAGTTTGAGAACGATGTTCTCCACATCCTCACCCACATAACCGGCTTCGGTCAGCGTGGTGGCGTCGGCCATGGTGAAGGGCACGTCCAGAATGCGCGCCAGCGTCTGGGCCAGCAGCGTCTTGCCGCAACCGGTCGGGCCGATCAGCAGGATATTGGACTTGGACAGCTCCACCTCGCCGTTTTGACCGGCATGGTTGAGACGCTTGTAATGGTTGTGAACGGCGACCGAGAGCACGCGCTTGGCCTTGGCCTGGCCGATCACATAGTCCTGCAGGACCTGGAAGATTTCCTGCGGGCTGGGCACGCCCTCATTGGACTTCACAAGCGAGGTCTTGTTCTCCTCGCGGATGATGTCCATGCAGAGTTCAACGCATTCATCGCAGATGAAAACCGTAGGCCCTGCGATGAGCTTGCGGACCTCATGCTGGCTCTTGCCGCAGAATGAGCAATACAGCGTGCTCTTTCCGTCGCCTGTGGTCGCCTTGGTCATGGCTGCTCCCGTCGGTCCCGCTGTGCGCCGTGGCGCGGTTGGTTCGTTTTGGCCTTAAAAATCGTCATCAACGACTCAGCCCGTTCCTGCAAGATCAAGGCCGGACCTTAGCGAAACGTTTCTAAAGCGCATGTGATCACAGCCAGAGGGGGGTGATCAAGCATGCAAAACCGCGCTGGCCGTATCTGGCGCAGCGCGGCTTGAGTGCTCAGAACCGAGACAGACCTGACTTAAATCAGGACGCTTCGGGGCCGCCGCGCTTCTCGTAAACATGGTCGATCAGGCCGAAATCCTTGGCTTCCATCGCATCCATGTAGAAGTCCCGATCCAGCGTTTTCTCGACTTTTTCAATCGGCTGGCCGGTGTGTTTCACGTAAATCTCGTTCATCCGGCGCTTGATCTTGAGGATGTCCTCGCCGTGACGCTCGATATCCGCTGCGGTGCCGCGGAACCCGCCAGACGGCTGGTGCAGCATGATGCGCGCGTTCGGCGTCGCGAAGCGCATGTCCTTGTCGCCCGCCGTCAGCAGCAGCGAGCCCATGGAGGCCGCCATGCCGACGCAGGCCGTCGCCACCGGGCAGCTGATATATTGCATGGTGTCATAGATCGCGAGACCTGCGCTCACCGACCCGCCAGGCGAGTTGATGTACATGGCGATCTCTTTTTTCGGGTTTTCCGATTCGAGGAACAAGAGCTGAGCCACCATCAGGCTCGCCATATGGTCTTCAATCGGCCCGGTGACGAACACAATGCGTTCCTTCAGCAGGCGCGAATAGATGTCGTAGGCGCGTTCGCCCCGCGCGCTTTGCTCGACCACCATGGGAACGAGGTTCATCATCACATCCTGCGGCTCACGCATAGCCAGCTCCTCAAGGAAAGCAGTGTTCGTCTAGGTCGGCCGGATATGGCCATGGTTCAGCACTGTGACAAGGCCCGCGCCTGGGCGCAAACCCTCAAATGCACAAGGCCCGGGCCTTTTTCCTCTCTATCGAGAAGAAATCGACCCAGGCCTTGATGGTCCCGTCAGGGTTAAGACTGGATTAGTCCTCGTCGGACTTTGCAGCCTTTTTCTTCGGAGCCGCCTTTTTCTTGGCCGGAGCCTTCTTTTTGGCAGGCTTTTTCTCTTCGGCGGCCGGCGCCTCATCGTCTTCTGCGAACAGGGTCTCGCGATCGACTTCCTCGTCGGTCACGTCAGCCAGTTCGAGAATGTAATCGACGACTTTTTCTTCATAGATCGGCGCACGCAGGGCCTGAATGGCGCCCGGGTTCTTTTGATAGAACTCGACCACTTCACGCTCACGACCCTGGAAGCGGACAGCTTCCTGGTTCACAGCGCGCGACAGCTCTTCCTGAGTGACGTCCACATTGGCTTTACGGCCGATTTCCGCCAGCACCAGGCCCAGACGCACGCGGCGCGCGGCGATCTTGCGGTAATCATCCTTGAGCTCGTCCTCGGACTTGCCCTTGTCTTCATCATCAAGCTGGTCGTTCTCGATCGCGTTCTGGACTTCGCGCCAGATCTGCTCGAACTCCTGCTCGACCATTTTCTCAGGCAGCTCGACAGCGTCGTGCTCGGCGTCGAGCGCGTCCAGCAAGGTGCGCTTGACCTTCATGCGCGAGGCCTGGCTGTGCTCGCCTTCGAAACGCTTGACCAGCGCATCCTTGAGCGCTTCCAGATCCGACAGGCCCAGACGTTCGGCCAGCGAATCATCAATCGTGGTTTCGCCCGGCGCCTGAACGGTCTTCACCTCGGTGGCGAAGACAGCGTCTTTGCCAGCCAGGTGTTCAGCCTGATAATCTTCGGGGAAGGTCACCTTGATCTCGACCTTGTCGCCCGACTTGGCGCCGATCAGCTGATCTTCAAAGCCGGGAATGAACTGGCCGGAACCGATGACCAGCTCAGCGCCTTCCGCGGCGCCGCCCTGAAATTCCTCACCATCGATGGAGCCGACAAAGTCAATCACGACTTTGTCGCCGTCCGCCGCCTTGCCGTCCTTGTCTTCATAAGAGATAGACTGCTTGGCCAGCTCTTCCAGAGCCTCATCGACCTGCGCGTCAGCCACTTTGGCGACCGGGCGGGTCAGCTTGAGGGTCTTGGGATCGACGGTGTCAAATTCCGGCATGATCTCGAGGCTGATCTCAAACGCGAAATCAGCGCCGCTTTTGAGAACGTCTTCCGCATCGGATTTCACATCCACAGCCGGCTGAGAGGCCGGGCGGATCTTGCGCTCGTCCAGGGTTTCCTGAGTGGCTTGCGGGACCAGCTCCTGAAGGATGTCGCCCATGATGGACGCGCCGAACATCTTGCGGATGTGGTTGGCGGGCACCTTGCCGGGGCGGAAGCCCTTCAGGCGCACTTCAGGACGGATCTCTTCGATCTTGGCGGTCAGTTTCGCTTCGAGCTCCGACGCGGGCACGACAACCTCAAACGTGCGCGAGAGCCCTTCAGCGGATTTTTCAACTACGTTCATCTTGGCGAGGCCTTGTTAGAATGCGGTCGCCGCCTTGCTCAAACGTGCAGATGCACGCGGGGCGGCGGCCGGGAATGAGCGCGCGTTATGTCACGCAGAATTTGCAGACGCAACGCCCAGCGGCGGTGAATGTGTGCAGCCCGGGCTCCCGCGCAGAGATATCGGGGGCGTCAGACGGGTGCAGGAACGCGTCAAACAGCATGCCCCCGCCCCGGACTCAATCAAAGCTTCGTCGCCAGCTGAGCGAGATTTCATTGCTGGAATCACCACTGACTTCCGACGCCAGAACGAAAGACGGGGTCAACCGCCATTCGATGCGCGCCGCGCCCAGCGTTTGTCCAACGCCTGTTTCAAGCTCCAGATAGACATCTTCGGTCAGTTGCCGCCCGCCCAGCACGCTGACGGCGCCGTTGCCGTTCTGACGAACATCCAGCCGGTCCATGCCCAGAACGGCGCGAACCCCCGCCATGGCGTCCAGCCAACCCGCTCCAGACAGCTGGGCGGCGAGCTGAGAGGCCTGCAAGGGGCTAAGGTCAGAAACGCCTGAGCCAAACAAGAGCCGCGAGAGGATTTCGTCTTCCGGCAGGCTCGGCGTGCTCTCAAACGACACCTCTGGCGCCCGCACTGATCCCTGAACACGCCCGATTACGGTCAGATCACTGGTTTCATGACGCGCTTCGATCGCGACGCGGCTCTGATTCACCGGGCCGTCAAAGGTCACGCGCCCGGTCGTCAGGGTGAACGGCGCCGTCAGCAAGGACGCCTGTCCTGATATCAGCGTCGCCTGGCCAGACAGATTCGGCCGGGTCGCCGTCCCGGTCACATGCACGTCGGCGGACCATTCGGACGTAAACGCCCGGCTGGAGACGAACAGCCGGTCATCCGCGCGCAGATGATAATCCAGCTCCAGACGAATCGGACGACGATAGGCGCGATCAAGAGCATCGGGCCGGTTCAGCTCCACCACTTCAATCTGGGGGATGGAGGAACCATTGCCGCCCGATGTCGGACGCACATCCAGCCGCTGCACATCCGCTTCGCCTGTCACCGTCAGAACCCGCTCACTGAGAGTGAAATCAGCATGACCTGACGCCCCGCCAGACAGCTCGGGACGATCCACCAGATATAAGCGGTTCAGCTCGATACGCCCTTCCCCCTCCAGGCCCTCGTCTGTCATACGGAACTCGGCCTGCGCATGGGCGCCGCTCTTCGCATCCTCACCGATGCGCAGCGATTCGATAACCAGCGCGCCATTGCGCCAGCCGCCCTGTGCATTGATCGGCTCAAAGCTGCGGCCGGCGAGCGCGGATGAAAGCGCGCCGTCTGTAAAGCTGACGACACCCGACGTCTCCACCCCTTCAATCGAAGCGTCGACGGACAGGCTGCCGCGCAAGATTTCGCCTTCTGGCAGATAGAGCCCCGCCAGCACGGCGACGTCTCCATTGACGCTCAAATCACCCCGCCAGTCCGGCCGCGACAAATCGCTTAGCCCCGTCACGGCGCCTGGCAGCGCCAGATCAAGCCTGATCTCAAGCTCAGTGCCTGAAAATTGCCCGTTCAATCGGGACTGGTCAGCCTGAACCTCAAGACTGATCTCGCCATTCAGCGCGCCCAGCTCATGATCCGTCGCCGAGGACAGGTCAGACACAGCCAGATTGGAACGCCCTGTCCATCGGTCGTCTGCGCGGGTGAAATCACCTACGAGCTGGAGCTCGCCCTGGGCCTGCGGCAAGCTGAGCAAGCCCATGACCAGATCGGCGGGAATGGCGCTGAAATCATAAGACAGCGCAGTCTCTTGCGCGTCACGCCGCAGTGTGAACGCCACCCTCGCGCCATCCAGCGCCAACTGAGCGTCCACTGCCATTTCACCCGCGTCATAGAGGAGGGAGAGCGGCCCGGGCGATGTCAAATTACGCCCGGAAATCTCACCTGAAACATCCAGAACGGCGTCAGCGCGACCCGCCTCATAGCTGATAGGACCGGCGACCGAGAGAGCGAAAGGCTCGGTGAACGCCCCTTCTGCATTCAATTGAAACGTCAGCGCTTCCAAAGGCCCGGACAATCGCGCTCGAGCCGTATTCAATGTCATGCCCGAGACGCGGTATCCCTCTAGCGCGCCGCTGAGATCCAGCTCGCCCGCAAGCAAGTCAGCGCGTGACGCCCGATACTCCAGCGACGCAGACCACAGCTCAATCGCGCCGTCCTGTGAGGCTGTGAAATCAAGGATCAAAGCCTCATCGCTCAGCCGCGCCTCGCCTTGAGCCAGGATATCGGCGTACCGCCCTGACCGCACACCGACACGCCCCGCATCATCGGCCCAGGCGATATCGCCCTGCAACAGCACGGTCGTGTCGCCGTTCATTGCGTCAAAACGCCAATTGCCCGCCAGCCCGGCGTCAGATGGCGTGATCTCGATACGCAGCACGGGCTGCTCAAGCGCGACGCCGCGCGCTGACAGCGTGTCTGCTTGCGCCTGAATGCGTGCGGACAGCCCGTCCTCTCCCTGATCAAGCTCCGCAGCGCCGGCGATGACGCCTGACAAACCCGCGACGTTCAAGCCCTCAGCGTCGACTGCATATTCGAGAGCGCCACGCCAGCCCTGGCTTGCTTCACTGCGCTGCATATCACCGCTCAGACGCACATACCGCCCTTCAATATCAAGATCAGAAACGGCGATCCCGTCACTGAGGTCTAGCCGCCCCTGCCCGCTCAGCCCCGTGGCGAGCGCGTAGGGCGCGCCGTCTCCGGCCAGGTCTTCGCCCATAAGGGTCAGGGTGACGCCATTGGCGTCACCGACGCCTTCAAGCTCCACCGGACCGGACAGCCCATCCTGAATTCGACCGGCGTCATCGAGCGAGAGGGTAAACCGCCCCTGAAAGTCCAGCGGCGCCAGGGACACATCTCCCATAGCGCTGGCGGACATGCCTTCAGACCTCAGTTGCGCGGTTTCAAACCTAGCCTGCTGGCGGCTTGGTTCATACACGCCGACGGCGGAAAACTGGACCTGTTCTCCCAAAACCGCCCCGGCTCGCGCATTCGCCCAGCGCAGATTCTGCAAATCACCCGTCACATCGAACGCAAACGCATCCTCCGCACGCCCCAGCACAAAGCGGGCGCTCATTTCATCCATGCCGATCTGGGGATGCTCGACGCCTTGCGCCTGTACATCGCCTGACACCCAATTCTCAGGGTCGGCGCGATCAAGCTGCGCCTGAAAGCGGGCGTTTTGAAGGGTCACGGATTCCGGCAAAAACAGCGATAGCCCCTCAGCCGAGAACTGCCCCGTCAGGTCAATCAACGGCGTATCAGCCTTGCTCACCGACAGCTCACCAGCAGCGCTCGTGAAGACCAGGCGCCCAGTCAGCGGGTCAAGCGCCCCCTCGCCTGACAGCGCGCCTCCCGTCAGAAGCGCGCGAATATCAGCCGGCAAATCCGGCCAGGCTTCGGCGTCCGTCACGCCTTCGACCCGCCATGCGCCGTCATCCCAAGACCCACGTCCTTCAAGGCCCACCGTTTCACCCACCTCAAAACTGTAATCCGCGCGCCCGGCGTCCGGCGTGCCGCTGATAGTCGCTTCCAGCAAAAAACCGCGTCCACCGGCGTAAACCAGACCTGCGAGCGGACTGTCTGCTTCGGCCTGCGCGGACACTCGCCCTTCGATCATGCCCTGACGATTGCGCGTCAGGTCCGCAACGAGGCGGTCAGAGGCGCCGTCAATGCGCACGATTTCAGCTGTCAGATTCTGTCCGGATTGAGGGCTGCTCGTCAGAGCCGCTGAAGCGCGCAAGGCCGCACGGTCGCCCAGAACAGGCGCCTCCAGCACGAGCTCAGAGATCCGAAGCTGATTGAGCCTCACCCCGCGCGACGCCCCGCCTTCAGAAGCGTCTGCGCGCTCAAGATCAGGGCGGCGATGGACCACGATACGGTCCGCTTCAACAGCCTCGACGGCTATAGTTGATCCCAATAAGGAGCGCGCGCGCCACGCCACTCGCACATTGTCTGCTTCCAGCCACACACCCTGTTCGTCTGACAGCGTAAGCCGCTCGACGCTGAAGTCTGAGAGCACATCGCCCTGAAGACCGATGAGCTGCACAACCCCGACCGCATCAATCCGGCGTCCGTCCGCCAGATGAGAAACCAGAGCGCGGCCCGGCGCATGGCTGAGACTGACTAGGCCTGCCAGGCCAAGGACCAACGCCGCGACCAGTATGGCGAAGCCGGTTTTCAGAAGCGTTGAAGCGCGCATATTCAGAACGCCTCCCCAAGCCCGATATAAAGCTGAAGTTCAGGGTCTCCGGCGATGGGGTCCAGGGGCGTCGCCACGTCAATGCGCAGAGGCGCGAAATCGAGGTAATAGCGCAGCCCGAACCCGACAGCGCTTCGCATCGCGCCGAAATCAGGGGTCTCATCGCGGCCAGCTGCAGCCGAATCAACAAACAAGACGCCGCCCCAGCGCCGTGACCGCCGCCAGCGCGCTTCAAGACTGGTTTCAATGATGGAGCGCCCGCCTATCAAGGCGCCAGCCTCGTTGCGGGGCGCGAGCGATTGATAGTCATAACCGCGCGCGGACCCGCCGCCCCCGGCGAAGAACCGCTGTTCGGGCGGCAGAGCGTATAACGGCGCGCCGACAATGCCCCCCGCCCTCAAACGCCCTGCAATAATCAGCGATGAGGAGAGCCGTTGATAGGTGCGCGCCTCCCCCACAGTCTTGAGGTATTGCGTCTCTCCCACAGTCCTTGAGTCTTGGGTCGCCGCGTCCCCGGTCACCACCGCCGGAGAGACGTCCACAGACAACAGATACCCTTCCGTGGGCGCGATCGCGCTGTCGCGATCATCCCAGACGGCGCCCAGCGAGATCGAGCTGGTGTAAACATCGAGATCAAACGTATCTGTTTCACTGTGAGCGACAGTAAAATTCGCCCCCAGAGAGACGGTCATCGTCTCACTGAGCGGGCGTGACACACGCGCGCCGACACCGCTTTCCAGCAAATCATAGGCGTCTGTCTCCTCGCGCCCGGTGTGCGCCTCCAGGGTCAGCTTTTGCCCCAGCCGCCGCCAGTGGGGTGCGCTGAGTTCGACGGTCAATCCGCTCAGTACGGTCGCCAGATTCAATGAGACGTCGAGGGTTTCATCACCGCCGAACAGGTTGCGCCGCTTGTACGCGCCGCTGACTCCGCCGCCTTCGCTGGTGGAAAGGCTAAAGCCTGCTTCCGCCACATGACGGGGCGACGGCGTCGCAGAGACGTTGACGTCGCGGCGTTGCGGCCCGTCCAGCTCAGCCGGCGCTGACAAAATCACAGCTGCGCTCGATATGCTTTCAAGCGCCTCAAGTCGGCTTTCAAAACTGCGCAGCGTGGCCGCGCTGACTCGCTCACCTGAAGTGAACGGCGCCAACCGGCGCACAAAGCTGGCGCGCCACCGATCCGTGTCGAGTGAAATGTCGCCGTAAAGGCTTTCAGCGCCAGGCTCAAATGTGAAAACAACATCACCGCTGGCGTCTGCGTGGTCGACCGTGACCACGCGGTTCTCCAGGCGCGCATCCGGCCATCCAGAAAGACGCAAGGCGCGCAGACCATCCGTCTCTGCGGCCAGAACATCCGCCGCTCGAACCGCATCCCCTTCATCAAGCGCGATGCCATTGCGCGCGACTGACCGCGCTCGATCCCGCCCGTTCGTCAGGACCTCCAGGGAGGAAAAGCGAAACTGCTCACCCGGGGTCACCTGAAAAGTCGGCGCCTCATCGCTTTGATCAACGATCACGCGGGCCGTATAATAGCCCTCAGAGCGAAGATATCGCAGCAGGGTGTTCGCGGTCGCCTGCGCATCTGATGCGCCGCTTTTGGCCCGCTCATCGAGAAGCGACTGCAGTGCGTTGGACACCCCAGCGCTGTCCTCTCCAGTCACCGACACAGTTTGCCCGCGGGCTTCAGCGGTCAGGGCGATGCACGCCATCAAGGCAAGTGCGCGAAGCACAATCATCAGCACGGGTTCCGCAATCGTCCGTAAAAAAGAAAGGCGGGGCCTTAGCCTCGCCGATCATGCATCCTATCGGAAACAAGTATGGCCAAAAAGCAGCCGGTGGAGCCGAAAGGTTATCTCAGACCGCCTGTTTCAAAGCGCACGCTTCCATCCCCGAACTGGATTTCAACCGTGTCTTCTTGAAATTCTTGCCAGACGAGCGTGCCAAGCGTGCCGATCAGCACAAGAACGAGGGCGGCGGCGACCAGAACGACTGGGCTCGGCTTTTGGTTTTTCATCACCTGCTCCATGGCTACAGGCATCACAAACGCACGTCGCCGACGAAGAGTTCCCAAAAACTACTGGGAACGACATGTGCGTTCCGCGCGTTAAGAGCGCTATGAAAACACGTGCATTGATCACTTATGGCCGCAGCCTGATGGCTCTGACCATTGCAGAATCGGTCCGGCCTCTGGTCGACCATGTCATTGGTCTGGACACAATCGGGCTGACCGCCCTGTCCTTCTCGAAATATTGCGATGAAACGCGGACGGTGTGCGAGCCTTCAGATGAGGCTGCCTACACGCGCGACATTGCAGAGATCTGCAAGGAGTTTGCAGAGGACACGGTTCTGATCCTGCCAGGGTTTGAAGATATGGAAGCGCTGGCGCGTCATAAATCTCTGCTGCCGGACAACGCCAGGCTGGCCGCTCCGGACTGCTCATCCATCGAAAAAGTCACGCCCAAACACCATTTTGCGGTTCTGATCGACGACAACCACATCAACGCCCCGAAAACCCAGGTGTTTGAGACAGAGCAAGACGCGCAAGAGGGACCGGACACGGCGTTCCCGATCCTGATGAAACCCAGCCGCGGTGCAGGCGGTCGCGGGATTTCAAAGATCGCTTCACAGGATGAATACGAGGCCTATCTCAAAGAACATCAAAACGATTACCCGCTGCTCGCGCAATCACTGGCGGACGGCGACGATTATTGCGTCAGCGCCTTGGTGCATGAAGGCGAAGTGCTGGTGATGTCCGCCTACACCAATCTTGAGAACCAACCCGTCGAAGCCGGCGCCGGCGTTGTGCGTGAGACCGTCAGCACCGCGCCTTTCGAAGCGGATGTCCGCAAGATCGCCAAAGCCACCAATTGGACGGGTGTCTTTGAAGCCGACTTCATGTGGACCGGCGAGGACAGCGACGCCCCTTCAGCCATCGAGGTGAATGCGCGGTTCTGGGCTGGGTTGCGCCACTCCACATTAAGCGGCGTCGACTATGCGCGCTTGCTGGCGGAGCTGACCTTGCATGGCGCCTTGCAATCTGAGCCGGGCACGCCGGACATCGGCTTCCGATCCCAAGTCCCGCTCGCCTGGATTCCCTCCGCCATAGACGGGGCTTTCAGCGCAAGCGATTATGCGAACCAGCTGTCGGACAGCTGGAAGCAACTTAAAAACTCCAAGGGCTTCAGTCTGAAAAATTTCGGGCGACTGGTCGCGTCCCTGTCAGACGCCAAAGCCGCGAAAGAAGCGCTTGAAGATGTGACGCATCGCGTGATGGACCGGTCTCATCTGGATGTGGATCTGCTGGCCAAGGATGATCCGGCGGCGGCGCTCGGCGCTTTGTTCATCGTGTCTCACCTGGCCAAATACGGTGAGCTGCCGCCAGAAATCAGCTTTGACTCGGTCGGATCATGACACGTCCTGTCATCGGTTATGTGACCGCCCCCAAGGGCGATATATTGCTGTCTGTACTGGTGGACGCTGTGATCCGCCTGTCCGGCGGCAAACCGGTGCGCGTGAAAAGAGAGCCTGATACGGTCGCGCGGCGGTTTGACGGCCTGATCCTGATGGGCGGACTGGACATCCATCCGAGCCGATATGACGCATCCATCGAGGTCGAGAGCCTGTTTGATCCTGATCGGGACGCGCTTGAAACCAGCTGGCTTCAGCATGCAAAAGATCACGATCTGCCTGTCATGGGCGTTTGCCGCGGCCTGCAAATGCTCAACGTCTTTTACGGCGGGGATCTACACCAGACGCTGGACCCCGACATGACGCGCGACTGGCCGAACGGCCCGATCGGCTACGCCTTTTTCAGAAAGCCGATCACGCTGACCGGCGAAAGCCTGCTGGCCGATAGCGTCGCGCCTCATGAGAGCGTTTGGGTCAACAGTCTCCACCGCCGGGCCGTGCGCAAGGTCGCACCCGGGTTTCATGCCATCGCCTGCGGCGAGCGAGGCGGCGTACAGGCCATACAGTCAGACACCGCACCCTTGCGGCTTGGCGTGCAGTTCCACCCCGAATTGCTTGTATACAGGCGTGATATGAGGCGCCTTTTCAGGACGTTCATCAAGCAATGCCAATAAAAAAGGCCCCGCCAAATGGCGGGGCCTTTTCCATGATAGGGCAGAGCCTAGTTCCGATTTTCTTCAGCAGTGTCTTCGATAGCGTCGCCAGCTTCTTCAATATCGCGACCTGCACCTGCAATAGTATTGCAACCGGTCAACAGAATCGTGGCGACAGCAAAAGCACAAAGAACAACGTATTTCATAGAAACCTCCTGGGTTGTGGCTTTAATAAAACGCGCCAGAACACAGGGCGTTCCCTTAAAGTCAGTCGTTTTGTTCGCCCACCTGCAGAACAAAATCCATGCCGCCGTCTGCATTGATTTCAGACCAGGTCCGACCGTCCAGCTGCATGGCGAACGCCTCCATCAATGAAGAGCCCGTGCCCTGTGACGCCCCCTCCTCCATGCCTTCACCGTCATCAGAGATCCGCAAGATCAGAGCTTCAGGCTCACTGGCGGTCAGGGAGATTAGAATTCGCCCCTGGCTGCGCCGGGTGAAGGCGTGCTTGTACGCGTTGGTGACAGCTTCAGCGACGAACAGCGCGATCGGCACCGCCGTGTCCGGTTCAAAGGACACTTCATCGCACTCTGCCTGCACGCTGACAGCGCGCGATCCGTCATCACTGGCGTGTTGGAGATTCAGCGCGAGCTCATTGAGAAATTCAGGCATGTAGACCGCCCTGAGATCATCCGCCTCGTACAGGCTGCGGTGCACGAGCGACAAAGCGTTGATCCGTCGGCGCGCCTCCATCAACGCCATCCGGGCCTCCCCGTCCGTCATGCGCCCGGCCTGAAGGTTGAGCAGGCTCACGATGATCTGCAGATTGTTTTTGACCCGGTGGTGAATTTCGCGAAGCAGCGCGCCACGCTGCTCAACCGAGGCTTCAAGCTCGCTTTGCTGCTTTTCCAGGGACGCCGCCATCTCGCCCATTGTGTTTGCAAGCTCGCGAATTTCGCCCGGCGCCTTGCGCGCGCGCACAGGCACGACGTCCAGACGACCGCCGCCATACACCGCTGCGATCCGGCGTAAATAGCCTAGCCAGCGCAGGACGTAGTGATCGACCGCCAACCACACGCTCACAAGCGCCAGAGCGTACATCAGCATAGGCACGAGAAAGGTCGCGGCGACTGACACCAGCCCCCATTGCGTCGTCGCTGTGGGTGAGATCAGCAGCAAGGCTAATTGTCCCTCGACAAGCGGGGCAAGAACGGCGGGTCTGTCTGCGCCTTCAAACCGAATGTTCGTTGGTTGTGGTTGGTCGATTTGCAGGACGCTTTGGAGCAAATCGCCTTGTATTTCGATGCTCGCCGGCATGAGCGTACGGGAGCGATCCACTTCCCGCGCCTCCGTCGGCGTGACAAGCAGGACCTGACTGCCATCCGCCATAGCGTTATCGATGAGAATTCTTGAGGCGCGTAGCACATCGATGGCGGCCGCCGCCGAGCCTCTGAAATCAGGCCCGTCTCCAAGCCGGTTGGCGACCACGAGAATGGGTGTTCTGGAGACCGGTCCCATCAAAACCCCGGACACGGCTTGCTGATCGCCGTTACTAAGCGCTGCGTGCCAATCCTCGGACCCCATATTCAGATCCTGAGCTTCCTCAAGACCTGAACATATGATTTCTCCATCGGCGTCGGTCAGAGCGATATTGGTCAAGACGGAATCGCCGCTGGCGATTTGCGCCATGGCGCGGCTGCACCCACCCGGCGCGCTCATGAAGGCGAACCCCCGTGTGGAGACAGCATCGACGACGCCCTGAGCGCGCGCGATGGATTCATTGAGCTCAGACGCAGCCAAAGCGCCCAGAATGATCATGCGATCCTTCTGAACGCGTTGCTCCTCACGCGCTTCACTCCAGGTTTGCGCCACAGCGATCAACAAAAGCGGAAACAGCGCCACGGCGAGTACCAGGGCGAGTACGAAACGTAATCGCCCGGTCATTGCTCCCCCGGGTTTAAACGGCATGGTCAGCGCACCTGTTCAGCCAGATCGCTGACATGACCGAGCAGCGTATCCACCGCATCAGAGGCGGCGACGCCATCTGCGTTCGCTTTGGCGGCCGGCCCGGCTTTCATAATGCCTTCCAAAGCCAGACGCGCTCGAGAGACCCGACTTTTCACGGTTCCTGTCGCGCAACCGCAAATCTCGGCCGCTTCATCATAGGAATAGCCGCCCGCGCCAACCAGAATGAGCGCTTCACGCTGGTCCTCCGGCAACTCGGCGAGGCCGCGTCGCAGTTCGTCCAGAGCCACGACCTGCTCTTGGTTGTCGACAGCCGGCAAAGTCCGCTCCGCCAGCTCCTGATCCCAGTCCGCCTGGCGCCAGGACCGGCGTTTATCTGAGTAAAACTGGTTGCGAACGATGGTCAGGACCCAGGCGCGAAAATTCGTGCCTGCTTTGAATTTGTCGCGTGCGGACCAGGCTTTCATCATGGCGTCTTGCGCAAGGTCGTCCGCACTCGCCGCATCCCCTGTGAGGCTTCGCGAAAAGGCGCGCATATGAGGAATAGCTTCAGTCAATTCTTTTCGGAACTCCGCCTGAGGCATGAGTTCGGAGGCGCTGAGGCCAGGGCCGCCTGAACCGGACTTACTCATTAGAGTCATCCTTATCGGCGGCGCGCTCAGACTCGCCTTGCTCTAAACGGTCAAGAAGATCTGCAAAGGCGTCGGGAACACCCTCATCAACCACGGAATCAAACATTTTGCGCAATCCAGCGCCCAGGTTTTCCTGCTGCTTGCGAGTCCGCTGCAGCATCGCAGGGTCCAGCTTGTCGGCAGCCCTGTTTTTACCCTCAGACATTGCCATTATTAATCGCCATTCTGATATTCATACTCTCACACCGAATACGTCGGTCATAATAAAGAAACGAGGAAAGCGGCATCGGGTTCCCAAAAAAACTGAATTTTTTTTGGAACCGTTCGGATCGTCGTTCGTTGGTGGTTTGGTATTTATTGTGGGGAGAGCCCGAATATGAGTTTTGTTTCAGCGATACGCTCACACATTCCCTACCTGCGCCGCTATGCGCGCATCCTGACGGGGTCACAGCAAAGCGGCGACGCCCATGTGCGCGCCTGCCTGGAAGCGGCTGTTGAGGGTAATGAAGAACTGGGTCGGGATTTGCCGCCTCACGTCGCGCTATTTCAGCTGTTTCACGCCTGCTGGAACAGCCAGCTCGACGTCACCGACCCTGCTGACAGCCAAAACCCGCTGTCGCATGTCACACCGAAAGCCCGGCAGGTGATGCTGCTGACCTCGGTTGAAGGGTTCTCGATCGAGGATGTGGCGTCCATCCTGCGCATAGACGATGATGAAGCACAGGCCTTACTGGTTTCTGCGCAGCAAGAGCTGAACGCCGGTCTCGCCACACGAGTGATGATCATTGAGGACGAACCTGTGATCGCCCTCGATTTGCGCGCCATCGTGGAAAACGCCGGCCATACGGTTACTGGCGTGGCCCGAACACGTGACCAAGCTGTGGAACTGGCCCAAAAATCCCCGCCCGGACTGGTTCTGGCTGACATCCAACTGGCCGACGACAGCTCTGGCATCGACGCGGTCAAAGATATTCTGGGCGAGATGAATTTGCCGGTGATCTTCATCACCGCCTACCCCGAACGCTTGCTGACTGGCGAGAAACCGGAGCCGACCTATCTGGTGACCAAGCCCTTCATGCCCGAAACCGTCACCGCCACAATGAGCCAGGCGCTGTTCTTTTTCGACAAAGAAGCTGTTGCGGCCGAATAGAAAGCAAGCACAAGCAAGACACGAACGACAAAACGTCGGGGTGAAAGCCCCGGCGTTTTTTATGCGCCTGACAATGTGTCCAAATAACGAAGCTTCGACACAATAGTTCCGTGAAATCGCCCAACTATATTATGGAACCAGTGTAACCTCACAACGTTTCTTAATTGCGTTCGAATTGATCGCTATCAAAAGGAGACAATTATGTTGAACAAGCTGATGCTGACCACCTCGATCGCTCTGGTTTCCACCACTGCTCTCGCAACGGCGCAAGCTCAGGATGCGATGGCTCACACGGAAACCGAGTCCCATGCCGAAACCGCTATTATGGCTGACACCATCAAGGCGTCCGATGTTGTCGGCGCGGATCTTCAATACGCAGACGGCGCCTCCGCCATTACCGATATCCGGATGAGCGATGCAGGCGATCCTGAAGCGTTGATCATTTCCCGCGGCGGCTTTCTGGGTCTGTTTGACGAGGAAGTCGCAGTCTCCACGGTCGCTGCAAACCTGTCTTATAATTCGGAGGGCGCGCTTATCGCGACCGCATCCATCACCGACGATCAGCTGGATGACGCCGAGGTGATCGAAGACAGCCCGTTTACTGTGTCCGTTGAAGACCAACGCGAAGACGGCGATCTGTTTTACAGCGAGCTGACAGGCTCTGCCATCGTGAACGCTGAAGGCGAAACCATCGCCCATATCGAAGATGTGGCGTTCACTGCGCAAGGCGACACCGAATACGCCATCATCCGTGACGGCGGGTTCATCGGCTTTGGCGGCGAAGTCGGCCGCGTTGACTTTGACGCGCTTGAGCTTGGCTACACTGCTGAAGCGGGCTGGACTGTCTCAGCCGATCTGACTTCGGATGATGTCGAGATGCTCGAAGAGACCCCGGTGAACGCCGGCGCCTATCTTGACGGCCGCTAAATCTCAAAGGTCGACCAACCTTTGATCTGGGGGCGCGCTTCGGCGCGCCCCCTTTTTTGTGCGCCCCCGGCAGACCCTGATCGCGTCCAGAAGCCTCCGTTGAGGCTAAAAGGACTGAGGCTGCTTCGGCGGTTCGCAGGCTCACCCGCCTCCCCCATGCCTCGCCCTTGCTCGCCCCACGCCACGGCTTGACGATGGCGCGCGATGGACAGAGCAGAGGAGTAGGCACTCAGATCAGCGCGGTCACAGACCCGTCGCCCGAGAGCCCAGGGGCGTTTAACGTACTGAACTGGTAGCAGCGCAAAACAAAACCGCCCTCGATACGAGGGCGGTTTCATTTTGCGCTGCCGGTGATGGTCAGGGGGAGGATCGACCGTGCAGCGCTGTCTCAACACCCAATCGGGGTTCGGGACATCTTACTAACGCCTGTCAATCTGGAAGGTTCCAGGCGCCCTTGGATCATTCGACCTCTTCATGCACCTGACCATAGGCCAGCCCTGCAAAGAGCGCTGCACCGCCCAACGTATTGCCGATCAGAACGGGAATGATGAAGCTGATGGCGTCGCCGACGCCCCAACTGCCCGCGACGATCAAGACGGTCGCCTCAACGGTGCCGGCCACAATGTGCGGAAATCCGCCGGCTCCGACCAGATAGGTCACAATAAACACCGCCCCGAGCTTTTCGTATGGCAGGCCGGGCAAAGACCAGGCCATCAGTCCAATCAGGAAGCCGGCCGGCAACGCAGCAATGAAATTGCCGACAATGTCGCGGTGCATGATGTGAGAGGATGCCGTGACCATCGCGTCAAATAATTCAGGATCGGTTACATGACTGAGCACTGAGCCGATCAGAACCGCCCCCACCAGATTGCCGAACAGGACGATCGCCCAGAGCCGCATCAACAGGCGCACGGATCTCCAGCGCCGGTGTTTGGTCACAGGCAGAACCGCCGTTAGCGTGTTTTCCGTGAACAGCTGCATACGCGCCATTGCGATAAGCAAAAAGCCCGCCGGGTATCCCACAGCGATCGCCAGATAGTTCCAGCCGACATCTCCGACAGCGCGCTCGATTGCGCCCATCAACAATACAGACGCGCCCATGGCGAGTCCGGCTGTCAAAGCGGAATACAATAAAGAGCTCGAGGGGCGCAAAAGCTCTTCTTTGCCCGTCTCGGCGATAATGGAATACAGCGTTTTAGACGCAATTTCGCTGCGCGCCGCAAATCGTTTGGCGCGCAGCTCCTGATCATTCTTTTTTGACAAGGGAAGACCCTTTAACTGGAGGCCGCAAACTTTGAGAGAGCTGACAGGGCAAGCTTTGGCTTTCGAGCCAGAAGCGCGCCCAGTCCCATCAAGGCTGCCGTTGTTTGCAGCGGCTTACGTTTCATTGCGGTCTCAACCAGCGCCAGAGGCGACGCGGAACTCGAAGGCGTTTGAGCCGGGGGCTTGCTCGCCTTGGCTTTCCACAACAGTGTCGCCGCGGCGATTGACCCCACGGACGCATAGATAGCGCCCACCAGCGCGCTAGCCACCCATGGAGAGTACTGGTTTGACGCCCAGCTCCATCCCGCATGGGTGGCGAATACTGCGCCGAGCACGGGTCCGATCAGCGCGATGGCTATCAGAAGCACGTTCACAACGCGTCTCCTAGCGACGCATCAGCAAGGCGCCGAGAAAGCCTGCGCCAATCGCGGCGCCGCAAGCGCCCAGCGGATTCTCACGAATGAGCTCGCGCAATTGGTTGGGCGCTTCTTCAGCGGCGTCCAAGCCGTCTTCAATGGCGGAACGTCCGGCTTTGACACCTGATTCCCCGCTTTGCTGGACGATCTTTGAGAGATCGCCGACAAGCTGATCCATATCCGCACGCAGCGAATCCAGATCGGCTTTAAGCTCTTCAGTCGTAACGTCGGAATTAGCAGTGGCGCGTGCCATGTCGCTCTCCTTTATTTTCTGAAGGGGGTGATGGTCGCAAGGCCGAACTTAGCGAGGCGGCTCGTCGGTCGCGTCTTCAACAGCGTCTTCGGCGTCATCGGCCGCGTCATCGAGATTTTCGCCGGCTTCTTCGAACATGCCCTGGTCTTCACCAGTCACGTCCTCGACCGCCTCGTCGACATTTTCGCCGGCGTTCTCAGCCGGGCCGTCTGAACAGGCCGCAGCCGCCATGAAGAACGGGGCGATGAACAGCGGGGCATACTTTTTCATGATAAAATATCCTTGTTTGTGAAGCGTGTAAGAGAGATCTGGCGGCGTCCGCGCCGCCAGACCTCACTAGGGTGTCAGGTTCAGGCTCGGGGTGAGCGGCCGCGCAGGGCGCCAAACAGCAGCGACACCACGAACAGCACCAGAAAGACAAAAAACAGGACTTGCGCGATAGAGGCCGCGCCGGCTGCAATGCCGCCAAAACCGAACAGAGCCGCGATCAGGGCGACGACGAAAAATCCAAGGGCCAGTCTCAGCATTGGGTAGCTCCTTCAATATCAAACAGTCCCCCAATCAACGCCCCCACTCAAAACCGGTTCCCAAAAAACTTCAAAAAAACCACTACGACTTCAGCCCATATAATAAAGCATAGTTATCTTCTGAATGTCGGCGCCGGCGTTTTTCAAAGGATGTGTTTTAGCGACCCATGAGGGACGCTGCAGATTTACTGTCAATTTTCGGAACCCATCCGTCACGACCCGCGTTGATAGGGTCCGCAACTGATGGAGAATTGATATGAGCAGCACCGCTCTCGCATCCAAGTCCGCCGCCTTCGCCCCGCAATCCGGCATTGAGGCTGAGGATCGCACGCAGATCGCTGGCGCGCTGGGCAAGGTGCTCGCCGACAGCTACATGCTGTTCATCAAGACCCAAGGCGTGCACTGGAATGTGGTTGGCCCGACCTTCTACAGCCTGCACAAACTGACCGAAGAGCATTATGAGAACCTCTATCGCGCCATTGATGAACTGGCCGAGCGGATCCGCGCTCTGGGTGAGAAAGCCCCCGCCTCTTACCGCAAATACGGCGAGTTGTCGGAAATCCGCGATTACGACCTGGAACAGTCTGCTGACGCGCATGTCCGCATGCTGGTGGATGATCACCGTACGGCGGTCAAATCCATGCGCGCCGCCATCGAATGGTGTGAAGACAAGAAAGACTTCGTCACCGCCGACATGCTGATCGAACGCATGAGCTGGCACGAAGAAGCGATCTGGATGCTCAACGCCATCATCGCCGAGCAATAAGCTCATCTGATTTGAAAAAGCGGGCCCGCGGGCCCGCTTTTTCATGTGTGGGGACCTGTCATGACCCAAGCTCCGGATTCATCCGCGTCAAACGCCCTCAACGCTGTGGAAGACAACGTCCAGGGCGTCGTCGAGCAAGGACGCACAGCCGTCACTGAATTACTGGCCTGGATCGCCGAAGACACTCAATCGGTGACCCTGGCGCTTGCAATCACCATTGCGGTGACCATCACCGCGCTCTTGATCAAATGGGGCGTATCGTTCGCACGCCAGCGCATGGATGAAAGCAGTCTGTCGCGCGTCATGTTAGGAACGGCCGAGCGGCTGTCCGCCATGACCTTCCTGATCATCGGCGCTGCGATCGGGCTGAGCGCCACATCCTCGCCTCAAAGCGTTCTCGACGCCGTCTGGTATGTCCTGGGCCTGGTGTTGATCATACAGGTCGCGGCGATTCTGCGCGGTCTGGCTGTCGATCTGGTGCAACGCCGCGCGCTTCAACGTGCGGACAGCCGAAGTGCGGTCTGGAACGGCATCGCGATCATCAAATGGGCGATCAGCACCTTTATCTGGTCCGCGGCCTTCCTGGTTCTGCTTGATAACGCCGGCGTGGACATCACCGCCCTGATCGCGGGTCTCGGCATTGGCGGCATCGCCATCGGCCTGGCGGCCCAGGGGTTGTTCAGCGACCTGTTCGCCGGCATTTCTATTCTGTTCGACAAACCCTTTAAACGCAATGACTTGATCGAGTTTGGCGAGTGTCTGGGCACAGTCAGCAAGATCGGACTGAAAACCACACGCCTGCGTTCCTTGTCGGGCGAAGAGATCGTCATTCGCAACACCAATCTGCTCGACATGACGATCCGCAATTTCCAGCGGCTCGAAGAGCGGCGCTGGCTGTTTCAGATCGGCGTCACCTATCAGACCGCCGCAGATCAGCTTGAGCAAATCCCGGACTGGATCAAAACCATTATCGACGAAACCGACCAAGCTCGCTTTGAGCGCGCCCATTTCGCCCGCTTCGCCGACAGCGCAATTGAATTTGAGATCGTCTGTCACGCCCAGAGCCTGGACTACGCCGTTTACATGGATGTGCGTCACGCTGTGAATCTCGCCCTTGTCCGCAAGTTCGCCGATGAAGGCGTCGAGTTCGCCTATCCCACGCGCACTTTGATGCTTGCACGCGATGACGGCTCGGTCGTCGACCCGGTTGCAAAACCCAAGCCCCAAGAAAGAGGTGACCAATGACCAAGGACCATGGTCCATCCGTCAAGGATGACGAAACCTATGAAGCCCTGCGCGAGGACGGCGCGTCCAAATCCAAAGCCGCCCGCATCGCCAATGCGCAAGCCTCCGATGATGAGGACAGTTCTGCGAAAGGGGCCGCGCACAAAGCCTATGAAGAATGGACGAAGGACGCATTGTACGACCGCGCTCAGGAGATCGGCATTGAGGGGCGCTCGAACATGACAAAGAGCGAGCTGATCAAGGCGCTGCGCGACGGCCAATGAACGCCTTGAACACTTCAGCTCCCCTCTGAACGGAACTGTTTCGCCGCCCTGACGTTAGTTTTTCATACGGAACCGGGAGGACGTCATGTTCGCAACCACTGCTGTCATGCTGGCTTTGCAAGCTGCGCAGGCTTCGAGCGTGCAAGCTCCTGATCCTGTCTTGAGCACTTTCGCCGAGCAATTGCAGGCTGAGTTTCGTGACACCGGCGATAGCGCTTGGTCCATCCCGCTGGGCGGCGCGGACAACGCAGCGCTGATCCCCACCCTCTCCGCCCAGAATGAAAGCCGCGAAGACAGCGATGAATTGTCCGCCTTCGGCGTCGGACTGGAGCTGGAAACGAGCCCTCTCGCCTTTGGCTCAATCTCCCGGCTGAGCCTGATCGTCTCCTATGACCAGGAGACCGTCATCATGCGTCCGGGCGGCGGCGGCGTCAGCGCCCTGACCCGTGTGGCTGGCGAAGTCGGAGTGGCGGACGGATTCGCGGGCCTGGGCATGTCGCTCAATGATCACGGCGCGATCACGGCTGGCTATATCCGTCAGAACCGGGAAATCCGCTTCGGCGAAAACAGCTGGAACGCACAATCTGATTTCGTCGGGCTGAGCTATCGTCAGGCGTGGTGATCTAGACCAGCCAGATCACCAAGACAGCCCCCAGTGCGCCCAGGCACAATCCCGCAGACACCAGATCTCCCAGCCAGTTCGTGCGCCCTTCAAGACAATGGGCGCTGAGCGACCGTGCGACGGCGCGGTCACGCAACCGGCCCATCACGATCAATCCCACCGCCAGCAGCATGAACAGGCTTGAGATCAGCTTGGCGACCCAAGTGGGCTCAAAGCTGTCAAAAACCACCTGCATCCCCAGCCCGACGCCGATAGCGGCCAACGCCGTGCGCAGCCAGCTGGCGAAAGTACGCTCACTTGCCATCAGCGTACGGTCTTCGGCCCAGTTCGTCCGGTCTTCAGCAAGCTCAGTTTTAGCAACGGTCATCGCGATTCTCTGACAAAACCGGGAACCGGTCAGCCCATGGCACGTTTCTATAGCAAGCCTGAACATACACGAAGGAGGCCCTGCTGATGAAGACCGCTATGACCCTGACTGCGATCCTGGCCCTGGCCGGACTGTCGGCGACCGCCTTCACCCAAAATCTTGACGCGCCACAGAATACGCTGGTCCACGAAACGGCCGACGGTGAGGCGTATTATCTGGCCTCCACCCTGTTGCGGTCGCGCCTGACATTCACTGACGGAGATCTTCCCATCAAGGATTTGCTGGTGGACGAAGCGGGCAATCTGCACGCCATCGTTGTTGATCACCCCAATTGGCTGGACGGGGACGCTGCGATCGCAGCCGATCTCGTCTACCTGGCTGGCGCTCCTGGTGATGAAACTCTGCGCGCCGACATCACGCGCGAGGAATTTCAGATGCTCGCTCAAGGCGGCGGGTACGAACCTATCGGCTTGAGCTGGGCGTCTGAATATCGCGAAGCGGAGTCAGCGCGCGCGCTTTTGGGTCAATCCATCAATGTCAGCGCCACTGCGCCCGATATCGCGATTGATGATTTTGAGATCAGCCAGGGCGGCGCCGTCATGGCGGTGCATTTTGAGGACACCGGCTGGCGCGCCTTTGATGCGTTGGACGGCCGCATCCCGGTGAACGCCCTGCACTTTGACTATGACGCCCCCCAGGGCTGGACCGTCGCCACGACCGTCAATGACGCACAGATCAACGCGCTGGCGGGCCGGGACACCTCATTGTTTCTGAGCGCGTCAAACGCGTCCTGATCCGCTTATTACATTCAAAGGAGACCTTTAATGAGCACTCAATCTACTGCAACCGGCGGCGATATTCTGCGCCTTATCCTGGCCATTCTTCTGCCGCCGCTGGGCGTGTTCTTCCAGGTCGGTCTCGGCCTTCATTTCTGGCTGAACATCGTCCTGACCCTGTTCGGCTATATCCCCGGCATCATCCACGCCGTCTGGATCATCGCCACGCGCCGCTAGACTGGCGCACATCGTTAACCTGACCATCGGGCGTTGGAGCTCTCCCCCTCCAGCGCCCGAAGTCTATCTGAGCGAGGGCTAATTCTGTCATACTGCGGAAACCCGAACCCAACGGGTTCGCAAGGCCGAAGGCCGCCCGCAGCTTTAGCGAGGCCCGAAAGCCCGGAGGGGCTTGGGCATCAGGGAAAACCGAACCCGGCGGGTTCGAAAGGGCGAACGCCCGCCCGCAGCGTAGCGAGGATCTCTGGAAAGGAAGTGGTGCGCAAAAGCGGACCAATCTCGAACCGGTACGGTTCGCAAGGCCAAGAGCCGCCCGCAGCTTTAGCGAGGATCGACCGAGCGGAGCGAGGGAGAACAAGGAAAATGGTGCGGGTGAGAAGACTCGAACTTCCACGTCATAAGACACTGGTACCTAAAACCAGCGCGTCTACCAATTCCGCCACACCCGCACAGACAAGGCAGGCCGCAGAATTAGCGTCAGGGTCATGCCGCGGTCAATCTGCGTTTGCCGTCGCAACACAGATCAACAGGCCGCATCAGACCTGCGTCTGCATCTGGACGTCAGACGCCAGCGCTTCATCATGACCGAAGCTTTCACCATGAGAGATCGCTCCATGACGACTGACCGCCCCGCCGACGCTCCCCCATCAGAAGACCGCAGCGGCTTTGACTGGGAAGCGCGTTTTCAGGCCGATGACGCACCCTGGGAGCGTCAGGGCGTCCACCCGGCCTTGATCGACTGGATTGATTCAGGTGTTCTGAAGCCGGGCCAGACTGTCCTGACCCCCGGATGCGGGCGCAGCGAAGAGCCCGTCTTTCTGGCGCAACAGGGGCTGAGCGTCATCGCCACAGACATAGCGCCCAGCGCCATCGCCTGGCAGAAGGCGCGCTTTGAAAGCGCTGGCGTCAGCGCGCAAGCGATAGAAACGGACGCCCTTGCCTGGCGCCCTGATACGCCGGTTGATGTGCTGTACGAGCAGACCTTTTTGTGCGCCATCCATCCCAGAAAGCGCGATGCGTATGAAGCCATGGCCCATGCCTGTCTGAAACCGGGCGGACTACTGCTGGCGCTGTTCATGCAGAAATCCGAGCAGGGCGGCCCGCCCTATGGCTGCGGCCTTGACGCCATGCGCGCCCTGTTCGCCGAAGACCGCTGGCGTTGGCCCGAGGCCGAAGCGCGTCCCTACCCGCATGGCGGGCTGAACGGCAAGGCGGAGCTGGGCATGGTGCTAACGCGGATCTAGCGCTTGCCGCCCTCTTTGGCTGTCAGGGGCGCATATCTGAGCACCAGGAATCCGATCAGCAAGCCCGCGATCAGATTGGCGCTGAACAAGCCCCAAATGACGCCGTTGGCGCCGCCCAGAAAACCGCCCAGCCAGCTCAAGGGTATGATCAGGACCAGGCCGCGGAATGCATTACACGCCACGCCGAGAAACGGTCGTCCCAGGCCGTTGAAGCCCGCCGCCGCCGCCATGGCTACGCCATAGCCGCCCATGGCGAAAGGCGCGATCGCCCAATAGGCGACGGCCATGGCCTGGCCGTCTTCGGATGGCAGGAAGACCGGCGCCAGGAAACGCCCCGCCAACAATAGCAAGATGGCCATCGACGCACCCCAGCCCCAGCAGAAGATGAAGGATTTCACGAAGGCTTCGCGCACCCGGGCGTCAAGCCCGGCGCCGCCGTTCTGACCGGTGATAGGACCGATGGAGCCTGACAGGGCGAAGAGCGGGATCAGCGCCAGCGCCTCCACCCGCATGCCCACGCCCAGCCCCGCCACCGCCGGTTCGCCATAAGGAGCAATGGCCGCGAAGACGAGCGTGTTGGCCAGCGGCCCGATCATGTTGGAGCCCGAAGCCGGCGCGCCGATCCGGGCGATCTCGCGCCAGTTCCAGAACAGGGTGTCAAAACCGGGCCAGCTGAAATCAATCAGCTTTTCACGAAACACCAGGACGGCCATCGCAATCGCGAACACCGCCATATTGGCGATCAGCGTCGCCAGCGCCGCGCCGGTGACTTCCATCGCCGGGATGGGTCCCAGGCCGAAGATCAAAATCGGATCCAGCACCATATTGATCACAGCGGCGATGATCATGATGACGCTCGGCACGATGGCGTCGCCCATGGCGCGCAGCAGATTGCTGGCCACCATGGGACCGACCATGAAGACCGCGCCGGCAAACCAGATCGTCATGTATTCACGCACGAAGGGCATCATGGCTTCGGTCGCGCCCATGGCTCGAAAGACAGGACCGATCAGCGGTATGCCGAGCACGCTGACCAGCAGAACCACAATGAAAGACAAGGTAATGGCGTCTGTCGCTACGCGGCGCGTAGAGTCGCTGTCACCCCGGCCAGCCGCGCGCGCCACCACCGACACCGCCCCGGCCCCAAGACCGATGGAGATGCTCATCACCAGCATGGAGACGGGGAAGACGAACTGGACGGCGGCCTGCTGGTCCGTGCCCAGGCGTCCTACCCAGTAAGCGTCGATCACCCCCACCAGCATCATGGCGAGAATGCCGAAGCTCATCGGAGCGACCAGGCGCAGGATATGGCCGAAGACCGGCCCCTGCGTCAGATCATTGGAGGCGCGGGTGGAAGCCATGAAAGCGCTTTCAGAAACTCACAAGAATCAAATCAGCGTCATAGGTAGGACGCCCTATAGCGCTACACCATGTCTTTCATGGAAAAGGTCTGTTCACATCTGCTGTGGCGGCGCTGAGCCGCACCCGCGCCCTGTTATTGGGTACGGGTGATGGACGTGTAGCGAATATGAGCCGAACTCTGTTCGACCGACAGCTCGGGCAAGCCGCAGACCTCTGACCGTGTCTCGCCGATCTCCATCAGATCAAACCCGGCGCAGTCGGCTTCGCCTTGCGCGCGGCCGGTCTCATGGATTGTCGACGTCGAAAGCCCGGTGCTCACGGGATAGATATAGGCGAACGGAAAGTCATAGCTGAAGGCGTAGGTGAAGCTGTTTTCACCGACTTCGGTCAGCGCAAATTGCGATGCGCAATACTCATACTCTACCTCTCCATCAGAGCTGCTCATCTCGACGCAATTGCCTACAAAGCGGAACTCAATCGTGAAGTCCTGATGATAGGCCGCCGCGCTGGACGAGATCACCACCTCCCAGGCCCGGTCTTGTAGTGGATCATCGTCAGACAGCGCAGCCGCGTGTCCGAAGCTGAGCCATCCAAAACCCAATGCCGCAAGTGTTCTGATCAAAGTACGCAAGAGCCCCCCCCTTGAAAGTTTCGGGGCACCCTAGCGCGCAGAGATTAAAGCTCTGCGCTATGTCGCTTTTTGCGATGGCGTATGATTGAGATCATAGGCGGCCAGCCCCGCCAGGTTGACGATGTCGGAGACATTGGAGCCGACGCGCGCCACTTGAACCGATTGCTCCAGCCCGATCAAAAGCCCTTCGATCACCGTCGCGCCACCCGCAGATTTCAGCAAGCGCGCCGCGATGGAGGCGGAATGCACCGCCGGCATCACCAGAACGTTCGCCGCGTCTGAGAGGCGCGAGAACGGATAGCGGTCGCGATGATTGGGATCGAGGGCGATATCGACAGCCATCTCGCCTTCATATTCGAAATCCAGATCGAGCTTATCAAGTTTGCTGACCGCGCTCTGGACCTTGGTTGTCCGTTCGCCCGGCGGGTTGCCGAAGGTGGAATAGCTCATGAACGCCACACGCGGATCGAGCCCCAACCGGCGGGCGGCGTGGGCGGCGCCGACGGCGATCTCAGCCAAGCCGTCAGAATCTGGGAATTCGGTGACGTTCGTATCGGCGATGACCAGCATCTTGCCGCGCGCCAACGCCACGGTCAGGCCGATCACACGCCCGCCCGGCGCCGGGTCCAGCACCAGTCGAATATCGCTCATCGTGTTGGTGAAATGGCGGGTGACGCCCGTCACCATGCCGTCGGCGTCGCCAAATTTGAGCATGCAGGCGGAGAAGACGTTGCGATCGTTATTGACCAGGCGCTGCACATCGCGGCGCAGATACCCCTGACGCTGAAGCCGCTTGTAGAGCCAGTCCGCATAGTCGGCGTTGCGATCAGACAGACGCGCATTCTGGATTTCCAGCACATCGTCAGGCAATCCCAATTCGCGCATATTGGCGCGGGCGATCTCCTCGCGCGCCACCAGCACCGCCTTGCCCAGCCCTTGGGACTGGAAGGCGAAAGCGGCGCGGATCACGCTCGGCTCTTCGCCTTCAGCGAAGACGATGCGCTTGTCAGAGCCAGAGATCGCCTGGGTGACGCGTTGCTGCAGGGCGGCGGTCGGATCAAGACGACGCGCCAGCGACTGGCGGTATTTTTCTTCATCCTCGATCAAAATGCGCGCCACGCCGGTCTCGATCGCGGCTCGCGCCACATAGGGCGGCACGAAACTGATCAGGCGCGGATCAAACGGCGACGGGATGATGTAATCACGGCCAAAGCGTAACCCGCTGTCAGACTTGTTGGCGGTCGAGACCTCGTCTGGCACGTCCTGACGGGCGAGATCGGCGAGTGCACGAGCGGCGGCTAGCTTCATCTCTTCATTGATGGTCCGCGCGCGCACATCCAGCGCCCCACGGAAAATGTAAGGAAAGCCCAGCACATTATTGACCTGATTGGGAAAATCAGACCGCCCCGTCGCCACGATCGCGTCCGAGCGCGCCGCACGGACCTCGTCGGGCATGATTTCCGGCGTCGGGTTCGCCATGGCGAAGAGAATGGGGTCCGCCGCCATGGACTTCACCATGTCCTGGCTGACAATGCCGCCCGCCGAGAGGCCGAGGAACACATCCGCGTCCACCATCGCCTCTTTAAGCGTGCGCAAATCCGTTTCGCGGGCATGTTGCGCCAGCCGGTCATGAAGATCATTGCGGCCGGTATGAACCACGCCGTTCACGTCCACCACGGTGACATTATCGTGCTGCACGCCGAGCGACTTCACCAGCTCCAGCACCGACAGGCCCGCCGCGCCAGCGCCGCACAGCACCAGCTTGATGTCTTCAAACTTGCGGTTTGTCAGATGGCAGGCGTTGATCAGACCCGCAGCCGCGATAATCGCGGTGCCGTGCTGATCATCATGGAAGACGGGGATATCGAGTTTTTCGCGCAGGCGCGCCTCGATCTCGAAGCATTCCGGGCTCTTGATGTCCTCAAGATTGATACCGCCAAAGCTGTCGCCGAACCCGGCGACGCAATCCACGAACTTGTCAGGGTCGGTGTAGTTGATCTCCAGATCAAAGCCGTCAATGTCTGCAAAGCGTTTGAACAGGACCGCCTTGCCCTCCATCACAGGCTTTGAAGCGGCCGCGCCCAGATTGCCCAGCCCCAGGATCGCCGTGCCGTTGGAGACCACCGCCACGGTGTTGCCCTTGGACGTATAATCATAAATCGCGTCCGGGTTCTCCGCGATGGCCCGCACGGGCGCGGCGACGCCTGGCGAATAGGCCAGCGCCAGATCGCGCTGGGTCGCCATCGGTTTGGTCGGAATCATCGCCACCTTGCCCGGCGGGCTCGCGCGGTGAAATTCCAGCGCGTCTGCGTCGGTCGAGGAAAGCTTTTCTGTGTCGGACATGGCGATGATGGATCTATCTGCTCTGGGAAAGTCGTGAATGAGCTATACGCGTCTGCGCGCTCGCTTGCTACACCATGTGTGGGTTCAATCGCTGCAGAGCCGCCTTGCGAAATTGCGCCTGTGAAACAGCGTCAAGCGCTTGGGGCAATTGTACAAGCACCGTGTCCGCCGTGCCGCCCGGCCCCAGGCGCCGTCCCGCATCGCCATGCACATAGACCGCCGCGCAGGCCGCCTCATGCGCCGGTGCGCCCTGGGCCAGAAACGCGCCGATCAGACCCGCCAAGACATCGCCCGTGCCCGCCGTCGCCAGACGCGCGCTGGCATGCACATTGACCCAAGCCTCGCCATCCGGCGCAGCAATCACCGTGTCCGCGCCCTTGAACACCACCACCGCGCCGCAGCGCCGGGCGGCCTCTCGTGTGCGTTCGATCTTGTCGCCGGCATGCGCCGTCTCTGTGAGATCGGGAAAAAGCCGCGCGAATTCTCCGCCATGCGGGGTCAGGACGCAGTCCGCGTGCAGGCTTTCAAACAAGGCGTCCGGCGCGTCTTCGAAGACGCTCAGTGCGTCCGCATCCAGCACTAGCGGAATCTTGAGCCCACAAGCGGAGCGCACCTGCGCTTTCAAACGCGGGCCGATCCCTGCGCCCGGCCCCATGACGGCCGCGCTGGCGCGGTGATCTTCGAGCACGTCGCCGAACGGCGCGTCAGCCTCATACTGTCGCGCCACAAGGCTTTCAGAGGATGACGCGATCTCATTGAGCGCGCCCTGCCCGGACAAGACGGTGACGAACCCCGCTCCGCCGATCTGCCCTGCTCTGGCCGCCAGGCGCGCCGCACCGGTCGCCCCGCGCCCGCCCGCCAGCACACAGAGCCGTCCCCGGCTGTGCTTGTGGGCGTCTTGATCAATTCGGGCTCCCGGCACGCGCCACAGATCGGGATGGTTCAGCGCCGCACAGGGCGTCGCCTGTTTGCTCCAACCATCCGGAATCCCAATGCCGCACAAGACGACCTGCCCGCACAAGGCGCGCCCCGGCGATAATAGATGCGCGGGCTTGTAGCGATGGAAGGTGACGGTCAGGTCCGTACGGAACACCACTCCCTGTACAGCCGCCCTATCGCCTGACAAGCCGCTGGGCGTATCCACAGCCACACACACGCCGTCATACCCCTGGCTGTCTTGCGCCAGACGTGCGGCTTCGCCCTCAAGGGGCCGGTTCAACCCTGCGCCAAATAACGCATCAACGATCAAGGCGTGATCGCTCAGACGGCAGTCGCCAAGCGGGTGAACAGGTCCGCCCCAGCCCGCCGCAGCCCAGGCGGCGTCTCCGCTGAGGCCGGAGACTTGCGCCAGCGTGAAAACACGGACCGGCCAGCCCTCATCACGTAATCGCTGGGCGATGATCCAGCCATCACCACCGTTATTGCCAGGCCCGCACAGCACCGCCGCCTCACGCGGCGCCCAGTTTCGCAGGATGGTCCGGGCGGCGGCCTCCCCCGCATTCCTCATCAACACCTGACCCGAAACCCCTTGCGAAACCGCAAAGGAATCCGCCTCTCCCATGGCGGAAGCCGTCAGGATGGCATGGGGCTGATCAGACATGGTCACAGACATCCTTCAAATTCGCATCAGTATCGAGCATCCGCGCTGCAGAATCGAGCAATGCGGGTTTTGCGCATCCCTGCGACCTTGCTCCGACTTGCGACGTTCGGCGCGACGGTTAGCGTCCATCTGGTGAGCGGAGGCCCCGAATGAAAAAAATCGAAGCGATCATAAAGCCGTTCAAGCTGGACGACGTAAAGGAAGCCCTGCAAGAAATCGGGCTGCAAGGCCTGACCGTGACTGAAGCCAAGGGCTTCGGACGTCAAAAAGGGCATACCGAGCTGTATCGCGGCGCAGAATATGTCGTGGACTTCCTGCCCAAAATCAAAATCGAACTGGTCATTCCCGATGACCGCGTCGAGGCCGCCGTCGAGGCGATCCAGACCGCCGCCCAGACCGGGCGCATCGGCGACGGCAAGATCTTCATTCTCCCGGTGGAAGGCGCGATCCGCATCCGCACCGGCGAGACTGATGACGACGCCATCTGACCCCCGTAAGACAACGCCCGCCAGCACCCAAAGCCAGCCAGAAGGACCCTACCATGTCTGCTGAAAAGATTCTCAAGCAAATCAAGGACGAAGACGTCGAGTTTGTCGATCTGCGGTTCACTGACCCGCGTGGCAAGCTGCAACATGTCACCTTCGACGTGGACATGGTGGATGAAGACTTCTTTGAAGAAGGCTCCATGTTCGACGGCTCTTCCATTGGTGGCTGGAAGGCCATCAACGAGTCCGACATGGTGCTGATGCCCGATACGAGCAGCGCATATATCGACCCGTTCTTCCAGCAGACCACTTTGTCCATCGTTTGCGACATTCTGGAGCCGGACTCAGGCGAAGCCTATAATCGCGATCCGCGCACCACGGCGAAAAAAGCCGAGAACTTCCTCGCCGCCTCAGGCATTGGCGATAAAGCATTCTTCGGACCGGAAGCTGAGTTCTTCGTCTTTGACGATGTGCGCTGGTCCACCGCTCAGAACAACACGTTCTATGCGCTGGATTCCGATGAAGGCCCTTACAATTCCGGCGCCAAGATGGAAGGCGGCAATCTCGCCCACCGTCCCGGTCCGAAGGGCGGCTATTTCCCGGTCCCGCCGATCGATTCGCTTCAGGACATGCGCTCTGAAATGCTGTCGGTGATGAAAGAGCTGGGCCTGCAGCCTGAAAAACATCACCACGAAGTGGCGCCGTCGCAGCATGAGCTGGGGATGAAGTTCTCCACCCTCACCGAGATGGCCGACCGCATGCAGACCTATAAGTACATCGTGCACAATGTCGCCGCCGTTTATGGAAAAACCGCGACCTTCATGCCCAAGCCCGTCCATGACGACAACGGCTCTGGCATGCACGTGCACCAGTCGATCTGGAAAGACGGCAATCCGCTGTTCGCAGGCGATAAATACGCCGGCCTGTCCGACACCTGCCTGTATTATATCGGCGGCATCATCAAGCATGCCCGCGCTATCAACGCGTTCGCGAACGCCTCGACGAACTCCTACAAGCGTCTCGTGCCGGGCTTTGAAGCGCCGGTTCTGCTCGCCTATTCAGCGCGCAACCGTTCGGCGTCCATCCGCATCCCGCACGTGCCATCCGCCAAGGGCAAGCGCCTGGAAACCCGCTTCCCCGATCCGGCCGGCAACCCGTACCTGACCTTCGCCTCATTGCTGATGGCGGGCCTGGACGGTATCGAGAACCAGATCCATCCCGGCGACGCGATGGACAAGGATCTCTATGATCTGCCGGCTGAAGAGCTCAAGGACATCCCGACCGTTTGCTCGTCGCTGCGCCAGGCGCTCGAATCCCTCGACGCGGATCGCGACTTCCTCAAGAAGGGCGGCGTGATGGATGATGACCAGATCGACGCCTATATCGATCTGAAGATGGAAGAAGTGACCCGTATCGAGCATCACCCGCACCCGGTTGAGTTCGACATGTATTACAAAGTCTAGGCTCAGGCCCCATTTCATGACGATCGGCCGCTCTGGAGATATCCGGGGCGGCCTTTCGCATTTGGGAACCTGTTTCGGGGACAGCGCGAAAAATGGCTGCGGCGCGCGGGCTTGCAATGGTCGACGTGCGCAAAACCATGGGCTAGAAAGATGGGATGACGCACGTTTGGTTCACAAGTTGTGAACCTGCGCCTGACCGGAGACCGACGCATGCGCCGCAGCCTTTTCGCCGCCGTTTCCCTGACCGCCCTCATCGCTTCGCCAACTTGGGCGCAAGAGACGATCAACGACGAACGCACCGAACCGGTCCAGACTTCTGACGCGGATGGCGCCGGCAACGCCGATGACATCGTCATCGGCACGAACGGGCGCGTGACGCTGATCGGCGTTCCGGGGCCCGCCGTGCACGTCAACTCCAACAATGATCTGACGACGAACAGCGGTTCGATCATCCGGATCAATGATCGCGACGCGGACGGCGAGGCCGTCAATGTAGACGGCGCGGTCGGCGTCCAGATGGATCCGGGCGTCGAAGGCGACTTCGTGCATAACGGCCGCATCATCCTTGATGACAGCGACGACCCGTCCGATAGCGGAACCGACGACCTCGTCGATTCAGATCTCGACGGTCAGGAGGATGATCCGGATCAGGAAGCTGACGGCCCCTTCGCTCAGGACCAGAACAAGACTGGCCTCCTCATCGGCGCGGTCGACTCCGACTTCAACCCGGTCGCCAATCAGGACGCGGTGACAGGCGATGTGAGCATTACGGGCAGCGGCTCAGTCAGTGTTCAGGGACAGAACAGCTTCGGCGTGCGGGCTGTTACGGATCTTGACGGCGATTTCATCGTCGACGGCTCAGTGGGCGTCACCGGGGAAGGCAGCCGCGCAATCTCACTCGAAGGCGATGTCAGCGGTGATGTTGATATTCGCACGGTCTCTGCCGTCACCCCTGGCGGCGAGGCCGTCGTCATTGAAGGTGATGTCGGAGGCGGCATTCGCGCCAACGGCACGATCCAGGCTTCGGGCTATCGCATCACGACGCGCTACAATCAGACCCTGATGGCTCTGTTTGAAAGTGAGGCGGAGGCTGCTGAGCGCGGCGATGTCGCCGACAATCTCGATTCCGGCTCTGCTTTTCTGATCGCAGGCTCGGTCGTAGATGGCGTGTTCATCTCTTCAGCCGGCACGATCCAAGCCTACACCGGCGGCGGCGCGGGTCTGGAAATTCGTCCCGATGAAGACGGTTCCGGAGATGTTGTGATCGGCGAAGTGTCTCTGCCTGACGATTACACCAGCGACCGCACCGATGATGACGATGATGGCGACCAGCTCGGCTTCGGCGTCGTGAACGAAGGCGCCATCAGCAATAATGGCGTTTTTGACGGCAAAGACGTGACAGCGTTTCTTGTGGTTGGACGCAATGACAACGGCGTGTTGCGTTCCGTGATCCTGGGCGCTGATGGATTGTCGAATGTCGGCTCAGTCACCGCCACCGCATATGACGGTCGTGCTGTCGCCATGCACTTTGGTGAAGGCGCTCAGGCGGACACGCTGCAAAATACCGGCGCCATCCGCGCCTCTTCGGTGCTCGGCCATGCCGAGGATGGTTTCGCCGACGATGCCTATGGCTCTGGTGAAGCCGTCGCGATTGATCTTGATGAGAACTCTCAGATCCGCAGCATCCTGAATGAAGCGGCGACCATCTCCGCGTCACTCGTCCGCGGCGGGCAGAGCGCCGTCGCGATTCGCTCCAATGATGACAGCCTCGAAGAACTCCGGAATACAGGCGTAATCTCGTCATTCATCAGCAGCATCGACGACGCCTTTTCCGCTGACGACATCGATCTGATCGCTGTAGACGCCCGCAACAACAATGGCGGCCTGAGCATTATTCAGGAGCAAGGCTTTGACGATGACGGCGAGGCGTTGAACGCCCCCGTCATCAATGGCGACATCTTGCTGGGCGATGGCGATGACAACGTCCAAATCCTTGCGGGCTCCGTGAATGGCGACATTGCTTTCGGCCTGGGGTCGGATGTCCTGATCATCGAGAACGCCACGCTGGACGGCGCGTTGAGCGATGCGGACGGCGATCTTGTGCTCGACGTCACCAATGGTCAGATCGGTCTGACCGGCACCGACGCCCTGGCCCTGCGCGACGCCGTGTTCCGCAATGGCGGCGTTCTGGAAGTCACCATCGACACCGCTGATCGGTCCAACGCCTTTTTGGACGCTTCCGGCGACGTCACTTTTGAAGAAGGCTCTTCCCTGTCCGTGGGGCTGGCCAACATGATCGGTCAGGGCGGCGACTTCGACATCGTTTCAGCCGGCGATCTGACGCTGGCCGATGCAGACGGCACGTTGACCACGACTGAGTCCCCTTTCTTGTACAATGTGTCTTTGGAACGCTCCTCCCAAGACGAAAACAAGATCGTCCTGACGCTCCAGCTCAAGACGGCGGATGAACTGGGCATGCACGCCAATCAGGCCGCGGCCTATGACGAAGCCCTCGCCGCTTTCGAAACCGTTGAAACCCTGGGCGCGGCCTTTGCGAGCCTGCGCAGCGCCGAGCAGTTTTACGGCGCATACGATCAACTGCTGCCTGAATACGCCGCCAGCGCGATCCAGTTCGCCCTCGCCTCCAACGATGCGGCGGCGGGCGCGCTGCAGGGACGCCTGAGCAATGCGCGTCTCGCACCTGACAATCTGGCGGGCGTGTGGATTCAGGAATTTGGCTATTATGCTGACCGCTCCGGCTCTGCTCTCGGCTCGGGCTATCGCGGTCAGGGCGTCGGCCTCGCCATCGGTCTGGATCGCCCGGTGGGGCCGTTCTACGCCGTGGGCGTTCAGCTTGTGGGCGCCGCAAGCGAGATCGAAGAAACCAACGGCTTTGACCAGCCTATGGTGTCGATGACAGGCCAGATCGGCGGCTATGCTGCGATAGATCTCGGCGGATTTGATATCTCGGGCAATATCGGCCTTGGCTATGACTATTTTGAAATCGACCGTGAAATCCGAATTGGTGATTTCAGCGCCCTGACCAACGCCGACTGGAGCGGCTGGCACGCCACCGGAAGCCTTCAGGCCGGTCGTGATTTCGCCTTCGGCGAGTGGGTGCTGCGTCCTGAAGCGGCTGTGACCTATCTGTCCCTGTTTGAAAGCGGCTACACCGAGACCACATCCGGCAGCAACGCCGATGCGATCAGCGGCCTCGCGCTTACGGTGGATGACCGTGATTCCTCGATCGTCCTGGGGTCAGGCACCTTGACCCTGGCACGCCGCTTCGGAACGGACGTGTCCTGGTGGGCGCCCTCGATCCGTGTCGGCTATCGCGGTGAATTCTCCAGCTCGGGCGGTGAGACCACGGCGCAGTTCGGCCAGGACGGTAATCCGTTCACCCTGCGCTCCCAGCAGCTCTCCAATACGGGCGCGCTGGTCGGATTCGGGTTTAGCGCAGGGTCGGACTATTCCACCTTCACCTTTGCGTATGACGCTGATATCCGAGATGATTTCGTACGCCATGTCGCCCGGTTGGTCATCCGCCTGACCTTCTAAGGGACAACCGCACATAGCCCAATTGCACGCGTCAGGGGAATCGGGTAAGACTCTTTCGTCTTCCTGTCCTGACCCCATGCATTGACGGCGGAGACATGGGTCGGCGCGTGCGACGCAGGCGCGTCGGCCCTTTTTTTTCCAGGTCCCCCTCGCTTCGCTCAGGCGATCCTCGCTAAAGCTGCGGGCGGCCTTTGGCCTTGCGAACCGGGAGGTTCGGACTAGAGCCCTGGTCTCCCTCGTCTCCGCTCGGTCGATCCTCGCTAAAGCTGCGGGCGGCCTTTGGCCTTGCGAACCGGGAGGTTCGGGTCAGAGCCCTGGTCTCCCTCGTCTCCGCTCGGTCGATCCTCGCTAAAGCTGCGGGCGCGTTTCATCGCTGGTTAACCGTGTCCGGCGAGACTGTGATCATGGTCATCAGGTCATTCATCATAGGCGTTCTGGGCCTTGTGCTGCTGTCGGGTTGCGCCTCAGGGCCGCCTGATCAGGTCCATGACGCCTGCCTGATCCTGGAAGACAATCGTAGCTGGTGGCGCGATCTGCAGCGCACCGAGCGTCGCTGGGGCGTTTCGCCAGGAACCCAGCTCGCCTTCCTGAAAAAAGAATCAAGCTTCAACCGCAATGCACGCCCGGCGAGGCGACGCTTGCTGGGCGTCATTCCCGGCGCACGCCCCTCTTCGGCGTTTGGCTACGCCCAAGCGCTGGACGGCACCTGGGACTGGTATCGCGAAGACACGGGACGGCGTGGCGCTGACCGGAACGATTTCGGCGACGCCGTGGATTTCATCGGCTGGTACGCCAACAAATCCCAACGCCTGTCCGGGATTTCTCTCAATGACCCGTATTCGCTCTATCTCGCCTATCATGAGGGGCATGGCGGGTATAACCGGCGCACCTATCGCAACAAGGACTGGCTTTTGCGCGCCGCGCGCACTGTCCAGACCGATGCGGCCCGATACGACAACCAGATCAGCCGCTGCGAACGACGGCTCGGGCGCAGATTGATCCCGTTCTTCTAGGCGCTGTGACGGTCTGAAAGCCGTTTGAGCACGCTCAACGATTCGCCCGCTCGGTCTTCGGGGACGAACACATGGTCATGGTGAAGCGCAGCGACGATATTGGCGCTGACGCCCGCCTCCGCAAGCGCCTGACTGACCGCCGCCGTCAGCCCCACTGCCTCCAGCGCCGAGTTCACTTCAAGAATGATGCGGCGGCAGATGAAGACGGGTTCAATTCCTTGGTCTTTTAGTCGCTTGAGCGGCGCGATCACCGAACGCCCTTCCGCCTCTTCAAAGACCGCGATGGGTGATAGCGCGTCCGGCGTCTGCGACCGTGGCAGTGCGGCATAGGCGTAGCGCTCTGGGTCAAGCCTTGGACTTAATTGACGCACCAATACGTCGAGATCGGTGATAGGCTGCATGACGATCAACTTTCCACATGGCATTGCGGCACGGGCTGCGTCCTCCCACTACACGATGGGCCGACGCTGGGGCAGATTACGATGTGATGGCTGATGATTCGCAAGACGATCTGTTTTCCGCTCCGTCGGCGCCCAGAGGGCCCGCGACGCCGTCCGCCCCGCGCGAGACGGCGCCTGCTCCTGCGCCCAAGTCAGCGCCGGTTTCTGAGCCGCCCAGCTCGCCCTCGCCCAAGCCCGATCCCGTAGCAGCTGCGCACAAACCAGCGCCCAAGCCTGCCCCCAAACCCGCCAGCCCGCCGCCTGCGGCGTCCGCTGAGAACAAGGGGTATGACGCCTCCTCGATCGAGGTTCTGGAAGGGCTGGAGCCGGTCCGCAAACGCCCCGGCATGTATATCGGCGGCACCGATGAGCGCGCGCTTCATCACCTGTTCGCGGAAATCCTCGACAACTCCATGGACGAAGCGGTGGCGGGGCACGCCGACCGCATCGAAGTCATCATGGATGAGGACGGCTATGTCTCGGTCAGCGATAATGGCCGCGGCATTCCGGTCGATCCGCACCCGAAATTCCCCGACAAATCCGCGCTGGAAGTGGTGATGACCACGCTGCACGCCGGCGGCAAGTTCTCTGACAAGGCGTACCAGACCGCCGGCGGCCTGCATGGCGTCGGCATTTCTGTGGTGAACGCGTTGTCTGAACGGGTCGAGGTGGAAGTCGCGCGCGATAAGACGCTCTGGCGTCAGACCTTTGCACGCGGTCTGCCGCAAGGTCCGGTGGAGAAAGTGGGCGCCGCCCCCAATCGCCGCGGCACCACAGTACGGTTCAAACCCGATGCTGAGATTTTCGGCCCGCGCGCTGTCTTGAAAGCACCGCGCATTTTCAACATGGCGCGCGCCAAGGCCTTCTTGCGCCGCGGCGTCCAGATTCGGTGGAAATGCCCCGAAACCCTGGTCGAAGGCACCGAAATTCCGGCCGAAACCACTCTCGCCTTCCCTGGCGGGCTTGCTGACCGTCTGACCGAGCTGACGCCCAATTCGTCGCTCGTCACCGAACAGTTCGCAGGACGGGTGGAGCGAGACGGCCGTATGGGCGCCGTGGAATGGGCGGTCGCCTTTTCCGAGAACGGCTTCGGCCCCGATGACAGCTTCTGCCAAAGCTATTGCAACACGGTGCCCACCCCTATGGGCGGCACCCATGAACAAGGCCTGCGCGCCGCGCTGTCTAAAGGGCTGCGCGCCTATGGCGAGCTGGCCAATGTGAAAAAAGCCGCTCAGATCACCGCCGACGACGTGATGGGCGGCGCGGGCATTCTGGTCTCGGTCTTCATCAAGGATCCCGAGTTTCAAGGCCAGACCAAGGACCGGCTGTCAACCGCCGAGGCCGGACGTCTGGTGGAGCAGGCCATTCGCGACCAGTTCGACCACTGGCTCGCCGGCCGTCCCAAAGACGCCGCTCGCCTGGTGGAATGGGCTGTGGAGCGCGCCGAGGACCGCCTAAAGCGCAAGCGCGAAAAAGAGGTCAAACGACAGTCTGCAACGCGCAAGTTGCGCCTGCCGGGCAAGCTGGCCGACTGTTCGCAAAACTCCGCCGAAGGCGCTGAACTGTTCCTGGTGGAGGGCGATTCCGCAGGCGGGTCCGCAAAACAGGCGCGCGACCGGAAAACCCAAGCCATTCTGCCCCTGCGCGGCAAGATCCTGAACGTCGCCTCGGCCACAGCTGACAAGATCGCGGCGAACCAGGAAATCTCGGACCTGTTGCTGGCCTTGGGCGTACAGCCGGGCCGGAAGTTTGATCTTGAAGATCTGCGCTATGAGCGCGTGATCATCATGTGTGACGCCGATGTGGACGGCGCCCATATCGCGGCCCTGCTGGCGACCTTCTTTTATAAATTCCTGCCCGGTCTCATTGAATCAGGCCGCCTGTTCATGGCCCAGCCGCCGCTCTATCGCCTGACCCAGGGCGGCAAGACGCTCTACGCTCAGGATGACGCGGAAAAAGATCGCCTGCTGGAGACCGCCTTCAAGAAAGGCAAGGTCGAGGTCGGCCGGTTTAAAGGTCTGGGCGAGATGACCCCGCCTCAGCTGAAATCCACCACCATGCTCCGGGAAAGCCGCTCGCTGGCCCGTGTCGTGGTGACGCCTGAGATGCGCGAAAGCGCAGATGCGCTGGTGGAGACCCTGATGGGCAAGAAGCCCGAACTGCGCTTCCAGTTTATTCAGGATCATGCGCCCTTCGTGGAGGATGTGGACGTCTGATCCCAGACGCCCACAGGCCATCCATTCAGCTTATTCAATTTGCGCCGTGACATCGCTCAATAGACGCTCGGCCATCTCGCGTCTGAAGGTGCGAAGGCCGCCAAAACTTGATGCTTCTGCGTGCAGGGCGAAGACGATGGGCGCGCGGTCTTCGCGGACCAGATAGCCCACATACCAGCCTTCAAACCGGCCCTCTATATCGCCCAGCTCAACAGGGCCGGAGCCCGTCTTGCCGTGCAGTGCGCCGTCCGCATGGTCACCGGCAAAAGAGACCTCGTCTAACGCTTCAAGGCTGGTTTTTCTGCTCCTGCGCCCACCCGGCGTTATCAAGTAACCCCTTCCCTCAGCCCCTGGAATTGAGCCAGTCTGCGCGCTATGCGATCCGCGTCTCGCAAATGACGCGACAATAAGGGGAGACTTCCGTGCACAGAACACTCAAAGCGCTTGGCGCGTCGATTGCGGCTCTGTCCGTGTTCGGCCTCGCCGCGTGCTCGTCAGAAACCGGGTCCAGTTCGGGATCCAGCGGCGATGTCGATGTCGTCCGCTATGAGACCAATCCGTTTCCCAGCACGTATGAGCCTATTCCGTCCGGCGTAACCCTGATCACCGGCGCGACCGTGTTTGACGGCGTCGGCGGCGAGCTGGAAAACACCGACATTCTGATCGAGAACGGCCGCATCGCCGCGATCGGCCAGGGGCTGCAGGCGCCTGAGGGCGCGAGCGTGATCAACGCGGATGGCCGCTATATCACGCCTGGCGTTGTGGATATTCACTCGCATCTGGGCGTGTATCCTTCGCCGGCCGTGAACGCCCACTCTGACGGCAATGAAGTCACCGGCCCTGTCACGGCTGAAGTCTGGGCCGAGCATGGCGTCTGGCCGCAAGACCCCGGATTTGACACCGCGCTGGCGGCGGGCGTGACCACGCTTCACGTGCTGCCGGGTTCGGCGAACCTCTTTGGCGGACGCGGCGTCACCTTACGCAATGTGCCCTCGCGCTCGGTGCAAGGTATGAAATTCCCCGACGCGCCCTACACGCTGAAAATGGCGTGCGGTGAAAACCCCAAGCGTGTTTACGGCAATCAGGGCCGCGCTCCTGGGTCTCGCATGGGCAATGTAGCGGGCTATCGTGAAGCTTGGCAGCGCGCCGCTGAGTATCGCCGCTCCTGGAACGAATACTGGGAAGCGGCTGAAAACGGCGAAGACGCCAACCCGCCCACGCGCAATCTGGAACTGGACACGCTGATGGGCGTGCTCGACGGCGAAATCCTGGTGCAGATGCACTGCTACCGCGCGGACGAGATGGTGCAGATCCTCGATATGGCCGACGAGTTCGGCTATCAGGTCACCACCTTCCACCACGCCGTGGAAGCCTACAAAGTCCCCGACATCCTGGCCGAGCACAACACCTGTGCGGCGGTGTGGGCGGACTGGGGCGGCTTTAAGATGGAAGCCTATGACTCCATTCGCGAGAACCTGCCGCTCACCCATGCAGGCGGCGCATGCGCGATGATCCACTCCGACAGTGATCTTGGGATTCAACGCCTCAACCATGAAGTGGCCAAGGCGCTTTCTGATGGACGCCGGATGGGTCTGGACATCTCAGATGCGGAGGCGGTGAGCTGGTTCACCTCCGCGCCGGCCCGTGCGCTCGGCATTTTCGAAGAGACCGGCTCTATCGAGGCAGGCAAACGCGCCGACATCGTGCTGTGGTCCGATCACCCCTTCTCCAGCTATGCCTTGGCGGACACTGTCTACATTGACGGCGCGCTCATGTACGACCGCGCTGATCCCGAACGTCGCACCATTCGCGACTTCATGCTGGGTCAGCCCGGTGAAGGAGACTACTAATGAAAAAGCTCCTGACATCCTTAATGCTGGCCGCCGCCGTCATGGCCCCCGCCAGCGCACAAACGACACTGATCCACAATGGCCGCGTGGTGACCAATACCAGCCTAGGCGTGATTGAGAACGGGGCAGTGGTCGTTCGTGACGGCGTCATCGTATCCGTCGGCGAGTCCGGCGAATTTCAAGATGAGTCCGTGACCGTCATCGACGCCCAGGGCGGCTGGATCACGCCGGGCCTGTTCCACCCGCACACCCAGCTGGGACTGATCGAGGTGGGCGCCGAGCCCTCCACCCATGACGATGCGGCGGACGACTCAAGCTTCACCGCGGCGATCGATGTGGCGGACGGCTTCAATCCGTCAGGCACCCATATCGATTCCACCCGGATCGAGGGCGTGACCCGCTTCGCGGTGCACCCCAATACCGGGTCGGCTATTCTGGCTGGACGCGGCGCCCTGGCCGACGCCAGCGGCGAACCGGACAGCCTGTTCGCCACGCGTCAGTTCATGCTGGTGGACATGTCCCAGTCCGGCGCCCGCACGGCTGGCGGCTCCCGCACGGCGGCCTGGGCCTTCCTGCGCGCCGCCATCGAGGACGCCCGGTTTTATCCCGGTCGCTTCATGTCTCACCATGAAGGCGACGCCATTGACCGCTATGACGCAGCCGCGCTCGTCGGCGCGGTGCGGGGGGAAATGCCGCTGGTGATGATCATGGACCGGGCGGCGGATATCCGCCGCGCCATCGCCTTCGCCGCGCAATACCCCGCCATCACCATCATCATCGCCGGCGGCGCGGAAGCGCATCTGGTGGCTGATGATCTGGCGGCGGCGGACATCCCGGTTATCTATGACCCGATGCGCAACCTGCCTGACAGCTTCGACACCCTCGCCTCCACCAATGAAGGCGCGGCGATCATGCATGCCGCAGGCGTCCAGCTGGCCTACACCACGGTCGGTTCGGATTTGTACTTCAACCCGCGCCTTCTGGCCCAGCACGCCGGCATCGCCGTCGCGCACGGGGCGGACTGGGATGATGCTTTCCGCGCGATCACCCTGACGCCGGCTGAAATCTACGGCGTCGGCGACCAGTATGGCGCCCTTGCCACGGGTTATGTGGCGGACGTGGTGGTCTGGGACGGTGATCCGCTTGAAGTGATGAGCGCGCCGACTCACGTGCTGATCAATGGCGAAACTCAAAGCCTTGAGACCCGCCAGACGCGTCTGCGGGACCGTTACGCCGAGGTGACGGATGATCACGCCTACGCCTATGAGCACTAGATCGCGTCCCTAAAACGCCACACCAGGGCGATTTAGACACAGAAAAGGGCCGGCCGCGTTGACAGCGCGCGCCGGCCTTTTATGTTCGCGCCACGCAGATGCGCCGGAATGATCGGCGCCGGTAAGACGAGATCGACCCCGATCTTGGCCGATTTAGCGACTTCAGAGGCGCATGACGTTTGAAGACCTCGGGCTGAGCCCCGCACTCCTTTCAGCTATTGCTGACGCTGGTTACGAAAAGCCCACCCCGATCCAGGAGGGCGCTATTCCCGTTGCGCTCACAGGACGCGACGTGCTGGGCATCGCCCAGACCGGCACCGGCAAGACCGCATCCTTCACCCTGCCCATGATCGAGCGCCTGTCGCGCGGCCGCGCCCGCGCCCGCATGCCGCGCTCTCTGGTGCTGGCGCCCACGCGCGAGCTGGCGGCGCAGGTGGCCGATAACGTCAAGCTCTACGCCAAGAACCACAAGCTCAACATGGCGCTCCTGATCGGCGGCGTCTCTTTTGAACCGCAAAAACGCATTCTCGATCAGGGCGCCGACATCCTGATCGCCACGCCAGGACGGCTTCTGGACCATTTCGAACGCGGCGGCCTGTTGCTGACCGGCGTCGACATTCTGGTCATCGACGAAGCCGACCGCATGCTGGATATGGGCTTCATCCCAGATATCGAGCGCATTCTCAAACTGCTGCCGCCGCGGCGTCAGACCTTGTTCTTCTCGGCCACCATGCCGTCGGAGATCAAGCATCTGGTCGATAACTTCCTCAACGACCCGGTTCGGGTTGAGGTGGCGCGTCCGGCGCAAACCGCAGAACTGATCACCCAGTACATTCTCCGGGTGTCTGACAATCAGGCGCGCACCAAGCGCGAAGCCCTGCGCGACGCCATCAACCGCGACACGGTGAAGAACGGCATCATCTTCTGCAATCGCAAGCGCGATGTGGATGTGGTCGCCCGATCGCTGCAGCGTCACGGCTTCTCCGCCGCCCCGATCCATGGCGATCTCGATCAGAGCCAGCGCACCAAAACCCTGGCCGACTTCAAATCGGGCGAGTTGCGCTTGCTGGTCGCGTCTGACGTGGCCGCACGCGGTCTCGACATTCCCGCTGTCAGCCATGTGTTCAACGTGGACATTCCGCGCAACGCCGACGATTACGTCCACCGCATCGGACGTACCGGCCGCGCCGGTCTGAAAGGCGAAGCGGTGACCTTGGTCTCCGCTGAAGACGCCAAGGCCCTCGCCAAGGTCGTCAAGCTGATTGGCAAAGAACCTGAAGAGCTCAAGCTCGACGGCGCCGCCGCCACACCAGCGCCCAGCACGCCCACCGCAGAGCCTGCCTCGTCTGAAGCGGCCAGTGAAGACAAGCCCAAGCCTCGCCGTCGGTCGCGCTCGCGCAATAAACCCGACGCCAGCAAAGCGAAGGCCGACGCCTCTGAATCCCCTGATATGGCGGCGTCCGAAGACGCGCCCGCCATGGCGGAGGCCCCGGTTGAAGCGCGCGCCCATGAAGAGCCTCAGAGCACAGAGCGTGCGGCGCCCAGAGAGCGTTCTTCGCGGTCACAACGCTCCTCTCGGCAAGACCGTTCGTCGCGACAGGACCGTCATGAGCGGGACACCTCACCGGTTGGTTTTGGCGACCATGTTCCAGAATTTTTGCTTCGTCCCGCCTTTCCCTAGGCAAAAAATAGTCTGCGTTTACCCGATCTTTTGATTCGGAGGCCATACTTCCCGCCAAGAACCGCTCAATAGCGGTCCAAGGTCAGGGGTATGCTTTGAACGGTCGTCTACACGCTGCTGAAGGGATCGAAATCGGGCGCAAGGCGCTGGATTTGATGGCGAGTCTCGGACTTGTGCCCACGCCGCATAACTATGCGGTCTTTACGGCATACGTGTCTGACACCATTCCTGAATTATGCACTGTTATTCAAAGCCATATTGACCGCGACCAACCTTTGTCTTCTGAGCTTCTAGAAGACCTCTACGACACGCATTTCAGCTTCAAACGCATCCAGAGCGCAGTTCTGGATGCGGGCGGCGCGATGAGCCGCGAGCTGGGCTCCGTCGTTCAAACCCTGCAGGACGCTGAACGCGACACCGCCGCCTATGGCGCGGAACTCGCTGGCGCCACGGGCCGACTGGACAAGGTGACAGACGCCACTGGAATCAAACAGATGGTTGAAGGCCTAGTCGCAGCGACAGCGCGCATGCAGCGCCGGTCCCGTGATCTGGAACGCCGCCTTCAGGAGACCAGTCAGGAAGTTAATCAGCTTCGCAGCAATCTCGAAAAAGTGCGCGAAGAAGCCATGACTGATGCTCTGACCGGCATCGCCAATCGCAAACGCTTTGACGAATCCATGCGCAAATCGCGCCGGGATGCAGACCTGAACGGCACGCCCTTCTCACTGGTGCTGTGTGATATCGACCATTTCAAGCGCTTCAACGACACTTGGGGTCACCAGACCGGCGACCAGATCATCCGCTTCGTCTCCGCCTGCCTGGCGCGCTATGCGTCCGATCATCACGTAGTCGCCCGTTATGGCGGTGAAGAGTTTGGCATCGTCATGCCCAATACGTCACTTGAAGACGCAAAAGCGATCGCGGAGAAAATCCGTAACGTCGTGGAAAGCAAACGCTTATTGCGCAAGTCCACGAATGAGGACCTGGGCAATATCACGATTTCCATGGGCGTCTCCCAGTTCAGACCGTCTGAAGTGGTGGAATGCCTGATCGAGCGCTGTGACGCCAATCTGTACAAGTCCAAGCAAAACGGTCGTAATCGCGTTACGATGGATGGTGACGCGCTACCCAATCGGCAAGGTATCGCCGCCGCCTGAACCGCGCTCTGACATCTGTCAGCTATCCCGTTTATCGTGATTGATGCATGCTCTCGCCAATTCAACAGGCGAGTTTTGGGCATGTCTCGATCTTACAAATTACGTGGCGAAAAGAACTTTCAATGGCGCGGGATGGATGTCTCGCGCATTGAAAACCTCTCTGACATCGTGTTTGCGCTTGTCCTGGCTCTCGCCGCCACCCAGTCCATCCCTCAATCGTTCGATGAACTCACCGGGCTATGGCGCGACGCCTTGTCTCTGGCGGCCTGCTTTGGGCTGATCATTTTTCTCTGGCGAACTCACCACGTCTTTTTCCGCCGATATGATCTGCAAGACTCGGTGGTGAGCACACTCAACGCCGTTCTGCTATTTCTTCTATTGGCTTACATCTATCCACTGATGTTCATGACAGAGTTCGTCGTGAAGCTATACACGGGTGGTTTCTCGGCCGAGTCTCCACCAAGCAACGTCCTCACCTTTGCACAAATCAAATGGCTATATTTGATCTATGGCGGCTTTTTCGCCGCGGTGTTTGGTCTGTTCGCTTTGCTCTACGCCCATGCCCTTCGGCATGCCGACGAAATCGGCCTCAATACGCGCGAACGCGTCTACACCCGCTATGAGGTGGAGTTTGCAATAGGCGTTCTGGCGTTGTCGGTCCTGATCATTGCGTGCGCATTCGCTTTGCCCACCGCCCTGTCGCCCTTTGTCGGCATGGCCTACAGTTTGATGGGTCTGGTGGCCTGGGTATGCGGTATGCGCGCTGAATCGCGACTAAAGCCAGAGGAGACTTAAGCCCCAGATGGCGGGCGGGTCTGTTCGAAACTGGCGCGCTGATCCCAACGAGCCGCAAAAGCCGCGAGTTCAGGATAGTGTTCGCGCCAGTTCAACTCAGCAAATCTCAGGTCCAGATAATGAAGTGCGATGGCGACGCTGAGCGCGCCCAAATCCACCGAGCGCTCATATTGCGCGCGTCCCTGATTTAACGCGTCCAGAGTGCGCCGCACCCCGCGTTCCCAACGCTCTGACCAGAAATCCCATTGCTTGTCGGCGTCACGCTGCATCTCGATCCGGCGACCAATGGTCAGGTCGATCAGCCCGTCCGCCAGGGCCTGCTGTCGCATGACCAGGATCCGGCTCTCACCGCGGCGCGGAATCCAGTTCTCGTCATCCATGCTGTCGATGAACTCACAGATCAGAGGCGAGTCCATCAAGGCTGGCGCGCCATCACGATCAAGCGCGGGGACCTTGCCCAACGGATTGATGGCGAGGAGCGCTTCAGGATCACTGCGCGGATCGCAGTCGATCACTTCAATCTTGCGCTCGAGGCTTTTCTCGATGATCAGCGCCCGGCATTTACGCGCATAGGGCGAAGTGGGAGAGACATACAGTTTCACAGCGCCAGTCCTCTATTGGGATCGGCATGTGGCCGCGCTGCCCGTTGAAAGGCAAGTGGAGGATGCAGGCGCCGGACTAATCGCTAAGCTGTGCGGGCGCCAGAGTCACACTCTCACCACAACCGCAGGCGTCGGTTTCATTGGGGTTTCGAAACACGAATTTGGCGTGCAAGGGCGTGATTTCATAGTCAATCTGCGCGCCCAGCATGAAGAGCAGGGATTTGGAATCCACGACGATTTCCACGCCTTGGTCCTCGACCCGCTCATCCAGCAAATCTGGCTCGGACACGTAATCCATCACGTATTCCATGCCGGCGCAGCCGCCGTTTTTGACGCCGACGCGCAGATAGCCGGCGCCGCGATCCGCCATCAGTTTTTTGACGCGCTCAGCGGCGGCTTCGGTCAGGGTGACGGCTTTGGGTCTGTGTCGGGCCATGATCGGCTCCTTAAAACATGTTCAGCGTCAGCTTGGCTTCGTCAGACATACGGTCCGGCGTCCAGGGCGGGTCAAACGTCAAGGTTACATCGGCGCGCTCGACGCCTTTGACGGTCTCGCAGGCGTCGCGCACCCAGCCGGGCATTTCACCGGCGACCGGACAGCCCGGCGCCGTCAGGGTCATCTCGACCTTCAGGCTGTGATCTGGCTCCAGATCAACCTGGTAGATCAGACCCAGCTCATAGATGTCGACCGGGATTTCCGGGTCAAACACGGTTTTCAGGGCCTCGATCACATCATGGGTGATGCGTTCGATCTCTTCTTGCGGAATGTCCTGATCCGACGCGGCGTCTGCCGACGATTCCGGTTCAGCCGAAGTCGGCGCGTCCAAGGTCATGGACGGGGCGGCGCCCAGATCCATCATGTCACGCTCAGAGCTTTTGTTGTCAGTATCCATGCTCGTCATACTCTCTAGATGAGAAAGCTCTTGGCTTTTCGCAACGCCTCAAGCGCCGCATCCACATCAGATTCGGTGTTGTAGGCGGCGAAGCTGGCGCGCAGGGTGCCCGGAACGCCAAAGCGCTGCATCAGCGGATGGGCGCAGTGATGGCCCGCACGCACGGCGACGCCATACTTGTCCATGAGCTGCGCCAGATCATGCGGGTGCGCGCCCTCAAGACTGAACGAGGTGATGGCGCCCTTGTCTTGAGTGCGGCCGTAAATGGTCGCGCCATCAAACTCGGCGAGCCCCGCCTCGAACCGGTCCATCAGCTGGCGCTCATGCTCCATCAAAGCGATCCGGTCGAGACCGCACATCCAGTCCAGCGCCGCGCCCAGGCCGATGACCTCGGCGATCACCGGCGTGCCGGCTTCAAACTTGTGCGGCACGTCGGCGTACACCACGCCGTCCTCGCGCACTTCCGCGATCATCTCGCCGCCGCCCTGATACGGGCGCAACCGGTCCAGCCAGTCCCCCGCCGCATAGAGCGCGCCGGCGCCATTGGGGCCGTAGAGCTTGTGGCCGGTCACCACGTAGAAGTCACACCCGAGCGCCTTGACGTCGACCGGCATGTGAACCGCGCCCTGAGAGCCGTCCACCAGCACGGCGGCGCCGACGGCATGGGCCTTCTGAACGATTGTTTCAATCGGTGAAATTGTGCCCATGACATTGGACATATGGGTGATGGCGACCAGCTTGGTGCGTTCGGTCACGAGCGCATCAAACGCGTCCATGTCCAGCGCGCCATCATCCGTCACCGGCGCCCATTTGAGCACCACGCCCTTGCGTTCACGCAGGAAATGCCAGGGCACGATATTGGAATGGTGCTCCATCTGGCTGAGGATGATCTCATCGCCCTCGACCAGCGTCGCGCCAAAGCTGTCCGCGACCAGATTGATCGCTTCCGTGGCGCCGCGCGTGAAGACGATCTGGTCGGCATGATCCGCGCCCAGAAAGCGCGCCATCTTGCCCCGGCTGGCTTCAAAGGCTTCAGTCGCTTCGTTGGCCAGCGTATGCAGCCCGCGATGCACATTGGCGTAGGAATGACGCCACACGTCAGCGACCGCCTCGATCACCGCCTCGGGCTTTTGCGCCGACGCCGCGCTGTCGAGATAGACCAGCGGCTTGCCGTTCACTTCACGGCTGAGGATCGGGAACTGGGCGCGCACATGCACCACATCCAGACCGCTCACAGGTTGTTTGAGTTCAGCTGACATCAGAGCGCCTCCAGCGCCGACAGCAAGCGCGTCATCAGGCGCTCGCGGTCATCCTCGTCACGAATCCGTTCGATCGGCTCAGCCAGAAAGCTTTGCGTCAGAAGCGCGCGCGCTTTCGCATCCGGCAGGCCGCGCTGGCGCATGTAGAACAACGCGTCTTCGTCCAAGGCGCCAAAGGCGTTGCCATGGGCGCAGACCACGTCATCCGCGTAGATTTCAAGTTCGGGCTTGGCGTCGATCTCGGCTTTGTCGTCCAGCAGCAATCCACGATGCTGCATCTGGGCGTCGGTTTTCTGCGCCGCCTGCTCCACATGGATCTTACCCTGGAACACGCCCTTGCCGCCCTTGGCCGCCGCGCCCTTGAACAGCTCGTTCGTTCCGCCGTTCGGGCCCACATGGCGCACCACAGAGGTCTGATCGAGATGCAGGCCGTCGCTCAGCACATAGGCGCCGTCGAGCTGAAGCTCTGCGCCTTCGCCGGCATGGTTCACATGAGTTTCAAGCCGCGCCAGCTTGGCGCCGAAGCCCAACGTGGTCTGGTTCAATGTCGCGCCTGGCGCCAGATCAATCAGGCTGGTGACGACCAGGGCCGCATCCGGCGACGCGTCCTGCTCGATGATCCGGTCCAGCACAGCGCCCGGCATCACGACGATCACCAGCGTCAGATTGGCGAACCCGCCCGCTTCAACCGCATAGCTTTCAATCAGCTCCGCCTTCACGCCTTCGGGCACCAGCACCAGAACCTGCTGATGGGCGAAGCCTTTGGTCGCTTCAACGCCCAGCTCCAGGCGCTCGCCGTCTTCCAGCGTATAGACCTGGATGTCCTCACCCAAGGCCGAGGCGAGGCGCGGCATGAGCAGGCCCGGCTCCTCATCCTGCTCGGCCCAGGCGTCAGGCTCACGCGTAATGGTGAAGGTCAGAACGCCTGGCTCCGCAGGCAACTTGCCTACGACCGTGCGCAGATCGGTCCATTTCCACTCTTCCACGCGGCGATGGGGCAGGCCCTGTTCGGAGAGGAGCGCGCGCAGGGGCGCATCTTGCGGCAGCTGATCAATCAGCGCCGTCTCCATATCGGTGAGTTTGACAGCCGCACCCATTACGCCGCCTCGCCTGCGTATTTGTCATAGCCTTCTTTTTCGAGCTTGTGCGCCAGCTCCGGCCCGCCGGTCTCCTGGATGCGGCCTGCGGCCATAACATGCACAACGTCCGGCTTGAGATAATCGAGCAGGCGCTGATAGTGGGTGATCACCAACATGCCGCGCTCTTCATTGCGCAGGGCGTTGACGCCGTCGGCCACGACTTTCAGCGCGTCGATGTCGAGCCCGGAATCAGTCTCGTCCAGGATCAGGAATTTCGGCTGCAGCATCAGCGCCTGGAAAATCTCCATGCGCTTCTTCTCACCGCCCGAAAAGCCCACATTCACCGGGCGCTTGAGCATGTCATTGCTGATGCTCAGCTGAGCGGCGGCTTCGCGCGCCAGCTTCATGAAGGCCGGGGCCGGCACTTCTTCTTCGCCACGCAGACGCTTTTGCGCGTTCAGCGCTTCCTTCACAAAGGTCAGGGTCGGCACGCCCGGGATCTCGACCGGATACTGGAAGGACAGGAAAACGCCCGCCGCGGCGCGCTCTTCAGGCTCCATATCGGCGAGGTCCTGACCCTCAAAGCTCATGGAGCCGCCGGTGATCTCATACCCATCGCGGCCAGAGAGCACGTAAGACAATGTGGACTTGCCGCAGCCATTGGGTCCCATGATGGCGTGAACTTCACCCGCCGGGACTTTCAGGCTGACGCCTTTGAGAATTTCACGGCCGTCGCCGTCTTCCGCATCCACACGCGCTTTGAGATCGTCAATCACCAACATGGTCGTCTTCCTTATCGTCTCACCGGCGCATGAGAGGGAGGCCGGCTCGAACCCTTATTCGTCTTGGGCGCTCGCCCTGAGGCAGGCGCGATTTCATCTCGTCCTAGAGCGCCGCCTCGCAAGCGGTCAGAAGGGCGTTCGCATCAAGGCCCGCTGCGTCAAACGCAGGGCCGGGCGTCAGCACGCAGTCGGCGAGCGCCGTGATCGCGCCGGTAAAGATCAGCGTGCGCTCAGACATGCCCGCGCCCCTTTCCGACTTCGCCAGCCCGGTATTGCGCCACGGTATGGTCCGGATCGCCCTTGCTGACGGTGGCCAGCATGATCACGCCCGCGCCAAAGGCGGTCAGCATGATGAAGGGGATCAGGCTCATCACCAGACCCGCCCCGAGCCGCGCGCTTTCAAACAACAAAAGCACGCCCAGAGCCATCGCGCCCAGAAACACGCCGACCACGGCCCAGCCTTGCCAGACCATGGGGTAGAAGCGCCCCTTGAAGGCGGGCTTGCCGATATCTTCAGCGCGGCGACGTGCGAACCAGTACTGGGTCATCGCTTAGCCCACGCTCCCTTCGAGCGAGACTTTCAGCAAAGCCTGAGCTTCCACGGCGAACTCCATGGGCAGTTCCTGCAGCACTTCGCGGCAGAAGCCGTTCACCAAGAGCGCCACGGCGCTTTCTTCATCAAGGCCGCGCTGGCGCGCATAGAAGAGCTGTTCTTCAGAGAGCTTGGAGGTGGTCGCCTCATGCTCCAGCGTGGCTTTTGGCGTCTTGCATTCGATATAGGGCACGGTGTGCGCGCCGCAGGTGTCGCCGATGAGGAGGCTGTCGCACTGGGTGAAGTTCCGCGCGCCTTCGGCTTTGCCATGCACGGAGACGAGCCCGCGATAGGTCTGATCCGATTTACCTGCCGAGATGCCCTTGGAGATCACCCGCGACTTCGTATTGCGGCCCAGATGAATCATCTTGGTGCCGGTATCGGCCTGCTGGCGGCCATTGGTCACAGCGATGGAATAGAACTCGCCCTGGCTGCCATCGCCCTTGAGGACGCAGGAGGGGTATTTCCAGGTAATCGCGGAGCCCGTCTCGACCTGGGTCCAGCTGACTTTCGAATTCCGGCCCCGGCAATCGGCGCGCTTTGTGACGAAGTTATAGACCCCGCCCTTGCCGTCCGCATCGCCCGGCCACCAGTTCTGAACCGTCGAATATTTGATCTCGGCCTCGTCGAGCACGACCAGTTCCACCACGGCGGCGTGCAGCTGGTTTTCATCGCGCATAGGCGCGGTGCAGCCCTCGAGATAGGACACATAGGCGCCCTCATCCGCAATGATCAGCGTGCGTTCAAACTGGCCGGTGCCTTCCGCGTTAATCCGGAAATAGGTCGACAGCTCCATCGGGCAGCGCACGCCCTTGGGCACGTAGACGAACGAGCCGTCCGAGAAGACCGCGCTATTGAGCGTGGCGAAGAAATTGTCCGTCACCGGCACGACCGAGCCGAGATATTTCTTGATCAGCTCGGGGTATTCGTGAACCGCTTCGGAGATCGGCATGAAGATCACGCCGGCTTTGGACAGCTCTTCCTTGAAGGTCGTCACCACCGAGACAGAGTCAAACACCGCATCCACGGCCACCTTGCGCTGCGACCCTTCGGTGCGCGCATCGGCGGCGCTGGCGTCCGCGCCTTCAACACCGAGCAGGACTTCCGCTTCTTTCAGCGGAATGCCGAGCTTCTTGTAGGTGTCGAGCAGCTCCTGAGGAACCTCGTCCAAGCTTTTGTATTTCGCTGAGTCTTTGGGCGCTGCGTAATAATAAGCGTCCTGATAGTCGATCGGCGGATAGCCCACTTTCGCCCAGTCGGGCTCCTTCATCTGGGTCCAACGGCGATAAGCCTCCAGACGCCAGTCGAGCAGCCAGTCGGGCTCGCCTTTCTTGGCCGAGATAAAGCGCACGGTGTCTTCGCTCAGACCCTTGGGCGCGCGCTCTTGCTCGATCTCGGTGGTGAAGCCGTACTTGTACTTGTCAGATTCCAGCTGACGGACGTCTTCGATGGTTTCCTTGACCGCAGGCATAAGCCGCTTCCTTTTTACTCTCAGACCGCCGCGCGGGGGCGCAGGCGGGTATATTCACTCAGCCAGGCGTTCGCGAACGCCTCGATATCGTCTTCGGTCGTCGTCCAGCCCAGCGAAATGCGCAGCGCGCTCTCCGCATCGGCAGATGACGCCCCCATGGCTTCCAGTACTTTCGATTTGCGCACCTTGCCCGACGAGCAAGCCGATCCGGCGCTCACCGCAAAACCGTTCAGATCCAGCGCGATCACCTGGATCTCGCTGGGCCAGCCCGGCGCGGAGAGACACAGCGTATTGTCGAGCCGGTTCTCGCGCTCACCCCAGATCGTGATCTCGGGAGCGCCCGCCTGAAGTCGCGCCTGCAAAGCGTCACGCAAACCTTTGATCCGGATGAGTTCTTCCTCACCCCCCGCTGCGCCGACAGCCGCACCGAAGCCGGCGATGCCGGCCACGTTTTCAGTGCCCGCGCGTCGGCCCTTTTCCTGGCCGCCGCCTATCACTTGCGCGGCGACGCCGGCTTCACAGGCCACCGCCAGCGCGCCGACGCCTTGCGGGCCGCCGACCTTGTGTGAAGACAGCGCGGCGAAGTGCGCCATGGAGCCCGCGAAATCAAACGCGGCCTTGCCCAGCATCTGCACCGCGTCGATGTGATAGAGATGGCCCGCCTCGCGGATCAATCGGCCCGCCTGCTCATAAGGCTGGATCACGCCGGTTTCGTTATTGGCCGCCATCAGCGCGAACAAGATCGGCGTTTCGCCTTCCTGTTCAGCGCGTTGCAGGCGATCCTGAAGCCATTGCATGTCCGCCGTTCCGTCCGCCGTCACCGGCCAGACGTCAAACGGCACGCCCAGCGCGCGTGCAGCAGCGCCGACGGCTTCATGCTCGATCGCGGACACGATCACACGCGTCGCGCCAGCCGCGATGCCAGCCTTGAGACCGAGATTGTTCGCTTCGGTGCCGCCGGAGGTGAAAACCAGATCTTCGGCCCGGGTGCAGATCTTTTTGGCGATCAAGCTGCGCGCCGCCTCGACCCGCGCACGCGCACTTCGCCCCGTCCCGTGAACCGAAGACGGATTGCCGACGCAATCCAGGGCCTCGATCACGCTGGCGCGCGCTTCAGGCCGGATCGGCGCCGTGGCGTTATGATCGAGATAAACCGTCACTCCGCCGCCGCCTCCAGGGTCGCGCTCGCCGTACGGCGGCCCATGGACAAGCCCATCACACGGCGCTCCAGCACGTCTTCCAAAGTCACATCGCTGAGGAAGAGATGGATATGACGGCTCAACTCATCCCAGAGATCGTGGGTGACGCAGCGCCGTCCGCTTTCCAGACAGCCCGCCGCCTTGCCCTGGCATCGGGTCACGTCCACCGGCTCTTCAACCGCCAGCATGATGTCGGCAATGCGGGTTTCATTGAGGCCCCGCCCCAGCTTGTAGCCGCCGCCCGGGCCGCGCACGGATTTGACGACGCCCGCGCGACGCAGCTTTGCGAATAGTTGCTCAAGGTAGGAGAGCGAGATTTCCTGGCGCGAGGCGATGTCGCCGAGCGGAACAGGACGCTCTTGGCTGGCCTGGGCGAGATCGACCATGGCCATGACTGCATAACGCCCCTTGGTGCTCAGCTTCATGACATTATCCTTCGCTAACCCGTACAAATAAGCGTGGCGCGCTCGCATTGTGCGTCCCGGCTGTGTTATGAGGCCGATCCGATTGTCTAACAGCGCTCGCGTACTAGGGAGCTAGTATCCCCAGCGCGAGAGTCAAGTATTAGGACTTGGTTTTCGCACACCCCTTGCACCACCTGGAAATCAATTCCTGAGTGCAGAGCTAGGGAAATTGAAGCAGGACCCGTAAGCTTTCCATGCCCGACGTTATCATTCCCGGCCCGGCCGGCCGCCTTGAAGGCAAATACAGCCCGTCCAAGACCCCTGGCGCTCCCGTCGCGCTGATCCTGCACGCCCACCCGCGTGGCGGCGGTCATATGGACACGCCGGTCAGCACCATGATGTATGACGAGTTCAAGGAGCGCGGCTTTTCCGTGCTGCGGTTCAATTTCCGCGGCGTCGGCCGCAGCCAGGGCACGTACGATCAGGGCCTGGGCGAATTGTCAGACGCCGCCACCGCGCTCGACTGGGCCCAGGCGCACAATCCCAATGCGTCCTATTGCTGGGTGGCCGGGCATTCCTTCGGCGCCTGGATCGCCATGCAGCTTCTGATGCGCCGCCCCGAAATCGCCGGCTTCATCTCGGTGTCGCCGCCCACCAACATGTATGATTTCAGCTTCCTGGCGCCCTGCCCGGCGTCGGGCCTGATCGCCCATGGGGAATCTGACGCCATCGTCCCCCATGACGAGATGGAGCGCGCCATGAGCAAGGTGCGCACCCAGAAGGGGATCATCATGACCCATGACATCATCAAGGGCGCCGGCCATCTGTTCACCGACCATCTCGAACCGCTGGAAGCATCGGTGAAGACCTATCTCGACAAGCGCCTGCCTGAAGTGGATGTGGAGCGCGCCGAGATGGCGAACACCGGCAAGCGCTAAGTCGCTAGGCGGCTCGCCTTCCAAGACAAAAGCCCCGGTCATCAGACCGGGGCTTTTTTGTTTGTGCTGAGGCGGCAATTGATCAGGGCCGCGCGATACGGCCGCCCGTAAGCGGTTGCGCAATCCCCGTCGTGCCCGGAAAGCTGAGCGGCAAGCCGCGCAACGTTCGCGCCGCCAGCACGGCGAAGGCTTCCGCCTCGATCAGATCGCCGCGCCAGCCCACGGCTTCCGCGCTGCAGACTGACAGACCTGTGACCTCGCTGATACGGCGCAGAAGGTCGGCATTCTTGCGCCCGCCGCCGCAAACGATCAGCCGCTCAGGACGCTCAAGACAAGCCTGAAGCCCCTGGCCAATGGCTTCCGCGGTGAACTGGCTCAGCGTCGCCGCGCCGTCCTCTACTGTCAGATTGCGCGCAGCATCAAGGGAGAAATCCCAACGGTCGAGCGATTTGGGGCCTTCCAGCGCAAAATGCGGGTGCGCCAGCAAGTCCGCCAGGCCCGCCTCATGCACGCGTCCTTCAGCGGCCAGGGCGCCGTCCCGATCCATGGTCTGGCCCGTACGTTCCTCCACCCAGGCGTCAATCAGTCCGTTGCCGGGCCCGGTGTCGAACGCGTCGAGCGTTCCGTCGGACCGGATGAGGGTCAGATTGGCGACGCCGCCAATATTGAGAACGCCCAAAGGCCGCTCAAGTCCTGACCCCTGCGCCAGCACGGCGTGATAAATCGGCGCCAGCGGCGCCCCTTGCCCCCCAGCATCCATGTCGGCGGTGCGAAAATCATACGCCACTGGTATGCCCAGACGCTGCGACAGCGCGGCGCCGTCACCCAGCTGACAGGTCCGGCCCGGTCGCCCCGGCTGTGGCGGGATATGGATGACCGTTTGTCCGTGAAAGCCCACCAGATCAATCTCGGCCAATGTCAGCCCGGCGTGCTCGGCCACAGCCTCAACGGCGCGTGCATGGGTCTGGGTGAGCACGTCTTCGGCCTGCTTGAAAATGTCAGGCTCCGCCCCTTCAAAGCGCCAGTCGAGCGCAGCATCGACCGCCGCTTTCAACACCGCGCGCTCTTGCGGGGCGAAGGCGGTTTCGCCGCCCGGGCCAAATCGGGTGATGGTCTCGCCGTCCGTTTCAAGCAAGGCTGCGTCCACACCGTCCAGCGAGGTGCCGCTCATCAAACCGATGCAGATCATGGCGTATCCTGTTGAGGCGTGTCTGTAGGCGGGTCGTCTGGGGCGTCTGGCGGCGTTTCAGCGTCATCAGCTGCGGTCTCGCGCGCTTCACGGGCCTGGGCCTGCTCCTCACGGCGTTCCGCCTCCAGCGCCTCTAGTTCGCGCTCCGCAGACGTGCCTTCGAAAATACGCCGGAAGACGCCCGGCGCGAGCGCAGAGAGCGGATTGGCGCTGACACGCGTTTCACTGAACGGGCCGCTGACCGAGAAAGTCACCCCGATCACGCCTTCCCCCCGACGTGAAGTCAGAAGCTCGCCGAGAACCGGAACCGAGCCCAGAACCGAATTGACGCCGTAAGAGGGTAAAAGCGTGCCGTTCACCGACATGCGTTCATCGCTGAAATCCACAAGCCCGTTCCAGGTCGCCCCCAGAGACGCCCCGGCGACGCGCGCCTCTCGCATCTCGATGATGCCGTCCTGCCAGACAAACTCACTCTGCAGACGCTCAAAGCCGATGCCCTGACCGCTCAGCAAACCTCCCAGCCCTTCCAGCGAGCCTGCGGCAAGGACCCGCGCCAGCAAAGGCATGCGGTTCAGTGTGAACGCGCCCACTTCGATCTCGCCGCTGACCCCGCCCGGCTGGCCCAAAGGCGGCGCCTCCCCGCTCAGCCTCAGGGACCCGCCATAAATATTGTCAAACCCGGCGAAGGCAGACAGCAACAGCCCCGCGTCCGGCCCCAAGGCGCTCAACCGGCGCACCCCGGTGTCCTGTTCAGGTTCAAACCGGACGATGACAGGACCTTGCGCTGCGTCAGCCTCCAGAACGAACCGCTCAACCCCTTCAGGCCGCACGTTCAGCACCAGCCCCACGTCGGTGAAGCGCTGATCACGCACCAGAACCCGGTCCAGAACACCTTCAAAATTCACCGAGGCGCCCAAGGTCACGCCGCCGCCCGACGGCGCCGCGATCCCGAACAGGTCTTCTGCATCCATGAACGGGCCCTGGACGGCGATCTGCAGCACCCCCTCCGGACCGTCGGGTCGGGAAATCTCTGCACTGAGGTCAAGCCTGTCGCGAACGAACACACGAGACGCCTGCGCCGCCAGCAAGCGCCCGTCCGGGGCCAGGTCCGCGCTGGTCTCCAGCGCCACGTCCTCGCCCGTGAGGCGCAGTTGGTTCAGCTGAACCGCGCCGTCCTCCGCCACCCCCGCCTGCAAGGATGCAGCGGCCGGCTCGCCGGCGGGCTTGTCCCACAGCCCTGCAGGCAAGGCGATGGCGGCGTTCTGAAGGTCAAGCTCCAGCGCCATTTGCGAGAAGGTGAGGCCCCGGCCTTCAATCGTCGCGTCAACGCCCACTGCTCCGTCCATGAAGCGCCGCAAGGGCAGGCCGAGCTGGTCCAGCTCTCGCGCGGTCATGACAGACGTCACGCGCACCTCAGTAGAATTGACCTCCGGCTCGAGCCCGAACGTCTCCGTCCAGATGATCTGAGCCTCCGCTGACGCGATCCGCGCCTCTCCTTCCGCGCGCAGCCCCTCAGGATTGACCGTCAGGGCCATTGTGCCGTCAGACAACGAGATGCCCGGCGGGCCCGCCGGGCCCGAAACCTCTTCAAACTGTCCCGAAATATCAAAACCCAGATCCTCGGCGGGAACCATGCGCAACATGGGACGGCGGATTTCAAACGCCAGCTCGCCCTGCCCGCCAAACGCTTCAGGCTCAAAGCCGTATTCGCTGGAAAGATTGAGCGGCGGCTCACTGACAAGCGCCAGGAAGTCCGAAACATCCCCCCTGCCCGTGCCGCCAAAGCGCGCCACGGCGCCTTTGGGATTCAGACGCGGAATGTCGACATAAATCCGCGTCGCTTCCAGCTCACCGATGGCGCCGCCCGCGCCTTCAAGACTTAAGGAGTTGCCTCTGAGCACCGCTTGTCCTGACAGCCCCAGCAGCGGCGTCATCGTGCTCATATAACGCACATCCGCATCGGAGAACTGGAAGCTGAGGGTCAGATCTTCATCCGAGAGTGTTTTGGCGGCCAGCGCCTGGGCGGTGAGGTTCAGGTCGAGCGTCGCATTGGTCACCCGACCGTCCAGAATGCTGTCTCGCACCCAGTCCCGGGCGCCGAGCGCGAAATTGACCGGCCAGTGATTGAGGACATCCGTCTTGGTGAGCGCGCCTTCAACGGGACCGCTGAGTTTGACGGTGGGCAGCAAGCCCGCAATGGTCGGCTCCAATGCCAGCGAGCCCGTCATCGACGCGCTGGCGGCGGGCAGCACCGCGTCCAGCATGTCAAAACTGATCAGGCTTTCTTCAATATCCATGACCCCCGCCAGTTCGGCGGAGCGCCATTGGAGCGGCTCGGGAAAGGCGCCGTTAAGATCAAGACGCCCCGCACCGGACGTCAGCTCATAGCGCGCCCGCGCCGGGATTGCGTCGTCATAGTCGGAAAAGTCATAAAGCGCGCCGGTCAGCGACAAGGACAATAGGTCTGAATCCACCTCCACAGTCTGCAGATCGAGGCGCCCCGCCTCCACATCCAGGGCAGCGTCAATGCGGGCGTCGCGTATGGCGGTCTGTCCGCTGGCGGTGCGCACAACCCCGGACTGCGCCACCATTTGAAGACTGGCCTGACGCAGGCCCTCTTCTCGCGAGGCGTCAAACACGAGGTGCATGTCGAACGGCGCGTCCAGCGCGGATACGCCCGCAAACGGGCCTTGCAAGGGCGCAGCCGCCGCCGGCACCAGATTGGACAGGCGCGCCTCGACAAAAACGCTGTCCAGCGATCGGCCTGTCTGCACATCCAGCGTGATCGGCGCCATGCCGGCGGAGGTGACCAGCCCGCCTTCCGCCCGCAGCGACACCACGCCGTCTGACAGATTCACCGCGCCGCCCATGTCCGTGAACAGCCCGGTCCAATCATGATATTCCTCACGCACCTGCAAGGTGACGTCAGAGACATCCACCATCAACAAGCGTGCAAACACCCGGCTGGCCTGGTCCATATCGAAATCAGGCGTGACGCTGTCGTTTTCCTGGGTGGCGCCGAAGCGGTCATCCAGCGCGCCCAGCCCGCCGGTCAGACGGCCCAGCTCGTCTCGGTACAGCCAGAGCGTGCCGCCGCGCGCCTCAAGGCTGACGGGCGCGATCCGTCCGGTCATCAACAGGTCGAGCGCCAGTCCTGCTTCGATCAGCTCTGACGAAATGACGACATCGCCTGTCTCACGCGTGATGCGAACATCGCGCGCCGTCACCACAAGGGCGGCGAGCGCCGGATCGAAGCTGATTTCAAGATCGCCGATGACAGCCGCGTCGCCCTTCACCGCGTCCAGAAGAACTTCGGTGACGACAGGGCGGATCATCTCGGCGTTGACCGGGCCCTCCGCGAGGCGCCACAACGCCGCGCCGAACGCCACCACAGCCAGCGCCAGCAGCGCGGCGATCGCTTCAAGCACATAGAGAAGGGACAGACGAGCGATACGGCGCATATGAACTCAAAGTCGGGTCGCGACTGGACGTGGCGGGGCGAATTGACAATCTTCCAGGCCGAAGCACGGCAAATCATCATTAAGGACGACACTCATGAGCGAGCTTAAGCCCGGCGACAAGGCCCCAGACTTCACGCTTCCTGCAGATGGCGGCCGACAGGTGTCATTACGTGAGCTGAAGGGCAAATCCGTCGTCCTGTACTTTTATCCCAAGGATGACACGCCCGGCTGCACGACCGAGGCCATCGGCTTTTCCGAGCATATCGATGCGTTCAACGCCGAAAACGCAGTTGTCATCGGCCTGTCCAAAGACACCGTAGCCAAGCATGACAAGTTTCGCGACAAGCATGAGCTGAAAGTCGTGCTGGCGTCAGACGAAGACGGCGCCGTCACCGAGGCCTATGGCGCCTGGGTGGAGAAGAACATGTATGGGCGTAAATACATGGGCATTGAACGTTGCACCTATCTGATTGGTTCCGACGGCGTGATCCAGCAGGTCTGGCGCAAGGTGAAGGTCAAAGGCCATGTGGAGGCGGTTCTGGACGCGGTGAAATCTGCGTGACGACGCTGCAGCCCAAACCTTGCGTGATGGAGGCGGCGGCGCGCGTGGTCGCAACCGCCGCCCCTGACGCCAAAACCCGGCTGGCGCGGGAGACCGCCGCCGCCTGGCGATCAGGCGAACTCGACTTGCCCGAAACCGGCGCCCCCTCCCGCGCGCCGTCTGCGCCAGGCCGTCCGCTACGCCCGGAGCTGAAACCGCCTGGACAAACGCCGCGGCGCAGGCTGGGCAGTCTTGAGGGGCGCTTCGCCCTGATGCATGCCGTCGCGCATATCGAATTCAACGCCATTGATCTGCATTTTGACATGGTCGCCCGTTTCGCAGGCGATCCCAGAATTGCGGACGATCAGCGCGCCGCCTTTGTGTCAGACTGGATCAGCGTCGGCGATGACGAAGCGCGTCATTTCACCATGGTGCGTGATCGTCTTCAGCAGATGGGCGGCGATTATGGCGATCTGGCGGCCCATGACGGGCTCTGGGAGGCGGCGCAAAACACGGCGCATGATCTGGCGGCGCGGCTTGCCGTCGCACCCCTGGTGCTCGAAGCGCGCGGGCTGGACGTCACGCCGCCCATGATCGAGAAGCTCTCCAGCGTGGGGGATGCTGACAGCGTCGCCATCCTGAGCGTGATCTATGAAGAGGAAGTGGGCCATGTCGCCGCAGGCGCGCGCTGGTTTGATCATGTGTGCCGCGATGAGACCGAGACGCCCGAACACTGCTTTCACAGGCTGGTTTCAACTTATTTCAGCGGCGCGTTGAAGCGTCCCTTCAATGAGGACGCCCGAGCGGCGGCGGGCTTGCCGGGATGTTTCTACCAGCCTTTGGCTGAACAGCTTTCCTGAAACCAGGACTTGCATCTGACGCCGACGCACGGAACATTTTCATTCCTGTCCCTTAGGGATCGGAACAAGGCTTGCAACGGATCAGTTGATAAACGATGCGTTATCATGCGAGATAGCGCATCGAGGGGCGAGGATAGCGAGGCGAACGCAGTCGGATGGTGAAACGACTACTGGCCGGGCCGTGGGAGCAGATCAAGCAACGCTTCCCTGATCGGCAGATCTATCATCGGACCGAGGGTCAGGTGAGATACTTCGCTATCACGACCGAGATGCAACTCTCGGCAATCGGGGGCGTGTGTCTGCTGGCGGTCTGGCTGTCTCTTACCACCGTCGGCATGCTGCTCGACGGGCGAGCCGATCAGCGCGTCAAACAACAATTCGCCCAGATCGAAGCCGAATATCAAAACGAGGTTGATGAAGCGCGCGCCGCCGAGGCCGCCGCCATCGCCTATATGGAATCGCGCACCGACGCCTTTGACCGCACGGCGGGCGAATTCCAGATGCGCCATGACACGCTTCGCCGCCTTCTGGACTTCGCCGACGATCTGTCGGTCGGGGAAGAGCGAGAGAGCCCCAGCATGGATGAAGGTCGAATCTTGATGGCCGCCTCGCCCGCCGATCCTGATCCGCGCCAGGCGCTGCTGGATCCGGTCGGGGAAGAAGCTTTTGACGGCCTGGCTGAAGAGCGTGTCGCCGCGCTTCTGGCCGATCAGGAAGCCGCCCTGGCCGAAGCCGAGAACGCCGCAGAACGCCGCCTTGAGAATTTGCGCGCAGTCTTGCGTCTGACCGGCATGCGGGTGGATGAAGCCATGCAGGAAGGCCCGCTGGAGGGTGAAGACGGCGGGACCGGCGGCCCTCTGATCAGTCTCGATCAGGCGCCGCTGTTCAGCGATGCGCTTAATCTCGATGACCCCTTCAATGCGCGCGTCGCCCGCATCGCCAACCGGATTGTGGAAAGCGAACAGGTGGAAAACCTGCTCAACGCCACGCCTCTGGGACTGCCGATCGACGGGCCTTTCCGCGAGACATCGCGGTATGGCGCCCGCATCGACCCGTTCACGCGCCGTCTGGCCATGCATGCCGGCAAGGATTTCGCCGCCTTTAGAAACGCACCTATTGTGGCGCCTGCGCCGGGTGAGGTCGTTTACGCGGGCTGGCGAGCCGGGTATGGTCGCACTGTCGAAGTGGATCACGGATACGGGTTCCGCACACGATATGGCCATCTTCACGCTATCGACGTCCGCCGCGGCGATGAGGTGGAGCTGGGCCAAAGACTGGGGGGGATGGGATCGACCGGACGTTCCACCGGCACGCATCTCCATTATGAAATCTGGTTCCGCGGCGAACACATTGACCCCGAAGATTACATAAGAGCCGGACGCTATGTTCACTAAAAAAGATACGCCCCCCAGCGACAGTCACGCCGCCGCCGTCCCCGCTCCGACCAAGAGGTCCGCCATGAAAACCAAAGCCCCATCCATTCTGAGCGCTGATCTGAAAATCACCGGCTCCATCGTGTCAGACGGCGAAGTTCAGCTGGACGGCGCTGTGGAAGGCGATGTTCGCGCAACGGACCTGACGATCGGCGAAGAAGCCTCCATCAAGGGCGAAGTGGTCGCCGAAAACGTGGTCATCCGTGGCCGCGTGGTCGGCTCGGTTCGCGCCCGCCAGGTGCAGCTCTCTGCGACCGCCCGCGTGGAAGGCGATGTGATCCACGCGACGCTCGCCATTGAGAGCGGCGCCTTCTTTGACGGCCTGTGCAAGCGCTCTTCGGATCCGCTGTCGGACGCCAAATCCTCATCGGGGTCGTCCAGCAAACCGGCCGCACAGAGCGGCAGCGGCAGCGCCTCCACGTCATCCAGCACCGCCTCCTCCACCCCGCCGCCGGCCGCCGCCGCCAGCGCGGACAAGGCGGTCGCCAACGACCCGTTCACCTCGAAATCCTAGGGTTTCAGGTACAGACACAGAAAAAGGGCCGGCGTATCGCCGGCCCTTTTTTGTATTCCGTGTCCGCGCCGGGTTTTAATCCTCTTCGGACTTGCCCACGCGTTGGGCCAGCGCCGCGCCCATGAAGTCGTCCAGATCGCCGTCCAGCACCCCTTGGGTGTCTGACGTTTCAACCTGGGTGCGCAGATCCTTGACCATCTGATAGGGCTGCAACACGTAAGAGCGGATCTGGTGGCCCCAGCCGATATCGGTCTTGGATTCGGCGTCGGCCTGGGCCGCTTCCTCGCGCTTTTGCAGCTCCAACTCGTACAGGCGGGCGCGCAGCATGGTCCAGGCGTTCGACCGGTTCTTGTGCTGGGAGCGATCGGTCTGGCACGCCACCACGATGCCGGTGGGCTCGTGGGTCAGGCGCACGGCGGAATCGGTCTTGTTGATGTGCTGACCACCCGCGCCGGACGCGCGATAGGTGTCCACGCGCACATCCTTGTCCTCGATCTCGATATCGATGGTGTCGTCCACCAGTGGATAGGTCCAAACCGAGGCGAAGCTGGTATGTCGACGCCCCGAGCTGTCATAGGGCGAGATGCGCACCAGGCGGTGCACGCCCGCCTCGGTCTTCAGCCAGCCATAGGCGTTATCGCCCTTGACAAGGATAGTGATGGATTTCAGACCCGCCTCTTCACCGGCCTGCGCCTCGATCACTTCAACCTTGTAGCCGGATTTCTCCGCCCAGCGCGTATACATGCGCGCCAGCATGGACGCCCAGTCCTGGGCTTCGGTGCCGCCGGCGCCGGGATGGATTTCCAGATAGCTGTCATTGCTGTCGGCCTCGCCAGACAACAAGGCTTGCAGCTCCGCCTTGCCGGCGCGCGCCTTGAGCCCCCGCAGCGCGGTCGCCGCCTCTTCATACAGCTCTTCATCGCCGTCCAGCTCGGCCATCTCGGCCAGCTCCAGCGTGTCAGCAAGATCGGTGTCGATCTCACGCACTTCGGTCATGGACTGGTCAAGCCGGTTACGCTCACGCATGAGCGCCTGGGCGTCGCTGGGCCGGTCCCAGAATGTGGGGTCTTCGGCCTTGGCGTTCAGTTCATCAAGTCGTTTCTCAGCCGTAGGCCAGTCAAAGACGCCTCCGTAGCAAGGCGGTGGACTGTTCGATGGCGTCTTTGAGTTCAGCGATCTCGGCGCGCATGGCGGATCTCCTGATAGTCTGGGAAAGAGGGTGGATCGGGTCGATAAACGAGGCGCAGCCCCCGGACAAGGGACTGCGCCTGTTGTGGGCTTTAAAATCTGCGAGGCTGGGATCTAGTAAAGCCCGCCCAGCGTATCCTCGTCGTCATCATCATCGTCTGCATCGTTTGGCGCGCCCGAGGAGAAATCCACGCCCAGCGCATTGGCGCCAAAGCTCAGCGTTTCCTCTGCATTGGTCTGGCCGCGCTGCGGCTCGGTGCCGGGTTTGAACGCTTCCAGGATCACGCCGGGGCGACCGATGACGGACGGTTCGCCGGTCTCGCGATCAATCGGCGCCAGGCTCACCCCGTCGGGCACCCGGAACGGGCTGACCGAATAGGTTTCGAGCGCCGCGCCCAGGAAGTCGGCCGCCACCGGCGCCGCAACCCGGCCGCCTGCCTCGCCCGACCCGAGCGGTCTGGGCGTGTCAAAGCCCACATAGACGCCCACCACCAGATCAGGACTGAAGCCCACAAACCAGGCGTCGTGGAAGTCGTTGGTGGTGCCCGTCTTGCCACCCAGCGGACGCCCCAGAGAGCGCAAGGCCGTGGCTGTGCCGCGCTGAACAGCGCCTTCGAGCATATGCACGATCTGATAGGAAGTGACTGGGTCTATGATCTGCTCGCCCAACTCGGGCAATTGCGGCTCGTTCAGGGAAGACTCGTATCCGCCAGGCACGTCACACCCGACGCAGTCGCGCTGGTCGTGAATATAGATCGTCTCGCCCGATCGGGCCTGAACCCGGTCGATCAGCGCCGGCTCGATCAGAAGGCCGCCATTGACCAAAGCGCCATAGGCGCCGATCAGCCGCATCAACGTGGTCTCACCCGCGCCCAGCGACATGGCGAGAGTAGGCTGAAGATCGTCATATATGCCAGTCCGTTCGCCGATATCCACGACAGGGGCCATGCCCATATCCTGCGCCAGGCGCACCGTCATGACGTTACGTGACAATTCCAGCCCCCGCCGCAGCGTGGAGGGGCCGTAAAACACCTCTGAATAGTTCTGCGGGCGGTAAAAGCGCATTTCGGCGTCGCCCGACGCCACGAAGGGCGCGTCAAGAATGATCGAGACAGGCGTGTAATCGTTCTCAAGCGCCGCAGCATAGACAAACGGCTTGAACGAGGACCCCGGCTGACGGCGCGCCTGGACGGCGCGGTTAAACTGGCTGTGCTGGAAGGAATAGCCGCCCACCATCGCCAGAACCCGGCCCGTGAACGGGTCAATCGCAACAATGCCGCCATTGACGTCCGGCAACTGCCGCAAGCCGTAATGATCGTCCTCTACGGTTTGCTCCGGCGCGTCCTCGGCGACCAGATCCTCAACGATGACCACATCACCCAGCTCGAAGACGTCAGACGGCCGCCCAATGGCGCCGCCCGTGCGCGGGAAGCCATCCTCGTCCCGACGCGGCTCACGCGCCCAGGCCAGAGCGTAAAGCGGAATGCGGCCGCGGGTGCGATCGGCGAACCCGATCAGCGCATCGCTGTCCGTCATTTCCAGAACCACAGCCAGACGCCAACCCTCATCAAGGTCTGCTGGCGGATCGATCTCCGCCAACTGGTCCGGCCAGGCGTCAAAGCTCTCCATCTGCGCGACCGGACCGCGATAGCCGTGGCGGCGATCATAGGTCTCAAGTCCATCCCGCAAGGCCGCACGGGCGGCCAGCTGCATGCGGGTGTCCAGCGTGGTGCGGATCGACAGCCCGCCTTCATAGAGCTGATCCTGGCCGTAGCGGTTGAAGACTTCGCGACGCACTTGCTCGACGAAATACTCCGCCGCCAGATATTCGTCACCATCCAGCCGCTCGGCGGTCTCCAGCGGCGTCTGCATCGCCGCTTCACCCTCTTCGCGGCTGATGACGCCATTGGCGATCATGCGTGAGAGCACCCAGTTGCGGCGGCCAATGGCGGCTTCGGTATTGCGGGTCGGATGATAATTGCTCGGCCCTTTGGGCAGGGCGGCCAGATAGGCCGCTTCGTGCAATTCCAGCTCGTCCAGCGATTTATCAAAATAGTTCAACGCCGCAGCGGCGATGCCGTACGCGCGATTGCCGAGGTAAATCTCGTTGAGATAGAGCTCGAGGATCTGGTCCTTGGTGAAGGCGCGCTCCATCCGACGCGAAATGACGATCTCGCGAATCTTGCGGTCGATGCGCTGGTCGGAGCTGAAGAGGAAGTTCTTGGCCACCTGCTGGGTGATGGTTGAGCCCGATTGCAGCGCCGCGTTCGGATTGCGCAGACGCGCAATCACCGATCGGATGCCGCCCCGGATCATGCCCAGATAATCCACGCCGCCATGATTGTAGAAATTCTTGTCCTCGGCGGACAGATAGGCGTCGATGACGAGCGGCGGAATATTCTCGATCGGCACGAAGACGCGGTGCTCGATGGCGTATTCCTGAATCAGGCGTCCATCGCCAGCATGCACCCGGCTCATGATCGGGGGTTCATATTCCGCAAGCTGCTGATAATCAGGCAGGTCTTCAGTGACGCGCACCACATAGACAGCAATGGCGATTGACGCCACCACGCCTAAGACCACCGCCGCGCCGGCGCCCCAGATCAAGGCACGCAACGCGTTTTTCCAACTCAACAGCTTCATCTTGCCCTCATAGACGGCGCGCAAGGCCTGCCCGCCCCCGCCTTATTACGCCCTCAGATGGCGCTATTATGGCGTGTCTCAGGCGTCAACCCAATGGCGGATTCCGCACAGGTCCAGATTAACGGGTGCTGGAGGCGCTCGCCGTGTTCTGGGCGATATAGCGATCCGAGCCGCCGCCCTGGCAATGAGCGAAGTGCTCATCAATGGCGGACGCCGCCGATTGCATCAGCCGCCGACGGTCCGTGGCGCTGTTCAGGCGCCGGGCGTCACTGCGATTGGTCAAAAAGCCCATTTCGAACAGGACCGCTGGCACTTCCGCGTCGATCAGCACCGCAAAATTGGCGCGCATGGCCGTCTCACGGAACAAGGGCTGCACCCGGCCGACTTCGGTGCGAAGCGCGTCCGCGAAGCGTTCGGACTGGCTTTCCTTGTTGGTCAGGGACATCTCGACAAGGATGCGGGAGACCTCTTCAGGCCGGTTGGGGTCCACCCAGTCACCCTGGCTGATCGCGCGGCTGCGTGCGCGGTCTACGGCCCGGTGATTCATCGAATAGACGGTTGCGCCTTCAGGCCCCGTCGAATCGCCGGCCGAATCTGCGTGAAGGGAGATGAACAGATCCGCCTCGGCCTGACGCGCGATTTCGACGCGATCATACAGATCGACGTACACATCGCGGTCCCGGGTCATGATGACCTCATAGCGTCCGGTGGCGTTCAGGAGGTCGCGCAGGACCAGACCGGCCGCCAGATTGACATCCGCTTCATCCCCGCCGCCGAACCGCGCCAGTGCGCCGGGATCACGGCCGCCATGCCCGGGGTCGATCACCACTCGCACAGCCTCACACGCGGGCGGCGCTGCGGACACGACCGCATTTTCCACAAGGAACTGCGCCATATTTCTGCTTTCCGACGGAAAGCCAGAGGTTTGCTGGAACGCCGTCGCCCCCACAGGCGCCAGATCCACGACCGTGCGGTAGCCGCCGCCATCAGGGGCGAGCGAAAAATGATGATCAACAGTGGACGGCGAGTTCAGCGCAAACACCAGACGTGGCGCGCCGGCCTGTCCGTCAAACTGAAACCGGCCCACAAGCCCCTCGCCTTCGCCCTGTCGATTGGGCAAGGTTGGAACATCCCAGCCTGCCTGATCAAAGGAGACCACCAGGCGCGAGACCGGCTCAGCCAGCGTAAAGGCGCGCGAATCAAGCGGCGTTTCGCTTTCAATGACGATGCGGGTATGGGTTTCGTAGGCGCCGAAGCGCACATTTGTAATATCAGACGCCATCGCCGAACCGGCGGACAGCGTCAGGGCGCAAGCTACAAGACCCGCTAAAAATCGCATTCCGACCACCACCATGCCGAAGTCCCAAACGGGCTTTGCGTCATTTTACGTCGCGCAAATGCTCCGATGAAAATCACTGTAGAACGCCACGCCTTGAGATTCGGTTAGCGAGTCCTTACCGAGAGTCTAACACGGTGTAGCTCGCTTTTCATTGGCGACATTCTCGTGCAATGTGATTATGTTCGAGATTGGGATCAGGCGCGTTCGCGCGCCGCCCACATGAACACCCTTGAAGATCCGCCCCAGGGCGCAAATCTTCAAAGCACACAGATTTCTGGACGACGCGGGAGGGCTCACGCCCGCCGCCGGCGCCAAAAGCCAGAATGACTGGCGCTCGGGTGACGCTCCGAATCAGGACGCGCCCCTGCCCGGTTAAGGACAGACCCATGATGCGCGCTCCCGCCGCGAGATCATCTTTAGTAAGAACAGATCGCCGTCGAGCGCGTTCCTGCAACAATCGCCGCACGTCTGAAGCCGCCTCCTCGTTGAGCGCGGCTTTCGCCATGCGGTATGGAGCGTATTTTAATGTCACGCAAAATGCTGATCGACGCCGCCCACCCGGAAGAGACCCGGGTGGTGATTGTCGACAACAATCGGGTTGAGGAATTCGATTTTGAATCGGCCTCCAGAAAGCCGATTCGTGGAAACATCTATCTCGCCAAAGTCACGCGTGTAGAGCCTTCGCTACAGGCCGCATTCGTCGAATATGGCGGTAACAAGCACGGCTTTCTCGCCTTCAACGAGATACATCCCGATTACTATCAGATCCCCCATGCGGATCGTGAAGCGCTGCGCGAAGCGGAAGCGGAAGCGACCGGCGATCTGAATGACGACGCCGGCCCTGACGACGACAATGAAGACGCGCCAACGCCTGATGAAGACGATCTGATTGACGAAGCGGCGCGCCGTCGCCGCTCCTTCATGCGCCGCTACAAGATTCAGGAAGTGATCAAGCGCCGTCAGGTGCTGCTGGTGCAAGTGGCCAAGGAAGAGCGCGGCAATAAGGGCGCGGCGCTGACGACCTATCTGTCGCTGGCCGGCCGGTATTGCGTGCTGATGCCCAATACCGCGCGCGGCGGCGGCATTTCACGCAAGATCACCAACGCCCCTGATCGCAAACGTCTGAAATCGGCGGTGTCCGAACTGGCCGTGCCCCAAGGCATGGGCCTGATCATCCGCACCGCTGGGGCTGCGCGCACCAAGGTCGAGATCAAACGCGATTACGACTATCTGATCCGGCTGTGGGAGACGATCCGCACCACGACGCTGGAATCGAGCGCCCCCAAGCTGATTTATGAAGAAGGCAATCTCGTCAAACGAGTGATCCGCGATCTCTACGACAAGGAGATCGACGAGGTGCTGGTGGAAGGCGAGGACGCATATAAGGAGGCCAAGGCCTTCATGCGCATGCTGATGCCCAGCCACGCCAAGAAGGTACAGCATTATCGCGACGCCACGCCGCTTTTCCTGCGTCATCAGGTGGAAAGCCAGCTTGAGGCGATCCATTCCCCCGTCGCGCAGCTGAAATCAGGCGGCTATATCGTCATCAACCCGACCGAGGCGCTGGTTTCCATCGATGTGAACTCCGGCAAGGCGACCAAGGAACGCAATATCGAGCAAACCGCGCTCAAGACCAATATGGAGGCGGCCGAGGAAGCCGCTCGCCAGATGCGTCTGCGCGACCTCGCCGGCCTGCTCGTGATCGACTTCATCGACATGGACGAGAACAAAAACGTTCGCGCCGTAGAGAAGAAGATGAAGGATTCGCTCAAGCGTGACCGCGCCCGCCTGCAAGTGGGCCGTATCTCGCAATTCGGCCTGATGGAGATGAGTCGTCAGCGTCGGCGCACCTCGCTGGTGGAAGGGTCGAGCAATGTCTGCCCGCATTGTCAGGGCTCGGGCCATATGCGCTCGATCGAATCCAGCGCTCTGGTCGCCCTGCGCTCGCTGGAAGAGGAAGGCGTGCGCGGCCGCACGTCCAAAGCGCGCCTGGTCTGCGCCCCGGAAGTGGCGCTCTATATTCTCAACGAGAAACGCGATCATCTCACCGCGATTGAAGCGCGCTATGACATGAGCGTGACGGTGGACGCGGATGACAGCCTGATCCGCCCTGACTGTACTCTTGAACGTCTTGAGAGCCGCAGCGAAGCAGCGCGCGCCGAAGCGAAAGCCGCCCGCGCCGACACCCCGCTGACCAGCGCGGCCGCCGTCGTCGCCGATATCGATGAAGACGACGACATCGAGGATACGGAAGAAGACGAGGCGACTGAAGAGCGTGAGGACCGCGGTGAACGCCCGGCGCGCACCGCGTCTGACGAGACCAATGAAGACGGCTCGAAAAAACGCCGCCGGCGCGGCCGCCGCGGTGGTCGCAATCGTCGCAAGCGCAATGATGAGGCCGGATCCTCGGACGACGCCCTGTCGGCTCTGGACGGGACCGAGGAGACTGACGGCGAAACCGGAACCGAGTCTGTGTCCAAGGACGCTGACGCATCCGATGGTGTCGCGGGCCTTCAAGTGATCGAGCCGTCTGAATCTGAACCCATTGGTGCTCAGACCGACGATGATGACACGCCGCCCCGGCGCAAACGCCCCAGCCGTCGCCGTCGCAAACCGGCCGGCCAGAGCGAGGCCGCTCAGGATGAAGCGGGCCAGATCGAGACGAGCGCTCAGGACGCGCCCGCGTCTGAAGCGCAGGCCGAGGATGCGCCGGCGGAGGCCGCCAGCGACGCTGGCGACGAGACGGCGCCGGCCAAGCCCAAGCGCAGCCGCCGCACGCGTAAAAAACCTGCCGATGACGTCGCGGACACTTCGGAGGCTCAAGCGTCTGAAGCAGACGCCCCTGCAGCGGCTGAGGGTGATGCGGCGGCAGACAAGCCCAAGCGTCGCACGCGCCGCAAGAAGGCCGAACCCGTTGCTGAAGCGTCCGCCGAAGGCGACGCGCCCAGCGAAGAGGCCGCTCAGGCGGACGCCGACAAACCCAAGCGACGCACCCGCCGCAAGAAAGCGGAACCGGCGGCTCAAGCGGACACCACCGATACGGCGGCCCGCGAAGCCATGGAGCAGGCCAGTTCTCCTGCGCCTGAGCCTCAAGCCGCCAGCGAGAGCGACGCCAAGCCCGAACAGAGCGCGCCGACAGAACCGGCCCCGCCAGCGGCTGATCAGGCCAGCGATGACGAAGGATCAGACGAGAACCGCCCCGCGAAACGCGGCTGGTGGCAACGTTCGTCGAAATTCCTAGGCCTGAGCTAAACACGCGAACGGCGCCGGTGGTCACACTTCCGGCGCCGTTCTCACGTTTTCTGGCGTGCAGACGGACAGAAGGATAGACTGTTGTCTTCCAGAGCTGGCTGACACGAAGGACGCTTGCATTGCGTATGCTCAAACCCTTACGGACCGGCGTGACCCGCATCGCCGCCGCAGCAAGTCTGGCGCTCGCCAGTCTGGCGGGTGCTCACGGACAGAGCCTGATCCGAGACACCGAGACTGAGCGCGCCATGCGCGAATACACCGACCCGTTGCTGGAAGCGGCCGGGCTCGATGTGAGCGCCGTGGATTTCTATCTGGTCGGCGATATGGATTTTAACGCCTTCGTCACCGGCGGACAGAATATCTTCCTGAATACGGGCACTATCGTCCGCGCCGAAACTCCAAACGAAATCAAAGGCGTCATCGCTCACGAAATCGGCCATATCGAAGGCGCGCACATCATCCGGCGCGGCGAAGCCAGCCGAGCGGGTCTGGCCACCATGGCCGCTTCGTTTGGCGTGGGACTGATCGCGGCCCTCGCTGGCGCGCCAGATGCGGGCGCGGCCATCATGGCCTCCGCCCCGCAATTTGGTCAGCTGAACATGCTGACCTATACCCGCGCTCAGGAAGCCTCCGCCGACCAGGCCGCCGTGCGCTTTCTGACCGAGACCGGGCAATCGGGCCGCGGTCTGGTGGCGACGTTTGAACGTCTCGCCTATCAGGAACGAATCTCGTTTCAGCGCCGGTGGGAATATTTCCGCTCTCACCCGTTGTCGTCAGATCGGGTGGCGGCGCTGCGCCGTAATGTGGAAGCATCCGGTTTCGCCGATGTTCCTGACAGTGCGGAGGAGATCGCCGAGCTGCAACGCCTGCAGGCCAAGATCATCGGGTTCATGGCGCCCCCCGCTCAGACCTTTTCACGCTATCCCGACAGCGACACATCCATCCCGGCGCGCTATGCCCGGGCGGTGGCCTATTACAAGCAAGGCCTGACCGACAACGCCGAGAGCGCGGTCAATGAATTGCTCGAGCTTGAGCCTGACAATCCCTATTTTTACGAGCTCAAAGGCCAGATGCTGTATGAGAGCGGTCTGATCGAACGCTCAATCGAGCCCTATCGCCGCTCCATTGAATTGCTGCCCGATGCGCCGCTGCTCCGCATCGGTTACGCGTCTGCGCTGATCGCCACCAATGACGAAGAGAACGCGCGAGAAGCGCTGAGCCAATTGCGCATCGCCCTGGTGAGCGAGCCGCAAAATCCCTATGCCTGGTTCCAGCGCTCACTGGCGCATCAGCAATTGGGTGAAACGGCGTTGGCGGAGCTGTCTACAGCGGAACGCGCCTATGCGGTCGGTGACGAAATGCAGGCGCATATCTTCGCCACCCGGGCTCATGAAGAGCTTGAACGCGGCACTGAAGCCTGGATCCGCGCGACGGAAATCCTGGCGGTCACCCGGCCCGACAGCCGGGAATTGCGGAACTGGAACCGCCGCGAGCGCGAGCGTCAGCCCAATTTCCAGCATCTGGATCGCGGCGCTCTGTTACAGCCCTAAACGGGCTTGTGATTGTGCCAGAGCGCAGAACCGCGTTAAACGCGGGAACAAATGATTTCTGACTGATGACTGGAGTTTTCATGCGCATCTTGCTGCTCGCCCTCGCCGCCGCTTTCGGCATGACCGCTTGCGCCCCGGCGCAAGAACCCGCCAATCGCGCCGAAATCGAGCAGATTGTGCGCGATTACATCCTGACCAACCCCGAGATCATCGAGGAAGCGCTGATCGAGCTGCAGCGTCGCGCGCGCCAGCGCGAGCAGGACGCCATGCTCGGCGCAGTCACCTCCAGCGAAGACCGACTATACGCCGACGCCCGGGACCCGGTTATGGGCGCAGACAGCCCGGTCGTGACCGTGATCGAGTTCTTTGACTATCGCTGCCCGTATTGCACCGTCTCGAACGAATGGATTCAATCCGTTTTGGAAGAGCATGGCGACCAGGTGCGTTTCATCTTCAAGGAATTTCCGATCCGGGGCGAGCAATCCACGAACGCTGCGCGCGCCTCGCTCGCAGTCTGGCGGATCGCGCCTCAATCCTATGAGGCGTTTCACAACGCCCTGATGAACGCCAGCGGCCCGCTGCCGGATGAACGGATCGACGCCTTCGCCGTCACCGCCGGGGTGGATGTGGCGGCCATGCGTGCTGAAATGGCCTCAGACGAGATCACTCGTCAGCTGAGCGATGTGCGCGAGCTGGCCCAGGCCATCGGCATCACCGGCACGCCCTTCTTCATCGTCGGCGAAACGGTCGTTCCCGGCGCCGATATCGACAGCCTCAACCGCCTGGTGAACGACGCGCTGTCGCGTTAAGCGTGATGACTGACGGCGCCGGGACAAGTCCCGGCGCCGTTTACAGCTTGTTTTCCGCTTGTGGTTAATCATCCCTGCGAACCTGGAGGGGATGATGAAACACCTGACGATCCTGATGGCCGCCTGTGCGGCGCTGACCCTGACCGCTTGCGCCAGCCGCGACGCCGTTTCCGCGCGCCAGACGCCGCAGCCTCTGGACACGCAGACCCTCCGCGTCGACGCCGCCAGCCCCTTCTATCATCAGATGGCGCTTGGCCCGGTCACGGGAACGTCCCAGTTTTCCTGGTTTCTGCCCGAACCCAATCGCTCGATCCTGCGCCCGCGGTTTGAAACCGCGCTGGAACAGGCCGGTCTCGCCGCGCCTGACCGCAATCAGGCGCGCTATGTGATTTCGCTCGATTTCGATCAGGTGGACGGGCCCGATTTCGGCTCGCACATGGATGCGGCCTTGCTCGGGCGCGTCTGGATTGAAGACCGCCTGACCGGCCGGGTCATCATGAACGAACCGGTGTCCGCCCGCCGCGAGGCCTATTGGCCCGGTGTCGATGAAGCTGACTGGGCCACAGGCGGGGTTCTCGGCGTCTTTAACATCGTCCCATTTTTCTTTGACAGCCCCTGGTTCAGCGTCGGCGCCCGCTGGGACACCACCTATCCGCCTTATGCCGGACCGGAATGGCTGCCGCTTGTTCCGATCCGCCTGCGTGAGACTGACACCGAGCTGATGGTCGGCCCATCGGGGCGATCCTATGGGGCCTGGTCCGGAGCCGAGCGCGCCTGGCAGGTGAACGCCCTGGTCAGCGACGCCCTCGTCGCCGCGGTCATGCGCGGCATGGCGGATCGCGGAATGCTGCAGATCAGCCATGTCTTGCCCTGTCTGGGCGGCACGGCCATGCGTGAGCATGAACAGGCCCTTCTGGGCCGCGGCGAACGCGTCTCACGCCCGGTCTGCATGGAAGTGCAGGATGACCTGCCTGTAGGCGCTGAAGCGCTACGGCGGTCTCGCTGATCAACAGGCGGGCGGCTCAGGCTTGATCCGCCCGTCCTCAAGGATCTGCCAGAACGGATTATGCGCCACTTCCCACGCATGTCCGTCCGGGTCGGCGAAATAGCCGGAATGGCCGCCCCAGAAGACGTCTTCTGCCGGTTTGAGCACACACCCGCCCAGCTGCGCGGCCCGGTCCAGAATCGGCTGCACCTCATCTCGGCTGCGCACATTATAGGCTAGCGCCACTCGCCCGTTCGGCGGGTTCTGACGCCCCATATCCGCGTCCAGCGCCTCGCCGCCGAAGAAACCCACGATCACGCCGTTCAAATCAAAGAAGACGATCTGATCGCTCTCGGACGGCAGTGCGGACCAGCCCATGCCCTCATAAAAAGCGCGTGCGCGAACGAGATCTGAAACCCCGAGCGTAATCATAGAAATGCGTTGTTCCATGGCGTCCTCCCTATACCCAGACACTTTGGAACATTACAAGAACTCGCGCAAGCAGATCAGATCAAGCCCGCCAGCGGGCTCGACGGATCGGCATAGCGCTTTTTCGGCATCCGCCCCGCCAGATAGGCGTCACGGCCCGCGATGACCGCATGCTTCATAGCTTTGGCCATGCGGATGGGGTCTTTCGCCTCGGCGATGGCGGTGTTCATCAAAATGCCGTCACACCCAAGCTCCATGCCCACAGCGGCGTCTGACGCCGTGCCGACGCCCGCGTCCACGATCACCGGCACCTTCGCCTCTTCGATAATCAGACGAATATTCACCGGGTTCTGGATGCCCAAGCCCGAGCCGATCGGCGCGCCCAAGGGCATGATCGCGCAGGCGCCCGCCTCTTCCAGGCGCTTGGCGTAAACCGGATCGTCAGAGCAATACACCATGACCTCGAACCCTTCCTTGACCAGCATCTCGGTCGCCCGAAGGGTTTCGGCCATGTCCGGATAGAGATGCTTGGGATCTGAGAGCACTTCGAGCTTCACCAGGTCCCAGCCGCCCGCCTCGCGCGCCAGACGCAGAGTCCGCACGGCGTCCTCGCCCGTAAAGCACCCCGCCGTATTGGGCAGGAAGGTGTAGTCCTTGGGATCAATGAAATCGACGAGTCGCGGCTGGCTGGGGTCAGACAGGTTTACCCGCCGCACCGCCACCGTGATCATCTCAGCGCCAGAAGCGACCAGCGCCTGCGCGTTCTGCTCATAGGTCTTGTACTTGCCGGTGCCGATGATCAGGCGGGAGTTAAAGCTCCGGCCCGCCACGACCAGCGGGGCGTCGTCCTGTATCTGGGTCTGGGCCGTCATGGCTCACCCTCCTCCGACAAAATGCACGATTTCAAGTCGGTCGCCGGTCTCGATGCGAATCGCGTGATAGCCATCGCGCGGCGCGATTTCGAGATTGCGTTCCACGGCGACCTTGCGCGGATCAAGCTCAAGATGCTCCAGCAAGCCTTTCAGGCTTAAGCCGGAAGGGATTTGACGGCTTTCGCCGTTCAGCTCGACATTGATCTGGCTCATGACCTGCGTCCCACGCACGGGTTTGCTTGTTCACACCCCTATGAGGTCGTAGAACCAAGGCTGGCAGTCAAGGTGCGCTGGCGCCCTTCAGCCTGGCCGGAGTGAACAAAAGTGTCTGACCTCAAACCCGTCTTCGTACTCAACGGCCCCAATCTCAATCTGCTGGGAACGCGTGAGCCTGAGATTTACGGGACCACCACCCTCACAGATATCGAAGCGCTGTGCCGTCAGACGGCCGACTCGCTGGGCGTCGGGCTGGTGTTTGAGCAGACCAATCATGAAGGCGCGCTGGTGGAGCTGATTCACACCGCCGGCGCCAAGGGCTCGGCCATCGTGATCAATCCCGCCGCCTACACCCATACCTCCATAGCGCTGCTGGACGCGATCAAAGGGGTGGACGCGCCCGCAATTGAGGTGCATCTGTCCCAGCCTGTTGCGCGAGAGGCCTTTCGTGCTGTCTCTTATGTGTCACTTGCCGCCGCTGGCACCATCAGCGGTTTAGGCGCGCGCGGCTATGAGCTGGGGATTAGAGCCGCTGTGCAACTGGCGCAGGCGCGTGCGAAATAATGACTAGAAAGGGTAATGAACCTATGGCGTCCACCACGTCGAACCCGCAGGTCGATTCCAAGCTCGTGCGCGAGCTGGCCGATATTCTCAACGACACCGACCTTACCGAGATCGAAGTCGAAAAAGGCGAAATGCGTATCCGCGTTGCGCGCGAACTCACCGCTGCGCCCGCCGTATATGCTGCTCAGCCTGCGGCTGCGCCCATGGCCGCCGCGCCTGCGCCCGCTCCGGCCGCCGCGCCTGAAGCGCCGGCCGCCGTCAGCGCCGCCGACGCCAAAAGCCATCCCGGCGCCGTGACCTCGCCCATGGTGGGCACGGTGTATCTGCGTCCCTCTCCCGAGGCGGACCAGTTCAAGAAAGCCGGCGACAGCGTGAAGGAAGGCGACACCATTTTGCTGGTTGAAGCCATGAAGACCTTCAATCCCATCACCGCGTCCAAATCGGGCACCCTCACCGAGCTTCTGGTCGATGACGCCCAACCGGTGGAATACGGCGAAGCCCTGTTCATCATCAGCTAGGCGGTCGCTCATGTTCGATAAAGTCCTTATCGCCAATCGCGGCGAGATCGCCTTGCGGGTCCACCGGGCCTGTAAGGAAATGGGCATCAAGACGGTGGCGGTTCACTCCGAAGCCGACGCCAACGCCATGCACGTCAAGCTGGCTGATGAAAGCGTGTGCATTGGTCCGCCGCCCGCGGGCCGGTCCTATCTCAACGTGCCCGCCATCATGGCCGCCGCCGAAATCACGGGCGCGCAGGCGATCCACCCCGGCTATGGCTTTCTGTCCGAGAACGCCCGCTTCGCCGAGATCGTGGAAGCGCACGGCCTGACCTTCATTGGTCCGACCGCAGACACGATCCGCCTGATGGGCGACAAGATCACTGCCAAGCAAGCAGCGGTGGACGCCGGCATTCCGGTCGTGCCTGGCTCTGACGGCGCGATCACCGATATGGTTGAAGCGCGCAAGGTCGCCCTGAAAATCGGCTTCCCTGTGTTGATCAAGGCCGCCTCTGGCGGCGGCGGTCGCGGCATGAAAGTCGCCGAGAGCGAAGACACGCTGGAAAGCGCGCTGCAGACGGCGTCCTCTGAAGCCCAGGCGGCTTTTGGCGACGGCGCGGTGTATATAGAGAAATATCTCGGTCAGCCGCGGCATATCGAAATCCAGGTCATCGCCGACACCCATGGCAATGTGGTGCATCTGGGCGAGCGCGACTGCTCGCTTCAGCGCCGTCACCAGAAAGTGCTTGAAGAAGCGCCCTCCGTCGCCCTCGATGAGGCGGCGCGCGCCAAGATCGGCAAGACCGTGACGGACGCAGTGAAAGCGATCGGCTATCGCGGCGCCGGCACGGTGGAGTTCCTCTATGAGAACGGCGAGTTCTATTTCATCGAAATGAACACCCGTCTCCAGGTGGAGCACCCGGTGACTGAAGCCATCACCCGCATCGACCTGGTGCGTGAGCAGATCCGGGTCGCCGCGGGCCATGAGCTGAGCTTCACCCAGGACGACATCAAGCTTGAAGGCTGGTCCATCGAGTGCCGCATCAATGCGGAGAACCCCGAAACCTTCACGCCCTCCCCGGGCACGGTGACCGAGTTCCACGCACCCGGCGGTCTGGGAGTGCGGCTCGATAGCGCGCTCTATACCGGCTACAAGATCCCGCCCTATTATGACTCCATGATCGGCAAGCTGATCGTGCACGGGCGTGATCGCGAAGAGGCCTTGCTGCGTCTCAAGCGCGCCTTGTCGGAAATGGTCGTCAGCGGTGTCGAAACGACGATACCGCTGCACCTGGCGCTTCTGGAAGAACCCGCCTTCCTGACGGGGGATTACCATATCCGCTGGCTGGAAAGCTGGCTCGCCGAGCGTCAAGGCTCGTAAGCGCGGAGAACACGTCATGCGCGGCTTCGGCGTTCAGGAATTGCTGGCGTGCTATGCACGCGGGGTTTTCCCGATGGCGGAGTCGCGCAGTGACAGCCGCGTCTATCTGCTGGAGCCTGACGAGCGCGGCGTCATTCCGCTCGACGGCTTCCACATTCCCAAATCCTTGAGAAAAACCGTTCGGCGCGACGCCTTCGCGCTGACCGTCAATCGCTGTTTCGAGACCGTGGTGCGCAGCTGCGCCGCGCCTGCGCCTGGTCGTGAAGACAGCTGGATCAACGACCAGATCCTGACCTTGTATCTGGACATGCACGCCGCCGGTCACGCCCATTCCATCGAAGCGTGGAAAGACGGCAAGCTGGCGGGCGGGCTTTACGGGTCAGTCTGGGCGGCGCGTTCTTTGGCGAGAGCATGTTCTCGCGTGAGACAGACGCGTCAAAGGTGGCGCTGGTGTCCCTGGTCGCACGACTGAACGCCGGCGGCTATGCGCTGCTGGACACCCAGTTCAATACAGAGCATCTCAAACGCTTCGGCGCGCAAACAATCTCACAACAGCTATATCGTGAGCGCCTGGATCAGGCGGTTGAGCTAAACGCTGACTTCTTCGCCCTGCCTGAGGGCGTGGCGGGCGATCAGCTTCTGCAGTCGATCACCCAGACATCATAGACAGGGTGCTCCAGCGCGTTGAGCGCCGGGTTGGAGGCGAACATCCAGCCTGAGAACATCAGCTCCCCGTCCGCCTGAACGCCGAAACCGTCCGTGCGGCGATCTTCAACCTCGACAAAGGCGAACACCTCCGGCGGCTCTTCCGGCGGACGCTTGCGGCAATATTGCACCGTAATCGACAAGGCGCCGAATTGGACAGCCTCGCCGATGGGCGCCTCGAAATCGCGCGTGCGGGCGGTGACTTTATCAAGCCCGCGCAACACCACCACAGAGCCTGGCTCGGAGGTCAGCTCCGGCGCTTCAGGGTCTTGCTGCGCGCGCATCTGCGCTGAGGTCTGGTTCGCCATACCCTGTTGCGTCTCAACCTGTTGCGCCAAAGCAGGCGCGCCAAGGCCGAGCGCTGTGATCAGGGAGGCTGAGATAATCATTGAGCGGATCATGGTCATCACTGTGTTAGGCGTTTGAGGCGAGACCAAGGCGCAGCTCAGGACTCCGAGCCGCCTGATCCGGATGAGCCGCGGTTCATCACCGCCTGGCCGATGAGGTCGAACATGTCCACCGCGCCCTGGGTGAAGGAAATCTCTTCGCCCGCCTGCAGCATGTCCACATCGCCGCCGGGTTCGATCTCGATGAACACGCCGCCGATCAGGCCTGCTGTGGCGATCTTGGCGGTGGAGTCCGCCGGAATCTGAATCTCGCCATTCAGCTCGAACACGGCTTCGGCGAAATAGGTGTCCTGATCGAGCCGCACCGTGGTGACCGTGCCCACTGGCACGCCCGCCACGCGCACATCTGCGCCGCGGCTCAGATCGCCGACCGAGGAGAACCGGGCCGTCAGCGTATAGCCGTCAGACCCCGAGCCATCATCAATCTGGCCTTGAGCGTAGATCAGGAAGGCGCCGGCGGTGACCAGCACAAGCAGACCCAGCACGGTTTCGAGAACGGCGCCGCCACGCATGGTCTAGTCCCCCGGTGTCCAGGATTCGTAATCAGCCGCCGTCGCTTGGCGCTGACGCGCCGAGCCGCCGATCAGGGAACCCGTGGGGTGATAGGCATGCAGCGTGCCGGTCATGTTGGGCTGGTGCTCTTGCTCCCAATCCTTGCGCGGCAAAGGCGCATCGCTGGGGACTTCATCAAAGGTGTGATGCATCCAGCCATGCCAGTCAGATGGCACGCGAGAGCCGTCGGCATAGCCGTTATAGACGACCCAGCGGCGCGTTTTGCCGTCTGCGCCCGTCCCGGCCTTGCGCTCTTGATAGTATTTGTTGCCGAACTCATCCTCGCCGACGAGCTCGCCAGAGCGCCAGATCGTCCAGGCCGCGCCAGCAGACGCGCCGTTCCACCAGGTGAAGACTTTTGACAGCAGGCCAAGCATGGCGTGCTCCTTCGCAAAAAATACTCGTGACCGCTATATGCCCCTGCGCACCCTGCGGGTCCAGTCATGCGCCCGCAATTGGGCGCCAAAACCATGCTTTCTCCTCATGGGCGTGACCTGTGGGACGCTGTGCAGGCCAGTTTTCCACGATCAGGTTAAGAGCGCCCTGTTCATGCTTCGACTCCGCCCCTGCTCCTCCGGTACCATCTGGGTGATTCGCGCGCCCGATTGGTAGGAGCCGTCATGAGCAATCCCCGCCGCCTGTCCCGAAACGGTGTTACGCCGCTGGATGATTTCGCCTTTCAGAGCCGACAGGCGGACAATCCCGATCCTGACGCCATCGGCGCAGAGGCCGAGGTTCAACTTCTGACGCCCGAGGGGTGGGATACGCGCACCATCGCTTCGCTTGTGGCGCTCTGCGGCGCCCAGCCGGGTGAGCAGCTTCATGCCGGGCATGTGCTGTCTGAACTGACCGTTTCGCTGGCGGACGGTGACGCCGTCGAACACGACGAATTGCTCGCCAGCCTGCTGCATCGCGAAGCCGCCCCGGTCCCCGCGCTCTGGCGGGGTGAGAGCCTGCCGGCGTCTCACGGCCATGCCACGATTGGCGCGGAGGGGCTGACCGAAGCTCTGCACGATCTCAACGCCGCAGAAATGGGTCAGGCCGCCGCCAATGTGGGCGCGCGCGTGCTGGCTGAACGTCTGGAAGCGGTGGCGCTGGCCTGCGTCAATTGCGACGGCGCGGACGATGAATGCTTTGACCCGCGCCGCAATCGCGCCCTGGCCCGCGCCGTGCGCGCCGCCCGGCGGGACGGCGCGCCGGACCCGATGATCGAGCGCGCCATCGCCCGTGCGCGACAAGGGCTGATCACGCCCGAGCAAGGCCTGTTCGCCACGCCGCCCGCTGCCGATCTTCCCGACGTGCAGCTGGGGGGCGCATTTTTTGACGCGGTTGAAAGCGATTCTGCGCTGGCGGACGGACAAAGCGCGCGCCAGGTGATGACCCGGCTGGCGGAAGCGGTCTGGACCCATGGCAAGCCGACGCTTCACTTCAAGGATCCCGAACTGAGCGTCAGCCCCGCCATCGTGCTCAACCTGGCCCGCTTCATCAAGGGTCAAACTCTTGATGAGGACGGACTGGCCTATGCGGCGCGTCTGTGGGGCACGGTCGCCCAGCGTCAGAACGGCGCCCTGGTGATCGCCGGGCTGGGCGCAGCGCTAACGGCCTTGTCGCTGGCCTATGACAGCGAAGCCGCCCGCGAACGCGCACAGCATGTTCTGACCATTCTGCGCAATGAATGCCCTGCGCCGGTGAGCCTTGAGCGCCCTGACGCGCTGTCGGCTGGATTTGTGGGCGCGGAATCAGTGGGCGTCCATCCCCCCGCAGCGCTCGACGCCCCCGGCGGCCGTCAGTTCGCCCAGTGCGTGAACGCGGCGCTCAGCGGCTTGTCCAAGCAAGAACAAACCATCGCCCGCCGCCATGCGCTGGGCGCAGGCGCGCTGGCGGGGCATTCCGCCCCCTGGATCACCCAGCTTGAAGCCGCTGGCGTCGACCAGGCTGGCTTCGCCCGGATCGACGCCGCCCTCAGCGACGGCGTACCGCTTCGGTTCGCGATCAATCGCTGGAGTCTGGGCGCAGAAGTCGCGCGCCGATGCGGGCTCAGCCCGGAACATTTTGACGAGGCCGGCCCGCGTCTTCTGGAAAAACTTGGCGTTGACCCGCTCGAAGTGGTCGCCGCCGAACGCTATGTGCATGGCGCCGGGCGCCTGGATGATTGCGACACGCTGAGCCCGGATCTGCGCGCCGTTTTCGCAGACCCCGCCCCCGAGGCGCGGCTGGCGATGGCGGAAGCCTGTGAAGAGGCGCTTGAAGGCTCGGCCAGTCTGGAACTGGCCCTGCCCGGTTCAAGTTCGATTGAAGACTTGAGCGCCTTGATCACCTCCAGCGCGCAGCGCGGCCTGACCGGGCTGTCGATCCGACGCGAAGGCGATGCGCTGTATGACCTGTTGAACACCATCGAATACGACACCGGAGATTCGGTGCGCCGTTCGGTCATCGCCGAAGAGCGCGTGGTCGAGCGCGTGGTGGAGAAATATGTCGAGCGCGCCGCCGAGCGGCGCAAGCTTCCCGATCGCCGCAAGGGCTATATCCAGAAATCCACCGTGGGCGGCCATAAGGTCTACCTGCACACCGGCGAGTTCGAGGATGGCGAGCTGGGCGAGATCTTCATCGACATGCACAAGGAAGGCGCCGCCTTCCGCTCGCTGATGAATAATTTCGCCATCGCCATCTCCATAGGCCTGCAATACGGGGTCCCGCTGGAAGAGTATGTGGACGCCTATCTGTTCACCCGGTTTGAACCGGCCGGCGATGTGGGCGGCAATGACTCCATCAAGCACGCCAGCTCGATCCTCGATTACATTTTCCGCGAACTGGCGGTCAGCTATCTGGGCCGTGAAGACCTCGCCCAGACCGACGCCCACCCTTATGATCCCGGCGGGCTGGGCAATGGCGTCGAGAAAGAAAAGCTGGTGCGCGAAGCGGACCCCGCCAGTCTGATCTCCAAGGGCTTCTCACGCGGGCAATTGCCCGACAATGTGGTCATGCTGGGCAGCCGGACCAAACCCGACACCTCTGACACTCCTGTTGTGGGCACGGGGTTTGAGTTTGATCCCAAGCCCGCCTCTGGCGGTTCACATGCAGGCGGCGCCTCTGTCGAGCGTCTGGAAGAGCCTGCCGTGAACTATCACGGCGATCCTTGCCCGGAATGCGGCCACTTCACCGTGATCGAAAATGCAGGACTTCTGGGCTGTGATGCCTGCGGCTGGGCAGGAAAGGTCTAGGGTTCAGGCCTGAAACTTGCGCAGGGCAGACCGGTAACAGACAAGGTATGCGCCATGTTGAAACAGTTTCTTTGCGTTATTGGCCTGCTTGCAGCCCTGCCTGGCGGCGCTCTCGCCCAGAACGCCAGTGAAATCGCGCGCGTTCAGGCGGGCCAGTCCTGTCCGGGATGCAATCTGTTTCAGGCCGATCTGAGCTATCTCGATCTGCCTCATATTGATGTCTCGGGCTCTCGCCTGCGCCAGGCGGATCTCAGCCTGGCCACGATGAACCATTCCAATTTCACCCGAGCGAATCTGTCGGTCTCCAATCTGTTCGGCGCACGGTTCACCGGCGCCCGCTTCGCCTATGCCGATCTGAGCCAGGCGACGGCGGCGGGCGCCTATTTCGGCGGCGCCGATTTCACAGGCGCGCGGCTTGATGGCGCAAACCTGTCCGGCGCCGAACTGGAAACCGCGCACGGCCTGACCCAGGCTCAACTCAATACAGCGTGCGGCGACGCCAGCACGCGCTTGCCGTCCGGGTTGACGATTCCGTCTTGCCGTTGAACAGGTTCACTGCATCTTACTGCGAATTTAGTCGCCCCGGATGCATTGGCGGATTAAATCTATAGCCATGCCATACCGCATTTCCATATTGGCTTTGGCCCTGAGCACCGGTTTATCCACCGCCGCACTGGCTGGCGAACCCCATCGCCGCCTTGTGATCGGCGGCGATTGCCCGTCGTGTGATTTTGTCGACGCCAATCTGGCCGGCGCTCAAATGATCGGCGGCGACTTTTCCGGCGCCAACTTTTCAGACGCCCAGATCCTCGGCGCACAGCTGATCGACCTGAATCTGTCCGGCGCCAACTTTACCGACGCCAGCCTGTCTGAAGCCCGATTGTCGAATGTCGAGCTGGACGGCGCCAATCTGGAAGACGCCCAGATGATGCGCTTGCGCGCGCATCAGGTCAGCCTGCGCGGGGCCAATCTGCGTGATGCGAACATGGAAGGCGGCGTCTATCTCCTCTCCGATCTCAGCGGCGCCAATCTGCGCAGCGCGAATCTGCCCGACACGGTCTTTCGGCAAGCTGATTTCAGTCAGGCCAATCTGCGTGACGCCAATCTGATGCGCGCCCACTTCTTCGGCGCCCGGTTGCGCGGCGTAGACGGGCGCGGCGCACTGTTTCGCAATGTGATTTTTGAAAATACCGATCTCAGTTTCGCCGATCTGCGCGACACCCGGTTTTCAGACGCGCAATTCATCGCAGTCAACCTGTCCTCAACCGATCTGCGCGATGCGGAAGGTTTGACCGCGGACAACTTTCAGCATGTGTGCGGTGATGAGAATACGCGCCTGCCCTTTGACTACACGCTGACACGTTGTTCTGAGGATGGGAGCCTGATCTTCACCCTGCGTCGCAGTTCCGAGGCTGCAGTGCCTCAGGTCACGAATCTGGAAAGCCAGCGCGCCGAACTGGAACGCGCCAGCGCCGAGCTGGAAGCGGCCATCTCTGAAAGCGGTCAAATCATGCGCGTGCGCGAGCGTGAAATGGCGATCGCCCTGCGCGAAGCGCTGACCGACCTGCGCCATGCGGCGCAGGATGTCACCGTTCGGGTCAATGAAACCGAGAGCACGGACAGCGTCGAACGCGCGATCGAGCAGGCTACGGCCGAAGCCGTGCGCGACAGCTTGCGCGTCGCAGCCCGCGCGCTGGCCGAAGCTCAGGCCAATGGGGATCTCGATCAGATCGACTGGAGTTTCGACTTCCACCCCACCGAGCTTGGCGACCGCATTCGTCTGATCCTGGAACAAAGCGGCCCAGCTCCCAAACCTGCCCTTCCGCCCATGACCCTGGACGGCGCCCCGCCCGCGCCGCCCAAACAGCCTGGTCTGCGCTCTCATGCCGAGCTGGCGGAAATTGAAGCGCGCCGCATGGAGCAATTAGCCGAACAGACGAGACGGTTGCAGGAAGCCGAACAACGACGGATGGAAGAAGTCATCCGCCAGCAAGAGGCCGCCCAGCGCGCTGAAGAGCGCCGCCGCGAACGCGAAGCGCGTAACGAACCGCCCGAGCCGCCGCAACCACCGCGCCCACCTGAAAATGAAGGCTGAACAAGCTTCAAACAAAAACGGCGGGTCATCGACCCGCCGTTTTCGTATCTGCAGCAGAGTGTGAGCCCTTAGCTGTCTTTCTTGGCCTCGGGCGTCACCGTCCGCAGATGCAGCTCGCGCAGCTGGCGCATCTCGGCGGGGGCCGGCGCATTCATCATCAGATCGCGCGCTTGCTGGTCCTTGGGGAACATGACGACTTCGCGCAAATTGTCCTGATCAGCGAGGATCATCACGATCCGGTCGACGCCCGGTGCGATGCCGCCGTGCGGCGGAGCGCCATAGCGGAAGGCGTTGAGCATGCCGCCAAAGGCTTCTTCCACCACGTCTTCGCCATAGCCGGCGAATTCAAACGCTTTCAGCATCACGTCCGGACGGTGGTTCCGGATCGCGCCGGAAGACAGCTCAATGCCGTTGCAGATGATGTCGTACTGCCAGGCCTTCATCCCCAGCAGCGTGTCATGGTCGTCCTTGTCGAGCGCCATGAACGCGTCAGGGTCCATTTGCGGCATGGAGAACGGGTTGTGGGAGAAGTCGACCTTCTTGTTGTCTTCATCCCATTCATACATCGGGAAGTCGACGACCCAGCAGAAGCGGAAGACGTTCTCTTCAAACAGATTGAGCTCCTGGCCGACCACATTGCGCGCCTTGCCGGCGAAGCTGGCGAACGCAGACGGCTCGCCGGCGGCGAAGAACACCGCATCGCCCGCCTCAAGACCGAGCTGGGTGCGCAGCGCTTCGGTGCGTTCCGGGCCAATATTCTTGGCGATCGGGCCGGCGCCGGCCAGCGCGCCCTCTTCTTCGCGCCAGAAGATATAGCCTAGCCCCGGCTGGCCTTCTTTTTGCGCCCAGGAATTCATCCGGTCGCAGAAGGCGCGGCTGCCGCCTTTCGGCGCCGGAATGGCCCAGACTTCGACCTTGGGGTTTTTCTCGATCATGCCCGCAAAGACCTTGAAGCCGGACCCGGCGAAATGCTCGGTGACGGCTTCCATCTCGATCGGGTTGCGCAGATCAGGCTTGTCCGAGCCGTATTTACGCATGGCTTCGGCATAAGGGATGCGCGGGAAGGCTTCGTCAGGGACTTTACGGTCGTCGGCGAATTCACGGAACAGACCGGCCAGAACCGGCTCCATCACGCCGAACACCTCGTCCTGAGTGACGAAGCTCATTTCCATGTCGAGCTGATAGAACTCGCCCGGCGCGCGGTCGGCGCGAGCATCTTCGTCCCGGAAGCACGGCGCGATCTGGAAATAGCGATCAAAGCCAGAGACCATGATCAATTGTTTGAACTGCTGCGGCGCCTGGGGCAGCGCATAGAACTGGCCCGGATGCAGGCGCGACGGCACCAGGAAGTCGCGTGCGCCTTCCGGCGAGGACGCAGTCAGGATCGGGGTCTGGTATTCGGTGAAGCCCTCATCGACCATGCGGCGACGCAAGGAATCGATGATCTTAGAGCGCAGCACGATGCGTTTGTGCAGGCTTTCGCGGCGCAGATCCACATAGCGGTGCTTCAGGCGCACTTCTTCTGACCAGTCCGGCTCGCCGAACACGGGCAGCGGCAGCTCTTCAGCCGCGGACTGAACAACAAGGTCTTCCACCAGCAGTTCGATCTCGCCCGTAGGCAGGTTGGGATTGATCGTGTCCTCAGAGCGCGCCACGACCTTGCCGGTCACGGTGACGACGCTTTCGGCGCGCATCCGTTCCAGGGTCGCGAAATTGGGATTATCAGGCTCCAGCACGCATTGGGTCAGACCGTAATGGTCGCGCAGGTCCACAAACAGCAGACCGCCATGGTCGCGCTTGCGGTGGATCCAGCCGGACAGTCGCGCAGTTTCGCCCATCTGGGCTTTGCGCAGCTCTCCGCAAGTATGGGTGCGATAAGCGTGCATGGAAAATCGTCCGTTTCAATTGGGCGGTCGAGAAGCGGTTGGAAAAGGAACGTTTGCACCTGCTCTGTCAAGACATGCAACAGAGTAAAGAGCAAAGCGCTGCACACGAAGCGCTTGTGAGACCGGGCGAACACATCAATTTTGACTCTCATGCGCGCGACGCTTTTTCATACCGGGTTCTGGGCGCTGGCGGGATCGCTGGCCATTGCCTGCGCGCCGCTTTTGCTCTGGCCCGGCCGACAAGCGGCGGTCTGGGCGATCGGCGCCTTCTCAAAACTGTTTCGCGGATGGCTTCGCTTGTGCGGGGTGAAACTTGAATATCGTGGGCTTGAGCATATTCCCGCAGATCAGCCCGTCATCTTCGCCGCCAAACATCAATCCTATGGCGACGGGCTGTGTCATCTCGCTCGCGACCCCGCCCTTGCCTATGTGATCGGTGATCACATGCTGCGCTTCCCGCTGGTGGGGCTGTACCTGCAGCGCGCCGGAGCTGTGGTGGTGGATAATGAGGCGGGCCGCCGCGCCAATGGCGCACTGGATGACGGCGCCGCGCAGCTGGCGCGCGATCAACGCTCGGCCCTGATCTTTCCCGAAGGCGGTTTGACGCCTGTGGGCGAAGGCCGCCGTTTTCGCAAAGGCGTGCACCGTCTGGCGCACGCCCTGGACCGTCCCGTCATTCCCGTCGCCACAAATCTGGGCTGCTTCTGGCCCGAACAGGAAAAAGTGCTGCATCCGGGCACGGCCGTGATCGAGTTTCTGCCCGCCATGCCCGCCGAGACCGACAGCCGCGCCTTTATTGGGGCGCTGCAACACAAGGTTCAGGACCAGACACGGACGCTGGAGGGTGAAGCGCTGAGGGACCGCTCATAGGGCGAGAGCCGGCAATACGCCGTCCCTGCCAATGTGGGCAGAAATGTCCCACCCCATCTATGCGCGCCCCCCGCTTCGCCGCGCCCCCAGCACCGCGCCAGTCTCCCAGGCCAGCAAGAATTGCGAGCCTCAAATCCTAAATGTGAGTGAACGCTCACTCAGTGTTGACACGCCGCTTTGGAGCTGACAGAGTGAGATTGTGAGTGATCGCTCACTCAGAGGCAGTGTCGCGCTCAAAAGCGCTCGGACTCTTAAGCATCGGCGCCAAAGTCTCAGGGCGCATCAAGGAGGTTCACATGGCGAATGACGCACTTCCCGGCGCCCCTGACCCCCGCGGGGTCACGGCAGTGGATGGCACCGCCAAGGCGCGCATCGAACGCGCCGCCCTGATGCTGTTCGCGCAAAATGGTGTGGACGCAGTGTCCACCCGTGAGATCGCCAGTGCGGCTCAGGTGGCCGAAGGGTCGATCTACCGGCATTTCAAAAGCAAGGAAGTGCTGGCCGAAGCCCTGTTTGAGGCCATCCATTCACGCCTGTTTGATCTGGTGGAAACGGCGCTGGAAGACGCAGACGGCTTTGAGGACGCCGTCACCCGGGTCGTGGGCGTCTATTGCCAGGCGGCGGACGAAGATCCGGCGCTGTTTGAATACCATCTCATCCACATGTTCCGCTTTGGCCGCACGGATCGCGATGGGCGCCCTGACCCGGTGACCCTGATCGCTCAGGCCATCGCCCGCGCCATAGATAACGGCGATTGCCCGCCCGGCGACCCCGAGCTGAAGGCCGCCATGGCGCTGGGTCTGGTCCTGCAGCCCGCCGCGCACCGCATGGCCGGGCGCCTGGCAGGCCTGATGACGACCAATGCGCCGGCCCTGGCGCACGCCGCCCTGGCCGCTCTGAAAGCGGATTAAGCCCTTCTCTTCACCGACGTCTCAAGGAGGATGCGCCATGGTTCGCTCCGCCGCCTATTTCGTCGCCTACTGGCTGATCACCGCCGTGTTCGCCATCGCCTGCACGCTGCTGGCCCTGCTGCCGGGCCGCAAACCCCTCGCCTATGGCATTCAGCTGTATGGTTCTGCGCAGCGTGTGGCGCTCTTTTTCATCGCCGGGATCAGCATTGAGGTGCGCGGCAAGGACCGGTTGCCGAGAGAGCCCAGCGTCATCGCCGCCAAGCACCAAAGCTGGGGCGACGGTTTTGTGATGATTTCAGAGCTGGCCCAGCTGTCCTTCGTGGCGGGCGATCATCTGTACAAGTTTCCGCTGGTGGGCCGCATCCTCAACAAGCTCGGCGCCATCGTCCTGTCCAATGGCGGCGGAGACGAGGCCCGCGCCCGGATGAACGCCAGCCTGGACATCCTGCGAGAGGAGCGCCGCGACGTGCTGATCTATCCCGAAGGCCATCTGGCCGCGCCGGGCGAGAAACACGCCTATCGCAAAGGGGTGTGGCACCTCTACGCTGCGCTGAACCGCCCGTGCACGCCGGTCGCCACCAATCTGGGGCTGGCGTGGAATCAGCAATCCTTTCGTAAAACACCGGGACGCGCCGTGGTGGAGTTTCTCGACCCGATCGAGCCCGGCCTAGAGAAAGATGAGTTCATGGCGCGCCTTGAAGCCGTGATCGAAGCGCGCACCGACGCGCTGGTGAAGGAGGGGCTGAAATGAGCCTGAAAATCGTCTCGACCTTACTGACCCAGCGCCGCTATCTGCCGCTCTGGCTGGCGCAGACCCTGGGCGCCTTTAACGACAATCTGTTCCGCTATGCGCTGGTGGCGCTCGCCACCTATCAGGGCTGGACGGTGTTTGGCCTGGATAACGCCGTCATGGTGCCGCTCGCCGCCACGGCTTTCACCGTGCCGATCTTCGCCTTTTCCGCCATCGCCGGTCAGGTGGCCGACCGCTACGACCGCACCAGGATCATGCGGATCGCCAAATTCGCCGAAATCATCCTGATGATCATGGCGGCGGTGGGCTTTCTGTTTCAATTGCCTTTGGCGCTGCTGCTCACCCTCTTCCTGATGGGCGTGCAGTCGACCTTCTTCCTGCCCGCGCGCAATTCCGCCCTGCCCTCCTTGATGGAGCCGCACGAGCTGGTCCCCGCCAATGCGGCGCTGTCGGGCGCGATCAATGTGGCGATACTTATCGGCGCCATCGGCGGCACCTTGCTGATTGCGCCGGACTGGGGCGTGCCGCTGGTCAGCGCCCTACTGGTCGTGATGGCTCTGCTGGGCTGGATCGCCATGCGCCAGCAAACCCCGGCGCCGGGCGGCAATCCCGACCTGAAAGTCCGCTGGGGGTTGCTGGGCGTCCTGTGGGAGACCCCGCGCATGCTGGGCCACGCCCTGCGCGCACCCGACGTGCTGCGGCCTCTCTTGGGCGTCGCCTGGTTCTGGATGCTGGCGGCGGCGGTGATCACCGTGCTGCCGCTGTTCACCCGCGATGTATTGGGCGCGGATGAAGGCGTTGTCGCGGTCTTCCAGCTGATCTTCACCATCGGCGCGGCGCTGGGGGCTGTAATCTGTGGGGCGCTGTCGAAATCGGGCGATGCGCTGCGCTTCTCCCTGATCGGGGCGATCCTGCTCGCCGTCTTCCCCCTCGACATCGCGCTCTACACCCTCAACCGCGCGCCGGGGGCTGAGCTGATCAACGCCGCAGACTTCCTGTCTGATCGGGGAAACTGGCGCATCGTGTTTGACCTCACCGTCTCAGCCGTGGGCGGCGGCCTGTTCCTGGTGCCCTTGCAGGCCATGGCCCAGCGCCGCGCCAAGGCGGAGATGCGCGGACGGCTGCTGGCTGCGTCGGGCGTACTGAACGGTTTGGGCGGTACTCTGGGGCCTTTGGTGCTGCTGCTGATCGGAGCGATCAGCGCGCCCTTACAGACCGCCTTCATCTTCGTCGCGCTCGGCTCTCTGGGTGCGGTCGCCTTCATCGTATGGCGCATGCTGGCGCGGCGAAAAACCCTTCAGTGAGCTGAGGGCTCGCCAAACCGCTCTCTTCGGTATATTCGAGCGGGCCATGGAATGGATCGCCGATACTGAGTCCCTGGCCCAAGCGTGTGCGAAGCTGCGTGAAGCCGAGTTTGTCGCCGTAGACACCGAGTTTATGCGCGAGAGCACCTTCTGGCCGCAGCTCTGCCTGATACAGGCGGCGGGCGACGAGACCGAAGTGCTGATCGACCCGCTGGCCGAGGGGCTGGACCTTCAGCCCTTTTATGACCTTCTGACCGATCAGAACGTCATCAAGGTGTTTCACGCCTGCCGGCAAGATCTCGAGATCTTCTTTCACGAAGGTGGCGGGCTGATCCCCAAACCGCTCTTTGACAGCCAGATCGCGGCCATGGCGGTGGGCCTGGGCGATTCCGTGTCTTACGACAATTTGGTGCGCGCGCTGGTGAAGGTGAATCTGGACAAGGGCTCGCGTTTCACCGACTGGTCGCGCCGGCCGCTGTCGGACAAGCAAAAGGAATATGCGCTCGCCGATGTGACCCATCTGCGCGACCTGTTCCCGATCCTGCGTGAGAAGCTCGCCAAGAAGGGCCGCGAAGCCTGGCTGGCCGAGGAGATGAAAACCCTCACCGATCCGGCCACCTATCAGATGCATCCTGAAAACGCCTGGAAGCGTCTGAAACTGCGCAAGACCACCGCGAAATGGCTGGCGGGGCTGAAAGCCGCCGCCGAATGGCGCGAGACCGAGGCGCAGACCCGCGACATTCCCCGCTCGCGCATCATCAAGGACGATGGCCTGTACGAGCTGGCCCATGCCAGCCCGACCTCGCTGGATGACCTCAAAAATCTGCGCGCGGTGCCCAAGGGCTTTGAACGCTCAAAGCCCGCCGAGCGCCTGATCGCGATCATGCAAGAGGCGCTGGCCGATCCCAAAGCCTATGCGCCCAAGGTGGACAAGCCCGAAGCCAGCCCGCCCAATCTGGGGCCGATCATCGAGATCCTGAAAGTCTTCCTCAAAGTCGTCTCCGAGCAGGAAGGCGTCGCCAGCCGGCTGATCGCCACCGTGCCCGATCTTGAAAAACTCGCCGCCGACGACGAGGCCGACATTCCCGCCCTGAAGGGCTGGCGCCGCGACGTGTTCGGCCAGGAAGCCCTGCGCCTGAAACGCGGCGAAATCGCCCTGGTGCTGGAAAACGGCAAGGTCGAAGCCGTCGAGCTGGAATAGCAGGTTCGCTTTGGGTCCCCAGGTCAAGCCCGAGGACCGAGATGTAAAGCCCGCTCTCGGCCTTCGGACTTGATCGGGAGGCCCATGGGAGGGAGCAACGCTGCGCGTGGTTGATGTTTCAGACATTCACCCCACCGCGTCATCCCGGACTTGATCCGGGATCCACTGACAGCATCTCCGTGATCAGAACAGAACGATTCCGGTAGATCCCGGCTCGCTTCGCATCCGGGATGACAGTTTGAGAGCTTTTCAACTCCCCTCTTTCCCGGCCCCCAATCAAGTTGAGGGTCAACTGCAGCCGGGACCCAGAGAGCATAAGGCGCTGCACATCCGGCTCTGGATCCCCGCCTGCGCGGGGAAAGAAATCGTGCAAATCCCAAACAAAAAACCCCGGTCCATGACCGGGGCTTTTCAAACATTCAGCGCGACATTCCTAAAGCGGAATATTGTCGTGCTTTTTCCAGGGATTGGTGAGTTCCTTGTTGCGCAGGGTCCGCAGGGCCTTGATCAGGCGGTGGCGGGTGTTGTGGGGCTGGATCACATCGTCGAGGAAGCCGCGTGAGGCGGCGACGAAGGGGTTGGCGAACCGGTCTTCGTATTCCTTCACATGCTCGGCCATCTTGTCCGCATCACCCAGATCCTTGCGGTGGATGATTTCCGCCGCGCCCTTGGCGCCCATCACCGCGATCTCCGCCGTCGGCCAGGCATAGTTCACATCGCCACGCAAATGCTTGGACGCCATCACGTCATAGGCGCCGCCATAGGCTTTGCGGGTGATGACGGTGAGTTTGGGCACCGTCGCCTCGGCATAGGCGAACAAGAGTTTCGCGCCATGCTTGATCAGCCCGCCATATTCCTGCTTCGTGCCCGGCAGGAAGCCCGGCACGTCCACAAAGGTGATCAGCGGGATCTCGAACGCATCGCAGAAGCGCACAAAGCGCGCGGCTTTCTTGGAGGCGTCAATGTCCAGAACGCCCGCAAGCGATAGCGGCTGGTTCGCCACAAAGCCCACGGTCTGGCCTTCAAGGCGGCCAAAGCCCACCACGATATTGGCGGCGTAATCGGGCGCGATCTCGAAGAAATCGCCTTCATCAGCCACTTTGGCGATCAATTCCTTGATGTCATAGGGCTTGTTGGGGTTCGGCGGCACCAAGGTATCAAGGCTCGGCTCAACGCGGTCCGGCGCGTCAAACACCTCGCGCATCGGCGGGTCTTCGCGGTTTGAGGCGGGCAGGAAGTCGATCAGGCGGCGCACCTGAACCAGCGCCTCGATATCGTTTTCGAACGCGCCTTCGGCGACGCCGGATTTCTTGGCGTGGACGGAGGCGCCGCCCAGCTCTTCATGGGTAACGATCTCGTTGGTGACGGTTTTCACCACGTCCGGGCCCGTCACATACATGTAGGAGGTGTCTTTCACCATGAAGATGAAGTCGGTGATAGCGGGCGAATAGACATCGCCGCCCGCGCACGGCCCCATGATGACGGAGATTTGCGGGATCACGCCCGAGGCGAGCGTATTGCGCTGGAAAATCTCGGCATAGCCGCCCAGCGCATCCACGCCTTCCTGGATGCGGGCGCCGCCGGCGTCAAACAAGCCGATGATCGGTGCGCCGTTTTTCAGCGCCGCGTCCTGAACCTTGCAGATCTTGCGTGCATGGGCCGCGGACAGAGAGCCGCCGAACACGGTGAAATCCTTGGCGAATACATAGACCAGACGGCCATTGATCGTGCCCGAGCCCGTGACGACGCCGTCGCCGGGGATTTTCTTCTCGGCCATGCCGAACTCGGTGCAGTCATGTTCGACGAACATGTCGAACTCTTCAAAACTGCCCTCGTCCAGAAGCACGTCCAGGCGCTCGCGCGCGCTCAGCTTGCCCTTTTCATGCTGGGCCTTGATGCGGGCTTCGCCCCCGCCCATGCGGGCCGCTTCACGTTTCGCGTCGAGCTGTTCCAGGACGGCTTTCATCAGCCTTCACTCCCAAAGTTTTTTCTTCGTTATGAGCTTGCTAGCACCGGTTTGGCGATGGGCGCAAATGGTGGGTGAGGCATCTTTATCGTCATCCTGACGAAAGAGTGTGATCTCTATCACCCTCTTTCCCGGCGAAGGCCGGGACCCAGAGCCGAGAGTGCAACGTTTCACGATCACTGGATCCCGGCCTTCGCCGGGAAAGAGGGATTGAATTGCTACGCTTCACAGGGGTTTCAGCGTATCAGAGTCCCGCCTCATCCAGCGCCCGCATCACGGTCTCGCAGGCGATCAGGTCGCGCTTGCGATTGGCGGCGGCCAGAGCGGCTTCGGAGTCCTCGCCCCAGCGCTCGGTCTGATACTCGTCATCCACCCGCGCAGCGGTCCAGACGGCTTCAGCGTCCGCCTCGCCTTCCAGCAGCGCAAACGCCAATATCGCCGAGCCGAGGATCGGCGTGACGCTGACCAGCGCCGTCAAACGCAGATCATCCTGGGCCAGCGCCCGCGCTTTCAGCGCTTCGATCGAGCTTTCAGGCTGCTCCAGCGCCAATACCGTCGCGGCGGCGTTGAGCGGCGCGTCGAGCGCGGTTTTCGCCCAGTCCAGATACGGATCCCAGAGCTCGGCCTGACGGGCGGCGAGGCCTGACTCGTCGGCACGATGGCTGAGCAAATCCGTGCGCCCGAACTTCGCCACTTCCTCCGCTGCGCCGTCACGCACGGCCTCGATCCGGTCGAGCGCCACATGCAGGATGCGCGTGATCGGCATGGTGAACGGATCAATCACCGTCTCCTGCGCCGACCATTCCGCCGCCAGCGCCTGCGCCAGCATTTCGGACGGCACACGCAAGGCGCGCTTGGCGGGGGTTTTCACCGGGCGCCCGTCCAAAAGCACGGACCAGCCGCCCTCGCCGGGCTGCAGGCTGACCTCTTTATAGAAACGCTTGGGCAGTTCGCGGTTTTCCGCCTTGGCTTTCGACATGCTCATGCAGGCGTCGCTCCGGTTTCAGCAAAGGCGTCGAGCGCCGCATTCAGATGGTCAAATTCATCATGGATGGAATGGGCGCCGCCCTCGGCGATCTCGTCATGGGTGTGAAAGCCCCAAGAGACGCCCAGCGCATGGGTGTTGGCCGCGCGCGCCATCAGCATGTCCCAGCTGGTGTCGCCGATCATCACGGTGCGCGCGGCGTCGACGCCGGTTTCCTTCATCGCGTCCAGCACCATGCGCGGATCGGGCTTGCCCGCCCCGCCATCCACGGTCTGAAGCGTCTGGAAATGCTTGTGAAGGCCATGATGCTCAAACACGATATCAAGCCCGCGCCGCGCCTTGCCCGTGGCGACGCCCAAGAGCCAACCTTCATCGGCCAGGCGCTCCACGGTTTCACGGGCGCCGTCATAGAGCGGTTCTGAGAACCCGTCCTGGGCGCGCATCTCCACAAAGGCCTGCTTGTAGAAATTGGCGAGTTCGGGAATGCGCTCGGCGGGATAGTCAGCCGGCGCCAGACGCAGCACGGCTTCGGTCAGCTCCAGCCCGACAATCATGCGCACCTTGTCATAGGGAATCTCGCCCAGCCCGGCGCGATCAAAGGCGCGGCTCATGGCGCGGTGGATCACCTCGCGGCTATCCACCAACGTGCCGTCCACGTCAAAGACGGCGAGCTTGAGTTCGCTCATGTGAGCGCCTCCTCGACCAGCATCAGATTGTCGTCAGGGTTAAAGCCCAGCGCGTCAAAACTGTCGGCCATATGGCGCGGCAGATCCGCTTCCAGCACCAAAGGCGTCTGTCCGTCGCGCGGGATCTCGATCTTGCGCGCATGCAGGTGCAGCTTGCGCGACAACCCTTCAGGATCAGGATAATCGCACGGGTATTTGCCGTCCCCATAGATGGAATGCCCCAGGGCCTGCATGTGCACGCGCAGCTGGTGGGTGCGCCCCGTCTCGGGCCGCAGCACGACCCAGCTCACGCGTTGGCCCGCATTATCGGCCACGGCGTAGCGGGTCAGCGCATGCTGGGCGCCCTCTTCGCCATGGTGTGCGCCGACCATCAGCTCGCGATCGCCTTCCATGGACTTCTTCATGAAGCCCTTGATCTCGCCGGCGCGTGGGTTCGGCACGCCCAGGCAGACCGCCCAATAGGTCTTTTTCACATCGCGGGTCTGAAACAGGCGCGCGAGGGATTTGGCGCTTTGCGCGGTCTTGGCCACCACCATGACGCCGGAGGTGTCTTTATCGAGCCGGTGAACGAGACGCGGCTTCTGATCACCCTTGCCGAACGCCTGCAGCAAATGATCAAGATGCATCTTGATCTTGGAGCCGCCCTGCGCCGCCAGCCCCGGCGGCTTGTTGAGCGCGATCAGATGCTTGTCCTGATAAATCACCAAGGATCGGGCGAAGGCGGCGTCATCGCGATTGATTGACGGCGCGTCGCTCTGCTCGCCCGGTTCGGGCATGGGCGGGATGCGCACGGACTGCCCCGCGCTCAGGCGCTGATTGCCCTTGGCGCGGCCGCCCTCGACGCGGATCTGGCCCTTGCGCAGCAATTTCTCGATCATGCCATGGCTGACATGGGGGAAATGCTTTTTGAACCAGCGATCAAGACGCATCTCGTCTTCGTCTTGGGTTACGTCTTTGGTTTGAACTCCGCTCATGCGGCAAATACCTTTCGCGCCAGGATGAGCCCGGCGAACACCGCGACCATCGAGGCCATCAGCGTCCCGCCCGCATACATCGCGGCCATACCATAAGTCTTGCGCTCCACCATCACCATGACGTCGAGGGAGAAGGCGCTCATCGTCGTGAACGCGCCCAGAAACCCTACGCCCAGCGCATAGCGCAGCTCGGTCGCGTCAGCCCGTCCGGCCAACGCCAGCCAGCCCACCAGACCGCCCAAGAGGAAACAACCCAGCACATTCACCGTGAAGGTGCCGTACGGCCATTCCGGCCCGATCAGGCGCAGTCCCGCCTGATTGACGACATGCCGCGACACCGCGCCCAACGCGCCGCCCAGCGCTATGAGAAGCACATGTTGCATGAGCGAGAGGGTTAGGCGCGTGAGCGCGCTGGCGCAAGGAATTGATGCGGGAGCCCATGAGCGATGGACACCCTCATTTGCAGAGATACACTCAGCTGATGCTGTTCTATCTCTTCGTCCATCGGCTAGAGAGTTTTCACCCCTCCAATCTGCGTATTTCTGGAACGCCGAGGGGGAGAGTGGCCGCACCTAAATATAACCGATGGCACATATTGATGAATGCCCCGCAAGTGTGGCGTGCGACTATGTCAGCCAGCATTGTGAACTTTATCGCTTCAATTGCCGTCATGATTAGCGCCTTGGCCTTAGCGCTACATTTTTATCAGTTTTGGGGCTTCGTCAGTTTTGCAATTCTACCCCTCACCCTCGGCATCTTGCTGATCGCATCCACATTGGATCAGATATTTTGGACCATTCAGCGCATTCACGATCTGGGGAAGTCCTGGGTCTGGGCGATAGCACCCCCAACTGGGCTCTTCAGCTTGGTAATTCTGAGTATCGCCGTTCCACTGATCATAGGCATGCCAATAGCAATACTGATTTGCGCAATCGGTCTGCTCTTTATCGGCGTTCCGGTTTGGGCTTGGTATGTGAACCTTCTGAACAGTCCCGGCATGCCAGAGGCAAATCGGTATGGTCCTGTGCCTGAGCCCGTTCCAGCATTACCGGATGACATAGACGCAAGCGCCTAATCCCCGCGCTTGGCCCGCTCCGCCCTCACCGCGCGGAACCGCTCCAGCCGTTCCAGAAGCGCGGCTTCGCGGCCCTGGGGTTTGGGCTCATAAAAGGTCGGCGGCTTGCCCATTTCGGTGGGGAAATAATTCTGGCCTGACACCCCGCCCTCCACATCATGGTCGTACTCATACCCCTGGCCATAGCCCACATCCTTCATGAGCTTGGTGGGGGCGTTGAGGATGTGAGCGGGCGGCATCAGAGAGCCGGTGCCCTTGGCGGTGCGCAGGGCGGCTTTCCACGCGGCGTAAACGGCGTTGGACTTGGGCGCGCAGGCGATATGAACCACCGCCTGGGCCAGCGCCAGATCGCCCTCGGGACTGCCGAGAAACTCATAGACATCCTTGGCCGCCAGCGCTGCGTGCACGGCGCCGGGATCAGCCAGGCCGATCTCCTCATTGGCCATTCTGACGATCCGCCGCGCCAGATAGAGCGGGTCCTCGCCCGCGCTCAGCATCCGCGCCAGCCAGTAGAGCGCGGCGTCCGGATCCGAGCCGCGCACCGACTTATGAAGCGCGGAGATGAGGTTGTAATGCTCCTCGCGGTCCTTGTCGTAGACCGGGGCGCGCTTTTGCAGCACCGAGGACAAGTCCTTGAGATCGAGCGGCGCGTCGGGTTTCAGCGCGATCAACTCTTCAGCCAGGTTGAGCATGTAGCGCCCATCGCCATCAGCCATGGCGATCAGGCCTTCACGCGCGTCTTGCGAGAGGGGGAGCGTGGTCCCCTCCTCGGCCTCGGCGCGCTTGAGCAGTTTTTCCAGCGCCTCGGCGTCGAGCCGCTTAAGCACCATGACCTGACAGCGCGACAGCAAAGCGGCGTTCAGCTCGAAACTGGGATTTTCCGTGGTGGCGCCCACAAGGGTGATGATCCCTTCTTCGGCGACGGGCAGAAAGCCGTCCTGCTGGGCGCGGTTGAAGCGGTGGATCTCGTCCACAAACAAAAGCGTGCCCCGCCCCGCCTGACGCCGGGCGCGGGCGCGCTCAAACGCTTTCTTGAGATCGGCGACGCCCGAGAACACCGCCGAGATGGCGTCAAACTCAAGCCCCGCGCGTTCCGCCAGAAGCCGCGCAATGGTGGTCTTGCCCACGCCGGGCGGGCCCCACAGGATCAGGGAGGACAGACGCCCCTGCGCCAGCATGCGCCCGAGCGGCCCCTCCGGGCCCAGCACATGGTCCTGACCCACCACGTCTTCGAGGGTTTGCGGACGCAAACGGTCGGCCAGCGGTCGCGGCGCCTCGGTTTCAAGTCCGGCGGAAGAAAACAGATCACTCATGGGGCGGACTATGGGCTAAGCTGGGGATCGTTCGCAAATGTTCTAGCCAGTGGAGCACGCGCCATGCCCCAAGCCCCCGCCCGCCACGCTGTCGCGCCGTATCTGTCCGTCCGTAATGGGCTGGGGGCGATCAGGTTTTACGAGACCGCCTTCGGCGCCGAAGAAGCCGAACGCTATGAGTTTGAGGGCAAGCTCGGCCACGCCGCCCTGCGCATCAATGGCGGGGTCATCTTCATGGCGGACGAATTTCCAGAGCATGAGGCGATGACCGGCAATGTCGCGCCGCCGACTCTAGGGGACCGCACCACTTTCACTATCAGCCTGCAGGTGGATGATGCGGACGCCTGGCACTTACGCGCCGTCGAGGCCGGGTGCACCTCTATCCGGGACGTCACCGATGAGTTCTTCGGCCGTCACGGCAAGGTGCGCGACCCATATGGTCATGTCTGGTCGCTGGTGACGTTGAAGCCGTTAGAACAGGCGCCTTAAGCGTCCGGGCCGACATTATAGTGGTTGCCCACCAGCATGATGGTCAGCAGAGCGCCGGCGATAATGCTGGCGAAGCCGAACCAGGGCTCCCAGTTCAGGGCGTAGGCCAGAGCCAGCACCACAAAGCCCGCCAGAACCGGCAAGGCCCAGAGCGCGAGGGTCAGCTTGGTGATCGAGCGGGGCGTCGGAGCATCGGACATGGAGCGGTCTTTCCAGCAAGACTGCGTCAAACCGCAGTCAAAGGTTCTCTTTTGGGCTTTAGGGCTGTATATGGCCCGGCTTGCTTGAACAAGAAACCCTGATCCCATGGCCGATCTACATCTGGAAATCTCGAAGGACTTCACCTTCGACGCTGCGCACCATTTCGAGCACAAGGACGCCAGCCATCCGTTTTCACGGATGCATGGGCATTCTTTCGCCGGAACCGTGACGCTGACCGGACCGCGTGCGGCCGAAAGCGGCATGGTGCGCGATTTCTGGGAGATCGACGCCGAGATCAACAAGATCCGCGATCAGCTCGACCACCGCCTCCTCAATGATGTGGAAGGGCTCGAACACCCCTCGCTCGAAGCCATCGCGTTCTGGGTGTTTGAACGGCTTGAGAAGACCCTGCCGGGTCTGACCGCCGTCGAGATTCGCCGCCCCAGCTGCGGCGAAAAGGCTGTGGTGCGCCGGGGGTAAAGCGCACATCTATCGCTGATGAGCATCGAACCCAAAGGGTTCGCAAGCGCGACCGCGCCCGCAGCTTTAGCGAGGAGCGAACACCCGGACGGGTGTGAGCCGGATCACAACGCCTCAAACACGTCCCGGCTGAGCCTTGGGTCAAAATGCTGGCCGCCATCCACGCACAAGGTCTGGCCTGAAACAGACGGCGTATGCACGAAAAAGCGCAGGGCGGCGACCAGATCGTCAGGCGTAGAGCCCGTATTGAGGGGGGTGTCGCTATGAACCCGCTCGAACTCGGCTTCGGAATGATGCGCGCTTGGCAGGGTCAGGCCCGGCGCGATGGCGTTCACGCGCACCTTGGGGGCCAGCGATTTCGCCAGCATCTCGGTCATGGTTTTTAGCGCGGCTTTCGAGAGCGTGTAGGAGAAATAATCGGAGTTGAGATTGAACAGCTTGTAATCGAGCACATTGATCACACACGCCCGCTCCAGCCCCTGCCCGGCCAGCGCCTTGGTCAGAAGCGCGGGCGCCAGCGTGTTCGCCGTCATGTGACGGTTGAAACTGTCCGCACCAACATCTTCGAGCTGGTCTTGTTCAAACACCGACGCGGAATTGACCAGAACCCCCACCGGGCCCAGCGCCTGATTGGCGCGCGCGATCAGGCCTGCCGCCTCTTCGGGTTGGCTGAGGTCTGCGCCCAGCGCGATCGCCCGCACGCCGGTCTGTGACAGCTCGGCCGCCAGAGCCTCAGCCGCGTCTGACGAGCTGTTGTAATGAATGATCACATCATGGCCGTCCGCCGCCAGCGCCTCGATGAAAGCGCGCCCCAGGCGCTTGGCGCCGCCGGTGACGAGCGCGGCGGGTTTGTCGCAGCTGTGATCGCTCATGATAATCCTATCTGCACTCTGTCAGCCCTCAGCGGTTTGGCGCGCGGACATTCCGGCTTATACCGCTGTCTGAGAGATGGATGTAGAGGCCACCTTATGAAACTCGACGCTCTGGCTGCACAAAACGCCGCGAACCCTCGCCCCGATTTTGCGGGCGAACGGGTCAGCGTGCGCGTCAATCGTCTGCGCCTGGACGCGGAAGTGGGCGTGTATGATTCAGAGCGCGGCCGCAAACAGCCGCTGGAAATCAGCCTTGAAGCCGAAGTCGCGCCCGAAGCGACACATCCTCACGGCGCGCTGGGCGAAGCGGTCAATTACGCCGCCATGGCCGAAACCGTGCGTCAGATCGTCGGCGCCGCCCATCATGATCTGCTGGAAGATCTGGCGCAGACCATCGCCGACACCCTGTTCGCCGATCCGCGGGTCAAACGGCTCGATCTGACGCTGGACAAGCTGACAGCGCTGGAGGATGCGCAGAGCGTGGGCGTCAGTCTCAGCCGCTGGCGCTGACGACTCAGTTCTTCGCGCCTATCTTAGGCCCATGGTCAAAGCCAATCGCCCCGACGCTCCGCCGCTTGACGGCTCCTCAGACGCTGGCCCCAAGCCGGCGCCGCAGGAGTATCGCACCGGTCCGGAGATCATCGCCGACTATGTGAAGACCCTGTCCCAGGGGCCGGGCGTCTACCGCATGTATGGCGCGGACGGTGAAGTCCTGTATGTGGGCAAGGCGAAAAAGCTCAAGAACCGGGTGTCCAATTACGCCAAGACCGGCGGGCATACCAACCGCATCGCCCTGATGATCTCGCTGACGCGGTCCATGGAGTTCGTCCTCACCCGCACCGAGACCGAAGCGCTGTTGCTGGAAGCGAATTTGATCAAGCGCCTGAAGCCGCGCTTCAACATTCTGCTGCGCGACGACAAGAGCTTTCCCTACATCCTGATCCGGCGCGAGCATGAGAGTCCGCAGCTGGTCAAGCACCGCGGCGCGCGCAAGGCCAAGGGCGATTATTACGGCCCCTTCGCCAGCCCCAGCGCGGTCAACAACACGCTGAACACCCTGCAAAAGGCCTTCGGTATCCGGACTTGCACAGACAGCACGTATGAGTCCCGCACGCGTCCGTGCATGCTCTATCAGATCAAGCGGTGCGCCGGGCCGTGCGTCGATCTGGTCAGCCCGGCTGACTATGACGAGCTGGTGCGCGAAGCGAAGGACTTCTTGTCGGGGCGCTCCAATACGCTGCGTCAGCGACTACAGACTGAAATGACCGAAGCCTCGGAAAATCTCGACTTTGAGACCGCCGCCAAGCTGCGCGACCGTATCCGCGCCATCGCCGCCGTGACCAGCCAGCAAGACGTCAATCCCGATGGCGTTGAAGAGGCGGACGTGATCGCCCTGCACCAGGAGGGCGGCAAGACCTGCGTACAGATCTTCTTCTTCCGCGCCGGCCAGAACTGGGGCAATCGCTCCCTGTATCCCAAGCACGAAGCGGATGCGTCCACCGATGAAATTCTCGCCGCTTTCATTGCACAATTCTATGACGACAAACCGGCGCCGCGCCTGATCCTGACCGGCGAGGCCCCGCAGCAGGCTGACCTGCTGGCCGAAGCGCTGAGCTTGCGCGCCGGGCATTCCGTGGAGATCAAGACCCCGCTCCGCGGCTCGAAAAAAGCGCTGGTTGAAGCCGCGGAACGCAACGCCAAGGAAGCCCTCGGCAGAACGCTGGCGGAAAGCCAGTCCCAGGCGAAACTGCTGGATGGGGTGGCGAAAGTGTTTGATCTCGACGAGCGCCCGGATCGCATCGAGGTCTATGACAACTCCCACATCCAGGGCACGAACGCGCTCGGCGCCATGATTGTGGCGGGACCGGACGGCTTTGATAAACAGAGCTATCGGCGGTTCAACATGAAGGGCGACGATGCGGCCACCAATGATGACTTCGCCATGATGAAGGCGATGATCCGGCGGCGTTTCACCCGGCTTCAGAAAGATCGTGAGGACGGCGCACCCGTGCCCGACCTGATCCTGATTGATGGCGGCAAGGGGCAGCTGTCGTCCGTGATGGAGGTGATGGAAGAGCTGGGCGTCGACGATGTGGCGGTCGCCGCTGTCGCCAAAGGCCCGGACCGGGATGCGGGACGTGAAGTCTTCTACATGCCGGGCAAGCCTCCGATCCGCATGGCGATGAATGATCCGGTACTGTATTATCTGCAGCGCATCCGCGACGAGGCGCACCGCTTCGCTATCACCGGCCACCGCGCCAAACGCGCCAAGCAGATGCGCGAGAATCCGCTGGATGACATCGCCGGCGTCGGAGCCAATCGCAAGAGCGCCCTTCTGAAGCATTTCGGCTCGGCGAAAGCAGTCTCCCGCGCCAATCTGGCGGATCTGGAAGCGGTGGACGGCGTCTCAAAAGCGCTCGCCCGCAAAATTTACGAGCATTTCCATGAATAGCGCCCTCCGCCAGCTGCCCAACGCCCTAACCCTGGCGCGTGCGCTCGCCGGACCGCTGGGCGCCCTGTTGCTGGTGCAAAGCTCACAAGCGGTCGCGGAAAGCGAGGCGGTGCGTCTGGGGCTCCTCTCAGCACTGGTGTTCATTATCGCCGCGCTGACGGACTGGCTCGACGGCTGGCTGGCGCGCTTGCTGAACGCGGAAAGCGCCCTGGGCGCCTTGCTCGACCCCATCGCCGACAAGGCCTTGGTGGGCGCCTATCTAATCGCCTTTTGCGCGATCAGCGGGTTTGACGCCTATCTGGTTTTACCTGTTCTGGTGATTGTGGGACGTGATGTCGCAATCACCGTCTTGCGCTTTGTCCGCCCCTCGCCGGGCACGCTGCACGTCACCCTGACGGCGAAGATCAAGACTGCGCTGCAAATGGTTGTAACAGCAGCTCCTTTCGCATTAATTGCTACCGGATTTCACGATGTGGCTCTGTGGTATCATTACTGGATCGGCGCGGTCTGGTTCCTGGCGCTGCTGACGGTCTGGTCGGCCTGGCCCTATCTGCAAACTGCGCTCAAACGTTGAGCAGTGATCACTGCAGTGGTGAAGCGAGCTGTTAACCACTCCCGCACGAGTGTCGCTGTGTGCTGAACGAGCGCGATTCACAAACAGCTTTGCAGGGCCCCATGTCCTATTCGATTGATTTCAAAACCCGCGTCGCCTTCATGAAAATCGAGGAGGAGGAACGGGAATTGTTGCGGCGGCTCAAGCCGGTCATCGAGCGCGAATTTCCCGGAATTCTGGACGCCTTTTATGAGCACCTTAAAGGCTGGCCCGAGATCTACGGCATGTTCGGCGGCGAGGCTGGCGTCAAGCACGCCCGGTCAAAGCAGCTGGAACACTGGCTGCGGATCGCAGACGCCAAGTTTGACGAGGAGTACGCCCGCTCCGTCACGGCGATCGGCAATGCGCACGCCCGTTTGAAACTGCAGCCGCAATGGTATTTCGGCGCCTACAACTTCCTGATGATGGACCTGATCCAGGCGGTGCTCGACGAGCGCCGCCAACAAGGCGGTCTCAGCGGCTGGAGAGGCCATGCCGAAGCGGCGCGCAAGCGTGTCTCGGTTCTGGTCAAAGCGGTCATGCTCGATATGGAGCTGGTGCTCAGCGTCATTTATGAGCGCCAGAATGAAGAGCGGCTGGAGATGTTTGATACGCTCGCCAACGAGATGGAAGCCCAGATCGGGGTTATTTCCGACACGCTGGCGAAAACCTCCACCCATCTGGCCGACAGCGCGCGCACCATGGCGAAAGATGCCGAGACCTCGTCTCAACAGGCTTCGACCGTCGCAGCCGCCGCCGAAGAAGCCACCGCCACAGCTCAGAGCGTGGCGGGCGCCTCATCTGAGCTGACCAAGGCTATTCAGGAAATCTCATCAAGCGCGGGCGAAGCCGCAGACGGCTCGCACAAGGCCGCGGAACAGGCTGAACGCACCCGCGTCACCATGAACACGCTGGATGAGGCCGCCCAGAAAATCGGCGAGATCATCACCCTGATCACAGGCGTCGCCGAGCAAACCAACCTTCTGGCGTTGAACGCCACCATCGAAGCCGCCCGCGCGGGTGACGCCGGCAAGGGCTTTGCGGTTGTGGCCAGCGAAGTGAAGTCCCTGGCCGGTCAGACCGCCAAGGCGACCGATGAAATCTCTGAACAGATCAATAATATCCAGACCGTTGTGAAGAGCGCGGTCGAAGCGATCGAGGATGTGGCGCGCTCCGTCGATCGGGTGAACGGGGTGTCCACGTCGATCTCCGCCGCCGTGGAAGAGCAGAACGCGGCGACCGCCGAGATCAGCCGCAACACCGAGCAGACCGCCCAGAGCGCCGGATCCGTGTCGCAAACGATTGTAGGTGTGCTGAGCAGCGTGCAGAGCACCGCCAGTTCCGCTCAAGGCCTGGTGGAGTCCTCTGATGATCTAGGGCGTCAGGCGGACAAGCTGCGAGAAGACGTGGCTCAATTCCTCAAGCGCTTGAGAGCCGCCTAGAACAGGCTGCCCTGATCCGGATTGGCGGGGCGCTTTTTCGCTTTGGGTGCAGGCTTAGGCTTTGCTGGCGAGACCCGAGGCGACGCTGCGGCGGGAACTGAGGGCGCGCCGTCAATCACCGCTCGGCGTTCGGCGTCATCAAAGACCAGCGACACCGCCTGCCCGGCTGCTAGCGCCGCGCCCTGACGCACCAGAGCGCCGTGCTCATCCTTGACCAGCGCAAAGCCGCGCTTGAGCACGGATTTGTGCGATAGGGATTCAAGCCGGGCGCCCAGGCCGGACAGGGTCCGTTTCTGATCTGACAGGTCACGCCGGAAAGCCTGGTCCAGACGGGCGCTTGCTTGAGTAAAACGCTCGCCTTTCAGCGCCAGATCGCGCCTGAGCGCCGCCGGGCGCATCTGGAGCGCGGCGGTCTGAAGCCGGTTCTGCTTGCGCTCCAGACCTGTCTGCGCCGCGCCATTGAGCCGGCTGGCGATGAAGTCGAGCTTTTGTGCGTTTTCATTGAGCATCGCCTTGGGGCTGGGTAGCCCGCGTGAGGCGGATTTGAGATCGGCGGCTTTCCGGTCGAGCCCGCGCACCAGGGCGCTCATCAACCGGGCGCTGGTGGTGGAGATGCGTTCAGCCAGCTCGCGCCGGACCGGCACTGCAATCTCCGCCGCCCCGGTGGGCGTGGGCGCGCGGCGATCCGAGGCGTAATCGATCAAGGTGGTGTCGGTTTCGTGCCCCACCGCGGAGATCAGCGGGATGCGCGACGCTGCGGCGGCGCGCACCACGCTCTCCTCGTTAAAACACCACAAATCCTCGATAGAGCCCCCGCCCCGCGCCACGATCAGAAGGTCTGGCACAGGCACGGGACCGCCCGGCGTTATGGCGTTGAAGCCTTCGATGGCGCGGGTGATCTGGTCGGCGGCCTTGTCGCCCTGCACCAGCACCGGCCAGAGCAGGACATGGGTGGGGAAGCGATCCTCCAGTCGATGCAGGATGTCGCGGATCACCGCGCCTGTGGGCGAGGTCACGACGCCGATCACCCGCGGCAGATAGGGCAGAGCCTGCTTGCGATCTGGCGCGAACAGGCCTTCCGCCGCCAGCGCCTTTTTGCGCGCCTCCAGCAGCGCCATCAGGGCGCCCTCGCCCGCCGGCTCCATGCGCTCGATGATCATCTGGTATTTCGAGCGTCCCGGGAAGGTGGAGAGCCGCCCTTCAGCAATCACTTCGAGGCCTTCTTCAGGCCGGAAATTGAGATGGGCGGCCACGCCCTTCCACATCACGGCGTCAATGACGGCCTTCTCGTCCTTCATGTCCAGATAGACATGGCCGGACTTGGCGATTGTCACGCGCCCCAGCTCGCCGCGCACCCGCACATGGTCATAGGCCTGCTCCACCGTGCGCTTGAGCGCATTGGACAGTTCAGAGACGGTATATTCGGGCGTGTTGGAGGCGCTGGCGTCAGTCATGGGCTCACCCTAGCTGCGGATTCGGGCGTCGTGTACCGCTCAGGCGCCGTTGACGTGCGGCCTTCCCAAGGCCATTCAGCAGGCACCAAGGATATCGGGCGTAGCAATTGCGCTGAAGACGGCAAGGGCGGCACATGAACATTCTCATCATCGGATCGGGCGGCCGTGAGCACGCCCTGGCCTGGAAAATCGCACAGAGCCCGCTGGTGGACACGGTCTGGTCCGCGCCGGGAAGCGTCGCGCTGGATCAGATCGGTCCGTGCTTTGACGTCCAGCCTGATGACCTTGAAGGGCTGCAAGCGCTCGCGCTTCAGCTGGAGCCGGACCTGATCGTCATCGGCCCGGAAGCGCCGCTCGCGCTCGGCGCGGCGGACATGCTTCGCGCGCGCGGATTTGACGTGTTCGGCCCCAACAAAGAGCCGGCGCAACTGGAAGCCTCCAAAGGGTTCTCCAAGGATCTGATGGCGAAGCTGGGCGTGCCGACCGCCGCTTATGGTCGCTTCACGGATGCCGGTAAAGCCAAGGCGTTCCTGGACACGCTGGACGCGCCCTATGTGCTCAAGGCTGATGGCCTGGCCGCCGGCAAGGGCGTTGTGATCGCCCCCACCCTTGAGGAGGCCAAAGCAGAAGCCGAAGACATGCTGTCGGGCAAGTTCGGCGACGCTTCGGCTGAGCTGGTGATCGAGGAATTCATGCATGGCGAGGAAGCCAGCGTCTTCGTGCTGACCGATGGCGTGAACCGCATCACCCTGCCCGCCTGTCAGGATCACAAGCGCCTTCTGGATCATGACGAGGGCCCCAATACCGGCGGCATGGGCGCCTATTGCCCCGCCCCGGTGATGACGCCCGAACTGATGGCGCAAGTAGATGAAGAGATCGCCGCGCCCATGCTCGACGGTCTCAATCAGGCCGGCCACCCCTATCAGGGCGTGCTGTACATCGGTTTGATGATCACCGCTGAAGGCCCCAAAGTGGTCGAGTTCAATGTCCGCTTCGGCGATCCTGAATGCCAGGTTCTGATGGCGTCGCTTCTGGATGACATCGTGCCGGTCCTGCTGGCCTGCGCCACGGGCGGCATGCCCGAAAACGACTTCAAGTCCCTCCTGCCTGTCGTGGATCAGGCGCGCCCGTCCGCAAGTGTGGTGCTGGCGACTCGCGGCTATCCGGGCGCCTATGAAAAGGGTTCTGTGATCAAGAATGTGAAGGCGGCGGGCGACATCAACGGCGTCACGATCTTTCATGCCGGCACAGGCACGAACGACGCCGGCGATCTGATCGCGACCGGTGGCCGGGTGCTGAACGTCACTGCCGTGGGCGATGACCTCAAACAGGCCGTAGAGCGGTGCTACAAGGCTGTGGACGCAATTGACTGGCCCGAAGGCGTCTGTCGACGCGACATCGCCTGGCGAGCTCTCAATCGCGAGTAAGACGCATCATGGACGCCACCCGGATCACAATCAGCACGCCTGAAGATCATAAGGCGCTTCTTGCGCTCTATCCCGAAGCGTTTCCCGATGAAGACCTGACCGGACTGGTCGCTGACCTGCTCGGCCATCCCGATGTCTTGTCCCTGACCGCGTGGACAGGGCTCAGCATTGCCGGGCACGCCGTCCTGACGCGATGCTCCGTTACAGATGACGATACGCGTGTGGCGCTGCTGGGGCCGCTTTGCGTGGCGCCCCAAGCCCAGCGTCAGGGACTGGGCCGCGCCCTTATCGAAGACGCGGCGCGACAGCTCAAGGCGGAATCAGTGAGCGCCATGCTCGTACTGGGTGACCCGAACTATTACACCCTGTGCGGCTTTGATCAGGTCAGCCCGGTCGCGGCGCCCTATCCGCTCAAACCAGAATGGCGCGACGCGTGGCGGATGAGACCGCTGACGGACGCCGCGCCAGAGCGCGGAACCTTGCGGGTCCCCACGCCCTGGGCGGATGCGGCGTTGTGGTCCTGAGCTCTTAAAGCGACAGGGTGCGCGAGAAGCGTTCACCCTGACGTTCGATCTCGACGGGCCAGGTTTTCTCGCCTTCCAGCTCGCGCAGGATGCGGTTGAGATCGATCAGGGTTTCGACCCGCTCGTCATTGACCGAGAGGATGCGATCCCCCGGACGAAAGCCGAAATAGGCTGCAGCAGAGCGGCGCGAGACGCCTGAGACCAGCACGCCATCCTGAAACGGATCAATCCCGTTCTCCTCATTAAAGGCGGGGCTGAGCTGGACCAGTTCGGCGCCGCGGAACGGGTTCTCGCCGGAAATCTCCATGCGTGCGCCCTCAACCGCGCCCGGCGCGGGTTCCGCCTCCACAGTCAGCACCCGCTCGCGCCCGTCGCGCAGGACAGTGAGCTGCGCGCGGTCGCCGATCATGCGGGTCGCAAAGCGAAACCGGGCGCCGATCTCGTCATTGACCTCGACGCCGTCGACCGCAATCACCACATCGCCTTGTTCGAGCCCGGCGCGATCCGCAGCGCCGCCGCCCCACAAATCGGCGACGATCGCGCCGCGCGGACGGTCGAGACCCAGCGAGCTGGCGAGATCCTGAGTGACGGGCTGCAGCCGTGCGCCAAGCCAGGGCCGGATGATCTCGCCATCCACAAGGGCGGCCTCGACTACGGTGCGCACCATTTCAGAGGGAATGGCGAAGCCGATGCCGTTCGACCCGCCCGAGCGCGAGAAAATGGCGGTGTTCACGCCAATCAGCTGGCCATCCATGTCCACCAGCGCGCCGCCGGAATTGCCGGGATTCACCGCAGCATCGGTCTGGATGAAGAAGGCGTAGTCGGAAATGCCCACATCAGTGCGCGCCAGGGCGGAGACGATGCCGCTGGTTACGGTCTGGCCCACGCCGAACGGATTACCGATGGCGAGCACCAGATCGCCGACTTCGCTGTCGCCGGCGTCATCATACGGCAGCACAGGCAGCGCTTCGTCGGTGCTGATCTTCAGAACCGCCAGATCCGTGCGCTCGTCCGCCAGCAGCAGCTCCGCCTCGTATTCGCGCCGGTCAGACAACACCACACGCAGATCCTGGGCGCCCTGAACCACATGATTATTTGTGACGATGACGCCGCTGGCGTCCACGATCACGCCCGACCCGAGCGAGTTCACTTCGCGCTCGCGCACCTGCGGGCCGAAAAAGCGCTCAAAAAAGGGATCGCCGGCGAAGGGCGTGCGTTGAGCAATGACCCGGCGCGAATACACATTCACCACTGCGGGCGCGGCCTGGCGCACCACGGGCGCAAACGACAGCTGAACCTGAGCCTGTGTCTCGGGAACAGCTTGGTCTTGCGCAGAAACGGGCGCGATAAGCGTGGCGCTCGCAGCAAGCGCGAGGGACAGGGTTCGGATCATGGAGCAATCTCCTTGGGGGCAAGCCTGTAATGACAAAGCAAATGCCAGACCGATTTAAGGTGGCGGACCGGGCCTGAACAGGGGCTGAGCGATTACGATTTCGCAAGTTCGACACACATCTCGTCAGAAATTGGGCTAAACTGCTCAGGAAGGGAAACGTCATGCGCCACACGATCAATCGCCTGATATTCCGCCGCGGCAAGGGCGAAAAGGCGCTGTCGAAAATTCAGGCGAAGGCCGAAGCGGCCTACACCCCGCTTTATCGGGAGGGGCGGACGCCTGCGCTGGATCGCGCCGAGGAGCTGGCCCTGCAGCGCGTGGCCGAAGCGGCCGAGCGGACCGAAGACGAGTTTGAGCGCGACGAAGCCAAAGTCGAAGCCGGCTTCTGGCCCAAGGTCCAGCGAGTCGCCCGGCAAATCCCGTTTCTCGAGGATCTTGTCGCCGCCTATTACGCCATGCGCGACCCTGAAACGCCGCTTCAGGTGCGCGCCGCCCTCGCCCTGGGCCTGCTCTATTTTCTATGGATCTTCGACATCATCCCCGATTTTCTCGGCTTCGTCGGATACGCCGATGACGGCACGGTTTTGACCACCATCATCTTGCAAGTGGGCGGCGCGATCACGGACGCCCACCGCGCCAAAGCGCGCGAGGCGTTGGGCATGGCCTCGAACCCGAGCTGAACACTCCCGCTTGAATGCAAAAAGCCCCGCTCTGTCGAGCGGGGCTTTTCGTATTGTCGCGAGTGCGAAGACCTAGTCTTCTGCAGCCTCGGTCGCCTCTTCGCGCGCACGGTCGGCGGCGCCTTTGGCGGACGGATCGCGATCAACCAGTTCGATCACGGCCATCGGGGCGTTATCGCCATGACGGAAGCCGGCTTTCAGAACGCGGGTGTAGCCACCCTGGCGTTCCTGATAGCGCGGGCCGAGGGCTTCAAACAGCTTGGCCACCTGATCCTTGTTGCGGATCTTGGAGATCGCCTGACGGCGAGCATGCAGATCACCGCGTTTGGCCAGGGTGATGAGCTTGTCCATGATCGGCTTGAGCTCTTTGGCCTTCGGCAAGGTGGTGACGATTTGTTCGTGCTCGATCAGCGACGCGGCCATGTTGGCGAACATGGCGCGACGGTGGGTCGAGGTGCGGTTAAGCTTGCGGTGGGCGACGCCATGACGCATCGGTGTTCTCCTTCAATCCCGGTTAGGGACGCCTCGCGGCGCGCCGACCCGGTGAACATCTCATTCTAGAATGAGATGTCACATGATTAACATTATCTGGAGCGTTTTCAGTCCGGAAAACCGGCAACCACTTTTCCGGAAAACGCTCTAGATTTGATCCTCATATTTTTTGGCGAGATCTTCGATGTTCTCCGGCGGCCAGTTCGGCGCGTCCATGCCCAGATGCAGACCCATCTGTGCGAGAACTTCCTTGATCTCGTTGAGCGATTTGCGACCGAAGTTCGGGGTGCGGAGCATTTCCGCCTCGGACTTCTGAATGAGGTCGCCGATATAGACGATGTTGTCGTTCTTCAGGCAATTCGCCGAACGCACGGACAGTTCCAGCTCGTCCACCTTTTTGAGGAGGGCCGGGTTGAAGTCCAGCTCGGGTTTGTCATCTTCAGCCGCACGGGCTTCAGAGGGCTCTTCGAAGTTCACGAAGATCTGGAACTGGTCCTGCAAGATGCGCGCGGCGTAAGCCACGGCGTCTTCAGGGGTCACAGCACCGTTGGTTTCGACTTCCAGGATCAGCTTGTCATAGTCGAGCACCTGACCTTCACGCGTGTTCTCCACGCGATAGGCCACGCGCTTGACCGGGCTGTAGAGCGCATCCACGCCGATGAGGCCGATCGGGGCGTCTTCGGGACGGTTGCGGTCAGCGGGGACATAGCCCTTGCCGGTGTTCACGGTCAGGACCATGCGCACGTCCGCATCCTCGTCGAGGGTGCAGATGACGTGATCCTTGTTGATGATCTCGACGTCGGCGGTCTCTTCGATGTCGGCGGCGGTCACTTCGCCCGGACCCTGTTTTTTCAGAGTCAGGCGCTTGGGACCTTCGCCATGCATGCGCAGAGCGACCTGCTTGAGGTTCAGGATGATGTCGGTGACATCTTCGCGCACGCCTTTGATGGACGAGAACTCGTGCAGCACGGAATCAATCTGCACGGCCGTGATCGACGCGCCCTGCAGCGAGGACAGCAGAATACGGCGCAGCGCATTACCCAAAGTCATGCCGAAGCCGCGCTCGAGCGGCTCAGCAATGATTTTGGCTTGGCGCACCGGATCAAAGCCAGGTTGAATTTCCGGCTTCATCGGGCGGATCAGTTCCTGCCAGTTCTTCTCAATCACGGACATCACCCCTTCAGGCGTGCGGCGCGACAGTCGAGGGGACTGCGCGCCGGACCAAAGTCGTCAATCAACGCAATACGGCGTCGATTGAATTTAGACGCGGCGGCGCTTCGGCGGACGGCAGCCATTGTGCGGAATCGAGGTCACGTCGTGGATCGTCGTGATCGTGAAACCGACAGACTGCAGCGCACGCAGCGCAGACTCACGGCCCGAACCCGGACCAGAGACTTTCACTTCCAGCGTCTTCACACCGTGCTCTTGCGCTTTACGGCCTGCATCTTCAGCAGCAACCTGCGCAGCGTACGGCGTGGATTTACGCGAGCCCTTGAACCCCATGGCGCCAGCCGACGACCAGGAAATCGCATTTCCCTGCGCATCGGTGATGGTGATCATGGTGTTGTTGAAGCTGGCGTTCACGTGTGCGACGCCGGCCGTGATATTCTTGCGCTCGCGGCGGCGGACGCGGGACGGTTCTTTTGCCATTACCCTGCTTCCTTACTTCTTCTTGCCGGCGATCGGCTTGGCCGGGCCTTTACGGGTGCGCGCATTGGTGTGCGTGCGCTGACCGCGGACCGGAAGGCCGCGGCGATGACGCAGACCACGATAGCAACCCAGGTCCATCAGACGCTTCACATTCACCGCAACTTCGCGGCGCAGATCACCTTCAACGGTGTAGCCACCGTCGATGGCTTCACGGATCTGCAAAATTTCTGCGTCGGTGAGCTGGCTCACACGTTTTTCGGCGGGAATTCCCACCTTGTCACAAATTTCCGTCGCCATAGCCGGGCCGATGCCGTGGATATAGCGCAGCGCGATCGTGACGCGCTTGTTAGTCGGAATGTTGACGCCGGCGATACGTGCCACGACGCTCTCCTTGTCTCATCAGCCTTCGCACAGAAGACGGCGAAAGAGCGCAACCGATATGGCGGCGCTTGTTTCGACATCTGCCCCTGCGAGCGAAGGGCGCTTATTATAGGCGCTCACCGATCACGTCAACCGCGAGAGGAAGCCACCCGTCCTGTTTTTCCAGACCAGACTGATCTGGAAGCTGCTCTTTTATTGGCCGAGCGCAGCTGCAATGCGTGCAGCAACCTCGTCCATCTCGCCCATACCGTCCACATCAGACAGTTTGCCCTGCCCCTCATAATAGGGAATCAGCGGCGCGGTCTGGGCGTTATAATTCTCAAGCCGCACTTTGAACGCCTCGACGGTGTCGTCGGCGCGGCCCTCTTCAGCGGCGCGTTTTTCCATGCGCGCCACCAGTTCGTCCTGGTCCACCACGAGCCGCAAGACCGTGTCGATCTGCGTGCCGCGTGATTGCAGGAGCTCGTCCAGCGCTTCGGCCTGAGCCACGGTGCGCGGGAAACCGTCGAAAATGGCGCCGCCGGCGATATCAGCTTCCGGCAGACGTTCCTCGATCAGTGCGATGACGACATCGTCGGAAACCAGGTCGCCCCGGTCCATGATTCCTTTGACCTTGCGGCCCAGTTCGGTGCCAGCTGCGATAGAGGCGCGCAGCATGTCGCCGGTGGACAGCTGAAGCCATCCATAGTCTGCGACAAGACGTTTGGCTTGGGTGCCCTTGCCCGCGCCAGGCGGGCCGAACATGACCAGATTCATCTCTTGCGCCCCTTCAGCTTGGTCTTCTTGATCAGGCCTTCATACTGGTGGGCCAGCAGATGGGACTGAATCTGACCAACCGTATCAAGCGTCACCGACACGACGATCAGCAAAGATGTGCCGCCGATGTAGAACGGGATGCCGGAAACTTGCGCTTTCAGGAACTCAGGGAAAACACAGACAATGGTCAAATACGCAGCTCCGATAACGGTCAGGCGCGAGAGCACATAATCAAGATATTCCGCAGTCCGCTTGCCCGGACGGATGCCCGGCAGAAAGCCGCCATACTTTTTCAGATTGTCCGCTGTCTCTTCCGGGTTGAAGACCAGGGAGGTGTAGAAAAAGGTGAAGAAGATAATGAGCGAGGCATAGAACGCCAGGAACAGAGGCTGCCCCGGGCCCAGGAGCGCGACGATGGTCGTCACCCATTCCGGTCCGGTGGTGGAGAAACCCGCCACAGTCGCCGGCAGCAACAGCAGTGAGGAGGCGAAGATCGCCGGGATCACGCCCGCCGTGTTCAGCTTGAGCGGCAGGAAGCTTGATTCGCCGCCCATCATGCGGTTGCCCACCTGACGCTTGGGGTATTGGATCAAAAGCCGGCGCTGGCTGCGTTCCATGAACACCACAAAGGCCAGCACGACGATGATGCCGATCAGCATGGCGATGATGACGCCGCCCGGAATGGCGCCCGAGGCGCCCTGTTGCAGCGCATTGACCAGCGCGCGGGGCAGCTCGGCCACAATGCCGGCGAAGATGATCAGGGAGACGCCATTACCCACGCCGCGCGCGGTGATCTGCTCACCCAGCCACAGCAGGAACATTGTGCCGCCCACAAGCGTGGTGACGGTGGTGATCAGGAAGAACGGTCCCGGATTGATGGCGATGGAGGCGCCGTCGGTCACGGTCTGCATGCCGATGGCGATGGCGAACGCCTGTGCGCCGGCCAGAACCACGGTCAGATACCGGGTGTATTGGTTGATCTGCTTGCGACCCGCCTCGCCGCCATCCTTTTTCAGGCGCTCAAGCGACGGCACGGTGGCCGACATGAGCTGCATGATGATCGAGGCGGAGATGTAGGGCATCACGTTCAGCGCGAAGATCGCCATGCGCTCGACGGCGCCGCCGGACATCATGTTGAACATGCCCAGCACGCCCTGGCTTTGCTGCTGGAAGGCCAGCGCAAACTGCGAGGGATCGATGCCCGGCACAGGCACGAACGTGCCGATACGGTAGATGACCAGGACCAGGAGCGTGAACAGAATGCGCTTCTGCAGCTCCTTCGCTTGGGCGAACGCCCCGAAATTCATGTTCTGGGCGAGCTGTTCAGCGGCTGACGCCATATCGGTCGGATGCTCCCTGAGAAAGCCCTCAAAGCGCGGAGGGACCGCTTCCAGTTAGGAAGCGGTCCGTCTCAACGCTAGCTTATTCGGACTGGTCTTTGGCGGATTTGGCGGTGACGGTGACTTTACCGCCGGCCTTTTCCACAGCTTCGATCGCCGGCTTGGAGCCGCCAGCCACCGTCAGGTCCAGTTTCGCGGTCAGTTCGCCGCCGCCAATCACACGCACGCCGTCCTTGGCGCGGCGAATGACGCCAGCTTTGATCAGAGCGGCGGCGTCGACAGGCGCTTTCGCGTCCAGCTTGCCGGCGTCTACTGCCGTTTGCAGGCGGCCCAGGGTCACTTCAGCGAACGCCAAACGGTTCGGCTTGTTAAAGCCGCGCTTGGGCAGACGTTGATAGAGCGGCATCTGACCGCCCTCAAAGCCCTTGATGGCGACACCCGAGCGAGACTTCTGGCCTTTAACGCCGCGTCCGCCGGTTTTGCCTTTGCCAGAGCCGATGCCACGGCCGACACGCGTACGCGATTTGGTCGCGCCGTCGTTATCGCGCAGTTCATTCAAGCGCATCGTTCGTCTCCTTGGTGAGAGGGCGCGGGATTAACCGCGCTCCTCCACGATCTCAACCATGTGGGCGACCTTGCGGATCATGCCCCGCACGGACGGGGTGTCCTCAAGCTCGCGCTCGCGGCCGATCCGGCCCAGGCCGAGACCCTTCAGGGTCGCGCCTTGGTCCTTCGGACGGCGGATGGGGCTGCCGGTTTGGCGCACCACCAGGGTTTTTTGTTCAGCCATGCGTCCCTCCTAGGATTCGATGGCTTCAGGTGAGCTGGCGCCATCTTGGCGACGCTCAACCAGATCAGCGACCTTGATGCCACGTTTGGCGGCCACCGAACGCGGGCTGTTCTGGGCCTTGAGAGCCTCGAACGTTGCGCGAACCATGTTGTACGGGTTGGACGAACCGGTCGATTTGGCGACCACGTCCTGAACGCCGAGCGATTCCAGCACCGCACGCATCGGACCGCCGGCGATGACGCCGGTGCCCGGAGGGGCGGAACGCAGGATCACCTTGCCGGCGCCCCAACGACCTTTCGCATCATGGTGCAGGGTGCGGCCTTCACGCAGCGGCACGCGCACCATCATCTTCTTGGCTTCTTCGGTCGCCTTGCGGATGGCTTCAGGCACTTCACGCGCCTTGCCCTGTCCAAAGCCGACACGGCCCTTCTGGTCACCAACCACTGCGAGGGCGGCGAACTGGAAGTTCCGGCCGCCTTTCACGGTTTTGGCGACGCGGTTGATCTGGACCAGCTTGTCGACCAGTTCCGGTTCGCCGTTATCGTCGTCCCGGCGGCGGCGATCGCGGCCGCGATTGTCTTCTCGTGCCATGCGTTCGCTCCTTAGAAGTTCAGACCGCCCTCGCGAGCGGCGTCTGCGAGCGCTTTAACACGCCCGTGGAAGATGTAACCGCCGCGGTCGAACACCACGTCGATCAGACCTTTTTCCTTCGCCCGTTCTGCGACGCGCTTGCCGACTTCGGCAGCCGCTTCGACACCGTTCGAAGAGATCTTGGAATCTTTCTCCAAAGTGGAGGCCGACACCAGGGTCACGCCGTTCGCATCATCGATGATCTGGGCGTAAATATTCTTTGAGGAACGGAACACCGACAAACGCGGTCGTCCATTGCCCATTTTGCGGAGCCGGGTGCGCGTGCGCTGAGCGCGGCGCCGCATGGTTTCTGCAGCATTTTTCATCGCCTGGCCCCTTACTTCTTCTTGCCTTCCTTACGACGGACATATTCGTCGGAATACTTCACACCCTTGCCTTTGTAAGGCTCGGGCGGACGGAATTCACGAATTTCCGCCGCGGTCTGACCCACGGTTTGGGCGTCAGCGCCCTCAATGGTGATCTCGGTCGGTTTCGGCGTCGCAATTTTGACGCCCTCACGCGGCGTGTAGATCACGTCGTGCGAGAAGCCGAGCGAAAGCTTGAGATCCGTGCCCTGCATTTGGGCGCGGTAACCCACACCGACCAGCTCAAGGTTCTTGGAGAAGCCCTGAGTGACGCCGTGCACCATGTTTTTGATGCGGGCGCGTGCGGTTCCGTACATGGCTTTCGCGAATTTTGTGCTGTCAGCCATTTCGACCGTGATGGCGTTGTCCTCTTGCTTTAGGCGCACGCATGCGGGCGCATAAAAGCTGAGTTCGCCTTTCGGGCCTTTGACCGACACCTGGCCGCCAGTGATGTTGGCGGTGACCCCGGTGGGGATTTCGACAGGCAGTTTGCCTAGACGCGACATGGTTCTAGCCTCCCTGTCTCTAGCTGACGTGGCAAAGGATTTCGCCGCCGACGTTCTTGGAGCGCGCCAGTGCATCGCTCATAACGCCTTGCGGAGTCGAAATGATTGCAATGCCCAGGCCGTTCATGACGAGCGGCAGGTCGCGCACCTTGCGGTATTCGCGACGGCCCGGCTTGGACACGCGTTTGATGTCGGAGATCACCGGCTGGCCTTCATGGTATTTCAGTTCGATTTCGAACTGGCTGAAGCCCTTGGCGTCGGTGGTCTCGGTATAGCCGCGGATGAAGCCCTCTTCCAGGAGCACTTCGAGCACGCGGCCGCGAAGTTTGGAAGACGGGGTCACCACATTGGTCCGCTTGCGCATCAGCGCGTTACGGATGCGGGTCAGCATATCGCCGAGAGGATCGTTCACGGACATCTAAATCCCTCCTACCAGCTCGACTTGACCATGCCCGGGATAAGCCCGTGGCTGGCCAGCTGACGCAGCGCAATACGCGACATCTTGAGCTTGCGGTAATAAGCGCGCGGGCGACCGGTCACCTGGCATCGGTTACGGATGCGGGTCGGCGCCGAGTTGCGCGGCAACGAGGCCAGCTTCAGCTGCGCTGCAAAGCGCTCTTCCACCGGCTTGTCCGTGTCACGTGCGATCGCCTTCAGCGCTTCACGCTTGGCAGCGAAACGCTGAGCCAGGCGTTGGCGCTTGAGATTGCGTTCGACTGCACTCTTCTTAGCCATTCAGTTTATCTCCTCGCGTGCGAGACCCTCACGGTCCCGCTCTCCTGCTGCGTTAGTTCGAAAACGGAAAATCGAACTCGGCCAGCAGGGCCTTCGCTTCTTCATTGGTGTTGGCCGTGGTGCAGACAACGATGTCCATACCGCGGATTTTCTCGACCTTGTCGTAATCGATCTCGGGGAAGACGATGTGCTCTTTCAAACCCATCGCGTAATTGCCCCGGCCGTCAAAGCTCTTGCCGTTCAGTCCGCGGAAGTCACGGACGCGCGGCAGAGCGATGGTCACCAGACGATCAAGGAATTCGAACATGCGATCCTTGCGAAGGGTGACTTTGGCGCCAATCATCTGATCTTCGCGCAGCTTGAAGCCGGCGATGGAGTTCTTGGCGATCGTGCCGACCGGCTTCTGGCCAGCGATTGCTTCGAGGTCTGCGAGCGCGCCGCGGATTTTTTTGGAATCCTGAGCCGCCTCGCCGACGCCCATGTTGATCACGACCTTATCCAGGCGCGGGATCATCATGTCATTCGCGTAACCGAACTTTTCCTTCAAAGTCGCGCGGATTTCCTCGCGATACTTCGTCTTCAGGCGCGGTTCGTATGTAGCAACGTCAGCCATCGATCACCTCACCGGATTTCTTGGCCACGCGCACCTTCTTGCCGTCTTCAATCTTGAAGCCCACACGGGTGGCTTCGCCAGATTTCGGATCGGCCAGAGCCACGTTGGAGACGTGGATGGACGCGTTTTTCTCAACAATACCGCCCGGGGCCGTTTGGGTCGCGCGCTGGTGGCGCTTGACCACATTGACGCCCGACACCACCACACGATCTTCTTTGGGAAGAACCTGGGTGACCTCGCCGGTCTTACCTTTATCGCGACCGGTCAGAACGATGACCTTGTCGCCTTTTTTGATCTTCGCAGCCATGGTTACAGGACCTCCGGCGCGAGGGAGACGATCTTCATATGGCTCTTGGCGCGCAGTTCACGAGGAACCGGGCCGAAGATCCGGGTGCCGACCGGCTCGTTGTTGGTGTTCAAGATCACAGCCGCGTTGCCGTCGAAACGGATGACGCTGCCGTCGCGACGCTTGATGTCGCGAGCGGTGCGCACGACGACGGCCTTGCGGACGTCGCCCTTCTTAACGCGGCCCTTGGGCGTGGCTTCCTTGACCGAGACGACAATGATGTCGCCAACGCCTGCGTAGCGGCGTTTTGCGCCGCCCAGTACTTTGATGCACTGCACGCGGCGGGCCCCGGAATTGTCGGCCACGTCCAGATTAGTTTGCATCTGGATCATCGCTAATCCTCCGTAATCAGTGGATCCTCCACCGGGCCAGGCTTACGCCTGCTCGGAGACGATCTCCCACCGCTTCAGCTTCGACTTCGGCGAGCACTCCTGGATTTGGACGCGCTCACCCACTTTGATCGCACCCGACTCATCGTGGGCGTGATATTTCTTCGTACGGCGCACGGTTTTACGCAGCAGGGGGTGCAGGAAGGTGCGCTCTACGCGCACGATCACGGTTTTTTCCTGCTTGTCGCTCACCACGACGCCTTGAAGGATGCGCTTCGGCATGGACCCAAGCCCCCTTAATTTTCAAGCGCGCGGCGACGCTGATCCGTTTTGACCCGGGCGATATCCCGGCGGATCTGCATAAAGCGCGCAGTGTTTTCCAGCTGGCCGGTGGCCTGTTGGAAACGCAGGTTGAACTGTTCTTTTTTCAGCTTGAGGAGTTCGTCCTGAAGCTGATCGTCGCTAAACGCGCGGACGTCTTCGGCTTTCATTCTTCCCTCCTCTTACTCACCCGGACGGGTGACGACTTTGGTCTTGATCGGAAGCTTGGCTGCGCCGAGGCGCAGGGCTTCGCGGGCGACATCATCCGGAACACCGTCGATCTCGAAGATGATCCGGCCAGGCTTGACTTTGGCCACCCAGTATTCGGGTGAGCCTTTACCTTTACCCATCCGGACTTCGGTCGGTTTCTTGGAGACCGGCAGATCCGGGAACACCCGGATCCAGACGCGACCAGCCCGTTTCATGTGACGGGTGATGGCGCGACGGGTCGCCTCGATCTGACGGGCGGTGATCCGCTCCGGCTCAACCGCTTTCAGGCCATAAGAGCCAAAGGTCAGCGTAAAGCCGCCTTTGGCCTGACCGTGAATGCGGCCTTTGTGCGCCTTGCGGAATTTGGTGCGCTTCGGCTGAAGCATGGTTCTACTCCCTCGTTCCGCTTACGCCGCTTGACGGCCAGAGCGTGCGCGCTGCTCGCCAGAGTCGAGCATGCGGCGCTCTTGCGCCATCGGGTCATGTTCCATGATCTCGCCTTTGTAGATCCAGACCTTGATGCCGATGATGCCCATCGCGGTCTTGGCTTCAGCGAAACCATAGTCGATGTCCGCACGCAGGGTGTGCAGCGGAACCGAACCTTCAGAATACTTTTCAACGCGCGCGATCTCGGCGCCGCCGAGACGGCCGCCGCACATGATCTTGCAACCCAGTGCGCCCATGCGCATGGCGGTCTGCAGAGAGCGCTTCATGGCGCGGCGGAAAGCCACGCGGCGCTCGAGCTGCTGAGCCACGCTCTCGGCGACCAGGGTCGCGTCTACTTCCGGCTTGCGCACTTCGACCAGGTTGAGGAAGACTTCCCCGTCAACCATTTTCGAGACCTTGCGGCGCAGCTTTTCGATGTCCGCACCTTTCTTACCGATCACGACACCCGGACGCGCCGTGTAGATCGTGATGCGGCATTTCTTGTGCGGGCGCTCGATGATGATGCGCGACACAGACGCGTTCTTGAGTTCCTTTTTCAGGAACTCGCGAATGCGCAGATCTTCGTGCAGCAGGTCCGCATACTCGTCGCCCTTGGCGAACCAGCGCGATTCCCACGTGCGGTTGATGCCGACGCGAAGGCCGATCGGATTAACCTTCTGACCCATTAGGCGGCCTCCTCAACTTCGCGCACGACGATCGTCAGCTCGGAAAACGGCTTCAGGATCTTGGCGCCGCGACCACGCGCACGGGCGCGGAAGCGTTTCATGACCAGGTTCTTGCCCACATAGGCCTCGGACACGACCAGAGAGTCGATATCCAGACCGTGGTTGTTTTCCGCGTTGGCGATGGCGCTCTCGAGCACCTTCTTGACGTCGGCGGAATGACGCTTGCGCGAAAATTCCAGGTCAGCCAGAGCGCGTTCAACCTTTTTGCCACGGATCAATTGGGCGATCAGGTTGAGCTTCTGCGGGCTGATGCGAAGCATGCGCAGCTTTGCGCGAGCTTCGTTGTCCGCGACGCGGCGGGGATTTGCAGCCTTGCCCATCGCTTACTTCCTCTTGGCTTTCTTGTCCGCCGCGTGGCCGTAATAGGTCCGCGTCGGAGCGAATTCGCCCAACTTGTGACCGACCATCTCTTCGGAGACGAGAACCGGAATGAATTTATTGCCGTTGTGGACCTGGAAGGTCAGACCCACAAACTGCGGCATGATCGTCGAGCGACGCGACCAGGTTTTGATCGCCTGCTTGCGGCCGGCATCATGAGCAGCATCGGCTTTCTTCAGGAGGTATCCGTCGACAAACGGACCTTTCCAGACAGAACGAGGCATGGCGCAGCCGTCCCTTAGCGTTTCTTGCGCTCGTGGCGCGAGCGAATGATGAATTTATCGGTGGATTTGTTCGACCGGGTTTTGCGACCCTTGGTCGGTTTGCCCCACGGGGTGACCGGGTGACGACCGCCCGAGGTGCGACCTTCGCCGCCGCCATGGGGGTGATCCACCGGGTTCATGGCCACGCCGCGAACCGCCGGGCGTTTGCCCATATGGCGCTTGCGGCCGGCTTTACCCAGATTGGTGTTCAGGTGGTCAGAGTTCGACACCGCGCCGACCGTGGCCATACAGTCTTGATGGACCATACGCAGCTCACCGCTCATCAGGCGAACCTGGGCGTAACCGGCGTCACGCCCCACCAGCTGAGCATAGGCGCCGGCGGAGCGGGCCACTTGGCCGCCCTTGAGCGGCTTGAGCTCAACATTGTGGATGATGGTGCCGACCGGCATGTTCTTGAGCGGCATCGCATTGCCCGGCTTCACGTCAACGCGGTCACCCGCGACGACGGTGTCGCCAGCAGACAGACGCTGCGGAGCCAGGATGTAGGCCAGCTCGCCGTCTTCGTACTTGATCAGTGCGATGAAGGCGGTGCGGTTCGGGTCGTATTCCAGACGCTCGACCGTCGCCGGGACATCAAACTTGCGACGTTTGAAGTCGATGACGCGATACAGCTTCTTGGCGCCGCCGCCGCGACGACGCGACGTGATGCGGCCGGTGTTGTTACGACCACCAGATTTGTGCAGACCCTCGACGAGCGTCTTTTCGGGGCGACCCGAATGCAGCCCGGATTTGTCCACCAGCACGAGTGCGCGGCGGCCAGGCGAGGTCGGCTTGAAAGTCTTCAGAGCCATGGTTCTCTCTCCTCTGCCCGCGCTTACAGGCCAGTGCTGACGTCGATGGAGTGGCCCTCTTCAAGGGTCACAACCGCCTTTTTGACGTCATCACGTTTGCCCGCAATGCCGCGGAAACGTTTGGTTTTGCCTTTTTGAACGAGGGTGTTCACGGCCTTCACTTTGACCTTGAACAGCTCTTCGATCGCCTCGGCGATTTCTTTTTTGTTCGCAGACAGCGGCACACGGAACACGACCTTGTTCTCTTCAGAGAGAATGGTCGCTTTCTCGGTGATCACCGGCGACAAAATGGTGTCGTAATGGCGAGCAGCGGGCATGTTACGCAGCCTCCTGCGGCGCAAGCCGCTCGTTGATCTTCTCGACAGCCGCCTTGGTCAGGACCAGCACGTCACAACGCAGCACGTCATAAACGTTCAGGCCTTGAGCCGGCAAAACGTCGATCAGCGGGATGTTGCGAGCGGCGCGGGCGAAGTTCTCGTCCAGCGTCTCGCCATCAATGATCAGCGCCTTCGCCAGACCCAGTTTCGAGAACTTCTCGATCAGGGTCTTGGTTTTCGCCGCGTCCAGGCGCGCCTCGTCCAGAACCACAAGCTGCTTGGAACCAGCCTTGGAAGACAGGGCGTGCTTGAGCGCCAGGGCGCGCACTTTTTTCGGCAGCTCAGTCGCGTGAGAGCGAACGCGCGGGCCGTGGGCCACGCCGCCGCCCACAAAGATCGGGGCGTTGCGCGAACCGTGACGGGCGCCGCCGCCGCCTTTCTGGCGACCAAACTTCTTCTTGGTGCGGGCGATCTCACCGCGCTCTTTCGTCTTGTGGGTGCCGGCCTGACGGCGCGACAGCTGCCACTTGACGGCGCGCTGGAGGATGTCCGCGCGGATCTCTTCGATGCCGAACACGGCGTCGGAGAGATCAATCGAGCCAGCCTTGCCGGCGTCGAGCGTCACAACATCAAGTTTCATCAGTTAGCCCCTTCGTCCTGGGCTTCTTGAGCCTCAGCCGGAGCCTCGGCCGGAGCCTGCTCAGCAGCTTCGATCAGCTTTGCCGGGTACGGCAGATCATCAACGCCAACACCTTTGACGGCGTCGCGAATTTCGACCCAGCCCTGCTTGGAGCCCGGAACAGCGCCCTTCACCAGCACCAGACCGCGATCAGCGTCCACCCGGACGATCTCAAGGCCCTGGATGGTGACACGCTCGGAACCGAGGTGACCGGCCATCTTCTTGCCTTTGAAGACCTTGCCCGGATCCTGACACTGACCGGTCGAACCGTGGGAACGGTGAGAGATCGACACGCCGTGAGAGGCGCGCAGACCACCAAAGTTCCAACGCTTCATGCCGCCAGCGAAACCCTTACCGATCGAGGTGCCGGACACGTCCACTTTCTGACCGACCACAAAGTGCTCGGCAGACAGGGCGGAACCCGCTTCGATCAGCGCGTCTTCCGGCACGCGGAATTCAACCAGCTTGCGCTTGGGCTCAACAGAAGCCTTCGCAAAATGGCCGCGCATCGCTTTCGAGGTGCGCTTCGCCTTGGCCTTGCCCGAGCCCAGCTGGACTGCGGTGTAGCCATCGGTTTCGGAGGTGCGCTGTGCGACCACCTGGAGCCCGTCCAGATGAAGCACGGTCACCGGAACATGATTGCCGTCTTCAGAGAAGACGCGCGTCATGCCCAGCTTTTTGGCCAGTAGGCCGGTGCGCATGGATGCAGCCTGCTTCATGGCCCTACGCTCCCAGCTTGATCTCGACGTCCACACCGGCAGACAGGTCGAGCTTCATCAGCGCGTCCACGGTCTGCGGAGTGGGGTCTACGATGTCCAGCATCCGCTTGTGAGTGCGGATTTCGAACTGTTCACGCGACTTCTTGTCGATGTGCGGACCGCGCAGAACAGTAAATTTCTCCAGCCGCGTCGGCAGCGGAATCGGGCCACGTACATTCGCGCCGGTGCGCTTAGCCGTGGATACGATCTCACGCGCCGAAGTGTCGAGCACGCGGTGGTCGAACGCCTTCAGGCGGATTCTGATGTTTTGTTGCGCCATCGGTCCGGTCCCAACATGCACAAGAGCCGCGCAAAGGACGGATCGCCCCGGCAGCTCTTGCAATCCAAATTTTTATCGCTTCGAAGAACTGCGTTTGCCCAAAAGACACTGCCAGCTCATCAGAGGGACCGTGCAATACGCCCTGTGCCCCTCCCCGTCAACACCCTGCCACAAGATTCGCCACCAGATCGGCAGTTTAAACTCATCGCCAGGCGCGCAATGCGCTGAGACGGGGATCTTGATCGCCCTTACGGGCTGTCAAAGAGCTTAAACGACGCCAAAGACGTCTGGGGCGCCAAGTGACTCGGCGCTGACGCTTGTGTATTAGCGCTTCGCCCGCGTCTGAACAACCGCTGATCTCAGCGAATTCCAGGCGCGCCTCATCCGGACACAGTCGCTTCAGGCGAGACCTTCCCTGCCGCCGCTTGTCTAGCCGGGCCTTGCCGGCGGGTCATCGCGCAACCAGCCTGTGATCTGAAGCCTGTGACCGCCCGCAAACGGAGACACGGCGCTCACCGCATGCACCATAGTCCCGTCAAAAATGTTCAGGGTGTTGAAGCGAGGCAGCAGCCCGCGTTGTATGTCGAAATTTGAGTCCAGCAACATCAACAGCCCGCCCCAGTCCGGCTGCCACTCGCGCGTGAACCCGAAGGTATAGGCGGCGCGACGCTCCCGGTCGTAGCCTTCATCAACATGACGGGTCAGAAAATGACCCCGCGTGTACAAGGTCGCCTGGGCATCGGCTTTGGTGATCTGTTTCTCTCCAATCACCGCCCTGCCGAATTCCAGAAACGCCGGCGAATTCAGAAACTCGGTCAGCCGGTGGATCGGGTGGCCTGAATCCCATCCCTTCATATACGCTTCGATCATGGGATAGGCGTTGTACAGATACCCGTAATTGTCCTTGGCTCGCGCCATGACGCCTTGGATTCGCTGCGCCATTTGCTGGCGACCGATCGCTTCGATGTCCGCAGCGCTCAGAACATTGATTTTGTGACCCTGTGGATGGTCTGGCGCAGGTTCGGGAAAAATGAGCCGCCAGCTGATCGAACTGCGCAGCAACTCATGGACAGCGTTGGCGGCGGCGTCTGGCAAAATGTCAGGAATGGAGACCAGCTTGTCGCGGGCGTAAATCTCTGCAAAAGGCGCAGGATCCAGCCCAGGCCGTAAAGTCAGTTCAATGTCTTGCGCCATAAGCTCGGGCCTTCGTTCTGCACGCGTCGCCGTACGAACAAACATCCTAAGCGCCAAGGCGGAAACCTCAATGCTTGCAACAGTTCAGCCCCGCACATTCACGATTCGCGTGGGTCTTGAGTCGCGGGCACGAAAAACGCCCCGGAGCTGGGCTCCGGGGCGTTGATCTGTGCCATGCGCTGCGAGCAGCGCGTGCGCTTAGTCGGTGATCTTGGACACCACGCCAGCGCCCACGGTGCGGCCGCCTTCACGGATGGCGAAGCGCAGCTTCTCTTCCATCGCGATCGGGGTGATCAGCTCGACAGACACTTCAACATTGTCGCCCGGCATGACCATCTCGGTGCCCTCTTTCAAGGTCACCACACCGGTCACGTCCGTCGTGCGGAAGTAGAACTGCGGACGATAATTGGAGAAGAACGGCGTGTGACGGCCACCCTCTTCCTTGGTCAGGATGTAGGCTTCGGCTTCGAACTTCGCGTGCGGCGTGATCGAACCCGGCTTGGCCAGAACCTGGCCGCGCTCAACGCCCTCACGGTCGATGCCGCGCAGCAGAAGGCCCACATTGTCGCCCGCTTCGCCCTGGTCGAGCAGCTTGCGGAACATCTCAACGCCCGTACACGTCGTCTTCACCGTGTCGCGCAGACCGATGATCTCGATCTCGTCGCCCACATGGATCACGCCGCGCTCGATACGACCGGTCACAACCGTGCCGCGGCCCGAAATCGAGAACACGTCCTCGATCGGCATCAGGAACGCCTGATCAACCGGACGCTCAGGGGTCGGGATGTACTCATCCACAGCCGCCATCAGCTCTTTGATCTTGTTCTCGCCGATTTCAGGATCACGGCCTTCCATCGCCGCAAGCGCAGAGCCCGCAATGATCGGAATGTCGTCGCCCGGGAAGTCGTAAGAGGACAGAAGTTCGCGAACTTCCATCTCCACAAGCTCCAGGAGCTCTTCGTCGTCGACCTGGTCAACCTTGTTCAGGAACACCACCAGAGCCGGAACGCCAACCTGGCGCGCCAGAAGGATGTGCTCGCGGGTCTGCGGCATCGGGCCGTCAGCCGCGTTCACCACCAGGATGCCGCCGTCCATCTGCGCCGCACCCGTGATCATGTTCTTCACGTAGTCGGCGTGGCCCGGGCAATCCACGTGCGCATAGTGACGGTTGTCCGTCTCATACTCAACGTGCGCCGTCGAAATCGTGATGCCGCGCGCCTTCTCTTCAGGCGCTCCGTCAATCTGGTCGTACGCGCGGAAGTCACCAAAATATTTGGTGATCGCGGCGGTCAGCGTCGTCTTGCCGTGGTCAACGTGACCAATCGTGCCAATATTGGCATGCGGTTTCGTACGCTCAAACTTTTCCTTGGCCATTGTCTCTTCCTACTCTTCGGACAGGCGTCTTTTCAGTGGATCGGTGAAGATCCGAATTACGCGATTTTGGAGATCACTTCGTCGGCGACAGCTTGCGGCACCGGCTCGTAGTGGTCGAATTGCATGGTGAACTGGGCGCGACCCTGAGTAGCCGAACGCAGATTGTTCACGTACCCGAACATGTTCGCCAGCGGCACGAAGGCGTTCACCACCGTGGCGTTGCCGCGCATTTCCTGGTCGCGGATCTGACCGCGGCGGGAGTTCAGGTCGCCGATGACCGAACCGGTATACTCGTCCGGGGTCACCACTTCGACTTTCATGATCGGCTCGAGCAGCTTCATCTTCAGAGAAGACTTCGCTTCACGAAGCGCAGCGCGCGCGGCGATTTCAAAGGCCATGACGCTGGAGTCGACGTCGTGATACGCGCCATCGACCAGAGTCACCTTGAAGTCGATCATCGGGAAGCCCGCCAGAAGGCCGGTGTCCCGCACCGAGTTCAGGCCTTTTTCCACGCCCGGAATGTATTCCTTGGGCACGGAGCCGCCGACGATCTTGGAGTCAAAGGAGAACCCTTCGCCCGGCTCGACCGGCTCGATTTCCAGCTTGATGCGCGCGAACTGACCCGAACCACCCGACTGTTTCTTGTGGGTGTAGTCAACAGTGTGCGCAACACCGACGGTTTCGCGATAGGCCACCTGCGGCTGGCCCACATTCGCTTCCACCTTGAACTCACGCTTCATGCGATCAACCAGGATGTCGAGGTGCAGTTCACCCATGCCGGCGATGATGGTCTGACCGGATTCCTCATCAGAGGACACGCGGAAAGACGGATCTTCAGCCGCCAGACGGGCCAGAGCCACGCCAAGCTTTTCCTGGTCGCCCTTGGACTTGGGCTCGATGGCGATCTCGATCACCGGATCCGGGAACTCCATGCGCTCCAGGATGGCCGGGTGCGCCGGGTCGGACAGGGTGTCGCCCGTGGTGGTGTCCTTGAGACCCGCGATAGCGACGATGTCGCCGGCATACGCGTCCTTGATGTCTTCACGAGAGTTGGAGTGCATCAGCAGCATGCGGCCGACGCGCTCTTTCTTCTCTTTCACCGTATTCAGAACGGTCTGCCCGGTGGACAGGGTGCCTGAATAGATACGGCAGAAGGTCAGCGAGCCCACGAACGGGTCGTTCATGATCTTGAAGGCCAGCAAGCCGAGCGGCGCGTCATCAGACGGCAGGCGCACAAGCGGCTCTTCGGTCTTGGCGTCGATGCCCTTGATCGCGGCCACTTCCACCGGAGACGGCAGGAAGTCCACAACACCATCAAGCAGAGGCTGAACGCCTTTGTTCTTGAACGCGGTGCCGCACAGGATCGGGTTGAACGCCAGCGCAATGGTGCCCTTGCGGATCAGCGACTTCAGAAGCTCCTCAGACGGCTCTTCGCCCTCCAGGTACGCTTCCATCGCCGCTTCGTCCTGCTCGACGGCGGTCTCAACCAGCGCTTCGCGGTATTCAGCGGCCTTGTCAGCCAGCTCCGGACGAATGTCGCGCTCTTCCCAGGTCGCGCCGAGGTTTTCACCCAGCCAGACCAGTTCTTTCATCGCGACCAGGTCGATCAGACCTTCAAACTCGCTCTCAGAGCCGATCGGCAGCTGAACGCAAAGCGGATTGGCGCCCAGACGATCCTTGATCATGTCGACGCAGTTGAAGAAGTCCGCGCCGAGCTTGTCCATTTTGTTGATGAAGATCATCCGCGGGACTTTGTATTTGTCAGCCTGACGCCAGACCGTTTCGGTCTGAGGCTCGACGCCGGCGTTGGCGTCCAGGCAGCACACCGCACCATCGAGCACCCGCAGCGAACGTTCAACTTCAATGGTGAAGTCCACGTGGCCAGGAGTGTCGATGATGTTCAGACGCTTTTCTTTCCAGAAACAGGTCGTCGCAGCAGACGTGATCGTGATGCCACGCTCCTGCTCCTGCTCCATCCAATCCATGGTGGCGGCGCCATCGTGCACTTCGCCGATTTTGTGCGATTTGCCGGTGTAGAAGAGGATCCGCTCGGTCGTGGTGGTCTTGCCGGCATCGATGTGCGCCATGATGCCGAAGTTGCGGTAGTCCTCGATTTTGTAGTCGCGGGCCATGGGGAGGGTCCTTAGATCAGGAGGCAAGCGTCAGGCTGGAAATTACCAGCGGTAATGCGCGAACGCGCGGTTGGCTTCGGCCATCTTGTGCGTGTCTTCACGCTTTTTGACCGAAGAGCCGCGGTTGGAAGCGGCGTCCATGAGCTCAGCGGCAAGCCGCTCGCGCATGGTGTTTTCGTTACGGTTGCGCGCTGCAGCCGCCAGCCAGCGAATGGCCAGAGCCTTGCGGCGATCGGGGCGAACCTCAACCGGAACCTGATACGTGGCGCCGCCGACCCGGCGGGAGCGCACTTCGATTTCCGGAGCCACATTGTCCAGGGCTTCGTGGAAGACGCGAACGGGTTCGCGCTTCACTTTTTCCTCAACAATGTCGAGGGCGCCATAGATGATGGCTTCAGCGGCGGATTTCTTACCGTCGACCATGATGTAGTTCATGAACTTGGTGAGATCGCGATCACCGAATTTCGGGTCGGGCAGAATCTCGCGCTTTTCAGCGCGGTGACGACGAGACATGAACGCCTCTCCTTATTTCGGACGCTTGGCGCCGTATTTCGAACGACGCTGACGACGGTCTTTAACGCCCTGGGTGTCCAGAACGCCGCGCAGGATGTGGTAACGCACGCCCGGCAAGTCTTTCACACGGCCGCCGCGGATCAGCACGACAGAGTGTTCTTGCAGGTTGTGACCTTCGCCCGGAATATAGCTCACGACTTCGTAGCCGTTCGTCAGGCGAACCTTGGCGACTTTACGAAGCGCCGAGTTCGGCTTCTTCGGGGTCGTGGTGTAAACGCGCGTGCAAACGCCACGGCGTTGCGGGCACGCCTGAAGCGCGGGAACCTTGTTCCGCTTCGGCTTGTCTTTCCGCGGTTTGCGGATGAGCTGGTTAACTGTAGGCATCAGGCCTCTATCCGTTCCTGTTCCTGTTTTCCCGTCTAAAGGCGCACCAAGACGCGAAAACCCGACCGGGGCGCGACGACTGGTGCCGTTCGTCCGCGGACGGTGTTGAAGCTTGTATGTGTCTGTTCCGGGCGACGTCTAACCCGTTCCAGTCATCCATGACGGACTCAGGACGGATTACGGCTCACCCCCGAAATCGAGCGCGGAACCTACTCAGAGCAGGCCATTCCGTCAAGCTCACCTTCACGGGAAATTTGCAGGCTTGGCAAGTTGCGGAAATCACATGTGTTTCGCTTGATCTATTGAAGTATTTCAATGCTGTGAGGGCCCTCAACCACTGTCAGAGTCGTTCCAGCTGAGGATTCCAAGGCCAGTGCAGCACTGATTTCCTCACATCACTACGCTCAAAATCACAATTGAGCGAATCCCCTGAACGCCGCGCCCCCTGCCCTGCACATGAAAAAGCCCGCTGACATGCGCCAGCGGGCTTTCCATTCAGATCAGAGCGAAGGATCAGTCTTCGCTACGCGCTTCTTCAGCCGCAGCTTCAGCGATTTCGGCCGGCAGGGCCTCGTCGCCGCTCTTCACGGCTTTCTTCTGCTCTGCGATCCGCGCTTCGTCACGCGCATCGGCCTCGACTTGATACTCGCGCATCATCGACCCGGTGCCGGCCGGGATCAGACGGCCCACGATCACGTTCTCTTTCAGGCCCTCAAGGGTGTCCACCTTGCCCTGCACCGAAGCCTCGGTGAGCACGCGGGTGGTCTCCTGGAAGGACGCCGCGGAGATGAAGGAGCGGGTCTGCAGCGAGGCCTTGGTGATGCCCAGCAGAACCGGGTCCGCCACAGACGGACGCTTGCCTTCCGCTTCCAGCTTCTCGTTGGTTTCAAGCCATTCGATCTTGTCGACATGCTCGCCGTTGAGATAGCCGGAATCGCCCGGATGGGTGATTTCCATCTTCTGCAGCATCTGCCGGACAATCACTTCGATGTGCTTGTCGTTAATCGGCACGCCCTGCAGGCGATAGACTTCCTGGATCTCGTTGATCAGGTAATCGGCCAGCGCCTCGACGCCCAGGATCCGCAAGATATCGTGCGGCGCCGGGTTGCCATCGAGCAGATATTCGCCGCGCTGGATGATGTCGCCTTCCTGCACCGTGAGGTGTTTGCCCTTCGGCACCAGGTATTCGACAGCCTCCGCATCATCGCCTTCCGGCGTGATGGAGATGCGGCGCTTGTTCTTGTAGTCACGGCCGAATTCCACACGGCCCGTCATCTCGGCGATGACGGCGTGGTCCTTCGGACGACGCGCTTCGAACAGCTCGGCCACACGCGGCAGACCACCGGTGATGTCGCGGGTCTTGGCGCCCTCGGTCGGGATACGGGCCAGCACGTCGCCAGGCTGAACCGTGTCGCCGTCATTGACCGAGAGAATGGCGCCCACAGACAGCATGTAGTTGGCGGTCTTGTCGGCCAGCTTGACCGGCTCGCCATTGGCGTCCTCGATCACCATGGCGGGCTGGATCGACGCCGACTTGGTGCCGGTGCCGCGCCAGTCGACCACCACTTTCGAGGCGATGCCGGTGGCTTCGTCGGTGTCTTCCTTCACCGACAGGCCGTCGATGATGTCGATCAGCTTCACCTTGCCGCCCGCCTCGGTGACGATCGGCATGGTGTACGGGTCCCATTCGGCCAGACGCGCGCCGCGCTTGACCTTCTCGCCCGCATCCACGCGCAGCTTGGCGCCGTATTGCAGCTTGTAGGTCTCGAGCGGGTTGCCGTCCTGATCGGTGATCTGGACCTGCATGTTCCGGCTGAGCACGATGAAGGAGCCGTCAGAGGCCTGCACCGTATTGCGCTCCACAAAGGCGACCTTGCCTTCATGGGTAGCTTCGATGAAGGACTGTTCGGACACCTGCGCCGTACCGCCGATGTGGAAGGTCCGCATGGTCAGCTGGGTGCCCGGCTCGCCGATGGACTGGGCCGCGATCACGCCGATCGCTTCACCCATATTCACCTTGGTGCCGCGCGCCAGGTCACGTCCGTAACAGGTGGCGCAGACGCCAACGCGGGTTTCACAGGTCAGAGGCGAACGCACCTTGATGGTGCTGACGCCAGCCGCCTCGAGCGCCAGGGACAGCTCTTCATCCAGATACGTGTCCGCCGGAGCCAGAACCTCGCCCGTGGACGGGTCTTTGACCGCTTCCGCGGTGTTCCGGCCCAGAATGCGCTGGCTGAGCGGTTCGACGATGTCGCCGCCATTGACCACCGCGCCCAGGGTGATGCCCTGAGAGGTGCCGCAATCAAACTCGGTGACGATGCAATCTTGCGCCACGTCGACGAGACGACGGGTCAGATAGCCCGAGTTCGCCGTTTTCAGCGCGGTATCCGCCAGACCCTTACGAGCGCCGTGGGTGGAGTTGAAGTACTCCAGAACCGTCAGGCCCTCTTTGAAGTTCGAGATGATCGGCGTTTCAATGATCGAGCCGTCCGGACGGGCCATCAGGCCACGCATCCCGGCGAGCTGTTTCATCTGGTTCTTCGAGCCACGCGCGCCCGAGTGGGCCATCATGTAAACCGAGTTCACTTCCCCATCGGTGCCGTCATCTTCTTTGACCGGCTTGGAGATCTCGTCATACATGGCGTCAGCCACCTTGTCGGTGCACTTCGCCCAGGCGTCGACGACCTTGTTGTACTTCTCACCCTTGGTGATCAGGCCGTCCACATATTGCTGCTCGTAATCGCCGACCAGCGCGCGGGTTTCGCCCACCAGGTCTTTCTTGGCGTCCGGGATCAGCATGTCGTCCTTGCCAAAGGAAATGCCGGCGCGCGCCGCTTCCTTGAAGCCCAGGGCCATGATCTTGTCGCAGAAGATCACGGTCGCCTTCTGGCCGGTGTGGCGATAGACGATGTCGATCAAGCCGCCGACGGCTTTCTTGGTCAGCAGACCATCCAGCACGTCCGGCTGCACTTCAGGGTGCTTGGGCAGGTGCTCAAGCAGCTTCATGCGGCCTGGCGTGGTGTCGATCACCTTGGTGTATTCATTGCCGTCCGGGTCAACGCCGGAATAGCGCGCCTTGATCTTGGCGTGCAGGGTCACGACCCCGGAATCCAGAGCGGCTTCAAGCTCGCCCATGGAGCCGAAGACCATGCCTTCGCCCGGCTCTTTGTCCTTGACGATCGACAGATAGTACAGTCCCAGCACGATATCCTGGGACGGCACGATGATCGGCTTGCCGTTGGCGGGCGACAGGATGTTGTTCGTGGACATCATCAGGACGCGCGCTTCCAGCTGGGCCTCAAGGCTCAGCGGCACGTGCACGGCCATCTGGTCGCCGTCAAAGTCGGCGTTGAACGCGGCGCAGACCAGCGGGTGCAGCTGGATGGCCTTGCCCTCGATCAGCTTGGGTTCAAAGGCCTGGATGCCCAGACGGTGCAGGGTCGGCGCCCGGTTCAGCATGACCGGGTGTTCGCGGATGACCTCGTCCAGAACGTCCCAGACTTCCGGACGCTCTTTTTCCACCATCTTCTTGGACTGCTTCACGGTGCCGGACAGGCCCTTGGCGTCAAGACGCGCATAGATGAACGGCTTGAACAGCTCGAGCGCCATCTTCTTGGGCAGACCGCATTCGTGCAGTTTCAGCTCGGGGCCCACCACAATCACGGAACGACCGGAATAGTCCACGCGCTTGCCGAGCAGGTTCTGACGGAACCGGCCCTGCTTGCCCTTGAGCATGTCAGACAGCGATTTCAGCGGACGCTTGTTGGCGCCGGTGATCACGCGGCCGCGACGGCCATTGTCGAATAGGGCGTCGACGGACTCTTGCAGCATCCGCTTTTCGTTACGGATGATGATGTCCGGCGCGCGAAGCTCGATCAGGCGCTTGAGGCGGTTGTTACGGTTGATGACACGGCGATACAGGTCATTCAAATCCGACGTGGCGAACCGGCCGCCGTCCAGCGGGACAAGCGGGCGAAGTTCCGGCGGAATGACCGGCACGATGGTCAGGATCATCCACTCCGGCTTGTTGCCGGAGAACATGAAGGATTCGATGAGCTTGGTGCGCTTGGCGAGCTTTTTCAGCTTCAGCTCGGAGCCGGTTTCACCCATCTCCTCACGCATCTTCTCCACTTCTTTTTCCAGATCCATCGTGGAAAGGATTTCACGGATGGCTTCCGCGCCGATGCCGGCGGTGAAAGCGTCCTCGCCGTACTCGTCGACGGCTTCGTAATACTCTTCCTCGGTGAGGATCTGTTGTTTCTGAAGCGGGGTCAGGCCCGGCTCGATCACCACATAGCCTTCAAAGTAGAGCACGCGCTCCACATCCTTGAGGGCCATGTCCAGGAACAGCGAGATCCGGGACGGCAGTGATTTCAGGAACCAGATATGAGCCACCGGCGCAGCGAGCTCGATATGGCCCATGCGCTCACGGCGCACGCGCGCCAAGGTGACTTCAACGCCGCATTTCTCGCAGATAATGCCCTTATACTTGATGCGCTTGTACTTTCCGCACAGGCACTCATAGTCCTTGATCGGGCCGAAAATACGGGCGCAGAACAGACCGTCGCGTTCAGGCTTGAACGTCCGGTAGTTGATCGTCTCAGGCTTCTTCACCTCGCCAAAAGACCAGGAGAGAATTTTCTCCGGGCTGGCCAGCGAAATCCGGATCCGGTCGAAGGACGGGCCTTCGGCGGAGGGATTGAAGATGTTCATGACCTCTTGGTTCATGGTCCGTCTCCTTGACGGTGGCGACGGCGGGGCCGGTTTGAGGGGTCCGGGCCCGCCGTCTGATATCCGCTACGCGATCGCTCGCTCTCTTGTTCTGGCTGGCTCGACCTATTGGTTGAGCAGCTCCACATTCAGACCAAGCGAACGCATTTCCTTGACCAGCACGTTGAAGCTTTCCGGGATGCCGGCTTCAAACGCATTGTCGCCCCGCACGATGGCCTCATAGACCTTGGTGCGGCCCGCCACGTCATCCGACTTCACCGTCAGCATTTCCTGCAAGGTGTAGGCGGCGCCGTAAGCCTGGAGCGCCCACACTTCCATCTCGCCGAAGCGCTGACCGCCGAACTGCGCCTTGCCGCCCAGCGGCTGCTGGGTGACCAGCGAGTACGGGCCGATGGAGCGGGCGTGGATCTTGTCATCCACCAGGTGGTGCAGTTTGAGCAGGTACTTGATGCCCACGGTGACCGGACGTTTGAACTGATCGCCGGTACGACCATCATGCAAGATGGACTGACCGGACTTGTCGAAGCCTGCACGCTGCAGGTGATCAACAATGTCGTCTTCCCGGGCGCCGTCAAACACCGGCGTGGCGATCGGAACACCATTGGCGAGGTTGCGGCCCAGTTCGGCCCGCGCCTCTTCGCCTTCCGGCAGCTCCTGATCGTCGCCATAGGCCTTGATCAGCATCTGGTTCAGATCGCCCTGATCGCCGGTGCGCTTGTAGGCTTCATACGCCTCACCGATTTGACGCCCCAGGCCCTTACAGGCCCAGCCCAGATGGGTTTCGAGAATCTGGCCAACGTTCATCCGCGACGGCACGCCGAGCGGGTTCAGCACGATGTCGACGGCGGTGCCGTCCGCCAGGAACGGCATGTCCTCGATCGGATTGATCTTGGAGATCACACCCTTGTTGCCGTGACGGCCGGCCATTTTGTCGCCCGGCTGAAGCTTGCGCTTCACCGCCACGAACACCTTGACCATTTTCATCACGCCCGGGGGCATCTCGTCGCCGCGCTGCAGCTTCTCGACCTTGTCTTCGAAGCGGCGGTCCAGACGCGCCTTGGACTCGTCGTATTGCTTTTTCAGCGCTTCGACGCGGCCCATGGCCTCTTCATCTTCCAGGCCGATCTTCCACCACTGGCTGGTCGGCACGTCTTCCAGCGCCTCGCCGGTGACTTCGCCCTTCTTGAAGCCTTTCGGCCCCGAGACGGCGGATTTGCCGATCAGGATTTCCTGCAGACGGCCAAAGATGTCGCGCTCGAGAATGGCGAGTTCGTCGTCCCGGTCTTCACCCAGACGTTCGATCTCTTCACGCTCGATGGCGATGGCGCGTTCATCCTTGTCCACACCGTGACGGTTGAAGACGCGGACTTCCACGATGGTGCCGGTGGTGCCCGGCGGCAGACGCAGCGAGGTGTCGCGCACGTCAGACGCTTTCTCACCGAAGATGGCGCGCAGAAGCTTTTCTTCCGGCGTCATCGGGCTTTCGCCTTTCGGCGTCACCTTGCCGACGAGAATATCGCCGGATTCCACTTCGGCGCCGATCGCCACGATGCCCGCTTCGTCGAGGTTGCGCAGGGCTTCCTCGCCGACATTGGGGATATCGCGGGTGATCTCTTCGGGACCCAGCTTGGTGTCGCGGGCCATGACCTCGAACTCTTCGAGGTGGATCGAGGTGAACACGTCATCACGCACGATACGCTCAGAGATGAGGATGGAATCCTCGAAGTTGTAACCGTTCCAGGGCATGAACGCGACGAGCACGTTCCGGCCCAGAGCCAGGTCGCCCAGATCCGTGGATGGGCCGTCAGCAATGATGTCGCCTGCGCGAACAACATCACCCACGCGCACGATCGGACGCTGGTTGATGGCCGTGGACTGGTTGGAACGCTGGAACTTGGACAGGCGATAGATATCGACGCCGGACTCAGCCGCGCCGACGACACCCGCCGCACGGATCACGATCCGCTGGGCGTCCACCTGCTCCACCACGCCCTCACGGCGGGCGGCGATGGCCGCGCCGGAATCACGCGCCACGACAGCTTCCATGCCGGTGCCCACCAGAGGCGCTTCCGCTTTGACGAGCGGCACGGCCTGGCGTTGCATGTTCGAGCCCATCAGAGCGCGGTTGGCGTCGTCATTTTCCAGGAACGGAATGAGCGAAGCCGCAACCGACACCACCTGTTTGGGCGACACGTCGATATAGTCCACGTCTTCACGCGGGATCAGGGTCGCGTCACGGCCGGGGCCGACGCGGCAGTTGACGAACTCGTTCGCCAGCATGCCGGTTTCGGCGTCCACGGTGGCGTTCGCCTGCGCAATGGTGAAACGCGCTTCCTGCATCGCCGACAGGTAATCGACCTGATCGGTGAGCTTGCCGTCCTCAACCTTGCGATACGGGCTCTCGATGAAGCCGTACTTGTTGACGCGCGCATAGGTCGACAGCGAGTTGATCAGACCGATGTTCGGGCCTTCAGGCGTTTCAATCGGGCAGATCCGTCCATAGTGGGTCGGGTGCACGTCGCGCACTTCAAATCCGGCGCGCTCACGGGTCAGACCCCCCGGCCCAAGCGCTGACATGCGGCGCTTGTGAGTGACTTCCGACAGCGGGTTGGTCTGGTCCATGAACTGCGACAGCTGCGAGGAGCCGAAGAATTCACGCACGGCGGCCGCGGCCGGCTTGGCGTTCACCAGGTCGTGCGGCATGACGGTTTCGATATCAACCGACCCCATGCGCTCCTTGATGGCGCGCTCCATGCGCAGCAGACCGACGCGATACTGGTTTTCCATCAGCTCGCCCACAGAGCGGACGCGACGGTTGCCCAGATTGTCGATGTCGTCGATTTCACCCTTGCCGTCACGCAGGTCCAGAAGGACGCGCAGAACTTCAATGATGTCCTCGGCGCGCAGCACGCGCACATCGTCCGGACACTCAAGGTCCAGACGCATGTTCATCTTCACGCGGCCGACCGGTGACAGGTCATAGCGCTCAGGATCAAAGAACAGGCCGGCGAACAGCGCTTCGGCGGTTTCCGGCGTCGGCGGCTCGCCCGGACGCATGACGCGATAGATGTCGATCAGCGCCTGCTCACGGGTGTCGTTCTTGTCCGCCGCCAGCGTGGTGCGCATATGGCCGCCAATGGACAGGCCGTCGACATCCAGGATGTCCAGGCTGTCCACGCTAGCTTCGGTGATCGCCGCGATCACTTCTTCGGTCAGCTCGTCGCCGGCTTCGGCAAAGATCTCACCCGTCTCGGCGTTCACAAGATCTTCAGCCGCGAACTTGCCCATCAGCTCTTCTGACGAGACCAGCAGGCTCTCAAGACCGTCTTCGGCCATCTTGTTGGCGGCGCGAGCAGAGATTTTCTTGCCAGCGGCTGCAACGACTTCGCCGGTCTTGGCGTCGATCAGGTCACGCGACGGCTTCAGGCCGCGCCAGCGTTCCTTCACGAACGGCATCGTCCAGCCGTCCTTGCCCGCCTGATAGGTCACGCGACCATAGAAGGTGGATAGGATTTCTTCTTTATCGAGGCCCAGAGCGTACAGCAGAGTCGTCGCCGGCAGTTTGCGGCGGCGGTCGATGCGCACGTGCAGGATGTCCTTGGCGTCGAACTCGAAGTCCAGCCAGGAGCCGCGATAGGGAATGATCCGCGCTGCGAACAGGAATTTGCCTGATGCGTGAGTCTTGCCGCGGTCGTGGTCAAAGAACACGCCCGGGCTACGGTGCATCTGGGAGACGATTACACGCTCGGTGCCGTTGACGACAAAGGTGCCCTTGTCGGTCATGAGCGGGATATCGCCCATGTAAACGTCCTGCTCCTTGATGTCCTTGACGGACTTGGAGCCGGTTTCCTCGTCCACATCAAAAACGATCAGGCGCATCTTGACCTTCAGCGGAGCTGCATAGGTCATGTCGCGCTGGACACACTCTTCAACGTCATATTTGGGGGGTTCGAATTCGTAGGAGACGAACTCGAGCAGAGCACGCTCTGAGAAGTCCTTCACCGGGAAAACGGACTTGAACACCGCCTGCATGCCTTCATCCAGACGGTCCGCGATGGCGGTGTCCTTCATCAGGAACTGTTCGTAAGAATGCTTCTGAACCTCAATGAGGTTCGGCATTTCGACCGCACCTGGAATACGTCCGAACGATTTGCGAATGCGCTTCTTGCCGGTAAACGACAGACCCATTTCCGCTCCCTTCGCAGGCTCAATCAGCCTGGCGCTTGCGTTAGGACCCTAAGGTCCCCCAAGACCCGTTCTGGTGTGCCGCGCCAGGGACTGAGGGGTGCCCCGTCGCGGTCAATCTGCAGGCCCCAGACCGGAACAACCTGCAGAGGAAACTTTAACGGCGTGACGGGCGCGCAGGAATCCCTGCACGCCCGTACGCTGTATAACGCATTCGGACCAGAACCAAGCCCGGCCCGAAACGCATTACTTGAGCTCGACTTTCGCGCCAGCGTCTTCGAGCTTCTTCTTGATCTCTTCGGCTTCGGCCTTGGAGGCGCCTTCTTTGACGGCTTTGCCGCCGGCTTCCACCAGTTCCTTGGCTTCTTTGAGGCCCAGGCCGGTGATGGCGCGGACTTCTTTGATCACGTTGATTTTCTTGTCGCCGGCTTCCATCAGGAGCACGTCGAACTCGTCTTTCTCTTCAGCAGCAGCTTCGCCACCGGCGGCCGGGCCAGCAACAGCCACAGCAGCGGCGGCCGGCTTGATGCCTTTTTCTTCGAGAAGGTCGTTGAGTTCTTTGGCTTCCAGAATGGTCAGGGCCAGAAGGTCTTCACAGAGTTTGGCGATATCAGCCATGGTTCAGTTCCTTGCGGTAAGTAAGGGTATCGGTTCGATGTGCAGAGACGACTAGGCTTCGGCTTTTTCCTGGATGGTCTCGATCTGAGCGGCCAGCGTGTTGCCCGGCGCAGTGATGCGCGAGACGATTTCGCCAGCTTGGCCCAGGAGACGACCCGCGATGGCGCCGATAAGCTCTTCGCGAGACGGCAGTTTGGAGAGTTCCACGACACCGTTGGCGTCGAAGATTTCCTCTTCCATAAAGCCGCCCACCAGATCGAACTTGTCGTTCGACTTGGCGTATTCCACGACAACTTTCGGCGCAGCCGTGAAGTCTTCAGAATAAGCGATTGCGACCGGGCCTTCGAACATGTCGGAGGCGGCCTCGCCTTTCTTATCCTTCAGCGCGATCTTGGCGAGACGGTTACGGACAACTTTGAGTTTGCCGCCCACCTCACGCAGATCACTGCGCAGCTTGGTCATTTCCGCAACGGTAAGACCCGAATAACGGGTCAGAACGACGGATCCGGCGCCTTCGAAGATTTCCGAAAGCTCCTCGACCGCCGCTTCTTTGGTCGTACGATCCATTGCGGTCTCCCTTTTTGAGCCGTCCCCTATGGACGGCTCGCTCAAGCCGCCGCCGGAATGCCTGATCAAGATCAGGCGTCCTGCGGCGTTGGCCTGTCCCAGGGCTCGAACCGACCCTACCAGCACAAGGCTGGGAGCATCGATTGTCGCTCTGTCTCACCCGGGGCCGGTTGGATTAAGAGGCGCTAGGCCTCCCCCAAGGTCTCGGACAGGTGGACCGGAAACCGGGCCGAAGCCCCCTTCCCGATCCGGACATCCTGAAGAGCAGCCAGGCCGCCCTTCAGGAAACTCGTTCAGCTGAAACGCTTACGCGTTTTCAGCCGGTGCAGACGCTTCAGACACGTCCACTTTCACGCCCGGGCCCATGGTGGAGCTCAGCGCGATGGCTTTAACGTACTGGCCCTTGGCGCCGGTCGGCTTGGCTTTCATCAAAGCCTCCAGCAAGGAGCGCACGTTCTCGGTCAGGGCGTCTTCAGAGAAAGACGCCTTGCCCACGCCGCAGTGGATGATGCCGGCTTTTTCAGCACGGAATTCAACGGCGCCGCCCTTGGAGGCTTCGACCGCTTTGGTCACGTCCATGGTGACGGTGCCCACTTTGGGGTTCGGCATCATGCCGCGCGGACCCAGGACCTTACCCAGGCGACCGACCAGCGGCATCATGTCCGGAGTGGCGATCACTTTATCAAAGTTGATCTCGCCGCCCTGGATCTGTTCGACCAGGTCTTCCGCACCCACAACCTCGGCGCCTGCGGCCTTGGCTTCATCAGCCTTGGGGCCACGCGCAAAAACAGCGACGCGCATGGAGCGGCCGGTGCCGTTGGGCAGGTTGGCGACGCCGCGGACCATCTGGTCAGCGTGACGCGGGTCGACGCCCAGATTGACGGCCACTTCGATGGTTTCATCAAACTTGGCGGTTGCACGCGCCTTCACTGCTTTCACAGCTTCAACGACGGTGTGCATTTTTTCGCGGTCCAGACCTTCGCGGCCGGCGGCGATACGCTTAGCAATCTTGGCCATGCTTACCCCACCACCTCAAAACCCATGGAGCGCGCAGATCCTTCGATGATCTTGGTCGCAGCATCCAGGTCGTTTGCATTCAGGTCTTTCATTTTCGCCTCGGCGATCTCACGGCACTGAGCCGCAGTCACGCTGGCGATCGGCGCAGATTTACCTGCTTCGCCGGACCCTTTTTGAACTTTCGCCGCTTTCTTCAGGAAGAAGCTCGCCGGAGCGGTCTTGATCACGAAGGTGAACGACTTGTCCTGATAGACCGTGATGGTGGTCGGGATCGGCATCCCTTTTTCCATCTCTTGGGTCTTGGCGTTGAACGCCTTACAGAATTCCATGATGTTCACGCCGCGCTGACCCAGCGCCGGCCCGATGGGCGGCGACGGGTTGGCTGCGCCAGCGGGAACTTGCAGGTTGATATAACCTGCGATCTTCTTCGCCATGTCCCTGTCCTCCAATTCGCGCCGCAAGCGACGCCTGGGGATTGCACAATAAGCCGCGCTCGGAAAGCGCGGCTCGTCTCAATGGGCGGCGCGGTGCGGTCCCGGCATGGTCTTTCGCCGCGACCTCCCGCACCTGTCTACGATCAGGCGGTTTTTTCCACCTGAGCGTATTCCAGTTCGACCGGGGTCGCCCGGCCGAAAATATTGATGGCGACCTTGAGCACGCCCTTTTCGTCGTCCACTTCCTCAACCAGACCATTAAAGCTCTGGAAGTGGCCGTCAGTGACGCGCACGGTCTCACCCACTTCGTAAGAGACAGTCGGCCGCGGACGCTCGGCGTCCTCTTCCATCTGACCCATGATACGGCGCACTTCACCTTCCGGCACCGGAGTCGGGCGACGCCCCGAACCCAGGAAACCCGTGACGCGCGGGGTGTCTTTGACGAGGTGATAGGCCTCGTCCGTCATATCCATTTTCACCAGCACATAGCCGGGGAAGTATTTGCGCTCTGCGTTCACCTTGCGGCCGCGGCGCACTTCAACAACGTCTTCGGTCGGCACCAGAACTTCTTCGAACTTGTCTTCAAGCCCCTGGAGCGCAGCCTCGGCGCGGATCGCCTCAGCCACCTTCTTTTCGAAGTTGGAATAGGCGTGGACAATATACCACTTCGCAGCCATTCCGATCAGGCTCCCAGACCCAGAAGGAAGTTCACAATAAAGCCGATCACCGTATCGACCCCCAGGAAGAACAGTGCGGCGAACGACGCCATAACCAGCACCATGATGGTGGAGATAAAGGTCTCGTTGCGCGACGTCCAGGTGACCTTACGGCCCTCCTGACGCACCTCGCTGAAGAATTTCAGCGGGTTCACCGGCTTGCGTGCAGGCGCGGCAGGCGGGGTCGATCCGGACTTGCCGGAGGAGCCAGCGTTCGCAGACTGACGGTTTTTCGTGTCTCGCGCCATAGCGTTCGTCATCTTCCCTTCGGCACGTCACCGATCACGTGTTGCGGGCCTGGCAGGGGCGGAGGGGTTCGAACCCCCGACCTACGGTTTTGGAGACCGTCGCTCTACCAGCTGAGCTACACCCCTAGACCCAGCGGCCCGCGGCGCGTGCTCACACCACCCTATGTAGGATCATGTGCGCACAAACGTAGCGGGCCGTTATTCGGAAGCCGGTCTTGTAACCAGCCTGAGCCCGAAAGAAAAGCCCTTTTCCCACAAAAAAGCGGCGGGCCTGCATTAGACCCGCCGCCTCTTTGAGCCATGGAACGCTTAAGACTTAGAACGTCTTACGCGCACCCACATACCAGCGACGGCCAATGGCGTCGTAGATGGCGCCGTCCGTGCCCGTACCCGTAGAGTCAAAGCCTTGACCATACTTGATGAACTCGTCGGTGACGTTGTCCACGCCGAACACCAGCTCAAGCTCGTTTTCGAACGCCCAACGCACCTGAACATCCTGGAAGGTCGCAGACGGCACGATCGCTTCAGACAGCGCGCCCGTGGCTTCCAGACGGGTTTCCGGCATCCAGTTCATGTCATAGGCGACGGTCAGCGGACCATTGCGATAGACGGTGGAGAACAGGACTTCGTGCTCGAACAGGCCGGCGGTGTCGGCGAAGTCGATCACCTCAGCGCCCGGGAACGCTTCTTGCTCCCACTTCTCCAGATAGCCGTAGGTCAGAGTGAAGTTCAGATCACCCAGAGCCCAGCTGGTGTCGGTGAAGAGATCGTTCAGGCCCAGGAAATAGCTGGCCTGCACGTCCACGCCGGCGGTCTCGATGGTCGCCAGGTTCTGCTGCAGGGCGTTCAGCTCCTGAATGGCGCCGACAGACGGGCCGGAGTTGAAACGCACAATGTTCGAACAGAACACGGAGCTGGCGTCATAAACGCCCGAGCCGTTGTCGTAGCACTGGTTGATCGAGGTCTGGCGCGCAATGCCAGCAATCGCGTCTTCGATCTCAATGTTGAAGTAGTCAACAGACAGAGCGAAGTTGTCGATCCACATATTGCCGAAGTCAGGTGAGAACACCGCGCCCAACGTGATGGAGGTGGCGGTTTCTTCAGAGAGGTTCGGGTTGCCGCCGTTAAAGCCAGCGATGCCCTGAATCTCGCCCTGGGTCGGGATGTAGAAGCCGTCACGGCTCACACGGGCGGCGACAGCCGGATCCGCGATACACGCTTGGGCGATGGACGAGTTCACAGTGCCCGCATCAACGCCGGAGGTGGCGTCGTCAGCACTGTTGAAGAAGGCCGGATCAGAACCCGACAGGGTCAGGCCGGCGCAAACATCATCACCGCCCTCAAAGGTTTCTGACGGAGGCTGGAACAGCTCGCCAATGTTCGGCGCCCGCACGGATTCAGAGTACTGAGCCCGGAAGCGCAGCATGTCGACCGGGGTGTACTGCAGGTTGGCGGCCCAGGCGAAGGTCTGACCCACAGTGGTGTAGTCAGACGCACGTGCGGACAGGTTCACACGCAGGTCTTCGACATACTGACGACCTTGAACCAGCGGAATTTCCGCTTCGGCGAAGATCTCAGCAACCTGGAAGTCGCCCAGCACGGCAGGAGACACATTGCCGCCGTTCTGGCCGGACTGGCTCAGCGCGTCAGGAATGCTCTCGGATTCCTCAGAGCGGTATTCCGCACCGATAACGACCTGGACATTCTCTTCAGCGAACGGAGACGCAAAGCCGACATCACCGGTCAGGAAGCCCGAATACACCATCTGGGTGACTTCAGCCTGACGCGAAGACGGGGCGTTGATGTAAGCCGCCGCGTCCGGGGTGATGGAGCCTTGGCCGAAGACATTGACCGGCACACAGCCTTGAGCGCGGGCGATGTCGTCGGCGCAGACGATCTGGCCGTTGACTTCGGTCGCATTGAGAGCCTGACGCAGGTTCAGAACATTGATCTGACCGGTGGAGCGTTGCGACTGGGTGGTGCGGCCGACATTGGCGCTGACTTCATAAGACCAGTTATCGGTCAGATCGCCGTCCAGGCCCACGACGATGCGTGCGGTCTGACGGGTGTTCTGAGACGAGCGCTGACCCACTTCGGTCATACGGCGCACAAAGCCGACGACCAGGTCCTCATCCGCAATGTCCTGAATGCCGTCATTGTTGAAGTCAGACGCGGCGCGGGCGGCGTCGCGCATGGCGAGCGGCACGTACGGGTTCAGGATGGAGATGCCGTAACGCGAGCGCTCGTACACGCCGTCATTATCTTCATCAACAAACTGGGCCAGGTTGTCGCCATAGACGTCTTCTGAGGACAGAGCGAACGGCTCCAGAGAAGACTGGGTCTCGGTGGACGCGTAGGTGCCTTCAAAGAAGAAGTTCATCTTCTCGTTCACTTCGTAATTCACGAGCGAGGAGAAGGTGAAGCGTTCGGTCGGTACAGCGATGGCGCGGTACGCCTGACGGTTAAAGCCGTCCAGAGCAGAACCGTCGGCGTTCGCAGAGGTGAACGGACGCACCTGACCGGTGGTTTCATCAAACACGAGGTTTGCAGCGTCGGTCGGGTTGCCATTGGCGGAGAGACCCGGAATGCGGATGCGGCCGCGCTCGGAGAAGGACGAGTAGAACGGGATCACATCTTCTTGCCAGTTCTCGACGGTCGGGTCGAAAAAGGCGCGCGAGAGACCGTCACGGTCCAGACCTTCGCGATCGCGGGCGTAAACACCGTTTTCACGCGACCAGGTGCTGGAGACCACTGCAGAGCCGCGACCTTGGTCAAACAGCGACCCCATGGTCAGGGATGCGCGGTAGGTCTCGTCGTCGCCTTCATCGGAAATGCCAGCCTGGGTCGAGGCGACAATGCCTTCAAAGTCGTCTTTCAGGATGACGTTGACGACACCGGCCAGAGCGTCAGAACCGTACACGGCGGATGCGCCGCCGGTGACGACGTCGACGCGCTCGATCAGCTCGGTCGGGATGGAGTTGAAGTCCACATTGTTGCTGCCCGGCAGACCCGCGACGAAGCGGCGGCCGTTCATCAGCACCAGGGTGCGATCTTCAGTCAGGTTGCGCAGCTCGATGGTGTTCACACCCGAGGACGCAACGGTGAAGTTGGAGTTCGTGGAAGTCAGCGTCGACACGCCGACGGCTGGCAGGGTGCGCAGAAGTTCGGCGGTGTTCACCGCGCCGGACAGCTCGAACTGCTCGGCGTTGAAGGTGTTGACCGGAGTCGCTTCGGTCATGTTGCCGCGCTGGATGCGCGTACCGGTGACCTGGATGACGTCTTGCTGGGCGCCGTCCGCATCTTCCTGAGCCAGAGCCGGCGCGCTTGCTGCGCCGAGACCGGCGAGCAGGCTGGACGCCAGGGCCCAGGTTTTAAAGTTCTTATAGGACATTCACATCTCCCCGTAATTCAGAGGCAAGGCCCGTAGGCGACAGGCCGAGAACAAGCTCGCACTCGTGTTCGAGTGGATGGCGCAAACTAGGCACCGCTTCATTCGCCTTAAAAGTGAACTTTTCAGGGTGACGTGCCGTTGCAATTCCAGTGTTGCAAAATTGCAATTTAACCAACCCTTGGCGGCATAATTTTCTCCCAAAGCGGTGATTATGGCCAAAAAGTGCTTATTTAGATGACAAAATATCAATGTTGCGTGATCGCAACTATTACATTCCAGCAATGAATTTCAACCTCTGAGACCCACGATCTAGGGTTGATATCTGTTTCGTTGAGTTGGAATCAGCGAATTTTCGGGCTGATAGCGCGACATATGCGAAAATCCCGACACGATTGTCGCGCCCGGCGCACACCTCGAAAGAGGCGCTTGAATATATGCAAAACTATCAATAATTTAATTTTCAAGAAAGGTTGCCTTTGTAGCGCACACCTTTGGCGTATATGACACACACCCCTTTCACCGCCCCAGGTGCGAAGGGAGAGCGTGTATTCAGTTTGAGTCTGAAATCAGAGCTGATCTTATGCGGTCAGCTGCGCCGAACAGCGTCCAGACGCCAGGCCGCAGGTGAGTCATCAGCTGCAGCGTACACCGGTTTGACGGTGCAATCCGCCATGCCGTGTCGCTCCCAGGCTTGCAGGACCATCTCAATCTGCGATCTGTCGAGTGCGGCGGACAGCATTGCAGACATGCGTGCGGCATACGCCTCAATGGACTGCGCCTGCCCCTCGAACCAGAGCTGCATATCCTTTGGATCATAGGCCTGATTTCGCTGAAGCACGGTTGCACAATCCTGAAACAGGCGCTGCGCATAGGTCGACGCCGGACAGGCTCGGGTCTGAACTTCGCGACCGCACGCCTGCGCAACCTGACGGAAGGCCGCGTCACAAGACTCTAAATCCGGCCGCAGCCCCCTTAGGGCCTGAAACAGCTCACTCACGCGTTGGATGAGTTCGCGCTCACGCAGACTGTGCAGGACCGTCAGATTGTCACTGCATTCTTGGGCGACAGCCCCGTCCGTAATGTGAGCGAGGACCCGTATTCGTCCATGCGGGGCCAGCAAAGCGGGCAATGCTTCCAAAGCCTCCTGTCCGGCATACTCAACGCCGTACTGACTGGCGATAGCGTCAAAGCTGCCTTCAGCAAACGGAAGCGCCGCGGCGTCCGCCGTCGCTCTCAGGACAGGCGCGTCTTCGAGCTTTTTGAGAGCCGAATAGGCAATATCCACACTCACAATCACCGGGTCCGCCTGCTGCGCCGCCGCTATCACTTCACGGCTGACAGAGCCAGCACCACAGGCTGCGTCCAGGATCACAGGGGCGGACTGCTGCTCAAAAAGCTCTGTGCTCCACTCGCGCCACAATGACGCAAAAGCCGTACTGGCGCGCCGACTGGCAACAGAAGCCTCGTCAGTTTCTCCCTGCCAGAATTCAGACCAAGGCTGCTCACCCGTCATAGTCATTTACCCGCGTGGCTTAATGTCAAAAGCAATGGTCAATCGTTCCCCGGACTGAATGGGAACGGTTCCATGCCACAAATAGCTGGGAAACAAGGTCAACTCCCCGGCCCTGGGCTCCACAAAACGTTCAGGCCCCAGACCCGCCACATCAAACGGCGGCTCTGAAAATTTCAACCAACCTTCGTGGTCGGGCGAACCGGCCACTTGTGGCGGGACGTCTACATAATAGACCGAGCTGATCCAGCCTTCGGGGTGGACATGGTTCACATGACGGCCATCTGCTTGAAGTCTGACGGACCAGGCGCCCGCAAGCTCGAAATGATCTGGAATAGCCCCCAGCAAGGGGTGACCGGCTTGCGGGCTCAACTGATCGCGATAGGTGGTGAAAGCGCGCTCCACCATGGCGAAAAAAGCTTGGATGACGGGCTCTTTACTGTGGCGCAGATCTGTCGGCGTCTGGCTGCCCGCGCGCAGGGATTGATCCAGCGGCGCAGCGGTGAAGTCATGCATCTGACGCAAGACCACGGCCAGGTCCGCATTGAAATGCGCCAGATCGCGATATCCGTCTGGCGTCTTGAGCGGCGCGGTCATCGTGAAGTCATCAAGATTCACAAGCGCTTCATAGCTTGAGCGATCTCCATCCGCGCGCGCTTGCGTCGCCTGCATCGCAACCCAGAACCGGTCTCCAGGGGACGCCGCCATAGCCTCCTGGATCAACGCACGAGACTGGTCGAACGCGCCCCCCATCAGCAGGGCTCGCGCGAGATTGCCGCGCAGCTCCGACGCAGGCGGCCCCTTCTCCAGCACGGCCAGCGCAAGCTCGCAGGCGGCATCCGCCGCGCCCGATTCAATCTCGATAGAGAGACGGCGCGCTTTCAACCAAGTGTTCTCACCGTGCAAGGCGCCTGCACGATCCGCCAGAGCTCGGGCGTCGTTAAAACGCTCCATCTGGATCAGAACATCCAGATAGGCCGCATAAACGGCGACCGCCCCCTGACTTTCAGTCAGACAGGCTTCAAAGCGAGGCGCGATGTCATCCGCTCGCCCCATCATCCAATACAATTGCGCCATTCCGTGCAACGCAGACGAATCAGTGGGGGTTTCATGCAACGCCGCCCGCACGGCTTGCAGCGCCTCTTCATGACGGCCCAGGCGCGCCAGCGCGGTAAAGCGCGGATAGTGCGCAGGTCCGAAACCCGCCTGACAGAGCGCATCAAGCGTCGGCAGGGCGCGTGCGGGCTCCCCCAGTTCGATCAGGCAGACCGCAAGTCCATAATGCGCATGAACATTCTGAGGCTCACGGCGCACCAGCCCCGCATAGAGTTCAAGCGCCGTCTGCGGATGGCCGCTTTGCTGATACGCTTGGGCCAGCACCAGATGCGCCTGAGGCTGCTGTGCGAAAGGCTTCATCACCGCCAAGGCCTGCTGCGCAGCGCCCGACCTGAGATGCAGTCGCGCCAGATTGATGACGGCCGGTACGAATTGCGGCGCTTTCTGCAAGGCCGTCTGGAAACTGCCGACGGCCGCCTCTGGACGGTTCATCGCATCCTGGGTCAGGCCCAGTGCATTCCAGCTTTCAGGATTGTCGGCCTCCAGTGAAAGCGCGGTCTCAAGCCAGCGTTCCGCTTGCGCGTACGCACCGGTCTTGCGAGCCGCCATGGCTGACAATCGCCAGACATCCGGCGTCTTCGGATGCGATTTTTGCAAGATCGTCAGCGCGGACAGCGCCTGCTGAAATCGCCCGGCCTTGATGTCTGCGAGCGCTGCGCTCAGCTGGGCGTGCAAAACCATGCCTGTCATCTCCTTCAAGACCCAAGTTAACAAGCCGGGTATGCGGTCTGTCCAGATGACGACCTGCCCGTAGGCGCCAAAAAAATGGGGCGGCCCAGAGGGCCGCCCCAAGAAGGAACTCGTGAGTTCAGAGCTTAGTAGGTCGCAGTCAGACCCAGGAAGAACTGACGGCCATACGGATCGTAGGTGGCCGGCCAGGTGTTGGCCTGTTCGGACTGCGGACCGTCGCCAAGACGCGGCGGCTCTTGCTCGAACATATTGCGGATACCGCCATAGACGCGGATAGCGTCCGTCAGCTGGTAGTTCGCGTTGATGTCCCAGTAGTTGAACGCGTCGATGGAGGTGACATCCAGACCTTCGGCATAGGCGCCGTAGAACTGGGTCTGCACGTCAGTCATCTCACCGATGTGGCTCCAACGCAGGGTCACGTCCAGCGGGCCGTACATCCAGGTGCCGAACGCCAGGAACTTGTTCTCCGGGGTCGGTTCACCACAGTCAGCGCCGTAGAAGCCCTTACACTCGATCACGCCCAGGGACGCGGTCGGCTGGAAGGAGTTCGTGTCCAGAATGGTGCCGTTGATGCCAAGAGCGAGGGAACCAAAGTCCCAGTCAGGGCTGAAGGTGTAGGTCGCGCCGTAGTCGAAACCTTGCACGAACAGACCGGTCTGGTTTTCGGTGGTCAACGCCTGAGCGATGCCGTCGCCATTCGGGTCTTCACCCGCACGGTCACCAAAGGAGTCCAGAGCGCCATTGCCCTGACGGTTGGTGATGATGCAAGCGTTCGGATTGCCGTTGATCACACAATCGTTGATCACCTGCTGAGCGGTCGCGCCGCCCAGTGCGTTGGCGATTTCGATGTCATAGTAATCAAGCGTCAGATCCAGGCCCGGAATGAATTCCGGAGACCACTGAACACCGATGGTGAAGGTGTCAGCTTCTTCTGCTTCCAGGTTGCTGGCGCCGCGGAAGACGGATTCCACTTGGCTGTTCAGCTGAGGCACGCCGGCGTCGAATGCCGCGGCGCTGATGCCTTCCAGGTTGATACAGTTGTCACGCACAGCAGTCTGCTGTTCCGGAGACAGCAGATCAAAGGCGCCGTTACCGGACGCCGAACACGGATCCTGGACGCCCGGGAAGCCGTTGGAGTCAGACTGGAAGAGGTCGGACACAGACGGTGCACGCACAGCGCGCTGGAACTGCGTGCGGAAACGCACGCTGTCGATCGGCATCCACTCCGCACCCACAAAGTAGGATTCAACGGTGCCGACAGACGAGTAATCGGAGTAACGATAACCCGCGTTCAGAGCGAGGTACTCAGCGAACTCAGCACCTTCGATCAGCGGCAGGTTGGCTTCGCCGAAGAACTCATAAACGTCGTAGCTGCCTTCGATGAAGGTGGACTGGTTAAAGCCCATCACGTCCGGACCCAGCACGGAGTCAGGCTGACGACGCACATACTCTTCGCGATACTCAAGACCCGTAGCAATCGCCAGCGGGGCGGAAGCCCAAGGTGACTGGAACTGCTCGATTTCGCCGTTCACGGAAGCCACAAACGAGACTTGTTCGTTGGTCTCGAAGATTGCGCCGGTACGGGAGATCTCTTCGACCAGATCCGGCGTCAGAGTGCCGCTGCCGCCGAAGATGTTCCAGCGGCCTTCTTCCACGATCGCCTGCACGGCGGAAATGGACACGTTGCCGGTCTGGATTTGGTCAGCACGCGACTTCGCGTACTGGGCATACACGTCATAGTCCCAGCTGGCGTTGATGGAGCCGCGCAGGCCGCCGCCGATCTGGTACGTATGGGTGTCACGCAGGCTGTTACGGAAGCCAACTTCTTCGTAACGGCGGCCGGTGGTGAACTGGTATTCGTTCACGCCGTCACCATCAATGTCGCCGACATTGATCGCAGAGTTCGCATCAAACAGAGCGCGAAGCTCGCCCGTCAGGAACGGGTTGTTCTCGTCGATCGTGAAATCGAACTGGGTGCCGCCCGGGGTCGGCGCCAGCTGGGAGTCAACGATTGAGTTGGTGTAGAAAGCGCGACCGTAAACTTCGACGTTCTCATTGATCTCATAGGTGAGGAACGAAGCGATGTTATAGCGCTCCTGCGGCAGTTGCAGGTAGTTGGTCGGTGCGTAGTTGAAGCGGTCATTGTTCGGACCAGCCGTACGGAACGGTTGAACAGCGCCGCTATTGTCTACGAAAAGGCCGAAGCCCCAGCAGGTGTCAGCGCCAGTTCCGCCCAGGTTGGAACACCGGTCATTGATGTTGGACTGGTATCCCGGAGCCACGCTCGGATCAAAACTCGAGAAGTTCGGAGCGAAGATCGAGGTGTTCGGAATGTTGATGGAGCCGGTGGTGCCGAACGTGCCCGAACCGTTGTCGATCAGGGTGTCGCGCGAGAAATCGCGGTCGCCCTGGAACAGTTCTTCACGATCATTGTACGACATCGACAGCACTGCGTTACCGCGTCCGCCGTCAAAATTGCCGCCCATGGTCAGCGAGGTGTTGAAGTTGCCTGCGCCGCCATCTTCGGTCCAACGCGAAGACACGTCGAACTCAACGCCTTCAAAATCGTCCTTGATGATGAAGTTCACAACGCCGGCCACAGCGTCAGAACCGTACACAGCGGACGCGCCGCCGGTGACGATGTCGACGCGCTCAACCAGAGCGGACGGGATGGAGTTGATGTTGACGATGCCGCCAGCACCTTCACCCACCATGCGACGACCGTCGACCAGGATCAGCGTCCGCGAGGCGCCAAGGCCGCGCAGCGACAGGGTCGCCGTACCGTTGCCCGGGTTGTTGGAGGATGCATCAAACGCAGGAACCAGCTGAGGCAGATCGTTCAGCGTGTCTTCCAGGTTGATGGTGTTGTTGAACTCGAGGGTCGCTTCACTGATCGAAGTGACCGGGCTCGGAGCCGTAACGTCCGGACGCTGAATGCGCGAACCCGTGACCTGAATCACGTCTTGCGACGCAGCGTCTTCCTGCGCCATCGCAATCGGCGCAGCCGACAGCGTGGCTACACCAGTAAGCATTGTTGCGCACAACAGCTTACGTGCCAGTGCTCTATCTCGAAGCATAAATATCTCCCCGCTTCAAATTCCAAAAAGCCGCTGCACCTCCCCTTTTTAGGTGCGAGCGACCCGTACGATGGCGCCCGCACAAAAGAATTATGCGGACATAACAGAACCCTATGGTGTGGAACCAAGACGGGTCAACACGCTGCTGAACATGGACAGGAGATGAACTTCAGAACGTGACAGAAAGATCACATTTGTGACTTAGGATTGCGACCATGGAGCCTGTCGCGTCGACTTGCCGTTGTAGCACGGACACATTTCTTCTCATGGGGGCATTTTCGAGTCACAACGCACCCAGGGGTGGCGCTTCAAGACATGATTATGACGCTCTCGAGCGCCAAACATTACAGCGCTCCGCCCCCGCCCGGCCTATTCCGTCCCGCTCCTGAAAATAACGATTCGCGGGGGACTTGAGTCGCGGGCACGAAAAACGCCCCGGAGCTGGGCTCCGGGGCGTTGATCTGTGCCATGCGCTGCGAGCAGCGCGTGCGCTTAGTCGGTGATCTTGGACACCACGCCAGCGCCCACGGTGCGGCCGCCTTCACGGATGGCGAAGCGCAGCTTCTCTTCCATCGCGATCGGGGTGATCAGCTCCACAGACACTTCAACATTGTCGCCCGGCATCACCATCTCGGTGCCCTCTTTCAAGGTCACAACACCGGTCACGTCCGTCGTGCGGAAGTAGAACTGCGGACGATAATTGGAGAAGAACGGCGTGTGACGGCCACCCTCTTCCTTGGTCAGGATGTAAGCCTCGGCTTCAAACTTCGCGTGCGGCGTGATCGAACCCGGCTTGGCCAGAACCTGGCCGCGCTCAACGCCCTCACGGTCGATGCCGCGCAGCAGAAGGCCCACATTGTCGCCCGCTTCGCCCTGGTCGAGCAGCTTGCGGAACATCTCAACGCCCGTACACGTCGTCTTCACCGTGTCGCGCAGACCGATGATCTCGATCTCGTCGCCCACATGGATCACGCCGCGCTCGATACGACCGGTCACAACCGTGCCGCGGCCCGAAATCGAGAACACGTCCTCGATCGGCATCAGGAACGCCTGATCAACCGGACGCTCAGGGGTCGGGATGTACTCATCCACAGCCGCCATCAGCTCTTTGATCTTGTTCTCGCCGATTTCAGGATCACGGCCTTCCATCGCCGCAAGCGCAGAGCCCGCAATGATCGGAATGTCGTCGCCCGGGAAGTCGTAAGAGGACAGAAGTTCGCGAACTTCCATCTCCACAAGCTCCAGGAGCTCTTCGTCGTCGACCTGGTCAACCTTGTTCAGGAACACCACCAGAGCCGGAACGCCAACCTGGCGCGCCAGAAGGATGTGCTCGCGGGTCTGCGGCATCGGGCCGTCAGCCGCGTTCACCACCAGGATGCCGCCGTCCATCTGCGCCGCACCCGTGATCATGTTCTTCACGTAGTCGGCGTGGCCCGGGCAATCCACGTGCGCATAGTGACGGTTGTCCGTCTCATACTCAACGTGCGCCGTCGAAATCGTGATGCCGCGCGCCTTCTCTTCAGGCGCTCCGTCAATCTGGTCGTACGCGCGGAAGTCACCAAAATATTTGGTGATCGCGGCGGTCAGCGTCGTCTTGCCGTGGTCAACGTGACCAATCGTGCCAATATTGGCATGCGGTTTCGTACGCTCAAACTTTTCCTTGGCCATTGTCGTGGACCCTCAAGCTGGAACATGAATTTGCGGCGCTTGCATCAGCCGACGGTCCGACTGCTGAACGTTGCGCCAGGGCGATTGCGCGGGGCATAGCGCCCGATCCACGCTCTGGCAAGAAAGAAAGCGCCTTCACTGCAGGCTTCTGCAGATAAAGCGTGGTGAAACCCCTCGCTTCCCTGTCCTTCATGCGGAGGAAAAGGAACAAAACAGCCCTCCCCCCGTTGCTTATGGGCGCTGGCCTCCGCCAGCATCCGAAGCAGAACTGGAGAAGACGATGCGTATTCTCATTGCTGGGGCCACAGGGCTTACCGGCCGCACCCTTACTCGCAAGATCCAGCAGTCAGGGCGCACGCCTGTGGCGCTGGTGCGAGACAGCTCGGACCTTTCAGTGTTGCCGGACGGCGTAGAGACTCGCACGGCTGACCTGACCGCTTTGCCCGATGACGTGGCTGAAGGCATGGATGCGGTGATCTTCGCTGCAGGCTCAGGCGGCGACACGCCTGAATCGCTAACCGACGCCATCGACCGCGACGGCGCGATCTCGCTGATCGAGAAAGCCAAGAAAGCCGGCGTTCAACGCTTCGTGATGCTGAGCTCGGTGGGCGCCGACGCTCCTGAAAACGGGCCAGAGGGACTGAGACACTATCTCAAGGCCAAGCAAGACGCCGATGCTCATCTGAAAACCGCGGGCATAGATTTCACAATCGTTCGCCCGGTCTCATTGACTGACGAAGACGGTACTGGCCGGATCGAAGTCTCTTCAGACCATGTCAGCGGCGACACTATTTCACGCGAAGACGTGGCGGAGGTGCTTGAGCGCTGCGTCAGCGTGCCTGAAGCCTCGGGCGCCGTGTTCGAGCTGTGCAAAGGCGACGAAAGCATCAGCGACGCGATGGGTCATATCAACCGCGCCGCCTAGCCTTATTCGTCCGGGTCGGAGCGCGCCTGGTCGCGTTCGACCCGGACGTCCTTGGGGGTCGGCGGCGACCAGCGCCGGTCATTCATGGCGCCCAGCACGCGCCCGCCGCCGCTCAGCTCGTTTTGTTGACGCTCTCGCGACTCTCTGGCTCTAGCGACGAAGGGCGGGTTCTTGTGATTGGGAATCTCAGGATCATACACCTCGGCCATCTCGCGCAGGATCTTGCGGTCCTCATGCACATAGGCCCGGCACATCTGTTCGGCGTCAAAGGGGTGCGCGCCCAGAGCCTCAAAGGCACTGCGCCCGATTCGGACACTTGAATCAAAGGTTTCCCGGATCATGTCCCGGCACCCCACAGCGTATAGATCATAAACATGCTCGCGTGAGACCGCCCGGGCGATCACATGGACATGAGGGTGATGCCGGCGCACATGGCGCACCAGTTCTGTGATCTGATCGCGGTTGTCGATGGCGACCACCAACAACTCAGCCTGCTCAATGCCGGCGGCGTGCAAAAGGTCTGGCCGGGTCGCATCGCCGAAAAACACCTTGATCCCGAACGCGCGCAACATTTCAAGCTGGCTGGACGAATAATCCAGAACCGTCGTTTCATGGCCGTAGGCGCGCAGCATACGATTGACGATGCCGCCCACGCGTCCATGCCCGGCGACGATGATCCTGGCCTTGGAATCAATCTCGTCGGCATCCTGGGGCGTGCGCGCTCTGGCCATCATCGCGCTGATCTTGTCATTAAGCAGGAACAGCCCCGGGGTGATCAGCATGGATAGCGCCACAACCAGCAAGAGCTGGCTGGCGACCATGGGCGGCAAGATCGCTTCCGACACGGTCAGCGTCAAAAGCACGAAACCGAACTCACCCGCTTGCGCCAGTCCCAGCGTAAAGAGCCAACGGTCCGCCCCGCCAATCCGGAAGACCACGCTGAGCCCCCACAAGATCACCGCCTTGATCACGATGAGGCCGAGCGTCAGGCCCAGCGTCACCCACAACTGCTCCGCCAGCAGGGTGAAATCCACCGCCGCCCCGACCGTGATGAAGAACAGGCCCAGCAAGAGCCCGCGAAACGGATCAATATGGCTTTCAAGTTCGTGCCGGTATTCAGAATTGGCGAGCACCACGCCCGCCAGGAACGCGCCCAGGGCCGGCGACAAGCCCGCCAGCGTCATCAGAAGAGCGATCCCCACCACCAGCATCAGCGCCGCCGCGGTGAACAGCTCGCGCAGACGCGCCATTGCGATGAACCGGAACAAGGGGCGGGTGAGATAGCTGCCAATCCCGACGACCAGCGCTATGGCGGCGAGGCTGATCAGCCCGCGGCCCCATCCCGGCAAGCCTGCAAAGGGCGCTAGCTCCGCGCCCTCTCCACCATGGTCTGATACAGCCCCGGCTGCGTGCCCCGCATTGTCCGCCAGAATGTCAGGCGAAGAGAGCAGCGGAAACAGCGCCAGCATGAAGATGACGGCGATATCCTGAAACAACAGCACAGAGAAACTGCTGCGGCCGCCGTCCGAATTCATCAATCCGCGCTCATTTAGGGTCTGAATGACGATGGCGGTTGAAGACAAAGCCAGAATGCAGCCGATCGCCACGCCCTGCCGCCAGGGCATGTCCAGCATCAGACAGACGCCTATGACGACCGCAGCGGTCAGTCCGACCTGCAAACCGCCCAGCCCAACCAGCCGGGCGCGCATGTCCCAAAGCCGCCGCGGCTCAAGCTCCAGCCCGACGATGAACAGCATCATCACCACGCCGAATTCTGCAAAATGCTGAATGGCGATCACGTCCACATTCAACAGGCCCAGGATCGGGCTCAGAACAATCCCGGCCAACAGATACCCAAGCACCGAGCCCAGCCCCAGACGAGACGCCAGAGGCACCGCGATGACGCCCGCGGTCAGAAACAAGGTCGCCAAAAGCAGAAAATCGCCCATCAGGCCGTTTCCTCATCTCTCAGCAAGGTCTTGAGATCTTGGGCCTGGATCACGTCATAAGCTCCGGCTTGCTCGCAATCATAGCGCTCCTCACGAAGCCCCATGATCAGTCGCTTATAGCCTTTCACATGATCGGGCAGACGCTCGTCCTCGGATGCGACCAGCGATTCATACAAGACATAGGGCGGCAGACCGCGCATCTGGCACAGCCTCGCGGTCTGCTCCAGCGGCGTCAGAAAGGTGCGCAACGGATAATTCTGGAACCCGTCAGGGCTATACGCGTCCTCCGGAGACGACGCGGTGACGGCGCACATGAAGATCTTGTCCTTCAACGCCTCGCCGCCCGAGCCGTACGCAAAGCCGTGCTCCAGAACCAGATCCATCCACTCTTTCAAAAGCGAGGGCGTTGAATACCAGAACAGCGGAAACTGGAAGATGATCACATCATGCTCGATGAGCTGCGCCTGTTCGGCTTCGATCTCGATATCATGCCGCGGATACTGCCCGTAAAGATCAACGAAGGTGACGCCGGCCAGGTGATCAACGGCTTCCGCCATGGCCATATTGGCGCGCGAATAGCGCCGACCGGGGTGAGCGAAATAAATCAGAATGCGCGCCATGCTCCGTCCGCCTTGTCCACTCCAGCCGCCTCGCCAGCAGGTCAGGTAGGAGTGTGACGTGGTTCGCCCCGGCCGCGCAATCACCCTTACGGGCCGTCACGCGTTCGTTGTCAGGAAAAGCAGGGATTTGGAGCGGGTAGCCGGGATCGAACCGGCATCCTCAGCTTGGAAGGCTGCTGCACTACCATTGTGCTATACCCGCGCCGAAATGACTAAATAGCGTGTCCCTCACCCCATTGTCGAGACGGGAGACGCGGTCCGAATGCATATGGGGGCGATGCGCACGCGCGCTTCCAGGCACTCAAGCCTTAGGGCAAAAGGGATCAGCTCTCGGCTCATAGGGAAACAGAATGGTGGAGGGGGCTGGATTCGAACCAGCGTACGCCGAAACGGGCAGATTTACAGTCTGCTGGATTTAACCACTCTCCCACCCCTCCACAGGGTTCGCGTCTCCGCGAGAACGACTGATTGGGAGTTCAGCCGCCGGGCCAATTCAGAGCTTCACCGCATCAACCGATTGCGCTTGGGCGCTAAGGGCTTTAACGAGGCCGCTTCCTGATTTGGAGCGCGGACTATAGTCATGGCTTTTCAACGGCGCAACACCGATAAAAAGGGTTCTGCAGCGCGAAATGCAGCCCGACGTGACGGCCCCGATCAGGGCTGGATCTGGGGGCGCCATGCCGTCCTGGCGGCCTTGGCCAACCCCAAGCGAAAACACATCTCTTTGCATGTGACGCGCAATGCCGCGACCGAGCTGGACGACACGTTTCAAAAGCTCGCCGACATTGAATTGCCCGGCCAGATCACGGCCCGTTTGCCCGAAGGCGCGGTGCATCAGGGATTCGCGCTGAAAACCGGCGCGCCACCTGCGGAATCACTGAACGCCGTGCTTGAGCCCACCCATGGCTTGCTGGTGGTGCTCGACCAGATCACCGACCCGCACAATGTGGGCGCCATCCTGCGTTCCTGCGCCGCATTCGGCGTCCGCGCCGTGGTCGTTCAGGATCGAAAATCGCCGCCCTTCTTTGGCGCCCTGTGCAAGACCGCAGTCGGCACGGCAGAGACCATTCCTCATGTGAAGGTGACCAATATCGCCGATACGCTGATCGCGCTTCAGGAAGCGGGTCGCTATGTGATCGGTCTTGCGGGTGAAGCCGAGGCCGGCCTCGCTGACGAAGTCGCTGCGAACGCCGGGCCGGGCCTGGTGCTGGTGCTGGGCGCTGAGGGCGATGGCCTGCGCCCGCGCGTGGCCGAGCATTGCTCGGCCCTGGCGCGCATTCCGATGGGGCCCAAAGCGGAAAGCCTCAATGTGTCGAACGCCGCAGCGATCGCGCTTTATGAAGCCTCCCGCTTTGATCCACGGATCAATCCCAAGGCGGAGTGATCCAACTTCCGCTCAGTCTAGCCGCCGGTGGTGAAGTCGCCGCCGCCGGAGGTGCGGATATTGCGCTGGCCGGTGACCGTGCGGATGTAAGCGTCAGAGCCGCCGCTCACATGGATGTCCACATCCCCCGCAGTGCCGCCGAACCACAAATCTGACGAACCACCCAAGCGCGCCTCCACCGAGCTGGCGCGGCCTTGCTGGATGCGCACATCGCCGGAGCCGCTGCTGCTCATCTCAAGGACGCCGTCCATGCTGGCGACTTCCATGTTGGATGAGCCTGAAATGCTGACGGACACGTCAGACGTGGCGCCGGCCGACAGATCACCGCTGCCTGAGGCCGCGTATTGAACGCCGCCCGGCGCATTGCCGATCTCGATATTGCCAGAGCCGGACACGCTGGCTTCGAGGCTCGCCACATGTCCCGCTTCGACTTCGCCGGAGCCGGAAATGCCGACATCCATGTCGCCGGCCACATCGCCGAGCTCTACATCGCCGGACCCGGACACGGCCAGGTCAACCGATTCGCCGATATCTTCGGCGCTCAGATGCCCCGAGCCAGACAGCGCCGCATTCAAGGCGCCGCCGATTGCACCGACGCTCACATGGCCTGAGCCGCGAATCGCCAAGCTTGCGTCAGCGTTTACATCGCCGGCTTCAAGCGTTGAGCAATGCGACATCGCCAGATCAAGCGATTGAGTCGCGCCCAGTTCGGCGCGGACAATGGAGTCATCAAGCTCGACGCTGGCAGGGTTCGGCGTCGTGATGATCAGAACCGGCAGCTCGTCAAAAGCCAGAGCTTCGCGCCGATTGCGTCCGACACGTTGCTCCCGGAATCCGCCAAAGCATCGCATGCGCCGCATGCTTTCGCCGCCGTCCACGTAAAGCGCGCCGGTGGCATTGCGGATATCAGCGCTGGAGCCGCCACGTTCGAAGCGTGCGTCTAGCGCTGCGCCTTGCTCAACCCGTACCGTACCAATGAAATTTTCAATCTCTACAGACGGCGCGCCGCCCGCTTGCATCGCCGTCGCCAGCGCCAGAACCATGACCGTCATTTCGACCCTCACATCTTTGAGTGTTGTTATCGTTTGGCGCGGGTTGTCCCCCCTGACGCCATCGCATGATCATGCTGGCTGAACAGACCCCACCACAACATTGCGGCAAGCTAAACTCTTCTCCATGTTGCGCCGGTCGACAGTCGCCGCGCAAAGCGCTTTGATGCCAGGCATGAGACATCACGCCCCCCGCTCCGACCTCGCCACCCATAGTGTTGAAAACCAGTCCGAACCGCTTGTCGGGGTGAACTGGTATTCTGACGACGCCATGCTAAAGGACGCGCTGACGCGCAATGGCGCCCGGGTCCATGCCGATCGCCTGTCCTCCATGGGCGCCGAAATCGGCTCTGACAGCGTTCAGGACCTGGCCCGTATGGCGAACGAAAACCCGCCTCAATTCAAACCCTTCGACCGGTTTGGTCATCGCATAGACGAGGTCGAATTCCACCCCGCCTATCATGCGCTGATGGAGCTGGGGCTGAGCCATGGCGTGTCGTCCGCGGCGTGGACGGAAAAACAGGCGCCGCATTCGCTGCATGCCGCGCTGTTGATGCTGATGGGAACGGCGGACGCGGGCGTGTGCTGCCCGCAATCCATGACCTATGCCAGCGTGCCGGCGCTGAAGAACTCAAACTGGACCGGGCCCTGGATTCAGGGCGTCACCTCGGGGCGCTATGACCCGCGCTTCCTGCCGCCTGAAGACAAGGTCGGACTGACGCTGGGCATGGCGATGACTGAGAAACAGGGCGGGTCCGATGTACGTGCCAACGCCACCACCGCAGAAAGCCGGGACGGCGATGTGGTGACGCTGACCGGGCATAAATGGTTCTGCTCGGCGCCCATGAGCGACGGCTTTCTGACCCTGGCGTATGAAGGCGCGGGCGATGACGCGCAGCTGAGCTGTTTTCTTGTGCCGCGCTGGACCCCGGACGGCGAGCGCAACACGATCGAGATCCAGCGCCTGAAGGACAAGCTGGGCGACCGTTCCAACGCCAGCTCGGAAATCGAATACAAGCAGGCCTGGGCCCGCCGCGTGGGCGAGCCGGGTCGCGGGGTGCGCACCATTATCGAGATGGTCAATCACACCCGGCTTGATTGTCTGGCGGGATCGGCGGGTCTCATCCGCAACGGCGCCGCCTATGCCATCTGGCATGCCGACCGCCGCAGCGCCTTTCAACGCCGCCTGATTGACCAGCCCTTGATGCGCGAAGTTCTGGGCGAGCTCGCGATGGAGGCGGAAGCTGCGATCGCCCTCGCCTTCCGGGTCGCTGAGAGTTTTGACAAGGCCGAGACCGATCCGCACGAAGCCGCGCTGGCGCGCTTGCTTACCCCGATCGCCAAATACTGGATTTGCAAGCGGGCGCCGTATCTGACCTATGAAGCGATGGAGGCTCATGGCGGCGCCGGGTATGTGGAAGAACACCCCCTGCCGCGCATGTTCCGGCAAAGCCCGCTGAACGCCATCTGGGAAGGCTCGGGCAATGTCATCGCGCTGGATGTCTTGCGCGCCCTGTCGCGGGACACGGCCGCACGGGACGCCCTCGCCGCCGAGTTGGCGCCCGCCTTTGGCCGGCATCCGGCCCTTGATGCACGCCTGAATGCGTTGACGGCACTGGCGTCCGGCGGCCTTGGCGAAGCCGATGCACGACGCTTTGCGGAATGGTCGGCCACCGCCCTCACCGCCAGCGCCCTGATCCGCGCCGGGCTGGAGCCGGCGGCGGACGCCTATATTGGCCGACGGATCGCCGAAAACCCGACCTCGCTGGGCGCTGGCGAAGCGGCCATCGACCATGACTGGCTGATCGGGCGGGCGCGATTGGGCGGCTAACAGGAATTTAAGCTGACCGTCATGGCGAAATATCAGAGCGTCCTGCCATGGCTTTTGCGATTGAAACACAAGGTCTGTGTCGCGCTTTTGGTGATGTGACCGCAGTAGACGGCCTGAACCTGGCGGTTCCAGAGGGCAGCGTTTTCGGCTTTCTGGGGCCCAACGGCGCCGGCAAGACCACCAGCATTCGCATGCTGCTGGGGTTGATCGCGCCTGATTCGGGCGAGGTTCGACTCAATAACTGCACCTTGGCGAAGAACCGCTCGCAAGCGCTCTCAGGGGTGGGTGCGATCGTGGAAGGCCCGGCGCTGTACCCCAATCTGACTGGACGTGAGATTCTCACCCTAGCAGCCCGCCTGTCCGGGCGTCCCGTGCGCCAGGCGCTGGAACAGCTCGAACGCGTGCAACTGGTCGATGCTATGGACCGCAAGGTGTCGGGGTATTCGCTCGGCATGCGCCAGCGTCTCGCTCTGGCGCGCGCCATGATGGGACAGCCGCGCCTGTTGATCCTTGACGAACCCACGAACGGGCTGGACCCGGCAGGCATCGCCGACATGCGCGCGCTGATCCGCTCCCTCCCCGAAACGCTGGGCGCGACAGTGTTCCTGTCCAGTCATCTGCTGAGCGAGATCGAGCAGATCGCCACCCATTGCGCGCTGATGGACAAAGGCAAAATGGTGTTTCAGGACCGGCTTGAGCGCCTGACTGACGCGGCGCCCTCTGTCCTCGCGGTTGAGACGGATCGTCCCGTCGCCTTGGCCCAGCGTTTCCTTGAACAAGGCCTTGAGGCGAACCGCAAGGAGGATTGGGTGCGCGTTACGGTCAATCTGACCGCCGAAGAGCGTCGCGCTTTGGTGCGGGATCTGGTCGCCGAAGGCATCGGCGTCTCAGCCCTGCGTGTCGAGAAACCGGCCCTTGAATCGCTCTTCTTGCGGTTAACCGGCGCTGGACGGGGGCTCAGCCAATGATCGTCCTGTTTCGCGCCATCCTGGCTGAAACCATGAAGCTGAAGCGTTCGCTGGTTCTGCTGCTGGCGGCGGCGCCGCCCCTCATGCTGGGCCTGATGGTGATTGCGACGACGTTGACCGGAAACGGGCCTGACACCTGGGATCAATTGAGCATGAGCGGGGCCGCCATATGGGCCTATCTGCTGATGCCGCTGACCATCACCGCCCTGACCGCCTTGATGGCGAGCCTTGAACATGGCTGCGCAGGATGGACCTGGAGTCTCGTCCAGCCGGCGCCCAAGACCCTTGTGTTCGCCGCCAAGGCGGTGGTGACCATCGGGCTCGTGGCGCTGATTTCGGCCGGCATCGGCGCCAGCGTGCTCGCCGCCGGACATCTGGTCCAGCTCATCGCCCCCGATCAGGCGGTCTCAGGGACGCCGCCTTATGCGCTCATGACCGGGCTGATGTTCAAGATGTGGCTGGCCGGGCTGTTGATGTCCGGTTTGCAGTTCACCATCGCGCACGCGGTGTCATCCTTCGCCACCCCGATCATCGTCGGCATTGGCGGCGTCTTCGTCTCGGTCGTGGCGACCTCATCAGAATATGGCGTGTTCTTTCCCTGGCTGCTGCCGGTGAACATGCTCGCCTCAGAACCCGAACGCGCCCAGCAGGCCTTGCTGACCGGCTCGGTTGGCGGCGTCGCCATCTTCGCCCTGGCGTGTGTCTGGCTGGCCCGGAGAGACTGGCGCTAGCTCAGCTGACTGATCACAAATTCGACGGCCCTTTATGGACCCACAAAAAAGGCCCCGCCAAGGCGGGGCCTTTCCGTGTTCAGCCAAGACACACCGTCCTTGGCCAAGCCAATACGCTAGACGAGGCGGGCCAAAGGATGCTCCGACACCACCTGACCGCGCAGGGCGGACGGTCCTGAACGTGAAACACTCGACATCGAATCACCTCCTTTCAATTGCTGCATTCATCAATAGAAGTGACGGCTATCGCCCCAACATGCAAGAGGGCGAACAAACAGAACCGTCACAATCGGCAAGACTGGCTAATCGCAGACCGGGCGTGGGCCGAGCTAGCTCAGAACACCGTACACAAGCGTGCCCAGCACCGTGCCCAGCGCATAGCCCAGAACGCCGACGAGAACGCCCGGCGTCACGAGGTCCCGCCAGCCCTTGGCCGCCGCCAGCGCCGGGGCGGTGGTGGCGCCCAGAATGGCGGCGTTGGACGCGATGATGATTTCAGGCAGGGACAGCTTGCAGAACTTGGCGAGCACGAACGCCACCACGCCATGTACGCTCACCAATATGGCGATGAACAACATGATCAGCGGCGCATCGGCGAGCAATTGCGCCACATTGGCGCCGGCGGCGATGGCGCCGAAGAACAGGAAGGCGAACACCACGCCCAGCTCGAACCCGCCATTGAGCTTGGCCATCTGGGTCGGGATAGCGGTGGGCAGGATCAACGCCAGAAGCGTGATGAAGACATATTTGAGATCGCCGAAGGAGACGCCGATCGCCTCGCGCATCGCATCCGGCGACACCAGGCCGTCGCCCACGCTCGACAGCCATGTGCCGATAGCGACGACCGTCAGCGCATAAGCCAAGGTCAGCGCCAGCGAGAGCGGCGTCGTCGCGCCCTCACTGCCTTCTTCCAACGTATCGGTGTGGTCCTGGGTATGATCGCGCGACACGAAGCGCTTGGCGATCCAGGCGACGCCCGGCAGCACGGCCAGAACGCCCAGATAGGCGGCGCTCGCCAGATGGTCGGCGGCGACAATGGCGGAGACGAGGCTCGGCGCGCCCTCGGCCAGACCGGTCATCTCGGTCAGCGGCCCGAAATTCACAGATCCCCCCACATACGAGCCCGTCAAAGACGCCGCGACCGCCGCTTCCCAGTCGCCCAAGCGGACCACCAGCACAGCGATGAAGACGCCGATCACTGTCGCCAAAGATGCGATCAGAAAGGCCCCGGTCATCCGGGTCGTCTCAAAGAAGATGCGCTTGAGGTCCGCCTTCATCAAGAAGAGCGGGATCAGCACCGGCACCGCATAGGAGAACACGAAGCCATAGGCCGGCGCGTCAAACGGCAGGATGCGCAGATTGGACGCCAGGATCGCCAGCAGGATCGTCCATACGGTGCCGGTCAAAAGAGCGCCGAATTTGGTCTTTTCCAGCAAAAAGCCTGCCGCTGCGATCACGGTCAGCCCAGCCATCACCGCGAGGTGCTGATCGGCGGGGATCAAGGAAGCATCCATCAAATCATCCTGACAGTTCAGTCGCCGGGCGGAATGACCGCATCAGCTTCAATCTCAACAATAAACTCAGGCCCGGCGAGCGCCGCGACCCCGATCATCGCACTGGCGGGCGGAAACTCTGCGAACACCTTGCGATGCGCCTGCCCCACCGCGCGTTGTGTTTCAGGGCTCATATCGGTCACGTAAAGGCGCGTACGCACCACATGACTGATATGGGAGCCCGCCTTGTCCAGCGCTTGCGCGATGATTTCAAGACATTGTGAGGTCTGGGCTCCGGCGTCTCCGGGCGCGAACGGCTGCCCCTGTGCATCCACCGACACCGTCCCCGCCACAAACACCTGGTCGCCGACGCGCACGGCGCGGCGATAGGCGACCAGCTCTTCCCAGGGCGCGCCAGAGGTGACGCGCTGGATGTCGTGACGGGGTTTGGTCATCGTCTATTCGCCTTGAGGAACGCCATTAGCGAACAGGTCGAGCGCAATCGCCACCATGCCCTCAGAGGACACCGTCACGGCGCCTTCGCCATCGGGATAGAAGAAGGGCGAGTGGTTCGCAGGCGGGGTTTCACCGCGCGCCTGATACTCGTCCCACACGCTCTGCGGTGCGCCGCCCACCCAGAACATGAAGATGGGCACGTCTTCCTCAGTGCGGCCATAGCGCGAAAAATCCTCGCCGCCCGTCACCGGGTCTGCGGTCCCCACGGCGTTTTCGCCAAACCGGGCCGCCAGCACGGCGCCCGCCTGATCTGACAGCGCCGGATCATTATACAGCGCTGGCGTGTAAGTCTGCTCGACCTCCATCACCGGCATCAACTCTTCGGGCAGGCCGGCCGCCATCGCCTGACCGCGCGCAATGCGCTCGATCCCGCTGATCAGGCGCTCGCGCACCTCGTCAGAATAAGACCGTACGGTGATCTGCAGATGGGCTTCGTCAGAGATGATGTTGTGCTTGGTCCCGGCGTTAAAGGCGCCGACCGTCACAACGCCGGTTTCAAGCGGCGACAGCTCGCGGCTGACCAGAGTTTGCAGATTGGTGACGATCTGGCTGGCGAGCACCACCGGGTCCTTGCCCAGATGCGGTGACGCGCCGTGGGCGCCGACGCCGCGGACATAAAGATCAACCGAATCCACATTGGCCATCGCCCAGCCCGGCGCATAGCGGATCACGCCCGCCGGCATGTATCCCCAGGTGTGATAGGACACGACCGCATCCGGCGCCGGGAAGCGTTCATAAAGGCCGTCGGACAGCATGGCGAGCGCGCCCAGGCCCACTTCTTCGGCGGGCTGGCCGATCAGCACCAGCGTCCCCGTCCAGGCGTCGCGGTTCTGGCTCATATAGCGCGCGGCGGCGACCAGAGAGGTCATGTGCGTGTCGTGCGCGCAGGCATGCATGACCGGGAAGGTGTTGCCCATCCGGTCCTCGCCCATAATCTCAGACGCGTATTCCACCGGCGTGTCTTCGCGCACGGGCAGGCCGTCCATGTCGGCGCGCAGCATGATGGTCGGCCCCTCGCCGTTTTCCATCACCGCGACGACGCCGGTGCGGCCGACGCCTTCGGTGACATCAAACCCGGCGCTGCGCAGTTCCTGCGCCAGGCGAGCGGCGGTCTCCACTTCCATAAAGGAGAGTTCTGGATTCTCATGGAAGTGCTCATAGAGCGCTTGCAGATGGTTATCCCAATCTGTGGCGATGGCGGTGCGCAGATCGTCTTGAGCGAAAGACGGCGTGGTCAGCGCCAGCCCTGCGGCGGCGGCCATGAACAAATGACGCATGAGTACGACTCCCCTTTTTTCTTGGCGGCATTGCAGACCGCCAGTCCGGGGAGGTCAACGCATAAAGCGTCAGTGCTTCGAAGGGGTTTCCGGCGCCGCCCGGCGTCCGGCCACTGTCAGGAACAGCTTCATGATGACCCCGAAGAACACGCCCCCCAGCGCCCCGCCGATCGCCGAGGATGTGAGCGCTGCGCCAACACCGCCGCCGTCCAGCATGCCCATCACAAAAAAGAACAGGCCCATGAGCACGCCAAATATGACGCCCAGCTTCAGGCCGGAGACTGTCGGTTGAGTTCGAGATTGGGCGGTGACGGGCGCCGGGTTCAGCAGTTTTGCACGCTGCTTGGCCAGCATATCAGGCGCCATGTATCGCTTGAACGGCGCCCAGAGCGGCCAGCTGGCCATGAGCAGAAGCCAGGTCAGCGCATTCTTGACCGTCGGGATCTCACCCCCGCACTCCAGACAGACCAGACCCGCATAATTGCCCATCGGTGCTTTGGAATAGACGGAGGCAGGATTCATCGCCTGACAATGAGGGCACGGGATGTACTGACGCTCAGCCATCGGCGCTTCAGACTGAGTATCGATCAGCGTGAGCCGGGGTATGCGCTGACCGAGCACCAGCTCATTGAAAACGAGCCCGGGATTGAGGACCCAGTGAAGGATGAGCGGATGCTTCCAGGTCCAGGCGTCGTAGCGGTCGTGATCATAGTCCATCAAGCGCCTCCCTCATACACAGACAGGTTAAGCCGGAAGCGGGAGAGCTCTCAACTTACTGAATAGTTAGATCGTCAATCAAACAGGGCGTCGGCGGCGGCCTGGGCGGCGGCGCTGTCATCAATGCCTTCGCCCTCAATCCGGCCCTGAACGGCGGCGCGGGCGGCGGCCAGCAGCGATTCAATTTCACTGCCCGCCATGGCCGAAGCGCCCGCGAAATCGCCGGCCTGGACCTTGGATTGCGCTTCGCGCATTTCATCGTTCACGGCGGCGACGATGGTCTCAAGATGCGCTTTCAAGGTGTGATCCACAGCGGCATAGGCCGCGATCACGGTTTCCTTGCCCACATAATTGGTGCGCTCGAAATGCTCTTCATAGGGCACAGGCTCCCACGCCAGGACTTCCTCAGCGAAGTCCGGCATATCGGGCAACATCTCCAGAAGCATGACCACTTCATTGAAATGGTTGAGATAGTCAGTCGCAAGGCCGGTTTCCGGATGCACGTTGGCCGCCGTCAACGCCTCCGCTGACAGCGCGCCTTCGCCCAAGGTCGCCGCTTCGCTCATGATAGCCCCGTCGTCTGGTCCAGCGCAGACAATGCCAAGTCCGCCTAAACGAAAGACTAACCGTAATGGGTGTATTCAGCGCAAGAACTCGCCTTATTCGGCGCCGCCGAATCGCTCTGACCATTCAGCGACCTGATCATCCTCAATCTTGGCGAACAGGACATCGGGTACGGAGAACTGCAAACCGCGCGGCAGAGCGTCCAGAAGCGCAGCCCCTGAGCCCGTGGGCCAGGTCCGCCGATCTTCGGGAACGCCAATCGCGTCCAGAACGGTTTTCGCTGCATCTGGAATCACCGGTTGCGCGACAATGGCGGCCAGGGCGATCAGATTGATCCCGGTGCGGACCCCCATGGCGGCCTTGTCCTTGTCCGTCTTGAAGTGCGCCCAAGGTTCGGCCCGGGTGAGATAGTCATTGCCCGCCGCCCAGAGCGCGCGGGTTTCCGCAGCCGCCTTGCGGAACTCCATGGCTTCATAATGACTGGCGATCGCCTTGAGGCGCGTCTCGACCTCGCTCGCCAGCCAGGCCTCATGCTCGCCCGTTTCTCCCCCATCCGGCACAACGCCCTCAAAGCGGGAGGTGGCGAACTTCAGAACGCGATTGACCATATTGCCCAGTACATTGGCGAGGTCCGTGTTCACGCTGGACTGGAAATGATCCCAGGTGAATTGCGCGTCAGACCCCTCAGGCCCGTAAGCGGTGAGATACCAGCGCCAATAATCGGACGGCAACAGCTCAAGCGCCTGGTCCATGAAGACGCCGCGCTTGTTGGAGGTGGAGAACTTGCCGCCATACCAGGTCAGCCAGTTGAACGCCTTGAGCGCGTCCACCGTCTTCCACGGCTCTTCAGAGCCGAGAAGCGTCGCGGGGAAGCTGACCGTGTGGAAGGCTACATTGTCCTTGCCCATGAACTGCACATAGCGCACATCGTCTGCGCCCTTGTCGGTGCGCCACCAGCTCTCCCAATCGCCGCCGGTTGTTTCCGCCCATTCGCGCGTCGCGGCGACATAACCGATGGGCGCGTCAAACCAGACATAGAAGACCTTGTTTTCAAAGCCCTCGCGCGGCGCGCCGTTCTGGGTGACCGGTACGCCCCATTTCAGGTCGCGGGTGATGGTGCGGTCACGCAAGCCTTCATCGAGCCATTTATAGGCGATGGATTTAGCAAATTGCGGCCAGCCGTCCGCCGCATCCACCCAGGCGCGAATGCGCGCTTCCATATCGGTCTGCTTGAGCTGGAGATGGCGCGTATCGCGCACTTCGAGATTCTTCGATCCGGACACCGCCGAATACGGCTCGATCAGTTCGATCGGGTCGAGAAGCTTGCCGCAATTATCGCACTGGTCGCCGCGGGCCTTCTCGAACCCGCAATTGGGACAGGTCCCCTCTACATAGCGATCTGGCAAAAAGCGTTCATCGTCAATAGAATAGACCTGTTTTTCGACGACTTCCGCGATCAGGCCGTTCGCTTCCAGCGTCTCCGCAAAGTGCTGGGTCAGTTCAGCGTTCTGCTTTGAGGAGGTGCGACCGAAATAATCCCAGCTCAGCGCAAACTGCTCGCCTATGGATTTCTGGATCTCGTGCTGTTCGTCACAATAGGTCCGCACATCCTGCCCGGCGACCGCGGCGGCCAGCTCGGCGGGCGTGCCGTGTTCGTCGGTGGCGCAGATCGCCAGCACGTCATGGCCGCTCAGCCGCATGAAGCGCGCATACACGTCGGCGGGCAGCATGGAGCCGGCCAGATTGCCGAGATGCTTGACGCCGTTGATATACGGTAGAGCGCTGGTGATGAGTATGCGGGCCATGGAGATTAGATCCGGTCTGTCACGGGATGAGACGCGCACTCTTACCCAAGCTCACGGCAAAGGGAAACCAGCCCGGTTCAGCGTCACCGCCCTGCGTGTGCATTGTCTGCATCCAGACGCTTGCCCAACTGGCAGGCTCCCGCGTAGAAAGCCCAGACGCGCCGGCTTAGCTCAGCTGGTAGAGCAGCGGTTTTGTAAACCGAAGGTCGGGGGTTCGATTCCCTCAGCCGGCGCCAGTTTTCTCTATGTTTGAAGATCCTCGCTGACGCTGCGGGCGGCCTTTGGCCTTGCGAACCCTCAGGGTTCGGTCTGTGTTTCTTGCCTTCGCTCGGTCGATCCTCGCTTCGCTGCGGGCGCGCGGTCGCGCTTGCGAACCCTGACGGTTCGATGGTTCTTTCCTCGCTGACGCTGCGGGCGGCCTTTGGCCTTGCGAACCCTGCGGGTTCGGTGGGGCGAGCTTTATTCCCCCCGCTCGGTCACCTGCACGCCATCCTCGATCCGGTCTGAGGGGTAGAGCACCAGGGTTTCACCGCTTTCCAGGCCCGTCAGGATTTCAGCGTCTACGCCATTGGTCTGGCCGATCTCGACAGAGCGCAGACGCGCACGCCCGTTTTCCACCACATAACAGGCCCAGCCGCCTTCACGTCGGAACAGCGCCGCCACTGGTGCGATCAGCACGTCTTCGCCGCGCCAGACCTCGATCGCCGGCTCCACGCGGAAGCCATGGCCCAGGCTCTCCCACATCTGCGGCGGGTCCAAGAGATCCAACCGCACCCGGACGCGCTGTTCCTCGACGCCCAGCGCCGAGATTTTCAGAAATCCAAAGGGCTCCACCCGGCTGACACGAGCGCGCAAGGGCGGTGACCCGCCCCAATCTTCCAGCGTCGCCGCCGCGCCTTCAGTGATGCGCACCGCGTCGGTGGATAGCAGCTCGACAACGATTTCCAGATCTTGCGGGTCGCCCAGCTCCAGTAAGGGCGCGCCGGGCGCCACCACCATCTCGCTTTCCTGAACCAGCCGGAGCACGCGGCCGTTCACCGGGCTCGTCACTTCCACGAGGCCACGGGCGTCGCCATTATCGCCGGGCTCCAGCAATCGCGCCGCCGCGGCGTCGCGCTCGGCCTGACGGGCGCGCACATTGGCGCGGGCGGTGTTCAAAGCGGCATTGGCGCTACGCAAGGCCAACCGCGCGCGGTCCAGCGCGCCTTCGCTAACGGTGCCGCGCTCATAAAGGGTATCGATCCGGTCCATCTCGGCCTGCGCGAAATCGGCTTCAGCGCGCGCCCGCTCCACATCCGCTTGCGCAAAGCCCAGCAAGGCCTCAGCCGAGCGCAAGGCGGCTTCCGCTTCGCCCTGGCTGCGCGCATCCAGAAACGCCGGGTCAGAGGGCAGGATATTGGCCAGAACCTGCCCCACGCTTACTGCATCGCCAGCTTCGGGCTCCACGCGCAGCAACCGTCCGCCCACGGGCGCAGACACCGTGTAAACCTCTCGCACCCGCGTATAGCCTTCATCCTGAACGGTCACCGTCAGAACGCCGCGCTCGACACGGGCGAAATCCGCCGGCACAGACCGCGGCAGGAAGGCGTAGATGATCAACACCAGGGCGATCAGCCCGACAGCAGGCCAGAACAGAGTTCGAAAGTTCAAGGTCATCGGGCGCCTCCTTGGCTATTCGCGAGTTTTCAGCACGGCGATCAGATCAAGCCGGTTGATGCGCTGGCGCACGATCAGCCCGCTGATCAGGGCGATCACGATCAGCACGCACGCCGTATAGCCATAGGTGGATGGCTCGATCACGAACGGAAGGCGGAAGAAATCCGAACTCATCGCCTTGGACATACCCCAGGCCAGGGCCGCGCCGGCGACCAGAGAAATCGGCAGGGCCACCAGGGTCAGGATGGCGCTTTCAGCCAGCAAGATGTAGCTGACCGCGCCCTTGGTGAAACCCAGCACCCGCAAGGAGGCCAGCTCGCGTTCACGTTCAGCCAGCGAGACGCGCACGGAGTTATAGATCACCCCCAGCGCGATCATGCCGGCGAACAGCGTGTAAATGAAGATCGAGCGTCCGATGGACCGGTCCATCAGCTCGGTGAAATTCTCTCTGGCGATGGTGTGAAGCTGGACGCCCGCCACCAGCGGCGCATCTTTCAGCTCGAGATAAAGCGCGTCCGCAAACGCCGGATCCACGCGCAGATAGACGCCGGATATCACCCGACCTTCACCCAGCGCCGCATTCAGGTCTTCGAGGCGCATCTGAGCGCCCGATCCGATCAGCACATCCGGCGTCTGGACCACCAGCCGTTCAAGTCGCGGCCGGGAGCCTTCAGTGATTTGCGCGGTCAACAGCTCGCCTGAGCGCACATGTAGCCGGTTCGCCAGATCCTGAGACAGGATCAAACCGCCGGGCGGCGGCGACACCGTGCGCCCCTGCCCATCCATCATGCGCGACAGGGCCGGATCGTCGATGACGCCCGTTATCCCCATCAGGACTTCGCGATTGTCGTAACGCAGGCGCGCGCTCGCCATCCGGAAGGGTTCCGCCTCCACAACGCCCTCACGCCCGGCGAGATCGTGAAACGCCGCCATGCTTCGCGGCTCGGTGAAGCTGACCGCCATGTCATGCCGGTTGGAGAGGTCGAAATAATTTTCGATCATCACCTCCATGGCGTCGAGAAAATAGAGCGTCATCACCAGCAAGGCGCCGGAGGCGGCGATGCCGGTCACGGTCAGCCCCGCCCGCACAGGCCAACGGAAGATCTGGCGTAAGACCATCCGGCTTTGATGATCGAGCACGCTGATCCGGGTCAGCATTACCCCGGCGCCGCGCGAGTAATCAGGCGGCGGCGGCGGACGCATCGCCACCGCCGGCTCCAGCCGGGCCGCCTTGAAGACCGACCAGATCGCGCCGCCGCCAACCGCTATGACGGTGACCAGAACGCCGATGGCGTAAACAGACGGGCTGGCTGAGAAAATGAGAAAGGGGAAGCTGTAATATTGCACATACATCATCGCCATGGCGTGACCGAGCCAGGTTCCCAACGCAAAGCCGATCACAAGCCCCAGCGCGGCGATGACGCCGACCAGCTTGAGATAATGAAGGGACACGGCCTCTGACGAATAGCCAAAAGCCTTTAGAAGCCCGATCTGCTCGCGTTCCACAGCAATCAATCGCGAGATCACGATGTTCACCAGGAACGCCGCCACCGCCAGAAAGATCGGCGGCAAGATGGCGCCCATGGTCTCAAGCTGATCAAGCTCGCTTTGCAAGAAAGCGGCGGAGACATGCTCGCGGCGTGTGTACGCCCCCGCCCCGCCATAAGGCTCGAGACTGCGGTCAATCGCGGCGCGTACGGGCGCCGGGTCAGCCCCCCGTGACAGGCGCACCACCACCTCGTTAAAGGCGCCTTGCTGATCGGCGGCCGTTTCCAGCGCTTCGCGATCCATCCACAAAACGCCGAACAATAACGGATCAGGCACGATCTGACCGGGCGCGATGGCGTAGACATACTCAGGCGACAGCGCGATGCCGGAGATCGACAGTCGCTCTCTGCCGCCCCGAATGGTGACCATGACCGTATCGCCCACCGTCAGACCGTGCGCGGTTGCAAACCCCTCCAGCACGACCACCTGATCACGCCGAGCCGGGTCGGGCATGGAGCCGGCGACCAGATGAATGTCATTGACCAGGGGGCGTCCTGCGTGGGGCAAGGAATAGATCACCCCGCTAGGCGGCTCGGCCATATTGGGGATGTCGAACAAGACCGGCGCCAGGATGCGCGATTGGGCGGCTGCGACCCCGTCGATCTGGCGAATATCATTGAGTACCGCATTGGGCGCCCGCACCGCCGGCGCCCAGATGTCAGCGAACCGGTAGCGCTCGTAATAGGCGGAGCGGGTTTCATCGAGCGAGCCCAGCATGCCCGCCATCACCAGATGCACCGAGACGCCGCCCGCAATCACCAGCGCGATCGCCAACGCCTGACCCCGCATGGACCAGAAATCGCGCCAGAGCTTGAGGTCCAGCACAGAGAGCCAGCGCCGGGTCACCAGGCGATCTCCTTGGGGTCCAATTTGGTGGCGTTCTCCCGGTTCTCGCGGATCTGACCATCACCGAAGACGATGACCCGGTCGGCCATGTCCGCCACGGACGCGTTGTGGGTGATGATGAAGGTGGTGGCGCCCAGGGTTTCATTGACCTCGCGCAAGGCCTGCAGAACTTTGACGCCCGTCGCAGAATCCAGCGCGCCCGTCGGCTCGTCGCACAACAGGACTTCAGGCCGTTTGGCGATGGCGCGCGCAATGGCGACGCGTTGCTGTTCGCCGCCCGAAAGCTCTGCCGGGAAATGATGGATGCGCTCATGCAGACCCACCAGCGCCAGCGCCTCTTCAGGCGGCAGTGGATTGGGCGCGACTTCAGTGACCAGCGCCACATTTTCAAGCGCGGTCAGGCTGGGCATCAGATTATAGAACTGAAAGACAAAGCCCACATGATTGCGCCGATAGCGCGTCAGCTGGCGCTCGCTGGCTTCATGCAGCGGTCGGCCTCGAAAATACACCTCGCCGGAACTGCCGCGATCGAGCCCCCCCAGAATATTGAGCAAGGTGGATTTGCCCGACCCTGAAGGGCCGAGCAACACAACGAGCTCGCCCTCCGGCGCCAGAAGGTCAACGCCGCGCAAGGCGTGGACGGCGCCTGCGCCCTCCCCGTAAACCTTGCACAGATCGCGCGTTTCAAAACACGCTATGGGTGATGTGTTCGCCATCCGGCCTTTTCATCCCCGCTTGATCAAGGTCCATCCTAGCGAGATCGGCTGCCCTTGGTCAGTCGAGACAGGCGCGCAGCCCTGTTTCATCTTGCCGCACCTGCACACACACCGCCTTAATCAGGCCGCAAGCTCATGATTTTAGGGTGAGGATTGGCGTATCCTGCGACGCTTGGCGCATTTGCCGGGCCCCATGTGACGCGCTAGATGCACACCCAGACCCGAGTGCAACAGGAGTAAGTTCCCAATGCGTATGATTTTCGCCGGTTTCGCCGCCCTCGCCCTGACCAGTGCGGCCCAGGCGCAAGACGACGCCGACACCACCGTCCTGGCCGAACTGGGCGAGCCCTATGTGAGCGCCAGCGTCGAGAACGGCGCCCGCATCTTCCGCCGCTGCCAGTCCTGCCACACCGTGGATGAAGGCGGCCGCAACATGGTCGGCCCCAATCTTCACGGCGTGTTTGGCGCGGACGCCGGCGCCAAAGAGGGCTTTCGGTATTCGCCCGCGATGTCAGAGTCCGGCATTGTCTGGTCAGCAGAGACGCTGGACGCCTATCTGGCCAATCCGCGGACTTACATCCCGCGTAACCGCATGAGCTTCGCCGGTCTGCGGGACGAAGAAGATCGCAATGACCTGATCGCCTGGCTGGCCGTGAACACAAACTGAGCGTTTCCTCAACGCTGAATAAAAAACCCCGGAGCGACGCTCCGGGGTTTTTCTTGGCTATTCCGCGGGCGCCGCGGGCGGATCGATCGGATCAGCGCCGCGCACTTCGCGCGCTTCTTTTTCAAGCTGGCGCGTCACCCAGTTCGGCGTTTTGGTGTATCGGCCGAGAACGCCATAGACGGCGGGCACCACAAAGAGGGTAAACAGCGTCGCCACCATCACCCCGGTGAAAATCACCAGACCGATAGTCACGCGCGTCTCCGAGCCGGGGCCGCTAGCGATGACCAGCGGGAAGGCGCCGATGGCGGTGGACACGCCTGTCATCAGGATCGGACGCAGGCGGGTGACAGACGCCTCCAGCGTCGCTTCGGCGAGGGTCATCCCCTCTTCGCGCAGCTGGTTGGCGAACTCCACGATCAGAATGCCGTTCTTCGCCGCCAGACCGATCAGGATGATCAATCCGATCTGGGAGAAGATGTTCAGGCTCGATCCGCCCATATAAAGCCCGAACAGGCCGCCCGCGACCGCGAGCGGCACGGTGAGCATGATCACGGCGGGCTGGATGAAGCTTTCAAACTGCGCTGCTAGCACCAGGAAAACGATCAGGAGCGCCAGCCCGAAGGCGAAATAGATCGCATTGTTGGAGCGCAGGAATTCGCGCACTTCACCCACATAGGTCGTGCCTACTTCCGGCGGCAGCGTGTTCGCCGCCCAGGCGTCGAGCCATTCCACCGCCTGTCCAATGGTGTAATCGCCCTGAATGGTGGCCGAGACGGTCACCGCGCGCTGGCGGTCGATGCGCGAGCGGCTGGGCGCCTCACCCACTTCGCGCAAATTCACAAGGCTCGACAAGGGGATCAGATCGCCCGACTGCGCCCGGACGTACAAGGCTTCCAGGTCGTTCTGGCTGGACCGGTCCGCCTGCCGGTTCTCCATGATCACATTATAAGCCTCGCCGCGATCAATAAACTGACCGACCCGGCGCGACCCCAGATGGGTTTGCAAGGCGCCGCTGATATCAGACACCGACACGCCCAGAGCCGCCGCACGTTCGCGATCAATATCGACCAGAAGACGCGGCGCGGTGGGTTGGTAATCCTTGCGAGCACGGATGAGGTTGGGGTTGCGCTCGGCCATGTCCGCGATCAGCCGGTCAGCTTCGCGATCCAGAAGTTCATATTCAGGGCCTTGCAGCACGAATTGGATATCGTCGCCGCCGCCCCCGCCGCCGCCCAGAGGCGAGCGCATGGACACAAAGGCGCGCACCCCAGGCAATTGCCCCAGACGCGCGTTGATCTCATTGACGATCTCATCACCCGGACGGCGCTCATCCCAGTCGGTCATGCTGCCGATGACGATGCCCGAATTATACCCCGACCCGCCCCAGCCCGGCGACACCACCAGCACCCGGCGCAGTTCGCCGTTTTCGAGATAGCTGTTCACGATCTCTTCGGCCTGCATCATCTGGCCGCTCATATAGTCAAAGCTCGCCCCTTCATGAGCGCCGACGAAGCCGAAGAAGCTGCCGCGATCAGAGGGCGGGGTCAGCTCGCCAGGCAAGCGCGAGAACATGAAGGCCGAACCCGCCACGGCGACGATGATCAGCGGCGCGACGATCCAGGGCATGCTCAGAATGAGCTTCAGGCTGTGACGATAGCTCACCTGGACGTGGTCGAGGCCCTTGTTCACCCATCGCGCGGGGCCACGCAGCTCGGTGCTGGGCTTGAGAAGCTTGGACGTCATCATCGGCGACAAAGTGAGCGCGACAAAGCTCGACAACACCACCGCGCCGGTGATGGTCACCGCCAGCTCGGCGAAAATCCGTCCGATCAGGCCCGGAAGGAAAATCAGCGGCATGAAGACCGCCACCAGTGTCGCCGTGGTTGCGATCACAGCGAAGAAGACCTGACGCCCGCCGCGTTCACTGGCCAGCATGGGCGGCTCGCCCAGATCGACCCGGCGCTGGATATTTTCCAAAACCACGATGGAATCGTCCACCACCAGACCGATCGCCAGCACAAGCGCGAGAAGGGTCAGGATATTGATGGAAAAGCCGCCCGCGGCGAGGATGGCGAAGGTGCCGATCATGCACACCGGCACCACAGCCGCAGGCACGATGGCGGCCCGGAAGCTGCCCAGGAACAGGTAAATCACCAGCACCACCAATGTGGCGGCCACAGCGAATGTGCGCCAGACCTCCTTGATGGATTCCTTGATGAAGACGGTATCGTCAGAGCCTTGAACGATTTGCATGCCTTCGGGCAATTGCGGGCGCAGGCGCTCGATGGCCGCGTTGATCTCTTCAGCGACGGCGACGGAATTGGCCTTGCTCTGACGTACAAACCCCAGGCCCACCATGTTCTGGCCATTGCCGCGGAAGAGGGATCGGTGCTCTTCAGCCGCCAGCTCCACATCCGCGACCTCGCCCAGACGGATCACATGGCCATCTTCTGACACCCGGATCGGCATGCGCGAGAAGGCGTCCTCATCCGCGAACAAGCGTTCAACGCGCACGAATAGCTGGGTATCGGAGGTTTCTACGGCCCCGCCGGGCGCTTCGACATTCTCAGAGCGCAACGCGGCTTCGATGTCTGACACCGTCACCGAACGCGCCGCCATCTCATACGGATCCAACCAGATGCGCATGGCGTAGCGGCGCTGTCCGCCAATGCGCACATTGGCCACGCCGTCGAGCACGGTGAAGCGGTCGACGATATTGCGGTCGGCGTAATCAGTCAGCTCTTCGCGCGTCATCCGGTCAGAGCTGAGCATGTACCACAGGAAGGGCCGCGCATCGCTGTCCTGCTTTGACACTTCAAGGCCCTGCACGTCTTCGGGCATGCGGTCGCGAATGCGCGATACGGCGTCACGCACATCATTGGCCGCCGCCTCAATATCGCGCTCCAGGGTGAAGGTGATAGTGACCCGGGACGAGCCGTCGCGAGAGGACGAACTGATCGTATCCACGCCTTCAATGCCCGACAGGCTGTCTTCGATCACCTGCGTGACGCGGTTTTCCATGACTTCCGCGTTGGCGCCGGGATAGTCCGCGCTGACGGAAACGATGGGACGATCCACATCGGGCATTTCGCGCAAGGGGAGCTCTTGCAAGCCCATGAAGCCGAAAACGATGATCAGGGCACTCGCCACGAAAGCGAGCACAGGCCTGCGGACGGCGACATCAGTGAGGGTCATCGCGCGGCCTCCCCGGTCTGGATCTCAAGGCCCTGGCCGCCGCCCAGAGCGGGCGCGTTCGCAATCTCGACCGGGGCGTCCTCGCGCACGCGATGCACGCCTTCAGCAACGATTGTTTCGCCTGCGCTAAGCCCGCTTACAACTTCGACCATGCCAGCGTTGCGCAAGCCCAGCACGATGTCCCGGCGCACCGCCATGGGGCCTGCCTGACCCTCCGCGATCACATACACAAAGGTCTGCTCGCCAAAGCGAACGATCGAAGAGCCCGGCACAGCGGGGCTCTGACGCTCATCGCGCCGCAATTCGACCGTCATCAGCATGCCAGGACGCAAACGACCGTCAGCATTGTCGATCAGCGCGCGGACAGTCACCGTCCGCGTGGCGGGATCGATGCGACTGTCAACCTGGCTGACCTCGCCTTGAAACAGCTCATCAGGGAAGGCCGCGCTCCTGGCGCGCACGACTTGACCGGCGTCAATCACCGACAAAAAGCGTTCAGGCACAGTGAAATCAAGCTTGATCACCGAGGTATCGTCGAGCCGGGCGATCACGTCTCCCGGACCAACCAGTTCGCCCACACTGACAGTGCGCAAACCAATGACGCCGGAAAACGGCGCCCGGATAATGCGGTCCGCCACGCGCGCTTCAATCGCTGCGACCCGCGCCCGGGCGCGATCGAGCGCCGCCTGCGCTTCGTCCAAGCGCGTGCGGGAGGCGACCCCGCGGTCAGTCAGGTCCTGGATCCGCGCAATATCACGTTGCGTCTCGCGCAGTGTCGCGCGCGCTTCGCTCAGCCCTGCGGCTTCTTCAGCGTCCGCCAGCTCCACAAGGATATCGCCTTGTTCCACGCGGGCGCCGGAATCAAAATCAAGCCGCGCAATAACGTCGGAGACTTTTGCGGTCAGGCTGACGGATTCATTGGCCCCGGCATTTCCCAGAGCCTCGACGACGTCGGCGAAAGTGCTGGTCTGCACCGTATGGGCGGACACCAGCGTGCGACCGCCGCCCCATCCTCTGGCTTGATCCTCGCCGCCTGACATGGCGCGTACGATCACAGCCAAGGCCATGATTGCAAAAATCACCGCTGTCGCAGCTAGAAAAAGCCAACGCTGCATTTGCCCGTCTCCTGAAAGTCTCTGAGCGCTCGATATGCGCCGTTTAATACAAAAAACAAAATTCGCACGCTGTTATGATTTTAAAATTCACGCCACAGCGCGAGCATATACGCACGTTCAGGCGCTAATCCGTCGTTATAAAAGGAGTTAGTCGCTCCAAACTGCAAGGAAAGCCGGTCTGCGACCGGTGCGGTCACAGATATGTGAAACCGGTGGCTTTCATAACTCGAGCCGCCGCTGCGCTCTCCCCAGGCTGAATATGTCTGCGCCATCACCAGCCAGCGCTGCGCAGGACGAACGCCGAAGGTGAGATCCATGCGTTGCTCGGCTCCGCCCTCAACGAAGCGGCTGCGATGAGCCAGTTGGGCGTCCGCAAACATGCGTCCGCCAAGGCTGCGCCCCAGCAAAATGCGCGCGTCCGATCCCCAGACCGGCTGAGCGCGCAAACCGTTTTCAAGGTCGGTTGGCGATCGAACGGCGCTGACTTGAGTGCTCACAACCCAACCGCGATGCTGAAAAGCGTTCAGGCGCAAACCCGCCTCCAGCTCGCCCCATCCTTGGCTGACGGTATTGAGAGACAGGGTGTAGGTAGCGCCCGCTTTTGTGATCTGGCGCTCAGAACGGCGAAACCGCGTTTCCCGCGCCACGCGGCCCACCACGGTCAGGCGGTCAGTCAGCCCGTATTCGGCGTAAATGGCTGTTTCAATCTTTGAAAACGCCGCATCAGGGTTGCTGAGGGCGAAGGCGTGATGACTGGCTGTGGTGATCGTCAGACCGCTTCCCGCGGGACGTGTCCAGGCGCCCGCTGAAGCGGGCGCAGCGGTCAGCGCCCATAAACCCAAAACGCCCCCGCACACCCACAGCGCGGCATTTGGTATCGATCGTTTCGCCCGGCCGTCGCCGCCCATCGCCCAGCCCCTTTGCAGGAAGCCAAACTCAGGCGCGGCGACTTGTCCAGAAAATTCCCCTCAAGCGGGAAATTTACACGTCATATCCTGGGCATTCACGGTCCACGCGACCACGAAGGGCGTGCCAGGCGATCTCAAGGAAGAGCTCATTTGTGACCCCTTCTTCGCCTTGCTTGAAGACCCGGGTCTGCATGGCGTCATCCCATTCGATCAGCTCTGCGCCTGCGCCCTGAGCGAGGGTCTGGATCGAACAGGCGCGCTCCAGCAGATACATGCGCAGATAGCAATTGAACGGGTGGTCCCCGACCGTCAACGTGCCGTGATTGCGCAAGATCATCAGGTTGTTCTTGCCCAGATCAGCGACCAGACGTTCTTTCTCGTCCGCATCCAGCGCGATGCCTTCATAGTCGTGATAGGTCACGTCCTTCATCACATTCATCGCCAGCTGAGAAATCGGCAGCAGGCCGCGTTTCTGCGCCGCGACGGCGACGCCCTGGTCGGTGTGAAGATGCATGGCGACTTTCACATCCGGGCGCGCATGGTGGATCGCGGAGTGAATGGTGAAGCCCGCCGGATTAATGCCATAGCGCGATGGCGGCAGGACATTGCCCTCGATATCGACCTTGACCAGATTGGACGCCGTCACGTCTTCAAACAGAAGGCCGAACGGGTTGATCAGGAAATGCTCATCCGGGCCGGGAACGCGCATGGAGATGTGAGTGAAAAACAGATCATCCCATTTGTGCATCCGCGCCAGACGGTAAAGCGCCGCGAGATCGCACCGCGCTTTCCACTCGTCTTCGCTGACCTGGTCTTTCACCGAGATTTGGCTGGCATCGTCCATAAGGCTCTCCTCCCTCTGACAGGCGTTTTCTGCGCTCAACCGCTCTTTGGCGGTTCTGTGAACACTGTTTACCGTACTTTTATGCCTCTGCCCATGCCTGGCGGGCAAGGTCGGCCGCGACTAAAGGTCTTTGGCGAGGCGCAACCCGGTCATTTGCCACTGGGCGTCAGGCGGGAAGAAATTGCGATAGGTGATCCGCGCATGGTCAGGCGCCGTCAGGCATGACCCGCCCCGCAACACGAACTGACCGCACATGAATTTACCATTGTACTCGCCAATCGCTCCTTCTGCAGGCGCAAACCCCGGATAGGCGCTATAGGCGGACCGGGTCCATTCCCAGACTTCGCCGAACAGGGCTTGCAGATCTGTGCCCGATCTCTGCGGCTGGGGGTGAAGCAAGCCGTCAGCGCTCGCCCAATGCCCAGAATCCGGCCTACATTTTTGGGCGGCGTGCTCCCATTCGCGCTCTTCTGGCAAACGGGCGCCGGCCCAGCTGGCGAAGGCGCTCGCCTCGAAATAGTCGAGATGGCTGACGGGCGCGTCAGGGTGCAACGCCTGCTCGCCATGCAGAGTAAATTCGGCCCATTCGCCGTCCCGGCGGCGCCAGTAAAACGGGTGGGTGCGCCCCTCATCTTGCATCCGCGCCCAACCTTCTGACAGCCAGAACTCAGGCCGCCCATAGCCCTCATCCTCAATGAAGGCGAGATACTCGGCATTGCTGACCGGACGGCTGGCCAGGGCGAAAGGCGCCAGCCACGCCTTATGGCGCGGGCCTTCATTATCGAAGGCGAAATCACCGCCCAAATGACCGAACTCGAACAAGCCGCCTTCAAAGGCCACCCAGTCGGGATCCGGGCGCGTCGCGATCAGTTCCGGCGCCGGCTCCAGCTTGCGAGGATACCCAGCCTCGGGAAAGCTGTTGCGTGACAGCACGTGCTTGATGTCTGTCAGGAAGAGTTCCTGGTGCTGTTCTTCATGCGCGAAGCCGGTCTCGATCACCGTGCGGCAGGTGTCGATCGCTTCAGCGCTCGCCTGATCAAACCAGTCATTCACAGCGCGATCCACATGGGCGCGATAGGCCAGAACCTCTTCAAGACCTGGCCGGGTCAGAAAGCCGCGCTCCGGGCGCGCATGGCGCTCGCCAATCGCTTCATAATAAGAATTGAACAGATAATTGAATCGCCGATCAAAAGGCTCATAGCCCGGATGCGCTTCGGACAGCAGAAACGTCTCCCAGAACCAGGTTACATGGGCGAGATGCCATTTGCCGGGCGAGACATCCGGCATGGTCTGCACACACAAGTCTTCTGCAGAGAATTCCGCAGAGAGGGCCTCTGTCCGCGACCGAACAGCGTTATAGCGGTCTCTCAGAGCACTAAAGGCGACTGCATTCATGTCTTTAGCCATCTTATACTCCGCCGTTGATAATGATTCACTAACCAAGATTCAGTCAATTTGGGCTAATGTTTCTTTCGGTCAGGCCGATTTAGCATGAGGGGCAAATGCTGCGTTCGACCTCAGACCCTGTGACCACGTCTACGATTCCGCCTGACAAGGCGGGACGCAAAGCGCTCGCGTTAACCGATCTTTGCACGCTTCGGCCTTTGCCTGAACCGGTCCTGGATGAGATCGATGTTCATCTCACAGGTTTTTTACAAGCGGCCGAGGCACGCGTGCGCATTCAGGCGGCGTTGAAACTCTCGCAATGTGAATGGGCGCCGCTGGAGGCGGTGCGGGTTCTGGCCTTTGACGCTTACGAAGTGTCAGCCCTCATTTTATCGCATTCGCCCTGCCTGAAAGAGCAGGACTTGCTGGCGCTCACGGCCTTGGGGGCGGACCAGAGACTGGCGCTGGCGAAGCGCCGGTGCATCAGCAAATCCCTGGCGGAGCGACTGAGCGGGTATCGCGAGCGCGACTGTCTGGCGCAGCTCTTTGCCAATCTCGGCGCCCAACTGAGCGCAGTCTGCGCTGAACAAACCGCAGATATCATCAAGGCTGACGCCTTATTGCAGAACGCCTTGTCTCAACGGGGATCGCTGGAGCTTGAGTTCGCGCAAGCGCTCTATGACGCGGCCGGAGACGCCGTCAGCGCGCTGCTGAAAGAGGTGTGTCCCGAAGCCCTTGTGCACCTGGGCGCAACTGACGCGGACCATGACGAGGACAGCCTTGATGATCTCGGCGCAAGCCTCAGCGATGAGCTGCACGAAATTGACGCGCTGAACGCCGAAGACGTCTTGCGCGCGACCCAGAATGGTCGCGCCGATATCTCCGACCACGCCGTTGCGCGCCTGACCGGTCTTGAGCCTGCGGACTGGCGGCAGGCGCTGCGACGCTCACCGGTTCGCGTCTCGATACTGGCGGCGCGCGCCATGGCGATGAATATCGATCACGCCCATCTGTTCTTTGAGGCCTTGTGCGACCAGGGCCGCGCGCATCATTTGCCCGCAGACGCCGCCAAGAAGGCTGTCGGGGAATTGTATCAGCAATACTCCCGAGACACCGCACGTCAGGCCTTGCACCGGATGAGCGCAGACGGTTCAATCCACTAAGCCTCTCTCTTTCCCGCAGCGCCTTCACGGCGAGCTGACAGGAGCCGTCATGCGCCTGGCCTACCACGTCTCAGATCGTGACGACGCCCAAGCGGCCAAGGCCGATCTTGTCGAACGCTATGGGGAAAGCGATCTGCTGGACGCAGATGTGCTGATCGCTTTGGGCGGCGACGGCGTGATGCTCGACGCGCTTCACTCCGTCATGGGCCGCAAGATCCCTGTATTCGGCATGAATTTCGGCTCCGTCGGATTTCTGATGAACGAGCCGTGCGTCGAGGAGCTCATCACCCGCCTGGAACAGGCCGAACGCGCCGAAATCCACCCCCTGCGCGCCATTGTCCGGGACACTCGCGGGCAAACATTTGAAGCGCTCGCGATCAATGAGGTCTCCTTGCTGCGCGAGACCCGTCAGACCGCGAAAATCCGTGTCAGCATTGATGGCAAGACCCGCCTGGAAGAGCTGGCGGCGGACGGTGTGCTGGTGGCGACGCCTGCAGGGTCGACGGCCTATAACTTCTCCGCGCACGGGCCAATCCTGCCGCTGGACGCGACCTTGCTGGCGTTGACGCCGATCAGCGCTTTCCGCCCCAGGCGCTGGCGCGGTGCGCTGTTACGCCAGTCCTCCATGGTTCGCTTTGACGTGTTGGAACCCCGCAAGCGCCCGGTCGCCGTCGTTGCCGACAACAAGGAGTTCCGGGACGCTGAGACCGTCACCATCTGTCAGGCGCCCGGCCACACGCTGACCATGCTGTTTGATAAGGGGCGCGCACTGGACGAGCGCATATTGCTCGAGCAATTCGCCACCTAACCTCGTGACTTACCGGGTATTAAAGTCTGACTGCTACCCAAAGCCTACACTGGCAGGGAGCCCGGATTGAAACCGCAGGACGCCTATCTCGCACTGGATCGCATGACGGTGGCGATTGTTGATGACAACGCCGCCATGCGAGGCATCCTGCGTACAATCCTGAACGCCATGGGCGCCCCGCGGATTTACGAAGCCGGCGATGTGCGCGCGGCCATGGACATCTTGCAGCATGAGCATGTGGATCTGCTGATCTGCGACTGGAAGATGGAACCCGTGGACGGCATCGCATTGGTGCGCTGGGTGCGCGATCCGCGCAAAAGCCCCTGCCCCACGCTGCCGATCATCATGCTCACCTGTTATGCGGAAGTTGAACGCGTGAAAATCGCTCGTGACGCCGGCGTGACAGAATTTATGGTCAAACCATTCAGCCCGGAAAGCATTTACCAACACATTTCCGCGATATTCAAAAAACCGCGGCGGTTTGTGGATTCTGACAGCTTTTTTGGACCTGACCGACGCCGTAAGGTAGACTCGCACGCGGATGAAGAACGTCGTGGTGCGTAGAGATCAAGACGAACACATGGGAAGCGGAGCCTTCTAAGCATGGCAAAACCTGATAAGTCGGTTGAGATCATCAATCCGCCGAACATGCTCAAGGCCAAGGTTGGCGGGAAACTTCCTCCAGCGGACCAGGCGGCTATCGAACGCGCTGAAATGGCTCTGGGGCAGATCAAGCACCAATTCCAGGACTGGCTGGCTGAAGAAGTCACCAAAATGGAAGCTCTGATCGATTCGGTCAGCCAGGACGGCCTTCTGGGTGAGAGCGGCGAAATGCTGTTCACCTCCGCCCATGATCTGCGCGGCCTGGGCTCCACCTATGAGTTTCCGATCATCTCGCGCATTTCAGGCTCGCTCGCCAAACTGATCGAGACCAAGGAGCGCCGGTCGATCGCGCCTCTGGCTCTGGTTCGCGCTCATGCCAGCTCGATCCGCGCTGCGCTGATCCAGAATATCCGCTCTGAAGATGATCCGGTGGGCCGTCAGCTCGCTGAAGAGCTGGAAACGCAAGTCATCGCATTGGTCGGCGCGGATTAATCCCCGCCGACCTCGCGACTTCTTTCAATTGAACAAGACGTCTTGCCTGCCAGCGCTTAGCTGGCGGCGGACAGGCGCATCTGGCCCAGCTCCGCCTCATCGGCGTCGAGACGGTCTAGAATGTAATCCAGCTCAGCCTGAGGCACGCCCTGGAACTGGGTCAGGATACGTTCGGCCAGGAGGCGTCGGAACCGGATGATGTCCGGCGTTCCATTCGGGCCGATCTCCAGCGAATGCCAAGCTGATACAGCCGAGCGCGCCACGGGCAAGATCCGCTCAGGCATGCCGGCGCGCTTGAACAGCGTCTCAAGCCCCAGCGATCCCGCATCATGGACCAACAACCACGCTTTTTCGTGTGTGACGCCGCCCATCTCAGCCATGCAATGCTCAAAAAAGCTCATATGACCGCGGAAAAGCGAGCGCAGAATCAAGGACGGCGTCAGACGCCCGTTCAATTGCAATTGCTGAACGAACCGGCGCGGTTCGTCTGACAGACCCGCTTGCTCGACAAGATCCACCGTCGCGCGTTCGCGCGCGCCCTCTGCAAGCTCGACGGCCAGTTGGGCCGGCAAGGCATGGCGGTTCACCAAGGTCTGCATCGCGCTGTCAGAAATATGCGCGATCAGCTTCTCGGTGATCGTGACCGGCAGGGAGCTGCGCAACACGAACTGATCCAGAACGTCCGCATCCCCGTCAAACCGGTTGAGCGCGGACGCATAGCCGCGGGCGTCGAACCGGGCGCCATTGTTCGAAGCGAGAATCTTGACCGCCTCGCGGTCCCCCACTTCCACAATCTCATGAACCACGATCTCGGATACGTCCGACCGGGCGGCGACCGCCGCCTGGCGTCGCGACGGCGACGTGCGCACGATCTCCACCAGGTCCTCGTCGCTGAGAACCGGCGAGCCGGCGATCACGGGCATGGCGATGGAGTCGATGTCGTTCGCCAGCTTGCGCGCCACGTCCGGCGGCAGGTGCGAAGAGCGTTGCAAGGTGACCGACAGCGAGCGGCGGACCAGCTCGGCCGCATCATCGGCTAGAAGCCGGACGACTTCCGATCCGATCTTGCGTTCGTCATCGCTCAGGTCCACGGACGCAAAGCGGGCGCAGAATTTGCGCGCCGCCAGCGCGCGGCCTTCTGCATCACTGGCGTCTGACAAGCGCTGGATATCATCGCGGGTCAGGCGAGCACGTAGGGTCTGAACAGTCATGGCAATACGAGCCTCATACTTGGTCTGTTCGCGCCCTTAGGGTCTCAACAAGAAGTTAACGACCTGTTGCGCGAATTATCGCCGATTTATCTTTCGGAAGACGAGCGCTCTGGAGCGCGCAGAGATGCAAGCAGTTCCACCACTGCCGGGGTCAACACGCCGTCGCCCACACGGGCCGAGCCGTAAGCGCCTTGCGCATAGCGCGCCCAGGAGGCCGCCATCGCCGTCACAGGCGAGGAAGCGTCCGTCACTGAGGCCACTTCACGCGTCAGGGTCACAGCCTCTCCGGTCAGCTTCTCCATCAGTTCGCTGGCCTTGAGCGGGCGTCCGTTATCATAAAACACAGGCCGATTGGCCGCGGCGGCGTTGGGAAACAGCTGATCCGCGCGCTGATTGGGATTGGCTTCAACCCCCTCGATCAGGCGCACCGCCCCGCCTGCGCCTAGAAAATGGGCGGCATAAAGCTCACCGCTCGTGGGTTTGCGCCCGATGGCGCTCTCGATCCGGTTTGCATTCTCCGCCGCCAGCTCGCCCGCCATGACAGACGCAGCTTGCGGATCAAGGCGCAGATTGAGCACCGTTTCACGCTGGGCCGGATCAGACACACGAAACCGCCCGTCGGTGTTTTGCTCAATGGACGCCGCCGCATCCTCAAGGCCGTGCTCGGCGCCGTAGCGCGACACCATGGCGAACCAGGTCTGCTCGATAAACTGAAACATGCCCGCTGCGCTGGACGTGGTCGCGCGCGCATTGGCGTCAAAACCGCTCTCGCGCGCCGCGGTGCGCATCAGGAAGTCAAAGTCCGCGCCTGTGCTTTGCGCCGCTCGGGCGATCAGGCTCGAGGGCGACAGCGCATTTGCGCCTGAATTGTTGATTGGATCGGACATGACTGACACCGCGAATCGTTACCGTCCCAGACTGACAGCGATGTGGTAAACATTCGTTAAGCCTTCAGCCCGAGCCGCGCAGGCGAGAACGCATGCGCCAAGTCTGTGGTTGGATGCGCCCCGAGCGCCTGCAGCAGCAACTCCGCCATGCCCGGCGCCGTCAAAACCCCGTTTCGATAAGCGCCCAGCGCCAGATACAGTCCGGATTCCGCCTCCCCTATGATCGGCATGGCGTCAGACGAACAAGGTCGCAGTCCGGCCCAGCTTTCCACCACCGGGCGCCCGGCCAGCGTCGGCATCGCCGCGCACGCCGCAGAGTTCAGGCGCTCCAGCGTGTCAGGATCCGTCTCCAACGCCCTTTCCCCCGGTTCAGAACTGGCGCCGGCGATCAGGCGCCCGCCCGATTTGGCCGCCAGATAGATCGACAAGCCGCGCACCACGCGTTTGGGCGTTGCAAGACCAGAGGCGTCAAAGCGGATCATCTGGCCTTTGACCGGCGTCATCTGCGCGAAGGCAGGCATATCGGCGAAGCGCTCCGCGCCGGTCGCCAGGATCACGGCGTCTGCGGCTAAGCGCTCACCCGTCTCTAATACAACGCCCCGCACTTGCCCGGCGACGCGATCGAGCGCCGCCACCCGGCGCTGTTCAACAACCTCGCCGCCCCGGCTTCGAACAGCGTCGGACAAGACACCTCCCAAAGCCCGGTTATCGAGTTGCCCGTCATGTGAAAAAATCAAGGCGCCACGCGCCTTCGCCAGGGCGGGTTCAAGGTGAGCGAGCTCATCTGCGTTAACCCGCGCCGCCTGTACGCCGAACCGCTTGGCCAGAGCCTCGGCCCGATCAATCCGGTCCTCTTCGGCGGGCGTGAAAGCCGGCGTGACAGAGCCTTGAAAGTCCTCCCCCAACGCGGGCCCGCTCAGAGCCTGCAGCATCGGCGCCCAGTCGCGCCACAGCCGCAAGGACTGGCTTAGAAACTGGGCATAAGCGTCTGCCAGCGGATGAGCGGGATCCAGTTCGAAACAGGCTTCAAATCCCGCCGCCAGCATCCCCCCGGACGCCCAGAGCGCGCCCTCACCCGATTTGCCCGCCTCCAGAACCGTGACGCGCACGCCTTTTTCACAAAGCGCCCAGGCGCTCGCTAGGCCGATCGCGCCCCCGCCCACGATGACGATGTGTTCGGCCAGGTTTTGGGTTAGACTGCGATCTGACATGGGGCGGGCGTATCCACGGGGCGAAACAAATATCGGCCCCAGTGATGTAATCTGAGACGAAAGGCATAGCCATGGGACTTGCTGCAACCGTGCTGGGCGTCGCCCTGATGACGCCCGCTTTGCTGTCTGGCGCCGCGATGGCGCAGGCGGAATCCACGCCTCAGGCCTCTGAGGACTCACCGTGTGTGCGCCTGGTCAATATCAACGGCTATAGCACGCTGGATGACCAGCATTTGCTGCTGAGCGGCGGCGCGAGCCGCCATTATCTCGTGACGACCCGTCGATCCTGCTACGGGCTGGAACACGGCATGCAGGTCGGCCTCAGCTTTCCGGACACGGCCCGCATCTGCAATGCGCGATTTGAATATCTGGTGGTCCCCGATGGTGGGCGATGCCAGATCCAGTCCATCGAAGAAGTGGAGGACGCAGAGACGGCGCAGCGGCTGATCGAAGAGCGCGCCGCTCAGTCAGAGGGTGAGAGCCGGTAGAGCGCCCCGCTCTGAAATCAGCGAAGGATTAGCCCGTCGCCTCTGCGGCGGCGAGATCGTGCTCTTCACTTGAGGCGCCTTCCTCAAGCACCGACAGGCAATCCCGGACAAAACGCTCGCCGTCATGTTCGGTGCCGGTATCCATCCAGGTCCGTCCCAGCGTCAGGGTGTAGAACTCGATGATCGGACTGCGCCAGCGGTCAAGGGTCCGGGCGCGCTCTGACGCGCCGCGCGCGCCGCGAGCTGCGCTTTCCAGCGCCAGTTCGTACACGTCGCGCAGATAGGACAAGGTTGAAGGTGCATCCGCCAGCAAGGCGAGACTGCTGGTCGCTGCTGCTTTGACCTGCCGGTCCCCTTCACGCAAGGCCGCGGCGTGCGCGGAATCAGCCCCGGTCTGCCCCGGCTCCCTGAGATCAGGCACCAGCTCGATCAGCTCGGTCAGAAGGCACAGACCCTTGCGCAGATCTTGACGCAGCCTGATGGTTTGGGTCGGGCGGCCGTTGAGCTGCATCTGATCGAGATACACCTGCCCCGCCTCTTCCAGCACCCGCTTCAGCGTGCTGCGATGCGCGGGCGCAATCTCATGGCGCGCGCAAATCCGGTCGAGTTCTGCGTCCGAATAGATCGGATCGCTCTCGATAATGACAAACTGTGTCGTCCCGCCTGAACTCAACCGTCCCATATCCGCCTCTTCGAGCTTAGGGATTCGCGTGAAGAAAATATGGTGTCGCAATTCGCCAGACTCGCAAGACCCCGTATTAACGATTTGGGCGGAAGCTGTGGACCAATTGCTTTTCTTCCATTTAAACAGTTAATTAGAAATCACAATTTCTCGGCTCTGGGGAATTTATCCGCTGTGAGTCAGATGACAATGCACGGCAGGAGCGCCTATCGTCACGCCTCTTGCGACCAGATTGGCCGGAGTCGCCTCTCATGACTGAGCCCGCAGCGCCTCGCCCCATCGCCCCGGAACAGGCTGAGCTTGTCGCCTATCTGAGCACGTCAGAGGCGCATGACGGCGAAACGCCGCAACGCATCGACACGCATTTGTCGCACGTGTTTTTAGGCCCGCAGATCGTCCTGAAACTCAAGCGCGCTCTGACCCTCGACTTTGTGGATTATTCAACGCCCGACCAGCGCCGCAAATATTGTGAACGGGAGCTGGCCGCCAATACCGATTGGGCGCAATCGCTGTATCTGGACGTGGCGCCGGTCTGGAAAACGCCGGACGGGTTTCAGATCGGCGGCGACAGTCCCGGCGACACCCCCGTGGACTGGCTTGTGCGGATGCACCGGTTCGCGGATGCGGACCGGCTCGACAAGCGTCTGGAAGCCGGCAGGCTGACAATGGCGCAGGTCGAGCGCTTCGCCGACGATCTGGCCGCAAATCATGAGCGCGCGCCGCAGAGCGCCCAAACCGGCGCCTCTGTAACCGTCTCAGGCCTGATTGATCAAATCAGCGGCGATCTGCAAAAAGCGGAGACGGGCAAAGACGTCCGGGAGAAGAGCGCGCGATGGCGCGAGCTGGCGCACTCAACGCTCAAGACGCATCACGCGCTGTGCGAAGACCGGGCGAGACAGGGCAAGGTGCGCCAGGTTCACGCCGATCTTCATTTGAAGAATATCTGTGTCTGGCGCGATCGGCTCGTTGGCTATGATGCGCTGGAGTTTGACGATGCGCTGAGCACGATCGACGTGCTCTATGACGCCGCCTTCCCGGTCATGGATTTCCTGCAGTGCAAGGCGGGCTGGGCGGCGAACGCCCTGCTCAATCGCTATCTGGCCCGGACCCGGGATTATGACGGCCTGCCGCTGTTTGATCTCTATCTGTCGCTGCGCGCCGCCGTGCGCGCCATGGCCAGCGGTCTGGCGGGTCAACACGCTGAGGCCGACGCCTATCTTGATCTGGCGCTTGAGACTCTCGCCCCGGCTCCGGCGCCCGTGCTGATCGCCCTGGGCGGCCGCTCGGGCACCGGTAAATCAACCCTCGCCAGCGCCATCGCGCCAACACTAGGCCAGCGCCCCGGCGCGATCATCTTGCGCAGCGACGTCATCCGCAAGGTGATGGCCGGGCAGGCGCCGGAAGCCCCGTTGCCGCCCTCCGCCTACACCCCTGAAACCTCGGCCCGCGTCTATGCGGAACTGGTCGCTCAGGCGCGCGCCTGCCTCGCCGCAGGCTATGCCTGCATCCTCGACGCGACCTTCCTGTCGGAAAAGTCCGAAGCGAACCTCGCTGAGATCACCCGAGATTTCGACGGCGCGGTGAAAACGCTCTGGCTGGAGGCGCCTATGGACGTGCTGCGCGCCCGCGTCGCCGCGCGCCGCGGGGATGCGTCGGACGCCGGGGTGGACGTGCTCGAAAAACAATTGCTCGAAGCCGAACCCAAAGGCTGGACCCGCATCGACGTATCCGGCTCAAGGGAGGAGGCGATTACGGCGCTCAGACAGGCGCTGGCGTGAGGCGGATCAAGGCGGCGTCATCCGGAAAATGTAGAGTGAGAATGGTACCGCCTCCCTGGATTGAACAGGGGACCTCTAGATCCACAATCTAGCGCTCTAACCAACTGAGCTAAGGCGGCACGCTATGCGCCCTGCCGGGGCGTGAAAGCCCGGTCGGCAGGGCGCGGAAACTAGCGCCGCGCGCGGCGGCGCGCAAGACCCGTGTCTGCGCTTTGCACACACCCGTTTCAGTACTCAGGCATAGCCCTGTTCGGCGATGTGACGCTCGAGATTTTCGATGCGCGTGGCGTCTGAGGGGTGGGTGGACATCAGCTCGATCGGACGGCGGGCGTTTTGCGCGGCCTTGGTGCGCCAGAATTCCAACGCTTCGGACGGACGGTAACCGGACCGCGCCATGTAATCGACGCCCAGAATGTCCGCTTCCAGCTCGTGCTGCCGCGAATAGGGCAAGAGCACGCCATAGGTCACGCCCGTGCCCAGAATGCCCGCCCAGGTATCGCTGTTCTCCACATTCGCCGCGCCGAGACCGGCGTTGACGACAGCGAGCCCCAGCCCCGCCGCGGCTTGTTGCCTTGCGCGCTGAGCGGCGTGATTGCGGCTAAGATGCGCCACTTCATGGCCCATCACCGTGGCCACCTGGTCGTCATTGCTCATGGTCTCAAGAATGCCGCGATAAAAGGCGACCTTGCCGCCGGGCAAAACCCAGGCGTTTTGCTGGTCTGAGTCAAAGACCACAAATTCCCATTGATACTGGGTCATCCCCGACGCCGGCACGATGCGCTGGCCGACGCGGCGCACACGGTTGTTCAGAGTGCGGTCCTGGCTGATGCGTTCTTGCTGGCGCGCCTGCTCCCAGGCGGCTTCAGAGGCCTGCATGATCTGGGCGTCAGACACCAGCGCCGCGCCAAAGCCGCCATCGGTGGCGCAGCCCGCGAGCGGAAACACCGTGCCCGCCGCCAGCCCGACCAGCAATTCGCGGCGCCCCATGGTGACGCGCGGCAGAGCGTTCAGTTCGTCTTCGGTCATAATGGTCTCCCCCTGTATGATCTTCAGGCCTGTTCGCCATTAAATCGCCGCTTCCAGTCCTTACCTGCTGTGGCCAGGCTGAGCGATATGGTGAATCATTGTCGCTCATCGCGGGAAATCCGCAAGCGGGGGACGGGCCGCACCCGCCCTTGAACGCGCTATTTTTGGAGCTGAGCCCATGCGCCGTCTGATTATCGCCCTGCTCGTCCTGTTCATTCTGGTGATCGGCGTGGCTGTGCTGGCGCCCGCGCTCATCCCCGCCGACCTCATTCGGGAACGCACCCAGACCGCCGCCAGTCAGACACTGGGGCGCGAGGTTCGGCTGACCGGCGATATCCGCCTGCAAATTCTGCCCCAGCTTCAGGTGCGCGCCCAGAACGCTGAAATCGCCAACGCGCCGGGCTTTGGCGAGGCGCCGTTCGCCCAGATGCAGGAAATGCGGGTGTCGGTGGCGTTGATCCCGCTCTTGTCGCGCCAGGTGGAGATTGAGGAATTTGTGCTGGTCGAACCGGTGATCCGGCTGCAGTCGAACGCGCGCGGCAATAACTGGACGTTCGGAACCGATACGGATCAGATAGCCCCGGCGCCCTCGAGCGACGGCTTTCGCCGCGAGCCCGGCGCCCTGCCCTTCGAAGCCAGCTTTGGCGATGTACGCATCGAAAACGGCGCGGTCTATTTTGAGGACGGCTCACAAAGCCGCCGGATCGAAGCGCTGGATCTGAACGTGGAGCTGCCCTCCGTGGATGATCCCGTGCGCCTGCGCGGATCGTTTCAAGCCGATGGCCGGCCGATGACGTTCAACATCGAGCTCGGCTCCTTGCGTAGTTTTTTCGAGGGGCAGGAAACGCCCTTCCTGACCACGCTGAACGGTCCGTTGGCTGACCTGACGCTGGAGGGTCGCTTTCTGGAAAGCTCCGAGCTGGCTTATGAGGGCGAAGTCGATGTGACCCTGCCCCTGCGGGCCCTGGCGCGCTATCTGGGCGCAGACTTGCCAGATGGCGACATTTTCCGCCAGTTCAGCGCCCGCTCGGACCTCTCAGGCGAACCCGGCGTCGTGCGGCTGCGCGATGCGGTCATCCGTTTTGACGATATCGCGGCCACTGGCGACTTGACGCTCAACTCTGCCGGCGCCCGGCCGCGCATCACCGGTGATCTGAGCACCGCCATGCTCGGCCTCACTCCTTACATTCCCGCCGACACCGCGCCCCAAGCCAATCGAAGCGCCAATTCAGGCGTGTCGCAATGGAGCGATGAGCCGATTGATCTGGCGCCCCTGCGCACGATGGATTCAGAGCTGACCATCCGCGCCGATGAGCTGAAAGCGCGCGATATCGAGATCAGCAATGTGACCGCTTTGATCACTGTGGATCGGGGCCGGATGACCGCGCGCCTGAACCAGTTCCAGCTTTATGGCGGTACAGGCGAGGCCATTGCGGTCATCAATGCGCGGTCCAATACGCCCAGCTATTCCTTTAACGCCAGTCTGGACGGGCTGGAGGCGCAGCCCTTCTTGCTCGCGGCGGCGCAGTTTGATCGCCTGATCGGCGATGGCGGCATGAACATGGACCTCACCGCCAGCGGCGCCAGCCCTGCGGCCATCATGAACTCGCTCTCGGGCACGGGCCGGTATGATTTCACCGACGGCGCGCTGCGCGGCGTGAACCTGGCCCAGATGATCCGAACGGTTCAGACGGCCTTGCAGAACCGCGCCTTGCCCACCGCCTTCGCCGAGACCGAGCAAACCGACTTCTCAAGCCTGGGCGGCAGTTTCACTGTGACCAATGGCGTCGTACGCAATGACGACACGACCATGCTGAGCCCGCTGCTGCGCGTGCTGGGTAATGGCGAAATCGATCTGGGCGGGCAGAGCATTGATTATCGCCTGACCGCGCGTGCGGTTCAGTCTCTGGCCGGTCAGGGCGGCGAGCTCGACCTTCAGGGGCTGGAAGTGCCGGTGCGCTTGCGCGGTGGTTTCAACAATGTCTCCGCCGGAATCGACTTTGAAGCGGTCGCGCGCAACCTGCTGCGCCAGCAAGCCGGGCGGCTGATCGGCGGCCAGAGTAGCGATGGCGGCGACGATGAAGCGCCCGCATCGCCCGAAGACGTGGTGCGCGGCCTGTTCGGACAACTCCTGAACAATGCCCGCAATGATGATGACGACGGCTCCGACGAACCGACAGACGGAGACGACGAAGAAGGGGATGCGCCGAACTAGGTCTTGATCCTTTTGGCGCGGGCTTATCTACTTGTTCCAAATGTACAGGCGTTAAGCCTGCAACACATTCGGGGAGCAAACAGATGAAAAAGATCGCCGCCGCCAGTGTGGTCGCCGCCATGGCCTTTAGTGAATTCGGAGCGTCAGCCGGCGCGCAGGATTTTTATCCCGGCGACCGGGTCAGCGGCGATCATTTCGCCACCCGCTCTCCGGTCACCGCAACGAACGGCATGGCCGCCACTGCGCACCCGCTGGCCACCCAGGTCGCGCTGGACGTGCTCAAGGCAGGCGGCAATGCGGTGGACGCCGCCATCGCCGCCAACGCGGCTTTGGGATTGATGGAGCCTACGGGCAACGGCATTGGCGGCGACATTTTCGTCATCGTCTATGATCCCGAAACCCGCCAGGTTTACGGCCTGAACGGCGCGGGCCGCTCGCCTATGGGCCTGAGCTATGACGAGGTCGTCGAGATTGTCGGCGAAGACGGCGCCATTCCGCCGCTGGGCGCCATGCCGGTTTCCGTACCCGGAACGGTGGATGGCTGGTTCGCCCTGCACGAGCGTTTTGGCGAAATGCCGATGGCGGACGTCCTCGCCCCCACCATCCGCTACGCCGAAGACGGTTTCCCCCTGACCCAGACCATCGCCTATTACTGGGATCGCAATATGACCATCCTCGAAAACAGGTTCGCCCAGGACCAGTTCGAGGAGTTCGCCAACGCGCGCGCCACGTATCTGACTGAAGATGGCGACGCCCCGCTCGAGGGTGAGATTTTCCGCAATCCGGACCTGGCGAACACCTTGCAGCAGATCGCCGAAGGCGGGCGCGACGCCTTTTATGAAGGTGAGATCGCGCGCACCATCGACGCCTATATGCAGCGCATCGGCGGCTGGATTCGCTATGAGGATCTCGCCAATCACCGCTCGGAATGGGTCGACCCGGTCAGCGTGAATTATCGCGGCTATGACGTATGGGAATTACCGCCCCAGGGCCAGGGCATCGCCGCCCTGCAAATGCTGCAAATCCTCGAAGACTATGACCTCGCCAGCATGGGCTATATGAGCGCGGACGCCCTGCATGTGCAGATCGAGGCCAAGCGCCTCGCCTTTGAAGACCGGGCGCGCTTTTACGCCGATCCTGACTTCGCCCCGGCCCCGGTCGAGGCGCTTCTGAGCGAGGCTTACGCTGACCAGCGACGCGCGCTCATCTCCATGGAGCAGGCGATGGCGAGCGTCACCCATGGCGACCCGGCCGTTTTGGAAGACGGCGACACCACCTATCTGACGGTGGCGGATGGCAACGGCATGATGGTGTCGCTGATCCAGTCCAATTTCCGCGGCATGGGTTCTGGCCTGGTGCCCGATGGTCTGGGCTTCATGTTCCAGGATCGCGGCGAGCTGTTCAGCCTCGATCCCAACCATCCCAATGTCTATGCGCCGGGCAAGCGGCCCTTCCACACCATCATCCCCGCCATGATCACCCAGGACGGCGATGGCGTGATGAGCTTCGGCCTGATGGGCGGCGGCATGCAGCCCCAGGGCCATGTGCAGATCGTGTCCAACATCATCGATTTCGGCCTCAATGTGCAAGAAGCGGGCGACGCCGCGCGCTGGCGCCATGACGGCTCAACGTCAGAAACTGGCGATGCGGGTGAAACCGCCGGCGTTGGCGTGGTGCATCTGGAAAGCGGCGTGCCTTCAGAAGTCCGCGCCGCGCTGGAAGCGCGCGGCCATGTCATCGGCGATAGCGATGGCGGCTTTGGCGGCTATCAAGCCATCTGGCGCGATCGCGAGACCGGCGTGCTCTATGGCGCCAGCGAAATGCGCAAGGACGGAAACGCTCAGGGCTATTAAGGTCTTGAGACGTAGATGAATGGCGGGGCGAAAATGCTTTCAGTCCCGGTTCAGGTTGGAGGCTTCATAGAATGAGGCATACTCTGATCTGGTTGTTAGGAGACTGAAATGCGTTTCGCCCCTGTAATGCTCGCCGCCCTGGCCGGACTGGTCGTCGTGGCGGATCTGGCGGAAGCCCAGCGCAATGGCCGCGGGGATCGCGGCGATCGTCAGCGGGGCGCCAGCATCACCCTTTATGACGCACCGAACTATCAAGGCCGGTCCGTGGTGATCGACTCTGACGCGGAAAATCTCGACTGGGTGAACTTCAATGACATGGCCAGCTCGATCCGGATCAGTGGCGGCCAATGGGAAGTCTGTGTCGACGCCAGCTATCGCGGGTCGTGTCAGGTCATCGATTCCGATCTGCCGAACATGACGCAATGGGCGTTCAATGACCGTATCAGCTCGATCCGCCCGGTTCATGATCAGGGCCGTCGCGGCCGCACGCGCGACAATGGCGTCACCCTGTGGTCCGGCACGAACTTCACCGGCCGCAGCGTCACCTTGATCGAGCCTTCGACCAATCTCAGCCGTCAGGGCTTCAACGACGCGGCCCAGTCTATCGAAGTGCATTCAGGCGACTGGACCTTCTGTCAGCATGATGACTTTGGCGGACGCTGCGTCGAGATTGACCGTGATGTTCGCAATCTCGGCACGCTCAATCTGAACCGCGAGATCACCTCCGCCACCAACCGGCGCATTCCGCGTGATGATGATTACGGCCAGCGTCCGGGCTATGGCTCCAACCGTGTGGATGGCGGCGTGCGCGGCGTGGCGACGGTCTTCTTCGCCGAGCCCACGGTCAGCGGCTATGCAGTTTCCGCGTGTGAAGGCGGCAACTATGGCCGCTGCGGTCAAAGCGCCGCGGATGATCTGTGCCGGGCCAGCGGGATGAACCGCGCCGTCTATTACGGCACGGTGCGCGCCCGCGGATCGGTCTGGTCGCTGGATGAACGCCGCACGGTCCAGGGCCGTGAAGCGCTGGCTGACGTGCTCTGCGTGCGCTAATCCCTAGGTGGGTCCATCAAGAAAACCCCGGCGCTGAGCGCCGGGGTTTTTTGTGTTTGCTCTCAGACTGAAAGCCTCAGGCGCCCGCGCGCTGGAAGGGATAAAAATCCGAACCCAGCCCCAGAATGCCGGTCAGCGCATCCAGCGCCGTTCGGCCTTCCGTCACCAGCGCCGGATCGCCCAGATCGCCGGGCGCCAGGTCTTCGCGGTAATGGGTGTTCGCCCAAGCCGTCAGCACAGCATAAAGCGCGTCATTCATCATGACCTTGGGATTGACTGACCTCAGCTCGTCTTCCGTCAACACCACCCGCAAGCGCAAACAGGCGGGTCCGCCGCCATTGCGCATGGACTGGCGCACATGGGCGAATTTCACGGCGCCGATCGGGCCGTTGCCCGCCACCATATTGGCGCAATAGGCGTTGGTGGAATCTGTCTCTTCGGTTTCGCTGGGCGCCAGCAGGACCTGACGATCCACACCCGGCATGATCAGAAGCTGGGAGTTGAAGAGGTATGAGGTGATCGCATCGCCGAGCGGCACCTCGGCGTCGGGCACTTCCACAAACACCGGCTCGAACAGACCGTCTGCGGCTTTGCGGATGGCGTCGAGCGCCGCGGCTTTGTCTTCAAAGGCATGCTCGTGAAAGAACAGCACCGGACCGGTCCCCACGCAAACCACGTCATTATGGAAGGCGCCGGCGTCGATGGCCTTGCGCGACTGGCGGATATGAACCGTGCGCTCAGGCTTCAGACCGTGGCGCCGCTCGACGGCTTCGCACGCTTGCAGGGTTTGGCGGGCGGGATATTTGCCCGCCCAGGCTTCAAACGCGTCGCGGCCATGCACGAAAATCTCGACGCCCTGCCCGCCATGCTCGGCGCACAGGCGCACATGATTGGCCGCGCCCTCATCGGCGAAAGCGGATTGATAGGGCAGCGTGTTATGGACAGCGAACCGGCTTGGATCGGGAAAGACCGCGGACAGCGCCCGCCGTGTCTGCTCACCCTCGATAGAGCGGTGCAGCGCCGTCAGAAGGTTGGCTGGCGTGAAATGCAGACGTCCGTCTGATGTGTCGGCGCTTGGGCTGACGGTCGCCGCGTTCGCCGCCCACATGGAGCTGGCCGACAACATGTTCAGCGCCAGCGCCGGTTGCGCCTTGTAGGCCGCTTCCCAGATCGCGCCGTCATTAGCGCCTGAGAACCCGAGCGCTTTCAATTGCGGAATGTAGGGGCGTTCCTGCGGCGGCAGCACGCCCTGGACCAGGCCCGCATCAGCCAATGATTTCGCCTTGGCCAAGCCTTCCAGCACGCCGGCGCGCGGGGCGGCGATGGAGCCTGAGTTCTTCGCGCTGGCCAGATTGCCCGGCGCAAGCCCGCCATAATTATGGGTCGGACCCACCAGACCGTCGAAATTGGCTTCCACCGCGGTCATGATCTAGAGCCCTTTCACCGGCAATTTCTCAACCGTCGGCGCCGCCTGGGTCGCCACCGGATAGGCCACATAATCCGCCGCATAATACGCGCTCGGGCGCAGATTGCCTGACTGGCCCGGCCCGCCGAACGGCATGGTGGACGCGGCGCCCGGCGTGGGACGATTGCGATTGACGATGCCGGCGCGGCTGCCCGCCCAGAACCGCTTCCACAGCGTTTCTGAGTCTGACACCAGCCCGGCCGAGAGGCCATAGGCGGTGTTATTGGCTTCTGCGAGGGCGGCTTCAAAACTGTCCGCCCGGCGCACCTGCAACAGCGGACCGAAGACTTCCTCGTCCGGCGTCGTCACGCCGTCCACATCCAGAAGGCCCGGGCTGACAAAGGCGTCGCCCAGCGCCATGGCTTCGGATTTGACGATGGGCTTGGCGCCGAGCGCGATCAGATCATCCTGCGCCTTGAGCACCTGGTTCGCCGCCTGCGCGGACACCAACGGCCCCATGAAGGGCTCGGGGTCGGCGTTCCAGACATTGACGCTGAGCTTTTTGATCATCTCCACCAGATGGTCAACCACCTGATCCCCCGCCTGGCCTTGCGGCAGGATCAGGCGGCGCGCGCACGAACAACGCTGGCCGGCGGTGATATAGCTCGAGAGCACCGCGATACGGGCGGCGGCTTCCGCATCGGCCGCGTCCCACACCACCAGCGGATTGTTGCCGCCCATCTCCAGCGCCAGCTGGATGCCGGTGCGTCCGGCGAATTTCTTGTGAATGAAGGCGCCGGTATTCCAGCTGCCGGTGAACAGCACGCCGTCGAGATCCGGGTCGTCCAGCGCCGCCGCGCCGGTGTCGCGCGCGCCCTGCACCAGGTTCAGCACGCCGGCGGGCAAGCCCGCCTTCTCCCAGCATTGCGCCATGAACTCGCCCACAGCCGGGGTCAGCTCAGACGGTTTGAACACGATCGTATTGCCTGCCAGCAATGCCGGAATGATATGCCCATTCGGCAGATGGCCCGGGAAGTTGTACGGGCCAAGAACGAACATCACGCCCAGAGGCTTGTGATCCAGCACCGCCTCGCCGAATTCTGTATCGGCGACCTTGCGTCCTGCGCGTTCGTCATGGGCCTGGATGGAGACGCTGACCTTGGCCGCCATCGCGCCGGCTTCGCCCTTGGTCTCCCAGAGCGGCTTGCCGGTCTCACGGCTGATCAACTGGGCGATATGATCCGCTTCCGCCTTGACGATGTCGCCATAGGCCTGAACCACGGCGCGGCGCGCGTCATATGAGGTCAGCGCCCAGTCCTCAAAAGCCGAGCGCGCCGCGGAGAAGGCCTGCCGGACACTGTCAGGCGAGGCGCTGGAGCCCGTCCAGACCGTCTCGCCGTCCGCCGGGTTGACAGACACGATGTCAGCGCCGCCGCCAGACACCCATTGACCTGAGATAAATGCGGAATGCGCCATCAGCTAAGCTCCTTCGTCCACAGACGTACGGTTTGCCCTGCGCTGGCCTTCAGCGCCCGGGCGGCGTCGGCATCCAGAGACACAGCGTCGCCTGTGACGCTGACTTCTGCATGCACGCATCGAAAATCAGGCATTTGATTGTTTGAGACCAGCGCCCTTACCCGCTCAGAGCCTGGCGCACGGTCCGCCACCGTCATCAGACGGCTATCCTTGATCGTGCGCACGTCATCCGTCTCACAGCTGACCAGCGGGCCACCGTCGAAAATGTCCACATAGCGATCATAGCGGAAGCCCTCATCCTCCAGAAGGCGCAAGGCGTTGGCGCCGTGGGGATGAGTCTTGCCGATCACCGCCTGAACTTCACTGGGCAGCAAGTCGAGAAAGATCGCGCTGCGCGGCATCAGATCGAGAATGAACTGATTGTCCGTCGACGCCGACAGGGTATCCGCTTCTTCAAAACTCATGCGGAAAAACGGCCGCGTGACGTGCTCGTAGAAAACGGACTCGCCACGCTCGTCCACCACGCCGCGCAATTCAGAGAGGATGCGCGAGCCGAAGCGCGACCGGTCCGCAGCCACCAGCATATAGCGGCATTGCGAAGTGAGCCGCCCGGCGCCCGAGCCGCGCAAGGCGTCGCTGACGAACAAGGACCCCACTTCAGTGCAGCCGGCGAAATCATTCACCAGCAACATGGCGTCCATGTCGAAGCGGCGCTCCGCTTCTTTTGACGACTGGGCGATGGTGAAGATCTTGAAGTCGAAATAGGGCTTTTTCACCCCGACTTGCGCCTTCACGGCGGCCGTTCCGTAAACCTGGCCCGTCACATCATCTTCCAGCATCAGCTGATAGACGCAGTCTGACCGGTCCGGCAGCTTTCCTTCAAACGCCTGTTCAGACTTGAGCAGCTTGGCGTGCAGCGCTTCGTCATCAAGCGACAGGCTGGTGAAGCCAGGGCCCGCAGCCCTCGCCAGATCGACAAATGCGGCATGGTCGTCAGACCGTGCGGCGCGCACCACAAGCATGGCGCGTCCCCCTTTTTATTTTGATCAGCCCGCCGAGCTGAGCGCGCGAGCGTCCGAAGCGTTGAACCGGCCCCGAGCAAATTGCATCAACATCACCGCTGACAATTGCGCGCGCTCGACAAAGCTCGAAAGCTTGGCGATTTCGCGGTCAGAGTGAATGTCGGCGCCGCGCACCCCCAGCGTGTCCACATTGGGACAGCCGGACGCCCACAGATTATTGCCTTCGCACACACCGCCCGTATCGGCCCATTTTATGTCTAGACCTATGGCCTGTCCGGCGGTGCGCGTCCAGTCGAACATGCGCTGATTGGCGGCGCTCATCGGCTTGGGCGGGCGGGTGAACCCGCCATGAAGGTCCGCCGTGATCCCGTCGCGCGCATCGGCGGCGCGCACCAGTTTCTCAATCTCGGCCTTGGCCCAGAGGGCGTCCTCTTCGGTTTTCACCCGCACATTGAAGCGGCAAATCCCCAGATCCGGCACCACATTCGGCGCGCCGCCGCCGTCAATGCGCGAAACGTTGAAGGTGATGTCCGGACGCTGGCTGTTGAGCAGATCCAGTCCGCGGGCGAAGTCCGCTGCGGCGACAATGGCGTTGCGGCCCAGATGGTGTTCACGGCCCGCATGAGCGGCCCGCCCGCGGCACCGCAGCGAGAAATTGCCCGAGCCCTTGCGCGCGCCCGCCAGCGAGCCATCCGCCAGCGCCGGCTCATAGGTCATGCCCACATGGGCCTTGGCGCCCAGATCCATCAAGACAGGGCCAGAGCCCAGAGAGCCGATCTCTTCGTCCGGGCTGACCAAAACGTCATAGCCGATTTGGCTGGCCCAGGGGCTGCGCTCCAGCGCCAGAAGCGCGTGAAGCATGACCAGCAGGCCGCCCTTCATGTCGGCGACGCCGGGCCCGTTGATCGTATCATCATCCAGAAGACGCCAGTCTTCAAACCCGCACCCTTTCGGGAAGACCGTGTCATGATGGCCGGTCAGGACGATCCGAACTGGCGCTTCGGGACGTTTTGAGACCTTCATGGAGGGCGTATACGGCACCTCCTTGATCTCGCCATCCAGCTCCACTGTTGTTGACGGCTGCAGCTCGACCGCGCTGACATCGCCCTCGAGCTCGGAAAACGCGTCAGACAACACAGATCGCATGGTCTCGAGCCCGTCGAGATTGCGGCTGCCTGAATTGATCTGCGACCAGGCTTTGACCGTGTCGATCATGTGATCGCCGCGGCTTTCAACCCAGTCGAGAATCTTGCGTTCGTCCTGGTCGAGGGAGATGTCAGTCATGGCTATCCTTCTGGTTTAGACTTCAGCGAGGGCCTGCTCGAAATCGGCGATCAGATCGTCCGGGTTCTCCACCCCGATCGACACGCGCACCATGCCCGGGTCAAAGCCCAGACGTTCCTGAAGGTCCGGCGCCACCGCAGCGTGCGTGGTGCTGCCCGGATGACAGATCAGGGTTTCGGTGCCGCCCAGCGACACGGCGAGCTTGGCGACCTTCAGCGCATTGAGCATACGGAACGACGCCGCCTGGCCACCCTCGACGTCAAAGGCGAAGGTCGAGCCGTGCATGTCGCCCGACTGGCGCTTGTGCACCTCGTAATCGCGCGAGCCGTCTTCAAGAAAGCCCAGATACCGCACGCGCTTCACCTTGGGGTGGTCGCGCAGATACTCCGCCACCTTGCGTGCGCCTTCAAAGGCGGCGCGCATGCGCAGGGTGACCGTCTCCAGCGAACGCGCCAGCATCCAGCAGGTGTGCGGATCGAGATTGGTGCCGATGCCCGAGCGCAGCTTGCGCACCGGCAGCATCAGATCAGAGGCGCCCAGCGCGGCGCCGCCGATCAGGTCGGAATGGCCGCCGATATATTTGGTCAGCGAATAGACCACGATATCACCGCCCAGCTCCAGCGGCTTGTGACCGATCGGGCCCAGAATGGTGTTGTCCACCACCACAGGGGGGCGATGGCCCTGGCGTTCACCGATCTCATCAGCGAGCTTCGCCATCAGCTGAAGGTCGACCACTTCGTTGGTCGGATTGGTCGGCGTCTCGCAATACAGAACCGAGATGCGGCCCTGTTTCATAGCGGCGTCTACGACCTTGCGGATTTCGTCCTCAGAGGCGCCCGCGAAGAAATCTGCGCTGGAAATGCCGTACTGGGGCAGAATCGAACGGATCAGGGTCTCGGTGCCGCCATAGAGCGGGGTGGACTGCAAGATCACATCCCCGGCTTTTGAGTGTCCCATCAAAACCGTGGAGATGGCGCCCATGCCCGATGAAAACACCAGTGCATCCTCGGCGCCCTCAAACACCGCCAGACGGTCTTCGAGCACCTCCATATTGGGGTTGTTGAAGCGCGAATACAAAAGGCCCGCAGTTTCCGGATCGCCCGCTTCTTTCTTGCCGCCCATGATGCGGAAGTAAGCCGCGCCCTCTTCCGCCGTCGCAAAGGCGAACGTCGAGGTCAGAAACACCGGCGGCTTGATGGAGCCCTCTGACATTTTCGCGTCAAAGCCATAGCTCATCATCAGGGTTTCAGGGCTCAGCGCGCGGTCGCCCAGCGCGCGTTTGCGATAAGGGGTGTCCGGCTTGCTCATGGGCCAGTCCTTCTTCAAGACGCCCCGACGCGAACGGACGGGCGTGCAGATCGGATACGGTGATGGCAGGTTCTTGCGACGCGCGCTGCGTGGGGTCAACCCGCCGCCGTCGGCCAGGTCCAGCCCGAACGCTCACAGACGCGAGATGTTGCAGCGCAATGAAGATGAATTGGTCCGGGATGGCCTTGCGGTCCTGACACTTTGCTCAAACGAAAACGGCCCGGCGCTTGGAGCGCCGGGCCGCAATCTTTCGCCAGTGCGATAGACCTAGTTGAGGTCGATCATCACTTCAGCGCGACGGTTCAGCGGCTCACGCACGCCATCCGGGGTCTCGACAGCCGGGCGGCTTTCGCCGAAGGCGTCGAGAGAGATGGCGGACGACGGAACGCCAAGGCGCACCATTTCGTCGCGAACCGCACGAGCGCGGCGTTCGGACAGGCCGACATTGTAGGAGGCTGCGCCCGAACGGTCAGCGTGACCGTCGATGTTCACAGACGCCACACCACATTCGCGAGCCTGGTTGACAGCTTGGTTGATCACCGCAGCAGCCTGGCTGGAGATCTCGGAGCGATCCCAAGCGAAGTAGACCACGAAGCCAGCGTCGTCACACACCGGCGCCGGAGGCGGCGGAGGCGGCGGGGGCGGCGGGGGCGGCGGGGGAGGAGGCGGCGGGGGCGGCGGCGCAGCAGGCTCCGGAGCGGAGAACAGATAGCGCAGGCCGATCCAGGCCTCATGACCGCCGACGCGATCCAGCTCGAGGTTCGGCGCGTAATCCGTCTCGCCGTAACCGAAGTAGCGATACTCGGTGTCCAGCGTCAGGTTGCGAGCCAGTTCCCAGCCGATACCGGCGATCAGCTGATAGCCGAGAGCCGCGTCAGAATCGTCAACCGAAACGAAGTTGGACGACGCGTTGAACGTGCCGGTGTCCCAACCCATGGCGGAGACGTCAGACTGAACCCAGCCCAGACCACCACCGATATAGGGGGTCCAGAACGAGCCGGTGTCGAAATCATAGATGAGGTTCAGCATGCCGGACCAGACTTGGAAGTCCGAGCTGCTGTTCTCAAAATTGCCGACAGCGCCGGTGTCGTTGAAACGGTGAGCCAGCTCACCTTCCAGACGCCAGTTGCTGTTCCACTGGTAACCCAGGGCCAGTTTTTCGCGAATGTCGCCTGCACCCTGAATTTCACCATTCAGGCTGCCAGTGACGTCAACATCGCCCGGCGCGCCGTAACCCAGCGCACCACTGACGTACCAACCTTCATCCGCAACCGCCATGGACGGCGCGGCGAGGATGGCCCCAACGGCGACTGCCGAAAGAAGCTTTATTTTCATCCTATCCCCCTCCGGGCGGAGAACGCCCTTCGTGTGAGCATTAAGTTTAACACAGGCCCCAACGCATCATGATGCGCTCCAGTTCCATGTCATAACCATCGATACCTGATTTAATTGCACAACACCACTGGCGTTGTTGTGGAATCGGCCCTCTCAGCACACGATAGCGCGCTCTCGCAGGCTCTGTATTTCATTTTCAGTCAACCCGAGGCGTTCTTGCAACACCTCAGACGTGTGTTCTGCAAAACGCGGAGGCGCTTTGAGGTATTGCGGTCCGGTCTTGGACAGCCTCATGGGATTGGCGATCATGGGCGCATCCCCCACCCCCGTCATAGGCAAGTTGAAGGCTAGCTTGCGAGCTTGCGCCTGCTCATGGCTAAATACCTGATCAAGCGCCAAAATTGGTCCGCATGGCACGCCTGTGGCGTGCAGGCGCTCGGTCCAGCATGCCGTCGTCTCAGCACTCAGAGTGAGCGTAATGTCAGCGACAAGAACCTCGCGATTGGCGACACGGTCCGCATTGCGCATGAAACGCGAATCAGTCGCCCAATCAGGCCGCTCCAAAGCCTGTGCAAACGCTTGAAACTGTCCGTCATTGCCCACAGCCACCGCTATGCGGCCATCGGAGGTCGGAAAGTCCTGATAGGGAACAATATTGGGATGAGCATTGCCCTGACGTCCCGGTGTTTTGCCTGAGACGAAGTAATTGGCCGCCTGATTGGCCAGCATAGCCGTCTGCACATCAAACAGCGCCATGTCGATATGTTGACCGCCCTGCCCCTTCGTGCGGGCGAGCAAGGCGGCCATCACAGCGCCAGCGGCGTAAACGCCCGTGAACAAATCCACCGCCGGGACGCCCACTTTCATGGGCGTATCCTCGCCCGTGACGCTCATCAGCCCGCCCATGGCCTGGATGAGGAAATCGTAGCCGGGCTGGTTCTTCCATGGACCGGTTTGACCGAACCCGGTCACCGAACAATAGACAAGATCAGGGTTAATCGCGTTGAGGCTGTCATAATCAAGACCGTATTTCTCCAAGCCGCCGGTCTTGTAATTCTCGATCACGACATCGCTTTCGGCCGCCAGTTGTTTCAGCACCGCCTGGCCTTCAGCGTCCGCGATGTTCACAGCGATCGAGCGCTTGTTGCGGTTCGCGCACAGATAATACGCGGCGTCTGCGGCCTCTCCATGCTCATCTGTGAGAAATGGCGGCCCCCAACGCCGGGTATCGTCACCGGATTTCGGGTTTTCAACCTTGATCACATCCGCGCCGAGATCGCCCAGAATCTGGGCGCACCAGGGTCCCGCCAGAACGCGTGACAAATCCAGAACCCGTATGTGAGACAATGGCGCAGTGCTCATGGACAAACCTCTGTCAGCGCGTGGAGACCCTCAGCGCTCTGGGCTACCCCTGTGTCCACGCCAGCGCAAGCAGCCCTTGCGTATTGCCCCCGCTCTCCCGCCGCCTAGCCTGCACCCATGGCGCACAGCGATTCGACTCTTTCCCCTCAGCTCGACCAGGCCCGTCAGACGATGGCGGACGTGTTCGGGTATCGCGATTTCCGGCCCGGCCAGGCCGAGATCATCGACAGCGTCCTCAAAGGCCACAACGTTCTCGCCGTCATGCCCACAGGGCGCGGCAAATCCATGTGCTTTCAATTGCCCGCCCTGCTCAGAGGCGGGCTGACAGTGGTGATATCCCCGCTGATCGCCCTGATGCGAGACCAGGTCAGCGCCTTGCAGGCCGTCGGTGTGAACGCCGCCGCCCTGACCTCGACCGATGAAGCCCAGGATCGCGAAGCGGCGTGGCGCGCCCTCGATGACGGCAGCTTGCGCCTGCTATACATGGCGCCGGAACGCATGGCGGTTCCTGGACTGGCGGAGCGGCTGGGCCGGGCGGGCCTGTCGATGATCGCTGTGGATGAAGCCCATTGCGTGTCGCAATGGGGGCATGATTTCCGCCCCGATTATCTCAGAATCTCAGAATTTGCTCAGGCCGCAGGGCGCCCACAGATAGCCGCCTTCACCGCGACCGCGGACGCGGCGGCGCGGCGCGACATCGCCGGACGGTTATTTGAACAGGCGCCGGACGAATTCGTCTCGGGGTTTGATCGCCCCAACCTGCATCTGGCGGTGGGGGCCCGGCGATCCGGCGCCGCCCAGATCATTGATTTCGTCAAGGCGCGCCCTGATCGCGCCGGCATCATCTACTGCTCCAGCCGCAAGGCCTGTGACGACATCGCCGCCAAGCTGCAAGCCGAGAATGTCTATGCCCTGTCCTATCATGCGGGTCTGGACGCCCAGACCCGCAGTTTCCGGCAGGACGAATTCGTCAAGGGCGACGGGGTGGTGATGTGCGCCACCATCGCGTTTGGCATGGGTGTGGACAAACCTGATGTCCGCTATGTGCTTCACGCCGCCCTGCCCAGCTCCATGGAAGCCTATTATCAGGAGATCGGACGCGCCGGACGCGATGGCGATCCGGCTGACACCCTTATGCTCTGGTCCTTGTCTGACGCCGCGCTACGCCGTCGCCAGATCAATGATGGGGATTCAGACGAAGAGCGCAAACGTATGGAGCTGCGGCGCCTGTCCGCGCTGATCGCCTATTGCGAAGCCCCCCAGTGCCGCCGCCAGACCCTGCTGGGGTATTTCGGCGACGAGATCGAACCGTGCGGACATTGCGATCTGTGTGACGACCCGCCCAAGCTGATTGATGGCCAGGTTCTGGCGCAAAAGGCCATGTCGGCGATCGCCCGCACGGGCCAGCGCTTCGGCCTGGAGCATCTGATCAGCGTTCTGCGCGGCCTGAAAACCGACAAGGTGCTGGCGCGCGGTCATGACGCCTTGCCCACGTTCGGCGTCGGCGAAGACCTGTCCAAGGACCAATGGATGAGCGTGTTTCGTCAGCTCTTCGCCTCCGGCGCCATTGATCAGCCGATCGATGGGCATGGCGAGTGGATCATCACCCCCAAGGGCAAAGAGATCCTGTTCGGCAAGCTCCCGATCAAGCTGCGTCCGCCGGAGGAGCAACGCGGCGTTCGCTCTGCCCGGGCGCGGCCCAGCGACGCGGCCGACCAATTGCTCTCGGAGACCGACCGGGCGCTTTATACTGCACTGCGCAAAAAGCGTCTTGAGCTCGCCAAGGAGTCCGGCAAACCCGCTTACACCATCTTTGCGGATCGCACCTTGATTGAAATGGCGGCCAGCAAGCCACGCACTCAGGAAGACTTGTCACGCATCTTCGGCGTAGGCGCCCGCAAGCTTGAGCGGTACGGCGCCGAATTTCTCGCTGTAATTGAAAGTGAAATTTAGCACCCCCAAGACACGATAAATTGCGTGTTAACCGCCTCCGACGCACAAAAGTTAGGATTGATCGCTCGCGCATCGAGCATTGCGCATCCATATGTCCGCATATTTTTTATAATCTTTGACTAAAGTCCTACCCGCCTGAGACCGTCCTATCGCGGCCTCGGGGTCGTCTCTAAAACTAGAGGGCGGGCTGGTCCCGCCTTTTTTTTCTATTCTCAAATCCAGACCTGTAATCACCCCAACTGTGGCATCATCGCCATAGAGCTGTGATGGACAACGAATAGATTTCACTTTTTTGTTGCGATGCAGCACGCGCTCTGCAAAGGTTTTGTTAACGACAGACGCAGCCCAAGCTGCGCGCCCGTTTAGAGACGCACCGCCGGCCGCCGCAAACCGCGACGGAGGCGACTATGAGACAAGATCAGACCGGCGCAGCCCGGCCCTTCGGCACACGATCGTGCCGCCCCCTTCGTCGTATTCATTCGACCCGACTGGACGAGGCCGACCTTGCTCCGTCCCGTCAGAGTGCGACCGAGGACATCATCATGACCGATTACACTGGCGCGCAGCCAAGTCTGCGCGCGCGCGCCACGCGTCTGGGGGCGCTAGCGCTGGCCGCTTTGAGTTTCACCGCTCTGGCTTCAGAGAGCGCCTATGCTCAGGTGAGCGATGAAACCGCTTATATTTTCAATACGCTTCTCTTCCTGATTGGCGGCTTTCTGGTGATGTGGATGGCGGCCGGTTTCGCCATGCTGGAGGCGGGTTTTGTACGCACCAAGCACGCCGCTGTCATCTGCCTGAAAAACATTGGCCTTTACTCCGTCGCGGGCCTGATGTTCTTCGTCATCGGCTATAATCTGATGTATTCCGGCGTTGGCGATCATGGCGGCTTGTTCGGCACGCCCTCCATGTGGTCGCCCTCCGAAACCGCGGCGGATGACGCCATTGACGTCACCGCAGCGGGCTATTCCAGCGCTTCAGACTGGTTCTTCCAGATGGTGTTTGTGGCCACCACGGCCTCGATTGTCTCAGGCGCTGTTGCTGAACGCGTGCGGATCGGATCGTTTTTCATCTTCACTGCCGTTTTGGCCGGGGTGATCTATCCCATCCAGGGGTCCTGGGAATGGGGCGCAGGCTGGTTGGACTCCCAGTTCGGCTTCTCTGACTTTGCGGGTTCAACCCTGGTGCACTCCACTGGCGGCTGGGCGGCTCTGGCGGGCGTCATCTTGCTGGGCGCACGCCGCGGTCGCTTTGTCGACGGCAAGCCGGTGACCATGCACGGCTCATCCCTGCCGCTCGCGACTCTGGGCACCTTCATCCTGTGGTTTGGCTGGTTCGGCTTTAACGGCGCCTCCCAGCTGGCGCTCGGCAGCGCAGCGGACGCCACCGCCGTGTCGCAGATCTTCGCGAACACCAATATGGCCGCAGCCTCCGGCGTCGTTACCGCCTATATCGTCTCCATGCTTCTGGGCAAGGGCAAAGCCAATCTGGGCTCGGTGCTGAACGGCGCCCTCGCCGGTCTGGTCGCCATCACGGCGGAACCACTGACCCCGACCATTCTGGAAGCCATTCTGATCGGCGGCGTCGGTGCGGTGATCGCCACCTTCGGCGCGGTGCTGATGGAAGCCGTCCGCCTGGATGACGTGGTCGGCGCGATCCCGGTCCACCTGATGGCGGGCATTTGGGGCACCATGGCCGTCCCGCTGACCAATTCTGACGCCAGCTTCCTGGGTCAGGCCGTAGGCGTGGGCGCCATCGGGGCCTTCGTCTTCGTCACCAGTTTTGTTCTCTGGCTGGCTCTGAAAGTTACGCTCGGCATTCGTCTGAACCCGGATGAAGAAGAGGTCGGCGGCGACCTCTCTGAACTGGGTCACAGCGCCTATCCCGAGTTCACACCCAAGAGCGAACCCAAACCGGCTGAGTAACCGGGCAGGCGGGGCGGCCTGAGCGCCGCCTCGCCAACTCTGGCGAGCCACGCGATCACATGCACAATCTTAAATGGAGAATAGCCATGAAAACCACAGTTTTACTCGCAGCAAGCGTCCTTCCTCTGGCCATGGCGACCACCGCCAGCCTCTCTGGGGGCGCCGCACAGGCGCAAGAAGTCTCGGCGAATGTGGCGATGACCACAGATTACCGCTTCCGCGGCGCCTCGCTCAGCGATGAAGCCATCGCCATTCAGGGCGGCTTTGACGTTGCGTTTGAGTCCGGCTTCTACGCAGGGACCTGGGGATCGAGCATCGAGCCGGTCGGCAATTCGGAAATGGAGCTCGATTTCTACGCTGGCTATGGCGGAACGCTCGGCGAGCTGAGCTATGATGTGGGCGTGATCGGGTATTTCTATCCCGGTGCTGAAGACGTGGCCTATGGCGAAGTCTATGGCAGCCTGACAGGCATGCTCGGCCTGGTGGAGACCACCGGCACGATCGCCTACGCTCCCGAACAAGACAATATCGGTGATGACGACAATCTGTATTTGAACCTTTCAGGCTCCGCGCCGCTCGGAGAGTCAGGTCTCAGCCTGATGGCGGGCATCGGTTATGAAACCGGCGCCTTCGGCGATCCCGACGGCGATGGCGACGACAAGGTCGACTGGACGATCGGCATCGGCGGCTCAGCCTATGGCGTGGATTGGTCGCTGGCGTATATCGACACCAGCGAAGATACCGACGGATCGGATGAAACCGCCGTCTTCACGATCTCCAAAGCCTTCTAGACACAACGCTTTGTCCATGAATGGTCTGAAACGGCGCAGTCGTTTCAGACCATTCGTCTGTTACCCCCAGCCGCCAGAGGCGCGCCATGCGACCGAAGTTCCGCACCCCGTCTGATGAGACGCTTACAACCCTGTCAGACATGGATCTGCGTCTGCTCATCGCGCATCAGAGATACAATGTGCGCGCTAGACGGCTCGCCTTGAAAGAACTGCGCGAAAGACCGGCTCCCTCGGGCTTTTCTGCGTCACAGACAGGCGCTCCGCCGCCCATCTCCGACACTCCCACATCCGCGCCAGATTTCAGGCCCAAAGGCGGTCTTGCGGATATCGCCTGGCTCGGAGTCCTGCTGGGCGCTGGCGCTTTAGGTCTGCAAATCCTGAGTTGGACAATGCTTGCAGGCTGATCATTATTGAAAATCATGCCTCGTTTCTGAAAATCTCAACTCGATTTCAAATTCGCGGAGCCAGTTGGTGCTGCGCCCTCCATCCCTGACAGCAGACCGCAGCAGAAGCGGTCAAAGTCTGATGGAGTGATCGATGTCGTCTGTTCTCAAACCTACCCTTGCCCTGTTAGCCCTGATGCTGGCTTGCGGCTCTGCTCCCGCCTTCGCCGATGAACCGGCATCCAGGACTGTGTCCTTAGAAGGCTTGGTTCTGACGGACCCTCATGACGCCGCCATTGCGTATCGCCGCATCCGCATCGCCGCCTTGAGGGTCTGCCGTGACGAACACCAGTTCGGAGCGACTTCGCTTAACGCCATGGGTCAGTGTGTGCACATGACCGTGTCCAATGCTGTGGCGAATTTGAATGTCTCTGAGCTGTCCTATCTGCACTCGCACCGATCGGGCGCAACAAACCTTGCCAACGCGCAGCCTCGCTCAGCATATTAATCTCTGAGCGTTCGAGGCGACTGGAATGACATCAATTGATGTGCTGGATCTAATGCTGCGCAGTGGTGCGGCCGGGATTTGCCTCGTCCTGGTCGCCCGACTCGCCCCACTTGCGATCACAACCCTGCCCGCCCGGTTTTGCGCTCTCTTCGCTTTGGGCGCAGCAGCCTATTGCATTGCCAGCAGCCCGGTCTTGCGTGACGTGGCGCCAGTCGTAGCAGCATCCGTGAAGCCCTTTGCAATCATGTCACCCATCTTTTTCTGGTGGTTCGGCTTGTCGCTTTTCTGCGATGACTGGCGATGGAAACCCATATACCTGTTGCCGATGGCCTTTGTGTCGATCTGCATGCTTCTAGAATGGGTCAGCACATCAGAGCGCACAGACGCCATGGCGAACCTGGCCAGCGAAGCAATCCACATCTTGCTCGTTCTGCATGTGATGCGCATCATCCAAATGGGCTTTCGTGACGATCTGGTGGAACCGCGTCGCCGCATCCGAGGTTGGTGGCTCGGAGCCATCGGCGTCACGATTATCGGAGCTGCTGTGGTGAGCGCCCTGCGCTTGAAAACAACGATTTCTGACACCGTTCTGACCCTTGAGGCTTTGGGTCTGTTCTTCACGACATGTCTGTTTTCAGCTTGGGCCCTATCCCCGCATTCGGACTTTTTTTCCCGCGCAAGTGAAACCCAAAGCCGAACCGGCCATGGCTGAGCATCAGACGGCGGACAGGCGCCTGATTGAGCGATTGCGAAGCGCCATGGCAGCGGAAGCCTACCGCACGGCAGGACTGACGGTCGGGCGATTGTCTGAACGGCTTGGCGTCCCGGAACATCGATTGCGAGCCGTCATTAACCGCCAGCTCGGCTATCGCAACTTCTCATCATTTCTCAACGAGTACCGAATCGAAGCCGCAAAAACAGCGCTCTCAGACCCACACAGTGCGGATACGCAAATCCTGCACATCGCTCTCGATCTTGGCTATGGCTCCATAGCGCCCTTCAACCGCGCCTTTCGCGACCTGACGGGGGATACGCCGACAGGGTTTCGTCGCAAGAGCCTCACAAAGGTTGATGCGTTCAATGGCGGCCCTTCAGACTAATCAGTCGGCGCTGGAGGTGTGGTCATGCACCACGCGCCAGCCGACGTCCTCTTTGCGCAGGATCAGCGTGAACAATCCCGTGGGCTCATCGGCTTCGCGATAGAGCGTCCAGCGCCCGAACACATAGGCGGCGTCCTCTGACAGCTGGGTGACGTCGAGATCGGTGAAGGCCAGCCAGCCCATAGCGTCCGGCGTGTCATAGCGCGCCTGATAGCGCGCCAGAGTCGCCGCCCAGCCGGTGGTCACAGAGCCGCCAGAAGCGAAGCGCAAATCCTCGCTTTCAAGATACCCCGCCATGAAGCCGGGAATATCGCCTTCATTCCAGGCGTCCTGCTGGGCGGTCAGCACGGCGCAGATCGACTGAACCTCCGCCCCGGTACCGGTGCACACAGGATCGGCAGGCTGGATGAGCGACAGAGCCAGAAAAACGACGGATGGGGCGAACATGGTCAGACCTTATGACTGTGATATCGCGCCTGAAGGCGTGCGCCATCCTGACTGACCGCACTCCAAATCACCAGCCCGAAGCTTGTCTTACGCTTTGGCGCGGGCGGAATTGAGGATTGCTTGCGCCTCTGAAACCGTCTCCCGGACGCGCTGACGAACGCCGCCCATAACCACAACGGCATTGGTTGTCGGTGAAACCTCGGTGGGCAGGGGCGCTTCGGCGTTTTTGGCCTTGCTGGCCTGACACCAGATGGTCTGACCATTGGGTGCGTGAAGAATAGTGAAACTGGGCGCCGTCTTCTCCAGCTCTGGGCCCACAGTATCGATCGGTTCAAGCACCAGGCGTTTCGGGGCGAACAAGGCTGTGCCCACATGCCCTGGCTTGCCATAAATCTCGTTTCGTATTGTGGGCCGAGCGCGCGCGATAACGGTGGCGTCAATCTCGATTTTGGACCCGTCCGGCAGGGTGAAACTCGGCACAGCGACCTCCCAACGTTCGTCCGTTAACCTTGAGGCATATTCGCTCAAAAGGCTAGCCTGACGGTACGCCGTCGCCGCTTTGGCGAGCGGCTGTTCCGCCCCTCGCTTCTCATTCATTTGACGGAATACGGAAAAACCCGACCACTGACATCAAGCTCGCCACGCTTTTCCTGCGGACGCCAGACAGGCGTGGCGCGCGCCAGACGATACGGTCAACGCTTGAGGAAGTATCGATGTCAGGGATGCGAAAGCGCAATCGCGCGGACAGTCAATCACCACCCCCCACAAAACGCCATGTTTTCAGGGAGAAGTGGTGAGCCGACAGGGATTCGAACCCTGGACCTACTGATTAAAAGTCAGGTCTTGGCATCTGTTTACAGCGACTTATGCTGTAAACGGAGCCATAAATGCGCGGAACAAACAAGAAACTTGTAAACCGAGATTGTGTGGCGGCGATGGTCGTTTTTGCAACCCTGACCACCCCTGCCTTGGCCCAGCCCCTTGAGCCATACATCGCCGCTCATACCGGCTTCGCCCGGTCAGACGAAAACAACCTCATCAATGCCGATACGGCCTATGCAGGCGTTGACATTGGGCTGATGCCAGAGCGGGCCGGGCTTGGGTTTTTCGTGGCGGCTGACTACGCCGAGGCGAATGTGGAGAGCTATAACTGGCCCGGTGACGTGGTGCAGGGGGATACGCGCGCTCTGGCGGTGACGGCGAATGTCGCGCTCTATGGCCCGGAGATTGGCTCTGTACGGCCCTATGGGGCGCTAGGAGCGGGCTGGATGCGGACTGAGTACGATGTGCCCGGGACCGTCGAGAACGGCGCTGTGCCCTTCCTGATGGACGCTCAGCACGATGGCGTGGCCGCGCGCGCCCAGATCGGACTCCTTGCCGATCTGGCGGGCGGATGGTCTGTTGACACCTCTGCGGTTTACCTCACCGGCTTTGACCGCAAGATTCCGCTTGAGCAAGGCCCTCTTGACGCCAACCCCGGTATCCATCGCCAATGGGCGGTGAGGGTCGGAGTGCGCAAGGCGTTTTGATCTGCCAAGCCCTGAAACGAAAAAGGCCGCCCCGAGATGGAGCGGCCTTTCTTATTCGTCTGGCGCCGTCACCCGGCGCGCCCAACTCTGAAGAAGGGCGAGACGAGTGGCGACAGGAGTATGAACCGAGAGAAGCGCCAGATAGGCCAGCTCATAATCTCGACTGGTTCGCGCTTCCGGTGGCGGAAGTTCGGGTATGTCCTCAGCCCTCGGGGGGATCATCGCCTCCGCGTCCGGTGGCGCGATCAATGGCGCGTCGAGCGGCTTGGGCGGCGGCGTCGACTGACAGGCTGACAGACCGATCAGAAGGACAATCAAAAGCATCAGACGCTTCAGATATGACATTGCGGGCATCCTCTATGGTGCGTGCGGCGTCGGTGATGATCAGGCGGGCCTGATCGCCTTCAGCCGCGTTGGTCTTTTGCTCAGACAGGAAGGTGTTGAGCTGGCCTGTCAGGCTGGCGAGATCATCACGGGCGTTCTGGTCGGCATGGTTTTGCCAGCCATGAACGCGGCCCGTGGTGTATGCGCCGGCCACAAGCGAGGCGGCGCCGGCGATGGCGAGGCCGAGCCCGATCAGGCGCGGCGGGATAAGCGCCAACAGCGCGCCGATCATCCGAACACCCACTCTTTCAGAAGGACAAGCCGAACCCAGGCATAGGGCCAGAGGAACCAGCCAAAACCGATCACCACACCGGTGGCCAGCGCGCCAGCAAAGGCCAGATGCCCCCAAAGGATCAGGAGCACGACAAGCGCGATCACGGCGGCCAGCGCCGCGCGCATCAACGTGGCGTACATGTCAGTCTCCTATGTGCTGAGAACGAGACCAGGCAGATAGCCCGGCTGTCCTTTTGGTTTCGTGAGAACGTCCCGGCGGTCGCCAGGAGCGAAGCTGATATGCAGCCGGTCTTCGCCGGGATACCAGATGAGCTGATCAAACATGATCGGGCTTTTGATGATGCGCCGGGCGGCGATGTGCGCGGAGAGACCACGCGCCCTGAAGTCCAGCGCCCAGCCCGTCACATGGTCAGAGGTCGGAGATCCGCCCACAGCCTCATTCACGAGGGGCGAGCGAAACCAGCTGGTCACGTCGATTATCAAGCCCAGCAGGGAGCGGACAAACTCCATGCACTCCGCGGCGCTCTTGATCGCCTGAATGGCTTCAGGGCCGGGCGTGTTGTCCAGCCCGTGCTTGTGCGCGGTCTGACTGCGCAGGGCTTCGCGCCAGGTGAAATGTTGAGTGATTTTACCCTGCATCGCCGCCTCCCCGCTTCATCGCGCGGATGTCGTCAATCGCTTCGGAAAGCGTCTTGCCCTTCCACGCGGCCGCAGTGGCGGGGCCACAGACAACGCCAAGGATCACGCCGATGATCTCGCAGCCGGGCGGCAGAAACGGCGCCCAGCGCACGGCGACGCCCAACCCGACGCCCATCACCAAAGCCGCGCCGGCATAGCTCCAGCGCTTTTGCACGCCCGGAAGGAACCCGATCAGGCCCGCAATGGTGAAAAGGGTGATCAAAGCCAGATCGATCGTGTCATTAAACAGGGTCACCACCCTTTCGAGCCCGTCCGCCATTAGACGCCCTCCCGCTTGAATAGATGAGCAACCCCGCAGTGCATGACGATCAGTGCGGATCCGGTCAGGATCTTGTCAGCGGCGATATGCAGGGAGTCCCAGCCGCCCAACTTTCGCCAGCTCATGGATGTGATGAAATCAAGCGTGCCGACCGCAGCAATCAGACAGGCGATCACGGCGCCGAATACACCTAGCGCTATGAAGTCTCGCGCCGTCCAGCGCTGCGCGTCAAACTCGCGCCCAAGAACCCAGCGCGATGCGGCGGCGATCAGACAGAAGGGTGCAGCAGGTGGGCCGTCATACGCCCGGTGAAGCGCCCTCACCCCCGCATAAGCGGCCACAGCATAGGCGGCCAGCGCCCAGAGATAGGCCATCAGGTTCAGCCATCCCAGAAGTGAAACCGGAAGCGACATGGAGTCTCCTTTACTGAGACGCAGGCATGAAAAAGCCCGCACGCGGCGGGCGGTCGGGGTGAAAGCTATGGAGCGGCGGCTATGGCCACCCGGCCTCAAGATCAATCGCGTTCAGGGCGTCAATGTCCGCCGCCGCGTCGATCTGAGCGGCCAGACTTGCCTCATTGTCAAAGCAAGCTTGAATGTGCGCGTCGATGGCGAGGCCGTAGGCTTTCAGCTGGGTGAGCGTCCAGCTTCGCCACGCTGTCGCGGTGAGCTTGAAGCTGATCGGATCGGTTGACCCGCTTTCCTCCAGCACCCGGATTTTCGCGGTGACGACTGCAAGCGCTGCATCAGCATACGCGGTTTCGCCGTCATAGGGCATGAGCTGGGATTTACCCCAGCGGAGCGCCGCCACCTGCGCCTTCATGGGCGCCTTGGCCGTGGCGAGCAGGTCGTCTGTGGCCGGGTATTGATCAAGCTCGGCGTCTGGGAAAACCCCGATCAGACGTTCAGGCAGTTGATACAGCCCCGGCACGACACGCACAGGCTCAAGGCGCCCCGCTTCGTAATCGCCACGCACGCGCGCGGCCTGATCCTCTGTCAAGATGATAAACATTACAGCCCTGCCATATAGGTGTTGAGACGCGAGTAAAGGTTGGCGTGCTCGGTCGCGGTCAAGGAGCTGCCGATGCAGTAAACCGATATCTGTCCATCCGCATAACTCGCCGGACCGCTTGCATTATTCCGGTAAGCGAGCAGCAACAGGGTGTCGGTCGGCAGGTCTGTCGCCGTAATTGTCCCTGTATTGCCCGCCACGCCGTTGGTGTACGTCTCTTGCGCGCTGAGCGCCGACTGGTTGTTGGCGAAAAATCCGGTGGATGCGCTGTGCAAGACTGTGCCGCTGGTAGTCGCTGCGGTGCGCGCCTCGGTAGCGCTGGACCGTAGCGCAAAGCCAAAAGCGCGTGTGTTGGCGTTCGTCAGAATACCTGAATAATAAGCATTATTCGCAGTCGCCTGGCCTCGGACCCAACATCCGATGAATGCGCTCGACTTGGTGGCCTGCACCGCATCTGTGCTGAGCGTGAAACCCGTGTCAAGATATGCGCTCGAACCGTCGCCTGCGTAACCCTGATCAGCGGTGAAGGTGGGCGAGTTGACTGGGGTCAACGCAGTTCCGGCGGGGTTTTTCCAGTCCAGCCGCGCCGCTTGTGCGTCATGCGCGGCCATCACCCAAAGCCGCTCCAACTTCGGCCAAATGCCGTCCGCCTTCAGGCCGCTGATCAAGGCGTCGATCAAACCTTCCCTGGCGCTTGTGGGCGCAATGGACATTTGTGCAATCAGGGCCTCGGTCGCAGGGTCAAGAAACTGCGCCGCTGTCGTAAAGCTCACAGTTTCCGACCAGTCGCTGTCGCCATAAGTTGCGCCGCTATGCCGCGCCCTGACGTAATACGTGGTGTTCACAGAGAGATTGCCGCCCGGAACCGTCCAGCTGGTCTTGTTGCTGGCGTCGTCCACCGCCTGCACCACAATTGTCGAGAATCCACTGTCGCTGGCGATCTGCCAGTCTGTGTTGGCGTGCGTGTCGCTGCCATTGGTCGTGCCGAAAGCGCTTGAAGTAATCGTCGGCGTTTCGCCAATATCGGTCGCGCCATTTGCGGGGGCGGTGATGGACGGCGTGTTGGTGAATGGCGCGGTATAGGTGTCTTTTGCCTTTGGCTCGATCACCTTCATTTCCCAGCCGTAATTCGCATTAACGTACTCGAAAATCACCCGCGCACCGGTCAGGGTGAGGTTCTGGTTTTTGGATCGCCCATTAATCCCCGCAGCACCCGGCACGGTGACGGAGTTGGTCGCATTCCAAACCCGGAGCGGGTCGTGCAGCTCGAACCGCTGGCCTTGAGTGGGAGAGCTGGGAAGGGCCGTCAGCGTGATGGCCCCGCCCGACGTGTCAATGGGATAAGCCGAACCCACAGCAGGCGTGAAAGCGCTCGTCTGGATCGCGGCGACCGTGACGCCGCCGCTCGCGTCCTGTGGCTCATAGGCGCCCGCTGCGTTGTTCCAGGTCAGCACCTGCCCGTCAGTCGCGCCGTCTTGCTCAAGGTCCGCCAGCGGAATATCTGTGCCGCTCATGCGGGCGCCTGCCGCTGCGACATTGGCCGCATCGGTCACATCTGCGCCGTCCTCGACATTGATGTGCGCGAGCAGCGCCGCCTTGTTCACGCCAAGCGCAATGGTTCCGCTCGATGTAATAGGTGATCCGCTGTCAATCTCGATGCCGTCAGAACCGGAAATGGCCACACTGGTGACAGTGCCGACGCCAGTGCCATCCGCGCCCTTGGCCGCCAGCTTGGTCCATGTTGCGCCTTCTGTCGGGGTCGTGCCCGTAGAACCCTGAAGCGCCAGCCATGTCTCACCCTGATAGGTGACGATGTCGTCAGCGGCATAGGGCGTGCCCCCATCCCATGCGCCCTGGAAGTCATCTGCGAGCGCGCCTTGTGGACCGGTGTCTCCCGTATCCCCCTTGTCACCCTTGGGGATTGCAATATCGAACACCGCCGCCGCGCTCGTACCGCTATTGGTCACGGTCGCGCTTTCGCCCGGATTAAGCGTCGACACAGTGCCCACGGCGATGGTGGCCGCTGCGCCAGAGACAAGGCCGAAATCAAGCACCGCAGCAGCGTTGCTTCCGCTATTGGTGACGGTTGGTGTGGAGCCCGGCGTCAAAGCCGAGACCGTCCCCACGCTGACCGTTGCGGCGGCGCCCGCCGGGATGCCGAAATCCAGAACTGCATCCGTAGATGTGCCCGAATTGGTCACCGTGGCGCTCTCACCCGGCGCAAGCGTCGTCACGGTCCCGACCGCGACCTCGCCTGTATCGCCTTTCGGCCCGATCAGAGACACGCCCGCAGGCCATGCCCCCGACGCCTTCGGACCGTAGAAATCGCTCGCAGCGGTGTCGTAATAGAAATCGCCGTCCTCACCGACGCCAGAACCGGGGGCTCCCGTGCCCGACAGGATGGTGCGCCCATCCTTACCGCCTATATCAAGGATCGCTGACCCCCACGCCCCGCCCGCCTTCGGCCCGTAAAGCAGGCCATTGGTGTTATCAAGCGCGAACTCCCCGTCCACACCCACAGCATCAGAGGGCGTGCCCGTGGTGACGATGAAACCGGAGATCGAAAGCAGGAAATTGGCCATGCGCTCGGCCACTGTTCCGGTATAGGTATACCAGCGGTTCAGGAGCGCCACGATCTCGGTTGAGGCTTCGGCCTCTGTGATCTCATCCGCCTTGAACCGGGCGAGCACGTCCATCAGCGCGGGCGCAAAGCCCGCGTTATCCAGATTGTTCATGAGATTAATTCCACTGCAGGAAGGAGCCGGGCGGGATGATCGACACCGCAGGCGGAGACGGCAGGCTCGCAGGCGCCGAGCTCGACAAGCGGACATTCACGCCCACCGGGCCAGATGCCGCTTCGACCGCATGCACATAGGCCCGGTCGCCATAGAAGCGGCGGGCGCCGTTATTGTCGTTGAAGTTCTCGAAATAGCCGCCGCCGATATTCTCGGCCGTCACGATAAACTGGTACTTGATCGAGGTGGGGTCTTCACCGCCATTCTGGGGCGGGCGATCAAAGATGACGAAACTCCAGGGGCGAAGCTCGACCTTGCTGGCGTCGCGCCGGTTCCCCGAAGACCAGTATCCATTCACCGCCACCGAAAAGTGCGGCGTGTCCTCGCCCAGCGTTGTGGTCACCTCACCCGCAGACGGGTAAGTCGCCTTGCGCACCAGCATCACCCGACCGTTGAAATGGCCGAACATGTCAGACGTGGCCTTCATGGTGATGCCCGCCGTGACCGCCACCCATTCGCTGGCCGGGAAGGCGATGGCGTTGGTCTCGATTGACAGGGGCGTGAATGCAGACGTCGCCTGCGCCGCCGTGCGCGTGGTCGAGTTGTTCGGAAGGAAATAATGCCGGTTCTCAAAGCCAATCCCCTGAGAGCCAAGAGCGCCCGGCTTGATGCCTTCGCGCTGAATGCCGCCGTCATCTGTGTCACAAATCAGCGTGCCGTCAGCCTTGCGAAGACGGAACCGGCCATCAGTATCGGCGTTGATTTCTACAACCCGGACGGTGCCTGCGGCGTTGGTAGCGTAGAATGCATTGTTGACCGCATCCATGAAAAAGCGCTGGTCACTAAGCGTTGGGCCCCACGAGAAAACCTGTGCGAACTGGCGAATGTTCGTGGCTGTACTGCCGCCAGTCGCGACGGCGCTGATCTGAATGCCAGCGGTCGTACTGTTCACAGCAGTCGAAATCAGCCGGGTGGCCAGCAGCTCATCCACATCAGCCGAAACCGCCGCTACGTCCGTGACCGTCGCCAGACGCGGGGTCACACCGTCCGCCTCAAAGACTTGCGCACGCAGAAGCGTTATGGCCGAAGCTGACGCGTTCTGCGCCGTCGCCAGCGTGTTGTATTGATCTGTCAGCGTGGAGAGGGAATCCCCAAAGGCGCTGAACTGCGTCGTCGTGCTTTCGGTCAGGGACTGAAGGTCATCAGCCAACGTCATTGTGACGTCTTGAACCCCGGCGACAGCATCCCCTACCGCGCTGATTTGGGCTTCAAGCGTCGTCTGCACCGCCTCTGTGGCGCTGATCCTTTCGGTGCGCTCCTGCGTGAACAGGTTCACCGCCTTGCGATCAACGCCCTGACGCTGGCGCGCCTCTTCGATCAGAGACCGTACGTTCGCATCCTCAAGCGCCTTGACGCCGGACAGCAGCTCGTCAATCAGGTTTGACAGACGCTCAAAGGTGTAATCCCCGATCCGCCCCGCATCCGTCGCCACCAGTGCGCCCGTGGTGACGCTGGCCAGCACCCGACGTACGCCGATGACGCCAAACTGAGACACATACCGGATCGCCACTTCATAGGCGGTCTCAGGCTCCAAGCCGGTCAGGACGACATTCTCGGTCCCGATGTCGTATTCACCAAACACACGCCAGCCCGCGTCATCATCCGCCCAGGCGGAGCCGGTGTCCGGGTCCACCGCCGTGCGGTATTCGACAATGAAGCCCTTGGCGTTGTCCTGATCGGCCGAGCCCGTGACAAGAATGGTGGGCTGCTTGCCGGCGCCGGGGCTGGCGCTCCACACATCAATCGCCGGGGCCGGCACGTCATAGATGTCAGGAACCGTCAGTGTGGCCGGAACCGGCGGCGTATTGGTGCGGCCCAGCGCGAAGTCATGCTTGCCGTCGCTCTCACTGATAAAGCTGACGCGCACGATATTCGTGGCCGGGTCAAAGGACCGGTTCAGGCATTTCAGCTCGACGCCATCCAGAAGGAAGCCCGGTTCTGTGATGGTGAACACATCGCCCGGTTCAATCTGCATCGCCCAGGGCTTGAGCGGCACGGTCCCGCTGAAGGGCTCCCGGCTGTCCAGAATGGCGTAGGCCGCCAACTCTGCGATCTGGTCGGCGTTCGATCCGTCCGCATGCAGGGCCACGAACGGATAGGACAGATCCCGATCGATCACCCCGCCGTCTGCGGTCACATAGGACGCAACGCTGATTTCATCCTGCGGTACATCCTCCCAGTTATGGGATTCCATGCGGCATGTCGGGACCAGCGTGTTGATCTTGTCCAGGCGATCCGCGTTGGTGGCGATCTCGAACGGCCCGGCGGTGTCATCCACCGACAGCGTGACGACGCTCGATTTCGGCGCCGAGACGATGCAGCTGATCTTGCCCGCAAAGCGCGCATATCGGGCGCCGCCCGCCTGCATCAAGCCCAGAAGCACCTGATGCCGGTCATCCAGAGATGACGGATAGGCCGAAGCCGTCCAGCCGTTCGCATCACAGACGGTCGCCCATTCCGCAAAGGCGGGCAGATACACGCCCGCAGAGCCCGCCCCAATGCCGCCGACCAGCTTTGAGCCCTCATAAAGCCCCATCGCCCAATTGAGCGCCAGCAACGCCGGATTGTCTGAATAGGCGTAAGTGCTCGGCGTTCCCCAGCGATGCGACCCCGACCCGCCCGCCACCGTGGTATCAAGACGCGGATCATAGAGCTTGATCCCTTTCAGCGTCAGCCGCGTGCGCGGCTCGCCCGAGGGGTAGGATTTAAACTTGCTGTCCTGGTACAGCGTAAGCTGACAGGCGGCGCGATAGGGCAAAGCCTGCGATGACCCCCAACCCTCATAGCCGGGTGTCGCGGCGTCCAGACCGGTTTGCGCAAGCGCGGTATCGCTGGACGTGCCGAGCGTCGTCTGAAGCCACATCTTGCCGTCATAGGGGCTTGTGCTCGCCACCCCGTTCGCGCCAAAGCTCACCGCCACATCGTCAGCGTAAAAGCTCTCGATTTGCTGGATCGGCCCGGCGCCAGAACACACGGTCCAGATGGATTGATACCGGTTATCCCCGCCCCACTCGTCACGGTGGACAATGCGGCCCGCCGCCGCCACACGGCCCAGGGCGAAGGGAACGCCGGCGGTCGGGTCCGCGCGCCATTCGGTGGGCGCACCCTCCACATTGGTGTTCGGCTGCATCAGGGCGGACGCCGCGAATCCTGCCACGGTCAGGGCGCCCTGCACCGTACCCAGCCCCATCACGGCGCCGCCAACAATACCCGCAAGCGTGCCGCTGCCTGTCAGGGCGAACGTGCCCACAGCAGCCGCTTTTGAGACGACCGTAATGGCGGTCACAGCCCAGCTAATCGGATCAGCCATGCGGAACCCTCCAACACGCCAGCGTCAAATCGAGATTGGGAACCAGCACCGCGAAGGAGCCCAGCCCATCTAGGCCGATCACCCGGCGCGCGGCGGGAGTGTGAACCACCATCAGGGATGCCTTGAACGCATCACCCTCTGGCGTCGGAAGCGCGATCAGATCGCCGGGCAAGGCCATCGCCGGGGCGATCCGCACCAGTCCCAGCGCGTCCACTGCATCACACAGGCTTTCGATCTTTTGCTCCTTGAACCGGCGCAGGGCGGTCTGCTCGCTCGAATACCGCACACCCTTTAGCAGCGGGACCGCATGGCCTTGCTTGCGCAATGCGAGCGCGCACAGGCGCACACAATCGGTCTTGCCCCAGATCAACGGCGCACCCTCAAAACGGGTCAGACACGCGCTGACGGCCCGCTGGCGAGCCAGCAGGCTATTCTCGGCTTTCTTCGCCATGGCTTAGACGAGCCTCGCGTTGAAATTGCCGCCGCCGATGCCGCCGCCACCGCCGCCGCCGTAATTGATCGCGCCGCGCGGCTGTTCAGCCCGCCAGTAAATCTTGCGGGTCAGGCCAGACATGAGAGGTTTGAGCGCCGCAGATTCCGCCAGACGCACGCCGCGCGGGGTCAACTGGAATTGCTCGATGGTGTAGGAGCTGACCACAACCGAGCGGCGCCCGGTGGAGACGGACAGGTTCGCCACGTTCACAAACCCCGTGGTCAGTGTGACAGGGGTTCCGATCACGGCGCCCGTATCCGGGTTGATCAGGCCCCAATAAAGCGTCCAGGCGGAACCCTGCGCAGCCGGGGCTGACAGGGCCGTCACGCCGTCATCGGTGAAGGGGGCAAAGGTCAGGTCTGGCGAAATCGCCTCTGACACCTGCCCCTCTTCGATATTGGCGACCGCAGACAGAACGCCGATGTCATCATGTTCGGGATGATAGGTCTGACCGCCGAACACCACCGTTCCGCCAGATGTCAGCCGCACCGTCTCATCAGGCAAGACCAGTTCAAGCGCGATAAACGCATGAGGGTTGGCTTGCTGCCATGCGGCGATCGACAGCGTATCCATCAGCCGCGCTCCCGCAGGGTGAAAGTTCGCGGCAGAGACAGAAAGCCTTCGCCGTATTCAAGGCCCGTATCACTCATCACCAGACCTTCCAGCTTGGGGGTGGCGATCTCCATGACGTCATTGTCAGACGGGCTCACACGCAGCGGGATGCGCAGATCAAGCGCCGCCGTTCCGGTTCCGCTAGCCGTCACAGCCGAGGCGATGGGGTAGGTGTAGCGCCGGCCCGTGCTGGCGATGTGGGTCACATACGCGCCCTTGGGGATTACATAGCCCGCTGTCACGCCGTCCACGTTCAGCGTGCGGCCGAGCTGGCCCGCGCCCGCCACTCGTGGCGAGCCTTCGTTCGCGGCGATGATGTCGCTTTGATCAATCGGCCAAATCAGCGTGTCGAACGGCTCTTCAAGATCACCCCACGCCAAGGCGTCAGCGCGCGCCATGGGCGTCAGCGTCACCCGCGCTTCAAGGTGCTGACCCGTGCGCGTGATGAAATTCATGTTCGTTTCGAACGCGGACGCCGAACGCGCCGCGCGGGGCGTGACGCTGATCGCCCAGGTGCGGACATGGCCGGACGGCAGGAGCTTACCCATGGCCTACCTCAAACGCTTGCTGGCGCGCATCTGGGCGCCCGCCATATCCGCACGAGATTGCTGGACCGCGCCTTGCGCAGCCTGCACGGCGACCGGCGCGGCGGCCTCTTGCACAGCGGTTTCGAACAGATCGGACTTGTCCACGCGCACCACGACCACACGCTCGCGGATTATCTCTCGCCCCATATCACTGGCGCGGATGACTTCACCGGGAACCGAAGGGGAGAAGAATTCGCGGCCTTGCTCTTGCCACTGATACGCCATGCCGGGGCGTGCGGGTCCGCCCGCGGCGCGCTTGCCGCCAAAGCCGAACAGGCCAAGCACAGAGCCTACAAGCCCGCCGCCTTTGGAATCGCCCATGCTGTCGAACATGGAGCCCGCGATATTGCGGAAGGCGTCATAAAGCCCTTCGAAAGCCGCCTCACGCAGGCGACCGATCAGGAACTCTTGCAGCTTGCCGTCCCATGCCGCCATGGCGCCGCCTGCGAACACAGACGCGAACTCATCCATGAACGCGCCACGATCCTCTGCAAGCTGCTCCTTGTAAGCCGTCGCCTGGAGCTGGCCGAGCTCGATGGCCGCGCGCTTCTCTTCAGAGAGCGCGGCGGCCTTGGCTTGGGACTCAATGCGGGCGAGCTCTTGTGCGGTCTGCGTCTTGCTCGGATCATCCATGCCGGTGGCGGTGGCGTCCAGCAGATCGCGCGGGGTCTTGGCGAGCTGACTTGCGCCGCCGCGCGCAGGATCATCGCCCAGATTGGTCTGCTGTCCCAGCGCGTCGCCTGCCTGCTCGAAGCCGCTCTTGAGATTGCGGACGCGCTCGGCTTCATCGCGCAACGCTTCAAGCATCAATGATACTTGCAGCCGCTCAGCATTGCCGTTTGAACTGCCCAACAATGATCGGCCTGGGCCCAGCCCAATTCCCGGCGTGTCGCTCGCCATCACCTGTTCGTTGATGTCGCCCAGCGCGTCCCGGCCCATCAGCGACATGAAACGCTCTCGGACATCGGACAGGTTGCCCCTGTGTAGGCGTTCGCCAGTCCCAAGCCTCTGTGACAGATCGCCAGCAAGAACGCCCACTTGCGTCAGCCGCGCCTGTGCCTCCAAGCGGCTGGCGGGATCTGCATCAGACATGCCCGCCCAGCGTGCGATCTGGTCAGCCAATTGCGTGGCCAGCTCGATCATACCCGGCAGAGCATCCGTGAAAGCCTCGGCAAGCTCTCCAATATCATCCGCATTGTCGATGATGGCGCCCTGAACATTCGTGCGCAGCACCATGCCCAGCGTTTCCATCTGGTCAGACGCCTCGGCGCCCTTGGCGATCATCTCATCTGTCAGCACAAGGCCAAGCTCGCGGGCGCGGGCTGTCAGGCTGGAAATCCCTTCTTCACCACGCGCCAGCATGGAGGCGAGGCGCGGCCCGCTGTCTTCACCGAACAGCTGTGACGCCAGCGCAGATCGGCGGGATTCGCTCTCCATATCGCTGAGGGCGCGCACGACCTCACGAAACACGCTCTCAGCATCAGCCAACTCACCAGACGCAATACGGCCCTCAAGACCCAGCGCGCGAAAGGCTTGAGCCGCAGGCCCAGCCTCGCCCGTGCCGCTGGCCAGGTGTTGCTGAAACAAGCCCAAGCGACGGTTCAGGCGCGAAATGGAATCGTCAAAATCGCGGGTTTCAGCGCCGGACTGGCTGGCCGCATAGCGCATCTCTTGCAGGAATTCCGCAGACACGCCCGCGCGATCGGCAAGATCTTGAACCGCCTCGGCGGCTGACAGGGACTCGCGCACCAACATGGCGAGCCCGGCGCCGCTGACGACGCCGCCAATGCCGAGCAAAGGGCCTGCGGCGCGCAACAATCCGCCAACGGCTCGCTGCGTGCGCTGAATGGAATTCTCCACCCCGCGCCATGCCGGGCCGGAACGGTCCCGCGCATGAATATCGAAGCGGAAGTCTGATGGCATACCAAGGGGCATAGGCGCTCCCATGCAGAAAAGCCCCGCTCAAGGGCGGGGTGACGGCTGGATTTGAGATCGGAAAGGATCAGGCCCGCCTTTCAGCGGGCCTGCCTGGGGTTAGTCACGCATGGAGGCGTAGATCATCACCTCATGGATGACTTCGGACATGTCCTTGATTGATGCGCCGTTCTCGGGCTTGTCAGGCTTGGTGCCGTCATTGGCGGCGGCGTATCCAATCAGATAGGCCAGATACCAGGCCATGTTCCTGAAGTCCTCGTCTCCATCAAGTTCGAAGGCACTACCAAGCTTCAGGAGAAGATCTTCTGTCAGACCCTGAACACGCATCTGGACGGTTTCTGGGTGATTGGAGAGAGGAAGCCCGCTAAAGACCCCCTCTTTCCACTGTTTGATGAACTCGTCGCGCTTCATCCGCGCCGCCCGACAAGGCGAAGATGGCCCTGCCCTTCCCGCGCGGAGCGGACTTCAACGAGCTTGGCGATCAGCCAGTCACGACCGCCAGCATTCTCGATCCAGTCATGGATGGCGTCGCAGTCGAACAGATACAGCCGGCGCTCTGCCGTCATGCGCATCCGATGCCCGCGCGTCATGCAGAAGCGGCGCAAGCGTTGGGTCAGGTTCCCGGCACGCCCCCGGATCTCGCCCATCTGAAACCCGAACTCGGTCAGAACCTGAGTGGAGGTCTTGAAGCCGATGGCTTGAGACACCGCCGGGTCAGGGCTGGAAAGGTCATTCACGCGCTTTTCGATCTCGGTGACCTTGTGCGAGAGCATCCGGGAGATTCCGAAGATGCGTTCGATCTGGTCAGACAGTTCGGCGGGCAGTATAGACTGCCCCGATGCAGACCCTTCCATGCGTTCGCGGACGACCTGATTACACCACATGTGGAAATCATGGTTCAGATATTTCGCGTAGGCAATGGCGACTTGCCAATGAGCGAAAGTCCCAGGGCGGCGGCCACCTCGCGTCACCTTGAAAAGCTCATTGCCGGATTTCCCGGCATTGAGAATTTCGGCGACATGATTTGCAAATTCGACGGATGATGCGAGCACGCGCCAGTCTGCGGGTGCGCGGCCATCGGGGCCACCTGCGGCCTTCCACATATCGGTCAGGCTGAGCATTTCGCCCTTTTCGCGGATCGAACAGCCATTGTAGGTCAGATCGCCGCGGTTGACGGGGTTCGGTTGGTTCGGCATTTAAGGACTCCTTCGCGGCGGCTCACATCGCCGGGGAGAATTTGAAGGACGGGCGAGGTGGAAGCTTTCTCAGGGCACAACCACCTCGCCCGTTTTTGTTTGCGCTGAGAGGGCGCAAACGCGCCGGGCTGTGAGCTTCCCGGCAAAGCTGTTCCCGCTTCGTTCGTGCAGCAGGATCGTGCATCTAGCTACCCATCAAAGCCCCCATAGGGCAACTGGTCTCAAGGCTAATTTTGTAGCTGAAAGACACTTGACACTGTTGTTCCGAAGTTCAGATCGGCACTTACAGTCTGCATTTATTTTCCCGTGCGCAGCTTGATCAGCTGTTCGCACAGGTCCAGAAGCGGAAATTCCTGCCCCTGCGGATCGTCTTCATCCATGAATTCTTTGAGGACAGTGATCTTGATGCGGGCATCTCCGACCGTGCGGACAGGCGCGGCCATCATCTGGGCTTCAAGCTCCATCCATTTATTAGCCGCGTCTTCGCATTGCCGCCCCAAAGCCTTCATTTCGGGCGACTTCAATGCCCTGTCACGCTCCAGAAAGCGGCGGCGCACAGATTCACGGTTCTTCTCGTAGTTTGGATGGAGAGGGTTTAGACGCCACGTCTCGGTCTGCTCGAAAAGTGTCCAAGTTTCCGCGTCATCAACATGCTTGGTGGCGCGCGCAAAGCGGTGAATGGGTATCGCTTTGTCGATCTCCTCATAGGCAGCGTGATACTTCGCGTCCAACCGTTCGGATTCAACCTTCAGCGCCTGCACCAGTTCATACTGATGCGCCATCACGCCGCTGGCGGCTGTTGCGGCGGAAGTCCCCGTGTTAGTTTCTTGCCCAGCTTGGGTCATTGCGATCACTCCATTTGATCGGGTCCAGGTCAGGGCCGGGTTCGGAGTTGCACCTCCTGCCCGGCCCGTGTATTTGTGACATTAAGAACCTAAGAACGCACTTATGGATTGTCAATGTCGAAAATTCAGAAATCAAACAAGGTGGGGCGACCAAAGGTCGATACCAGCCCTATCACGGTAAGGGCGCACACTGACGTGATCGGCGCTCTGGATGATTACAGGCGGGATCAAGAAGACCTTCCGACCCGCCCTGAAGCCATCCGCCGCATCCTCACCGACTGGCTGCGAGAGCGCGGGTATTTACCGAAGGCTGATTAGGCGGCATGGTCTCCTTTTAAATTGAGGGAAGAACATGCGCCTCTATGTTTTGCTTGCGGCCTTTTCACTCGCGTCTTGCGGGCCTCAAAGCCCGCATCCAACAGATATTATTCATGCCGCCGAGATTCGTGCGCGCCACACGCAAGGCCCCGAATTTCAACTAGCAGCCGGGCAAGTAGTCCAGAGCGAGGCGGCGGTTTTGGTCTGTGCGGTTGGTGGATATTCTGGCGACCGAGGCGGATCATCGCTATTTGCAGTGGCTTATAACTACACGGCGGATCAAATCGTGATCGCACCAGAAAGTGATCAATTTGCTGTTGGCGACATCAGGTTGATGTGCGCCGATTGGGAGGCCATGGACGCAGCTTTCCCAGAGCCCAGCGCGGCGATGACAAGAGACCCCATATCACCCGGCGACCAACCCTAACGTTCCCTGATCTCTTCAGCCTTCAGCATGTCACGCGCGGCGTGCAGCATCAGCTCGTCACAGGTCATCTCTGCGTCAAGGCGGGCAAGGGTCATCCCGAAGCGTTCGGCCAGGTTAAGCCGGTACAGCAGATCAGGATTTGATTTCAGTTTTTTTTTGCGGCGGACAGCGAGAGCCCGGCGTTCAGTCGGAACGCGAGGGCTTCGATCACATCAGCGTCGATCTTGGTGCGCATGAATTGCGCATTCTCCACCGTGAACAAGCGCGCGCCGCTTTCGTCACAGGCCAGCTGAATGACCGTGCGCACGGCGGCCTCGGCCTGATTGATCTTGCCGGTCTCAAGGTCCAGAGACAGGCGCTCGATGGTCGCGCGATCAGCGGGGGTGGGCTTACGGCCATAAACGATGACCGGCGGTTGGCCGTCCTCTGCAAACTCAGGGACCGCCACTTGCGTCAGCGAGCCCTCGTCATCGCGGCGGGCGGCGGCGGCGGAAAGGTATCCGCCGCCTTTTGTCATGGCGTTAGCCATGGCTATGCGCTCACCGCGCCCGTAGTCAGGGCGCCATTGCCCTGGCACTCGAAGGAAACGGAATTCACCGCATCCAGAGCGTTGTTCGGGGAAACGCTGGTGATCGTGGCGGTCCCTGCATACTCGCGGTCGCCAATCGTATCGCCGGAAGGGTAGAGCTTAAGCGAAACGCTCGCGCCGGTAGTCAAAGCGCCCTGGCCACCCGTATCGGACGGGTCCAGATGACATGTGATTGAAGCGGTCCAGCTGGTGTGTCCAACCAGATGAGTCCGGGCGGTGTCGCCATGGGCGGTGTCGTCCACCGTCTCGGCGGTTTCGGTGAGGGTCCAACCGGTGGTCTCAGCGATCGTATCGGTGCCGACTTTGACCAGTCCGGCTTTACCGTGGGAAGTGGCCATGAGCGTTTCCTTTCATGCTAGGCCAGAACGGAACCGGCTGAACCTTCAGCCGTGTGATATTCCACCTCATATGTGAGGCGGGATTGGGCGACGACCTTGCGGCCCTCACCGTCATAACTTTCAGTCAGACTGACCGGCGTGACGTTGAAAATCAGCGCGGATGACCACGAGCCCTCCAGCATTACGGCTTCGATTTCCGCCGCGATGGTGTCGAGCGTGTCAGCCGCGCCGTCTGAATCCGCATCCGCGATCAGATCGAAATGAACCTGCATAAGGCGACCGAGGCGGCGGGGCGTGTTTTGGGTCATCCGGTCAATCTGCTCATCGCCAGAGCTGACATTGATCGCCGGTAGGTCGCTTTGCTGAAGCGGCTTCACGCGGTTTTTGAAGACGCGCGAGCCGCAGGTTTCAAGCCCGGTGACGCGGGTCGCCAACAGGTCGCGGATCTGGGTTCGAACATGCGCCATGATCAGACCTCGTGAAGGATGAGCACGACCATGCCGAAGCCGTCCGGCTGAACTTCAACGACCTCATAGCTATGAGCGCCAACCGTGACGCCATCACCCTGCGCAGCGCTTGGCGCATCGCTCGACTGAAGCGACACCGCAGGCGAAACACTCTCGACGCTGAGATCGCCGTCTTGCCCCACCGCTACATAATTGCGCGTGAAGACGCCCTGAACGGAAACGCCAGCCCCACCCTGCGGGGTGTAGGTGACGCTTTCGCCCAGGGCGGTCGTGAAGGCCCGGCCGACGCCGGCGAAGACGCGGCCCGCCATGGATTAAACGCCAGCCGCAGCCGGCATAAAGCCGTTCAGGCGAACCTGCGCACTGGTCACGCCATTGCCAGCCGCAGTGACGGCAACGCCGAGGAACCAGTTAAACGCGGCGGTCTTGTTGAACTCGGCGTCGGCAACGTCCCAATAAAGAGCGTCACCAATGCCGACCGCGACAGCGGACGCCACCGGCAGGCTGTAAACGCCTTCGGTGTCGATCACGACTGACGCGCCATTGGCGGCGTCGTTTTGGGCAACGCCAAAGATGGAGCCCACTTTCACCATGTCGCCAGACGACACGGCGGCAGGGGCGGTAACGGTCAGCAGGCGACCGTCCTGAGTGTAGTTCTTGGCCATAATATTTCCTTTCTCAGGCCGAATGAAAGACGGGCGGCGCTAAGCCGCCTCGCCTTCCCTTCCGTTCAGGTCAGCGGCCCTTATGAGCCGGCGTTCTTCACCGCGCCGCGGTGGTCGATCCACGAAGCGCCAACGTCCAGGCGGCCTTTCAGCTTGATGCCGTCCGTGTTGAAGTCTTCCGTCTGCTCAAGCTGCGGGCCTTGCTCGCCTTCCAGATAGGCGAACTCGATGATGTCCACCTGATTGGGCGAGGCGAACAGATACCAGTCGTCAGCGGAGCCGCCCGACAGAGACGCAAGGCGCGGCTCGACGATCGGCTGCATGGAATTGACGAACGGGTTCTGGTTGGCCGGATCGGTCACGATGGACGTCTGGCGCGTGTACTGAAGCGCGACCGTCTCCAGCTCTGCCGGAACCGCCAAGAAGGCCGGCTCAAGGTTCAGCAGAGTGCCGTCCGTGTCAGCGTCCGGTGCGAGGGACTTCTGATTGCGCATCTTGGCGCGCGCAGCGCCCAGATTGGCGATCGAGATGGCGCCGGCAGTGGCGAGGTTGCCATGGTCGGCGTGGAACACGGCGGTTCCGTCGCTCAGATCCGGGTTGCCCGTGATCAGACCCCAGACCAGATCGGACTCCAGATTGGCGGCGGAGGTGCCGAACTGGCGCACGATGCGATCAAAGGCTGACAGATCATCATTAATGATCATCTCGCGGGTGAAGGTCAGCCCCCGGCCATAGGTGGCCAGAGCATACTGTTCACGACCTTCAGCCATGGTGCCGAAGCTGTACTCAGCGCCTTCGAGCTTGCGCACAAAGGACGGCGCGTCGGACAGCTGCACACGGCTGACGGTCTTGAAGTCCGGCAGCGTGGTTTCATTGACCAGCGGACGGAAGGTCTGCGGGGCGGCCTGATAAGCCGCGCGCAAACGCTTGTTCGCCACATTGGCCAGGATGAACGGGAAGTCGCTGGTGCCGTGCGCGCCGCGGGACAGCATGGCCTTTGCAAGCTCGCTGCGGCTGAGGCCACGAACTTTGACGCCGCGGGCCGCCAGAAGCTCCTCACCCATGCGCAGAAGCGACATGCCGCGGAACTCACGGGCGCCGTCTTCAAGCTCCGAACGCGGGTTCAGGCGGTGCTCAAGGGCGTTGATGGCCAGAGAGCGGCGGGTGACCTGTTCGTCCTGATTGACCTGCACGCGGGTGCGGGTCTCGCCCGGCGCGTCGTCAGCGTCCGCCAGCTTGTCCAGGAACGCGGCGCGGGCCTGATCAACGGTCAGCCCATCATTGACGGCCTGGGTGATGTCATCTTGCTCAAGGCCGCGACCGATGAACTTGACGCCCAGCGCGTTGATGTCCGCAGAACGCTTGCGCTCCGCGGTCACGGCTTCTGACTTGATGTCAGCCTCAGCGCGAGGCGCCGGGGCGGACGGTGCGGGGGTGGCGTTACGGGTGTTGTCTTCGCCGCTTTCGGGAGCGGCGCTCGTCTTCGTCTCCGACATGGGAGTCTCCTTGTTAGGATTAGCGGGCTCCGCCCGATGAATGCGGCAGGGGTTTTCGTCATTTTCGGAGCGGAACCCCGCCATGTCGTCCGCTCCAATGGGAACCGCGGAAATCTCCATGGGCTCCCAATCCTTGGCGATGACGCGGGTGACGCCTTCGTCATCGCCGTCAATCACCTCATAGCTGTGGACCCGATAGCCCACGCTGATATTGCGCAAGATGCCGCTGACCACATCGCGCCAGATCGGCTCGACGCTTTCGCGTTCAGAAAAGCGGATGAGCGCGCGGCCTTCACCGCCTTCGATCCACGCCCGTTCAACAACGCCGATGACGTCTTCAAGCGACCAGTATGAATGCGTGTTCAGGAAGGGAGCGCCATTGTTCAGGCGCTCCAGCCGGATCGCGTTTTCGCTGACCTCCAGCTCTTCCATGACCCGGCCAAGGCCGGGCATGTAGCGCGGCACGGCGGCGCCGGCGGTCCAAGTCACTTCGACGGTTCGCGCCTCCTGGTCCACCGAAGCGGCGCGCACCTCTGCATTGCGGCCAAGCCGTGCGAGCTTGACCGTATCGTCCATGTCTCTCGCCATGGCTTACTCCTGTGGATTGGTGTCGTCAGGGGTGACGGCGGGCGGCAAGACCGTGCCGTCTGGGCGGGCTTGCGTCAGGCCAGCGCCTGACGTTTTGCGCGGATCGCTGTCAAACACGAGCTCGCGCTCATCAACCTTCTCCGCCCATTCGCTCAGCTCTTTGAGAACCGTCTCAGGATCGCCGCCATTGCGGCGGATGATTTCAAGCATGGACGCCTTGCCGATCCGGGCTTCCAACTGATCGGCCATCAGCTCTTTCTGGCGGTCAATGGGCTCGAACCCCGGAAGGGTCCACTGAACGCCATAGTTCAGCTCTGAAATCCGACCCGCCGCGAATGCGCTTTCGATAAACCAGCGCCAGGCGGGGCGGCAAACCATGGGCAGCACGGTGCGTTTCTGGAAGCGGCGGATCATCGCCTTGAACGGCACGATGCCCGCCTTGTAGCTCGACCAGTTCACGCGGCTCACATCACCGGTCAAGAGTTGGTAAGGCATACCCATGGCTGTGGCGATCTTGTGAAGACGCGCGCGGGTGTAGCTGTCATATCCAGAGGATGGCGAAGGCTGGGCGAAAGAAACGTCTTCACCCGGCTCTAGATATTCGATCATCCCCGGCTCAAGCGTTTCAAGGCGCCCGCCGTCGTCTTCGTCTTCAGCGCCCAGCAGCCCCGGATCTGCAAGATCAGATGTCGTCACAAACGCCGCGAAACACGCCTCGACTTTCTTGCGGACCTGTTCGGCGCTTTCGTATTCGCCCAGATCACGCAGGTCGATCATGGCGGCGGCAAGCCAAGGGACGCCAGACAGCTGGCCCGGCCGCGTCTTGCGATAAGCGTGGGCGATCTGGTCCGCCGGGACACGCTGGCTGTCAAACCGCATGGGGCGGTACAGGCCAACCTCGCCGGGGTGGGTTTGATAAAGCCAGTACGCCACCCGGCGATTGATCCGGTCCAGTTCGATTCCGCTGATGATGTCAAAGCCGGTGGTTTGGTTGCGCAGATGCGTGACGTCCAGATGATCAGGCTCCATGAGCTGGAGCTGAAGCGGGACCGCCAAGCCGTCAGATGAACGGCGGCGGCGGCGGCGCATCAGGACTTCGCCGGACTCAGCGATGGTCTGAACGGCAAGGTCTTGTATGCCGTAAAAATCTGATTGCTCTTCAGCGTCACAGACCTCAGACCAGTCAGCGAACGCCTGGGCGATCTCCTTGTCCAGGCGATCATTGCCAGTTTCAGGCTTGGGGATAATGCCGCCGCCAATGGCGCACTCAGCAATGACCTCCACGCCCCGTTTCGCCCAGCCATCATTGCGGACAAGATCACGCGAGCGTCCGCGCAGGGTCTGGATGGCTGCGCCAATCTCAGCGTTTGAACTGGTCTGAGGCGCGCGCCAGTTCTTCATGCGCCGCCCCTTGGAGGCGCCGTCATAGTTGCGCTTCTCGACTGCATCGAGAGCCTTGCGCGCAGCCGCGCGCTTGAGCGCGGCGCGAGGCGCAACAGTTCCCAGAGCTTTGGTGAACCAGCCCATACCTAAAGCCCCCGCGCAAAGACAGCGCGCGAGCGCCGCTTGGTTTTGACGACACCAAGCTCGCGCTCCATCTCATCACGAACAGACTTCATCTCAGAGAGATCGCGGTAATCCACGCGCTGGCCGTTATAGCTGACGCTGCGAGCGCCGGTGGCGATTGCTGAATTGAGCGCGTCAAGATCAGCTTGCGAATAGCGTGTGCTCATAGCCAGCTCTCACCTGTGTTGTTGAGTCCGCGCCGGCGGCGCTTCTTGCGTTTGACGGGCGCCGGGGCAGGCGCTGGCTTCGGCGGCGGCGCCTCTGACGGCTCCGCTGATCCTTCTGGCGCTGGCGCGTCCGCGGGCGGTGCGCCAGGCGGCAGCTGACGGGGCAAGCCATGAAGGGCGGCGAGCGCATAGCGACGGCAGTCATGGGCTTCGTTCCGGGTGCCTTTGGGGCATTCATAGACGCGCACGTCCTGACCGTTCACGCGCTTGCGAACCAACCGCTCCGCCAGCAATTGCGTGAACCACGCCTGGTCATAATCCGCCGCGAAATGGCAATACCCGGCGCCAGGGCGCTTAACCCTGAGATCGCCGTAAATCTGATCAGAGGCGGCGTTGGTGCCGACCATGAACAGCACTTGCCGCGTCTTCGATTTAGAGGCCCGTTTCGGCCAGATCGGTTTCGCGTTGCCGCCATCGCCCTTGATGGCGTAGACGCGGCGCCCAAAGCGGGGCTTGGTGAACGCATAGACGCGCTCGGTGTGGTGACCGCCTGAGTCAATGCACGCAGCCTGAATGCGCATCTGCAAGCCGTCTTCACGGCGATAGGTTCGTAGCAGGATCTGATCGAGCTCATGCCAGACCTGATCTTGGGACGGGTCGCCGTGGATGACGTGATACTCGACACCCCAGCTTTCGCGCCCGGCGCCCCAGCCCACCACCTCGCACTCAAGGCGATTGTCCTGAACGTCCACCCCTACTGTCAGCACCAAGGCGCCAGACGGGATGTTATCGGGTCCGTAAGACTCGCGGCGTGCAAGAAGGCTGTCAGGATCGACCGCAGTGCCGCTTTCTTCCCAGAGCTCCGCAAGCTGCGTATTGGTGAACACCTGCAAGAGCGACAGGTCGTCTTTTGAAGACAGGAACTTGCGCACCGTCTGCTCTAGGCTCTGCGTCAGCGAATAGAGCTTTGACGCATTGAAGCCTGCATGGCGAACCGGAATCCCCGGCCTTTCACACTTCGGGCAAAGCGCCTCGCCCTGCTCATTCCAGTGACCGGAACCGGTCCAGTTCAGCGGCTTGTGATCCTCGCCACAGCACCGGAAAGGCTTGGTTTGACGCCAGCCGAAATCAGGATCCAGGGCCACAGACTGGATGGCCTTGCGCCGTTCGGCTTCCGTCCAGATCGTGCCGCACCCCCGGCAGACCACACCCGCTGTTTGCGGCATGTGCTGGCCGTTCTCATCCTTGTCCCAGCGAACGCGATCAAAGGTCAGCGGCTGGGCTTCGTCACAGTGCGCGCACCGCACGAATAGCCTGCGCTGATCGCTCATCTCGTATTCCCGCCCTATCCGCGAAAACCCTTTCTGAGTTGGCGAGCAAGCCCGGATCGACTTGGCGTTCCAAAACGTTGACTGGCGCTCTTCAGCGAGCGCGAGCGGGTCGCCTTCTTTGCCAGCGCTCGGCGGGTATTTGTCGATCTCATCCGCCAACACGATGCGCTTGGGGCGAGACGCCAGATCGGTTGGACTGTTCGCCCCCACGATGTCGATCACTGCGCCCGTGTAGAACGCCAGCCGGTCGAGCGTGCGATCAGGTGACCGGGACTTCTTGGCCGGCGCGATCGCCGCCAGCGCTGGCGTTTCATCCACAAGCGGGTCCAGCCGGTCTTTGGTGTAGGACTCCGCGAGGTTCACAGTCGGCAGAACCAGCAATATCGGGGATGCGTCCTGATGGGCGTAATACCCGGCAGCGTTATTGATAAGCTCCGTCTTGAATTCCTGCGTCGGCGCCATCACCGAAACGAAACGGACGCGCGGATCTGTGACCGCAGCCGTAGGGCCAAGCGCCATCGGAACCGTTGCCGTTTTCCACCGGCCCGGCTGGGCGGCGGCGCGTGCGCTCAAACGGCGGAACTCGTCAGCCCACTCAATCAGGTTCCGGCGAGGCGTTGGCTTCAGCGTCGAGCTGCGGATCGACCTCAGCGCCGTCACAGCCCTCGCCATCGCCGTCAAGTTGGGCGGCGAGATCGTCATCCACGCTTAACTCCCGTAGGATGTCATCCACCTGATCGGCAATGACAGGCTGAAGCTCGATGGCCCTTTCAGGGTCAAGCTGGGCAGCAAGGCGGCCAGGCAGTGACCCGAACCGGGTTCGAACCACCGCATACTCAGACCGGACAGCCGACATGATGGTTTCAAGTTCGATCAGCTCGCCGCGCTCCTTGCGCAGGCGGAGCTCTGCAAGGTCGGCCTCATACTGCTCGCGCCGCGCCTTCTCGACGGCGATGTTGATCGCCTCGGCGTTGGCGTCTTCACCATCTGGCGACGTCGCTTGCCGCAAGGCGTCCTGAACCAGCCAGTCCGACACGTCAGCCGTGTTGAACTTCCACTGAATCCCTTTTCGCCCGATCTGCAAAACCGGGCAGCCGCGCTTCACCCAAGCGGAAACCGTGTCAACCGCAACGCCAAAGATTTCAGCGACTTTAGCGCGGTTAACCTCAATCCCTCCGTGCGTCCTGGGCAATAGTCAATTCTCCACTCGGCACAAGAGAAAGCCCAACATAACGGCGTTATGGCTAGAAACAAATCGGGGATCGAACTTACCCACGTACGCCCTCCCCCTTGGAAGAACCTAACGGGGTGGGGGTGTTAGGGGGTGCGGGGATGGGTCCAGCCCTCACCCTAGCGGGCCGTTCTCATGGCTTGGCGAAGGCTCTGGCGCAGGTTGATGGGCAACATGGTGCGGGCGAACTGGTCAGATATGCCGAAGAAGTCATAACGCCGCTCATAGCGGGGGCGGTTGATCTCGATAAGGACCGGCTTGATCTTGCCAGTGCGGGCGCGCTCATAGACGCCAGGGTGAAGCGCTCCGCCTTTCTTGGCGTAGAAGTAGTTCTTCCGCCGTTGGTTTCGCGAAGCTGATCGAGCGGTGCGGTTGGCCACATACCCATTCTCTTGGAATGACCCCAAGGCGCTAAGGATCTGAACATAGCGAGAGCCGGTGAGGTTGCCGTACTGGTTCAGGCGTTGGCCCGGTGCAGGAGCGAGAAAGCTGTTCGGGCCAAGGAACCCACGGCGGCGTAACGCGACCTCGTGTCGCTTGGCTCGGCGGGGCTGGCCGAACACGATGGGCCGCAGGTACTTCTTGGCGGCAACGCCCTTTCCCGCGAACTCGCGCCACATCAGGGACGCCTCAGCGATCGCCTCACCCATGCCCTGACGGCGCCGGCCGCGCTGATACCGTCCCTTGCGCGCATAGATGCCGCGGATGGTGAAAGGCTTGGGGCGGTCAATGTGGCGCTTCATCTGGCGCTGATTGTGGATCACCGCGTCTGTTGCGGTCTTGTTCACGGCAAGGAAGGTGGCGAATGGCAGCTGTTGCCGCTCCACGCGATTCAGCCCGCGCTTGAACTCCCGAACATTGGACCGGATGTCGAGCCCGGCACGGGCCATGGCTTAACGCTTGCGGCGGTTCTGTCCGCCCTTCTGGGTCTGGCGCGGAGTGCGCGTAGGTTCTGTGACGGACTCGGCAGCGCGTTCGGGCTTCGGCATAGGCGCGGCGGTGAACTCACCGCATCCGTCAATATCCAGCGTGCGTGGCCACACAGGCTCAAGCATCGGCCCGCCTGTCGTGGAGGGCGAGGGAGCGGAGCGACGGCACTCGCCATAAGCCTGGGCGTTACCTTGGCCGGTCTTGCGCCAGTGTTTGCACTTTGAACAGGTGGTCATGCGGACCTCATTTGCTGTATTCTCGGCAAAATCGACATTTTGCGGGTATAGGCCCGCGATATGCCGGGCCACTATCGAGGTTTTGCGGATGATGGACGCGCTCAAAGAGCTGGGATGGAGCAAGGCCGATCTAGGCCGCAAGCTGGGCAAGTCGCCAGACAGCGTGAGCCGGTGGGGTGACAACCCGCCACGCTATGTCATGGCTTATATCGAGCTGGCGCTAGAGCTGAAGCGCATCAAGGATGCAGCCAGGGCGGCGATCTCTTAGGGGTTACCGGCGTGCGTCCAGTATGTGCAGCTATGGCTCTGTGTGAGAGACGCCGCCGGTGTTCTGATATGAGAAAGCCCCGCCTGCCGAAGCGGACGGGGCTGTGTGATGGCTGACGCCCTGCTGTCACGGTACTATGCGGCTAGCGTTCCATGTCCGGGTGCGTCCCAACATCGCCTGTCTCCGCAATCTCTGGCGATGAAAGCACTGACGCCCGCCGTCACTCTGTTTAGCCCTGTGGGCTGTGGGTTCGGCAGACAAGGTAGGGAGTCCGTTTCTAGGACGCGCACGACCCTTTCGGGCTACGTCCCTACTCATTCACTCCACGGCCCCGCTTGCCTGCCGATCTCTGTACCCTGTCGCGTGTAGCGCCGGGGTGAAACCTTATGCCGGAACTGGCAGCGCATCCGGCCTCGCTGGCTAATTTCCTCTCGCCTCGCAAGGGCTAGTTTCGATGACATTTATAGACCGTCTTGAACTAGCAAAAGTCATCCAGTCTTCTCGGACCCGCCTGTAGCGGTGAATAACGTTGCCCGTCTTTCCGGGCTGTCATCGGTTTGTGCGTGAGCTGGCATGGGAACCGAAACCAGCCAGCTTTGCCTCATTCCCGCATCCAGCATCACACTGGTGGAGCGGTGAACCTGTAAGCCGGAATTACCCGGCGGGAGCATGATCGCCTCCTAGAGCCAACCCTATCTCAAGACACATTAAACCTATCAGGCGCCTCGGCGCCCGTAGGCCCGGCCCCTCCGCGTACGGCGGCCGCTGCCCTTTTGCATCGCGGATCATGGGCGAAGCCCATGGCGTCTGTCAACCCTGAAACCATCACGCGCACCGCTCCAGCATATCAAACGGCACCTTGAATGCGCCGGTCGGCGTGTCGAACTCCGCATAGCCCTTGCCGGTCGCCACGATCTGGCCGGACACGCTCGACAGCGCGCCGAGTCCCATGGCCAGCTCACCGGGATAAAGCACCTCGCAGAACGGGGCTTCCTCTTCTTCACGGTCCCGGCCTTTGAACAGAGGTGATTGACTGGCGCGCATGACTTGCGCCACGTCCACACCGCGCAGGCGGATCGGGTTCCCGGCGGGATCCGCCAGATAGCCCGTCAGGAAGCTCACAGGCGCGAGCACATGCCAGGGCAAGCCGCCCCAGAACTCAGGCACCCCAATGAACAGATACCGCGGATAGGCGCTGACCTCGATCTCACGATAGGCGCGCTCACCGTGGCGATGGCGGGGCTTCTTGATCGTGCGGGTGCTGCGCGGGGTGAAGGCCATTGCCCCCGGCATGATCTCTGAAATCACCTTCTCCGCATGGATCTCACGCTGCGGCTTCGTGACCAGGGCGAACCAGATCAGCGAATGCGCCAGATCGGTTTCTCGCTCAGTGATGGACAGCCGGCGCTTGGGCTGACGCAGGCGGGCGGCGGCCCGCTGTTGGCCTCGGTTCTTACCCATGCTGATCGGCCTCCAAAGCGGTGGCGGCGTCAACCCAGCCATTAAGCAGCCTGCTTACATCGCTGTATGGTATGCCAAGCAAAGGGCAGCGCGGCGGCAACTTCCGAAACTCCACCGGCTTTCCCGCATCAAAGGCTCGGCGAATGCCCTCCTGCATGCCCTCTGAAACGCCCAGGTCGTGATAAACCACCACCAGGTCAGCACAGGCGATCCACGCATGGCCGGCGTCAATCCCCAGCGCGCGTTCGTCCGCCTTGTCGTCGTCCAGAATGCCGGGCTGGGTGTACAGCAGGTGCGAGGCAATCGGGGCCTCACCGCGCTTCAGGCTGCCTTTCAGGCAAGCGCGCGCATAGGCCACGCTTGCATCCACATCGCCCGCATAAGGGCTTTCAATGATCACGCGCTTCATTGATCGCCCTCCGAGGTTTTTCGTTTTGCCGTGCAATTTATGCATTTCTTATGCAGTTCGCGCTCATCGCGGGCGATGTCGCCAAAAGCCTCTGTGAGCAGCCGGCGCATGGCTGACGCCCCAGCGCGGAAGGCCACGGCCTCTTCTTCGTTCAACTGGAGCGGCGCCTGGGGCTCTCGCAGGTTCGCTAGGCGCTCCAACCGGCTTCGATAATTCTCAGCCAGCATTTTCAACGCTTCATTCTCGATGCTCATTGTGGCGCGCTCCATGTCTTGATCTTTCCGGGCTGGGTGGCCTTCAACTCACCACCGCCAGCAAGCGCCCTACCCCATCCCAGACGCCAGGCGCGGTAAGCGGCGTGCTTGTCGGTGTCTGACAGCCCAGCGCGGGTGACTTCAGCGGTGAAGGCGGTGAAGCTCTCGAAATCCCGGCCTGCGTGGGCTTGGGTGAATTGCTCGAAGGTCACGCCGCGTCCCTCCCCAGCGCCTTGTCGATCGCTTCCACAAGCTCGATGCGCTCCGCGATCCAGTCGGCGCAATTCACCGCCCAGCTATTGCCCAGCGCCTTGTAGCGGGGTCCGTCAGGGCAAAGCTCCGCAGGCTTGCCGCGATACGGGATGCGGGTGTGATTGTCGGGGAAGCCCATAAGACGCTCGCACTCGATGGGCGTGAGGCGGCGGACGGCCATTTCTCTCGCAATCGCGGCATGACCGCCCGCGTTCGTATGGCTGTTCAAATGCCCCATGGAGCGCAAGGGCGGGTGCGAGCCGTCCGTGACAGTCTGAACTTCTGTGCCCTTGCAGTCGAAAGCGACAGGCAAAATGGGGGCGCCATCGCCATCGCCATCGCTGGATGGTCCTTTGCTGTCGCGCGCTTTCAAGGCGGGGGAGACAGCGGGGATGCCTGAGACGGCGGTCAGACCGCCGTCTAGGTCGAAGTCTGTTCCGAGACCACCGCCCGCAGAGCTGCGGCTAGGGATGGTGGGAGCGACTTTCCCCGTTTCTCGGCGCGGCGCAGGATCCCCGCGCAGGCTTTGGGCGTCAAATAATACCGCTGCGGCACTGCGCCAGTCTCCAAGATATCCGACAACGAACACACGACGCCGGCGCTGGGGGACAGCGAAGGGGAAGCGGCGTGTTCGGGTGTGCTGAGCGTCCAGGACTCGATAGGCCCACCCATACCCGAGCTGGCCCAGCGCCCCGAGGAAGGTTCCAAAATCCCGTCCTTCGTTACTGGACAGCACGCCGGGGACATTCTCCCAAGCGACCCAGCGGGGGCGATAGCGTTTAGCGATGGCAAGATAGGTGAGCATGAGGTTGCCGCGTGGGTCAGCCAGTCCCTTTCGCAATCCCGCGACCGAGAAGGACTGACAAGGGGTTCCTCCAGCAAGAACGTCGATTGCATGATCCGGCCACTCCTGAAATTGGGTCATGTCGCCATGGTTCGGCACATCGGGATGATGATGCGCCAGCACGGCGGATGGAAATTTCTCGATCTCCGAGAAGAACGCAGGCGACCAGCCCAGCGGACGCCATGCTTGTGACGCCGCCTCGATGCCTGAACACACAGAACCGAACCGCATCACGCCGCATCCCCCTCACGCTTGGCGAAGCCGAACTCAGCCAACACGCTCTGCGAGGCCTGACAGCCAGCCCGGCCCGGCATAGGTCCAGGGGCGTGCCATTCGCCATGGCGGTCGAAATACCCCACCACCCGGCGCCATTGGGCGTCATCCCAGCGCGCGGCGTCTGTTGGGGTGGGGTCGGTCGCATCGTCCGGGGCGTACTGGTCCACCAGCGCTGGACTCGCTAGCCAGTTCACCAGTGATTTCGGCTTAGTGTCCTGCTTGCGGATCGCGGCGGCATAGTTCCGCGCCGCTCCGATCAACCTTGCGGGCGACCCCAGACGCATCACATGACGACCTAACGCAAGCGGCAGATCAGCCCGTGCATAGCTCACACGCCCCGCTTCAGGGTACGCTGCCCAGAACTGGTCGCAATCGGTCTGGGTCAATTCGACCCGCGCGCCCGTTACAGGTTCCCTTACGGGTTCCCTTACAAGGTTAGTGTCCGAATTTCGGACATGGTTTTGGGCTTTTTTCGGACACGGCTCATCGTCATTTTCGGACACGGCTCCATGTCTGATTTTCGGACACGGCTCATCATGATCTGGTGTCAAGTCCATCTCAAAGGCGAAGATGTAGCGTGTGCTCTCGACGCGCTTCGTCTTCGGATTGATGCGCTGCTTTCGCTTGATCAGGCCCGCCTCTTCAAGCGTGTCGAGCTGGTCATTCAGGGATGATCGCGACATCTCGCAGTCTTCAGCCAAACGGATCTGGGACGGAAAGCATCCATGGTCAGGATGATGTCTGTCCGCCAAATGCCACAGGACAACTTTCGCGGCAGGCCGAATGCCTTTCTGCTGAACGGCCCATGACGTTGCGTAATGACTCACAGCCGGCCCTCCTGATCTGAAAATTTCGTGGTGTCAGCGTCAAAGGCGACCTTCACCGATCCGATGGGGCCATGACGCTGTTTGCCAATGATGATGTCCGCCTGGTGGCGGCACTCCGCCATGGCGGATTCCCAATCAGCATGTTCAGGCGTGCCGAACTTGGGCTCCATGCGATCCAGGTAGTAAGCCTCGCGGTAGCAGAACATGACGACATCGGCGTCCTGCTCGATGGAGCCGGATTCCCGCAGGTCTGAGAGCTGGGGCTTCTTGTCTTCGCGCTGCTCCACCTGACGGCTCAGCTGGGACAGGGCGATCACCGGGACGTTCAATTCTTTGGCCAGCGCCTTGAGCGCCTGAGTGATGGCGGACACCTCTTGCACGCGCTGACCGGCATACCCGGAACAGGTCACAAGCTGAAGGTAATCCACGATCACGAAGTCCAGACCGTGCATCCGCTTGTGGCGACGGGCGCGGGCGCACAGGGCGTGGATCGCCAAGCCGCCCGTGTCATCAATCGCCAGCGGAACACTTTCGATCATCCGGGCCGCTTCGTGCATGGCCTGAAGCTGGCGCATGTCGAGCTTGCCCTGGCGCTGGTCATGCGTGCCGATGCCGGTCACTTCGCCCAGAATACGTCCGGCGAGCTGCTCCTTGCCCATCTCCAGGCTGAAGAACAGGCCACGCCCGCCCGACTTCACCCTTTCTTCGCCGTTCTCGTCTGTCTCGGCTTCAAAGCGGCGGGCAAGGTGAAACCCGATATTCGTGGCCAGCGCGGTTTTGCCCATGCTGGGGCGTCCAGCCAGGATGATCAGGTCAGACGCGCACAGACCGCCCAATTTCGCGTCCAGAGCGCGCAAACCGGTGGACAGGCCCGCCAACCCCCGGCCCGACTTCACAGACGCTTCCACGCGCTCCAGTTGGGCGCGAACGCTATCCATGAAGCTCACCGGGCCTTTGCGCTCGGCGGGCGTGTTTTCAGCCAGGGCGAAAATCGCGCCTTCATGGGCTTCCAGCACGTCATCGGCGCTCTGGTCGTCTTCAGGGCGGCGGGCGGACACGATCAGCGCTTCACCCGCTGCGATCATCGCGCGGCGCTTGGCCAGATCATGCACCAGACGGCCATATTCACGCGCAGACGGGCCATAGGGCGCATCGCGCATCAGATCGGCCAGATAGACCGCTCCGCCCACCTGAGCCATGGCCGGGTCTGTGGTGAACTTGTCCTTGAGCATCACCGCATCCGCCAGGGCGCCCGTGCCGATCACACGCGCACATTCGGCATAGATGCGGCCATGCAGCGGGTCGTAAAAGTCTTCAGCTGTCAGGAAGGGGCAGACCGCCCAATATATCTCATTCTCCATCAGCAGCGCGCCGAGAATGGCCTGTTCCGCCTCGATATTGTGCGGCGGGGCATAGCTGTCCTCATCCACGGGCGGGGCCGGGGTGTAATCCTGATCCAGCATCACGCACCCACCTTCATGAACGCGCGGCGCCCTTCAGCACTCATCAGGTCCAGCACGCGATGTGCGGCCTCGCCAGCTGGGCGCAAGGCCAGATCGTCAGGATTCAGGCGCACGCCTAGCTCTTGCTGCACCATGTTCACTGCTGCATCCACAGCGGTTCCAGCGGCGATCAACTTCTCGGCACGCGCCTTAGCGCGCCCGATCAAGGCTTCAGCGTGCGGATTCATGAAGGATTGCCGCGGCGGTGTTTCCCCCGGATGCGGGCGCGGCGCAGTCGCTGGCGTAGGTTCCGGGCGCTTGCCGCCTTCATCCTTCAGAACGTGATACCGGGCGATGCAGGCGCGGGGCGAGCGCTTCATTTGGAAGGAAACACCCCGGAAGGTCAGCCCGGACTCGCGCAGTTCAACCAGCGTCTTGTCTTCTTGTGCGCTCCAGCGATCATGATGTGCTGCACTCATGCCTCGATCTCCCCAATGTCATGACGGTACGCGGCGATAACCGCGCGCACGGCGCCTTGTGGAAGCTGTGTGGTGGTGATGACGTGGATGGCGGCAGCGCCGTGATCCATGCTCTCGCGGGCGGCCTGATAGGCGTCCAGCACGCGGGTTTGCTCGGTGGGGGTCAGGTCAGACATGCGCGCCCTCTTCAGTCCGCTTGACGGCGTGGCGCAAAGCCGCGTGGACGCCTTCACGGTTTCGGACGCGCACGATCCACTTGCGGCCTGGACTCGCCTTGCGCTCACGCTCTTGGGCTTGGTGCGGGGTGATGGGCTGGGTCATGCGGCGTCCCTTCCGATGAATTGAGCAGGGCCGGACGCGCTGGCGTCGAACAGATACCAGGCGCAATTGTCCTTGCCGGTGTGCGTGCTGTCGGGAATCCACTTCACCCGGCCAACGCTCACGATCTTGCGGCAGAGCGGCAGATACGGGACGGCTTGGCGGGTGTGCATCCAGTGCGCGTCGAAGAGCAGCCATGTGGGCGCTTGGGCAGACAGGTTGGTGATGATCGGGTGCAGCACGTCACGCGACCAGGGCGGGTTCGTGATGAAACAGACTTCGCCCGCCACGGTGGTTGAATACAGGTGCGTGCGCGCATCGCGCTCAACGTCCGAACCGCCAGCGCAGAAATGGCCGTGCTTGGCCAAATGGCGCACAAGGTCGCCGCCTCCCACGCAGGGCTCGATAAATTGCGTAACGGGCTCAAGATGCGGCAACAGCGGCAGCACCGCCGCTTCCGGCGTGGGGTAGAAATCGCGCTCACGGCGCTCAAAGCTGGATCGCTTACCCATCACACCCCCTCCCGCCGCACGGTCTTTCCGCCGAGCGGTGTCTTGAAGGGGCCATTGCGCCCGTTCTGAAAGCCGCCGCTCTGGATGCCTTTGTGCTTACCTGCGGCCTTGGCCTTCTCGCGCCGGGCGTATTGGCCGATGCGTCCGCCCTGGCGATCTGCTTTCGTGACCGTGGCGGCGTCTCCGCGCGTCTTGGCTTTGTGGCATTTGCGACAGAGCAGCTGCACATTCCCGGCGGAGTTATCCCCGCCCAGCGCTTGCGGCTTGATGTGGTCATACTCCTTGCCGACGCGATCACAGCCCTCTTGCTGGCATTGACCGTCAGAGCGGGCGAACACTTCGATTTTGACCCGGTTCGGAATGGCGGTTCGGTCGGGAATCCATTCGGGGCGGCGGCTCATGACGATACCTCGCGCAAATGGGAAAGGGTGCCGGGCTGACCTTCATTGGCGGCATGTATTCCAGACGGCATGGCAGTGCCGGTCTGGGGAGCGGGACCGCTTTGACGCCCTGGGGCGCATGAAGGCCGGGGTTCTGAGGAACCGCACTGTCCGCCCGGCGTGGATCCAGCGCAGCCTACCCGCTCCGCTGTCTGTGTGTTGGTGTTGAGGCTCATGACGTGGCCTCGATGTTACGGATGGCGTCATAGGCCATAAGGACGCGGCGGACGTACGGCGCATGGGCGCGCCATCCCGGGACGTTGGCCCTGACCATAACGCCCGCGTCTGGATGCCAGTGTTTCTGGCTGTTCACCTCGTTAGGATCGCCCCCAGCTTCAGTGACAATGCGGCGGCAGACTTGCTCAACACGTCCCATCCCCGCCCCCTATTCCGCAGCCAGAGAGTGCGGACCCTCTGTCAGCAAGGCTTGTTCGGTGCGGTCGAGCTGCTCCTTGGCGCTGCGGATGCAGGCGAGCAGCATGCGGCGTTCGCTCTCATCCACCCGGCCATCCGCCTTGGCGTCCAGAACCATCGCCGGAAGCGCCCCGGCATGACGGCTCGCCTCTGCGGCGCTTTCGATCATGCCCAGCGGTGAGACAGGGGGCGGGCCGACCAGATTGGTCATCGCATCCGAATAGCTCGACACCCCCAGCGCGCATTGCAGCGTCGTCATATGCCAAGCGCTCATCGTGCCGTTGCCGTTCAACCAGCGCGACACTGCGGACGTATCCGCAAGGCCAAGCATTTCGGCGGTCGGCTGGGCGCCGCCTGCGGCGTTCACGATCTGGCGCGTTTGCGCCCGGTGAAAGGTCGGGGTCATGCAAACACTCCCAAGGTTTTTGCGTTCCGCTCGCCCCGGCCTTGCGCCATGGTCTGGGCATAGGCATGGAGACCGCGATGAAGGACTTGACCGACGCCATGCAGCTCAGACGCGAAAGCATCCGGCTGATCAGGCCGGCCGTGGATCTGGAAATCAGGGCGCGCGCAAAAGAGAACGCCGCGCAGATCAAGCGCGCCAGACGCGGCGGAGGCGTGAAGCCGCCCGCGCTGATCAGCGAGGCTCAGTCTTGAGGGGCGTTGGCCATATGGGCGCGGACCTCGGCGCGAAGCCGTTCCATCGCCACATAGCCCCACAGGGCCAAGACGGCGCACACGCCCGCCCAGCCCAGCGCCAGGGCGAAACCGGTCTGAGCGCTGATCGGCAAGGCGATCCCGGCGCGCTCCCCTGCAAAGCCGCACAGGGTCAACAGCACATTGGCGACAGCGCTGAGAAGCGTGATCACCTGAAACGGACGGCCGGGCCGCAACAGGCGCCCCATCCAGGCCGACAAAACACCCGCCTGTTTGAGCTTCACCGACAAGGCATACACCCCGTCCGTGTACAGCCAGAACAGATACGCCAGAGCCACACAGCACAGCGCCGCCGCGAACAGGGGCGCGCCAGCCCCCGTCCCGGTCACCAGCCCCGCGCCCGGCAGGGCCGCAATAGCGCCCAGACCGGCCAGAATGCGCTGACCCTCGGCCTGCTTGAATTCGGCATCTGTCATGTCCGTCATGATGGAAGGACTCCTTGCGGGGGGGAAGGGGGAAGGGTGAGCGGGTCATGCGGCCTCGCTTTTGCGGGGCTTGGTCGGCTTCGGCTTTGTGGTCGCCGCGATCTTGGCCAGCACATCAGTCGTAACGCCCTTGATCGAGCGACGATCCGCCGCCTTCACCAGAGAAAGCCAGTAACGGCCGGGAATAGAATCCGCCGCCTTCCAGCCGCGTGCGCGCCGCTCAGGCACGCCAGCGTCTTCAGCGAACTCCACGAGGGTCGGCCACTTGGCCATGATGTCGGTGAATGTCTTCATGGCGACACAATAGAAAAGCTGTCGCTCAACGTCAACAGGATTTCTGTTGCGCTGATGTGTATCGGAGGCGATATGGAAACGCAGGCCGAACGACTGAAGGCCGCCCGTGAATGGGCAGGCTTTGAAACCGCCTCTGACGCCGCCCGGCGCTATGGGTGGAAGGAAGTCACCTACCGATCACATGAGAATGGCCAGAGCGGCATTAGAGCACCTAGGGCTGAAGAATACGCCGACGCCTTCAAGGTGTCCGCCGGGTGGCTCTTGACGGGCGAAGGCGCGCCGCCTTGGGCGGAAGGTGTCAAGCATAATCGAGATCACGGTAAAGCATTGATTGAGGTGAATTCCTCCGGCTCAATACCTGTAATAGGCGAAATCGCCGCAGGGGTTTGGCAAGAGGCAATTGAAATGCTCGACACAGGCGAATCCATACCATTCATCCCGCACCCGCGCTTTCCAAAGAGCGCCCAGCGCGCCTTGCGTGTGCGCGGCGATAGCTGCGACCTGATCGCTCAAGACGGGGCTTATGTGAACACAGTTCCGCTCGAAATGGCCTTGCCGGCCGATGGGCTGGATGGGCTGTTGAGGGAATTTGAGGCCAAGGGCCGCGACCTGATCGTGGTGGCAGAGCGCATTCGGGGCGGGTTGGTCGAAGCGACACTGAAGGCCCTGGTGCGCGATGGCGCAGGCTATGCCCTTGAGGCCAGATCCACGAACAAGCGATGGACCGGCAAGATCACCCTCACTGACGACATGCTCAGGGATGGTGAAGAAACCCGCATTGCCCGCGTCATGATTGGCAAATACGAGGTGATACTCTAGGCGCCGCGCGCGTGGCGGGATAGCGTTTACCCGCAAAGGGGGAATTGACATGAAACGCACTGCCATGATCGCCGGGGCCGTGATGCTCCTTACAGCCTGCGCTGCGCAGCCGCACACCATCCGACCAACCTATGTAAACCCGGCGTTATACGCCAATCTCTCATGCGAACAGCTTGATGAGGAGATTGAGCGCGTGCGGTTTGAAGCGGTCGTGCTGGCCAGACGCCAGGGCAATAGCGCAAATTCAGACACTGCGCTGATGACGGCGGGCGCGCTGATTTTCTGGCCTGCTCTGATCGGCCTTGCCGGAACGCGGGACTATGCCGATGAGATCGCCGATCTGCGCGGCCACGAAGACGCCATGATCATCGCAAAAGAGCGCGCACGGTGCGACCTGCCCGCACGCGGCGAGCCTGTGATTTAACACTCTCGCGCCAACCCCAAAACACCGGCATCATAAAAAATATCGCACATCGATAGTTTTTCTGTTGACCTGATGCGATAGCTTTTCTATCGTCTCCCTATCGAACAAGGGAGCACGACATGACGCAGACCACCCCCGCATATGTGAAAGCAGGCTACCGGACGCAGACCGATTACGCGCTCGACAACCTGCTGGATGGTCGCCCTCGCCCGGCTCCTGTGTTCGTCCAGAAAACCCCGGAGCAGCGGGCGCGCAGCTATCTCGATCAGTGGAAGTCAAACCCCGCCATGCAGGCCCGGTTCGGCGCTGAACACGCTGAGCGTATGCGTGAGAGCGATCCGGCATTCGCCGCCGCTCTGACTGCCGAGATCAAGCGCCGCGCCTCTGACAAAGAAGGAGCCGCAGCACGATGAGCATCCAAGACGTTCACGACATGCAGGCCAAGCTCGACAAGCTCGAAGCGCGCGCCCTGCACCACACCGGCGCGGAGCATGTCTCAGCCTCCCTGACCCTTGTCGGGACCACGCGCCAAGACATTCGCCGCCACCTTCGCAGCTTTGACGCAGCGTTTGATTGCCGGGTTTCGTTTGGCGCCGTCACGACCCCGCACGGCAAGCTCTATCCGGCTGATATTCATGTCGGCGCGGACTGCCCGCTTGAAGCGATTGAACAGGCGTTCGCTGAACTGAAGGCGCGCGCTGAGGCAACCGAAGGCGAGGCCGCGTGATGCGCCAGTATCTCCTTGACCTCGCCAGTGACGCGCTCAGCGCCTGCGCTGTCTTTGGCTTCATGGCCGTTGTCGTGATCGGCGCGGCCTGCCTGATCGGCTGACCCCCTTTCCGCTGACGCCCTGCAGGGGCTTCAGCCCCACTGCGACCGGGGACAGCTCAACGCTCCCCCAGCCTGTAGCTATCCCCGGTCGCTAGCCCCTTATTGGAGGCGTAAAATGAAGACTGCAGCCTACATCGTCGGAGGTATTGCCGCACTTGCGGTCCTCTATGTCGCCCTGTTTGGGCTCTCCTTTCTCAACATTCGTGTTGGCGGAATCTTGCGAGCCGAACAGGTCCGCGTGGAGCGCGAGGTTTACGAAGAAAGCCTCTCCTTCAATCGCGGAGTATCCAGCAACTTTGAGCGCCAGCGTGTGGCCCTTGAGACTGCGCGCAATGAAGGCTCACGCTCTGCTGTCTGCGCTTCGATTGTGCGCCAGTTCGCGCCGGACGTGGAGCGCCTTTCCCCAGATCAACAAGCCTACTACCGCCGCCTTCAGGCGTCCGGTTGCCGCTAAGGAGAATACCATGAAAGCGATTATTTTCACTGCCGCCGCTGCACTGGCGCTTGTTGCCTGCAGCGATGTTGAGGCCACCCAGTCCGCCGACGCGCAGCGGCGCGCTCAAACCGAGCAAATGATGCGCGAGGCGACGCGCCAGGTTCCGCCTCCCGCGATTGCAAACTGGCAAGAGCTGCGCTGGCAGACATTCCTCTATGAGCTGCGCGATCAGGAGATTGCGACCTACTCGTACTATCAGAACTGGCAAGGCGAGCTGTTCCTGATCTGTGAAAGCGTCGGCTACGGAATGCCCGCCAGCGTTCAGATTACCAATCCTGAGCGCATCTGGATGGAAGGGCAGGACACGACTGGGTTTTCGGGATCGCACAGGGATGTTGGTGGGACAATACCGCAGCCAGAACCCAACGGCCTGTTTATGCCCGAAGGGCTGCAGGCAACCTACGTGCTCTGCAGCGACGGTGAAGGCGGCATTCGCCCTGTCTATTGGGAGCCTGAGCTGATCGTCTCGCCCTTCCCTCTCCGCCACATCAGCGACGTTCGAGAGATCGAATAACCCCCTTCAAGCCGACGTCCTGCGCCTCCCCGGTTGCGCGTCGGTCAACTGGCCGAGCGGGTTATCCCCTTCGCCCGCTCGGCCCCCTTCTTTCGGAGACTGGATATGTCGAAACCTTACTGGTCGCTGCGGCTGGGCATTGTGGCGGTAATTCTGGTGATCGTGCTCTTTGGCGTTGCCGCTTGGCTGGCGCCGCTGGCGAGTGGGGAAATCCCGTCCACGCCGCGCGTCCGCAGCTTGGCCATAGCATACAGCCTTCTCTCCTGTTTTTTTATTATGGCCGCGTTTTTCTTGCCCGTTCTGGGCGGATTTATTGACGATAAAAAGGGGTGCTCATGAGCCGCCCCCTGTTCCATCGCCGCCCGTCCTTCCTCACCCTCACCGCATGGGAATACATCCTCTTTGCGCTGATCTGCGCAGCGGCGGGCGTGGTGCTGTACTTCACCAAAGATTTAGGAGCCTGATATGTCCGCTGAACCTAAAACCGAGATCGCCACGCGCGAGCAGTACGAAGCGCCGGCCCCTGCCAATGGCGGCGCGCTCACGCCTATGGACATGCTCTCACGCGCTGTTGATAGCGGCGCCAATATCGACGTCATGGAAAAGCTGCTCGCGCTTCAGGAGCGTTGGGAAGCGAACCAGGGCAAGAAGGCGTTTGATAATGCTATCTCTGAGGCCAAGGCCAAACTGCCGACGATCCTGAAAGACCAGCAGGTCGCTTATGGCGAAGGCAACAAGCGCACCGAGTACAAGCACGAGACCCTTGCCGGTATCGCCAAGGCGGTTGACCCGATCCTTGCAGAGCATGGCCTGTCCTATCGCTTCCGCTCGTCTCAAGGCGAAGGCGGGATCATCACCGTGGCGTGCATCATCTCGCACCGGGGCGGATACAGCGAGGAAACCTCACTCTCCGCCGGGCGCGATGAGAGCGGCGGCAAGAACAACATTCAGGCCGTGGGCTCCACGACGACCTATCTCCAGCGGTACACGCTGAAGCTGGCGCTTGGCCTTGCCGCTGCGGCGGATGACGACGCGCGCACCGCTGACGCGCCGGACCCGATCACCGCCGATCAACTCGCCAACCTTCGCCGCGAAATCGAAGCGGCAGACGCTGACGAAGCCGCATTCTGCAAATGGCTGGGGGTGGACACGCTCGCAGACCTGCCGGAGCCCCGGTTCTGGGATGCAGTCAAGGCTCTGAACGTCAAGAAAGCCGCCAAGGCCAAGGCGGAAGGCGGTGACGCATGAGCGTGCAGATCCACGACATGGACCAAGGCACACCGGAATGGTTCGCCATCCGCGCCGGACGCCCGACCGCTTCGGAGTTCTCAACCATCATGGCCAGCGGGCGTGGCGGTGCGCCTAGCAAGACACGCCGCACGCTGATGCTGAAGCTCGCAGGGGAAATCCTCACGGGCGAGCCCGCCGAGTCCTATTCAAACGCCGCCATGGAGCGCGGTCATGAAATGGAAGCGGAAGCGCGCAACCTCTACGCCTTCATGGCGGACGTTGAGCCGGTGCAGGTGGGCTTTGTGACCAATAAACGGCCCGGCTGCTCTCCTGACGCTCTGGTAGGCGAGCGCGGCGGCTTGGAGATCAAGACCCGCGCGCCTCACCTGATGATTGATACGCTGCTCAAGGGCGAAATGCCGCCCGAACACATGGCCCAGGTTCAGGGCTGCATGTGGGTCTGTGAACGCGAGTGGTGGGACTTCGCCGCCTATTATCGCGGCCTACCCCTGTTCACCAAGCGTATCGAGCGAGACGAAGCCTACATCGCCCGCATGGCGTCCGCCGTCGCTGAGTTCACTGAAGAGCTTGACGAAGTGGTGGCCAGCATCCGCGCCCGCATGGGCGAGAGCGAGGCCGCATGAGCCGGGCGGGCGTCATCCTGACCAGTAAGCGCGAGCGCGAGAAAGCCGCTTCATGGTGCATGGGCGCGCCCGCTGGAACGTATGTCGAGTTCCGCGAAAGCAAGCGCTCGTCAGATCAGAACGCCCGGATGTGGGCGATGCTCACCGAAGTCGCGCGTCAGGTCGAGTGGCATGGCGTCCGGCTCACCGCCGACGACTGGAAACTGATCTTCATGGACGCGCTGAACCAAGAAATGCGCCTTGTCCCGAACATCAACGGGACCGGTTTCATCAACCTGGGCCGCTCCAGTTCTCGCCTGAGCAAGTCTGAAATGAGCGACCTGATCGAACTGATTTTCAAATTCGGCGCTGAACGCGGCGTTGAGTTTGCCGACGACAAGAAGGACGCCGCCTGATGACCCCTGACCTCTGCGACCACACCGGCGCCCTGCGCCTCAAATCCCGGATCGAAGCCTATTGGAAAGAGCGCGGCCATGACGTGTCCGTGTCTCTGGAGGCGGCGGGCTTCACGCCCGCGCTGCGCGGCGCGCGCACTGACGTGCGGTCCAACATGGTCAACGGCTTGCCCCTCGCTGCGGCGCTGAACGGCGTGGACCGGGCCGCACTATCAGACATGAAGGACTGAAGATGAGTGAGACAGTGAAGTGCGACGTGTGCGGAAGCACTGGAAAGCCCCTACTCCCGCAGATGGGGGTGCGGCCATTGGTTTGGGAAACAACAAGCAGTAAGGATGGCCCATTTGACTTCGATGGCGAGTTTGCAGTGACCGGCGTTGGTCGGATCTACGCCATTCAGCCAGATGAAGGGTCGTTTCTTGTTGGCCGCTTGGGCGACGACCCCATTTGGGAAAAGCAATCACTCACAGAAGCGCGTGCGGTTGCCGAAGAAGACTGGCGGTTGCTCGTGACATCCTCTGCCATTGTATCGGTTGAACCGGATCAAGCTGACTTCGCCCAACACATCACCTCTGCCCTTGTACAGCCTTCCGCCCTCGACCGGTACGCCGCAGAGCGCACAGAGATTGTGCGCCAAGAAAGCGCCGAGCGCATGGGCGTACAGCGGGAAGGGTCAGAGGAACTCGGCCAAATCGTCAACCCTGACAGGGTGAACGGGGCCGAAAACCCCTCAGAGGAACTCACCCCTGTACAGCCTTCAGGGGTGGTGAGTGATGATCTGCGCGTTTTGATCCGAAGCGAAATACAGCGCGCATGGACATGCGGGTGGAACGAAAGCCGCGGCGGCGGAGAGCCAAAACGTACAAACCACCTGATTGCCTGCCAAGACATTGCAGAAGGGCGCATCACCGCCGCTCTCGCCTCCCTTGTCAGTGAGGGGGAGGGGCATTGGGAGGTTGGGCCTCCGCCCTCACCAGAGGAAGCGGCGCGGTGTCGTCAAAAAGCACTGGAGTTAGACAAGCGCGCAGCGCGGCGGCTGGTTCAAGGAGATGTGGAGCGTGAGACCATCGAAGCGCTGGCGACCATGTTTGAGCGCGGCGTACTGACCGAAGAGAACAGCATTCAGGGCGATGTACCAAGTGTGATCCGCGCTCAGGACAGTGCTTCTCTGGCAATGCTCCGCTCTCTCAATAATGGAGAAGGGTGATGGGTGTGCAGTTCGGAGTGCTATTCGCAACGCACCTTTTTCACACGCCAGAGCCGCTAAATTTTAGCCTGACTGTAGCAGCAATGTTTTTGATTGCCGCATCCCTAGTGGGGTTGGTTAAGGCTTTACGAGACGCTTGGCGCGAACTCGAAGCCCACCCCAACAGGAGACAAGACCGATGGGTGATGTGATCCGAGCGATCTGGCGCGGGTGCGGATATGTGCCCGGCTATGGCCACCACCCCGGCACCGGCTTGATCCTCATGTGCAACGCCGGCGCCGCGTTTGTCGGTGTAATCGAAGGTGGCATCGCAGGCGTTTTGATCGGCCTGCTTTTTATGGCGCCAATGACGGGCGTCTATCTATGGGGCGCGCATGAGCGCGGACGCAAGGAGCCCACCCATGACTGATGCAGAACTGGAAGAGCTGGAGCGGTTGCTGTCGAAGGCTACGCCGGGCGTGTGGGAAGACAAAAGCCCAGATGAGGGTGAAAACCTTGCCTTCATCGCCGCTGGTGAAGCGTCCGTTATCGCCGCCTGCGGGTGCTGCGACGGGCCATGGGTCAAAAAGGCTGACCGCGATTTCATAGTGGCCAGCAAGACCGCCATGGGCGCTATGGCCTCCACCATCCGCGCGCTTAAATCAGAGCTGGAGAAGCGGGACCGGGTTGTGGAAGCGGCGCGCTTTGCTCGCACACTGCTCGCAGGTCTAAAAGCATTCAGGGATGACGGCGATTTGCAGGTTATGGGCGACGCGTTGCAGCGCCTTGAAGTCGCCCTCTCAGCGCTAGACCAGGAGGGTACGCCTTGAGCCGGCGCCCCTCTCCCGAATGGATCACCAAGGCTGTGCAGGCCACGCGGGATGCGGGCGTGACGGTCGGGTCTGTTGAAATTACAGATCGGGGCGTGATTGTTCACGCGCCAGGGGCTTACACTCCCCCCGACGCATTCAGGGAGTGGAAGCGTGGACGTAAAACTGCACGGGATTCACACGGTCAGAAGGAAGCTGGCTGACGGCTCTGTCCGCGTTCATCGCTATGCGTGGCGCGGCGGGCCGAAGCTGGACGGTGAGCCGGGATCTGTCGAGTTCCTGCGCTCCTATAATCAGGCGCAAGCCAGCAAGACCGCGCCAGACGCCTATGTCATCCCCGGAACCCTTGGCGATGCGATCAAGCGTTACAAGCGGTCGGGTGACTTCTCCAAGCTCTCAGAACGGACCCAGCGCGAATACAGCCGCTACCTGTCCCTGATCGAGCTGGAATTCTCAGACGCGCCATTGTCCGCCTTCAACGATCCGCAGATGCGGGGCGAGGTGAAGGAGTGGCGCGACGACATGCGCAACCGGCCGCGCACAGCGGATTACGCCGTGGCGGTCTTCAAGCGGCTTCTGTCATGGCTCATGGACAATGGCGAGCTGGTGCTGAACGTGGCCGCGCGCATGGGGCGGCTGCACCGGGCAAGCCGGGCGGACATCATCTGGACCGAAGACGATCACGCAAAGATGGCGGGGGTTCAAACGCCTCTGGGGCAACGCATGGCCTGGGCGATGCGCTTTGCCTGCCTCACTGGGCTGAGACGCAGCAGCCTTGTGGCCATCCCTTATAGCGCCGATCAGGGCGGGTATTTCGACTGGATCAGCAATAAGACGCACAGGCGGGTGATCATCCCCATCCTGCCGCAATTGCGGGCGTTGATCGATGAAATGCCGGAAACCACGGGCGCGATCCTGCGCGGCGCCAGGGGCGAGCCCATGACGCCGGACGGATTCAGCTCGAACTTTGACGCGATCACGACACTGGCGGGTGTGGACAAACACATCCACGACGCGCGCGGAACATTCGCCACAGCCCTTGCGCTCGCAGGGACCGACGATCGGGAGATAGCGGGGATTATCGGCTGGTCACCTGAGAAGGTGGCGGAGATTCGGCGGGTCTATGTAGACGCGAATTCTCTTGCGCTTCGCACGGCAGAGCGCTTTACTGCTGTAAACGGTGCTGCAAACGGCCAATCACAAAACAAGGCTAAGTGATTGGTGAGCCGACAGGGGTTCGAACCCTGGACCTACTGATTAAAAGTCAGTTGCTCTACCAGCTGAGCTATCGGCTCTCCGTCTCGAGAGGCGCGGAACCTATAACCGGCGCCCCATAGGGTCAACCCGGCTATATGCGGGAAACCCCCTCTTTTACAGTTACACGATCATGATAGGACATAAGCATGAAGAACACCCTGTCCAAAATGCTGATCGTTGGCGCAATCGCGCTCATCCTGACCGCGTGCTCCAGCCTGCCCGACCTGCCCAAAACGCCCCTGGGGCGTACGGAATCGGTCGCGTCTGACACGGTGGGCCTGCCGCGGGCGCGTCCCGGCCAGATCGTGATTGATGATGGCGATGAAACCGTACCCACCCCCTATGGCGGTTCCGGCGCGGCGGTCAGCTGCCCGGCCCTCGCCCGCGACATTGCGCGCCTCACCTCATTGCTGGGTCCAGATATCGAGGCGCCCCGCCCCGAGTCCCACACAGACTCAGGCGAGCAAGAAGAAGGGATGCTGGACCGCTCGCGAGATTTCGCCTCTTCCATCGCAGAGGATGCGCCAGATCTCGCCGCCGATACGGCGCGCGACACCATTGTGGGGCTGAACCCGACGCGTCCCGTCGTGCGGTTTTTGGGCCGGGCGGGTGAGATTGAAGCCGCCGCCGCGCAAGAGCGTGAGCTGGCGCTCAAGCGCCGCGCCTGGCTGCGCGGCGGATTTGATGCGCTCCAGTGTGACCGGGCGACCTTGATTGAGGCGATGAGCGCCTATGGCTTACTCAGCGAAACAGCCGCGGAGCCCGAGAGCTAGATCGCCTCAGGCCCTTCATCCATGCGGGCATGGAACTGGGCGCGGAAGGCTTCAAACTCGCCTGCGGCGATGGCGGCGCGCATGCGGGCGGTGAGGTTTTCGAAATAGGCGATGTTATGCCAGGACAACAGCATCGAGCCCAGATACTCGCCCGCCCGAATGAGGTGATGCAGATAGGCGCGCGAATAATCCCGGCTGGCCGGGCAATCGAGCGTCTCGTCCATGGGACGCGTATCCTCGGCGAAGCGGGCGTTCTTGACGTTCACCGGCCCCCAATCCGTCCACGCCTGACCATGACGGCCCGAGCGGGTCGGCAGCACGCAGTCAAACATGTCCACGCCGCGTGCGACGGCTTCCACGAGATCAATCGGCTTGCCCACGCCCATCAGATAGCGCGGGCGCTCATGAGGCAGATGCGGCGTGGTGACGTCGAGCACCTGGCACATCATCTCAAAGCCTTCGCCCACGGCGAGGCCGCCAATGGCGTAACCGTCAAAGCCGATCTCGATCAGGACTTCCGCGCTTTCGCGACGCAAATCCTCATAGGTGCTGCCCTGAACAATGCCGAACAGCGCCTGGCCGGAGCGCTCGCCAAACGCCTGTTTCGAGCGCAGCCCCCAGCGCCGGGAAAGCTGCATGGAGCTCGCCGCCGCGTCTTTCTCACACGGATAGGGCGTGCACTCATCAAGCTGCATGGAGATGTCGGCGCCCAGGAGGTCGGCCTGGATCTCGATGGAGCGTTCGGGCGTCAGCATGTGCTTTGAGCCGTCGAGATGGCTTTTGAACGCCACCCCCTCTTCGGTCATCTCGCGCAGATCGGACAGGGACCAGACCTGGAAGCCGCCCGAATCGGTCAGGATCGGGCCATCCCAGCGCATGAAATGATGCAGCCCCCCCAAACGTTTGACCCGCTCGGCGCCAGGCCGCAGCATCAGGTGATAGGTATTTCCCAGTATGATATCCGCGCCAGCTTGCTTAACCTGTTCAGGATATAGCGCCTTCACCGTCGCCGCCGTGCCGACAGGCATGAAAGCCGGCGTGCGAATATCCCCGCGCGGGGTTTTCAGAACCCCGGTGCGGGCGGCGCCGTCAGTGGCGTGAAGATCAAAATCAAAGCTGGGCATCAGAACCTGGCGATACTGCGGGAGAGAGTTGAGTGAGTTGGAAAGACGAAATCGCCCATTTGCGCAAGCGTCAGGCGCTGGCTCATAACATGGGTGGGGCGGAAAAGCTCGCCCGCCAAAAGGCGGCAGGCCGTCTCAACGTACGGGAAAGACTGGATCTTTTGCTCGACCCAGGGAGTTTTCGGGAAATCGGCTCGCTCACCGGCAAAGCGCGCACAAATGCAGAGGGCGGGTTTGAGGGCTTCTCCCCGGCCAATTGCATCTTCGGTCGCGGCACGGTGCGCGGACGCGCGGTGGCCGTGGTCGCTGATGATTTCACTGTGCGCGGCGGCGCGGCGGACGCCGCCATAGTCGAAAAACAGATCGAGGCCGAGAAAATGGCGGGCGAGCTGGGCCTGCCCCTGATCCGGTTGATCGAGGGCACGGGCGGCGGCGGCTCGGTCAAATCCATTCTCGACATGGGCGCCAGCTATGTGCCGTTTAATCCCGCCTGGGATCAGGTGGTCGCCAATCTTGAACGGGTGCCGGTGGTGTCGCTCGCGCTTGGTCCCGTGGCGGGTCTTGGCGCAGCGCGGGCCGTGTCGTCGCATTATTGCGTCATGGTCAAAGGCCAGTCGCAAATGTTCATCGCAGGCCCTCCCGTGGTGGCGGGCGTGGGCGAACATGTCAGCAAGGAAGAGCTGGGCGGATCCGACCTGCAGCTTGCCGCGGGCGCCGCAGACGACGCCTATGCCAGCGAGGCGGACGCCATGGAGGCGGCGCGCTGGTTCCTCTCCTATCTGCCTGACATGGCGGGCGACGCCGCCGACCGCACGCCGCCCTCAGATGATCCCGCGCGCATTGATGAGAGCCTTCGCGAAATCGTGCCGCGCGACAAACGCTTCGGCTATGACATGCGCGCGATCCTCAACACCACGCTTGATCAGGGCAGCGTGTTCGAGATGGGCCGTCATTTCGGCAGTTCGGTGATCACCGCCCTCGCCCGGCTCGACGGCTGGCCGGTCGCCGTGCTCGCCAGCAATCCCAATGTCTATGGCGGCGGGTGGACCGCCGAGGCCGCACAGAAAATCATCCGCTTTGTCGATCTGGCCGAAACCTTCCGCCTGCCGGTGGTGCATTTCGTGGATGTGCCGGGCTTTGTTATCGGCACCCGGGCCGAGCGCGCCGGCACGATCCGGCATGGCGCCCGCGCCCTGTCGGCGATCTATCAGGCCAGCGTGCCCTGGTGCACCATGCTGATCCGCAAAGCCTATGGCGTGGCGGGCGCGGCGATGATGGACCATACCCGCTTTCGCTATCGCTATGCCTGGCCGTCAGGAGACTGGGGCTCGCTGCCGCTGGAGGGCGGGGTGGAGGCCGCGTTTAAATCCGTGCTGGCGACCGCCGAAGACCCCGAAGCGCTCAAGGAAGAGCTGCGCACCCGGATGCGTGATCTGTCCGACCCGTTCAAAACCGCCGAACGCTTCTGGATCGAGGAGATCATCGACCCGGCGGACACCCGACCCTTGCTGACAGAATTTGCGAACCTGACCGCCAAATTGCGCACGCGCGACAAGCCGGGGACGCGTTATCGGCCATAGAGCTGCTCACTGGCGCTTACACAAACTATCGATTGGACCGTGATCACGCACCGGGCGCAGGATGGGCTCAACACAAAGGAGCCCGCCATGATGAAAGATGAGTACGAGTATCTGTGCCTGATGGTGCTGGAGAACGAAGACACCGTGAAAGCGGACCCCGATCTCGCCTGCGGCTGCGCGATGTATCTGGCCCGGCAAGGCTATGATCAGGTGGATGACGGCGCGGTGTGCGGAACGGCGGATTAGCCCTTGCGCCACAACAGGCTGGAATCCCCGTAAGAGAAAAAACGATACTCGTTTCTGATCGCATGGGCGTAGGCGGCCTGCATCTCGTCAAAACCCGCCAGCGCGCTGACCAGCATGAACAGCGTGGATTTGGGCAGGTGGAAATTGGTCATCAGCGCGTCGATCACCTTGAACCGGTAGCCCGGCGTGATGAAGATTGACGTGTCGCGCGCTTCGGCGCGGACCGTGCCGTCTTCGTCCGCCGCGCTTTCCAGCGTGCGAATCGAGGTGGTGCCCACGGCGATGATGCGACCGCCCGCCTTGCGGGTCTGGTTGATCAAATCCGCCGTCTGTTCGCTGATCTCGTAATATTCCGCATGCATCTGGTGCTCGGACAAATCATCGGTTTTGACCGGCAGGAACGTCCCCGCCCCTACGTGCAGCGTCACATGAGTGCGCTTGATCCCGCGCGCGTCGAGCGCCGCAAACAGGCGATCGGTGAAGTGCAATCCTGCTGTGGGCGCCGCGACCGAGCCCGCTTTATCCGGGGCGGCGTAGACCGTCTGGTAATCCTCAAGATCGGCGGCGTCTGCAGCGCGCTTTGAGGCGATATAGGGCGGCAGCGGCGGGGCGCCGGCTTCCACAATCGCCCTGTCGAGGTCAACGCCGGACCGGTCAAAGGTCAGAACGACTTCGCCCCCCTCACGCTTTTCAGTCACCTGAGCGGTCAACCCGCCCTTGAACTGCAGCGTATCATCTTCTTTCAGGCGTTTGGCGGGACGCACAAAGGCGCGCCAGACGGCTTCGTCATCGCGCTTGTGCAGGTTGATCTCGATCTCCACATCACCCCCGCCGCCATGAGCGCGGGCCGGGCGCACGCCGGTCAGCGCCGCCGGAATGACGCGGGTGTCGTTGAAGACCAGAAGATCACCGGGTTCGAGCAGGTCTGGAAGGTCAAGAACACCCAGATCCGACACACCGCCATCCTTCACCTGCAACAGGCGCGCACTGTCACGCGGCCGCGCCGGGCGCAGGGCGATCCGGTCTTCTGGCAGGTGAAAATCAAAATCGGTCAGTCGCAATTGAGTCATAACATTCCTTCAAGCTGGCGGTGATATACGCATAGCAACGCTCGCCCGCCAGACACCCGGACAGATTTCCCGCATGCTTCAACCGCCCCCCCTATTGACTGCGGTCTTTCGCCTTTCCGCATACGCGGCGTGTCTGGGCGCCTGTATCTGCCTGGCGCTGACCTATGGAGTGTTGATGTCCGGCAGTTATTTTCCCAAAGCTGATGTCTTCAACATGATCTGGCCCGTTCCTGCAGCAGCCGGCGCCCTGGCGGGAACGGCTCTGTTTACCCTGCGCCCCAAAGGACTGACGCTGCTGCGCCGCATCGGCTTCATGGCCAGTGCATTGCTGATCGTTCTGGCTTTTCCCTACGCCCAGCTTCGCCCGCATCCAGACACTCTGCCGCCGCGCAGTGAAACCGGAGACGCCCTGCGACTCGTCACATTCAATCTGTGGAACCTCAATCGCGACCCGGACGCGGCCATCACCTTCCTGCGCGAGGGCGATTTTGATCTGGTCTTCCTGCAGGAAACTGGCGGCGCGCTGCAATATGTCCCTGCCAGCCTTCAAGATGCCTATCCCCATCAGGTGCGCTGTCCCTGGGGGGCGACCCTGATCTCTCGCCTGCCGGTGCTGGATCAGGGGTGTGATGAATACCGAACCGTGCCCATCGCCTTCATGCAGATCGACTTCCAGGGCGCCCCCTTGCGGCTGACCAGCACCCATTTCGCGCGACCGACACGCCCGGATCTCTACCAGTATCATCGCGAACGCCTGTCCGCGCTGATCGCGGCGCAAACTGAGCACTCCCAGATCCTGGCCGGAGATTTCAACACCGCCGAAAAAGGCTTTTCGATGCGAGCGCTGACACACGCGCTGGCGCCGCTCAGACGCGTCACCCACGGCTTGCGCACCTGGCCGTCCAAACGTCTGATCCCTCTGCCCATGCTGGGGATTGATCATATCTGGATCAGTGACGGGCTCTGCGCCTCCCAAACCGGCGCTGCGCCTGACGCAGGGTCTGATCACCGTCCTGTCTTCACCCTGGTGGAGCGGTGCGAGGCTTGAGCGACCGCTGCAACGAAAAACGGGCGGCTCTGAGAGCCGCCCGTTTCACACATCATCGCAGAAGTCAGGTCTAGCGTACGGACGCCTTGACGATCTTGCCCGGCTCGGCGGGCGGCTCGCCCTTGGGCAGCGCGTCCACATGTTCCATGCCGGAGATCACTTCACCCCAGACGGTGTACTGGTTGTCGAGATATGGCACGGCGTCCAGGCAGATGAAGAACTGGCTGTCGGCGGAGTTGGGATCCATCGCGCGCGCCATGGACATGGTGCCGCGCACATGCGGCTCGGCACTAAACTCAGCCTCGATATTCTGGCCCGAGCCGCCCATGCCATTGCCGTTCGGGCAACCGCCCTGCGCGACAAAGCCATCGATCACACGGTGAAAGGTCAGACCGTCATAAAAGCCATCAGCGGCCAGCTCAGAGATCCGGGCGACATGCTTGGGCGCCAGATCGGGGCGCAGGCGAATGACGACATCGCCGCCTTCCAGGGTGAACACGAGTTCTTGCTTGGCGTCGGACACGACGGTCTCCTTTGGAGGATAGGTTCTTAATCGAGGACGCGCACAGGCACGTCGATGGCGCAAATATCCGGCAGGCGGCCGTTATCACGGCTGGCCGCCAAGGCTTCGAGATAGGCGGTGAAGCTGGCCGAGCGCGTGTCCATGACCTGCACCGTCGGCGCATCGGTCATGTCGCGGGCCAGCTCGAACTCTTCAATGATGTCAGGGCGGAACCCCAGGGTCTGCCCCTGGGTGCCGACATTGAGGCTCTCCACCACGTCCTGCCCGACACGCACCTTGCCCCAGACGGTGTACTGGGTGTTCAGATGCTCTGCGTCGCCGCGGACGATATAAAACTGGGCGTTTGCGGAGTTGGGATCATTGGTGCGCGCCATGGCGGCGGCGCCGTCACAATGAAGCAGCCAGCTCTCTACCCGGCCATCGGCCACGATGCCGGCGAGCGCTGACGGCTGGGTGCCGACGGGAAAGCCATCCCAGAACCCGGCCTGGGCCATGGGGCCGTCCCGTGTGGCGCGGCGTTCCTGAAGCTCATTGACGATGATGGCGTTAGGATCGCGGCGAATGCCGAACTCAGCCTGGATCGGATCAAACGGCGCCTGAACGCTGGGATTATCCACAGCCCCGCCGCCTTGCGCCATGAAGCCGTCGATCACACGGTGAAAGACTTTCCAGTCCAGCCAGTCCGTCTCGGCCAATTCTCGCACACGGGCGGCATGGAGCGGGGTGAACTCGTCTTGCAGCTCGATCCACACCTCGCCCTTGCTGGTCACCATGTGGATCAGGTCTTCACCGTCCACCGTGCGCCAGGCGCTGTCAGGCGCATCCGCGATGATAGCGGCGCCCGGCGCTGCGGCCGGCGCTTGCGCTGCTTGCTCAGCCGCTTCGCTTGCCGGCGCCGCGTCCTGGGTCTGGCTGTCGGTTTCGGCTTCCGCGCACGCCGTCGCCAACAGGGCGGACAGGCAGGCGGTGGCGAACAAACGGGGGCACTGGGCCATTAGACGAATTTCTCCAACAAACGCGCTTTGACCAATTCTGGAACGAAAGGCGTGATGTCCCCGTCCAGCTTGGCGATTTCCTTGACCAGACGCGAGGCGATCGCCTGATGGCGCGGATCGGCCATCAAGAACACGGTTTCAATATCCGCATTCAGGCGCTGATTCATCCCCACCATCTGAAATTCGTACTCAAAGTCCGACACCGCGCGCAGACCGCGAATGATCGAGTTGGCGCCGACTTTTTCGGCGAAGTGCATCAAAAGGCCTTCAAACGGCAACACTTCGATCTCGGTGTCGCCCGCCACGGATTCCGCCAGCTCGCGCGCCATCTCGACCCGCTCGTCAAAGCTGAAGAGCGGGTTCTTGGCGTCATTGCGAGCCACCCCGATCACCAGCTTGTCATAGAGCTTCACAGCCCGGCCGATAATATCGAGATGGCCGTTCGTGATAGGATCAAACGTGCCAGGATAGAGTGCGACGCGGCGTTTCATCTATTGCCCCTCAGCCTTAACTTCGACAATTCTTGGTGGATGTTGAAAATTGCGCCATCCAGTATTCTTAGGGCTTCCCGCAAGCTGCAGTCACCAACTAGAATTTTACTGAGGTCTTCACCAACGCCGGACAAGACAGCGACTATGTCACTGTCTAACTGGCAATCATCCAGAGAAGCAGTCCTGAGGTAATTCCCAACTGAGTTGGTTATCGTATTATTCGCTAAGGCCAGCGGCTGATAGAGCTCAGAGAAAAGAGAAATCTCATCTATACTTAAATCAAGCCGAGCCCTTCCTATCTGGATGGGTTCATCTAAATTTGAAGCTCTGCCTTCGCCCTCATAAATGGAAATTTGATGGCGAAATTCAGATATAGATTCACTTGCGTCGTTTAAATCATTCAGAATTTTACGAAGCAAGGTTTGGCGGAAATTGATTGTGTTCTGCTGAGCCTCTCTTTTGTTGTTCCTCATCCGAAGTAGTGTTTCGATAGCAGAAGGAAGCGCGGAAACTGCAGAAACAACCGCCGCACCTGTAAGAACGATCGTTACAGGATCAGGATCGACTAAAGTCTTGCTTCCACTCATAGGAATAACTTCTTCTGCAAATGAAACTATTCCGGCGCATCCGGCGTCGGGGCTTCGCCCTCATCGCCTTCGTCAACGCCAGTATCGTCATCGCTTTCCGCGATGCGCACAACAGACACGACTTTTTCGCTGTCCGCCAGTCGGATCAGCCGCACGCCCTTGGTGGCGCGGGCGGCGATGCGCACACTGTCCACCGGGAAGCGGATCAGCTGACCGCCATCGGTGACCGCCATCACGGTGTCGCCATCAATGACCGGGAAACACGCCGCCAATTCCTTGACCTTGCTCATGTCGTGGGCGGCGACGCCCTGATTGCCGCGTCCCATGACGCGGTAATCATAGGCGCTGGACCGTTTGCCCAAGCCGTCCTGAGCCACGGTCAGCACGAACTCTTCCGCAGCGCCCAGCTCGGCGATGCGTTCCGGGCTCAGCGCCACCTCCGCAGCCGCTTCGCCCTCTTCCGGCGTGCTGATGACGGCGTCGTCTTCCTCAAGGCCCGCCGCACGCCGCATGGCGTTGGCGTGCTTCATATAAGCGCGCGCCTCATCGGTGGTGACGTTGATATGGTTCAGGATCGCCATGGAGATCAGGCGATCGCCCTCTTTCAGGCGAATACCGCGCACGCCGGTGGAATTGCGCGAGGCGAAGACGCGCACATCTTCCACCGAGAAGCGGATCGCCCGGCCAGCCGCAGACACCAGCAGCACGTCCTGATCCTTGTTGCACAGGCGCACATCGAGGATTTCGGAGCCGTCTTCGTCCAGCTTCATGGCGATCTTGCCATTGCGGTTGACCTGAACGAAATCCGACAGCTTGTTTCGGCGCACCGTGCCCGCCGTGGTGGCGAACATCACGTCATACTCGCTCCACTGATCCTCATCTTCGGGCAGCGCCATCACCGAGGTGATCCACGCGCCGTCATTAAGGCTGGGCAGCAGGTTTGTCAGGAATTTGCCCTTGGTGTTAGGCGCGCCGAGCGGCAGGCGCCAGGTCTTGGTCTTGTAGACCATGCCGTCAGAGGTGAAGAACAAGAGCGGCGCATGAGTCGAGGCGACAAACAGGGTCGCCACAAAATCCTCATCCTTCATCGCCATGCCCGCGCGGCCTCTGCCGCCGCGGTTCTGGGCGCGATAGGTGGAGAGCGGGGTGCGCTTGACGTAACCGCCATGGGTCAGGGTGACGACCATGTCCTCACGCGGGATCAGGTCTTCATCCTCAATCCCGAGATCGCCCTCGATGATCGTGGAGCGACGCTCCACGCCAAACTTGGCTTTGGCGTCCAGAAGCTCATTGCGGATGATGTCGCGGATCAGGGTCGGGCTGCGCAGGATTTCCAGCAACTCGGCGATGGTCTCGGCCAGCTTGTTGGCCTCATCGCCGATCTCGTCGCGGCCCAGCGCCGTCAGGCGGTGCAGGCGCAGATCCAGGATCGCCTTGGCCTGCTCTTCCGTCAGGCGGATCTCGCCATCCTTGATCCGAGAGCGCGGATCAGCCACCAGCTCCACCAGCGGCGCGATGTCCTTGGCCGGCCAGGCCTTGTCGCGCAATTGCTGACGCGCGGTCTGCGGGTCGGGCGCGCGACGGATCATGGCGATGATCTCGTCGATATTGGCGACGGCCACGCCCAGACCGATCAAGACGTGCGCCCGATCGCGCGCTTTCTTGAGGTCGAACTTGGTGCGGCGGACCACCACTTCCTTGCGGTGATTGATGAAGGTCTCAAGGAAGGTGCGCATCCCCGCCTGCTGCGGGCGACCGCCGATCAGCGCCAGCATGTTCACCCCGAACGAGGTTTGCAGCGGGCTCCAGCGATACAGCTGGTTCAGAATGACTTCGGCGTTGGCGTCTTTCTTCAGCTCGATCACCACGCGCACGCCCGAGCGGTCGGATTCGTCGCGCAGATCGGAAATGCCCTCGACGCGCTTCTCCCGCACCAGTTCGGCGATCTTCTCGATCATCGACGCCTTGTTCACCTGATAGGGAATCTCGTGAACGATGATGGCTTCGCGGCCCTGGCGAATATCCTCGATGGAGGTCTTGCCGCGCAGAATGACCGAACCGCGGCCCTCCAGGAGCGCCTTGCGCGCACCGGAGCGGCCAATGATCTCGCCGCCTGTGGGGAAGTCCGGCGCCGGAACGAATTCCAGCAATTCAACGTCGGTGATGTCAGGCTGGTCGAGCAGCGCCATCGTCGCGTCCACCACCTCGTTGAGGTTATGGGGCGGGATATTGGTCGCCATGCCCACGGCGATGCCGCCGGCGCCGTTGACCAGAAGGTTGGGATAGCGCGCCGGCAAGACGATCGGCTCTTGCTTTGAACCGTCATAATTGTCCTGAAACTCGACCGTATCCTTGTCGATATCCGCCAGCAGCGCTTCAGCGGGATGGTCCATGCGGATTTCGGTGTAACGCATGGCGGCGGGCGGGTCGCCGTCCATGGAGCCGAAATTGCCCTGACCGTCCATAAGCGGCAGGCCCATGGAGAAGGGCTGCGCCATACGCGCCAGGGCGTCATAGATCGCGCTGTCGCCATGGGGGTGATAGCGACCCATCACGTCGCCGACCACGTTGGCGGATTTCTTGTACGCCTTGTCCTTGGTGTAGCCGCCCTCATGCATGGCCCACAGGATGCGGCGGTGCACAGGCTTGAGCCCGTCTCGCGCATCAGGAATGGCGCGGCTGACGATCACGCTCATCGCGTAATCGAGATAGCTGCGCTTCATCTCGTCTTCGATGGACACCATCGGGCCGCTCGGCGCGGCGGGCAGGTCTTCATCCATGGGCGTTTCAGGGGGCAAATCGCTCAAAGTCGTTTCGTCCTGGCTGGCGCGCGCCTGTCTTCGCCAAGCGGGACAGCGCGCGTAAAGAGACGGCGGTCGGACGCAGATCACCCTCTGAGGGCGTGAATCACCTGCGCACGGTTAGATGTTATGTCTAGCAAGGCCAGAGACAGGCGGCAAACACGGTGCGCGGCTGTCTCCACGGTTTCCTGACAGATTTGCGGCTCCGCCTGTTTTTTGTTGTAAAACAGCGCAGACTTCCTCTCTTGGGGTCGCATCATGCGCGACGCCGCCTACGTTGATGACGTAGCTTTCAAAGGAGACGCCTCATGACCCGCGCCCTTCGCACCCTCGCCCTGACCACAGCCCTCGCCGCCAGCAGTGTAAGCGCAATCGCGCTCGCCGCTGACCACCATTCCGAGGCTATGTCCGGCGCCACAGAAGCGCATGCAACGCTGATCGACCGGGCGCGCAACGAGATCGGCCAGGCCCGCCTCCAGCAAGGCTCCAAAGGCGTTCTGATCACCATCGAACTTGATGGCGCCCCCGACAGCGCTGCTGGCTGGCATGGCGTGCACCTGCACCAGATCGGGGATTGCTCCAACGCGGACTTCACCAGTTCGGGCGGTCATATCAATCCATCAGGGCGCAGCCACGGCCTCTTGAACCCGGAAGGGCCGGACAATGCCGACCTGCCCAATATCTATGTGCATGAGGACGGCGTGCTGCGCGCCCAGCTCTTCACTGACCGCGTCAGCCTGAACGGCGAGTATGACGCCCCGGCCTTGCTGGACGGGAACGGCTCCGCCCTCGTCATCCATGACAATGAAGACGATCACACGACCCAGCCCATTGGCGGCGCCGGCGCCCGCCATGTGTGCGGCGTGATTGAGGCGGCGCACTGATGCTGACCCGGCGTACGGCTTTGACCGGTTTCGGCGCTGCCGGCCTGTCCCTGACTTTGCCCGGCCGCGCTTTCGGCCAGGCCGCCGGCGCGTCGTCCTGGCGCGCTGGCCCCGACCTGCCGCTGCGGGTGCAGGAAATCTATCCGGCTGTCCTTGAAGGCGTGCTTTATGTGGCGGGCGGATTGAGCCCGGATGTGGGACGCGGCCGGATCGGCGTCTCGGATCGCGTCTTCTCCCTGGCGCCCGGCGCAGATCGCTGGCGAGAGCGGGCGCGCCTGCCCGTGCCGCTGCACCACCCCAATCTCGTGGGGCTTGAGGGCCTGATTTACGCTGTGGGCGGCTTCACCGCCCAGACCGGCGGGATGTGGGCGATGAGCAATGGCGTGCGGGTCTATGACCCGGGCCGCAATGCATGGCGCAATGGCGCGCCCATGGCCGAACCCTATGCGGAGACAGTCTGCGTCACGCTTAACGGACGCCTGCATGTAGTCACCGGGCGCCGCCCGGCGGGGCTGTCCAATAAAGCCTGGTCAGACCACGCCGACACTAACGCCCATATTGTTCTCGATCCCGCCACCCAGACCTGGTCGGTCGCAGCCCCCGCCCCCACCGCGCGCAATTCCGCAGCGGGCGCAGCGCTGGACGGACGCCTGCATGTGGTGGGCGGACGCACGGTGACCGGCGGCAACACGCCCGTCCACGAAGCCTATGACCCGCAAAACGATAGCTGGGAGACCCGTGCGCCCCTGCCCGCCCCTGAAGCCGGGCCGCGCGGCGCCGGCGGCCTCGCCGCCGCGAGCGTGGATGGCGCGCTCTATGTGTTTGGCGGCGAGTGGTTTGATAATTCAGGCGGCGGCGTCTACGCCCAAGTCTGGCGCTATGATCCGGCGTCTGACAGCTGGACCGAGATGGTCCGCATGCCCACGCCCCGACATGGTCTGGGCGCGGTCACAGTCGGCTCGGAGATCGCCACCATCGGCGGCGCCGCCCAGCCCAGCGGCAGCCAGACCACCCCCACGCTGAGCTGGTTCACGCCCTAGGCTGTGAGCCTCCCCAACAACAAGAAAGCCCGGCGCACTGCGCCGGGCTTTTTCGTCTGGTCTCTATACAGATCCTAGAACGGGATGTCGTCGTCGAGGGTGTCGGAGGTGAAGTCCTCGCGCGGGGCGTTGCTGCGCTGACCGCCGCCTTGTCCGCCGCCCTGATTATAGCCGCCCTGGCCGCCGCCGGAGCGGTCATCCATCTGGTTGTTGTTATAGCCGCCGCCCATGCGGTCGCCGCCGCCTTCGCCGCGGCCGTCCAGCATGGTCAGCTCGCCGCGATAGCGCTGCAGCACCACTTCGGTGGTGTATTTGTCATTCCCGTCGCGGTCTTGCCATTTGCGGGTCTGAAGCTGGCCCTCGACATAAATTTTCGAGCCTTTTTTCAGATAATTCTCCGCGACCTTGGCGAGGTTGTCGTTGAAGATCACGACATTATGCCATTCGGTCTTCTCGCGGCGTTCGCCGGTGGACTTGTCGCGCCAGTTTTCCGACGTGGCGATGCGCAGGTTCACGACCGGATCGCCGGAATTCAGGCGCCGCACTTCGGGGTCGGCGCCCAGATTGCCCACCAGGATCACCTTGTTTACAGAACCAGCCATACCGCGTCTCCCGCTTGTCTTTCGCGTCGTATTTGTTCACATTCCGTTCCGCGCGTCAATTAAGGCGCGAGTCGGGTGTTAACGAAGCCTATCCCGCTGCCCGAGTCCATCGCCGGGCGCCGCTGTCGGCGCCTTCACGGTGGATAGGGGCGCTGTTGAGCCCTAAGTAACGCCCGATACGCCTGCCCGACCGCCAGCTAAGGACTTTGCGTCATCCATGACTGACAAGCTCAAAACCATTTCCGTGCGCGGCGCGCGCGAACACAATCTCAAGGGCGTGTCGGTCGACCTGCCGCGTGACGAGCTGATCGTGTTCACGGGGCTGTCGGGATCGGGCAAGTCCTCGCTCGCCTTTGACACGATCTACGCCGAGGGTCAGCGCCGCTATGTGGAGAGCCTGTCCGCCTATGCGCGCCAGTTCCTGGAGCTGATGAGCAAGCCGGATGTGGACTCCATTGAAGGCCTGTCGCCCGCCATCTCGATCGAGCAGAAGACCACCTCTAAAAACCCGCGCTCCACCGTGGGCACGGTGACCGAGATCTATGACTATATGCGCCTTTTATGGGCGCGGGTGGGCGTGCCCTATTCGCCCGCCACCGGCGAGCCGATCTCGGCGCAGACCGTGTCGCAAATGGTGGACAAGATCACCGCGCTCGACGAAGGCGCGCGGCTTTACCTGCTGGCGCCCATCGTGCGCGGCCGCAAGGGCGAATACCGCAAGGAATTCGCCGAGCTGCTCAAACAGGGCTTTCAGCGCGTCAAGGTGGATGGCGAATTCTATGCGCTGGAAGAGGCGCCCGAGCTCGACAAGAAATTCAAGCACGATATCGACGTGGTGGTGGACCGGGTGGTCACCAAGGAGGGGCTCGAACAGCGCCTCGCCGACAGCCTGGAGACCGCGCTGAGGCTCGCCGACGGCATCGCCATGGCGGAATTCGCCTCTGATCATGGCGAGCACAAAACCGGCGAGCGGATCATCTTCTCCCAAAAATTCGCTTGCCCGGTCAGCGGCTTCACCATTGAAGAGATCGAGCCGCGTCTGTTCTCGTTCAACAATCCGTTCGGCGCCTGCCCGGCCTGTGACGGTCTGGGGCAGAGTCTCGAGTTTGACGAGGATATGGTGGTCCCCGACCGCGATAAGTCGCTCTATGACGGCGCCGTGGCGCCGTGGAGCCGGGCGACCTCCAAGCTCTACCAGCAGACCTTGCAGGCCATTGCTGACCATTACGGCGCCAGCATGTACACGCCCTGGCGCGATCTCGACCCCAGCTTCCGCAAGATCGTGCTGCACGGCACCAAGGACAAGATCAAGTTTACCTATGAGGACGGGCTGCGCCAGTTCACCACCTCCAAGGCGTTTGAAGGGGTGATGCCCAATCTGCAGCGGCGCTGGCGCGAGACGGATTCCACCTGGGTGCGCGAGGATCTGGCGCGCTTTCAATCCGCCCAGCCGTGTGATGTGTGCGAGGGCAAGCGCCTGAAGCCTGAAGCGCTGGCGGTGAAGATCGACGGCGCAGACATCTCCATCGCGGGCGAGAAATCCATCCGCGCAGCGCGCGACTGGTTTGAAGCGGTGGAAGACACGCTGTCGGCCAAGGAGCAGGAAATCGCCCGGCGCATCCTCAAGGAAATCCGCGACCGTCTGAAATTCCTCGTCGATGTGGGGCTTGATTACCTGACCCTGTCGCGCGCCTCGGGCACGCTGTCTGGCGGGGAAAGCCAGCGCATTCGTCTGGCCAGCCAGATCGGCTCAGGGCTGACGGGCGTGCTCTATGTGCTGGATGAGCCGTCCATCGGCCTGCATCAGCGCGACAATACGCGGCTGCTGGATTCCCTGCGCGGCTTGCGCGATCTCGGGAACACCGTGCTGGTGGTCGAGCATGATGAAGAAGCCATCGAGACGGCCGATTATGTGGTCGATCTGGGCCCCGCCGCCGGCGTTCATGGCGGCGAAGTGATTGCGGCGGGCACGCCCAAGGACATCGCCGCCAATCCCAAATCTCTGACCGGGCAGTATATGTCGGGCAAGCGCATGGTGCCGGTACCTGAACAACGCCGCGAAGTGGATCTCAAGCGCGCCGTCACCGTGAAGGGCGCCACCGGCAACAATCTTCAGAACATTGACGCGGCCTATCCGCTGGGCGTGATGACCTGCGTCACCGGCGTGTCAGGCGGCGGCAAATCCACCCTGACCATCGAGACGCTCTACAAGGCGGCGGCGCGTCGGCTGAACAAGGCCTCCGCCGTGCCCCTTCCCCATGACACGGTGGAAGGCCTCGACCAGGTCGACAAGATCATCGATATCGACCAGAGCCCGATCGGGCGCACCCCGCGCTCAAACCCCGCCACCTATACCGGCGCCTTCACCCCGATCCGCGACTGGTTCGCCTCCCTGCCCGAGGCCAAGACCCGCGGCTATAAGCCGGGCCGCTTCTCCTTCAACGTCAAAGGCGGGCGCTGCGAAGCGTGCCAGGGCGATGGCGTGGTGAAGATCGAGATGCACTTTCTGCCCGACGTCTATGTGGAGTGCGATGTGTGCCATGGCGCGCGCTTCAACCGCGAAACGCTGGAAGTGACCTTCAAGGGCAAATCCATCGCCGACGTGCTGGACATGACCGTCGAGGAAGCCGCCGACTTCTTCAAGGCCGTCCCCTCTGTGCGCGACAAGATGGAGACGCTCAAACAGGTGGGGCTGAGCTATCTGAAAGTCGGCCAGCCCGCCACCCAGCTGTCAGGCGGCGAGGCCCAGCGGGTGAAGCTCTCCAAAGAGCTCGCCAAGCGTTCCACCGGCAAGACGCTCTACATCCTGGATGAACCGACCACAGGCCTGCATTTCGAGGACGTGCGCAAGCTCCTCGAAGTGCTCCATGAGCTGGTGGATCAGGGCAATACGGTGATCGTCATCGAGCACAATCTCGATGTCATCAAGACCGCCGACTGGCTCTTGGATCTGGGCCCTGAAGGCGGCTCGGGCGGCGGCGAGATCGTCGCCTGCGGCACGCCTGAACAGGTCGCCGAAGTGGAAGCGAGCTGGACCGGCCGCTATCTCAAACCGCTTCTGGAGCGGGATGTGGCGCGTCAGAAGAAGCTGGCGGGGTAGGCTTGTCCTGAGAGGCTGCCTCCCGGGCTGTAGCAACCATGGCGGCTTCGGCAACCACGCCACGCAGCATCTGAAACGTCGTGTAATAGATTAGCAAACCGAAACCCAAGAACCCGGCTAGAGACAGAGCAGAAGGCATGGACGGGGCGTCATGCGCGAGGTCAGGCACCACGCTCGTTACTGCTCCGACGAACCCGAGCTGCAGGGCAATAATCAGCGCGTAAGTAAGTACTATGATGCTGACCCCGGCGACGAGGAGACGCCCGGCAAATGGTTTCGTCGCGTTCCAGCCCCCCAACACATCGAGTTTCTGCCGCTTGATGGCCAAAGGCGCGCCCGCGTTCAGGCGGAAACCGATGTAATTTGTGATGATCATCAGAAAGAGCAGAATGACGAACGGCAGGAGCTGAAGCATCCAAAACTGCGGAGACATCGGATCGCCGGCTGTGGCGCCTAGAGCCTCTTCCCCGTTGACGGCCAGCAAGGCGATCATCGTGGCGATGGCGAAAACGAGATAGAACCCCATGCTCACGCAAAGGATGATGGCGTGGCTGACCCCATACACGGCAAGGCTTCGCCACTCATCGGCGCCGATCCGGTAGGGAATCGCCAGTTTCATCGGGCGACCGGTCAGAAGACGATTCCAAGCCGCATCCACAACCCATATGTAGACCATGAAGAGAAGCACAAATCCCAGATAGCCAAGCATAAACAGCCCGACATTCAGGGTTTGCTCGGTGTCTGACCCAAGCTCTTCCGTAAAGGGCGCGACGACAAGCATTCCACAGCCAACCGCGATCACCCCGAGCAAAACCCAGTCACAAACCAGCTGCGTCCAACTGGCTACCGGCCGATATTTGAAACACCGAAACCACCGAACGACCGACGAGCGGACGGAAAACCGTTCGGGTTCATAAAATGATTGCGCCACGATTCCCCCCCCTGCTTCACGAATTTCGCAAGACTATTCGCCATTTGAGGGAAGACAAGACCTATTCCGATTTTCGCCCACGCAGCACCAAACCCGCCAGCATCAGAGCGCTCAACCCGCCCATTGCGATGAGCTGGGCGTAGGTTTCCGGGCCGAGGCTGACGGAGTCCGCACCGGCCAGGCCGGTGGCGGAGCTGAAGACCTGGGCGACGGCGGTCTTGATCGTCTGATCGGGATCAGACGCCAGAAGCGCGAAGGTGGGCGCGATGACGGCGACAGCGTTGAACGCGCCATGGGCGGCGGCGGCCTCGATGATGGAGCGCCGCCACAACGCCGTCAGCGAAAAGACGAGCCCGGTCAGCCCGATGCCTGACAGCGCCAGTACGCCAAACATCAGCCCCGAGATGAAGACATGAGCGTGCAACAGCGCGAAGGCGAAGCTGGCGACGAAGACGCCCCAGCGCTTGCCCCAGCGTGCGGTCAGCGCGCTCATCAACCAGCCGCGAAAGACCAGCTCTTCCACCCCGCCCTGAATGAGAAAGCCCAAAAACAACCCGGCATAGCCGATGAGCGCCGCCTGTGTGATTGCCCGGCTGACGTCCATCGCGCCCAGACTGTCAGCGGCGCCTGAACTGGCGCCCAGGCCGAGCAAAGCCGCGACGGCGCTGACCAGCACCACCAGAAACACCCCCAGCGGCAAGCCCAGCATATAGCGTCCGAAAAACCCGCGCCCCTCAATCCCGAGTGTGGCGAGCGAGCGGCGTTCAAACAGTTTCACCCATAACAGCGTCATCGCCGCCCAGGCGATGAACTGCAACAGCATCAGCGGCAACAGCACGGTCAGCGTGTTCTCGTTCAGCGCCCGTTGAGCGGCCAGAGGATCGGTCTCGCCCGATGAGACCGTCAGGACGATGGTGTAGATGATCGTTCCGACCAGCACAGGAATGGACGAGACAAGATAGCCCGCCGCCATCAAACCGACCGCGCCCCACCCCCAGGTGCGACGCGCGGTTTCCGGCCAGGGCGCGTACAGCGCTTGGGTCATTTTACGGAGCTTTCTCAGAAGGATTGGGCATGCTGAGCGCCAGTTTGGCGACAATTCCGCGCCAGACCATCATGACCACGCACATCATCACCATGACCGGCGCCATGGAGAGCACGAGCCAGAGCGCCGTTTCAGCGCGCGGTAAAAGCGCTTCGTACATGTAAAGGCTCACATAAGGGTCCTGGGGGGCGGCCAGAAGCGACTCCCAGGCCGCGCGGATCAACTCAGAATGAACCGCCCAGACCAGACCATAGCCAACGATCATGACGACCAGATAGAGCCCCATCGCCAGGACCCAGACCAGGATCAGCCTGAGCCAGTGCGCTCTGGCGATCGAGATTGAGCCGGACATATCAAGCGCGCCAGTGACCGCGCGACCGGGCAAGGCCGTGAACAACGAGACCAGTGCGACCAGCCCCAGAAATCCGACGGCGCCCAATCCCGCGCCCATGCCGATCGCAAGCCCTGAATCCCCTGTGCTTTCAGCCATCACGATCAAGGTGATCGCTATGATCACGCCAAAAATTGAGAGAACGATTATAGCCGCCATGTAGACCGCGAAAATGATCAATGCGCTCAGTGTCAGCCGGCCCAGACTCGCCCAGCCCGGCCAGAGAGAGAACCGCCCGCTCATGAACAGCACCAGAGCCACCGTCTCCAGCCACAAGATGAGCGGATAACTCACCAGCATTAAAAGCGAGCTGTAGCCCGAGCTGTTCAGGCTGGCCATGAAGAGTCCGGCTGTATCCCCAGCCTCCAGCGCCTGAACGCCCTGCCGGGCGGACGCGCCCAGCAGGCCCATCTGCAGACCCGTCATGGCCAGGTAGAACAGCGCCTGCAGCACGACCAGAAAAGTCGTCGGCGCTGGACGCGAACGCCAGACCTCAAGCCCAAATCCCAGCGCCCCGAGCACTGTGAACCGGTGCTCGGGCCGTGTCGTCATGTCAGCCATTATCCCTCGCTGGGCGCCTGCCCCACGGAGTCCGCAGGCGCTTCAAGCGGCGTATCGGGGGCGAAACCGCCATCATGGCGGACCGCCACATACGCGCCGACGCCTTGCCAGCTGCCTTGAACAAAAATGTCGAAGATCAGCTGCAGGACCAGAGCGATCGCGGCCATCACCCAGAATAGCGGCGACTTCAGTGCGTCCAGCAAAACCTCCATCATGAGGTCCGGATCACTCGTCTGTTCAAAGCTGATCAGCGCGCCCACCAATTCTGACGACCCGATCATCATGAACGCCTGCTGCATGACGCTCAGCACCACGTAAGCAATGATGATGGCGAAGAAGAGCACCACATAGGACAGGAACATCCAGAACATCACGCCGCCGGCGGCGGCAAAGCCGTCAAAAATCTTGATGCCGCGCTGACGCACGGTCAGAGCCGTCGCAGGCGCCAGCCCCAAGAGGAAAATGATCCAGCCGACGATGACAATCACCGTCAGAAGCGTGTTCACCAGGGCCTGAAGGGCGACCCCGCCCGGCTGGCCGCCCATAGCGAAACCGGCGTTGACGACGGCGTAGAGCACGAAGGTCAGCACGCCAGCCGCCATGATCACCAGCCAAAGCACGATATTGACGACCAGCAGGCGCAACTCGTCCGCGCCCAGGCGGATCGGTAGCCCGCCCACCACCTGATCACGCGCCAGAAGACGAAGCCAGGCGCCCTGGATCATGAGTGCGGATATCAGGATGCCGAGAATGCCCAGCATGTAAAAGCCCAAGCCTTGCAAAGCGGCCTGCGCCATTTCTGCGTCACTCGGCTCCCCTTTGTCGCCATACTCGAGCGCAAGTTCGAGCAAGGGCCAGAAACCGTAGACTATCAGCGCGCCAAAGCCTGCATACAACAGGACTTGCCACAGACCGATCCAGGCCACGCTGAGTGGGCGTTGGCCAAACACCTTCAGGAAATAGAAGGTGGCGTCGATGAAGTTATAGCTGGGCTTGGACATTCTTCCCCCCGCGTGTCCGAACGAAGCATTCGCGTGAGAAGATAGCTCAGACTGGCGCGAAGGTCCCGCTTTAATCGGGAGAAATCTCGCCTTCCACCTTGTAGACGCTATAGAGCGCGCACAGGGCGGCGATGAGAGGCGCCGCCAGAAGCGCAATCTTTGCAACGCCGTAGATTGCGCTGACCACAAAGAAAAGTGCAGGATTCACGATCAAGGCGCCTGCCTCTCCAGAGGCTGATTGTGCAATGGCCGGCCCTGCGCCCAGCAGTGCGACACAAACCGTATTCAAAACAACCAGCACAATGATGCCGGGCGCCAAACTCGCCAGCCCCGTCAGCGCGATCTCGACGCTGCGCCCGCGAGACGCCGGCCAGATGGACAGCACCCGGATGGCGCTCGCTTCCAATGTCGCCGGCGCCGTCAGCGCGAGCCGCGTGATCAGCCACAGGCTGAACACCAGGAAAACCGCAATCAAGGCGAAGGACACCGCCAACGCGACCGGTCCCATCAGCTCGAACAGATTGACGTATCCGTCGGGCTGCGGCGCGCCGGGATCCATTTCGGTGAAGGCGAGACCGGCGATCATGAAAGCCATGGCCACGCCCGCCGTCATCAAGATGATCACCAGCAGAAGCACGACCAGCGCCAGCGCCCAGAGCAACCGTCCTTCATCACCGCCCAGCGTCAGGCCGAAAAAGCCTGTCTTCGGAATGCCCAGCGCCAAACGTCCAAGGCTGGCCCAGCCGATGACGAAAGCGCCGAAAGCAACCACCATGAAGGCGATCGCCGCTGGCGCCGCGCCCGGCGCATAGGCGCCCGCATAGGCCGTCAGCAGCGATTGCACGGCGAACACGACGCCATAAAGCGCGCTCGCCGCCAGAACGGGTGCCGGGTTTTCCAGAACAAAACGGTAAGCGGCGCCCACGGCGCGAAGATCGATCAGTTTCATGACGCTGCAGTTAGCCCGAAATGAGGGTCAGGCCAAGGACATCGCTTCAGGATGTTCAGTCCTCGGGTACGCCATCGCGTTCAAAACCGGGGCGGCAGATCGAGATGACCTCGCGACGGTACGAATAGGAATAGCAAGGACCAAAACTAAAAAATGCAACGCGCCACCCTCGCTCCTCTCCATAGGTTCTCAGCCCGATCAGAAGCGCCGCAAGCTCTGGCCCTTCCGCTGAGGGGTAGCCATCCAGAAAGACCGCGTCGGACACTTCCCGGCGGAACCGAGGCCCGCGCCATTCAGTCCTCAGATAGACGACGGCTTCTTCACCCCCGCCCGCCTGAGGCTCAGGCAGAGTCGGCATGCGGTGGTCCGGGCACACGCCCAACTCAAGGCCAGGGTTCAGATAGGGAGAAGACAGGTACTGCCGGTCCTCAGACAGCAGCTCACCGGGCTCGGTCTGCATCTCCTGCGCCAGTTCACGCTGAGCGCGCGTCAGCGCATCGACATGCTCATCAATCAGCAAGGCCATGTTGAAATGATAGCCTGAGCGCCAAAGCAGACCTGTGCGGTACGCCAGCTCCGCAGTGTATGGACTGATGGCGCAAGGGCCTTCTGACTGCTCGCCGAACGCGGTATGAAAAACAGCTCTTGCCTTGCCCGCATCTCCACTCGCCCAAGCCTGCGCCAATTCCGCAAACGCGATCTCCGCGCGAACCTCACCTACAGACGGTGTGAACTGCAGGGCCAAAGCGGAAAACAGAAGCATCAACATTAGAGCCGCTAATCCGCCATCTCAAATTGAAGATTTGTCACGATTCCGGGGCGGGCGACGGGAACACCGTCCCGAGTAGCCGGTTGGTAACGCCATTCGCGCACAGCGCGCTCCCCGGCTTCGCCAAACTCTCGATAGGGAATGGAGTAGACGACTTCGACATTCTCGGTCCGCCCGTCCGCATTCACGTCAAAGCGCATGAGGGCGAACCCTTCGGCTCCAACCCTTGCGGCGTCGGTCGGATATTGGGGCGCGCGCCGATCACGTGCGACAGCATCTACCCAGCCTTCGCCCCGCTCGGAGAACGCCTCTTGCAAGGCCTCTTCATACCCTGGCTGATAAACATTGTCCGCTCTCAACCGGTCCAACAGTGCGATCCGGTCTTCGCTATCCAGCTCCTCGCGCTCCATGCTGCCCCAGGCGCGTGTGGCGGCCAATAGATCGCGGCCTGTACCCGCTTGCGACAACAAGGAGTTCGCCACAGCAAACCAATAGGCCGCTTCCATCGGCTGATCGTCATCTGAATAATACGCGCCGGCTTGAAACGCGGCGACACCAAACACCGGAGCCTGAACGATGCCTGCGCTCCGAGCCGCCCGCACCGCCCGCTCCCCATGCCGCCCCGCCGAGCGGTATTGCCCACGAGCCCAGCGTGAGCTGGACATGAAGGCGTTGGAGAGCGCGATTTCCATATGAACAGCCTCAGAAGGCGTAAGCGGCTCAAGGATTTCCAAAGCAGCCTCGGCAGAGATGAATGACTGTCGACTCTTGCCTTGGCGCAGCTGAACATCGCTGACATATCTGAGCGAACGGGCGCGCAACAATGGATCTCCGGCGCTTTGCTGGTTCATTTCGACAGCGTTCAGAAACGCGTCCTCCGCTGTCTCAAAATCCGCCGTGCGAAAACTCGCAAATCCCGCATTCTCAGCCAGGATAGTCAGGACGGCCGGGTCAACACTGGCCTCTAGCGCCGCCCGCCAGGCCTGTTCGGCCGCCTCAGCCGCGGCCGGCTCATCGCCGGCTTCAACGGCCGCTTCATAAGCGAGATAAGGCGTGGTGACGCTCTCCGGTAAAGAGTCATCCTGACCAATCGCCATGGCCGTCACGCTTAGCCACACGATCAAAACACTGAAAAATCGCATATTCGCCCCCCACTTCCCCTGAAAAGTGAAAGACATCTTCACATTCGTCAAGCGAGAGACAGCCTCCAGCGATTGAGCCCTCCGCCCTTCCCGCCTATATGACGCGCCATGACAGATATGACCCCGATCCACATCATTGGCGGCGGCATGGCCGGCTCTGAAGCGGCCTGGCAGGCTGCGAACGCCGGCGTGCGCGTCGTGCTTCACGAGATGCGCCCGGTGCGCGGCACGTTCGCTCACCAGACCGAAGGCCTGGCTGAGCTTGTGTGCTCAAACTCGTTCCGCTCCGATGATGCGGAGACGAACGCGGTGGGCCTGCTGCATGAAGAGATGCGCCGCGCCGGATCCCTGATCATGGCGATGGGGGACACACACCAGGTGCCCGCCGGCGGCGCGCTGGCGGTGGACCGCGAGGCCTTCTCCCAGGCGGTGACGGCGGCGCTGGAAAACCATCCCAATATCGAGATTGTCCGCGAAGAGATCACAGGCCTGCCGCCCGAGGACTGGGACAGCGTGATCGTCGCCACCGGCCCCCTCACCTCCCAGGCTTTGGCCGAAGCGGTTCACGCGGCGACCGAAGAGGGCGAGCTGGCGTTCTTCGACGCCATCGCGCCGATCCTTTATGCCGACTCCATCAATATGGACGTGGCGTGGAAACAGTCGCGCTATGACAAGGGCGAGACCGAGGAAGACAAGGCCGCCTATATCAACTGCCCGATGGACAAGGACCAGTACGAGGCGTTCGTCGACGCCCTGCTGGCGGCGGAAAAGACCGAGTTCAAGGAGTGGGAAAAGGACACGCCCTATTTTGATGCGTGCCTGCCCATCGAAGTCATGGCAGAACGCGGGCGTGAGACGCTGCGCCACGGCCCGATGAAGCCGCGTGGTCTGACCAACGCCCACGATCCCGAGACCAAGCCCTATGCGGTGGTGCAGCTGCGTCAGGACAACACGCTGGGCACGCTGTTCAACATGGTCGGCTTCCAGACCAAGATGAAATACGGCGCACAAGCGGACGTCTTCAAGATGATCCCGGGCCTTGAGAACGCCAGCTTTGCGCGCCTGGGCGGCATTCACCGCAACACCTTCCTGCATTCGCCCAAATTGCTCGACGACCTGATGCGCCTGAAGGCGCGTCCCGCCCTGCGCTTCGCCGGCCAGATCACGGGCGTTGAAGGCTATGTGGAAAGCGCATCCATGGGACTTCTTGCTGGCCGCTTTGCAGCGGCGGAGAAATTGGGTCAGGCCGTCACACCGCCGCCGCCCACTACGGCGCTCGGCGCGCTGCTCACCCACATCACCACAGGACATGTGCCGGGCAAGAAAGGCGCGTTCCAGCCGATGAACGTCAATTTCGGCCTCTTCCCCGACATCGAGGCGCCCACCAAGGATGCCGAGGGCAAGCGCCTGAAGGGCAAGGACAAGTCCGTCGCCAAGAAACGCGCCATGAGCGCGCGGGCGCTGTCAGACTGCGACGCCTGGCTCAATGGAATTTCTCAAGCAGCTGAATAATAAGCCGTTACAGAACATTATCTTGTTTTGGGCGTTTTTTGCAGGTTAAGCTCCCCTCTCACAGGGGGGGGAACTTTATGCTCAAAACTATGCTCGGCGCCGCCATCGCCTGGGCGTGTGTTTCAGCGTCATCGCTGGCTCAGGCGCCTGATGTCATACCGGTTGAACACTTTGCCCGGCTGCCGGCTGGCCAAGGACTGTCGCTGTCTCCGAACGGCGACCGGATTGCGTATATCGCGCACTCAGGCAGCGACCGCTATCTGGTCGTTCAATCGCTGCAGACAGGCGAGCAGGACGCGCTCAACATCAGCAATATGCGCGCCTTTGAAACCTTCTGGGTCGATGAGAATACGCTGATGGCCCGCGTGGGGCGCGCCGCCGATTTGTTTTACATCAGCGGCGATCTCGACTTTCAGGCGCTGTTGACCGTCAACACCGACACCATGGACGCCGAGCAGCTGATCCGTGAGGGGCGCGACACCGGCTTCAACCAGAACACCGCGCAAGTCGCGGGCTGGCAGAATGACCGGTCGCGCCTCTTATTGCCCTTGCGCGACGGGAACCAGCATAAAAACCTCTATGCCGTTGACCCTGAAGACGGCAACCGCCGCAGCGTGGTCGCCCGTGGCGCTGTGAATACGCGCTATTGGGTCTCCGACGCCCAGGGAGAGCGCCATGTCCGCGTCAGCTATTCTCAAGACACAGAGCGCTTACGTGTGGCCATCGAGGAAAACGATCAATGGCGCACTCTGATAGAGGAGCGTCAGGGCATTATCGACCTGGGCGTGGTCGGGTTTTCTCAGGATGGCGAGGCGGTCATCATTTCGCGCACCGCAGATGAGGCCCCTTACGCCAACATCCTGCAGCGAGTGGAGTTATCGGACGGCGCCTTGGGCGACATCATTTTCTCTGATGGCCGCTATGATTTTGATAGTGTTCGAATAGACCCCTATCGCGGCTACGTCGCTGGCGTCGTCATTGAACGTGAGCGCCGCGAACGCATCTGGTTTGACGCCGAACTGGCTCAGATTCAGGCCAGCCTCGAAGCCTCATTCGCCGGAAAGAGCGTCGCCCTGATCGACTGGACGCCGGATCGCACCCGTTTCATCGTGTGGGTCGGCAGCGAGGATCAGGCGCCGGTATATTATCTGGTTGACCTGTCGGCGCGGTCGGCGGATCCGGTGCGTGTAACCTATCCAGAGCTTTTCCGAGCAGAATTGCCGCAGCGCCAGTCGATCAGCTACTCGGCGCGTGACGGCGCTTCCATTCCAGCCTACCTCACACTGCCTAACTCGGAAGGGCCGCACCCCTTTGTAGTCTTGGTGCATGGTGGCCCGGCCTCCCGTGATTATGGCGGCTTTGACACCCTGGCTCACATGTTGGCCAGTCGAGGCTATGGCGTCCTGCAGCCGCAATTTCGCGGCTCGGGCGGTTACGGCGTCGAATGGGAAGCCCAGGGCTGGGGACAGTGGGGAGCGGGCGTCATGCAGCAAGACGTGACAGACGCCGCCGCCTATCTGCAGCACGCCGGCCTGAGCGAACAGATCTGCATCGCAGGCGGCAGCTATGGCGGCTACGCAGCCCTCGCCGCAACCGTCTTCACGCCGGATGTCTTTGACTGCGCCATCGCCTTAAACCCCATGACCGATGCTGAGGACTTCCAGCGCTATGCCGGTGAACGCTATGGCCGCGATTCAGAAACCGTGCGGTATTGGAACCGATCTTTCAGCGGCGAGGTCCAGGACCGCATCTCCGGCGATCTTTTGCGCTCGATTTCACCGGTCAATTACGCGGACCAGGCCCGCATTCCTGTTCTGCTGCTGCATGGCGAAGATGACAGCGTCGTCCCGTTTCGCCAGAGCCGCGCCATGCATCGCGCCCTGCAGCGCGCGGGCGCTCCCGTCTCCTTCATACCCCTTGAGGGCGGCGACCATTGGCTGCTCGAATATGAAACGCGGCTGGAAGCGTATTCCGCCATAGGCGCGTTTCTCGACGAGCAGGTCGGCGACTAGACCCGCCCGGTGAGCGACGCCCAGGTCAGGCGCGCATTCTGCCCGAAGGGCGCGCGCTCGATCTGTTCGCGATAAGGGTCCTTGAGGCCTTGAGCGCTTTGCAGATATCCGCGCGCCAGGCTGACATAGCCGAGCGCCGGAAACACCTCGGCCGGCAGGGCGCTGCGGGTGCGGGTCAGCATACCGGCGGCGTCCTGCGCTTCGGCGAGCAAGCCCGAAAGCGCCGCTTTTGCTGCGTCCGGTTTGCGGCCCGCCGACAGGTCCGCTTCGCTCAGATCGGCGCCGGCCAGCTCGTCGGCGCTGAAGGGCGGACGTCCGGCCTGCACCAATGGCGCGAAGGCGCGCAACAGACCGACAAATCCCCAGAGCCGCCCGGCCGCCGTGATCGCCACCCCCGGCTCTCCTCCGAGATCAAGATCAGGCTTGAGCAGCCGCGCGGTGATCTGGATCAACGCGCCCGAGGTGCGGTCTACATAGTCACGGCGGTCCTCACGGGTGGGGAACGGCCCCTCGCCCAAATCCGCCGCCCGCGCCTCCACCAACCTGGCCAGGCCCGCCTGATCCGGAGCGCCGGGCGCTTCACGCACTTCAGACAGCGCTTCATAGATATCGTGGCGACGCACTTTCGGCGGATCGGTGAACAGGTCGCTGACCGCCTCTCGCGCCCAGGCGAGGCGCATTTCACCGATGACGGGCTCAGACACCTTGTCGGGAATCTGCGCGATCTCATGATAAAAGGCATAGAGCGCATAAAGCCGCGCGCGCAATTCAGCGGGCGCAAACAGGGCTGCAGCCCGGCGTTCAGGGTCATTTGCCGCTAACAAGCTGTCGAAATCAGTCACGCTATTCTCTCTGGCCGGTAGACACGTACGGGTTGGAACCCATATCTAGCTCGTGCGTAATACCTGAGTATGGCGGTTGTCCAACCGGCCGCCGCACCCTTTGAGCACCCTCTCGCTCACACTCCCAAAGGAGGCCGACATGGCGTTCACTCTTCCCGACCTGCCCTATGCCCAAGACGCTCTGGCGCCGCATATCTCTGCGGAAACCCTGAGCTTCCACCATGGCAAGCACCATAAAGCCTATGTGGACAAGGCCAATGACGCTGTCAAAGGCACCGACCTTGAAAGCCTGAACCTGGAAGAGCTGATCAAGAAAAGCTGGGCTGACAAGAATATGGGCGTGTTCAACAACGCCGCCCAGATCTGGAACCACACCTTTTACTGGCACTCCATGAAGCCCAATGGCGGCGGCAAGCCGACGGGCGCCATCGCGGACGCCATCGACGCCTCTTTCGGCTCCTATGACAAATTCGTCGAGGAATTCAAAGCCGCCGGCGCCGGCCAGTTCGGCTCGGGCTGGGCCTGGCTGGTGAAGAATGGCGACACGCTGGAGGTGCGCAAGACGCTCAACGCTGAAAACCCGATCACCGACGGCGTCACCCCGCTTCTGACCATGGATGTGTGGGAGCACGCCTATTATCTCGACTTCCAGAACCGTCGCCCGGACTATATCGGCGCCTTCCTGGACAAGCTCGTGAACTGGGACTTTGCAAACCAGAATCTGGCCAGCGCCTGATCTGATTTTGCATTGACGAAAACGGCGGCTGCGGTGAGGTTCACCGCAGCCGTTTTTTTTGAGATTTCAGGGGGCCTCTCATGCGGATCAATCTGCCACAACTGCGCAAAGGCGCGTCGCTTGGCGCTCTCTCGCTCTTGCTCGCGCTCGGCGCTTGTGACGGCCCTGCCGCCTCGCCCGCCCCGGAAGCCGCCACGGAAGCCGCGTCGCAGAGTGCTCCAGCCCCGGCCCCGCTGCAGACGCCCGGCTTTACTCAAGCCGGTCTCGCCCAGCTCGACAGCCGCCTGGCCGAACTCGCCAGCGCTGGCCAACGCGCCGGCTATGTCGCCGTGCTCGCGCGCAATGGCGAAGTGATGCACACCGCCAGCGCCGGTTACGCCGATCTGGAAGCGGACCGCCCCATGACGGCGGACACGGTCGTGCGCATCGCGTCCATGACCAAACCGGTGACGGCCGTCGCGGCCCTCATGCTGATTGAAGACGGCGTCATCGCGCTCGACGATCCGGTCAGCGAGTACATCCCCGCCTTTGCAAATGTGCGCGTCGCCACCTCTGTGCAAAGAGACGAGAGCTATGAAATCCCCACGACGGACGCCGAGCGCCCCATCACCGTGGAAGACCTGCTCACCCACACGTCAGGGCTGGGCTATCTGTTTGATTACCAGTCCAATTTGGGCGCGCTTTATATCGGCAACGACATTTACGCCGCTGAGGGCGACATGGACAGCCGGATGGAGACGCTGGCGGGTTTGCCGCTGTATTTCCAGCCCGGCTCCGCCTGGTTTTATTCTTACGCCAGCGATGTTCTGGGCCATCTTGTGGCTGTGGCGTCCGGCGAAAGCCTTGAAGACTTCACCCAAGCGCGCATTTTCCAGCCTCTGGGCATGGACGACACCACGTTTTTCCTGCGCGATGATCAACGCGACCGTCTGGCCGCCGTTTACACCCATGGCGAGGACGGTCAGTTGACGCGTGTGCCCAGCGCAGAGGACGCCGTAAGCGTCGCGGCCTTTGAAGCGGGCGGCGCCGGGCTGTTCTCAACCGCCAATGATTATATCCGGTTCGGGCAAATGCTGGCGAATGGCGGCGCGCTGGACGGCGCCCGCTTGCTGTCCGCCGAGACCGTCGCCGCCATGAGCACGGCGCATGTTCAGGCGGATCGCATGCCGGACCGCATGGATTCAGTTGATCTGGGCTATGGCTACGGCGTCGGCGTCATCTATGACGGGCCTGGCGCGCACCCGGTACGGGCCCAGGGTGATTTCGGCTGGTCTGGATATTTTGACACGGAATTCTTCGTCAGCCCGGCCACGGGCATTGTCGCCGTTATTATGAGCCAGGAACAGCCCGGACCGACCACGCCGGATACCATTAGCGCGCGCGCCGTCTTCGACCAGCTGGTTTATGACGCGATTTCGTCAGAATCCTGACTGTCGGCGACAGCATCACGTTCATCCAGCGGGTCGCGTCCCAGGTCCATGCCCAAGGCTTCGCTAGCGTCCCGCCAGCATGAAACCGCAACGACGTCGCCGCCGCGCTTGAGGACCAGCTTGCTGAAATGCGCCGTCCGCATCCGATTGTTCTCATTGTACAGATACACAATGCGTTCAGGGATCGACCAAGCGTCACCGACCTCATCAAGCAGACTATTCAGGTCTTGCGGCAGCACGACCGGGTCTCCCTTGCGGTAGTCGACAATCAAGATGGAATGTTCGTTGATCTTGCGTTTGTAATCGGCGATGGCCTTGCCCAATAGAGGCTTCAGGCTCGCTCCAACCAGCCCTGTGTAACTGACCGTATTATTGATTGTTTTTTCAATTATTTGAAATTCTGGACCAGCGGGGCTCATTTCAATCGTCATCTTAAGGCCTTCAAAAGCGACATACGCCTGCGGCATAAGTGTGACGGATGGAACCCTACATATGCTTAAGAACGCTTAAACTGCTAACAGGGCCGCCGCCACATTGCGTCCTTCGCCCGCCAGCAGATTATAGGTGCGGCAGGCGGTCGCCGTGTCCATGACTTCCAGCCCGACGCCAGCGTCGCGAAACGCTTTGCGAATACTGGCGGGGGGGGTGCACCAGGCGCTCCCCCACGCCCAGAATCAGCATGTCCGGCCGCGTTGAGGCGTTGAGGAAGACCTGCAGATCGGCAAGCTCCAGCGTGTCTCCGGTTCTGGACCAGGCGCGCGCGGCGCCGTCCACGATCAAGGTCGCGCCATCCTTGCGCACCCCGGCGATGCGAAAGCCGCCATCGCCGAACGCGTCAATCGGAGGCAAGGCGGATCCGGACGCATTACGGGGCAAGAGCGCCCCCCGTGCCGTCTTCATTGGCTTCGCGCTTCACACCGGTCAGGGTCAGAAGCGGCGCCGCCACGAAGATTGACGAATACGTTCCCACGCCCACGCCCCAGATCAGCGCCAATGCGAAGCCTTCCAGCGCAGGCCCGCCGATCACCGCCATGGCGATGATGGCCACCAGCGTGGTGCCAGAGGTCAGAATGGTGCGCGACAGCGTGGAGTTGATGGCGCCGTTGAGCACGTCCACGGTGGGGCGTGTCTTGAACTTGCGGAAGTCTTCGCGGATCCGGTCATAGACGATCACGGTGTCGTTCATCGAATAGCCCACGATGGTCAGGATCGCGGCGATGGTGGACAGGTTGAATTCCAGCTGGGTGATGGCGAAAAAGCCGATGGTGGCGATCACGTCGTGGATCAACGCCAGCACGGCGCCCACAGAATACTGCCACTCGAATCGGAACCAGATGTAGATCAGCATCAAGAGCAGAGCCACGCCGATGGAGCTGGCGCCGGCGACCACCAGTTCGCCGGAGACTTGCGGGCTCAGGGATTCGGTTTTCTGAAACACGATGCCCGGGAAAGCCTCTTCAAGCGCGATGGACACCATCTGGCGAACAGCCTGCTGGGCTTCCGCATCATTCTCGACGGCATACCCCTCGATCTCATTGACGCGTTCAGCCGAGACCAGACCCACACGCACCAGCGCTTCATCTTCAGCGCCAAAGCCCTGCACCTGGACATCGCCCAGATCGAGGCCCGTCAGCACGTCGCGCAAGGCGCCCGTATCGGCAGGCCCTTGTGTTTTCACTTCGATCGCGGTGCCGCCACGAAAATCAATGCCGAAATTGAGCCCCAGCGTCATGAAAGCGGCGCCAGATCCCAGGATCAGCGCCACTGACATGAAAAACGCGACCAGTCGCGCCTTGATGAAGGGAATGGCGGTGCCTGTGGGAATGAGGCGGACGAGTGCAAGCGACATGATCGCCTCCCCTTACATGGCCAGCGATTTCGGACGGGCCATACGCAGCCAGGTCGAAATCAGAAGACGTGAGAACACAAAAGCGGTGAAGACCGAGGTCAGGATGCCAATGCCCAGCGTCACCGCGAACCCGCGCACGGGGCCCGCGCCCAGCATGTACAGAACCGACGCTGCGATCAGGGTGGTGATGTTGGCGTCCAGAATGGCGGACAGGGCGCGTGAATACCCGGCTTCGAAGGCCGTGGTGACCGTTCGTCCCAATCGGTACTCCTCCCTGACCCGTTCAAAGATCAGCACATTGGCGTCCACCGCCATGCCGATGGTCAACACGATCCCGGCGATACCCGGCAGGGTCAACGTCGCCTGCAGCCCCGACAGGGCGCCCAGCAACAACAAGATGTTCGCCAGCAGCGCCAGGGTCGAGACAATCCCGAAGAAGCCATAGGCGAGCGCCATGAACACGATCACCAGCCCGAAGCCGATCAGCACCGCAGTCTCGCCGCGCGCCACCGAATCTGCGCCCAGGCTGGCGGTGACGGTGCGCTGCTCCACCGGGGTCAGGCGCGCCGGCAGGGCGCCCGCGTTGAGCATGTTGGAGAGGTCTGTGGCTGATTGCAGCGTAAAGCCGCCTTCAATGATGCCCGACCCGCCGGTAATGGCGCTGCGGATCACAGGCGCGGAGATGATGGTGTCATCAAGCACGATGGCGAAGCGGCGACCACGATTCTGGGTGGTCGCTTCTGCAAACGAGCGTGCGCCGGAGGTGTTGAAGCGGAAGCTCACGGCGGGCTGGCCGTTCTGGTCGAACGCCTGACCGGCGTTCACCAGCTGCTCACCGGTCACAAGCGCCCGGCGCTGGACGGCGAGATAAGGCTCGCTCGAGCGTTCAGACGGCAAGATCATGACGCCGGGCGGCGTCCGGCCTGTGCCGTCGGGATTAATGGTGATCCCCTCTTCCACCATGTGGAAGGTCAGGCGCGCCGTGGTGCCCACCAGATCAATGATGCGCTGAGGATCGCTTTCGCCGGGCACCTGGACCAGCACCCGATCCTCGCCCTGACGGGCGATATTGGGCTCGGTCGTGCCGGTGGAGTCCACACGGCGGCGAATGACTTCAATGGATTGGGTGACCGTGCGCTGACGCACGGCGTCCAGCGCCGCCTCGGTGATGCCCAGTCGAATGGTCCGGTCGTCATCGCCCTGATTGATCGTCAGGGTCTGGGTCATGCCCTGCCCGCCGGCGGCGGTGGTGATCGGCTCGTTGAGCTCTTCCAGACGCTCCAGGGCGCGATCCATGTCGTCAGGTCGCGACAATCGAACGATGACCTGGCCTTCCACGACCGCAGGCGAGCCCGCGATCAGGATGGGCGGGTCTTCGCGCAGGGCGCTGCGCGCATCATCTTGCAGGTTCTCAAGACGCTCCTGGCGCACTTCGTCCATGTCCACCTGGAACACCAGGTGCGAGCCTCCGCGCAAATCGAGCCCCAGATTGATCGTCTTGTGCGGCAGAACCGTAAAGACGCCCTTGGGTTCGCCATTGGCGTCCAGACGAACGCTTTCCGGTACGAAATTGGGCAGAGTGAACAGAAGGCCGATCAGGATGACGAGGGTGACGACCGTCGTCTTCCAGGGAGCGAAATACAGCATGGGGCTCTCAAGCGTCCGGCGGCGCCGGGCCGAGAGCCCGACGCCGGAATGTCAGTCAGGCCTTAGTCGGAAGACTTGGCGTCGGAGGCGTCATTGGCCGGCTCGGTGCGCGTACGCACTTCCATAATGGTGTGCTTGAGCACTTTCACCCGGACGCCTTCGGCGAGTTCGACCGTCGCTTCGGCGTCAGCCACACGCGTGACCTTGCCGATCATGCCGCCGGAGGTGACGACTTCATCGCCCTTGCGAAGGCCTTCAACCATTTCACGGTGCGCCTTGGCTTTCTGCTGCTGCGGACGGATCAGCAGGAAGTAGAAGACCACGAAGATCAGGATGAACGGGGCGAATTGCATCAGCATGGGGACGAGTCCGCCTTGTGCGCCAGAAGCGGCGGCGGTGGCGAGGAAGACAGAGTCAGTCGCGGAAAACATGGCGGCTCCGGTAAAAACGAGCGATTAAGGTTGCCGGAATATATCGGTGTCCGCGCCGCATGCAACAAGACCCGGCGGTATGTCGTCACCTGATTTACTCAGTCGGGCTCTATCGGGCGGGCAAAACCTGCATGGGATCGACCGGACTGACGCCCCGCCGCACTTCGAAATGAAGCGCTGTTCGGGTCTCAGAGCCGGATGCGCCTGCATCAGCGATGTGCTGCCCGGTCGTGACCTGGTCGCCGACATTCACCCGCAAGATCGAGTTGAGGCCATAGGCCGTCACCCAGTTATTGGCGTGCCGCACAAGGACCAGCTCGCCATACCCCTGAAGCTCATTGCCGGCGTAAACGACTTCGCCATCTGCGGCGGCGCGCACCGGATCGCCCAGACGCGCGGCGATGCGGATGCCGTCAATCCGGCTGCCTTCCGCGCCGCCATAAGGCGTGATGACTTGACCTTGCAACGGCCATTGGAAGCTGGGCGCATTGGCCGTGGAGGCCTGGGGCGGCGGGCTGGCGCGGCGCGGCGGCGGATCTGAGCGCGCGGTTGAACCGCCGCCGCTGGCGACGGGAGGGCGCGCCTGCGCCACGGACCGCGCCGGGCCGTTCACGGACAAATCCTGACCGGGATAAATGGTGTAGGGGCGGCGCAGGCCGTTCAGCTGCGCCAGCTGATCCGTGCTCATGCCGTGCGCAAGTGCGATCCGATACAGATTATCGCCCCGCCGCACCGTGTAGACGGACGGCCCTGGCAAGCGCAGGCTTTGCCCGGTGCGCAGGGTGTAGGGTTCGCGCAAATTGTTTTCAGCCGCCAGATCCCTCACCGAGGCGCCGCAACGCTGAGCAATCGCAAACAGCGTATCCCCAGGGCGAACCGAAACGCTGCGCCCGCAGCTGGCTGTCGAGCGGGCCGACGCGCCTGATCCATGCTCGATAGGCGCAGGCGCACGCAACGGCGCAGCGCAAGCGGATAACACCGCCGCGACGCTCAGCCCCAGCAAACTTGTGCGCATCATAGGGCGCATACACCCTGTCCTGCCTTGAACTCTGTTCTGGCAGAATGGCGGATGAGCGTTAACCGTGTGTTGACTTTAGCTGGCGTCTTCCGGCAACGGGCTCAATTCTTCGAATTCGCCAATGCCGCAGCTGCCCACAACCGTGTTTGTGCCTTGATCCATCACGCGCACGATTTCGCCCCGGCAGAGCTGGGAGCCTGGAACGCTATAGCTGATATAGGTGAACGAACGCGCTGCAGACCGGCAGCCGCTACCGACACGGGTCACATAGGCGTCGCGGTTTCTCATCGTCACCAGCCAGGCGTTCTCATCGACCGTATCAATGCTGTCGATACGCGTCAGGGACAGGCAGGAGCGGGTCTCGCCCGTCAGCTCATAGCCTTCTGGGACGAACGGCGCTTCATCCGTATCGTCAGATTGCGACAGCGCGGCGCCCGTCATGACCAGCGAAGCGCTCAGAGCCGTCAATGCTGCGAAAAGTTTCATGGGGAGCTCCTTGTGTAACCACGGGACCCCGTCAGTAGCGGTCCCTGCAAAGAGATCTTATCACGCCAGAGGACGAAATCGCAGCCGGTTCTCGAGCAAAGCCTAGAGCGCCCTGGCCTCGCCCGGCACCAAGGGTACGAAACGCACGTCAAACAGCGCGGTTTCCGTCACCTCGCCCTCATCGGACTTGTCGTAGCGCATCAGCGTCTGCACAGGACCGTTCTGCACCGGCGCGACGCAGATCCCGCCCGGCTTGAGCTGATCGAGCAGCGTGTCGGGACGCGACGCCGCAGCCGCGGTGACGATGATCCGGTCAAACGGCGCCTGTTCAGGCCAGCCCAGAGAGCCATCCCCGATGCGGGTGACGATATTGGACAGGCGCAAGGCGTGAAACCGCGCCTCGGCTTCCTTGGCGAGGGTCCGATAGCGTTCGACCGTGTAGACGCGTCGGGAGAGACGCGCGAGCACCGCAGCCTGATAGCCAGACCCTGTGCCGATCTCGAGCACCTTGCACCGATCATCAAGCTTGAGCGCTTCGGTCATCGCCGCCACCACGAAGGGCTGGGAGATGGTCTGGCCGCAATCAATCGGCAAAGGCCGGTTCTCGAACGCCTGATCCACGAACCCTTCGGGCACGAACAGCTCGCGCGGCGTGCGCTCGATCGCCATCAGCACCTGCTTGTCGGAGACGCCCGCCCGTCGCAGCGCCATCACAAGCTGGATCATGCGGGTGTCGGGCGTGCCGGTCATGGGTTCAGCGTCTCTCCGAGCGCGTCTTTCAGGCGGGTGCGGGCGTCGTAATTGGTCAGGTCCAGATGTAGCGGCGTGATCGAGATCCGCCCTTCATAGACCGCGCGCAAATCCGTTCCCACGGCCGGGTCGGACAGCTTGCCGTTAAAGCCGAGCCAGTAATAGGCCCGTCCGCGCAGATCCGTGCGCTCATCAGCGCGCAGGACGACCTGGTCACGCTTGCCCTGGACGGTGACTTCAGAGCCGGCCACCTGATCGGGCGCCCGGTCAGGAAAGTTCACATTGAGCAGCGTGTTCTGGCTCCAGGGCGTGTCCAGCAGGGCCTTGAGGATGCGCGGGCCATGCTCGCGCGCTGTCTCCCAGCGGATCTTGTCGCGCCCTTCAAAGCCATAGGCTTGCGACAGGGCGATGGAACGCACGCCCATCTGAATACCATGCATGGCCGCCGCGACGGTGCCGGACATGGTCACGTCGTCGGCGATATTCTGGCCTGAATTGACGCCGGACAAAAGCAAGTCCGGACGCGCATCATTCATCAGGATGTCCATCGCCATATGCACGCAATCGGTCGGCGTGCCGGAGACGGAAAAGCGCTGATCGTCAAAGTGTTCGACCCGCAGCGGCGCGTTCAGCGTGAGAGCGCGGCCCATGCCCGATTGCTCATCCGCCGGCGCCACCACCCACACATCGTCAGAGACTGTGCGCGCGATCTCTTCAAGCACTTTCAGGCCAGGGGCATGAATGCCGTCATCATTGACGAGCAGGATGCGGGGGCCGCTCATGGCTGGATCGCCTCAACGCCGCCCATATAGGGCTGAAGCGCCTCGGGGATGCGCACGGAGCCGTCGGCCTGCTGGTGGTTTTCAAGGATCGCGACCAGCGCCCGGCCCACCGCCAGGCCCGAGCCATTGAGCGTATGCAGGAAGTCAGGCTTTTTCTCGCCCTCCTTGCGGTAGCGCGCATTCATGCGGCGCGCCTGGAAATCGCCGCAGGTCGAGCACGAGCTGATCTCGCGATAGGTGTCCTGGCTGGGCATCCAGACCTCAAGGTCGTAGGTGCGGCGCGCCGAGAAGCCCATATCGCCGGTGCACAGCTTCATCACCCGATAGGGCAATTCCAGGCGGCGCAGCACCATTTCGGCGCACTGGGTCATGCGCTCGAGCTCGTCTTCTGACTGCTCAGGCGTGGCGATCGACACCAGCTCGACTTTCAGGAACTGGTGCATGCGGATCAGGCCGCGCGTGTCGCGCCCCGCCGAGCCCGCTTCCGAGCGGAAGCATGGCGTCAGCGCCGTCATGCGGATCGGGAAGCTGGCTTCCGCGTGAATGGAATCGCGCACCAGATTGGTCAGCGGCACTTCCGCGGTCGGGATCAGCCAGCGGTCATCGGTGGTGCGAAACAGGTCTTCGGCGAATTTGGGCAGCTGGCCCGTGCCGAACAACGCCTCGTCGCGCACCATGTAGGGCACGGACGTTTCGCGATAGCCGTTCTCGGTCGTCTGAAGGTCGAGCATGAACTGACCCAGCGCCCGCTCCAGCCGCGCCAGCGGGCCTTGCAGCACCGCAAAGCGCGCGCCGGACATGGCGGCGGCGCGCTCAAAATCGAGGCCCAGACGCTCGCCCACGGTCACATGGTCGGCAGGTTCAAACTCAAATTCGCGAGGCTCGCCCCAGCCGCGCACTTCCTCGTTCTCGCTCTCGTCTTTGCCCTCGGGCACGTCGTCAGCGGGGCGGTTGGGCAGCGCGGCGAGGTGCTGGTTGAGCACTTCCTCGGCGGTGCGGGCCTCTTCGGTCAGACGCTCCATTTCCGATTTGAGGCTCTCCACCTCGGAGCGCAGCGCATTGAAGCGATCTTCATCGCCCTGGGCTTTCGCCTTGCCGATCTCCTTGGACTTTGAGTTGCGCTCGGTCTCGATCTCCTGAAGGCGCGAGGTCGCTTCACGGCGGCGCGCGTCCAGATCAATCAGGCGCTGGGCTTGCGGCTCCACGCCGCGCTGGGCCATGGCGGCGTCGAAAGCCGCCGGCTCATCGCGGATCAGACGGATGTCATGCATGATAAAAACTCAAAGGTCGAACGGTGAATTGGAACCCGCGTGATACTCGCGCAGGCTCTCAGCGTCCACACTTCAAATGGATGTGCCTGCGCCGTTTACACCGCGAACAAGCCGTCGTCAGGCGTCATCTTCGTCCGGTTTGCGCTCGACCAGCTTCACCGCCAGGATCGACAGGCCGTACAGCCCGAACATGGCCGCCGCCAGGAAGAGCTGGCTGATCGGGTCCGGCGGCGTCACGAAGGCGGCGAAGGCGGCGATGCCCACCAGAGCGAATTTCCAGAACCGGATCAGATCACCCGAGGTGATGATCCCGGCCTTGCCCAGAAGCGACAACAGCACGGGCAGCTGGAAGCTGATCCCGAAGGCCAGCGCCAAAGTCGTCACCAGATTGAGGTATTCCGACACCCGGGTCAGAAGCTGGATGCTGGCGCGCCCCTCCTGCCCGATCTGCTCCTGGCCCAGCGCAAAGCTCATCACGAAGGGCAGGATGACGTAATAAACGAACGCCATCCCCGCCGCGAACAGCAGGGGCGACGCCAGCAGAAACGGCGCAAAAGCGAGGCGTTCATTCTTGTATAGGCCCGGCCGCACAAACGCCCAGACCTGATAGGCGAGCACCGGAAAAGCCAGCACGATGGCGCCGAACAGAGCGAGCTTGAGTTTGACGAAGAAAAACTCGAGCGGCGCAGTGAAAATCAGCTGCAGGTCCAGCGCGTCGCCGCGCACCTGGCGCGCCGCATCTTCAAACGGCACCAGAAGCACATTGTAGATCCATTCGGCGAAGACGAAACAGATCACAAACCCCACGACAATCGCGGCCAAAGACCAGATTAGCCGGTCGCGCAGCTCTTCCAGATGCGCCATCAGGGGCGCGCGCGAGGACTCCACCTCGTCGTCAGGCTCAAGCCGGGGCGAATCCATCACCCCTCTCCGGTCTTGGTGGATTTGGCGTCAGACTGAGCAGCACCATCAGAAGCGTCAGGCGCTTCGGGATCCGGAGTCAGCGCTTCACCTGGCAGCGGCTTGGGGTCCGCCATCGGGCGGGCCGTGCGCGGATGGGGACGGTCTTCCATATCGCGCATCATCTCCGCATCGGTTTCCAGGAATTCGCGCTCCATATCCTTGATCGGATTATTGGATTTGAGGGAGCTGATTTCCTTGCGCAATTCAGCGAGCTCCGCCTCGCGGCCCAGCTCGTCAAAACTGCGTTGAAACTCACGCGCCGTCGCGCGGATCTGGCCGATCATCTTGCCGACCCGGCGCACCATGAGCGGCAGATCCTTGGGACCCACCACCACAAGCGCCAGAATGACGATGACGATCAGCTCCTGAAAACCAAAGGCCGGGTTCATGGCCTAGCCTCCGGTGCGCTCGTCCTCGCGGGTGGACTGGCTATCCTGCGCGCCGCCCTCCTCAAGGGCTGCAGAGGCGGAGGTGGACGAGGATTTCTCGTCATCCTTGTCGCCGTCATCACGCAAGCCTTTGCGGAATTCAGTCACGCCCTTGGCCAGATCGCCCATCAGGCCCGAAATCTTGCCCCGGCCGCCAAACAGCAGCACCAGGAGCACGACGACGATCAGAATGCCGGTCCAATGCGCACCCATGAGACGCTCTCCTTGCAAACACTGTCCGATGCGCTGAACGCGGCAAGCCGCGCAGGGCGCTCAGTTCTCACTTCACTAGAGGATATAAGCGCCGGGGTCCAATAACCCCGTCAGCTCCAGCCCGACATTTCAGTGACACGCGCGTTCAGTCCTCAAGCTCATCGCCTTCCAGGAAATCCATATGGAACTGGGCGGCTTCATCCTCGCTGAACAGATCCTCGTCCGCATCAGGCAGCACATGGCCCGCCGACGGGATGGAAAAGTCCGGCGGCAGGCGGCTGGATAAGAGCCCCGCCGCTTTGAGATCCGAGACACCGGGCAGGTCCGACAGGTTCGCCAAACCAAAATAATCCATAAAGACATCCGTCACGCCATAGGTGACGGGGCGCCCCGGCGTGCGCCGGCGTCCGCGCAGGCGAATCCATTTCATTTCCAATAATTGATCGAGCGTGCCGCGCGACACCGCAACGCCGCGAATTTCCTCGATTTCGGCACGTGTCACCGGCTGGTGGTAGGCGATGATGGCGAGGGTTTCGAGCGCGGCCTGGGATAGCTTGCGCGGCTCTTCACGCTCGGTGCGCAAGAGCCAGCCGAGATCTTCGGCGGTCTGGAACCGCCAGCGCCCGCCCACCTCCACAAGGTTCACCCCCGCTTCGGCATATTTGGTCTGAAGCGCATTGATCAGGCCGCGCACATCGGTGTCGTCAGGCAGGCGCGCGCGCAAGGTGTCGAGATCAAGCGGTTCTGACGCGGCGAACAACAAGGCCTCAACGATGCGCAGCAATTCAGGCTCATTGTCGATCGCCAGCCTGACGCCAGGCGGTCCGGCGTCTCCGGCCGGTATCGCCTGGGCCTGAGCGCGCAGCGCCTTGATCGCTTCGGCGATGGGGTCGTTATCCTCTTCAGCCATGCTCAGAGCCCTCCTCGCCTAAAGACAGCCCGGTCGCCTCCGCGACCTGGCGCATCCAGATCGGGGCATAGGTCGCGTCCTGCCGAAGCCGCAGCTCGCCATGCTTGGTGATTTCAAGCGCCGCCAGAAGCGAAGAGGCCAGCACCGAATCTGAACTGGGCGCGTCATACCCAAGCTCGTCGTCATCCGGCAGCAGCTCATCCAGCCGCGCCCAGCCCGTCAGCCCCCGCGCCACATGGCTGAGGCGTTTGCGCGCCTGCTCCAGCCCGTAAACATTGGGTGATTTGGGCTGATAGGTGGCGAAGGCTTCGCGCTCGCGCCGCGTGGCGTACGCCTTCAGAAGATCATAAAGCTCGGCCTCATAGAGCGGGGTGCGGATCGAGCGCACGCCCTCGGGCGCGCCGCGGGTGAAGACGTCCCGCCCCTTCAAAGGCCTTACGAAGAGTGCATCGCCGGCCGCGCGCATGGCCTCAAGCCGGCTGAGGCGAAAGGCCAGCGCCGCCGCCATGACTTCAGGCTCAGGCTCGTCATCCGCCGGACGCGGTTTGGGCAGCAATAGCCGGGATTTGAGATAGGTCAGCCAGGCCGCCATCACGAGGTATTCCGCCGCAATGTCGAGCCTGTAGGTGCGCGCCTTGTTGATGAAGACCAGATACTGGTCCGCCAGCTCCACCATGGAGATGACGGCGAGATCGACCTTGTTCTTGCGCGCCAGCGCCAGCAGCAGGTGCAGCGGGCCTTCCCAGCCGCCGATATCGAGAATCAGCGCTTCGGTCGCTCCGGCCTCCTTGGCGGCGGAGAAGTCTTCATCACCCTCGAAACCGTCAAACAGGTCGGTCATGGCGTCAGCGGCACGCTCCCTTGGTCAAACAGGGCTTTGAGCCGTTTCACCCCATCCTCGGCGTCAAAGACGTTCGGTCTGTGGCGCGCCTCGAGGGCTGTCGCAGCACGCTTGGCGGCCTGACCGCCCAGCGCCGGCGCCGCGTGCGCCACTTCGACCATCTCCGCCATTTGGCCATTACAGTGCATCAACAGCTCACACCCCGCCGCGAGAGCCCGCTCGCCGCGTTGCTTCAAAGAGCCCTCAAGCGCTTGCATGGAAAGATCATCGGTCATCAACAAGCCGTCAAACCCGATGGCGCCGCGAATGACGCCGTCCACCACATCGCGTGACTGAGTGGCGGTATGTTCGCTGTCGATGGCGGCGTAGACCACATGGGCCGTCATCGCCATCAGCGCGCCTTCAATGCCCTTAAAGGCCGAGAAATCGCGCGTGGACAGGGTTTCAGCGTCGGTCGTCACCACCGGCAATTCAAGATGACTGTCCGCCGCGGCCCGGCCATGACCGGGCAAATGCTTGATGACGCCCAGCACGCCCTGATCGAGCAAGCCGTCCAGCGCCGCCGTGCTCATCTGCGCGATAGGCTCGGGCTCGGTATGAAAGGCGCGATCCCCGATCACGTCATGGGCGCCCGGCACCGACAGGTCGGCGCAGGGGGCGAAATCCACGTCTATGCCCAGCGCGATCAGTTCGGCGCCCAGAAGCTGATGGTTCAGCCGAACCGCTTCAAGCGCCAGCTCGGGCTCGCGGTCATAAAGCTCCCCGAAAACCCGCGCCGGCGGCGCAGCGCGCCAGTGCGGCGGTCGCAGGCGCTGCACCCGGCCGCCCTCCTGATCGATAAAGACAGGCGCCTCACGGCCCACACAATCGCGCAGGGCGCCGGTCAGCCGCCGCACCTGTTTGGGCGTGTCCACATTGCGCGCGAACAGGATGAAGCCCCACGGATCGCTGTCGCGGAAGAAAGCTTTCTCATCGGGCGTCAGGGTCTCCCCCTCAAGCCCGTAAAGCGCCGCGCTCACGCTCATCGGCGCGCCACCAGACAGGCCTGGCCGCGGGCGTCCAGCGAGGCGCAGAATTGCGCCGCGTCTTCGCGGCTGGTGAAGGCGGCGACCCGCAAGCGATGGAATACGCCGCGATCGCCCAGATCTGCGCGCTGGATATCAGGCGCATGCCCGATCGCGAGATCGGAGAACCGGCTGGTGAACGCCACCCAGCCCGCTTCCGCGTCTTCGCGGGACCGGAACGCGCCGATCTGGGCCACATAGGCGCCGTCAGTCTGCATGACGGATTGGGTCTGCGGCTCTGCCCGCGCCGGGGCAGGTTGAGCCGGCGCGGGGTCGGGGCGCGCAGGTTCTGTGCGGACGGGTTCAGGCTCTTGCTCTGGCTCTGGCGCACGATCCGCCGGCGGGTCCAGCGCATCCGCGCTGGCGGTCTCCACCTGAAGGGCGGGCATTTCGGTCTCTGACGCCGCGGGCTGCTGAGTCACAGGCTCTTCCGAGACGGTCCGCGCAGGCGGCGTTTCGGTTTCAGCCGAATCGCTTTCGCCTTCGCGCAGCTCATAGGCCGAGAGGTCCTGATCCGGCGCTTCATAGCCGCCGGGATCTTCAGGCGCCACGCGATAGGGTTCGGCGTCGGCGGTGATCACCGGGTTTTCGCCGCGCTCGCGCACGCCCAGCTGGAAGGTGTTGTACACCACCGCCACGAACAGGATGAACACCACGGCCGAGGCGCCCAGGAACAGCCAGCCGCGGCGGTCCTGTTCATCTTCACGCGCATCATAGGTGTCATAGTCGTCAGGCGGCGGGGCGTAGGCCCCGTAACGGGTGTCGTCGTCGGTCATCTCACGTTCCACACCGGTCAGCGCCGCCGTGATTCGGCGACGTACAGCAGCGCAAAGCATAACAACAGCTTTGACGCAGAGTCGCCCTGTCCTTAGAGATTTTCCACAGTCAGACGGGGCTTAACCCCACCCCTCCACGTGGAAGAGCTTGCGGTGCTCTTCAATCGCATAGCGATCCGTCATCCCGGCGATGTAATCGCACACCACACGCGCTGTCGCTTCCTCGCCCGCTCCCCTGGCGTCCCTCTGAAGCTCTGTCGGCAATAGCATGGGATCAGACAGAAAGGCGGAGAACAGATCTCGGACGACCATTTTCCCTTTCTCCTTCATGCGCTTGACCTTGTAGTGCAGATACATGTTGGCATAGAGAAACCGTCGCACCGCCGCGAGGCTTTCCGTCATGCCGTCTGAAAACGCCACCACGGGCTGATCCAGGCCGCGCACAGCGTCGGGGCTGTGTGCGCCGCTCTCTTGAAGGCGCCGTCGGCTCTCTTCCAGAACGTCCGCCACCATCAGGCCGATCAGCTCACGCACGGCTTCATGGATCAGGATGTTCTCTGAAATATCAGGATAGCGTTCGCGGCAACGGCGGAAGACCTGTCCCACCAGCGGCAGATCCATCAATTGCTCGATCTTGAGAATGCCTGAGCGCAATCCGTCATCAATATCGTGATTATTGTAGGCGATATCATCTGACAGCGCCGCGATCTGGCCTTCCACACCGGCATGGGTGTGAAGCTCAAGCGCTTGCCAGCCCGGATAGGCCCTGAAGCCCCAGGGCAGCACTGTGGGGTCATCGCCCGCGCGCATCAGCGGGCCGTTATGTTTCACGACGCCTTCCAGCGTCTCCCAGGCGAGGTTCAGGCCTTCAAACTCGGGGTAGCGTGTTTCAAGCTTGGTCACCACGCGCAGAGTCTGGGCGTTGTGATCAAAGCCGCCGAACTCTGTCATGGCTTCAGACAAGGCGTCCTCGCCCGAATGGCCAAACGGCGGGTGCCCCAGATCGTGGGCCAGGGCGCTGGCTTCCGCCAGATCCTCATCCACGTTCAGCGCCCGCGCCAGCGTCCGCGCGATCTGCGCCACTTCCAGCGAATGGGTCAGGCGCGTGCGATAGGCGTCGCCTTCATGGGCGACGAAGACTTGAGTCTTTTCCTTCAGCCGGCGAAAGGCGCTGGAATGGATGATCCGGTCACGGTCGCGCTGAAACGCGCTGCGCATGGCGCTTTCAGGCTGGGGGTGATGGCGGCCGCGGCTGTTCGCCGGATCACAGGCATAAGAAGCGCGCATCTGGGCCATTTCCAGCTCCGTTGTCGGTTGAGGTCTTTTTTCAGGCGTCAGGAACGTCCATATACTAAAGCGACGCCTTAACGCCAGACGTTGAAAGTCAGACCGATCATGACCACAGCCGCAAGCATCGCCGATATCTCGCTATCGGACTCCGCCGCCGCCCAGATCAACCAGATCATCAAGGCGCAATCGGACGCCCGCTATCTGCGCCTGTCCGTAGAGGGCGGTGGCTGTTCGGGCTTTTCCTACAAATATGATCTGACCGACACCGCGAATGACGAAGATCTGCGCATCGAACGCAACGGCGCGACCGTGCTGATCGACCCGATGAGCGTGGAGTTTCTGGACGGCTCGATCATTGATTATGTGGACGAGCTGATCGGCGCGAGCTTTCAAATCAGGAACCCTAACGCCACCGCCGCCTGCGGCTGCGGCACGAGTTTCTCGATCTGATCGCGACGTTTAATCTGACTGGACAGGCCGACAGGTTTCGCGCTCCTTTGTGAAAAACAAAATCAGGGGAGACTTCATGAGCCAGTCCGTTTCCGGCGCCCTCAACACTCGCATATCCACCCGCGCCTTTCTCGACACCCCGGTGTCAGAGGATGAATTGCGCGCTGTTCTGGAGGATGCGCGTCGGGCCGCGTCCGGCGGCAATCTTCAGCCCTGGAAAGTGGTTGTCGTGGCTGGCGAAGCCCGCCAACGCGTCATCGACGCCGTCTCCAAGAAACTCGCAGAAAATCCGTTCGACGATGAAGCGGCCTTCCCCGTCTATCCCGAAAAACTGTGGGAGCCCTATCGCAGCCGCCGTTACGAGCTGGGCGAGGACATGTATGCGCTCATGGGCGTGCCGCGCGAAGACAAGGCGGCGCGGCTGAACTGGCTGATGCAGAATTATCAGTTCTTTGGCGCGCCCGTCGGCCTCTTTTTCGTCATTGACGAGCGGATGAACCCCAATCAATGGGCGCATCTGGGCATGTTCATGATGAGCCTCGCCCTCGCCGCGCAAGAACGCGGCCTCGCCAGCTGTTTTCAGGAAGCCTGGACGCCTCATTGCAAAACCGTCGGCCAGGCGCTGGGCGTTGAAAGTCCCGATCAGGTCTATTGCGGCATGGCGCTGGGCCATGCCGACCCTGACGCGCCCGTCAATCAGTTGCGCGCCAAACGCGCCGCGGTCGACGAAATCGCCCGGTTTGAAGGGTTTTGATCACCTCTGGCACAGGAAATCGCCGCCGCACACAGTCGCCACAACGGCGGAATAGGCCAGCAACAGGCACAACCAGGTCACGGGAATAAAGAACACCAGCCGGACCCCGAGGCCCGGGCGGCGTCCGATCCAGAACACCAGCCAGCCCATGATCAAAGCGCCGGACGCCAGCGCCGGGCCGGCGCTCAGGGCGTAATAAATCCATTGGGCGAGCGGTTCTCCCGCCCGGTCGCCGAAGGTGACGCTGCGCGGAATCCACAGGCCGTAGCCGAAAAACCCGATCCAGGCTGCAACCACACTGGCCACAAGCAAACCGAACACTGCTAGAAACGTCACCTTGCGCGGCGGCGCGTCCGTCTCAAAGGCGTCATCCGCCATGTCACGCATTATCGTTCGTCCTCAACCGGGATTTGCCTCATGACCTTGTCCGTCGCCACATGGAACGTCAACTCGATCAAGGCGCGCCTGCCCAATGTGCTCGACTGGCTCAAGGAGGCGCAGCCTGACGTGGCGTGCCTTCAGGAGATCAAGACGGTGGACGAGGGCTTCCCCCGGCTCGAGATCGAAGACCTGGGCTATAATGTCGAGACGGTCGGCCAGAAGACCTATAACGGCGTCGCCCTGCTCTCAAAGCGCCCGATCGAAGAGATCAGCCAGCGCGCCCTGCCCGGCGATGATGAGGACGAGCAGGCGCGTTATATCGAAGCCGTGATCAGCGCGGATGATGGCCCGGTGCGGGTCGCGTCGATCTATCTGCCCAATGGCAATCCGGCGCCCGGCCCCAAATACGACTATAAACTCGCCTGGATGAAGCGCCTGAAAGCGCACGCCAAATCACTGCTGGCCTTGGAAGAGCCGGTCATTCTGGCGGGCGATTACAATCTCATCCCGCGCGACAGCGATGTGCATGACGCCGCCGCCTGGGAGGGCGATGCGCTGATCCGCCCTGACAGCCGGGACGCCTTCGCAGAAATCTTGTGGCTGGGCTATTCAGAAGCCTATCTGCAGGCCGATGGCCGGGCGCATCAATATACTTTCTGGGACTATCAGGCGGGCGCCTGGCAGAGAAATAACGGCATTCGCATCGATCATCTCCTGCTCAGCCCCCAAGCGGCCGATACGCTCAAATCCGTCGAAATCGCCAAGGATGTGCGCGGCAAGGAAAAAGCCTCTGACCACGTGCCCTTCATCGGAGTGTTTGACCTGTGAGCGCGCCGTCTCAAACCCTCGCCGCGGTGACGTATCTGGTCGCCGATTATGACGAGGCCATCGCCTGGTTCAAAACCGCGCTCGGCTTTGACGTGCTGACCGATGACGATCTTGGGGACGGCAAGCGTTGGGTCGAGATCGGCGCTGGCGATGGCGGGGTGAAACTGTTGCTCGCCAAAGCCAAGGGCGTCGAACAAGTGGCCGCCATCGGCGCGTTCGCCGGCGACCGGGTGGGCTTTTTCCTGCACACTTCAGACTTTGACGCCAAGCGTCAGGCCATGGAAATCAATGGCGTGCCGTTTGAAGAAGACACGCGGCACGAACCCTATGGAAAGGTGGCGGTGTTTCGCGATCTTTACGGCAATCGCTGGGATTTGCTGGAGCCGAAGGCCTAGCTGACGCCGCCGCCTTCGCGAGCGGGCTCCAGCACGGTGTTGATGATGTCATCGATCATCGAGAACTCGCCGTGCAGGGTCTCCACGCGGGCATGATCGGTGAGCGGCTTGAACATGGAGCCCGCTTCAAACTTGTTGCCGGTCTCAGCGACGATCAGCAATTCGCCACGGCCGTCGCCATCCCCCAGCGCATCATCAAACACGCAACGCACATTCTTGCCCTTGAGCTCGGTTTCGAGCTTTAGCAAGCGCTCCATGAAGGACGGCGTCAACAGATAGCGCGCCATCACCTGGTCGGTGCCATACACCTCAAACGCTTTCTCAAACGTCGGATCCACCAGGCCGACCCGCTCCAGCTTTCGGCCGCTGAAGAGCTTCTTTCCCCAACCTTCAAGGCCGTTGAAAACGCCCTTGTCGCGGGTCACCAGGGTGACGCCCTCGACCGTGCGCGGGAAGTTGATCCGGATCAGCACGCCGCGAAACACGGTGACGTAATAGGTGCGGTTCTTGGTGCGGCGGCGCTCTTCCAGATGCGCCTCATAGATATCGAAATCCGCGCCATAGGAGTCGCCCGAGAACATGTCCTCGAAACTCTTGCGATCCGAGCCCGGCAGCAGGCCATGCTCACGAAACGCGTCAAAGCGCACCGGGTTATGAACCTCGGCGCTGTAACGCATGCCAAAAGCGGAGGCGAAGCGGTCATTAAGGCCGGACTTCACGGTCTTTCGCAGCGCATTGAGCGCGCTATTGCCCCAGATCATGGCCCCCAGAACGATCAGTCCAGAGCCGACCAGCATGACCGGCGCGGGAAAGCCGGCGAGTCCCGATATGATCAAGAACACGGCCACACCGCCAAAGGCGATTCCGACCCCTTTATAGCACTGGGAGACGGCGGCTTTGCGCTCCGCCTCGAGGCTCTCCAGCCACGGAGTCAGCTCTTCAATGGCTTGGGTCAGGTCACGCATGGTCGGTCTCGGGGAGGGTTATGAAAACAGAAGGCTGAAACAAAACGGGCGCCGTCCAGCGGCGCCCGTTTGATCGTGTTCGACTTGGGCCAGACTAGCGGCCGCGGCGCGCAATGCGCTCGATTTCAGCCTGCACTTTTTCCTCAACGATGGAGGGCAGGTTTTCATCCAGCCATTGCTTGAGCATCGGGCGCATCATTTCACGCACCATGGCTTCAAGGGTCTGACCTTGCTGGGAGGAGACCCGAAGGTTTTCAGACAGGGCGGCGAACATGCCCGCAGCCGCAGAGGCCGGCGCGGCGTCGATCAGAGCGTCTTCTTCGACGGGCTCAGGCTCCGGTTCAGCCTCAAACTCAGGCTCGGGTTCCGGCTCAGGTTCCGGCTCGCGGTCCATGATCATCAGATCATCGGCGAGATCGACCGGCTCGTCCTCTTCAACGCGCTCAGTCAGCTCAAGCGCGTCGTCCATGTCCATGTCAGGCTCGGGTTCCGGCTCCGGCTCGGGTTCGGCCTCGAACTCAGGCTCCGGCTCGGGTTCGGGTTCCGGCTCAGGTTCCGCCTCAAGCTCGGGCTCCGGTTCAGGGGCGGGTTCGGCTTCGGCCTCGGCTTCTTCAGCCTTGGGCTCTTCTTCGTCTTCGTTAATGATACGGCGAATGGAGGCGAGAATTTCCTCCATCGTCGGTTCTTGTTCAGCACTATCCTGAGCCATAGAGACGTCCTTCGTCCGTCGAGGGGTAAACGGCGGCGCACAGGTTAGGCGCGGCAAGCCTCAGCTGTCCAGCGCCCTTCCTTGATTTCCTAGGTCTAATTCCAGGGCGTTAAGTCGAAGTTAGCCCGACGGGAGTCTTCAAAACGCGACTCGACATCCATGGCGTCGACCGGCAGAGCCAGGCTGGCGGCGTCCAACTGCCCCATGGCTTGCAGGAGCGCATAGCTGGCCACGGTCAGATCGCGTTCAGCACGCACCAGCTCAAGCCGGGAGTTCAGCAATTCCTGCTCGGCGTTAAGCACGTCCAGCGTAGTCCGCAGCCCCACAAGGGCCTCCTGCTCGACGCCTTCAAAGGCGATTTCATTCGCCCGGACCGCCTGACGACTTGATTCGATCACGGCGAGCGCTGCGAGATAATTGTTCCACGCATTCGTTGCGCCCTCGATCACCTGACGGCGCACTGTCAGCCCCGACAGGCGCGCCTGATCCGCGGTCGCGCGCGCCTGGCGCACGTTCGAGCGGTTCAGTCCGCCAGTGAAAATCGGCATCGACACCGAAGCCGTCACCGAGGCGGACCCGCGGCCCTGGCCGGAGAAATCGCTCTCGCGGCCTTCGGATATGCTCCCCCGCAGGCTCACTTCAGGCAATTGAGCGCCGCGCGCGACGCGCACAGAATGCTCAGCAGCCAGTTCTGAAAACTGGGCGGCCAACAGATCAGGATTGCGGCTGATGGCGACTTCCGCAGCGTCGGCGAATTCATCCGGCGCCTGTTCGGCGGGGCCGGCGCTGACGGGCTGGATAGGGTCGACGCCCGCCACACGGGCGTAACCGGCGCGCGAAGCGGCCAGCGCGGCTTGCGCTGCAGACAACTGGGCCCGGGCGCCCGACAGGCGCGCTTCAGCCTGAGCGACGTCGGTGCGGGTGATTTCACCCACTTCAAACCGGTCGCGCGCAGCGCGCAGCTGTTCGGCGAGCACTTCCACGTTATTGCTGCGGATGGCGATGATCTGCTGGTCGCGCACCACGTTCATGTGCGCGCTGACAGCGTCCAGCAAAACCGATTGCTCGGTTGAGCGTAGCTGCTGGCGCGCCGCTTCGATTCGCGCCAGGGCGGCGTCGATGGAGCCACGGGTGCGCCCGCCGCGATAAATGGACTGGTTCAGCGTCAGGCCATAGCTGGAGGAGTCGCTCTCTTGCGCACCGCCCCAGGTGTCCAGCGTCTCACCCACCGATCCGTTGGCGGACAGGCTGGGCAGCGCACTGGCGCGGGCCTGGAAATAGCCCTCTTCGGACTGCCGCAAGCTGGCGCGCTGAGCGCCGAGCGTGGGATTGGATTCATAGGCCGCGACCAGCGTCTCCTGAAGAGATTGCGCATGCGCCATCCCCATGGGCGCCAGGCTGAACGAGAAAACCGACAATGCGGCGGCGCAAAGCAAACGTTTCATGGGGCGTCCCTCTTGACCATCCCTTGCGCAAGTCGCGCAAAACTTATCCGCCTCTATATAGGACGGGTAAGACACGGTGTACGGTGCAAAATGTCACCCTTGGCGGACAATCCGATGACAGCCTGCCTAAAAAGCGAATTTCGCCTCCGGTTCAAAGCCCGGCAGATAGGGCGCGCTGGTGTCAAAGACATCGCGATCGCCCACCGTATTCTGAGCCTTGGTGTAGATACGCGCGCGGCCCACAGTTCCGTCGCGGACAATGACAGCCAGACGGCCGCCGACGCTGAGCTGATCCAGCCAGGCCTGGGCCGGCTCGGCCACGGCGCCGTTGACGATGATCACATTGAACGGACCTTGCCCCGGCACGCCTTTTGACAGCTCGCCTTCCACCACAGCGGCGTTATCGGTCTCAATGGCGTTGAGCGCATCGGTCGCCTTTTCAGCGAGGCCGAGATCTTTTTGCTCCAACCCGACCACAGTCTCGGCGAGGCGAGCCAGCACGGCGGTGGAGTAGCCTCGACCGCACGCCACATCCAGCACCACGTCGCTGGGCAGGATGTCAGCGGCCTGAATGAGCTTGGCCAGATCGCGCGGCGTCAGCATGTAGCGGCCCTCGGCCACACGCGCTTCGGTGTCTGCGTATGCCTTGGCGGCCTGGGATTTGGGCAAGAACCGCTCACGCGGAATGTCAGCCATCGCATCCTGGATACGATGATCCGTCACGTCGTTCGGACGGATCTGGCTGTTGACCATGGCGAGGCGGGCGGTCTCGAATTCGGACATGGCGCGACAGCGTCCCTTTGAATGAGTCTTTCGCCGCTTATATCGTGCTCGCTTTCCGAGCCGCAAGGCCAAGCCGCGCCCCTGCGACGCCAAGCCACTGCATATTTCCACATATTCAGCTGTTAAAGCCCGCTGAAAGCGCGTTGCGGGCGTCCTCCGGCTTTTGTATAGAGGACGACCACCACAGGACGGCGCTATGGCGGAGTGGTGACGCAGCGGATTGCAAATCCGTGTACCCCGGTTCGATTCCGGGTGGCGCCTCCACCCTTTTCCAGACAAGCGTTTGCGGACGGTCCTTTCGGACCGTCCGGTTAAAGTGGATTACTCCGCCGCGTGTGCGTGCGGGTGATCCAGCACGCCCGCCTTGACCAGCTCGGGCTTGAGCCGACCCGTGAAAGCCAGCGCCGTCATTCGATAATCGCTGATGAAAGACCAGAACGGATGGATAAAGGTCGCCGGTTTGTTGCGCTCGATAAAGGCGTGACTGACCCAGGCGAAGCCATATCCGGTCAACGGCCATAACAGCACCGCCCACCAGGTTTGCGTCAGTAGCGCAGCCAGCAGAATCGTGGTGCCGATAAGCGTGCCCGCATAATGCATGTATCGCGTTCCCGCCTCGGCGTGTTCACGAAGGTAAAAGGGCCAGAATTGTTGATAAGTGGCGCTGCGTTCAGCCATGCAAACCTCCCCGTCTGCTTTGTTTAACGGGTAAACTAGCATAGTCCGCCCCGGTCTGCGACCATCGGCGAAGCCCCGACGGAATGTGGAGAATTTTCATTAACGTTAGGCGCTTGTTAACTCCCGACTCAGTATTTGTTTACTCGTCTTCCTTCGAAGACACCCCACCATCCACCCAATGCCTTTTCGGGAGCTCTCGGGCTCCCGATTTTTTTGCGTGGAACAGGCCGGACTGAAACGAAACTGCATCGGGCTGCACACAGCCGCTTGATCGCGTCCAAGGCTCTGGATATACACACCCCCTCATCGCTGATGAGTGTTCCTCGGTAGCTCAGTTGGTAGAGCAAGCGACTGTTAATCGCTGGGTCGGCGGTTCGAGCCCGTCCCGAGGAGCCATCAGCGGCGATGACACCCCACACAGTGTGAGCACCAGCCCCGCCTTGCCCCGCAAGGCGGGGCTGCTCGCATCTGGGACAGCCCGAGCTGACGCGTCGCCGCCTTCCGGCCAAAGAAAAAGGGGCGCTATGAGCGCCCCTCTCCTCGTTCCACAATTGGCGCATGCGCCGAAGTCAGCCGACCAAAGTCACAGATTCCGTCGGCGCTTCCCAAGTCAGGTGGTGATCCTGAATCACGGCCATGTTGTCGGCGGCGATGATTCTCGGCTTTGATTCGTATCCCAGCAGCTCAGACGGCGTGGAATCCGTGTTCCGGGCCAGCAGCAGGATTTCAGCTGATGTGAAATTGGACATGCCGCGGGCCAGCTCCTCGCCGTCCTCGTCATAGATATGCAGCACGTCGCCCTTGCTGAATTCGCCCTGTACGGAAACGATGTCGCAGCGGCCGATGTCGGCCCGGTCCTTGCGCAGCTTTTCAGCCATCGCCTCGTCCACCACCAGGCCGCCCGCTTGCTGCAGACGGTCTGTGAGCCAGATCGCCCAAGAGCTGTCGGGGTCACCCAGCGCAACACATTTGGTATGGCGGCGTTCGTCTTTCAAAAGCGCCGAGACCGGACGGTCAACCTCACCTTGGCCAATGATGGTTTCAACACCGGCATTCTGGGCCATGTTCGCGGCGCGCATCTTGGTCAGCATGCCGCCCGTGCCCAAAGCGCTGACTGAGCTGGTCACTTCCAGATATTCAGACACATCCTCGACCACCGGCACGTGCTGGGCGCCCTCGTCTTCCGGGTTGCGGTCATAAAGACCGTCAACACTCGTCAGGATCACCAACTTGTCGGCCTGAACCATCTGCGCGACCTTGGCGGCGAGGCGGTCATTATCGCCCACCTTCAGCTCAGCCGTAGTCACGGAGTCGTTCTCATTGACGATCGGCATCACGCCGCGCTCGATCAGGCGCGTAATGGTGTTCTTGGTGTTCAGGAAACGACGGCGATCTTCCAGATCATCCAGCGTCACCAGCACCTGCGCGATATCGAACCCGTATTCGAGCGCGATCTGCTTGTAAGCGTTCATCAGGAGCGGCTGGCCACAAGCGGCGGCGGCCTGCTTGTCCAAAAGCCCCGCTTCTTCCGGCGCCACGCCGATAGTGGACAATCCAATCGCCACGGCCCCGGACGAGGTCAGAACCACGTCAATGCCCTCGTCGCGCAGACGGGCGACATCTTCCATCACCCCGTGCATGAAGGCGTAGCGCAGAGTGAGGTGCTCCTCATTGGCGAGGAGGGATGAGCCAATTTTCACAACGACGCGTTGGCGATCAGACAAAACAATACTCTCCAGTGACGCGGCGCAGCATGCCGCAAACATGCGCGGAAGATACTTTTTGTTCGAAACAATTCAAGGGGAGCCCCCCAATCTTTCTTCAGCGTTCAAAATCATATGACAGCGTAGTTTACGAACGGTTGCAGCATCTGAACTCTGCATCGAGTTGAAAAATCTTACTTCGTCATCTAAATGGTGCGGCGACGCGTCAGACTGGATTGACGCTCTTTGAACCAAAAGCGGTGACGGAGGTTTCGTGCGCTGGAATTTGATTATGGTTGGATGCGGAAATATGGGCGGCGCCCTGCTTTCGCGATGGATCAAACTTGGCGGCGTCGGTGTGACCGTGGTCGATCCGGGCGAACCCAAACTGCCTGCGGGCGTGAAATGGGTGAAGTCCGTGGACGATCTGGACGCATCCGAACGCTTTGATGCACTGATCCTGGCCGTCAAACCCCAGCTGATCGATGTCGCCATTCCGCCGGCCGCCAAATTTGTCAAGGATGGCGGTTGCGTGGTTTCGATCGCCGCTGGCGCGTCTGCCGCCAAGGTGTCCGCCGCCGCAGGCGACGTCAGCGCCTTGCGTCTCATGCCCAACATGCCCGCCCGTGTGGGTCGCGGCGTCAGCGGTCTTTATGCTGACGCTGCCGCCACCAAAGACCATCGCGAGCTTGGGACCGTGCTTGGCGAAGCTGTGGGCGAAGCGATCTGGCTCGAGGACGAAGACCAGATCGACCGCATCACCGCTGCCGCAGGCAGCGGCCCTGGCTATGTTTTCGAATTCGCCCGCACCTATCAAAAGGCCGTCGAGGCCCAAGGCTTCGGCCCCAAGGATGCGCGACGCCTGGTGATTGAAACCATAGCGGGCTGTATGGCCCTCGCGCTTGAAGATGAAGCCGGGTTTGAAGACCTGCGCAATTCCATCATGAGCAAGGGCGGCACCACCGCCGCCGGGGTCAACGCCCTCAATCATGATGGCGTGCTTGATGACCGCCTGAACGCCGCGCTCACCGCCGCCTATTCGCGCGCCGTCGAGCTACGCGACTAGGACTTTCACTCGCCCGCCCCCGATAACAGACGCTATAAAGGAGCCAGCCACCGTATGACCGCTGTTCTCAGCCGGATGAACGACATGCCAGACACTTCTGATGTTACCGCCTATGTGAACGAATTGGGGCGTCGCGCCGCGACCGCCGCCCGTTCGCTTGCGTCCGCCTCAACCGAACGCAAGAACAAGGCGTTGACCGCCGCCGCCCAAGCCCTGCGCGACAACCGCGCACGGCTTCTGGAGGCGAACGCCAAGGATGTCGACAGCGTCAAGGCCGCAGGCAAGCCCGCCGCCTTCATCGACCGGCTGATCCTGGACGAAGACCGGGTGAACGCGATCGCCGATGCGCTGGACCAGATCGCTGCGCTGCCGGACCCGGTGGGCCGGGTGCTGCACACCACCGAGCGCCCGAACGGCCTGACCATCGAGCGCGTCGCCACGCCGCTGGGCGTCATCGGCATGATCTATGAAAGCCGCCCGAATGTGGGCGCGGACGCCGGTGCGCTATGCTTGAAATCCGGCAATGCCGTGATCTTACGCGGCGGGTCTGAAAGCCTGAACTCCACCCGCGTGATCGTGGAATGCCTGGCCGAAGGCCTGAAAGCGGCGGAGCTGCCGCTTGAATGCATTCAGATGATCGACACGACCGACCGTAACGCGGTGCAGGCGCTTCTGACCTGCGCGGAGTATGTGGATCTGGTGATCCCGCGCGGCGGCAAAGGGCTGGTGTCGCTGGTGCGTGACCAGGCGCGCGTGCCGACGCTTTTGCATCTGGACGGCAATTGCCACACCTATGTGAACGCGGCGGCGGACCTGACCAAAGCGGCGGCGATCGTGAAAAACGCCAAATTGCGCCGCACCGGCGTTTGCGGCGCGACCGAAAGCCTTGTGGTGGATCGCTCGATCGCCAAAGACTTCCTGCCCATGGCCCTCGACGCGTTGGGAGATTGCGAAGTGCGCGGCGAAGCGGACGCCCGCGAGATCGAGGCGCGGATCAAACCGGCGACCGACGAGGATTTCTATACCGAGTATCTCGACGCTATCGTGTCAGTGAAGCTGGTGGACGGCCCCGACGCGGCTATTCCTTTCATCTCCGAGCATTCGTCCGCGCATACAGACGCCATCGTCACCGAGGACGCGGCGATCGCCGAGCGTTTCCTCAATGAGATCGACTCCGCCGTGGTCATGCATAACGCCTCCACTCAGTTCTCTGATGGCGGCGAGTTCGGCATGGGCGCGGAAATCGGCATCGCGACGGGCAAAATGCACGCGCGTGGTCCGGTGGGGCTGGAGCAGCTGACCAGCTTCAAATACCGTGTCCGCGGCAATGGCCAGACCCGGCCGTAAGCTCAAAACCATAACTTAATCGAACTCTTTACGCGTTCATTCGGGGGCCATCATGCAAGTTGAAGCGCTTGTGTCGCTTGGGGCGTACTTCGTCCTGATGCTCGGCATCGGGCTATACGCCTACAAGAAATCCACTGACGACGTCTCCGGCTACATGCTGGGCGGTCGCAAACTTCACCCCGCCGTCGGCGCGCTCTCTGCGGGCGCGTCCGACATGTCGGGCTGGATGCTGATGGGCTTGCCCGGCGCGGTTTATGTGTCGGGTCTGGGCGCCGCCTGGATCGCGGTGGGCCTCGTGATCGGGGCGTATTTCAACTATCTGCTGGTGGCGCCGCGCTTGCGCGTCTACACCGAGATCGCAGACGACGCGATCACCATCCCCGACTATTTCGAGAAGCGCTTCAGTGATGACACCCGCATCCTGCGGATCCTGTCATCGGTGGTGATCGTGATCTTCTTCACGCTTTACACCTCCTCCGGCGTTGTAGCGGGCGGCAAGCTGTTTGAAGCCAGCTTCGGCCTTGATTACCGGCTGGGCCTGTTTCTGACGGCCGGCGTGGTGATCGCCTACACGCTTTTCGGCGGCTTCCTGGCGGTCAGCCTGACAGACTTCGTGCAGGGCGTGATCATGTTCGTGGCCCTGATCATGGTGCCTATCGTGGCCTTCACGCAGCTGGGCGGTCTGGGCGAAATCGCGCAGACCACCCGCGCCGTAGCCGACACGCCGAACTATCTGTCCATGATCCCCGACCCGCTCACCTCCATGAGCATTATCGGCATCATTTCGGCGATGAGCTGGGGTCTGGGCTATTTCGGACAGCCGCACATCATCGTGCGCTTCATGGCGATCCGTACGCTCAGGGAGGTGGCCACCGCGCGTCTGATCGGCATGACCTGGATGATCGTCACGGTCATCGGCGCCGTGCTCACCGGCATTTTCGGTCTCGCCTTCGTCACCCAGAACGGCGCGATGATCGAACAAAGCGGCCTCGAGTTCACGGATTCTGAAACCATCTTCATCCTGATGAGCCAGATCCTGTTCCACCCGCTGGTGGGCGGCTTCTTGCTGGCCGCGATCCTGGCGGCGATCATGTCCACCATCTCCAGCCAGCTTCTGGTGTCCTCCAGCTCTTTGACCGAGGACTTCTACAAGACCTTCCTGCGCCGCGGCGCCAGCCAGAAAGAACTGGTGCTGATCGGACGTTTGTCGGTGCTGGTGGTGTCGCTGGTGGCGATCTTCCTCGCCTTTGACCGCTCAAGCTCGATCCTGGATCTGGTGTCCAACGCCTGGGCCGGTTTCGGCGCCGCCTTCGGCCCGCTGATCCTGTTCAGCCTGTATCGCAGAGATATGAGCCGGTCCGCCGCCATCGCCGGCATGGTGACCGGCGCGGTCGTGGTGCTGTTCTGGCTGTATGCGCCCCTCTCGATCAATGGCGGGTCACTGTCCGCCTTCATCTACGAGATGATCCCGGGCTTCCTGGCGTCAACGCTCGCCATCGTGATCACGGACGCCATCACCAAAGCCCCGCGCGGCAAGGTGAAAGACCAATACGATGCGATGGAAGCGCATATCGAAGAACACGGCTAAGCCCAGCGCTCAGCCTGATCGGTACAACGCCGGCCTCATTGAGGCCGGCGTTTTGCTGTTTGGCTTCTGTCACGACCGCCGCCGCGTCAGTCCGCCACATGGTGAGCCCGCCCGCTAGACGGCATATCTTTTATCAATTATCAAAACTGATAACAAATGAGGGCACCATGACAATCGGACGCGCAGTCACCTTGCTGGCAGGAACCATGGTTCTGGTTTCCCTACTCCTGTCACAGCTTCACAGTCCCTACTGGCTGTGGCTGACCGCTTTTGTGGGATTGAACCTGGTTCAGTCCAGTTTCACCGGGTTTTGTCCCGCCGCCATGATCTTCAAGGTCCTGGGGGTGAAGCCTGGCGGCGCCTTTTCCTAGAAGGTTCGCCCCAGTCGTCAGGCGAGAAACCCCGGCGTCCCCCACGCCGGGGTTTTTTGCGTCCTGATCTCAGGCCTAGATCACGCTTTGCTGTCACGCACCTTGGTGATGCCCAGCAGGTCCAGCATCATGCGCTCATAAAAGGGCTCGCTCACCCCGCGGCGCATCTTGCCCAGGAAATAGCCCTCAAACGCCGCCTTCGCCATATGGACCCAGCCCCCCTCCACGGCCCAGTTCACATTGCGAGGCGGGATTTGCGGCATGGCCACGAACGCCACCCCGCCATCGCCGAAGTCCGCGATGCAGACCGCGTTCCAGGTGGATTCATGCTTCATCTCCTGCCCGTCGATCAGGGCGCGGATGTTCTTGGCGGCGGCGCGCACCATGGATTCGATCATGAACCCGGTTTTCGGCACCCCTACTGGCACCGGATAGGATGCGACGGGCGGAATGGCGACACAGACGCCGACGGAAAAGATTTTCGGCCAGTTGGGATTTTGCTGATGGCGGTCCACCAGCACGAAGCCCTTTTCATTGACGAGACCATCCACGCCAAACACCGCGTCCACGCCCTTGAAGGCCGGCAGCACCATGGAGTGCTTGAAGGGCAGTTCATGGGTTTCCACCACTTCGCCCTGGCGCCCCACTTCCTCCACATGCATCAGGCCCGCTTCGACTTTCGTGATGCGGGCGGAGGTGATGAATTTGATCGAGCGCTGGCGCAGCTCATGCTCGAGCAGGCCCTTGGTGTCCCCAACGCCGTCCAGGCCCAGATGGCCGATATAAGGCTCTGAGGTCACGAAGGTCATGGGCACCTGATCGCGGATCTTCTTGCGCCGCAGATCGGTTTCCAGCGTGAAAACGTGCTCATAGGCCGGACCGAAACAGGACGCGCCCTGCACCGCGCCGACAATCACCGGCCCCGGATCCGCGACCAGTTTCTCCCAGTCCTCCCCGGCGAGTTCTGCATGGTTCACATGACAGACCGACTGGGTATGGCCGCCATGCGGTCCCAGCCCTTCGATGGCGTCAAAGTCGAGCTTGGGTCCCGTGGCGATGACCAGATAATCATAGCTGAGGGTCTCGCCATTGCTCAGCTCCACCTGGTCGCGATCGGGATGAACCTTGGTGGCGGCGGCATGGATGAACTCGATGCCGCGCTTTTTCAACAGCGGCGCCAGCTCGATCTTGATCTGCTCGGCCTCGCGCCAGCCCACCGCCACCCAAGGGTTGGACGGGGTGAAATGAAATGTCGGGGAATCGCTGATCACCGTGATGGTGTCAGTCTTGCGCATCTGTTCGCGCGCTTCGAACGCCATGGGCAACCCGCCCAGACCCGCGCCGAGAATGACGATGTCAGCCATACAAAACCTCCCGCTAGAGCCCGCTGCCGTTGGGGTTGCAGGCTTTGTTTTATCGCAAGAGTGTCGCGCCCCAGCGTCAGGCGGACTATTAGGCAGATCGTCGCATATCAATTATCGAAAGTGTTAGGCGTTAACGAGCGTTAAAACGAACTGCCCACATGCAAGAACACGCCGCCCGCGCCTTCCTCCCCGATCGCCCCGCCCAGAATGACCGGCCCCAGCACGGTGTCCACGCCCAGATAGAGCGCGCCGGAATAGGTGGCGCCCGCCTCACCGGCGGCCAGGAAATCCAGCTCCACATGGGCCGCTTCCAGCAGCACGCCCGCATAGACCGGCACGTTGAAGACGGCGCCGGTGCGGTCCAGTCGTTGATACGCTTCCAAAGACCCATAGACATAGGCATTGGTCGGAATGGCGTTTTGCGCGTAGGCGGAGATGGAGCGAAACCCGCCCAGGGAGATCAGATCGATCGGATCATCATTTTCATTTTGAACCATGCCGGAGTGGAAGGAAGTGAGCAAAGTCGCCCCTCCGAACTCAAATGCCTGAAGCCCGGAGACGGAGAGCTGAACTGTGTTAGAGGCGTCGTCGCCGACGTTGAAGAGCTGATAGACTTCAGCGCTGAGCGCCATGCCGCGGCTGGGCCAGCTGAGTTGGTCAAGCGTATCCACCCGGACCCCACCGCCAAACCCCGCCAGCGTATAGACCACGGGCTGAAGATCAGACAGCAAGGTCACCTTGGCTTCGCTTCGCCCGCGGCGCACTTCACCGCCCACAAAGGCCACGCCCCAATCGCCGAGCTCGCGTCCCAGCCGCAATCGGCCCCCGGCTTTCTGGTCCCAGAACTCGCCCAGGCGCACATCCCCAATCCTCAGAGGCGTCTCCTCGCCCTCATAAAACAGGCTTGGCTCGTAAAAATATCGGCCCGCCTCACCGAAGGGCTGCTGGAGCACCGCTTCCAGCCCGTTCGTGGTGCCCAGCTCTACTGACAGGCTGAAATCCCCGCCGCGATGAGAAAACGGTCGACGCGAATACCGCGCCAGCACCGAGAAGGTGGAATCCCCTGCGAACGTGTTGGACATGCGCACCCCGCCCTGAAGCTGGCTGCGCCCGATATCGCGCTCATCCACCATCAAAACCAGACCGCTCTCATCCCGCGCCAGATCCGCCTCTCCCAAAGCGCCGAACGCCGTCAGCGCGTTCAGGCGTCGCGGCAACAGGTCTTCATCGCCTTGCAGCGCGCGTTCCAGATTGGCCCGCGCGCTGAGCACCTCGTCGTCAATGGTGGTGTTATTGACCACCCGAATGTCAGCGTCCGCATAGCGGGACAGATCCGGGCGCGGCGTGATCTGTCGCCGCGACGGCGCGGCGATCTGCGCGATCTGGCGCAGCGCCTCAAGATGGTCTTGAGCCGCGCGTGCGCCATTGGCGACGCCATGAGCGGCCTGATCGAACGCCGTGGTCGACAAGCCTTCCAGCGACGGGGCGATCAGAATATCGCGCGCTTTCAGTCGGGCCACGTCCGCTTGCCGATTGCGCCAGACCGTCACCCGGATCAATTGCTGCAAGGTCTCGGACATGGACGGCGCCTCGCCGGGCGCAGGCGGCTCCACGCTGGTGTCGATGGCGATGATGATGTCCGCGCCCATCTCGCGCGCCTGCCGCACCGGCAATTGCGCCGCCATGCCGCCGTCCACATACAGGACGCCGTCAATCTCGCGAGGGCGAAACGCACCCGGCACCGCCATGCTGGCCAGCATGGATTGCACCAGATCGCCGGACGATAAAGCGACCGCCGCACCGGTCGAAAAATCTGTCACCACGGCGCGATACGGCGTGCTGAGCGCGTCAAACTCCGCATCCAGGGGCACATGAAAGGTCAGGCTGCGAAAATGCTGGCGCAGGCCGCGCATGGAGCGCATGCCGCCGGGCAACCTCGCCCCGTTTTCTCCCAAGCCGATCAAGGCGCCGGTCAGATACTCGGAGGCGCGTTCAGACTGAAGATAGGACTGGTCTTCGCGCGGAGGGCGGCCGCTGAACACCTCTGGCCAGTCGGTATAGACAAAGATGTCTTCGAGTTCCTGGGCGGAATACCCGGCGGCGTACAAGCCGCCCACGACCGCGCCCATGGATGTGCCGACGACGCAATGGATGGGAACGCCCATCTCCTCGATGACTTTCAGGGCCCCGATATGCGTGCTGGCCAGCGCTCCGCCGCCGCTCAGCACAAGCGCCACATCCGGGCCGTCCGCATCCTCATGATCGCAAGCATGAGCGACAGGAGCCGCTGAAAACACGAGCGACAGCGCGCTGATCGCTGCGCTCAACAATGCGGTGGTGTTCATCTGTGCGTCCCCTGTCAGCCTGCGTCCCGACAGGCCAGAGGGGTTCTTATGCATGAATTCGGCGAAAACACGGCCTGCCGAAAAGAACGCACATCACGCCAGCTCGCCGGCCTCCGCCTGACGACGCCACATGGCGGCGTAGCGCCCCTCCGCCGCCAGCAGAGCGGCGTGATCGCCCTGTTCGGTCACATGCCCGTCTTCCAGGACAATGATCTGGTCGGCCTTGGCGATTGTGGACAGACGGTGGGCCACAGCAATGGTCGTGCGACCGCGCGCCGCCTCGGCCAAAGCGGCCTGAACCTCGCTCTCGGTTTCAGAATCCAGCGCCGAGGTGGCCTCGTCCAAGATCAAGATGGGCGGGTTTTTCAAGATCGCGCGGGCGACGCCCACACGCTGTTTCTCACCGCCAGAGAGCTTCAGGCCCCGCTCGCCCACCCGCGTCTCCAGGCCTTTGGGCAAGGACAGCACGAAGTCTTTCAATCGCGCCCGTTCGACGGAATCCCACAAAGCGTCTTCATCCGCCTGCGGGTCGCCATACAAAATGTTCTCACGCAGAGTGTCGTTGAACAGGACCACATCCTGCGGCACCAGCCCCAGCGCATTGCGCAGGCTGGACTGGCTCAGACCGGCGATATCCTGGCCATCAATCAGCACCCGGCCTTCATCAGGGTCATAAAACCGGAACAGAAGGCGCAGCAGCGTGGATTTGCCCGCGCCTGACGGCCCGGCGAGCCCGACAAAGCTGCCCGGCGCGATCTCAAAACTCATATCCGAGACCGAGCGATCGCGCCCCTCATGGGCGAAGCTGACATGGTCAAAGCGCACGCCGCCGCCCTTCAGCCCCAGCGTCGCGGCGCCGGGCTTGTCCGCCACTTCGGGCTTGAGCCGCAGCGTCTGGAACAGGCGTTCGAGATCCACGCTCGCCTGTTTGATCTCCCGATACGCCCAGCCCAGAATGTTCAGCGGCTGATAGACATTCATCAGCATCAAGGTCAAAGCCGCCACATCACCCGGCTCGAGCTCTCCGTTGAGCGCCATCCAGCCGCCGGTCAGCGCCACCGCGAGCAAACCGCCATTCATGATGGCAGCCTGCGCTGCGTTCAACCCGGCCAGGCTTTGCTGGGATTTCGACGCCGCGTCGGCATAGCGCTTCTTGGCGTCGTCATAGCGATCCGCCTCGCGCTGCTCAGCGGCGAAGGCTTTCACGGTTTCAAAGTTTGTCAGCGTATCCACGGCGCGGGCGTTCACCTCGGTGTCCGCCTCATTCATCTGGCGGCGCAGTTTGACGCGCCATTCCGTCATCAGCCCGGTGGTCACCGCATAGGCGATGACCGCGATGACGATGATCACCGAGAAGATCCAGCCATAGAGCACCGCCGCCACGATGGCGGCGAGCATGAGCTCGGCCAGCGCCGGCAGGATATTGAAGACCAGAAAGCGCAGCAGGAAATCCACGGCGTTGGCCCCGCGATCAATGATGCGGTTCATGGCGCCGGTGCGCTTGGTCTGGTGAAAGCTCAGAGACAAGGTCTGCACATGCGCAAAGCCCTGCACCGCAGTCAGACGCTGGGCGTCCTGGCTGACCGGGGCGAAGATCGCATCACGCAATTGCGGGGTTCCGCTGGCGGCGAAACGCAACAGGCCATAGGCGACAAACATCAACGCCGCCGCGCCGAACAATCCTGTCGCCAGCGCGCCGTCCGCGGCGCCGCGGGTCAGCACGTTCACGCCTTCACCGAACGCAATGGGAGACGCGACCGCGAATCCCTTGGCGATCAGCGTGATCAGAAAAGCGAACGCCATGCGCGGGCGCCAGCGCCGCATGTCGTCGGACGCCAGAATGGTGAGAAGTCGCGAGATCGCCTCGCCCAGACGGCCTTCGGGTGCGGGGCCTTCGGTGGGATTGGCAGGGTCATGATGATGCATGACGCCCTATTTAGGGCGAAGCCCCGCCGGGCGCCATGGCGGCGCGGCGCTGAATTACTCTGGCCCGTCGCCGGACCCGGTCTCACCATCCTCATCAGGCGCTGAGAACACCTGGCCCGGATAGATCAGATTGGGATCGCGGATCTGGTCGCGATTGGCTTCATAGATGACCGTGTATTGCAGCCCTTCGCCATACAGACGACGGGCGATCCGCCAGAGCGAATTGCCCGGTTGGACGATCACCCGGCCCGCCTGTTGGGCGGCGCGCGCCGCTTCAGGCGCCGCGCGCTCAAACGGCAGCACGATCACGGCGGTGACCCGACCGTCTTCATCCAGCTGATCCACCTGCAGATCATAAACGCCCGGCTCAAAGGCGGTTCCGGCGCGGATCACCCAGCGCCCGGCGTCATCAGTGGTGACGCGGCCCACTTCCTCGCCGTCCGCCAGCACCCGCACATCCGTGCCCGGTATGGCGCGACCGGAGAAGATCACGGCGCCGCTATCATCATAATCCACAGTGGAGAGCGAGAGCGGTCCCACGGAGACGCCGTCAAACGGCCCCTGCAAGACGCGGCTGGCTTCGCCCGGCCGGCCCAGCACCACCAGCGGGGTTTCGTCGCGGCCCTCAGGTACGGAGACGACCACCACCTGGTCCGAGCGGATTTCCTGACCCGCAGGGGTTTCCATCACCAGCGAGAGCTCGACCGAGCCCGCGGGCAGAGGGCGATCCACGATCATCACCCATTCACCGGCGCTATCGATTTCAACGCGGGAGATTTCTTCCTCACCCACCATCAACACGACGCTGGCGCCGGGGGCGCCGCGCCCCGCGACCACGGCGGTGCCGCGCGGATCCACGCGCACGATGTCAAAGGTCGGCGGAATGAGCGCAGCCGATTCCTGACTGGATTGCGCAAGCCTTTCTTCCTCTCCGGACACGGCCGCCGTTTCCGGGGCGCTTATGGCGCCGGGACCGGGACGCATCACGATGAAGATCGCCGCCGCCGCAACCGCAACGATCAGCAGAGCTGTTGCAATCAGAAAGGACCGCGTTGCGGCCATGAGCGTACTCCTCGCGTACTGACATCCGTCACTGCTATGCAAGCCTCGCGCCGGATGCGCCGTCTTGGTAATGCTGGACGTCTCGTCTGAACGTTTCAATCCGCGTTTGCAGACAATGTGTATTCGATGTGAGGCGAAAATGCGGAGCATATGCGTATTTTGCGGATCCAATGACGGTGCGGATCCGCGCTTTTCGGACATGGCCGAAGCCACAGGACGCGCCATTGCGCGCGCCGGACTGCGACTGGTTTATGGCGGCGCCGAAGCGGGGCTGATGGGACGCATGGCCCGCGCCGCCATGGCGGAAGGGGGTGAAGTCCTCGGCGTCATTCCTGAATTCCTGATCCCGACGGAAGGCCTGCAAGAGGGCGTGGAGCCTCGTATTACGGCCACCCTCGCCGCCCGCAAAGCCATCATGGTTGAAGAGGCGGACGCCTTTCTGGTGCTGCCCGGCGGCGCGGGCACGCTTGAGGAGATCTTCGACATGATCATGCTGCGCCAGCTGGGCCGGCACGACAAACCCGCCGCATTTGTGGATGCGGAGTTCTGGCAACCGCTGGAAACCTTGCTGTTGCGCGTCGTCGACGCTGGCTTCGCTCAAGATGATGTGATCAAGACGATCAGCTTTCACCCCACGCCCGAAGCCGGGATCGAGCGTCTGCGCGAGCTGTGCGCGCGTGAGCACGCCTAGACCGCTCCTCAAGCGCTCTAGCGCTGCGACTCTTCCCACTGCGCTGAACACACAATCCGTCCTTCAGAATCAACGATCGTCAGAGCGCCGAAGAGCGGCGCGGAGTCAGCGCTCGTGACGGTCTGACCCGGCTGAAGATCAGCAAGGGAAACGGGCTCAGACGCGGGGCTGCTCAGCTGGATGCGCGCCAGGGTTTCAGACCCGCCCGACCCTGCGTCCAGAACGCCTGATTGCTGAAGCGAGAGCGCCGGACCGCCCAGTTGCAGCTGCCAGCGTCCGGCCCGTTCAGAGGCGGCTTCCGCCACCAGTTCGCGCCCCGCCAAGCTCTCCATGCTTGTCAGAGCGCACAGAGCCGGGGAGCGAGGCTCCGTCCTGACGCTTGAGGTCTGCGACTGCGCATGCGCGCACGCCGCCGCTGATCCGATGCAGGCTGTTGTGGCCATCATGACCGCCAGAATACGCATAACTTATCTCCTGTGTTCGGGATAAGCGGCCGGCGCCAGACGCCGACCGCCCTGTAAGCCCTCTGCATGCCGGTCTAAAAGCCGCCCTGGATAACCAAAGTCACATTGCCCGAACCGGTTTGATGGATGTCGGTGAACTGGCCGTGACCGATCTGGATCACGCCCAGCGCGTTGTTGGAGCCTTCTTGATGAGTGACCGCCTGATGGTCCGACCCGATCTGGGCGACGCCCACCACATTGCCGAGGCCGGATTGAGAGCTGAAAGCTTCGTTGAACCGGCCTTCCTGGCCCATCACGATGCGGTTCCGGCGCCCTTGCTGGTTAAGGCCTGCCTGGTTGCCTGCGCCATATTGGGACACTTGCGCGCCATTACGGGCGCCCTCTTGCAGGGTCGAGATGAACTGGCGCACGCCGCGTTGTTCGAGATTTAGCCGGTTGCGATAGCCATCCACCCGCGCCGCCAGCTCGTTGGCGTGGCCGGACTGGCTGATCTCGATGGAATTGCGCGATTGCGCTTCTGCGCCCGGTGCGAAGGTGAGGCAGGCCAGGCTGAGACCGGCGGCCAGAAGGGTGCGAGTAATCATAGACAGTCTCCAGTGTGCATCCACGGACATCATCGTCCGCGTCGACACAAAGACTGGCGCACCGCGCATGAACCGATGCGGAAAAACGTGTTCAGCTTCAATTGATTAAGCTGAACACGCTTTTCATCACCAAGGCGGTTTCATGGCAGGTCCTGACGCTAAGCGTCGACCCCACAGGGTTCGCAAGGCCAAAGGCCGCCCGCAGGGTCAACGAGGATCGACTGAGCGGAGGCGAAGGAGACCGGCAAGACCGAGCGCCTCAATCGGGCTCGCCATGAGGATCGAAGACATCCTCGATCTTCGCGTCGAAGGCTTCGGCGATCTTGAAGGCCAGCGACAGGGACGGGTCGTGCTTGGAGGTCTCCACCGCGTTGATCGCCTGGCGCGACACGCCGACCCGATCGCCCAGCTCCGCTTGCGACCAGCGCCGTTCCGCGCGCAGCACTCGAATCCGGTTCTTCACTGGTAGCGCCTCTTCACGAAGATCTGGGCGATGCCGCTGACCCCGATAAAGGCGGGCAGATACCAGAACTCGTATATGCCGGGCCAATCGGTCACCCCGCGCAGCATGCCGTAGGTGAAGCTCGCCACCGCCACCACGATGGCTCCGATCAGAGCGGATTCCAGAACGATGCGGGCCTGCACTTCATCCATGGCGCGCACGAAGGCCATGATGGTTCCGATGCAGGCGATCACCGGCAGGACAGGCAGCAGGCTGAGAATAATGCGGACAGGCTGTGCGAGTTCGAAATGGTTGTCCGTCCAGACAGCGCCGAACAACAGCACTGTATAGAGGGTGAAAATCACCAGCATGCGTCGCAAATAGGTCTTGGCGGCTGGGGTCATGGCCATGATTACTCTCCTTCCACCACACGCGCGATCTCATCTGCGAAGCGCTCGGGCTGGTCCAGCATGATAAAATGACGCGAGTCGGCGACGCCGCGCGCCTCAAGATCCACCCGGCCTTCATACTGGCTGACGAACATCTGGCGGATGACGCTCGGCGCCATTTCAGGAAACTCGGCGTAGAGCAAGGTCACCGGCGCCTGGACCGCGGACAGACGCGGGGCGAAATCCGTCCCCATCAACTCAGCCGTGGCCGCTGCGACAGCGCGCTGATCAGCTTGTTCGATCCAGGCCATGACCTGGGCCTGGCCTTGCTCGGTCATCGACTGAACCCGCAGCCCCTGGGCCATCATGCCCAGATAGGCGTCGCGCGGCATGGCGCTCATCTGCTGGCGGATCGCGGCGGCCTGGGGCGCCATCATCTCCGGCGTCACGCCCGGCTGCATCAGGCCTGAAAAGAAGGGCGCCGAATCCACAACGATCACATCAGAGATCCGGTCGGGCGCAGAACCGGCGACCAGAAGCGCCACCTGCGCGCCCATGGAGTGGCCGACCAGCACCACGTCTTCCAAAGCGTGCGCCACGAGATAATCCGCAATCGCCTGACTGGCCGGACCCACAAAAGGCTCGAGCTCCGCAGGCGGCTCAATCGCGCCGAACCCCGCCAGGGTCACCAGGTGATTGTCCCAATCAGACCGGGCGAAGGGCTCGAACACCTCGGACGGAGACGCCAGCCCGGGCACATAGATGACCGTCGGACCGCTCTGATCGCCCGTTTGGGAAACCACAATACGATCCGAACTCCAGGACTCGGCGCCGTCAGCGCGAAACACGCCGAAGGCCTGTAAGGACAGGAAGATTGAGAAAACGCCCAGAACGAAGGCGGCGAAGCGGCAGGCAGTGACAGGTTTCATGTTCACACCATCAGGTTAAATTGACGTTGTGTCGTGTTTACCTGACACCTTGCTCGCATGTCAACAGAACCTGACATTTTTTCATGCTAGCCTGCCTAAATGTCGGGTTCACGCTGAACCATCGCTCGGGTCCAGGCGTAAAAAAGCCCTCCCAGCGCTCGCCGGAAGGGCTTTAAGTTCAATACTATAGTGGTTGTTAGCCGCGACCGCGATAAGACGGCACGCCCTGATCAGGAATCCACAAGCCCTTTGGCGCCTCGCCCCATTGGCCGAACACGTCGATCGGAATGCCGCCGCGCGGATACCAATAGCCGCCTATGCGCAGCCATTTGGGCTGGATCTCGTCCAACAGGCGCTGGCCGATCATCATGGTGCACGCTTCATGGAAAGCGCCATGATTGCGGAAGCTCTGCAGATAGAGCTTGAGCGATTTGCTCTCCACGATCCATTGCGCGGGCGCATAGTCGATCACCAGATGGGCGAAGTCAGGCTGGCCGGTCACCGGACAGATCGAGGTGAATTCCGGGCAGGCGAAACGGATCATGTAGTCGGCGTCCTGAGACGGGTTCTCCACCCGCTCAAGACGCGCGTCTTCGGGGCGATCCGCCGCTCTCGCGTCGGCGCCCAGCATGTCCAGCTTGGAATAGCGTTCATCGGTCATGGGCGCGCATTTAGCGCTGATAAGCGGACTCGGCAATGGGGGGCGCTATTGCACGCTCATCGCCCGGCGCGAAAAGACGGTGCGCATGGCGATGTTGGAGACCAGACGTGCAACGCCCGGCAGGCCGGACAGGCGCTCGCGGTGCACCCGCTCATAATCACTGGCGTCGCGTACCTGAAGCTGGAGAAAATAATCCTCCGCTCCCGTGGTCAAAGAGCAATCACTGACATGTTCGATCTCGGCCACGGCGCGCTCAAACGCTTCCATGGTTTCGCGCTTCTGGTTCTCCAAGGTCACAAGAACGATCACGGTCAGCCCGCGTCCCACCCGTTTCGCGTTCAGTACGGCGGCATATCCTGCGATCACGCCTTCCGCCTCCAGCGCCTTCACCCTTCGGTGACAAGCGGACGGTGACAGGCCCACCCGATCCGCAAGATCGGCGTTGGTCAGCCGTCCGTCATCCTGAAGCGCGCCTAAAATGGCTGCGTCGATCTCATCCAGCTTCATCGCCCGCTCCCATCGCGTCGAAATTTCTCGCGTCCGGGCTTCAAACTTGCCGAATGCCGCAGCGCATCATCGCGTATTTTGATCCAGTTGCGCACAATTATTCTAATTTCACAAATTTACTTGCACGATGCTGCACATAATCCCTATTTTCCGCGCAAAATCACACCGACCAAGTTCTTCCTTTGAGCTTGGCCAGCCGGGAGGCAGAACCATGCGCATTGGCGTTCCAACCGAGATCAAGAACCACGAATACCGTGTGGGCCTGACGCCGAACGGCGCCCGCGAACTGGTCGCGCACGGCCATGAGGTGTTCGTGCAGGATGGCGCGGGCAATGGCGCAGGTTTCTCCAACGAGGAATATGTCGAGGCGGGCGCGGAAATCCTGGCCGACGCCCCCGCGGTGTTTGAGGCCGGCGAGCTCATCGTGAAGGTCAAGGAGCCCCAGCCCTCTGAAACCGCGATGCTGACCGCACGCCACACCCTGTTCACCTATCTGCATCTGGCGCCCGATCCGGTTCAGACCGAAGGCCTGCGCAAATCAGGCTGCATCGCCATCGCCTATGAGACCGTGACCGACATCAATGGCCGCTTGCCGTTGCTGCGTCCGATGTCGGAAGTCGCGGGCCGGATGAGCGTGCATGTGGGCGCCAACGCCCTGCACAAGGCGGCCGGCGGCCGCGGCGTGCTGATGGGCGGGGTGCCGGGCGTGACCCCGGCGAAAGTCGTGATCCTGGGCGCCGGCGTGTCCGGCAGCCACGCCGCCGAGATGGCGCTGGGCCTGCGTGCGGACGTCACCGTGCTTGACCGGTCTTTGCCGAAGCTGGCGGAAACCGACCAGTTCTTCCGCGGTCAGGTGAAGACGCGCTATTCCACCCAAGGCGCCATCGCGGAAGAGATCGCCGAAGCCGATCTGGTGATCGGCGCGGTTCTGGTGCCGGGCGCCGCGGCGCCCAAGCTGGTCACCCGCGACATGCTCTCCACCATGAAAGAGGGCGCGGTTCTCGTGGACATCGCCATCGATCAGGGCGGGTGCTTTGAAACCTCCAAAGCCACCACCCACCAGGACCCGACCTATATCGTGGACGGCATCGTGCACTATTGCGTGGCGAACATGCCCGGCGCCGTGGCGCGCACATCAACCCTGGCGCTGACCAACGCCACCCTGCCCTTCACGATCGCGATCGCAGACAAGGGCGCAAAGCAGGCGCTCAATGACGACATCCATCTGGCGCGCGGCCTGAATGTGGCGGAAGGCGAAGTCACCTACAAGGACGCCGCCGAGGATCTGGGCGTGCCGTTCAACAAACCCGATTGGCTGACCGTGCTGTAACGCTTCTTACAGCGCGACACTCAAACCCCGGCTCAGATTGAGCCGGGGATTTACGGGTCTTATCCGTCTTTGAGGCCAGACTGTTGCGGCTGTGTTCCGAAGAGCGCAGGCACAAACAGCCCCTGGAGCGCTGCCGTGGCCGCCGCCAGCCCAGCCAGCACGTTGCGCGCGCCCTCCGGCGACCGGTCATCGCTTGGAGGCCCGGTATAAATCGCCCCCGAATTGATCAGCACGGTATATCCCAGAATGCCGAAGATCAGCATCAAGGGCCCGGCAAGCGCCAGCAGTACGAACATCCCGCTGCGAACATCCTTGCGGTCCTCAGGCGTCGCAGGTCGCGAACCATCCATGATGACGTAGGTGATCACAGCCACCGCATATCCCGAACTCAAGGGAATGAGGATTTCAGCGAGCTCCCCTCGCCCGACGCCGCCATCCAGCTCAAGCCCCGCCCAAATGCATCCATAAACGACAAGGTGCGCCAGTAGCGTCATGAGTCCGACCATGATCGCCAGATGCTTTCTGACCCGGATCCAGGCCAACGGTTTCATGGCGACCGCCTCCGGCACCGTTGCAGATCATAGTCCTGGTTCAAAAGCGTTTCGCGTTCGCGATATCGCGCGCTGTCTTCGGTCCCCATCGGACACCCTGAAGCAAAGAATCCCTGCGCCAGGAAAGTGTTCAAGCACATGGTCAGCGCTTCGGCATAAGTGGTGATGTTGGCGTACATGCTTTCATCATAGGCGGTGTAGAGCGCGGGTTCTGGAGAGGGAGAGAATTTGTTCAGCATAGAGATGACAGCGCCGAAGACAGGGACGTCGTCGCCCACATGGTCGCCCGATTGTCGTTCGATCCACACGGTGTAATTCATGGTCGCTTGCTGAGCCTTGAGCTCGGACAGGTCGAGTTCAAGCGTGATCCGCTCCCATTCCTCGTCACGCCCCGAGCGCAACTCGGCCCGCAAATCGGAAATCATAGCCCGAACCGAAAAACGCCCATCTCTGTGCGCGCCCCATTGCGGCCGTTGATGCTGCATCAGGTCATCGGGGTGCACGGGATACCAGAGCCTGAAAAAGCAATCCAAAGGGTCCTCGAAACTGCGTCCCAAGGCCTCATAAGGCTGCACAGGGTTCACCGGCTCCCAGACATAGCGTCGCGTGATGGGCGACGTCTGGGTCGGGCCGATCCGCTCCCAGCCGCCATACGGATAGGCGCGCCCCGCAAGGTTCATCACCTCAAGATGCACGCGCACCGGAATCACCAAGCGCAACGGCCGGACAGGGCCGTCAGACCGGGACGCCTGCTGAGGCGCAAGGACGCGTCCAGACAATTGACGCGACAAATCCGACGCCTGACGCGGGCCGGGATTATCAATGCTGGCCAGATAAACCCAACCCGCATCGTTTGTTCTCGCCGCTTCAATCTGGGACACCGCAGAGGCCAGTACGGCTTGTTGTCCCAGCTCGTTCAGATTGGGGGCGGATATCTCGAGCGTGCCGGTATACAGTGCGCTCAGAGAGCCAGCTGCAGCCTCTCCATTCGTCAGTTCAAACAGAGGCGAGCCGTCATCGTACCCTGTGGCGAGGAACTGATAGACCTCGCACGCCTGCCCCGCCGCTTCTCGCGGAGCCCTGAGGAGCAGCTCCTCGGCCTGCGCGAGATCCAGAACCCGCCCCGTGTAAGCCTCGATCCAGGCCTCTGCCTGATCTTGCGGCAGGGCGATCTGAAATTCAGTTTTACGGGCGAGATCTTCCAGTTGGACATAACGGGGACAGGCCTGCCCGCTCCAGACCTCGGTCGCTTGCAAGGAGAGCCATCCAGCAATGAGCGTCGCAATAACCGTCAATGCCCCATTCCCATGCCTGTAGAGCGTGCGCCAGAGTAAGCATGCCGCTCTGAAGTTTCAATCAAGGATGGAATTGTCAAACGCCGAACACGGCGTAGGCGAGCCGCTCAGGCCGCGCCGAAGGCCCGCTCCAGCTCTCATTGCGCACGCCCGATGAACGCGACGCCATAATGCGCGCGATCTTGTTACGAGTGCATGAGGTGGAGGGCTAGCGCCAACGCTCAGGCAAAAGAAAGGCCCCTCGAGTCAGCGAAGGGCCTTTCCAACAGACGGGTTGAGGGGGCTTAGCCGCCGCAAATGCGCTGTTTGGCGGCTTCGTACTGGGCTTGCAGATCGGAGACATAGGCGCCCGTGGTCTGCACTTTCTTGACCGCGCCCACGCCCTGGCCCGACCCCCAGATATCTTTCCAGGCTTTGGCGTCGGTGTTGCCGCCGGAGCCGAAATTCATCGCCGACGGATCGCTTTCGGGCAGATTGTCGGGGTCGAGCCCGGCATCCTCGACCGACTTGCGCAGATAATTGCCGTGCACGCCGGTGAAGAGGTTGGAATAGATGATGTCTTCAGCCGTGCTGTCGACGATGGACTGCTTGTAGGCCTCGCTGGCGCGGGCTTCTTCGGTGGCGATGAAGGCCGAGCCGATATAGGCGTAATCCGCGCCCATGGCCTGGGCGCCCAGAACGCCGGCGCCGGTGGAGATCGAACCTGACAGCGCGATCGGGCCGTCAAAGAATTCGCGGATCTCGCTCACGAGACCAAAGGGCGACAGGGTGCCGGCATGGCCGCCCGCGCCCGCGCACACCGGGATCAGGCCGTCCGCGCCTTTTTCCAGCGCCTTGTGGGCGAATTTGATGTTGATGATGTCGTGCATCGTCTCGCCGCCCCAGCTGTGCACAGCCTGGTTCAGCTCTTCGCGCGCGCCCAGCGAGGTGATCACCAGCGGCACCTTGTATTTCTCACAGCTCGCCAGATCCGCCTCGAGACGGTCATTGGAGCGGTGGACGATCTGGTTCACCGCGAACGGCGCGGCCGGGGCGTCGGGATTGGCTTTGTTATAGCTGTCGAGCTCGGAGCTGATCTCATCCAGCCATTCATCGAGCTGGCTTTGCGGACGCGCGTTCAGCGCCGGGAAGGAGCCGACAATGCCGGCCTTGCACTGGGCTATGACCATCTTGGGATTGGAGATGATGAAGAGCGGCGAGCCGATGACCGGCAGACGCAGCTTGCCTTTCAGGCATTTGAGTTCAGACACGCGAAGGACCCTCCCCGGAGGAATTTTGTGAACAGTGTTTGAGCCAAGGCTAGCGCGGTTTTCGCACAAGAAAAGCGCTCAGAGCGGTTTAAGAAAATACACGGTGTCGATCCCCGCGCCACGATCATCCTTAAGGCGTAATCTTTCTTCAAAGCCCAGCTTGGCGATCAGGGGGAGATGCGCGCTGTTCGTGCTCCAGGTGCGAGTCGCCACACAGGCTGATTCCGACCCGCTGCGCGCCAGATCAAACAGGCGCTCATACAGTATCCGCGCCAGCCCGCGCCCCTGCGCCGACTGCGTCACGATCAAGGTCGAGAGGTAGGCGCTGGCGGTCATGTCCAGTGCGTCGAGCCGCTTGTCCCGCGCCACGCTCATCATGCCCAGAACCTGGCCCGCCGCGTCGCAGGCGGTGATCAGGGCGTGCGGCTGGATCGAGGCCCAATACGCCGTCGGCGCGGGGTCGAGCACCGCGCCTTCTCCCACAGACAAGCCCTGCTCGGGCGTCCGGGCGCGCAGGGGCGGCCAGAAGGCGTCATCCGCTTCACAGATCAGGTCATAGATCTGATCGCGCACATCGCCCGGCGCCTGCGCCAGCGTGTCATACACCGCCAGGGTCACGCTCATGCCGGGCCGGTCTCCACGGGCAAATCGCGGGCGCCCCACTCCGCCCAGCTGCCGTCATAAAGACGCACATCGCGAAAGCCGGCGCTGAGGAAGGCCGCGCTCAGGATCGCCGCCGTCACGCCTGATCCGCATGTGGTGATGATCCGCGTCTCGCGGCTGACCCGCGGCAGGGCCGCCTCCAGCGCGTCTTCAGATTTCAGCTTGCCGTCCGCGGTCAGAAGCGTGGGGAAAGGCAGATTGATCGAGCCGGGGATGTGGCCCTGTTTGAGCCCTTTGCGCGGTTCCGGGTCTGATCCTTCAAACCGGCCTGGCGCGCGGGCGTCCACCACCAGCGCCCCGCCGGAGCGTGAGGCGAAGGAGACATCCTCCCAATTGACCGTATCATCCCAGATCATCCGCGGTGCGCGCTCGATGGCGGGGGGCCTGCGGAATATCTCGCCGGTCTCAATCGAGCCGCCCGATTTGCGCCAGGCGTTCAGCCCGCCATCCAAAATACGCACATCGCAACCAAATCGGCGAAAAGTCCACCAGACGCGCGCGGCGCCGACCATCGAGGTCTGGTCATAGACGATGAATTTCTCGCCTCCGCTCAAGCCCTGCCAGCTAAGCCAGCGCGCAAAGGCCGCCGCCCCCGGCGCCATGTGCGGCAAGGGTGAGCTGACGTCGCAGACGCCATCGAGGTCGAAAAACACCGCGCGCGGCAGCCGGCGCTCTTCAAACACCTCTTCACCGGTCATGCCCGCCCCGGGCAGGAACCAGCTGGCGTCCACAAACACCGGATCTGATTCCGCCAGCGCCTGTATCGCGCTGAGTGTCACCGTTTCCCGCATCAAGGCGATTCTCCAGAACTAATCGTATTCACCGTACCAGCTTGGCTTGTCCGGGGAAGCAGGCTGCGCCAGTCTTGCTGAAACGACGCGAAAAATCGCGCGCTTACGGGAGGAAACCATGACCCTAGCCACACCCCTGGCCGGGCTGACGGTGCTTGACCTGACAACGGTCGTCGCCGGCCCCATCGCCAGCCTGACCCTCGCCCAGCAAGGCGCTGACGTCATCAAGGTCGAGCCGCCGGGCGGCGATCTGGTCCGGCGCCTGGGCTATATCGCCAAGGACGGCTCGAGCTCGACGTTTCAAACGCTCAATCGCGGCAAATCCCTGATCAGCCTGGACCTGACCGACGCAGACGCGCAGGCGGCGCTACAGACCCTGATCGGGCAAGCGGATGTGGTGATGCACAATTACCGCCCAGCCGCGGCGCAAAAGCTCAAGCTCGACGCCAAGACTCTAAGGGAGAGCCATCCCGATCTGATCGTGGCGGAAGTCACCGGCTTCGGCCCTTGGGATCCCTTGAGCGATGTGCGCGCCTATGATCCGGTGATCCAGGCGGAAAGCGGGCTCGCCGCCCGCCCCGACAAGCCAGAGCCGGAGCTTTACCCCCAATACATCTGCGACAAGGTGGCGGGGCTCTATCTGTGTCAGGCGATCACCAGCGCCCTTGTGGGACGCGAACGCGACGGCCAGGGCCGTCATGTGGCGGTGTCCATGCTGGAAGCCGCCCTCGCCTTTAGCTGGATGGATGTGCACATGCCGCTGACGCTGAAGGACCCGCTTCAGCCCGGCCCGAACATCGCAAAAGTCTACCGCCCCTGGAAAGCGGCGGATGGTTGGTTTGTGGTGGTGATGTTGTCAGAGAAAGAGTTCAGCGCCTGGTGTGACACTGTGGGCGCCCGTCAGCTTCTGGACGATCCGCGCTGCGCGGATATGGCGAGCCGCTTCAAGAACTGGGATTTCATCCGCGAGGTCTGCGCGCCGCTGGCCGAAGACCAGCCCGTGGACGCCTTGCTGGAGCGCTTGCGCAAAGCGGGCGTGCCTGCGGGCAAGGTGAACAGCTCAGACGATATCCTGACCCATCCCCAGCTGGCCGCCAGCGGCTTCATCTATGAAGGCGAGGCGGACGGTCCCGGCCCGGTGCGCCTGCCCGGCGCCGCGGCGCGCTTTGACGGGCAGCGTCCCGGTCAAGGCGCAACCTGTTCAGGCCAGCTGGGCGCAGACACGCGGATTATCCTCGAAAAAGCCGGCGTCGAGAACGCCTTGATCACACGACTTTGCGGAGACTGAGATGAGCGAATTTTCCACGCTGCTTTACGAGGTCGAGGATCGCGTCTGCACGATCACCCTGAACCGTCCTGACCGTCTGAACGCCATCAATGACGCCATGCCGGGCGATATCGCGGCGGCCGTGAAGGCCGCGGAACGCGATCCCGCCGTCCACGTGATCGTGGTGCAGGGCGCAGGCAAGGGATTTTGCGGCGGCTATGACCTGAAAGACTATGCCGAACGCGAGGGCGAATTGCCCGGAAGCCAGGACATGCCCTGGGACCCGATGATCGATTACGCCTTCATGCATCAGAACACGCTCGACTTCATGAGCCTTTGGCGCTGTCACAAGCCCACCATCGCCCGCGTGCATGGCGCCGCGGCGGCGGGCGGGTCCGACATCGCCCTGTGCTGTGACTTCGTGATCATGGCCGAGGATGCCCGCATCGGTTATCCGCCTGCCCGCGTCTGGGGCGTGCCGACGCCCTCCATGTGGGTCTATCGCCTCGGCCCGCAGCAGGCCAAGCGCATGATGATGACCGGCGAGCTGATTGACGGCAAAGAAGCCGAGCGCATCGGGCTGGCGCTGGAATGCGTGCCGGAAGCCGATCTTGATGCAGCTGTGTCGCGCCTGGCCGGGCGGCTGCAGGGCGTGCCGAAAAACCAGCTGATGATGACGAAAATGGTGGTCAATCAGGCCTATGAAACCATGGGCCTGTCCAACACCCAGATGCTGGCGACCGTGTTTGACGGCGTCTCGCGCCATTCGCCAGAAGGCATGTGGTTCCGTCAACGCGCGCAGGAGGTTGGTTTCAAACAAGCCGTAGCCGAACGTGACAGCGGCGATCCCATTGCGGCGGAGGTCGAGAAGACGCCCTATGACCGCATGGAGTGACGCAGCTGCGCGCCATCACGGCGTTGCAAGACGGGGTGGGGACGGCTAAGCCGAAGGCTTGACTGTTCCTACCGCCAAGAGAGCCTCATGAGCGTTCGTCTCGCCGATCCCAAAGCCACGCCCTTTCTCGCCGATATGGAAGCCCGCGGCCTTCTCAATCAGAAGACACCCGAGCTGACCGACGCCTATATCGCCGAGCACAAACCGGCGATGTATGTGGGCTTTGACCCGAGCGCGCCGAGCCTTCATGCGGGCAATCTGATGCCGCTTTTAGGCATGGATCGCTATCGCCAGCGCGGCGGTCAGGTGGTGGTGCTGCTGGGCGGCGCCACCGGGCTGATCGGCGATCCGTCGGGCAAGGACGCCGAGCGCAATCTGCAAACCGAAGACATTGTGCAGGCCAATATCGAAGGTCAGCGCAAACAGTTTGAACGCCTGTTCGCGCTGACCGACGGGCCGGAGCCGATCTACGTCAACAACGCCGACTGGTGGCGACAGATGGATGTGATCAGCTTCCTGCGTGATGTGGGCAAGCATTTCTCGGTCAACGCCATGCTGACCAAGGATTCGGTGCGCAACCGCATCGAAAACCGCGATCAGGGCATTTCCTTCACCGAGTTTTCCTACCAGCTCTTGCAGGGCTATGACTTCGTGCATCTGCACCGCGCCCATAACGTCCAGATCCAGATGGGCGGATCGGACCAATGGGGCAATATCGTGGGCGGCGTGGATCTGGTTCGGCGCATCGAGGGTCAGCACGCTCACGCGGTCACCTATCCGCTTCTCACCAATTCCGAAGGCAAGAAATACGGCAAGTCGGAAAAAGGCGCGGTCTGGATCGATCCTGAGCTGACCAGCCCTTACGAGTTCTACCAGTTCTGGCTCAACAGCGCCGATGCCGATGCGCCGAAATTTCTCAGCTGGCTCACCGATATTGATCTGGGTCAGCTTGCAGAGCTGACCGAGGCCGAACCGCATCTGCGCCTGCCGCAAAAGGCCCTGGCCGAGCTTCTGACCGCGCGCGTGCACGGCCAGAAGGCCGCTGATCTGGCGATTGAAGCCTCCCAGGTGATCTTCAAGGGCAAGTCCGACAATCTCAGCGCCGAATTGGTCGACATGATCGCGCGCGCCGTGCCGACGCTGGACGCCAGCGGCGGTGACGCCTTGCCTCTGATTGACGCGCTTGTGGCCGAAACGCTCGGGGCCAGCGCCTCCAAGAGCGAGGCGCGGCGCCTTCTGAAGCAGAACTCGGTGTCGCTGAACGGCGTGAAGGTTCAGGACGAGACCGCGGATTTGCGCGATCATCGCACCGGCGCGGGCGCCGTGGTGATGAGCGTGGGCAAGGCCAAGCGCTTCCTCATTCGTTTTTCCGGATAATCCATGACCGCGCTGTCAGAGTTCGACGCCATTTTCATCTGGGGCTTTGGCAAGGAGGGGCGCGCTGCGCTCAATCATGTGCGCGAGCGTGCGCCTGACGCCGCGCTTTACGTCATTGACGCCAAAGAGCCCGAAGACCTGCCAGAGGGCGTCGAGTACGTGGCTCAGGACGATCTGGGGCGTGCGATCACGCTGGCGGGGCTGTCGCTGATCGTGAAATCACCGGGCGTGTCGCTCTATGATGCGCGCCTGGCCGAAGCGATGGAGCTGGGCGCCGAGCTGACCAGCCAGACCAATCTGTGGTTCGCCTCCAAGCCCGCCCATCAAACCGTGATCGGGGTGACGGGCACCAAGGGCAAATCCACCACGGCGAGCCTGCTCCATCACATGCTCAAAAGCCTCGGCGTCAACGTCGTACTGGCGGGCAATATCGGCGAGCCGGTGATCAACACGCCGGACGACGCCGAGATCGTGGTTGTGGAGCTGTCGAGCTATCAGATCGCCGACCTGGTCCATGCGCCGGACTGGTTCGTGTTCTTGAACCTTCTCAATGATCACGCGCCCTGGCATCGCGGGGTGGAGCAATACCGCCGCGACAAGGCCCGGCTCGCCATTCTGGACCCTAATGCGCGCGGCGTCATGAGCGCGAAGGATACGCGGCTGACCTCGCTGTTCGTGCATCGCCCCAACACCCTCTGGTATGACCAGTCCGAAGGCTTTCACGCCCCCGGCGGCGTCATCCATCACGGGGCGGAGAGCTGGGGCCGCATCCCCGCTTTGCCCGGCGCCCATAACGCCGCGAACGCCTGCGCCGCGCTGGCGGTGATCGAGGGGTTGGGGCTGGATGCCTATGACGCGTTTGAAAGCCTTGCGAGCTTCAAGGGCCTGCCCCACCGGCTGGAAACCGTGCATAGCCTGAACGGCGTCGACTTCATCGACGACACGCTGTGCACCACGCCCCAGTCCTGCCTTCTGGCGCTGGAGGCGTTTCCCGACCGCCCGGTCAGCCTGATTCTGGGGGGCGAAGATCGCGAACAGGATTATGCGCCGCTGGCCGAGGGGCTCAGAAATCAGACCCGCATCAAAGCCATCATCACCATCCCCGAGAACGGGCCCAGCATCGTCGACGCCCTGAAATCTGGTCCGCATGCAAATATAACGGCTTACGAGCCAGACTTTGAGTTGGCCGTGAAGCGTGCGTATGACGCCTTGCCCGAAGGCGGGATCGTGATGATGAGCCCGGCCGCCCCTCGAGGCGCGGCCTTTACCTATTTCGGCGCTCGCGGCGACGCCTTCGCGCAAGCCGCGAAGAAGCTGGGATAAAATACGCTCACTGATTCAATTCAAGGTTTGAGCTTTCGCGCTGCGACCTTCACCTAGCAGATCAGCTTGCGTCCATAAGTTCGGCGACCGGCGCCGGCATGCGGTGCTCGGATCGGGCGTCCAGCGCCTCCGCCCAGGCCTGCTGCAGGTCTTCGCGCGCCCATTGACTGAAGAGTTCAGGCTCAATCGCTTGGATTAACGGCGCTTTCGCCCAGTCCGCATCGGTCAGAAGATGGGCCAGAGCCGCCGCCACTTCGCGTCGCTCCCCGACGCACTCCCAGGGCTTGGCGTCGGTCAGACCGGCGATCTCGCGCAGGAACTCAAAGTTCGCTGGATTGTGCAGCGGCTTGGACTGGAACACCCGTTCATGGCGCTCGACCGACAGGAAGGGCGCCAGCAGGACCGCCGTGTAGACGCATTTCGCGCATTCGCCGCACCAGCGCTTGCCCTTGGGCAAGGCGTTCGGACCGGCGAAGACGAAATTACGATTACAGCTCGCGAAAATATCCAGCGCCGCCTCGCCCGCCGTCCCGAGATAATGCGCCGTCCAGAGTTCGTTGACCGGCCGCAGGATCGAGAAATAGGTCACCGGCGCGTTGATCGCGGTGAAGGCGGCGCGCAACGCGTCTTCAAACTCAAGAGATTTGGAGAACTGATGGTTCACCGGATGGCCATTGCTGTCCATCGTCGGCTCGCTGGCGGCGCGCTCATTGGCGAACACCACCCAATCCAGCCCTTTGGCCGCCGCATAAAGCGCCATCAGGCACGAATTGACGCCGGTGATCGGGATATGGCCGTTCAGCGCCCGGCCCGAACGGCCCAGCTCAATCAAGTGCGGGTCAATCCGGCGCCGGATCAGGGTGACAGGCGCCTCGCTCATCGCCACAAGCCGCTCGCCCACGCTTTCAGACAGAATGAGCGACACCCGCTCGACCTCTGCGCCCGTCGCCTGGATCAGGCTGGCGGCCACATGGCTGTCCTTGCCGCCGCCAAACGCCACCGCGGCGCGCACATCTTCAGTCTTGATCTCAGGGGTTCGCAGCTGCGCCATACGCGGCTCGGCCTTGACCGTGAAATCAGGCGGATAGGGCAGGTCATTGCGCACATAAAACTCGCCCAGACCCGGCCCATAGGCCAGCTCGACCAGGCGCCGTTCGGCATCGCTGAGCGCAAAATCAGGTTCGATCACCCTGGCCGGCGCCGCCTTGTAATAGCTGGTCCCGATCAAAATGGCCGCCATGCGCACAAGCCCGGCCAGGACTGAGCGATCCAGCCGGTCAAACCGTGCTGCGTCGGGGAAAATCACCGTTTCAGTAAAGGCGCCGAGGCCCGGAACATCATATTCGAAGGCGAACCCGTTCTGCCCGTCCAGGCGTCGCGGGAAACAGAGGCGGAAAGAAGACATCAGGGCTCACGAAAATCAGGGCTGGGCCGACCCTAGCGGGCCTTGCGCGCTTACACCACCGCGTCGCGCTGCGCGGTGATGATCATGTGGCCCGGCTTGTGAAAGATCGCCAGCTCCGGCTTGGCGTCCAGCACCACGGCCTGAGGCGTCACCCCGCAGGCCCAAAACACCGGCACATCGCCTGTTTCCAGCACCGGCGCATCGCCAAAATCAGGCGTAGTTATATCAGCGATGCCGATCTCGGCGGGATCGCCCACATGCACCGGGCCGCCATGGCTGCCGGGGAAGCGCCCGGTCAACTCGCTGACCCGCTCCACCAGCTCTGGCGGGACGCCGCGCATGGACACGACCATGCCGCCTGAAAACGGCCCCACAGGCGTACAGGCGATGCTGGTGCGGTACATAGGTACGTTCTTGCCCGCCGCAATATGGCGCACCGGCAGGCCTTCAGCCAGCAAGGCGTGTTCGAAGGTGAACGAGCAGCCCAGCAGCAACGCCACCAGATCCTCACGCCAGACATCGGTCAGATCGCTGCGCTCCTCAGCGAAAGCGCCATCGCGAAACACTTCATATCGCGGCGCGTCCGTGCGCACATCCACATCGAGCTTCGCGATCAAAGGATCGCCCGGCTCGCTCATGCCCAGAAGCGGGCAGGGTTTGGGATTGAGCTGTGTGAAGAGCAGGAAATCATAGGCCAGCGCAGCAGGCAGAACGACCAGATTGGCCTGGGCGTAGCCCGCGCACAGGCCGCTCGTGGGCGTGTCGAACACGCCAGAACGCACGGCTTGCAAATGGGCGTTTCGTAGGTCGGCAGGGTCAGTCATCGCGAAGTCCTTGATCTGGCGACAGTTCACGTCAGATCAGCGCGTCACGCAAGCCATGATTAACGCGATAATGCATCGCGTACCGCGTCAACCCGCGATCGCCCCACGGGCGCCTCGGCGCCCCCTAAGAGACTGAGCCCGTACCGGCTTCCTGGGCGGGTCAACAAGGCGTCGACCTTGCTCATATTGACCGCATACGACCGATGAACCCGCATCACGCCCTCGCCCGCCTCCTCCAGCACCGCCGCCATGCCGCGCTGATCCAGCAGCCAGCCGCCCGAGCAGCGATGCACCTCGGTGTAATTGCCCGCCGCCTTCAGATAGAGCACGTCATCAAGCGCCACGCGGTGCATCTTGCCCGTCGACTGCACGGTCAGGGCGGTCTGGCTTGAAGTCTCCAGGGGCTCAGACGCGGGCGACAACAGGTCCGGCGCCCGCAGCATCCACAGACCGAAAGCGGTGGCGGTGATGGCGTAAACGCCCAGATCAATGAAACGGCCCGGCGCCGTCAGATTGACCAGCAACAGCGCCAGAAAGACCCCCGTCATGGCCAGGGCGCTCCGGTCTGTGCGCACGCCCGCGATCAGCGTCCAGACCAAACAGCCAAAGACCGTACACATGGTGAGCAGGATGATCTTGCCGTCATAGCCGTCATACAACAGCACGCCGAGTAGAGCGCAGACTGTGATGATGCCGATCGCCGCCCTGCTCCAGACCCGGCCCAGCACCCAGCGCTTGACCAGAAAGCCCAGACAACCTGCCGAGAACCCGGCCATCCCCAACAGGATCACCGCCTGCCGCGGCTGATGCCAGTCATAGGGATAATTCACATAGGCGCGTGATATCTCCGCCAGGGCGGCGATGACCAATGCGGCCAATCCGCCCGCCAGCCAGAACAGTGTGCGGTCGCCTCGGTCGAGGCCCAGCCGGATCAGGCTGATCGCCAGAACCGCCAGCACGCCCGCCAGCCCCAAGGTCGGGGCATAGTCCCGCAAGGACCGTCTGGCGTCGGGCCGGAACGGCGTCACCGCCAGGGTTTGCACGATCACGGCGGGTTGATAGCCGGCGCGCGTGCTGGAAATGACCAGCGAGACCTCGTTGCCGCTGGGGCGGATCAGATCCGGCGGCAAGGCGATAAGGCTGTCGATCGGCCCTGCGCGCTCTGGCGCTGTCTCGCTGAAGGGGCGTCCCTTCGCGCCGATCCGCTGGCCATTGAAAGAGACGTCTGCGGAAAACGGGCCGGACAAGGCCAGCGCCATCGGCGTGTCTGACGTCAGGGCGGCGTCCGGCACACGCCAGCGCAGCTGCATAACGCCGTCGCCGGGGTCGGCGCGCCAGAACGCTTGCTCCCGCCACAGCGGCTCTTGCTCGGAAGACCGGTCAGCGATCAGCGTCTCCACGCGCTCCGCCTGCCAGATCGGCGCGTCAGACCCCGGCCAGGGGACCAACAAGACCAGCGCGCAAAGGAGCGCCGCCAGCCCCGCCTCCCACGGGCGCAAAAGCTGTCCCGTCCGCGCCAGAGCGGCTTTGAGCTGTTCACCCTGCATATGAGCCGTTCGTCCTTTTGAGCTTTTCTGCACGCGAAACCGCCTGCACAGGGAAGGCCTTGGCGGTCACCGCCTCTCCCCCAAGCAAACGACAACAAGGATGCGTGCAATGCAAACCCTGATAGCCGCCCTCGGCGCCGCCGCGCTGGTTTCAACCTCTGCCCTGGCGCAAAGCCAAAACGAAACCGCGCAGGCGATCTTTGATCAATTCGCGCAAGACTATCCCGCCCTCAACGTGACTGTCATGGTGGAGGGCGAGATCGCCTTTGAAGCGGAAGGCGGGATGATGCGCGGCGCGCAGGACGGCGTGACGACCGATTACAATGTCTACTCCACCGCCAAGCTTCTGACCGGGCTCGCCTATGCTCGGCTGGAGGCGCATCAGGGGCTGGACCTGGACCAGTCGGTGCGCGCCATCGATCCGTCCCTGCCCGCCGCCTATGAGGACGTGACCCTGCGCCAGCTGCTCAGTCATACAGCCGGCGTGCGCGGCTATACAGGCGAAGATGACTGGATCGCCTTCAGTGATCGCCGCTGCGCGCTGCCCTCTGACGCCTTGGGGCATTTCATCCATGACCCGCTGATCGCTGAACCGGGCGCCGCGCATGCATACACCACCTATGGCTTTGTGCTGCTGAGCCATATTCTGGTGGAGCTGACCAATGCGACGAGCTTTGACGCCGCCATGAGCGCGGCGCTGGGCGAGGTCTATACCGCTCAATCAGACTCAGATGGCGCGGACAAGGCGACGGCGTATTACGACGCTGGCGAAGGACTGGCGCCCCTGCCGCTGTCGGCGGAGTGCAAGTTCGGCGGCGGCGGCCTGATCGCCTCCAGCCGGGAGATGGCGCAGATGGGCGCAGCCGTGGCGGACGGCTCTGTGCTGAGTGCTGAAGAGATCCATGCCGCCTTCACGCCCATCCAGACGAACGCAGGCGAAACCGTCAGCTATGTCTACGGCATGGAAGCCGGATTTGACCCCAGCATCGGCCTGCACTACGCCGCGCATTCAGGCGGCAGCCCGGGCGGCCGCAGCTTTCTGATGGTGTATGTGGAGCCGCAAGTGGTGGTCGCCACCTCGGCGAATGCGGACGGCGCCAATCACTACCCGCTGGCGCTGGCGCTGGCCGATTTGTACGCCGGCTACAGCCAATAATCGTTTGTGCGCCGCCTGGTTTACTCAGGCGGCGCATCTGCATGGCGCCACATATACCGCGCCAGATAGGACCGATAGGGCGCAAACCGCGCGGCGGTGCGAAGGGTCTTGCGGCGTTTGCTGGTGAGCTTTTCAAGCGTCTTGCGGGCGGTCACATCGCCATCGGGCCAGATATCCGGCTCACCGAAATAAAAGATATTGGCCATGTCCGCCGTCCAGCGCCCCACGCCCCAGATTTCCACCAGGCGATCAGATCGCGCCTGAGCGCTCATCGCATGCAAGGGCTCTGTGTCCAGCCAACCCTCCCGCCGGGCGTCCGCGATGGCGATCAGGGTTTTCACCTTCGCCCCGGACAGGCCGCAGCCCCGCAAATCCTCATGTCGATCCGTATGAAAAGCGTCAAGCAAGCCTTCAGGATCCTCGCTGAGCGTCTGCACACGCGCCCAGATCGACGCTGCGGCCTTCACGCTCAGCTGCTGGCCCGCCACAGAGCGGCACAGCGAGACCGGGAAATGTGTTTGCGGCGGCGCCCAGGGATCGAGCGCGCCGCGCCGCTCAATCGCCTGAAAAAGCTCAGGGCTCAGCGCTTCCGCTGCGGACAGAGCATGGTCATGGATGTGGTGCGTCATGGCGCCATCCAGCCCCGGCGTGCGCTTCCCGTCAAATAACTTATTCCTGCAATTCATTCTCATCTGCTGTTGATAGTGAAAATGATTCGCATTAGTGAAGGCGCAGATTTGAGAATGGGGATCCCCGATGTCTATGCGTACCTATTTGCTTGGCGCTTGCGCCTGCCTCGCCCTCACCCCCGCTGCGCTCGCCCAGTCCGACGCCGCCCAGCCCGAAGCCGACGATGTGATCGTCGTCACCGGTTCGCTCGGCGCGTTTGGCGCGACGAAATCCAGCGCGCCGATCCTTGAGACCGCGCGGTCTGTGTCTGTGGTCACCGCTGATGACTTTCTGGCGCGCGGCGCGCTGACGCTGGATGACTCGCTGAACTACACAGCCGGCGTCGTCGGCGACACGTTCGGTTTCTCCACGCGCGGCGACTTCTTCCAGGTCCGCGGTCTGGATGTGCCTGAGTATCGCGATAACCTGCAGGCCCTGTTTGGCAACTACAACAACACCCGCCCGCACCTCTATACGGTGGATCAGGTTGAAGTGCTCAAGGGCCCGGCCTCAGTGCTCTATGGCCAGGGCTCTCCGGGCGGCATTGTGAACCTCGCTTCCAAGGTCGCCGCTCCGGATCTCGGTCAGGAAGTCGTGCTGAGTTACGGAACCCATGATCGCTTGGAAATCGCTGGAGATTTCAGCGCCACTTTGATCGAGGACACGCTCTATGCGCGCTTTGTGGGCGTCTATCGCGACGCTGACACCCAGGTGGATTACGTTAATGATGACGCGGTGTCCCTCGCGCCGTCCCTGACCTGGACGCCGAACGCTCAGACCGAGATCAATCTGCTGGTCAATTATGACGAGCGGGATGGCGACACGGCGCACCAGTTCCTGCCCCTGACCGGGACTTTGAACCCGGGGCCGAACGGTGAACGCATGTCCAATTCGGTCTATCATGGCGAGCCGGGCTTCAACCGCTATGACACCGAATCGACCTCCATCACCGTGATCGCCAGTCACCAGCTGAACGAGATTTTCACGCTGGAAGGCACGGCGCGCTGGCGCGATTCCTCATCTGAGTATTCCCAGAGCTGGCTGGCCTTCGCTGGCGCGGGCGTGCCGCGACTGGACGCAAACGGCAATGGGGTGCGCTCCTGGTATGACAATCCGGCCTCGTCCGAACAGCTTGCGTTTGATGCACGCGTGCGCGGTGATTTCATGACTGGCGCTCTGGAACACGAAGTGCTCGTGGGCGTGAACTATCAAGATGTGGAGCTGAGCTCGTCTCGCGCCTTCTTGCGTCAGGGCGTCCTGAACGCTTTCAATCCGGTGTACGGCAATGGCGTCCCGTCCATGGCGGAGCTTGACTCGGTGCGCGGCACGACCGAGAGCGAAAGCGAATACTGGGGCTTTTACGCCCATGATCAGATCAGCTGGAACAACTGGATCGCCAATTTTGGCGTGCGCGTGGACGACGTCTCTAACGCCAATAACGGCGTGTCCCAGGATGTTGACGCCACCACGATCGCTGCAGGACTGCTGTACGCCTTCGACAACGGTCTGTCGCCTTATGTCAGCTATGCTGAATCCTTCGAGCCTCAGCTGGGTGTCGATAACGTCACCGGCGATGCGCTGAAGCCAGAAGAAGGCGAACAGGTCGAACTGGGCGTGAAATACCAGCCGACCGGCTCGCGCAGCTATGTGACCCTGGCGTATTTCGACATCACGCAATCCAATCTGCCCAATCCGCAAGGCCTGCCCAACGCACCGTCCCAGCAAGAGGGCGAAGCCAGCATCACCGGCTTTGAGATTGAAGGCGTCACCGTGGTCGAGCTTCCGGTCGGTGATCTCAAGCTCAATGCTTCAGCGTCCTGGCTGGACGCGGAAGACCCTGACGGCGATCCCTTCTCCTCCATTCCTGAAGAACAGGCGTCCATCTGGGGCGAGTTCTCGCCCACAGCCATGCAAGACCTGCGACTGGGCCTAGGCGTCCGCTATCTGGGTGACAATGAGAGCGGCTCGATCACAACCGACGGCTACACGGTCGCGGACCTGATGGTGGGCTATGACTTTGAAAACTGGAGCGCGATGCTCAACGTGCGCAACGTGTTTGACGAAGAATACTACGCCACCTGCCTGGCGCGGGGCGATTGCTTCCCCGGCGAGGAACGCACCGTCAATCTGCGCGTCGCGCGACGCTTCTAGGATCAGGTGCTGAGATCGTGGCGACCTCTTCGATTGCAGCCCTGATCGCCGGACTGGCGCTAGGCCTTCTGGGCCTGGCGCTGGTTCGGCAATCCTGGATCCGGCGACAGGGTTCGCACCTCTATCTGATGATAGCGGGGTGGACCCTGATGCTCGTGTCTGTCTGGCCATTCGTGATCGCCCTGGGACCGGACCTGGGCGTCACGGCAGCCTTCATCGCGCCCATGCTGGGCGCGGTGGGCGTTTTGGCGCAAGGGATGAGCCACCGCGTGACTTCCCCCGCCCTCAAGGCCGCCCCCGTTTCAGACGGCGACCGATCCCGCTGGGTGGCGAGCCTGCGCACCCTGTCTGTCGCCGCGCTGGCGGGACCTGTCTCTCTGGGCGTGACGCTGATCGCCAGCATTGCGCTGTTTCGTCTGACCCAGACTTTGAGTTGGAGCATGGCGGACAGCCTCTTCGCGGCCTTGGTCTTCGCGCCGCTGGCCTGGGCGGGCTTCGCCGTCGTCTGCGCGCTGGGCGCGCCCTTGCGCTGGCGAACGGCCGCCCTGGTCGGCCTCGCCATTCTCTTCGCGATTTGTGCGCTTCTGCTTCCGCCTTCTGTTTCGTGAGACCCTGACTTATGGCCGCCTCCTCTCGCCCCTCACTCTGGCCCGACCTCTCCGCCAAGCTGGTCGCGCGCATGCTCTCCGCCCATGCCGGGATCGGCGTCGTTCTGGGCGCCTTGCTCTACATCGTCTCCCTGAGCGGGGTTCTGGTGGTGTTTCACGCTGAATTCGCCCGCTGGGAACAGCCCCATATCACCGAAGTCAGCGCCGCATCGCCGGAGCTGGCCGCACGCGCGGCGCAAACCCTTCTTGATCATGCGAGTGCGGCTGGCGAGGCGCCGGACCGGATCTCGGTGTTCATGCCCACCCCCGATTCCCCGCGCCTGGCGGGCGGGTATGGCGACACCTACTGGTTCATTGATGAGAGCGCGGCTCTGGGCGAGACGATCGACCATGGCTTCTCAGAATTCCTGATCGACCTGCATTACTATCTGCATCTGCCGTCCACGTTGGGCCTGATCGTGGTGGGGCTTCTGGGCGTGATGATGCTGGCGCTGGTGGTGTCCGGCTTCATGGCGCATCCGCGCGTCTTCAAGGATGCGTTTCGCAGCCACAAGCCCGGCAATGGCCAACTGAGTCTGGCGGACCGCCATAACCGGCTGTCGGTCTGGGGCGCGCCCTTTCACATCATGATCCCGCTGACCGGCTCGGCCTTGGGGCTGGCCACCCTCGTGGCGCTCACCCTGGCGCAGACCCAGCCGGGCATGGACGTCACCGAGATGTTCGACACGGTCTTCGGTCCGGGCGCACAGGAGACCGCCCAAGCGGGGCCCCTGCCCGATATCGCTCAGGCCCTGCGCGTGGTGGAGACCGATTTCGCAGACGCCGGCCTGTCGCCCTGGATCGTGCAGATCGAAAACCCGGGACAGGATGGCCAGACCCTGCAAATCCTGACTGCGGCGAACCAGCGCCTGATTTTCGGCGAATACCTGCAATTCTCTCCGGACGGCGCCTTCATCGGCAAGACCGGGCTGGACGACGGCGCGTTTGGTCAGCAGGCGACCGCCTCCGTCTATAATCTGCATTTCGGCAATTGGGGCGGGGTTCCGGTCAAGCTGGTCTATGTGGCTTTGGGCCTCGCGCTGTGCGTGGTCTGCGTCAGCGGCGTCCAGCTCTGGCTGTACAAGCGCGCCCGCAAGAAAGGCCCGCAACCGCTTTTGGAGCGCAGCTGGATCGCTTTGGTCTGGGGACCGCCTGCCCTGATCGGCCTCGTGCTGGCGCTCGACCGGGTCCTGGGTCTGGCGGACGCCTTGATGCCCGCCGTGTTCTGGCTCGGGCTTGTGATCCTAACCGGGTTGAGCGTTTTCGTTCCTTCCAAAGCGGCTCTGTCACGCGGTCTGAAACTAGGCGGCGCAGCGCTGATCCTCATTGGCGCGGTCGGGCATTTCCTGGCCTATGGCGTGTCCGGCTTTCAAAGCCCGGCGGCGTGGGGCGTGTTTCTCGGCATGCTGGCGTGTGCTCTGGCGCTGGGGTCCAATGCCATGCTGAGCCCAACAGACCGCAAAGCCGCCAAGACCGAAACCGCCGACACGCCTGTGCAAGCCTAGACCAACGCCACGTCGTCTGCGCTGCGGGGGATGGGATCCATCACCGATGTCGGACAATTGAGCCAGGCGGTCACCTGCCCCCAGCGCTGAAAGCCCCGCGCCGCGAACTCGCGCGCCCTGAGCGGCGGCAAGGGAGCCCTGACCATTTACGGTTACTGCAAGTCTAAGTGTTTTCTTGGCGACGCCTCAGTGAGGCGCCATTCTTGGAGACCTGATCAGCCGGGGGGCCCTATCCGTGAAACGACTTCTCTTCATCGCGCTTGGCGTAATCATCGCCGTTATGTTGATCTTAGGCGGAGCCTTTGGCGCCTTCATCTGGAAATTTACTCCGAAAATTCCGGACGCTGATTATGCCGAGCCCGCAAACCAGACAGAAGCGCGCTTGCAGGATTTCGATTATCTGCGTCGCATGCCTGAAGCGGACAAAAGCTTCTCCCCTGAAGAGTTGGTCGCCTTTAATGCTGTGATCGACGATCTGGAACGCCGCGCCGAGACGATGACCGATGCCGAGTTTGTCATGGGCGTGTCTGCGGCGGGCGCTGTCACCGAGAATGGCCATTCCGGCGTCAGCATGCGCCGGACCATGAATTTGCTGAACAGCTTGCCGGTTCGCTTCGCCTGGTTTGCTGACGGCCTGCATATCGTCCGCGCACGCGCCGAACACGCCGATCTCATCGGGGCGCGCGTAAATCTCTATGAAGGCCAGACGCCTGAAACGTTCTATCCGCAAATGGATCCCTTTTTCGGCGGCAATGACAGCTTCCTGCGTCAGAACTCCGCCTCCTTCTTCGCCGCCCCGGCCTCGTTTCACGCGGCGGGGCTGATCGACCAGCCCGACCATGTAACGCTGGAGCTGGTCGGTCTGGATGGCGAGACGTTTTTAGAAGAGCTTGACGTTGAAGATCAGGCGACTGGCTTTATGGGCGTTCAGCGCAATGCGCTCGCTCGCCCTTTTGAGGTTGAACTCGACAGCGGTCATGACTGGCGCTTTCTTGATCCCGCTCTGACCGAGGCGACCTGGTTTGGCCGTCATCCCGAGCAGGTCTTGTGGGCGGACACTCTGGACCATGGCGGCGTGTACTGGCGCATGCGCAATGTGTTCGGCAACGCAGAAACGCCTTTGCCGGGCTGGCTGGACGCTCAGGCTCAGACCCTGCGCGACGCTCCGGCGAACTATCTGGTGCTTGATCTCAGAGCGAATGAAGGCGGGGACTACACCCGCGCCATGGCGGTCGCCAGCAAGATTGGTGAACTCGTGCAGCCTGACGGTCATGTCTATGTTCTGACCGATGGCGACACCTTCTCCGCCGGGATCGTGACGGCGTTCTACGCCCTGCATGGCGCCGGTGAGCGGGCCGTCTATGCCGGTTCCCCCATGGGAGACGACATGCAGTTTTGGGCTGAAGGCGGCGGCACGCCCATGCGCCTGCCTAATTCCGATATCGCGATTTACGTCTCTACCGGCTATCACGACTGGGAAAATGGCTGCACTGACTGGTCGCGATGCTTCTGGATCAACACCCTCTTCGGGGTCGCGCTCGGCCCTGTCGAGGTGGAGCTGGAGGCCCCGCTTCTGTTCTCAGACTATGCGCGCGGCGTTGATAGCGGCATGGAAGCGATCCTGGCGATAGAGGCCGAACGCGCCTCCCATAACTAGGCGTCCCTCAGGGTGAGCACGCCTACAGCTCCAGCGAAAATCCAGAAAAAGCCGAGCCAGAGGCTCGCAAGGGCGAACGCCCGCCCGCAGCGCCAGCGAGGATACAGGAAAACCGAGCCCGAAGGGTTCGCAAGCGCGAACGCGCGCCCGCAGCGCAGCGAGGATATCTAAGTCAAACAATACAGGCGGCGGGCCTGAAGTCTCAGAGCCCCGCCGCCTGCACGTTTCGCTAGTTCGGCCCGAACGGAGCGACGCCGGGCGTCCAGGGCGCATCGACCTCGGACATAGCGGCCTCAAAGGCCGGGATCGTCTCACCGGTCAGGGTCGAAAGACGCTCCCGGATCGCCACAAACTCCGTCTCGGCCATGCCAAGCTGGGCCTCATGCGCCGACGCCGGGCCGTACGTGGCGTTCGCCGTGCCCAGGATCGCGAAGGACAGGCGTGACCCCACCGTTTCAGGCTGGGCGCCATAGAAGCCGCCATGGCTCTGATTGCCGCCTAGGGCTTCCTCGATGTCAAACAGCGTCTGACGCAATCCTTCGAGCTGATCATCCAGCGCCCCGGGCGCCGTGCGCGAGCGATGCAAGGCGGACTGCAGAACAGCCAGGCGGACCGAAGTCTGCTCGATCGTGGCGCTCGCCGCAGAGACTTCCCGCTGCAAATCGGCGATCCGCTCCCAGAAGGCCACGACCTCATCATCGGGCGAGCCCGGCAGCGCGCCTTCGGTCAGGCGTTCCACCTCAAGGGTCTGGCGCTCCCCCAGAACCGTGGTTTCGCCATTCTGCTGGCGCACCAGTTCCACCGTGTACGTGCCCGGCGCCACCAGGAAGCCCGAGGTTTCGGACTCCGGCGTGTCCGGGGCGGTCACCGCGCTGGCGCTGGGATAGGTGAGATCCCAGTTGACCCGGTGAAAGCCCTGTCCGGTCGGCCCGGACAGGCGACGCACCACATTGTCGGCCTCGTCGCGAATCACCAGCCAGACGCGCGGCGGCGCTTCGCGGCGCTCGGCCTCGATCACGTCAAAGCCGGGGAACGGGGTGTCCTCATAGGCGTCATTGGCCGCCTCTTCAGCCTCCTGGCGAACCTCTTCGGAGGTCTGCAGCGCTTCGGCCATATAATAGGTGATCGTCGCTCCGAAATCGGGATTGGGCGCGTAGAAATAGCCATTGCCCTGATAGCCGAACTGGCCAAACCCCAGCTCGTTGCGCTCCTGATACCACCAGGCGCGGCGCACCGGGAACAGCTGCGTCTCGCTCTCCAGCATGGGTTCGCTGACCGCACGCAGCGGCGAGATGTCGTCCAGCACATAAATCGAGCGACCGAATGTGCCGACCACCAGATCGTCCTCCCGCTCATGGATCAGCAGATCCCGGGCCGGGATCGGCGGCATGCCCGCGCTCATCTCCACCCAGTTCTCGCCGCCATCAAGCGTGAAATAGACGCCGAATTCGGTGCCGACAAACAACAGGTCGGGGTTCTCATGGTCCTGCACGATGCGCCAGACTACCGCGCGCTCCGGCAACCCATCGGTGATCATCCGCCAGGTCCGGCCATAATCGTCCGAGCGCATCAGATAGGGCGTGAAGTCACCGGATTTGTGATCATCGAGCGCCATGTACACCGTACCGGCGTCAAACCGCGACGGCTCGAAGTCATTGATGTAGGCGCGGTCCGGAACACCGCGCAGCCGGCCCGCCTCCGTCGCAGCCCAGTTCTGCCCGCCATCGCGCGTGATCTGGATCAGACCGTCATCGGTGCCGGCATAGATCACGTCCTCGTCCACAGGCGATTCCGCCAGCGCCGAGATCGTGTTGTAGATCGACATGGCGTACAGGTCCCAGCCCGCATCCCAGGACCATTGCCGGCCCATAATGGGCAACAACATGCGATCTTCATTGCGGGTCAGATCGCCGGAGATCGCCTGCCAGGCGTCGCCGCGATCATTGGACCGCCAGACCCGCTGGGAGGCGTGATAAAGCCGCGTCGGCTCATGGGAGGAGACGACGATGGGCGCGTCCCAGTTGAACCGCTCGGCGGGTTCGCCCGGCTGCGCCTGGGGCTGGATATAGACGACCTCGCCGGTGCTGCGGTCCACCCGCACCAGATTGCCCTGCTGCCAGCTCGAATAGGCGATGTCGGGATTGCCCGGTTCGATGTCGGGTTCATGCCCGTCGCCGAACAAGGTCACCTCCCAGTCTGAATTGCGGATGCCGTGACGGCTGTCCGTGCGGGACGGGCCCACCTGGGTGGAGTTGTCCTGGGTGCCGCCATACACGTTGTAGAACGGCTCGGCGTCGTCGATCGCGATGTCATAGAACTGGGTGATCGGCATATTGGCGATGAACCGCCAGCTCTGCTGATTATCCATCGTCTCGTAGAGCCCGCCGTCAGACCCGACCAGCATGTAGTCCGGATCGGTCGGGTGAAATCCGATGGCGTGATCGTCCACATGCTTGTGTTCGTTGTTCAGCCCCGTGAACGTCGCCCCGCCATCGTCGGAAATCTGGGTCGTGTTGGACACCAGGATGATCCGGTCGAAATGGTGCGGGTGGGCGTAGAGTTCCTGATAATAGTGCGGGCCGGTGCCGCCCGAGACGGTGTCAGACATCAAGGTCCAGCTCTCGCCGCGATCACTGGAGCGATACACCCCGCCCTGACGCCGCTCGGTCTCGACGGCGGCGTAGAGGATGTCGGGGTTTTGCGGCGAGATGGCCAGGCCGATCTTGCCGATGTTTCCGGTCGGCAGGCCGCTTGTCACCTCCCGCCAGGTCTCCCCGCCGTCATCAGAAACATGAATGCCGCTCTCCGGCCCCGCGCCCATATAAGCCGCTACCGTGCGGTGGCGCTGCCAGGTCGCCGCGACCAGCCGGTCGGGATTGCGCGGGTCCATGACGATATCGGTCACGCCGGTCCATTCGCCCGCCGACAGCACAAGGTCCCAAGTCTGCCCGCCGTCCGTCGTCTTATAAAGGCCGCGTTCGCCGCCTGCGGACCAAAGCGGGCCCTGGGCGGCGACCCAGAGCGTTTCGGGATCATCGGGGTGCACCAGGATTTCAGAAATCCGCTCGGAGTCCTCAAGCCCCATATGCTCCCAACTCTGACCGCCATCCCGGGACCGGTAGATCCCGTCGCCATAGCCGGCATGGCGGCTGCCGGTGTTCTCTCCGGTTCCCACCCAGATCGTGTGCGGATTGCTTGGATCGACCGTGACCGTGCCGATTGAAAACACGCCGGTGTCATCAAAGACCGGCGTCCAGGTCGTGCCAGCGTTGTCGGTGCGCCAGACCCCGCCCGAGCCTACGCCGACAATCCAGGTCGCGGGATCTTCAGGCATGATTTCAATGTCAGAGATTCTCCCCGCCATGAAAGCGGGACCGATCGAGCGGAACTCGAACCCCGCAAACGTGTCCGCGTTCATCACGCCCTCATCCGCCTGTTCGGCGGGTTGGGCGCAGGCGGCCGGCGACAGCAAGCCGCACACAGCAGCGGCAGTGATCCAGCGTTTCATGACAAAGTCTCCCCGAGCGTATTTGTTTGGCGAAGACCCTACCCCCTCTGAGAGGAAAGAGAAGACCGCATACGAAACAAAACTGTCGCAGTCCCGGCGCCGCCTCTTGACCTGAACGGCGCGGTCGCGACCATGACCTCTATGAAAATCAGCAAGCTTATCCGCGACATTCACCATTGGGGCTCGCCGGTCCTGATGCTCCCGCTTGGCGTCATGATCATCGCCGGGCTGTTCTTGATGGTGAAAAAGGACTTCGACTGGATCCAGCCGCCCACCCAGCGCAGCGCCGTCGCAAGTGAGGGCGCGCCCGACCGCACCCTGGCCGAGCTTTACGAAGCCGCCGCCGCCATTGAGGTACTAGAGATCACCGCCTGGGACCAGTTTGACCGGATCGATGTGCGCGCCGACCGCGGCGTGGTGAAATTCGTCGCGCCCAATCGCTGGGAAGCGCAGATCGACATCGCCACGCTGGAGGTGGTGTCGCTGGAGTATCGCCGTTCGGACCTGATCGAGCAGATCCATGACGGCTCGTTCTTCGCCGACTGGGTGAAGACCTTCATCTTCCTGCCCGCCGGGGTGCTGCTGCTGGTGCTCTGGCTGACCGGGATCTGGATGTTCTTTGATCCCCACATCAAACGCTATCAGCGCAAAAAGCGCCGCGCCGCCGCCCAGCGCGGCTAGAGGCGGCCTCGTTCAGGCAATCACGCGCAGCGCCCCCCGAGCCCTGCGGGCTCGCGAGGCCAAAGGCCGCCCGCAGCGAAGCGAAGGAGAACAGGAAAACCGAGCCCGTAGGGGCTCGCAAGGGCGAAAGCCCGCCCGCAGCGAAGCGAGGATATCTCTTTAAAAAACCTGGTGCGGGCGGCCGGACTTGAACCGGCACGGGCGTTGCCGCCCAACGGATTTTAAGTCCGGTGCGTCTACCAATTCCGCCACGCCCGCATGCGCGCCTTCTTCAGACACTGTGTCTCCTGAATACGAAACGGGCCGGACTTTGAAAAGTCCGGCCCGCTGTCGTTTCGCAGAAGGATGAAACGCCTAGAGCGCAATCCGAAAAGTGGGTACCGGTTTTCGGAGAGACTTGCGCGTCAGAGATCTAGCGTTTGATCTCGTCCTGGCTGGTGATGATCTTGCCGCACAGGCCGTAATCGACGGCCTCTTTGGCCGAGAGCCAGAAATCGCGATCAGTGTCTTTCTCGATCTGATCGAGGGATTGCCCGGTGGCGTCGGCGAAAATCTGGTTCAGGCGTTCCCGCATGGAGCGCATCTCGCGCACCTGAATCTCGATGTCAGAAGCCATGCCGCCGGCGCCGCCGGAGGGTTGGTGCAGCAAGAAGCGGGTGTTGGGCAGCGCATACCGGTCTTCTTTGGCGGCGCCGACAAAGATCAGCGCGCCGGCGCTGGCGACCCAGCCTGAGCCGAGCACGATCACACGCGGTTTGATGAATTTCATCGTGTCGTGGATCATGTCGCCGGATTCCACATGGCCGCCGGGCGAGGAGATGACCATCAGGATCGGGTCGTCCGACTTGGCCGCCAGCGCAAAGAGCTGGGCGCAAACCTCGCGTGCGGTCTTGTCGGAGATTCCTCCGGTGATCAGGATGGTGCGGCTTTCAAAGAGCGCCTTGCCCACATAATCAGGGGTTTTCGGCGCGTCCTTGTCTTCGCCGTCTTCGTCGTCATTGCGGATGATCGGGTCGGTATAGCCGTAAGACATCGGCGGCGGTCCTCAAAAAGGCTTGAGGCCCTGAACGCTCAGGGCCGGTAAGGCGGGTTCAGGCCAAAACGTAAGATGGCCCGCGCTGGACGGCAAGCATGGCCTCCAGCATGTTAAGGGGCAGTTGCTTTACCGCGCATTGTCGGCAAGCGCTTGCAGCGCGGTTTCAATGGTCTTGAGCACGGCTTCATCCGTGCCGCGCGCCACCAGCGCCACCCCGCGCGTGATGGAGCCGTCCTCAGCTTCCTTGAACCACGGGTAAGAGCCCAGTGACACAGACGGATAATCCGCCTGCATCTGGCCCAAAGCTTCGGCGAGATCGCCTTCGCGGGCGTTTTCATGCCGCACGGTGACGGAATGGGTGACCTTGCCGCGCGTCAGACGCGGGGCGATGTCTTCAAGCATGCCGCGGGCGATTTTCGGCACGCCTGCCAGCACGAACACATTCTCGATCTGAAAGCCCGGCGCGCCGGTCACAGGGTTCTCCACCAGAACCGCGCCCTCGGGGATACGCGCCATGCGCAAGCGCGCGGGCGTGATCTCGGTTTTCGTCTTGGCGTACCAGTGCTCAAGAATCTCGCGCGCATCATCGCGCACATCGATCGAGCGCCCGAACGCCGCCGCGACCGCGTCGGCGGTGATGTCGTCATGGGTCGGGCCGATGCCGCCGGTGGTGAACACATAGGTGCAACGCGCCGACAATGCCTGCACCGCCTCCACGATGGCGTCCTGATCATCGGACACGATCCGCACTTCGCTCAGACCAATGCCCAAGGGCGCCAGGAATTCAGCGATCTGCTGCACATTGATATCGCGGGTGCGGCCCGACAGGATTTCATCGCCGATCACCACAATGCCGGCGCTGACGGCCTCTGAATTCGCTTCACTCATGACCGCCCCTCTCTTGCGTGCGTGTTGGGGGAGACTATGGTCCCGCCCTTCCCGCTCTCCAAGGTCTTGTGATGCGATTTCCCGCCCCGCTCCATCCCGGCGTCCTGATCAAACGCTATAAGCGCTTCCTGGCCGATGTGGAGCTGGACACCGGTGAAACGGTGACCGCGCATTGCCCCAATCCCGGCTCGATGCTGGGGCTGAAGGATCCGGGCAGCCGCTGCTGGCTCAGCCACACAGACGATCCCAAGCGCAAGCTCAAATACACGCTGGAAGTGCTGGAAGCGGACAACACGCTGGTGGGCATCAACACCAACCGCCCGAACCGGCTGGCGGAAGACGCGATCCGCGCGGGCGCCATTCCTGCCCTATCGGGTTATGACAGCCTGCGGCGCGAGGTGAAATACGGCGTCAATTCGCGCATCGACCTGCTGCTGGAAAGCGCGGACCGGCCTGTCTGTTATGTGGAAGTGAAGAACTGCCATCTCATGCGCACGCCGGGCCTGACCGAATTTCCCGACAGCGTCACCAGTCGCGGCGCCAAGCATCTGGGCGAGCTGAGCGAGATGGTGCGTCAGGGCCATCGCGCGGTGCAGCTCTTTGTCGTCCAGCGCAATGATTGTGATGTGTTGTCCCCGGCCGATGATCTTGACCCGGTCTATGCGCAAGCCTTGCGCGACGCCTCGACTGCGGGCGTGGAAGTCATCGCCTGGGCGTGCGACATCACGCTCGAGGGCATCGAAATCGTGCGTGAGATCGAGGTGAAGCTGTGAGCGAACAGAGCGTGTTGAACCCGGCAGACGCCGGCTGGGACCTGCCCCGCCCCTTCATCCTGCCCGTCACGGTCCGGGCGGAGGATATCGACGCCTTCGATCATGCCAACAACTCGGTCTATCTGCGCTGGGCGGATCAGAACGCCTGGGCGCACTGGGCGTCAGACGGGTTTCAGCCTGAAGACTGCCGCGTTGAGGATCGCGGCATGGCGATCGTGCGCACAGAAGCCGATTATCTGGGCCATTGCCGCTTGGGCGACGAGATCGCCTGCGCGGTCTGGATCGCCCGCTCTGACGGCAAATTACGCGCCGAACGCTGGTATCAGTATCGCCGCGTCTCGGACGGCGAGACGGTGTTTCGTGCTGTGACCCGGCTGGTCTGCTTCCAGCTGAGCACCGGTCGCCCCGCCCGTATGAGCGGCTCTTTCGCGCGCCATTACGCCAAACCGGCCGCCGATCTCAGCGCCGCCGCCGATGCGCTGGACGCCCGGCTGAAACGCAGCTGACGCTCCTCCCGGCTGCGCATTACCAACCGGAAAGTTTTTCAAGGCGTCACACGCGCCTATAGTCCGCCCCAATGTGATTAAGGGGAGACTATCATGCGATTTACACTCGCTGCTGCGGCCAGCGCTCTGGTGCTGACCGCCTGCGCCAGCGTTCCGGCGCCCGAAACTGCTCAACCGCAAGCCATGGCGCCCGCCGTCAATGCGGCGTCAATTGAAGCGCATATCCGTTTTCTGGCCGATGACCTTCTGGAAGGCCGTGAAGCGGGCGAGCGCGGCTATGACATCGCCGCCGCCTATATGGAAAGCCAGTTCCGCCTGATCGGGCTGGAGCCGGGCGGCATGGAGGGCTATCGCGCCGAAGTGCCGCTGCAGGTGATGTCCGCCAATCAGGACGAAGCGAGCTTTGTTCTGGATGGTGAAGCACTGACCCCGGGACAAGACTTCGTCGTTGCGTCACACGCGACGCTGGATAGCGCCAGCATCGAAGCTGAGGCGGTGTTCGTCGGTTTTGGCCTCGATACCCCGCAGCTGGGCTATGATGATTACGAAGGTCTCGATGTGACCGGCAAGATCGTGGTGGTTCTGGCCGGCACGCCGGGTGAGTTGGCCTCTGACATCAGCGCGCACCTGAACTCCAGCCGCACCAAGGCGCGTTTCGCCGCCGACAATGGCGCCATCGGCATGGTTCAGATCGCGCCTGAAGGCCTGACCCGCCGGACTTTTGCGCGCATGGCGCCCTTCGCCGCCGGTGAGAGCATGACCACCGAAGCCGCCTCCGCTGCGTCCGAACTGCAGGTGCGGGCGATGATTTCCGACGCCACCGCCGCGCGTTTGTTCGAGCTGGCCGGCCAGGATTTCGCCGCCATCATTGAGACCGCAGCCAACGGGGAAAGGCCCGAAGGCTTCGCGCTGAACCAGACGCTTAGCCTGTCGGCTGTGACCGAGCGCGACATGGTCTATTCCGACAATGTCGTGGGCGTGCTGCCCGGCTCTGACCCGATGCTCGCGGACGAGCCGGTGATCATCACCGCGCACCTCGATCATATCGGCATCTGCCGTCTGGAAGAGGATGTGGACCGGATTTGTAATGGCGCGCTCGACAACGCGTCGGGGTCCGCGATCATGATCGAGACCGCCCGCGCTCTGGCTGACGGTGAACGCCAGCGCCGCCCGGTGGTCTTCATCGGCCTGACCGCCGAGGAAAAAGGCCTACTGGGCTCAGCTCATATCGCCGCTAACATCACGCCGGCCATGGACGGCATGGTGGCCAACATCAATCTGGACATGCCGGTGATCCGTTATGAGTTCAATGATCTGATCGGCTTTGGCGCGGAGCATTCGAGCCTTGGCCCCATCGCGGACGCCGCCGCCCGCACCGTCGGCGCCAGCATCTCAGAAGACCCGCTGCCGCAGCAGGCGCTCTTCGTGCGCTCGGATCACTACAACTTCGTGCGCCAGGGCGTGCCGTCGCTGTTCCTGATGACAGGCTTTTCCAGCCCCAATCCGGACGATGACGAGGGTCAGGGCTTCCTCAACTTCCTGGGCGGAGACTACCACGCGCCCGGCGATGAAGTGGATAACGGCGTGATGTTTGATCAAGGCGCCAAGTTCGCCAACATCAACCTCGCCATCATCCAGGCGATCGCCAACAGCGATGAGACCCCGCGCTGGAACGAAGACAGCTTCTTCGCCCAGTAAGCTTAAACTGCGACTGAATGCGCGCCCGGACCGAGGACATGTTCCATCACGGTCCGGGCGCCGCTATATAGGGGTCAGGTAAAGACAGGATAAGACGTGACTGACACCGGCTTGGACCTCGACGTCGCGCCGACGCGCGACGGGCATATCAAACGCCACACGCCCGAGGACTTTGAGGGCATGCGCAAGGCGGGCCAGTTATCGGCCCGGGCGCTGGATATGCTGGTGGAGTATGTGAAACCCGGCGTCAGCACCCAGGCCCTCGATGATCTGGTGCGCGAATTTTATTTCGACCATGGCGCGGCCCCGGCGACGATCTTTTATCGCGGCTACACCAAGTCGAGCTGCACCTCGATCAATCACGTCGTCTGTCACGGCATCCCCAACAGCAAACCGCTGCGCGATGGCGATATCGTCAATATCGACGTCACCTGCATGCTCGATGGCTGGCATGGCGACACCTCGCGCATGTTTGGCGTGGGCGAGGTCAAGCGCAAAGCCGCCCGCCTTGTTGAAGTGACCTATGAAGCGATGATGCGCGGCATCGAACAGGTCAAGCCGGGCAATCATTTCGGTGATATCGGCGCCGCCATCCAGGAATACGCTGAAGCGCAACGCTATTCGGTCGTAAGAGACTTTTGCGGCCATGGTCTGGGCCGACTGTTCCATGACTCGCCCAACGTTCTGCATTTTGGCGAATACGGCACGGGGCCAGTGATCGAAGAAGGCATGTTCTTCACCATCGAACCCATGCTCAATATCGGCAAGCCGGGCGTCAAAATCCTCAATGACGGCTGGACCGCGGTGACGCGCGACAAATCCCTGTCCGCCCAGTTCGAGCATTCCATCGGCGTGACCCAGGACGGGGCTGAGCTCTTCACCAAATCCCCCGCCGGACTGGATCAGCCGCCCTGCGGTTGATCAACTTTCTCACCGAAGTTTAAGTGTTGTTTCTATGGTGAGTGTTTCACAACGCTCAGCCAGAAAGCGTTCCCCTCACAGATGAACGCATCTGCTTACTGGTGTTGGGGTCAGGTCATGAAACAGTTTCTTACAGGTCTTGCGCTCAGCGTTTTGACAGCGCCCGTTCAAGCCTTGCCCCCTGAGGCGCAAGAGGCCTGGCAAGAAGACCTGGCGGTCTATGCAAGCGAGCTGGAAGCCCGGCACATCGATCTTCACCACACCCTGCCAGAAGCGATATTTCAGGCGCGGCTGGACGCGATCATCGCTGAACTGCCAGAACTGACCGAGCCCCAACTCATCGCACAGCTGATGACTCTGCATCATGAACTCGGCGACGGCCATACGGCCATTCCGCTGTGGGGATATGGCTATGACCGCTTCCCGATCACCGCAATGTTCATCGGCGACCAGCTTCTCATCACGGGCCTGCGCGAACAGGATAGTGAGTTTCTGGGCGGGCTCGTCCAACAGGTGAATGGCCTGTCGGTCGGCGAGCTTCTAAGCCGGCTCGCCCCGATCGCACCCTTTGCAGAAAACGAGGGATCGCTGCGCGTTCGCAGCTCCGCTTACTTCCCCGTTGCTCCCCTGCTGGAAGCGATCGGCGCCAGCGATACATCTGAAACGCTGACCCTGACCGTACAGACCGCATCCGGAGAGCGGGACACGCTGGTGCTTCCGGCTCGCCCGGCTGAAGAGTACGGCCCGTCCCTGCAAGCCACTCTCAGCGCCAGAGAAAGCCTGGACCCAGACGCCGTTCTCGCTCAGGCGCGCGGGCTGAGCTTTGTCTATGACGCCGATCACGCCCTCGGCCTGATCCGGTTTGACCGCTACCCACAAGCTCCGGAGATGGACCAGTTCGCCGCTGAGGTTGTCAGCCATATGCGCAGCCTGGAAGGGCGGAATCTGGTGATTGATCTGCGCGAGAATTATGGCGGCGATTTCTACACCGGGCTGCGTCTCGCCCATCAGCTGAACCTGCTTGATGAACTGGACTGGCGCGAAGGCGTCTATGTCCTCACCAGCCCCCTCACCTATTCTGCAGCCATGAGCAACGCCGCTCAGTTTTCCGACATTCTCAATGCGAGGCGGGTGGGCGAACCGACAGGCGCCACGCCCTGCGGCTATCAGGATATGGGCCAGTTCAGCCTGCCCAATTCCGGCCTCGGCGTGACATACTCCAAGCGTCAGTTCTGCTTTGCCGAACCGGTTGAGGATGCACTGGCGCCGGACGTCTTGATCCCTGTGACCGTTGATCAATGGCGCAATGACGAAGACCCCGTGCTGGACTGGGTTCGCAGCGATATTCAGTCCCGCCAGAACGCGGATTAAACCCAACTTATCCGCCCCCTCCCCAAGCTGAGCCATACTCTGCCTCGTTCCTTCCAGGGCGGGCGGCCGGCGCGTTCAGGCTGGGAGGGGCGGGATGTCCCGAGCATAGAGGCTGGAACGCTGTCTCTAGGCGAAAAGGCGGACCATCACCGAGCGGTCCAGGGTAGCGGCGTCTGAGGAGACGTTGACTGCACCGGCGGCGCGACAGCGCAGAAGTCTCCGTGCGGTGGTCCCGACAAAACGTCTCAAGCGCGGGAGCCGGGTATGGCTCTCAAGACTTATCGTTCACCTCTAACGGCCCGCTCCCGCGCGACCCGTCATGCTTCACCCCTGCGTCTATGCGCGGGGCTATTGGTGTTTCCCCTCTCCCCTCTTTCCCGGCCCCCAATCAAGTTGAGGGTAAACTCCAGCCGGGATCCAGTGATCATCAAGCGCCACGCATCCGGCTCTGGGTCCCGGCCTTCGCCGGGAAAGAGAAAAACCTTGCCCAAAACAAAAAACCCCGGAGCCAGGCTCCGGGGTTTTCAAATCGTCAAACCCAACAGGGCTTAAACCGTGACGCCTTTCAGGCGCGCCTTGGCTTTCTCGGCGCCGATCAGCGGCAGGATTTCGGCCATTTCCGGACCGCGTTCCTGCCCCGTCAGGGCCATGCGCAGCGGCTTGAACAACGCCTTGCCCTTGCGGCCTGTCGCCTCTTTCAAAGCGCCCGTCCAGACGCTCCAGCTTTCGCCGGTCAGCGCGCCCGCGGGCAGCATGTCGCCAGCCTGGGAGACGAAGTCTGCGTCTTCATCCGCGATGGCGGGCGTGACCGGGCCTTCGATCAGGCGCACCCATTCGATGACGTCTTTCACAAAGGTGAGGTTCGGGCGCACGGTCAGCCAGACCGCCTCGCCGCCATCCGCATCCAGCGCCGCCAGTTTCGGCTGAGCGTCAGCATAGCTCATGGCGTGAACCAGCTTGGCGTTCAGGCGCTTGAGCTCTTCCGGATCAAACCGCGCCGGGGTGCGCGACAGCTTGCCGAACTCAAACTCGACAGCGAGCTGCTGCAAATCATCGCGCGCATCGACCGCGTCCGACGTGCCGATCTTGGCCAAAAGCGAGCACACCGCCATCGGCTCATAGCCGTCAATCTCGCGCAGGTCTTCAATGGACAATGAGCCCAGACGCTTGGAGAGCTTGTCGCCGTCCGCCCCGACCAGAAGCGCGGTATGGCCCATGGCGGGCGCCGAGCCCTGGCCGCCCAGCGCTTCGAAAATCTCGATCTGCGCCGCCGAATTGGTCACATGGTCTTCACCGCGAATGATGTGGGTGACGTTTGAGTCCAGATCATCCACCACGCTCGGCAGGGTATAGAGATAGCTGCCGTCAGCGCGAATCAGGATCGGGTCAGAGACCGAGCTGGTTTCAATATGGCTCGGCCCGCGTACGAGATCGGTCCACTCGATGCGACCGCCGGACAGCTTGAAACGCCAGTGCGGCTTGCGGCCTTCGACGTCGAGCTTGGCCTTGTCCTCATCGGTGAGGCTGAGCGCAGCGCGGTCATAGACCGGCGGCTTGCTCTGGGCGCGCTGGATCTTGCGTTTGCGGTCCAGCTCATCCTCGGTCTCATAGCACGGATACAAAAGGCCCTGATCGATCAGGCTCTGTTTGGCCGCTTCATATTTATCAAAGCGCTCTGACTGTTTGAAGGTTTCGTCCCAGCTCAGCCCCAGCCAGGTGAGATCCGCCTTGATGGCGTCTTCATTCTCCTGGGTGGAGCGCTCCAGATCCGTATCGTCGATGCGCAGCAGAACCGTGCCGCCCTGGCTCCGCGCAAACAACACGTTCAGCAAGGCGGTGCGCACATTGCCCACATGCAGGCGGCCGGTGGGACTGGGGGCGAAACGGACTTTCACGGTCATGGATATCGGCTCTGATTCTATAAAAAGGCGCCGCACAAGTGCGCGACCTAAAGCGCGGCTTTAGACCGCCGCCAACGACGCGTCAAACATCAGAGTGCGCGGAAGAACTTGATGATCTGTCCAAGCGCGGCGATGCTTGCGCCTTAACCGTGGGGACCGGCCATGACGTCACAATCCGAGCCGCCGATGGAGCAAGGGCCGAAAGGCCCTCAGCTTGATGAATTGCTCGACGGGCTGATGGGCTGGAACCAGTCCTTCTTGAGAACTCTTCGCGATGGCTTGCTCGCGCCGGAACGGGTCGCCCATGCGGTTCTGACTCAAGAGCGCGATACCTACGCCTCGCCGCTTCGGCTTCTGATCTTCCTGTTCGGCATCTACACCGCCCTGACCGTCTTCATCGTCGGGGGAGAGCTGCAGTCCATTGAAACCGTGACACCCGCCCCCGCTGAGGTTCTGGAGGCCTGGTTTGTTGAGCAAGGGACAGATCTTGCGACAGTGAACTCTGTCTGGAGCTTCTGGCTGAATATCCTGGTCTGGCCGATCATGGTGATCTCCTCCTTCCCGTTTGCTCTGCTGTTCAAGGCCTTTGCGCCCAAGCGAACGCTATACGGCGCGGTGCTGGTCTATCTGACCACGATCAACACCATGACGGCGGCGCTGATCCTCTTGATGCTGGGCCTGGTACTGGTTTCAGACAGCCAGACAACCATGCTGCTGAGTCTTTTCGTCTCCACTGTGATCTATTTTTACGTCACCGCGCGCGTGGTCTCGGCGCATTATTCGAGCAGCCTGATCGGGACGATACTGAAGGTCTTTTCCTTCGTGCTGTTGACCCCGGTCACACTAGTGCTCACGGTTGCGCTGCAAATCGTCGCATTCGATCAGGTGATGGAGCATCGTTTTGATCTGAATGTGACAGATATCATTGAGCTTACAGGAGAGCCCGCGCCATGAAATCTCGCGAAATCCGGCTGACGCAGCATTTCACCGGGCCGGTGAAGTCTGACTATTTCGAACTCTCGGAAACGGACCTTCCCGAACCTGCCGAGGGGGAAGTCGTGGTGCGCAACGCCTGGCTGTCGGTCGATCCGTATATGCGCGGCCGCATGATCGGGGTGAAAACCTATATCGACCCGTTTGAAGTCGGCGCGCCTCTGGAAGGCGGCGCCGTGGGTCAGGTCGTCCAGTCCAAGGCCGACGGGTTCGCTGAAGGCGACTGGGTGATGAGCATGAAGGGCTGGCGTGAAGGCTATGTGGCCGCCGCCGACAGCCTGACCAAGATCGACGCCAGCGTCCTGCCGCCCGAAGCCTATCTGGGCGTGGCGGGCCTGACAGGCATGACCGCCTATATCGGCCTCAAGCGCATCATCGAGCTGAAAGCGGGCGAGACCTTGTGGATGAGCGCCGCCGCTGGCGCGGTGGGTTCAGCGGGCGTTCAATTCGCCAAAGCCATGGGCGCCAACGTCATCGCCACGGCAGGCGGACAGGAGAAAACCGATTTCTGCACCGAGATCGGCGCTGACGCCGTGGTCGATTACAAGGCGACAGACGATCTGGCGAGCGCGGTGCGCGCCGCGGCGGAGCCGTTCGGCGGCGTGGACGCCTATTTCGAAAATGTCGGCGGCGACCACCTCCAGGCCGCGCTGGACGTCATCAAGCCTCATGGCCGCATGGCCGTATGCGGCATGATCGCCCGCTATAACGACGACACCCCCCTGCCCGGCCCCACCAATCTGACCCAAATCATCGCCAAGAAGCTGAAGGTCCAGGGCTTCATTCTGTCTGATCATTTTGATCTGCAGGGAGAATTCATCAAGGATTTGTCGGACTGGATGATGGCGGGCAAGGTGAAGACCCGCGACACCGTCTATGACGGCATCGAGCAGACGCCGGACGCCTTCATGGGGCTCTTCACGGGCGCCAATATCGGCAAAATGCTGGTCAAACTCTAAACGCTTGGGGCCGGGCGCGTCGATGCGGGTCCGGCCCTTCGTGCGACCACAGATAACTCTGCCTTCAACCCTAGATTTACAAAGTCGATTTCCTCGCCAATCGGTGCGCCTGTTATACGTCTTGTGAACAATTTGGCCCTAAAGGTTTATCCAACCGTTATTTGAGACAGGACGGTCGCCTGTCAGGCGTCCGAGGGTTCCCATGAACGTACAACATTTGAATGCGCGTGCTGAAGGTCGTCTCGCCGGCTTGGTCGGACTGGATGTCATTGAAGCCAGCGCCACCCGCATTCGCGGCGCCCTGACGGTGCGTCCTGAACTGCAAGCGCCCACAGGCTTCCTGCACACCGCCACCATCATCGCCATGCTCGATACGCTGGCCGGGTATGGCGCCAGCATGAATATCCCTGACCGAGCCATCGGCTTTACGACGATTGAAGTCAGCTCGAGCTTTTTCGGCGCCGCGCGCGAAGGCCGCGTCATCGGCGAGGCCGTTCCTATTCACCGGGGCAGCACGACGCAGATCTGGTCGGCCAATTGCTGGCGTGAGAGCGACAACAAGGAACTTGCCGTGTTCCGCTGCACCCAGATGGTGCTCTACCCGCCGCGCCGGGGCGAACCGAAGGAAGACTAGCTTCATCACCGACGCGTTACGGGCCAGACTGTCCCGCTCAGAGGCATGCCCGGCAGCGTCATCGGAACAGGCGCCAAGCGCTGGGGCTATCGCCTGTTGATGACGGTATTGCTGATCATCCTGATTTTTGTTGGCGGCATGGTGATGCAGATCACGGCTATGCTGGGCGCTTACATCTGGCCCTGACGCGAACCGCGATACAGACGCCCCAGAACGCCGCCGCCGACACAGGCTGCGACAAAAGCCGCCAGCGTGTCATTTCCGAACATGTGCAGGAACCCTGCATAGGACAGACAGGCCGCCGCTACGGCCAGCCCGGTCGCGCTGATTCTGTTCAGCCATGAAACAGGTGCTTGGGTCATGGTTTCCTAAAAGCAAACAACGGGCCGGTTTTGAAGGCCTTTGTTTACCATAACGCGCAATTTCGCGTTAGGACTGCAAACCAATTCAGCTGATACGCCTGTATAGCCTTGCAATCGGGGTTCAGAATCGCGCTTCATGGCGCAGTCCAATGTTGGCGGCTAACGATTCTCACGCGGCCGCCTTATCCAACCAGTGGGGGGAACCCTGATGAATAAATCTGAACTCGCCAAAGCCATCGCCGACAAAGCTGGCATCACCAAAGCCCAAGCCGGCGACGCCATCGACGCGTTCGCAGACGCCATCGTCGGCGCTGCAAAGTCTGATGACTCCGTGCAACTGGCGGGCTTCGGCACCTTCCACGCCAAGCACCGTGAAGCGCGCGAAGTGCGCAATCCGCGGACCGGCGAGAAAATGATGTCCAAAGCCAAGACCCAGCTGGCCTTCCGTCCGGCTTCGGCTCTGAAAGACATCTAAGCGTTTTCCGCCCTCGGGCGGATCAAGCTGAGCGAAACCGCCGCCCTCACGGGCGGCGGTTTTGTTTTACCCCGGCGCAGCGCAAGAAAAAGCCCGGCTCAGCGAGCCGGGCTTTTTTGACGTCACGATTGCGCGCTGGCCTACTCCGCCGCGACCACGCTGCGCTTGAGGTCTTGAGCGGGCTTCAGGGCATCGGAGATCTGGAACGCCATTTCCAGCGCCTGGTCAGCGTTCAGGCGCGGATCGCAATGGGTGTGATACCGGCTCGACAGATCCGCTTCAGACAGATGCCCGGCGCCGCCGACGCATTCAGTCACGTCCTGGCCGGTCATCTCGAAATGCACCCCGCCCGGCTCGGCGTCTTCAGCGCGCAAGACTTCGATGAAGGTGCGTAACTCAGAGAGCACCTTGTCGAAATCGCGAGTTTTATAGCCATTGGCCGCCTTGTGGGTGTTGCCGTGCATCGGGTCACACGACCAGATCACATTGCGCCCTTCAGACTGGACCTTGCGCACCAAAGGCAGCAGGCCGTCGGCCACCTTGTCCGCGCCCATTCGCACATACAAGATCAAACGCCCGGCCTCATCACGCGGATTGAGCACGTCGATCAGACGGATCAGCTCGTCAGGATCAAGCGTCGGGCCGCATTTGAGCCCGATCGGGTTTTCCAGCCCGCGCATGAATTCCACATGGGCATGGTCAGGTTGACGCGTCCGGTCGCCGATCCACAGCAGATGCGCGCTGGTGTCATACCAGCGGCCCGAATTGCTCTCCATCCGGGTCATCGCCTGCTCAAACGGCAGGTGCAGCGCTTCGTGGGAGGTAAAGAAATCCACCCCTTCCAGCGACGGCGCACCGTCGGGCGTCACGCCGCAAGCGCGCATGAAGGCCAAAGCCTCGCCGATACGGTCGGCATATTCCTGATAGCGCTCGCCCGCCGGGCTGCCCGCCAGGAAATCCAGCGTCCACTGGTGCACATTGTGCAGGTCGGCATAACCGCCCGACGCCAACGCTCGCAGCAGGTTCAGCGTCGCCGCAGACTGGTCGTAAGCGCGGACCAGACGTTCGGGATCGGGCACGCGCGCCTCTTCGGTGAAGGCCATGTCATTGACGGAATCGCCGCGATAGCTGGGCAGGGTCACCCCGTCGATGGTTTCTGAATCCGACGAACGCGGCTTGGCGAACTGGCCGGCGATGCGGCCCACTTTCACCACCGGCTTGGCGCTGGCGAAGGTCATCACCACCGCCATTTGCAGCAGCACGCGGAAGGTGTCGCGCACGGTTTCGGCGGAGAACTCCTTGAAGCTCTCGGCGCAATCACCGCCCTGCAGCAAGAAGGCCTGGCCCGCGGACACATTGGCGAGCTGGCTTTTCAACCGACGCACCTCGCCGGCAAAGACCAGCGGCGGGCGCTTGGCGAGCTCGGATTCCACCCAATAAAGCTTATCCATATCGGGATAAGTCGGTAATTGCTTACCGGGTTTGGATCTCCAGCTCTCAGGGCTCCACACAGTCATGGCCTTCGCCTTTCTAGAATTTGGCCGGACATATTAGCGGCGATTGTGCAATGCAGTAAGCCCCGAGTGTAAGCCAGCGGGGCATACTGTATCGTAAACACCACAATTATCGTCTCAGTTGAATTATTTTCTCGGGCGCCCTTTATTGGGGAACTGCATCTTCAACAGGCCACGGGACGATCTCATGACCATCACCATCACAAGCATCTCTCATCAATCAGGCGCCATTTTCACCGCACAATTCACGGTGACCGGCGGCAGCCTCACGCATTCAGAACTGGCAGTCGAATTCCAGTCGGACGCCAGCAAAAGCTTCGCAGACGTCCAGGCTGACGCCTTGAGCGCCGCCACCAAAGCCTTGCAAAGCTAAAGTCCTTACTGAATTGCGCGTGGCTATTGCGCGGCGCGCAATTCAGGCGGGATCCATTTTTCCTTCATGGTGACCAATTCCTCAGCCACGCTGGGATGGACGGCGCAGGTTTCGTCAAACTGGGATTTGGTCAGCCCGGCCTTCACTGCAATGCCCACCGCCTGAATGATTTCAGGGCTGTCATCGCCCACAAGATGCACGCCGATGACCACCTGGTCGGAGGCGCGCACGATCAACTTCATCATCATCCGGTCAGGATGATCGGTGATGATCCCCTTCATGGGGCGGAACTGGGATTTGTAGATATCCACTTCGCCATATTGCTTGCGCGCTTCCGCTTCGGTCAGCCCCACCGTGCCTACGGGCGGCTGGGTGAAGACGGCGCTGGCGATGGTCGAATGATCATAGGCGTTGGGTTTGTCGCCATAGACCGTATCCACAAAAGCGGCGCCTTCGCGGATCGCCACCGGGGTCAGATTGACCCGGTCGGTCACATCACCCACAGCGTAGATGTTGTCGACACTGGTCTTGGAATACGCATCGACCTTGATCGCGCCCTTATCATCGACTTCGACGCCGGCGGTCTCAAGCCCCAACCCTTTGGTGTAGGGGTCGCGTCCGATGGCGAAGACGACCTGATCCACATCCTCGATCACATCGCCATTTTTCAGCGAGACGCGCTTGGTGCCGGCGCTCTCATCGGTCAGTTCGATCTTGTCAAACACCGTATGAGTGATCACCCGCACGCCCGCCTCTTTCAGGCCTTCATGCACAGCGGTGCGCACATCATCGTCAAAGCCGCGCAGCACGGTCTCACCGCGATACACAAGGCAGGTTTCGACACCCAGACCCGCGAACACCTGGGCGAACTCCACCGCGATATACCCGCCGCCGGCAATCACAATGTGCTTGGGCAATTTGGGCAGGTGGAACAGCTCGTTTGAAGTGATCGCGTGCTCGACGCCAGGCAGGCTGTCATCCATGTTCGGCGCGCCGCCGACCGCGATCAGGATGTGTTTCGCCGTCACCGTCCGGTCCTGTTTGACCAGGCGGATCGTGTTGGGGCCTTCAAGTACAGCCCGGTCCTCGATCAGCTCAACGCCGGCGTTCGCGAGGTTGCGCGAATAAATGCCCGACAGCCGATCCACTTCGGCGTTCATGGTGTCACGGAATTTCGGCCAGTTAAAGCTCGGCGCGCCCACATCCCAGCCATAAGCCTTGGCCTGCTTGAAGCTTTTGGAGAAGCTCGAGGCGTAGACCATGAATTTCTTGGGCACGCAGCCACGGATCACGCAGGTGCCGCCGGGACGATATTCCTCGGCGACGGCGACTTTCTTGCCCTTCATGGCGCTCAGGCGGGATGCGCGCACCCCGCCAGACCCCGCGCCAATGGTGAACAGGTCATAGTCAAACTCGTGATCGGCCATTGCGCGCCCTTTTCGTGATTCACTCAGATCTGCATGCCTATGTGTGCTTGCATACCGGATAGGTCAAATCACACGGGTGCGGAAGATGGGGAAACCGCTTACTCCGCCATGATAGCGTCAATCTGCGGCAGAGCCTCGTCGTAGGCAGACTGAGCCAATTGTTGTCCAGCAATCACGCCAAGCCGTGAAATGCGCTCGGACATGAACATATATTTCTGGCCCAGTTCGGAATCGAAGAAGGCATTGAGCTCCTCAAGCTCTTCATACGTAAAATTCCGCGCATAGGCGTCTGCAGTCGCTTCGACGATGGCGGAACGATTGGACCTCAACATATCAGTCATGAGTTGCACGGCCTGCTCAATCTGTTCATCTGACGCAGCTGAGTATTCCTGCCGGAACGAAGGCTCAAGGGTCTGGACCATGGAATCCAGGATCTGATCGGTCAGCATATCCGCTTTGATCAACCTGACCGTTTGTTGAGCAATCTCCAGGCTGCGTTCATCAATCTCGGCAGTGTCTTGCGCCGAAACCGGCGTCGTCAGGGCCACCATAAACACGGTGAGACAAACAAATCGAACCATAGTTCCCTCTCAGACAGAATTGCACACTCGAACCCGGACACGCTTGCATCTAACATCGTGTCGCGAAGGAATATAACTCTCGTGTCAGACACTTTGGAATAAGGTTTCCCCAGCTTGTGACAGAAATAGCTGCTCAACCTCATGCCGGTCATCGCGACCGGCTGCGCGCACGGTTCTCTGAAGCCGGCGGTCAGGGCCTGGCCGATTACGAACTTTTAGAGCTGGCGCTGTTTCGCTCCATCCCGCGGCGCGACGTCAAACCGCTGGCGAAGGCTTTGATCGCCCGCTTCGGGAGCTTGGGCGGGGTCTGCGCGGCGGAACTGCACCAGCTCAAGGATATCAAGGGCGTGTCGGAAAAGACCGCGCTCGACCTCAAACTGCTCGAAGCCTTGGCCGTGCGCATGGCGCGTGAACAGGTGGTGGGGCGTCCGGTCCTCTCCAGCTGGTCCGCCTTGCTTGATTACCTACGCACGGCGCTCCAGCATGCCTCCACCGAGCAGTTCCGGGTTTTGTATCTCGACAAGAAGAACCGCCTGGTCGGCGATGAGCATCAGGCGCGCGGCACGGTGGATCACGCGCCCGTCTATCCGCGTGAAGTGGTCAAGCGCGCCCTGGCGCTGGACGCCAGCGCCCTGATCCTGGTGCACAACCATCCCAGCGGCGACCCGACGCCGTCTCACGCCGACATCGAAATGACCAAGCTGGTGATCAGCGCCGCCAAACCCTTCAACATCGTGGTCCATGACCATCTGGTGATCGGACGCGAACGGACCGCGAGCTTTAAAAGTTTGGGATTGCTGTGAGCGATGACGCGCTAGCGCCGAGCTAGGCCTGCGGCTTGGCGGGCTCCCACAGTTCGATCTTGACCCCGTCAGGGTCCATCAGCCAGGCAAAACGCCCATAGTCGAACTTTTGCGGTTCACCGATCAAGGCGACACCCGCCGCCTTGATCCGCGACAACAAGCCGTCAAGATCCTCGACGATCAGATTCACCATAAAGGCCTGCTTTGACGGGGCGAAATAGTCAGATCCGTCTTCAAAGCGGGCGAAGATGGTGCGCGCGCCGTCGGCAAATGTTTCGGCTGTGACGGAATGGGAAAAGTCAAAACCCCCATAAGAATTTAGCTCAAGGCCCAACACCTCTTGATACCATTGCTTAGCCGCGTCAGGATCAGTCGACTGAACGAATACGCCGCCTACGCCCAATACTGGCATGTCGGTCTCCTTCTTAACCTTGTCTCACGGTGACCCATGCCTTCCGCCTCGTCCAATTTTTTCACCCATCTTGAGTGCTCGATGACGGGGGCGCGGATCGAGTCTGACCAGCCGCACAACCTCTCCCCGGAGGGCTGGCCGCTTCTGGCGCGCTATGATCTCGCAACGATGAAGGGCCGGCTTGACCGCGACGCCATCGCGGCGCGCTCCGCCATGGATCATCCCGGTTTCTGGAAATGGCGCGAGCTGTTGCCCGTCGCCAATGATGAGGACGTCGTGTCGCTGGGCGAAGTGGACACGCCCCTGATCGACGCCACAGGCATAGCGGCGCAGATCGGCGCGTCGGGGCGCCTGTGGGTCAAGGATGAAGGCCGCCTGCCGACGGGGAGTTTCAAGGCGCGCGGACTGGCGCTGGCGGTGTCCATGGCGAAGTCCTATGGCGTTCAAACCATGGCCATGCCCACGAACGGCAATGCCGGCGCGGCGCTGTCCGCCTATGGCGCACGCGCCGGGATGACGACCTATTCCTTCTGCCCGGAAGACACCCCGGACGTGAATGTGCGCGAGATCGCCGCGCAGGGCGGCAAGGTGTTTCGCGTCAACGGCTTGATCCATCAGTGCGGCGCGATTGTCGGCGCGCTCAAAGAGCAGATGGGCTGGTTTGACGTCTCCACCTTGAAAGAGCCCTATCGGATCGAGGGCAAGAAGACGATGGGGATCGAGCTGGCCTGGCAATTGGGCTGGAAGCTCCCCGACGCGATCTTCTATCCCACCGGCGGCGGCACCGGCCTGATCGGCATGTGGAAAGCCTTTGATGAAATGGAACAGCTGGGCTGGATCGGCTCAGAGCGTCCCAAGATGTTCGCCGTCCAGGCCGAAGGCTGCGCCCCCATCGTCAAGGCCTATGAAGCCGGCGAAGAGCATGCGCCGGAATGGCTGGACGCGCACACTTTCGCGGCGGGCATTCGCGTGCCGAAAGCCATTGGCGATTTCCTGATCCTGCGCGCGGTGCGCGAAAGCGAAGGCGCCGCGCTGTCCGTCAGCGAAGACCAGATCGAAGCGGCGCGGCAATTGTGTGGAGGTGAGGATGGCCTGTTGCTGTGTCCTGAAGGCGCCGCGACACTGGCGGCTTGCCAATCCGCGCTGGAGCGCGGCCTGGTGGAGCGCGACTCAGACATAGTGCTGTTTAATTGCGGCTCGGGCCTGAAATACACGCTGCCTGATCCAAAACGCTCTCTGGATCGTAAAAAGCCCATCACACCGGACATGCTTAAGGGCTGACTTGAAAGACTGAATCCGCTTCACTGAATCGTAATGCACACGAGCCTTTAACTGCATCATCTGCCTGTCGCATAACCCCGGCCTCTCTGATTCGAGCCTAAGGGACCGCCATGAGCACCCCAGCGCCTTTCACCGCCAAACGGCCGGCCGCCCGGAACGCCTGGACCGCGCTCGGTGTTTTGCTCGTGGTCTATCTGGTCAACTTTATGGACCGTCAGATCTTTGCGGTGCTCCAGGAAGAGTTCCGGGTCGATCTCAATCTCAGCGACTCCCAGCTCGCTCTACTGGGCGGGACAGCCTTTGCGCTGTTTTACGCCACGCTGGGCATCCCCATCGCCATCCTGGCCGACCGCACAAACCGCGTCCGTTTGATCGCGGCGGCCTGTGTGGTGTGGAGCGTGTTCACCGCCCTTTCGGGCCTCGCCAGCAATTTCGTCCAAATGCTGCTGGCGCGGATCGGCGTCGCCTCGGGCGAAGCGGGCGGCGTCTCGCCCTCTTATTCCGTCCTCTCTGACTATTTCCCGCCCTCAAAGCGCGCCTTCGCCATCGGCTTGTTCTCGATCGGCGCGCCCTTGGGGCTCACAGCCGGTTCAGCGCTGGGCGCCTTTATCGCCGACGCCTTGAACTGGCGTTGGGCGTTCATTCTGGTGGGACTGCCGGGCGTCTTGCTGGCGCTGGTGCTGTTGGTTCTGGTCAAGGAACCCAAGCGCGGCGTGTTCGACACCGATGCCTTGCGCGCCCAGAAAGCCAATGCCCTTGGCGCCTTGAAACTCGTGTTCGCCACGCCGTCTCTGCGCCTGTTCACGGCCGCCGCCGCGGTGACCTCGTTTGCGGGCTATAGCCTGTATCAATGGGCGCCCTCTTTTCTGATCCGCTCCCAAGGCATGACATTGGAAGAAGTGGGCGCCGGCCTGTCGCCTCTGTTCGCTCTGGGACTGATCGGCTCGGTGGCGGGCGGCTGGATGGCGGACCGGGTCGGACCGGGACGCCCGGAAGCCTATGGGGTCATTCCAGGCGTCACCTTGCTTCTGACCGTGCCGTTTTTTCTTGGCGGGCTGATGGCGCAAGACGGCCAGACCACCTTGCTGTTTTCGCCATCCCCTTGCTGCTCAGCTATGCCTGGATCGGGCCAGGCCTCGCCGCCACACAGACAATGACCCCGCCCGCCTCTCGCGCGGCGGTGGCGGCGATCATCGGCTTCTTCAACAATTTGATCGGGATCGGCCTCGGTCCGCTGGCCGTCGGCGCCCTGTCAGACGCGCTGCGCCCGCATTACGGCGAGGGCGAAGCGCTGCGTCTGGCCCTGATGGCGGGCAGCTCGGCCTTTGCTCTGGCGGCGGTTTTGTTCGTGGCGGCGGGCTATGCGCTCAAGCGCGATCTGAAGCGGCGCACTTGACGTGGCGGGCCGGTTGGCGCTGTTTGCGCGCAAACCCGCCCCTTTCGTCAGACGTGAGAGCCGCGCCCCATGATCCCTCGCTATACCCGGCCGGAAATGGCCGATATCTGGTCCCCGCAATCAAAATACCGCATCTGGTTCGAGATCGAGGCTCACGCCACCGACAAGCTGGCCGAGCTGGGCGTGGTGCCTGCTGACGCCGCCCAAGCGGTCTGGAAAGCCAAGGATATGTCGTTCGACGTCGACCGCATCGACGAGATCGAACGTGAAGTGAAGCACGACGTCATCGCTTTCCTCACCCATCTGGCCGAGCTTGTGGGCGAAGACGCCCGCTTCGTCCACCAGGGGCTGACCAGCTCGGACGTTCTGGACACCTGCCTCGCCGTGCAGCTCAAGCGCGCCTCTGATCTGCTGCTTGCGGGCATGGACCGGGTGCTGGCGGCGCTGAAAAAGCGCGCTTTCGAGCACAAGATGACCGCCTGTATCGGCCGCAGCCATGGCATCCACGCCGAACCCACCACGATGGGGCTGAAATTCGCGCGCTTCTACGCCGAGTTTGACCGCAATCGCGCCCGTCTGGTGCAGGCGCGCGAAGAGATCGCCACTTGCGCCATTTCCGGCGCCATCGGCACCTACGCCAACGTGAACCCGGCGGTGGAAGCTCATGTGGCCGACGCAATGGATCTGAACGTGGAGCCGATCTCCACCCAGGTCATCCCGCGCGACCGTCATGCAGCGTTCTTCGCCACGCTCGGCCTGATCGCCTCCGCGATTGAGAATGTGGCCGTGGAAGTGCGCCATTTGCAGCGCTCGGAAGTGCGCGAGGCGCAGGAGTTCTTCTCCAAGGGTCAGAAAGGCTCGTCGGCCATGCCGCACAAGCGCAATCCGATCCTGACCGAAAACCTCACCGGTCTCGCGCGTCTGGTGCGCTCGGCGGTGGTTCCGGCCATGGAGAACGTCGCGCTCTGGCATGAACGCGACATCTCACACTCGTCCGTGGAACGCGGCATCGGCCCGGACGCCACCGCGCATCTGGATTTCGCCCTGCACCGCACCGCCTCGATGATTGAAGGCCTGATCGTGCATGAGGATCGCTGCCGGGAGAACCTTGAGACCTATGGCGGCATTCACAACTCCCAGCGCGTTCTGCTCGCCCTGACCCAGGCCGGCGCCTCGCGTGAGGATTCCTATCGCCTCGTCCAGCGCAATGGCATGAAAACCTGGGATGAAGGCGGCAAGCTGGTCGAACACCTCAAAGCGGACGAAGGCGTAACCGCGCTCTTGTCTGATGACCAGATCGAAGCCTGCTTTGACGAAACGTATCACTTCAAGCATGTGGACACGATCTTCGACCGCGTGTTCGGCGCGTCCTGATCTGCTCGCTGTGTTGTGAATGACGGATCTTGAGGCCGCGCCTAAACTGGCGCGGCCTTTTGGTTTAGGAGATCGAATGGGACGCCGTCTTCTTGCCGCTCTTTTCCTCATTCTGCTGCCCGCCTCCGCTGAGGCCGGGATCCGGATAGACGAACCGCGTCTCGTCGCCGCGCTGTTCCGGTCCAACTGGTGCGGCCCCTGCAAGGTGCTGGAGCCGCGCTATGAGGCGGTGATGGCTGATTACGCTGCGGCGCCGCTGGAACGCGTACGCTTTGACAGCTCTTTCGGGCGACGCGGCGCTCTGGCTCAGCGGGCGCGAGAGGAAGGCGTCAGCCAGGCGTACGAGGCGACCGCCGGGTCGACAGGCTTTGTGCTGCTGATCGACCGCGACACCGGAGACGTTCTGGCGCGCATCAGCATGGCGTATTCAGACGCAGACATACGCGGCGCGCTCGATCATGCCCTGCAGGTGATCGCCGACCGCGAAGCCTTCGGACTGTAAGCCGGACATGAAAACGGCGGCGCAGGGTGTGCGCCGCCGTTGCTCATTTCAAAGCAAAAGCGATTAGCCCTGGCGAACCTGCTCGCGGGCTTCATCAAGCAGCTGCTCCATCTTGTGACGAATCTGGTGATCGGTCTGCTCAATGCCGCGGGCGTCAAAATCGCCGCGCACCTTGCGGAAGACGTCTTCATGACCGGCTTCTTCGAAATCAGCTTTGACGACCTCTTTGCCATAGGCTTCGGCGTCGTCGCCGGTCAGGCCCATCAGCTCGGCGGCCCACAGTCCCAGAAGTTTGTTGCGGCGCGCAACCGCTTTGAACTCAAGCTCCTGATCGTGAGCGAATTTGTTTTCGAACGCGTTTTCGCGATCATCAAAACCTGACATGGCGGTGGTCCTTCAACCCCAGACATCAAAAACGACTGACCGAAGAGTTAGCCGTAGCGGGGCGGATTATCAATCGTGTAAGCCTGAGCGCAAACAGGCTTCAGCACAGATATTGATGTCAGCGCGCCCCTCGCGTATGTAGGCGCCTCGATAGCGGCCCGCGGCGACGGGCCGTTTCGCGTTTCTCATGGCATGGCCCAGGCGCGACGTCTCTGTTCCCAGCGACATCAAAGCGGGCTCACGCCCCACTCGCGCGCCGCAAAGCGCGCCCAAGCCGGAGCGAGGCCACGATGTCCCGCCGCAAGATGCTGTACGAAGGCAAAGCGAAAATCCTCTACGAGGGTCCCGAGCCGGGCACCGTCGTGGCCTATTTCAAGGATGACGCCACCGCCTTCAACGCCCAGAAAAAAGCCGTGCTCGAAGGCAAGGGCGTGCTCAACAACCGGATCTCCGAATACATCATGGAGCATTTGGGCCGGATGGGCATCCCCACCCACTTCATCAAGCGCTTGAATATGCGTGAGCAATTGCTGCGCGAAGTCGAGATCATTCCGCTGGAAGTGGTGGTGCGCAATGTGGCCGCCGGCTCCATCGCCAAGCGCTTCGGCCTGACCGAAGGCGACGCGCTGCCGCGCTCCATCGTCGAGTTCTATTACAAGAACGACGATCTGGAAGATCCGATGGTCGCCGAGGAACACGTCACCGCGTTCAACTGGGCCACCACCCAGGACATGGACGAGATGATCGCCATGGCGCTGCGGGTGAACGACTTCATGTCGGGCATGTTCGCCGCCGTCGGCATCCGCCTAGTGGACTTCAAGCTCGAATTTGGCCGCGTCTACGATCAGAACGACATGCCGCGGGTGATTCTCGCCGACGAGATCAGCCCTGACAGCTGCCGTCTGTGGGACGCCAACACCAATGAGAAGCTCGACAAGGACCGGTTCCGCCGCGATCTGGGCAATGTGACCGAAGCCTATGCCGAAGTCGCCCGCCGTCTGGGCATCATGAAAGAAAACGGTTCCGTCACCGAAGAGGGGTCTCCGGAATGAAAGCGCGCATTCACGTCTATCTCAAACCCGGCGTTCTGGACCCGCAAGGCCAGGCTGTCTCCAACTCGCTGAACCATCTGGGGTTTGACGAGGTTACGGGCGTGCGTCAGGGCAAGCTGATCGAGATTGATCTCAACACCGCCGACGCCGAGGAAGCCCAGCAACGCGTTTCTGAGATGTGCGACAAGCTGCTCGCAAATCCGGTCATCGAAAATTACGACATCGAGCTGAGCGCTTAGGCGCTGGCGTGCAAGAAGCGGACCTGACATGAAAACCGCCGTCATCGTCTTCCCCGGCTCGAACTGTGACCGCGACGCGGCCACGGCGATCGAAGCCGTCACCGGCCACGCGCCGGCCATGGTCTGGCATGAAGAGACCGAACTGCCTGAGGGGCTCGACTTCGTCATGGTCCCAGGCGGGTTTTCCTATGGCGATTATCTGCGCTCGGGCGCAGTGGCCGCGCGCTCGCCGATCGTCAATGACCTGAAAAAGAAAGCTGAAGCGGGCGTTCCCATGCTGGGCGTGTGCAACGGCTTTCAGATTCTGACCGAGGCCGGGCTTCTGGACGGCACGCTGATGCGCAACGCCTCGCTGCATTTTGTCTGCGAGAAAGCGCCGCTGCTAGTGGAGACGGCGAACACCCGCTTCACCCGCGGCTATGCCGACCGCAAGGAGATCGTCATCCCGGTCGCCCACCATGACGGCAATTATTTCGCCGATGAGGCGACGCTTGACCGGATCGAAGGCGAAGGCCAGGTGATCTTCCGCTACGCCAACAATCCTAACGGCTCCGCCCGCGACATCGCCGGCGTCACCAATGCGGCGGGCAATGTGCTGGGCATGATGCCCCACCCTGAACGCGCGGTGGACGCCGATCATGGCGGAACCGATGGACTGGCCCTGTTTGAAAGCGTGCTGGGGAAACTGTCATGAGCGAAGCTGTGAACCCGCGTTACGCCGAGGGCGTTACTGAAGAGATCGCTCGCGATCACGTCACCGCTGACGAGTACGAGATCATCCTCAAAGAGCTCGGCCGCGCGCCGAACCTTGTGGAGCTGGGCATTTTCTCGGTGATGTGGTCTGAGCACTGCTCATACAAATCCTCGCGCTTGCACCTGTCCAAATTCCCTACTTCGGGCGACAAGGTGATCTATGGCCCGGGCGAGAACGCCGGCGTCATCAATATTGGCGACGGCCAGGCCGCCATCTTCAAGATGGAGAGCCACAACCACCCCAGCTATATCGAGCCCTATCAGGGTGCGGCCACGGGCGTGGGCGGCATTCTGCGCGACGTCTTCACCATGGGCGCGCGCCCGGTGGCTCTGATGAACGCGCTGCGCTTTGGCGATCCCAAACATCCCAAAACCCGGCAACTGGTCGCGGGCGTCACCGCCGGCATTGGCGGCTACGGCAATTGCGTCGGCGTGCCGACGGTGGGCGGCGAGACCAATTTCGACAAGGGCTATAACGGCAATATCCTGGTGAACGCCATGGCTGTGGGCCTGGCTGATACCGACAAGATCTTCACCGCCGCCGCGCGTGAGCCTGAGTTCCCTGTGCTCTATGTGGGCGCGAAAACCGGCCGCGACGGCATTCACGGCGCCACCATGGCGTCGGCGGAATTTGGCGAAGGCTCTGAAGAGAACCGCCCGACCGTTCAGGTCGGCGATCCGTTCACCGAGAAAAAGCTGATCGAGGCCTGCCTTGAGCTGATGAGCGAAGACGCCATCAGCTCGATCCAGGATATGGGCGCGGCGGGCCTGACGTCTTCATCGGTGGAGATGGCCTCTTCGGGCGGCCTCGGGATCGAGCTTGATCTTGATCATGTGCCCCAGCGCGAAGAGAACATGACCGCCTATGAGATGATGCTGTCAGAATCCCAGGAACGGATGCTGATCATCATCAAGCCCGGCCGTGAGCATGTGGCCGAGCGTATCTTCCGCAAATGGGATCTGGATGTGGCGACCATCGGCAAGACCGCGCCCCATGGCCGACTTGTGCTGCGTCACAAGGGTGAGGTCGTCTGCGACCTGCCGCTCGATCCCATTGGCGAGAACGCGCCGAAATACGACCGCCCCTGGTTCCCGGCCGAAGCCCGCGGCTCCATCGATCCGCGCGAACTGCACCAGCCTGAACATCTGGGCGAAGTGCTGGCGAGCCTGATGGGCAGCCCGGACATGGCGTCCAAGCGCTGGATCTGGCGTCAGTATGACCGCCACGTCATGGCCGACACCGCCGCCAGCTCGGAAGATCCGTCCGACGCCGCCATCGTGCGCGTGCACGGCACGCAAAAAGCGCTGGCGATCACCACCGACTGCACGCCGCGCTATTGCTTTGCTGACCCGTTTGAAGGCGGCAAGCAGGCCGTGGCCGAAGCCTGGCGCAACCTCACCGCCGTGGGCGCCGATCCCATCGCCATCACCGATTGCCTGAACTTCGGCAACCCTGAGCGCCCCGAGATCATGGGCCAGTTCGTGGGCTGCGTGGAAGGCATGGCGGAAGCGTGCAAGGCGCTCGACTTCCCCGTCGTGTCCGGCAATGTCTCGCTCTATAACGAGACCGACGGCGTCGCCATTCCGCCCACCCCGGCGGTGGGCGCCGTGGGCCTGATCCCCGATATCAACCAGCGCATGGGCTATGGCGGCCTGAAAGAGGGTCAGGTGCTGCTGCTGGTGGGTGAAACCCGCGGCGAGCTGGGCGCCTCGCTCTATCTGCGCGAGATCGAGAACCAGGAAAAAGGCGCGTCGCCGCGCGTGGACCTGGCGGTTGAAAAGCGCAATGGCGATTTTGTCCGCGAGACTATCCGCAAAGGTCACGCCCAGGCGGTGCATGACCTGTCAGATGGCGGGCTGGCGTGCGCCGCCGCTGATATGGCGATGGCGGCGGGCGTCGGCGTCAAGCTGGCTTATACGGGCGGCTTGCCCGTGTTCGCCTGGATGTTCGGCGAGGATCAGGGCCGCTATCTGATCGCCGCTGACGCCGCAGACGCCGAAGCCATCCGCGCGAACGCCAAGACCGCGGACGTGCCGGTCGAGGTCGTGGGGCTGGCCGGCGGCCGCTTCATCTCGATCAATGGCGGCCATGCGGTGGATCTGATCCGCCTCAAACAGGCCCATGAAGGCTTCATGCCGGCCCTGATGGAGGGCGAACCCGAGGCGCGCGTCGCTGAGTAAGACAAACGATAGAGCCCACAAAAAAGGCCGGAGCATTTGCTCCGGCCTTTTTCATTTGACCCTGTCAGCGACTTAGCTGTGGCACTGAGCCAGCGCAGAATTGTGCGTGACCGCATCTTCACCGGCGGCCAGCGCAGCGGCGCGGGCGAAATCAGCGGCGGCGGCGGCATGATCGCCCGCCAGCCAGAAAGCGCCGCCACGGTTGGTATGGGCTTCCCAGCCTTCAGGATTGCGCTCGATAGCGTCTGCGCAGGCCTCAGCCGTGCCGGCATCGCCTTCATTGGCGAGCGCGGCGCACAGATTGACGGCGGCGGCGTTCTTGTTGCGGCTCGACGTGCCGGACTCCAGCGCTTCAGACGCAAAATGCGCCGCATTGCGCCAATCACCCCGATCAATGCGGCGCGCAGACTGGCGCACGTCAGAGTTCGGGCCGGACACGCCGACGAACATCGGCTCAGACGGGCAGTCCTGAGCCTGAGCGGAACCAAAAGCGGCGATCGCGAGTGCTGCGCCTGCGAAAACAGTACGAAGTGCCGTGGACATATCCATCTCCCTGATGAAACCCGGACATGCCTATACGTCCGCGATTGTGGATAATAGATAGGAACCTCACCGCAATTTGAAAAGTAAACACTGTTTATTTTTGTTATTATTTCATGACAGAGAACGATTGTTGCGTCGCATCAATCACTTGCGGCGTCCGACCGGGGCATCGTGTCTCTTTCAGGAGCACGCCTGGCCTTTTGACCGGCGGCGTTGAGCTCTCTCGCCCTCTTCCCCTGCCAGCCTTCATAGTCCGTGATCGCCGCCCTGCCATCCCTCAACGCCAGGTGCACCGTGAAACCACAGACGGGTTCAGACACTGAGTGGAACCTGACCTTGAAGCCGGACAAATCGCTGACTTGAGCGCCATGCTTGGCGCAGAAGTCAGGCAAAGCCTCACAATACAGCTGCACGGACTTCAGCAGCTGCGCCGATCCGCACGGTGAGCAGACGCCCGTCAGGAAATCGATATCGATGAAACTGTCTGGCTGGTCCCGAGCTTCGTCGTAGACCTCATTGCAGACACCAACCAGCAGCCCTACTCCGCTGGCGAAGGACGCCGCGAAGTTATGAGCCAGCGCGTTGTACTCAGCAAACTTCACTGGCCCTCCCCCTCGATTTAGCGGTCTGTCACCGCGTCCAGATCCGCATCAATGCGCTCGGCCAGCTCGACCGCCACGCTCACCGCGCTCAGGAAGAAGTCGGGATTGATGGTTTCAAACTCGTCTGTGGTCTGGTGATAGTGCTCATGATCCTCCACTCCGAGATAGAGGAAGGGAATGCCCGCGGCATGGAAGGCGCCCTGGTCTGACAACAGCGTCCAGTCATTGCGCGGATCGCCATCGGGCGCGTCGTACCCGGCCGCCAGCGTGATCGACGCGTCCTGAGCCACCGCCTCTACGATCGGGTGAAGCGCGGGCGTATGGTAGGGGCCCGCCGCCCAGATATCATTGTCGGGGCTATAGCCCAGCATGTCGAAATTGAGGTTGAAGACGACCGGCGCCGCGCCCTCGACCGGATTGGCGACCACTTCGCGGGCCCCGCGCAAGCCGCCCTCCTCGGCGTCGAACGCCATGATCAGGATGTCATGCTCGGGCGGGTTGGCGATGAAATGCTCCGCCACCGCCAGAAGCGCCGCGACGCCGGACGCATTATCGTCGGCGCCGTTGAAAATCTCGCCCTCATCGGTTCGCCCCACATGGTCGTAATGCGCGGTCACCGCGATGGCGCGGCTCCGGTCGCGGCCAGCAATAACGCCGATGACGTTCACGGCGTTGATGGTTTCTCGCGGAGAATTCTCATCACGAAAATCAATGGCGCGCTCAAAGCTGAAGGGCTGCTCGAAGCTGTCGCCGACTGGCTGAACGCCGATCTCGGTCAGGCGGTCGAGGATATAGGCGCGCGCGCGGGCATTGCCTTCGCTCTCGACCATCCGCCCTTTCATCTCGTCTGAGCTGATGACGCACAAATCCGCCCAAGGGGCCGGCTCCAGCCCCGCACAATCAGAGGCGGCGGGAACGGCCAGAGCCGTGGTCAACAGCAATGCGGACAGCAACATGGGCAGGTCTCCGTAATATCCCTGTGAAAGTCAGGGTTCCGGGCGCACCCGGTGTGATGGTATGGCTCAGACTAGCACTGCGCAGGAGAGACGCCATGCCTATGAATGCGGAAGACATTGTCAGTCTCATCAAGGAAGGCGTTCCCGGCGCCGAAGTCGAGATCACCGATCTCGCCGGCGATGGCGACCATTACAAGGCGGTGGTGATTTCGCCGGCGTTCGCCGGTCTGCCGCGCGTCCGGCAACACCAGATGGTCTATGCTGCGCTGAAAGGCCGGATGGGCGGCGAGCTGCATGCTCTGGCGCTGGAAACCCGTGCCCCGGGCTAGCGCGCCTGTCAGCAATTGAAACTCTTCGCTCCGCCCCCCATCTTGGGGCCAAGACGAACCATAAGGAATCCTCTCCATGTCCGACGCCGACACCCAGGAAGCGATCAAGAAAGCCGTCACCGAAAACGACGTGGTCCTGTTCATGAAGGGCACCCCCACCTTCCCGCAATGCGGGTTCTCCTCGGTGGTGGCCCGCGTTCTGGACCATGTGGGCGTGGAATACGCCGCGGTGAACGTGCTGGAAGACCATGCCGTGCGCGAAGGCGTCAAAGCCTATTCAGACTGGCCGACCATCCCCCAACTCTATGTGAAGGGCGAATTTGTCGGCGGCTGCGACATCATCAAGGAGATGTTTGAAGCGGGCGAGCTGCAACAGCTGATGAAAGACAAGGGTCTGGTGGAGGCGTGACCCGCTCCCGCCTGATCTGACGAACAAAACCCGTCTCCAACCGGAGACGGGTTTTTTCATGCCATCCGGCCAAAGAAAAAGCCCGCTGCGATGCAGCGGGCTTTTCTGTCTCGTCGTCCTCGAAAATTTACGAGGAGTAGAATTCGACGACCAGGTTCGGTTCCATCTTCACCGGGTACGGAACTTCGTTGAATTCCGGCTTGCGGCTGTAAGTGGCTTTCATGCCCTTGGCGTCGAGATCGAGGTAATCCGGCACGTCACGTTCCGGGCTGCCCAGCGCTTCGAGCACCAGCGCCATGGAGCGGGACTTTTCGCGCACTTCAACCACATCGCCCGGCTTGACCATGTAAGACGCGATGTTGACGCGCTTGCCGTTCACACGGACATGGCCGTGGTTGACGAACTGGCGCGCGGCGAAAACGGTCGGCACGAACTTGGCGCGATACACGATCGCATCCAGACGGCTTTCCAGCAGACCGATCAGGTTTTCGGCGGTGTTGCCGCGCAGGCGCTGCGCTTCGGTGTAGATGCGCTTGAACTGCTTCTCGGTGATGTTGCCGTAATAGCCTTTGAGCTTTTGCTTGGCGCGCAGCTGCAGACCGAAATCAGACAGCTTGCCGGCGCGGCGCTGGCCATGTTGACCCGGGCCGTAGGAGCGTTTGTTCACCGGGGATTTGGCGCGGCCCCAGATGTTTTCGCCCATGCGGCGGTCAATTTTGTATTTCTGCGAATGACGCTTTGACATAGTCTTTCCTTCTCGACGCGGCCCGGCTCTGATCCCTCAGCCAGAGCAATTGAAACGGCGGTCCACGCGTCGTCCGTTGCCATGAAAACAAAGCTCGTCCGGCAAGCCGGCGAGCGAGGGAAGCGCGGGTTATGAGCAAAGCGGCAGGCTGAGTCAATATTCGCGCTGTCGAGCGGACTGTCGCCAGAGGGTGAACACCGCGCTGGCGGCGCTCAAACCGCCGATCATTAAAGCCTGCAAGGCGAGGCGCGGCGCGCTGATTGCGCCCAGCATGTCCAGATCCAGCACGCAGCGCGCGCCTTCATAGCCATACCGCCCCAGCTGCGGGTCATAGACCGTACATCCGGAAAACACCGAGGCCTGAAACAGGCCCTGCGCCAACGCCCCCGCCATGCCCAGCATCACCAACGCCATCGCCAGCGCTGAACTTCGACTGCAAAGCGCCGTCACGAGCCCCAGATAGGCCGCCAGCATGTGAAGGTCGCCAAGCCCCGACGCATACCCCTGAAGGCCCAGAAACAAGGCGCTGAGCGTGAAGACAGGGAGGATGAAGGCCGGCGCCTGGGCCAAGGGCGGCAGAACGCGCCAGTTCAGCTCCCACCGCGCCAGAACTACACCCAGCAGTCCTAATGATAGCAAGCGCCAGCCGGGGCCTGGCAGAATGGCGGAAGCGCCGCCATGCGCTGAAAACGTCGCGAGCGTGGACCATAGACGCTCCGCGAAGCCGGGGCCCAGCACAGCTGTCATCTCGCTGGCGTCAGCACTGACAAGCGCATAGACAAGCCATCCCGTCCCGATGAGAAGCGCCAGGCTGAGCGCGAACACGCGCAGCACCAGCCATTCCGCGTCAAGCGCAGCCGCTTTGTGCAGCCGCCAGCTGCGCCATGCCAGATAACCGGCCAGCCCGATCCACAAGGTCACCAGCAGCGTGTTCGCCCAGACGCCCAGCCCCAATGCCAGTCCCAGAGCCAGGCTGGCGGACAGATCATTGCGTCGCGACAAGGCGATGAAGGCCGCGCAGGACAAAGCCGCGCAGCTCAGCCCCAACGCATCGCCGCCCACAGACGTCATCTGCGCGAAAAACTGGGGAAACATGAAAGGCCAGGCCGCCATGATCACCGCGCCATGTTCATTGACCAGACCGTGCCGAACGGCGGCTTCGACCGCGACAGCGAAACCCAGCATCGCAACCGACCACAAGATCAATCGGTAAAGCTGGACCTGCGCCTGCCAGCTCCAGTCCGACACCATCAAGCGAACCGGCGCCAGCACGACTTGCGTCAATGGCTTGGGCCCGGCGGCGACCGGTGAAATGAGCGGGTCTGACAGCTGCCCCTGAGCCGCGTCATCCGGCGCAACCCGCAGCGCCGCCCAGCGCGCATACCCCGGACGCGCCTCGCTCTGCCAGGACGCCGGCCAAGGCCCGTCATAGGAGGCGATGTCAGACGGGAGCGGCGTTCCCTCTGCGACCCGGATCGCGCCGGTTTGCGAGAACTGGATCAGGGCTGCGAGTTGCTCCACCTCGCCCCGGCCTTCAAAGGCAGGCTGAAACAGTACAAGGCCCAGCCCCGCCATGAAGACGCCCAGCAAGAGGCGGCGTCGGGCGAGTCCCAGAACCAGATTAATCATGAAAAGAAGGGTGCGCCAGGCCTGCATGTCCGCCCCAGCGCCTACGCGGAAGACAGGCGCGCTTCGCACTGCGCCATGGCGTCCTCTGGCGGCTCAAGGGTCAAGCGGATGGAGCGGACCAGAACGGCCTCGCCATTGCCTGCATCGCCCGGCCAGATGCCTAGCCATTCCACGCCGTTGGCCTGGGCCGTCGGCGCAACCTGATAGCAGATGCCCACCGTACTCCAGAACTCGTCCACCGGTTTCAGGGTGCGTTCTGAATCGCCATAGCCGACCGTGAAATAGCCGACCCGGATCTGATCGATGCGCGAGTCCGGAGGGGCCTGAGCCTCGACCTCCAGCCGAACAATGCGGCCGATGGCGTTCTCTTCCCATTCGGAGGGCAAAGCTGCGCCGACGCCCGCCGACAACAAGCCCGCCGCTTCAAAGGACGCTGTGGCGCTTAACCGCGCCAGAGGCTCGCCGGACGGACCGATGGTCAATTCAAAGCGCGTTCCAGGGCCGGGGATGAGCTGGGCCAGCGCCTCGCCCTGCATCACGAACTCCGTGTCGCTGATGACGGCGTCCACGGCGCCTGGGCGTGTGCCGAGCCCCAAAACGATCAGCCCCGCCATCGCCAGAGCCGATGCAGGCAGGAAAATCCAATCCGGCGGCGACCAGCGGCCGGATCGACGGACAAGATCACGAAGCGCTTGCGGGAGATGAAATTCAGTCTGGGCCATGAATCTTCAGGCGGATCCTTCAAACCTCTATTCACTAAAGGATATCAATCCGTCTGGATACCGTTCGCAGCGGCGCGCCGCGCGGAAACACTCAGGCCGCCCTCCCAGAAAGGAGAGCGGCCTGGCGTCTGTCCTGCCCCAAAATCAGGCTGCGCTGGGAAGTTCGGCCTCACCTTGCCTGCGCTTGCGACGTTCCGGTCCGCTATAGTCCGGATTCTCACCTTCACGCCGATCCAGCGGGCCTTCCTTGATCGCCTCAAAGAACATCTCGACGGCCTCGCGCAGCGTATCAGACTGGCTGGTGAAGGCGTCCGATGTAGTCTCCAGCATGCCGGCCGCGCTTTCGGTTTCAGCCACGGCTTCACCCACATCGCGAACCCCTTTGGCCAGGGTCGTCGTACTTTCCGCCGCCCGCGTGGTGCTTTGCGAGATCTCCCGTGTCGCGGCGCCCTGCTCTTCAATGGCGCTGGCGATGGAGGCGGTGGCTTCATTGATTTCTTCGCTCATCTTGGCGATGCCGCGAATGGAGTCCACCGAGCCCGTCATGGAGCTCTGAATGTCCTTGACGAGGCTCGCCACGGTGTCAGTGGCCTTGCTGGTCTGTTCAGCCAGATCTTTCACCTCGCTGGCCACGACCGCAAAGCCCTTGCCGGCATCCCCGGCGCGCGCCGCTTCAATCGTGGCGTTGAGCGCCAGCAGATTGGTCTGCTCGGCGATATCGTTGATGAGGTCGATCACGTCGTTGATGCTCGAGACCCGGTCCGCCAGCGCCTCGATCTGGTCCACCGAGCTTTGCGAGCGCTCACCTGCATCGCTGACCTTGTGCGAGGCGCTTTCAGTCAGACGGGCGATTTCCTGGATCGAGCTCGACAGCTCTTCCGCCGCGGCCGCCACAGTCTCCACGCTGTTGGCGGTTTCCCCCGCCGCACCGTCCGCGGTTTTCGCTTGTTCGTTGGCGAAGGTGGCTTGTGAATTCAGACGTCCCGCCGTGTGGCGCATCTCATGGGTGCGCTCACCCAGGATTTTGAGAATGCTTTCGACCTTGTGACGGAAGACGTCGATGGCCTCATGGGTGGCCTGATTACGCGCTTCACGCTCTTTGCTGGCGACCAGAGCTTCGCTTTCCATACGGATGCGGTTGATCTCGCCCGTGCGCAGATCCTCCACCGCTCGGAACAGATCGCCCAGCTCATCCTTGCGCTCAACACCGGCCACCTCGAACTCATATTCCCCCTGTCGCACTCGGGCTATGCCGTTCACCACTGCGCCCAAGTTCCTCAGGATCACGCTCATGAGAATGGCGGCGGCTGCAATAGCAATGAGCGCTCCGGCCAGCCCCAGCACGATGGTGAAGTTGCGCTGGCCTTCAAAGGCAGCATCAATTTGCGGACCAATCCGATCTTGCAACGCGACATTGCTTGCAACCAACCGGTCCACCACTTCCGCCATTGCGGGCCCAATGCGATCAAGCTCCTCCACGGCAATGGAATCGATTTCGAGGCTGCGGGTCATCGCCGCATCATAATCTGCGAGCAGCTCCTCGCTGGCCAGAGACAGGTCCGTCGCCAGTTGCTGCAGGGCATCCGGCGCGGAAGAGGCCACGCTGCGCATGAGTTCGACCATTTCAGTGAATTCCGCGCGGCTTCGCTCTGCGTCGTCGCCATTGGCCTTCTCAATGGCGCTCCGGCCATAGTAGCGGCCCAGCATCAGGGACTGACGCGCATCAGCAAGATTCAGAAGAACTTGCTGGGCGCCGACCATCTCGGAAATGCCCATCGCATCGCTGATCTCGGTGCGCAGGTCTCGACCGGCGGCCCGCAGTCGCTCCGCTTCAATCATCAGCGCCAAACTTGTTTGGGAATAGCGGTCGAACGCATCTGCATACTCTGACGCTAATTGACGTATCTGCTGCTTGTCCTGGGCCATACCCGGATCGGTAATCAGATCAATGGAAGAGGTGATAGCCGCCTCAAGCTCGCTCTGGGCGACTTGAACACGTCCCTGGTTTCCAACACTTGGCGTGACACGGAAGGAAAACGCCGCATTGCGCAAGCTCGCCACCCCATCCTGGGTCTCAGCCAGCGCCAGTGAGGTTCGGGCAGTCGTCCTGTATTCAGTGAAATTGCCCCGACTGGTGATGGCCGAGTACAAACCGACGCCGACCAGCGCCAGCACAATCAAGCCGATCATGCCAAACCCGCCAAAGAGCTGGGTTTTTAGCGATAGATTTTTGAGCACGGCGCTCTCCCTGTCAGTACATCACCAGCTGACAGAATGGCGCCTTTTCGGCTCAGGATTGTAAATCACCTGCGCGCATTCCCCCTAGAGGCGTTCCCCCCAGAGGATATGAGCAAACATAACAACAACCTTATGGGTTGTTTGACTATTCTCGGTCGATCCTGGCCTTGCCCCGACCAATGGCGAGCGTCTTGATCACGCCGCGGAAGGTCCGGACCTCCTGCTGCGTTAACCCTCCGCGCGCAAAAATATTGATCAGGTTCTGCATCATCAGCGGGGTCTTTTCAGGGGGATAGAAAAAGCCGGCGCGATCCAGCTCCTCCTCGAGATGCGTGTAGAGACCCTGCAGCTCTTGCACGCTGGCGCGGTCTTCAAGTGGTTTGAAGTCACCCGGCGCGGGGTCGCCCGCACGCCATTCATGCGCCAGCACGCCCACCGCCATGGAGAGGTTCAGCGATGAGAACTTGCGATCGACCGGCAAGGTGATGATGGCGTTCGAGATCGTGATCGCCGTGTTGGGCAGACCGGACTTCTCCGCCCCGAACAACACGCCCACCCGTTGGCCACCTTCAATATGCCCGCGGATCTCTGACATAGCTCCGCGCGCGGTATGCACAGGTTTGACCATGTTGCGCGGCTGCGCCGTGGTCGCATAGAGCGTCTGGCAGTCCGCTGTCGCTTCTTCCAGAGTCGCGAAGACCTGCGCCTGTTTCAGAACCGGGGAATCGGTGGCCATGGTCTCGGCCTTGGGGTTGGGCCAGCCATCGCGCGGGTTGACGATTCGCAACTCCGGCAACGCGAAATTGCCCATTACCCGACAGGCCGCGCCGATGTTTTCACCCATTTGTGGTTCGACCAGGATGAAGACAGGGTTCTGAGCTTCGACCAAGGTCGGGTCTGACTGAGTCACGGGCACCCTCTTTCTCTTACAGCGGTGCGGTGCTAGACACCCGCCACACATTCGTCCACCCCTCGACGCGGCATGTCGCATTTTGCTTGTGCGACACCTCTGCCCACAGAACACGGAAGATACGCTTCATGGCCAAGATCAAAGTCGACAATCCGGTCGTCGAACTCGACGGCGACGAGATGACCCGCATCATCTGGGCGCTGATCAAGGAAAAGCTGATCCTGCCCTATCTGGACATTGACCTGAAATATTACGACCTCTCGATCGAGAAACGCGACGAGACCGATGACCAGATCACGGTTGAATCCGCCGAAGCCATCAAGCATTACGGCGTCGGCGTGAAATGCGCCACTATCACGCCTGATGAAGCGCGCGTGGAAGAGTTCGGCCTGAAGAAAATGTGGCGCTCGCCCAACGGCACCATCCGCAACATTCTGGGCGGCGTGGTGTTCCGTGAGCCGATCGTGATCAAGAACGTGCCGCGGCTGGTGCCGGGCTGGACCAAGCCGATCGTCATCGGCCGTCACGCCTTTGGCGACCAGTACAAGGCCACCGACATGCTGGTGCCGGGCCCGGGCAAGCTGACCCTGACCTATACGCCGGCTGACGGCGGCGAGCCGATCACCCATGAAGTGTTCGATTTCCCGAGCTCCGGCGTCGCCATGGGCATGTATAACCTTGATGAATCCATCAAGGATTTCGCCCGCGCCTCGCTGCGCTATGGCCTCGATCGCGGCTGGCCGGTGTATCTGTCCACCAAGAACACCATCATGAAAGCCTATGACGGTCGCTTCAAAGACATCTTCCAGGCGGTCTTTGAGTCTGAGTTCAAGGCGGATTTCGACGCCAAGGGCATCACTTATGAGCACCGTCTGATCGACGACATGGTCGCTGCGGCCATGAAATGGTCCGGCGGTTTCGTCTGGGCGTGCAAGAACTATGACGGCGACGTGCAGTCCGACACCGTGGCGCAGGGCTTTGGGTCGCTGGGCCTGATGACGTCCGTGCTGATGACCCCGGATGGCAAAACCGTCGAAGCGGAAGCCGCCCACGGCACGGTGACCCGTCACTATCGCCAGCACCAGCGTGGCGAGAAGACCTCGACCAACTCCATCGCTTCGATCTTCGCCTGGACCCGCGGCCTGAAATATCGCGGCAAGATGGACGGCAACGAACAGGTCGTGCAGTTCGCAGAAGACCTGGAAGCCACCATCATCGGCACCGTGGAAGCCGGTTACATGACCAAGGATTTGGCGCTTCTGGTCGGCGACCAGCAAGGCTGGCTCTCTACCGAAGGCTTCTTGGACACCGTGGCCGAGCGCTTCGCCGAAGTGATGAAAGACACCGTGTAAGCCCCAAAGCTGACACGTTGAACGACAAAGGCCGGGCGTTTTGCCCGGCCTTTTTTGTTTCGATGAAAGCCTCTTCACTTTCCAAGCTTTAATGAGCCAGCATCGCCCTGCTCTGTTATCCCAATACTGCAATGTCTGGGAGGGTTGGATGGTTCGTTGGTTGCTTGCGGGGCTCGCCGCGCTGTGTCTGGCCCCGATGAGCGCAGGCGCGCAATCACTCGTGGGCCTGCAAACGCGGGTCTGGATAGATGACACGCGCCCCAATCTTTTCAACGCTGAAACGGGCCGTCCGCTGGATGCGCGCATCTGGTATCCGACGCGGGACTCTGTCGAGCCCCGCACCATCGCTCAAGGCGATGAAGGATCTGAGATTTTCATCTTCGGTCAGGCTGTTCCCGGCGCCCATCTGTCCCCCGGCGCCTACCCCCTGATTGTCCTGTCACACGGCAATGGCGGCTCGGCCATGCAGTTGATGTGGCTTGCGCAAGCCCTGGCAGCAGAAGGATATGTCGTTGCTGCGCTGAATCATCACGGGAATACGGCTGTTGAACCGGCGCTGTTGGAACAGGCTTTCGCCACCCCTTGGGAACGCGCACTGGATCTGTCGCTTCTCATCGATTTCATGCTTGACGATCCGGTATTCGGCCCGGCCCTTGACCGTGAGCGGATCGGTGTCGGCGGCTTCTCAATCGGCGGGTTCAGCGCGCTGGTTGCGGCCGGGGGACGCCCCGATTTCAACGCTTATGATGAGTTTTGCGCCTCAGAGCAGCGAGACGCGACGTGTGGCCCGCAGCTTGAGAACCCCGATCAATCAGGCGCGGGAGATCGCTTGCAGGATGACCCGTATGTGCGTGCCTCCCGGGAACGTCTGACAGACTTTCAGGGCGATCCCCGTATCCAGGCCGTCTTCTTGATTGCGCCAGCGCTCGGCGCAGCCTTTCAAGAGCATGACCTGGCCAATCTAGATGCGCCCATTGCGCTCATCACAGGCGATGCCGATACGGTCGCCCCCGCATCGACGAACGCTGCTTTCATTGCGGCCAGAAGCCCCGATGCCCGGCTGACCTTGATTGAAGGCGGTGTGGGTCACTACACCTTTCTGGGGGTCTGCGGCCCTGCGGGCCTGCACACTCTCCCCGCCCTGTGCCGGGAAGAGGCAGGAGTCGATCGCAGCACCATCCACGCGCAGGCGTCACGCCTCGCCCTCGACCATTTCAACACCGCTCTCGACCGGCGCTAGACAGCATCAGACGCGTAGACATCCTCGCGTTCCGCCGCCAGACGGTCGCGGACGATGTCGGCGGACAATCCCAGATCTTCCAGCGCCCGGCCGGCCAGCTGCAACGCGGCTTCCGCGGTCTCCAGCGTCACGTGACTTGCGCCCGCGGCGGCCAGTTCCACCGCATGGCGGCGATCGCGTCCGCGCGCGATGATCAGGGCGTCAGGGCGAAGATTGCGCGCCGCCCGGACCATGTCAGACGCCTTGCCGGCGTCATCCACGGTGACCACGAACATGTCCGCGCGCGCGGCGCCCGCCCGCTCCAGAAATTCCGCCCGGCCCGCATCGCCATAAAACACCGGCCAGCCTTCTTCGCGGCCTTTGGCGACTTTTTCTGCGTTCATATCCAGCGCGATCATGGAGACGTTCTCGGTCTCCAGCACCCGCGCCATGGTGCGCCCCACACGGCCGAACCCGGCGATGATCACATGGCCTTCGAGCTCAACCAGGTCCGAAGGCAGCTCTGCTTGTCCGCCGCCTTCCTCCGTCTTGGTCGCCAGCTTGCGGCCAATCGCGGCCAGGGCGGGCGTCAGGAGCATGGAGAGCCCGGCGATGGCCGCGACCATGGTGGCGGTTTCTGGCGGGATGACATCGCCGGCATTGGCGGTGGCGAGAATGACAAAGGCGAACTCGCCCGCAGGCGCCAGCAAAAAGGCCGCCTCCAGCGACAGGCGATGATCCCCGGCGAACAGGCGGCACGCCAGATAGACCAGCAGACCTTTTACGATCAGCATGCCCACGAGGCCCGCCAGCACCAGCCCGACATTCGCCCACACGGCGCCCAGATCAAGGCCCATGCCCACCGTCATGAAGAACACGCCCAGAAGCAGGCCCTTGAACGGCTCAAGGTCGATCTCGGCCTGATGCTTGAATTCAGTCTCCCCCAGCATCAACCCGGCCAGAAACGCGCCTAGCGCCAGGGACAGACCTGCGCCCGCCGTGAGCATGGACGCGCCCACCACCACCGCCAGCGTCAGCGCCATCAGCAGATCGCGCCCACCCGCTTTCGCCACAAGACGAAACACCGGGCGCAACACCAGACGGCCCAGCAACAAGATCCACGCCAGCGCCAGCACGCCCTGAAACAGAGCGCTCAATAGAGCGGCGCCAATATCAGCGCCGGAATCACGCGTGAGAAAGCCCACGAGAATCAAGATGGGCGCGACCAGAATGTCCTGCATCAACAAGACCGACAGCGAGGCGCGGCCCACGGGCGCGGCGGTGCGGCGCTCTTCAGCCATGATCTGCATCACGATGGCGGTGGAGGAGAGCGCCAGCGCCAACCCGATCACAAGGGCGGTCGGAGCGGTCTGGCCGATCACGAAGCTGGCGACGCCCAGCACAGCCGCGCTGCCGAACGCCTGCAGCCCGCCTGCGCCAAACACGGCGCGTCGCAATTGCCAGAGGCGCTGGAAGGACAATTCCAGCCCCAGCAAGAATAACAGGAACAAGACGCCCAGCTCGGCGAAGGGTTTGGCGGCTTCGGGTTCTGAAATCGTCACCCATTCAAGCACCGCAAAACGCTCGGCGAGACCGCCAAGGGCGAACGGGCCCAGCGCCAGTCCGGCGATCAGAAAGCCGAGCACGGAACTGAGCTTGAACAGGCGAAAGAGCGGCACCACGACGCCGGCGGCGATCAGAAAAACCACCGCATCCTTCAACCAGATTTCATAACCATGCCCGTGTTCCATCACTCATCCCCGCTCGCCTGAATGGATCTCAGGTTAACCTTAAACGGGAAAGTCCAGACGGTTTATGAACGTGGCGCACAAAACGGTGCGGCGAAACCGCCTAAATCCCGATCCGCTCTCCATAGCTTGTCCGGGTTCCGCATGGTGTACAGCCAACCGATCCGCGACGGATCGCTGCGCGACGGCGCCAGCGTGGTGACGTGATCAAAACTGCCGCCGTCCAGTATGGCGATGCCCGGCGCGCCGTTCACACACACCAGGACCGGAGCGGCGCCCCCCTGTTTTCGTGTGACCACGGCGTGCAAGACCTGCGCGCTTTCATCCGCGCCATAGAGCGGCCGCAACGCGGCGCGCGCCTTGCCCCCGCCGTCAGAGATTGTCACCACATCCTCGGCCAGCACGTCGCGGATGGCTTGGAGGTCTCCTGCAGCGCTCGCCTGCATCAAGCGCTCGAGCAACCCCATCACCACCTCACGGGAGGCGCCGAGCTGCATGGGCGCCGCCCCGGTTTTCGCCCTGGCCCGGCTGACCAGCTTGCGACAGGCCGCCTCGCTTTTGTCCAGCACGGACGCGATCGCCTCATAGGGCTCATCAAACGTCTCCCGAAGGATAAAGGCGGCGCGTTCATCCGGGGTCAGACATTCCATCACCCAAACCAGCGCAAGCTCGGCCTGCTGGACCGTCTCCAGTCTTGCGGTGAAGTCGCTGGCCGGGTCTTCCAGCAAGGGTTCTGGCAACCAGGGGCCGATATAGGCCTCACGGCGCGAGCGCGCCCGCCGCAAGGCGTCGATGGCGAGCCGGGTCGTCACCGTGCGCAGCCAGGCGGCGGGCGCATCGAGCGCTTCAATCCGGACTTCCCGCCAGCGCAGCCAGGCGTCCTGCACCACATCTTCCGCGAGCGCCCGTTCGCCCAGCATGCGATAGGCCAGCGCCATCAGCGCGGGGCGCTCAGCTTCGAACTGGGTGGTGAGCGAGGCCTGGGTCATGACTGCCGCACCATCTGAGCGTGTCCGTACACCTGAAGCTGCAAACAGGCCTGATCGTGTCCCAGCGCCCGCTTGAGCAGAGGATAACTGCGCGCCACCATGACGGCATAGGCGACCGCTAGGGCCGCGCTCTGTCCATACTGGCGCTGGATCGTGTCGCGCAAGGATTGCACCGTTTCATCCCGTCTCATCAAGGCCTGGGCGAAGCGAAAGCCGAGCGCTGCAGCTTCGTCCACCTGATCCCAACTTCCCTCGATAAGAGCGCGCACCACAGAAGGGCTGACGCCGCGCGCCAGCAGCATGTCCACCGTCAGCTGGGCGCAAGGGCCGCAATCCTCTTCCAGCATCGCGCCCAAAGTCGCTCCCGCGATCAGAAGAGGCGGCGCGGCTCCCTGATAAGCCGCAAGCCCCTGAAATGTCTGGAAGCGCACCATTGTATCAGGCGCCATTTCAATGATCTCGTGCAGATAGCTGGCGTCATAAGACCAGTGGCGTTCAAAGTGCTCCGTCAGCCGGTGTTGCAGGTTTCGCCCGCCAAATCCGGGACTGAGCACAGGGACGTAAGCCAAGGCGATCCCTGCGGCGAACACAGGCGCGATCACGCCGAACACTTCGGTCCACAAAGCCGCCGCGCTGGCAGGCCCCATGGTGACAAGTCCCACCATATGCAGCCCTGCATGAAGCGCGGGCCAGCTCATGCCTGCGATCATTAAAGGCCGCGCTCCCATCCAGGCCCCGATGCCGAGCACGGCGCCGGAAGTCAGAAAGGCGAAGCCGATATCCAAAACGAAATGAGGGTTATACGGCCCGGTCATCGTCACGCCGGGGGTGCGCTCATACCAGAGCGGACCGTTTAACAGCATGGCGGCCCCCGTCGCGATCAGGATCAGGGCGCAGGCGTATACAGTCAGTCTTGCAAACATGTCAGTCTCCCTTTGCTGGAAGACCTGACGAATGAGGAAGGCACGGTGTGACGGCCGGGCTGATTTTTATCCGCGCTTCAAGGTCACGAACACTTCTGACGCGATGCGCCAGTCATTCCCGTCCAGACGCCATTTTGCGAAGTAGCGGCCTGAATAGCGCACCTCCACCCCATGAGCGGACCATTGGCCTTTCCAGCGTCCAGTCTCCGCCGCCAGCAGGCCATCCTCGCCCACATCAATGCGCATGGGCGTACGCACATAGCTGACATCGGGCGCCTGGCCGATGATGGACCGCCAGGCGTCTAGCTGGGCGTCCCGCCCCGCCATCAGTTCGGCGTCATCACCGGGCACGAGCGTGCAGTCTTCGCACAGCGCCTGCTCGATGCCGTCATAATCACGTTTCGACAAGGCCGCGTTGAACGCGGCGCGGGCGGCGGCGATTTGTTTCGCCGCCGCCTTGTCGCCGGTCATCTGCACATCGGCGCCGGGTTTGGCTCGCTTGACCATCAGCCCGCCAGCGCGGTGCGGATCGCGGCGATCGCGTCCTCGGCTTTCGACCCGTCAGGGCCGCCGGCTTGGGCGAAATCGGGACGGCCGCCGCCGCCCTTGCCGCCCACGGCGCCCACGGCGGCGCGCACCAGATCCACCGCGCTCATCGCGCCCACCAGATCATCGGTCAGGCCCACGGCGAGCGCCGCCTTGCCCTCATTGACGCCCACAAACGCCGCGACGCCCGAGCCCATCTGCTTGCGCGCTTCATCCACGAGACCGCGCAAATCCTTGCCGCCGACGCCCTCGACCACGCGGGCGATCAGCTTCACGCCGCCCACTTCTTCAGGCCCGGCCGGCGCTGCAGCGCCGCCCCCGCCCATGGCGAGCTGCTTCTTGGCTTCCGCCAGCTGACGCTCCAGCGTCTTGCGTTCAGCCTGCAAGGCGGCGACCCGGTCCACCAGCTCATGGGTGGGCACTTTCAGCGACAAGGCCGCGGTCTTGGCCTTGTTGGCTTCGGTCTCCAGCCATTGGCGGGCGGCTTCGCCGGTCAGGGCTTCCAGACGGCGCACGCCGGAGCTGACCGAGCTTTCGCCCACGATCTTGAACAGGGCGATATCGCCGGTGCGGTCCACATGGATGCCGCCGCACAGCTCGACCGAATAAGCTTTGTCGTCGTCTTTGAGAGACTCGCCCATGGCCAGCACGCGAACGGTTTCGCCATACTTCTCGCCGAACAAGGCCAGCGCCCCTGCCTCAATCGCCTTGTCCGGCGTCATCTCGGCGATCTTCGCGTCGGCGTTCTGACGGATCACGGCGTTGACCTGCGCTTCGATGGCCTGGGTTTCGTCTTCGGACAGCGCCTTGGCGTGGGAGAAGTCAAACCGCAGCCGGTCCGGCCCCACATAAGAGCCCTTCTGGGTCACGTGCGGCCCCAGCACATCGCGCAACGCGGCGTGCAACAGGTGGGTGGCGGAGTGATTGGCGCGCACCTTGGTGCGGCGCTCGGCGTCCACCTTCTGGGCTGCTGAGTCGCCGAGCTTGATCGCCCCGCGCTCCAGAACGCCGATATGGGCGTAGATCTCGCCCGCGCGTTTTTGCACATCGGTGACAGTGAACACGGCGCCAGTGTCGAAATTGATGACGCCCGCATCGCCGATCTGACCGCCGCCTTCGGCATAGAAGGGCGTGGATTTGAAGATCAGCTCGGCGCCTGCGCCTTCTTTAAGGTCAGACTGCTCCGCCCCGTCCGCCACGATCGCGGTGAGCTCGGATTGGCCGTCATGGCTTTGATAGCCGGTGAACTCAGTCGCGCCGAGGCGGTCGCGAACCGCGAACCACAGCGCTTCGGGCGCGGCCTGGCCCGACCCGCTCCAGCTGGCGCGGGCGTCAGAGCGCTGGCGCTCCATGGCGGCGTCAAACCCGGCCTGGTCCACGCTCAGCCCGCGCGTGCGCAGCGCGTCTTCGGTCAGGTCCAGCGGGAAGCCGTACGTGTCATAAAGCTTGAACGCGGTTTCGCCCGGCAAAGCGTCGCCTTCTTTAAGGTCGGCGGTCGCCTCTTCCAGAAGCGTCAGGCCGCGGCCCAGCGTGCGCTGGAAGCGTTCTTCCTCGCCGCGCAAAGTCTCCTCGATCGCCGGCAAGGCGCGCGGCAGCTCGGGGAAGGCCTCGCCCATCTCGTCTGACAGGGTTTTCGCCAGACCGAACAGAACCGGCTCATTGGCGCCCAGAAGGTGCGCATGGCGCATGGCGCGGCGCATGATCCGGCGCAGCACATAGCCCCGTCCTTCATTGGACGGCGTCACGCCGTCCGCGATCAGGAAGGAGGTGGAGCGCAAATGGTCGGCGATGACCCGATGGCTCGCCAGCGCATCGCCCTCGGCCTTCACCTTGAGCGCCTCTTCAGAGGCGCTGATCAGGGTTTTGAACAAGTCCACATCGTAATTGTTGTGAACGCCCTGCAACACCGCTGCGATACGCTCAAGCCCCATGCCGGTATCGATGGAGGGCTTGGGCAGGTTGATGCGCTCACCGCCTGGCTGCTGTTCATACTGCATGAACACCAGGTTCCAGATCTCGATAAAGCGATCGCCATCCTCCTCCGGCGTGCCTGGAGGGCCGCCCCAGATGTCCGGGCCGTGATCAAAGAAGATTTCCGAACACGGACCACAGGGACCGGTGTCGCCCATGGACCAGAAATTGTCCGAGGTGGAGATGCGGATGATCTTCTCGTCAGGCAGGCCCGCAATCTTGCGCCAGAGCGCCGCCGCTTCTTCATCTTCTGAATAGACCGTGACCAGGAGCTTGTCCTTGGGCAGGGCGAATTCGCGGGTCACCATAGTCCAGGCGAACTCGATCGCCTGTTCCTTGAAATAGTCGCCGAAGGAAAAGTTTCCCAGCATTTCAAAGAACGTATGGTGGCGCGCCGTATAGCCCACATTATCAAGGTCATTGTGCTTGCCGCCGGCGCGCACGCATTTCTGCGAGCTTGTGGCGCGCGAATAGTCGCGGCGTTCCGCACCGGTGAAGACGTTCTTGAACGGCACCATCCCGGCGTTCACAAACAGCAAGGTCGGGTCGTCCTGCGGCACGAGCGGCGCGGACTGAACGATCTCATGGCCTTCTTTGCCAAAGAAATCGAGAAACTGGCGGCGAATATCGCGCAAGGCTGTCATATATGCACTCCGGGCGCTGGCGCGCGGCGTTGAGAGGGGGGTCGCCCGCTCTGGCGGCGACCTTTGGGTGTCTGTTCACCCCCATATACGAACGGGCGCCCGGCAAAGCCAAGCGCCCGTTGTAGATTCATCACCGTTTTGGCGGTGAAGGATGCGGTCAGGCCCGTCTGAGACTAGCCCGTCGCCTCATCGTCCAGATCATCACCCTCGCCCGGGCCCACCAGCAGCTCGTCCGCGATCAGGCCTGCATTCTTGCGCACCTGAGCTTCGATCTTGTCGGCCATTTCGGGATGGTCGAGCAGGAATTGGCGCGCATTCTCGCGCCCCTGCCCGATGCGTTCGGAGTCGTGCGAATACCACGAGCCCGATTTTTCGATGATATTGCCCTTCACGCCCAGATCGAGCAGTTCGCCGGTCTTGGAAATGCCTTCGCCATACAAGATGTCGAACTCCACCTCGCGGAAGGGCGGCGCCACCTTGTTCTTGACCACTTTGACGCGGGTCTGGTTGCCGATCACTTCGTCGCGGTTTTTCAGCGCGCCGATGCGGCGGATGTCCAGGCGCACGGTGGAGTAGAATTTCAGCGCATTGCCGCCGGTCGTGGTTTCAGGGCTGCCGAACATCACGCCGATCTTCATGCGGATCTGGTTGATGAAAATCACCAGGCATTTTGATTTGGAGATGGAGCCGGTGAGCTTGCGCAGCGCCTGGCTCATCAGACGGGCCTGCAGGCCGGGCAGCGAGTCGCCCATATCGCCTTCAAGCTCGGCTCGCGGGGTCAAAGCCGCCACGGAGTCGATCACCAGAACGTCGATGGCGCCCGAGCGCACCAGCGTATCGGCGATTTCAAGCGCCTGTTCGCCGGTGTCAGGCTGGGAGACCAGAAGCTCGCCCACATCCACGCCCAGCTTGCGCGCATAGACCGGATCCAGCGCGTGCTCGGCGTCCACGAACGCCGCAACGCCGCCCGCTTTCTGCGCTTCGGCGACCGTGTGCAGCGCCAGCGTGGTTTTACCCGAGCTTTCCGGGCCGTAGATCTCCACGATCCGGCCCTTGGGCAGGCCGCCCACGCCCAATGCGATATCCAGGCCCAGAGAGCCGGTGGAAATCGCCTGAATGTCTTGGTCCGGCTTGGAGCCCAGCTTCATCACCGAGCCTTTGCCGAAGGCGCGATCAATTTGAGTCAGGGCCGCTTCAAGCGCTTTTTGTTTATCCATGTCGCCGTCTTTCACCACGCGCAGATTTGACTGTGCCATCAGGTCGGCCCTCCTTATTTCACGCCCGACCGAGTCGAGCAATGAAGGTGACCGTACTTATTTTGTTCCCGGAACACAAGCGGAACATTTAGCGCGTGCGCCGCCCTCGCGACAGCTGAGCGCAATCAGCCGCTTAGCCTGAAGACTAGGCGCGTTGGCGCGCCGCCAGCTCCTGCTTCACCCGTTCAGCCAGCTGCTGGATGTCGAAGGGTTTGGGCAGGAAGGAAATCTCGAGATCATCAGACAGGGTGTCGGAGAATTCTTCCTTGGCGTAGCCGGAAATGAAGACGATTCGCGCGCTGCCCAGAAGATGCCGCGCCTCCTTGAGCAAGCCAGGGCCGTCGAGCCCGGGCATGACCACGTCTGAAATCAGAAGATCAAAGCTCTCCGGCTCATTCTCCAGAATCTCGAGCGCCTCTTCGCCGTCGCACGCTTCAACCACGTCATAGCCGCGGCGCACCAGCGTCTTGGCGGCGATGGCGCGCACCGCGTCTTCATCCTCCACAAACAGGATGCGTCCGCGCCCGGCGAGATCAGAGGGTTCAGGCTCGGCGGTCTTGGCCGCTTCCTCGCGGGCGAGCTCGGTTTCCTCTTCCTCGCTCGGCACATGGCCGGGCAGATAGATGTGGAAGGTCGTGCCCTTGCCCACTTCAGAATCCACAAACAGGAAACCGCCCGATTGCTTGACCACGCCATAAACCGTCGCCAGGCCCAGCCCGGTGCCCTGTCCGGCCTCCTTGGTGGTGAAAAACGGCTCGAAGATCTTCTTCAGCGTCGCCTCGTCCATGCCCGTGCCCGTGTCGGACACATGGATCGCGGCCCAGTCGCCATCCTTGGGATTGGGCGCGCCTGCGCGCGCGACGTCTTCGGCTGTGACCGCCTCGGTGACGATGGTCAGAACCCCGCCGCCTTGCGATTTCATCGCGTCGCGGGCGTTGGTGGCGAGGTTCACCAGAATATTGTCGATCTGGTTGCGGTCTGCGCGCACCAGCGGCAGATCGCGGCCATGCTTGATGTCGAGCCGAACCGTCTCTTCCAGGATCTGACCCAGCATGATCGAGCAATCCGACAAGACGTCAGAGACGTCAAAGACGGTGTTGCGGAAAGTCTGCTTGCGTGAGAACGCCAGAAGCTTGCGCACCAGCCCGGCCTGGCGGGTGACGGTGGAGTTGATCTGCTGCAAATCCTGATAGGACGGATCGCCCACCGGGTGCCGGTTCAGGAGCTCGCCCACATTCAGCCGGATCGCGGTGAGCATATTGTTGAAATCATGGGCCACGCCGCTGGCGAGCTGGCCGACCGCCTGCATCTTGCCGGCCTGGGCGACCTGTTGCTCCAGCGCTTTCCACGACGACACGTCCACCACATAGGCGACGCGCTTGCCATCGCGTGACGGCGACAGGAAAACCTGCACCGCGCGCTCGCCGTCCTCGCCCGCCTTCAGGCGCACTTCGCTGGGCTCGCCGCGCCCGGCCAGCGCCGACGCCAGCACATTGTCGATGCGGCCGTCATCGCCGAAATCAAACAGGTCTTCAAACTTCGCGCCCGGCACCGCGCCGCCGCCCGACAGTTTGAGCAAGGCGGGGTTGGCGTCTTCGATCACGGCGACCGCCGGATCGGCGTCGTCCAGACGCGCCACGCCAAACGGGGCGGTGGCGAACATTTCATCAAACGAGCCGCCTGCCAGGGAGCTGGCGACCAAAGACGCGTCTCCCGGCTCAGCCGCCGCCACGCCCGGAGGCGCGCCAGTGGCGGACAGCTCATAGACCACGGCGCGCGCCTTGGACGGGCGCTCATCGCTCCAGCTGACGCAGATCACCACCGGGCTTTCCTCGCCATCCATCCGTTTGAGACGTGCGTCGAGCCGGATCACCCCGTCCGCGCCCCGCGACTGGGCGAAGGCGTCGGCGGTGTCGCCTGTGGTGATGTCTTGTAATTTCAGCGCAGTGTCTTCGCCGACCCCGACCCAGCTACGCAAGGTGGCGTTGGCGGCCAGCACCCGGCCCTCGGCGTCAGCGGCGAACAGGCCGACCGGCGCATGATCGGTCCAGTCCGGCGCCATGTCTGCGTCCAGCGAGCCGTCATCGCGCAGCTCGGAGAAACGCCACAAGGTCGCGCCATCTTCCAGGGCCGAGATATCGGCGCTGTAGACCACGCTTTCGCCGCCGCCCAAAGGGATGCGGCCGACAATTTCGTGGGCCGTCTCACCCGCGCTCGCAGCCCGGTTGAGACGATAGACCGCCCCCGCGCCGGCGCCGCTGAACAGGCGCTCGGGAGCTGCGGGCGTCCCAGCGCTCTTCGCCCCGATCAGCGTGTCCGCAAGTTTGACATAGGCCGGATTCGCCCAAGCCACCCGGCCCTGCGCATCCGTGATAAGCACAGGGTCAGGCCAGAGCCCCATGGCGGTGGCCGCCGCGCCGCCCGCGCGCTTGCGCTCGCCGCCTTCAAGCAAGGAGCGCCCCGCGGTTTCCCCAGCCGCCAGCGCATACATCAAGAGCAGCGCGACCGAGGCGATGCCCGACAACAAGATAACGCCGTTCCAGCCCGCGCCTGCACCCGCAAAAATCGCCACAGCCGCAGCGGCCAGCGCGCCCAGGCTCGCCACCCAGAAGATCAGCCGGGTCAGGGGCCGGGTCAGCGACCCCTCGCCCGCCGCCGGCTTTGCAGCCGGTGCAGACGCCGGATCAGCAACGGGCGCAGCCACAGTGTCGGCGCGTCGGGCGGAAAGCGGGAGGTCTGGCATGACAGGCTCCGGTTGGTGCAGGCCGACACGCCAAATGACGCACCGGCGGATCCATGATTCGAACACGCAGTCTCACAGGTTAAAGTTAACCATATTTCAGCGAGACGGTACGAAATCGTGTTTTCGGCGCCCAGATCAGAACTTCGGCGCCTTGCCCGCCAGCGTCAGCACATAGCCGATCACCTTGGCCACCGCTGTGAAATGCTCGGGCGGGATCACTTCCTCCAGCTCCACGCTGGCGAACAATCCCCGCGCCAAAGGCGGATCCTCGACGATGGGGATGTTGTGTTCCTTGGCCAGTTCGCGAATGCGCAGGGCGACATCGTCGGCGCCCTTGGCCACACAGATGGGCGCGGGCGTGCGGCCTTGCTCATATTCCAGCGCCACGGCGTAGTGGGTCGGGTTGGTGATCACCACAGCGGCGTCCGGCACCCGCGACATCATGCGCCGCTGGGCGCGCTCCTGACGGATCTGGCGCAGTTTCGCCCGCACCATCGGATCGCCTTCGGTGTCCTTCATCTCATCGCGGATCTCCTTGCGGCTCATCTTGTTGCGATCGATGTACTGTTTGCGCTGAAACAGGAAATCGAGCACGGCGATGGCGGTGTAGGCGATCAGGGCGGCGATCATCAGCTGGATGGCGGCGGTATAGACCTCTTGCAAGATGCCGATGGGCGCCACGCCCGGCATCACCGCCAGCTCGTTGCGCCGCGGCCAGAGCGCCAGGGCGATGGCGAGCCCGACCACCGTCATCTTGGCGACGCCCTTGAAAAAGTTCATCCAGCCTTCGGGTCCGAACATGCGGGTCAGACCCTTGATCGGGTCGAGCTTGTCGAGCTTGGGCGCGATCTTCTTGGGCGTGAACATCACGCCGGTCTGGACCAGATTGCCGAAAATCGCCGCAACCAGAAGCATGGCGAAGGCCAGGCCTGTCACCACCACCAGACGCAAGGCGGTCGCCGCCGCCAAAGTCACCGCGCCGGTGGGGTCCACCGCCAGCTCATGGGGCTGCGCGAGAAACACCTGCAACATCTCCGCCAGGCTGCGTGACATGCCCGGCGCCAAAAAAGCCAGCATGGCCAGCCCCGCGGTCAGGGTGAACCAGCCCGACACCTCCTGGGATTTGGGAACATCGCCTTCCTCGCGCGCCTGCCGGAGTTTTCGGTCTGTCGGCTCTTCTGTCTTTTCTGACTTGTCTTCGCCTTCCGCCATACCGCCCGCCTCAGTTCAGCGTCGCGGTGAAGCGCTCATAGCGCTCCGCCCACACCATCACCATGGCGCCGAGCGACATGGCCAGAATGGAAAAGCCGATCAGGATGTTGAGCGGCATGGCGATGAAGAAGATCTGCGCCTGCGGCATCAGGCGCGACAGCACGCCCAGGCCCAGATAGAAAACCAGACCGAACACGATCAGCGGGCTGGCGATCTGAACCCCGATGATGAAGGCGTCGATGAACAGGCCCAGCGCCCAGAAGGCCGCATCGCCCCACATCGGCGCCTCTCCGGCCGGCATCAGCTCGTAAGAGCCCGCCGCCGCCAGCAACATCTGCTGATGCAAGGGCGTGATCAGAACGATGACGATAAAGATCAGGTTCAAAAACTGGGCGGGCAGCACGCCGGCCTGGCCCTGGGCCGGGTCAAAGGATTGCGCCATGGCGAGGCCGGTCTGGTAGCCGATGATCTGGCCGGCGATCGCCCCTGCCGTCAGCAGAATGCGCGAGGCCGCCCCGATCATCACGCCAATCAGGGTTTCAAGCGCCACCAGCACGCCGACACCCGCAAGCGTCTCGGGCGGCGCCGGCAGCATCGGCGCAATGGATGGGCCGACCACTAATGAAAAAGCCAGCGCGAACGCCAGACGCAGGCGCACCGGAATCGACGTTTCGCCGATGCCCGGCATCAGCATCAATATCCCGCCCATGCGCGCAAACACCATGGCGCCGGCGAAAATTGTGAGCGAAAGATCAAAACCGGCCAGCATGGCCGTCAGCCTGCGATGATTCGGTCGGCGATCGTTTGCATGAAACCGTTCAAAAGCGCGCCCATCATCGGCAGGAAGATCAGAAGCGCCAGAAAGATCACGATGATTTTCGGCACAAAGACCAAGGTCATTTCCTGCACCTGGGTCAGGGCCTGAAACAGGGCGATCAGAACGCCCACGGCCAAGCCGATCAGCATGACCGGCGCCGCCATGCCCAGCATCACCCAGATCGCTTCAGCGCCAATGTCGAGGACTTCGCCCGCGGTCATGATGGCTTCCTTCTGATGCGCCCAGAGCGCCACACTGCCTGCATGCACGGATTCTATGCCGCCGCGCAAAGGTTCAGAGGTAAAGTTTTATGCGTCGCGCTTTGTTTAACGATTTGTCATGTTGGCGCGCATTGGCGCAATCGCCGTCCGGGTGCAGCATGTCGCGATATAGGGCGGACATGTATCCGCCTTCGGGGAGACACGTATATGATCAAGACACTTCTTTGCAGCGCGGCGTCTATCGCGCTTCTGACCGCTGGCGGCGCCTTTGCGCATGACGGCGCACATGTCAGCGCCAATTTGGCCAGCGCCGCGACGGTCGCGCAGCAGGCTGAACAAACAGAAACCGAGCGCCTGTACGCGTCCTTCCAGGAAGCCTTCCTGGAGGAAGTATCGCGTTCGCCGGAAATTCAGACCTATCTGGGGATGATTTCCGACATCGACGCCTATGGCCGTTGGGATGATCGCTCGGACGCCCGCCAGATCGAGAATTTCGAACGCGGCCAGCGCCGGGTTCAGGACATGCAGGCCGAGTTTGACCGCGATCTGCTGACCGACGCCGGCAAGGTCTCTTATGATTTCGCGATCAGCATCGCCGAAAACGACGCGCGTCAGTTCGCCGTGCGCGACAGCCGCTATGTGTTCTCGCCCATGGGCGATTCCGTCTCTGACCTGACCACGTTCCTGATCAACAACCACCGGGTTGCGACGCAGGAACACGCTGCGGCGTACGCCTCGCGCCTGGAAGGGATCGGCGAGGTCATCGACACCCTGACCGCACGCGCCGAGGAACGCGCCGCAAACGGGGTCACCCTGCCCTTGTTCGCCTATCCGCGCCTGACCGCGTCGGCGCAATCTCAACTGACCGGCGCGCCGTTTGAAGAAGGCGCGGAAGACAGCGCGCTCTTCGCCGATTTCAAGGCCAAGGTGGACGCGCTCGACATTGACGATGACGCCAAGGCGGATCTGGTGATGCGCGCTGAAGACGCGCTGCTGAACGTCTATGTGCCGGCGATGGAGCGCTATATGGCGGCGCTGGATCGCATGGAAGCGATCTCTGATGATCGTGCCGGCGTCTGGAAACTGCCCAATGGCGAAGCTGCTTACGCCGCTTCTCTGGCGCAATTCACCACCATTCCGGAGATGACCGCCGAAGAAATCCATGAACGCGGTCTGGCGGAAGTGGAGCGTATCCATGGCGAGATGCGCGAAATCATGGCGCAGGTCGAATTTGAAGGCAGCGTGCAGGACTTCTTCGCCTATATGCGCACCGCCGAGCAGTTCCAGCTGCCCAATACGCCCGAAGGCCGCCAGGAATATCTCGACCGCGCCACAGCCGTGATTGAAGACGTCATGGAGGTCGCGCCGCAATATTTCGACACCCTGCCCGAAGCGCCGCTGGAAGTGCGCGCGGTCGAGCCCTGGCGTGAAGCGACGGCCACCGGCGCCTTCTACAACCAGCCCGCGCTCGATGGCTCGCGCCCGGGCTATTACTACGTCAACCTGTCCCAGATGCAGGACAATCCCACCTATCTGCTGGAAAGCCTGTCGCTGCACGAAGGCGCGCCCGGTCACCACTTCCAGATCGCGCTGACCCAGGAACTGGATGACGTGCCGATGTTCCAGCGCTTTGCGTGGAATTCCGCCTATGGCGAAGGCTGGGCGCTTTACACCGAATGGCTCGGCAAGGAGATGGGCTTTTACGAAGACCCGTATTCAGACTTTGGCCGCCTGTCGTATGAAGTCTTCCGCGCTGCACGCCTGGTGGTGGACACCGGCCTTCACCACTATCAGTGGGACCGCGAGCAAGCGATTGAGTACATGCTGGAAGCGACCCCGATGACCGAGGGCGACATCACCCCGGAAGTCGAACGCTACATCGTCTGGCCCGGCCAGGCCGTGTCTTACAAGACCGGTATGATCTTCATCCAGGACCTTCTGTCCCAGGCTCAGGAAGAACTCGGTGACGACTTCAGCTGGGGCGGCTTCCATGACGCGGTCCTGACCGCTGGTCCGCTGCCGCTTCCCATGCTGGAAGACCGGGTCAACGCCTGGATCGATACTGTGAAAGCAGGCTAACCCCCTCACCCCGCCTGCTTCACAGCAGAAACCCCGCAAGGCCTGCAGCCTTGCGGGGTTTTTCATGCCGGCCTTCAAGGCGTAACCGCCACGCTCCAGGCCAAAGTCAGCGCACAAAAAACACCCCCGGAGCCGCGCTTCGGGGGTGTTTTGTTTCAGCCTGGCGAGGCGCCCTAGATCGGCATGCGCAGGATTTCCTGATAGGCGCGGATGACCTGATCGCGCACGGCGACGACGCTTTCCAGCTGGACTTCAGCGGCGGCCACAGCGGTGACCACATCCACCAGCTCGGCCTGACCGGTGGCGGCCTGGGCGCTGAGCTGTTCTGACTGGCTCAGCGTCTCCTGAACCGATTGCACGGCGTTCATCACCATGTCGCCGAAATCACCGCCCTCGGTCTTGGCGAGCTCGGCGGCGTTGTTCGTGGACGGCGTCACGCCGGCAGCCTGCTGGGCGGCGGCGGTATAGGCGCGGATAGCAGCGAGATCCATAAGTCAGCCCCTTTCTAGAGCCGGCGGTGCGGTGCGTTTAACGGCGCAACAGGTCGAGCGTGCGCTCAAGCATGCGGCGCGTGCCTTCCACCATGGTCAGATTCGCCTCGTAGGACCGCTGCGCATCGCGCATGTCCATCAGTTCGACCAGCGAGGACACATTGGGATATTTCACATAGCCCTCGCCATCCGCCGCCGGGTGGCCGGGCTCGTAGACCATGCGGAAATCTGACTCATCGAGCGTAACGTCGTTCATACGCACCAGCTCCGTGCCCACCTGACGGTCAAACTCGGACTGGAACACCGGGATCTGACGCTGGTACGGATCTTCGTCCGCTGTCCGCGCCGTCGATTGAGCGTTCGCCACGTTTTCCGCAATGACCCGCATGCGCGAGGATTGCGCGCGCAGGCCGGCTGCGGAAATCTGCAGGGTTTCAGAGACGCGATCGACCATAGCCGTCTGCCTTTCTGGCGTTGCTTAGGATCACTGACCCGGCGAGCGGCTCGCCATGCGGATCATGTTCAGGCTCTTCTGGTACAGGCTCAACGCCGTCTCGAACCGCATCCGGTTATCGTTGGCGTCGACCATCTGTTCCTCGATCACGACCGAATTGCCGTTCGAGGTGGTTTCACTGTCCGGCGCGCGCTCGGTGCGGAATTGCCGCGAACCGGACGCCCCGCCATCACCGCCATAATGCATGGCGTGCGTGGTGCGCATGCCGCCGGAAGCCTGGGCTTGCCCGGCGAGCACGCGCTCAAACTCGCTGCGCGGAACATCACTGGGCGTGTATCCAGGCGTGTTGGCGTTGGCCACGTTTTCCGCAATGACGCGCTGACGGGCGCCGTGATAGCCCATCGTGTCACGCAGCATGGACAAGAGCGGTATGTCGTCAGGGCGCATGGGCGCCTCCGCCAGAGTTAACTTTGCATTCATCACCCTGAGCCGAGCCGGTTAAGGAGAGCTTAACTCCCTGGCCGACTCCCGTTAGGGCTGTTGATGAGGAGGCGCGCTGGCGCCTTTCCAGCTGTTGATGATGGGACGAAGCGACTTTGGACCAGCTTGATATCATACGGTATTTCGCCGCCCTGATCTTGGTGCTCGGGCTTTTAGGCGGATTCGCGGTGGTCGCCAGACGCGCGGGCTGGATGGGACCGATGCCGATGCTGGACCGCTGGTCGACACCGGCGCGCAAACGCCGCCTGTCCATCACCGAGACCTTGATGCTCGATCCGCGCCGCAAGGTGGTGATCGTGCGCGTGGACGACGCCGAACATGTGCTGCTGCTGGGCGCGGACCGCGAGCAAGTGCTCGACCGCGCGCCCGCCAAAGACGAGCCTGTGTTCGAACCTCTCGCCCCGGACGCGCTCGACGCTGAAGCGGAAAACCCCGGCGCCTCCATCACACGGCTGGGGCAGAGCCAATGAAGGCCGCGCGCTGGATGTATCTGGGCGCCCTGATCGCGTTCGCCCTGGGGCTGGGGCTGATCGGCGCGCCGGACGCCCATGCCGCCGCCGGGCCGGGCCTGTCGATTTCGCTGGGCGGCAATGACACCGCGTTGACCGAGCGCGTCTTGCAGATGATCGCGCTGTTGACGGTGCTCAGCCTGGCGCCGTCGATCCTGATCATGACCACCAGCTTCATCCGGATCGTGGTGGTGTTATCCTTGCTGCGGACCGCGATCGGCCTGCAGCAAAGCCCGCCCAACGCCGTGCTGATCTCGCTGTCGCTGTTTCTGACCGCCTTCATCATGTCGCCGGTCTTCACCCAGGCCTATCAGGACGGTGTGGAGCCGCTGCTCAATGGTCAGATCAGCAATCAGGAAGCCTTCACCGCCGCAACCCAGCCAGTCAAAGCCTTCATGCTGGCCCATACCCGAGAAGAGGATCTGGGGCTGTTTTTGAACATTTCGGGCGAAGAGCCTGAAACCCCTGAAGCCACGCCGGTCTATGTGGTGGCGCCCGCTTTCATGATTTCAGAACTGAGGCGCGCCTTCGAGATCGGCTTCTTGCTGTTCATCCCCTTCCTGATCATCGACCTGGTGGTGGCCAGCATCCTGATGTCGATGGGCATGATGATGCTGCCGCCGGTGATCATCTCACTGCCGTTCAAGCTGATCTTCTTCGTGCTGGTGGATGGCTGGACTTTGGTGATCGGGTCTCTGGTGCAGAGCTTTGAACGCATGCCGCCCGGCGGCTGATCAGCTTTCAGGGCCCGCAGTTTCATCATAGCGACCGAACCCTGCCATCAGCGCATCTGTGCGCTGGACGTTCGCGATCTGACCGACCAGTGAGCTCAGCCGGCTGTCGCCGGGCGCCACAGAGCGGTTGGCGACCGTGCTGAAGGCGGCGGCGTGTTCGGTCTCTCCCATCGCCCGGCCATAGCGCGCGACGACCCGGTCCATGCCCGCTTCATCGGAAACCAGCGCATAGGCGATCAGGGCGCGCAAGACATCATGGGCTTCAGCCGACGACAAAGCCCGGTCCGAGCGCCAGCGGTCGCCCAGAAGCGCTTCCATCAGGCGTCCGGCTTCAGACCAGTTGCGCCCTTCCCAGGCGATATCCGCGCGCAGGCGGTCCGCTTCGGGGCCCTGATCATAGGCGACCAGCTCCAGCGCATGTTCGGTGCGGCCAAGCGCCGCCAGAGCGCGCGCCTGAAGAACGCGCCGCTCGTCCACCAGCTCTGTGGGCAGCCCCGCAATGCGGGTGCTATCGAGCGCCCGCAAAGCGTCGGATGCACGATTGTCGATCAGATAGACCCGCGCCAGATCGGCGGCGACTTGAGCCCGCGCCAGCGAGGTCATGGTCACCCGACGCTCAAAGACCTGGTGGGCCAGAAGCTCGGAGGCCGGCTCCAAGAGATCCACGTCCACCAGCCGGGCGGCGATGCGGCGCGCCATGCGCAAGCCATCCGGTCCCGGCGGCGTCAGGTCCTGATGCTCGTACCAGAGCGCCAGCGCCTCCATCGGGTCCATCCGGTCACCCAGACCGTTCAGGAAAATGTCGCGGAACAGAGTCTCCAGCCGCACGCTCAACCGGCGCGCCTCGGGCGTGTTGGAAAAGCGTGACAGAGCGCTGGACATGGTGTTCAGCGCTTCAGGGAACCGGCCTGCATCCGCATAGACCTCGCCCAACATGGTGGAGGCTTCAACTTCCACATCATCGCCGCGCCAGCGAAAGCGCAGGCTCTCCAGGGTTTCGACCGCTGCATCCGGCGCGACGAGATCATTGGTGAACTCCAGCCGGACCTTTTCCAGAAGCGCGCGGGCTTGCGCGGGCCGCCAGTCAGAGCGGCTCAGCGCATCATAGAGCGCAATGGCCTGCTCCACATCGCCTGACGCCGCGGCCAGACCCGCCTGAACCATCGCCGCTTCCGTGCGCGCTTCCAGGTCGTAATCCTCCGCCTCGACCACGTTGAGCAAGGGCTCCACCGCGCCCAGATCATTGGTTTTCAGCACCGACATGGCGTGCAGGGCCGACAGGCGCGCGCGCCAGACCGGATCAAAGAAATAGATCGCTTCGCGCCCCTGCTCGAACCGGCGTCGCGCCTGCGGCCAGTCGCCCAGTTGGGCGGACACGGCGCCGCGCCAGGATTGGGCGGCGGGATCGTTCAGAAGCACCGGGTGGGACAAATAGCGATCCGCATCGTCATAGCGCCCTATCATATAGCTGGCGACACCGCGCAAGGCGGCGATTTCCGGACTGGCGTCCAGCGAGGGGTTTTCCTCCACCGCCAGCTCGACCAGGCCCAGCGCTTCCGCCGCCAGCTGCCATCCCAATTTGAAGCGCGCCAGATTGAGAATCGCGGCTGGGTCCAGCTCTGACGCCCGACGCTGCAAGATCACCATCGAGTCGCGATAATCGCCTTCGCCCCGATACGCCGCCAGATCCAGAAAACCGGGCGTGACGGGACGATCAAGCGAGCCAGACAGACCAGGAGTGGCCGCCCGCGTCAGGGCCAGACCGCCTGGACGGCTGAGATCCGCGCCCCCCGCGCGCACGGTGAAGATGAGGTCATCGGCCAGAGGCTGCAGCGCCACGCCTTGAGTGGAGGGCAGCATCACCGCTTCCACATACTGGCGGGGTGAAATCACCCCGTATTTCTCGCCATCGCTGGTCAGCACCATAATGGAATCGCCAACAACCGGATCCGTCACACTGCGAACGCTGCGCGCGCCATTGAAATTAAACCGCAGGCGCGCGGGGCGGTTCACCCCGGTCTCGCGCGTCACGCGGATCGGCGCGGGCGGCTGGTCCACGGTTTCGCTAAAGGTCAGAACCCAGCTCGTTCCAACAGGCCGCACATCCGTCTGGGTGGAATTCGGCGCTTCGATCCGCAAGGCTGTATAGTCCGCCCCGCGCAAGACTTCATGATTTCGGATATGGCGGCCGGCCAGCGTGGCCATCTCACCCACATCCAGCTCCGCGCTGGCGTCAAACACCACCCAGATCGCCTGACCGCGCCGAAACACGGCCGCGCCCGGCAGCGAAGCCCAGGGAAAATTAAGCACCACATCCGTGCCGTTGCGGCGCGCTTCGACCTGCACGATCCCTCCTTCGGGCACAGGGTCGGGGCGTGCCGCGACATCAGGGCGCGTCAGGTTCGGGGTCTCGAAATCAGGCGTATCAAGAGCTGCATCGTCGTCGGCAGCCGGCTCCACGCTTTCAGACGCGGGCGGCGACTGAGCTTGAAGCTGATCGGCATAGTCTGACAAAGCCGCCAGAACCGCTTCAGCGCCGCCAGCGGCGCCCAGGGAGACGTCAAACACCACCCGCCCCGGCTCATCAGACCAGACCCGCGCTTCCGCGCCCGACGCCAGAAGGAAGGACAGCGACAGACTATCCGCCTGTCGCTCTGTCACGGCGTCAATAAAGCGCGGCGGCGCAGCGGTCAGCGGCGCCAGGTTCAGCTCGGCCGCCCGTGAAAAGGTCAGCACGGCGCGGCCATCCGCCTGCTCCAGCGAATAAGTCACCGCCTCGGGCCATTGAAACACGATCCGCGAATACTCAGCCGCTTCGCCAATGCGCATGTCCACGGGCAATGCAGGCGGCGGCGCGGCTGCTGCGGCGGCGTCCGCAGCCGCCTGGGCGCGCGCCTGACGGGCGCGTTCAATCTGGGCCAGCTCATAGGGGCTGACCACGTCCTCGAGCGGCGCGGCGCCGGGTGGCGCGATATCAATGGCGATAATGTTGTGAGACACCGACACCCGGCTTTCCAGGGTCCGGTTCAGCGCCAGCCGCAAGGTCCGCCCATCCGGGTCCAGACGCGCCATGGCGATGTAATCGGGCGCCGCGGCGGTGATGGCGGACACGTCCGCCTCGATCGGCTCGGACAATCGCGCCACCAGAACCGCGCCGGCGGCGACTTCCGCGTCAGCGCTCAGCCCCTCACCGTCCATTTCGGGCAGGCTGATCTGAACGCGGGTCGTCTGCCCCTGCCTCGACACGTCGATTTGCGCCGGCGACTGGGCCAGGGCCGACGCCGACAGCACGGCGCCCAGCGCCGCGCTCGCAAACAGGGCGAGCCGCTTATCCTGCCGCCGCTTCAAGGCGGGCCTCCGCTTCCGCGGTTGTTTCGGGCGGTTCAGCGCGCATGCGCAGCATGAAGGTCAGCTCGGCGGCGAAGCTGGGCTCCATCTCCGCCATGACGCTGGCGAATTTGCGCGCATTGGTGGTCTGCAGCTGTTCTGCGACCAGAAGCAGCGTCGTCTCATCGGTTTCACGCATGGACGTCAGGATGCGGGCCGCCGCATCGGGCTCGAGCTGGGAATACACGGCGACGATGGCGTCCACCTGCTCTTGGCGGCGATCATCAAGCATGCCCAGCAAGCCGCGTACTTCATCGCGCAGGGCCTCAAGCTCGGTCACCCGATCATCCACGCGCAGCTCCGCCACGCTCAGCAATTGCTCGCGCGTATCGAGCTCGGCTTCGCGCTGATCCAGCGTCCGCCGGCGTTCCGCCAGGCGACGCTCCAGACCCAGCTGCGCCGTCGTCGGCGCCGCGCGTGGCGCGGGCGCGGCGGAAGGGGGCGGTGCAGCGGGCGGCGCGGGTCCCTCGTCCACAACTTCCTCAGGCTCGTCCCCGCCATGCCCGTCATCCGCCGGCGGGGCCGCCGCTGCGTCGGCACGCTCGGAAATCAGCGTCGCAGCTTCATCGACCAGCGACAGGGATTTCAAACCCAGGAGCCCGGCCAGGACGACCGCCAGCAGCATGAGAGGACGGACAGGCGTCATGATCAGCGCAGCGCCTTCAACGCATTCAGACGGCGACGTGAGCGTGCGGTTTCAGGGTCTTCATCGTCAGCGCGCGGCGCCTCACGTCGAGGACGCTGGGTCAGACGCTGGGCGCTCATATCCGCTTCCCCGGACAAAAAGCGCAGCTCATCAGCCAGCTTTTGCGCCCGCTCGGTTTCTTTTCGCAGACTTTCCCCGCCATCGCGGCTCGCACGGTCCAGCGCGCCCAGGGTGGCGCGTGCACGCTCCACCGCATCGTTCAGCGCGGAGATAGTCCCCACCAGGCCATCCTGCCCGTTGCGCAGAGCGCGCAAACGGCGATCCACACGCCAGCACATGACGACCGCCATCGCCAGAAGGATGCAGACAAGTGCTTCGAAAGCGAAACCGGCGAGCGTCATGTGAACCCCATCATTTTTTTCTTCGCCATGGCACTCAGCGGGCGATCCAGGCGAACCCCTATGTTGTGCCCGATTCGGCCCATATGACCGTGCGTCAACGGGATGTCATCGCAGCGTAGCTCGATCAGGCCATCCGGGCCCGCATCCAGCATCAAGGTGTCGCCGACCTTGAGATTCATCACTTCGCCCAAGGGCTTCTGCATCTCATCCAGAACCGCGCTCACCTCCATCTTGGTGGACCACAATTCGGTGGCCAGGTGGCTTTCCCAGATATTGTCGCGGCCGAACTTCTCGCCCATGAACTGCTGCAGCAGCATTTTACGAATGGGTTCGAGCGTGGCGTAAGGCAGCAAGAGCTCGATACGGCCGCCGCGGTCTTCCATGTCGATGCGCAGCTTGACGAGGATCGCCGCGTTCGCAGGCCGGGCGATGGCGGCGAAGCGCGGATTGGTCTCGACCCGGTCGAGATCGAAATCCACTTCCGTCAGCGGCGCGAAGGCCTGGCGCGCATCCGCCAGCACCACTTCGATCATCCGCTGAACCAGCGTGCGTTCGATGGTGGTGTAGGGCTGCCCTTCGACCCGCATGGCCGAGGTGCCGCGCCGTCCGCCCAGCAGAACGTCCACGATCGAATAGATCAGATTGGAGTCCACTGTCAGCAGGCCGTAGTTATCGAGCTGCTTGGCGCGGAACACCGCCAGGATCGCCGGCAGCGGGATCGAGTTGAGATAATCGCCGAAGCGGATGGACGAGATATTGTCCAGGCTCACTTCCACGTTGTCAGAGGTGAAATTGCGCAGGCTCGTCGTCATCAGCCGCACCAGGCGGTCAAAGACGATCTCCAGCATCGGCAGGCGTTCATAGGACACCAGCGCCGAATTGATGATTGCCCGGATGCCCGAGCGCTCATTGGCGTCGTCATCAGAAACCGAAAAGCCCAGAAGGGAGTCGATTTCTTCTTGATTGAGGATGCGTTCGGGGCCGGAAGACTGCTGGGCCGGCAGGAAGGTTTCACCATCCCCGTCGACCATGGCCTCCCATTCGGACGCCAGGTCGTCGCCGTCATCGCCCAAGGAGTCAAAGTCAGGCTGTTCGCCCGCAGCAGCGGCCTCCCATTCAGCCGCCATTGCATCCTGATCGATATCGTCGTCCAACGCAGGTCTCCGCTATTGCTGCATCACGAAACTGGGCAGCAGAACGCCATCCACAGTCTTGGGGGCCAGCACCAGATTGGTGCGGCGGATCAACTCCATCCGAATGCGGTGTGATCCGGTCGAGCCGTCAATGTCTTCGACCCGCAAAGCGCGGAAAAAATCCACATATTCGTCGCGCAGCAGGATTTGAACGTCTTCGCGCGCCAGAAGCTCGGCCACGTCGTGGTCGGAATAGGCGAGCGCGATCTGCACTTCCAAAAGCACCGATCGGTTGTCCGGGCCGGACATATCCACGATCAGCGGCTCTTCAAACCGGAAGAGCTCGGCCAGATGTTCCTCGGTCGCCTCCGTGGCATAGCCCTCGCCATGACCATCAGCGGAGGCTTCACCGTGCTCTTCGCCATATTCCCCCTCGGCGGCGACCTCTTCGTCACCACCGCCCAGGAAAAACAGAGCGCCCGCCACCCCGGCCAGAATGACGAGGATCACGGGCAAACCGATGAAAAGGATCATCTTCTTGAGGCCGCCTTTCTTGGCTTCCTCTTCGCCTTCTTCACCTTCGGCGCCCTCTTCGCGCGTTTCGTCTTCGGTGTCTTCAGCCATGAAGCTGATTCCCTCGCCTTACGGATTAGTCCAGTACAGCCAACGATTAATCAGTGCTGCGGTTAACGATCCGTTTGGAAACGGCTTCGCTGGGCAGATTTTTCCCCTCTGTGACGGCTCGACAGGCAAGGCTGGCCGCCCAAAAGCGCCGCCCCTTCAATCGCATGTATATTTTTCAACACGTTAACCATGGCACGGTGTTTGCCATGAGTCTGGGGACGCTGCCAGAAGTCGCAGCAACCGCCTTCAGAAGGACGCCTGGCGATGGACAACACCATGCTGATCGGACTGACCCGCCAGCTGACCTTGCGTCGGCAGATGGATGTGGTCGCCAACAATATCGCCAACGCCTCCACGCAAGGTTTCAAGGCCGAGCGCATGATGCTCGAACCTGACACCGCGTTTCGCGCCCGCCATCAAGACGGCCCCAACCGCGCCCAGTTCGTCGACGAATGGGCGATGGGCCGCGACTTTTCTCAAGGCTCGCTCACCAATACGGGCCGCCCGTTGGATCTCGCTTTACAAGGCGACGGCTTCTTCATGGTGGAGCTAGATGGCGTCGAGCGCTTCACGCGCGACGGCGCCTTCACCCTGAACCCTCTGGGTGAAATGGTCGCCAGCGACGGCGCGCAAGTGCTGGACGCCGGCGGCGCGCCGATTGTGCTCGACCCCAACGCCGGACAGATCGTCATCGGCGAGACCGGTGAAATCACCCAAAACGGCCAGGTCATCGCGCAAGTGGGCGTCGCCCAGTTCGCCGATCAGGGCGTTCTGACCAAAACCGGCGACAATCGCTACACCGCGCCCGAAGACGCCGAACGCGTGATCGAAGAGCTGCCGCAGATCAAACAGGGCTTTCTGGAAAGCTCGAATGTGCGGCCCATGCTCGAAATCACCACCATGATGGAAGTGAGCCGCGCCTATGCGTCGGTCACCCGCATGATCAAAGACACCGACGAACTCAGCCGCAAGGCCATTGACCGCCTTGGTCGCCCGTAACGTTCTATTCTGAAGGAGGCCGCAGCCATGCGCGCATTGTCCACCGCCGCCACCGGGATGGAAGCCCAGTCACTGGCCGTCGAGGTGATCTCTCACAACCTCGCCAACATGAACACGATCGCGTTCAAACGTCAGCGCGCCGAGTTCGAAGACCTTTTGTACCAGACCGTCTCCCAGCCGGGCGCCAATTCCTCGGACGCGGGCACCATCGTGCCGACGGGCGTTCAGGTCGGCCTCGGCGTCAACGCCGGCTCGGTTTACCGCATCGCCGAACAAGGTGGTTTGAGCGAAACCGGCAACAGCTATGACGTCGCGATCTCCGGATCCGGGTATTTCCGCGTTCAGCTGCCGGACGGCAATGACGCCTACACCCGGGCCGGCAATTTCTCTCTGAGCCCCAACGGCGAGATCGTCACGGCGGACGGCTATTCGGTCATGCCGGGCATCGTGGTCCCCGCCGAAGCGCGCCAGGTGGTGATCAACACCCAAGGCCAGGTGCAGATCCTTCTGAACGGCCAGCCCGCCCCGCAAGTGGTGGGTCAGCTTGAACTTGCGACCTTCCCCAACGAAGCCGGCCTTGAGCAGATCGGCGACAATTTGCTGCTGGAAAGCGCCGCGTCGGGCGCGCCCAATCTCGGCGCTCCCACCGATCCCGGTTTCGGGCAGGTGCGCCAGGGCTTTGTGGAAGTGTCCAATGTGGACGCCGTCACCGAAATCACCTCTCTCATCCAGGCCCAGCGCGCCTATGAGATGAACGCCCGGGTCATTACGGCTGCGGACGAGATGCTCGCAACCTCCTCCAATCTGCGCTGAGGAAAGGCTAAGCCATGCTTCGCACCCTCACTCTTATTCTGGCGCTCTCGACGGGCGCAGCGGCGGCGCAGGAGGTCAGCACGTCCGTGGTGCTCAAGGAGCGCCTGGTCAGCGCCGACGCCGTCATCACCCTGTCCGATCTGTTCGACATCACCGGCGAGGCTGGCGACACCCAGCTCGCTCGCGCCCCGGCGCCGGGCCGAGCGATTTCGCTGGACCCTGACTATGTGCGCAATGCGGCGGCGCGCGAGGGCTTTCACTGGGCGAACGCCGGCGGCGTTCTGCGCGTCACCGTCGAGCGCGAAGCGCGCACGGTCAGCGCGTCCGATATTTCAGATCTCGTCCAGGAAGCGCTCTATGTGGAGACGGGCCACGCCTATGCGGTCAATCTCTCAAATATGCGTCAGGACCTGTTCGCGCCCGCTGACGCCTTGGGCGGGCCGGAGCTGATCAGCTTTGACCATGACGCCAGCTCCAACCTGTTCCGCGCCCAGATCGCGGCGTATCCGGGCGGCGAACCCCTCACCGTGTCGGGCCGAGCGCAACGGGTGACCAATGTGCCGGTGCTCAACCGCACCATTGCGCGCGGCGAGACCATCACCGCCGCAGATGTGGACTGGGTCCGCCTTCCCGAAAGCCAGGTGCGCGGCGAAATCTTGCTGGCGGAAGCTGATCTTGTGGGCATGTCGGCCAAGCGCGCCCTGAGCCCGGAGCGTCCCTTGCGCAGCTTTGACGTGGAGCCGCCCATCGTGGTCGAGCGCGGCGAGCTGGTGTCTCTGGTCTATCAGGTCGGCCCGCTGATGCTCAGCGCCCAGGCCCGCGCTTTGGAGAATGGCGGCGAAGGCCAGTTCATCCGTTTTCTGAACCTGCAATCAAACCGCACGGTCGAAGCCTGGGTCGAAGCCCCCGGCCGCGCCAGTGTCCTTGGCGGCCGCAGCGCCGCACGCCCAAGCGAGTCCTGAGCCATGATGTCTAAACGCTTTTTGATGTGCAGCGCCGTTCTTCTGGGCGCCCTGTCGCTGACCGCTTGCGCGACCACGGACCGGCTGTCCTATGTGGGGCAAGCGCCGCCCATGAATGATATCAGCAACGCCGCAGCACTGACCGGTCAGGCCGGCGCCAATGGTCCCACAGCGGGTCAGGCGGAAGCGGCGCGCCTGGCCCGCGCCCGCGCCATCGCCGAGGCGCGCGCCCAGTCTTCAAACCCCAACTCCCTGTGGCGTTCGACCAACTCCACGACGTTTTTCGGCGATCCGCGCGCCGCGCATGTGGGCGATATCCTGACCGTCAGCATCGACATCGCCGACAGCGCGACCGTCTCCAATCAGACCACGCGCTCGCGCACCACGTCTGAAGACTCAAACCTGACCAACTTCTTTGGCGGCGAAGCCGCGCTCAACCAGTTCTTCAATGATGCGGTCGACCCTGCGAGCCTCGCCAGCTTCGGATCGGCCTCCTCCACCCAGGGCGCCGGCAATATCAATCGGTCCGAGAGCATTTCGATGACCGCCGCCGCGATTGTGGTGGACGTGTTGTGGAACGGCAATCTGGTCATCCATGGCCGCCAGGAAGTGCGCATCAACAATGAAGTGCGCGAGCTGCTGATCTCCGGCATCGTCCGGCCCCAGGACATCGCGGCGGACAACACCATCGATCATGAACAGATCGCTGAGGCGCGGATCTCCTATGGCGGACGCGGCCACATCTCTGAAATGCAGCGCCCGCCTGTGGGTCAGGAGCTCTACAATCTCCTCTGGCCGTTCTAGGGCAAGCTTATGAGCATGACGATCACGCGGACCGAACACGCAAATGGCCGCGTTCTGGAAATCCATATGAGCGGCGTCAATACAGCCGCGCAAAGCCTCGCCAATGCGCCGAAGCTGGGTGAACGTGTGCATGAAAACGGCTATACGGGTTTGATCATGAATTATCAGGGCTGCCGGTTTGATCACACGGTGGGCCAGTTCACCAAAGTCGCCGAAGCGCTCGACAAGAGCCTGCCCAAGCAGCTTCGGGTCGCCTATGTCTATGAGCAGAGCAATCTCATGCACGCGGCCTACATCACGCGCCTGATGAAATCTGCGGGTTTTGTCACGCGGGCGTTCGAAGATTTTGATCAGGCCCTGTTGTTCGCCGCGAACGAGGATGGCGAATAACTGACCGACCCAATCAGCTGGGTAAGGAAACCGAAGCACTGACCGGGGTATGCTCTCCAGGGGCTTTAGCTGTCCACAGGCGTCTCTCAGAATGAGAACTTACTCCCTCGAACGCATCGAATTACCAGAAATCGGCGTTCTACGGTATAATATTACCGGTTTAGAGACGAACGCCGAAACTGAACCTGGCTTGATCGCGATCTGTCGGCGGTTGACTGATCAGCCTCAGTGGACTGGCGTTCTGTTTGATCACAGCCAATCCTTGATCATTTACACGCTGACCGAGTTCAACCAGCGCGTGGAGTACGCCATCGCGCATTTCCCTCGACGGGCCAAGCTGGCTTACGTTTATAATCCGCGAACGCTTGTGATTTCGGCACGAACAACAAAAATGCTCAATGCTGCAGGGATAAACGCGCAAGCCTTCTTCACTGCGGAAGAAGCGCTCGACTTTCTCACCTGCGATGAAAGCTGGTCGCGTCAGGCCTAGCAGACCTGACGCTTGCGTCTCTAATTATCGCGGTGGACCCGCTCGGAGCGTTCATGACGCTCCTGGGCCTCAAGGCTGAGCGTGGCGACCGGGCGCGCATCCAGACGCGCCAGCGAAATCGGCTCGCCCGTCTCCTCGCAATAGCCGTACTCGTCTTCCTCGATCCGGCGTATCGCCGCTTCGATCTTGGAGATGAGCTTGCGTTGGCGATCTCTCGCCCGCAGCTCGAGCGCACGATCGGTTTCTGTCGACGCCCGGTCCGCAAGGTCGGGCAAGGCGCCAATATCTTCTTGAAGGTTTGAAAGCGTCGAACGGCTCTCGCGAAGGATTTCATCCTTCCAAGCCAACAACTTCCGCCGGAAATATTCTTTCTGGCGTTCATTCATGAAGGGTTCGGACTCGCTGGGACGGTAGCCCGCCGGCAGCTCAATGCTTGAATCCATAACACTCATGAGACCGTCTCCGTATGCAGCCCCCGCCGGCCTGAGCGCGGCGGAGAATATCGACCGTCGAGGTCAAGTCAATCTGCTCATACGGTTACAGAGCAAATTCGACAGGACGATGATGAAGATGTGACGGTCGCATCGCCCCCTCTGGCAATGCGATCAGGCGCTTAGCTTCGCCAATTCTACGGCGGCGCGGATTTCCACTTCGTCGAGCGCCGCTTCCAGACGTGGATCATGGGTCGCGTCGCGACGCGATTGCAGCGTCTCCATGAGCTTGACCAGCGTGTCTCGCGGCAGCACGCCGTCCAGAAGCGCCAGTTTCAGATCGTCAAGAATATCGAGAAGTGAAAAAGCCCGTTCGGTCGCCTGGCGCTTGGCCGTGACCGCATCGCCAGCCCCCTGAAGCGCCAGCAAGGCGTCAACCGATCCGATGGCCGAGGCGCCGCTCAGCGCAGAGGCTGAGACAGATCCGCTTGTTGACGGCGCGCCCTCAGGCGAAAAACCTGAAGCTTTTGAGGCTTCACCTTTACGCTTGGCGCCGGACGCCCCCTGTACGGGTCGGGATGAATTGACCTTCATAATGCCCTTCGAATCCTCTCAAAGCATGAGACAACAGTGCTTAATCAAACTTAATGAGTGCTTAAAGCGCTCACTCGGCAGGATTTGCCCCCACCCCATGCAATACCGCGGCCTCGGCAAGGTTTTCCCAGCCGCTCTGTATATATTTCAATAGGTTGACACGTTCAAAACTGGCATGGTTCTCGCAATGGGACAGGTGTAGAAACCTGACCCGTCGGAGAATTCCGCCAGCATGACCCGCCTGTTAATCGCTTGCCTCACGCTTTTCTGCCTTGCAGCGCCGCTGGCTGCGGCCAATCCGCGAATCAAGGACATCGCGGATGTGGAAGGCGTTCGCGACAACCAGCTGGTGGGCTATGGCCTGGTCGTGGGCCTGGACGGCACCGGCGACACCTTGCGCAATGCGGTGTTCACCCGGCAGGCGCTCAACTCCATGCTGGAGCGCTTCAACATCAATGTACGTGAAGCCGATCTGCGCACAGGCAATGTGGCCGCGGTGATCGTCACCGCAGAACTGCCGCCCTTCTCCATGCAAGGCTCCCGCGTCGACGTCACAGTGTCAGCGCTTGGCGATTCAGACAGCCTTCAGGGCGGCGTACTGATCGCCACTCCGCTGATGGCCGCCAATGGCGATGTCTACGCGGTGGCGCAAGGCTCGCTGGCTGTGGGCGGGTTCGCCGCCGAAGGCGACGGGGCCTCGATCACCCGCGGCGTGCCCACCAATGGCCGAATCGCCAATGGCGGCGTCATCGAGCGCGAACTGGACTGGGATCTGGCTGGCCAGGCGCAAATCCGCCTGGCGCTGCGCAATCCCGATTTCACCACCGCGCGCCGCATGGCCCAGACCATCAACGCCTTTTTGGGCGCTGACGCCGCAGCGGCGCAAAACCCCTCCACGGTCGCGCTGACCCGCCCGCTTTATTTTGACGGCGATATGGTCGCGCTGATCGCCGAGGTCGAGCAATTGCGCGTCGAGACCGATATGCGCGCCCGCGTGGTGATCGACGAATCCACCGGCACCATTGTGATGGGCGAAGATGTGCGAGTCTCCACCGTCGCCATCGCCCAGGGCGGACTGACCATCACCGTCACCGAGAGCCCGCAAGTCAGCCAGGCCCTGCCCTTCGCGGATGGCGGGGAAACGGTCGAAGTGCCTCGCACCACTGTGAACGTGGACGAAGAACTCCGCGAAATGGGCGTGCTGAACGGCACGGTCAGCCTGCGTGAGCTTGTGGATGGCCTCAACGCGCTGGGCGTCAGCCCGCGCGACATGATCACCATCCTTCAAAGCATCAAGGCCGCCGGCGCGCTGCAAGCTGAAATCGAGGTGCTGTAATGGACGGAATGCTTGACGCCCAGATGCAGAACGCGCTGCTCGCAGCGCGTGGCCCTGCGTCCACATCACGCTCGACCGCCGGCCAGACGCCTGACCAGATCCGCAAGACGGCTGAAGACTTTGAAGCGGTCTTTCTGTCTCAGATGATGGAGCAGATGCTGGGCGAGACCACGGAATCCAGCTTTGGCGGCGGTCCGGGCGAGAACGCGTTCAAATCCATGCTCAATGAAGAATACGCCAAGGTGATGGCCAAAGCGGGCGGCATCGGCCTGGCCGATTCCGTGATGCGCGAAATGCTGGCCATGCAAGAACAAGGAGGTGCGTGATGACTGAACTGGCGGCTGCAAACCCGACCGAACGCGCCCAGGCGCTGATCCAGCTGACGGGCCGATTGACCGAACTGCTCGATCAGGAAACCGAGCTGTTTGACTCGCACATGCCCCATAAGGCTGTGGAGTTTCAGGCCGAGAAAACCAAGCTGGCGACGCTCTATCGCACCGAAACCAAACTCGCCAGCAAGGACCGCTCGCGCCTGTCTGGCGTCGATCCTGAACTCAAGGCCCAGCTGAAGACCTCCACCCGGGCGTTCGAAGACGCCCTCGCGCGCAACGGCGCCGCGGTCGAAGCCCTGAAAGTGCTGACGGAAGGCCTGGTCAAAGCCATCGCTGATGAGGCTGCGCGCCAGCAGCAGACCCAGGTCGGCTACGGGCCCGGCGTCAAAGCAGGCGGCGTCTCCGCCCTCGCCTATAACCAGACGGTCTGATCCAGTTGCGGTTCACAAAAAACCCCGGAGCAGCGCTCCGGGGTTTTTTGTCTGTGCCGGTCAGACGCTCTTAGAACAGACCAAGCGTTGTACTGCCGCTGCCGCTCTGAAGGCGCTCCAGTCCCGCTTGATAGTTTGAAACCTGCGCCGTCAGGTAAGCAGGCACCGTGCCGCCGCGCTTGCCCGCCTGCGGGCCGTCCAGAAGCGCCTTCAGCGCGGGATCGGTCGTCAGATCACGATAGGCGCGCTGGATCACGGACTGAGCCTTGGACAAGGCCTCAAGTGCTTTCGCGGCGCCGTCCTTGTCTGAAATCGACAGGGAGGTCGGCAATTCCAGCGCAAAAATCTCAGGCGCGTCTGAGGTGCTGTCCTTGTCCAGAAGCGACGCCTTGCCGATGATCGAGCCCTCGGGCAGTCCCAAACCGCTCAGGGCGTCACGCCCGTCATCGCCGGCGAACAGCTCGATCTTCACGCCTTCCTTGGGCTTGATGCGCAGCATGTCGCCATTGGCCGACCGGCGTACGTCCGACGTGCCGTCCAGCACCAGCACAGCGTTCAGCTTGAAGGTCAGAGACCGCATGGTCTCGTCATCATCGATGGTGATCTTCTTTTTCCGGCCGCCATCCACGGAGATGAAGAAATGGTCGCCTTCGCGCACGCTCGAGCGTGCGGTGATCACGCGGCTGTCCGCATAGCGCACTTCACCGGTGGGAAAGCCGAGTTTGTCGAGCGCATTATCGCCGGTGGGATCGACCACCACTGCATTGGCTTCCGCAAGCCCCGCCCGGCCAGACAATTGCTGGGTGAAGGTGACCGCGCCGCTGGTCGTATCCAGCCCCGCGACGAAGGCGTTACGGGCGCCGTTCTGGGTCTGCCCCGGCAGCGCGCCAGAGGTTTTGCCAGCGATATAGGCCACCCCATTGCTGACCGTTACGGAGGTCGCGGAATTGCCCTCGGCTGAGCCCAGGAAGGTGGTGAAGTCGACGCTGGCGGTCGGACCGTCAGAGATTTTGACCAGCACGGCGTCACGACCGCCAGCGTTCGCCTCAATCGGCGCTGAGGGAGAGAAACCCGCGCCCGCGGCGCCCGCCAGATAGATCGCGCCGTCATCAGCCACCGTGATCTCGCCGATACGGCCATCGTCCATATCGCCCAGATCAAGCGTCCAGACCGGCGCGCCGGTTCCGTCATCGCCCGCAGCGTATTTGGTGAGCACAGCGCTGCCGTTTACTTCACTGGCGACGATCAGGCCGCCATCGGCCGCTTGGGCGATGGATTTGGCGGTGTCATTCTCGGCGCTGGCGCCCGCGGCGCGCGTATACAGGATCGCGCCGTTCTCATCGAGCGCGCGCAGATACCCGTCTGTCTTGCCTGCATTGACCACGCCGCCGACCGGCGCGCTGGTCTGGCCCGCTACATAGATCGTGCCGTCCGCGCCGACGCTGACGGCGGTCGCTTCATCATCCTTGTTGCTGCCAAAGCGCTTGGTCCATTGCTCGACGCCGTCGGCGGAGAATTTGGAGACCAGGGAATCCGTGCCGCCCAGCTCGGTCGTGTCGCCCAATGCGCCCTCGACAGAGCCCGCCACCACGACATTGCCGTTGGCGTCCAGCGCGATCGAAGCGCCTTCCGCTGTGCCGCCTGACCCCAATGTGCGCGCCCAGACCTGTTTTCCAGTGGTGTCATAGCGCATCAGGATCAGATCCTGCTCGCCCTTGATTGACTGTCCGGCCACGCCATTCGCCGCATGGCCGACCACATACAGCCCACCATCCGCGCCCTGGACGGAATCTAGAATGCGCAGCGGGTTGGAGGCCGTCTTGGTGCGGGTTTCGGTTTCACCCTCTTCACCGCCTGGCACGGCGACGTCAGATGTCGTCACACTGCCATCAGCGTCGATGCGGCGCATGAAGGCCGCCTCGCCGCCATTGGCGATATCGACATATTTGGTCAGCTGGCCGCCCGCACCTTCAGTATCGCCGGAGACGCCGGCCATATAGACCGCAGGATTGCCGGTTGCAGGCGCAAAGCTCAGGGTTTCGGTGAGAATACCCTTGATCTTGAAGCCGAAATTATCTCCGGGAATGATCCCGTTCTCGTCTTCCTCGCCGATCTTAACCCGCTCGATCCGGCTGAGCATGCCAGCGTTTTCAAGCTCGGTGTTGATGAAATCGGCGACATTGTCGAGCGTGCGCGGGGTCGCGCCCATATTGGCCAGGTCAATGGCCACGGGCGTGGTCGCGCCAGACTTTTTCACGCTGATGGTGAAGGAGACATCGCCCAGAAACCCGTCCACTTCGGCGTCAAAGGCGCCGGAATGAACAATGGGCGTCACATATTCGGATATTCCGCGCGAAATCGCCAGATTGCTTTCCGCCTTGGAGAGTTCCTCGCCCTTCAGCACAGTCACGCCTTCAAGGGAGAGCTCGCCGAAGAAGCTGTTGAGCTGGTTCAGGCCTTCCTGAAAGCGGCGATCCAGGAAATCGCGGCGGCTGTCCGCCGTGTCTTTTTCAGCCGCTTCCGACCCCAGCGCCTGCAAGCGGCGCAAGCCTTGATACATGGCGAAGAGCTGTTTCTCGTCCTCGCCCACGTCCAGGCTGGCGAAATCGCCGAGCTTCTTGTCAAAGAAAACGCCGTCGGCCAGGGCGCTGCGTTTGAGCACGTCGAGCGCTTCGATCTCGCCGCGCGCATCCCAGGGCGGCAAGACATCGCTGGAGGAGGATCGGTCGGAGCTTTGGGCATTGGCCGCAGACTGGGAGAACGCCGTCGTCCGAGACAACGCCGTTGCATTCTGCGCGCCATACCAGGCGCTGAGAAGATTGGACGAAATGACCATGGTCTTCGGCCCGAACCTGTAAAGCTCGATACACCTTTTGCATCGAATCGCAGACTAGCGCCCGACCTGCAAACAAACCGTTAGGATATAAGGTGAACGAACCGCCAAGCTTTTAGGCGGCAAAGGGAAACCGCATGGGCCGCGTTTCGACGCTGGCGCGTTCGGGCGAAACCAGACGCGCATAGTCCACCCGATCCGCATTCAACTCGCTCAGATCCGGGCGGCGCAGGCACAAAGCCGCCATCTCGGCCGCGGTCGCCGTCAGGGCCTTCTCGCCCAGCTCTTCAAAGACCGCTTGCAAGAACGCCGCGTCCTCGGGCGTCTCCAGCATCCAGCGCAAATGCTCCAGCCCGCCGCCGGGGCCCGTCAGATTGGCGCGGGTGAGGTCAGGATTGCGCCGCATCCAGCCCGTCACCGAGCGCCGCTCGGCCAGCGTGTCCGCCTTGCGATCCGCTTCGTCGAGCAACAGGGCGGAAAACGCTTCGCAATCCAGCCCGTGCGGGAAGCGCGCCGGCATGGTGTTGGAGGCGTAATCAGCGCGCGCATCCGTCAACAGCGCCAGCACGCCGCCCGCAATGACAGGGTCAATCACCGGACACTGGCTGGTGAGCCTTACGACAACGGACGCGCCGGCCTCGCGCGCCGCCTGCGCCACAAGGCCCAACGGATCCGCGGCGGGACCGCGCACCACCATGACGGCGCCATCACACGCCTCTTCGGCGATCAGGTCATGCTCACGATCATCGGGGACGGCGCAGACCACCAGGTCGACGCCGGGAATGCGGCGGGCGCGTTCGAGCCCGCACGCCAGGGCGGTGCGATCGCCGAGATAGACAAGTTCACGATCCGCAAGGGCGCTGGGTCCGCTGCCGGCCTGAATGATCACAGTCGCGCCCATCATGTCCCCCAAGACTGGAAAGCTGTTGCTCTCATCGAATCCGATTATGGATTTACCGCGCCTAACGGGCCGTTAACCGACACCGCGGATCGTGGCGTCAAGAATGTGTCCATGACCCATGGAAAGTCATCTCAATGAGCCAGCCCCCGAAGACCTCCAATTCCACGGACGAAGACGTCAACCGTCTGTTTCTGGGGCGCGACTTTCGTAGCCCGCGCATTGATCTGAACGGCAAGACCATCTTGATCACCGGCGGCACGGGGTCCTTCGGGCATCATTTCGTCCAGACCGTGATCAACGAATACAAGCCCAAAAAGCTGATCGTGTTCTCACGCGACGAACTCAAACAGTATGAGATGGCTCAGCGCTTCAGCCCTGAAGAGCACCGCTTCATGCGCTATTTCATCGGCGATGTGCGCGATGAAGGCCGGCTGGACATGGCCATGCGCGGGGTCGATGTGGTCGTCCACGCCGCCGCGCTCAAACATGTGCCGATCGCGGAGTACAATCCGTTTGAATGCATGCGCACCAATGTGTTCGGCGCGGAAAACGTTGTGCGCGCCGCCATCAAGCGTGGGGTTCAGCATGTGTGCGCCCTCTCCACGGACAAGGCCGCCAGCCCGATCAATCTTTACGGCGCGTCCAAGCTGGCGTCCGACAAGATCTTCACCGCCGCCCAGCACATGGGCGGCGAAGACGGGCCGACTTTCTCGGTCGTGCGTTACGGCAATGTGGTCGGCTCACGCGGTTCGGTCGTGCCGTTCTTCAAGAAACTCGTCGCGGAAGGCGCGGACCACCTGCCCATCACGGACCCGCGCATGACCCGGTTCTGGATCACCCTCGATCAGGGCGTGAATTTCGTGCTTTCAGCCCTTGAAATGGCCAAGGGCGGCGAAGTCTTCGTCCCCAAAATCCCGTCCATGAGCACGGTGGATCTGGCGCGCTCGATCGCGCCCAACCTGCCGCACAAGATGGTCGGCATCCGCCCGGGTGAAAAACTGCACGAGGTGATGGTGCCAGAGGACGATTCCCGCTCCACGGTGGAGCTCGAGGATCGCTATGTGATCCTGCCGCACAGCTCTGAGCGCCTGCGCGCGGAATGGTTCGCCGACGGCGCCGTGCCAGTGCCTGAAGGGTTTGAATATCAGTCAGATTCCAATCCCGAGCGCCTGGATGCGCGCACCTTGCAGAATATTCTCAACGAAAAGCTTGCGCTGAAAGCCTGATCCATGACCCATGATCCCGTGAACACCTGGTCGGGCGAGTTCGGCGACGAATACACCCAACGCTGCAGCCCTGAAGAGTTTCGCATCCGCGCCCGCACCCGACTGTGGTCACGCTGGCTGGACGCGTTCGGGACGCGCGAACCCCAGACCATTTGCGAAGTCGGCTGCAATCTCGGCCTCAACCAGCGCGCCCTGCAGCGTTTGAGCGATGCTGAATTGTTCGCGGTCGAGCCCAATGACAGCGCGCGCGACACCTTGATCAAGGACGGCGTGCTGCCGCAAACCCATATCCGCGCCGGTCGCGGCGAAGATCTGCCTTTTGACGATTCCAGCATGGACCTCGTCTTCACCAATGGCGTTCTGATCCACGTTCACCCCGACAATCTCGGCCAGGTGGCCGATGAGATGTATCGCGTCTCCAAACGCTTCATCCTGGTGTCGGAGTATTTCAATCCCGACCCGGTCGAGCTCGTCTATCGCGGCATGACCGACCATTTGTGGAAGCGCGATTTCGCCGGCTTTTTCCTGGATCGCTTCAAGGATCTGGAAGTGGTGGCGGACGGGTTCAGCTGGAAACGCACCAGCAATCTCGACAACCCGACCTGGGCGTTGATGGAAAAGCGCCCCGCCTAGCGCCGGTCAACGGTCACGACCCCGCTTTATAGCCCCAGCGTCGCTTTCAAAGCTGAAACCACGCGCATCGGGTCTTCATCAGACATGGCCGGATACAGCGGAAGCGACAATGTGCGCGCATAATGGCGCTCGGCGCCCGGCAAGGTCTGTTCGCCATAGAGCGCTTTGTAATAAGGCTGGTGGTGGACGGGGATGTAATGAACCTGAGTCCCGACGCCGCGTGCGCGCAGGGCGTCCATGACATCCGCGCGGCTCTGGCCCGCCGCGTCAAAATTAATTCGCACATTGTACAGGTGACGGCATGGATCGACGCTCGCCCGCCCTGCGGGCGGCTGCACCAGCGGCGCCAGCCCGGACAAGGCGTCATCATAGAGCTGCGTCAGCAAACGGCGCCGCTCGGCGAAGCGCGAGAGCTTGTTGAGCTGAGACAATCCCAGCGCCGCATTGATGTCAGGCATGCGGTAATTCCAGCCCAGCGCCTGCATTTCATACCACCAGGGCTCGGTTGCCCCCTCGCTGCGCTCAAACCGGCCCGGCTCACGCACAACGCCATGAGAGCGCGCATGGGCGACCCGGTCCGCTGTCTCAGGATCCCGCGTGGTGACCATGCCCCCTTCCCCGCACGCAAGCGTCTTGACCGGATGAAACGAGAAGACCGCCGCATCTGAATGAGGGCACGCGCCTACGGGCGTCCCTGTCTCATCCAGACTGCCCACAGCATGAGAGGCGTCCTCCACCACCGACAGGCCATGATCGCGCGCCAGGGCGCTGAGCGCGGGCATGTCGCAAGCGACGCCAGCCAGATGGACAGGCGCAATCAGTCTCGCCCGGCTCTGAGATCGCTCCAGCGCCTCGGCCAGAGTGTCCGGCGTCATCAAACCTGTGTCAGGGTCCACATCCGCAATCACCACATCTGCACCGCAATACCGGGCGGCGTTGGCGGTGGCGACAAAGGTCAGCGCCGGAACAATGGCGCAATCGCCCGGCCCCAGGCCCAACGCGTCATAGGCGAGATGCAGCCCCGCCGTCGCGGAATGACAACTGAGCGCATGGGGCGCAGAGACGGCTTGAGCAAAGGCGGCTTCAAAGGCTGTGACCCGAGGGCCTGTCGTCAGATAATCAGAGGTCAGGCAAGCGGTGACTGCGGCGATGTCGTCATCGTCGATCCATTGACGGCCATATGGCAAAAACCCGTCGCTCATGCATTCGCTCCCTGAGTTCGCAACACACTGTGCTGAGTCCGCGCCCCGCTGAAAACAACAAACCGCCCGACATCGGGAGAAGTCGGACGGTTCGCCGTGGTGGTGATTAGGGAACGGGGTTAGCCGTTAAAGAGATTGAGAATGATCTGAGGCTCGGAGTTGGCGATCGAGAGCGCCTGAACCCCCAGTTGCTGTTTCACCTGCAAGGCCTGCAATCGCGCGGATTCCTTGGCCAGATCCGCGTCCACCAGATTGCCCACGCCTTCGGTCAGACTGTCCTCGAGTTTGCCGACAAACGTCCGGTGCGCTTCCATCTTCTTGAGGTCAGACCCCAGATTGGCAAGCGCCTGGTTGACGTTGTCGAGGCTGGCCTGGATGGCGCTGACCACATTGCCGGCCAGGGTCACGGTGCCAAGGCTGGAATTGTTCGTCAGGGTGATGATTGCGCCGGAAATCGACAGGTCCTGACCTTCCAGGGTGACGGAGCGCGTCGCGTCCGCATCCGCCAGGAACGCGATGCCGTTTGTCAGCGATCCGTTCAACAGGTTCGCGCCGTCAAATTCAGCATTGGTCAGGATGACTTTCACCTGATCGAGCAACTCTTTGTAGTCGCTGTCATAGGCCTGGCGCGAGAACGTATCGATGGAAGGGTCCAGTGCGGCGGTGGCTTTCTCGCGCATCTGGATCAGCAGGTCAGAGATGGACTCGCCCGCCGCAATCGCCACATCGCCGATGGAGACGGCGCGGTCGAGCGAGGATTTGACGGAGCCCAGCGCGCCAATATCGGAGCGCATGCCTTGCGCCACCGCATAGACGGAGGAGTTATCCTTCGCCCCGGTCACACGCAGGCCGGTATTGATCCGGCTCTGGACGCCCTGAATGTCCTCATTGGTCTTGTTGAGGTTTTGCAGCGCGATCATCGCTGAGGTGTTGGTATGGACGCTGAGCGCCATTGGTCTTCTCCCGATTGCATAACTGCGCCGCATTCGACGGCCGCTCAGCAGTATCAGGAGCAATCAGCGGGCCAATCAGGCCAGATCGCTGAAAAATGATTTAAAACAGATATTTGTACAAAAACGGCGAAGCCCGCCAGACCCCGCAGGACTCTGGACGTGGTTAATTCTTGCCGCTGCAAGCGGTCAAATCTGCCGAGAGGTCAAACACGCTCGTCAACGACGCCGCCTTGCTGGTCTTTCAGAAACGCGACCAGATCCATGTACTTTTCCGGCGGCCATTGACGCATGACTTCACCGGTTTCCGGATCGAACAGACGGTAGATGAACTGACCGCTCTCTTCTTCGCGATCAATCTGAAGCCGGGTCCGCAAGCTGGCGTTGACGCGCTCACGCATGGCCTCGATGCGCTCAAGGTCAGCGGACTTTTGCACAACAGCCGCGCCTTTTTCAGCGACGGATTTATCGGTTTCCTCACCGCCGATCTGACCACGCTTGGCCATGCCGGCGACGGCTTTCTCGGATTGATCTGGCTCCGGGGTGACGCCCTGGGCGTTTGTAACCGGTATGATGTTGCCGATGTTCATATCCTTTTCGTCGACGCTTTGGCGGCGTCGGCGCCTCCTACTTTCTCCCTTGCTCTGTCAGGCATAGTCATCTGAGAAACTGGCCGGGGAGGAACCCCACGTAACGCCCCGGCCAATTCCGCTATGGATTACCGGAAGTAACCCAGGATCGAGCTCGGCGCGGAGTTCGCGATTGAAAGCGCCTGCGTACCCAGCTGCTGCTTGACCTGCAGCGACTGAAGACGGGCGGATTCTTTCGCCAGATCCGCGTCGACCAGATTGCCGATGCCTTTTTCAAGAGCGTCAGACAGTTTGCCCACAAAGCTTTTGTGAACTTCCAGAGACTTCGAACCGGTGCCCAACTTGGCCAGAGCCGTGTTGAGATTGTCCAGCGAAGTTTCGATGGTGGCCACAAGGCCAGACGCCGCCGCCGCCGTGTCAAACGACGCCGTCGCCGCCACGGTGACATTGGTGCCGCCCAGCGACATCACTTCCTGACCGATATCCAGCGTATTGGAGCCGTCAGCATTGGCCAGAGCCGAGATGCCGCCGGTCTGGGTGCCGTTGATCAGGTTGGTGCCGTTGAATTCGGCGTTATCGACGATGGTGCCGATCTGATCACGCAGCGCTTTGAAGTCTTCGTTCAGAGCGCTCCGCGATGCAGTGTCCAGAGAGGAGTCCGCGCCCGCGAGCGTTTTTTCCTTCATTTCCACCAGCAGGTCGGAGATGGCTTCACCCGCGGCCAGAGCCACGTCCACGGTCGATTGCGCCAGGTCGAGAGACTGGCCCACAGCGGAGTAACCCGCCACGTCGGCACGCATCGACTGGGCGATAGCGAACACGCCGCCATTGTCCTTGGCCGAGCTGATCGCCAGGCCCGTGTTGATGCGCTGTTGAACCTGCTGCAGATCTTTGTTGGTCTGGTTCAGGTTCTGCAGGGCGATCATCGCCCCGGGGTTGGTATTGATCGTCGCCATTTCTTGGCTCCTTCAAATTTCCGTTTCTACGGTTACGACACGCTTTTTGCGCATCACTCTTCGAAGGGGCCCCCATTTTCTATGGGGCCCCCATCGAGACTTTAGGGATTACCGGAAGTAACCCAGGATCGAGCTCGGAGCCGAGTTGGCGATCGAGAGCGCCTGAGTACCCAGCTGCTGCTTGACCTGCAGGGACTGCAAGCGAGCAGACTCTTTCGCCAGATCCGCGTCGACCAGGTTGCCGATGCCTTTTTCAAGCGCATCAGACAGCTTGTTGACGAAGGTGCCGTGGATCTCGAGAGACTTCGAACCCGTACCCAGGCGCGCCAGGGAGGAGTTCAGATTGTCCAGCGAGGTCTCGATGGCGGACACAGCCGCATTGGCCAGAGTCGTCGTGTTGATCTGGGTGCCGGCCGTGATGGTGATCGTGGTGCCGGTCAGGCTCAGATCTTCTGCGGCGATGGTGATGGTGTTGGAGCCATCAGCATTCGCCAGAGCCGAGATCGCGGTGGCGCCGTTCTCAATGAGATTGGTGCCGTTGAACTCAGCGTTGGCCACAATGGTGCCGATCTGGTCACGCAGCGCCGTGAAGTCTTCGTTCAAAGCATTGCGGGACGCCGCGTCCAGAGACGTATCGGCTGAAGCCAGGGCTTTCTCTTTCATCTCCACCAGGAGATCAGAGATCGCCTCGCCGGCGGCCAGGGCCACGTCCGTGGTGGACGTCGCCAGGTCCAGCGATTGATTGACGGCCTTGTAGCCCGCCACGTCGGCACGCATCGACTGGGCGATAGCGAACACGCCGCCATTGTCCTTGGCCGAGCTGATCGCCAGGCCCGTGTTGATGCGCTGTTGAACCTGCTGCAGATCTTTGTTGGTCTGGTTCAGGTTCTGCAGGGCGATCATCGCCCCGGGGTTGGTATTGATCGTCGCCATTTCTTGGCTCCTTCAAATTTCCGTTTCTACGGTTACGACACGCTTTTTGCGCGCCAAGGCTCCGGCGACGGCTCCATTTTCTATGAAGCCCTTGCCGAAACTGGGGCTGAATTACCGGAAGTAACTCAGGATCGAGCTCGGCGCGGAGTTCGCGATTGAAAGCGCCTGGGTGCCCAGCTGCTGCTTGACCTGCAGCGACTGGAGACGGGCGGATTCTTTCGCCAGATCCGCGTCGACCAGATTGCCGATGCCCCGTTCCAGGGCGTCAGACAGCTTGGTGACAAAGGTGGAGTGGATTTCCAGCGACTTGGACCCGGTGCCCAAGCGCGCCAAAGCAGAGTTCAGATTGTCCAGACCCGCTTCGATTGCAGCCACAGCCGTTGATGCGTTCGCGACAGAGTCAATTGAAGACGCCGCGCCGATCGACAAGGTGCCGCCGGTCAGACTCAGATCTTCAGCACCGATCGTGAGGGTATTGGAGCCGTCGGAATTGGCCAGAGCCGTAATGTCCGCCGCACCGTTGGAGATCAGATTGGTGCCGTTGAACTCGGCGTTGGCCACGATGGTGCCGATCTGATCGCGAAGTGCGGTGAAATCTTCGTTCAGGGCGTTGCGAGACGCCGTATCCAGCGACGCATCCGTGGATGCGAGCGCTTTCTCTTTCATTTCGATCATCAGATCTGAAATGGCTTCGCCTGCCGCCAGCGCGACATCGACTGTCGATTGCGCCAGATCCAGCGATTGCGACACGGCGTTGTAACCGGCCACGTCAGCACGCATGGATTGAGCGATAGCGTACACACCGCCATTGTCCTTGGCGGAGGAGATGGCAAGACCCGTATTGATACGTTGCTGGACCTGCTGCAGGTCCATATTGGTCTTGTTGAGGTTCTGCAGGGCGATCATCGCCCCGGGATTGGTATTAATCGTCGCCATTTCTTGGCTCCTGTAACGTTTCTACGTTTGATGTGACGCGCCTTTTGCCCGCCAGACCTTCTGGTCCACGCCTCTAGGAGCAAAGCTGGGGCCAGATTCACCCTTTGCAGCCAAAACAGGACGCAAGCCCTTGTTTTCCTGTGACCTGATTGAGTGAAAACCGTTTACCCTACGGCCAGAGGGCGGCATTTTCTGCCGGACGCGCTCGGCAGATTGTGCCGGGCGCGGCAGTTATTGCCGGGCAGGCGGAGCGGTCCGCCTCATGATTTGGTTAATCAGATGTTGACGCCTCGGGCAGGCAAGAAAAAGCCGGGGCCGCATGTGCGGCCCCGGCCCGTATCCGTCGCCCTAGCCGAAATAGGACAGGATCGATTGCGGCTGCTGGTTGGCGATCGAAAGCGCCTGAGTGCCCAGCTGCTGTTTGACCTGCAGAGACTGCAAGGAGGCAGATTCCTTGGCCAGATCCGCATCGACCAGGTTGCCGATACCGACTTCCAGAGCGTCAGTAAGTTTTGTGACAAACGAGGAGTGGATCTCCAACGCTTTGGATTTCGTGCCCAACCGCGCGAGCGCAGAGTTCACGGTATCCAGCGAAGTGCCGATCTGAGAGGCGATATTGCTGGCCTGTGTCGCTGTCGCAAACGACGCCGTGGCGGCCAATGACACGATCGAACCGGAAAGCGACATGTCTTCCGAGCTCACAGTAATCGTGTTTGAGCCGTCCTGGTTGGCCAACGCCACGAATGCGTTGGTTGAGCCGTCAATCAGGTTGACGCCATTAAATTCAGCATTGCTCACGATCGTCGAAATCTGATCGCGCAGCGCCGTGAAATCTTCATTCAAGGCGCTACGGCTTGCTGTATCCAGTGACGCGTCTGACGCCGCCAAAGCCTTCTCATTCATCTCAATCAGCAGATCCGAAATCGCTTCACCCGCAGCAAGAGCAACGTCGAGCGTCGCCTCGCCCCGGTCCAAAATCTGACCAACAACCCCAAAACCGGAAACCTGGGAGCGCATGCGCTGGGCGATGGCGTAGATGCCGCCATTGTCCTTAGCGCTGGAGACTTCCAGGCCGGTGTTGATACGGTTCTGCGTGGTCTGCAGGTCCATGTTGGTTTTGTTCAGATTCTGAAGCGCGATCATGGCTCCAGAGTTGGTGTTCACAGAAACGTTCATTGTGGGGTTCCTCCATTCTGGAAGTGAGCGGCCTATTCTCGGCCGAAGGACATTTTGTCCCGCTCAAGGCAGAGCAAACCCCATGCCGTCGCGCGCACGCAGACGGCATGTTTTCAGCTAGTTTTTTCAGATGCTTGGAAATAGGCCGCAAGTCGCAAGACGCCCATGACGCGCCTTGCCGGGCAAATTTGTCCGGGCGGGGCGGAATTGCCCAACGCGCGCCGGATCAGGAGGGCGACAGCCCCTGCATGATGGTGCGATTGATGTCGATCAGGGTGTCCAGATCGGTTTCGCCCCGCATGGCCGAACTCGTCTCTTTGGAGACGAAGATCGACAAGGAAATAATGCCGGCGCGCAGGGATTCCGGCAGATTGTTGTGGTCACTGGCGCAATCCGCCGCAAAAGCGGACCAGACACGGCGATTACGATCCAGCGCCGCCGCTTTTTTGCGGATTTCGGTCTTGGGCGCGTCCTTGACCTCCATCAACCCGCGCGTGACCTCGCCGATCAGACGGTATTCCGTCTGACGCGGGTCTTCCGTACGCGAAGATGCAGTTTTGTAGGCCTGATACGACATGAACGCTTAGCCTCTTTACGCCTCGTCAGATCCAGCCAGGAGCTTGGCTTCATACTGGATCAGCTTTCTGCAACGCAGCAACGCCTTGTAGAATTCGCCAGCCATCACTTCGCGGCTGACTGCGACGCACTCTGAAAGCACGTCTGACGAGCCCACAGCATTCATGAACTCAGTCATCCTCAGAACGAACTCGTCATATAGTCCGTCCTGAGAGGTTGATGAGAGGTACATCATCATGACCGGGAAATAGATCCGCTTCGCCGGCGTATCCACCTCATGCTCATGCATGATGTCTTTCTCACGCAGAACGCTCGCCTTGTTTTGCAAGACAAGAGTCGCCCGGCGATCACCATTTTCAACCACGGCTCCGTTCAGAACGAACTTTTCACCCGGCTTCAAGGAAAGCTTTAGCGGCATGACGTGTCTGACCCTTCATTGTCGGCGCGGCCTGTCGGCGTCCGACCTCGCACACTCAAGCAGGCTAGAGTGAAGAAACCGTTTCTGTGACGCAGGTTCGCAGTATTAGCAGAACCTTAATCGAAGCATCCATTTTTGGCTTGGTAAACTGCAAGGGATGATGCGCGATGAGCCAATTGCTCGATCTTGATGCGGAACTGGCGGCCGGTGAAGAAAAAGCCGTTCGTGATGTGCGGGTTCGCCGTGACAGCTCCGCCTCTTCTGACGTCCAGCGCGCGCTCGCCTCCAAAAAATCCAAAGACGAGAACCTGCCGCCCAAGGCGATCGGCCTGCTCAAACGCGCCATGAAAATCGTCGAGGATGACCGCGAAGCCGCCGCCAAGGCCGCAAAGCTGTGTCTGGATGCAGTGGATCTGGCGCCCGAAAGCGCGTTGGCCAATCACGCCCTGGCGATCAGCCTTGAGCGTCTGGGCCGCCTGGCCAAGGCGTTGCAGTTCTATGAGCGCGCCTGGCGCTTCAATCCGCAGAACTCAGAAGTCTATCTCAATCTCGCCATGCTGGCGTGGAAGCTCGATATGATGGACGGCGCAGAAAAATTCCTGCGTCTTTTTCTGCAAATGTCGCCGAACCATCCTGCCGGGGTCATCAACCTGTCCGGCGTGCTGCGCGATCAAGGCAAGTTTGACGATTCCGTCGAGATCCTGCGCGCCGCCATCTACGCCAATCCCGAGGAAAAGGATTTCTGGAACTCGTTGGGCACCACCTTGCTGGAAAAAGGCGAACCGGATCAGGCTCTGACGTTCTATTCGGAAGCCTTGCGGCTGCAGCCGGATTTCGCCCGCGCGCATCACAACACGGCCTTCGCCTATGAATTGCTCGGCGAGCCGGAAAAGGCCGTGCATCATTTCCGCGAAGCGCTGAAGACGGCCGCCTCCCAGAAAGACGTCATCATCATGACCCACGGCCTGTCGCAATCGCTGTTGGCGATGGGCGAGCTGGAAGAAGGCTGGGCGCTGTACAAGACCCGGCTTGACCCTGAATACTCCAGTGTCACCCATTTCCTGATCGACGCGCCGCGCTGGGATGGCGATGACATCCAGGCCCTGCGCGGCAAGAAGCTTTTGTGGATCGGCGAACAGGGGCTGGGCGACGAGATCCTGTTCCTGCAGCTCGGCCAAGACCTGCTCGACGCGGTCGGGCCGGACGGTCAGCTCTACATATCGGTTGAGAAACGACTGGTGGACATGGTCCAGCGCACCTATCCGGACGCCATTGTGGGCTCTCACCGGACCGTGAAACGCGAAGGCAAGGATTTTCGCGGCGTTACCGGGTTTGAAGAGGGCTTGAGCTTTGACTATTGGACGCCCTTCGCCCAACCCGCCTGCGCCTTCCGCACCAAAGCCTCCGATTTTCCACAAGACCCGGTCCTGTCGCCGCCCGAGGCGGATATCGCCCATTGGCGCGAGCAGCTGGCGACCCTGCCCGAGGGGCTCAAGGTCGGCATTTTGTGGAAGTCGCTGAAAATGGACTCCAAGCGCTCCAAACACTTCTCGGCGTTTGAGCTCTGGAAGCCGGTGCTGAAAACGCCCGGCGTCACGTTTGTGAACCTGCAATATGGCGACGCCGCCGACGACATCGCCTACGCCAAATCCAAATTCGGCGTCGACGTGCATACCCTGGACGGCATCGATCTGAAGAACGATCTCGATCAGGTGACCGCGCTCGCCAAGGCTTGTGATCTGGTGATCGGCCCGACCAACGCCACCACCTCGCTGGGCGCGGCGGCGGGTGGAAACATCTGGTATATTCACCCGCATGGCCGGATCTGGACGCATATGGGGACCGGGCGGTCGCCCTGGTTCACCACGACGCGCTCTTTCTTCGGCAAAGGCTATGCGGACTGGATCAACATCATGAAGCAGGTCGCCAAAGCGCTGGCCGAAGAAACCGCAAGCGCGGACGCCTGATCGCTACGCCGGTTTGGTTAAATAGAGCTGGAAGGCCGCCTCGTCATAAACCGGTCGGCCATTGTTGAGGTCCGCGCCTTCAACCAGCGCTCGTCGGCGATCATAGACCTGATCGAGCTGGAAGTCGGCGAACAGGGCTTTAAGCTCATCCAGCGTGTAGAAGACGCGATGCCCGAACACCGGATCTTCCGATCCATCGCCGCGCGCGGCATAGCCATGATCGGTGCTGGCGACTTCGAAAAAGGCGCGACCGCCCGGCTTCATGGCCGCGAACATCTCCTGCACATAGCGGGCGGCCAGGGGTTTGGGGATGTGTTGCAGCGTGGCGCGCTCGAGAATTACGTCGAGCGAGGCTGGCTTCAGCCCCAGCGCATCGCCGCTGACAAACAGATCCAGGTCGGGGTAGAGCCGCCGCCCCGCGATCAGCGCCTCGGCGGAGACATCGCAGCCTGAAAGCTGCGCTTTGGGAAACACGCTGCGCAGAAAGCCCAGATTCTGGCCGTTGCCGCAGCCAAACTCGAACACCCGCGCATCGGGGTTTCTCGACAGCGCTATCAGGGCGAACACCACGGCGTCCGTATAGGGAACGCGGGTCTGGGAGCTGGCGTAGAACGCATCCCATTGTTTGGCGTTATGCGCGCTTGAGGTCATCGAATGCGGTTCTCCCCCGGGTTTCACTCTTAGTGAACCAAGACTCATCATAACAGTAAACACGCCCACACAACCGGCAGGAGCGTTGTCATGACCGCCCCCTCTTCCGTGTTTGACCAGATCGAAGATCTCAGCTGTCCGCCCGTGATCGTCGCCGAGCTGTCGGCCAATCACAGCGGGGATCTGTCGCGCGCGCTCGAGATCATTGACGCCTGCGCGGACGCGGGCGCGGATGCGCTGAAGCTGCAGACCTACACCGCCGACACCATCACGCTGAACCATGACGGCCCCGGCTTTGTGCTGGAGGGCGGTTTGTGGGACGGACGCAAGCTGCATGACCTATACGAAGAAGCGCATACGCCCTGGGACTGGCATGCCGCGCTGTTCGAACGCGGTCGCAAGCACGGGATGGAGGTGTTCTCCTCGCCGTTTGACTTCACAGCCGTCGATTTTCTCGAACAGTTCGAACCGCCCGCCTACAAGATCGCCTCGTTTGAACTGGTGGACCTGCCGCTGATCGCGCACGCCGCCCGCACCCGGCGCCCGCTGGTGATGTCGACGGGCATGGCGAGCTGGGACGAAATCATCGAGGCGGTGCTGACCGCGCGTCAGGCCGGATGCGAACGGCTGTGCATTCTGCACTGCACCTCTGGCTATCCCACGCCCATCGAGCAGGCCGATCTTCGCACCATCCCAGAGCTGATCCAGCGCCTGCAAATCCCCATCGGGCTCAGCGACCACACCCCCGGCATCGCCGCGCCCGTCGCCGCGACGGCCCTGGGCGCGCGGATGATCGAGAAACACGTCACGATGCGCCGGTCTGATGGCGGCCCGGACGCGGAGTTTTCGCTGGAGCCGGATGAGCTGGCGAGCCTGGTGCGAGAAACCCGCAACGCCCATGCGGCGCTGGGCCATGTTCGAACCGGCCTGGCGGACTCTGAAGTGCGCTCGCGCACCGTGCGCCGCTCGCTCTATGTGACCGCTGACATCAAAGCCGGAGAGGTTCTGACCGAAGCCAATGTGCGCTCGGTGCGCCCCGGCGGCGGTCTGCATCCGCGCGACTGGTCGAAAGTTCTGGGACGCACTGCAACGCGCGATCTCAATTTCGGCGAGCCTCTGGACTGGACGATGATTGTGGATGGCCGCGGATGACGACGGACCCGGCGCTTCAGATTGCAAACGCCTTTGGCGGCGACCACGCCGTTCTGTTCGGCCGAGCGCGCTCGGCCTTGCTGGCGCTGTTTGAAACGCTGGGCCTTCATGGCCGCTCGGTCATCCTGATCCCGTCAAACGCCTGCCCCAGCCTGTTCGCCAGCGCCTGGGCCAGCGGCGCGCAGGTGCGGCTCGCGCCGGTGAGCCCCGAGACCGGCGTCACTGAAGACGCTGCACTGGCGGCTCAAATCGAAACCCTGTCCCGGCAGGGCCGGACCGGCGCGGTGCTGCTGACCCATCTTTACGGCTTTCGCCTCGATTTCACCCAAGCCCGCCAGGCCGCACGTGCGCTTGGCTGGACCAGTATTGAGAACGACGCCAACGCCTCGAGCTTCGCATCCCAGGCGCCTCTGGAAGATGTGGCCCGCATTGTCAGCTTTGGCGCCGGCAAGGTGCTGGACGCCGGCGCGGGCGGCGCGGTGATCACTCAGGATGCAGCGCTGGCGGCTGAACTGAAGAAGCGGGCGGCCACTTATCCGGTGCTGGATGCGCAGGCTGACCAGGATGAAGAGCGGCTGATGCTGCAGCGGCGCGCCTTACGCAATCAGGGACGCGCGGCCGAGATCGAACATACGCTGGTGAGTGAGTTGTCCCAGCTGCGCTTTGGTTTTGATCCCAACACGGCGGAAAAGCTGACAGCCGTACTGGCGCACTTGCCCGCGCGTCTGGCCGAGCGTCAGGAGCGACGTGCGCTCTGGACCCAGGCGCTTCGTGGTTTTGCGCCCGCCCTCACCCCGGTCGCACTCGATCAGACCGCACCCTGGCGTCTGATCGTGAAAACCGCGCCGACTGTGCGCGATCCTCTGGTTGAGGCGCTGCGCGCAAACGGCTTTGACGCCGGAACGAATTACCCGGCCCTGACACAATCCTTTCCCGAACTGACGGACCAGGATGCGCACCCTGATGCGAATCTCTGGGCGCAGTCGGTCATCAATCTCTGGCTCGATGCGCGTTATGATAGCGCCAGAATCACCGCGGCTTGCGCCGTGATGGAGCCGGTTCTGGAGGCGCTGACATGACATCACTGATCATCCGCGTGGACGCCGTCCATGAGACAGGCCTGGCCCACGCCGCCCGATGCAGCCGCCTGATCGACCTTTTGCCCGAGCGCCCACGCGTGCATGTGCTGGGTCAGGGCGACGCGCTGTCCGAGTTCTTCCCCTACGACAAGATCGTGCCGCTTAAAGGCCCGGTGGATGTGTTCCTGAAAGCTTTGGTGATCGAGACCGAAGCTGACGCGGTTCTGGTGGACCAGCCGGTTCACGACCCGGTGCTGTGGAGCGCGCTCGACGCCCTGCCCCAGCTCAAGCGCCTGATGGTGGATGATTTCGGCTCAGACGCCCCCGCCGACCTTGCGATCAACGGCACGGTGATCGAGGACTATCACCGTTATCCCCATCTGCGGGACGGCGGACAGGCGCTCTGCGGCGGCGAATACGCCCTGATCGCGCCAGTGTTCGCCAAATCGCGCCATAGCGACGCGCGCAAAGGCCCTGTCATCGCCATTTGCGGCGGCGGCGACCGCGCGGCGGAGTGGGCGATGCAGCTGGCCGAGCGGGGACCGGCCCTGACCAAGCCCCGCCCCTTCATCATGATTGTGGGATCAAGCTTTCCCGACTTTGAAGACCTCAAGCGCATGACGGTGCTGAACGGCGGCATCGCCAAACAGGGCCTGCCGGTCCACCAGATCGCCAGCCATCTGGCGCGCGCCCCCGCCGCCATCATGACCGGCGGCATGGTGGTGTATGAAGCGCTGGCCGCGGGCGTCCCCTCGATTGTCTTCCCGCAGCTCGAAAACCTGATCCCGGAAATCGACTGGTTTGCGGACCGCGGCGCGCTGATCAATCTGGGCTATGAAAACGGCGACGACATTCCGGCCTTGTCCGAACAGCTCACAGCCTTGCTGGGCGATCCCTCCAAAGCTGCGGCGCTCAGTCACAAAGGCCCTGAACTGATTGACGGGCTGGGCATGGCGCGGGCGGCCGAGGCCATCAGCCAGTTGCTCTCAAGCTGACCGGCGATCTCACATGACGATTGCGATCATTGATTACGGCATGGGCAATCTGACCTCGGTCAGAAACGCGCTCAAACATCTGGGCGCCGATGTGGTGGTGAGCCATGATCCCGGCGTGCTGCGCGCGGCGAAAGGCGTGGTGCTGCCCGGCGTCGGCGCCTTTGGCGAAGGCATGGCGCATTTGCACGAACTGGGACTGGCGAGCCTGATCAAGGACGAGATCGCCGCTCAGCACCGCCCGCTTCTGGGGATTTGCCTCGGCATGCAGCTCCTGCTCGATGAAAGCACCGAGCATGGCCAGCATGCAGGCCTCGGGATCATTCCCGGTAAGGTCCGCCGCCTCGCCCCGCCGTCGAATGATCCGCCCTATCGCGTGCCGCATGTGGGCTGGAACCATGTAGAAGCCGCCAAAACGGACGCCCTATTCAAGGGCCTGCCGGACAACGAGGCCTTCTATTTCGTCCACTCCTTTGTCTGCGAGCCCGAACGACCAGAGGACGCGGCGGGATGGTCTGAGCATGGCGAACGCTTTGTCTGCGCGCTGGAGCACGGCTCGGTCTGGGCGGCGCAGTTTCACCCCGAGAAAAGCCACAAGGCCGGCCTCGCTTTGCTGAACAACTGGCTGGAGTTCGCCTCATCATGCTGATGCCGCGCCTGATCCCGGTCCTTTTGCTGATGAACGGCCAGTTGGTCCGCTCTGAAACCTTCACCCAGCACCAGATCATCGGCGATCCGCTGCACGAGGTGTCGCGATTCAACGAGTGGAAGGTGGACGAACTGATTTATCTCGACATCACCCGCGAAGGCGGGCTGGTGCAGGGGCGTCGCGATTCCGGCAATCGCGCCTATGCCGATTCCATGGAGGTGCTGGAAGCAGTGGCGAGCCAGTGCTTCATGCCGCTGACCTGGGGCGGGCGCATCCAGTCGCTCGATCAGGTGCGCGAGATTTTCTCGCGCGGCGCGGACAAGGTCGCCATCAACACCGCCGCGTTTGAAACGCCGGAGCTGATCACTCAGGTCGCCAAACGCTTCGGCGCGCAAGCCATGGTGGTCAGCGTCGACGTTCGCCAGACAAATAACGGCTATGACGTGATGATTCAGGGCGGGCGCACCGCCACAGGCCGCGACCCGGTGTCCTGGGCGAAAGAAGCCGAAGACCGCGGCGCAGGTGAAATCCTCTTGCAGAGCCTTGATCGGGACGGGCGCGGCACGGGCTATGATACGGCGCTGATCGAACAGGTCTCAGACGCAGTCACCATCCCCGTCATCGCCTGTTCGGGCGTCGGCGTATACGAGCATTACGCCAAGGGACTGAAGGCGGGGGCGGACGCGGTGGCGGCCGCCAATATCTGGCATTTCAAGGAACTCGCTGACCGCGGCGGCAAGCGCGCTTTGCAACGCGCCGGGTTTGACGTGCGGATGTAGACACAGACTTCCCGGATGAGCGATAGCGAAGACCCGGGCCCCCTGTCCAACTTAATGCACTACGCAGTTTCTTCCCTCTTTCCCGGCGGAGGCCGGGATCCAGGGGGCATCAGGCGCAGCATATCCGGCTCTGGGGCCCCGCCTGCGCGGGGAAAGAGGTCATCAAATGTTCAAAGCCGCCTGAGCCACTTCTAAATCACGCTTCATCTCTCCACAGCCGCGCACCAGCCTGGCCGTGTCCGGTCCCAGATTGAACAGCGCGTCGACGATGGAGAGGTTGGGCAGGAAGGCCTTGCCCTGTGCGTATTCCGGCGGCGTAAACGCCTGCCAGTAATGGGTGACGCCCTTGGCCGAGAACCCCGCCTCGTCCACATATGACGCCGCGCCGACGTTCGAGATATAGCTATCCGCGCCCGCCGCCTGACACAGCGAAATCAACCGGTCCTGGCTTTCGCCTTCATGGGAAAGCGCCGCGCTATCCATAATCTCGGCATCCAGTTCCAGCACCTCACAGAAATGGCGGATGAGCGCCGAATTGAGATCTGACAGATTGGCGTAGTCGGCTTCAATCAACGCTTCGATTGCGGGAAAATACGCCTCAAAGTACGGCCGCTTGCCATAGACCTGTTTCAGCGTCGTCAGATGCTTTTTCCGCCAGGGCTCGTTTGCGATTTCGGTCTGGCGGATCGTGCGGCCAAGATCGCCGGATTTTCTCACCGGAACGGACAGGAAGATCGCCTCCTTGCCGTTGCGCACGCGATTTCTCTGCTGCCAGCTATGGCGCTGGAACTGCACGTCCGGCAGCAGCACGAACACATCGCTAAGGGCGATCTTGTGAAACAGGATCAGCCCCGGCAGGTAGACCGGCTGGTGGGCGCTCAATATCCGCAATGGAGAGCCTTTCCCCTCAATGGTGCGCAGCTTGGGCTAAACTTAACGATTGAGGCGTTTTGTTACCCTTAAGCCCGGCGGTGATTCGTCATCGCTGACGCCCCAGCCTGAGGGAAGCGCCATGAGTGTCCAGTTCTGCAAAACCTGTTTTTACCCCAGCTCGTCAGCCGCGCCGCTGACCTTTGACGAGAACGGGGTGTGCTCGGGCTGCCGGGTGGCGGGCCAGACCGTCGATATCGACTGGGACGAGCGCTGGACGATGCTCGAAGAGCTGGTGGCCGATTACCGCAACCCCAAAGGCTATGACTGCGTCATCCCGGTGGGCGGCGGCAAGGACAGCTTTTACCAGACCCATCTGGCGGTCAAAAAGCTGGGCCTGCGTCCGCTGCTGGTCACCTATCACGGCAACAACTTCCTGCCTGAGGGCGAGTATAATCTCCAGTTGATGCGCGAGGCGTTCGACGCCGATCACATCATCTATCGACCCGGCCTTGAGACGCTGATCAAGATGAACCTTTTAGGGTTCAAGCTGCATGGCGACATGAACTGGCACAACCATGCCGGCATCAAGACCTATCCGATCAAACAGGCGGTCCTGCATGACATTCCGCTGATGCTGTGGGGCGATCATGGCTGGGTCGATCTGGGGGGCATGTTCTCCTATTCCGACTTCCCTGAATTCACCGCCAAGACCCGCAAGGAACACGACCTGCACGGGCTCGACTGGGATGATTTCACCGATGAAGGGCTGGAGCGCCATGGCCGCCCGGACCTGAAAATGGGCCTGACCGAGAAGGAACTCGACTTCGCGGTCTACCCGTCTGACGAGGAAATCGACCGGGTCGGCGTGCGCGGCGTTTACTTGGGCTTTTACGAAAAATGGAACGGCAATAAATGCGCCGCCGTGGCCGAGAAAGAGTATGGCTGGAAGAAAGCCGAATACCCGTTCGAGCGCACCTATCGCAAGATTTCCAATCTCGACGACATGCACGAGAACGGCATTCACGACTATCTCAAATTCATCAAGTTTGGTTATGGCCGCGCCACCGATCACGCCAGCCAGGATGTGCGGCTGGGGGTGATGGACTACAAGACCGGGCTCGAAATGGTCAAAAAGCATGACCACGTCAAACCCCGCCGCGATCTTGAGCGCTGGCTGGGCTATGTGGACATGACCGAGGCCGAGTTCGATCAGATCTGCGACACCTTCCGCGATCCGCGCGTCTGGCGCATCGAGAACGACCAATGGGCCAAGGATGATGTCTGGGGCGGATCGTCGAGCTATGGTCCGGTCTATCTTGATAAAAACGATCCGCGCCGTGAGCAGTATCAGGTCAAGGGCGCACAGGTATGAGCCGCACGACCACAGCCGAGTTCACCACTTTCGCCGATGTGAACATGCGTGGCCGGGGTCGCCCTATCGTGCTGGCGGGCGCCGGCAATATCGCCGACAAGACCTTGCGCCGGATATCCGGCGTAATCGCGATTGTGGACAATAACCCCAATCTTCATGGCGAGCGTCAGGCTGGCCTCACCATCGCTGCGCCTGACAGCCTGAAAGATGCTGCGCCGCGTCCCTTTGTGGTGATCTGCACCACCTCGTTTGTGGAAGTGGGCGAGCAGCTGGTGAGCTTTGGCCTCATTCCCGGTCAGGATTTCGTCGTCAGCCCGGTGCTCAATGATCTGCGCATCATCGCGGAAATGGAGAGCCTTCAAGAGACGGTGTTGTTCACCTGCGGGCTGCCGCCGCTAGAGGACCCCGAAGCCGGCGGCGGGCTTTATGAGCTTCAGATTTCAGGCGCCAACCACAGCTTCCGCAAGGTCTTCAAGGGTAATTTTCACGGCCTGCGCCCCCATGGCGAGCATTTCATCGCCATTGATGACGAGCGCGGCTTGATCATTTTCGACCGCGAGTATCAGATCCTTGAAAACTTCGCCCTGCCCCAGGGCGCGCGCTGTCACGGGGTGAGCTGGTCTGAGGAGAAGCGGCAATATTTCATCGCCTGCTCCTATCTCGATGCGATCCTGGTCTATTCCGAACAAGGCGAAGAGATCGACCGCATACCGATCAGCCCCAAACAGGCGCGCACCGGCTCGGCGCAGCATCATTGCAACGACATTCTGGTGCTGGGCGACAGCGTCTATCTGTCGATGTTCTCCGCCACCGGAAACTGGAAGCGCGATGTGTTTGACGGCGTCGTGCTGGAATATGATCTGGCGGACAAGCGCTGGGTCGGGCCGGTGATTTCAGATTTGTGGATGCCGCACTCCATCGACTTTGTGGACGGCTCGCTGGTGGTGCTCGATTCCCTGCGCGGTCGATTGCTGAAGAACAACGCCCAGAGCGTCGGGCAATTTCCCGGATTTGCGCGCGGGCTGGCCCATGACGGCGCGCGCTTTTTCATCGGGCAGAGCCGGAACCGCAATTATTCCGCCGCCCTGGGGGTGAGCCAGAACATCGCCATAGACACCGCCATCACCGTGTTTGACGAGCACACCAAGGTGTCCAAGAGCTTCCATCTGCCCTCCACGGTGTCGGAGATTCACGGCATCGCGCTCAACACGAAGCGCTGATCATGAAGATCGCGGTCATCCCGGCGCGCGGCGGCTCCAAACGCATTCCGCGCAAGAATGTGCGCCCCTTCCATGGCCGCCCCATGATCAGCTGGCCCATCGCGGCGGCGCTGGAGACGGGCCTGTTTGATCATGTGATCGTCAGCACCGATGACGATGACATCGCGCAAGTCGCGGAAGACGCCGGCGCCAGCGTCCCGTTTCGCCGTCCGGACGAGCTGGCGGATGATTTCACCGGCGTCATCCCCGTGATCGCGCACGCCATGCAAGAGATGGAGCAGATCACCGGTCAGGCGCCAGAGCTCGTCTGCGCCCTTTACGCCACCGCGCCCTTCCTCAGCGCCGCCGACATCACGCGCGGCCATGACGCCCTGGTCGAGGCGCCACAGCAGGAGTACGCCATCTCGGTGACGCCGTTTGCGTTTCCTGTGCAGCGCGCGCTGAAAGCCGTGCAGAGCGAAACCGGGCCGGGCCTGGCGCCGATGTATCCAGAATTCATCCGTTCACGGTCCCAGGATCTGGAAGAAGCCTTCCACGACGCCGCACAGTTTTTCTGGTGCCGTCCCAAAGCGTTGAGCGAGCAGGCCCCAGTGTTTTCGCCACGTTCCATTCCGATCCTGATCGCGCCTGAACGCGTTCAGGATATCGATACCCCATATGACTGGGACCGCGCCGAGCTTATGTTCGCTGCACTGCGCAAGGATGACGCGCGTAATCCGCAGCGTTAGAGTGCGCGTAAACAGAACTGCAACCGGTCGTGGGGAGCGCCCGGACAGCACAGAACACAAAACAGGGAAAACACCCGACATGCGTTTTGAAGGCACCAAGGATTATGTGGCCACCGAAGAGCTGGCCGCCGCGGTGAACGCCGCCATCATTCTCGAACGTCCGCTTCTGGTGAAGGGCGAGCCCGGCACCGGCAAGACCGAGCTGGCGCGCCAGGTTGCGTCCTCTCTGGGCGCGCCGCTGATCGAGTGGCACATCAAGTCCACCACCAAGGCGCATCAGGGGCTTTATGAATACGACGCCGTGGCGCGTCTGCGCGATTCCCAGCTGGGTAATGACAAGGTCAACGACGTCAAAAACTATATCCGCAAGGGCAAGCTGTGGGAGGCCTTCGACGCCGATGTACGCCCTGTCCTGCTGATCGACGAGATCGACAAGGCCGATATCGAGTTTCCCAACGATCTCCTGCAAGAGCTCGACCGGATGGAGTTCTATGTCTACGAGACCGGCGAGACGATCAAAGCCGAACAACGCCCGATCGTGATCATCTCCTCCAATAACGAGAAAGAGCTGCCCGACGCCTTTCTGCGCCGCTGCTTCTTCCACTTCATCGCCTTCCCCGACGAGGAAACGATGGAGCAGATCGTCAATGTCCACTTCCCCGGCATCAAGTCCGAGCTGCTGGCTGAAGCGCTGGAGATGTTCTTTGAAGTGCGCAGCGCGCCGGGCCTGAAGAAAAAGCCCTCCACCTCCGAATTGCTGGACTGGCTGAAGCTCCTTTTGGCCGAGGATATTGATCCAAAGGTGCTGCGCGAGCGCGACACCCGCAAGCTGATCCCGCCGCTGCATGGCGCCCTTTTGAAGAACGAGCAGGATGTTCAGCTGTTTGAACGCCTCGCCTTCATGACCCGGAGAGAAGGCTAGGAGCCGAGCGCATGGCCCTTTTCCATCGCTTCTTCACAGATCTGCGCGCGGCGAAAATCCCGGTCTCCACCCGGGAATATCTCACCCTGCTTGAAGCCCTAAAAAAAGGCGCGATTGAGCAGGAGGTGGACAGTTTTTACGCCGTCAGCCGCGCAGCGCTTGTCAAGGACGAGCGCAATTTCGACAAGTTCGACAAGGTCTTCGCCCATCATTTCGAAGGCATCGAAGCGCTGGGCGATCTGTTTAAATCCGACGAGATTCCCGAAGACTGGCTGAAAGCCCAGATGCAGCGTCATCTCACCAAGGAGGAGATGGACGCGCTTCAGGAGATGGATTTCGACCAGCTCATGAAGACGCTGCAGGACCGGCTCAAAGAGCAGGAAAAGCGCCATGAGGGCGGCAATAAATGGATCGGCACTGGCGGCACGAGCCCGTATGGCAATTCAGGCTGGAGCCCGAACGGCGTGCGGATCGGCGGCAAGTCGAAAAACAAGAAAGCCAGCAAGGTCTGGGAAAACCGCCGTTTCAAGGATCTTGATTCAGAACGCGAGCTGGGCACCCGAAACCTGAAGATCGCGCTGCGACGCTTGCGCCAGTTCGCCCGCGACGGCGCGGAAGAAGAGCTTGATCTGGACGGCACGATCCGCGCCACCGCCAATAAAGGCTATCTGGACGTCCAGATGCGGCCCGAGCGTCGCAATGCGGTGAAAGTGCTGGTGTTCTTTGACGTGGGCGGGTCCATGGACCCCTATATCGACCTGACCGAACGCCTGTTCTCAGCCGCGCGCGGCGTGTTCAAGAATCTTGAGTATTTCTACTTTCACAACTGCATCTATGAAGGCGTGTGGAAGTCGAATTTACGCCGCCGCACCGAAACCCAGTCCATGTGGGACGTGCTGCACAAATACCCCAGCGACTACAAGGTGGTGATCGTGGGCGACGCGGCCATGTCTCCATCCGAGATCACCCATCCTGGCGGCTCGGTCGAGCACTGGAACGAGGAAGCTGGCGGCGTCTGGCTACGGCGCCTGAAAGAAACCTACCCGCATCTGGTGTGGCTGAACCCGACGCCCGAGGGTTGGTGGCCGCATACTTATTCGGTGCAGCTGGTGCGCGAGATCATCGGCGAAGACCGCATGTTCTCTCTCACGCTGGCGGGCGTCGACAAGGCGATGAAGGAATTGACCAAGCGGCGTTAAACGCCAACTCGTCCTCTGAGAAGGCGATCTGGCAAAGTGCGTATGACTCGACCAAACACGTCCGGCTCATGAGTCGCTTGAGCGTAAACAAGAGCGCCCTGAATTAGCATCAGCCCATCTTCCGCCCTATGACGCGCCTCATCAGGCGTCAGGCCGGTTTCTTCCAATACGCCCGAAATGGCATCCCGCAAGGCATGGAAGGCGCCGGCCACCGGGTCTGAAAACTGGTTCAGCGCGTCTGTAGACCCGGTCAGCCGGTTCAGAAGACATGCGCTCGCGCCACCGTGATAGAAAGCGCGCAAGGTTTCAGACATGGCGCTCAACCGTGCCTGGGCCGATCCTTCGGCGCCAAGGTCTGCGCTCACATCCTCGGCCAACCGCCCCACATCCCAATCGAGAATCTCGGACGCCATCTGCTCCTTCCCACCGGGAAAGCGATGATAAAGGCTCGCCTTTTTCAGCCCGGTCGCTTCTGACAAACGCGCCAGAGACGCCCCTTCATAGCCATCCGCGCGAAAAGCGTCAGAAATTTTCTCAAAAAGACTATCGTTATCAATCAGTGCTTTACGGCCCATTTCGGTTTCCTTATAGCGCTCAGATCTATATATAACCGAACAATCGGAAAAATAAAGCTTGACCTGTGATCGCCCTTCCATATTTTACCAATCGTTCGGTCAAATATGGAGAAACGACATGACCTCCCCACGTACTGCCCTCAAAGCCGGCGTTGCGGCTCTGGCCCTTTTCACGGCCGCCGTTCCGGTTCTCACCTCAAACACCGCCAGTGCGGTGAACACCACCGCCTCTAGTGTCGCCTCGGCCCTGCTGCCGGAAATAGCTGAAGTCTCCTACCGATCGATTGAAATCGATGGCGTGAGCATGGCCTATCGCGAGGCTGGTGACCCGAGCCGTCCTACCGTGCTTCTCTTGCACGGCTTTCCAACATCGTCGCATATGTTCCGCAATCTGATCCCGGTTCTGGCGACCCGTTATCACGTATTGGCTCCGGACTATCCCGGCTTCGGCGCGTCTGACATGCCCGACCGCGCACAGTTCGAGTACACTTTTGAGCAATACGCCGGGATGGTCACTGAACTCATGGACCGTAAAGGCGTAGAGAGCGCCAGCTTGTATCTGATGGATTATGGCGCGCCTGTGGGCTTCCGCGTTTTTGCAGACAATCCCGAGCGCGTTGACGGCTTCATCATCCAGAACGGCAACGCCTATGAAGAAGGGCTGGAAGAGTTCTGGGACCCAATCAAGGCGTTGTGGAATGAGCCGTCAGTTGAGCATCGCGACGCCTTGCGCCCAATTCTCGAAGTGGGCGCCACCGAATGGCAATACACCCATGGCGTCGGCGACCTTGAAACCGTGTCCTGGGACAGCTGGCACCATGATCAGCACCTTCTGGATCGTCCGGGCGCCAAGGAAATCCAGCTGGACTTGTTTTATGACTACCGCACCAATGTGGATGAATACCCACTCTGGCAGTCGCTCTTCCGCGAACATCAACCGCCGGCGATCATCTTGTGGGGCAAGAACGATCACATCTTTCCCGAGGCTGGTGCTCACCCGTATCTGAACGACCTCGAGACTGTAGAGTTTCACCTACTCGACACCGGCCATTTTGCATTGGATGAATATGGCCCGCTGATGGCCCGTGAGATCGTGGAGTTCCTAGATCGGGAGGTGGATGATTAAGCCTTGCCTCTAAACGACGAGACAGGAAGGCGCCGCACCTGTAACCCGGTGCGGCGCAGGTCTATTCCGGATCGCCATGCACGGCGGCCTGGCCGTGCTCGATGCCCAGCGCGCTTTCCACACGGCGCACCCAGCCGTTCACCGCGGGAAACTCCGACAGATCAAATCCGCCCTCATCCGCGACGCGGGTATAGGCGACCAGCGCGATGTCGGCGGCGGTCATGTCCTCGCCCACCATGAAGCTTTGCGACAGAAGATTCATCTCCATCACCCCCAGGGCGCGACGCCCCTTGGCGTAAAGATCGGGGTCGAGATCAGCCTCGCTGGCGCCCTTGAAGCGCAAGGCGCTGCGACGCATGGCGATATAGGGCTCATGGGAATATTGCTCCCAGAACAGCCATTGCATCATCACTGCGCGCTGAAACGGATCGGCGGGGATCAAATCCGTGCCTTCGAGAAGATACAGCAAGATCGCATTGGACTGGGCGAGCGTACGGCCGTCCGCCATGCGCAACACCGGAACCTGGCCCGCGGGGTTGAGCGCCAGGAACGAGTCGCTGCGCGTCTCGCCGCCGAAGATGTCCACTTCCACCCAGTCATGGGGCGCCTGTGCGAATTTCGCCGCCCATAGCGTCTTCAGACAATTGCCGCTTTCGATATTGCCGTAGAGGGTGACGGGCTGCATGGCGCTCTCCTGAAAACTTTCTGCGAGTTTTAGCTGCACCCGGCCATGATGCAATGCGAGACAGGGGTTTGGAGCCGTGACACTTCAGCCTATAACGCCGCCATGACGTCTAAAACGCCCGACCATTTTGATCTTGAAGATCTCAACGCCCGCACGGCGCCAGAGGCGTGCGAGACCATGGCTGACGTGCGCGACGGCGTGGACCGGATGGATCGCGCCCTGGTCGCGCTGATCACCGAGCGCACGCGCTATATGCAAGCCGCCGCGCGAATCAAACCCAGCCGGGACGTGGTGCGCGACGAAGCGCGCATCGAGGATGTGGTGGGCAAGGTGCTCAAGAGCGCCGAAGCCGCAGGCCTGCCCGCGCAAATCGCCGAACCGGTCTGGCGTGAGCTCGTCGAGCAATCCATCGCTTACGAATTCAAGGTCTGGGACAAGACGCGCTAGCCGCGCACGGCCGCCATGGCGTCTCGCGCCCGCTCGGACGCCCGCTCGACCGCCTGCAGCGCTTCTGCATCCGGAAAGCAGGCTTCCGCCTTCTCGCACGCTTCTCCCAGCTCCATCGCGCCGACGCCGCGCGCCGCGCCCTTGAGGGTGTGAACCGCCGTGCGCCAGTCGTCGTCAGATCGGGCGGCCTTCATCAGACCGACGCAGGAATCGATCTGATCGGACAGCAAGCCGAACAACTCGGTCTCCAGGGCCGCATCGCCAGCGGTGTATTGCTCCAGATGATCTCGATCCAAAACGGGCGCGCTCATGGGCGTCCAAACCTCCGTATATCGAAGATCCCAGCCTTAGAGCCCCCATCTTAACAGACCTTCACGCAGCGGGGCGACTTGTTCGTATGCTTAAGGAGACGTAGGGCTGGGCCTCCTGCCAATCAGACCCAACAATGCAAGGACGCAACGACTCCATGATGCTGTCAGACGTAATCGGGCTCACAGGCGTCGCCTGCGTGCTGTCCGCCTTCTTCCTTCTCCAGATCGAGAAAGTGCGCAGCGACGGGCTCGGCTATCTGCTGCTCAATCTGTGCGGCGCCGTACTCTTGCTCGTCTCTTTGATGGTGACGTTTAATCTGGCGAGCTTCGTCATCGAAATATGCTGGCTGTCCATCTCTCTGTTCGGTTTGACGAAATGGGCGCTTCGCCGGCGACGTGAGCGATCAGACTCTTGACCGTTAAGGCCTAAAGCGTTCAACTCCGCTCATGAGCTTGCTAGACACATACAAGGCCCGTTTGGGCCAATCGCATTCGTCGGACTGGTTTGAGGTCACTCAAGATCAGGTCAACACCTTCGCGGACGTGACCCTGGATCACCAGTTCATCCATGTGGACCCTGAGCGCGCCAAAAACGAAAGCCCGTTCGGAGGCCCGATCGCCCACGGCTTTCTGACGCTGTCCATGCTCAGCCATTTCGCCGAGAAGGCCCTGCCGGCCTTCGAGTCAGGCGTGATCGGCATCAATTACGGCTTTGAGAAAGTGCGCTTTCTGACGCCGGTGCGTGTGGGATCCAAGATCCGCGGCGCGTTCACGCTGGCCAATGTCATCGAACGCAAGCCTGGCCAGCTTCAGCTGACCCAGGACGCCGTTGTAGAGATTGAAGGCTCTGACAGCCCGGCGCTGATCGCCCAATGGCTCAGCCTGGTGGTGGAAGGCTAGACGCCTTTTCAGCGAAAGCGGGGGCTGGTTTCGCGGTTCAAAAGTCGACCGAAACGGCTCTAACGCTCGAACGCCTGCCCCACCTCATCGAGTTGCGCTTCCAGCTTGTCCAGCAAGGTCATGAGCTGGTCGCGCTCTTCGTCTGAAAATGCGGCGAGCAGCTTTTGCTCATAATCGAGCGCCAGCGGCGCCACATCTGCGTAGATCGCTCGGCCGTCCGCCGTCAGCGACACATCGCTGGCGCGTCGGTCTTGCGCGTTTTGAATCCGGGTCACGAGGCCGCGTTCGTCCAGGGCGCGGATGGCCCGGCTAACGCTGACCTTGTCCATGGCGGTGGCCTCGCACACCGCTTGCGCGGTCAGGGATGCGCCCTCGCCCAGCACCGCAATCACCCGCCATTCCCAGATTGTCAGCCCGAACCGGGCCTGATAGGCCTTGGCGATCAGGCTGGACGCCTTGTTGGACGTGACAGACAGGCGATAGGGCACATAGGACGGCAGGCGAAGGCTTGCGCCCTCGCCTGCGTCTTTGGGTGTGCGGGCGTCGTCGGCCAAGATTACTCGGCCGCCGGCTCGGTCTTGATCACGCCGCGGCGGATCTGGTCGAGCTCGATGGATTCAAACAGGGCTTTGAAATTGCCCTCGCCGAAGCCTTCATTGCCCTTGCGCTGGATGATCTCGAAGAAGATCGGGCCGATATTGGTGGTGGTGAAGATCTGCAGCAGCAGGCCGTCGCCGGTTTCAGGATTGCCGTCCACCAGGATGTTGTTCTTCTTCAGACGGTCGAGATCTTCGCCATGGTTCGGCACGCGCTCGTCGACCAGCTCGTAATAGGTCTCCGGCGTGCCCTGGAAGACGACACCGTTTTGGCGCAGCTGCTCAACCGTCGCGTAGATGTCCGGCGTGGTCAGGGCGATGTGCTGAATGCCTTCGCCATTGTATTCACGCAGATATTCAGAGATCTGGGACTGGTCGTCCGAGCTTTCGTTCAGCGGGATTTTCAGCTTGCCGCACGGGCCGGTCATGGCGCGGGACAACAGGCCGGTGTGCTGGCCCTTGATGTCGAAATAGCGGATTTCACGGAAGTTGAAGACGTTTTCGTAAAAGCTCGCCCATTTGTTCATATTGCCGTTGATGACGTTGTGGGTCAGGTGATCGAGCACCTCAAGACCCACGCCGCCGGTGTCTTCGGCGCCCGCGATCGGCTCGAACAGATCATCATAGATCGTCTTGTCGCCATAGGTGTCGACCAGATAGAGCGCCGAGCCGCCAATGCCTTTGATGGCCGGGATCTCGTCAGTCCAGACACCGTCGCCGAACGGTTCGGCGCCGCGCGCAATGGCGTCAGCATACGCCGCCTTGGCGTCTTTCACTCGGAAGGCCATGGCGTTGGCGCTGGGGCCGTGTTCCTTGCGGAACTCCGCCGCCTGACCGGTGTCTTCCTTGTTCACCAGGAAGCTGATGTCGCCTTGCTTGTAGCGGATGATGTTCTTGGTCTTGTGCTTGGCGACCGCAGTGAAGCCGAGGCTCTGAAACAGCGCCTCGATTTTTTCCGGTTCCGGGCTCGTATACTCGACGAACTCAAAGCCGTCGGTGCCCAACGGGTTCTCAAACAGATCGGCCATGGGGGCGCTCCCTTAAATCAATCGTGATGCGCCGGCGGGCTTGATCAGCCGCTCTCCGGCGCGCATCGTCGTGTGGCGGAAGATAGTATCATTTGCAACTAAATTCACCCCCTATCTCAGCGGCCCGCCTCAAACACCGGAGAAAAATTCAATGAAACTCGTCCTGCACGGCTATTTTCGCTCCGGCACCAGCTATCGCACGCGTCTGGCGCTGAACTGGAAGGGCGTTGAGTATCAGTATGTGTCGGTGAACCTGGCCACGGGCGAGCAGCATTCAGACGCGTATAAAGCTCTGAACCCCCAAGGCCTTGTCCCGGCGCTGGAAGTGGACGGACAGGTGCTCACCCAGTCGGTGTCGATCCTGGAATGGATTGAAGAGGCTTTCCCGCAGCGCCCGCTCCTCCCCTCTGATCCCATCGATCGCGCCCGCGTGCGCGCTTTCGGGGCGGCCATCGGCTGTGATATTCATCCGCTGCAAAACCTGCGCATCCTCAAAAAAGCCCGCGAGTTGTCCGGCGATGACGCCGAGGCCGGCCCCGCCTGGGCGCGCTACTGGATCAGCCTCGGATTTGACGCGCTGGAAAAACTGGCCGAACAGGCGAAAGGCCAAAACGGTTTCATCTTTGGCGACGGTCCGAGCCTGGCGGAGATTTACCTGCTGCCGCAAATGTTCAATGCGCGCCGGTTCGGCGTTGATCTGACGCCGTATCCGCGGCTGGTCGCAGCGGACGACGCCGCCCGCGCATTGCCTGAGTTTGAACGCGCCGCGCCTGAAAATCAGCCGGACGCCGTCTAGGCGGTTTCGCGTTTGAACCAGTCGCCGCTGGGGATCAGCCGGGCGGTCTCAAGGCCGAGCACCCAGACATAGACCCAGGCGTCCCGGTCCGGCTCGATGAGCCGGACGTGTCTGCGCACATAGCGTGATCGCGCCGGATCTTCGGGCCAGTAATCCTCAAACGCATCCACTTTTGGCATAACGGACGCATCGCGCACTTCAAAGAGTTCGCCAACCACAGAGCCCGCCCCCTCGACCAGCCCCGGATAGGCGCCCAGATCATAAAGCTGGCCGCGCAGGGTGCAGGGGCCGAGGGGGGCGAAGGCGTTTTCAAGCCCGAATTGCGCGAATCCGCTCTCCCCGGCGCGAAGCAGGCCATAGACGGCGAACGCGTCGCCGGCTTGAACCCGCATCAGGTCTTGACCTTCATGATGGGCTGAAGTTTGCCATAGCTAAGGCTGCGCCACAGCCATTCAAACGGACCGAAGCGGAACATCTGAAGCCAGAGTACGGAGACGATCAGCTGGACGATCCAGACCGTGACCACCAGCTGCGCCTGCTGCACGCGTTCCAGCTCGCCGAACAGGCCAAGGCCGATCCCGCCCACGGTCAGGAACACCATGACGATCGACTGCGTGAGATAATTGGTGAACGCCATGCGCCCGGCCGCCGCAAACGGCGCGCGCACCAGCTTCAGCCAGGGCGCCTTGCACGCCAGATTGACCACAGCTGCATAGCCGAAACTGACCAGAAGGCTGCCGCCATAATTGGTGGCGGTATGAATCCACATCGTGTCCAGAGAGAAGTCGTGTTCGATGGCGATCTGGCCGCCCCAGGCCACGATCGGCAAGCCGACGCCCAGCCCGACCGCAGCGGCGATGACGTAATTGCGCACGCTCCACCGGCCCAGCACAAAACCGAGCTTGTACAGCGCCATGCCGAGCAGCATCACGCCAACGATGCGACCACCGAAGAACGCGACCATCAAAATACCGGCCAGCCCGTTGATCGCGTTGGGGATGCGGCTGGGCCAATAGCCGCTCTGATAGGTGTTCACCAGCTCCGCCAGCTGCTCCTCGCTATAGGCCATGCCCACATCCACCGGCCCCATATCGGCCGGCAAGAGGGTGAAACTAGCGAAGATGGCGATCATCAGGAGCCCGGACAGCGTGATCCAGAACAGGCCCCAGCCGATCAGCTTGCCTGGCGACATGCGCCGGAAGAACACGATGATGAAACCTGCGATGGCGTAGGTGACCAGGATGTCGCCAAACCACAGGCCGAACATGTGGATGAGGCCGATCACCAAGAGCCAGGTCATGCGCGAGAAATGCAGCTTGCGCGAGGCGCCTTCCTCTTCGCCCACCATCAAAAGCATACCGGCGCCGAACAGGGCGGAGAAAATGGTGATGAACTTCATCTCGAAAAAGACGTGCGAGATATACCAGACCGTCAGATTGGCCCCGGTCAGATCCATGTGCGCCGGCGGGTACGCATAGGCGTTGGACGCCATGGTGAAAGCCTGCACATTCATCATCAGAATGCCCAGCACGGCGATGCCGCGAAGAACATCAAGACTTTCAAAGCGGTCCTTCGCGGCCACTGGCGCGGTATGCAGGCTCATGACAATCCCCCAGTCCTGACAGGCCCCAGTCTTAACAGGCCTTGAGTATTTGATAAGCTCGCCGCATTTCAGAGGCGGCGCAAGACTGTTATCAGTCCAGCACCATCTAGTCTTACCAAGAGTTCATGAAATTTCAGCGCGAATGACCTTGTCTCGATCTCGGGCCGGGCGCATAAAAACATGGCTCAACTTGCGCCAAGGCTCGTTATGTCGCTTCTGATCGATATCGCCCATATGATTCTCGCCGCCACCCTCTCTTTTCTGGGATTGGGGTATGAGCGTGACGATGAAGCGCGCGCCGTGCAGCTGGTCCCTCAACAGATCGAAATCTTTTCAGGCGACGCTCTGCTGTCCTCAGCCTCATTTTCAATGCCCGCGCATAACGCTCAATCCTCGTGCGCTCCTTCCCTTGTGACCGCACCGCCTCAGGGCGGCTCTGGCGCTGCGCATGCGCACGCTGTTCCGCAGATCGTTATTGTTAACGATTGCGAAACCCTATCTTTGCGGCGTGCGCTTCCCGCGCTTTGATCGACTCACACTCTGGCGTTACACACAGGGTCTGAACAAACAGGCCTGCAGTGCCGCGTGATTCTGTTAGGATAGTCGTTTCACGGCGATATCCGAACGGGATCAGCGCCAAACCAGACGAGACGTCATGGCTGCCAAGGATACAAAAGACGCTGAAAAGATTGAGGAAAGCGTGATCGCCGAACCGGCGGGCGGCGCGCTGGAGGCTGTGCGCTCCACCCCGCTCGCCCCCCAGATGACCGCGCCCCCTCCCAAGACCGAAGGCGGCGGATGGCTGGCGTTTGGCGGCGCCGCGTTTGGATTATTGTGGTTTGGCGGCGCTGCGGCCTATCTCGCCGGTTATACTGATCTCACCGCTTTAAGCCCGGCGCAGATGGCCGGCCTGTCCGTCTTCGCGGCCGCCCCGGCTCTGCTGTTCGTGCTGGCGGGCCTTCTGGGACGTGAAGTATCGCGCGCCGGCTCTCGTGCGCGTCATCTGGATGCGGCGGTCCTGCGTCTCGCCACCCCGACCGAGCATGCCGAGGAAGACGCCTCGCGGCTGGCCGATGCGATCACCATGCAGGTGGACCGCGTCAACAAGGCGATGGAGAGCGCCCTGGCGCGGCTTGCGGCCATGGAAGAGGTGATCACCCACCATGCCGAAAGCCTCGAAGACGGCTCCAGCCGCGCCAAGGAGCGCGCCGAACAGCTGACCCGCGCCCTGCGCGACGAACGCCTGCGCCTCAATGACGTGTCTGAAGGCCTGGATGACAAGGCGGCCATGATCGCGGCCGCCATTCAGGACCAGTCCAAAATGGTCGCCGCCGCCGCCGAGCTGGCCGACGCCAAGGCGTCAGAGGGCGAGCGCCTGATCCGCTCTGGCGCCGAGCGCCTGAGCGCAGCCGGACAGGCCGCCGAGGAAGCCGGCGACCGGGTCGCCCTGTCGCTGGACGCGCGCGCCACCGAGCTGCGCGACTTCTCCGACATGCTGCGCAATCGCACCGACGGGCTGGAAGACGCCTATCTCAAACACCGCGACCGCCTGCAGGATGTGACCGAAACCCTGCGCAAGGAACAAGAAAAGATCGGCGCCGCGCTCGACTTCCACAAGGCTGAGCTCGAAACCATGACGCGCAAGGCGCGCGACGGGGCTGAAATCCTTGAAAGCACCGCCAAGAATTCCGGCGAAGTCTTCCTTGACGCCGTAGATAAGGCGTTGGGACAGGCCAAGGACCTGGCCAATTCCCTGTCTGAACGCAGCGAAGAAGCCGCCCGCGCTCAGGAGCGTGCGCTCGACCGGATGCGCGACGCCGCCCGTTCTGCGCGCGAAGCCGCCGAGGAAGCCGGCGAGAGCCTGAAGAAACAGGCCGACGACGCCGAAGCCGCGCTTGAACGGGTTAGCGAAAGCGGGTTTGACGTGGCCCGCCGCTCTGACGACGCCTTCCAGGCCCGCCTGCGCGAGGCTGAAGACCTGACCGTTCGCGCCGAGAAGGCTGCCGAAGAGGCCGCCGAGGCGGTGCGCAAGCAAATGTCTGAAACCCTCGACGCCGCGCGCCGCGAAAGCCGCCGGATCGAGGATGAACTGTCAGGGCTTCGCAGCAAGCTTGATGACGCACCGGACGCCGCGCGCAACGCCGCCAAGGCCATGCAGCGCACCCTGGAAGATGGTCTGACCCAGCTCAATGAAACCGCGCAGACCGCCTCCGACCAGGCACGCGACATTGACGCCCTGTTCCAGTCGCGCATCCGCCAGAACTATGAATTGCTCAGCGATTTCATCCTGCGCATGGGCTCTGTGGCCGGGGGTCACAAACCGCTGGACCTCAACATCAACGAATTGCCCGATCCGCTCAGCGCCCGGCGCAAGGAGGAGGACGGCGACAAAGCCGACAAACCGGCGCGCAAGCGCACGGAAATCGCCAAACGCGAGGCTGACGCCCGCTCCGCGCAGACGCGTGACAGCGCCGAGCGCGATGAAGACTGGGAAGCCTCCAAGATTGAAGAACGCAAGGCCGAACGCGCCCGCCGCAAGGATGAGAGCAAGCCCGATCTGAAGGCCGTCCGGCCTGGCCGCTCTGACGAAGATGAAGACGAGGCGGCGCTCAATGGCGATGAAGAGGATCCGGTGCGCGACAGCATCCGCGACGGCGTCGAGAAAGCCCGCAAGGAAGCCAGCTGGCGCTGGCGCGATCTTCTGGCCAACATGGATTCAGACGAGACTCCGTCGGCGAACAAGGACGATCCCAAACGCAATCGCCGCAATCGCGACACCTAGGCGCTCGGCGGCACACACAAAAAGGCCGGCCTCAGATGGGGCCGGCCTCTTACCAGATGTGTCGATGAACCACGCATGCCCCCGAGTGCGCCAAGGTTCTCGTCAGGTGAATGCCCTCGCAGATATCTGCGGGGGCAGTTTCGTCGTCAGGGATGTCGGCTGTGTAAGACAAAGCGGTCATTATTCATCTAAACGCGCACATCCGCTTTAGGCAGGCGCGTCCAGATGAACCCAATGAGAAGCGCCAGACTCACAGCCAACATTGTAGTGACGGATTTGGCGATTGTCGCTGTGCTTGTGGCGTAGACCAAGGGGCCCGATACGTCTGGCCAGCTCCAAATCATCGCCACGACCCCGAGGTTTTCGATGTAATCGAACAACGCACTGCCGACCGAGAGCGCAACGGCAAGGTGGACAAGTCTATTGTTTGGCAAACGTTGCCCGAACCAGAGAACCGTGCAGCTCAAGGTCAGCGCGAGCAACGCCGGGTAGAGTATGTCCAGAGGTATCTGGCGTTTGAGATAGTATTGGCGCCCCTCCATTCCCAACGCGTCAAGAAGCGATGCCGCCTCTACGGGACCGTAACCGAATGGTCGCATGTCGAAGGGCGCCTGCCCCGAAACGACCTCGAGGTGGGCGAGGGTGATGCTAACCATTGCGAAGTAAATTGACGCCGCAACCATTGCTGCGCCAATCGCGATCATTCCGACGTGCTTTGAACTGTTTTCTTTCGTCATTTTGCTGCCTCCTTGACCTGAGCCACACATGCCGTCAGACAAAGCCATCTGCATTATCAATTGATAAGGCTTGCCAAAATGGATCTGAGGACCTTCCTGACGCGATCACCTGACTTGTCAGATGTGGCTTGCAGGGAAGGTTTTGCGGCTCAATGGAAACCAAGGCGTCTGAACAAGGCGGAGCAAGTTACCCGTCAAGGACAACCCGAAACAGATGAGTACGTTCTTTTGGAGGGGTGTCTGACGAGCAGTATCGGCGACCCAGAGGGCAAAGAAGTCTGTGTTGGATTCTATGTCGGTCCCTGTGTTGTTACGCCGAACATCGCGCGAACGCGGGATAGCGAGTCGCTCGTCTCCATTGCGGCAACCACCGATGTCTCGCTTGCCAGGATCGACAGTGATTTGCTTTCAAATCTGATGATCTCATCTCAGTCCATCCGAAATTGGGCGAATGCGGTTCTACGAGACGCGTTGAACCAGAAAGCGGAGAGAGAGTGGTGCCTTGCGGCTCTTGGAGGTGCTGAACGGCTCAACTGGTTTCGCCAGACCTTCCCAAGCTATGAGGCCATGTTTGCCCATACATTGATTGCATCCTTCTTGGGGATCACACCGGTCACGTTGAGCCGTCTGCGTGCTCGCGACCGACAAGGATCGTAAACTGACATTCGTGCGCCGCGCAGCATCTGGCAATCTGGTCTCGTAGGGGACGAACAGCGTGTTGATGATTGCACCCTGATCCGGTCAGGATCATCAACACATCCGGTAAGGGGCTTGTCAGATAAGCCCGGCCCTCTTTGTTACACGCTGGGTCGCCCTCGCTAACAGGCGCTATCCGCGCACACCACGCCGGTCGTCCAGTCCGCCAGGGCATGGGCGGTTTGATTGGAGGCCTGGCTGAACGCCTCTATCAGCGCCGCCTGACGGTTATCGCTGGCCCGGACGCTGATATCAAAGCGGCGTGAGGCCGCCAAAGCGCGCTCCTCACGATCAATCAGGCGGGCGACCATACGCATCTGGATCAGCGGTGCGCGGTCGTCGCCTTGATCGTATTCGGCTTCAAACCGGCGCAACTCCAGCTGCAGGCGATAGCGCGCCAGCACCCCGTCTTCACTGCGGGCGGGGATCAGTTCCGGCGTTTCACTGAGGAAGACATCCAGAATACGATCGTGCAACAGCGTGGGCGCCGGCGACAGCCAGGCCGCGCCTGCCATATAGGCCAGCTCGCCATCGCGCAGCAGCGCCACCCGGTCGACCGCCAATCCCCGTGGCGCGCTGACATGATCAATCAATATGGTTTGCGCCTGGGCGGAGGGGGCCACTTCGTCCGCCGTCAGACCGGTCAGGCGATACAGCGACACCGGCTCGCTTTCCGGCAGCAAGGAGATGCAGCCTGGCGTGACCAGAAGACTCACCGCTCCAAGCGCGCCCAGCGCGATTTTTCCTAAAGTGCTCATCGCGGCACCTCCACTTCAGCGCCTTCAGGTTCGGCGATAAATCCGGCTGGATCAGATTCCAGCTCCAGCGCGACTCGTTCAAGCGCGGCGACCAGGGATCGCAGATCGCGCAAGGTTGCGGTCAGCTGGGTCAGCCCGTCCTCGGAAAACTCTTCGACGCCCGGTCGGATCGCGACCAGCGCGTCATAGGTCTCGACAGCGGTGCGATCGACTTCCTGCGCGGCGGCGGCGGTGTCTAGCGTCGCCGGCGTCAGGTCATCGACCACATAGCGTTCGGTGACCTGGGCGAATTGCTGCATGGCCTGGGCGGCGACGGACACATCTGCGCCCGCCTGCTGCACACTGTTCAGCGCCGCACGCGCTTCGCTGATCAACAGTTCGCGCTCGGCCAGATCGCCTGTGATCGTCTCGATATGATTGAGCGTGTTGGTCATGCTCTCGAGGTTTTCATCGCTGAGCAGGCGACCGATCCGCACAAAGCTGAGCTGGGCGGATTCCAGAAGGCTCTCGCCCCCTTCCACCAATTGCTCGATCTGGGCCTGAGTGGCGTAGATGCGCGGCGCGCGATCACCGGGCCGGCCTTCAAGGCGCTCCGCATCGGGAGACCCCGCCGAGATCTGGATATAAGACAGCCCTGTGAGACCTTGCGGCTCCAGCTGGGCTTCGGAATCCGACTTCACCGGCGTTTCCACATTCACCCGAATGCGCGCAATTACCTGGCCGGGATTATCAGGATTTAGGCCCAGCTCGGTCACTTCGCCGACCTGAATGCCGTTAAAGCGAACCTCCGATGCCGGGCGCAAGCCCCTCACCGCGCCGTCAAAGACGACGTCGTATTCACGAAATTCGCGGTCCAGCGCCGCCCCGGACAGCCAGAGCGACAACATCACCCCCGACACCGTCAGGAAAACGACGAAGAAACCCACAATGGCGTGATGCGCTTTGGTTTCCATAGCGTGCCTCTAGTCCTCAGCGGCTTGTCTTAACACGGCGCGTCCGCGTGGACCGCCAAAATATTCCTGGATCCAGGGATGCGGATTGCGGGTCAGCGCATCCAGCGGCGCATTGGCGATGATCGTCTTGTCGGCGATCACCGCAACCCGGTCGCAGATGGCGTGCAGGCTATCAAGATCATGGGTGATCATCACCACGGTCAGATTCAGGGTCTCAGACAATTCCTTGATCAAATCATCAAAGGCGCTGGCCCCGATCGGGTCGAGCCCGGCCGTGGGCTCGTCCAGAAACAGAATGTCGGGATCCAGTGACAGGGCCCGCGCCAGCCCGGCGCGCTTTTTCATGCCGCCCGACAATTCCGCGGGAAACTTGCCGCCCGCCTCGCCCGACAATCCCACCAGGCCGATCTTGAGATCCGCGAGTTCTTTCATCAAGCTGACCGGCATGCGCACATGCTCGCGCATGGGCGCCATGACGTTTTCCTGCACCGTCAGCGAGGAGAACAGAGCGCCGGCCTGAAACAATACGCCCCAGCGCTTTTCCAGCTCCAGCCGGTCGCGGCCCGACATTTTTGACATGGGCGCGCCGCGAAACAGGATCTCGCCGCCATCTGGGGATTTCAGCCCCAAAATGGTGTTGATCAGAACCGACTTGCCCGAGCCTGACCCGCCGACAATGCCCAGAGTCTCGCCCTGCCGTATCTCGAGATCGAGGTTGTCATGAACCACATGAGAGCCGAACTGGCTGCGCAGGCCGCGTACTTCGATGAGGGGGGCGCCGCTCATATGTCGAGCTCCAGATACATCATGGCGAACAGCGCATCGATCACGATGACCGCAAAGATCGCCTGCACCACAGACGTGGTCACCCGCGCGCCCAGGCTCTCCACATCACCGCCCACCTGAAGCCCGTGACGGCAGCCTACAATGGCGATCACCAGGCCAAACACCGGCGCCTTGGACATGCCCACCAGGAAATGCTTGAGGTCGATAGTGTCGTGCATGCGGGTCAGGAAGAAATTGGGTGAGATGTCCAGCGTCCACCAGCTGACCATCATGCCGCCCACCACCCCCGCCACCATGGCCGACAGGGTCAGAAGCGGCGCCATCAGCACGCAGGCCAGAACGCGCGGCAGGACCAGAACCTCATACGGGTCGAGGCCCATCACCTTCATCGCATCGATCTCTTGCTGCATCTTCATCGAGCCGATGGCGGCGGTGAAGGCGGAATCTGATCGCCCCGCCAGCAAGATCGCCGTAATCAGCACGCCAAACTCACGCAACACCGCGATGCCGACCAGATCCACGGTGAACACCGAGGCGCCGAAGGTTTCAAGCAGGCTTGCGCCCATGAAGGCCACGACCGCGCCGATGAAAAAGCTGAGCACGGAGATGATCGGCAGCGCGTCCACGCCCGCCGTCTCCATCAAGTGAATGGTGGGCGTCCAGCGCATCTTGGTCGGATTGATCAGCACGCTGAGCCCGGTGGTAATGGTGCGGCCGAAAAAGGCGAAGGATTCAACGGTTTCCTTCACGCCATCCTCCACCCCTGCGCCAATCCGGGCGAAGGTGGCGACCACGCCGCGTGGCGTCTCGTCAGGCATGGGGCAATCGGCGAGGCGTTCGCGCATCTCCCCCATCAGGCGGCGCGCCGTCTCGTGACGGCCGATGAAATGCCAGTCCGCATCCGGTTCGCCGCACCGGCTGAGGGTCCGGCCCAGCAGATAAGCGCCAGCGGTGTCGATCCGGCCCAGATGGGTCAGGTCAATCACCAGATCTTGAGGATCGGTCTCGGCTTCTATGCGCTTGAGTTGGCGGTTGAAACGCCCGACCGTCTCGATCAGCCAGTCGCCGCGCGGCTCCAGCACCAGACGCGCGCCTTCATGGCGCGTGGTCAGCTCCGCCTGCTGGCGCTCTGTTGCGATCGCTGCTGTCATGGTCCCCGCTTCCCCTGAGCTGTGAGGCTGAAATGGGAGTGTGGCTCCATTATGGCTGTGTTCGCGCGGTTTGCACGAGCCAGAATGCAAAGAGCAAACCCAGACCCGACGGAATCGCCATCACTGCAAAGCCGCCTGCGCCATACGCGCTATACGCGAATCCCGACGCATAGGCCGCCAGCGCCAGGATCAGACCGCCTGAAAACGCAGAATTGATCGCCTGCGCCATGGAGGCGAAGCGCTGCGGGCTGTTTTCCGCCGCATATCGCAAAAAGCCCAGATAGGTGGCGCTGAAGCTGAAAGCGTGCAGCAGCTGGAGCGGAAACAGGAGCCAAAGCGGCGGGGAGGCCGCGAGCGCCAACCAGCGAACCACGGACACCGCACCCCCCAGCGCCAGCACTTTTGCAGGGCTGACCGATTGAAGCAGCCGGGCGGACACGGCGAAAAACACGATCTCGGCCCCCACCCCGGTGGCCCAGAGCAATCCCACCGCCCCGGCGGGCACGCCCTCAGCGCGCCAGGCGACGGCGGAAAATCCATAATAAAACCCGTGCGCGCCCTGGATCAGCGCTGACGCCGCAAAGGCCAACGGCAAGCCATTGGACAGCATGGCCGCGACCATGCCGGTCTTCGGCGCCGTGATCTCGGGGGCGACAGGCTCGGGCCGGTTGCGCCCTTCGGGCAGCATCAGCGCGGTCAACACCGCCAGCGCGGCGCCGATCAAAGTCCAGGCCAGGGCCGCCTCGCCGCCCAGCCAGCCGATCAGCCAGCCCGCGCCCACATTGCCAAGAATGAAAGTCGCCGAGCCGAACGCGCGTGGCGGGCCGAACGCAAACCGGCGGCGGCTTGATTCCTGGATCGCGAAGGCGTCGATGATCGGCATGATGCCGGTGAAGGCGCCTCCGGCGAGGCCCGCCAACACCAAGATCGCCCAGGGATTGGTCGCGGGGATGAAGGCTGCGAAAGCGAAAAACGAGACCAGGGAATAGGTGAGGACCGCCCAGCGCTTTTTCGGCGCCCGGTCAGCCAGCATCGCGCCCAGCGGCGCGGCGATCACGCGTCCCGCCATTGAGGCGGCGGCCGCGGCTCCGATCATTTCAGGGCTTAATCCCCGTCCTTCATACCAGACGGGCATGTAGGGCAGGTAGGCGCCGAACCCCAGATAGAACGCCCCGTAAAAGAGCGCAAAGCGCACAGGGCGCGGAATCTGGATGAGCGCGGCGGACATGTCAGGGGGCTTAGCGCGGCTGGTCCTGTGAGGAAAGCGCGATTGACCGTGTAGTGAACACTGTTTGCTCTTGGTTTCCGGCGCGGCTGGCGATAGCTTCCCGCCTTCATGAAAGACGCCGTCCTTGATCCGACCCAGACCCGCTCCGCGCCCTTGCGCGTGCTGGTCTCCAGCTATCGCTCAGCGCCCCATGTGGGTGGTCAGGGCGTGTATGTCCGCGCCCTGTCGCGCGCCCTCGCCGATCAGGGCTGCGCCGTGTCGGTGATTTCAGGCCCGCCCTATCCTGATCTTGATCCGGATATCGAGCTGATCACGCTGCCGTCGCTCGATCTGTTCAGCGTCGACAATGCGTTCCTGACGCTCCGGCTCGAAACGCTGCTGGATCGCGCCAACCGAACCGAATGGCTGGCGCATAATACCGGCGCCTTCGCCGAAATGGTCAGCTACGCCTTGCGTCTGGAAGCCTGGGTGGCCGAGCATGGCGACCGGTTTGACGTTGTGCATGACAATCAGACGCTCGCCCTGCCGATGACCGGCGTCGACAGCTATCTGCCGGTGATCACCACCTTGCACCACCCCATCGCCATTGATCGCGATTTCGCCGTGGCGGGGGCGGCGAACTGGTGGCGGCGCGCCCTGACCCGGCGCTGGCATTCCTTTGTGGATCATCAGGCCAAAGCCGCGCGCGCCCTGCCACGCTTTCTGGCGGTGTCGGACGCCGCGCGGCAGTCTTACGCCCAGCGTTGCGGCGTTGATCCCGACCGGGTGCGCGTGGCGTTCAACGGGCTGGATCTGGACAGCTTCAAGCCCGATCCGACAGTGAGCCGTGACGAGGACCATGTTCTGGCGCTCGCCAGCGCGGATGTTCCCATCAAGGGGCTCGACGTGCTGATCGACGCTCTGGCGAAGCTGAAAGGCCGCGGCCGCACGCCGCGCCTGACCGTGATCGGATCCCTGCGCGACGGCCCCACCAAGCGTGCGCTCAAAGACACCGGGCTGATTGACAGCGTGGACTTCGTTTCCGGCCTCAGCCTCGATGAAATCGTGGCGCTTTATCGCAAGGCGACGGTGTTTGTTTCCGCCTCTCGTTTTGAAGGCTTTGGCTTTCCCGCGGCGGAAGCCATGGCCTGCGGCGCGCCGGTGATCGTGTCGCGCGGCGGCGCCTTGCCGGAAGTCGCGGGCGACGCCGGTCTTGTAACCGAGGTGGAGGATGCGGACGGACTGGCGGATGCGCTGGAGCGAGTCCTGTCAGACCCGGCCTTGCGCCAGCAGATGAGCGCCGCGTGCGCGGCTCGCGCGCACAGCGCCTTTCGCTGGGATGAACATGCACGCGCCAGCCTGGACCTTTACGCCCAAGCGCTGGACGAGCGCGGGCGCCTGCCTGACATAACGGAGCTTGCCGCCCAATGATGGTGACGCTGGACCTTGATGCGCTGGACCTCAAAGACGGCCAGCGTGTCCTCGACCTGGGCTGCGGACGCGGCCGGCACAGCCATGCCTTTTACTGGCATGACAAGGCGCTGGACGTGACCATGCTGGATCTCAGCCTGGAAGACCTGAAAGGCGCGATTGACGGATTCTTCGAGCTGCCTCCGCCGCCCCAGAACCCACCCCGCAGCGCGGTGTGGAGCGTGGGCGACGCCGGTCGCCTGCCCTTCGCCGATGACAGCTTTGACGTGGTGATCTGTTCTGAAGTGCTTGAACATCTGCCCGATGTGGACGCGGCGCTTGATGAAATCACTCGTATTGTGAAGCCCGGCGGGCGCTTTGCGTTGTCCGTGCCGCGCTATTGGCCGGAAAAGATCTGCTGGGCGCTGTCTGAAGGCTATCAGAACACGCCGGGCGGCCATGTGCGCATCTTCCGCGATCATGAGCTTCGCGACCGCGTCGCCCGTCGCGGGTACCGCCCCTATAAGCGCCATTGGGCGCACGCCCTGCACGCGCCCTATTGGTGGCTGCGCTGCGCCAAATGGGAGCGCCAGGACGAAAGCCGCTCGGTCAACGCTTTCCGCAAGCTTCTCGAATGGGATTTGATGGAAAAGCCGCGCTTGACGCGCTGGACGGAAGCCGCCTTGAACCCTGTGATGGGCAAGTCCGTCGCGCTCTATTTTCAGAAAGACGCGGCATGAGCCATCGCCCGCAATCCATTGGCGTGGACATCGCCGCCTGCGCGGACCGGATCGAGGATCTGCAATTGCGCGACGGGTCTATTCCGTGGGTTGAGACCGGCGTCTGGGATCCGTGGAATCATGGCGAAAGCGCCATGGCGCTAGCCATCGCAGGCCGGGAAACCGCTACCCATGCGGCCCTTGACGCCCTGGCCGATCGCCAGCACGCCGATGGCTCATGGCTGGGTGAGCTGGGCGCGGGCGTGCCCATGGATCAAGACGGCGAGCGGATCGCGCCGCCAGCCGATCCCGTCACCGCCCATGACACCAATTTCACCGGCTATGCCGCCGTGACCGTCTTACGCAGCGCGCTGGCGCTGGATGAACCACGCCTGATCGCCCGCCACGCCGACATGATCAGCCGCGCGCTCGACTGGGTGATGGACCACCAGACGCCCCATGGCGACGTGGTCTGGCGCAAGCCCGATGAGGGGCAGGCGCTGGAGGCGGTGGATTCGCTGAAAGCGGGCAACGCCTCGCTGTTTAAAAGTCTCGAATGCGGCTTGCGCGTCGCCGACGCCCTGGGGCGCAAACGCAGCGACTGGGCCCAGGCCCGGCGTCAGATCGCCCACGCCTTCACCACCAAGCCGCACCGGTTTGACCGGCTGGGCGAAGACCGCTCTCGCTACGCCATGGACTGGTATTATCCAGTGCTCAGCGGTGTAGTGACGGGGCTGGAAGCCAAGGCGCACCTTCATGCCGGGTGGGACCGGTTCGTGGTCGAGGATCTGGGCTGCCGCTGCGTCACCGAAGAGCCGTGGATCACCGCCGCGGAAACCGCAGAGCTGGCGCTGGCGTGCCTGAGCATCGGCGACACGGTCCGGGCGCAAAACCTTCTGGGCGCTTTGGCGCCGCTGGCGCGTGACGGCGACGGGTACTGGATGGGCTGGCAGTATGAGCTGGGTCAGGTCTGGCCCAAGGAACGTCCCAGCTGGACCGCCGGCGCGGTGATCCTGGCGGCGGACGCGCTCTATGGGCTCAGCGCCGGATCAGATCTGCTGATCCGTCATGCCCGGGCCGACGCCTGGCTTAAAGACGGCGCAGAATCTCGAGCGTATTGACCCGCTCCACCGGTTCGAACAGCCCCGAAGCCACAGCGAGTTTCCAGATTTCGTAAGGCGGACGACCGCCGTCTTCGGGATTGGGGAAGACGTCATGAATGGCGAGCAATCCGCCGCGCGCCACATGCCCCGCCCAAGCCCGGTAATCGGCCAGCGCTGTGTCCATGGCGTGACCGCCATCGATGAACACAAAGCTGAGCGGGCCTGACCAGCTGGCGCCGATCAGTGCCGACGGTCCGACCATCGCGATGACGTCGCGTTCGAGATCAGCCAGCGCCAAAGTCCGGCGCAGGGCCGGCAGCGTGTCCACACGGCCCAGCTCAGCGTCATAAAGCTCAGGATCGTGATAGCCTTCGCCCGGTTGATGTTCTTCAGAGCCGCGATGATGATCGACGGCGAACAGAAGGCGGCCCGCCGCGCGTGCGGCCCGGCCCAGATAGACGCTGGAGCGTCCGCACCAGCTGCCGATTTCAACAAAAGCGCCCGGCGCCTGTTCGGCGGCGATACGGGCATGCCGGGCCAAAGCCTGGCCTTCATCATCAGCGAGGAAGCCCTTGACGGTTTGCGGGTCGAGCGCGTCGCCCGGAATTGATTGGCTCATTAACTTGCAAGACCCAGATTGGAGTGCGCCGCCCAGCGGCGTTGCGCCAGGGCGTCCGCCGCATTGGCGAGGCGGGTTTTCTCGGCGTCGAGCGTCTGCAATGAGGGCTCATGCCCGCTTATCGCGCCATCGTCATCCAGACGGTCTGACACGGCGATGAAGAAGTCTTGCGCCCGGCGAACAGCCCCGAGCGCACTTTCCGCAGAGGCCAGATCCTGGGTCAGGCTGGCCTGCCCCAGCGTATGCTCAGCCCCGGCGATGTCTTCTGCCGCGTCGGCGATCGCGCGCGTCAGGCCGATCAGGCGCCCCAGATCAGAATTGAGCGCTTGGACCATCGCATCGCCTTGCGCGTCCACATAAACGCTGACCGGATCCGCCGCAGCTTCTTCATCGCTGGCGCCATTGATCAGACGGCCGAAAAAGGCGCGCGCCGCAGCGGCGGGGGCGGCGCTCAGCGACCAGCCCTCATCGTCCACCAGCGCGTTCACGGTTTGCGATTGCGTTCTCAGCTGTGTCTCGGCGGCCATGCCGGCCTGAGTGTCAGCGCCCAGCGCAATCGGCTGGCTGGCGCATCCTGAGGACAGGATGCAGGCGCTAAGAACGATACCTAGGCCTAAAGCCCGGACGAACGAGTGCATGCCGAAGCGACCCTTTTTGACGCAGACCGGTTTCCCCTCCGAACCCGGTTCCACACAGTGATAAAACGACATAGTGTCACGGTAAACAGAACTTGAGGGTTAATCGGCTGATTACCGCGCGAAAAATGGACACACTCCGCTCCCACCGCCGGCTGGGCCTGTATCCGCCCACAACGCCGCTGCATACCGGCTTTCTGGACGTCGGACAGGGCCATAGCCTGTATTACGAGGATTGCGGCCGCCCCGACGGGGTGCCCGTGATCACCTTGCATGGCGGTCCGGGCGGCGGCGCCGCCCCCGCCATGCGGCGGTTTTTCGACCCACGCCGGTATCGCATCATCGTGTTTGACCAGCGTGGCTGCGGGCGCTCACGCCCCTATTCCTTGCTGGAGCACAACACGACCGCCCATCTGGTCAATGATATCGAACAATTGCGGTCACATCTGGGCATTCACAAATGGCTGGTGTTCGGCGGCTCCTGGGGGGCGACGCTGGGGCTCGCCTATGCGCGCGCCTGTCCAGACCATGTGCTGGGACTTGTGCTGCGCGGCGTCTTCGCCTGCACCCGAAAAGAGCTCGACTGGTTTTACCGTGACGGCGCCAACCGGCTTTTTCCCGACGCCTGGGCGCGGCTGACCGACCGCCTGACGCCGGCCGAGCGCGAGCGGGTCATCGCCGCCTATTACGAACGCCTGACCTCCGGCGCCAGCCTGGATGAACGCCGCGAGGACGCGCTGGCCTGGTCCAGCTGGGAAAGCGCGCTGATTTCGATGAGCGTCGCGCCCCACCTTGTGAACCCGGACCCGCACCGGTCGGATGCCCTGGCCCGGATCGAAGCGCATTACTTTCACCATGGCGGGTTTCTGGAACGCGACGGGATCTTGCTCGAGGACACCGCCCATCTGGCGGACATTCCCGGCGTCATCGTGCAGGGCCGCTATGACATGGTCACGCCGCCGCGCACCGCCTGGGAATTGTCCAAATCCTGGCCCGGCGTGCAGCTCAACTTTGTCGCCGACGCCGGTCACGCCGCGGGCGAGCCGGGCACGGTGGACGGGTTGGTGCGCGCCACTGACATGTTCGCGCGGCGCTTCGCCTGACCCGCTCGCCCGAGAACCGCACACAAAAAAGCCCCGGTCCATAAGGACCGGGGCTTTGTCGTCTGGCGAAACCGCCGCCTAGTTCAGGAAGGGCAGGTTGAAGCCGAAGGTGCTGGCCAGACCTGTCACGATGATCAGGCCCACAGCGACCGGCGCGAGCCAGCGAATGCTGAAACGCCAATAGGCGAAGAACTTCGACCCTGCATCAGGCAGCTCTTTTTGCATGAGCGCCTTGGAGACCACCCAGCCTGTAAACAGCGCGATCAGGAAACCGCCAAGCGGCAGCAGGATCGTGCCCGACACCTTGTCGAGAATGTCAAAGAACTCTCCGGAGAAGGCCGCTGCGATGCCGAACATGTAGATGATCGCGCCAAAGAACAGCGCCGAGCCCACGCGACCGAAATCGGTATGCTCTTCACCAAAGGCCACAATCACCTGCAAGAGCGAAATCGAGCTGGTCAAAGCCGCGATCAGGGCGAGGAAGAAGAAGGCGCCGCCCACCCATTGGCCACCCGGCATCTGCGCGAACGCAGAGGGCAGGGTCTGGAAGAACAGGCCAGGGCCTGCATCGGGGCTCAGCCCGAAAGCGAACACGAACGGGAAGATCGCCAGACCTGCAATGATGGCCACCATCGTGTCCGCGCCCGCAATGATGACGGCCGATTGCGGCAGGTTGTCATTGCGCGAGAGGTAGGAGCCATAGGTGATCATGATCGCAGAACCGACCCCGATCGAGAAGAAGGCCTGCCCCAGGGCTTCCAAGAATGTCTGGGCTGTGATCTTGGAGAAATCCGGCGCGAACAAATACTGAAGCGCTGCGCCCATATCCGCGGTCAGACCGGCATAGATCACCATGCCCACCAGCATCAGGAAGAAGAGCGGCATCAAGATTGAGACCGTGCGCTCAATGCCTTTGATGACGCCAAAGCACACAATGCCCACCGTCACGATCATGAAGGCCGTATGCCACAAAATGACCGTCCGGGTGTCGCCCACCAGCTGGCCGAAGGCGTCAGAGACCGCCGACGGCTCCATGCCGATCATGCCGCCTGACAGCATCTTGAACACATAGGCGGCGACCCAGCCGGCAACGACGGAATAGAAGCACAAGATCATCACGCCGCCGGCCATGCCGACCCAGCCGGTGATCGACCACATCTCTGACGCGCCGGCGTCAAACGCCATTTTGCGGGTGGATCCCACCGCTGACCGGCGGGCATGACGCCCCACGCTCAGCTCCGCCATCAGGATCGGAAAGGCGATCAACACCACGCAGACCAGATAGATCAGCACGAAGGCCGCGCCGCCGTTTTCGCCTGCCGTGTATGGAAACCGCCAGAAATTCCCCAGTCCGACCGACGAGCCGATCGCCGCCATGAGAAAGCCGAAACGGCTGCTCCAAGTTCCGTGCGCGCTCGCGCCGCCCATCGCCATAGGTGCAGTCTCCTCCCCTCAGCCGCGCCTGAGCGGCGCGCGCTTTAAATTCGTATCCGCCCTGCGGCGCTTTGGCGCGGGAGGTTGGTCGATCCGCGCCTTGCGGTCAAGTTGGGCAATGCGGTGTTAACCAAACAAACCTGCGCCCTTTGGCGGCTCGGTGTCGCGGTGGACGTGAGCGCCCAGGATCAGGCCCAGGCCGATCAGAACCGTCATCATCACCGTGCCGCCATATGAGATCATCGGCAGCGGCACGCCCACCACGGGCAGCATGCCCATGACCATGCCCACATTGATGAAGACATAGAGCGAGAAGGTCGTCGCCACTCCCATCACCACCAGGCGCAGAAACACCGAGCGACACGACGTGGCGATCATCACGCAATTGGCGAGGATCAGCGCATACAGCCCCAGCACCACCAGCCCGCCGATAAAGCCGAACTCTTCACCCAGCATCGTGAAAATGAAATCGGTCTGTTTCTCCGGCAGGAAGTTCAGGTGCGCCTGGGTGCCTTCCATATAGCCCTTGCCGGTCATCCCGCCCGACCCCAGCGCGATCTTGGACTGCAAGATGTGATAGCCCGCGCCCATGGGATCGTCTTCAGGATTGATGAAGGTCATGATCCGCCGACGTTGATAATCCTGCAAACCGTATTGGAAGAAGAACCCGCCGGCGACGCCGCCCAGAACGCCAGACCCGACGATCACCTTCCAGCTCAGACCCGCCAGAAACACGATCGCCACCCCTGTGGCCGCCAGCAAGAGCGAGGTGCCCAGATCTGGCTGTTTGACGATCAGGCCCATGGGCAGGGCGATCATCAAGGCCGGTATGATCAGCCCGCCCAGCGAGGAGACCTTTTCCTCGGGCAGGTCGTGATAATACCGCGCCAGGGCCAGAACCAGGGCGATCTTCATGATTTCAGACGGCTGCATGCGGATCGGGCCGATATCGATCCAGCGCTGCGCGCCCATCGCCGTGGCGCCCATCAGCTCCACCCCGACCAGCAGCACAAGCGCGCCCAGATAGGCCGGATAGGCGAGCCCCATCCAGAAGCGCGGCGGGAACAAAGCGATGACCACCATGATCATCAATCCCACGCCCAGGCGCACCGCATGACGCGAGGCGTAAGGGTTCCACGCGCCGCCTTCCACCGAATACAGCATGCCGACCCCGATCAGGCCGACGAGCAGGATCAACAGGACGAAGGCCCAGTTGATCTCAAACAACTTGCCCCGGAAGCCGCGCGGCGCGGATTGGGTGAAAACGCCCATGCTCTACCCTTCCGTGGTCGGACGCGCCGCCGAAGCGAGCATGTCCGGACGGGCGTTTGAGGGATCGCGGCGCACCAAATCGCGCAAAATGGCTTGGGCGGGTATGGCGGCGCGGGTGCCGCCGCCGCCATGCTCGATCACCACGGTGACCACATAGCGCGGCGCGCTGACCGGCGCGTAAGAGACAAACAGACCGTGATTGCGCAGCCGCCAGGGCAGATCGTCCTGATCGCGCACGCCCGCCGCGCGTTCTTCCGTGGTGATCGAATACACTTGGGACGTGCCGGTCTTGCCCGCCATTTCAAGCCCGTCCAGATCCAGCCCGCGCGTGCCCAGCGGCCAATAGGCGGATCCGCCCGGCTCATTGACCACGCCCGACATGGAGTGTTGGACAAGGGCGAGATGCTCCGCGTTCCAGCCCATGGAGGCGAAGTCTGGAGCGGCGCCGGTCGCACGCGTCAGCGTCGGCGTCACCTGACGCCCTGTCGCAATGCGTGCAGTCATCACCGCCAATTGCAGGGGCGAGGCCAGCAAGGCGCCCTGCCCGATGCCCACATTATAGGTGTCGCCCGTAGTCCAGGGTTCATTGCGGCGCGACCGTTTCCAGGCCGGGCTGGGCACCAGACCCTCAGCGCGACGCGGGAAGGGCAAGCCGATATCGAAATACTGCCCCAGACCGCAGCTCAGCATCATCTCGCGATAGCGCTCGATGCCAAGCCGGTTGGCCATTTCGTAGAAATAGATATCGCAGGACTGCTTGACCGCTTCATGCATATTCATGCGGCCATGGCCCTGGCGCCGCCAGCAGTGGAAATCGCGATTGCCCAGCCGCGTGGAGCCGCCGCAATAAATCGTTTCCTCGGGGTCGGTGACGCCATGCTCCAGCGCCGCCAGAGAAGACATCACCTTCACGGTGGAGGCCGGCGCATAGAGCCCGGTCGTCGCCTTGTTGAACAAGGGGCGGTAAGGGTTGTTGTTGAGGGAGGCGAACGCCTCCGTCCCGATGCCCAGGACAAAGGCGTTTGGGTCAAAGCTGGGCGTAGAGGCCATCACCAGAACCTCGCCGGTGATGACATCCATCCCCACCGCGGCGGCGCTTTGATCGCCCAGCGCTTCCATCGCTGTGCGTTGCGCGCGGGCGTCGAGCGTCAGGGTGACGTCCTGGCCGGGCACGGACGGAATGGATTGTTCGGGGATTTCGCGCATCACCCGGCCGGTGGCGTTCACCTCGACCTTGAGCTGCCCCGCCGAGCCGCGCAAACGGTCTTCATGCTGCAACTCCGCGCCGGTCCGACCGATCCGGAACCCCGGATGCAACAAAAGCGGGTCGTCATTGGCCGCTTCGGGCGGCGCGGCCTGCACATAGCCGGTCACATGGGCAAAGTCATACGGACGCGGATAGGTGCGCACTTCGCCTACATCCGGGGTGATCCCGGGCAAGTCTGGCAAGTGCAGGTTGATTCGCGCAAACGTCTCCCAGTCGAGATCCTCGGCCACGGTGACCGGGGTGAAGCGAGAGGTGCGCGACACGGCGCGCAAAATGCGTTCGATGCGCGTTTCGCTGATCGGCATGTAGCGCGACAAACGCTCCAGCGCCGCGCGCGGATCGCCGGCCTGATCGCGCACGATCATCAACCGGTAGCTTTCGCGATTTTCCGCAATCGCTTCACCAAACCGGTCCAGTAATCGCCCCCGCGCAGGCGGTTGCAGACGGAAATTGAACTGGTTTTGCTCAGATAATAGCCGATAAGCGTCCTGCTCCAGCACCTGCAAGCCGTACATGCGCGCGCTCAAGGCGGCGAAAGCCCCCGCCCCGAGCCCTGACAACAGAAGGGACCGGCGGGTGAACTGGGCTTGGGCTTCCTGCTTGTCGCGACGCATTCGCGCTCTTTCTCAGCCTGGGCTGCCTTAGGAGAAGGTGCTGCGTTCCTTTCGCCGGGCGAACAACCAGGCGAAAATCGGAAACAGAAGGATGGTCAGGATCGCTTCAGTAATCAACGGTCCAGGCGCCACCGGGGCGCCAATGGCGAAGGAGCCCGCCCCCCAGGCCGCGCCGAAAGCCACGACCGCCGTCAAGGTGAACCGCAAGGCCAGAGGGCCGATCTCACCGCCCGCACCATCCGCTTCGCGCAAACGCATGACGCTGAAGGCGACCAGAAACGCAAACGCCCAGACGCCCATGGGCGCCCCCGCCAGCAAATCCTGCAACACGCCGACCAGAAGTAGAACAGGCGGAGCGATAAACCAGGGTTGGCGCACCGACCAGATAAACAGCGCAATTAAGGGAAAGGCCGGAGCGAGATCCGGCCCGCCGCCCAGACGGCTGGGCAAGGCGTGCAAGACCAACGCAACCAGCATGGTGACGATGAACAGCACCAGATCGGTGGTGGCGTTATTGCGTTCGACCGATGGACGCATCAGTTCGCCTCCTCTGGCGTGGAGAGCTCGATAACCGGGTCCGCTTCAGGCGCCTGAACCGGCTCGAACGGCCAGATCCAGATCAGATCAATGGGTGCGGTCCGGCTGAACAACGCCACCCGCCAGCGGCCGTCGCGATCACGCACAGCCTGCCCCACCGGCACGCCGCGCGGCATGACATTGTCATCGCCAGAGGTGACGATGCGGTCGCCTTCCTGGAGGTCCGGCTCTGCGCCCAGATATTCAAGGCGGGGGTATTCAGTGTTGTCGCCCACAAGCAAAGCGCGGGCGTTGGACCGGTCCGCCATCACGGCCACACGCGAGTTGATGTCCGTGAGAAGCAGGATCCGGGTGGAACTGCGCCCCACTTCCACCGTCCGTCCGACAAGGCCGTACACATTCACCGCCGGATAACCGGGGCGCACCCCGTCTTCATGGCCGGCGTCGATCAGGCGCGAGCGGACGAAGGCATTGGAGCGATCCGCCACCGTCCAGGCGCTGATCCGCGCCTCGGCGGCGTCCGCCTGCAGGTTCAGCGCTTCACGATAGCGAGCATTGCGTTCTTGCAAGGACAGGGCGGCGTCGCGCCAGGCCCGCATTTCGGCGGCCTGCATGCGCAGATTACGGTTTTCATCGGCGAGCTCGAACTGGCGCTTCCACCACGGACCGATATTGGCGAGCCCGCGGAACGGGCGAACGCTGAGATCAAGCACAGGCGTCGCCAAATCATTGAAGCCGGCCCGCATGCCCGTCAGGGCTTGCGGTCGGCTTTCAGGCCGGTCGATGTAAATCAGGAAACAGCTGACCAGAATGCAGATGATGAACAAGAGAGGCGAAAACCGCACTCCCTCATCCTGTCTCCGTCTGGAACTCCGCCGTTGAGCCACGCTGGATAGCCTCCCTCGCAGGCTCGCTTACACGCTTAAACCGCTTCCGCCAGAATCGGACGCCACAGGCGCAGATTCTCGACCGCTTTACCGCAGCCTAGAACCACGCAAGACAGCGGCTCGTCCGCCAGGCTGACCGGCAGGCCGGTGCGATCGCGCAGCTCGGTGTCGAGATTACGCAGCAAGGCGCCGCCGCCGGTGAGCACGATGCCCTTGTCGACAATGTCCGCCGCCAGTTCCGGCGGGGTCGCCTCAAGCGCCTGCTTGACCGCTTCCACGATCTGCTCGACCGGCTCTGAGAGCGCGTCGGCGATCATGGCTTCAGTCACGACGATCTCGCGCGGCACGCCGTTCATCAGATCTCGGCCCTTGATGTCCAGCGTCAGGCCTTCGCCTTTTTGCGGCGGGGTGGCCGAACCGATTTCCTTCTTGATCCGCTCACCCGAGGTTTCGCCGATCAGAAGGTTCGCCGAGCGGCGAATATAGTTGATGATGGCTTCGTCCATCTTGTCGCCGCCCACACGGACCGAGCGCGAATAGACGATGCCCGACAGAGACATCACAGCCACTTCGGTGGTGCCGCCGCCAATGTCCACGATCATGGAGCCGGTCGGCTCGTCGATCGGCAGGCCCGCGCCCACAGCCGCAGCCATCGGCTCGTCGATCAGATAGACCTTGCGCGCGCCGGCGCCGACGGCGCTCTCATGAATGGCGCGGCGCTCCACGGCGGTCGCGCCAGACGGCACGCAGATCACCACCTGCGGGCTGACGAAGGTCTGGCGATTATGCACTTTGCGGATGAAGTGCTTGATCATCTCTTCGGCCACGTCGAAATCGGCGATCACGCCGTCACGCATGGGTCGGATGGCTTCCACATTGCCCGGGGTCTTGCCCAGCATCAGCTTGGCTTCCGCGCCGACGGCCTGAACATGCTTGCGGCCCTTGTCCACCTTGTAGGCGACGACAGAGGGCTCATTCAGAACGACGCCGCGGCCTTTGACGTAGACCAATGTGTTCGCCGTCCCCAAATCGATGGCGATATCCGCGGAAAGGAGACCGAACACGCTGGAGAACATTCTCTGCCTCTTTATCTGTCAGGCGCAGCAGGCGAGTCGCCGCGCTAGGGCAAGGGTTATGACTCCTTGTGCGATGGTGCGTCACTGATTGCAAGCCGCTCGCCCGCCTCAGCCTCAGTGTTCTCTGAGTCTTCCACGGGATTTTTTAACTCTGTTTCAGGCCCGCGCAGCCAGCGCCGCGCGAGCAGCATGAATACGATCCAGAGGGCCGCAATCCCAACCAGGGCAAGGATTGCGAGCCATCCGCCCCCCGACAGCAGCGCCATCAATCCGCCGCCAGCGAACACCACAAGCGCGGTTTTGGGCAACACGCCGATGGCCAATCCGCCGATGAAGGCAAAATAACTCATGTGCGAAACACCGGCCGCCATATTGACCACGATGAAGGGGGCGCTCGGAACGATTCGCACGATCATGGAGGCGAAAAACCCGTTCCGCCCCACAAACTCCGAAATTCGATTGACCGTTTGCCCGCCATAGCGGCGCACCGCGTCCGCACCAGCGATCCGTCCGGCGTAAAACGTCACGGTCGCAGACACGAGGGTCGCCACCCACGAATATAAAAATCCCTGCACCGGACCGAAGGCGAACACCGCCGCCCCGATCAGCGCAAATTGCGGCGCGCCGACAAACGCCAACACCGTGAAGATCAGAATCGTCGCCGGCAGCGCGTACCATTGGTCCGCCGCGCTCTCAAACCAGGTCCCGATCTGGCCCGGCTCGATGTCCAGGACGAACTTGCCTGTCAGGAAAATCGCCAGAACCAACGCGAACAACGCCAGCGAAATGTAGACCGCGCGGGCGGCGCGGGCGTCCATGCGGGTGAAAAAGCGAACAAGCGGGTTCATGGCGGTCATATCCGGAAAAGTGTCAACGCGGCTGAACGATCGCCATCCAGCGCGGAGCGGCGGTACGCATACGCTTTTTTACACCGCTGGCAATCGGTTGGCGCAATCAATTCGGTTAAGGCCTTCAGTCTCCAAAGGCTGACGCGCGGCGGATCAGTCGCCCAGTGTCTTCCAGCTCATGCTCCGCGGCTTTGGCCCTCATGGCTTTCAGCCCGGCCCTGTCCTGTTCATAGTCCGCCACCCAGCGCTTGGCGAAACCGCCCGCGGTGACATCCTTGACGATGGCTTCAAACACCGGGCGCACCGCGTCGCGGATCGGGCCTTCCACTTCATGCGCGCCGAACTCGGCGGTGTCTGAAATGGCTTCATACATGCCGGCGATGCCGCGGCTCTGGATCAGATCGGCGATGTATTTGAGCTCGTGGACGGTGTCGATATAGGCCATGACCGGACTGATTCCGGCGGCGACCAGCTGTTCATAGCCTTCGCGCGCCAGGGCGCACATACCGCCCACCAGCACCGCCTGTTCGCCCAGAATATCAGCCAGCGCCTCCTCGCCGAAGGTCGTGGAATACACCCCGGCCCGGCCGCATCCCAGCCCGCCCAGATAGGCTTTCGCCCGCGCCTCCGCCTGACCGGTATAATCCTGGTGCACCGCCCAGAACCCGATCAGGGAGCCGCCCTTTTCAAAGCTTGATCGCACCGCGCCGCCCGGCCCTTTGGCCGCAGCCAGTACGACGTCAATGTCGGCAGGCGGTTCTATCACCTTGTATTCAATGGAAAAACCGTGGCAGAGCAGCAAGGTCAGGCCGGGCCGGTAATGGGGCGCGATATGCTCGCGCCAGATCTCGCCATGCGCTTCATCCGCCGCCAGCAACGACAGCATGTCCGCGCGCCGTGCGGCCTCCGCCATGGACACCACTTCAAACCCGTCCGCTTCTGCCTTGGCGCGTGAGGGCGACCCGTCTCGCAACGCGATCAGAATGGAGCGCGCGCCCATATCGCGCAGATTGAGCGCATGGGACCGGCCATGATTGCCGTAGCCGATAAGGGCGAGGGTCTCGCTCTCAAGCGCGCTGAGATCGAGATCAGCCTGATATAACGGTTCAGCCATCACGCGGCTCCGAAAAAGGGTTTGAGAAGAATGTCGTCCAGTTCCGCGCGCGCGGTGACTGGATCCAGGGATTGAACGCGCGTCCAGTCGGGGTGCTGGTTGGAAAACCAGGTGAACTGGCGCTTGGCGTAGCGGCGGGTGTCGCGCTTGGCCAGATCAATGGCCTCATCAAGCTCCATCCGCCCCTGAACATGGGCGATCAGCGGCGGCAGCCCCACCGCCTTCATGGCGGGCAGGTCCGGCGACAGGCGGCGCTCGGCGATGGCGCGCGCTTCTTCCAACGCGCCATGGGCCACCATCTGGTCAAAGCGCGCCTCGATCCGCGCGTAGAGCGCCTCGCGATCCGGCGCGATCACCACGCCCAAACAGCGCTTCGGATCAATCAGGGGGCGTGTCTCGGCCTGAATGTCCGATAGCGGACGCCCGGCGGCGCGCGCCACCGCGATCAACCGCATCAGGCGTTGCCGGTCGCCCGCCTCGATGCGGGCCGCACCGACCGGGTCCAGAGCGTCCGCCTCGGCGCGCAAAGCTTCCACTCCGCCGCGCTCATAGAGCGCCGCAACCTCGCCGCTGATCGCTTGGGGCACCTCCGGCGTCGGCGCCAGCCCCTCCACCAACGCTTTGAAATACAGCCCCGTCCCGCCGACGAAGACCACGCGCTTGCCGCGCCCGGTGATGTCACGGACCGCAGCGATCGCCAGCTTCGCCCACGCCCCGACCGAGCAGCGCTCTGAAGGGTCCATCACACCGAACAGATGATGCGGCGTCCCCGCCATCTCATGGGGTTCGGGGCGCGCGGTGATCACACTCAGCCCGTCATAGACCTGCATGGAATCCGCGTTGATCACTTCGCCATCCAGCGCCCGTGCGGCGTGCAGCGAGAGCGCGCTTTTTCCAGACGCGGTCGGGCCGGCCAGCAGCAGGATGTCGGGCGTGACGGCCATCAACGCGCTCTAGCTGCGCAAGGTTTCAAGCACGTACTGACCCTGGCGGTTCAGACTGAACAATATGGGCGCGCCATCGGCGCCGGCCCGGGCGATCAGGTCACGCGCCTGATCAAGACTCTCAACCGGTGTCCAGGCGATTTCTTCCACCACGTCGCCGGGGCGGACCTTGCCAGCCGCATCGCTATCAGGGTCCACCGCCGTCACCACCAGCCCGCTGGCGTCCGCATTGATGCGGTAGCGGCGACGCAGGGCATCCGTGATGGGCTCAAGCGTCATGCCGAACAGATCGCCATTGAGGACGTCGCCTCGGCCATCGCCGTCTTCATCAAGCTCTGCGCCCACGGGCGGGGTGGGCCGGCTTTCTTCCTCAAGGCGCTCAACCTCCAGCGCCAGGGTCAGGGATTCGCCACGGCGAAACACTTCCACATCCACGCGTGAGCCGGGCGCTGTTTCTGCGACGATGCGCGGCAGCACCCGGTCATCTGCCACAGGGCGGCCATTGAACGCCAGGATCACATCACCGGTCTCAAGCCCGCTATTCGCGGCGGGGCCGTCAGGATCGATGCGGGTCAGAACGGCGCCGCGCGGCGTGTTCAGCCCCATGGCTTCAGCCATGTCACGGGTGACTTCCAGAACGTTGACGCCGATCCAGCCCCGGCGGGTCTCGCCATATTCGATCAGCTGGTTGATCACCGGCTCAGCGATGGCGCTCGGCACGGAAAAGGAAATGCCCACCGATGTGCCGGTGGGCGAGAAGATCGCCGTGTTCACACCGATCACATCGCCGTCCATGTTGAACAGCGGACCGCCGGAATTGCCCCGATTGATCGCCACATCGGTCTGCAGGTAATCGTCATAGCGACCGCCGATCTCGCGACCGCGCGCGCTGATCACGCCGGCGGTCAAAGAGCCGCCCAGGCCGAACGGGTTGCCGATGGCGACCACCCATTCGCCCACGCGCGCCGCTTCGCTATCGCCAAAAGCCACGACGGGCAAAGGTGTTTCTGATTGCACGCGCAGTACCGCGATGTCGGTCGCCGGGTCGCTGCCGACAAGCGTTGCGGAGAGGATGCGGCCGTTTTGCAAAACGACTTCCACCTCATCCGCGCCGTCGATGACATGGTGGTTGGTGATCACCACGCCGTCCGCGTTGATGATGAAGCCCGAGCCGAGCGAGCGCTGCATGCGCAGGCGATTGCCCGACAGATCATTATAGCGTTCCAGCGGGGTGCCTGGCGCAAACAGGGGCGAGCCGTCTTCATCGCCGACCCGCTGGGCGGTGGCGATATTGACCACGGCGGGGCTCAGCCGGTCATTGAGATCGGCGAAGCCCTCATTGGGCTGGGCTGCGGCCTGTGCGGCGCACGCCGCCATGAGGGCCAGAGCAAAGATCACAGCGCCAAGCACGCGCATCGGCATTCCCCGTTGTCTGTTTGGTCTTTCAATCAGGCCAAGAGTCTTAACGGCGCCGCCCCGGCCCCGCCAAGCGCTGACCTGTGTTTGAGGGCTAAAAAGTGAAACGGCCGGGCGTTTTGCGCCCGGCCGTTCCTGTTTCTGAGCTCAGAATGGCGGTTAACGGCCGTCCTGGGATCCGAAATAGTCAAAGAAAGCGCTGTCCGGCCCCATCACGATGGGGGTGCCTTCACGCAGCGCCGTCTCATAGGCGATCATGGACCGGTAAAAGCGGAAGAATTCCGCGTCCTGACCATAAGCCGCCGCATAGATGGCGTTCCGCTGGGCGTCGCCTTCACCGCGAATACGGTCGGCGTCAGCGCGCGCATTCGCGAGAATCACCGTCGCTTCACGATCCGCAGACGCCCGGATTTCACGCGCGCGTTCTTCACCTTCAGCGCGGATGCGAGCTGCTTCCTGCTGACGTTCGGACCGCATGCGAAGGAACACCCGCTCCTCAACCTCGTTGGGAAGATCGGCGCGCAGGATGCGCACATCGATCACCTCAAGGCCCAGATCGGCGCGGGTCACAGCGGCGTCCACCGCACGCTCCACCCGGTCCATCAACTCGGCGCGCTGGCCGGAGATGACGTCCTGAGACGGGATCGAGCCGACCACGGCGCGCAGCGCGTCTTCCATGATCGAGCCCAGACGGGCCTCGGCGCCGTTCTCATTGCGCAAGGTCTGATAGTAACGCAGCGGATTGACGATCCGGTAGCGCAGGAAGGCGTCCACTTCGAGACGTTCCTGGTCGCCGGCCTGCAGCTGTTGCGGACGCATGTCGAACTCGACATTGCGGCGGTCAAACAGCAAGACCTCTTCCCAGGGCAGTTTGAAGTGCAACCCGGCTTCGTCATCGCCGATATCGTTGATGACGCGAACCGGATCACCGAAACGCAGCACCAGTGCGGAGCGTGTTTCACTGACGGTGTAGGTCGCGGTCGCAGCAGCGATCAAAAGACCGCCCAGAATGACCACGAGGGCGATTGTGAGAAATCTCATGACTTAACCTCCCTGCCCAGAACCGGCGGCGCGATTGACGTCGCCTCGGTTGCGGCCCAACTGGTCGAGCGGCAGATACGGAACCGCCCCGTTCGCGGCGCCGTCCTGATCAAGAATGATCAGGTCAGACCGGCCCAGAACCTGTTCCAGCGTCTCGATATACATCCGTTCACGCGTCACGTCCGGAGCCTGGACGTATTCAGCGTAGATCGAGTTGAAGCGATCGGCCTGACCTTGAGCTTCGGCGACCACCTGATCGCGATACCCGCGCGATTCCTCCAGAAGACGGACGGCGTCGCCGCGCGCTTCCGGGACAATCTGGTTGGCGTAAGCCGTCGCTTGCAGCGCGTTGGCCTCAGCATCCTGGTCTGCGCTGATCACGTCCTGGAAGGCCGCGATCACCTCTTCCGGCGGCGCGGATTCCTGCAATTGCAGACCCACGAGCTGAATGCCGGATTCATAGAGGTTCAGGGTTTCCTGGATGATCTCTTCCGCGCGTTGAGCCACCTCGCCCCGGCCCGTGCCGATGATCGGCTGCAGGTCGGAGGTGCCCACGACTTCACGCATGGCGCTTTCCGCCACCGCGCGAACCATGGAGGCCTGATCCCGGACGTTGAAGACGAAGTCGCGAACCTGGGTCGGATCGACTTGCCACTGAACGGTGAAGGACAGGTCCACGATGTTTTCATCGCGGGTGACCATCAGCGCTTCTTGCGGCGTCGAGCCAATCGTAACGGACCGGATCTCGGTGACGTTGACGGTTTCAACCGTCTCGATCGGATAGGGCAGCTTGATGCGAAGACCGGCGCCGGTCGTGCGCACGTATTCGCCAAAGCGTTGCACCACGCCCGCTTCACCCGGGCCCACCTGATAGACAGAGGCTGCGGTGATGACGCCGATGGCGATCAGACCCGCCACCACGCCGACCAGGCCGCCGCCTGAGCCGCCTTTGCCAGAGCCGCCACGGCCACCGCCGCGCGGCCCTTTGCCGCCGAGCCATTGCTGGAACCGGCGCACCAATTCCTCAAGGTCAGGCTCTTGACCCCCGCCGGACGGGCCGCGGCCCGGCCCGTTGGGGCCGCGGCCCCAGGGGTTGTTGTTATTGTTATTCTGACCGCCGCCGCCGGAGCCCCATGGGCCGCCGCCGCCTGCATTGTCGTTCCAGGGCATGTATCTCCCCGCTGGTTAAGTGGATTTCTAGGGTCTTATGTATGCCAATATGTGGCGGGTCACACGCTCCGGTTCAAGTAAAACCGGTATCAGAGTGCTGCGCTAAACCGCCGCCTTGCGATCGAGCACCCTGAGGGTGAACCCCGCATCGTCATGTTCAGACGCCTCGACCCGGTCAGCGCTGATTTCACGCCAGTCCGCTTCATCAAGGGTCGGAAAGTGCGCGTCGCCTTCGGGCTCAAGGTCGACCTCGGTCAGGTATACTCGGTCGACTTTCGGCAAAAGATCCGCGTAAAGCTGCGCGCCGCCGATCAGGCAGACCTCATCAGTTCCCGCATCCACAGCCGCGGCGCGCGCTTCATCCAGACAGGCCTCGACATCGGCGAACACATACGCGCCCGCCGCCGCTGTCATCGACCGGCTGATCACGAAATTCGCCCGCCCCGGCAAGGGCTTGCGCGGCAGGCTGTCCCAGGTTTTGCGCCCCATCACCACCGGCTTGCCCAAGGTCACTTGCTTGAAACGCTTGAGGTCGGACGGAATACGCCAGGGCAGATCGCCGTCTCGGCCAATCACGCCGTTCCTGGCGACCGCAACGACAATGGCGAGCTTGGCGTGGGTCATCACTTACACCGCCACCGGCGCAGAAATGCGCGCATGGGGATCATAGCCCTCGATCGTGATGTCTTCGTACTCGAACGCGAACAGATCGGTCACGTCCGGGTTGAGCGTCAGCGTCGGCAAGGCGCGCGGCGTGCGCGAGAGCTGTTCGCGCACCTGGTCGAAATGATTGGAATAGATGTGCGCGTCGCCGAATGTGTGCACGTATTCGCCCGGCTCATAGCCGGTGGCCTGCGCCACCATGGCCAGCAGCAGCGCATAGCTGGCGATATTGAACGGCACCCCGAGGAACATGTCCGCGCTGCGCTGATAGAGCTGCAGGTGCAACCGCCCGCCCAGGACCTTGAACTGGAACAGCGTATGGCAGGGCGGCAGCGCCATGGAGGGCACGTCGGCGGGGTTCCAGGCGCTGATCACATGACGGCGGCTGTCCGGGCTTGCCTTGATCTGGTCGATCAGGGCCGCCAGCTGGTCGATCTCTTCACCGTTCGGGCCTTCCCAGCGACGCCATTGCTTGCCGTAGACGGGGCCGAGTTCGCCGTTCTCGTCCGCCCATTCATCCCAGATGCTGACGCCGCGCTCTTGCAGCCATTTGACGTTGGTGATGCCCTTGATGAACCACAAAAGCTCCACCGCGATGGATTTGAAATGGACTTTCTTGGTGGTCAGCAGCGGAAAACCGTCGCTGAGATCACACCGGATCTGCCGCCCGAATACGCCGCGCGTGCCGGTGCCGGTGCGGTCGCTCTGATCCTCGCCGGTCTCCATGATCTCGTGCAGCAGATCGAGATAGGCGCGCTCGATGGGAGAGCCGATCATCGGCGTCGGAGTTTCGGCAAGCGCCATGGCGGCCTCCTGAGATGCAATTCCAGTCAGAGTGTAACCCGGCTGCCGATTCGGGAAAGGCCAGCGGCGCATCCGCCGCCCGGTCTTGCGCGGATAAACCGCATCTGTTTCGCATCTCCAGACACTTGCATATGAACCGGTCAGGGCCGATCTCAACGCCATGACCCAGAGCGCTCCCGCCTCCGCCCTCACCCTGTCACTGTCCGGCCTGACCTGCGCGGGCTGTGTGCGAAAGGTGGAGACGGCGCTCTCCAAGACCCAAGGCGTGCAGCATGCGAGCGTGAACTTCGCCACCTCCCGCGCTCAGGTGACGGGCGAAAACCTTGATGAAGCCACGCTGATCTCTGCAGTCGAGGGCGTCGGTTTTGAGGCCGAACGCTATGACCCGGCGCCCGATCGCGCCGCCCGTGAGGAAGCCGACAAAGCGCGCGAGCGCGCCGATCTCAAACGCCAGCTGATCCTGGCGGCCGTTCTGACCTTGCCGGTCTTCGTGCTGGAAATGGGCGGGCATATGATCCCGGGGTTCCATCATTTCATCATGAACACGCTGGGTCAGACGCTGAGCGGGTCGATCCAGTTCGTCCTGACAACCCTGGTCCTCGCCTTCCCCGGTCGGCGCTTCTTCACGCTGGGCGGCAAGGCCCTGTTCCGGCTCGCCCCGGAGATGAATGCGCTGGTGGCCTTGGGCGCAGGCGCGGCCTGGGCTTATTCAACGCTGGTCTTGCTGGCGCCGGAGCTGTTCCCGGTTGAGGCGCGCCACATCTATTTTGAAGCCGCCGCGATGATCACCACCCTGATCCTGGCGGGCCGCTATATGGAAGCGCGCGCCAAGGGCCGCACCAGCGCCGCCATCCGCAAGCTGATCGGACTGCGCCCGCAAACCGCGCGGGTGGAGCGGAACGGTGAGATCGTCGAGCGGGCGCTGGAGGCGATCATCCCCGGCGATCAGGTTCATGTGCGCCCTGGCGAACGCCTGCCCGTGGACGGCGTGGTGGCGGACGGCCAATCCTATGTGGATGAATCCATGCTGACGGGCGAGCCGGTACCGGTGCTCAAATCAGAAGGGGACGCCGTGGTCGGCGGCTCGATGAACACAAATGGCGCGCTGACGATCCGTACCGAGCGCACAGGCGCAGACACAGTACTCAGCCAGATCATCGCCATGGTCGAACACGCCCAGGGCGCCAAACTGCCGATCCAGTCCCTGGTGGACCGGGTGACGGGGGTTTTCGTGCCCGCCGTGATCGCCATCGCTCTGATCACCTTTTTCACCTGGCTGATGTTCGCCCCGGATGCAGGGGTGAGCGAGGCGCTGGTGAAAGCCGTCGCCGTGCTGATCATCGCCTGCCCGTGCGCCATGGGGCTGGCGACGCCCACCTCGATCATGGTCGGCGCCGGCCGCGGCGCCGAGCTGGGCGTCTTGTTTCGACATGGCGAGGCGCTGCAAGGCCTTTCGGGCATTCGCGTCGCCGCCTTTGACAAGACCGGCACCCTGACTGAGGGCCGCCCGACGCTGACGACAATCCAGGCCACAGGCGATGTGAGCGAAGAGGGCGCCCTCGCCCTCGCCGCAGCGCTTGAACACAACAGCGAGCACCCGATCGCACGCGCCGTGCTCAAAGCCGCCGAAGAGCGTACGATCGCCCTGCCTGCGCTGAAAGACTGGCGCGCGGAAACCGGGTTCGGCGTGACGGCCAATCTGGACGATCAAAGCGTCGCGCTGGGCTCCAAACGCTATATGAAACGGCTCGGCGTGGATCTCGATCCGCTCGCGACCGCCATCAAGGAACTCGATGAGTCCGGCGTCACATTGATCATCCTCGCGCGGGACGCCCAAGTTCAAGCTGTCTTCGGCGTCTCAGACCCGATCCGGCCCGGCGCCTTCGCGGCGCTCGACGCCTTGCGCCGCCAGGGCGTGAAAATCGCGATGATCACAGGCGATGGCGATGCGCCGGCGCATGCGGTCGGACGGGCGCTCGGGATTGACGATATCCGAGCCGAAACGCCGCCCGATGAAAAATACCAAGCCGTCGCGTCCTTGCGCAAAGCCTATGGCCCGGTCGCCTTTATCGGTGACGGCGTCAATGACGCCGCCGCCCTCGCCGAAGCCGATGTGGGCGTCGCCATGGGTTCAGGCTCTGACATCGCGGTGGAAAGCGCGGACGTGGTCCTGATGCGCGATGATCCCGCCATAGTCGCTGCAGCTCTGGGTCTCAGCCGGGCGACCTTGAACAACATCAAACAGAACCTGGTCTGGGCGTTCGGCTATAATGCACTGCTGATCCCGGTGGCGGCAGGCGTGTTCACCCCTGTCTTCGGGTGGTCGCTGTCGCCGATCTTCGCCGCCGCCGCCATGGCCGCCTCCAGCGTCTGCGTTCTGAGCAACGCCCTCAGGCTCCGCGGTTTCAAGGGCTGACTCGGCCCTCGCACCTGACATCCCGCTATACAGCCCCCACCGGTGTGATCGGCTCCACACGGCGCTCATCGCAGGCTTTTTCTAATTGAATCTCCAAGTCTTTTTCAATTTATGAGGGAATTTATCGATTTTGGGTTGTTTTTTATTACCGCAATACGTCACTCTTCGGGTCTGCGCCGCCACCTCGTCACCCCCCCTCTTACATGTGACGGCATCTGAACGGCGCCCTAACCCCTTGGAGGCCTTTATGCTTAAGTCCGCCTTATCAGCAGCATTCATCCTCGTCTCACTTCAACCTATGAGTTTCGCACAGGATGTTCTCCCTCAAGACGCTAATGAAGCCCGCCTGAACGCCCAGCTCGGAGACGTGGATGTTTCAAGCCTGCGACACGGGCTGACAGGCCCTGTCTCACCAAGCTCTGAACAGGCCCTGGTGACCGGGGCTCGCATTCCGATCATCGTCATGATGCGTCCCGCCAAGGACCGGGACGTCCGCGGGTTCACCGAGCCGCGCGCCGGGGAATCCCCAGAACTGACCGCTATCCGCGCCTTGCGCGAACGCGTGTTGCTGGACGCGTTCGGGGGCAATGGCGTCCAGCGCGCCGACGCCGCGGACGCGACCATCGCCCAGCGCGGCGGCTCTGGTGAATCCGAAACGGCGAGCCGCCCTGTTCTGACGCGCGCCTATCTGGCGACGCCGGGCTTCACCATGATGGCGAATGCCCGTGAGATCAGTCTTTTGCGCGCCACAGACGGTGTCATGACCGTCTATGAAGACCGGCCCGACCCCTTGCTCTTGCAAGACAGCACAGTGCTTGTCGGCGCAGATGACGTCTGGGCCCAGTCTGTTGAGGGTTCAGGGTATTCAGTGGCCATATTGGATTCCGGGGTCGAAAACGAACACCCGATGACCGGACCGGCCATCACCGCCTCGGCCTGTTTCAACCAGATCGTATCGGGCGTCTCGACCAGCAACTGCCCCGGCGGCGTCGCGCAAGTGACAAGCCTGAGCAGCGCCGGCGCAGGCGATTCCTGCGTTGAAGCTGTCCTTGACCCCACCAACGGCACCAATGGGTGTTTCCACGGCACCCATGTGGGCTCAACCGCCGCAGGCCGCACCACCACCCTCGGTTCGGGTCCGATCTCGGGCGTGGCGCGTGGCGCGAACATCATCGCCGTGAACGTGTTCGCCCGCTTCCCCGCCAGCCAATGCGGCCCGGGCGCGACCCAGCCATGCATTCAGTCCTGGACGTCCGACCAGATCGCCGCGCTGGACTGGCTGTACCTCAACCGGGCGAGCCTGAACCTCGCCTCGATCAATATGAGCCTGGGCGGCGGACAGAATTTCTCCGCTTGCGACAGCTCTGATGCGCGCACCACGGTGATCAACAATCTGCGCAGCGCCGGGATCGCAACAGTGATCGCCAGCGGCAATGACGGCTTCACAAACTCGGTCAGCACGCCAGCGTGCATCTCCAGCGCCATCACGGTCGGCGCCACGACAAAAACTGACGCCGTGGCCAGCTACTCAAACGCCTCCAGCCTTGTGGACCTCATGGCGCCGGGCAGCGCCATCACCGCCGCCTGGCAGTCTGAAGAGCCCGCTCCGGGCCAGAACTGCATCGCCGCCGGCACGCCAAGAGCGCCGGGACCTGACGGGTTCTGTCACTGGTACTCGGGGTCATCGGGCACATCCATGGCCACCCCTCACGTGGCCGGCGCCTTCGCCTTGCTGCGCGAAGCCTTCCCCAGCGCCAGCGTCACCGATATCGAAACGGCGCTGGAAAGCACGGGCGTGTCCATCTTTGACTCCCGGAACGGGCAAACCTATCCGCGCATCCAAATCGAGGCGGCCTACGCCCAGCTTGCGGGCGGCGGCTCCACCGGATCCGCCAACAACGACTTCGCAGACCGGATCACCCTGTCTGGCGCGTCAGCCTCGGCCACGGGGTCCAATACCGGAGCGGACAAGGAAGCCGGTGAACCCAATCATGCCCAATCTGGCGGCGCCTCGGTGTGGTGGAGCTGGACGGCGACCTCGTCGAGCCGGGTGACCATCACCACTTTCGGCTCCAATTACGACACATTGCTCGGGGTCTATACCGGTTCGTCGGTCAACGCCCTGACCACGGTCGGGACAAATGACGACGCCGGCCGCACGCTGCAAAGCCGGGTGCGTTTCTTCCCCACACCCGGTGTGACCTATCATATCGCGGTGGACGGCTATAACGCCGCCAGCGGCGACATCACCCTCTCAATCAGCCAATAAAACGATACAAGCCTGTCTGGAGCCGCCGGTAAAACCGGCGGCTCTTTTTCGTCCGGACCCCGGAATTTCACTTGCCCGGAATGAAGAAAAGGCGCAAATTGCCATCTTGAACAAATGGGGAACGCACTATGATTGGTTATGTGACTGTCGGAACGAATGATCTTGAGAAGGCGGCGGTGTTTTATGATCGTATCGCTGAGCTGCTCGACACGCCGCGCATGATGGAAGATCCAGGCAATTTCATCGCCTGGGGAAAGCCTGACGGCGGCGCCGGGATCGGGCTGACCAAGCCGTTCAATGGCGAACCGGCCAGTGTGGGCAATGGCGTCATGGTGGCGTTGGCCGCCCGTGACGAAGACCATGTCAAGGCGATCTATGACGCCGCGATTGACATGGGCGGAACATGCGAGGGCGAACCGGGTCCCCGCGGCGAAGGCTTTTACGCCGCCTATTTCCGCGATCTTGACGGCAATAAGCTCAATGCCTTCGTCATGAAAATGGGCTGATCAAACCTGCAGGCGATGCGCTCGCCCCTTTAACGGGGCGCGTGCGTCGCCTATATTCAAAGTGTTCGCTTCGGCGGACTATGGCGATAAACGCGCGTGTAATAACTAGACCGGACCCGGGTGCGAATCCCGGCGGCTCCACCAATCTTCCTCCGCACGTTGGGCGGCGAGCATGGGGCCGAATAGGATCGACGGATGGCTAAAGACGTAGCTTTCGCCCGAATGGGCTTCGTTACCAGCCCATATATAGTAGTTGCCAACGACAACTATGCTGAAGAGGTCGCTCTCGCTGCATAGCAGCGCGGGTATCTCGCACTTAAGTCCTAATCTCTAGCAAGGTTAGGCGGGGTTCGGAGGCGCCTGGCAACAGAAGCCTCCACTTTTCCTGCTCTGCTCTGCTCTGTTCCGCGCCCTGCGCCTCCGACGAAAGGAGCGGGAGTGCTTCGCGACTGACCGCTTTGCAGGAAGATTTTATTCCTGTTCCGACGCCGATGCTGTGCACCTGGATTCCTACTGCACTGAAATCGGCATGTCTTGACGACCTGACCCCGCCGCCGCTTCCGCGCCTGAGAGCACGGCCCTGACTGGAACGCCGCCCAGCGACGCAATCGCCGGATCTTTCATGACCGCGTGGGATTGCACGCCGGTCAGAATACAAAACCCATGCTTTTTCAGACCTATCGCAGGGATAAGGGGGCTGGACGGCTGTGATGATGAAGGATCTCAGCGCGCCGATGATCATGAAAGGCCGACACTGGGGCGGCCTCTGGCTGGCGTATCGGATCGCGTCAGATGTCTAGGCGGACCGAGCGCGCATGGCGGCGCTCTGTTCGGTCAGGGCGTCAGACACCGCCTGCATCAACACATCCTGCCGTAAAGGCTTGGCCAAGGTGTCGCAGAAACCAGCTTCGATATAGCCCTCCACCTGATGGGCCATGATGTTGGCGGTCATTGCGATCACTGGGGGCATGGTCCGGTCGTCTTGCTGGCGCGCCGCCTTCATATCGCCGAACACTTGTACGCCATCACGTCCCGGCATGCGGATATCCAGGAGCACCAGATCAAAATCATGCGTCTGGGATTGGATCAGAGCCGCCTCTCCGCTATCCGCCAGAACCACGTCGACATCGCAAGCGCGCAACAAGCCCGCGGCAACGGCCTGATTGGTCTCGCAATCGTCGACCACGAGCACTTTCAATCCTTTGGGGATCAGTCCGTCGCAAACACGGTCATTTCTGATCGCGGCGTGACTATCTTGTGTATTGGCCGAGCGAAACGGCAGATGGACGGTGAACAACGTGCCGATATCGGGTTCGCTTTCGACGTCAATGCGGCCCTTCATGATTTCCAGCAAACGCTTAACGATCGACAAGCCCAGACCCGTGCCGCCGTATTCACGCGATGTTGAGGCATCCGCCTGGGTGAATGGCATGAAGACGCGGTCAAGCTGTGAAGGCGTCATGCCGCAGCCTGTATCACGGACACGCAAGATCAACTCGTCGGTCGCGTCGTCCTGAGAGAAAATCAGGCGCACCCCGCCCTTGCGCGTGAACTTGATGGCGTTCGACACAAGGTTATGAACAATCTGGCTGAGACGTGTCGGGTCCCCGATACGCAAGCTCTGTGCGCTCACACCATTTTCATAGCGAAGGGAAAAGCTCAGACTGGCCTCTTCAGCCTGGGGCGCATACAGCGATTCAATCTGCTCAGAGACCTCGCCCAGGGTGAATTCCACGGTTTCAACGTCCATCTGGCCTGCATCAATCTTGGCCAGGTCGAGGATGTCATTGAGCGTCGAAAGCAAATGATCGCCTGAAGTGCGGATCACCTCGACCGCCTTGCGCTGACGATCATCGAGCCTGGACAAGGCCAGAACCGCTGTCATGCCCAGAACGCCATTCAGCGGCGTCCGAATTTCATGACTCATATTGGCGAGGAAATGGGATTTCGCCTGATTGGCCTGCTCCGCCTTGAGTTTTTCCGCCTCCACCGCAGCCACGGCCGTCATCATGCTGGCGCGGAAAAAGCCCGCCGACAGAAACACAAACACCTGAGACAGGACCAGCCCCGCATAGAGCGTATCCAGTGACAAACTGGCGTCTCCGCCCGAGCGGGTGATGAAATACGTCGCCGTGTAAACGCCAATGCTGAACAGGGCGATCATCAGACCGTCCATCACGCCCAGCACCAGGCAAAACGTCAACACCGCCGGGACCAGGCCCAGATTGTTGACATTGACCAACTCGCCATTCAGCAGCGAGAGCAAACCCAGAAACGCTACGAAGGTTATGCCGACGAACCGCATTCGAAGCTGGTAATGCGGCCGCCCATTTATCAGGTAAGGTCCGGCCAGAACAAGAAGGGACAAAGCCGTACCAGTAATTATTTCAAAGGCGTAGTCGGGAAGAAAATGCATGTTGATGATGTTGACCGCCAAGCAGCTCAACCCGCCAAGCACACAGAAGACCGTCAACACTCGCGCCGAGGCTACGCTTAAAGGCTCAGTCGCGTCCGGCGACGGCCAATAGCGCCTAAGAGCAGCTCGCATCTAAAGTCTCCCCATCATCCAGCCCCGTTCACGGGCCTGACCTCGTCGATGATGTGAAGACATTATACCAAAGACCTTAGGGTTTGGTTGCGAAAATCTTATTCAGGTGAGTAAGCGCTCTGAAGTCAGACGCCTCGCTGTGTGCATGACGGAATTGAGGCGGGCGCCGTACAGGTGTGTCCGACCGCCACGACCGATTGACGCACCGCTGGGAACAAGTACGCTTCGTGACTGATTGCCGCGGCTGGGAAAGGGCGATGCAGGTGACGAAAGACCTGATGCAATATGAACGGCTCGCACAGGATGCTTTGCGCGACGTGGTTCGAAAGTCTCTTGAACGGGCGGCGGGTGACGGCCTTCCGGGTGCGCACCATTTTTACATCACCTTTCGCACCACCGATCCAGGCTGCGATATCGATGAATCCCTGGCCAGCGCCTATCCTGAAGAGATGACCATCGTCCTGGAGCACCAGTTCTGGGATCTGGAAATTGATGATGTGGGGTTCGAGGTGACGCTGAAATTCGGCGGCGTTCCGAAATATCTCAAGGTTCCCTGGCGCGCAGTGACCCGCTTTCACGACCCCAGCGTCGGCTTCCGGCTTCATTTTGATTACGCCACGCCCGCTCCCGGCGATACGCCGGGCGATGGGTCTGGCGAGGATGAAGTCCATGAAGGCACCGTGGTCAGCCTCGAAGCGTTTCGGAATAAAGAGTGAGTGCGTCCCGATCGCGTCGGGACGAGCTGGCGGCGCTATTCTCAGACCCTGCTCATTTGCCTGGCGTCACACGGCATTTAGGCTTCTCACTGATTGATCTGGACCCGGTTGCGCACTGGGCGGAAGCCTGGTTTGAAGCCCGGCCGGAGTTTCGCAATCCAAACGGTTCCGTTCAGGGCGGCATCGTCACAGGCTTTCTGGACGAAGCCATGAGCCTGTCCGCTTTCATCGCCGGTGATCTGAAAACCGCCGTGCCGACCCTGGAAATGAAAACCAGCTTTTTGCGGCCCCTGATGACGGATCGGGCTCGGGCCCGTGGTCAAGTCGTCAGGCTGGGCTCCAGCGTCGCCTTCACTGAAGGCTGGCTTTGGAATTCAGACGGCGTGTTGTGCGCAACCGCGTCGGCGACAACCGCGCTGCGCCCCTTCGAGCATGGCTGACCTGTCGGGCAAACCGCGCCATCTGGCGCTGATCGCACTGTCTCAGGTGCTGGCGTTGTCGGTCTGGTTCGCGGGCGCCGCCGCCCTTCCCGGCTTGCAGGACACCGGAGCCTTGAGCCCGTTCGCCGGCGCCGCCCTCTCCAGCGCCGTCCAGCTCGGGTTTGTTATCGGCGCTCTGACCAGCGCCGTTCTGGGTGTGGCGGACCGCTATGACGCCCGCCATGTCTTCGCGGCGGGCGCGAGCGTCGCGGCCTTGATGAGCGGAGCCGCCGTCCTGCTGGAGCCTGGCTCGTTCTTTATGCCCCTGACGCGGCTGGGCGCAGGCGCGGCCCTGGCTTTCGTCTATCCCGTGGGCATGAAACTCGCCGCAAGCTGGGCCAAAGGCGATACCGGACTGCTGATCGGGTTGCTGGTCGGGGCTCTGACCCTGGGCTCAGCCAGCCCGCACCTGGCGCCGGTGATCACCGATACTCTGGGGTGGCGCGCCCCTTTCGCCCTGTCTGGGCTGGCGGCGCTTGCAAGCGCAGTCTTGATCCTGTGCGCCCGTGCAGGCCCCGCCTTCAAACGCGCCGCCCGGTTTGATCCACGCGCGATACGGCTCAGCCTCACCGACCCGGCGCTGGCCCGCGTCAATCTGGGCTATCTGGGTCATATGTGGGAGCTCTATGCGTTCTGGGCCTGGGTGGGCGTTTTTCTCGCCGTGTGGGCCGAGCAGAACGCTCTCTCTTCATCCATCTCGATCCCGGTCACGACCTTTGTCATAGTCGGGGTGGGCGCTTTGGGAGCGCTGGGAGCCGGCTGGATCGCGGACCGCGTCGGGCGCACTCTGGTGACGAGCGTCGCCATGGCCCTCAGCGGCGCGTGCGCCCTGCTCAGCGCCTGGGTCTGGTCTGGCCCGGCCGCGCTGATGATCGGCTTGCTTGTCATATACGGCGTCACCGTTATCGCGGACTCCGCGCAATTTTCCGCCGCCGCAGCCGAGTTGGCGCCGCCTGACAAGGCGGGCTCCATCCTGACCTTGCAAACCGCTCTGGGCTTCGCCCTGACGCTGATTACGGTTCAGCTCCTGCCTGTCTGGGCCGATGTGACGGGATGGAGGTTCGCCTTCTGGCCGTTGGCGCTTGGTCCGATGGTGGGCGTCTGGGCGATGCTGAGCCTGAGACGACAAACGGACGCCAGTAAAATGGCGAATGGTCGCAAGTAATATCGTCCTTATGCGCAAACATATCTTAACGCGGCGATTGCTAAGCGTGGTTAAAGTTTACGCTATGACAGCCAATACTTTCAAAAAGATCGCGTAAAATAGCCATATTGGGGGCTTCTTATGTTCGGACAGCTTGATCAGTTTTCCATGACGATGCGCCTGCGGATGATCGCCGGAGCGTCCATCGTCTTGATGCTGGGATATGTCGGCGCGAATTTCCTGATGGGCACGCTCAGCCAGCAGGCTGCTGCACGCGCCGATCACGCAACAAACGCCCTTGTCTCGGCCAGCGGTCTTGAAAAAGACCTGACCTCGCTGCTGCGCGACACCTATCTGATGGCCAGCTCGCCGACGCCGGAACGGCAAGAGGCGGCGCTTGGCAACCTCACCGATTTCGAGATCGCGCTGAGCGATGTGGAAGCCATCGTAACAGAGCCTGAATTCCGCTCTGCGCTCGCCGCCATCCGCGCTGACGTGCCAGGTCTCAACACGCTGATTCAGAGCGCCACAGCGAATATCGCCACCTATACAGACGTTGAGATGCAGCGCTTCATTGATGAACTCGCTGTCTATGACGACCGGATGGACACGAATATCGAAATCGTTCGCGATGGCGAGCGGGCGCTGCTGGAAGCCGCCTGGGCCAGCCGCGATCAGATGGCGTCCGTCGCGCAATGGGTCAGCCTGATCGCCCTCATCCTGACTGCGGCGGGTCTGATGGCCATGACCCAGGTCATCGGCGGGAGCATTCGCCGATCGGTCAGCTCGATCCAGTCTCTGGTGGGCAAGCTGGCGGACGGCGAACGCGACATGACGATCTCCGAGACGTCCCGCAAGGATGTGTTCGGCGATCTCGGTCGCGCGATTGCGACCTTGCAAGACGCATTGAGCAACGCCGACCAGATCCACGCCAATCAGGCCAGTGAAGCCTCTCAGCGCCTGGAGCGTCAAAAGGATATCGAAGATGCGGTGCTGCGTTTTGAAACCAGCTCCACTGAACTGCTGAGCTCGGTGATGGCGGCCTCCCAGCAATTGTCGTCGTCCGCGTCTCAAATGCAGAGCTCGTCCAGCGAAGCATCCGGCCTGTCACGTGACGCCCAAACCGCCTCGGGCGCAGCGGCGTCTGGCATCCAGGCGGTGGCGGCGGCCTCAGAAGAACTGGCCGCATCGATCCGCGAAGTCTCCGAACAGGTCACGCGCACCAGCGAGCTGTCAAATGAGGCCAGCTCGGAAACCGAGCAAAGCTCGACCGTGGTGACCCAGCTCTCTGAAGCGGCCCAGGCCATTGGCGAGATCGTCACCCTGATCGAAACCATCGCGGACCAGACCAATCTTCTGGCGCTGAACGCCACGATCGAAGCGGCCCGAGCCGGCGAGGCAGGCAAGGGCTTCGCCGTCGTGGCCAGCGAGGTCAAGGAACTGGCCGAACAGACCAGCAGCGCAACCCAGCAAATCTCCGCCCAGATCAACGCCATTCAATCCGCGTCCGAGAAAACGGCGGCGTCCACGGACCGCACCTTGCAGGCCGTGCGTCAGCTGGGCGAGCTGGCCACCAGCTGTGCGGCGGCTATCGATCAGCAACGCGTGGCGACCACCGAGATCGCGGAATCCGCACAGCGCGCAGATTCTGGCTCCAGCGACGCCGCCTCCAGCGTGGCGCAAGTGGTGGAGTTCACACACCAGACCGACGAGATTTCCAAATCCGTGCTGTCCGCCGCTCAGGAAATGGCGGACCGTCACGAGGCCTGGAAAGAAGAATTCGAAAGCTTCGTGCAGACCATGCGCGCTTCGTAACGCACCCCGGATAGGGTTGGAAAAGGGGCGCATATGCGTCCCTTTTTTTGTTCACGGCCCCCCTTTGGGGATTACGGCACACGTTAAAGGATACGTTAAACAAGTCGGGATCACTTTAGGGAAATATCGGATACGCGCTCCCGCATTACGCGAATCGCGCATCTCAGCGGAGGTCTCGCCATGCCTGCCTTGAAGTCTGCTCTCTCTCCTGCCGCAGCTAAGGCGCTGCCAAGTCTCGCCCTGCTGCTCTTACTGGTTTATGCGGTGGTCAGCATCGTGATCGGCGCCTCCCTTCGACAGTTTGAAACCCAGTCACGGCTTACAATCGAGCGCATCTACGCCGCCTCGACGCTCGACAAAGAGCTCAGCTCTCTGATGCGCGACGCACACGCGATGATCAGCGCGCCGTCCCAGTTGCGGATGCAGGCTGTGCTGATCAATCTTGAAGAATACGAAGCTGGCGTGGACGCCATGAACGCTCTCGCGACGCCGCGCTCAAATCTTGAAGCGCCGCTCGATGCGCTGGAGCAGGCCCTGCCCGCCATTCGCAGCCTGACCCTGCAAGCCGCCCGTCTGGACACAGACCGCTCAGCCTCCGCCGTTCAGGATCAGGCTTTGGCGATGACCCGGCTCGACATTGAAATGCGAGCACAAATCACTGAAATCAATGAAGCTCTCGCCACCACCCCCATGAGCTCGTCCGCCATGGCGGATCGACTGCGTGGGCTGTCCTGGGTCATCAACTTCCTGGTCGTGATCGCGGTCTTGGGGTTGATCTACAGCGCGCTCAAAAAAGCGCGCCCTCAACTCAGCCCTGCCCAGATCGCCGAGTAGGCCTGCCTTGTAAAAGACCAGCCCGTCACGAAACGCCCAGTCCAGCAGGTGACGTGTATTTGTTCTGAACACCTGACTAACCAAACTTGAAGTATTTATATTCTTAATGGCCCCAGACACAGGCCGCCCCAACTTGGGCCGCCAAGTATTTTTTATTTTTGGACCGATGGGGCCGGACATGAAATCTAACACACTCTCCCTGTTGCTGGGCGCAGGCGTAGGTCTGGTTCCCCAGGCCGCCTTCGCACAGTCGGCTGAAGTCTTCGGCGATTTTCGCGCCCGATACGAAACGGTCGAGCAAACCGGCAAGTTGGATGCAGACTCGCTGACCCTGCGCAGCCGGGTCGGCGTGCGCTTCAAACCCGCGGATGAGCGCTTCACCTTCCTGGCGGAAGCTGAAAACAACATCACGCTTTCGGGCGATGACCGGAACACCAGTTTTGATCCGCGGCCCCAGTTCGCGACGATCAACGACCCTGACTTCACTGAGTTGAACCGCGCCCAGCTGACGTTCGCGCCGAACGACGCGCTGACCTTCACCGTCGGCCGTCAGTATCTCGGCTTTGACGGCAACCGTATTATCGGCTCTCCCGGCTGGCGTCAGGACAAGAACTCCCATGACGCTGCGATGCTGACCTATGAGACTGGCGCTTTTGAAGCCAGTTATGTCTATCACTGGCAACTCAACAAAGGGCCGGGCACCGATTTTGACTGGGACACCGACGCTCACCTCTTCCACGCCAGCTATGAAGCGAGCGACGCCTTCAAAGTCTCCGGCTTCGTCTATCTGATCGACATCCCAGAGGCTGGCCGCGAAAACCTGTCCAACACCACCTATGGCGCCCGCGTGACCGGCTCGACCGATCTGGGTGAAATCGGCGTCAGCTATGACCTGATGGTCGCGGCGCAAAACGATTCCGGGTCCGCCACCGCAAGCTTTGACAATACGCTGATGGATAGCGGCGTCGCGTTCGCCTATGGCGGCGCCCGCCTCGCGCTTGGATATGACGTGGTCTCAGGCGACGGAAATGTCGCCTTCGCCAACCCGCTGGCTTCCAATCACGGCACGGCCGGCTGGGCGGATGTCTTCCACGGCGGCGGTCGCGCCGCACCGGCGGACGGCCTTGAAGATTTCAACGTTGAGGTCAGCTATGGCGCCAGCGTGGACTCTTCAGCCATCGAAGGCTGGCGCGCGGGCCTCATCTGGCGGGATTTCAGTTCTGAGAACACCAGTAATGATCTGGGTGAAGAACTGGACGCCTTTGTGAATGTCAGCTTTGCGAACAATGTGTCGCTGTCGGTGCAAATGGCCGATTATGACGGCCCGGACGCCAGCTACGCGCCTGCGGACAAGACCAAATACTGGGTCACGCTGGGCTATAAATTCTAGGCTGTCTGAATACGCAGTCATGAACGCCAGGGCTTCGGCCCTGGCGTTTTTTGTTCAGGCGGCGTCTGCGTGAGCCGCTTCAATCAGATCGCCAATGGGGCGCGCGCGCACTTTCACGCGGTCGCGCTCACCCGTCGTCTTCTCCACATGCAGACGCTGGACCTGGCTGTCATCGTGAAAAACAATGCCGGTCAAGGCCTCGACCACCGCCCGGGCCACGCTGTCCACGTCATGAACGGGGCTGCCTGGGCCGTGCTCAATCTCGATCTCGATTTCGAACGCGCCGTATCGGGGCCCCACGCGCTTGAACTCGGTGCGGAAATACGCGGCGATCAGATCCTTGAACTGACGCGATTGCGAGGTCGGCGCGTCCACACGCACATTCAGCGCACCTTCAGTGGCGGATGCTTGCACTTTCCCTCTCCCACTCAATCTATCGGGTTCCAATACGTCGCCGCACGGAAGCGAAACGGAATATCGAACCCTGTAAACCAAGATGCCTATGACGATTCGTCAGATCCATCCTCATCCTCAGGCCGCGTCCCGTGTCGAGATCGCCAAGACTGATCCTACACCTGATGGCCGGCTGACTTGAAGAGGGCTGATTTGCGCCAGCCGGCGCAGCCCGCGCCGCTCAAACCCCGCCATGGAGATGCAGATTAGACGGCGCTCCGCCAGGCTGCGGCTTGCCTGTCCTTGCTGTGCGGGCCTATAGACGCCCCATACATGGCCCACGCCGTACTGGAGAAAGACCGATGACCGAGATGCGCGTTGAAACCGATTCCTTCGGCCCCCTCGAAGTCCCTGCCGACAAGCTGTGGGGGGCGCAGACCGCGCGATCGCTGATGAACTTCAAGATCGGCGGCCAGACCCAGCCCCTGCCCCTCGTCCGCGCGCTGGGCGTGGTCAAGCATTGCGCCGCCAAGGCCAATATGGCGCTGGATAATCTCGAGCCGAAACTGGGCGACGCCATTGCGGCGGCGGCGCTGGAAGTGGCCGAAGGCAAGCTCAACGATCATTTCCCGCTGGTGGTCTGGCAGACCGGGTCGGGCACCCAGTCGAACATGAACGCCAACGAGGTCATCTCCAATCGCGCCATCCAGATCCTGGGCGGCGAAGTGGGCTCGAAAGATCCGGTCCACCCCAATGACCATGTGAACCGCTCGCAATCGTCCAACGACACCTTCCCCACCGCCATGCATATCGCGTCAGCGGAAGTGTTCGTGCATACCCTGGTCCCGGCGCTCGAAACGCTGCGCGACGCTCTCAATGACAAATCCGAAGCCTTTGGCGACATCATCAAGATCGGCCGCACGCATTTGATGGATGCGACGCCGCTGACCCTGGGCCAGGAATTCTCCGCCTATGTCCATATGCTCGACAACGCCATCCGCCGCGTCGAAGCCGCCCTGCCTGCGCTCTATGAACTCGCCCAGGGCGGCACGGCCGTGGGCACCGGCCTGAACGCCAAAGTGGGCTTTGCGCATACGTTCGCCGAAGAAGTGGCCGAGCTGACCGAGCTGCCCTTCATCTCGGCGCCCAACAAGTTCGAGGCGCTGTCCACGAAGGACGCCATGGTCGAAGCGCATGGCGCGCTCAATTCGGCGGCGGTGTCGCTGTTCAAGATCGCCAATGACATCCGCCTTCTGGGCTCTGGCCCGCGTTGCGGTATTGGCGAGATCGCTTTGCCGGCCAACGAGCCGGGCTCTTCGATCATGCCGGGCAAGGTGAACCCCACCCAGTGCGAAGCCATGACCATGGTCTGCGCTCAGGTGATGGGCCATAACTCGGCGATCAGCTTCGCCGGCAGCCAGGGCCAGTTCCAGCTCAACGTCTTCAAGCCGATGATGTCTTACAATGTGCTGACCAGCGCCCAGCTGATCGCGGACGCCTGCCATTCCTTCACCGACAATTGCGTCGTCGGCATCGAAGCCAATGAGCAGCGCATCGCCGACATCATGGAGCGCTCGCTCATGCTGGTGACGGCCCTCGCGCCCAGTATCGGCTATGACAACGCCACCAAGGTCGCGAAAACCGCCCACGAAAACGGCACCACCCTGCGCGAGGAAGCCATCCGTCTGGGCTTCGTCACCGAAGACGAGTTTGACCGTGTGGTGCGCCCTGAAGACATGATCGGCCCGAAATAAGGCCCGCTCACCCTGCTCCGCCGCTTCGGCGGCGGAGCCTGGAGACTCCCATGACCCAGCCGATCAATCTGCGTCAGGCCCGTAAACAGAAAGCGCGCGCGGACAAGGCCAAACAGGCTGAGACCAATCGCATCCAGTTCGGAACGCCCAAGGCCCAGCGCGAGCTTGAGAAAGCCCGCGAAGCCAAGCGTCAGGCGGCGCTGGAGGCGCACAAGCGGGACACGGATGAGGGGTCAGAGACCTAAAAAAACGGCGGCTCGGTGAGCCGCCGTTTTCATTTCGGGACGTGCCGTTTCTGGAACCGGTTCAGGCGAAACCTCGCCTAGCCGAACGCGCCCAGCGCCAACGCCAGGATCAGCGGGTAAATCAATATGCCCGCGCCGATCAGCACCAGGGGGAAGTTGCGCATGACCGTGGCTTTGCCCAGCGAGGTCGCCTGGCTGATCAGGTCCGGCCACGTATAGCTGACGAAATCGCCCTGGGTGAGCACCTGGATCAGACGCCCGTCCTCATCGACCACGGGCAGGCGGCGAAAGCGCTCATTGCTCATCATCCGCAGCCATTCGAGCATATCGTCATCGGCGCGTGCCGTGCGCGGATTGGCGGTCATGATGTCAGACAGCGCCGTCTTTGCCGGATCGCGGCCTTCATTGACCAGACGGCGCAGGATATCGCGCTCGGTCACCACGCCTTCAACCTTGTTATCGCTATCCACGATGATGACGGAGCCGAAGTTGCGCGCCGCCATCTCAGCGACGGCCTCTTTCGCCATCGTGCCCGCAGACATGGTCAGGGGCGCGGTCTTGCGCGAGAATTCCGGCCGGTCGCGCAAACGCAGGCCATGGCGCGCAGTCTGGTTGGGGGCGTGTGTCATGATCGCGTCTCCTTTTAGGTGGCGTCCATGATCACCTAGTGCGACTTCCGGTCGCGGCGAATTTGCCTCCATGGAGAAAAGGCGGTGAAGCCCTGCTCCACCGCCTTTTCGCGTCTCAAAATGACAGCTCTGGAGCCTAGAACTGGTGGCGGATCGTGATCCGTGCATTCAGCGGCTTGCCAGTCGAGATATTGTCGTTGGAATGCGCGTCGGGGAAATAGTCCTCGTCGAGCAGGTTCTCGACATTAAGCTGCAGGCGCGTCTGATCGGTCAGATCGTAAAACACCGCCGCGTCCACACGGGTGTAGTCAGGCACCAGCACCGCATTGTCCTCACGCACGAAATAGCTGTCCTGATAGGTCACGCCCAGCGCCAGGGCGAGCTGGTCGGTGGCCTGATACTCGTTCCAGATCGAGAGCATGTGTTCAGGCGTCTGCAAAGTGCGATTGCCGTCAAACCCGCCGCCGTCAATCGTGCTGTCGAGATAGCTATAGCCGGCGTTCACGGTCCAGGCGTCGGTCAGCTGACCGGTGAGCTGGACTTCAAACCCGTCCGTCACACTGCCCGGAATGGTGATGACCTGGGACACATTGTTCGGGTCGACGGAGGTGAACAGGCCGCGCTCAACACGGAACAGCGCCGTGGTCAGGCTGAGATTGCGGGTGAAATCCCATTTCAAACCCACTTCCGTGTTTTCGAAACGCTGCGGCTGCACGTCTTCGGTGGTGCGGGTCAGCGTCAGGAACTGGTCGCCGGCGCTGGGCAAGAAGGATTCCGCATAGCTGGCGTAAACCGAGACGTTTTCCAAAGGCTTGTAGATCAGGCCCAGACGCGGGGAGACTTCCTCGTCCACCCGGCCGCGACGGCCGTCATCGGTCGCTGACACCGCTTCGCGGTCCAGCACATCCACGTCAAAGCGGTCAAAACGCAGGCCCAGCACCAGCTTGAGCTGATCGGTCAGATCAATCTGGTCCTGCAGGTACAGCGAGGCGAACTGTACGTCAGATTCGCGATCGCGCAGCGTATCCACGAACGCATAGTCAGGGACCATCACCGGCGTGGAGAAGTCGATGGTGATCTGGTCGTCATTGCTGGCCGCAAACGTATTGTCGATGCGGGCGTTACTGGTGGACTGATCGCCATATTCGACACCCAGCAAGACCGTGTGACTGAACGGACCCGTGTCAAACTCACCCACCAGATTGCCCTGGGCGATGAAGTTCTGACGCGTGGTCTCATCCGCATACCCGTCGAGCGTCAGGCGTTGCGGGCTGGCGGCGGCGTCAAAGCCGGCCGCATAGATGTTTTGATAGTATTTGTCGTAATCGGCGTACTGGATCGTCACATTGCCGCGCAGAGTATCTGTGAAGGTGTGATCAAGGCGCGTGCGGAAAATGCTGGCTTCCAGCGTGGTGTAGTTGCCATCGGCGGACCCGAAGAAGGTGTCGCGATACCCCTCCAGCGGCACGTCCGGGCCACCCACGACCGTCACTGACGGCACGCCGCGATCCACCACGCGGTCGTCATTGACATATTCATAGCTGAACACGGCCTGGGTCTGATCACCCAGATCCACGGTGAAGGTCGGATTGACCGCAAACCGGTCGCCTTCAAACACGTCGCGATGGTTGTCCTGATGCTCGCCGAACACATTGATCCGGAAAGCCACGGTGTCAGACAGCACCGAGTTCACATCGCCTGCCACTTGATAGGCGCCGAACGTGTCGAGACTTGAGGTCAGGCCGCCGAAATTCTCGTCGAGCTGCGCCGTCTTGGTGACGCGATTGACCACGCCGCCGCCGCCGCCGCGGCCAAACAGAAGCGCATTGGCGCCGCGCAGGATTTCCACCTGCTCCAGATTATAAAGCGGACGGTAGTACTGAACATCGTCGCGCACACCATCGAGGAAGAAGTCCGCCGTGCTCTGATTGCCGCGAATGATGATGGCGTCGCGATGGCCCTCACCCTGGCTGACGGCCAGGCCCGGCGTGTAGCGCAGAATGTCCGCGATGGAGCTGAAAGCCTGATCCTCAAGCTGAGCCCGGGTGACGATGGACAGGCTTTGCGGCACGTCCAGCACCGGCGTCGGCGTCTTCACCGCGTTCAGCCGGTCGATGGACAGGAAGCGCCCCGTAACCGTGATGGTGTCCACGGCAGTCTGCTCGGTCGTCTCCGTCGCCCAGACGGGCGCCGCGCCGAGGGTGAAGAGGGTGGCCAGCGCGGTCATCATCCGCGCACTCGAGTTCAGCATGCTGGGCAGGTCCAATTTGAAATTGAGAATGCGTTGCGTTGGTGACGGGTTATAGCGGAGGCTTTTCGATAATCAATCTCATTATCAGTTGCAGCTACAGGTTCCCGGCTGTGATTGCAGCGCCAAGCTCAGAAAGCTGCGCCCTAGGGTTATCTGCGTATTGCGCTGATATAGCTGAAGAATACTCTGCCTGAGCCGCTACAGGCATAACCCTATTCATAATGACGTCTTGATTGTCGCGCGCGATATATCCAACTGGGTGCGATGATTTCGCGCAGTCCGGAGACCCCCATGCTCGACACCCACACTCTGTATCAACCCTTCGAGCTTGGCTCGCTCTCACTGAAGAACCGCATCGTCATGGCGCCGATGACCCGCTCCAAAAGTCCGGGCGGCGCGCCCAATGATGATGTGGTCGGCTATTACGAGCGCCGCGCGGCCAATGATGTGGGCCTGATCATCACCGAAGGCACAACCGTCGACCGCCCCGGCGCCAGCTTTGATCCAAGCATTCCGAACTTTCACACCGACGAAGCCCTGGCGGGCTGGAAAAAGGTGGTGGACGCGGTTCACGCCAAGGGCGGCAAGATCGCGCCTCAGCTCTGGCATGTGGGTCTGGCGCGCAAGCCCGGCACCGGCCCGCACCCTGAGGCGCCGTCCGACAGCCCGTCCGGCATCATGCCCGGCGGCAAAAAAGTTGGCGAGCCGATGACCCAGGCCGAGATCGACGACACGGTTCGCGCCTTCGCCGAAGCCGCGGAGAACGCCGCCAAGATCGGCTTTGACGCCATCGAGCTGCATGGCGCCCACGGCTATCTGATCGACCAGTTCTTCTGGGACGGCATGAACCAGCGCGACGACAATTATGGCGGCGACATGATTTCGCGCACCGAATTCGCGCAAGAGATCATCCGCGCTGTCCGCGCCCGCATCCCTGCCGATCTGCCTGTGATCCTGCGGTACTCGCAATGGAAGCAGCAAGATTATAACGCGAAACTGGCCCAGACCCCGGCCGAGCTTGAAGCGTTTCTGGCGCCGCTTTCAGACGCCGGCGTCGACATCTTCCACGCTTCCACTCGCCGCTTCTGGTTGCCCGAGTTTGAAGGCTCTGACCTCAATCTCGCGGGTTGGACGAAACAGCTCACCGGCAAACCCGCCATCACTGTGGGCTCGGTCGGCCTTAATAGTGACTTCATCGGCGCGTTTATGGGGGAAGCCTCTGAAAAGTCCGGCCTCGACAAGCTGATTGAGCGTCTGGACGCGGGCGAGTTCGACCTGGTCGGCGTCGGTCGGGCGCTGCTCTCTGATTACGCCTGGGCCCGCAAGGTCAAGGACGGCCGTTTTGACGAACTTGAAGACTTCAACGCTGAAGCGCTGAAAGAACTGGCCTAGACACCATGCTCAAGAAACGCTCAGTCACCTTGAAAGGACACGCGACCTCTCTGGCTCTCGAGCCGGAATTCTGGTCCGTGATCGACAAAGAACTGAGCGTTTCCGGCGGATCCCTGGCCGGGCTCGTGACCTCGATCGACGAGAGACGCGAGCCCGGCCAACCGCTGTCGAGCGCCTGCCGCGTCTGGGCGCTCAATCGCGCCCTGACCGCCGGTCAGGGTTGATCCGCAGTTGACGCCATAGCGCACGCGGGGTTTGAAGATGGCATGAGCACCGCCATCAACCCGCCCCCGCCATCGCCGTTCGACAAGCTTCTTCGCTATCTCAAGAACAGCTTCGCCGATGGACGCTCGCCAGCGCTCTGGCTCTTGGCGCTGGTGGTGGGCGTGGTCGCGGGCTACGCCGCCATCGGGCTGAGGCTGGCGATCCAGTCCGTGCAATTCGTCGCGTTTGGCGAATTTTCCGAACGCCTGGCCAGCACGGCGTCAGGCCTGCCGGTCCATCACATTATCCTGGCGCCTGTGGCGGGCGGCTGCATCGTCTCGCTCTTGTTGTATGTGGGTCTCAAAACCAACTGGTTGCCCGAAACCCGGGCTGAGGGTGTGGCTGACGTCATGGAAGCGCGCGCGGCGCAGGGCGGGAAAATGCCGCTCCTGCCTGGCCTGTGGTCGGCCTTGATCAACGCCGTCTCCGTCGGCGCTGGCGGCTCGACCGGGCGCGAAGGCCCGTCGGTCCATCTGGGCGCCTCGCTCGCCAGCTTCATCAGCCGCCCCTTAAACCTGCCCGCTCGCGGCGCGCGCATCATGCTCGCCTGCGGCGCAGCGGCGGCGGTGGCCGCCAGCTTTAACGCGCCGGTCGCCGGGGCGCTGTTCGCGTTCGAAGTGGTGCTGGGCCATTACGCCCTGCGCTCCATCGGTCCGGTAGCCGCCTCCAGCGTCATCGGCGCCATCCTGTCGCGCATCCATTTCGGCGCCAGCCCGGCCTTCACCGTGCCCGACATTCCGCCCGCAAGTCTCGCCGATTTCATCGCCATCATTCCCTTGGGGCTGGCGTCCGCGGGTGTGGCCATCGCCTGCATCCTTTTGTCGTTCAATGCGCCGCGCCTGGTCGCGACCCGCGCGCAGGCCCTGTCGGTCCCGCTCTGGGTGCTGCCGCCTGTTGGCGGCTTGATCATTGGCGGCATGGGCGTTCTGGCGCCGGAAGTGCTGGGCGTGGGCTATGAGGCGACCTCCGTGGCGCTGGCGGGCGGCTACGCCATCGCCACGCTCGCTGCTTTGATCGTGCTCAAGCTGATCGCCACCATGGCCACCATGGCGTTCCGGTTCGGCGGCGGCATTTTCGCGCCCTCGCTTTATCTCGGGGCCATGCTGGGCGCGCTCTATGGCGCGCTGGCGGCGCCCCTGATCGGCCCGGACAGCGCGGGCTCAGCCTATTTTGCGGTGATCGGCATGGGCGCGGTCGGCGGGGCGGTTCTGGGCGCGCCGCTGTCGACCACGCTGATCGTGTTTGAACTGACCGCCAGTTATGAAGCCTCGATCGCGCTCCTGGTCTGCGTGTCGCTCGCGAGCGTGATCACCACCTCTGTCACAAAGGGCAGCTTCTTTCACAAACAGGTGGAGCGGCACGGCTTTGACCTGACCCAGGGCGATGCCCGAGTCATTCTGCAGACGATCCGCGCGCGCGACATCATGACCCCGCTCGACAGCCATGACACAGCCGGCGAGCTCGATGAATCGTGCGTCTATGACGATGATTATCTGGGGCGCGTGATGGGGTTCTTCTCAGCGGAAAAACTCGACGGAGCCCAGGTCCGCTCCCGACATGGCGACCAGCCCATTGTCGGCTACATCACCAAGGCCGACGCCCACGCCGCCTACGCCAGCGCGCTGCAGGCGAGGCATGAGGAAGAGCATCGTTAGACGCGTCTTGATATGTTGCGCGTTACGCATTACGTTACATCATGATCCAGAGCTTTGCTGACAAGGTGAGCCACGGCTTCTTTCTGACCGGCAAGCCCTCAAAAGGGTGCGGGTGGACGGATGTACAACGCGTTGTAGCCCGTAAACTTCTCGCGCTCCACGCAGCAACCTCTCTGGACGATCTGAAGGCGCCGCCCGGAAACCGGCTTGAAGCCCTGAAAGGGAACCGCGCCGGGCAACACTCGATCCGGGTCAATGATCAATGGCGCGTCTGCTTTGTGTGGACCGCCAAGGGGCCCGAAGACGTGACGGTTACGGACTATCATTGAGGATACAGCCCATGAGCCAGACTGACGAAACCATGGCCACAAGCCTGAAGGTGCATCCGGGCGAGTATCTGGCTGAGGAATTCCTCAAACCGCTTGATCTCTCGACCCGCCGCGCAGCAACCGCAATGAATATCAGCGCCGCGAACCTGTCCCGGTTCGTCACGGGCAAGCAGTCAGTCTCGACCGAGCTTGCGGTCCGCCTTGGCGCGGCCTTCGGAACCTCGGCGCAATTCTGGCTGAACCTTCAGCAGACCTATGATCTTGCAGAACTCCGCGCCGGGCGATGGCGCGACATCGAAGCTGAAGTCACACGCTTGTCGGCCTGAGGAAGAGCACCGCTAGGCGCGCCTGCGCGTCACACCGATGACATCGCCGCCCCTACGCATCCCATGCGGATGTGCTAGTTTCGTTCTCCTGTGCGAATCGAACTGCGAAAGCCTGCGTCATGTCCTCTCTTCCCCTTTCCCAGCAGGCGGCCCCGCGGGCGCCGCGCGCCGACGCCGCCTATCTGGACGGGCTGAACCCTGAACAGCGCGCCGCGGTCGAAGCGATTGACGGCGCCGTCTTGGTGCTAGCAGGCGCGGGGACGGGCAAGACGCGGGTTCTGACCACGCGGCTGGCGCATATTCTGGCGACCGGCAAGGCGCAGCCCTGGAACATTCTGTCGGTGACCTTCACCAACAAGGCTGCCCGCGAAATGAAAGACCGGGTGGGCAAGATCATCGGCGAACAGGTCGAGGGCCTGCCCTGGCTGGGGACCTTTCACTCCATCGCCGCGCAGATCCTGCGCCGCCATGCCGAGCTGGTGGGCCTGAAATCAAGCTTCACCATTCTCGACACCGATGACCAGCTGCGGCTCCTCAAACAGATCCTTGAAGCCGAGGGCATTGATACGAAACGCTGGACGCCGCGCCATCTCGCCAGCCTGATCGACGGCTGGAAGAACCGCGCCCAGACGCCCGAGCGCATTCCTGAAGAGGACAAATGGAGCTTCGCCGACGGCAAGGCGCAAAAACTCTACAAACTCTATCAGGACCGCTTGAGCGTTCTGAACGCCTGTGATTTCGGCGATCTTCTGCTGCACAACATCACTATCTTCCAGACCCAGGACGATGTGCTGGCGGAGTATCACAAGAAGTTCCGCTATCTTCTGGTGGACGAATACCAGGATACGAACGTCGCCCAGTATCTGTGGCTGCGCCTTCTGGCGCGCGGCTCGGGCAATGTGTGCTGCGTGGGCGATGACGACCAGTCGATCTATGGCTGGCGCGGCGCGGAAGTGGACAACATCCTGCGCTTTGAGCAGGATTTTCCCGGCGCGACAGTCATTCGCCTCGAGCGCAATTACCGCTCGACGGGCCATATTCTGGGCGCCGCAGCCGGGCTGATCACCGCCAACAAGGCGCGGCTTGGAAAGACGCTGTGGACCGAGGATGATCCCGGCCAGAAAGTTCAGGTGTCCGGGCTTTGGGACGGCGAGGCCGAAGCGCGCTTTGTCGCTGACGAGATCGAGGGCCATGTGCGCTCGGGCGGACAGCATTCAGACATCGCCGTGCTGGTGCGGGCCTCCTGGCAGATGCGGGCGTTTGAAGACCGGTTCATCATGCTGGGCCTGCCTTACAAGGTGATCGGCGGACCGCGCTTTTTCGAGCGCGCCGAGATCCGTGACGCCCTCGCCTATTTGCGGCTGGTGCGCAGCTTGGATGATGATCTGGCGTTTGAGCGCGTGGTGAACACCCCGAAACGCGGGGTGGGCGACACCTCGGTTCAGAAGATCGCCATGGCCGCCCGCGGCGCCGAAGTGTCCATGGCCGCCGCCGCGCGCCTGATGACCCAGACCGACGAGATAAGGGGCAAGGGCCGCACCGGGCTGATCGCTTTTCTGCGCGATCTCGATCGCTGGGCCGAGCAGTCACAGACCATGCGCCATGACGAGCTGGCCGAAGTGATCCTCGATGAAAGCGGCTATACGGCCATGTGGCGCGAGGACAAGAGCCCTCAGGCCGCTGGCCGGCTCGACAACCTCAAGGAACTCGTCCGCTCCATGGGCGAGTTTGACAGTCTGGAAGCCTTCCTCGAACACATCGCGCTCGTCTCTGACGCGGATCGTACCGAGGATGGCGACGAGGTCTCCATCATGACGCTGCACGCCGCGAAGGGCCTTGAGTTCCCGCTCGTCTTCCTGCCGGGCTGGGAAGAAACCGTCTTCCCCTCTCAACGCTCAATGGATGAGGGCGGCACGGCGGCTTTGGAAGAAGAACGCCGCCTCGCTTATGTGGGCATCACCCGCGCGCGCCAACGCGCGATCATCAGCTTCACCGCCAACCGGATGATCTTCGGCCGCTGGCAATCGGTGCTGCCGTCGCGCTTCATCGATGAAATGCCGCACGAGCATTGCGAAGCGCAATCGGAGACCGGCTATTACGACGCCGGGCCAGGATTTGAAGGTGTGGCGGAAAGCGCCGATCCCTTCAAATCCAGCTATGAAAGCCCCGGCTGGAAACGCTTCCAAGCCAGCAAAGCGTCGGGCCGCCGCCCTGATCCGGGCGTCATTGAAGGCCAGGCGACCTTGCTCGACACCAGCTCGGTGGGCGGAACCTCCAAATGGAAACCCGGCGACCGCGTCTTCCACCAGAAATTCGGCTATGGCACGGTGAAAACCGCCGACGGCGCCAAGCTCAGCGTGGCCTTCGACAAGGCCGGCCTGAAGAAGGTGGTGGCGAGCTTTGTTGAAGCGGCGCCTTAGCCCTTTCCGCTCTTTCCAAAGGTCTATTGCGTATCGCATATCCCTACGTTTTCAGATGCGCCATACAGATACTCTGCGGCGGCCTGGCCCATTCGCCTATAATCGTGGCCCACGCCAATCACAATGGCGCACTCCCAGGCAAAACCCTCTGCGTCCTTTGAGGTCGCCTGTTCAGCCGCAAGTCGCATGAAGGATTGCCCCCGGGCCAGCCGGTGCAGACCCTGTGAATCAGTCTCTGGCGTATGACGCAAATGTCCGCGTGTTTCAGAAGCGTTATCCAGCTCGCCTAGAAAAACCACCAAGTCGCGTTCGAAGGCGGTCTCGAGCTGCTGCTCATCCATAGGCGCCCCGTCCAGTCCGTACGGGAAGGCGGTCTGAGACGAGGGGATCGTGTACCAACCTGAATTCGCAGCTAGTGCGCGTCTGATGCGCGTGTCAGGAGCGAACAAGGTCATGCGATGCACGATTTGTCCGCCAGCCGAATGCCCAAACAGATCATACTGGGTTTGCGCCGAGTCTGAACGCGCCACGGCCGCATCGAAAATGGCCTCGATACGAGCGAACAGCCATTCCTCGGGCGCCTCTCTCAAAGTGACGGTCTCCAAAGTCCGCAGATTTGCGTCATCGGCGATCATGCCCGCTAGATTGTAGTTGATCGGGCCAGGAAAACGCCGCTCATCAAAGGACGGAGCCAGTACAAGCAAGTCATACTGCTCAGCACTATCGATCCAAGAATCCCGATAGGAATCCCCATTTCGTCCGCCGCCAGGCAGAACAACGATAATAGGATCATCTGCGCTGTGACCGGATCCGCGATGGTAGTGCACGACGATCGGCCCGTCGACGCCCGGCGTCTCAACCTCCATCACCCCCGACCCAGGAGGAAGCGCAAGCGCATGGGAGGGAAAGGCTGTGATCGTACTGACACCAAAACATATCAATGCGACAAGGGTTTGGACAAGCATGGTCATAGGCTCCAGTTTTGCAGTGTAAGAGGCTGCGGTAACCGTATGAGCCCTCAGAAGAAACAGAGATGTCGCCAAATGTCGGTCCAGGTCGTGAACTGTCAGAGACGTGCGTCGTGAAGGCCGATACCTCCCAGATGCTTCAGGCGCGCATTTCAAGCTGGCTGTCGCTACGAGACCGGATACGCACACTTGTGCTGCATGGCGCCAGCATATTCACATTGGCGCTGGTCCTAAGTGTCAGCGGCGCTTTTGACAGCGACGCTTTTCCTTTTTGGCGCCGGCTGAGCTTTCACAGCCTGACCGCGACGCTTCTGATTGTTCAAACCTCTCTGGGTTTCGATCTGATCCGGCGCATCTTGAGCAAAAAAACGTCTGCTTTCGTCATCGGCGCTTTGACTGCAGTGATAGTTCTCACATTGATGACAGTGCAACTTCAGGCGCTGAAGCTCACACCTATCCTGCCCTATGATTTTGACCCCTGGTTGGCGTTCGCGCTCTTTCTCGCGCCCTTCGTCTTGCCTGTTTCGGCCTTGGTCGTGCTCGCAAAAACAGCTCATGAGCGGTTTTGGGTCGTGCAGGAATATTCCACCGACCATGTCGATGAAGTGCTGGAACTGGCCTTCCGCCCCGTCATTGCCGGTTTGCTGCCAGCTCCCTCTCCTCAAACTCTGTCAGACTGGCCGCAAGGCGCGATAGAACATATCAGGTCTGTCGACCATTATTTGGAGGTGAAAACTGCCTCTCAGACAGTGCTGGTCCGGGGGCGTATGGGCGACGCGCTCAAAAGGCTGTCGCTGAATGACGGCATACAGACTCATCGCTCCTGGTGGGTCGCCTGGGCGATAATCCACTCTGTCGAAACGCGCAGCCGAGACACCGCCTTTCGACTCAATACCGGCGCCCTCATCCCTATTGCGCGAGCCCGGGAAGCTTATGTGCTAGCAGAATGGAAAGCGCGTCAGCCAACCTCTTAAAAGCTTGCACTATCACCGTAGATCCTCACCTTTGTGTCCCCGGCACGCCTGAGAGTTCAGGCTCGCTGTGATAACAGACCCGGATACCCAAATGCGCCTCGCCCTGCTCGCCTCCACCTTGCTTGTTTTCCTGTCCGCGTGCGCACAGGACCCATACGCCGACGCGCGTCCGATCAGCTGGCGCGATTTGCTGGACCGTGAGCGCGCGCCCGCAGACGCCCGCATCCCATACGGGGTCGGCGAGGAGCAATATGGCGAGCTCTGGCTGCCAGAGAGCGCGGGCGACGCCCCCGTCCCGCTGGTGATCATGATCCATGGCGGGTGCTGGCAGGCGGCCATTCCGGGCACCATTCTGCAAGACCAGTTGAACGCCAATCTGAAAGCGCGCGGCATTGCGGTGTGGAACCTCACCTATCCGCGCCTCGGCCATGAGACGGGCGGCTATCCCGGCACGTTTGAAAGCGTGGCGATGGCGGTTGATCATGTCAGGGCGCTGGCTGAGACCTATCCCATTGATCTTGAGCGCACCGTGCTGATGGGCCATTCCGCGGGCGGGCATCTGGCGCTGTGGGCCGCCGCGCGCGGGCAGCTCTCAGACAGTTCTCTGGCCACTCCAGATCCCTTCATCCCCAACGGCGTCATCACCCTCGCGGGCATCAATGATCTAGAGCTTTATCGCAGCGAGGGCCCCGGCCGCTGCGGCGAGCCCGACACCGTCGACGCGCTGATCGTCGGTCATCCCGGCGCGGCGCCCTATGCCGACACATCACCGGATCAGCTTCTGCCCCTGCATGTGGAACAGGTGATCATCTCCGGCGCGCTCGACCCCATCGTGCCGCCACAGTTTGGCGTGGCGTATGCTGCTGAGGCGCAAACGGCGGGCGATCCGGTCACCGAAGTGACGCTCGATGACGCCGGGCATTTCGAACTGATCGACCCGACCGCGCCCGCTTGGGAGGTTATTCTGGGTGAGGTTGAGCGGCTGTTGGGGGAGTAATTTCTACCCACTCATCCGTCATCCCGGACGCCGAAGGCGATCCGGGATCTACCGGAACCGCTCTGTTCTGATTACAGAAACGCTGTCCGTAGATCCCGGCTCAAGGCCGGGATGACAGATACTGTCTCTCTTTCCCGGACTTGATCCGGGACCCGGAAATCATCACGCGCTGCGATACCGGCTCTGGGTCCCCGCCTTCGCGGGGAAAGAGGTCAGGCCCTCACCCCTCAATCAACGCCAACCATTCATCTTCCGTCATCGTCTGAACGCCCAGCTCCTGCGCTTTTTTCAGCTTGGAGCCCGCGCCGGGACCGGCGACGAGGATGTCGGTCTTGCCTGAGACAGAGCCCGACACCTTGGCGCCCAGCGACTGCGCACGCGCCTTCGCTTCATCGCGGGTGAAACGTTCGAGCGAACCGGTGAACACCACCGTCTTGCCGGCGACCGGGCTTTCAGCGGCGATCTGTTCGGCGTCCTCGACGTTCACATGCGCTAGCAGCGCGTTCAGCGCGTCTTGGTTATGGCTTTCGGCGAAGAACTCGGCGAGGACTTTCACCGCCGTCTCGCCAATGCCGTCAATCTCCATGAAGGCGGCGAAGGCTTCGCCGGGTTCATTGGCGGCTTCCGCCGTCTCGCGCACGGCCTGCCAGCTTGTGAAACTGCGCGCGATCAGGCGAGAGGTTTCCTCGCCCACATGGCGGATGCCGAGCGCGAAGAGGAAGCGGCCAAGGCCGATGCTGCGGCGCTGATCAATGGAGCCAAACAGGTTCGCCGCCGAGCGCTCGCCCCAGCCTTCGCGGGTCTGGATAGGCGGATTGATCTCGCCGGCGTCATTGCGCGTTCGCAGGGTGAAAATATCGGCGGGTTGTTTGACCAGGCCCTCATGAAAGAAAGCTTCGATCTGTTTCGCGCCCAGCCCTTCAATGTCGAAGGCTTTCCGAGAGACGAAATGCTTGAGCCGTTCCACCGCCTGGGCGTCGCAGATCAGCCCGCCCGTGCACCGGCGCACCACTTCGCCCTCTTCACGCACGGCATGGCTGCCGCAGACAGGGCACAGAGTGGGAAACTTGAAAGGCTCAGCGCCGTCCGGGCGCTTGCCCAGCACGACCTCGACCACTTGCGGGATCACATCGCCCGCGCGCTGGATGATCACCGTGTCGCCCACGCGCACATCCTTGCGCTCGATTTCATCCTGATTGTGCAAGGTGGCGTTGGACACCACCACGCCGCCCACAGTGACAGGGTCAAGCTTGGCGACGGGGGTCAGCGCCCCCGTGCGCCCCACCTGGATCTCGATGGCGTTGAGACGCGTCACGGCTTTCTCGGGCGAGAATTTGTGCGCGATCGCCCAGCGCGGCGCGCGGGCGACGAAGCCCAGCCGCTCCTGCCAGTCAAGCCGGTCCACCTTGTAGACCACGCCGTCAATGTCATAGCCCAAGTCGGCGCGTTTCTCTTCCAGCGCATGGTAATGCGCGATCACCGCCTCGACGCTGTCCACGCGCGCCATGTCGTCATTGATGACAAAGCCCAATGCGCCGAGCCGTTTGACCGCGTCGTACTGGGTGTCGGCGAGCGGTTCGCTCAGCTCGCCCCAGGCATAGGCGAAAAAGCGCAAAGGCCGCTCGGCGGTCACATTCGGGTCGATCTGGCGCAGAGAGCCGGCGGCGGCGTTGCGCGGGTTCTTATAGGCGGGCTTGCCGCGCTCTTCCTGCATGGCGTTGAGTGAGGCGAAATCGGCGTGGCTCATATAGACCTCGCCGCGCACTTCCAGCACGTCCGGCACATCGCCCTCAAGCGTGTGGGGAATGTCGGCAAGGGTCTTGAGGTTGGCGGTGACGTTCTCGCCCGACCGGCCGTCGCCGCGGGTGGCGCCGATCACCAGCTCGCCCTTTTCATAACGCAGATTGGCGCTCAGACCGTCAATCTTGGGCTCGGCGGTCAGAACCAGAGTGTCGTCTTTAAGATTGAGGAAGCGGCGGATACGGTCTGCGAAATCGCGCACATCCTGGTCTTCAAACGCATTGCCCAAAGACAGCATAGGCACGGCGTGAACCACTTCGCCGAACTGCTCGGACGGTTTGGCGCCGACGCGGTCAGACGGGCTGTCCTTGCGTTTCAGCTCGGGAAAGCGCGCCTCGATCGCAGCGTTCCGCGCGCGCAGGGCGTCATAGGCCGCGTCCGAAATTTTCGGCGCATCTTTCTCGTAATACGCCGCATCATGCTTGGCGATTTCGCGGGCGAGCCGTTCGAGTTCTGTGGCGGCGTCTTCGGAGGACAGCGCCTCCACATCCTTTAGCGCAGCGTTCATTTGCCCATCAGCTGGTCGGCGGCGGCGCGCGCCGCATCGGTGATTTCTGCGCCCGACAGCATGCGGGCGATCTCTTCGCGGCGGTCGGCGTCGGCCAGGCGCCGCACGCTGGTGCGCATGCCGTCTGACTGCTCCGCCTTCTCGATAGAATAGTGCGTGCTGGCGCGCGCGGCCACTTGCGGGCTGTGGGTGACCACCAGCGCCTGCCCGGTTTCCGCAAGGCGTTTCAAGCGCGAGCCGACCGCATCGGCCACAGCCCCGCCCACGCCCTGATCCACCTCGTCAAACACCATGGTGCGGGCGTCCTCGCCCACCAGACACACCTTCAAGGCCAGGGCGAAACGCGAGAGCTCGCCGCCCGAGGCGATCTTGTCGAGCGGCCCAAACGGCGCGCCGGGATTGGTGGCGACTTCAAAGGCGATTTTGTCCCAACCGTTTACGCCGGGCTTGTCTTCATCTGTCTCGACGCGCACACGGAACCGCGCCTTGTCCATTTTGAGCGGCGCAAGTTCGGCCTCGACGGCTTTGGCGAGCGCGTCGCCCGCCTTGGTGCGCAAGGCTGTCAGCGCCTTGGCGGCGCGCGCATAATCGGCCTGCGCAGCGTTCAGCGCGCCTTCGGCTTCTTTCAGCCGGTCGTCGGCGTGTTCGATCATGTCGAGACGAGCAGCGAGGCGATCGCGTAGCTCGGCCAGCGCATCCACCTCCACGTTATGCTTGCGCGCGGCGGCGCGCAGGGCGAACAGGCGCTCCTCCACCTCGTTGAGGCGGCCCGGCTCCACATCAAAGCGGGCGGCGGCGTCTGATAGCGCTTCCTCGGCCTCGTTAAACTCGATCAGGGCGCGGTCCAGCGCCCCGGCGGCGCGCTCGACTGACGCCTGCGCTTCACCCGCGGCGCCTTCAGCGCCATCCGCCTCACCCAGGGCGCCGCGCACGCGCTCAAGCCCGCGCAGGGCGGTGTTCAGGCGGTTGGACAGGCCGTCGCCGCCCGCCACGGCTTCCATGGCGTCATTGAGTTCAGTGAGCGCGGATTCGGCCTGCTGCAGGAATTTGCGCTCGGCGGCGAGGCTCGCCTCTTCCCCCGCCTGGGGGTCAAGCGCCTCCAGCTCGTCCACGCTGCCGCGCAGAAAGGCTTCCTCGCTCGCGGCCTTGTCACGGGCGTCCGTCAGTTCGTCCAGGCGAGACCGGGCGTCACTGAGACTTGTCCAGGCGGTCTTCACCGCCGCTAGGTCGGCGCCCGCGTCCGCATAGGCGTCCAGCAAGCCGCGATGGCTTTTGGGATCCATCAAACCCCGGCCATCATGCTGGCCATGAATCTCCACCAGCACCTCGCCCAGGCGCGCGAGCAAGCCGACGCTGGCGGGTTGGTCATTCACATGCGCGCGTGAGCGGCCATCCGCCGTCAGCGTGCGGCGCAGGATCACGGCCTCGCCCGGCTCCACATCCACGCCCGCCTCGTCCAGCAAAGCGTAGACCGGATGGCTCACAGGCGGTTCGAACATGGCGATGGCGACCGCCTTGTCGGCGCCCGCGCGCACCTGGGCGCGTTCGGCGCGCTCGCCGCACGCCAGGCCCAATGCGCCCAAAAGAATGGATTTGCCCGCGCCCGTCTCCCCCGTGAGGGCGGACAGACCGGCGTCAAACATCAGATCGAGCGAGTCGATCAGGACGATGTCACGGATGGAGAGCGAAGCCAGCATTCAGGTTCGCAGTGCGTTTGAAATTAGCCGAAGACGCGGTTCAACGCGCGCCGCAGCAAGGACGGATCACGTTCAAGATCTTCTGAGCCCGGCACAGCGATCCCGCGCGAGGTGAGAAGATCATAACTGTCTTCATACCAATCAGACCCGGAGAAGTTATAGCCCAGAACCGCGGCGATCTGCCGGGCCTCTTCATCCACGCCCAGGCTGACATAGGCTTCCACCAGACGGTGCAGCGCTTCGGGGGTGTGGCTGGTGGTCTCGTATTCGCGGATCACATTCTGAAAGCGGTTGATCGCCGCCAGATGATAGCCATTGCGCAGATACCAGCGCCCGACGCTCATTTCCTTGCCGGCCAAATGGTCGCGCGTCATGTCGATCTTCAGACGCGCGTCCTGGGCGTAAGGGGTGTCGGGATAGCGGCGCACCACTTGCTCAAGCGCCTGCAGCGCCTGCCGGGTGGTGGACTGGTCCCGGCCCACATCATAGATGCGTTCATAATAGCTCAGCGCGATCAGATAATAGGCGTAGGGCGCACTGGCGTTGCCGGGATGCAGGGCGATGAAACGCTGCGCGTCGGAGATCGCCTCGTCATATTGGGACTGACGGTAATTGGCGTAAGCCGCCATCAGCATGGAGCGGCGCGCCCATTCCGAGAACGGGTGCTGGCGTTCCACTTCATCGAAATATGCGGCGGCTTCGTCATAACGACTGCGCTGCATCTTCTCGAAGGCTTCGGCGTAGAGCGTCTCGACCGGCTGCTCCACATAGGCCAACTCTTCTCGATCACGCCCCGCACAAGCGGTGAGTGACAAGGCGACGGCGCCCATAACAGCAACACGCAGAACAGTCTTCATGGACACACGCCCTCAAGCCGGCGACCGCCTGCCCTGACCCTCAGGACGCAGCGGACTCTTAGGTATTGAGAATGGTTTAACCCATCGCGGGCGCGGGCAAAAGCGCCCTGTCAGGCCCGGAGTGAATAAGAGCGAACTTTTCCGCGTCGATTACGAGTGAACCAGACGTTCGCTCTGCACGGTGCTGTCGCTCATCGAGGTCCAACGCCAGGCGCTTTCATCGGCCAGCAACGCCGCCAAAGCCTTGGCGTTCAGGCCGTGGCCGGGACGATGCGCTTTATAGAGGCCGATGATCGGCGCGCCCAGAAGATACAGATCCCCCAAAGCGTCCAGAGCCTTGTGACGCACGAACTCATCGGCGAAGCGCAGGCCTTCAGGGTTGGCGACGCCGTCTTCATCCACGACGACGGCGTTCTCCATGGAGCCGCCGCGCGCCAGCCCCGCTTTCAGAAGCGCGCTGAAATCGCGGCGGAAGCCAAATGTGCGCGCCGGGGCGACCAGATCCTGAAAATTGCTGCGATTGACTTCAAAGGCGAAGTGCTGGCGACCGATGGCGGGATCGTCAAAGTCGATCTCCACATCAATGCCCGGACGCAGGGCCGGCAGGAAGATGGCATGGCGCGAGCCGTCCTCGACCTCGACAGGCTTGAGCACTTGCAGGGCCTTGCGGGGGGCCGGGCGGGTTTTCAGCCCGGCTTGCACGATCAGATCGACGAAAGGCGCGGATGACCCATCCATGGCCGGCACTTCGGGACCGTCGAGTTCGATCATCAGATCGTCCACGCCCAGCCCCGCCAAAGCCGCCATCAAATGCTCGACCGTCGCGACGGACGCGCCGGCGTCATTAACCAAGGTGGTGCCCAGATCAGTGGAGCGCACATACTCGCGGCGCGCCGGAATGAAGCAATCCTCGACATCCAGATCGGTGCGTTCAAAGACGATGCCCGAGCCCAGCGATGCGGGCTTCATGGCCATGCGGACACGGGCCCCGGTGTGCAAACCGATCCCGGCGCAAACCGCCGGCGCCGCCAAAGTTGCGCGTTCAATCATGAAGCAGGCCCAATCCAGTTTTTCGTCAATCCAACAGCCTGCCGCCTCAAAGATGCTTAACAGGCTATACCCCTCGCCCTGCACACTACGGGCCGGGTTGCATCCCGCAATTAAAGGATTGTTGCATCGTGTTACGAAACCGGCGCTGAAACGGAAAACGCGCCGCCCTGAGTGAACAGAACGGCGCGTTTTCAATGTGTTGGCTGTATAGCCTAGTTGGCTTGGCGACGCAGGAAGGCCGGGATTTCCAGCTCATTCTCGTCCAATTCCTCACCAAACAGGTCGCCGCTGGGCTGTGTCTGACGCGGCGCGGCCTCGACCGGACGCACCACGCTGGGACGCTCGGGCTGGCTCGGCGCCTTGTGCTCGGCGGGCGCGGACTTGCGACGCCCGAACAGCGACAGGCCGCGGCGCGGCTCGCGCGATTTGGTCTCTTCCACCGGCGCGTGCTGCGTTTGCGGCTGGACCGGAGCCGGGGCCTGATGCGGGTCGGCGGAGGCTGAGATTTCGCGCTCCAGACGCTCGCGGGTTTCGACCACGGCGGGCTTTGCGACCGGATGCACCGACTCGCCGCCCGTAAAGGAATCCGGCGTGTTCACAGCGTCAGAGCCGCGCATCGTCACGGAGCCTTGCGCGGCGTGCCCGGCATGACCCGTATGAGCGGTATGCGAGGCCGGCGTCGCCTGTTGAGGGGTTTCGTTCACCGCCACCGCATCAGAGGCGCGACGCACCAGCGGTTCGGTTTGACGCTGCGCCCGGGTCTCACGCCCTTTCCACATGGCAGAGACCGGCTCGGCGCCCTGGCGGCGGCGCGGGTCGGTGGCTTCATTCATTTCAGCGTCGATGCCGGTGGCGACCACAGAGACGCGGATGATGCCGTCAAGCTCGGGATCGAAGGTGGAGCCGACAATGATGTTCGCGTCCGGATCGACTTCGTTGCGGATTTCGTTGGCCGCTTCGTCGACTTCATACAGCGTCATATCCATGCCGCCGGTGATGTTGATGAGCACGCCCTTGGCGCCTTTCATCGACACATCGTCGAGCAGCGGGTTGTTGATGGCGTTGTTGGCGGCTTCCACGGCGCGTTTTTCGCCATTGGCTTCGCCCGTGCCCATCATCGCCTTGCCCATCTCGTTCATCACGGTGCGCACATCTGCGAAGTCGAGATTGATCAGGCCTGGCATGACCATCAGGTCGGTGATGCCGCGAACGCCCGAATGCAGCACCTGGTCGGCCATGCCGAACGCTTCCGCGAAGGTCGTCTTTTCGGTGGCGATCCGGAACAGGTTCTGGTTGGGGATGATGATCAGCGTGTCCACATGCTCTTGCAGCCGGTCAATGCCGGACTCCGCCAGACGCATGCGGCGCGTGCCTTCAAAATGGAACGGCTTGGTGACCACGCCGACGGTCAGGATGCCCTGCTCGCGCGCCGCGCGGGCGATGACCGGCGCAGCCCCGGTGCCGGTGCCGCCGCCCATGCCGGCGGTGATGAACACCATGTGCGCGCCCTGCAGGTGCTCCTGGATCTCGGCCAGAGAGTCTTCGGCGGCCTGCTCACCCACTTCCGGGCGCGCCCCAGCGCCCAGACCCTCGGTGATCGCAGCGCCCATCTGAATGCGGCGATCGGTCCGCGCGCGCTGCAGCGCCTGTGCATCGGTGTTGGCGACCACAAAATCCACGCCTTCAAGTTGAGCGTCGATCATGTTGTTTACGGCGTTGCCCCCGGCGCCGCCCACACCGCATACAAGGATGCGAGGTTTCAGTTCGGTGGTTTCTGGCGCGGAAAGGTTCAAGGGCATGGCAGGTCTCCGTGGGGCGGTAGAGTTAACGAATCACCCCGTGACACTGCGCGTTCTAGCTTAATCGAGCGTTAAATCGCCCCTCGTCGAGCAAACCTTTTTTCGCGAACAATAATAGAACCTTGAGTCTGGATCAGGAGTCTAGAAACTTTCCGCGAACCAGCGCCAGACCGCTTTCATGCCGCCATCGCCATCGGCGCGTTCGCGAATGCGCACAGGGCCTTGGTCAAAACGCGGCGGTCCCGAGATGGCTTCTGACGGTCCTTGCACGCAGCGCAGCAGCAATCCCGCCGCCGCTGAAAAGCCCGGACCGCTGACCGCGTCGCCCAGCCCGGCCAAGGTATCCGGCCGCCCCAGACGCACCTGTTTACCTAAAACCCGGCCGGCCAGTTGCGTCGCGCCAGGCAATTGCGCGGCGCCGCCAGTTAGAACCACAGAGCGTCCCGCCGCGCTGGCGGCGCCCGCCGCGTCGAGCCGGTCACGCACCATTTCGAAGACTTCTTCCAGACGCGGGCGAATGATGGCGTTCAAGAGCGCCTTGGGCTGCTGGTTCATGGTCACTGCGCCGGACCCGGCCACGGGCGGCGTCTCGATCATGATCTGGTCGTCATCGGGACTGTCCAGCGCGCAGCCGTGCAGCGCCTTGATGCGCTCGGCGGCGTTCACGGGCGTCGACAGCCCGCGCGCAATGTCGTTGGTCACATGGGCGCCGCCCACCGGCACCCCGTCCACATGCTGCAGCGCGCCTTCATTAAACACGGCGACCGTGGTGGTGTGCGCGCCCATATCAATCAGCATGGCGCCCAGATCCCGCTCATCCGGCGCGAGCGCCGCAATGCCGGAGACATAGGGCGTCGCCGCGACGCCCGCGACCGTCAGCTGGCAGCGCTCGACGCAGGAAATCAGGTTCTGCAAAGGATCGGCAGCGGCGCTGACCAGATGCAGATCCACCCCCAGGCTTTCGCCGAACATGCCGCGCGGATCCTTGACCCCGCGGTGGCCATCCACCCGCCAGGACAGGGGCAACGCATGCAGCAGCACGCGTTTTTGTTCGTGATGTCGGCGCAAGGCTTCCGCGAGGATACGGCGCAGATCGCGGTCGGTAACCTCGCGAGCGGCCAAATCCATCTCGACTGAGATGCGTGCGCTCGACGGCGCGCCGGCAGAGGCGGCGAGATAGACCTCGCTGACCGTGTGGCCCGCCATGCGCTCTGCGTTCTCAACGGCGGCCCGGATGCTTTCAACCGCCAGATTGACATCCACCACCTGGCTGGCGCGCACGCCGCGCGTGGATTGGTGGCCGACCCCGATCACGCGCGGGCGCAATCCCGCCAGCGTCTCTTCGGTCTTTGCGATGAAGCAGACGGTCTTGGACGCGCCGATATCGAGCGCTGCGAACACGCCCGATTTACGCGGCGGCGTGGCGGCGCTCGACGCGCCCCCCTGCTTGAAAAACCCCATAGCCCCCATTGTCACGCCCCTCGCCCTGCACGTTCCGCCGCCCGGTCGGGCCAGGGACGCATCACCATTTCACCGGCATTTCTGAGATCAAAAATTTGCGCTTCATAGTCGAGCACGCCGCGCTCCTCATGCATCGCCGCCAACAGCGCCAGGGCGCTCGCAGGATCATCTTCGGGCAGTAAAACGTCGCCGCCGCTTTGAAGGCGCAGGCTCCAACGCCGCTCGCCCACCCGAATGGCGTGGGTGACGCGGTCGCGAATGTCAGGGTGCATCTCAAGAAGCCCGATAACGCTGGGCGCCTCCACATTGGCGTCCTCGCCCACGACACGTGGCAAATACGCAAAGTCGAGAGGATTGGCGGCGTTGATGATCGCACCCTCTTCATCAATCACATGATGGGTCTGGTTGATCTGCCACAGCGCATAGGGCTGGCGTTCCTCGATTAGGACCGCGATCCGGTCCGGCCACAGCCGCAAGACTTCAGCCGATTTCACCCAGGATAAAGACTGGATGGCGTCCCGCGCGGCGTTCAGATCCACCCGGCTGAGCCCCAGCCCCGGCGCGGCGCCCACCGCCATGGCGATCTCCTCGACCCCGGTGCGGTCCGCGCCCGCCACATCGAGCCAGTCCAGGGTATAGCCCGCCTGCTCCAGCTCGGTCTCGGCCCGGCCCGCCAGCATGCCGCCCACATCATCAAGCTGACCGAACGCCAGCAGAATAACCGCCGTCCCCGCCAGCAAGGCGCCGAAGACGGTGAAGATCAGCTTGAAGGCGTAGCTCGCCCGATTGCGCGCCGCACGCCATTGCGCGGCCGCCCAATTGGACAGCTTTCGACCGCCCGCCGCTTTGGGGGCCTGATTCGACTTGCGCCGGGCTTTCGATGAGTCTCGAGCGCCGGCGCCCTTCAGCTTGGACACGCCGCATTCTCCACCATCCACGCTACGAGATCGGGGAAACCGACGCCGCAGTGCGCCGCCTGTTCGGGCGCAAGGGATGTAGGAGTCATGCCGGGTTGGGTGTTAATTTCGAGTAACCAAACCCCGCCTGTCACCGGATCATATCGGAAATCAGACCGGGTCAGACCTTCGCATCCCAGCGCCTGATGGGAGGTCAGCGCATCGCGCATGCACTGGTCAAACACAGCTTGCGGCACATCTGCGGGCAGCTGGTGAGCCGAGCCGCCTTCCGCATACTTCGCGTCATAATCATAAAAGGCGGTTTTTGGCACAATCTCGGTGACGGTCAGCGCCCGATCGCCCATCACCGCCACCGTCAGTTCTCGCCCCGGAATGAAGCGCTCGATCAGCACTTCTTCGTCATAGGGCCAGTCCTCTGAACCCAGAATAGCGGGCGGACGATTGGCGCCCTCTGGCACGATCACAACCCCCACCGAGCTGCCTTGCGCATTGGGTTTGGCCACATAGGGCGGCGCCATCACATGCTCGCGCGCGGCGTCAAACCGGCTGATCAACTGACCTTCGGGGCATTGGATCCCCGCCTCGCGCAGCACCGCCTTGGCGCGCTGCTTGTCCATGGCCAGCGCCGACGCTGCGACGCCTGAATGGGTGTAGGGATAGCCCAGATAGTCGAGCACGCCCTGCACCCGGCCATCCTCGCCCCAATCGCCATGCAGAGCGTTAAAGACCACATCGGGCTTCGCCGCCTTGAGCTGCTCCATCCAGTCAGCCTCCTGCGGATCGATCGCAGAAACCTGATAGCCCTGGCTCTCCAGCGCCTCGATCACCTTCTGGCCCGAGACGAGCGAGACATCGCGCTCCGGGCTGCGCCCGCCCAGAAGAACCGCTACATGCTTGCTCATTGCGGCTCTCCGATCCGTTTCACTTCCCAAGTCAGTTCGACGCCGAACTGATCCTTGACCGCCGCGCGCACAGTTTCGCCCAGGGTCTCGAGATCGCTGGCGGTCGCTGTGCCGTCATTGATCAGGAAATTGCAATGCTGCTCGGAAAAGCGCGCGCCGCCAATGGGTTTGCCGCGCCAGCCCACAGCATCCACCAACTGCCAGGCGGACCGACCGCCGGACGTGTCCGGATCGGGGTTCTTGAAGGTGGAGCCCGAGGTTTTCTCGCGGATGGGCTGCGTGGTCTCGCGCCGCTCGGTGATGGCGGTCATGCGTTCGGTGACAGCTTCGGGATCATCCGCCTGCCCTTCAAACACCGCCTCGATGAAGATCCAGTCTTCGGGCGCATCGGAATGGCGATAGGCGTAACCCAGCTCTGAGACGGGCGCGATGATGCGGCGGCCGGTGCGGTCCAACGCAATCGCTTCGACCAGCACATCCTTGGTTTCTGTTCCGTAGCAGCCCGCATTCATCCGCAAGGCGCCGCCAATGGCGCCCGGCACGCCCACATAGAATTCGAGCCCGGCGATCCCGGCTTTCGCCGCCGCCTTGGCGACCATTTTATCAAGCGCCGCCGCGCCCGCACGGATGCGGGTGTTCTCCAGCGCTTCGACCTTGCCGAACGCAGGCGTCAGCTTGACCGTCACGCCCTTAAGGCCGCCATCACGCACCAGCGTGTTGGAACCCGCGCCCAGCACCCGCACGTCGATATCGCGCGGGGTCTCCGCCAGAAAGCGCGCCAGATCGGCGGCGTCTGCGGGCAGGAACAAAACTTGCGCCGGACCGCCCACGCGCAGCCAGGTGATGTCGGCCAGCGACGCGTTCTCGATCAGCTTGCCGCGCACCTCGGGCAGACGATGCAGGAGAGAGGGCCAGCTCAACCTTGCGCCTCCAGACGCTGCGGCAGCTCCGCCGCCCAGGCGGTGATGTCGCCCGCGCCCAGACAGACGATCAGATCACCCGGCTCGATAAAGGCCATAAGGTCCCGCGGCAGGCTTTCACGCGTGGTGGCGCTGGCGTTGCGGTGACCGTGGCGCGCCAGTCCGGCGACCAGCGCCTCCTGGCTGGCGCCTTCAATCGGGGCTTCGCCCGCAGTGAACACCGGGGTCACCAGCACGCTGTCAGCATCGTTGAAACAGGTGCAGAAATCTTCAAACAGGTCATGCAGGCGCGAATAGCGATGGGGCTGCACGACGGCGTGCACCCGACCGTCGCCCACTTGCTGGCGCGCCGCTTTTAACACGGCGGTGATCTCGACGGGGTGGTGACCGTAATCGTCAACCACCGTCACGCCATGGGCTTGTCCGGTCAGGGTGAAGCGGCGTTTGACGCCGGTGAAACCCGCGAGCGCCGTGCGCGCTTCTTCTTCGCCGCCGCCCAGCGCCTGGACCACAGCCAGCGCGCCGGCTGCGTTCAGCACATTATGCTCGCCCATCATCGGCAGGCTGATCCCCGCCCAGGTCACCGGCTCGGTCCCGCGCGGCTGGAAGGTCAGATCAAAATGCCCGCCGGTCTCATCCATGACGAGATTGGACAGGCGCACATCGGCCTGGGGTGAGAAGCCATAGGTGATGACGCGCCGGTCTTCGATTTTCGCCGCCAGCGCCTGCACTTCAGGATGGTCGATGCACAGCACCGCAAAGCCGTAAAACGGCAGGTTCTCGACAAACTGGGCGAAGGCCGCGCGCAGCGCGTCGAACGAGCCGTAATGCTCCATATGTTCAGGATCGATATTGGTGATGATCCCCACCGAGCCGCGCAGCTTCAGGAACGAGCCGTCGCTTTCATCGGCCTCGACCACCATCCACTCGCCCTCGCCGATCTTGGCGTTCGAGCCATAGGCGGAAATGATGCCGCCATTGATCACGGTCGGGTCAAAGCCCGCTGAATCCATCAGGCACGCCACGAGCGAGGTCGTGGTGGTCTTGCCATGGGTGCCGGCGACCGCGACCGCATGCTTGAGACGCATCAGCTCGGCCAGCATCTCCGCCCGGCGCACCACCGGCGTGCGTTTGGCGCGCGCGGCGACCAGTTCGGGATTGTCAGGCTTCACAGCGCTGGACACCACCAGCGCGCCTGCGCCGTCTACGTTCTCAGCGGCGTGGCCGATATGAACAGTCGCGCCCTTGGCGCGCAGCCGCTGGACATTGGCGCTGTCTTTGATGTCAGAGCCCGTCACCTGATAGCCCAGCGTCAGCATGACTTCGGCGATGCCGCTCATGCCGATGCCGCCTATGCCGACGAAATGAACGGGACCCACGGAGGCGGCGAGATCAATAGGCGGCATCAGGTTTTCGGCTCCGCAGCTTGGACAATCAGATCAGCAAGACGCTCATGCGCGTCGGGACGGCCTTCGGTTCGGGCCAGACGCGCGCGCGCGTCCAGAGCTTCGCCGTCCGCCAGCAGCGTTTCAAGCTGCGCTCGCAGATGATCAACGGTGAACTCCGCCTCAGTCATCATGTCCGCGGCGCCGACCTTCACAAGCCCTTGCGCGTTCGCGGTCTGGTGATCATCCATGGCGATGGCCAGCGGCACGAAGAGGGCGGGACGGCCGATGGCTGAGATCTCGGACACGGACGATGCGCCCGAGCGCGAAATCACCAGATGGGTCTCGGCGTACAGACGCCCCATATCGCGAAAGAACGGGCTGAGCTCGGCCTGCACGCCGGCATCGGCATAAAGACCGCGCGCGCTGTCGAGGCTTTCCTCGCGCGTTTGCTGGACCACTTTCAGCCGCAAACGCAAATCTTCAGGCAAGGCAGCGATCGCCCGCGGCACGGTTTCAGACAGGATGCGCGCGCCGAGCGAGCCGCCGAGCACCAGAAGACGGATCTCGCCGCCCGGCTGCGGCGGTTCGTACTCAACTTCACGAGCGCTCAAAACCTGGGCGCGCACCGGATTGCCGGTGACCGCATGCACGGCTTCGTCCGGCATTTTATCGAGACGCGTGAAGCCCGAGGCGACGCTGACCACAGATCCGGCGAACAGGCGGTTCACCCGGCCGAGCACCGCGTTCTGTTCATGGATGACGCGCGGGACGGAGTTCATCCACGCCGCCGTCAGCACGGGAAAAGCCGGATAGCCGCCAAAGCCCGCGACCACATGAGGCTGGTATTCCGCCAGAATTTTGCGCGCCTGGAAGACCCCGGTGGTGAGCTTCATCACCGATTGCGCCATCTTGACCGGGTTTTTGGAGAACGGGCTGGACGCCTCGATCTCGGTCACGCCCTCGCCGGGGAAGTCGCGCGCATGCTTGGCGCCGCGCGCATCGGTCACCAGTTTGACCGACCAGCCACGCGCGATCAGGGCGTCCGCGGCCGCGCGGGCCGGAAACATATGGCCGCCCGTTCCCCCGGCGGCGATGAGCACTCGTTTCGGGGTCACGTGGATAACGCTCCTTGGCGGGGCCGGTGCGCATAGGCGCCCGGACGACGACGGGTCAGCGCCAGTAGCAAGCCGGCGGAGAAACACAAAGCCAGCATGGACGAGCCTCCATAGGAGATGAAGGGCAAGGTCATGCCGGTGGGCGGCGCGATATCGAGATTCACCCCGATATTCACAAGCGCCTGCAGCGCGAAGAGCAGCGCCAGCCCGGAGGTGGCGAGCTGGGCGAACGGATCGGTCAGGCGCAGCGAGAGCATCCAGGCCCGCGCAAACAGCAGGGCGTAAAGCCCGATGATCGCCAGCGAGGCGATCAGGCCATATTCTTCCGCCGCCACCGAGAACACGAAATCGGTGTGCGCTTCGGGCAGCAAATGCTTGACCTGGCCTTCGCCCGGCCCGGCGCCCCAGACGCCGCCACGCGACATGGCGTCGAGCGCAGTTTCGGTCTGGGTCTGGGCGCCGCCCGGGCCGATAAAGTCCAGAATGCGGTCACGCACATGGGGCAGCGCCACATACGCGCCGCCGCCGCCGATGACCGCCAGAACGCCCAGAATTGTCGTGTGCAGCCAGGACAGGCCGCCCGCCCAAAGAAGCGCGCCGAACACCAGCGAGATCAGCACCGTCTGGCCAAAATCAGGCTGCAGCATCAACAAGATCACCGACAGGCCATAAAAGCCGAACGCCACCAGACGCCCAGGCACCGGCGCGCCGCGATCCTCCTCGGCGAACAGCCAGGCGGCGATCACCACGAATGCGGGTTTGAGCACTTCCGACGGCTGCAGCGAAAACGTCCCCAAACGGATCCAGCGCGTCGCGCCTTTTACATCCGCTCCGATGATCAGAACCAGAACCAAGGCGATCAAGGCTCCCACAAGCGCCAGTCCGGCGAAGCGCCGGACGCCTGTCACCGACAGCGCAGAAGCGAAGGCCAGAATGGCGAGACCCGCGCCCGCGAAAAAAAGCTGGCGGTAGAGATAATAGAACGGGTCATCGATCCAGGCGGCGCGCTCGGCCGCAGCAGGGCTGGCGGCGAAGGCCAGAACAATCCCGATCGCCATCAAGAAGATCACGATGACCAGGATCGGGCGGTCCAGTCCGCTCCACAATCCGGCCTTGCGACGGGTGCTCATGCGCGTTTCCTAAATCGTCAGCGCCCGCGAATGCGGCGGCCTAGCGAAGTTTCAAAGTGGAGAGGCCAATCAGAGCGAGCACGAAGGCGATGATCCAGAACCGGATCACGATGGTCGGCTCGGCCCAGCCCAGTTTCTCGTAGTGGTGGTGGATCGGCGCCATGCGGAAGACGCGCTTTCCGGTGAGCTTGAAGCTGGCCACCTGGACCATCACCGACACCGCTTCCAGCACGAACAGGCCGCCAATGATCACCAGAACGATCTCGTGCTTCACCGCCACTGCGATCGTTCCGATGGCGCCGCCCAGCGACAACGAACCGGTATCGCCCATGAACACCATCGCTGGCGGCGCGTTGTACCACAAAAAGCCCAAGCCTGCGCCAATCATGGCCCCGCAGATCACCGACAACTCGCCGGTGCCGGGGGTGAAGTTCAGAAACAGGTATTCTGAATACACAGACGAGCCGACGAAATAGGCGATGAAGCCAAAGCTCGCCGCCGCGATCATCACCGGCACGATGGCGAGGCCATCCAACCCGTCGGTCAGGTTCACGGCGTTTGATGCGCCCACGATCACAACCATGCCGAACAGGTAGAATGCGTAGCTGAGCGGAACCATCAGATCCTTGAAGAAGGGCACGGCCACTGACGTCGCGAAATTGTCCGGCGTGTCCGGCGCGGTGTCGAGCAGATAGACCATGGCCACCACCGCGATCGCGGCGATGATGAATTGCAGGATCAGCTTGCCCTTGCCCGACAGGCCTTCGGTGGATTTCTGGGTGACCTTGCGCCAGTCGTCGATAAAGCCGATCCCGCCAAAGCCTGCGGTGACGAAGATCACCACCCACAGATAGGGGTTGGAGATGTCCGCCCAGATCAGCGTGCCCGCCAGAATGCCCGCCAGAATGATGAACCCGCCCATGGTGGGGGTGCCCGCCTTGGCGACGATATGGCTTTCCGGTCCGTCGGTGCGAATCGGTTGGCTGCCCTTGGTGCGCAACCAGCCGATAAAGGGATTGCCGATGGCGAGCGCCAGCACAAAGGCGGTCATCATCGCGGCGCCGGTGCGGAAGGTCAGATAATTGATCAGGTTAAGGGCCTGGAACTGATCGGCGAATGGCGACAGCAAAAGATAAAGCATGGTCGAATGGGCCTTTTAGGCGGAGGCGGTGGCGGACGCGGCTTTGTCGCGCAAGGAAGACACAAGTTTATGAACGCCAGATGCATTTGATCCCTTAACAAGGACCACATCCCCATCCCGCGCCAGTTCGGTCACGCTTTCAACCACAGTGTCGGCGCTCTCGCACCAGTGCGCGCGCAGCGCCGGCGGCAAGGCGTCCATCAAGGCGCGGGCGCCCTCGCCCACCCCGATGACCTGATCCACCCCCGCTTCGACCAGCGGTTCGGCCAGGCTGGCGTGCAGGGCATGGCTGTCCGGGCCCAGCTCCAGCATCTCGCCAATCACGGCCAGCTTGCGGCCCTGGCCGTGCGGTTTGCGCAGCTTGAGCGCGCTGAACGCCGCGCGCATGGAGGCGGGGTTGGCGTTATAGCTTTCATCCACCACTTCGACGACGCGGCCTTTTGAAAGCTGAGCAAAGAAGGCGACGCCGCGTCCGGCGGTCGGTTTGAGCTCAGACAGCGCATCCAGCGCCAGATCCGGATCGACGCCGGCGCCCAAGGCCGCCGCCACCACGCCCGCTGCGTTCACCGCCTGGTGCGCTCCGGGCAAACGCAGGCGGAAATCCATCGGCTTGCCCATCACATCCATACGGCCCACGCCTCCATCCGGTCCTTCGTCATAGGACAGAATGCGCACCGCGGCGCCCGGAGTAAGACCGAAATCAAGCATGAATCCGGCGCCCGAGCCCTGCACCGCCTGCATCAGGCGCGGCGCGAACTCGTCATCGGCCGGGATCACCGCCACGCCATCCGCTTCAAGCCCTTCAAAGATCTCGGCCTTGGCGTCGGCGATGGCTTCCATGGAGCCCAGATTCTCAAGGTGAGCGGGCGCGATCTTGGTGATCATCGCTACATGCGGACGCACCATCTGGGTCAGGGTCGAAATCTCGCCCTTATGGTTCATGCCCATTTCAAACACGGCGTGCCGGGTCGCTTCGGGCATGCGCGACAGGGTCAGCGGCACGCCCCAATGATTGTTATAGCTCTTCTCAGACCAGTGCGCCGGTCCCGCCTTGCGAAAGACCGCGGCCAACGCCTCCTTGACGCTGGTCTTGCCGACCGAGCCTGTTACGCCCACGCGCACAGCGTCCGAACGGCGCCGCGCGCCCTCGCCCAGCTTGACCAGACCGTCCAGCACATCGCTGACCACCAGCCGCGGGCCTGAGCAGACCTCAGGGCGCGAAACGAGCACCGCCGCCGCGCCCTTGTCGAGCGCGGTCTGTGCAAAGTCATGGCCGTCTCGGCGATCCGTCAGAGCGACGAACAGATCGCCGGGCTGCAGCGTACGCGTATCAATGGAGACGCCGGTCGCTGTCCAGCCGCCCTCGGTCAGGCGTCCGCCGGACGCCTCCGCGGCTTGCTTGGCGGTCCAGAGCGGCGTGCTCATGCCGTGCCTCCCCGCTGCTGCAGGATGGAGGATACGATCTTGGTCTCGTCAAACGGGATGACGCGATCAGCCAAAATCTGGCCCGTCTCATGGCCTTTGCCGGCGATCAGCAAGACATCGCCCTTTTTCAGCTGCTCGATCCCGGCGCGAATCGCGGCTTCGCGATCAGGGATTTCCTGCGCATCGGGACAGGCGGCCATGATCGCCTTGCGAATGCTGGCGGGGTCTTCGGTGCGCGGATTGTCATCGGTCACGATGGCGATGTCGGCCAGCCGCGCCGCGATCTCGCCCATGGGCGCGCGCTTGGTGGCGTCCCGGTCTCCGCCCGCGCCAAACACTAAAACGATCCGGCCCTGGGTATGCGGCCGGGCCGCGCGCAGCAATTTATCCAGCCCGTCGGGCGTGTGCGCGTAATCGAGCAGCACCGGCGCGCCGTCCATGGTGGTCCCGACCGTTTGCAAACGCCCGGCGACGCCCTGCAAGGCGCCCATGGCGTCAAACGCCTGATCGGGCTGCACGCCGCTGGCGATGGCCAGAGCCGCCGCGCCCAGCGCATTGGCGGCCTGAAACTCGCCGATCAGCGGCAGGTCAACCTCGCGCTCCTCGCCTTTCCAGCTGAAGCGCACATGCTGGCTGGCGGGGTGCGGCGTGATTTCATGCACGGTCAGGTCCCGGCCGCGCCAGCCGATCTCGACCGGGCTCAGCCCTGCGGATTGGGCCGCCTGCGCCACACGTGCGGACCAGTCTGAATCCATATTGATCACCGCCGGCGCGCCCATGGGCGCCAGTGTTGAGAACAGCCGCATCTTGGAGGTGAAATAGTCCTCAAAGTCGGGGTGATAATCGAGATGGTCCTGAGTGAGGTTGGTGAACCCCACCAGCGCCAGGCGCGCGCCGTCCATGCGGCGCTGTTTCAGCCCGTGCGAAGACGCTTCCATCGCCAGATGGGTGACGCCTTCCTCGGTCAGCTTGTCCAGGCTTTCGTGAAGCGCGATCGCGTCGGGCGTCGTATAGCCCACATCCGTCCGGCCTGAGGCGCGGGTCACACCAAGAGTTCCCAGCGCCGCCGCTTCAAGACCCGACGCCGCCCAGATCTGGCGCAGGAACTCAACGGTCGAGCTTTTGCCATTGGTGCCAGTCACCGCCGCAATGGTCGCAGGCTGACGCGGATAGAAGTGTGCAGCAATCGCCGACAGGGCGCCCGCCGGATCTTCCGCCTCGATGACCGGGACAGAGGCCTGCGTCCCTTGAGGCGCGAGCACGCACACTGCGCCCTTCTCGATCGCCATAGGAATGAATTGGGTTCCGTTGACCTTCACGCCGGGCAACGCCGCGAACAGGTCACCGGGCTTCACCTTGCGGCTGTCGAGCGCCAATCCCCTGATTTCAAGGCCGTCCGCCCCCGTCGGGGCGCTCAGGCTCTCGGGCAGCAAATCAGCAAGTGTACGGATCATTGCGGGTCCTCAAGCAGGGCGTCTTCCAGTGCGACCGGTTCCTCGGACGGGGCCACGATACGCGGACGGGGCGCGAACAGTTCAGCGACCACCGAGACTTGCGCCTCAGGATCAGCGTCATGACGATCGATGTCCAGAACACCGGCCAGCGCACGGATGATTTCGCCCGCCGCCGGCATGGCCGTCCAGCCCGCGGTGGAAAACCCGTGGGTTTCCGCCGTCGGCTGGGGGCGGTCCATTGAGACCGTCAGCACATATTGCGGATCATCAAAGGGAAATACGGCGACAAAGCTGTTGAAGGTGCTGCCTTCCACATACTGACCGCCGACGACCCGTTCCGCCGTACCGGTCTTGCCCGCCACGGCCAATCCTTCCACATCCGCCGTCCCGGTCTGGGAGCGCGCCACAAACTCGCGCATCACGCCCAGCACCTGGGCGGCGACGCTGGAGCTCATCACAGGCACGCCCGCCACCGTCTCGCCCGGCGCGACGGGGCGCAGTGTGGGCGGAGTGTAGACGCCGCCATTGGCCAGCGCGGAATACGCCGCCGCCAGCGCCAGCGGGCTGACCTGAAAGCCGTGCCCGTAAGACGCGGTCATGGTCTGGATGCGGCCCCAGCGGCGCGGCAGGCTCGGTCCCGCCGCTTCCAGCAGCTCCACGGGCGGCGCTTCAAACAGGCGCAGATCGGAATAAAAACCCGTCAGATCGTCCGCGCCGATCAGATCGGCCATGCGCGCAGAGGCGATATTGGAGGAATAGAGCACCATTTCCCGCGCGGTCAGCGGACGGTTCTCGCCGCGATAATCATGGATGGCGTGACCGCCGATCTGCACAGGCGTGGTGGCGTCAAAGACATCGTCCATATGCACGCTGCCCGCTTCGAGACCGGCGGCGAGGGACAATGGCTTGAACACGGACCCCAGCTCGTAAACGCCCTGCACCGCCTGATTGAACAGCGGATCGATATCAGAGCCCGGCGCAGTCGCTTCGGCGAACCGGTTGGGATCGTAATCAGGCAAGGAAGCCATGGCGATGATCTCGCCGGTGCCCACCCGCATCAGAACCGCCGACGCGCCCGCCGCCTGATGCGCCGCCATGCGTTCGCGCAAAATGCTTTCGACCCGGTATTGCGCGGTCAGGTCAATGGATAGGCTGACCGGACGCCCGCCTTCGGCCAGCTCGGCCTCAAAGGCGCGCTCGGCGCCCGCCACGCCTTCCATCTGACCGTCCACATAGCCGACCAGATGCGCGGCGACGCGCTGTTTGGGATAGATGCGCCCCGGCTCGACGCGGAAATTCACGCCCGGCAGCCCCAAAAGGTGGATCGCCTGGCGCACGCGCGGGCTCAGCCCGTCTGCAATAGGGACATAGCGCGAATTGGAGGACAGCCTGCGGGTCAGCCGCTCCACATCCAGATCAGGCAGGACCGTGGCCAATTGCTGGGCGACCTCTTCGGCGTCCCAGACATAAAGCGGATCGGCGTAAACCGAATGAAAGTCGAGCGTGGCGGCGAGGATTTCACCATCGCGATCCAGGATCGAGGCGCGGCGCACCGGCGCCATCTGGGCCGCAGCGGCTTCAAACCGCGCATCGGCCTCGCCATTAAACACCGCGATCTCCACCGCCCGGCCCGCGGAAATGACGAAGCCGACGCTCAGCACCAGACCGATGACGCTCAGACGTGAGCGGCGGCGACCCGCCAGATTGCTGCGGTTTTCAATGCGCACACGGCGCATGGCCTGCGCCGGGGCCGACTCCACCGGCGCGGGCGGGGTGGCGCGATGGTCATCCTTGACCCGCACCCGCCGCGAAAGCCGCCGGAGGAACTTCATCAGTTCTGTCCGGGATTGGCGTAAGACACGCGCGCCGTGGCCACGCCCTGTTGCGGCGCGCGCAAGCCTTCAGGCGCGTCCTGGGCGCTCAGGCGCGGCAACTCGGAAAAGGCCAGCTCCTGCTCGGGACGCACCGGCTCAAAGCCCAGATAGGCGCGCGCCAGACGACGCAGGTTCTCAGGCTCTTCCTGATGGGAGATTTCCGCGTCGAGCGCGCTGACCCGCCCGCGTTCACGCGCCAGCTCGGCCTGAAGCTGGGCGAGTTTTTCAGAATCGCTGGCGGTCCCTGATTTGGCCACATACAGCGCGGCGAGCAGGATGGCGGCGACGAGAACGCCGACGATTTCAACGATGCGGATCATTGAACACACTCCTCAAGACGGCGATAGGGCGGCACGCCCGCAAAGCCTTCTTCATCACGGGGCCAGGCCGGGTTTTCAGTCCGGATTCCAGCGCGCAGTTTGGCGGAACGCGCGCGCGGGTTTTCAAACGCTTCCACATCGGACGCGGCCTGCGCTTTCTTGCTGATCACCGAAAAGCTCGGTTCGCGCTCAGGCTGGATTTCGGGCTGGTGGCGCGAGCCGCCGCCCATCAGGCCGCCGCGCTCGCGCAAAAAGGTCTTCACAATGCGGTCTTCCAGCGAGTGGAAGGTCACCACCACCAGGCGCCCGGCGGGTTTGAGCACCTGTTCAGCCGCTTGCAGCCCGCGCACCAGCTCGCCCAGCTCGTCATTGACGTAAATGCGCAACCCCTGGAACGAACGCGTGGCGGGATGGATGCGGCCCGGCTTGCCGCCGACCGCCTTGCCGATGATGTCCGCCAGCGCCAGCGTGCGGGTGATCGGCTCGATCTCACGGGCGCGAATGATCGCCTGGGCGGCGCGGCGCGCATGACGCTCCTCGCCATAAATCTTGAAGATCGCCGCCAGTTCGTTGGCTTCAAGATGGTTCACGGCGTCCGCCGCCGTCGGGCCGGACTGGGACATGCGCATGTCCAGCGGCCCGTCTTTCTGAAAGGAAAAGCCGCGCTCGGCCTGGTCGATCTGCATGGAGCTGACCCCCAGATCAAGCACCACGCCGTCCACGCCCGAACTGCCCGCCGCCTCGATAATGTCTTCCATCATCGAGAACGGGCCGAAGCCGAAGGCGAAGCGGCCTTTGTAGGCCGTCGTCATCAGATCCGCCGTTTCACGCGCGCTCGGATCGCGATCAATCCCCAACACCCGGCACTCCGCCGCGCCCAGAATGCCGCGCGTATAACCGCCTGCGCCAAAAGTGCCGTCCACATACAGACCGCCATCGCGCGGCTGCAGCGCCGTCAGCACTTCATCCAGCATCACAGGGACATGGGAATTGTCGTTCATGACTCATCTCCCCGGCGGCGGGACGGGCGGCGCAGCGCAGATTTGTTGTCGCGCGCAAAGGCCAGATCGTCTTCGGCCTGATCGGCGTGGGCGGTCGGATCCCAGATCTCAAAGCGCTTGCCCATGCCGATGAACACGGCCTGCTTGGCGAGGCCGGCATGGTCGATCAGCTCTTTGGGCAGGGAGACACGGCCGGTGGAGTCAAAAGACAGCGCCTTGGCGCCGCCAAAGATCACACGCTCAAAAGCGGTGCGGGCCGGATCATAAGGATCCATGTCTTCGATGGCGTCGGAATAATCTTCGAGCAGGCGCTGCCCGCCGCCTTCCAGGAAGGGGCCGTTGAACGAGCGCCAGACATAGATGCCGGGAAAGCCCTGGCCGGACACGGTCGCGCGGAAATCGGCGGGTACAGACACCCGCCCTTTCGCATCAATCCCGTTGGTCGTCGTGGAGACGAACATGACCGGCTTAGCCCCATACTCACCCGCACCCCATCATGGCGGGTTAACTATGGGATAACATGGGAAAGCATGGGTTACAATGGTCCTAACCTGTTGCGAACCTCGTTTTACCGCATGAGAACTAAGAATTCCGTGAAAAACGGACCCCGAAAACAAGAACAGATTGAGAACAGATTGGGCGAGGCGTTAACCTTTGACGGCTCTAACGCTCGGAAAGACAAGATCAGAGGGCCTATAAGCCGGGTTCTGTCCCATGCCGTCCCATTAAGGACGAATGGGGGCGACCATTCCTCTAGGACGCCGCTTGCACGACGCCTCCAGCGACCTACCCGGACCTCGACGCGGAGGCGCGTCTGTCTCGCCGAAGCGAAACGCGGGTCCCTATTCGGTCTTGCTCCAGGCGGGGCTTGCCGTGCCCCCTTCCTTGCGGTCGGGGCGGTGGGCTCTTACCCCACCGTTTCACCCTTACCGCGCCGAAGCGCGGCGGTCTGATTTCTGCGGCGCTGTCCCTGAACCGGAAAACCGGCCCGCCGGGATTTCCCCGGCGCCTTGCCTCCATGGAGCCCGGACTTTCCTCTCCTGCAGGGGTTCCCCTCTTACAGCAGCGGCCGCCCGGCCCTCTGATCCCTCATCCCATCACGAAAAAGGCCGCCGCGGTCAAGCGCGACGGCCAGTCTTCGACATTGCGAGGGCGTCGAGTTAGCGGACCGACAGCGCGATCTCTGTCTCGCCCTCTGTCACCGTCACGGCGGCGTCGCGGAAACGGGGCGGGCCGAAATTCATCGGCGGATCATTGGAGATGGTCACAGGTTCAGCGGGAATGCCGAACGCCATGGTGCGCATCTCGCCGTCGCCCTCAGGGTCGCGCCAGACCTGGATCGCCCAGTCGCCAGCGGGAATATCTTCAAAGACGAAGACATCCTCGGCGCTGGCGGCGCGGCGCTGGCCATGCTCGCAGCGACCGCTCAGGAACGTATCCTCCGAGCAGATCGAGACATACATATCCCCTTCGGGGGTCGGGGTGCTGACGCTCACAGAGACTGAGCCCAAAGCGGCGATGAGGGATAACAACATGGGACAAGCTCCTTTGCTTTTCTGTCCCCAGATTGCCCCGTCCGCGCTCGACGATCAGGTTGCAGGCGTCACGTTTTAGAGGTGACAGATGTCACCTTCCGCCGCAGCCCTTCGATCAGGGCGCAAGTCTGTTCATCCGCAACGCCTGTCAACGCTTGCGGTCGGAAGCGTCGCTGGACCGCCAGAACGACAGCTTTCAGCCCTTCGTCATAGGCGCCCGTCGGCGCGACGCCATAGCCGATGTCGCCAAGCGCCTCTCGCACTGCTGCGACGGCTTTTCCCTCATCATCAGGGGCGCAGGGCGGCAGGATGGATGGAACCGCCTGCGGCCAGAGACCGACGCCCGCCTCGGCGAAGCGCTTCCAGGGAAACTTCTCGCCCGGATCCTGCTTGCGGTCCGGCGCCAGATCGGAATGCCCGATCACATCGCACGCCTTGATGGAATGACGCGCCAGAATGCCCTGGCTCAGCGTCAGCACCGCCTCGATCTGGGCGTCGGGAAAATCAGGCAGACCAAAATCATGACCGCCATTGACGATCTCGATCCCGATGGAGGCGGAGTTGATCTCGTTGCAGCCGCGCCAGACACCCTTGCCCGCATGCCACGCGCGCTTGTCCTCGCTCACAAGTTGGACGATGCGGCCATCCTCCTCAACCACATAATGCGCGCTCACAGAGAACTCTGGATCACACAGACGCTCGATCGCGGCCTCGCCGCTCTCCATGCCGGTATAGTGCAAGACCAGCATCGACAGCGGCAGGCGTCGGTCATTGAAATTGGGCGACGGGCGCTTGATCACGTCCATGCGTCTCTCCTGCTAGCGCGGGCGTCCCATAGGCGTTGTGGGGCCTACAGTCTTGGCGCGCCGCGCGGCGACCACGCCGACGCCCGCCAAGGCCAGAACACCGCCGACGATCAATTGCCAGGTGACCGGATCACCCAGCAAAACCACGCCCAAGATCACGCCGATCAGCGGCCCCATCAGGGTCAGAGGCGCAATCAAAGACGCGTCGTACCGGCGCAGCAGATAGTAGAAAGAACCGTGCCCGAAGATATTCACCAGCAGTACGGTGAAGGCCAGAGAGCCCACAAACAGCCAGCCGCCATCGAGCGACGCGGCGATCTGGTCGCGCTCGAACAAGAGCGTCATGGCCAGGAGCGGCGGCCAGGAGATCAGTCCGATCCAGGCCTGAAGCGACATGGCGGACATGTCCGCTTTCTTCACCAGGATGGAGCCCGCAGCGGCGGCGAACGCCGCGCCGACCCCGGCCAGAAGACCGGCGGTGAAAGAAAACTCGGCCGGCTTGAGCACCACCAGCGCCGCGCCGGCGAAGGCGATGGCCATGCCGCTGCCGCGAATCCAGCGCACCCGTTCTTTGAGAAAGATGATGGACAGAACCGTCGTGAAGGGCACCGCCAGCTGCACCACGATGGCGATGGCGGATGGCGACGCGTACCGCAGCCCGATGAAGAGCAGCGCGAACTGTATCGCGCCCATGGTCAGCGCCGCCCCGATCACCACGCCCATATGACGCGGCACGGGCCTGAGCCACGGACCCAGAACCGCATAGAGCAGGAAAAAGCGCAGGAAGGCGAAAAAGAAGGGCGGACTGCCCTCAAAGCCCTCCACCAGAACCGGCGTGCCCGACAGGGACCATTTCGCAACGACGAAATTCAGTCCCCAGACGAGGCAGACACCAAAGAGAAGAGCGAAGTGGCGAAGTGACATAGCTCCGCTCTAAGCGAGGCCGCCCTCGCCCGCAAGCAGTGTGTCGCTCACGATCAATTTCTGACTGTTAGCGTCGGCGAGCCCAGGCGGCGCGCCCTCAGCCTAAGCTAGACGCCGCGCGGCTGGTCTTCGCCATCGACGGTCCAGCCATGGGGGCCTCGATGCGCGTCGAGCACAGTCCGGTCCGTCTGTTTGCGAGAGCGTTTGACCACTTTGCGATACGCCCAATAGCCTGCAGCGCCAACCGCGGCGAGCCCTGCGACGACAAAAGCCGCCATGGTGAGAAACGCCGCCAGCACCAGAACCAGACCAATCACCGCCACAGCCGCTAGCCCTGCAAACAGCGCGCGCAACCCGTTCATCAGGCCGCCGGCATCATAAGTCTGTTGGTGCGTCATCACGATATCTCCACGGTGAGTCAGTCGTCCCCGCCTTGTCTATAGTTTGGGGGTTCAACGCCTCAGGTCAATGCTAGAGCCTCGAGCGTGAAAGAATTGTCATTCAGCTGGAGCGCCCAGCCCTTTCACGTCACGCTTGCGGGTGATCGCAGCGTAAGCCGCATTGATCACGGCCATCTTCTCCACAGCGATGCGTTGCATCTCGGCCGGCGCGCCGCGCGCGATCAGCCGGTCGGGATGGTTTTGCGAGGCGACCTTGCGATAGGCGGTCTTCACCGCCTGCTCATCTGCGTCCCGGTCGATGCCCAGTATCACATAAGGGTCGTCTTCAGGCGCGCCCAGATGCGCCACGCGGATGCGGTCATAGTCCCGCGCGGTGAAGCCGAACAGATCCGCCACCCGCGACAGGAAGTCATCTTCGTCCGGGGTGACGCGTCCATCGGCCTTGGCGATGTGAAACAAGCCGTCCAGAACATCTTCCAGCACCGCCGGATGGTCCTTGAACCGCCGCGCCAACCGGCGCGCATAGCCGTCAAAGCCCAGGGTCGTCTGCTTGGCGAGATCAAAAGCGCGGCGTAGCGAGGCTTCAAATCCGGGCGGCGCCTGAAACACCTGCAGGAAGGCGCGCTCTTCATTGCGCGTCACCACGCCATCAGCTTTCGCCATCTTCGCGCCCAGCCCGATCAAGGCCATGGCGAATTCCGCGTCATCCACCGCACGGCCAGGCGGGCAATCCTCGCCCCGGCACTCAAACGGATCGCGTTGCCCGGTGATCAGGTCGGCCAGTTTGCGCCAAAAGCTCATGCCCCTGCCTCCTGTATCGGAGCGCCGGTCGGGCTGCATGGAGTTTGAAAGCTACGCTGCATCCGCGAAATATTACCCAAAAGCGGGCGCTGACGCCATGATTTCGCGCACCGGGATGCGGGCCGCGTGTGCGGCCACGTTCTTGCTCTGTCCGGGCAAGCTGTGCTGTTCATATCAAAAGGCTGACACACTCGCCGCCAAGGAGCACCGCGTGACCCGATCTGACGCCGCCCAAGCTGAATGGGAAATCTGGATTGACCGCGGCGGCACGTTCACAGATGTGATCGGGCGCTCCCCCGAAGGCGATCTCAAGGCGCTCAAACTCCTCTCAAACTCAGACGCCTATGAAGACGCCGCCACCGAAGGCGTCCGGCGTTTGCTGGGCGTGTCTGCTGGCGACGCCATGCCGAAAGGCGCTTTGGCGGCGGTGAAGATGGGCACGACCGTGGCCACCAACGCCCTTCTGGAGCTGGACGGCGCGAAAACCCTGTTTCTGGTCACCCGCGGCTTCGGCGACCTGCTGATCATCGGCGACCAGACCCGGCCCGATATTTTCGCGCTCGACATCAAGCGGCCTGCGCCCCTGCCGGCGCGAACGGTGGAGGTGGAGGGACGGCTCTCAACGCAGGGTGAAGAAGTCACCGCGCTTGATCTCGGCGCCGCCAAGGCTGCGCTGGAGCACGCGCGTGCAGACGGCTTTGAGAGCGTCGCCATCGCCTTCATGAACGCCCACGCAAACGATGCGCACGAGCAGGCTGTCGCCGAGCTGGCCCGGGAGGTCGGCTTTGAGCATGTCACCCGATCCAGCGAGGCGAGCCCTTTGATCAAGCTGGTTCCGCGCGCTTCGACCGCGGTGATCGACGCCTATCTCGAGCCGGTGCTGCGCGATTATGTGGGCCGCGTCGATAAAGGCCTGGAAGGCGCCCCGCTCTATTTCATGCAATCAGGCGGCGGCCTGTCGAGCGCCAAGCATTTCAAGGCGCGCAACGCCGTCCTGTCCGGCCCTGCAGGCGGGGTGGTGGGCATGGCCCTGACCGCGAAGTCCGCGGGCTATGACACGGTGATCGGCTTTGACATGGGCGGCACCTCCACCGACGTGTCGCGCTATGATGGCGAGAGCTATGCGCGCACCGACATGGCGAATCTCGACGGTCGGCAATTGCGCGCGCCCATGCTCAGCGTGCACACCGTGGCGGCCGGTGGCGGCTCGGTGCTCGATTTTGACGGCGAACGCGCCCGGGTCGGGCCGCGCAGCGCCGGCGCGGATCCGGGGCCGGCCTGTTATGGCCGTGGCGGCCCGGCGGCGGTGACGGACGCCAATGTGGTGCTGGGCCGCATCCAGCCCGACTGGTTCCCGAAAGTGTTCGGCCCGAACCATGACCAGCCGCTGGATGTGAACGCCGCCCGCAAGGCCTTGGGCAAGCTGGCGGACACAATGGGGCTCGACAGCCCTGAAGCGGCCGCCGAAGGGTTTTTGTCAGTCGCCATCGAAGCCATGGCCGACGCCATCAAACAGATCTCGACCGCGCAGGGCGTGGATCCGCGCGGCTATGCGCTGAACGCTTTTGGCGGCGCAGGCGGCCAGCATGCGTGCAAGGTCGCGGAAGCGTTGGGCATGCGCACAGCGCTGATCCACCCCAAGGCGGGCCTTCTCTCGGCGTACGGCATCGGCTTGGCGCCCTTGCGCGACACCCGGCAAGCAGGTCTTGAAATTCTCTTTGACGATCAGGGTCTTCAAACCGCAAAGCGCACGCTGGACACCCTGGAAGCCGAAGCGCTTCAATCGCTGAAAGACCAAAGTGCGCGAGACATCACAGTCGCCAAGGAAGTGCGCATAAGGGTTCAGGGCTCTGACACCGCCCTGCCCGTGGCCTGGTCGGATGAAGCGAGCATGCGCTCAGCCTTTGACGCCGCCCACAGCCAGCTCTTCGGCTTTACGCCGGATGACGCCGTGCTGATCCTTGATTCCGCCGCCGCTGATGCTGAAGGCGCCCCTGCGGGCGCGCCCCGCGCGGAAGCCGATCTGGCTCCTCAGGACATTGCGCCCTCCCCGCGAGCCGAAGCCGGGATGCACAGCCAGGGCGAGAGCCGGACTGTGCCGGTCTTTGATCTTGAGGATCTAGGCGCTGAAGCGCGTGTGGCGGGTCCGGCGCTGATCATGGACGCCAACCAGACCATCGTGCTCGATCCGGGCTGGCGCGCCGACCGGCTGGCGGACGGCATGCTGGTTTTGACCCACGAGGCCGCAGCCCCGTTGCAAGCGGGCGACATCTCGCTCGACCCGATCCGGCTGGAGCTGTTCAATCGCCGCTTCATGTCCATCGCCGAACAGATGGGCGTCGTGCTCGAGCGCACGGCGCACTCGGTCAACATCAAGGAACGCCTCGATTTTTCCTGCGCGGTGTTTGACGCCGAGGGCGGGCTGGTCGCCAACGCCCCGCATATGCCGGTGCATCTGGGCTCCATGTCGGCCAGCGTATTGGCGGCGGTCGAGGCGCATCCTGATCTCGGCCCCGGCGACGCCGTGGCGGTCAATGCGCCCTATAATGGCGGCACCCATTTGCCGGATGTGACGGTCATCCAGGCGGTCTGCGACGAGACCGGCGAACGCATGTTCTATGTGGCCTCTCGCGGGCATCATGCCGATATCGGCGGGATTGCACCGGGCTCCATGCCGCCCTTCTCCAAGACCATCCATGAGGAAGGCGTGATCTTTGACAGCGTCAAGATCCTCAATGAAGGCCGGTTCGACGAACGGGCTGTGCGCGAGGTTCTGGCCTCAGGCGCCTATCCCGCCCGCAATCCCGATCAGAATATCGCTGACCTCAAAGCCCAGCTCGCCGCCTGCTCCAAGGGCGCGGCCGAACTTCGCAAACTCAATGATCTCGACGGCACAGCGGTCGTCCGCGCCTATATGGGCCATGTGCAGGACAATGCCGAACGCGCGGTGCGCCGCGTGATCGAAGCCTTGTCGGACGGCGAAGCGGAGATGCGGCTTGAAGACGGCGCAGTCATTCGCGTGAAGATCAGCGTGGATCAGTCTGACCGCACCGCGATCATCGACTTCACCGGCACATCTGAACAGCGCCCCAGCAATTTCAACGCCCCGAGCGCGGTCACCCGAGCAGCCGTGCTGTATGTGCTGCGGTGCCTGGTGGATGACGCCATCCCGCTCAATGAGGGCTGCCTGAAACCCATCACCCTGATCGTGCCTGAAGGCAGCTTGCTCAATCCCGTCCCGCCCGCCGCTGTTGTCGCCGGCAATGTGGAGACCAGCCAGCTGGTGGTGGACGCCCTGTTCATGGCGACCGGACGCATGGCCTGCGCTCAGGGCAGCATGAACAACTTCACCTTCGGCGACGAAACCCGACAATACTACGAAACGATCTGCGGCGGCGCGGGCGCGGGCTATCGCGCGGATGGTTCGGGTTTTTCCGGGGCCAGCGCGGTGCACACCCATATGACCAATTCGCGCCTGACCGATCCGGAAGTGCTGGAAGCGCGTTATCCGGTGCGCCTGCTGGAACATTCGGTCCGTCAGGGATCGGGCGGGGACGGCGCGTTCAAAGGCGGCGACGGATCGGTGCGGCGCATCATGTTTCTGGAGCCCATGCAGGCGGCGCTCTTGTCCGGCCGACGGACCGAGCACCCGGCCGGCCTGAACGGCGGATCACCCGCCGAGGCAGGCGCGCAAGCCTTGTTGCGCAAGGACGGAACACGGCAAAACCTGGATGCGCTGTTCAGGCTCGATGTCGAAGCGGGCGAGGGCCTTGAAATCTTGACGCCGGGCGGCGGCGGGGCTGGAGCCTAACCCATTCTTTTTTCATGATGTATACGCATAAAACTGCTTATGGTTACACTAAATGCGTTCACTGTGGTGAATTCGGCTTTTTTCACCCGCCAACTCCCATAAGTTCCTAACAAGTTTGAAGGATTCCATCAGGAGACTTGGGTGTTCCGAGTCGCATACCGCAGCGTGCTGCGCGCCGATCTCGGCGTAGCGGAAATCGACTCATTGCTCAGCAGCAGCGAGGCGCATAATCGTGATGTGGACGTGACCTCCGCCTTCTTGATGAATGACAGACGCGTCCTGCATGCGCTCGAAGGCCCGCCCAAAGTGGTTCGCTCCATCCTGGAATGCATCTGGGATGATCGGCGCAACGAGGAATTTTCCATTCTGGACATTGCGCATGGTGAAGCTGCGCTATTCCCCGACTGGCCGCTGAAAGTGATTACGGCGGAAACCCTGAAATCAAACCCCAGCCTTCGAAACCATGAGGGTGTCACATGGCTCGCCGATCTGGGGGGCGGACTGGATGCGTATTTCGCGCCGCTCCCGCCTGAAGACAGCGCATAGCGCGACGCCCTGTGCGGATTGCTGGCCAGTCGTCCGGCCTCGATCACATTAAAATTCGTTAAGATTGATCCAGCGCCGCGAGCGCTGCGTAAGCATGTGTGTTCCAGCGAGACTGGAATGCCTGTCGGCCAAACGCCAGCAGGTTTGACCCTCACCCTTATGGGAGACAGACATGCGTACTTTGACTGCTCTGACCGCCGCCGCTCTGAGCGCCGCCCTCGCCGCCCCGGCCATGGCGATCGACGCCGGCGCCGCTTCCGCCCCCAAAGTGACCAAAGATCACCATGCCAGCCAGCCTTCCATCGTGGCGATCGCCACCGGTGACGAAAGCTTCTCCACGCTGGTGACTGCGCTGCAGACCGCCGAGCTGGTCGACGCGCTGTCCGGCGACGGCCCCTTCACCGTCTTCGCCCCGACCAATGACGCGTTCGCCGCTGTGGGCTCTGACACGCTCAACGCGCTGTTGCAGCCGGAAAACCGCGATCAGCTGACCTCGATCCTGACCTATCATGTGGTCCAGGGTGAATACATGGCCGCAGGCACGGCGCCAGGCACGTATGACCTGACCACCTTGCAGGGCGACACCGTGAACGTGGTCGTGGCCGCTGACGGCTCTGTCATGGTCGACGGCGCATCTGTGATCGCCGCCGATGTGGACGCGTCCAATGGCGTCGTACACGTCATCGACAGCGTGATCATGCCGGGTCAGTAACCCGGTCAGCCCTGGCGTCTCGTCCCCCCGGCGCCAGGGCTTTTTCTATCGCCTAGTCCGCGGACGCCGTTGGCGCACTCTTGCCTTTGCGGCGGCGAACCGGCGGACGCCGCAAAGCGCGCACATGGGATTCGATATGGTCGATGATGATCTCGGCCACGTCCTTGCCGCTCGACTTCTCGATGCCTTCAATGCCGGGTGACGAGTTCACTTCGAGCACTTTCGGGCCTTCATCCGAGCGCAACAGATCCACACCCGCCACGGACAGACCCAGCGCACGCGCCGCTTTCACAGCCGCCGCGCGTTCGTCTTTTGAAATACGCACCCGACTCGCCTGACCGCCCCGGTGCAGGTTGGAGCGGAACTCGCCCGGCTGGGCTTCGCGCTTCATCGCCGCAACCACCTTCCCGCCGATGACGAAACAGCGAATGTCGACGCCCGAGGCTTCCTTGACGAAATCCTGAACGATGAAGTTGGCGTCCAGTCCCCGGAAAGCGTCGATCACCGATTCAGCGGCCTTGCCGGTCTCCGCCAAGATGACGCCGCGCCCTTGCGTGCTCTCCAGGAGCTTCACCACCAGAGGCGCGCCGCCGACGTGCTCGATTAGGTTCTTGGTGTCTTTCGGCGAGTGCGCGAAAGCGGTCGTCGGCATGCCGATGCCGGCGCTCGCCAGCACCTGGTGCGCATAGAGCTTGTCGCGGCTGGCGCCGATGGATTCAGGGGTGTTGAGAATATAGGCGCCGGTCATGGCGAACTGGCGCAGCACCGCCATGCCGTAATTGGTCATCGACGCGCCGATGCGCGGAATGACCGCGTCATAACGCGGCAAGCGGCGGCCATCGTAATAGATCGCCGGCGACAATGCATTGATCGCCATGGTGCAGCGCGCCGTGTTGATCATCTCCGCCACATGGCCTTGCGCCTCGGCGGCCTCTTTCAGGCGCTGAGAGGAATAGTTTTTCGGCTCACGCGTCAGAATCGCGATCCGCAGCGGGCGATGCACCGGCTTGCTGCGCGGCAAATGCTGATACAGATCATAGCTCAGCTCTTTTTGCGCGCAGGACTGGGTCGGGCTGACCACCATATCGTCCAGGATCGCGGTCCGGCCCAGCAGCATGCGATAGGCCATGTTCTCGCGATTGGTCAGCGTGACCTCGATGGGCCAGGTGCGCTCGCCAATCGTGACATTGGCTTCGATCACCCAGCGCAGCTCGGTCTCGCCGTTGGATGACGTGACTTCACGGCGATCCACCGCCGGCGCGGCGCACACCACTTCCAGGTCAGGCTGATCGGGGATCGGGTGCATGACGAAGCGGACCTGAGGTTTGTCATCAGGACCAAAGGGTTCGATCGCGACCGCATGCAAGGCGCTCGTCTTTGCCCCGGTATCAACTTTGGCTTTGATGGCAGGAAGCGCGAGCCCGGAAAACGAAGCCCACTCTTCCCAACCCAGGACAAACGGCTCATCGGTCATGCCGTGAGAACCTCCAGCAGGAATGGAAAGCTGATGCGTTACAGCGACCTTAGTGTTTCGTCCATCCTCAGGTGACGCAAGCTCTGATTATTCGCGTTTCGGAAACGCTGCCTGTCTGAAACCGCGCTCGTCATCAGCGCCCCGCCTCCCCATGTTCAAGCCTGAAGCCGACACAGGAGCCAGACATGAGCCCGCAATTGCGTCCGATCGTGAAGATCACCCAAGGCATGCCGACCTCTGACGGCGCCGGGGTGAAGCTGACCCGCCTGCTGGGCACGCCCGATCTGCGCGTGCTGGATCCGTTCCTGATGCTCGACAAATTCCATTCCGATAATCCCGGCGATTATCTCGCGGGTTTCCCGCCCCATCCGCATCGCGGCTTTGAAACCGTCACCTATATGGTCGAAGGCCGGATGCGCCATCAGGACAATAAAGGCCATGAAGGCGTGATCGAGCCAGGCGGCGTGCAATGGATGACTGCCGCGCGCGGCATCGTGCACTCGGAAATGCCCGAGCAGGAAGACGGTTTGATGAGCGGCTTCCAGCTCTGGGTGAACCTGCCCAAGGCCGAGAAAATGAAGGATCCCGGCTATCAGGAATATGACGAGGCGCACGTTCCCTCAGACATCCGCGAGGGCGTCACCGCCAAGATCGTCACCGGCCAGACCTCGACCGGCGTCACAGGGCCTGTCACCGATGTGACGGTTGATCCGCTTTACGCCGAGCTTCGCATGGAGCCAGGCGCAGTTTTTGAAGAACCGATCCCGGACGCGAAGACCGCCTTCCTTGCCGTTCACACGGGCGACGTGGAAGCGGGCGGCATGAAACTCAAAGAGGCTCAGCTGGGCGTGTTCGGACGCGGCGACGCCATCCGCATCAAGGCTGGTCCCAAAGGCGCGCGCCTGATGTTGGCCGCCGGCAAGCCCATCGGCGAGCCCATTGTCTGGGGCGGCCCCTTCGTGATGACCACGGAAGGCGAAGTGCGCCAGGCCATGCTCGATTACCAGCAGGGCCGGTTCTAGGCCCGACGATCCAATCATTTGCAGGGGCGCAACAAAGGAGAGACCACACCATGGGATTGCTTGTAGACGGCGTCTGGCAGGACAAATGGTATGACACCAAATCCACCGGCGGGCGGTTCAAACGCTCAGAAGCGATGTTTCGCAACTGGGTGACCGCAGACGGCTCAGCTGGGCCAACGGGCGAAGCGGGGTTCGAGGCCGAGCCGGGCCGCTATCACCTCTATGTCTCGCTCGCCTGCCCCTGGGCGCACCGCACCTTGATCTTCCGGCGCCTGAAGGGCCTGGAAGACATGATCGACGTGTCAGTCGTCCACTGGCTGATGCGTGAGAACGGCTGGACGTTTCAGGACGGACCGGGCGTGATCCAGGATCCACTGCACAAGGCCGAGTTCATGCACCAGGTCTATACTGCGGCCAAGTCTGACTATTCGGGCCGCGTGACCGTGCCGGTGCTGTGGGACAAAAAGACCAACACCATCGTCTCCAATGAAAGCGCGGACATCATCCGCATGTTCAATTCCGCCTTTGACGAGGTGGGCGCGAAGCCCGGCGATTACTACCCGCAAGCGCTGCGGGAAGAGATCGGAACCGTCAACGAGCGCGTCTATCACGAGATCAATAACGGCGTTTACAAATCGGGCTTCGCCACCACCCAAGGCGCCTATGAAGAGGCGGTGACCACCCTGTTTGCTGCGCTCGACTGGGTCGAGGACCGGTTGTCAGACGGCCGCGCCTATCTGATGGGCGGGGATGTGACCGAAGCCGACTGGCGGCTCTACACGACCCTGGTGCGGTTTGACCCGGTCTATCACGGCCATTTCAAAACCAATCTCAAGCGCCTGATCGACTATCCCAACATCAACGCCTATGCCCGCCGCCTGCATACCCAGCATGGCGTGGCGGACGTGTTCAATCTCGAGCACGCCAAGCGCCATTATTATGAGAGCCACGACATGATCAATCCCACCGCCGTGGTCCCGCTGGGCCCGGACGTGCATGTGGCGGACGGGAAGGCCGAGTAGTCAGTACGTGAAGAGGGCGGCGAGCGCCATCAGGAAAGCCAAGAGGGCATGAGCCGTCCAGGAGCCTGCTGGAGCGCCGCCGCCTTTAAACGTACGCTCGAAGAAATCCATGCCTTCTTCAGCGCTTTCTCGCGCCACGTTCGCAGCAGCGTTCACGCCAAATGCATACAGCACAAGGCTGGCGACCATGCACATGGAAAACTCCACGCCCTCATTGTCAAGTTGCACATAGTCACCCGACAGCACGGCGGCGGAAATGACGCGTAGATCACCTCCCACAAAGAGATTGTCGAAGATCCAGACGGCGCCAAGAAAGAACAGATAGCTCAGAAAGGTTGGGACGAAGAGCGGTTCCTGACGCCTGACCCAGGGCACCACAAAGAGCGACGCGAAGGTCAGCGCATAGACCAGCATCAAAACGATGTAGAAAAAAACTTTCAAAACGATGTTCTGAGAAGCCCAGCTGAATATGGCCTGGATGACCTGCAACAGTCCTGAAAAGATTGAATTCAGTCCGCCAAACGCTTCAGATAAATCGGGTGTGGGCAGTTTAGCCGCTTGCGGCTCAAAGCTGACGGCAAAGTCCGCGCCGAAAAAGGTCGTGGCGATTGCCCAGATGAATGTACCTACGGCGATCAAACTCGCCAGAACGCCCAGAACTCTCTCAAACGTGCTCATAAGTCTCCCCTCTACACACTATGGAGGAGAAGCATGACAACTCAGAGACGCAGATACGATATCTGCTCTTGAAGACCTATTCCGCCGCTTCCGCTGAGGCTGCGGCCTCAGCGTCAGGCTCATAGCCTAGAACCGGGGCGAGTTCCTTTTCAGCGCGCGCGAGGGTCCAGCCCTTGCGGTTCGCATAGTCCTCGACTTGGTCCCTGGCGACCCGGCCCACGGCGAAATAGACGCTGTCGGGATGGGCGATATAAAGCCCTGACACCGACGAGGCCGGGCTCATCGCCCAGCTTTCGGTCAGCGTGATGCCGGTGCGCTCGGGCGCTTCGAGCAGTTTGAACAGCAGGTCTTTTTCGGTGTGGTCAGGCTGGGCGGGATAGCCCGGCGCCGGGCGGATGCCGGCATAGGCTTCCTGGATCAGCTCTTCATTGGACAGCGTCTCATCAGACGCATAGCCCCAGATCGAGCGGCGCACGCGCTGGTGCAGATATTCGGCGAAGGCTTCCGCGAACCGGTCAGACAGCGATTTGAACAGGATCTCGGAATAATCGTCATTGTCCGCCTTGAAGCGGTCAATCATCGCCTGTTCGCCCTCGCCCGCCGTCACGGCGAAGCCGCCGATCCAGTCATCTTGCGTGGACGAGATGAAGTCATTGATGGCGAAATTGGGCTTGTCGCCCTCTTTCTTGGACTGTTGGCGCAAACCGTAGAACCGTCCCGCCTCTTCAGACCGGCTGTCATCGGTGAAGACGATCACGTCATCACCGTCGCGCCGGGCGGGCCACAGCCCCACCACGCCGCGCGGTTTCAGCCAGTCTTCTTCAACCATGGTCTTGAGCATGCCCTGCGCATCCTTGAACAGGTTGCGCGCCGCCTCGCCCCGGTTCGGGTCATCAAGGATGGCGGGGTAGCTGCCCTTGAGCTCCCAGGAGAAAAAGAACGGCGTCCAGTCGATATAGTCGACCAGATCCGCCAGACGCACATCGTCGATCGTGGTCAGGCCCGCCTTTTGCGGCGCGACGGGCTGATAGCCGCCTGCATCCGCGTCAAAGCCGTTGGCGCGGGCAGCATCCAGGCTGACGCGTTCGCGGCTGCCTTGGGTGCGGGCGCGGGTCTCGCGGATCTTGGCGTAGCGGGCGGAGACTTCATCCCAGAGCGGCTGGCGCTCGTCCTTGGATAGAAGGCGCGAGACGATCCCCACCGCGCGGGATGCGTCGGTGGCGTGAATAATCGGCGCCTTGGTGTAGGCCGGCTCGATCTTCACCGCCGTATGCGCCGGTGAGGTGGTGGCGCCGCCGATCATCAAGGGCAGGTCAAAGCCCTGCCGCTCCATCTCGCTGGCCACATGCACCATTTCATCAAGCGACGGCGTGATCAGGCCCGACAGGCCGATAATGTCGGCCTTCTCGGCGCGCGCAGTCTCCAGGATCTTTTCAGCGGGAACCATCACGCCCAGATCGACCACGTCATAGCCGTTACATTGCAGGACCACGCCGACGATATTCTTGCCGATATCGTGCACATCGCCCTTCACGGTCGCCATGATGATCTTGCCGGCGGCTTCCTTTTCCGCGCCGGAGCGTTCGCGTTCTTCCTCCATATAGGGGAAGAGGTAGGCTACGGCCTTTTTCATCACGCGGGCGGATTTGACGACCTGGGGCAGGAACATCTTGCCCTCGCCGAACAGGTCGCCGACCACGTTCATGCCCGCCATCAGCGGGCCTTCGATCACATGCAGCGGGCGTTCAGCGGCCTGACGCGCTTCTTCGGTGTCTTCCACCACATAGGCGTCAATGCCTTTGACCAGAGCGTGCTTCAGGCGTTCGGCCACCGGCGTGCTGCGCCAGGCTTCGTCTTCTTTCTGCGCCGCCTCGCCCGTGCCCTTATAGCGCTCAGCCGCCTCCAGCAGGCGCTCGGTGGCGTCGTCGCGGCGGTTGAGGATCACATCCTCCACCAGCTCGCGCAGCTCAGCATCGATGGCGTCATAAATATCGAGCTGACCGGCGTTGACGATCCCCATATCCATGCCCGCCTTGATGGCGTGATAGAGGAAGACCGAGTGCATGGCCCGGCGCACCGGCTCATTGCCGCGGAACGAGAAGGACACGTTCGACAATCCGCCCGAGACGTGACAGCCGGGCAGGTTCTGGCGGATCCAGCGTGTGGCCTCGATGAAGTCCACCGCGTAATTGTTATGCTCTTCAATCCCCGTCGCCACCGCGAAGATATTGGGATCAAAGATTATGTCGTTGGGATCGAATCCGACCTGATCAACCAGCGTTTTATAGGCGCGCTCGCAAATCTCGATCTTGCGCTTGGCGGTGTCGGCCTGGCCGTCCTCGTCAAACGCCATCACGACGACGGCCGCGCCATAAGCCTTGCAAGCGCGGGCGTGCTTGAGGAACTCCGCCTCGCCTTCCTTCAATGAGATCGAATTGACGACCGCCTTGCCCTGCACGCATTTCAGGCCCGCCTCGATCACCTCCCATTTGGAGCTGTCGATCATCACCGGCACGCGGGCGATGTCGGGTTCCGCCGCGATGAGATTGAGGAAGGTCGTCATGGCTTCTTTTGAATCAAGAAGCCCCTCATCCATGTTCACGTCGATGATCTGGGCGCCCGCGTCCACCTGCTGGCGCGCCACGTCGAGCGCAGCCGCGTAATCGCCCGCCTTGATCAGCTTTCGGAACTTCGCCGAGCCGGTGACATTGGTGCGTTCGCCCACATTGACGAAAATGGCGCGAGAGGGTGAGGCGTCAGACATACGGGCTCCTCAAGCCAGCTCAAACGGTTCAAGACCTGACAGGCGCATGGCCTGGGGGCGGTCCTTCAGGGTTCGTGGCTGACCGGTTTTGGCGTCGCGCGCAATGGCGGCGATATGGTTTGGCGTCGTGCCGCAGCAGCCGCCCGCAATATTGATCAGGCCTGATTGCGCCCAGTCGGCGATGAAGGCGCCGGTCTCGTCGGGCGTTTCGTCATATTCGCCGAACGCATTGGGCAGGCCCGCATTGGGATAGGCCAGCACATGACAATCCGCGATGCGCGCCAGCTCGGCCACATAGGGCCGCAATTGCTTGCCGCCCAGCGCGCAGTTTAACCCCACCGCCCAGGGATTGGCGTGACGGACGGAATTGTAAAACGCTTCGGTGGTCTGCCCCGACAAAGTGCGGCCCGACGCGTCGGTGATGGTGCCCGACAAGATGATCGGGATATCGGGATCGATCTTGCCTTCATTGCGCAGATCAAGAATGGCCTTGATCGCCGCCTTGGCGTTCAACGTGTCGAATATCGTCTCGATCAGGAAGAAATCCACATAGTCCGCCATGGCCAGAACCTGCTCGGCATAGGCGTCGCGGACCTGATCAAACGTTACTTCGCGAAAGCCGGGATCTTCCACATTCGGCGAGAGCGACAACGTCTTGTTGGTCGGCCCGATGGCGCCCAGCACCGCCTTGGGCGATCCGGTTTCAGCTTCGGCTTCATCCGCCGCTTCCCGCGCCAGGCGCGCGCCCTCGGACGCGATCTCGGCGGCGAGGTCTTCCATCTTGTAATCAGCCTGGGCGATCAAGGTGGCGGAGAAGGTGTTGGTCTCCACCATGTCGGCGCCCGCATCGAAATACTGCTTGTGGATCGCGCGCACGGCGTCGGGCGTAGACAGGTTCAGGATGTCGTTATTGCCCTGGATCGGGCAGGACCAGTCCGCAAATCGCTCGCCGCGATACCCGGCTTCATCCAGCTTCAGGGTCTGGATCTGGGTGCCCATGGCGCCGTCCAGGATCAGAATGCGATTCAGCGCCAGCGCGTCCAGCGCGGCGCGGCGTTCAGCTTTGGTCATGGCGTTCGTTTCCGTCAGGCGGCTTTGATTTCATGGGCAGGCTTGACGCCCAGCAGCGCACAGGTGGACAGCGACAGCTCAGCCCGGTTCAGCGTGTAGAAGTGAAATGCGTCCGCCCCGCCCTGGCTCAGCTTTTCGCACATTTCAGCCGCCAGATGCGCCGTCACCAGCTCACGCGTGCCGGCATCGTCTTCCAGCCCGCCATAAACCGCATGGACCCGGTCCGGAATATGCGCGCCGCACATCTCGGCCATGCGCACCAGGCCTTTGAAATTGGGCTGCAGCATCACGCCGGGCACAATCGGAATATCGATCCCGGCTTTGCGCACGCGCTCGAGATAGCGAAAGAAGATGTCCGCATCGAAGAAGAACTGGGTGATGGCGCGCGTCGCGCCCGCATCGATCTTCGCCTTCAGCATGTCCAGATCCGCATCCCAGTCAGCGCTGTCGGGGTGCTTCTCAGGATAACAGCCCACCGAGACTTCGAAATCGCCAATGGCCTTGATGCCGGCGGTCAGGTCAGCGGAATTGCTGTAGCCGTTGGGGAAAGGCGTATACGCCTGGTCCAGCCCTTCGGGCGGATCCCCGCGCAGGGCCACGATATGGCGCACGCCGGCGTTCCAGTAATCGCGAATGACCTCATCCACCTGATCGCGGGTCGCGGACACGCAAGTCAGATGAGCGGCCGGCGCCATTTCGGTTTCGGACACGATCCGGCGGACGGTGCGGTGGGTGCGGTCCCGCGTCGAGCCCCCCGCGCCATAGGTGACGGACACAAAGTCCGGCGCAAGAGGCGAAAGTCGCGCAATAGACGACCATAATTTCGCCTCGGCTTCCTCGCTTTTAGGCGGGAAGAATTCAAAGGACACCTTCGGCCCTTGTGAAGAGGAACGGCCAGTCACGGTCATCACCAGTCCAGTCACGGTTTTACATCACCGGAAACCGGCGACACATCCACATAAAGATATCTTTATGCGATTATTGCGCTGCAGGCAAGATGGAACTGCCCGCTGAGCGGCACGTTATGGATTTCCCTGACTTGATATCCCCGCCTCAAACCCGACATTGTGCCCACCGACACGTCGATCTTAAGGACACTTCATGCGTATCGCCGCTCTGACCTCTCAAGCCGCAGTCCTGCTGGCTGCTTTCAGCCTGACCGCCTGCGCTTCACGAGAGATGGCGCAGGAGACCGGCGATCCGTTCGAACCGGCCAACCGCGCTGTCTTCGCCGTCAACCAGACGCTTGATGATGCGGTGGTGGGGCCGTCCGCCCGCGTCTATGACACGGTGACCCCGGACCCGGTGCAGACCGGCGTGCGTAATTTCATGAGCAATCTCAATCAGCCTGTCGTGTTCGCCAACGCCCTGTTGCAAGGCGATGTGCATGCCGCAGGCGATACGGTCGGCCGGTTTGTGATGAACACGACGATCGGCGTCGCGGGCGTATTTGACGTGGCCACCCGTGAAGGCGTGCCGCAGCATCGCCGTGACTTTGGCCAGACCCTCGCCGTCTGGGGCGTGGGTGACGGACCCTATCTGGTGCTGCCCTTGATCGGCCCGTCCAATTTTCGCGATGCAACCGGACGCTTTGTCGATCGTTATCCTCATCCATTGAACTGGAGTGAAGAGGAATCAGGCGAAGCTTGGGCCTGGGGCCTGCGAGGTTTGAACGGAGTTCAGACTCGCGCGGATCTCGACAGCGCTATCGATAGCCTCAATCGCACCGCAATTGACCCATATGTTCAGGCCCGTTCGGCTTGGCGTCAGTCGCGTTCCGCCTTTATCGAGACCGGAACGCGGTCCGACCCGAATTATGAAAACCTGCCTGAATTTGAATAAGCACGCCGAAATGGCGGCAGGAGACCTCCCCATGATCAAGCACATCCTCACCGCCCTCGCCTTGACGGCTCTGGCGCCTCTGGCGATGGCGCAGTCCACAACAGCTGACGATGCTGAAGCCTTTGTTCAGACCCAGGCCAATCAGGTGATCGAAACCCTGACAGAGCTGAACGCGGGCCAGACCGATCTGCCGACGGTGCAGGCGGAATTTCGTGAGCGGATCGACGCGCTGGCCGATGTGGACCGCATCTCCAATTTCGTGCTGGGCCGGTATCGCCGCACCGCCTCGGAAGACGAGCTCACGGCGTTCCGCACGGCGTTCCGCACCTATGCGATCAGCGTCTATGAGAGCGAGCTGAGCGCTTATGCCGGCCAGCAGCTGGACGTCACGGGCTCTGTCACCCGCAATCCTGGCGATTACATCGTCCGCTCGCGCGTCTATGGCGGCCCTGATGGCGAAGAGTTTGACGTCAACTGGCGCATTCTTGAATCCGGCGGTGAATTGAAAGCCGTGGATGTGGAAGTGCTCGGCGTCTGGCTGGCCCAGACCCAGCGCGAGCAGATCCTCGCCGTGATCGGCGATAATCGCGGGGATGTCAGCGCCGCCACCTCCATGCTGCGCAATCACGGCGCGGGCGACGACGCCTGATCACAGTCTTCTCTCGCCCCTGAGCGCGAAGAGTTGAAACGCCCGCCGGGGCGCGCTACCAGCAGCGCGCTCCGGCGGTTTCGTTTCCGGCTCGCGTTTCAAGCGCCCGCCCGGTCTCAGCGCCCGGTCAGAAAGGCGCATCATGACACCTGCATACACCCCCGACATCATCGCGCCGATCGACGCGCCCTTTGAGCGCGGCCCCCAGCTTCGCTGGTTTGACGCCCTGGACGATCCGCGCCTGAACGTCACCGCCGAGCTGACCGCGCCTGATTTCGTCAGCATCGCGAAAGCCCAGGGCCTGCCGCCCTTCGCCGTTTTGTTCCACGCCATTTCAGGCGCCAGCTTGGATGTGGACGCGTTTCGCTGGCGGCTGACCGACACGGGTGAGCCCTTCCGGGTCAATGCGCTTTTGCCCAGCTATACGGTGCGCAACGCAAAAGGCCATGTGAACTTCTCCTATGTGCCGTTCACAGAAGACCTCAACGCCTTCATCACCGCCTATCATGCCGACAAGCGCGACGCGGAAACCGCGACCGAGATGCGCACCAATGTCGAAGCTGCGCCCGAGTGCGGCCAGCTCTACTGCACCGGTCTGCCCTTCCTACGCTTTACCTCCATCGAGCACCCCCGCTCTGGCGGCGGCGCCCTGGCCGCCACACCCAATATCGCAGCCGGTCAATGGCGGCGCGAAACAGAAGGCCTGCTCAGCCTGCCGCTATCCGTCCAGACCCATCATGGGCTCGTGGACGGCGTGCATGTGGCGGCGTATTTCGACGCGGTGCGGGACCGGCTGGCGCGGTTCGCCAGAGGTTAGCCCGGCGCGGTCAGGACGCTCGGCAACAGCCCTTGCGCGGCCAAGGCGCCGAGACCGACGCCCAGCGCATTGTTGACGGCATGAGCGATAATGGCGGGCCAGATCGAGCCTGACTTTTCATAGAGCCAGATCAACGCCAACCCCATGACCGCCGCGTTGACCGCCTGATGCGGCACGATATGGGATGCGCCAAAGATGATTGAGGAGATGAGTGCGGCCAGCCAAACCGGGCGATGGCCCTTCATCCATTTGTAGACAAAGCCGCGAAAGAAGACCTCCTCGGCGAAGGGCGTGACGAGCAGGGTCATCCCTACAAACGCTGCAACCATGCCGGGCGAGGCTGACGGGCCGACGTCAAACGGCGCGCGAGTCATTGCGCTCCATGAGGGCACGAGCCCCGTCAGCGTCTTGACCAACACTAAGCCTGTCGCTGTGAACAGCGCACCTGCAAACACGCCCGCCAGCAGCCAGCCTGAGGCAACTGGTTTCAACCCGACCGCGCGCCAGTCCAGCCCCTTGAGCAACAGCCCCAAAAGCCAAAGCACGCCCAGCAGCGCGACCGCCTTGCTGAGCTGGCTGATGACGAGAATTTTCAAAGGCAGACTGTCGCCGGAGCCGAGATAGGCCTCCATCCCGACCGTTTCGCTAACCAGCGCCATATGCGCCCAGCTCAATGCCGTATAAGCGGCCATGGCGGTTGCAAGCACAATGATGCCGTCGCGAAATCTCCAGACTGGCTGGGGTGTATCTTGATGCATGACGTCCTCCCTTGCATGGGGAGGAGGCTGTCGCGCAGGCAGTCCAGCGCCTATCGACAGATGTCAGCGATCTGTCAGTCTGCAGATGTCAGCGCGCCGCCACGGGCCAGATGCACGGCTTCGCCGCGCCCCTGAACGCCCAGCTTGGCGTAGAGCGTGCTGTTATAGGTCCGCACGGTGGTGGGGGAGAGATTGAGCCGCCGGGCGATCGCCTTGTCTGACAACCCTTCGGCCATCAAACCCAGAAGCGCGCGTTCGCGGTCCGTCAGCTGGTCTGCGATGAGCGGATCAAGCCCGGCCTCTTTGTGCGGCGCGCGCTCAAGCGACAACAAGGCGCCGGACGTCGGCGCATATCGGACGGTGAGCCAGACGCCCGGCGTCACAGATCCCGCGAGATCATCCTCCAGCGTGAACCGCCGGCCCTCTAGCTCAAGAGTCGCGCTCAAGCCCGAGAACAGGCCGGGGCGTCGCCGCCAGTTCACGTGCGCAATCCCGCTGAGTGAAGCGACCCCTTGGCTGTGTAGGTCGAGAACCGCCTGCCGCCATTGCAAAGGCGCGCGCCAGCACCGCACGGTGACGATCAGCACGGGCAGAAACAGGACCAGAACAGGCGAGCGGAACAGCCATTCAGGCTGCGCCAGACTGAAAACGATGAGCGCGGCGCCCGTGAGCGCCGCGCAGAACACGCCCAGCGACGCCCACCGCCGTCCCGCAAGATAAGCGGTCAGGCGGCGGCGTTCAGCTGGCGTCATTTCAAAGCCCTTAGCGTTCGAACTTCTGGAACTTGACGCGCTTGGGTACCAGGGCGTCATCGCCCAGGCGGCGCTTCTTGTCGGCCAGATAGTCAGTGAACGAGCCTTCAAACCATTCCACATGGCTATCGCCTTCAAAGGCGAGGATGTGGGTGGCGATGCGGTCGAGGAAGAAACGGTCGTGCGAGATGACCACGGCGCAGCCGGGGAAATCTTCCAGCGCCGCTTCCAGAGCCGACAGCGTCTCGACGTCGAGATCGTTGGTCGGTTCGTCAAGCAGCAGCAGATTGCCGCCTTCTTTGAGCATTTTGGCGAGGTGGACGCGATTGCGCTCACCGCCTGACAACACGCCCACTTTCTTTTGCTGGTCGCCGCCCTTGAAGTTGAACGCGCCCACATAGGCCCGGCTCGCCACTTCATGGTCGCCCAGCATGATCATGTCATTGCCTTCGGAGATCTCTTCCCAGACGTTTTTGTTGGGATCGAGCGCGTCGCGCGACTGGTTCACATACCCAAGCTTCACGGTCTCGCCGAGGGTGACCGAACCATTATCGGGCTTTTCCTCGCCGACGATCATTTTGAACAGGGTGGTCTTACCCGCGCCGTTCGGACCGATCACGCCCACAACGCCGCCCGGCGGCAGTTTGAAGTCGAGATCATTGATCAAGAGGCGATCATCAAAGCCTTTCGACACATGGTCGAAATCCACCACATTGCCGCCCAGGCGCGGGCCCGGCGGAATGCGGATGACGGCGGTCGAGATCTTTTCCTTCTCGGCTGCGTCACGCTTTTCTTCATAGGATTTGATACGGGCCTTGGATTTCGCCTGACGCGCTTTCGGCGCGGCGCGGATCCAGTCCAGCTCGCGCATCAGGGCGCGCTGCTTGGCGCTCTCTTCGCGGGATTCTTGCGCCAGGCGCTTGGCCTTTTGCTCGAGCCAGTCTGAATACCCGCCCTGATACGGCACGCCCTGACCGCGATCGAGCTCAAGCGTCCAGGTGGTGATCGCGTCCAGGAAGTAACGGTCGTGGGTCACGATCAGCACGGCGCCGGCGTAATTCTCCAGATGGTTTTGGAGCCAGGCCACGCTTTCCGCGTCGAGGTGGTTGGTCGGTTCGTCAAGCAGCAGAACGTGCGGCTTGGACAAAAGCAGCTGACAGATCGCCACGCGGCGGCGTTCACCGCCCGACAAATTCGTCACATCCGCATCCGGCGCCGGGCAGCGCAGCGCGCCCATGGCCATCTCGATCTTGGAATCAATGTCCCAGGCGTCGCGCGCATCGACCTGCTCTTGCAGCTCGGTCATCTTCTCCATCAGCTCGTCGGAATAATCCTCGGCGAGCTGCATGGCGATGGCGTTGTAGGCGTCATAGATTTGCTTGTCCTCAGACCCTTCAATGACGTTTTCCCAAACGGTCTTGGTCTCATCAAGCTTGGGCTCCTGGGGCAGATACCCCACGCGCACGCCCTTCTCCGCCCAGGCTTCGCCTGTGAAGTCGGTGTCCTGACCGGCCATGATGCGCAACAGCGAGGATTTACCCGCGCCGTTGACGCCCACGACGCCGATCTTGGCGTCCGGCAGGAAGTGCAGCGAGATGCCGGAGAAGACCTGTTTCCCGCCGGGATAGGTCTTCGCCAGATTGTCCATGTGATAGACGTATTGATACGCGGCCATAGGCGTGCGCGCTCCATTAGCTGGGGGCTTTGTTCTAGCGCCACGCTATAGCGGGTTTGGGGGGGATGACGCAATGCAGCGTGTCGGGAGCCCGTTCCCGCCACTTGAAGCCCCGTTCCAATCAAACGAAAATCACGTATGGTTTCTCCAATAGGGGGAAATCATATGAAACAGCTCATTCTTCCAGCCCTGATGCTGGCCAGCCCGCTCCTTGCCGCCTGCGAGCCTGAAACGCCCCGTACGGTGACGGTGACCGCTGAGGGTTGGGCGGTGGAGCCTGCGCACTACGCAGTGGTCGAACTCCATATCGGTGCGCGCGCAGAAACCCAGGCTGAGGCTCTGGACCAAGCCCAAGCCCTCTTCACGACGTTAGAGGAACAGCTTCCGCAGCTTGAGGGCCTTGATAGCTTCGACCTTCGAACTCAGAACCTTGATATTCAGCAAGACTGCCCAAGAGGGCAGAACCGAACGATCTTTGTAGGCGCGCCGTGCGATGCCCTCGCCTATGTCGTATCGCAGGATATCACGATCACCCTTTCCCCCGTGAGTCTGGCGGGAAACATGGCTAGTCTGGCCAATGAGTTGGGTGTCTTGAATGTCGTGCTTGGGCACTTTGTCTCTGCCGATGCTGAAGCCCTCGGAAGGGCCGCCGCTCAACATGCCTTCACGAACGCCAGTGAGTCAGCGGCCATGATGGCTGAAGCGTCAGGGCTTGAACTGGGCGAGATCATTTCGATCCAGCCCTCAAATGACTATTACAGGTCTCCACCCATGCCCACGGAGCCTCAAGCGATCGTTGTTACTGGTCAGCGACTTACCCCAGACAGCCAGCTCGACATTGCACCTGAAGACGTCAGAGAAATTCGTCAAATCGAGGTCGTCTTCGAACTGGTCGATCCAGCCCCAGCCTCGGACGACTAGCCCCTAATCCGGCCGCTCCACATTCTCGCAGGCATACTCGGCGATATGGCCGGAGATGGAGTTGGGATCGATCGGATCGAGCATGTAATTGCGATCATCCGCATTCATCTCGTCCACGGTATGCCCCTGCCCGAGATAACGCACCAGGCCGGTGCGGCAGTCGATTTCGCGTTGCACGAAGGTGTCGCCCCGGCGTCCGACGCGGCGGGTGACGATCTCCAGCTTGCCGCCGCGCGTGGGCACCAGCATCAAGACGTCATAGCGCGCCGCCGGATCATTGGGTACATCGATGACGGGGAAGCGCTGGCCTTGCGCGGTCGCCAGCAGGCTGGCCGCCAGTGCGATCAGGGTCAGACCCGGCATGAACCACTCCCGTTAAGTCTCAAAACGCGACGCCCGCAAGCCTCTCAAAAGAATGCTTATGATCAGTTACGACGCGTGCGCAGCGTTTACCCCAGAGCGCTCACCCATTAGCGTCGCGCCCAAACAGACTTGAGAAGGGGAGCTCTCATGCGTCACGCCTTGTTCACCTGCGCCGGCCTTCTGGCCCTGGCCGCCTGCGCGCCATCGACAGACACCGCACAAACACCGCCCTCAGCCCCGGTCGACCCGGCGGCGTTGAGCATTGAGGACGTTTATGGCTCGGTCAGCCTGTCCGGCGCCACGCCGCGCGGCTTGCGCTTTTCCCCCGATGGCGATCGGGTGACCTTCCTGCGCCCCAAGGATGACGACCGCACGGTCACAGACCTGTGGGCGATGAATCTCAGCGACGGCCAGGCCTATATGCTGGTGGATTCGAGCGTGCTGGCGCCCGATGAGCGCGAATTGTCCGAAGCCGAGATCCAGTATCGCGAGCGCGCGCGCATCTCCACCTCCGGCGTGGTCAGCTATGACTGGGACGAGACGGGCGAAGCGATCCTGGTGCCGCTCGACGGCGATGTCTTCTATGTGGATGTGGACACCGGCGAAGCCGAGCGGCTGATGCAGACCGAAGCGTTTGAGACCGACGCCCGCGTCAGCCCGGACGGCCAATATGTCAGCTTCATCCGCGACCAGAATCTCTGGGTGCATAACCTTGAGAGCGGCGAGGAGCGCGCCCTGACCACTGAAGGCGCCGGCGCGATCAGCTGGGGCGTCGCCGAGTTCGTCGCCCAGGAAGAGATGCAGCGCTATACCGGATACTGGTGGAGCCCCGATGGCCGCTATGTGGCCGCAGCCCGCATTGACGAGACCCCGGTCGAGATCGTTCCCCGCTTCGGCATCACCGCCGAGGGCGTCACCGTCACCGATCAGCGCTATCCGCGCGCCGGCACGGACAATGTGCTGATCGAGCTGCATGTGATCGACGTGGCCAGCGGCCAGCGCACCCAGGTCGATCTGGGATCAGAGACCGACATCTATCTGGCGCGCGTGAACTGGAGCGCAGACAGCGGCACGCTGTACGCTCAGCGCCAGAACCGCGCCCAGACCGTGCTGGATATTCTGGCCGCCGACCCGATGACGGGCGCGACCGAGACGGTTCTCACCGAACAGTCGGGCGCCTGGATCAATCTCACCAATGACTTCACCGCGCTCGAGGATGGCGGCTTTCTGTGGACGTCCGAACGCACCGGCTTTCGCCATATCTATCATGTGAGCGCAGAGGGCGAGGCCCGCGCGCTGACCTCGGGCGAATGGGTGGTCGAGTACTTCGCCGGCCTGTCTGAGGACGGTGAGACGGTCTACTTTGAAGGCTGGATGACGAGCCCACTGGAGCGTCATCTGTACGCCGTTCCGTTTGACGGCGGCGAGCCGGTGCAAATCACCCAAGGCGAAGGCCGCTGGAACGTCAGCCTGGGACAAGGCGGCACGGGCTTCATCGGCAGCTATTCCGATCCTGACACCCTGCCCCAGACGGCGCTTTATGACATTTCAGGCGAGCGCGTGGCCTGGATCGAGGAAAACGCCATCGGCGAAGACCATCCCTATGCGCCCTTCCTTGAGAGCCATCTGACCCCTGAGTTCGGCACGGTGCTGGCGGATGACGGAGAGACCGAGCTTTACTGGTCCATGCTCAAGCCCGAGCATTGCAGCGCCGCTGATCCGTGTCCCGCCATCGTGCAGGTCTATGGCGGCCCGCATGTTCAGACCGTGGCCAAGGGCTGGATCGGCCCGCGCGATCAGCTGTTCGCCGATCAGGGCTACATCCTCTTCAAGCTCGATAACCGGGGCAGCTGGAATCGCGGCCACGCCTTTGAAGCCGCGCTTCATGACCGGATGGGCGGCGTGGAAGTGCGCGACCAGCTGACCGGGCTCGACTATCTGGAAAGCCTTGACTTCGTGGATAGCGACCGGATCGGCCTGTGGGGCTGGTCCTATGGCGGCTATATGACGCTGATGACCACGCTGCAGGCGCCGGGCCGGTTTGACGCCGCGGTGTCCGGCGCGCCGGTGACCGACTGGGCGCTTTACGACACCCATTACACCGAGCGCTATATGGACACCCCGCAAGCCAATGAAGACGGGTATTTCCAAGGCTCCGCCTTCGCGCATCTGGACGGGTACGAAACCCCGACCCTGATGATCCATGGCATGGCGGATGACAATGTGACGTTCGACCATTCCACCCGGCTCTATGCCGAGCTGCAGCAACGCGGCGAGTTGTTTGAGATGATGACCTATCCCGGCCAGCGTCACGGCGTGCGGCCGCCCGCTTTGCAACGTCATCTGTGGACCAGCATCTTCGACTTCTTCGACCGCGAACTGAGCGAAGACGAGGAAGCCTAGCTCTGAGATCAAGCTGAACATGAAAACCCCGGAGCGAGCCTCCGGGGTTTTTGTTTGCGTGGACGCCCGCCGCCCCTAGAGTGTGCGCACACACGCAGGAGGGGATGCGAGTTATGATTAAGACTATAGGGCTGACGGTTCTGGCAAGCTGCGCACTCTTGGCTACACCCGCACACGCTCAATCAACTGCTCCGGCATCAACCCTGGAAATTAAAGTCAGAGGGAACGCTTCCGTATCCCAAGAGGCTGAGAACGGGACGTTGTTTGTAAACGGGATGATTAGCTCAGATTTCGACTGGGATGCTTTTGAGTATGAGCTGATGGAGCAGACAAGCGTGACTCGATCAGAGCATGAAAATGGTTGGGTCATGTATCCCCCAATCAGCAACCCTGAAATGACTCAGGAACGCACTTATATCGTTCGCCTTTTCGAAGGCTCAGCGTCAGAAGTCTTGGCAGCTGATGGATACATCACAGCTTCAGGTCTGGATATTTTCACAGTGTTTTCTTTGAACATGGACCCCACGCCAGAAACTGAGAGGCGTGCGGTGGAAATGGCGACGGCTGATGCTCGGGAACAGGCAGAGCTCGTAGCGTTATCCACAGGATGCAGTCTGGATCGATTAAGTTCCATTGAACTGCTTACACTGGAGCCCAATGGAAGGATGGACACCCCAACCCTCAGCCTGGTCAGCCAAGACAATGCGGCCCAGAGGTCATCTCAACCAAGCAGCACCGCCCCGGAAGCTCTGTTAGAAGCGAGTCTTTCCGCCACCTTCATCGCCCAGTGCCCATAGGCAAACGAGCCTCGCGCCGGTCTCTAATCAATTCTCACTCCTGTAATCCCGGACGCGCAGCGATCCGGGATCGGCCGGAACCGCTCTTTTCTGATCACTGAGGCGCCTGCAGTAGGTCCCGGCTCAAGGCCGGGATGACGGCTGTCGGGGGTTGAGACAGATTGAGGGAAGGTGAAGCGGTGTTATGGGTCCCCGGATCAAGTCCGAGGACCGAGAAGAAAGCGCGTAAACCTCTCGGCCTTCGGACTTGATCCGGAGGCCCATGCACCATCAGCCCCACGTGCAAACGCAGGGTGAAAACCAAAAGACGGGTCGCGCGGGAGCGGGCCGTTACAGTGAATATTGGGTCGTCTTGAGAGCCAAACCCGGCTCCCGCGCTTGAGATGTTTTGTCGGGACCGCCGCACGGAGACTTCTGCGCTGTCGCGCCGCCGGTGCAGTCGCCGCCTCATCAGACGCCGCTGCCCTGGACCACCCGGTGATCGCCCGCCTTTTCGGCCAGAGCCTGCGTTAAACGCTCTGTCCTCGGGACATCTCGCCCCTCCCAGCCTGAACGCGCCGGCCGCCCGTCATGGGAGGAACCAGGCAGAGTATGGCTCAGCTTTGGGAGGGGGCGGATAAGTTGTGGGCTTCTGCCTTAACCCGCCCGATGTTCAAGCCAGAGATCAAACCGGTCCTGGCCCCAGTATTTGTTGCGGCCGTCGATCAGGAAGGGCACGCCGAACACGCCGTCTTCTGCGATCTTGGCGCGCTGGTCCTTGATCATTTGCGCGAGGCTGTCGTCCGCGCGAAACGCGTCCGCGTCAAACCCGGCCCAGTCCGCAGCCTGCGCCGCTTCAGCGAGCACGTCCGCTTCGGAAATATTCTTGCCCTGCCCCCAGCGCGCATCAGACACGGCGAGCGCGAAGGCGAGGCCCTTGCCCGCTTTCTGCGCCGCAATGAAGCTGAGATTGGCGAGGCGATAATCGGGATCAAACGGATCGGGCAAAGCGAGCGGCAGGCCCATCCGCACTGTCATGCGAAACACGTCCTGCTGGTAATAGGCGAGCTTGTATTTGTTCGCCGTCGGGTCGTTGAAGGGCGCATCCTCGGGCGGGCCGGTGAACACGATCAGATCGCCGTCAAATCCAGCCCGGGCCAGCTTGTGCAGGCCCAGCCGCGAATACGGGCTGCGAAAGGCGAAATAGCAACGCAGCGGGCTCTCGGTCGTGTCATTCATGTCGCAATATCCGGGGGTTCAGAAGAAATCTCTGGCTTCGAGCTTAACAGCCACACCGCAGAGCGCTAACGTTCTGTTAACGCCTGAACGCATGCACGCCATACAAAAATGCATGACGCCACAAGACGCTCAGGGTGCGCGGCCTGAGGGGGCTGAAGCGAGGGGAAAAGCGGCGATGACGTCAGAAGTCATGATCATGAACCGGCAGGCAGTCGTTCTGGCGGCTGACAGCGCCGTCACCTATGGCGGCGGGCCCGGCTCGGTCGTAACCTTGGAGGCGGAGAAAATCCTGCAGCTCGGCCCCAACATGGCGCTGATGGTGTATTCCCGCGGCGATGTGCTGGGCCGGTCCTGGTCGCATATCGCCCACGCGTTCAAGCGCGCCCAGGGCGATCATGACTTTGACAGCGTCCAGGCCTGCGCCGATGCGTTTTTCGCCTTCATTGACCGCAACCGTCAGCTCTTCCCGGAAAAGGAAGAAGCTGAAGAGCTCGAAGGCCTGATGCGCGCGGCCATGCTGACCGTGCTCAACCATGCCCGCACCCTGCGCCATCACGCGCCGGGAGACTATGGCGACGACGCCGCCGCGTTCGAAGGCGCGCTGGATCTGTATCGCGCGCACCTGCTGCAAGATGACGGCGGGGCGGAGCGGGCCAATCTGGACGTCTTCGCCGAGCTGGACCGAGACCGCTTTTACGAGCGCTACGCCGCCATGCTCGACAGCTTGATCTCGGATGCGCTCGGCCCGTTCGGCATGCAGGAAGACATCCGCAACAAGCTGTTTGACTTCGCCTATCTGATCGTCACCAAACCCGCCTTCCTCGAGCCCTATGCCGGGCTGGTGTTCGCAGGCTTTGGAGAAAGCGACGTCTTCCCGGTCTACAGCCATTACTACGCCTCGATCCTAGTGGATGGCGTGATGAAACGCGCCCATGACGAAACTACCCAGGTGGGTGTCGAGAACGGACCGAACGCGTTCTTGCGCACCTTCGCCCAGGCCGAGATGACCCACGCCTTCCTGCGCGGGGTTCACCCCTATTTGTTTGACGTCATGGCGTCGATGAACATGGTGACCAATGAGGCCGCCAGCGAAGTCGCGCTGCGCAAGGCCGGGCTCGACGACAAAGCTGTAGACGCCGTGATGGGCGAGCTGCGCGATTCTGAATTGCTGTCGCTGTCGGCCGAATTCATCCACACGGCGCGCACGATCTCGCAGGAAGAATTTATCGACCCGTTCATCGCCGTGGTGGCGGCCTCGGGCAAAAAGCAAATGGGGGAGACCGCCAAGGCGTTGGTGGAGCTCAATATTCTCAAAAGCGACCTGCATCAAACCCAGACCGGAGTCGGCGGCGAAGTCGATGTCGCGATGATCTCGCGCACCGGGGGGTTTGAGTGGTATGCTAAGAAATCGTAAACTCCTTCACCCTCGCAAATCCCTCAGGAGGCGATGATGAGTGCAGACCCCACCCGTTTGAACATCGAACGCGCCCGAGAAGCTTTGGCGCGCGCCCGACTGGATGATGTGGCGTCGGCGGTGCGTGCGCCACGTCCGGCCGATCTCTCCCGGCTTGAGGAACACCAGGCGCGCGCCGAGACGCTCAGCGACCGCGCCGATGATTTCCGCGCTTCCGTACGGACCCGGCTGGGTCTGGGCGAAGCGTCTGGCGGATCCATGAGCTACGCCCATAGCGCCGGCAGCGCCACGGGCATGGACGCCGCTTTGTGCGACGCCGAGGTCTGCGCCCCAGCCCCGCCGCGTCTGGGCGACGCGCCGCAGCCTGCTGGCCCGAAAGCTACGGACCCTCAGCAGGCGGCCTCGGTCACGCCTGCAGCGCAAGCGGAGCCCGGCGAAACCCGCCGCCGTAAATTCTTAGGCTTGTTCTAGGCCGTCAGAAGCGTCTGGCAGATCGCTTCAAGACCAGCCTGGTCGTCGGCGTCAAACGCGTCGAGCTCTGCGGAGTCCACATCCAGAACCGCCGCAAGCTGCCCCTCAGCGTCATAGACCGGCACCACGATTTCCGACTTTGACCGGCTGTCGCAGGCGATGTGGTTGGGGAAAGCCTCCACATCGGGCACCAGCTGGGTTTCGCCCGTCGCCGCCGCTGCGCCGCAGACGCCGCGACCGAACGGAATGCGCAAACAGCCCAACGTACCCTGATACGGGCCCACCACCAGCTGGTCAGGCTTGAGCGGGTCAACCACGTAAAACCCGGTCCAGAAAAACCGCGGACCGAAATTATGCGCCAGAAGGCAGGCCGCCGTGGCGTACCGCGCCGTGTGACTGGTCTCGCCCGCAACGATGGCGGCGATTTCCTTGCCCAGACGGATATAGGCCTCCGCCTTGGTCTCGCCTTCAACGGCGGTGCTCATTTCTTCAGCCATGCCCGGCTCCTGCGCTGTCACATCGTGTCACTGGCCGCACATCTAGTCGCGCAACGCGACCGGCGCCAGCGCCATGTCTGCAAACACAATGGTCACGCGCGGCTCACGCCTTCGTGCACGCCTGTGTAGAGCGGTACGGGAGGACTTCGTCTAAGCCTTGCCCGAGCGACACTGATGTCGATGAATGAGGAGCAAGACCATGCGTAAAGCAATCCTTCTGGCTGGCCTTCTGGCCTTCACCGGCGCCGCCCTTCCGTCTGCGTCAGCCTGGGCGGAAGACGCCATCTATACGGGCCGGTTCAGCAATACCGCTGTGGGCGGCTATGACGCCGTCACCTATCACACTGAAGGCGAAGCCGTGCGCGGCGAGCGTGCTTTCACGACCAGCTGGAATGGCGCAGACTGGCGCTTCGCCAGCCAGGCCAATCTCGATCTGTTCATCGCTGACCCTGAGCGCTACGCCCCCGCCTATGGCGGCTATTGCGCCTGGGCGGTGTCAGAGGGCTATACGGCCAAAGGCGATCCCAACCATTGGAATATCGTCGATGGGGTTTTGTATCTGAACTATAATCGCGAGATCAAAGAGCGCTGGACCCAGGACATTCCCGGCCATATTGCGCGGGCGGACGCCAATTTCCCCGCCCTTTTGAGCGAATAGGAGACGACCATGCTGGGGATTAATTTTCGAAAACTGGCCGCCTATGGGCTCGGGATCTGGATCTCGGCGATCTTTCTCGACTCGCTGCGCTTCAAATTCGCCGGGCATGAAACGCCCCGACATATCTTTGAAACCCTGCGCGACTGGTCGGGGATCGGACTGTTTTACCCCGCAGGCCCCTGGATCATCGGTCTCGCGGAGTTGACGGCGGCCCTGTTGGTTCTGGGCGTGCCCCTTGTGGTGATGCTGACCACGCGCAAACCCGGACACGCCGCGCTGAGCCAAAGCCTGGGCGGGTTGCTGGCGATGGGCGTGATGAGCGGCGCCATTGTCTTTCACCTGTTCACGCCTTTGGGGATTGAAACGCCGACGGCCTGGACGGACGGTCAACCGACCGAATGGAGCCCGGCCCTGTTCATCGCCGCTTGCATCACCTGGGTCGCCGGGCTGATGGTGGTAGTGCTGCGCGGCGGGGAGGCCTTGCGCACGCTGAAAGGATAGCCCGAACCATGCCGACCGCTCCCGCCCCGACGCTTGAGACGCATGCGGCAAACGCCCTGTTCGCTGCGCTTGAAACCGAGCTGGCCACGGGCGCTGCGCGGGGGGCGGACTTGCTCGCGCCGCATGCTGCAGGCGGGCTGGAACGGGCGGCGCGTCATCTCACTGAAGACACCAGCGCGATCGCCCTGTTCACCGGCTTTTATGTGGCCCATGCCGCCCAACCCGCCGCTGAGACCGACGGCCCGCTGGCGGTGACGGCCATCGCCGAAGCGCTGCATGCGCTGGGCCGTGATGTGATGATGGTGACCGACACGCCTTGCGCGCCGGTGCTTGATCAGCTGATGCGTGAGGCGGGCCTGCCCAGCGCAACCCTGTTGGCGCTGGACCAGTCTGACGGTTTGCAGGACGCACTGACCGCACGCGGCGTGAGGACCGTCTTTTCCATCGAGCGGCCGGGCCGAGCCATGGATGGACAGTGCTATTCCATGCGCGGCCGCGATCTCAGCGCGCATACGCTAGCGTTTGATGCCGCCTTTCATCCCCGCTCCGGCTATGTCCGGCTGGCGGCGGGGGATGGCGGTAATGAGATCGGCATGGGCGCCCTGCCCAAATCCGCGCTGTTCACCCATATCGACCAGGGCCAGACCATCGCCAGCGCCACAGGCGCTGACGCCCTGATCGTCGCCGGCGTCAGCCATTGGACCAGCTACGCCCTCGCCGCGGCCATGACCCAACTCGCGCCCGATCAGGCGCCGGTCTGGCGCGATGCGGTCAGCGATGTGCGCGAACACCACCGGCTCGCCGCCGCCCTCAAGGCTGGCGCGGTCGACGGAGTGACCGGGCAAGCAACGCCCACCATTGACGGAATGGAGCTGAGCACGCATCTCGCCAAACGCGATGCCCTTTATGCTCTGGCGAACGGTCGCAAGCCCGCCTGACGGACGAGCTCGCGACGGCTCCCGGTTTAGTGCGGGGCCAGCCAGTCCGCCGCCCGCTCCATCACGGCGCCGGTATTGATCAGGTGGTTGTGCGACAAGCCGTCAATGATCTCGACCTGAGCGTCGCCCATCGCATGCGCGGCCACAAAATCGGGATAGGCGCTGGCGTTAAACACCTCGTCCTGCGAGCCGATCAAGACCAGCAGGGGCGCCGTGATTGCAGCGAGCGCCTTGGGCGCGTGACGCGGCACGGTGGGCTGTGCGGACATGATGGCGGCATAGCTGTACTCTGCGCCCCCTGAGGGGTCGTTGAAATACAGCACCGGCGTGTCATTGGCTGCGGTCACACCGAGCATGTTGTACATCAACAAGCCGATAAAGGCCTGACTGTCAAAAACAATCCAGCCAGCGCCCGCGTCCTCATCCTGGCGAGTCGCGTCATCTTCAGGCGGTGCGCGCCGGGTTGGGCCATCCCCGAAATTGGGCGCGAAAAGCATATAGGCGTCCACCTGCGGCGCCTCTTCAATCAGGCCGTAGCGCAGCGCCACGCCCCCACCCATGGAATGCCCCGCCAGCACGAGCCGGCCATCGGGCGCCTCAGCCGCCAACACAGCCAGGATGTCAGCTGCGTCCTCTTCATACTGGCCAATATGCTCAACATGATAGGGCGCGCCGCCCGACGCCCCGTGGCCACGCGCATCAGGAGTTATCACCTGTGCGCCAGTCGCCGCCTGCAACAAACCCGCTGCCCGATTGAGCTGACTGGCGTTTGAATTAATCCCGTGCAGGAACACAATGCGTGTCTCGCTGGGAGGACCATAGACGCGCAGGCTCAAATCCACGCCGTCGCGCGCCCTGATCGTCCGGTTGGCGTAGGCCACGTCCTGACTGAATGATGTGCCGCCATACACCTGCAGCGCGCGCCACGCCGTTTCACTGATCGGGCGCTCGGCGAAGGGATCCTTCGTCCGGGTCAGCACCAAATAGCTTGCGATAGCGAAATAGACCGCCAACAGGGCCAACAGCCCCAATCCAATATATCGACCAAATTTCATTTCTTTCCGCCTTCCTGTCTGCGGTGACACAAGAAGCGGAAGGCCAGTCCCCTAAACCATGTCCTTCACGCCGGGCCTCGCCCTAGCCTCTTTTCACAACACTGATGCGACGAAGCGGCTGCCAGGTGTCATGTCTGACTGGGTTTGGCGAAAAAGCCGTGCGCATTGGCGGAGTCTTCGTGGCCGACCGTGATTTCCACCGGCGCCCCCGCCATGATGCGCATGGGGCAGACCCGCCGCCAGATCGACACAACCGCCCGGACTGCAGCGCATACCGCGCCCCCTTGACCGAGTTCTCTGAGCGCAAGCCGGGCCTCATGGCGCGTGTCCCCTTTTTCTGCGTCCACTTTGAAACAGATTAGGGCGAAGAGACGGGTGCGCCCGTCTCGCCACACGAGTTTGAATGACGCGAATCGAGGAGACACACATGGGTAGCTACGCAGTATTCGGCGGAGCGGGCGGTGTCGGATCCGCCCTGGCGCGAAGCCTCACATCAAACGGTCACCAGGTTCATCTGATCGGCCGCAATGAAGACACGCTGTCCAGCCTTGCTGAAGAGGTCGGCGCCAGCTACGCCGTCGCCGACGCCACAGACAGCGACGCTGTGGAGCAGGCGCTGGAGCAGGGTCCGGACGCACTGTCCGGCATGGCCTATGCCGTCGGCACCATCGACCTCAAACCATTGCGGCGGGTCACCGCCGAAGACATGCGCCATGCCTACGACGTCAATGTGATCGGTGCGCTCAATGCGGCGCGGTCCAGCCGGTCGCGCATCTCTGAAAACGGATCCATGGTCCTGTTCTCTTCGGTCGCGGCGCAAAAAGGGTTTCAGAACCACACCGCCATCGCTGCGGCCAAGGGCGCAGTGGACGCACTCACCCGTCAGCTCGCCGCTGAATACGCGCCCAAGGTGCGCGTCAACGCCATCGCGATGAGCCTGACGGAAACGCCGCTGGCGTCTTCCGTGCTCAAAAGCGACGCCATGCGCGACGGCATCGCCAAAAGCCACGCCCTGCAGCGCCTCGGCCAACCTGAAGACCCCGCAGCGCTCGCCCGTTTCTTGCTGTCAGAGGAGTCAAGCTGGATCACCGGAACCATTCTGAACGTCGACGGCGGCCGCGCCGCCATCGCCTGAGCCGACACCGCATTCCTGCGCCAGCGCGCGCCGTAGACGCGGCGCGGGCCCGGCGTGTGGACGGCCCCGGGACCGTCTCGATAGGCTGGATCGCCAGACTTGGGTTCACTCGTAATTGAAATAGATCGGGTTGCTCATGGCCACCAGGTCGCCGCCGATGAAACGGGACAGGGCGACGCCAGGATACGCGTCTTTCCGTCCGTTGATCTCAACACGGTAATAGGTGCGCTCCCCGGCGGGGGGAGTGTCCTCAAACACGACCGCGCCAGTGTCCGGGTCCGTACGGGTCTCAAGCCAGGTCGCGCCGTTGCGAAAGACCGTGACGCGATAGCGCCGCCCGTGCTCGGACCGACCGCCAGACAATCGCGCCTCAAAGCGCACCGGTTCGCCATGCGCGCAGACCGCATCGCCCATGGCCGCGTCCATCACACCGTCACGATCAAGGTCTGCCAACAGCTCGACGCGCGGCCCATAAGGGTTAGCGCTGATGGAGACTCGGCCTGAATCCAGTGCGGCGATCACATCCGGCGCGCCGGCGTCTCCGGCGTAGACCCAAGTGGTGGGCGTGCCGACATAGTTGAACCAGCGCTCATAGCTGTTCGAGCCTGACTCTTCGCCCTGATCCGGGGCGCCGTGATGGGAGTCGCTGCCGCCGCGCCCGGTAATGCGGCGGCCGGATTTGAGCAAGTCATCCCAAACCGTCACGCCAGAGGTCATCTGCACCGAATTCCAGACCTCGATGGAGTCGACCTGGTCATAGGAGAAGCTGAACGGGTCATTGTTTTCCGGGTGGTTCGCTGAAAAATGTATACCGAGCGTCTCTATCAACGGATTGAGCTCGGCGTCATCTGCATCGCGCGCGTCCCATAAGGCTTGGTGATCATAGGGTTCGGCCGAGAAGGTGTTCGCATGTCCGCGATGGGTGGTGAACTCCGCTCCGTAGAGCAGGACCAGCGAGTCCGAACCGTGCTCCGGGTCGGCCCAGGTATGGTCGGCCACCGCGCCGTCCACATGATTGTCATGGTCGGTGATCGCCAGAAATCCGAACCCGGCCCCTTCGGCGAAGGCGATGATCTTTGCGATCTCGTTATGAGTGCTGTCCAGGCTATGACGCGAATGCAGATGAAGGTCGCCGCTGAGCCAAGTCCCGCTCCGCTGGCCGACAGGTTCAAGGGCTGGGCAGCTCTGTGCCAGAGCTGGCGTTGCGGCGAGACCGAGAGCCGACCAGGCCACAGCGATCCCAACGTGACATCTAGCTAGGGCGCGTTTCACTGCGCAGCCTCGTTTTGCAAGGGTTCGCACGTCGCACCGCGCCGTACCGGATTGCAGCGCGCCGTCGCGTCGCCTGGCAAACCGACCGTGTAGTCACTCCATTCCAGACGCGGCTCAGGATAGTCGGTTGAGATGTATTGAGCGCCGGACGCGAAGGCGGCCTCACGCCGCGCCACATCGTTGGTGCGCGCCTCGATCGTGTTGGCGTCTGCGCGCGTGCGCACCAGGAATCCCGCCGTTACGGCCTCGCGAATACGATCTCCCTGCACGAGCGGATCATTCATGGTGAAATAAGCGGCGTGATCGGCGTCTTCAGACAAGGAGTTCACAAAGGCGACCCGGCCTTCAAGCGTCGGCGCGCCGTCCAGATAGGTCGAGACATTCTCGGCGCCGGTGTCCAGCGCAAACAAGACTTTGCCGCGCGCTTCGTCCAGTGAAGGCCAGCCACCGTCCAGAACCGCCTCGCGCAAGGTCGCGCGGCCTGCGCGGACATCGTCGGGCGTAATCATGTCGTCCGGCGCCAGGACGGACCGGATTTCCGCATCCAGGGCGGCGAAAGCCTCTGACGTGAAATCAAGCGCCGCGGTCGAGCCAGGCACCGGGATCGACCCGGTCTTCAGGTTTAACAAGATCAAGAGCGGGACATGATCCGGATTGGCGTCCGACCACATCTCCACCGCTTCAAGACAGGTGGTGAATTGCGGGCAATGGGTCCAGACATCGATGTCCTGGATATGAAACACCTTAAATCCCGGGGCCTGTAGAGGGCTTGAATTGAACTCGCGCGCGCCTTCGACCCCTGACGTCGTGCGCGGCAGAAGCGGGTCTGCAAAACGCCCGCCCTCCGGGTCGAAAAACAGGTCGAGCTCAAGCTGCCGCATCCCGGTCTCAAGCTGTTCTGCGATCGGGGCATGGGAATAATCAAGGCCCGCGGCCGCGTTCGGATCGGAAGTCGCAATCACGGCGAATTCAGGGGCGGGGATAGCGATCTTGTAGCTGTTATGAGTGCCCACCGCCTGTAGGTCGGCCAGGGTGAGATCTATGGGGTCAACGGCGCACAGGGCTTCCAGATTGATCTGCGCCTGGCACTCAGAGTCGTCCAATCCGCCTGCGGCGGCAAGAAAAAAAGCCAATAAAAACAGCGGCGTCATAGCGCATCCCCCATACTCGCCAATGGGGCTGACCTTATCCGCGCTTTGTGACAATTCCTACTTTGGGGCCGTGCTTGCGGCGGTTCAGTTTCATAAAACTATGAATAGCCTCTTGATTAAGCTGGCGCTAACTGACTTGCGAACCGTCACCCGTAGCCGGGTGTCTGCGTTGATGCATTGGGGGGTCATCATGTATCGTTTCACTGTCAGCGCCGCTGCGCTCATCGCCGGGCTGAGCGTGTCGCCAGCCATCGCTCAGACGAACGCTGGCGGTCAGCAACCGGTCGAAGTTGAGTCCATCGTTATCCGCGGTGAGAAGGTCGAACGCGACCTTCAAGAGACTGTGACGTCGGTCGGCGTGGTCACCGGCGAGCAGCTGGAGCTCGACGGGATTGCCAGCCTAGGCGACGCGTTTGACTACATTGCGAACGTGAACCGGAACAATTCGGAGGGCGGGTTTTCGATCCGGGGGATCCCTTTTGACAACCTGCTCGGCGCCGGGTCCGCTCCCCTGGCGCAGGTCTATGTGGACGGCGTGACGCTGGGCGATCAAACCACGCGCTTTAACGCCGATACGATCTGGGATGTGGCTCAGGTCGAGGTGCTGCGCGGCGCTCAGTCAACGGTGCAGGGCCGGAACGCGCTGGCAGGCGCGATCATCATCAACACCGCTGATCCCACCTATGAGTTTGAAGGCCGGGCGCGCGCGCAATACCTGACCACCGATGATGAGGACATGACCTATATCCTTTCGGCCGCGTATGGCGGACCGATCGTGGAGGATAGGCTGGCTTTCCGGGTCGCGGTGGAGCGCCGGGAAAGCGACGGGTTCGTCGACAACGCCACGACCGGTGAGGACGGGGCGGACTACAATGATCAATGGCAAGCCCGTCTCAAGCTGCTGCTTGAACCATCGGACCGGTTCTCAACCCTGTTCACGGTGAATTACAGCCAGGCGCGGGTCGCTGATGCGCTGTCTGATCGTCGCTTGGTCGGACCGAACGGGTATGTAGACCTGAACACGGTTGTGGCTGGAAATGAGGACTTGCGCCTGAGCTATGTCAACGCGCCGGACTTCAACGAAAACACCAATCTGTCATTCGCCCTGCGCAATACCTGGGACATCAGTGACGCGCTTAGATTGACCTCGTTGACCACCTATTCCGATGCGGAGAACGACGAGCGGCTGGATACCGACGGGACGAATGTCGATCCCGCCCTCTACCCTCAGGATCCGTTCACGATCAACAATCCGTTCAACATTCCCACCATCCCGAGCGGAGAAATCGTGTTCGCGCCGGAAGGCGCCCAGCTGGAAGAGCAAACGATCTTCACGCAGGAATTCACGCTATCCTATGACACTGGCGGCAGGTTCCGCGGGCTTGCCGGCGCATACTATGTCGAGAGCGATGAGGAAGAATACAACTTTACCCCCGGCATCCAGCCCGGAATCCTGTCTGTGGTGGAAGGGGCGGCGCGCCCGGGCATCGAGGCGACCCTGATTGCAGAGCTCACGCCGCTGCGCGGCGTTCCAGCCCCGGGCAATCCGGTCGCAGGCATCCCCGCAGGTCCGGCTGGCGATCCTTTCTTTGACGCCTTCATCGCCGGCGCAACGGATCTGACGACCGCCGCGGTGCTGGCCAACTACACCGATCTCGGCGCTTTCCTCGCGATGACCAGCGAGCCTTTGAGCATTGAGAACTACGCGTTCTATGCACGCGGCGAATACGACGTCACAGAGAAGCTCACCGTCGGGTTCGGGCTGCGCTATGACCATGAGGAGCAGGTCGAGGGCCTGATCCTTTCCGGCGACCCGCTGGGCCTTCCAAACCCGGCTACGCCGAGTGTACCGGCCGGTTTCATTCCCGCGCTTATTCCTGTTGTTCAGGGCACGATCGCCGCGGTGAACGCTAATTTTGACGCCTCCCTCCTTGAAGCAAACACCTCCGCAAGCCAGGACTTCTCCGCTTGGCTGCCGTCCGGGTTTGTCAGCTTTGACATCGATGAAGACCGCACGATCATCGCGTCGGTGCGGCGCGGCTATCGGGCCGGCGGGTCGGACCTCAACATCCCGCGCCAGTTCGTGTCGCAGTTCGATCCTGAATACACCACCAATTACGAGCTGGCCCTGCGCTCGTTCTGGATGGACCGGCGACTGCGGGTGAATGCGAACGCGTTCTATACCGACTGGACCGACCAGCAGGTTGTGGTGTCCTTGTCGACCCTGCAGCAAGACGAGGTGGGCTTTAATGTCGGGTCCTCAAATCTGATGGGATTTGAGATCGACGCGTCGTTCCAGATCGACAGCAACTGGTCGCTGGACGCCTCGGTCGGCCATGTGAAGACCGAGTTTGAGGACTTTGATACAGCGCTGGCTGAAACGATTATCGCCGCTCAAAGCCTCACCGTTCCAACGAATCTGGAGCAAACGCTGGCCGCTTTTGAAAGCAATGCGTTCAGCTTCGCTCCGGAATGGACCGGTTCCGCCCGCCTGGCCTATGAAGGCGATACGGGATGGTACGGCGTGCTCGGCGTCACTTATGAAGGCGAAAGCTTCGTCAACAACTCAAATTCCGGTTCGGCGACCTTCCTGCAAAACGACGCGCGGACGCTGGTCAATTTCACCGTCGGCCGCCGCGTGCTCGATGACCGCGCCACGATCAGCTTCATGGCGCGCAATCTGTTTGATGAAATCTATGTGGCGTCAGGCGGTAATGAACGCGTCCGGATGGGCGCCCCGCGTCAAATCGGCGTACGCCTCGCCGCCGATTTCTAGCATCCGTGTTCCCCACGCCGGGCCGGGCGCAAGCACCCGGCCCGGCGTCGGATGCGTTAGAAGACACTGCATGGCCGCGGCGCAATCACACAATAGCGCCCCCGCCCGTCTAAAGTGAGATTGTCATTTCCGCCTTTGGAAAGCGCAGCGCTGGAGACGGCGCTCTTCTGGGTGTGCCCGTTCGGCCGAGCCCTTCTTCGCTGAGCGTGGCAGGGCCCCATGCCGCATGATTCACATTGACGGATAAAATGGTGGGCCCGGAGGCGACCCACATCGAACCCGCAGGGTTCGCAAGCGCGATTGCGCGTCGGCCGGTCAGGCCGCCCCATCGGAGGCGTTTGCGAAGCAAATTGCCGTGAGAGCGAGACAATGGTGGGCCCGGAGGGACTCGAACCCCCAACCAAGCGGTTATGAGCCGCCGGCTCTAACCAATTGAGCTACAGGCCCGCTGAGCAAGACAGCGTCCTGACTTGATAACGCGGGCTGCGATTTTGGCAAAGTCGTCTTGGCGGCGAGATGCAGCTGAACAGGCGTTCAGGGAACGGCCATCAAAGAGTCGCGTTTCCGACATGAGACAGGCCTCAAAGCCCGTATACTGGACGCACAACACACTGGGAGAGCTCTTATGATCCGCACCGTTTTTCTCGCCGCCGCCCTTATGACCACCACCGCCCTGCCCGCCAACGCCGTGGCGCAAACAGCGCCCGCGCAAGAGCAGACCGCGCAGCTGAACCTGTCAGCCAGCGGCGAAGTCCGCATCACGCCCGACCAGGCGCAAGTCTCCGCCGGCGTCGTCACCGAGGCGCGCACCGCGGCGGAGGCGCTGCGGGCGAACAGTCAGCGCATGTCGCGCGTCTTCAGTGCGCTGGAGGACGCCGGCGTCCAAGCGCGCGACATCCAGACCAGCCAGCTCAATGTCAGCCCGGTCTACTCCCAGCCGTCCAGCCGCGACGGCGGGACGCGTGAGATCACCGGATACAGCGCGCGCAACACGGTCACCGCTTTGGTGCGCGGCATGGACAGCGTCGGCCCGGCGATTGACGCCTTGTTTGAGGCCGGCGCCAACTCGCTCAATGGCGTGACGTTTTCCAGCTCTGAAGCGGACGCCGCAGAAACCGAAGCGCGTCGCCGCGCCGTCGCCGAGCTTTACGAAACCCGCGACCTCTATGCCGAAGTGGGCGGGTTCACGATTGAGCGCCTGTTGAACTTCTCTGAGAGCGGCGGCTATGCGCCCCAGCCTGTGATGTTCTCGCGCGCCATGATGATGGAAGACAGCGCCACGCCGGTCTCGGGCGGCGAGTTGGTCGTCTCGATCACCGTGAACGGAAGCTGGGAAATCGAAGGCTGATCACCAGACGAGCTTCGGCGCACAATAGCGTGCAACGAGGCCGTCCTCCGCAAGGAGGGCGGCCGCTTTGTCAGCGTCAAACCCAGTCTCAAAAGCCTGCCCGAGAATGCCGTCGACGATGAAGAGCGCATCCACGCCTTCCGACTGGGCGCCTTGAATATCGGTGTGCGGTCCGTCGCCGATAGCCAGCACCCGCGCCTTGTCCAGACGCTCCCCGCGCAAGCGATCGATCTCGCGATAAGCCAGATCGTAAATCGGCGGATGGGGCTTGCCCGCCATGACCGCCGTCCCGCCCATATCTTGGTATTTTTGCGCCAGCGCGCCCGCGCAATAGCGCAAGCCCTCGCCGAACTGCACGACGATATCGGGATTGGCGCAGATCAGGTCGAGCCGGCGCAGCTTGGCTTCGGTCAGAAGACCCGTGTAGTCGTCCGGGGTCTCATTTTCCCAGTCAAACAGGCCTGTGCAGGAAATAAAGGCGGCGTCTTCGAGCTTGGCGAACTCCAGCTCCGTCCCCTCATACAGCGCGTCATCCCAATCGGGGCCGAGCTTGAAGGCGGGACCTGGCGCCCGGCTTTCCAGCAAGGCATGGGTCGCCTCGCCCGAGCTGACCGCGCTGTCCCACACATCCTCACCCGATCCCATCTGCTTGAGAAAAGTCTCAAGCGACGATGCGCGACGCGGCGAGTTGGAGACCAGCACCACCGTGCCGCCCTGAGCGCGATAGCGGCGCAAGGCGTCTAGCGCTTCAGGCAAAAGGTCTGAGCCATCGCGGATGACGCCCCAGACGTCACACAGGATTGCGTCGTAATCGGCGGCGAGTTCGGAGAGGCGCGGAAAATCGGTCATGGCGCGGAGCTAGGCTGCTGAGGCGCGCGCGTCAACGATGAAAGCACACCCTAGCCCGCAGCGCGGCGCAGCTTGTTATCCGCTTCATTGAGCACTTCATCACGCACCGGGCGCGGCGCGCCGAACAGATGCCCCTGAGCGTAAGCGACATCAAGATCGAGCACTTCAACCACAGTGCTCTCCACTTCGATCTTTTCCGCCACCAGATCGACGCCATAGCGCGCAAACAGACCCGCCACGTCTTCAGGGCGCAAAGCGCCCGGCTCACGGCCGGCAATGGGCTCTGCGCCATGGGCGGCGGCGATCAGGCGGTCGCCGGCCACCTTGATGAAGCGCACGCCCGCGCGCTGCAGCTCGGCCAGGTCAATATTGAGGTCATTGACCTGATCGATGGAGAAGCGGAAGCCGAAATCGGCCAGCCGCGCCATATTGCGCGCGGCGGTGGCGGAGCGGTTTTCAAACTGGGCGCGCGGCAATTCAAAGATCAGCGCGCCAGCGAGATCGGAATTGCGACGCAGGAAATCGAGGAAGGCCGGGAAGAAGTCTTCATCGGCCAGCGAACGAATGGAGACATTGCAAAACACGCCCACCCGGCGATCCGATTTGGTCAGGCGGCGCACGATCTGCACGCAGCGCAGCAGCAACAGATTGTCCACATCGGTGATCAGGCCCGCTTCCTCTGCGGCGGCGAGGAACTCGCCCGGCCCCAGAACCTGACCGTTTTCGTCGCGAATGCGCGTATAGCCTTCGTAGAAATAGGTCCGGCGCTGCGGCAGGCCGACCACGGGCTGCAAATACAGATCAACGCGATTGTCATCGAGCGCGCGGCGCACCAGGTCCACCGCATCCGGCGTCTGGGCGGCGACGGGCGCGGCGCGGCCGCCGCCTTCCAGTCGCGCCAGGATTTCAGCGACCAGACGCTCATCGGCGTTTTGCGGATCACCCGCAGCCTGGATCGGCTGGCTCAGTTCCAGCGCGGATTCCTGTGTGGCCGGAGCGCTGGCTTCCGCTGTCCTGGGTTTTGTGGCGACCGCGGTCTCCGCCAGCGCCTCAATCCGGTCCTGAGCGCTGCTCAGCTCATCGAGCATGGACATGTTGGCGGCTTTGAGCAGATGGATCTCGTCTTCAAAGAGCTTGCGTTCTTCAGCGCGCGCGACAGAAGCATGCACCTGGCCGCCGATCAGGAACACCAGCGCGCCCATCATCCAGGCGAGCTCGGCCGACATCAGCCCGAAGCGATCAAACGCCAGAGCCGCGACGATGGCGACCATCGCATAGGTTAGGATCACCAATATGTCGCTTGCGCGCGGCATTCTCGCTCCTGAATGTCGCGGCTTGGTCCAGACCAGACCAAGTCCAACGAATCACACTCATTTTGGCGATCATAAAGTGCGTTAACCGGACTTGTCAGAACGTTAACGCTGTGAGCCGTGGACAAATGGAAAAAACAAAGGCGCGCCCGCACATGCGGACGCGCCTTGTCGTTAATCGCGGTCTCCCGCCTCGAAATTACGAGGTATGCGGGGCGATCTTGATTTCCACGCGGCGGTTCGCGGCGCGGCCTGCATCGCTGTCGTTGGAAGCGATCGGCTGGCTCTCGCCCATGCCCGCCACATACAGACGGTCACGCATGACGCCGCGCGCGATCAGTTCCGACGCCACAGAGCTGGCGCGACGCTCGGACAGAGCCTGATTGTAGCCGGCGTCGCCGACACTGTCGGCATGACCGATCACGTCCACATACGTGGCCGGATAGGTCATCAGCACGTCAGCCACATCATTGAGCACAGGACCGAAACGGCCGCTGATCTGAGCGGAGTTGGTGGCGAAGGTCACATCACCCGGCATCACCAGATACAGGTCATTGCCCACACGGCGAACGGTCACGCCGGAATCGCGCAGACGCTCGCGGAAGGCGCGTTCCTGGCGGTCCATGTAATTGCCGATACCACCGCCCGCGAGAGCCCCCACGCCCGCGCCGATCAGCGCATTGCGGCGGTCATCGCCGCCCGCCAGCGTGCCCAGCAGCGCGCCGGCCGCAGCGCCAGCCAGAATGCCCGTGCCGGTGCGGTTCTGCGTAACATTGCCGTACTGGTCAGTGGTGGTGCAGGCGGCCGCAAGGCCCAGCGCCATAACGGCGGCGATCATTGAACGAAACATCATACTCTCTCCCGTAAACGTCCCCTGAAAACGCAGAACTACCCTAGAAGTTCCCCGTCTAGATAGCCCCATCCTAGCCTATGTGCGCGACGTGTGCATGAACGCAGGCTGAACCGGCCGGAGATCGCGCTGAAATGCGCGGTCAAAAATGTCGTTCGGCGCTCTTGACGGGGTCATGCGCGCCTCTTACTTCCGCCTCTGTTAGCAACCGCCCTCTGAGAGTGCTAACGCCCTCGAGGCGGCGAGAGCTAAACCAGATCTTCAGTGAGCTGACGCTCAAAAACGGAGTACCGGCAATGAAATTTCGTCCTCTGCAGGACCGCGTCGTCGTCAAACGCGTCGAGGAAGAATCCAAGACCGCTGGCGGCATCATCATCCCCGACACCGCCAAGGAAAAGCCGCAAGAAGCTGAAGTCGTGGCTGTGGGCCCCGGCGCCCGTGACGACAAGGGCGCGCTGATCGCCATGGACGTCAAGGTCGGCGACCGCGTGCTGTTCGGCAAATGGTCCGGCACCGAGATCACTCTGGAAGGTCAGGATCTGCTGATCATGAAAGAGTCCGACATTCTGGGCGTGGTCGGCTAATCGCCGCCGCAACGCTTTTTCGAACCACACACTCAAGATTGATAGGGACGAACAATGGCTGCCAAAGACGTTAAGTTCGGCGCTTCCGCCCGCGAAAAAATGCTCAAAGGCGTGGATACCCTCGCCGACGCCGTGAAAGTCACCCTCGGCCCGAAAGGCCGCAATGTGGTGATCGAAAAATCCTTCGGCGCTCCGCGCACCACCAAGGACGGCGTGTCCGTGGCGAAGGAAATCGAACTGGAAGACAAGTTCGAGAACATGGGCGCCCAGATGGTCCGCGAAGTCGCTTCGCGCACCAATGACGAAGCGGGCGACGGCACCACCACCGCAACCGTTCTGGCGCAATCGATCGTGCGTGAAGGCATGAAATCGGTCGCCGCCGGCATGAACCCGATGGACCTCAAGCGCGGCATCGACAAAGCCGTCACGCTGGTCATCGAGCACCTCAAATCCTCCGCCACCCCGATCAAGGGCAATTCTGAAGTCGCTCAGGTCGGCACCATCTCCGCGAACGGCGAAAAAGAAATTGGCGATATGATCGCCAACGCCATGGAGAAAGTCGGCAATGAGGGCGTGATCACCGTCGAGGAAGCCAAGTCTCTGGCGACCGAACTCGATGTCGTGGAAGGCATGCAGTTCGACCGCGGCTATCTGTCGCCGTACTTCATCACCGACTCCGAGAAGATGATCGCGGATCTCGAAGACCCGTACATCCTGCTGTTCGAGAAGAAACTCTCTTCTCTGCAGGCCATGCTGCCGGTTCTGGAAGCTGTGGTTCAGTCCAACCGTCCGCTGCTGATCATCGCAGAAGACGTTGAAGGCGAAGCGCTGGCGACCCTGGTGGTCAACAAGCTGCGCGGCGGCCTGAAAATCGCAGCCGTCAAGGCGCCGGGCTTCGGCGATCGCCGTAAAGCCATGCTCGAGGACATCGCCGTTCTCACCGGTGGTCAGGTCGTCTCTGAAGATCTGGGCATCAAGCTCGAGAACGTCACCCTCGACATGCTGGGCACCGCCAAGAAGGTCAACATCACCAAAGACGACACCACCATCGTGGACGGCGCCGGTGAGAAAGAGGCCATCGAAGGCCGCGTGAACCAGATCCGCCGTCAGGTTGAAGACAGCTCGTCTGATTACGACAAAGAGAAGCTGCAAGAGCGTCTGGCGAAACTGGCCGGCGGCGTTGCAGTGATCAAGGTCGGCGGCGCTTCGGAAATCGAAGTGAAAGAGCGCAAGGACCGCGTGGACGACGCGCTGAACGCCACCCGCGCTGCGGTGGAAGAAGGCATCGTTCCGGGCGGCGGCATTGCGCTGCTGAAAGCCTCCAAGGCGCTGGATGGCGTGACCGGCGACAATGAAGACCAGAACCAGGGCATCGCCATCGTGGCGCGCGCCCTGCAGTCTCCGATCCGTCAGATCGTCGAAAACGCGGGCAGCGAAGGCTCCATCGTTGTCGGCAAGGTGCTGGAAAACAATGACGCCAACTTCGGCTACAACGCCCAGACCGGCGTGTACGAAGACCTGGTGAAGTCCGGCGTCATCGATCCGGTGAAAGTGTCCCGCATCGCGCTGCAAGACGCAGCCTCTGTGGCGTCCCTGCTGATCACCACCGAAGCGGCGATCGCTGAAAAGCCCAAAAAAGAAGGCGCAGCTCCGGCCGCGCCCGACATGGGCGGCATGGGCGGCATGGGCTTCTAAGTCCAGCCATTCCAAGGCTACGAACGGAAAGGGCGGCTCGATTGAGCCGCCCTTTTTGTTCCAAAACTGCATCGCGCCTATGCAATCTCGCAGTGTCGTTTCCGGAAAGGCGCGTCTAGCTGATGAGTTTGTGTCGCCGAGCCGAGACACGCTTCATACTGCGCCAGCACGCACTCATAATACGCGAGCCGATCTGAACTCAGATAAGCGCAATAAGCGCGGGCTTGCATAAGACAGTCTGAACTCGCGCCACTTTGAGCTTCTGACTGGGCAGTCAAAGATACACACAAGGCGGCTGCTGAAGCCAAGGCGGTGAAAAACGTATGTCTCATTGATGATCTCCCTTTGACAGTGTCGCTACATCCACAATCCAAGGGCATCATAATACCCTTATAGGGAGAATTATAAGCCAATATTCCCCAAGCTGGTCAGATCATCTCTGGTCGCCATTCAGAAATTTACATCCGTTTCGACGACCGCCACACAGATCGGCGAATAAATACTGACGCGTCAATGAAGCTAAATTATCAATATATCTAGAGAGTTGCCTGTACCCTGCCCTGTCAGACCGGCACTTCGGTGGTGAATTTGACGGTGCTGAGCACCACCGAGGTTTCATAGCGCCGCACAATCGGGTCCTGCAGCAAGCTGGCTTCGGCCCAGCGCTCATAAGACGCCAAGGAAGGCGCATGGACATGAAGCAGGAAGTCCACCTCGCCGGCTATTGAATAGATCTGCGTGACATTTGGATCCGCCAGCATGGCCGAGCGAAAACGTTCATATATGTCCGGTGCGTCATCATGAAAGGTCACCGACACGATCAGCGTCTGCCCGAGCCGGGCTCGGTCCAGCAGCGCCGCATCCGTCGTGATGACGCCCTCGCGCCGCAATCGCTCAAGCCGACGCCTGACAGCGGTTTCAGACAGGTTCACCTGCTGTGCAACGGCATGATTGGATAGCCGGTTGTCACGCTGCACGATCCGCAAGATTGCTCGATCTGTCTCATCCAGGATCATTTGCGACCTCCGCGCCGAATTTCGGCGTTTAGAGTGCTGAAATCGGCGAGATCGGGCAAGCACGCTCTGCTAGCGTGTTTCAAATAAAAGAGGTTCGTCATGACACGCCTGCTCCCCATCGCCATTCTCTTTCTGTTGCTCGTTCCTGTAGAGGCGCTCGGCGCCCTGCCCGACACCCTCACGATCGAAACCGAGATCGACGCCATCCTTGAAGAGGGTGACATTGCCGGCGCTGTGGTTCTGGCTCAGGACCCTGAAGGTCGCAGGATCATCACGCGCGGCGTGGCGAACCGCCAGACGGGCGCCCCGATCCCCGAAGGCGCGCAACTCAGGATCGCCAGCATCGGTAAGATCCACACAGCCGCCATCATTCACAGCCTGATCGCAGAGGGAGCCCTGAGCCTGGACGACCGACTGGCTGACCTCGTGGCGCCCCATTGGCTGGACGGGATCGCCAACGCGCAGATCGCCAGTGTGCGACAGCTGCTCACCCACACCAGCGGCATTCCCGATTATTATGACGATGTCTGGTTTCAGACCGTCAACACGGTCCAGGGCAACACCCCGCAGCGGACGCTGGGCTATATCCATGGCCGTCCCGCCGAGTTCCCGCCCGGCGAGGGGTATGGGTATTCAAACTCGAACTACCAGTATCTGGCCCTGATCGCCGAAGCCGTGACCGGGCAGGATTTTGACGCCCTGATGCAGGCGCGCATCATCGCCCCGCTGAACCTTGAAGCGACGAGCTATAATCAGGCGCTGGGTGGCGCCGACCTCATTCATGGCTATGGCGCGCCCGGCGAGCCAGAGCGAGACGTCTACGACCTGATTGAAAACCATGGTCCTGATGGCGGCGTCTTCACCAGCGCCAGCGATCTGGCGAATACGCTCTCCGCCCTGTTCTCGCCTGAGGGCGAACTGTCAGAGCTGGGCCGGTTGATGCTGAGCGAAGAGATTGATCGCGGCGACGGTCGCAGCCGGGCTCTGGGCCCGATGCGCATTCGAGACCCGCGCGGACTGGATGTCGTCATGCATGGCGGCTCGATCGCCGGATACGCCAGCCTGGCGTTGTACGAGCTCAACACCGGCATGATTATCATCGTGCATTTGAGCGCAGACCGCCCGGACCTGGCCGGACAACTGGTGCGCCGCCTGTTGCAATAGGCCTGGAGGGCGCAGTGGCATGCGCCCTCCAGACTTCGGAATCAGGGCAATTCGCAGCCTTCGCGCAGCGCTTTGGTCGCGTCAAAGCTCGGCGCTGATTGATATTCAATGCAGATTTGCGTGAGCTGTTCCACACAATAGGCCCAGCTGGCGCTGCCGCGCGGCACGAACAGGGCGCAATCCTCTTCGGCTTGCTGCTGGCATTGCACGGGGTCGCCGGCCATCGCAGAGCCGGTCGTCAAGAGCGACAGGCCCAACAGCGCCGATGACGCCAGTGCAGTAACACTCATCTTGTTCATGAAAGCCTCCTCCATATGAGCGCAATCTTGCGCAGCAAGAACACTACCTCAGGAGGGAATTCAGAGCCACAAATTCCTCCTAGGAGAGAATTTTGGCTTAACAAAGCGTTTATTTCGTATGTCTGAGCGGCGCGAAACCAACAGCTCGCGGACAATCGGCTCACAGCTTCGTCAACGCACTGGTCAAGATTTCAGCTGGGCGCTATTCCAAAACACTCAGAGTTAAAGGAATGCATCATGCTTCGTTTCGCCGCCGCGCTCGCCGCTGTGTCTCTCACCGGCGCCGCCAGCGCGCAGAGTTCCGGTTTCGGTCTCGAGGAAGTGCGCCTGGGCGTTGCGGCGCATGACCTGACAGACCACAGCGAAGACGGCCCGCAAATCGTCGGTGATCTGATGTTCTCGAGCCCGGATTTTCTGGAGCGCATCTGGTCGCCCCGCCCCTTCCTGTCCGCAAACATCAGCACCCAGGGCTACACCAATCTGGTCACGGCGGGGCTCGCCTGGGAGTATGGCGTCACCGATCGGCTGAGCCTCGAGGCCTCGTTCGGGCTGAGCTATAATGACGGCGTGCTGGAAGTTTACCCCGACCGCGACGGCCCCGTGGAGGCCCAGCGCATCAAGGACACCCGCGCCCTTCTGGGCTCTGACTGGCTGTTCCGCACCGGCTTCGCCGCCGATTACGCGCTCAATGAGCAATGGTCGCTCGGCGTGTTTTATGAACACCATTCCCACGGACAGATTCTCGCCAGCGGCCGCAATCAGGGTCTGGACGAGCTGGGCCTGCGGATGAGCTATCGCTTCCGATAACAGACGACGCAGTGCGGGCGGAGTTAGCCCAGCCCCACTTGCGCCTTCAAAGCAGCGATCCGGGCGTTGGCGTCGATCAGACGGTCCAGGCTGAGCCGCCCGTACTCGATCGCCTGTCCGACCCAGTCCACGGCGCGCCGAGGCAGATCAGGATCGGCGTCCGCCGAGTTGGAAATCAGCAGCAGGTCATTGCCCGCCGCCAGCGAGTCCACGATCGCCTGTTCGCGCGTATACTGGTTTCGGATCGCGCCCATATCGAGATCATCGGTGATCACAGCGCCGCGATAGCCCATCTGCTCGCGCAAAAGTCCTTGAAGGACGGGCGCTGACAGCGTCACCGGGCGTCCTGAGGGGTCCAGACGGCGATTGATCAGATGCCCGCCCATGATCAGATGGGCCTTGTCTTGCTCAATGAGGCGCTCAAACGGCGCGGCTTCCACCTCGCCCCACGTGTCTGAAATGTCGACGAACCCGTCATGGCTGTCGCCCTGGCTGCGCCCATGACCGGGGAAATGCTTGATGGCGCACGCAACGCCCTCCGCCTCCATAGCGTCGATGAAGGCGCCGCAATAGGCTGCGACCGTGTCCGGATCATCGCCAAAGGCGCGCGCCCAGCGGTCAATCACCTCATTGCCGTCATGGCGCAGGTCCGCGACCGGGGCAAGGTTCATGGAAAACCCGTTTTGCGCCAGCTCACGCGCCGCCTGGGCGAAGACCGGACGGGCCGCGTCGAGCCCCATCTCCGCCAGCGCCTCGGCGGTGGGAATGTCGGTAAAGCCCATCTCGTCGGTCAGGCGCTGCACAAAGCCGCCTTCCTGATCGATGGCGAGCCAGGCGTTCGGCGCTGCAGACTGGAAGCGGTCTGAAAGCCCCAGCACGCCGTCGCGGCTGCGTGCATTATGGCGCAGGAACAGAGCGCCGCCGACGCGGCCGGCGGCGAGGTCGTCTTCAAGCCGCGACGCGCCCTCCGCCTGCGCATGATCGCCGAGAAACCCCAGGATCAGGCAATTGCCGACCAGCGTATCCAGAGACGCCGTGGTTGCGAATGCAGGCGCCGTGCAAAGCGCCGCCATGCCGGCCATAAGCCCGCGTCGTGAAATCATCATGGCTGTCCCTCATCCCTTGGTCAGATTGCTAGAGCGCCGTCGGCCATCTGTCCAGACGAAGGCAAGGACTGTGAATACGAGAATGACGAAAACTTAAGCCTGCGGACGTGCCGCTGTAAGGCGCGCTCACCCACAGTTCCGGGAAAGGGAGGACATTTGATGAAACACTGGATCGCCACGGTCGCCGCCGTCGCCGCCGCACCGCTGCTGGTCGCCTGCGCCTCGGCGGGCGCCGCACAAACACGTTATGCAGACGCCGATGAGCGCACTGCTCATGTGCTGGTCGTCAATGGGCAGCGCATTGTCATTCGCGACGGCGCCCACGCTGTGCGCGTGATTGAAACCGCGCTCGATGGTGACGACGACACCTCAATCAGCCTTGATCTCGATATCGATGTCGACCGCTGGGACGAAGATGACATAGAAGCCTTCACAGAGGAGATGGAGGCGTTGTCTGAGACCCTCGTCGAGCATTTCTCCGAAGGCTCCGACTTTCACATCCAGCTTGATCGTCTCAATTTTGACGAAGACGAACTGCAGGCGCGGATCGAAGTGATCGTCGAGGACGCCGAACGCCGGGCGATGCGCGCGGAACGACATGCCGAACGGGCTGCAGAGCGCGCAGATCGTGACGCCGAGCGTATGATCCGCCGTGCCGAACACCGGGCGGAACGCGCCGCCCGTCGCGCTGAAGAACGCGCGCATCAGGCCGAGCGCCACGCTCTGTCCATTTCCATTGACGCCGACTCCATCGCTCAGGCGGGTCTCGCCGCCGCCGAGCACGGCCTTGAAGCCGGGCTGCGCGCGATTGACCGCACGCTGGAGCGCGGCTGGAAGACCGAGGACGGCGTCCGGGTTCCCCTGACAGCGGAGGATCGGCGAGAACTACGTGACGCCCGCGAAGAGCTTGAAGAAAGCTTGAGCGAGATGCGAGACGAGCGCGCGGAATGGCGCGAGACTCGCTCTCACACTTCATCACGTCATGAGCACACCTATGAAGACCGCCAGGTGCGCATCATCGAGCGTGACGGCGAAACCCGAGTCTGGGTCAACGGTCGCGAGCTTGTCGGGGCCGAGAAAGAGACCTGGCTGGACGCCTGGCGTTCTTCTGAACAGGCGCATGGACTTGAAGGCGGGCCGGACATCCCTGCGCCGCCGTCGCCGCCGCGCCGGTAATCGCTTCAATCCATCGACAGAAAAAAAGCCCGGCGTCGAAAGACGCCGGGCTTAAAGATTCTGGTTGGTCGATTAAGAGACGTCTCCTCCCCAGAGACACCACTTAAGAGACAAGACGGTCAGGCCCTGTCTGTTTAAACGTTGGCCTAACCGTCATAGGACCGTCAAGCCCCTAGAGTCAGGCGATGTTTCGCTCTGCTGCATTTTCGACACATTTAGCCGCCCGTCAGGCGCGCCTTTATGGCGCTCACGATCTGATCGCGCGACACGGTGAATTGAGCAGGCTGATCCTCTCGCCAGGCCTTGTTATCGGTGATCTCGGCGGCCAGGCGCGCGCCCAGTTTGAGATCCTTGATCTGGGCCTCGCCTGCCTCCCGTTCGTCAGAGCCGATGATCACTGCGAAATCTGCATCCCGGCGATCGGCGTATTTGAGCTGTTTGCCCATATTGCCGCCGCCAATGAAGGCTTCCGCCCGCAAGCCCGCGCCCCGAAGATCAGCCGCCAAGGCGAAATAGTCCGCCATCCGGTCTTTCTCCGCCGCCACAATGATCACCAGCGGATCAGCCTTGGCCGCGTCCAGGCGTTTGAGCGCAGACAGGGCCGCCGCAAAGCGGCTGACGCCAAACGAAAACCCCGTCGCGGGGACGGCTTGGCCGGTGAAACGGCTGACCAGATCGTCATAGCGTCCGCCGCCGCCCACAGAGCCGAAACGGATCGGCGAGCCATCGTCATAATGCGCCTCAGCCAGCAGCTCGGCTTCAAACACCGGGCCGGTGTAATAGCCCAAGCCCCGCACGACCGAAGTATCGAGCGTCCAGTTCTCGGACTTGCCCAGAGCGTCGAGCACGGACGTGATCGTTTCAAGGTCGGCGACCGCCAGCTTTCCGGCGTCCGTATCGCCCAAAGCCTGAGTGAGACGCTTGAGCACTTCCGCGTTGCGCGCCGCGCCGGTCAGCGCGTCATCCACCTGCCCGGCTTCAATGAAGCCCAGCACATGGCGGCGCTGGTCCGCATCGAGGCCTGCGCCTTCGGTAAAGTCGCCGCTCTCATCCTTGCGGCCTTCGCCCAGCAGCAGCTCGACCCCTTCAAGACCCAGACGGTCCATCTTGTCGATGGCGCGCAGAACGCGCAGGCGCTTTTCAGACGCGGCGTCGCCCAGACGCTCGAGAACCCCATCCAGCAGGCGGCGATCATTGACGCGGATGACGTACTCGCCCTCAGACAGACCCGCAGAGCCCATGACTTCGCTGGCGAGGGCGATCATTTCCGCATCGGCCGCCGGCCCCGGCGCGCCGACGCTGTCGGCGTCGCACTGGACGAACTGGCGGAAGCGGCCCGGACCCGGCTTTTCGTTGCGCCAGACTTCGCCGAACTGATAGCGGCGGAACGGCTTGGCGAGATCCTGGAAGTTCTCGGCGGCGAAGCGCGCCAGCGGCGCGGTCAGGTCATAGCGCAGCGCCATCCATTGCTCGTCATCATCCTGCATGGCGAAGACGCCCTCATTGGGTCGTTCTTCATCGGGCAGGAATTTGCCAAGCGCATCGGCGTATTCGAAGGCCGGGGTCTCCAGCGGTTCAAACCCCCATTGCTCATACACCGCGCTGGCGGCGCTCACGAGCGCGCGCTCGGCGCGCAACACATGGGCGGAGCGATCCTCAAAACCGCGGGGACGACGGGCTTTGGGACGGAACGCCTTGGTCTTGGCCATGAGGATGCTCGCTCAGATTAAAGGTATCGAAGGGCCTGCGGCTTAGCCTTGCCAGCGACAAGGATCAAGCGGCGCCGGGTTTGCAAGGCGCTCTAAGCACGAAAAACCGGATGTCGTCCATGTTCGCTCACACGCTTCTGATCAGTGTTCAGGCCGCCAGCGCGCCGCAGATTGCGCCGGACGCCGCCCAGGCGCTGGTGACGCTGTCGCACAGTCTTGAGGCTGAAGCGCAACGCCGCGCCCAGGATATGGCGCGCAGTCCGGCGGCTCCCGTGGACGCTCTACCGGTCCAGGATCCGGTCCTGACCGCGTTGAGCGAGTTCAGCTTGCGAGCCTATCAACTGTCACGCGCTGTCGAGGACAGCGGCGGGCCGACCGATCTACGCTGTATTTTCCGGGGCATGAGCGAAGATGCGCAGCATCGCGCCGAGCTGTTGTCACAAACTGCGACACGCGCCGATCATGCCCGCGCCTATCAAGAGATCGCGCGCCTGACCGGACAGGCCGCCGAGATCGCCGCCACGCCCGAGGCACAGGCGGCGGGCCTCAGCGCCTATTCCTGTCCGGTCGAAGCAAGCGATCAGTAAGCGTATTTGACGTTGCAGCCATAAGGCTGGGTCTGGGCCGGGTCCGGGCTTTCGCCGTTCCCGACCGCCGTCAGCGCCATCGTCACGTAATCGGTAGCTTCAGGCGAATCCGCACGCGGACGTGGTTGGTCGTCGATCGCGCCGGCATATTGCAGCACGCTATCGCCATCGATGACATACATGTGCGGGGTCGTGCGCGCATCATAAAGCCGTCCCAGATCGCCTTCCGGGTCGAGCACCACATGCGCGGGCGCGGCGCCGCGCTCTTCATTCAGGCTCAGAGCTTCTTCAGCCTCGACATAGCCTTGTTCGCCAGGGGCGGAGGAGATGATCTGAACCCAGACCACATCGTCTTCAGCGGCGGCGGACTGCAGGGCCTGGATATGCTCGGAGCCGTAATGACGCTGCACATAGGGGCAGCCATGATTGGTCCACTCCAGAACAACCGTCTGGCCAGAGAGGCTCTCCAGTGACAGCGCTTCGCCTGTCGCGGTCTGTACGGAGAAGGCGGGCGCGGCCTCGCCGGTGACGACATCGGCGCGGGCTTCGAGTGTGAAAGCGGTGATCGTCAGGGCGGCGGCGGCGCAAACGCTCATCAGCTGGCCCAGAGAACGGCGAGACACGGTTACCATCAGATTAACTCCCCTAGTGTGCGGCTTATTGTACGGCCTCGTTCACAGATTGGATCACCAATCCTCCGGTCAAGAGCGGCGGCAACACCTCAGGCGCGCCGGAATTGGCCGGATACATCAGATAGAGCGGCACGCCGGCCGAGCCATGACGCGCCAGAGCGGCGGCGATCTCGGGATCCTGATTGGTGAAATCAGCGCGAAACAACGCCACATCATGCTCGGCGAAGGTCGCTTTGACCGCCCCCTCAGACAAGGCGCCAAGCTTGTTCACCTGACAGGTCACGCACCAGGCGGCGGTGAAATCCACAAATACCGGACGGCCAGCCGCTTGCGCCTCCATCACAGCGCTTTCGCTCCAGACCGCCCACTCGCTTTGCCCCTGGATTGTCTGGCTGACCGGCTCCATCCGCGCCGTCACCGACAAGGCGCCTAGCGTCAGCACGACGCCTACAAGCGCCGTCGCCCGTCCCGCCAGGCCCGACAGTCCCAACGCCCAGACCGTGAAGCTGGCCGCCAGCAAGGCCAGCATGAGCCATAGCGCGCCATTGGGGCCCAGCTGGGCGGTCAGCACCCAGACCAGCCAGATCGCCGTGGCGAACATCGGAAAAGCCAGAATCTGCCGGAACCGGGTCATCCAAGGTCCCGGCTTGGGCAGCAGCGCCAAAAGCCCTGGGCTGAAGCTGACCAGCACGAAGGGAAACGCCAAGCCCACGCCCAGAAAGGCGAAGATCGTCAGAGACGCCAGCGCAGGCTGGGTCAAGGCGAAGGCCAGCGCGCCCGTCATGAAGGGCGCCAGACACGGTGCGGCGACGAACACAGCGAGAACGCCGGTGAGAAAGGCGCCTTTGCGTCCGCTATCCTTGACGCCCGACCCAACCGATTGCAGCGATGTGCCGATCTCGAACGCGCCCATGAAGTTCAGACCGATCAAGAACAACAAGGTGGCCAGCCCCGCCACCACCAGCGGCGCCTGCAATTGCATGCCCCACAGCGCTGGCAAGCCCGCGACGCGCAGGATCAAAAGCAATCCGCCCAGCGCCAGGAAGGTCCCGATCACGCCTGCTGCGAAGACCAGACCCAGCGTCCGTGCTTCGCTCTTCTCTGCGCCGCGTTTCTCAACCAGCGTCAGCGCCTTCATCGACAGCACCGGGAAGACACACGGCATCAGATTGAGGATCAACCCGCCCAGGAGCGCGAGCCCGGCGGCCTGGAGGAAACTGATAGATTGCGGAGCGGGCGCGCGCTGTCCGTCAGCGCCAGAGGTTGGGGACACAGACGCTGGCGCTGCAGCACTCAGATCGTTGACCCGCAACCCGTTGCGCGCCGTGATCTCGACCGCTTCTTCTGTCCAGACATCACCGCGCTGCGCCGTGTAGACGAGCACGCCGAAACGCGCCTGATCCACGCCGTTTCGGCTCAGATATCCAGCGGTCAGATCCAGACGCAGCTCTTCGCCTTCATGAACAAGGCTCTGATCGGCTGCGTGGTCGATCACGCCGGATTCATACGGGTAAAATGTCAGGTCCGAGAGCGCTGCATCGGCAAAACGCGGCCCGCTCAGGGTCAGCACCAACCCGTTGCTGTCACCGTCCAGCCCGGCGCGCACACCGTCATCGCGGACCGGCGCCTGGTCCAGAGCCTGGATGATCAGCGCCTCACCCGCCGGATCTGTGGCGGACCCGCCCACCTCAAGCGTGATTGCGACATCGGCCTCTTCAGGGATGCAGATATCTTCACAGACGAGCCAGGTGGCGAATGCGGTGATCGTGAGCGGTCCCGGCGCGGCGTTGCTCGGCACGGTCACCGCAACCGGCAGCGTGACTTCGGCGGAATAGCCATAATTGGTCAAAGGGCCTAGATCATAGCTGTGCGGCGCCGGCCAGATCATGTCGCCCACGCGCCAGCCGTCCGGCAGCGACAGGTCAAGATGGGTCGGCTCACCGGAATCGCCTGGATTGCGCCAATAGGTGTGCCAGCCCGGCGTGATCGTCTGGTGCAGGGCGAGATGGAACGTCTCGCCAGGTTCGACCGCGCGCCGGTCAGACACCAGCCGCGCGTCCACCATGGGGTCGCCGGAGCCGAACTGAGCCAGCGCCGGAGCGCCGGTCATCAAGATCATAAATACTGCGAGCAGTCGGAACACGTCGGGGGACTCCTTGGGTCGCGTCACAGATCAGCGGTCTGATCCTGTCAGCCCTGATATAGCCGCTTCCCCCTGCAGGGCGAAACCGCTCTGACGGGGTTGTGATAACCGGCATGAGCGCGCAAAGAAAAACCGGCCGGAGCGTCGCCCCGGCCGGTTTCATTGTCTCAGCTGTTGAAGCGCTTAGGCTTCAGGCGCTGCAGGCGGCGGCGGAGCGCCAACGCCGTTATTGCGGAAGGATGCGCGTGCGATGAGCGTTTCCCACTGCGGCATGGACAGCATGTGCGCGTAGATCGCGCCCAGATAGGTGTTGTCGCGCAGCTCCGCCAGAACCTTGGGATCAAGCTTCTGCAGTTTCTCGCCGGAGACGCCCCAATAGCTGGCGACGACCTGCGGTTCGCCTTGCGGCTCGCCATTGGCGTTGCGCGGCTGGAAGGTGGCCTGCTGCTGGTCAAACAGGTCCAGCTCGTTCAGGCGCTTCACGAAGGCTTCGGTCAGAGCCACATCGGATTCAAACCGGCGCACGAAATCGATGGCGCGATTGGTGAATTCGGTCGGCTCGCCCTTGTCGTTGAAGAAGGGCTGTTCGGGATTGTCCGAGAACAGGTGGGAACCGGTGTCCACGCAGACGGTGAAGCGATCGCTCTCCGGGCCGTGATTGGCGGCCACGAACGGATAGCGGCGTACGAACGCCGGCAGATACGCAAAGCGCTCGTAATCACCGGTCTCGGGATCCACGAACAGGTTCGCGCCAGCCTGAATACCCATGGCGGCGACCGGGGTCTTGGTCTCACCCAGGAAGATGATCGGGAAACGGGCGCTGGCGGCGCCGAATTCGCCCAAGGTGACCGGCACGAAATGCGAGTCTTTCAGGAAATCGAACGGGCGGTCGCTATAGCGCAGACCTTTGCCCTGATGCTCTTGCGGGTTCAGCGGCTCAGGTTTTTTATAAAGCGGCAAGGACCCGGACAAGGTCGGCTTGTTGGCGGCGGCGTCAGCCATGGGGCTCCCCCTCTAGAAACGTTGATGGATCGTTAGCGCAGACCTGCCCCTGAGGCAACATAACGGGACACACGCGCCACAATCATTCGTCCCAATGCAAGACGGGCGCCCCGCTGATGCGGGACGCCCGTCCGAAACCTGGCCGATCAAGCGGGCCTAGTAACGCCAGCCGAAGCCGACGCCGATGATCCACGGATCAATGTCCACGTCCGCATTGACGACAGCGCTCAGCGCCGTGGTCGCATCAACTTCCACATCTGTGTTGATCCAGACCTTCTTCACATCGAAGTTCAGGAACCAGCGTTCATTGAGGGCGTAATCGACGCCGGCTTGCAATGCGAGGCCGAAAGACGGGTCATAGTCGATGCCGTCCAGAATGGTGCCTGAGGGCAGATCATCGTTGAAGAAGATCGTGTAGTTCACGCCCGCGCCCACATACGGCCGGACCTGACCTTCAGGATTGAAGTGATATTGCACGGTCAGGGTCGGCGGCAGCAGGGTGACATCGCCCAGATCCAGATCGCCCACCGATGTGTTGACAGCCGTCACATCATGCGGCGTCACGCCCAAAATCAACTCGGCGGCGATGTTGTCGGTGAAGAAATAGCTGATGTCGAATTCCGGCACCACCGAGGTGTCGATGTCCACATCGCCGCCAATGGTCTGGATGTTTGCGCCTTCATCAGGTTGGACCGTGATGGCGCGCACGCGGAACTGCCAGTCGCCTTTTTCAGCCAGGGCCGCCGGAGCGGTCACGCCAGTCAATGCAACAACGCCAGCGGCTGCGAGAAGTAGCTTTTTCATGGGTTCGTCCCCTTTCCCATAGTTTGGATGGGGACTTTCTGCGCCCGCTTTCGCGCGCAAGATATATGGCAAGGCGCCGCGCGTCCGCCTGACGCGCGGCGCCCTGCCGCAGGGAGGGGAATCCCCGCTATCAGAAGCCGGCGCGGACAGCGATCCGGAAGGACCGCCCCGGCAACGGGACCATGTCTTTCAGGAATGAGGTGTGCACCCGACCCTCTTCATCGGTGAGATTGCGCACGCCCAGGATCACACGCACGTCGCGATCGGCGAACGGGGTGACCTCAAGGTCGGCGTTGTACATCACATACCCATCCGTCTCGGTTTCGAAGCTGGTGGTCTCGTCCTGCTCGGCGACCAGATGCGCCTCGCCGCGCACCGACCAGACGCCTCGTTCGGCGATCAGAGCCAGGTTTGAAGAGAGAGGCGGAATACGCGGCAGGTTTCCGCCGTCATCCAGCTCACCGCGGACATAATCTAGGCTCGCCTCGCCCGACATCGCCCAGCTGCGAAGTTCGCCCAGCTCGGCGTTCACTTGCGCCTCAAAGCCATACAGCTGCGCATCCGCCTGGCGATACTCAAAGACGTCAAACCCGTCTTCTTCCTCGCCCGTCGGGAACAGGCCGATGAAGCCGTCATAGTCAGCGAAGAACAGATTGGTTTCAGCGGAAACCCGGCCCTGCGCATACCGCGCGGTCACTTCGCCGGACCAAGCCACTTCCGTATCCAGGTCAAGATCGCCGCGCTCATAGGCGCGGGTTGCGGCGTGCGGGCCATCAGAAAAGACTTCCGCATCCGTCGGCGCGCGCTCGGTGCGCGACAAGGTCGCCGCCAGGAACCAGTCGTCGGCGGGACGCGTGAAGATCGAGCCCGACCCCGAAAACGTGTCAAAGGACCGGTTCGCCCGCTGACCGCTCAGCTCGCGCGTTTCTGCGCGCAGGCCGCCCTCGACGCCCCACAGGCCGTTATCCCAACGCTCGGTGATGAACGCGCCCCAGTCCTGGGTGGTCACCGGTTCGATATAGGCTTCCTCGCCCAGAGCTGAGAAATCCTGGGTCAGAACCTGCACGCCCAAGGCACCTTGGCGGTTATCGCCATGGTCATGCGCCAGCTCGATCCGGCCTTCGAACCCGTCTTTTTCAAATCGGGTGCCGACTTCGCCGTCTTCCAACTCGACATGCATGTAATCGGCATGCGCGAAGCTCCAGCGCACGCGATTAAACAACCCGTCCCGGTTCAGCTCTCCGCGCAGATCAATGCGGGTCTGTTCGAGCACCAGACGCGGCGCCTCTTCGCCGTGTTCATGCTCGTCTTCATGATCATCATGATCGTCATCGTGATCATCGTCATGGTCTTCATCATCATGCTCGTCTTCATGGGCATGGCCTGGCAAGCCGTATTCGGCTTCGGTGTCTTTCACCGAAACGCCGATATAGCCCCAGTCGCGAACGAGGGAGACAGCGCCGGAATAGGTCTCGAAGGTGAAGTCTGAATCCGGAACCTCGCCATAGGCCGGCTCTTCCTCGCCCTCGTGTTCGTCGTGGTGGTCTTCATCCTCGTCATGATCGTCGTCATGATGATCTTCGTCTTCGTGATGCTCTTCACGCAGCGCTTCGGTCTCGGCGAAACCGGGAATGTCGAAATCACTCCCCTCGCGGCGCAGCCCTTCAATCTGGACCATCAACCCGTCAAAGTCGGCGGTGACGCGCCCTGCAGCCTGAACGCCGTCATTCACGCTTGTGGCGCCCAGATAGGCGAAGCCGTCGATCACGTCTTCATTGCGCTGGGTCGGGATCCGGCCATCGAGCACATTCACTACGCCGCCGATTGCCCCGCCGCCATAGGCGATCGCCGCCGGGCCGCGCAGCACTTCGATCTGCCGGGCGCCCAATGCTTCGGCGGAGACGGCGTGGTCCGGGCTGGCGCTGGACGCGTCGAGGGCGCCCAGGCCGTTCACCAGCATGCGCACCCGGTCAGCCCCCAGGCCGCGAATGATCGGACGCCCCGCCGCCGGACCGAAATACGTGCTGTTCACCCCGGGCATACGGCTCAGCGTGTCCGCGATATTGCCGTTCAGATTGCGTTCGATCTCTTGCGCCGAGATCAGGTCCACAGACCCCACCATCTCGTCGGTTTGCAGCTGCATCGGGGTCGACAGAACCACGATGACGTCCTGCGCCTCATCGTCAGTCTGAGCAAACGCCTGCGGCGCAGCCAGCGCCAGCAAGCTGACGGCGGCGCCAATCCGGCGAGCATAAGGTGTGTTGGCGGACATGATGAAGACCCCGTAATGTTATAGTATCGCGTTGTGTTATGTCATAACGTCACCTCCTTGGCGCATCAAGTGCGGAGTCCCACTTATATACCCACTTGTATGGAGGAGACGCACCGGCCTTGAGCCGAACGACAGGCTGGCCCTCAGGCTCGCCCTACATGCCGAAAGCCGCTAGGATGAAACCATGACCAACGCGATTCAAACGCTTGACGCCGCAGAACGGTTTTGCACCGAACGTGGCCTGTCGCTGACGCCCGTGCGTCGGCGGGTTCTGGAATTGCTTGTGGAGGCAGGCGGGCCGGTCAAAGCCTATGACCTGTTATCCGCGCTCAAACCCGGCGGCGCCGCCCAGCCGCCAACCGTCTATCGCGCGCTGGATTTTCTGACCCGCGCCGGGCTGGCTCACAAGGTTGAAGCCTTGAACGCCTACACGGCGTGCCTGAACGGCGACGAGCATGATCCGTGCACCGGCTCCGCCGAGCTGTTTATCTGTGAAGCCTGCGGCAATGTGGATGAGCGCCATATGCACCGACCTGTGATGGATACGCCTGAAGGCTTTGTCATCACCCGCAGCGTCATTGAGCACTATGGCCAGTGTCGCAAGTGTGTGAGCTGAGCCTGATCGCGCATCTTCGCCCCAGCGCCTGACAGATCGCGCGAAGCGCCCTAGCCTTTCCATCCATCATCAGGGAGCCCGGCGAATGCAGATTTTGTGGCGCGGCAACGCGAATTCTTGGGAATGTGACGAGCTGGGACATCTCAATGTCCGCTTCTACATGGCCAAGGCGCAAGAAGCGCTGGCCGGGCTTGCGGACCGGCTGGGCATGAATCTCGCCTTCGCCCCGAACGCCACCGCCACCTTGATCCCGCGCGACATCGTCATCCGGTTTCTCGCCGAAGCGCGCCCCGGAGCGCCGTTACGGATTTCAGGCGGGGTGACCAGCCATGACGGCGCCAGCCTGACCGTCGCCATGATCCTCTATCACGCCGCCAGCGACACGCCAGCGGCCACGTTTGAAATTCGCGCCGAACACTGCGCCGCCGCCACGGGCCGGGCGTTCAACTGGCCCGCGCGCAGCCTCAAGGCGCTCAGCGTGAACGAGGTGGAGCGCCCCGCGCTGATGACCCCGCGCAGTCTCAACGAGACGCCGGCCAGCACAACGCTTTCGGTTGCAGCGGCGAACGCGCTGCACCTTCAGGAGATCGGGCGCGGCCGCATCAATCGCGACGAGCTCGACGCCTTTGGACGCATGCGCGCCGAGTTCGGCATCGGCAAGGTTTCAGACAGCGTCATCCATTTCAGCGACGGCTTTCCCGAGCAATGGGAGGCGTTCGCCAAGGGCGAGCCTCTGACCGTCGCCAGCGCCGTGCTGGAAGCACGTCTGAATTTCCGCCGTTTCCCCGCACAAGGCGAAGGCTATGTGCTCCGTTCCGGTCTGAAATCAGCGACCGACAAGGTGCGCACCCTCATTCACTGGGCGCTCGACCCGGTCTCGGGCAAGCCTTTATGGAGCATGGAAGCGGTCGCCTGCATGCTGGATCTTAAGACACGCAGACTGGCGCCGGTATCGCCTGAACGGCTCAAGCAGCTGCAATCCAAGACACAGCCCGATCTGGTGTTTTAGCGACGCGGCGCCGGATCAGTTTCCGCCCGATCCCGCCAGTTCCCGCGCGCGACGTGCGGCCATGCGCGCCTGCACGGCTTGACCATCGGTGCGAGCGGCGCCGGCGGCGGTTTCAAACAGCTCCGCCGCGGCCTGATGATCCCCTTGATCGCTCAGAATGCGCGCCAGCCCCAGCGCCGCCTGAAAATGGCGCGGATCAAAAGCCAGAACGCGCTGATACAGCGCGACGGCGCTTTCGCTGTCGCCAACACTGACCAGACAGTCAGCGTGGGTGGAGAGCAGATTCAAATCCCAAGGCGCATCCACCAGACGGGCGGCGCTGTCGGGACAGACGCTCTCATCAATGACCAGATCACCGCCCAGCTCACGCATCTGAGCTTGCGTGCCGGCGGCCGAACCAGGCGAAGCGGGTTCGGAAGCCAGATCCTGAGGTGTGGACGAGGCGTCTTGCGCGGCGCCCGAGCTATGCTGTTCGGAATCTCCAGCGGCTAAGGACGGCGTAGGGGCCGACGAGGCCGCAGCAGGCTGTGTCGCCGATGAACCGGTCGGACCGGACGCAACACCCTGCTCGCTGACGGGGGCGCGCGGCGGTGAACGACGGATCGGCGCAGACTGTCCGGTGACGCCTGTCAGCGTGACCAGCACACCGCCCTCTCGCACTTCGGCCTCACCGCCGGCAAAGGCGCCGGACATCGAAATCGACACGCCATTGGGCGCCTGGCTCAACGCCAGAGCGGAAACCGGTCCGCGCACTGCAGGCTCGATATGGCGCGAGCGGTCGACACTGACCCCGTCCACATGCAGCATGAGCCCGGATCCAGGCTGGATTTCAACGCTTTGCGGCTGCGCATCAAAGGCCAGCCAAAGCTGGGTCCGCCCCTCTGACTGAAGCAATGAGACATCGCGCAGCTCCGCCTGAGCGGCGGTGCAGGACAAGGCGGCCAAAGCCGATGCAGTAAGAAGCCGTATCATCATAGCGTTCTTGTGCCGCGAGTCGTTGGGCGTGCGCCAGACATCACTGAGATGCGAGATTTACCGGGCTCCGGGCCGCAGCAAGGCGACAGGGCCGGATTGGCAGACATCGTATCCCAGCGCGCCCAGAACCTCTCCGCCCTCGGACAGCACGCGCTCATAAACCGCGCAGGCTTCACCGGCGTCCGGAACAGCGTCCACAATGAAGAACGGATCAGCTTCGCCGGGTTGAAGCGGCGCATCCTCAGCCACGATGCGCCAGCGAGCAGCATCGTTTTCAAGCACGCAATCCCAGCGCCCGGACTCGCCAAAGCGCATCCGCACAACGGGCGTCTCACCCTGATCTGACACATGCAGCACCTGCGCGCGTCCCGCCCCGCGCACAAACGTCATGGACGACGCCCGGCTTTCATCAAGGCAGGTGTGGATCAGGGGCAGATAGCGCGGCAGGGCTTCACTCCAGCTCACATGCGGGCCGATTTCAGCGGCGCAGCCTTCATAAGAGCCGTCGGCCGCCTCAATCCGGGCGAAGCGTGCATAGACCCGGCCATTCACCCGGCAGACGCCCGCCTCCAGCTCAACGGTCATGGCCGCGCCGTCTTCGTCCTGGCCTTCAAACCGGCGCACGCCGTCATGAAGCCAGGCCGCTTCAGGGCGCAGATCGGCATGTCGGGTCACCTCCCCCTCAACCGCATGCGCATAAACCGCGCGAACCCGGTTCCCCTCTTCGAGATAATGCAAATCGCCGTAAAACCCGGCGCCGTCGATCTGGTAGCCGGAGCGCGGGATATCATCAGGTCGCTCAGAGGGCGCCAGTGAAGGCGACGGCGCCGCAGCATCCAATCTCGATGGGGCGAAGCCAGCAACGGGCGAAAGATCAGACTGGGAGGTCTGCGCACAAGCCGTCAAAAGCAGGGCGAGACCGCACAGGCCGACAAGATGAACATGGACTGGTTTCATAGTATTTGTTCCCGGCGCTTATGGGCCGAGCCCCTGACAATCCCGGCGCAGTTTAGCGCTCAGTCCAGCTTCGCTCCAAGAGCCAAGCCTGTATGCTGGCCATCATGCGCAGTGATTCCCGATACGGCTATTACGAATTCTTCTGTGGCGGCGGGATGGCGCGCCTGGGGCTCGGCGCGCATTGGCGCTGCCGGTTCGCCAATGATATCGATGCCGACAAGGCCAACGCCTATCGCGCCAATTTCGGCGATGAGCATTTTCACCAAGGCGATGTGTGCGCGCTGAACGCTGCTGATCTTCCGGGCGAAGCCGATCTCGCCTGGGCCAGTTTTCCCTGTCAGGACTTGTCGCTCGCGGGAAACCGCAGCGGTCTGGCGGGCGAGCGCTCGGGCGTGTTTTACGGGTTCTGGCGTTTGATCGAGGCGCTCAACGATGAAGGCCGCGGCCCAAAACTCATCGCGCTGGAAAACGTCACCGGGCTTCTGACCTGTTCGGACGGGGCCGACTTTGAAGCGCTATGCCGGACATTGGACGCGGGCGGCTACCGGGTCGGCGCCATGGAGATCGATGCGCGCTGGTTCGTGCCGCAATCGCGCCCGCGCCTGTTCGTGGTGGCCTTGCGCAAGGACATTCCCATCCCCGACGAGCTGGTGCTGGACGAGGCGCCGGATGGAATCTCGCCCTTCCACACCCGCGCCGTACGCCGCGCCGCAGAGCGCTTGCCCGACGCCCAGAAAGCCAACTGGCTGTGGTGGGCTTTGCCCGTGCCGCCAATCCCGAACCAAATGCTAGGCGATCTGATCGAGCCCAGCCGGCGCACGCCCTGGCATAGCCCGGAAGAGACCAAGCGTCTGCTCGCCATGATGAGCCCTGGCAACAAGGCCAAGCTCAAGGCGGCGCGTCAGTCAGATACCCCAATGATCGGGGCGCTCTATCGCCGGACGCGCATCGAGAAAGGTGAGCGCAAGCAGCGCGCCGAGGTCCGCTTTGACGGGCTGGCGGGATGCCTGCGCACGCCCGGCGGCGGCTCTTCGCGTCAGTTTATAGTCTCCGTACGCTCTGGCCGGGTCCGCACGCGCCCCATGACGGCGCGCGAATATGCGCGGCTGATGGGGTTGCCCGATGAGTATCAGCTGCCCCAGCGCGAAAGCGCGGGCTTGCATCTGGCCGGTGACGGCGTCGCGGCGCCCGTGGTGGCGTTTTTGCGCGAAGGCCTGTTTGAACCGATCCTGGAACACGCAGAAGCTGTTCTGACCGCGAGAGAACCAGCGGAATAACGATGTCGCGCTCACCTCATGACGTCTTCACCCCGGACGAGCGCTCACGGGTGATGCGGGCGGTGAAGGACAAGAACACCAAACCTGAAATGATCGTGCGCCGGATGGCGCATGCCCTGGGCTATCGCTATCGCCTGCATCGCAAGGATCTGCCCGGATCCCCGGATCTGGTGTTCGCAGGCAGGAAGGCCGTGATCTTCGTGCATGGTTGTTTCTGGCATGGCCATGACTGCAAGCGCGGTTCGCGCCAACCCAAGACCAACGCCGAGTATTGGCGCGCCAAGATCGCCCGCAATATGAGCCGCGACGCGGCGAACCTGCAAGCGCTCGAAAATCAAGGCTGGCGGGCGCTGGTGCTCTGGGAATGCGAGCTGAAGGATCGCGCAGCGATGGCTGAGCGGCTGCGGGGCTTTCTGGGCTAGAGCCCGTCTGAAAACCAGTCCACCAGATGATCGACCAGCAAACGGACCCGGTGCGCCAGGAAGCGGTTGGAGGGGAAAACCGCCCACAGATCGCGATGATCCGGCGCCCAGTCCGGCAAGATCTCGACCACGCTGCCATCGTCCAAGGAGGTATGCGCCGCCCAGGCCGGCAAGGAGGCGATCCCTGCTCCATTTGCAGCGGCGCAGACCGCTGCCCGGGCGCCGTGAAGCGTCAACCGCCCGGACACCTTCACCTCGACGGCGTCATCTCCGCGCTGGAACCGCCATTGATTGGGGGCGGATTTGTTGCGGTCGATGATGCAGTCATGCCGCGCGAGGTCATTGGGATGCTCGGGCGCGCCAGCCGCATTCAAATAGGCCGGGCTCGCCACGACTTTTATCGGCGCGGGCGCGAGACGGCGCGCGATCAGGCTGGAATCGTTGAGTTGACCGATCCTAACGCCCAGATCAAAGCCTTCATCCACCAGATCGACCATGCGGTCAGAGAACTCCAGACGCACCTCGACCCCCGGCCATTGCGCCATGAACCGCGTAATCGGCTCGATCAGGCGCGAGGACCCGAAATCCACCGGCGCCGACACGCGCAGCACACCCGCCGCCGCGGCCTGCTCGGCCACCAGACCGTTCTCGATCGCGTCATATTCCGCCAGCCAGGGCCCGACCCGCTCCAGCAGCGCGCGGCCCGCATCTGTCAGCCGAACAGACCGCGTCGTCCGCTCCAGCAGGCGCGCTTGCATGCGGTCCTCAAGCGCCGAGATCTGCTTTGAGGCGGCGCCCGCCGTCATCCCGAGCCGTTCGGCGGCGCGGGTGAAGCTTTCCAGTTCCGCCACAGCGGCGAAGAGGCGAAGCGCGTCGATCCGGTCCATGTGTTTCCTTCAAGGAAAGAGTCATTCGCAATCTCCCCGTATTATAAGTCAACATGCGGTTTGTCATCCCACCCGTCTCAGAGGCAGTTCGAACCCATCCGCATTTTATGCCTGAAAAGACACAGCGCTCTGCCCGCTTGCCATGAAGGGGAAAGCGAAGCGGCCTGGCCGGGACATGGAGGAAAGCGCAAAGCCACCGCCCGGCCCCGCTGGATTGAGCGGGGCGTCGGGCGGTGGACGCACACAGGTCCTGAGCGGCCAATGGCCGTGGACCCAAGGGCTGACGACCTCCAGGGGAGAGGTCGGTCGTTGGGCGGCAGCTGAGGGGAAGCCGCCCGTCAGGACCGAGGGAAGCCTGACAATTGTCGGAGGAGATCGGCCCCAAGCTGAAAGAGACTCTGCTCAAGACAATGTCTTTGTCCGACGATTAAATTAAAGCAATAGAGACGGTTTTACTCAAGCACATTGGTTAACAAATATGTTAATAAATGGAATAGTCATATTCTTTCAAATGGTAGCAATACCGGTCCGGTTCAGCTTACACGGGAATTCTTACTCCAACACCTAATAGGGCCTGACCGGAATCAGGCCCTATTGGTCTCGCGCAACGGACGTCTAGCGTGTCTTGGTTTTGGCATGCTCAGACGGTCCAGGCTCGGGGAGACGATCGGCTTTCGCGCCATCCGCTCCGGCTTCGCGCCGGCGTTGGGCTTCCTGATCCAGGGTTTCTTCCGCCTTCGGATCTGATGTCTCAGATGTGTCGCTCACATCGTCCTCCTTTAATGCTTCAAGGTCTGCAGCACGCTTTAGTCCTGCCCCGGTCGCATGGGGGGCGGGTCGGAAGCGGGGAAGGTGTCGTCGAGCGCCTCGTCGAGCTTGTCGTCTTTCTCGTCTTCGCTCTGATCAGGTTTTTTCGGCGTGTTCTCACGATCCGCGTCAGCGACGCGCTCGACCGTATCTTCGCGCGCGCCAAGTCGACCGGCTGAGTCCTGAGCCACCTTTTCGCCGAACCGTTCGCCTCGCCCACCATCCAGCGCCTGATCAACAGGCACGGTCTGGTCGCCCAACTTGGCGTCGTCGGGACGCAGCTGGCCTTTGCGGTCTACTGATTTTGTTTCGTCAAACGCTTCAGAAAACGCCTGATTATCAGCGGGTGCGGTCTCGGTATTGTAATGGGAGGCCATTGGGATCCTCCTTCTTTGCTGTTGCTTGTCCTAAAGCAACGCACACCCAGCCGCCGCGTTCCGAGAAAGATCAGTCGAGAAGGAGCTTGATCGCGCGATCAGCTCTCTCATGGGCAGATGTCCTAAATATAAAAAAAGGCCGGGCGAAACGCCCGGCCTTTCCTGTTCGGTCTGTGACCGTGCTTACGCCGCTTTCGCCGGGGCGAAGCGTCCGTAGAAGGTCTCGCCTTTGCCGGCCATGTCGCGCAGCAGGGCGGGCACTTCAAACGGTGCGCCGTATTTCGCTTTCAGCGCGTCCGCGCGGTCCACGAAGGCTTTGGCGCCGATGGTGTCGATGAAGCTCAGCACGCCGCCGGTATAGGGCGCGAAACCCCAGGCGAGGATCGAGCCGACATCGGCTTCGCGCGGGTCAGCAACGATCTCTTCTTCCATCGTCCGGGCCGCTTCAATGGCCTGAGCGTAGAGGATGCGATCCTTGATTTCCTGCACGTCCGGCTGCTCGTCGAGCAGCTTGCCGTTCGGAGCGAACTGATCGAGCTCGTCCCAGAGCGACTTGCCTTCGTCGTTATAGACGTAGAAGCCCTTCTGGTTCTTGCGGCCATAGCGGCCCAGCTCGTACATCTTCTCGATGACTTCAGCGTTCGGGGTGTCTTCAAACGCGTCGCCAAGATCCTTCTTGGTCTGCTGAAGCACCTTGTAGCCAAGATCAATCGCCACTTCGTCCTGCAAAGAGAGCGGGCCGACCGGCATGCCGGCCATTTTGGCGGCGTTTTCGATCAGGGCCGGCTTCACGCCTTCGGTCAGCAGGTACATGCCCTGCTCGATATAGCGCATGACGCAGCGGTTGGCGTAGAAGCCGCGGGTGTCGGCGACGACAATCGGGGTCTTCTTGATCTTGGCCACGAAATCGAGACACATCGAAATGGCCCGACCGCCGGTTTTCTCGCCCACGATCAGCTCAACCAGCATCATCTTCTCGACCGGCGAGAAGAAGTGAACGCCGATGAAATTCTCCGGACGCGAGGACGCTTCGGCCAGAGAGGAGATCGGAATGGTGGAGGTGTTGGACCCAAAGATCGCGTCCGCCGGCATATGCTCTTCAGCCGCCTTGGTGATCTTGTGCTTGAGTTCGGAGTTTTCAAACACGGCCTCGACCACCAGGTCCACGTCTTTCAGCATGGAGTAATCCGTCGTCGCGGTGACGAGATTGGTCTTGGCGTCCGCCGCGTCCTGGGTGAGCTTGCCGCGTTTGACGCCCTTGGCGAAGTGCGCCGCCACATGGGCCTTGCCCTTGTCTGCGCCTTCCTGATTGACGTCGATCAGCACCACTTCGATGCCGGCCTGCGCCGACACGGTGGCGATGCCGGCGCCCATGAAGCCCGCGCCGATGACGGCGACCTTCTTGATCTCGGCCTTTTCTTCGCCCGCCGGACGACGCGCGCCTTTTTCAAGCGCCTGCTTGGACAAGAAGAGCGAGCGGATCATGTTCCGGCTCTCGGGGCGCATCAGCAGCTTGGTGAAATACCGGCTCTCAATGCGCAGGGCCGCGTCCATCGGGACCTGCAGGCCCTCATAGACGCACGACAGGATGTAACGCTGGGCCGGATAATTGCCGTAGGTTTCTTTCAGCAACATCGGGGATGCGCCCATGAAGACCTGAAGGCCGGCGGGATGGTAGGGGCCGCCGCCGGGGATTTTGAACTTGTCCTGATCCCAGGGCTGCTTGCCGCCCATGGCGTCCGCTTTGACCAATTCCTTGGCCTTGGCGACGATCTCGGCCACCGGCGCGATCTCGTGGACGACGCCTTGCTGCTTGGCTTTTTCAGCGTCGAGCTGTTTGCCCTGCAGCATGATCGGAGCCGCGTTCATCACGCCGATCAGGCGCGGCAAACGCTGGGTGCCGCCGCCGCCCGGCAGAACGCCGACGAGGGCTTCAGGCAGGCCCAGTTTCGCGCCGGTATCGGTCGCCATGACGCGATAATGGCAAGCCAGCGTGACTTCAAAGCCGCCGCCCAGCGCCAGACCGTTGATCGCGGCGGCAATCGGCTTGCCGCAGGTTTCAAGATTGCGCAGGGACTGGTTGAGGCGATAGGCGGTCTCAAACAGTTTCGCCTTGGCGTCTTCTTCAGACATGCCCTTGAGGTCGGCCATGCCGCCGCCCAGCTCGCTGAGGTCAGCGCCGGCGCAGAAGGCTTTCTTGCCAGACGTGATGACCGCGCCCTTGATGGCGTCGTCAGAGCTGATTGTCTCGACGATCTGTCCCATCTCTTGCATCACTGCGTTGGACAGAACGTTCATGGAGACGTTGGGTGAGTCAAAGGTGATGAGCGCGATGCCGTCGCCGTCCACCTCGAATTTGAAATGCGTGTAGGTCATGAATATGCCCTCAAATCTCTATACTTAAACAAGCTCGATGATGGTCGCGGTGCCCATGCCGCCGCCGACGCAGAGCGTGGCGAGGCCGGTGGACTTGCCGGTGCGTTCCAGCTCGTCGAGCACGGTCCCGAGGATCATCGCGCCTGTGGCGCCCAGCGGGTGGCCCATGGCGATGGCGCCGCCATTGACGTTGGTCTTGGAGTGATCCACGCCCAGATCTTCCATGAAGCGCAGGACGACCGAAGCGAACGCCTCGTTCATTTCAAACAGATCAATGTCGGACGGGCTCATGCCGGCTTTCTTCAGCGCCTTGCGTGCGGACGGCGCGGGGCCGGTCAGCATGATGGTCGGCTCAGAACCGGTTGACGCCATGGCGCGGATGCGGGCGCGCGGCTTGAGGCCGAGCTTTTCGCCCATTTCCTTGGTGCCGACGAGGATGGCGGCGGCGCCGTCCACGATGCCCGAGGAGTTGCCGGCGTGGTGGACGAAGTTGATCTTCTCGATGTCGGGGTATTTCTGCATGGCGACCTTATCAAGGCCCACAAACGCCGACAAATCCTTGAAGGACGGCTTCAGGCTCGCCAGCGACTGCATGTCGGTGCCCGGGCGCATATGCTCGTCATGGTCAAGCTGGGTCAGGCCAAGCTGGTTTTTCACCGGCACGACGGATTTGTCGAAGCGGCGCTCTTTCCAGGCGGCTTCGGCGCGATTTTGAGATTCGATCGCATAGGCGTCCACATCATCGCGCGAATAGCCGTATTTGGTGGCGATCAGGTCCGCGGACACGCCCTGGGGCACGAAGTAATGGTCAAACGCCATTTCGGGATCGACCGCCATGGCGCCGCCGTCTGAACCCATCGGCACGCGCGACATGGCTTCCACGCCGCCGCCAATGGCCAGATCGGCTTCGCCGGACATGACTTTCGCAGCGGCCAGGTTCACAGCTTCAAGGCCAGAGGCGCAGAAGCGGTTGACCTGAAAACCGGACGCGGTCTCGGCATAGTTCGCGTTCAGCGCAGCGGCGCGGGCGATATCGGCGCCCTGCTCGCCCACCGGCGACACGCAACCCAGCACAACATCATCCACAAAGGAGGTGTCGAGATTGTTGCGATCGCGGATCGCCTGAAGCTGCTGGGTGGCGAGCTGCAGCGCGGTGATTTCGTGCAGCGAACCGTTTTTCTTGCCCTTGCCGCGCGGTGTCCGCGTGGCGTCATAAATATAAGCGTCAGTCATAAAGGGATCCTCCCTGGGTGAGCTTGTTATGAATGCCGTCTTCCCTGCCTGCCTCGTCAGAACAGGACAATATGGGAGCGGCGCTATCTGTCTTCCCCCGCTTGCGGGGGGAGTGGCCCGAAGGGCCGAGGGGGGCGAGCGTGTCGGCAATCAACCGCACCACGCCATCCAGGTTGTCATAAACATCCAAGTTGCTGACGCGCAGGGTTTCAATGCCCTGTTCCGTCAGAAAGGCCGACCGTTTTCGGTCGTGTTTTATCTCATGGTTCTCGGCATGGGTGGCGCCATCGATCTCGATGACAAGCCCCGCCTCGAGGCAGGCGAAATCAGTAATGTAGGGACCAACCGGGTGCTGGCGCCGGAATTTCCAGCCGCCCAGAGCGCGTCCCTTGAGCTGAGTCCAAAGGACTGTTTCAGCCTTGGTCATCTCATGGCGTAGCTGTTTTGCCCGCACCTGAGTCTGGCGATCACGCATGCTCGCCCCCTCCGTCAGCTTCGCTGACACCTCCCCCGCAAGCAGGGGAGGACACGCCAGCATCCAACGTCATTGTCCTCCCCCGTTCACGGGGGAGGTGGTCCGAAGGACCGGAGGGGGCGGCAACACCCATCTCTTACAGCGTCCGCGCGATCAGAAGCTTCATGATCTCGTTGGTGCCGCCATAGATGCGTTGCACCCGCGAGTCCCGCCACATGCGCGCGATGGGATATTCATTCATGAAGCCGTAGCCGCCATGCAGCTGCACGCATTCATCAATCAGCTCGCACTGGATGTCAGTGCACCAGTATTTCGCCATCGACGCGGTCGCCGCATCCAGCTGGCCTTTAAGCAGCAGATCCGAGCAGTGCTGGACAAACACCTCGGCGATGGTCGCTTTGGATTTCAGCTCGGCCAGTTTGAACTGGGTGTTCTGAAAGCCCAGCACCGGTTTGCCGAAAGCCTGGCGTTCCTTGACGTAATTGATGGTCTCGTGAAGCGCGCGCTTCATCATGCCCACGGCCTGAACCGCGATCTGAAGGCGTTCCTGGGGCAATTGCTCCATGAGCTGGAAAAAGCCCTGGCCTTCTTCTTCACCGAGCAGCGCTTCGGCGGGCACTTTCATGTCCTCAAAGAACAGCTCGGCGGTGTCTTGCGACTTCATGCCGACCTTGTCGAGATTACGGCCGCGGCGAAAGCCTTCCAACCCGTCGGTCTCGATCAGGAACAAAGAGGTGCCCTTGGCGCCGCCCTTGGGATCGGTCTTGGCCACCACGACGATAAAGTTCGCCATGCCGCCATTGGTGATGAAGGTTTTCGAGCCGTTGATCTTGTAGCCATTGCCGTCTTTGACGGCATTGGTCTTGATGCCCTGAAGGTCAGAGCCCGCGCCTGGCTCGGTCATGGCGATCGCGCCGACATATTCGCCTGAGACCAGCTTGGGCAGGAGGCGCTTTTTCTGCTCTTCCGTTCCGTAATGCCAGACATAAGGCGCGACGATGGAATTGTGCAGGCTGGCGCCCCAGCCATCCACACCCATTTCGGAGACGGCCATGTGGAAGGCGTAGTCATGGCGCCAATCGCCGCCTGCGCCGCCAAACTCTTCCGGCGCCGCCGGACACAGAAGGCCGCTTTCGCCGGCCTTGGTCCAGACCTCGCGATCCACCGAGCCTTCTTTCTCCCAGCGATCGCCATGGGGCAGGCATTCCTTTTCGATGAAACCGCGCACGGCCCCGTCGAAAATATTCACGTCTTCCTGGTCCAGCCATTCAGGCTTGGGCACGTTTAAAACTTGCGCCGTCATTGGTGTCTTCCTCCCGAATATTTATTGCGTGAAAGCCCCCCGCCAGCAGGCGGAGGGCTTTCACGATCAGTCTCAGAACGCTTCAGCTTCGAGCGTCATCATGGTCTCGGCGCCGGTTTCGATCCGGGCCAGATGGGCGTCCGCCTGAGGCAACCAACGCTCGACGAAGTATTTCGCCGTAACCAACTTGGTGGCGTAGATCGGGTCGCTGTCGCCCTTTTTGGCGGCGGCCACTTTCGCCATTTTCGCCCACATATAGGCAAAGCAGGTCAGACCGAAGAGGTGCATGTAATCGGTCGAGGCCGCACCGGCGTTGTCAAAGTTCTCAAGACCTTTTTCGACCAGCCAGTTGGTGGCGGTCTGAAGCTTGGCTTTCACATCCGCCAGGCCGTCCACATAGATCTTCAGATCTGCGTCGCCCTGATTCTCGGCGATGAATTCGTCCAGCTCGCCAAAGAAGGTGTTGATCGGGCGCATGCCCGCCATGGCCAGCTTGCGGCCCACCAGGTCAAGCGCCTGAACGCCGTTGGTGCCTTCATAGATCAAGGTGATGCGCGCATCGCGCAGCAGCTGTTCAACGCCCCATTCGCGGGTGAAGCCCGATCCGCCATGAACCTGCAGACCGGTGGAGACGCTGTCATAGCCCTTATCGGTCAGATAGCCCTTCACGATCGGGGTCAGCAGCGCCATGTAGTCGCCCGCCTTTTCGCGGACAGCTTCATCGGTCGCCTTGTGCTCGAGATCGCCTTGCAGAGCGGTCCAGTAGGTAAAGGCGCGCGCGCCCTCGACGAAGACTTTCTGGTCCATCAGCATGCGGCGCACATCGGGGTGCACGATGATCGGGTCGGCAGGACCATCGGGGTTCTTCGGTCCGGTCAGCGAGCGACCCTGGATGCGGTCTTTCGCAAAGGCCAGAGAGTACTGGTACGCGGTCTCCGCCAGGCCCAGGCCCTGCAGGCCCACGCCCAGACGCGCCTCATTCATCATGACGAACATGATTTTGAGGCCCTTGTTCTCTTCACCCACGAGCCAGCCCTTGGCCTCGTCATAGTTCATGACGCAGGTGGCGTTGCCGTGAATGCCCATTTTCTCTTCCAGACCGCCGCACTGAAGCGTGTTGCGCTCGCCCGGATTGCCGTCCGCGTCCGGCAGGTATTTCGGCACCACGAACAGCGAGATGCCTTTCACGCCCTGCGGCGCGCCTTCGACCCGCGCCAGCACCAGGTGAACGATATTGCCGCTCATCTCGTGCTCGCCGGCGGAGATCCAGATCTTCTGGCCGGAAATCTTGTAGCTGCCGTCGCCGTTCGGAACCGCCTTGGTGCGCAAAAGGCCCAGATCGGTGCCGCAATGCGGTTCGGTCAGGTTCATGGTGCCCGACCATTCGCCGGAGAACATTTTCGGCAGATAGAGCTCTTTCTGCTCCTGAGAGCCGCCCACCAGCAGGGCTTGCGCCGCGCCGTTGGTCAGCCCCGGATACATGCCGAACGCCATGTTGCAGCTGGTCACCATCTCGTTGAAAGCGAGATTGAGATAATGCGGCAGAGCCTGGCCGCCGAATTCGGCCGGGGCTGACAGAGCCGTCCAGCCGCCTTCGGTCATCTGGTCATACGCGCCCTTAAAGCCGGTCGGCGTGGTCACAACGCCATCTTTCAAGGAGCAGCCTTCATGGTCGCCGACCATGTTGAGCGGGTGCAGCACGCCTTCGCAGAACTTGCCGCCCTCTTCCAGGATGGCGTTGACGATGTCCTCGGACGCGTCCGCGAAACCGGGGATGTCATTGTATTGCTGAACGTTGAGCAGCTCGTTCAGGACGAACGTCTGATCGCGATTTGGGGCCTTGTAATCGGGCATTTGAACCGTCTCCGTAGGGAACGAGGGGGTTATAGGTATGGGGCCATGTCGGCCGGTGCGCGTCGAGTCCTGTCACGGCCTCTTCGCGAAAGCGTCATGTGGGGTCATCGGGCGGATGCCCGGACCATTGGGTCAAACGTGCGGACGCCAGCGCCTCAAACGCGGCGGCGCGCCGCTTGATGTCTTCAGAAGGCTCTCGATCCGCCAGGCGTTCTTCCAGCCAGGCGCAGCCCGCATTCAATTCCGCCAGCGCATCTTCAATATCATTGCGCTGCTGTTCAAGCGCGGCGATTCGGGCGCGAAACCGCCCCAGATTGCGCGACAAGGTTTCATGAGAGCGCGTGGCCAACGCTTCCAGGTCGAGCATTTCGCCGATTTCTTCGAGGGAGAACCCTACGCGGCGTCCGCGCAGAATGAGCGACAAGCGCGCCACATCACCTGGCGTATACCAACGCGAGCCGCCCCGGCGCTTGGGATTGAGCAGGCCTTTCTGCTCGTAAAACCGCAAGGTGCGAGGCGTTACGTCGAACTTCTCCGCAATTTCACGGATGGAAAGATCGACCTCCGGGATCACAGCATCTGTCATGAGGGAGAGTGTATGCCACTTGACGTGAACGTCAACGTCAATCTGTTGGCTTGCATGTGACACTCTCAACCTTGTCTCACTGGCGCCTTGACCGCGCCGCATTCCTCGATTGATTTGGCGCTTAACTGAAGCAGACTCGCCGACCTCTCGGCCAAGGATTTGCAAATGCGCCTGTTTGCGTTCGCCGCCTGCCTTTTTCTGACGCCCGCTGCGAGCGCTCAGACTGCGCCGGACGTGCGCACGGCCCCTGAAGACATCCAGGCGGCGTGGCGGGTCGAGACGTCGCGCACAAGCTCAATTGATATTCTCAATGATCAAACGCGTGTGGCGCGCTATGGGCGCGACTGGGCCAGCTGGGTGACGCAATCAGACGCTCAGATGTGGCTCGACATGTCCCAAGGCGCCCTGTTCGCCCGGGCGGCGGATCAGGACACTGTGGTCCGCACCAGCCTTTATGCGGAAGCGCGCCGCCATCTCGATATCTATGTCGCGCTGAGCGAGGGCGGACGCCGGGACGTGATCAGCTTTGGCAACGCCGGCACGTTTGACCGGGTCTGGCTGGAAGCGGCGACCGGGGTGGCGAGCCAGACCGGAACGCTTGCAGTGACCGATACGCCCACCGGCTTCATCGCCCTTTACAACGATCAGGTTGTGTTCAGCGCGGATTACGGGGCAGAGGGCTCGCGCTGCGACGCGCCTGTGATCGGGCCTGAGCACGCCTCCAGCGCGCTGGCCTGGCTGCCTTATGTGGCGCCGATTCATCCTGACATTCTGGCGCGGCTGTCTGAAGACGCCCGCTTTCCCTGCGCCTTCTCTTTCGTGGTCTACAGCCCCGACAGCCCGGCTGGGCGCCTGGAGCGCTGGACCCGGACTTCAGAGGCCGATGCGCCAGAACCTGTCATGCCGCCAATGCCGCAAGACAGCGTGCAGGTTTACGCCGGCGCAGACCGGCTGCGCGCCGTGCTGACCGCAGCAACCGACACGCTGGACGGCGTTTATGGAGCCGGGCCCGATACGGCAGAGTTTTTTGAAGAAAGCCAGCGCCTTCAGGAAGAAGGCGATTTTGCCGGCGCCTTGCTGGTTCAAATCCAGGAAACCCATCATTTCGGCCCCTGCCCTGAAGCTTCCATCGGCAGCGCCCGGTTGACCTGCGCCTATGCGAGCGCCCTCGCTCTGGCAGGCCGACAGGATGAAGCCTTTCAAGCGCTCGCCGCCGGGCTTGATGCACTGAAACGCAATAATCCAGCCCTCGCAGTCGAACGCTTCGCGCCCTTCGTTGACCGTGAAGGCCATGGCGGCGCCGCCGCCCGCTTGCTGACCGCCAACGCCCTGATCGCCTGGGGCCGGGTCGGATTGCAGGCGCGGCCCGACCTCGATCCGGCGCAATTGCTGGCCGAAGCGCTGATCATGGATCCTTTTGCGCCTGACGCGTATTGGCATCTGGGGCAACGCTATCTGGCGGCAGGCGCGCCAGGGCCGGCCTGGTCGCTTTTTGACCTTGGCCGTCAACTGCCTCGGCCCATCCAGGCTTCACCTCTGGCGGAGGCCGATACGCTGGAAACCCGCATGTCAGATTTGGCGCCGTACTGGCTGCCCCATGTCGAAACCGCCCGCTGAAACGATTCTCTCCGGTTTAAGAGAGATTTACGAGGCGTTAACCGCATCAGATGCTCTTGATTAAGAGTTGAGTCCATGCGTTCGCCTCGTGGGCGGTGATTCCATGTGGAATACCAGATATGGCGCCTGCCTGACTGGTTTACACAATATTAACCGCGTCTATAGGGTCGAGCATGGAAGTGTGGAGATGAGTCGGCATGCCGCCTGTGGCGCCTTGGAGTGTGAAGGGGATTGATCCCCGCGCCCGCGCCCTCGCCAAATCAGCGGCGAGGCGTGAAGGCATGACTCTGGGCGAATGGCTGAACCGCGTCATTCTCGATGACGGCGTGTCTGAAACCGCCAAGGACTGGGATGATCAGCTCTCCCGGTTTCCCGGATTTGGCGGCGGCGATGGCGGCGGCCCCGGTCATGACGACCAGCTGACCGAGCTCGTGCAGCGCCTGTCAGACCGCATGGAAGCGTCCGAACGGCGCTCCACCCAGGCGCTCTCTCATATCGACCAATCCGTCACCTCCATCTCACGCCGCCTCGATCTGATCGAGGACAGCGTCGATGAAGAGGGCGAAACCGCGCAAGACGCCCTCAAACGCACCCGCGCGCAGCAAGATGAAATTCTGGAACGCGTGCGCCGGCTGGAGCGCGCCGGGCCAGGCGCTGGCGCAGATCCGGCGGCGCTGAAATCGGTCGAGACCACAGTCGGCAAGCTGGCGGGGCGGATGTATGAGACCGAGCGCGATGTCCGCGCCGAACTCGACAATCTCGCCCACAAGGAAGAGCGCCGCCGCGACAGCGCCGAGCGCGGACTGGAAAAACTCGGCCAACGTCTAGAAGAGTCTGAAAAGACGCTCAGCAGCGAAACGCGTGACCTGCGCGAGCTGGTCGAGACGCGTGACCAGCGCACCCAATCCCTGCTCAGCGATCTGCAAGACACGTCGCGCTCGCTGCAAAGCCGCATCATCTCAGCCGAAGGCGCCACCCAGCGGGCCGCCGAAGCGCTGGCGGGATCGCAGGAAAAACTCGATAATCGTTTGCGCCAGCTTGAGACCGTCCAATCTCAGGCCGTCAAGGATGAAGACGTCCAGCGCCGCATCGATGCCCTGGCGCGCGAAGTCGCGGATGTCATCCGCGAAACGCGCAGCGAATGCGCGCGCCAGATCGCAGAAGTCTCAAAGAGCGCGGACAGCCCGCGGCTTGAGCGCGCGCTGGCGGAGGCTGAAACCCGGCTTCGCGCCGCCGAACAGCGCCAGTCTGACGCCTTGCAACGCATTGGCGGCGAAGTGGCGCGCATGGCCCGCGCCGTGGAGCAGCGACTGGATCGGACCGAGCAGCGCCTGCAGCGCCGCCTGGACGAAGACGAAGCCAAACGCCAATCCAAACAGGACCGCTCCGATCTCGAAGCGCGTCTTGAAAAGGTTCGCCAAGACAACACGGTCGCCGTGCGGCGGATTGGAGAACAGGTGGCGAGGCTTGGGGAAAACTTGGCGGACCGCGTCCAGCAAGCCGAGCACCGCTCGGCCGAGGCGGTCGAAGCAGCGGGCGAACGCATGGCCCAGGTTGTAGAACGTCTAGAACACGCACGCTCACCCAATGGCGAGCAGGATCTTGAAACCCGTATCCGCGCCTCTGAGGAGCGCACGGCGGACCGCATCGACAAGGCGATGACGGGGCTGCACGAACGGCTCGACCAGGCGCGCCAGGATACAAGCGAGGCGCTGTCTCCGGTCCAGAAAGCGATGAATGCGCTGGCCGAACGGCTGGAAGCCATCGAAGGTCGCAAGGGCAAGTCCAAAGACAAGGACAAAGACCCGTCAAAAGCCATCGTGCGCGAAGCGGCGGACGCGATCGACGACTTCAGCAAACCCCTGCCCGAAGCGCCGGACAACTGGGTCAGCAATACCGAAGCGGATGATGATTTCTCGCTGCCCGCCCATGATGATTTCGACATCAAGGCCGAGCCCGCACGCGCATCCTCCTTCACCCGCGCTGAACCGGACCCCATACTCGCCGCGTCTCCCAAGCCGCAGCCGGCGCCCCAGCACCGCGCGCCTGAGCCGCAGCCAGAGCCTGCACCGCGCAAACCGGTCGCCATGGGCGCGACGGCGGATGCGGATTTCCTCGCCAAGGCCAGAAAACAGGTTCGCGCCAATCGCGGCGGCGAAGCGGGCTGGACACCGCCTGTGGAAGCGGAACAGCGCCGCTCTAACCGCACCTTGCTGCTGGGCGCCAGCGCGTTGGGCTTTTTGGCGGTCGCGGCGGCGGCGGGCATGCTGGTCATGGAGGCCATCAACGGCCCTGAAGACTCAGCCTTGAACGCGGACCCCAGCGCAACCCTGTCCAGCCTGTTCTCAGAACCGGCGGATTTGACGGCGTCACCAGCGCCGGATCTGCGCGGTGATGACGCTGAGGGCGTGGCGTCAGAGCCCGCGGCTGCGCCGCCTTCCCCATCACAAACGGAACCGACGGCGCCTGAAACGCAGACGGCGACGCCTCCGGCGCCGGCCGCCCAGACACCCAGTCCCGAAACGCCTGCGCCGCGTCCCGCCGTCACTCCGACGCCCAGCCTTGAGAGCGCCGCCGCCAATGGCGACGCCGTGGCGCGCTATCAACTGGCGCTGCAACAACTTGACGAAGGCCGGTTCAGCGACGCCGCGGCCCTGATGCGACGCGCCGCCGAACAGGACGTGCCGGCCGCTCAACGCCGTTTCGCGCTGATGCTGGCCAATGGCGAGGGCGTTCCCGCCAACCCCGCTTCGGCGCGGGAGTGGATGGCCCGCGCCGCCGAGAACGGCAATGTGCAAGCCATGCACGATGCCGGCGGCATGTTCATCAACGCGGAATCCACGCCTGATTTTCAGGCGATTGCGGCGCGCTGGTTCGAGCAAGGCGCCTTGCACGGGCTGGTGGACAGCCAGGTCAATATCGCGCTGTTGTTCAAGGAAGGCTTCGGCGTTCCTGAAAGCGCGGCGGACGCCTATGCCTGGTTCACCATCGCCGCGAACGCAGGCGATGGTGAAGCGCGCAACTCCGCCGCCGAGCTGCGCCCCATGCTGACGCCCGAACAACGCGCCGCTGCGGAATCCGTCGCACGCAATTTCACGCCGCGCGCCAGCAGCCCTGAAGCGCAGGGCGAGTATCCGCCCCAGTCTTGGGAGGTGGGCGCGCTCGCCAGCCCCGCCCAGATCGCCCGCACGCAGGCCCTGTTGTCTCAGCTCGGCTATCAGCCCGGCCCCGCGGACGGCATGATGGGCGCGCGCACGCGTGACGCCATTCGCAGCTTCCGTCGCGCCCAGGGCCTGACGGTGTCAGATCAAGTGGACAGCACGCTGATCTCACGGCTTGAACAAGCCGCCGCCGGCTAGGCGCGGGGCGGTGCAGATCTACCTGCCCATCGCCGAGATTTCCTTAAACCTCTGGCTGTTGCTCGGCCTGGGCTTGGGCGTGGGGTTCCTGTCGGGCCTGTTCGGCGTCGGCGGCGGGTTCCTGATGACGCCGATCTTGATCTTTCTGGGCATTCCGCCCGCCGTGGCGGTGTCCACCCAGGCCAATCAGATCGTGGCGAGCTCGGTCTCCGGCGCACTCGCCCATTTCCGGCGCAAGACGCTGGACGTCAAAATGGGGCTGGTGCTGCTGGCGGGCGGCATTGTCGGCTCCGTCTCGGGCGTTCAGCTGTTTGGGCTGTTACAACGGCTCGGCCAGATCGATCTGGTCATCTCGCTTTGTTATGTGGGCTTTCTGGGCGTCATCGGCAGTTTGATGCTGGTTGAAAGCGTCAACGCCATTCGCCGCCGCCGCAGCGCGGGCGGCCCCGTCCGCCCCAAACGCCGCAAGCGCGGCCTGATCGACGCCCTGCCCTTCAAGACCCGCTTCGGCGTCTCTGGACTGTATATGAGCGTGATCCCCCCCATCGCCATCGGCTTCCTGGTGGGCGTGCTGGCGGCGCTGATGGGGGTGGGCGGCGGCTTCGTCATGGTCCCCGCCATGATCTATCTCTTGCGCATGCCCACCAATGTGGTGATCGGCACTTCGCTGTTTCAGATCCTGTTCGTCGCCTCGCTCACGAGCTTTCTGCAGGCGGTGCAGAACCAGACCGTGGACATGGTGCTGGCGGGCATATTGATCCTGGGCGGCGTAGTCGGCGCGCAGATCGGGGCGCGCTTCACCAGCAAGATCCCGGCGGAGGAATTGCGCGCCCTGCTGGCGCTGATGGTGGTCAGCGTTTGTCTGAAGCTGTTGTGGGATCTGACCAGCACGCCGGTGGACATGTTCGTGCTGATGCAAGCGCGCGGGGGGATGTGATGACCGCCCACGCCTTGCTGCTCTGTCTTCTGGGGGCGCTTCTCGCCAGCGCTGGCGCCCACGCCGCGCCGCCCGAAGGCGTGCAGCCGCCCGCCCAGATCGCGGCGGCGCTAACCGAGGATGTGGTTGAAATCCGCTCGACCTTCGCCGGCGCCGAGTTGACGCTGTACGGCGCCGCGATCGGCCTTGAGGAGGGCGATGACATTGTGGTCGCCGTGCGCGGCCCCGAAGGCGATCTGCGCGTGATGCGCAAACGCCGGGTTCTGGGCATCTGGATCAACGCCGCCCCGGTGCGCTTTGAGGATGTGGCGGGCTATTACGCCGTCGCCTCCACCCGGCCCCTGCCCGAATTCGCGAGCTTTTCCGCCTTGCGCCGCAATCAGATCGGCATGGATCATGTGCGATTGTTCGCGCCTGAAAGCATTCGCCGGGAAACTCTGTTTGGCGTGCGCGACGTGCTGGTGACCGATCTGGGGGGTGAAATCGTCGAGTATCGCGCGGCTCTTGTGCGCAACAAGGCGCGGCGCGGGCTCTATGCCGAGGCGCCGGGCGGCGTCGAGGTTCTGGAGGGCGGATTGTTTCGGGCGCGGGTCGTCTTGCCGCCCACCACGCCCACAGGTCAGTATAACGCGGATGTTTACCTGTTCCGGGATGGACAACCCATAGCGACCCGTCGCACAGAACTGACGGTGGTCAAGGCGGGCGCGGAACGCACCATCTATGATCTGGCCCAGAACCGCCCGGTCGTGTACGCCTTGATCTCGGTCCTGCTGGCCATGCTGGCCGGATGGACCGCAGCGGCGGTCACCCAGCGCCGTTAAACCGGCTCCAATTGTGATACGAGGCCTCTTTATGCAACGCCTTAGCGAAGCTCCCGCCCTGGTTCTGATTTTGGGATTTGGCGGATTGCTGCCCTTCATCGCCGGCGCGCTTGGCGTCATGGTGGGCGGCCAGGCCGCGCTTCAAGCCGCCACCGCCCTGCCCGTCTACGCCGCCGTGATCTTGTCATTTCTGGCGGGCGGGCGTTGGTCGAGCGAGCTGGTGATCCGGTCTGACAATCCGCGTTCAGGCGTGATGCTCTTGTCCATCATGATCAGCCTCGCCGGCTGGATCGCCGTGGTCATGCAGGTATGGAACCGCCCCGGACTGCCGCTGGATCTGGAGCTGACGGGTTGGGGCGTCTTGATCGCAGGCTTTGTGATTCAGTTCCTGTGGGACCGCAGCGCCATCCGCGGCGCGACCTTCCCGCGCTGGTATCTGCCGCTGCGCTTTCTTCTGACGGCGGTGGCGGTGCTGTGCCTCGGGCTGACCGCCTTCGTGCGCAGCTCGCCCACTTTCAGCCTCTAATCGCCCAACAGCTTCGCGCCATTGACGGCATAGACCCGCTCACGGCCCAGCATGTAGGCGTGCGGGCGGCGTCGGAAGAGCGGCGCATAAGCGATATCACAGACATTGAGCCCGCCCGTATACGCCCCGAAGGCCGGCAGGATCAGGCGCTGGCCGTCGGTCGCGAAACAGCGCCGCCGCACCCGGCGCCCCTGGCCGCTGATTTTAGCGCACGGATGCAGATGCCCCGCCACCTCGCCCGGTCGCTCACCTGGCTGGGGTTCATGGCGGAGATGCAAGGGCCCCAGCGTCAGCTCGAACCCGGCCCGGCCGCCAAAGCGCGCAGGGGGTTTCGGGTCGTGATTGCCCTCGATCCACAGCCAGTCTTCAACAGTCGCGACGAGCGCTGATAGCGTCTCGGCGTCATCAGGCGCCATGCGCCCGTCCGCGCCCAGATCATGAAAGCTGTCGCCCAGCGCCACCACCGAACGCGGCTGATAGAGCGCCATCGCCGCCCCGAGACGTTTGAGCGTGGCGCGCGTGTCATAGGGCGGCAAGAGCTGGCCGCGCGCCGCATAGGCGCTGCCCTTTTCAAAGTGCAAATCGCTGACCAGCAATACGCTTTCATCGGGCCAATAGGCCACGCCGGACGGATCCGCGATCAGTCGGGCGTCGTTCACCGTCATGAAGACAGGCTCGGTCAGCGGCGTACGAAGGGCGTCGGTCATAGCGTCACTTAGGCGGTCGCGGGGGATCGAAGCAAGACGCTAGTCATCCTCGTCTTCATAGCCTGCCAACGACAAGGGGCGCGCCTTATAGCCTTCCAGCTCCGCCCAGCGCGCCAGGGCGTCATCGCGGCCATGGGTGATCCACACTTCGTCGGGGTTCACGTCCGTGATGGTCTGGGTCAGCTCATCCCAGTCGGCATGGTCTGACAGGATCAGCGGCAGCTCGACCCCGCGTTGCCGCGCCCGCGCGCGCACCTGCATCCAGCCCGAGGCGAAGCAGATCACAGGATCCGGGAAGCGCCGCGCCCACGCAGTCTGAAACGACGAGGGCGGCGCGATGACGATCTGCCCGGCGAAGTCCTGCTTGGCGCCGCTGGCGTCCTTGATCGTCGCCTTTTCGAGCGGCCCCAGCGCGACGCCATGCTCTTCATAAAGCGCGCACAGCTGCTCCATCGCGCCATGAATATAGATCGGCGCCTCATAGCCCGCCTCTCTCAACAGACAGATCACGCGCTGCGCCTTGCCCAGCGCATAGGCGCCCACCAGATGGGCGCGGTCCGGATTCTGCCTGACGCTCTTCAGAAGCTTGGCGATCTCTCCGGCGTCGTCTGGATGGCGGAAGACCGGGAGCGCAAAGGTCGCCTCGGTTACATAGACATGGGCGGGAAACACCTCGAACCCGGCGCAAGTCGGATCGCGGCGACGCTTGTAATCGCCCGATACGCCGATCACCAGACCCTTCCAGTCGAGACGGATTTGCGCGCTGCCCAGCACATGCCCTGCGGGATGAAAGCTGACCTCCACCTCGCCGATCTTCAAACGCTCGCCGTAATTGATAGAGGCCGGGTTCGGCGTGAACGCTTCGCCATAGCGCGCCGCCATGATGGCGAGGGTTTCGGGCGTGGCCAGGACGCGCTCATGACCGGCGCGGGCATGATCGGCATGGCCATGAGTGACCAGCGCCCGCTCAGCGGGACGCATGGGATCAATAAAAAAGCCGCCCGGTTCGCACCACAGGCCGCGTTCTGTTTCGCGTAAAAGCTGATCAGGTCGGATCATGCCAGAGACATAGGGCGTCTTGGCAGACTGGGAAACCTATAGGGCTGAAGGGAGTGAGCGGCGCCGCTCGAGGGGGGAGAGAAAGCGGCGCCGCTCGAATACGGGCGGTTCTAGTGCAAATCGCCCGCAGACACCAAGCGCGCATGACGCGCCTGAACCGGTCGGTCATTGTTGAAGTAGCGCGCTGTGACCGCATCACGTGGCGCCGTCGCCCTCAGGCCTCTGACATTCATAAGACGCATGACCCACTTCGCCCCGTCCAGAAAACTGCAACCACATGCGCACGCCGCATGAGTTGGAGTGTCCACCCGCGCCGGTTAACGGCTCGTCACAGAGTTGCGCGCGATAGAGTCAATGCGACTTTAAGTACTTGATCCGTTCGAGCTGGCGCTGGTGGTGGTCACGACGCTGGTCGCCGCGATCACAGACACCATCATGGCCATCTGCGCCGCCATCACGGCGTCCATCGCGCTGAGCGCGCCATCCTGGACGCCGTTTCGGCCTGCGGTGTGGACCAGATGCGCCAGGGCGGTGCGCGCCCCGCCGGTCGAGCTGACCGAACGCGGCAGAGCCTCGCGCACCTCATGGATGGCGAGCGCGTCCTCAACGGTCAGCCCCTGCACCGCCCACAGCAGATAGCTTTGGCGGAAGGCGTAGCGCCGCAAGGGCTTGTACGTCTGTCGCGCGGCATCCAGGGCCTTGAACCGCGCCAGCGCCTCTCTGGGATCCACGCCCAGAAGGGCGCAGAGCTTGGCGCCGTCACGGCGATGTCCGCGGGCGCGGGGATGCGCCTCGAACACGGCTTCCGCCGCCGTGCGGCGCGCCAGAACCTCGGCAGGATCATCACCGCGCGCCGCATGGATCGCGGCATACGTGTCGGTCACCGCCGCATTCGCCCGCCACCAGGGCGGCGCCAGAGCCTCGCGCATCTCGAAAAAGCGCTCGATCGGGGTGTCGTCTTTTGATCCGATGCAGAGCATGAGCGCCGCCCGAGCGCCGCCCGCATGAAGGCTCATCCGCTTGAAGCCGCTCGCACCCTCGCGCAAGGCTGTGCGCGCGGCCAGAAAGCGCTCCACCGGCACATCGCTCTGGGTCAGCATGGCGGCGTAGAGCCAGCGCAGGACGCCTGTCGGCGACCGCCATCCCAGCTCGGCGCGCAGCTGAGCGTGTGTCCCGCTCACGGTCTGCGCCAACGCTTCGGGCGTGTCCTCGCAAGTGAGCAAGGTGGAGGCGGACAGCCAGGCCGCCAGTTTTTCAGGACGCGGACACTGGGACCGCACAGCCTCAAACAGGGCTTCCAGACGGTCCAGGTTTTCTGCGTCGCTCATGATGGCCTCACTCTAAATGACTGAGGCTACATATTACCTCGCCCCGGCCTGGAAGACAAAAAACCCCGGAGCGAGGCTCCGGGGTTTTCAGCTCATTCATTCACAGGCCTCTAATCCTCGATCTCGAGCCCCGTATGATAGGCGATGAAGGCCCAGCGATCGGCGGCTTCCTCGATCAGCTTGGACACCGGCGTGCCGGCGCCATGCCCGGCGCGGGTCTCAATCCGGATCAGGGTCGGCGCGTCGCCCGTCTGAGCCGCCTGCAGGGCCGCCGCGTATTTGAACGAATGGCCCGGAACCACCCGGTCATCGGTATCGGCGGTGGTGATGAGGGTGGCGGGATACTCGCCCGTCTGCGGGATGTTGTGATAGGGCGAATAGCCATAGAGCACGTCAAACAGTTCAGGATCCTGCGGGCTGCCATAATCATCCACCCAGAACCGGCCTGCGGTGAACTGATTAAAGCGCAGCATGTCCATCACGCCCACCGCCGGCAGCGCGGCCGCGAACAGGCCCGGCGCCTGATTGGCCACCGCGCCCACCAGAAGCCCGCCATTGGAACGGCCATGGATGGCGAGGTGATCGGGGCTGGTCCAGCCCATATCGATCAGGGCGTGACCGGCATTGATGAAGTCGTCAAAGACGTTCTGCTTGTTGGCGAGGCGCCCGGCGTCATGCCAGTCCCGGCCATAGGCTGAACCGCCACGCAGATTGGCGATGGCGTATACGCCGCCCATCTCCATCCATTGCAACCGCCGCACGTCAAAGTCTGGACGGCGGGTGATGGCGAAGCCGCCATAGCCATAGATCAGCGTCGGGCGGACGCCATTGGGATCGACGTCACGGTGGTGGGCCACGAACATCGGGATCTGCGCGCCGCCCGTGCTGTCATAGAAGGTCTGGCTGACCACATAGTCGTCCGGGTTGAAGGTCAGATCCGGTGCGCGGAACACTTCGCTCTCACCGGTCTCGACATCATAACGGTAGAGGGCAGCGGGCTGGTTGAGGCTTTCATAGGCATAAAACGTCTCAGACCGCTCCGGCGAGCCGCCAAAGCCTGACGCCACACCAAGGCCGGGCAGCTCCACCTCGCGCACGAAGTCACCGTCCGGCGTGTAAACGCTCACCGCGCTCGCTACATCGCGCATGGTCTCAACGATCAGATGCCCGCCCACATGGTCCGCCCCGGTGATGGGGCCGTCGCCTTCAGCCACCACATCCGTGAGGGTTTGCGGATCCGCCAGCGACACCGAGACAATCCGGCCATTGGGCGCGTCCAGATCAGTCTGGAAGAAGAAGGTCTCGCCCTGATTGCCCACATAGGAATGGTTGTTGCCAAAGCCTGCAAAAACCTCGACCGGCGCCGCGCCTCCGGCCTCAAGGTCGAGGATATGCACGCCATTGCCGTCCGTGCCGGTGGACGAAGTGATGACCAGATAGCGCCCGTCATCGCTGACCGAACCGCGCCAGCCCACGTCAGGGGCGTCAGGATCGGCCATGATCTGAACGTCTTCGCTCTGATCGGTCCCCAGCGCGTGGAAATAGATCGCCTGATTGAGGTTGAGCGCGGTGAACGCCTCGCCCTCTTCCGGCGCGGGATAGCGCGAATAATAAAAGCCCGAGCCGTCCTTGGCCCAGCTGAGGGGCGAGAACTTCACCCATTCGATTTCATCGCCGAGCTGTTCGCCGGTCTCCACATCCATCACGCGGATCGAGCGCCAGTCCGACCCGCCATCGGCGATCAGATAGGCGAGCGTCGTCCCATCCGGACTCGGGACTGTCCCGGCCAGCGCCGTCGTGCCGTCCGCCGCCCACTCATTGGGATCAATCAGCGCACGCGCCTCGCCATTCAGCCCATCCTGGACCATGAACACCGACTGGTCCTGCAAACCGTCGTTGCGCGAGAAGAAATAGCGCAGCCCGTCTGTCGTCTCGCGACTGGTGGGCAGACCATACCGCTCATAATTCCACAGTTCGGCCAGGCGCTCGGCGATGCGTTCACGGCCGGGCAGCTGATCGAGATAAGCGGTGGTGGTTTCCGTCTGCGCCTCGACCCAGTTCGCCACGTCTTCAGAGACGCGCACATCCTGTTCCAGCCAGCGATAGGGATCGGACACCGCCACTTCGCCCTCAGCGGCGGAGGCGTAGACATCCGCCTGATCCACAGTCCGGCTCTCAGGATATGTGGGCGCCAGAATACCAGACGCCGCGGCTTGCGTTTCGGCAGGCGCTTCGGTCTCGGCGGCGGGCTGGCTGCAGGCGGTCAGGGCCAGAACGGATGCGAAAGCGAACAGGGCGGTGCGCAACGGGCGTCTCCTCGGAAGTTATGATGTCGCGCGCGAGACTAGGGCCTGATGCGCGCAGAGGAAAGGCTTTGCCCGGCCCGCGCCCATGCTATCTCTTTTGTTGATGAAGCACACATCCCTCCCCGCCCTGCCCGATCGCTTTGAAGCCTGGTTTGAGAGCCGGGGCTGGACGCCGCGCGCGCACCAGCGCGAGATGGTCGCCGCAGCTGAGGCGGGCGAGGATGCGCTGCTGATCGCGCCCACGGGCGGCGGCAAGACTTTGGGCGGTTTCCTGCCCAGCCTGATGGATCTGGCAGAGATCGCAGATGCGGGCGGCAAGGACCGGCCCCACCGGCTTCACACGCTGTATGTCAGCCCGCTGAAAGCGCTGAGCCAGGATGTGGCGCGCAATTTGATGACGCCGATCGAGGAGATGGGGCTGAACCTGCGGGTCGAAACCCGCACCGGTGATACGCCCGCCTCCAAACGCACGCGCCAGCGCGCCAAGCCCCCCGACATCCTTTTGACCACGCCCGAACAGATCGCGTTGTTCTGCGCGCAGGAAAACGCCAGCGCCTTCTTTGAAGACCTCAAATGCGTGATCATCGACGAGGTGCACGCCCTCGCCCCCGCCAAACGCGGGGATCTGCTGGCGCTGGGGCTTGCTGCGCTCCAGCACTATGCGCCCAAGATGCGCCGAGTGGGCCTGTCCGCCACGGTGAAGGACGAGATGGGTCATGCGCGCTGGCTGGCGGCGCAAACCGAGCCGGGTCAAGCCCGCTTCGCCCGCATCGTCCGCGGCAGCGCCGGCGCGGCGCCGGAGGTCGAGGTGATGACGCCCGACGAGCGCATCCCCTGGTCGGGCCATTCCGGCCGCCACGCCATGAGCGACGTTTATGAGCAGATCAAAGGCGCGGGCACGGCGCTGATCTTCGTGAACACCCGCGCGCAGGCCGAGATGGTGTTTCAGGAGCTCTGGTCCCTCAACGAGGACAGTCTGCCCATCGCGCTGCATCACGGCTCGCTGTCCGTCGAGCAGCGCCGCAAGGTGGAGGCGGCCATGGGCGCAGGCGTTCTGAAAGCCGTGGTCTGCACCTCCACCCTCGATCTGGGGATTGATTGGGGAGATGTGGACCTGGTGATCCAGATGGGCGCACCCAAAGGCACATCGCGCTTGCTGCAGCGCCTGGGCCGCGCCAATCACCGGCTGGATGCATCGAGCCGCGCCATGCTGGTTCCCACAAACCGGTTCGAGCATCTCGAATGCGCTTGCGCCCGCGAGGCGGTCTTGGCGGGCGCGCTGGACGGCGACCCGCTGAAAGCGGGCGCGCTGGACGTTCTGGCCCAGCATGTGATGGGCCGCGCGTGTGGCGATCCGTTCGACGCCGATGCGCTCTATTGCGAAATCACCGCCGCGGCCCCCTATGCCGAGCTGGACCGGGAGACCTTTGACCGGGTGCTGACCTTCATTGCCGATGGCGGCTATGCTCTGGGGAGTTATGACCGGTTCAAGCGTCTGGTGAAGACCCGCGACGGGCTGTGGCGGGCCCGCAATCGCGATGTGGCCCAGCGCCACCGCATGAATGTGGGCACGATTATCGAAGCGCCCATGCTCAATGTCCGTCTGGCGCGTAAGACCGGCGCATCAAAGCCCCGGCACGGGCGCGGTCATCAGGGATTGGTGCGGCCCGGCGAAGTCTCAAGCACGGGCGGCACGCAGGGCGCGACCCTGATGGGCGGCAAGATGCTGGGTCAGGTCGAGGAATGGTTCACCGATCAGCTGAGCCCTGGCGACACCTTCATGTTTGCGGGTCAGATCCTGAGCTTTGAAGGGGTGAGCGGTGGCGATTGCCTGGTCAGCCGATCGAGCGCCGAGGATCCGAAAATCCCCAGCTTTGAGGGCGGGAAGTTCCCCTACTCCACCTATCTCGCCGCCCGCGTGCGCGAGCTGGTGCATACTCCCGATCGCTGGAACCTCTTGCCCGAACAGGTGCGCGACTGGCTGGAGATCCAAAAGCGCAAATCAAAACTGCCCGCGCCCGATAGCCTGCTCGTTGAGACCTTCCCGCGGGCCGGAAAGAGCTGGCTGGTCTGCTATCCGTTTGAAGGACGGTTGGCGCATCAGACGCTGGGCATGCTGGTCACACGGCGGCTCGAACGGCAGGGCAAACAGCCTTTGGGCTTTGTGGCGAATGAATACGCGCTGGCGGTCTGGGGCCGCAAGGACCTCTCGGACGTGGATATGAGCGCGCTGTTTTCCGAAGACATGATGGGCGATGATCTCGACGCCTGGCTGGCCGAAAGCGATCTGATGAAGCGCACCTTCCGCAATTGCGCCCTTATCGCCGGGCTGATCGAGCGGCGCTTTCCGGGGCAGGAGAAGACGGGACGTCAGGTCACCTTCTCCGCCGACCTCATCTACAATGTGCTGCGTGATCACGAGCCTGATCACATCCTGATGCAGGCGGCCTGGGCGGACGCCGCGGCGGGCCTGCTCGATGTGCGCCGCCTGTCAGATGCGCTGGTGCGCGTGGCCGGCCATGTGGAGGCGGTGCATCTTGATCAGATCAGCCCGCTGGCGGTTCCTGTGATGCTGGAAGTGGGCCGAGAACCCATCCGCCATGGCGAAGCGATGGACGCCATTCTGGAAGACGCCAGCGAGGATCTGATCTCTGAGGCGATGACGCTCTAATCCTCCGCCGTCACCTGCCGCATCGCCTTATAGGCGTCGCGCTGCTGCACCCGGTCGAGCCAGGCTTTGAGCGCTGAGCCGTCTTTCACGCCGCCGCGCTTGGCGATGGCGTCGAGCTGGAAGCCCATCAGGCAATCTGCGGCGCTGAATTGTTCGCCTGCGAAATAATCATTCTGGCTGAGATGGCGCTCGATATGAGCGAAGGCTTTGGCGCGCTCGCCGTCCATGAACTGATCGAGCAGGGAGTCTTTCAGCCCCGTCGCCTCGCAATAGGTGCTCATCAGGAAGGGCAGGAAGACCGCGCCTTCTGAAGCATGCATCCATTCAAGGAATTTCAAACGTCCCGGCGCGTCCGGCGCAGGGTGCAGCGCGTGGTCGGGGTCAAACGTATCCAAAAGGTATTGCGCGATCGCGCCGGTCTCCGCCAGCACTGTGCCGTCCTCAAGCTCCAAGAGCGGCGCTTTGCCCAAGGGATGCTTCTCAGCCAGCTCGGGCGGGGCGAGGCGCACTTGCGGGTCGCGCTTATAGCGCTTGATCTCATAGGGCGCGTTCAGCTCTTCCAGCAGCCAGATGATCCGTTCGGAACGGGAGAGTTCGAGATGGTGCAGCGTAATAGGCATGAACGCCTCCGGACTGAAATGAAAACGCCGGGGGCTGAGCCCCCGGCGCGTGTCTGATTAGTTGGCGTTCGGCAGGACATAGCCCACTTCCGCGCCCGGCCCCAAAGGCAGGCCGAGGAAGACCCAGGCCATCGTCATGATGATGCCCGAGATCAGCAGCCAGATCGAATAGGGCAGCATGCTGGCGGTCAGCGATCCGATGCCGAAATTGTCCACCCAGCGGCGGCAGAAGATCAGAACCAGCGGGAAATACACCATCAGCGGGGTGATGATGTTGGTGGAGCCGTCGCCCACCCGGTAAGCCGCCGTCGCCATTTCCGGGCTGACGCCCAAAAGCATCAGCATCGGCACCAGAACCGGCGCCATCAGCGCCCATTTGGCGCTGGCCGAGCCCACAAACAGGTTCAGCACCGCCGAGAACAAGACGATCAGACCGAGCACCAGCGGCAAAGGCAAGCCCGATTGCTCGATGGCGTTCGCGCCGTTCACCGCCGTGATGATCCCCAGGCTCGACTGGTTGAACATCTCCACGAAGTACGCCGCGAAGAAAGCCAGCACGAGGTAATAGCCCATATCCTTCATGGCTTCGGCCATCATCGACACCACGTCGCGATGGGTTTTCACCGTGCCTGCGGCCTGGCCATAAGCGACGCCCGCCAGCAAGAACAGGATCATGAAGCCCGCCACCAGCGACTGGAAGAAGGGCACCATGGCGATGGCGACGCCCTGCCCCGCCTCCAGCGCGGCCTCGTTCAGCAGCGGCACATCGCCGCCATACATGGAAAACGCGCCAAAGCTGACAAGCGCGACCAGATCGACCGCCATCAACAGCCACAGGAAACACACGCCCAGAACGGCCCAGAGCGCGCGCCACATGCCTTTTTTCTGGCCGTCCGTCAGCGGGGCGTCGGGATCATCCTCGCCCGGCTGGGCTGCGGTCGAGGCGCCGCCGGTCCACGGACCCAGGCGCGGCTCGACGATGCGGTCGGTCACAAACCAGATCACCGGCATGAAGACAAACGTCATCGCGGCAATGAAATACCAGTTGCCGACAATGTTCATGGTCCAGTCCGGCACCAGCGCGATCACAGACGCCTCGGTCACTCCAAACAGCAGCGCGTCGAGCTGACCGGGCAAAAGGTTCGCGGAGAACCCGCCCGACACGCCCGCAAAGGCCGCCGTGATGCCCGCAACCGGGTGTCGCCCGGCAGCGGCGAAGATGACGCCCGCCAGTGGGATCAGCACCACATAGGCCGCGTCCGCCGCCAGATTGCCCATCATCGCCACCAGCGCCACAGCCGGGGTGAGCAGCATTTTCGGCACGTCGCGCACCGCTGCGCGCATCGCCGTGCCGAACAAGCCTGCGCGTTCGGCGACGCCGGCGCCCAGCATCACCACCAGCACATAGCCGAGAGGGTGGAAGCCGGTGAAGATTTCCGGCATTTCCACCAGCAGATGCTGCAGGCTTTCAGGGTTGAGCACGCTGCGCGCATTGACGATCAGCGCGCTGCCGTCCGGGTTGGTCTGGGTGGGGTGGATCGCGGACAGCCCGACAATGGCGGTCACGGTCGATATGACGACCATGGCGATAATCAGATACAAAAACAGAAAAGCCGGATCCGGCAGTCGATTGCCCGTTCGCTCAATCAGCCCCAGAAAGCCTGTCTGGTGTTCGGTCTGCGCGCTCGCGCGCTCTTGTTCGCTCATGATGCTCCCCATCACCACAGCGGCCCTTCATGCTGAGCGCGCCGCTAAACCTGTTCATTGCAAACAGGGATACAGGGCCTCGACGCAAACGAAAACCCAAAGTGGTTGAGGATATCACAGCGAATGCACCCTCCGGGCGGCAAATCCAGGCCGCGCGCCTATATGATCAAGGCATGGAACGCTTTGCGACCCTTCTGGACCGATTGTCCTATACGCCTCAGCGCAATGGCAAATTGCGGCTTCTGGCGGATCATTTTTCCACCACGCCCGATCCTGACCGCGGCTATGCGCTGGCGGCGCTGACCGGGGCGCTGGACTTCAAGACCGCCAAGGCCGCCGCCATCCGCAGCCTTGTCAGCGAGCGGGTCGATCCGGTCCTTTTCGAGCTGTCTTATGACTATGTGGGCGATCTGGCCGAAACCGCCGCGCTGATCTGGCCGCGAAAGCATGGCGCGAACCGCCCGCCAGACCTGGTCGAGGTCATCGACGGCTTGAGCACAGTCACCCGCGCGGGCGCGCCAGCGCTGATTGAAAGCTGGCTGGATGCGCTGGACGCGCAAAGCCGATGGGCGCTTTTGAAACTTGTCACCGGCGGGCTGCGCGTCGGCGTCTCGGCCCGTCTCGCGAAAACCGCCCTGGCGCAATTCGGCGATGTGGACGTCACCGAGATCGAAGAGCTGTGGCACGGGCTCGAGCCGCCCTATGAAAGCCTGTTCGCCTGGCTCGACGGTAAAGCGGACAAACCCGTCAACGCCGCCAAGGCGCCCTTCCGCCCCGTCATGCTGGCGCATCCGGTTGATGATGGGGCCTTTGAGCGCCTGAACCCTGGTGACTTTCTCGCCGAATACAAATGGGACGGCATTCGCATTCAGGCCGTCAGCGAAGCGGGCGTGCGCCGTCTCTACACGCGGACAGGTGACGACATTTCGCATGCCTTCCCCGACGTTCTGGCCGCGCTGGAGTTTGAAGGCGCGATTGATGGAGAGTTATTGATCCGCACGGCGGATGGTCAGGTGGCGCCGTTCTCTGATCTTCAGCAAAGGCTCAATCGCAAGACCGTCTCCAAGACGATGATGACCCGCCTGCCCGGCTTCATTCGCGCCTATGACATTCTGGTGGAAGGCGAGGAGGATGTGCGCAGCCTGCCTTTGACCGAGCGTCGCGAGACACTGGAGCGCATGCTCAAACAAACCGGATCGACGCGGATCGACCTCTCTGAAACAGTGCGCTTTGAAGATTGGTCTGACCTGGACTCGCTGCGTGCTGATCCGCCCCACGCCCTGGCGGAAGGCGTGATGATCAAACGCAAGGACAGCCCCTATCTGGCGGGACGGCCCAAGGGACCTTGGTGGAAATACAAACGCGACCCGTTTCTGATCGACGCCGTTTTGATGTACGCCCAGCGCGGCCATGGCAAACGGTCAAGCTTCTATTCAGATTTCACCTTCGGCGTCTGGCGCGAAGAGGAGGGCGAACAAGTTCTGACGCCGGTGGGTAAGGCCTATTTCGGGTTCACGGACGACGAACTGAAAAAGCTCGACAAATTCGTCCGCGACAACACCGTTGAGCGCTTCGGGCCTGTACGTTCAGTCGCCGCCCGACCTGATTTCGGCCTGGTGCTGGAGATCGCGTTTGAAGGGCTCAACCGGTCACCCCGCCATAAATCCGGCGTCGCCATGCGCTTTCCGCGTATTCACCGGATCCGCTGGGACAAACCCGCGGGCGAGGCGGATACGCTCGACACGGTTGTGAAAATGCTCCCCAAGCCTCTCACACCTACGGCGAAACAGTGATATCCAAGGCTTCAACGAAGACTTTCGTCTGGCTGTTCGGGGACGCTTTTCATGGACACTTCCGCCTTTGATCTTCAACGGGCTCAGGAATACCTGACCACCATCGGCTTGCAGATGGCCATGAATGTGGCGATGGCCGCGATCATTCTGATCGTGGGCTTCATGATCGCTGGTGCGATCGGACGCACCATCCGCTCCATCCCGGACCGTAATCCGAAAATGGATCGGACGCTGGCGAGCTTTTTCGCCTCCATCGCCAAATATCTGGTGCTGGCGATCGTCATCATCGCCGTCCTGACCCGGTTCGGGGTTCAGACCACCTCCATGGTCGCCGTGCTCGGCGCCGCCTCGCTCGCCATCGGTCTCGCCCTTCAGGGCACGCTGTCCAATGTAGCGGCGGGCGTGATGATCATCTTCTTCCGCCCCTACAAGATCGGCGATTATGTCGAGGTTGCGGGCGTGTCAGGCTCGGTCAAGGACATCACCTTGTTCTATACCGAGCTGAACACCCCCGATAACCGCCAGATCATCATCCCCAACGGTCAATCCTGGGGTGATGTGATCACCAACTATTCCGCCTACCCCACGCGCCGCTGCGACTTTGTGTTCTCGGCCGGTTATGGCGATGACATCGAGAAGGTGATCGGGGTGCTGCGCGCCACGTTTGAAGCCGACAGCCGCGTGATGGCGGAACCGGCTCTGTTTGTGGAAGTCAAAGCCCATGGCGCGTCCAGCGTTGATTATGTGGTGCGCGCCTGGTGCAAGGCGTCAGATTACTGGGGCCTGCATTTTGACATGAACAAGAAGGTCAAGATCGCGTTCGACGTCAATGAGATCGAGATCCCCTATCCGCACCAGGTGGAAATCCAGAAACAGGGCTGATCGCCGCGTTTACGCCCCAATTGCATGAGACACAGACGATCATGAGTGAACAAACAACCAAGACCTCAGAGCGCCAATCTCTGGTGCAACGTGTGCTGAGCGTGCGGTTCGCCGACCTCATGGTCGTCTTTCTCCTGTGTGTGCTGGTGGGCCTGGTCCTAGCGGTGTTTCGCGTCGATCCGGCGGATCTGTGGGTGGATTTCTTCCAAACCGTGGGCGAGGCTTGGGCGTCTTTCTTTGACTCCATCGGCGCGTCCCTGCGTTGGGCCTTGCGGTATTTCTTCCTGGGCGCGGTGATCGTTCTGCCGATCTGGCTGGCGGTTCACCTGATCCGGGCGTTTACCCGCCGGTAAGACTAACCCCTGAATTCATAAGACAATATCCACTTTTTTCCTCTATTCATGTGTGCGTATGCCTGTGAGGGGGAACAAGTGGCGGCGGAACTGGACATTGATTTCGACGACGAGAAGTCCGGCGAGGCGCTGGACTGGCGCCAGCGCGCCGTCATCGTCTGTGACCCGACTCCCTTCTCGCGCCGCCTGACCGTGGACATCCTGCGCTATGCAGGTGCGGAACGGATTCAGACCTGCACCACGCCGGATTCTGCGATCTGGTTTGCTGAAAACGCAGACCATTCCGTCATGCTGGTGGACTGGCGCGACGAGCGTCTGGACGCCGCGACCACCATTCGCAAGCTGCGCCGGACCAGAACCGCCGCCAGCCGCACCCCGGCCATGATCCTGTCCACCAAGAACACGCTGTTGGATATCGAGGCGGCGCGCGACGCCGGCGCCGACACTTTGGCGCTGCGGCCGATCTCTCCGCGCGCTGTGACCGAACGCCTGACTGAAATCACCCAGCGTCCCCGCCCCTTCGTGAAAACACTGAACTATAACGGCCCTGATCGCCGCGTTCACGGCGAAGAGCGTGCAGGCACGTTCAAGCGAGACATGGATGTGGCCGCCGGCCTCACCTCACCGCTGCAGGCGGCCCGCGCGCAGGCCCAGTCCATCATCTTCAACATGCTGCGCAAGGGTGATGAGCTGTCCGCCCGGATCGGACGCTCGCTCGAGCGGTTCCTGTCCAGCGTCGAGGCCCTCGGCGAACGTGAGCGCGAGATCATCCAGCTGCACCGCGCCTCTCTGGGGCGTCTTGCGGATATGCAAGGCGAGCCCATGAACACCCGCATGGAAGTCGTGAAAGGCCTGGAAACGCTGGTGCGGCGCAAGGTGCGCGACTGATCAGGCTGGAAAGCCCCGCCGCATCCGATTACAAGCGGGCTTATGAGCGACCCAATACAAGACAAACTCGATACGCTGGCCGGCCTGCTGGTCGATGGCAGCCCTCACGCCATGGCGCTGGGCCTGAAACTGGTGAGCGTCAGCCCGGGTGAAGCGGTGATCCGCGCGCCCTATGACGAAGCCTCCATCGGCGATCCGGAAACTGGCGTCATGCATGGCGGTGTCGTCACCGCATTGCTCGACCATGCCTGCGGCACTGCGGCTTTTGCGGGGCTCGGCGGGGACCAGGCGGTCGCCACGCTGGATCTGCGACTTGATTACATGCGCCCCGCCAAGCCGGGCCATGACGTGATCGCCGTGGCCAAGACCATCAAGGTGTCCGGCCTGATCGCCTTTGTCAGCGCCTTTGCTCATGACGGCGACACCGACGATCCTGTCGCCACCGCCCATGCCGCTTTCATGGTGAGCCGGGCCAGCCAGGCCGCCGCCGAGCGGGCCAAAGCCGATTTCGATCAACAGGCCGCCGCTTCCAAAGCCGGAGGCGCAGCCTCATGAATGAGCGCCTGCTGAAACTTCAGTCGAGCCCCTATGTGAGCCGAATGGGCGTGCGTTTTGACGATCATGGCGATGAGCTGACCGCGATCCTGCCCTATGACGAATGGCTGATCGGCAACCCGCTGATTCCGGCGCTTCATGGCGGCGCCATCGGGGCCTTTATGGAGATCACGGCCTCGGCGGGGCTTCTGGCCTTTACCGAACTCGCGGCCTTGCCCAAACCCATTGACGTTGCGGTGGATTATCTGCGTCCGGGCAAGCCTCAGGACGTGTACGCCCGCGCCTCCATTACCCGGCAGGGCTCACGCGTGGCCAATGTCCGCGTGGACGCCTGGCAGGACCGCCGCGCCGCGCCCATCGCCAATCTGCATGGTCATTTCCTGATCAAGCCGGTGAAGACGAGCGGATAGTCAGAGCACTACGCTCACTCACAGAACAAAAAAAGCCCCGCAGGATATCCTGCGGGGCTTTTCAATTCGTCAGATCTTTAAGCGGCTCTAGCGAACTTCTGCAGCCACTTCGATCACACCGTTCGCGCGAGCGACGGCGATGTTGAGCTGGGATTCGCCCTGACGCTGGGCTTCAACCATGCATTCGCGCGCCATGCGGCGCTCGGCGAGCGAGCGAGCGGCGTACACATCACACACATCCAGAGCCGCGCTGCGGATGCGAGCGCGCAGGCTGTCCAGACGCTCGACATTGGTCAGATCAGACGCGCGGAAATTGATCTCAACAGATTTGGAGGTTTCGGTGGCGGAAGCGGCGCCGGTCAGGGCGGCGGCGGCGATCAGGGCGACAGCGATGAAACGCATGGGGGAGATCCTTTTATTCACTAGCGAACCACTCTTGCGGCGGTTCAATACCAACCAGGCCGGCTGCACCGGCTGAAATGTGTTTTGCCCGTGTTTTGCTACAGCCCGATGACATGTGCGCCGGTTTACGCGCAGCTCCGTCTTGCAAAAATGCATGGCGTGACACTCGCGCAAACAGAAAAGCCCCCGCTCTCGAATGAGACCGGGGGCCAGGGGAACAGCCTCGTGAGCATTAAAGGCTGTTGTCCGAGCGCTTAGTGTGTCGACCGCGCAGAATCTGTCGAGGTCAGCGCGTATTGACGGTTGGATTCACGGGCTTCAGCGACCTTGATCTCAAGTTGCTCCACCCCGTCACGATACGCGTTATCAATACAGGTGCGCGCTTCGCGGCCCATGCGCGAAAGCGGGTTGCCAGACTCTCGGCACACCATGCGGGCGGAGAGCGCAATACGATGACGAAGCGCTTCAACGCCGTCTTCAGCCAGTAATTGTTCGGATGTGAAGTGAATGACCCGGTCCTGGACCAGAAGAGTCTCGGACGGGAGTTCCGCGGCGGGGGCGAGCGTGAGTCCAGCCAGGCTGGCGAGCATCACAGAAAACGTAGACATGACTTATCTCCTAAGTTCGACCTTGCGGAACCGGACCACCCTCTTCGGAGCGGGTCTCGTCATTCCGTAAGGCTGACCCTAGGTCGCCTCACCTAACCGCGCCCTGACCGTCGGATGAGACTTCTGTCATGTGCTGTAAATTATGCGCTCTGCCGATTTGAGGCGCATCGCCGGGAGCAATATTTGACATTCTCCCAATTGCGCGCCCATTTCTTGCGCCAGGCGAAGGGACGCTTGCAGACCGCGCACTCCTTCTCAGGCAGATCCGTTTTCTTCATACGCGGCGGCGGGCCTTTCATCGGGCGCTCCCCTGTTTCAGCTGTCGGACCAGTTGTTGCAGATACGGCCGAATAGGCAAGAAGAGGCGGTAGGCGCCCTCCCCGACCCAGACGAAAGGCGGCGCGCCGCCGATATGACCCAGCCAGCGCCAGCCAGGCGTCACCCGCCAGAGCGCCGCAAAGGCCGCCGCCCCTGAGCGCAACCGCCCCTGCGCATCACGCACATGAAAACGTTTAAGCGCCTGCTCGCACGTCACGCCAGGCGGAGTGGCCCCATCCTGCGTTACGTCCGTGAACTGAGCATTAGCGCCTGATTTGCGATAATATCCGATCTCGGCTCGGCAGAGCGGACACCCGCCGTCATAAAACACCTCGACAGGTGCAGCTGCGACTGCATCATCGGGTTGGGATTCACTGGGTTTTGAACTTTTCTGATCCATAACACTCATCAAGGTAGATCGCAGCAAAGAGGATGACAGTTGGCCAGGCAAAGCGCAGCAGTGATCGGCGCAGGATTGGCTGGCGCAGCCGCAGCCAGAGCCTTGTCCGCCCGCGGTCTGGGCGTCGTCCTGTTCGACAAGGGGCGGGGGCCAGGCGGGCGCATGTCCACGCGCCGGGCCAGCACGCCGCAGGGCGATGTCAGTTTTGATCATGGGGCTCAATTCCTGACAGCGACGGGGGAAAGCTTCAACGCTTTGCTGACCGAGGCGCACACCGCCGGCGCCGCTGATCTGTGGAGCGGCCGGACAGTCTCCATCGACCGCGGCGGCAATGCGGAAGCCCTGCGCGACAAGACGCGCTGGGTTGGCGTGCCGGGCATGAGCGCGATCGTTAAATCCGCCTTGAGCGGCCAGGACGTGCAGTTTGGCCGCCGCGCCGTAAAGGTCTGCGGAGAGGGCGGCGACTGGCTCGTCCATTTTGAAAACGGCGACACTGAAGGCCCCTTCCACAAAGTCGTCCTGACTCTGCCGCCTGAACAATTGATCGAGTTTCTGGCGCGCAGCGACGGCGATTTCTCCACCATGATCGCAGAAGCGCTGGCGGCGAAACTCTCTCCGTGCTGGGCGGTGATGACCGTGCCGGAGGCCGAGGCGGATCTCGGCTTTGACGGCGCAAAGCTCCTGGGCGGCGCGCTGCGCTGGATGGCGCGCATGACCTCTCGCCCCGGACAGACAGGCCCTGACTCCTGGGTGCTGCATGCGTCGCCGGATTGGTCAGAGGCGTTTCTGGAACATGATCCGGACACCGTCGCCCGCGCCCTCACCGAGGAAGCCTTCGTCCGCTTCGGCCTGCCCCTGCCGGTCTGGAGCCAGGCGCATCGCTGGCGCTATGCGCTGGTCACCGAGGCGCCGGGCACGCCCTTCGCCCTTGATCCCACCGGGACATTGGGATGCGCCGGCGACTGGCGGCTGGGGCCGCGCGCCGAATTCGCCTGGGACTCAGGCGATGCTCTGGGCGACGCGCTGGCGGACTGATTTGACGCTCGCCACTCACGCCCCGAGCCGTTATCCAGCCTGAATGACGGCCCCGTCCCTGACCCGCAAGCACGTGTTCCTGCGCGCGCTGCCCATAATGGGCGCAAACATCGCCTCACCTCTGGTGGGGCTGGTGGATCTGGCCGTGATCGGACGCACCGCGGACACCCAGGCCATCGCCGCCGTGGCCTTGGGCGGGCTGGTGTTCAACGTCTTTTTCTGGTCTGTCGCCTTCCTGCGCATGGGCGCGACCGCCCTCACAGCCCAGGCTGACGGACGCGAGGATGAAGGCGAAGTGCGCGCCGTTCTGTGGCGCGCCGGGATGATCGGCGTCGCCATCGGCCTTGTGCTGCTGGTCGCCCAATGGCCGCTCAAGGCCGGCGCCTTCGCCCTGTTTGACAGCCCTGAGGATGTCGAGACGCTGGGCCGGGCCTATGTGGACGCCCGGCTCTGGGGGGCGCCCGCCGCCTTCGCCGGGTTTGCCGTCTATGGCTGGCTGATCGGGTTAGGACTGACGGGACGCGCGCTGATCTTGCAGGCGGTGCTGAACCTCACAAACGCCGGACTGTCCGTGCTGTTTGTTCTGGGCTTTGACATGGGCGTTGCGGGCGTGGGCGCGGCCAGCGCCGCCGCGCAATGGCTGCATTTGCTGGCGGCGGGCGTGCTCATCATGCTGATCCTGCGCCATCGCGGCGCGGCGCCCGCCGGCGCGCTCTTTGACGGAAACGCCCTTCGGCGCCTGGTTTCGATCAATCGCGACATCTTCTTGCGCACCCTGGCGCTGCTGGCGGGGTTTACCTGGTTCAACATCGCCAGCCTGCGCGAGGGGGCGGACGTGCTGGCGGGCAACGCCATTCTGATGCAGTACATCTCGATCTGCGCCTTTTTTCTCGACGCCTTCGCCCATGTGACTGAAGCCGAAACAGGCCGCGCCGCCGGGGCGAAAAACTGGAAGCGGCTGTTGCGCGCCTTCCGGCTGACCAGCGAACTGGCGCTAGGCTTTTCGATCGCGCTCAGCCTCGGCTTTCTACTGCTGGGCGATCAGTTCATCATGATGATGACCACTGACGAGGCCACGCGCGCCACCGCCCGCAGTTTTCTGATCTGGTGCGCGCTGACGCCGCTCCTGGGCATGCCCAGCTGGCAGCTCGACGGGTTGATGATCGGCGCCACCCAAGGCCCGCTGATGCGCAACGCCATGATTGCGGCGCTGGTGATCTATCTTGCGCTGGACGCGGTGTTGCGGCCGGCCTTCGGGGCGCACGGGCTGTGGCTGGCTTTCCTGGCGTACTATGTGGCCCGGGCCGGAACCTTGATGGTGGGCTGGCCGAGCCTCAAGCGCAGCTTTGACGCCTAGACGTCGACGCCCACGGCCTCCGACACATGCTCGAACCCGTCCGCTTTCAGCAGCGCCGCCAGGCCATCGCGGATTTTCAGCGCCAGCCCCGGACCTTGATAGACAAGCGCCGTGTAAAGCTGCACAGCGTTCGCGCCAGCGCGGATCTTGGCGTAGGCCGCCTCCGGCCCGTCAATCCCGCCCACGCCGATGATCGGAAGATCCGGGCCGGTGCGTTGACGGAACTGACGCAGCACCTCGGTGGAGCGCGACTTCAGCGGCAAGCCCGACAGACCGCCCGCCTCGCCCTTATGGGCGCTTTTCAGGCTCTCAGGGCGTTCCAGCGTGGTGTTGGAGACGATCAGACCCGACAGGGCGTGAACTTGAACCGCGTTGACGATGGCGTCGATATCCGCCTCGACCAGATCAGGCGCGACTTTCAAGAACACAGGTTCCGCCCAGCGCGCATCATTGACCTTCTTTAAAAGCTCATCCAGCGCATCCCCGCTTTGCAGCGTGCGCAGGCCGGGCGTGTTGGGCGAAGAAATATTGACGGTGAAGAAGTCCGCCAGACCTGACAGAGCCTTCAGCAAAACCGCATAGTCATTCGCCCGGTCGTCTGAATCCTTGTTGGCGCCCAGATTGACGCCCACAGGCCCTGCTGCTTTCGAGGGGCTGTCCTGGCGCGCTTCCAGACGGGCTTTCACGGCGTCCAGGCCCTCGTTGTTAAAGCCCATCCGGTTGATGACGGCCTTGTCCTCGCGCAGGCGGAACAGGCGCGGCTGCGGATTGCCCGCCTGCGGCCGGGGCGTCACGGCGCCCACTTCAACAAAGGCGAACCCGGCGTTCAGAAGGGCGTCCGGAGCCTCGGCGTTCTTGTCGAACCCGGCGGCGAGCCCGACCGGGTGGCTCAGCTCCAGCCCCGCCAGCGCGGTCTTCAGCACCGGGTCGGCGGTGGTTTGCGCCTTGGGGCCGAACCCGGCCTTCAGACCCATCAAGGCCGTGCGGTGCGCGGTCTCGGCCGGCAGCAAGGTGAGCAGTTTGGCGAGGGCGTCACTCATCGGCTCAACTCCGAAGGCAGGCGCCAGCCGCCGCGCTCATCGCGTTGCAGCAAGTGAATGCCGGTGATCGCGCTGAACGGGATGTCGCCATAGATGTGAGGGAACAGGGCGCCGCCGCGGGATTTTTCCCATTTCAGCGTCGCGCCCAGAGCCGCCGCATCGATCTCGGCCACCGCCAAACGTTCAGCGTCGGCATAGTGCAGCTGCAGCGTATCCGCGAGCTGGTCCAGAGACGAGGCGTGGATGAAGCCGTCGGCCGTGTCATGGGCCTCGCCTTCATAGGCGCCAGCGAGCGAAGCCGCGGCCAGAGCCGCCGGATCAGCGATGCGATAAATAAGCTCGGTCATGACACAGGCCGATACGGCGCCAAAGGGTTTGGCGCAAGCATGCGTCTCTTCTGACTGCGCGCTGATCGGCCCCCTCCATTCCTCAAGGATTTTTTTCCTGCTATAAGAGCGTAAAGAGTCGCGTTATACGGTACACTTATGCTGACCCATGCCCAGATCTGGAACGGGATTGACCGGCTGGCCAATCGCGTCGGCCTGTCGCCGTCCGGGCTGGCGCGCCGCGCCGGACTGGACCCCACAACCTTTAATCCGTCCAAGCGAAAAAGCGCAGACGGCGCCAAGCCGCGCTGGCCCTCCACGGAAAGCCTCGCCAAGGCGCTGGACGCCACGCATGTGGGGTTTGACGAGTTCGCCGCCCTCGCCATGGGCCGCAGCCAGGGCCGCTCCGTGCCGTTGATCGGCTTTGCTCAGGCGGGCGATCACGGTTTTTTTGACGATGCAGGCTTTCCGTCCGGGTCGGGCTGGGAAGACATCCTGTTTCCCGGCGAGGAGGGCGACGGCGCCTATGCGCTCGAGATTTCTGGGGAATCCATGGCCCCCGTTTATCGCCATGGAGACCGCATCGTCGTCAGCCCCGAAGCGCCGCCGCGCCGCGGCGACCGGGTGGTGGTGAAAACCCGCGAGGGTGAAGTGATGGCCAAGGAGCTGGGGCGGGTCACCGCCGACAGCGTCGAGCTGATCTCGCTCAACCCCGCCTATGACAACCGTAACCTGGCCACACGCGACATTGTCTGGATGGCCCGCATTGTCTGGGCCAGCCAATAGCGAACGCTCCCGCACGTGAAAATGCGAGGGCGCCGAACGCCGAAAACGTCTTAGGGGGAACGCTCCGGCGCATACTCGAACACCTCGGTCAGAGGGATTTGAAACACAGCCGCGATCTGAAACGCCACTTCGAGCGAGGGGGAGTATTTGCCCTGTTCAATGGCCAGGATCGTCTGCCGGGTGACGCCGACGCGCTTGGCGAGGTCGGCCTGGGTCATTTCATCGGCGTGAAACCGAAGTTCGCGGATGCGGTTCTTGATCTGGGTGGATTTGGCCAAGGCTTACACCCCCACCCGGTAATCAATCGCACGCTGGACCCCTTTGAAGATTTCAGCGCCGGCAAGGCCCGCCAGAACCATATGGGCGACCCAGTACACATCGAACCCCAGCCAGGCGAGATTGAGCGCCAGAATGGCCCCCGCCCCCAGCACATAGCCCGAACGGGCGTCCGCACGCATCTCGATGAACTTGTCACGCTCATCCGCGTCTTCCGCTTCGTCCGGCGACCAGACCGCGACGATGATATGGGCGATGATCGAATAGAAGATGATTGCAGCGGTCAGCCCGATAAAGGGCATGCCGAGCTGGGAGGGCTCCGCCTCGCCGCGGATCACAGCGACGCCCAGATCCCCGAAATACCCTCCGAAGACCAGAACCATGATGACCGTCATGACCAGATTACTTTTTTCTTGAAACGACATGTCAAACTCCTTTGATCTGATGTCGAATTTTTTTGACACGTCGAGGTGTAAAAGAAGGCGGACCTCGTGTCAAATATTTTCGACTTAGAGAATGAAATTTATAACCTGAAAACTGAACCTTCAAACTAAGTATTTGAAATTACTCTTCCAGCAGCCGCACCGCTTCGACCTGCGCCGCAGCAGGATCTGTGTTCAGCAGATTCAAAAGGTGCTCTGAAAGCACTGAAACCGCCTGCCCTACAGCATCCTGGGATGACGCGTTGATCGCCCGGTTCATGAGTTCCGCCGCTTCCTCGCCGTGAGCGACCGGATCGGCGGCGACCAGCGCCACAGCAAAGCGATAGGGAATGGCGGCGGGCGCGCCATCCATCTCGACGGACTGACGCATCAGGGCCAGGCCCTCCGCCTCATTGGCGTCAAACATGCCCTCGCCCGCCCGGCGCACGACTTCCAGGTGCCAGGCGCCTAGCATGGCAGGGGCCCAGGGCTCTGACGGGTCGAGACGCAACGCCTCGACCATATGATCGCGCCCGCGCTGCGGAAGCCCCATCATCACGGCGCGCACTGTGTTCACATATCGGCTCTGATACCCCAATCCGGCGGCGAGGCGCAGATGCGCCTGGGCGTTGTCAGGCTCCAGCGCCAGCGCGGCTTCGGCATATTCCTGTGCGCGCAGCGCCGCCTGACGACGCTCCCGACGCGACAGCCCCTCGGCCTGATCCAGAGTGATCGGCATCAGCGCGGCTTCAGAGGCGAGGATCAGGGCGGAGACATCAGAGGCCTGGCTGGCCGCCGCTTCAGCGACGCCCCATTGGCCGGTCTCGAACGCCGCCATCGCCGGGGCGGGCGCTTGAGCGAAAGCCGGAGTGGAGAGGAGAAGGACGGAGAAGCAAAGCGCTCGCATCATTGTGAAATGTCCTCATGAGGCGCTGGCGGACAGCTCAAATACAAACAGGGTGACGCCATGACGCGTCCAACAAGAGCACAACCATGAGGAAGCCTCAATGATACTCGCCGTCACTCACGCGTTGATGATGACGCTCAGTCTGGCCCAGGCCGAGCAACATCCCCCTTATGAGTGGAATCGTTATCCGCTCTGCGAGCATGTCGAAGCGTATGTCCCAGAGCCAGGCGGCCTTGAAGCGCGCCAACGCTCAATCGCGCTCGAGGCCTGCCAGCTTCCCACCGACATGATCAGCATTTCAGATGTGGACGCTGGTCTGAACGGACAGAGTCTCGCCCTCTTGCCGGATCTACAACGCTCTACAGTGACCATACTGGCGCGGCAGGACGACGACGCCAGCCTGGGCGTTTTAGGAACGTTCAGAATGCCGCTCACCAAGATCGGAGAGGGGCGTTATGCGGCCCGGCTGCGGCTGGCGCACATGGACACCGCTCTCATGACGGTGTTCTTGAATTCTGAGTCACCGACCACGAACACCGAGCCGGTGATCTGGCGGGGGCCAATCGCGCCGGACCAGGCTCCGCGCCAGTCTGAGCTCCTGGGACGGGTTGAGCATCATGAGGTCTTCAGCGAGGCGCATGGCGAAACCCGTCGGGTCGATGTCTATCTGCCGCCCGAGCATGACCTGAATGCCGGGCCTTATCCCGTCGTGTTCATGACCGACGGCGCAGAAACCGCTCATTTCGCCCATCAGGTCGAGGCGGCGATCAAGGCTGGCGAACTCGCGCCTCTCATCATCGTGGGCGCCCGTTCCGGTCAGTCCGGCGTCGTGGAGGACATGTCAGACTTCCCCACCGATCTGCGGGCGGCGGACTATCTGGCTGGCTGGTATGAGGGTGAACCCCGCGCGCAAGAGCATCAGCGCTTCTTCGCCAACGAGCTGACAGACTGGGCCTCAGAGCGCTTCGGGGCGAGCATGCAGCGAGAAGATCGCGCCGTGCTGGGCTTTTCAAACGGGGCCAGTTTCGCGCGTGACGCCGGCTATAGACGTGGCGATATGTTTGGATGGGTGATGGCCTATTCACCCGGGCGAGGCCCAATTCGCAGCGTTGAGGACATAGACCATCCCCGCGCCCGGTTTCGCTTTGCAGCCGGCTGGTATGAACCCGGCTTCCAGCTTTCATCTCAGCTGACCCATGAAGTCCTGAGCGCGGCGGGATATGACAGCCGTATCGAGCTGTTCAGCACAGGGCATACCCGCGATGTGCGTGATGTGGTGCTGAGTGACTGGCTGGGCGAGGCTTTTCCCCCGCCCGCGCCAGTCACTCAGCCCTAGCGGTTCAGCACCCGCCCGGCAACGGCGTCGAGTTTGGCCAGCAGCGCCGGGTCTCGCTTTTCAGGCGCGGTGATGATGGCGAATTCGAGCGCTTTTTCGATGCCTTGCGGGCTGTCGGTGCGCGGGTTCGCCGCCATCGCCTTCACCAGATTGCGCACCAGGGCGTGCGCGTGGGCGGTGTTGGCGTGCATGGTCTTGAGGATGTCGGAAATGTCCACATCCGCGTCCTCGGTGCGCCAGCAATCATAATCGGTGACCATGGAGACGCTGGCATAGGGCAGCTCGGCTTCACGGGCGAGCTTGGCTTCGGGCATGTTGGTCATGCCGATCACGCTGCAGCCCCATTGGCGATAGAGCTGGCTTTCCGCGCGGGTGGAGAATTGCGGGCCTTCCATCACCAGATAGGTTCCGCCGCGCTGGACGGTCTCAACGCCCGCCGCTTCGGCCGCATCCGCCGCCATGGCGGACAGGCGCGAACACACAGGGTCCGCCATCGCCACATGGGCGACGCAGCCTTCAGAGAAGAAGCTTTTATTGCGGGCGAAACTGCGGTCGATGAACTGGTCCACCACCACGAAGGCGCCTGGCGCCAGCTCTTCCTTGAGCGAGCCGACCGCTGACAGAGACAGAACATCCGTGACGCCTGCACGCTTGAGCGCGTCGATATTGGCGCGGTAATTCAGATCGCTCGGCGGGATGCGATGGCCTTCGTCATGGCGCGCCAGGAACACCAGCTCCACACCCTCAAGCGTGGCGTGCACCAAAGTGCTCGACGGATTGCCCCAGGGCGTGCCCACCGAGTCCTTGCGCATGTTTTCCAGACCGTCCAGGCCATAAAGGCCGGAGCCGCCGATAATCCCGAGTTTCCAGCTCATTCTTCGGTTCTCCAGTATGAATCCGGCACGCCCGGCGCCCAATGATGGATCTCCGCCCAGCTTTCCGCCGACCGCAGAACAGTCGAGATGAAGGGGCGCTTGATCGCCTGATACGCTGACCGGTCGCTGCGAGTCTTGTCCGCCAACGCCATTTTGAAGTCGCCATAATCCCGGCGTGCGCTCTCATTGTCGCGCAGGAAGTCGCGCATCAGCAGCATGTTGCGTGCGCCCGCCGCGCCATTGCGCCGGATATGAATGTGCAGGCGGCGCTGGCCCTTGGCCTCACGGAAATAGACCTTGCGCCAGTCATCCGGTCCCAGGGACGGCGCCGTGTCCAGATTGGGTTCGTCGCCGGTATTGTCAGGGCGGTGAACAAAGCCCGCCGCCTTCATGGCGTCCACCAGCCCGTCATCCTCCAGGTCAATAACCAGCGCCTGAATGTCGATCACATCCTTGGCGGCCAATCCCGGCACCGCCGTCGAGCCCACATGGTCGACGCGCAAGGCGCGAGACCCCAGAGCGACGCACACGGCGTCGGCAAAGGCCAGACCTTCTTCCGCCCAGGCGGGGTCATGGGGGGACACATGGATTGGATCGCGGCTCATGATCGGTCCTTTAACACCGGTGGCCTTCAATAGAAACGGGCCGCCCGGATGTCCGGACGGCCCGCAATTTTGTTCCGTCTAAACGCGAAAGCCTAGTGCTTCACGTTTGACCAGACCTGACGGTACGCGGCGTACAAAAGACCCGCCAGCGCCAGAAGATAAATCATGACCATCAGGCCCATCTTCTTGCGCTGTTCCATGTGCGGCTCGGACGCCCAAGTCAGGAAAGTGACGAGATCGTGCGCCATCTGTTCCTTGGTGGCTTCAGTCCCGTCGGCGTATTCCACCAGACCGTCCTGCAATTGCGGCGGCATGGCGATCAGTTTGCCAGGCATATAAGGGTTGTAATACTGGCCGACGCCGACATCGATATCGTCGGGGACTTCATAGTCATAGCCCAGCATCAAGGAGCGGATGTATTCCGGGCCATGATGGCGTGCTTTCACGATCACCGAGAAGTCCGGCGGGATGGCGCCGCCATTGGACGCCGCAGCCTGCGCATCATTGGCGTAAGGGCTCGGGAACCGGTCAGCCGGACGGCCGGCGCGCTCGAACATGTCGCCATATTCGTCGGGGCCGTCCTCGATGAAATATTCCGCCGCAATGGCCCGAACGATCGGGTTGTCATTGGGGTTGGGATATTCCTCGGTGTAGAACGGACCGCCCTGTTCGCCCAGATTGCGGATGTGCAGTTGCTCCATGCCGTGACAGGCCGAACACACTTGCTGGTAAACCAGAAAGCCGCGTTGCAGCTCGCCCCGGTCATAGCTGCCGAAGGGCCCTTCCCAGGACCAGGTATGCTCTTCGGGTTCGTAATACTCGCCCGCGCCCATGGCGGCCGGGGTCGCCAGCGCCAGGGCGCCGACAGCCACGGTGAGGAGGCGTTGGATCGTTTTCATCTATCGCTCTCCTTATTCAGCCGGAGCGGCGGACGCCGCCGGCATGTCTTTTTTGCCTGAACCCAGCACCGATTCCTCGATGGAGGCCGGACGTTGGGTCGGCTTCTCGATGAAGCCCAGAAGCGGCAGGATCACCAGGAAGTAGGCGAAGTAATACACAGTCAGCAAACGGCCCAGCCACAGGAAGTCCATCCCAACCGCGCCCAGCACCGGAACCTTGTTGTCGGGCAGCTCAGCGCCGCACCAGCCCAGACCCATGCATGCGATCACGAAGAAGATGAAGAACCAACGGCCCAGAGGACGATAGCGCATGGACCGCACCTTGGAGGTGTCGAGCCAGGGCAGGATGAAGAGCACCGCAATGGCGCCGAACATCAAGATCACGCCGCCCAGCTTGTCAGGCACAGCCCGCAGGATGGCGTAGAAGGGCAGCAGATACCATTCCGGAACAATGTGCGCCGGGGTCACCAGCGGGTTCGCCTCGATATAGTTGTCGGCGTGGCCCAGAGCGTCCGGCCAGTAGAACACGAAGAAGGCGAAGATGATCATAAAGACGATGATCGCGAAGCCGTCTTTCACCGTGTAGTACGGGTGGAAGGGCAGCGTATCCGCCTTGGTCTTCACCGTCAGACCCGTCGGGTTGTTATTGCCCGGAACGTGCAGCGCCCAGACGTGCAGGCCGACAATGCCGGCGATCAGGAACGGGATCAGATAGTGCAGCGAGAAGAAGCGGTTCAGCGTGGCGTTGCCCACTGAGAACCCGCCCCACAGCCATTCGGTGATCGGCGTGCCGACCAGCGGCAGAGCGCCGAACAGGTTGGTGATCACCATGGCGCCCCAATAGGACATCTGGCCCCAGGGCAGCACATAGCCCAGGAAGGCGGCGGCCATCATGAGCAGGTAGATCACGACGCCCAGGATCCACAACAGCTCTCGCGGAGCCTTGTAGGAGCCGTAATACAGGCCGCGCAGCATGTGCAGGTAGACGGCCAGGAAGAACATGGACGCGCCGTTGGCGTGAATGTTCCGCAAGAGCCAGCCAAAGTTCACATCGCGGTCGATGCGTTCAACTGAAGCGAACGCATAATCGATGTGGGGCACATAGTGCATGGCCAGCACGATGCCGGACAGGATCTGGATCATAAGGCAGACAGTGAGGATGCCGCCGAATGTGTACCAGTAGTTCAAATTGCGCGGGGTGGGGAAATCCACGAAGGAATCCCAGCCCAGGCGCACGATCGGCAGGCGCTGGTCCAGCCAGCGCTCCACACCGGTTTTGGGTTCGTATGTGCTCGGTCCGCTCATTCTTCGCTCTCCCTAGCCCAGACGCAATGTCGTCGCCGAGATGAAGGTCATCGGCGGAATAGGCAGATTTTCCGGGGCCGGGCCACGGCGAATCCGGCCGGCGGTGTCGTAGTGCGAGCCATGGCACGGGCAGAACCAGGCGTCGTAATCGCCTGCGCCTTCAGTCGGAACGCAACCCAGATGGGTGCAGTTCGCGCTGGAGACGAGGAGAGAGCCGCGTAGGCCTTCGTCCACTTCGACGCCATCATCGATCAACGCGGTGAACGCAGACCGGTTCTGGTCAGTGGCGGGCGCGCTGTCTTCCAGATTGGCGTTGCGCGCTAGCTGATCGGGAAGGCGAGACACCTCCACGTCCGCAGCTTCCGTAATTTCGGTCGCCGTGCGGCGGCGCACGAAGTGCGGACGCTCACGGAACATCACCGTGATTTCCGCGCCTTCTTCAAGCGCGCCGACATTCACCTCAGTGGTGGACAACGCAAGCGTATCCGCCGCCGGGTTCATCTGATCGATGAACGGCCACAGCGTCAGAGCGCCACCGACGCCCACTGCTCCAACCGATGCGATGTAGAGAAAGTCCCGGCGCGACGGCTCGTCGCCGCCGGTCTCAGGATTGCTGTTCACGTCCGTCACGTGCCGACCTCTTGAATTCGAACTGCCCGCCCCGCAGAACCTGGCAGGCCCCACGCACGCTAGCGCGCGATCTCAGACTTAGCCTAACGCTGCGACTTTTCCGTGCGACGTGCTGACGCAGCCCCGTTAAGTCTACAACGCAGATAGAGGGGCGGAGTAATGCGCGCCCCCGATTTTTTCAACCTGATTATCCCGTTTCCTGCGCGTGATTTCGCCGCAAACGCAGATTTTCCCCAGTTAAAATCTCAAAGAAGCGTTCGGATTTAGTGACAGGCTTGGCGTTCACCGCTCGCCGACAGGCAAAATCGTGGCCTGAGCGACAGCAATGAGTTTTTCCCCCTCGTCTTGCTCTGCAATGATATCCACACGGACGACAACCTGTCTTTTGCCGGCTTTGATCACTTGAGCCCGGGCGCGAAACGCAGACCCGATTCCCGGCGACAGAAAGTTCACAGTGAACTGTGACGTGACCACGTCGCCCACCATAGTGGCCGCAGCGTACGCGGCGGCGTTATCCGCCAGAAAGCCGACCAGACCGCCATGCAGGAAGCCATGATGCTGGGTCATGTCGTTCTTGCGAAGCACCAGACGCGTCTCGACTGCGCCGTCCTCAGCCTTGATGACCTCCAGCCCCGTCCAACGGGTGAAGGGCTGGACCTTGATGACCTCTCGAAGCAGCGCAGCATCAGCCACGGCGGCTTCTGGCGGGCGTTGTGCAGATGACATGAAAACCTCTCATAATAGACCGACCGGTCTACATAGACATTCCCAGCAGCATCGTTCAAGCTCTAGTTCAAGGAGAGTTCGCGCATGTCGTCACCCAAACACCCTTCGGTCGCCAGCCCTGCCCGCAAACGCGGGGCGTCCCGGACACGCTTGATCAGCGCCGCCGCTCAATTGTTTCAGGAGCAAGGGTTCGCCGCGACGGGGTTGTCAGAAGTTCTCGACCGCGCACAAACGCCCAAAGGCTCGCTCTATCATCACTTTCCGGGTGGAAAGGCCGAGCTGGGCGTGGCCGCGATGGAGTCGGCCGGGCAAGTCTTGCATCAAACTCTGACCGCTCGCCAGGAGAGCCAAGGCTCATCAGCCGGGGCCATACGCGCTTTCGCCCAGGATCTGGCCGGTTGGCTGGAAGGCTCTGACTATACAAGAGGGTGCCCCATCGCCACGGTTGCTCTGGAGCAAGCCAATGGCGCCCCGGAACTCGTCGCAGCGATCCGTTCAGCCTTTGATCGCGTCATCAAGGGGCTGGCGGACCAACTGGTCGCGGAAGGCCAGACGCCGGAGCGCGCTCATCAACTGGCCACGCTGTGCTTATCAACGCTCGAAGGGGCGCTCATTCTCGCCAGATCGCAGCACTCCAGCGATCCGGTCAGCATGGCCGGCGAAGAGCTTGCTCGTCTGATCTCAAGCGAGGCGTCAGCCTAGATCAGCCCCGCCCGCTCCAACGCAGCGCTCAAAGGCTCAAAGCGGTCTCCCGCCTCTGCATGAACGCCCACGCGATCCGTTTTGAGGGCTTCGCTGCGCAGCCAGGCCTCAGCCGCCGCCGCGTCTCCGTCCACACCGATGAAGTTGGCCACGTCACGCGCCACGGTTTGCGGATCGCTGAGCATATCCTCGTAACGCACCGTGAGTATCCGGTCTGGAAAAATCGATTCCCAGTGCTCGCACAGGAGATTGTGGCATGCCAGAACACGGGCGATGTCATCGGGATGATAGGTCCAGTGCCGCGCCTTGCGAAACCGGGTCTTGTAGATCGACCAGGCCAGATCGCGCGGATCGCGGAAAATCCGAACCATTTTTGACGCCGGCAGGCAAACGCCGAACGCGCCCGCCGCCATTTCAGACAGGGAGCTGGGGTCGATGATCCGTTTCGCCGGACCACCCAAGGCCTCCTCGGCCTGCCCCAGATAGCGCTTGGCGACATCGCCCAGCACATTGCGGCCCCATCCGGCTTCAATCGCGGCTGAAATCTCTGACAGGGTCTGATCGCCCAGAGACGCGGCGTTCAGCCAGAACAGGCTGTTATTGCGCATCAGTGCGGTAGTATCGGCGTCCGCCGCCAGAACCTGGCTCAACCAGTCCGCGCCGCCGCAAGGCGGTGCGATCAGCAACACCGGGCGCGCGTCAATAACGCCCGCCTCTTCATGCTGATCGACAAATTTTGGCTCATAACTGGCGATCAGCGCCTTGATCGACTGCTCGTGGCGCTCGGTGTCAAACGCCGTATCGCCCAGACAAAAGGACGCGCCTTCGGCCACGCGCATGGCCGCGACAGCGTCCTCGCCCACATCGCGATAGGCCTTGGCCAGCGTATAGGCCAGCACGCCGCGTTGGGTGGAGGACATGTCAGCCGTGTTCTGGATACGCATTTCCTCCAGCGCGGCCAGCTCCGCCGAACCTGATTCAAACGTGATGCACTCAGACAGGCCTTCCCACGCCATGACGTCGAACCGGTCCAGGCTGATTGCGCGCCGAAAGCTCAACGCCGCCAGGTTGGTGCGCCCCAGCGCCAGAAGGGCGCGACCCGCCCGTCTTTGCAAAGCCGGGTCATTGGGCGCTTGGGCGATCAGTCTCTCCAGGACGTCGAGCGCTTGCTGATGGCGGCCCAGCCCGGTCAGCGCGGCGACGAGCCAGAGCCAGGATTGCTGATAATTGGGAGAGGCTTGCGTCAGCCGTTCCGCCGCCTGAAAGGCGCCGACCTCATCACCGACTTCAAGCGCCAAGCTGGCCACTTCACCCCATTGGCTGCCCAGCTGGGGCGCGGCCTCGATCAGGCGGCGCGCCTCAACAGAGACGGACAACAGGTCTTCACGACGACGCGCGTCGCGCAGGTCAGTCAAAGGGTCAATCATGGCGGTCAGCGATCCACATTCAGACAAGGCTTGATATGGCGGCGCAGACTAATGCCCGCCTGTCGCGTGCGCCAGCGCTTCAGGCGCCGTTTGGACTTGCCAGCGCGCGCCGAGATGTATCTTTTCACACCGCCCAGACCCTTGAGGAGCGAGCATGTCTGCAACCGCCAAACCTAGCGCTGATGCTCTGGCTGATCGTCGCGCCCGCGCCAAAGCCTGGTTTGAGGACCTGCGAGACCGGATCTGCCTGGCGTTCGAAGCGCTTGAAGATGCCGCCGATCCAGCGCTCTATCCAGGCGAGGCGGGACGGTTTGAACGCACGCCCTGGACGCGTGGCGACGGCGGTGAAGACCTGGGCGGCGGCGTGATGGGCATGATGCATGGTCGCCTGTTTGAAAAAGTCGGCGTGCATGTCTCCACGGTCTTTGGCGCGTTCAGCCCCGAGTTCGCTGCCCGCGTGCGCGGCGCCGAAACCGATCCGCGCTTTTACGCGACCGGCGTCTCTCTGATCGCCCATATGCGCAATCCGCATGTGCCCGCCGTGCATATGAACACACGCTTCATCACCACCACGCAAAGCTGGTTTGGCGGCGGGATGGATCTCAATCCGACCCAGGACTATCAGCGCGACAAGAGCTTTGAGGACAGCGTGTTGTTTCATGAGGCCGCGAAAGCCGCCTGCGACGCCCATGACCCCGCGTACTACTCGCGCTTCACAGACTGGTGCGACGAGTATTTCTGGCTCAAGCACCGTCAGGAATCGCGCGGCACGGGCGGGATTTTCTACGATCATCTCGACACTAGCGACCATGACGCGGACTTCGCGTTCACGCGCGATGTGGGCGAGGCCTTCGTGAAAGCATACCCGCAAATCGTCAGAACGCGCATGGACACGCCCTGGTCCGATGACGACCGCGAGGAACAACTGGTGCGCCGCGGCCGGTATGCCGAGTTCAACCTTCTTTATGATCGCGGCACCAAATTCGGGCTCGAGACCGGCGGAAACATCAATTCCATTCTGTCCTCCATGCCGCCCCATGCCCGCTGGCCATAAGCGAAATCTTAATCTGCGTTAACGACCAGTTAGCAGACTCATCAAACGCTATCCATGGACGGCACCTCGCCTATGGAGCGTTACATGGTCAATACGGTTGGAACCCAAGGTCCGTATCTGGGCCCGAACGGCGCCAATGCAGCGACGCAAACCGAGACCGGCAAACCGCAGCCCGGCGCGTCCGGGCAGAACAACAGCGCGCAAAAAGCTAACGACACCGTCAGCCTGTCTGCTGCAGCGCAAGCGGTGCTGAACGGCGCATCGGCGCGAGTCGACGCCCTGCTCGGTGAACGCGGAGACGCGATCTTCCGCAACGCCCTGTCCGGCGCTCGCGCCTACAAGGACAATTTCGCCGCCACTTTAGAACAGCCCGGCCTTGATCCTGACGTGGCGCGCGACACCCGCATGAAAATGCTTGAGCGCGAACGCGAGGCCTTCACGGCGCCCGAACATACCGGCGACGTCCTGACCCGGGCGCGCGCCTATATCGAGTTTTACGATTCCCTGTCCGAGGAAGAACAAAACTCCGAACGTTATCGCGGCACCCGAGAGACCATGCAGGCGATTGTAGAGCAAGAATCGGCCAATGCCGGCGTAGAGGCGCCCGACCTCTCACTGTCTCAAAGCCCGTTTGATGCGCTGTTGAACGCCCTCTCTGACGGCGAAGGCGGCGTTGCCCAGCGTGACAGCCAGGAGGTGATCGATCAGTTCCGCGCCCGCATGGAAGCCCAGATCGGATCCGAAGCGCGCCAGCGTGAAAGCCAGGATCTGGAGAGTCGCTACGCCACCTTACAGGCGCTGATCGAACAGGCCCGACGCGGCGATGACAAGGCCTATGCGCGACTGGAAGCCTTGTCAGAGAATCGTCTTGAGATCGCCCCGGTTTCTGAAAGCGGCACGGACGAATGATCTAGGGCGTCAGAAAAGCTGGCGACCAGCCGGCCGTGAGCAATCCGAAAATGAAGCCCAGCGAAATCAGCGAGGCTGCGACGCCGCCCAAAATCAGCCAATTGGTCATCTGAAGCCAGATCGGATTTGGCGCACGGCGTGTTTCTAAAGGCGCGCCGAGATTTTTGCGGATGGGCTGGTCGGCCCGCATCTCTGCAGCATCTTTGGGCGACCCTGCCGCCCCTGTCGCAAACTGGCACAGTCGGGCCAGCACATCGACCGCCAGCCGGGCGCTGGCTTCATCGTCCATGTGCAGCATCAGGCTGCCTTCGCCGTGGTTGAGCAGCTTGCCGTCTCGCTTGGGCACGTCTCGCACCGCGGTGATCTTGGAATAGCTGCGAATTTCGTCCGCTTCCGCTTCCTCGATATCGTAGGGGCTGTCCTTGTCCTCGGGCAAACCAAACAGCACCAGCCGCAAGAGCATTTCCGCCAGACCGGCCCGATCGAGCGCGTTCAGGCGCTGGTCTTTCAGGCCGCCGCCATGGGCCAGCCATTTGCCGATCATCTCGATCCGGATCGCCGCCGCCACACCCTCCGACACGCCCTGGAGCGCGCTTTTGTCCAGGGTCGGCGCCGCCAGTCGTCCCAGCCCTTTGCTTGGTCTTTTATCCTTGGGCGGTTTGGCCTTGACGAACGGCCCGTCCAGCTTGCCGCGGAAATGCACCAGACACTGGTCCAGCGCATGACGCGCCGCGCGCACCGCCGCGCCATGGCGCACTTTTTTGGACAAGAGGTCGGATTCCAGAAGGCGATCCGCCTCCCACAGGCTGCGCGCGGCTTCGGACAGCGACGCAGACACTTTCAGAGGGTCGAGCGTTTGCGCTGTGACCTCTTCGCCATTGCGGATCTTGTTGTCCTGGGCGGTGAGCGCCTGATCGGCCTGGCTTTTGAGCGAATACAAGATCTGGTCAAACTGGCTGTCGCGTTCACGCGGCCAGTCATCGCGACGCCAGCGGCCCAGCTGGAAATACCAACGCGATTCCCCGCGCTGGAGCCGCTGGTTCAGATCACGGCTAAACTCGAGCTGCTCCTCGCCGGGCAAGAGATCAAAGAACGCCTCCACATAATCAAAGATCATGAGGTTGGCGGCGATGCTCCATTTCTTGCCATTGAGCGGATCGCGCGCGCTGACCCCGCCTTCAGCCTGAAACAGATTCTCAAACCCCGGCGCGTCCAGAACCGCCGACCAGTGCGCGCGATTGGCCTGCAGATAGGCGTCCGCCATGATCTGGCGCGCCCGCCTGGGAAGGTCCTTGATCTTGCGCTTTTCATTGGCGTTGTTGATGGATTTGGCGAGCTGGATGCGTAACGCCAGCTCGGCGTCCACCAGCGCGTTCTCAACCTCGTCTTCGGTGTAGTTGAGCGCCTTGGCGGTCTCTTCCAGCGCGCGGCGGTCATGCAGGTGCAAATCCGCGGCAAACAGCTCGCCGCTGCCGACCCGGGCGCGATAGCGCAGGGAGAAGAGCTCGGACAGGCTCATCCCCGCCCCTCGCTCGCCATGGCCAGGAGCGCCTGACGATCCAGCGTAAAGTCTGAGTCGATCCACGCCTCTTCGAGCTGGCTCAGAACAGCGCCCAGTTGCGGCCCGGTCTTCAATCCCGCTTCGATCAGATCGCGGCCATTGATCGGCAGATCAGGAGCGCGCCAGGCCGCAGCCGTTCGCAATCCCGCGTCCGCATCGCCCTCGCCTCGCGCTTCAGCCAAGCGCAAGCGATCCGACACGGTCTCTTTGCCCAGAACGTAGAGCGCGCGTGACAGAGCCTTGCCATCAAGCCCAGGACGCACGTCTCCTGCGCGCTCCGGCGCCGGATCGCACATGGCGACAAGACGGCCGGCTTCCGCGTTGGACGCTTTCATCTGGTCACACAGGCTACGCACGGCGTCACCCTTTCCCCCGCACAGCGCCGCCGCTCTTAAGAGCGTATCGGGCGCGCGCCCTTTCCCTCTGTCGGCGTTAATTATGCTTAAGAGAAGATTTAAGTCGAGCGGTTCCGGCCAAAGCGGTTGCAAAACGTGGCCCAGATGCATCGCTTTGGCCACAGCTCCGGGATCCGGCGCGGCCAGAAGTTTCTTGAGCTCTTTCCACACCCGTTCCCGCGCCAGACCGGCGAGTTTGGGGGCAGCCCGAATGCACGCGTCATGGCCTGCTTCATCGAGGGTGGAGCCATACCAGGCATTAAACCGGTAAAATCGCAGAATGCGCAGAACGTCTTCGGCCAGCCTTTGATCGGGATCGCCAATGAAGACCACGCGCCGCGCCTGCGCGTCCTCGACGCCATTCCAGGGATCAAACAGGCTGCCGTCGCGTCGCGCGTATATCGCGTTAAGGCGAAAATCGCGCCGGGCGGCGTCCAGCCTCCAGTCCGTGGTGAAAGCCACCACCGCACGCCGACCATCCGTGGTCACATCCTTGCGCAGGGAGGTGATTTCAAAAGGCGCGCCATTGACCACTGCGGTGATGGTGCCGTGCTCAATCCCGGTGGGGATCGCCCGGATACCCGCAGCCTGAAGCGCGGCCAGCGTCTCGTCCGGCGTCGCTTGAGTGGCGATGTCCACATCTTCGACCGGCTCGCCCTGAATGGCGTTGCGCACGCAGCCCCCGACAAAGCGCGCGGTATCGGCGTTCCCGGGACTAAGCGCGTCCATCACAGCGACCGTCGCCGGATCCGTCAGAAAGGCGTGCTGATCGGGATCAAGCTTCATCCCCCCTCACCTTCGCTAGATCGACCCGTCAGCAGGCGGCGGATCACGCTCTTCAAACTGACCGGGACGGATTTCGCCCTCTTCCAGGCGCGGCGGCTGATAGGCGCCGTCCCGGGAGCTGGCGTCCGTTTCCAGCAGCACCAGCACCACAAGCATGGCCAGCGCGGCGCCCATGCCGGACAGAACGCCCAGGGTCGCGGACAAGGGCTGTTTAAGCACGCCCGCCGCCGACAGCAGTCGCGCGACACTGTAGGGCAGAGCAAACGCCACCAGCATCAACAGAAATATGCGGGTCATCGGCTGGTCTCCTTTGAACGCCTGACGGGCTCGTCTGGTCGCCCTTGCGCATAACGGATGGACAAGGCGCGCAGCATGCCCGCCGTCGCGCCCCAGATATAGCGTCCCTTGTGCGGCATGGCGTAAAAGCGCCGCAACATGCCGGCGAATTCACGCTCTTCAAGCTTGTGATTATCCGGGTCCATCAGAAAATCGAACGGGGTTTCAAACACCTCCGCCACCTCGCCCGGATCGGGCGACAGATCAAAGCCCGGCTCGATCACGCCGGCGAACGGCGTCACGGCATAGCCGGTGCCGGTTTCATAACTCTCCCAGCGCCCCAGCATCGTGATCGCGCTCGGGGGCAGGCCCACTTCTTCCTCGGTCTCGCGCAGAGCGCAGTCACACAAGCTCTCGCGCCCCGCCATCTGGCGCCCGCCGGGAAAGCTGACCTGACCGGGATGGGCCTGCAAATGGTCCGCGCGCCGGGTGAACATCACAGTCAGCCCCGCCTCGCGCTTGACCAGCAAGGCCAGAACAGCCGCTGGCTTGAGCTTGCGACCTGCGGGCAGAGCCAAATCCGCGTTCAAATCCCCATCGCCGCGAGTCGGACGCGTCTCAACGCGCGCATCAACAGGGTCCAGCACAGCATGCAGCCGCTTGAGAATGCGGTCGGTCTCTACGCTCATGCAATCGGCCCCAGAGGGAAGAACACGCCGCGACTCCACACGCCCATCACCTGCTCGCCCTGATCATTTTCACCACGCTCCGCGAACTCCACAAGATCATAGAAGGCCGCGCGCGTGATCAGCGCCTCTAGGCGCCCGCGCACATGCACATAGGGTTCAGGCTCGCCGTCCTCAGCGATCTCAACGCGCAAGGGATGTTCAGGACCCGCGATCACGGCGTCATCAAGATTGGTCAGAAAAGCCAGCTTCTGATCCTGACCGGAGCCTGTCCGATCCACGCGCACGGCGGTGAAGGGCGCGGCCTCGACCTTGATTTTGATTTTTTCGACCGGGGTGACGAGATAAGTCTCGCCATCTGCATCTTTTCGAAGGATGCGCGCGAACAGCCGGACCAATTTTTCGCGCCCGATCCGCGCGCCTTCATGCCACCAGCTGCCGTCGCGTTTGATGACGAGATCCATCTCGCCGCAATACTCCGGCTCCCACCGATCCACCGGGGGATAGCCGTCTGCGGTATCGATCGCTTCAGCCGCCGAGAGCAGCGACTGCATTGCATCTTGTTCAGACTTCGGTGCGCCCATGGACACCTCCTCTGGCTGCGGCCATGTTTGAGGTTAGAAAACAGCCTCGTTCAAGGATGTAAGCCGATGCCCACCTCGAAGGAAGACGTACAGGCGCTTTCAGCACGCGCAGACGCTGCAACCGCACGCCTGGCCGAGGTTCGCCGCTCCATCGCCCGCTCCATTATCGGGCTCGATGACGTGGTCGAACAATCGCTCGCCGTGATCCTGTCAGGCGGACATGGCCTGCTGGTCGGCCCGCCGGGCGTGGCGAAAACCCGTCTGGTGCATGCGCTGGCGGTGGTCACGGGTCTTGAGGACAAGCGGGTGCAGTTCACCCCCGACCTGATGCCGGCCGATATTCTGGGCTCTGAAGTGCTCGACCAGGACGCCGACGGCAAACGCCATTTCCGCTTCATTCCCGGCCCGGTCTTCTGCCGCTTGCTGATGGCGGACGAGATCAACCGCGCCAGCCCGCGCACCCAGGCCGCCCTTCTACAGGCCATGCAAGAAGGCTTTGTCACCGTGGCGGGCGAACGCCATGACCTGCCCCAGCCCTTCCACGTGCTGGCGACCCAGAACCCGATCGAGCAAGAAGGCACCTATCCGCTGCCCGAAGCCCAGCTGGATCGCTTCCTGATGCAGATCGACGTGCCCTATCCTGACAAGGATCAGGAACGCGCCATCCTCTTGGCCACCACCGGCTCTGAAGACGCCATGGCCGAGCCGGTTCTGAACGCGCAGGAAATCCTGGACCTGCAAGAGCTTGTGCGCGCCATGCCGGTGGGTGAAGCCGTGCTCGACGCCATTCTGGCGCTGCTCGAACAAGCCCGCCCGGACCGCTCCAATGACCAAGAAGTCCGCGACGGCGTCAGCTGGGGGCCTGGCCCCCGCGCCGGTCAGGCGCTGATGCTGGCGGTACGCGCCCGCGCCTTGCTGCAGGGTCGTCTCGCGCCATCTACCGAAGACGTGCTCGCACTCGCCGAGCCCGTGCTCAAGCACCGTATGGCGCTCAGCTTCGCCGCCCGAGCCGAGGGCTTGCAGCTTGAGGCCCTGATCAACCGCCTTGCGAAAGCCGCCGCGTAATATTTGATGAGCCAGGCTCCTGCCCCTCTCCAACTGACCCGCCTGCGCCATGATGCGGAGCAGGCGGCGGCGCGCTTCCCGGCCTTGCTGGCCGAGGCTGAGCGTATCGCCGCCAGCGTCGCCCATGGCGTGCACGGACGGCGACGCGCAGGTCAGGGCGAGACCTTCTGGCAATACCGCCATCACCGGCCTGAAGACGGCGCGCGCTTTGTCGATTGGCGCCGCTCCGCCCAGGGCGATCATCTGTATATCCGTGAAGTGGAGTGGGAGGCGGCGAACGCCATTTATTTCTGGCGCGACGGGTCCGCCGGCATGCAGCTGCATTCACCCGGACTGCCCTCGAAAGCCGAGCGCGCCTCGGTGGCCCTGATGGCGATCGCGAGCCTGCTCAATCGCGGCGGCGAGCGCCTCTCGGTGCTGGGGGAAACCGGGCGCGCCCGAGCTGGCCGGACCGGGTTTGAAACCGTCAGCCGCGCTCTGGCGATGGGCGACGGAGAGGCGGACAGCGTTGAAGCTGCAGACCTGCCACGTCATGCCCGGCTTGTAATCGCCAGTGATTTTCTCGATCCGGTCGAGACCTGGCAGGCCCGGCTCAGCCGCTTCGCCGCCCAAGGCGCCAGCGGTGCGTTGTTGCGCGTCATCGATCCCGCCGAAGACGATTTCCCCTTCAAGGGCCGCACCCGGTTTGAAGCCGCGTCTGGCGGCGGGGACAGCCTGTTGTTTGGACGCGCTGAAGACGCCCGCACCGCCTATCGCGAGGCCTGGAGCCGTCATGGCGCGCAGCTGAATGATCTGGCGCGTCAGTATGGCTGGCGGCTGATCACCCATCGCACCGACCGTCCGGCGGCGAGCGCCGTGCTCGCGCTGTATCAAGCCTTGTCAGAGCCGCGTTCATGATCAGCCTGGGTCCGCTCGCCTTCGCCGCGCCCTGGGCGCTGGCCGCCTTCGCCGTATTGCCGCTGCTCTGGCTTTTGCTGCGCGCCACCCCGCCCGCCCCGGCGCGGATCGTCTTTGCGCCGCTACGCCTGTTGCAAAACCTCGCGCGGACGCCGGAAACCCCGCAATCCACGCCCTGGTGGCTCCTCGTGCTCCGGCTGGTGATGGCGGCGCTGGTGATTCTGGCGCTGGCCCGACCGATCCTGAGCCCGCAAACGGAGATCAGTACGGATCGCCCGCTTCTGCTGCTGGTGGACGATGGCTGGCGCTCGGCGCCGGACTGGCCGCAAATGCAGGCGCAAGCCCGCAGCCAGCTGATCGCCGCGCGCAGCGAAGGCCGCGACGTGCTGCTGGTCTTCACCGCGGCGCCCGCCAGCCCGAGCGATGTGTCTTTTGGTCCCGCCAGCAACGCCCTGGCCCGTCTGAACGCCCATGAGTTGCGCGCCTGGCCGCCGGCCCGCGAGGTAACCCGGGAGCGTCTGGAAACCGGCTTGAGCCAGCAAGGCGGGCCCGAACGCTTCGACACGATATGGATCAGCGACGGCGTCTCAAACGGCGACCAAGATCGCGCGCTGGCGCGGACGCTCAGCGCATCGGGACCCGTGACGATCGTCCTGCCTGCGCCTGAACGCACCGCCATCGGCCTGACGCGGGTCGGGGTGGAGCCCGATGGCTTCAACGTGCGTCTGGTGCGCGCGGACAGCGACTCCGAACGCCCGGTGACCCTTAACGCCACAGGCGCAGACGGTCAGGCGCTGGCGCGGATGGAGGGCGTGTTTGAAGCCGGCGAGCAACGCCTGGATCTGTCCGCCAGCCTGCCACTCGATCTGCGCAACCAGATCGCGCGCCTGTCACTCGACCGCTTCGGCTCGGCTGGCGCCACCCACATCACCGGCGATCGCTGGCGGCGGCCGCGGGTGGGTTTGCTGACGCCGGAGACCAGCGGCGAGCGGCAACCGCTTCTGTCTGACTATCATTACGCCCGCGAAGCGCTGGCGGGGTCCTCAGAACTTGTAAGCGGAGACCTCGACACGCTGCTCGGCACAGAACCCTCGGCGCTGGTGATGGTGGACAATGCGCGCCTCGAGGATGACCGCCTGACCGCCTTTGTCGAAGCGGGCGGTCTGTTGATCCGCTTTTCCGGGCCGAACCTGGCCACCCGCGCGGATGACCTGTTGCCGGTGCGCCTGCGCGAAGGCGGACGCCTGTTTGGCGGCGCCATGGCGTGGGAGGATCCCCAGCGCCTTGCAGACTTCCCCGATGAAAGCCCGTTCACCGGGCTTGAGGTCTCAACTGAAGCGCAGGTCACCCGCCAGGTTCTGGCCGAGCCCGGCCCCGATCTCGACGCCAAGGTCTGGGCGCGCCTGTCAGACGGCACGCCGCTGGTGACCGCAGACCGGCGCGGGCAAGGCTGGATCGTCTTGTTTCACGTCACCGCCGGGCCTGACTGGTCCTCCCTGCCCCTGTCCGGGCTTTATCCGGCCATGCTGGAACGCGTTCTATCGCTGAGCGGCGGCGCGGACCCGACCCCGCCCCAGGGCGGCGCCTGGGGGCTGGAGCGTCAGCTGACCGCGGACGGGCTTTTGACGGACCCTGTCGGCCAATCACGGATGATCGCCGCCGATCAGTTCACACAAGCGCGCGCCAGTGCGCAGACGCCCCCTGGCGTCTGGAGCCTGGGCGCGGCAAGCGCCGCGCTCAATGTGATGCAGCCCGGGGATGATCTGGCCATGATGGCGCGCGACCTGCCCGGCGCGACCTATCGCTCGGGCGATGGCGCGATCGAGACGCGACTGGCGGGGCCGCTCTTGAGTCTGGCCCTGATCCTCTTGTGCCTGGATGGTCTGATCACACTCATCCTGTCCGGGCGCATGCCCTTCGCCACACGCAATTTCGGCGCAATCGCCGTGCTCGCGCTGACCCTTGGCGCTCTGCCGCAAGACGCCCAGGCGCAAACCGGGCCCGTCATAGAGCAACAAGCGCTGGAAGTCCGGCTCGCCTATGTGCGCACAGGCGATTCCCGCATAGACGAGCTGAGCCGGGCCGGCCTCGCCGGACTGTCGCGCGAAAGCACCCGCCGCAGCGCGGTTGAACCCAGCACGCCCGCCGGCGTCGATATCGAAACTGACGAAATCCTGTTCTATCCGATGATCTACTGGCCCGTGACCGAAGACGCGCAAGCCCTGTCGCCAGAGGCCGCCGCCCGCGTCACGGCCTATATGAATGCGGGCGGGCTGATCGTGTTTGACACCCGCGACGGGCGCGCCAGCGGTCGCGGGCTCGCCCCGCATCCCGGGCTGGTGCGGCTGCTGGATTCCGTCGAAGTGCCGCCCTTGCAGCAAATGCCCGATGATCATGTGCTGGGCCGGGCGTTTTATCTTCTGACCGAGTTTCCCGGACGCTATCCCGACACCCGGATCTGGGTGGAAGCCAATCCCGAAAGCTCGGGCCGGGACGGCGCGTCGTCCGTGGTGATCGGCTCGGCGGACTGGGCCTCGGCCTGGGCGATTGACGAACAGGGCCGCCCGCTCGCTCCGGTGGAGGGCGGGCCGAGACAGCGCGAACTGGCCATCCGGTTCGGGGTCAATCTCGCCATGTACGCCCTGACCGGCAACTACAAGGCCGATCAGGTGCATGTGCCCGCCATTCTGGAACGGTTGGGACAGGATTGATGGACGCTGTGACGCTCGCCTTCTCCCCGCTCATCCCGCCCCTGCTCGCCTACGGGCTGGGCGCGCTGGCGCTGGCTGTGGCCGGATTTGCGTTGGTGCGCGGCCTGAAAGGCTGGCTCTGGCGAGCCCTGGCGGCGCTGGTTCTGACCGGCGCTCTGCTCAATCCGGCCCTGGTGCAGGAAACCCGTGAACCGCTGAGCGATGTGGCGGTGCTGATCACAGATGACAGCGCCTCCATGCAGATCGGCACGCGGAGCGACGCCGCCGTACAGGTCGCTCAAGCCATGCGCGCGCTGGCCGAGCGTGATCCGCTTCTGGACCTGATCGAAGTCTCTGGCGGCGCGTCCGAAGACGGCACCCGCCTGAGCCGCGCCCTCCAGCAAGGTCTGTCACAAGCGCCGCGCAACCGGCTGGCGGGCGTCATCATCGCGTCTGACGGACAAGTGCATGATACGCCCCCCAGCGCGGATGAGCTTGGGCTGGATGCGCCCGTGCACCATTTCCTCACGGGCGATCCCAACGCGCGCGACCGCCGCCTGATCGTCTCCTCAGCGCCGCGCTATGGGCTGGTAGGCGATCCGGTCAGCTTCACGCTGCGCGTCGAGGATGAAGGCGCGGCCACCGGCACGGCCATGGTCAATCTCTACGTCGATGGCGGCGAGCCGATCAGCGCGCGGGTCCAGATTGGTCAAGATGTTACTGTTCAGGCCGAGATCGCCAATCGCGGGCCCAATGTGGTCGAGATCGAGGTCGAACCGGGCCCCGGCGAGCTGTCCCTGATCAATAATCGCGCGGCGGTGAACGTCACTGGCGTGCGCGACCGCTTGCGGGTGCTGCTGGTGACGGGCGAGCCGCATAACGGCGCGCGCGCCTGGCGCAATCTTCTGAAATCCGATCCCAGCGTCGATCTGGTGCACTTCACCATTCTGCGCCCGCTGGACAAGGATGACAGCGTGCCGCCCAACGAGCTGGCGCTGATCGCCTTTCCGGTGTTCGAGCTGTTCCAGCTGAGCCTGCAGGAATTTGATCTGGTCATTTTCGACCGCTATCGCCGCCGCGGCATCCTGCGCCCGCTCTATTTTGATAACATCGCCAATTATGTTGAAAACGGCGGCGCGCTGCTTGTCACCACCGGTCCGCCCTTCGCCGGCGGAGAAAGCGTGGCGCGCTCGCCGCTGGCGAGCGTTTTGCCCGCTGTGCCGACCGGATTGATCAGCGAGGATCGCTTTGTCCCGCAGATCAGCGATATCGGCCAAAGACACCCTGTCACCCGGCCCATGCTGACCGGTGAGGGCGAATGGGGCCCCTGGTTCCGCAGCATCGGCGCCCGCGCCCTGTCCGGCGAGACGGTGTTGCAGGCGCCCAATGGCGATCCGCTGCTAACCCTGTCGCGCGAAGGTCAGGGCCGCGCAGCGATCCTGCTGTCTGATCAGGCCTGGCTGTGGGCGCGCGGTTATGAGGGCGGCGGCCCCCATGATGAGCTGTTCCGACGGGTGGCGCACTGGCTGATGGGCGAGCCCGAGCTCGACGAAGAACGCCTGAGCGCCCGGGTCGTAAATGGCGAACTGGAAGTGACGCGCAACACGCTGTCTGACGCTGTGCCCGATCTTGAGATCGAATGGCCGTCCGGCGCCCGCGACACGATGGCGATGACGTCCAACGGCTTTGGCGATTATGTGCAGCGCCTCCCGGCGCGCGAGCAAGGCCTGGTGCGCCTGCGGTCAGGCGAGCTGACCACGGTCACCGCCTCCGGCCCGCTCAATCCGCTGGAATATCGCGATCTGCGCCCCGATCCTGAAGGCTTCGCCACGCTGGTGGACTCAAGCGGCGGCGGCGTGTTCGCCCTGGGCGACGCCATCGACCTGCCCGACCTGCGCCGCACCAATGCGCGCGCCCGTCAGGCGGGGATGAACTGGGCGGGCCTGAAGCGCAACGCCGCCTATCGGGTCACTGACGCACAGTCCACGCCGCTGGCGCCCGGCCTTCTGATCGCGCTTCTGGTGCTGGGCCTGTTCGCCTTGGCCTGGCGGCGTGAAGGCGCCTAAAACACCGGGCTGGGCGAAGCGGCGTCACGGAGGCGCCCTTGCCCGGCCAGGCTCCTGGCCCAGGCCTGCTCCAGAATATCCAGAGCGTTGAGCATGAAGCTCCGATCCCGGCTGAACGGCAGGCGCAAGGCGGACTCGCCGCCCTGGTGCAAGTAAAACCGTGGACCCGGTTCGAGTTTCAGCCCCAGATCCCGCGCCGCGCTGGCGAGCGCTGGACTCAGCGGCGCCGGCAGCCGGAGCCAGAGCGACAGCCCGCCCCGGACCGGCAGAACCTGCCAATCGGGAAAGCGCTGCTTGATCGCCTCGTGCAAAAAGGCGTGCTCATCGCGCAAGGCCGCACGTTGACGGTCCACCGCATCGGGGAAGTCTTCAAAGAGGATGCGCGTGGTGATCTGCTCCAGCGGCGGCCCGCCCAGATCAATGGAAGCGCGCGCGGCGTGAACCTGATCGATTTTACGCCGGTCCGCCGCGATCCATCCGGTGCGCAGGCCGCCCCAGAAGACCTTGCTGGCCGACCCCAGGCGCACCACAGGCGCACGATAATGAGGCGGATCGATCAGAGGCGGCGGCTCATCCAGCCAGAGTTCTCTCACGCATTCGTCAAACACCAGGAGCGCATCGCCGCGTTTGGCGGCGCGCGCCAGACGGAAGCGCGCCTCCGCCGTCATGACCTGGCCTGTGGGATTGTGATGGTCCGCGATCAGATAGGCCATCTTGTACCGGCCCCGCGCCAGATCATGCTCCAGCTCTTCAACCGACCATCCTGAGTCATTGACCGGGTAACCGCGCATCTGAACGCCCGCCCGGTGAAAGGCATCAAGCGCATTGGGATAGCTGGGCAAGTCCACCGCCACCCGGTCGCCGGGTTTCAGAAAGGCGCGGATCAGAAGCACCAGGCCGTGTTGCGCGCCCTGACAGACCAGAAGCTGGTCTGGAGACAGCGCCACGCCGACATCGGCGTATCGCCGGGCGAGCACTTGGCGCAGGCCGGGTTCGCCGCGCATGTCATAGCCCGAATGCGGCAACAGCGCGGGCAGATGCTCCATCGCCTTGCGATAGGCCGGAGCCAAATCGGGATGAGCGCGCGTGGTCGCAGCCGCCAGGTCGAGCAGACCCGGATCCTGACTGGCGCCTTCCTGCAAGGCTTCCGCGCCGTCCGGCAGCACAATGACCGAACCTGCACCCTGCCCGCGTTCCAGGAACCCAGCGTCACGTAACACATCATAAGCCTGAGAGACGGTGATGCGAGCGACCTTCAATTCCTCGGCCAACCGCCGCTCGCCCGGCAGGCGCACGCCCAGACCGATCCGGCCATCCAGCACGGCGAAGCGCAAACGATCCGCGATCTTTCGATAAGCAGGCCCCTCAGCTCCCTCGCGCCAGCCCTGCATCAGGCGGCGCAGGCTTTCGAAGGACAAGGAATGATCAGACATTGCGGCATCCTGTTTCAGATCGTGGCGCCCGCATAGCGCCAAGATCTTCATCTTGGCTCTATTTTATAGAACCACTTTTGTCCACATAGCCCTCATGTTGATCAAGCGTCTTATTCAATTGCACCTGGGCCTGGCGGCCTATGGCGTTTCGCTGGCCCTGATGGTTCGCGCCAATCTGGGGCTTGATCCGTGGGATGTGTTTCATGAAGGCCTGTCAGGCCGGATCGGCCTGAGCTTCGGAATGACGGTGAATCTGGTCGGCCTGCTGGTCCTTTTGGCCTGGTGGCCGATCCGGCAGAAACCCGGCCTTGGCACTGTGATGAACGTGCTGCTGATCGGCACAGTCGCCGATCTGACGCTCTGGATCCTGCCTGAAATGACCGATTGCGCCCTGCGTGCGGTCGTCCTGGTCAGCGCCATCGGCCTCAATGCGATCGCCACCGCCAGCTATATCGGAGCCGGACTAGGACCTGGCCCGCGCGACGGTCTGATGACCGGGCTCTGCGCCCGCACAGGCTGGCCGGTGGGTCGGGTGCGTCTGGGGATCGAGCTGGTTGTGCTGGCGAGCGGGTTTCTGCTTGGGGGCACGGTGGGCATCGGCACCGTGCTCTATGCAGTCTCCATCGGGCCGCTGGTGCACTGGCTGCTGCCGCGCTTCACCCTGAAACCAAAATCCACACCCGTTCCGGCTCCTGCGGAATGATCCTTTCCAGTTCGGCAAAACTCACCGTCCAGACGCCCCGTTAATGCCGGCCCCTCCGCACGCTATCTATGTGTCCAACACACGAGCTAAGGAGGGTTCGTCATGATCGATATTCGACACTTTGAAGATCTGGGCGCGTTCCGGATCGACTGGCTGAACGCGAAACACCATTTCAGCTTCGGCTCTTACCACAATCCCAAACGCATGGGCTGGGGCGCGCTGCGCGTCTGGAACGATGACGAGATCCAGCCCGGCACGGGCTTTCCCCCGCATCCGCATGCGGAGATGGAGATCATCACCTATGTCCGTGACGGCGCGATCACGCATCAGGATAATCTGGGCAATAAGGGCCGCACGGTGGCGGGCGATGTGCAGGTGATGAGCGCCGGCAAAGGCATCCGCCACGCCGAGTATAATCAGGAAAGCGAGCTGACCCGCATCTTCCAGATCTGGATTATGCCTGATGAGCGCGGCGGCGAGCCCTTTTGGGACAGCCGCAGCTTTCCCAAGGATGATCGGGCGGGCGAGCTGGTGGTGCTGGCTTCGGGCCGCAAGGGTGATGACGACGCCCTACCCATCCGCGCCGATGCGCGGGTGCTTGGCGGCACGCTCAAGGCCGGCCAGTCCGCAAGCTATGCGCTGGAGCCGGGCCGTCACGCCTATCTGGCGCTCGCCAAGGGCGCGGTGACGGTCAATGACGAAACCCTGGGCCCGCGCGACGGCGCCGCGATCGTCGATGAAGCGAGTCTTCAGATCACTGCGATTGAGGACGCCGAAATCGTGATGGTGGACAGCCTCTAGCGCGGGATGTTCACCCGGCCTTAAGCGCCTCAAGGCCAGACTAACAACCGGTGGAGCTCCCTGCTCCGCCGGTTATTCTGGAGTTCGCCATGATGCGCCCTGCCCTTGTGATGTTCGCCCTCGCCACGCTGATGCTGACGCCCGGCTGCATCGTGGTGCAGACCGCCGATCTCGCGGTGGGCGCAACCGGCGCCGTGGTGGGAACCGCCGGCAAGGTGGTGGTCGGGACCGTGGACGCCGTGACCCCGGGCAAGGCCGCGCCCGAGGACAAATTCGTCACCGAGCTTTGCGAACAGACGCCCGCCTAGGGCACATTGATCCATTTATGCGTCTGCAGGCTGAGCATCCATTTGGGATGCTTGAGGCAATACTCAAACGCCGCTTGCGCGTTCTCCGCCTGCTTCGGTCCATCCATGGGCTGAAGCCGGAATTGCCTGAAATCGAGATGCTCGAACAGCTCGGGCATGGCCTCGGGCTGAGGGTAGACGAGCTTCAGCTCATCGCCTGTGATCTGCTTGAGCGGCGCTGTGGATTTGGGACTGACGCACACCCAGTCGATGCCCTGCGGCGCCTCGATCGTGCCATTGGTCTCGACCGCAATCTTGAACCCTTCGGCATGCAGAGCGTCGATCAGGGGCGCGTCGAGCTGGAGAAGCGGTTCCCCGCCGGTGCAGACCACATAAGGCTCGCCCCCGCCCGGCCACAGGCTGGCGACGGCGTCAGCCAGCGCCTCGGCGGTCTTGAACTTGCCGCCATTCACCCCGTCGACGCCCACGAAGTCCGTGTCGCAGAACTGGCAAATGGCGCTGGCGCGATCACGCTCCAGCCCGCTCCAAAGATTACAGCCCGCAAAGCGCAGGAACACCGCCGGACGCCCTGTCTGGCCGCCCTCGCCCTGAACAGTGAGGAACATTTCCTTGACGGAATAGGTCATGAAGCCGCCGCGCCCTCGCGCCACTGGGTCCAGCCCTTTTTGCGCAAATCACACGCCGGGCAGTCATCACAGCCATAGCCCCAGTCATGGCGTTGGCCGCGTTCGCCGCGATAACAGGTATGGCTGTGCTCAACGATCAGATCGACCAGCGCATCTCCGCCCAGCTCATCCGCGAGCGCCCAGGTCTGAGCCTTGTCCAGATGCATGAGCGGGGTCTCAACCCGTGTCGGCCGATCAAGCCCGAGCCCCAGCGCTTTCGCCTGGGTCTGGATCGTGTCCTCGCGGCAGTCGGGATAGCCCGAATAATCGGTCTGGCACATGCCGCCCACCAGCACGTCGACGCCGCGGCGATAGGCGAGCGCGGCGGCGACGGTGAGGAAGACCAGATTGCGCCCCGGCACGAAGGTCGAGGGCAGACCGGCCTCGGTCATGACGATCTCCATGTCCGCCGTCAGCGCGCTTTCCGCGAGCGCCCCATAGCCGGACAGGTCCACAAGCCGGTCCTCGCCCAGGCGGTTCGCCCACGCAGGTAAGGCGTCGAGCAGGGCGGCGCGGACGTTTTGTCTCGCGGTCAGCTCCACATCATGGCGCTGACCATAGTCAAAGCCGATGGTCTCCACCCGCTCATAGCGCGATAGCGCCCAGGCGAGGCAGGTGGCGGAATCCTGACCGCCGGAGAACAGCACCAGGGCCGCGTTTGAAGAAGAGCGTGTATCCATGTAGCCAGTATATCTTGCTTTCACCGCGCGCCTGCAAGGATCACATCCATGCCTGACACCGCCCCCACGATTTGTCTGCTGTACACCACCTGGCCGGATGAGGAGAGCGTGACGCGCGCTGCGCATCGCCTGCTTGAGAAAAGCCTGATTGCTTGCGCCAATGTCCTGGGCGCGAGCCAGTCCATCTATCGCTGGGAAGGCGAGGTGCAAAGCGAGCGCGAAATCATCGCGCTGTTCAAGACCTCAGTCGGCGCTGCAGATCAGGTCAAAGCGGAGATCGCCGCCCTGCACCCTTATGACGAGCCCTGTATTCTGACGCTCGACGTCAACAGCGCACTCAGCGCCGAAGGCTTTCAGAACTGGGTGATTGAGCAGACATCTTGACCCGGCGCTGATCCGGTCAGGCGATCCGGTACAGCTGGGCGTTGGCGATCGGATCATTGGCGAGGGCCTGCTTAAGCCCTTCCATCAAAACTTCCGCGCTGACCGGAGAGCGGATCAGCGTCTCCATGGCATTCACCCGCAGCGGCGTATCCAGGCCTTCCACAAGGCGCAATACCGGCGTCATAGCCGCGGTGGACGGCAAGGCGCGCACATCTGCGGCCGCGTCCTCGGGCTCTACATCACTGAGTTCATGTCCCAGAACGACCGCGTCGTAAGCCGAGGCCCCAAGCGCATCGACGAGCTCGGCGGAATTGCTGGAACAGGTCACCACGCAATTGAAAGATTTGAGATAGCCCAGCAGCACAGAGCGCAATGCCGGCTCGCTCTCACCCACCAGAATACGCAACCGGCGGCTGGACACCGACATTTGCTCGCCATCGGCGAACCGGTCCGCTTTGGCCGAATGGCGCAGCTTCACCTCAAACCAGAACACAGATCCGGTCTCACCCTCGACAGGAGCGTAACCGACATCGCCATGCATCATTTCAGCCAGCTTGCGCACCAGATGCAGGCCCAGCCCCGTGCCTGACTGCTTGATGTTTTCGTCGATCGTGTCGCGCCCCATGGCGTTGAACAACTGATCGCGTGAGCTCTCCGGCACGCCGGACCCTGTGTCGTGAACCTCGATGCGGAGCGAGGATGAGGCGTTCGACGTTTCATCCAAATGCAGGCGGATCGTGACGCCGCCGCTTTCAGTGAAGCGCAGCGCATTCCCGGTCAGGATCCGGCACATGTGCAGCAGGCGTCCGCCGTCAGCACGCAGGGTGCGCTCGGCATCGCCCGTCAGCTCGATTTGCAGATCCAGTTTCTTGGCGAGGGCATGGGGCGTGTGCTCGCGACGCAAGCGGTCCGCGAGATCGCTGGGTGTCAGATCCTCAACCACCAGCTCCATCCGGCCCGCATCAATTCGCGAGACTTCAAGCACCGTATTGATCAGGCTCTCCAGGGTCCCGCCGCTCTCCAGAAGCCGTGACACCATCAAGCTCTGCTCATCGGTCAGAGCCGTCTTGTCGAGCAATTGCGCCATGCCCAGCACACCGTTCAGCGGCGAGCGCAGCTCATGCCCCATATTGGCGAGCATGACAGCGCTTGCGCGCGCTGTCTCTTCCGCCTTGCGCGCCGCCTGGTCATTGTGCTCAGCGAGGCGCGCCAGAGCGGCGGCCTGTTCAAGGGTTTTCTTGTTGGCGCTCTCCAGCGCCACGGTGGCGGCGACCGATTCCTTCAAGGTCTCGGCATAGGTCTTGGCCAGCATGGTGATTCCGGACAGGAAACCGAGCAACATCATGGCGCCGAAGCCGCCAATCACCGGATCAACATGGATCAGTGACACCGCCCACAAGCCGAGCGCCGGACCGGCGTAAGACAGAATGACCCGCCGCTCGCCCGCCGAGGTCAGCACCGCGCCGGCGGCCATGCCGGCGATCACCAGGCCGACGATCTGCGCCACCAGAGCGGGAGCCGCATTGGACAAAATGAGCGGCGTCGCGCCCCAAGCCACCCCCACAAGGGCGGACAGGGCGATATACAGATACATTTCGGTGTCGTTGGGCGGGCGATCCGCCTTGCGTGCGCGCAACATGGCTGAGAAGCGCATCACCGGGCCGATGCAGAGCACGGCGAGCCAGGGCCAGAACAGGACCGGGGGCACATAAGGATGAATGATCGCGGTCAGCAGCAGCGCATTGACGATGTTCAGCGGCACGGCGCGGAGCGCGCCTTTGGACACCAGCTCATACTGCGCCTGTCTGGCGCGATGCGCAGTATCGTGTGTTTGAATGTCATCCGCCGGGTTAAACTGACCCATCAAGCCACCTCCAGGACCGCTTCTCACGGCTCTTCTGAAGGTTTATGACAGGAAGTTCTTAAAACTGCGTGCATTTCGCTCTGACAGTTCCTGAGACGCCCATGCCTTATACTGGAGCTTTGTTCTCATGTTGCGCATATCTGGTCTGAGCCTGCTCGCCCTGCTCGCACTGACAGCGTGTGGAGCCGAACCGACTCAGAGCAGCGAAAGCGTTTCCGGGCTGGTGGCGGTCGCCCCCGACGCTGAAGCCGAGCTGTTGGTCTGGCGCGACCTGCTGCCTGATTCAGATCTGGAAGTTCTCGAAGCGCTCACTGAAGGGCGCGCCGATCCATCCTTGATGAGTCAGCTGGGTGAGCAAAGCACGATCGAAGGCCAGATCGGCACCTTCAATATTGTCGAAGACCTCGATGGGCTGGTGGTGCGGATGCCGGGCTATATCCTGCCGCTCGATTTTGCGGAGAACGGATCGGCGCAGGAGTTTTTGCTGCTGCCCTATCATGGCGCCTGCGTCCACGTTCCGCCGCCGCCCCCCAACCAGATCGTCTATCTGCGCGCGCTGGAGCCCATCCGTTTTGACAGTCTGTGGGAGCCGGTCTGGGTGGAAGGCCGCATGGAAATCGAACGCGTGGACACAGATCTCGCCGCCACCGCCTATTCAATGGTGGTGCGTTCCGTCGAACCCTATCAGGTGCGCTAGGTCGCCAGGCTTAGTGCTGGCGGTCGCAGGCGTCCGTGGTGAACAGATCCGCAATCACGCCCTCGCAATCACGGTCCCGGCGCGGTCGCGCATGACGGCGGTCATAACGATCCCGTCCATGGGCGCGATGATGACGGGCCGGCGCCGCGATATCAGCACGGATTTCCGCCAGCGATAGCGACACGTCCGTGAAGCGATCCTGAGCCCGCTCCCACGAATTCAGCGACGCCACGCAATCGCGTTCCTCGTAATCGCGCTGATGCATGCAGGCGGAATAGGCGCGGCAAGAGCCCGCTGCGAACCGATAGGCGGCGTCCAGGTCCAGCTCGAAAGCCCGCAGCATTTCCGTACGCTCGGTTTGCGGCCCTGAGGGCGGCTGGTCCACACGAAGCGTGCCTTCGCGGTCCTCCCAGCGCTCGTTCACATCCCCGCCCGAGGCATAGCCGGTGATCAGAAGCGCACGCGCGGACTCAATGCGCTCATCACGTTGAGCCCGCAAGGAGTCCACTTCGCAGACCTGCAAGGCGGTATCGAGCGCGATGGCGTCCGCCGTCGCTTCTACGGGCGCGCTAGCGGGCGGATAGTACGGGTCTATCGGCGGAATATAATCGGGCTCGGTCTTGCAGCCTGCGAGCGCGGCGGCGCTGATCAGCACGCTGAGTAAGATTGAATTGCGCATCAGTCCTGTCCTCTTGATCTCGCCGGTCATCGGCTCGCGTTGGCGTCCAGGCATCCGGCATGAGCCGGCGGGACGCGGGCGCGCATGGCGTTGCGCAGTATCTCCATCGCCCGGGCTCCCCGGCCCGGCTCGGAGGCGGCTTCTTCTTCGATCTCTTCGCGAATCCGGGCCCATCTCACATGCGCGTTGGGCGCGCTCGTCAGTTCGGGCGTCGAACGGAAGCGCCGCGCCAGGCCATGGCCCAGCTCGGCTGCATCACGCAGATACGCGTCAGCGCGTTCGGGGTTTTCCACGATGGCGCACAAACGATACGAGCCGAACACCGCGCCCGTGCCGTAAATGACCGCCAGATTGAAATTGGCGTCAGGGTCGCCGCGCACAGCCGCCATCTCCAGCCATTCCAGCGCCAGGTCCGTGTTCTGAACGACGCCGAGTCCGACGGCGTGCATGATCCCCAGCACGTTCTGAACGCTGGGGTCGCGCGCGGTCTGGGCGGCGTGACACATCAGCTGGGCGGTCTGGCGCGGCGTCAGCGACGCGGTTTCGTCATAGCCAAGTTCGCGCTGGAAGGCGCGCACGGCCCGGCGGGTCTCAGCCCCATAGGTTCCGTCGATTGAGCCGTTGTAATACCCCAACGCGGACAAGGCCGCCTGCCGCAGATTGAGCCCGATCACGTCCGCCAGACGGCTTTCAGGATCGCGAGCGATACGCGCCAGGCTGTCTTGGGTCACCGGGCAATCCACCAGATGCGCCTGAAGCCGGCGCTGCGCCAGGATCGAGGATTGCGCCCCGAAAGGTCGCCCCCAGGCGACCGACCGGTTCCAGAAGCGCATGGCCGCTTCACGCGATTCAGGCATGAGCGGACGTCCGCCCGCCTGTTCACATCCAAAGTCGATGAGGGAGGAAAAACTGTCGCCGCAATCAAGCTCCAGCGTGGTCAGCTCCGCATCACCGCGCAACAACCAATATCGCGCCGCCTCGCTGTAAACGCGCGCCGCGATGGGCCGAGGCACGCATTCCGCGGCGCCGTCCACGCACACCAAGGTCGCGTTCGTCTCGCCGGTTTCCGGATCCGTCGCCTCAAGATGAAACGACCAGGGTTCGGACGGAAACGCATCGCGCTGGCGCGGAAACCAGCTGCGGTTCGGATTCAGCCAGCTGCTCGGTCCTTGATAGGTCGGCGGCTGATAGCCCGGCGCACGACCGCCGCGCGGCGTCCAGCGCCCTTGCTGACGAGAGGCTTCCGACAGGGTGCGCGGTTGCCAATCATCATCACTGGGGGAGCGCGTCACCCGGATGTCTTCGTCCTCGGGTTCGGACTGAAAGTTGAAGATCGACTGCCGCGCCGCACTGTCAGAGGCGAAAAAAGCCGCCGTCCCGCCCGCCAGCGCCAACGCCAAAGCCAGGGTCACAAGAATGGAGAACCGGTTCATGAGCCCTCGCCCCAGCCGCTCTGGGACGCGCCGAACGGACGTTCTTGTGATTGCGGGGCATAGGCGGGATCTGCATCCGCACCATTTTGATAATAATCATACCGGGGCGGTTCACAGACCGGCACGCCGCAAATGTCAGACGCGTCCACGCAGACCCGGGCATCGCGTCCGGTGAGGGTGTTTTGCGCCAGACGCCCGTCGAAATAGCGCCGACGATAGGCGTCACGCTCCAGCTCGCGCACATAGCTTTGATAGCCGTACCGCGAGAGCTGAACGCTCATCACGCCCGAAAAACACCGGCAATTATTGTCGCCATAGGTGTCGATGCAGGCCGCATAAATGGGCTCGTTGTCATCGTCGCCGCGCATGATGTCACTCATGCGCCAGCCGCCGAAAACAAGCAATCCGATCAAGATCAGGCCCGCCAGGGCCCAGACCCATCCCAGTCCGTATGAGAATTGATCTCGTTCGTGCATGTGCGCCTGTCCCGCCTCGTCCAAGCGTTTACCCCCTGTTAAGGTTAACGTACGCTTAGGACGCTTGCCCGGCAACCAGAACGGATCAAGTTTCGGTGAGTTCCCCTTTTTATTCTTCGCCGTGCGCTTTTCCCACATCACTGAGATAGGGCGTGTCGGGATCCTTGAAGACCACATAGACCGCCGGAATGACCAGCAGGGTCAGAAGGGTCGAGGACAACAGGCCGAACAGCAGAGAAATCGCCAGACCCTGGAAGATCGGGTCAAACAAGATCACCGAGGCGCCCAGCATCGCCGCCAGCGCGGTCAGAAGAATCGGTTTGAAGCGAATCGCCCCCGCTCTCAGCACGGTCTCGCGCAAGGTTTCATCCGGCTGGGCTTCATGGCGGATGAAATCCACCAGCAAAATTGAGTTGCGCACGATGATGCCCGCCAGCGCGATAAACCCGATCATCGATGTGGCCGAGAACGGCGCCCCGAACAGGGCGTGCCCGATCAGGATGCCGATCAGGGTCAGCGGCACCGGAGTCAGGATCACCAGCGGCGCCCGGAACGACCCGAACTGGGCCACCACCAGCACGTAAATCCCCGCCAGCGCCACCATGAAGGCCGCGCCCATATCGCGGAAGGTCACATAGGTGATCTCCCACTCGCCATCCCACAACAAGGTGGGCGCGTCGTCGCTGAGCGGTTGCCCGAACAGGCGAATGTCCGGGCGCGGCAGTCCCTCAGGCCAGGTCTCGCTCTCAATCTGCTCGGCGACCGCGCCCATGCCATAGATCGGTGCTTCAAAACGGCCCGCCAGCTCGCCCATCACCATGTCGGCGAAGCGGCCGTCCCGGCGATAGATCACCGGCGATCCCTCCACTTCGCGCACGCTGACCACATCGCCCAGCTCGACCACGGTGCGGTCGCCCGGCAAGAGGTTGGCGGGGACAGGCGTGGAGAGCAGGCGCTCGGCCCAGATCCGCTCTGAGCGGGGCAGATCAATCGTGATCGCCAGCGGATTGCGGCCATCGCCCTGTTGGGCGTAACCCACCGCGCGGCCATCCAGAAGGATGCGCAGGGTGTCGAACACATCGCCCTGCTCCACCCCGTAAAATTCGAGATTGTCCTGATCGAGCACGATCTGGAGCCGGGGGCGCGGCTGACCAAAGCTGTCATCCACATCGACGATGAAATCGACCTCTTCAAAGATGCGGCGCACTTCAGACGCCACGGCGCGGCGCGTCTCGCCGTCGGGGCCGTAAATCTCGGCCAGCAAGGTCGCGAGCACCGGCGGCCCCGGCGGGGTTTCCGCCAGTTTGATCACCGTGCCCTCGGGCATGGCGATGTCGCTCAACAGCTCGCGCGCCTCCAGCGCAATATCATGGCTCTGGCGGGTGCGGTGATGGCGTGACGCCAGATTGACCTGCAGATCGCCCTGCTCGGGATTGCTGCGGAAGAAGTAGTGGCGCACGAGACCGTTGAAGTTGAACGGCGCAGACGCGCCGGCATAAGCCTGGATGGAGATCACTTCCTCGACGCCCGACAAAACGTCCGCCGCTTCAAACAAAACCCGTTCGGTGTCTTCCAGGCTCGCGCCCTCGGGCAGATCCACGATCACCTGAAACTCAGATTTATTGTCGAAGGGCAAGAGCTTGACCGTGACGATCCCCAGCGGGATCGCCAGCATGACGACGAGCGTCAGACCCCCGGCGCTGATCAGGAACGCCCAGGCGCGCGCGCGGCTTTTCACCACCCAGCCCGCAATCGCGCGATAGCCGCGGCCCAGCCGGGTTTCAGAATCTTCCACGTCATGACCATGCTCGCCGGCATTGCTGGCGATCTTCACCATCAGCCAGGGCGTGATGATCATCGCCACGAAGAACGAGAAGATCATCGCCGCAGACGCGTTGATCGGGATCGGCGCCATATAGGGCCCCATCAGCCCGGACACGAAGAGCATGGGCAGGAGCGCCGCCACCACGGTCAGGGTCGCAACGATGGTGGGATTGCCCACTTCGGCGACGGCCTCGACCGCGGCCTTGATCGGCGGACGGCCATCCTTCATCGCCCAATGCCGCGCGATATTCTCGATCACCACAATGGCGTCATCCACCAGAATGCCGATGGAGAAGATCAGCGCGAACAGGCTGACCCGGTTGATGGTGAAGCCCAATGTATTGGACGCGAACAGGGTGAGGAGAATGGTGGTGGGAATGACCACCAGCACCACGATGGATTCCCGCCAGCCCACCATCAGCGCGATCAGCACCACGATGGAAATGGTCGCAAGGCCCAGATGGAAGAACAGCTCATTGGCTTTTTCCGCCGCCGTCTCCCCGTAATTGCGGGTCACCTCGACGCGCACCCCGTCCGGGATCAGCGTGCCGCGCAGCGTCTCGACGGTCTCCAGCACCTGCTCGGCCACCACCACGGCGTTCGCGCCGGGGCGTTTGGCCAGCGCCAAAGTCACCGCCGGGCTGCGCACCCAATCGCCTGTCGCGCCATGACCCGCCTCGGCCTGGGCGCCTTCAGCATGGGCGTCGCCTTCGCGTGAGAGGGACCAGACGCGGTGATCAGAGGGCTCGGCCCCGATCACCACATCCGCCACATCGCGGACATAGACGGGGCGTCCGTCACGCGTTGTCAGCAATAAAAGCCCGATAGAGGCCGGATCGCGCAGGGTTTCCCCCACCAGCGTTTGCGCGACAGCGCCGTTCTGAAACACGGGACGCACCGGAAAGGCGGAATTGGCCGCCGTGATCTTGCCCGCCAGCTGCTGCAAGGTGACGCCATAGAGCGCCAGACGCTCAGGATCAGGCTCGATGCGCACCTGATGGGCGCGACCGCCTACGATGAAACTCAAGCCCGAACCGTCCACCGAGGTCAGCCGCGATTGCAACTCTTCGGCCAGCGTCAGCAACGACGCATCCGTCAAGCGTTCGCCAAGCCCCGGTTCCGGGCTGAGCGTCAGGGTCAGGATCGGCACGTCATTGATGCCGCGCGCGATGATCAAAGGTTCGGGCACGCCCAGGGGCAGCTGGTCGTAATGGCCGCGGATTTCCTCATGCACGCGCAGAACGGCCAGGTCTTCCGCCACGCCGACCTTGAAGCGGGCGGTGACCAGCACCTGGTCATCCATGGTGTTGGAATAGGTGTGCTCGACCTCGGCGATGCCCGAAATGATCGCTTCAAGCGGTTCGGTGATCAGCTCGACGGAGTCCGCCGCCGCCAGACCGTCCGCGCGCACCATGATGTCGATCATGGGCACGGAGATTTGCGGCTCTTCCTCACGCGGGATGGTCAAAAGCGCGATCAGCCCCAGGCCGAGCGCCGCCAGCAAAAACAGCGGGGTGAGCGGCGAGCGGATAAAGCCGTTCGCCAGATGTCCAGACAGGCCCAGCTTCATGGCTGCACCAGCAGGTCGCCGGGCTGCAGGCCGGACAGGATCTCAACGCGGGCTTCGCCGTCCGGCCCGTCTCGCCGGCCGCCGCGCTGCACCACCACGTCACGGGGGTGGCCGCTCTCATCGAGCACGCTGACATAATCCAGCCCATAGAGCGTCTCGATCAGATCAGTCGGAATGACGATACCGCGGCGCGTATCAGTGTTCACAAGCACGCGCACACGCTCGCCCACAAAGAAATCGCCCAGCCCCTCAACGACAGCGTCTGCCGTCACGCGGCCCGCCTCGATACGCGGATAGACCTGACGAATCGTGCCGGTCGCGGCCAGGCCGTCTTCGGTCAACGCCCCGCCGGCGAGCTGGACCGGATCGCCTTCCCGCACGAAGCGGGCATGGCGTTCGGGCAAAGAGAGCCGCAACACGTAAAGATCGGTGGCGATCTCGGCGATCTGCTCGCCCGGCATCACCACGCTGCCCGCCGTCACCGGTACGGACAAGACGACGCCCGTCGCGGGCGCCAGCACATCGCCTTCGCGTGAGCGCTGGACGGTCACTGCGCGTTGCTGGCGCGCGGAGCTGACCTGATTTTCAAACACTTCGACCTGGGTGCGCGCCGCTTCCAGCCGCGCTTCGGCCACAAGGCCGCGCTCATACAGGCGCTGATCGCGCGCCAGATCGGCCCGCGCCTGTTCCAGCTGGGCGGAGACCGCCGCCAGTTGCGCATTCAAAGATCCGATCTGCGGGGCGAGCTGGGAGTCCACGACGACAGCCAGCACCTCGCCGGCCTCAACCCGGTCGCCCTCGTCGATCCGCAATTCGCCGATGGTGCCCGACAGACGCGCGCGCGCCATGGTGACGTCCACGCTCTGCACCGTGGCGAAGACCGCCTTCTGGTCAGTGATCTCGGTCTCGGACACCTCAAAGGGCGCATCTTGCGCCCAGCCTGCAGCCGGGGTCAGACCCAGCGCAAGACATCCCAAAGCCAGCCAGCGGATCATGCAGTCTCTCCCTGTGCGCGAGCGCGGGAGGCCTCCCGCCGCGCTTAACACTTATCAAAATAGATAAGTGTGAGGGACTTGTCACCGCCCCGCGCTGCTCTGCCGCACCTGGGGGTGGGTGGGGGTGAGCGAGACGCCGGTGACCTAGGTGTACGGGTTCAGCCCGTTGCTGGCGTAATTATCATTCGCCGAGAAAGCCGGACGCCAGACCAGATCCTCGCCCGCCAGCGTGCTGGTGAGGGTTTCAGACAAGATCTGACCCACGCCGTTACTGATGAAGTCAGAGGCGATCTCCGCCCCCGCGCCATTACACGCCGAGGCCGCCGCGGCGGTGAGATTGTTGTCATGACAGCGGATATCCCCGCGCGCGGAATAGTCAAACAGCGCGGTCGAACCATTGGCGTAGCTGACGCTCTGCCGGCGTGACTGGGCGTCATAGGCGATATTGGCCAGACGCCGGCCCGCGGAGGCGCAGGGATCGGCAAAGCTCGCTGCGCCCAAACGCTCACTTAAGCCACTCAAGTAATTTTAGTTATGAAATGAAGTGAATTTTTCTACTCGACTCCCATATAATTCACTATTGTGATATCAGTCTTATTAAAATAAATAATTAATAATTTAGGGTTAATATTAGCATTCAAATATTAAGTAAAAATATCTATTTTGAACTATTTTTAAATATGCGAACAGAAATCTCTACAAATAATATTATAATTGCTGATATCATAAAAGTTCCCAAAAATACTGAAGAAAGAAAGCGGGCTGCCCAGATTGATGTTAGATTTACCTCTTCCCAGCCACCTGCAAAGTTGGGCAGAATAATTATTATTGATGAAAACACCAACGTTATAATGAAAGCAAACTTTATCGATGCAATCAAAGTTTTTCAATAAAGTTCAGCACTTTAGCCATCGCAACCCCCTCCTGATCGAGCAAACACCCACCGCTTCAAGACTGATCGATATATCGGTATTCAAGCGTTTATGAACACCTACAGAACCACCATCAATTGACCCACTTTCATCAAGCGACACGCTACCGCTAACGGCAAGGCCACCGAGAGCTTCCGCACCTTGGGACAAAGGCCCTCTCACAAAGTCTCTCATCGCCCCCCGGGGCAGGGCACGTGCAACATTCGTCGTCAGCCAACGCGAACCTTTTTTTCCAATATTGGTCGCGGCCTCGATGTCATATTGAGGGCTCCCTGCAAGATCTGAGACAGATCCAGAATTAAAACCCAAATCAAGACCAACTGATGCCCCAGGCAGACCAGGGATGGGGCTCCCATTTGAATGATCACCTAAATCGGAGTTTAGTCCGTCGCTGCGAATGTTCCCGTCAGCCCCACATCCCACTCGCCACCAGAAAACCCAGGATATGAAATTGCAATGCCAGCAGATATCCCTCCGCCTCCAACAGTGAAATCTTCATTAGTGAACGGATCTATTACTGCTGTAAGGGACCTGCCCAGCTTACCTTGGCCAGATATTCTTAAGTGTAGAGTGTCCATCCCCGTCGGATCGGTCGCGTTCACCGGATCATTGCCCACATAGACGTAGAGATTCATCTGGTCGGCATAGCCGATGGGGTCGGTGGAGAGGAACCTTCCCAGCTCCGGATCGTAATAGCGGGCCTTGTAGTAATAGAGCCCGGTTTCGTTCGATCATCCCTCGAACCAGTGGCGGGATGATCTCACCCAGCTTTTGCCCGGTGAAGCGGCCCGACCGCGGACGCGATCAGACCTGAAATAGCGAAGCCGCCATCGCCCTCGCCTCACTGGCCGAACGGGGAATAGGTGTGGGCATCCACCAGCGCGCCCGTGCCGTCGGTAATGACGATCGTGGAGCCCAGGCGATTGGGATGCGCCCAGCGCTCGCGATCGTTCGAGGGCAGGCTGTGATCGTGAATAGCCCTCATCATCTCGGCGCGTTCGATTTGCCCGAAGCCGCCAGATGGGCGAGCTGTGAAGTTTTGGAGGTTCTGCCGTTCTACCGCTCTGCGTGGAGCGACTATGGTCACGTCAACACAAATGATGCCCAACAGAGCGCACTGCGCCAGTACAGATCATGCAGCACTTGGGTCTTCCGCCCCGCTACGCGATAGTGATCACGATGAATATGCGACTCCCACCCGGCGCTCGCCTTGTCGATGGCTTTGTCGGCTTGGGCGACGCCCAGCATTTGCTGGCGGCCATTGATGCAGAGCCGTGGCGTTCTGACTTAAAGCGCCGAGTCCAACATTATGGATGGGTTTACGACTACCGCGCTCGGGCCGTGTCGCCGGACATGGATTTGGGGCCGCTTCCACATTGGTTGGCCGAAATCGCGAACCGTGTCGGTCAAGATGGCGGGTTCGGCGCCACGCCTGACCAGGTCATCGTAAATGAATACTGCCCCGGCCAGGGGATATCAGCTCACGTGGACTGCGAGCCTTGTTTCGGTCCGGTCATCGCCTCACTCAGTCTTAATGGATCAGCGGAAATGACCCTTAGGAAGCGCTCAACTGGCGAACGTCATTGCGTCATCCTTGAGCCGGCACACCTCCTGATCCTGTCGGGTGAAGCGCGCTATCACTGGACGCATGAAATTCCAGCGCGCAAGTCCGATGTAATCAAAGGCGTGCGCAAAGCCAGAACCCGCCGAGTGTCGCTGACCTTCCGGACAGTGACCCTTTAGGCGCGTGGATTAAGGAAGTGGTGGCGGGGGGGAGACTTGAACTCCCGACCTCACGATTATGAGTCGTGCGCTCTAACCAGCTGAGCTACCCAGCCAAACCGTGTGTCCGCAGCAGGGTGGGCTGCGAACCGGAGGGAGGCGTATAGCCGCGCGCGGGCCGCCTTGCAAGGGGCCCGCGCTGATGCGGCGTCACATAAATCAGTTAGGCCGCGCGGACCGAGGCCAGGAACTCGCCGACGGCTTTGCGCAGGCCGGTGGATTCTTCGGTCAGGGCGTGGCTGGCGGCGTTCACCTGAGCGGCGCACTGGCCGGTTTCAGAGGCGGCGGCGTCCACATGGCCGATGGATTCAGACACTTCGCGCGTGCCCGACGCCGCTTCGTGGGCGGCGCGGGTGATTTCAGACGCTGCGGCGCGCTGTTCTTCCATGGCCGCGGCGATGGCGGCGGAGATATTGTTCATCTCAGAGATGACTTCACCGATATTCTCGATCGAGCCCACGGTCTTGCCGGTGGCGTTCTGAATGCCCGAGATCTGATCGGAGATCGACGAGGTCGCCTTGGCGGTCTGCTCGGCCAGAGTTTTGACCTCGCTGGCCACAACCGCAAAGCCCTTGCCGGCTTCGCCCGCACGGGCCGCCTCAATGGTGGCGTTCAGGGCCAAGAGGTTCGTCTGTTCGGCGATGTCGTTGATCAGGTTGACGATGTCACCGATGCGAGCGGCGGCCTCATCCAGCTGAGCCACATCCGTATTGGTCGCCTGCACGCGGTCAGCGGCGTCCTGGGCGATCTCGGTGGAGCGCGAGATTTGCTGGGCGATTTCCGCGATGGAGCCGGTCATCTCTTCAGCGGCGGCGGCCACGGTGTCCACGTTCTCAGCGGCGCGGCTGCCCGACGAGTTCACGCGCGCCGTAGTTTCGCCCGCACTGCGCGAGGAATGATCAAGCGCGGTGGCAGCGCTTTCCATCTCTTCTGCGGCGGTGCCGACAGCGTCGAGTGCGCGGCGGGAGACATCGTCGAACTGGGCCACAAGTTCTTCGATTTTCTTGGCGCGGGCTTCGCGGGCGATCCGCTCGGCTTCGCTTTCCTGCTCCAGGCGCTGACGCTCGACGGCATTCTGGCGGAAGACCGCGACGGCCTTGGCCATCTGGCCGATCTCGTCTTGTGAGTCGTCCTTGATCTCATTGCCCAGGTCGCCTTTGGCGAGGGTGGCCATGGCGCGGGCGATGCGGGTCAGACGATCGAGCAGATTGCGCGAGACATAGAAGTAACCCACGGCCCCGCCGACCGCGACGGAGAGGATGGCGAACACCCACATCAGCGCTGAACCGAAGGCCATGGCGTTCAGACCGGCATTGCTGGCGGCGTCTTGCTCATTGAGCGCGCCTTCGCGGGTCGCGGTCACCAGCTCGGCCAGAGCCGCGTCCATGATGCGGGCGTCCTCAACGAGCATTTCAGTCTCGTCGATCATCTCAAGCTCGGTCTCGCGCAGGCTGAACATGCCTTGCGGGCCTTCTGCGTAGGCCAGGAGCGTATCGACGGCGCTGCGCAGCTCAGCCGTCGCCACATCGCCAAGGATGGCCATGTTGATGCTGAGATCGTCTGCGGCGATGTAAAAATCGTCTTGAATATTGCTGACTTCACTGGCGCTGCTCGCCGTGCTCAGCTCGGCGAAGCGCGCGGCCGCCAGATTGACCGACATGGACGAGCGCAAAAGGGTCTCGATCACCCCTTCGTCACTGGTTTCATCCAGCGCGCTTTCGAGCATCTCAGACACGGCCGCGCGTTGACGCAGCACGTCGCGCATGGCGCGTTCGCGCGCCGCGATGGATTCCAGTTTGGCGCTCACCGGGCCGGAGGCGGCCTCAACCGAGGCTTTCACGCTATTGAGCGCTTCGCTCAAGGCATTGGCGTTCTCTGTGCTGAGCCCCGCCTGGCGCAGAGCGTCGATCGCGGCGCTCGCTTCTTGTGTCAGCGCATCCAGCCGCGAGGCGGACACTTGTTGGTCGATGGTGTCGCGCGAGCGTGAGAACGCCGCCAACTCGCCCGTCAGCGCACCAGAGGCCGCTTCCAGCCGCTGGGCGGCGGCGGCGCGAGGCGCAGATTCTTCAACAATGGCGTCAAGCGCATTCTTGGAGCTGGAGAATGCAAACAAGCCCGCGGCGCTGGTCGCCAGAGTAATAACAATCACTGCAGCAAAAGCAGCCAGCAGGCGTGTCTGGACGGAATGGATCGAGATCGCCATCTATCAGCCCCAATTAAGGTTAACCCGGTAACGCGCAAAAAAGCGGCGCAGCCAAAGATTGACTGCGCCGCCTTTACAAATGGTTTAGTCGCCGAAGTTGAAGTCGAAACGGCGCTCGACACCTTCAGCGCCCGGGCCGGTGGCGTACTGCCAGCCTTCAAGAGCGCGCATCACGGAGCGTTCGAACACGCCCGCAGGGCTCGCTTCGACCACTTCCACATCAGCCACGGCGCCATCCGCGGAGACGTTGTAGCGCACGACCACATGGCCTTCGATCTCACGGCGCTGAGCGGCGCGCGGAAACTCGGGCGCTTCGGCCTGAACCAGTTCCGGCTCCTGGAACGCATAAGCGGGAGCTGCGCCCAGACCAGCGATCAGAGACACAGCAGCGAAAACACCAGCAAACTTTTTCATAGTCACACCCAAACCTTGCAAAGGGGTCCTCGTTTTGAGGCCCGTTGACTTCCCAAAACGTCGTCGCCTGAGCGTGTCGCCCGCTCTTTTGACAATCGACAGGCATGGTTTGTGACAGAAAGGGCTGAATCTTCGTTTAAGGGGTATGACTAACAATCGGTAAAATTGCGCGCCTCGGGCGTCTGGTCCGCACAAGCCCCCGTCTCAACTTCAATCGTGGCATGGGTCAGTTTGTACTGTTCCGCCAGGCGGGCCTTAAGTCGACGCACGATCTGGGCGACATCTGCATCCGTCTCAACTCGCGCGTGAAGTGTGGCCATGGGCCGGTCTGGCGTCAGCGACCAGACATGAACATGATGGATATCGAGCACGCCCGGCGTCGACGCCACCAGGTCAGCCCGTAGCGCTTCAGGGTCGATATGATCCGGCGCGGCTTCCAGAAGAACCCGACCGGCATCGCGGACCAGGCGCCAGGCGGAGACGCCGATCAGCCCCGCAATCAAGAGCGACAACAGCGGATCAATGGGCGTCCAGCCGGTCCACCAGATCACGCCGGCTGCGATGATCGCTGCGACCGACCCCAAAAGATCGCCCATCACATGGGCCAGTGCGCCGCGTATATTGAGATTACTGGTATCTGCGCCATGCAGGACCGCAAAGGCGGCGATATTGATCAGCAGCCCCAGCACCGCGATCACCGCCATGCCGGTCGCCTCGATCTCGTTGGGCTCAAACAGGCGCATCACCGCTTCGCACGCGATCCAGACCACCAGGATCGAAAGCGTCACCCCGTTGGCGAACGCCGCCAGGATCTGGATCCGATCATAGCCATAGGAGCGCTTTGACGTGGCCGGCCGTCGCGACAGGCGGAACGCGCCCCAGGCCAGCAGCAGCGCCGCAAAGTCCGTCAGCATGTGCGCCGCGTCGGCCAGCAAGGCCAGAGACCCGGTCAGAAGGCCGCCGATGACCTCGGCCAGCATGAAGCTCCCGGTCAGCGCGGCGGCGATCAGCGTCCGCGTCTCGTTACGGCTATCCACGGGATGCGCGTGAGAATGTCCGTGCCCATGGCCATGATGATGGTGGCCGTCATGGTCATGAGGGTGAGGCGCGTTGGAGGTCGTATGTTCGTCGGTCATCATCCTCCCCTACCCGCTTTGGCGGGCGGGGAAAAGCGATGACATAACGTTTCTTCTAGGCCGAGATGTGGATGGGGTGACCCAGCGCGGTCAGCACCCCTTCGGCGAACCCTTCGGTCAGGGTCGGGTGCACGTGAATGGTGCCCGCCACGTCCTCCAGCGTCGCGCCCATTTCCAGCGCCAGGGCGAACTCGCCCGACAACTCAGAGACATGCTTGCCGACGGCGTGAATGCCCAGGATCACATGATCGCTCTCGCGCGCAGTGACGCGCACGAAGCCGCCATCGGCGCCGCCTTCCATGGTCAACGCCCGGCCCGAGGCCGCCAGCGGGAATTTGCCGGTGATCACCGCCTCGCCCTTGGCTTTCGCCTCGTCAGGCGTCAGACCGACGCCGACCAATTCCGGCTCGGTGAAGCAGACCGCAGCGACCGACACAGGGTCATAGGCGCGCTTGTGGCCGGCGATGATCTCGGCGACCAGCTCGCCCTGCTTGGTGGCCTTGTGCGCCAGCAGCGGCTCACCCACCAGATCGCCAATGGCGTAGACGCCGCGCATGGCGGTGCGGCACTGAGCGTCGACCTTCACGAACGGGCCGTCCATGTCGACGCCCATGTTTTCAAGGCCCCAGCCTTCGGTCACCGGCTTGCGGCCCACCGCGACGAGGATTTTGTCCGCCTCGATGCGCTGGGTCTCGCCCTTGGCGTCCTCGAACTCCAGGAAGGTCTGACCGCCCTCCTCGACCGCGCCCTTGGCCTTGCAGCCGGTATGCAGCGCGACCTTGTTCTTTTTCAGCCACATCTGGACCGGGCGGATCATCTCCTTGTCATAGCTGGGCAGAATGGTGTCCGCGGCTTCTACCACCGCCACCTCTGAGCCCATCTTACGGAAGGCGATGCCGAGCTCGAGGCCGATATAGCCCCCGCCCACGACCACCAGCTTTTCCGGCCGTTCGGTCAGCTCCAGCGCTTCGGTCGAGCCGATGACGTTTCCGCCGAATGTCATGAAGGGGAGCTCGGTCTCTTTGGAGCCCGTGGCGAGGATGACGTTCTCCGCCGTGATCTCGATGGTTTCACCGTCTTCCATCTCAACGAGACAGGTCTTGGCGTTCTGAAACGTCGCCCAGCCGGAAATCGCTTCGACCTTGGCCGCTTTGATCAGCTGGCCGACGCCTTTGGTGAGCTTTGAGACGATGCCGTCCTTCCACGCCGTCACGCCCGCCATGTCCAGGGTCGGCTCAGAGACTTTCAGCCCCATCTCGTCTTTCTCGGCGTGATGGACCATCTCCTCATACTTGGAGGCGGCGTGGATGAAGGCTTTGGAGGGGATGCAGCCCCGGTTCAGGCAGGTGCCGCCCAGGCCGTGCTTGTCCACGATGATGGTGTCGAGGCCCAGCTGGCCCGCACGAATGGCGGCGGGATAACCGCCCGGACCGCCGCCGACGACGAGAACCTGACATGTTTTCGACTGGGCCATGCGCAAAACTCCTGCTGGGTCCGGTTTGGATTTGCGTGAGGTTTAGACGCTTGGCGCGCAACAAAAAAGGGGCAGGCTGAAACCCGCCCTTTTCGTCAAAAAGGTCCGGACAGATTAGTCCTTCTGGACATTGACCGAGGTCGTGTCCGCCCAGGGTTTGATTAGCCCCGCACCACTGGCGACGGAAATTCCGAAAACGATCAGATCAACGATCACCACCCAGCTTGTGGGAATGCCCAGCTGGATCATCGCCCAGGTCAAACCTGCAATGGCGAGCAAAGCGCCCACCAGAAATATGCCAAAAGCTTTCATCTCATCATCCCCAATCGCTTGAGGAATGAACGCGAAGACGGGCTCGACCGTTCCCGATCAGGGCGCCGCCTCGCCGACGCCATAGGCGGAGAAGAAGGCCTGCACCAGATCAGAGCGTTCAACTTCCGACCGGTCCGCGCGGTTGCCCCACCACAGGCTTTCGGTGTTGGCGAAGGCGATCAAGGTCAAACCCCGGTCCGGCAGTTTCAGATAGATCGCGGAATACGCCTCTGGCTGCCAGCCCGAATGAAACACCAGACGCTCGCCGCCATACGCCTGCAAGAACCAGCCATGGGCGTATTCGGATGCTGTGCCGTCGGCATTGTTGGGCGGCGTCCACAGCGCTTCGCGCTGCTCGGGCGTCAGAAGCGCGCCGTCATCCAGCGCCCGGTCAAAGCGCGCCAGATCGAGCGGCGTCATATACAGACCCGCCGCACCGCGAAAATCGTCATCGGGAAAGGGCTGTTTCACCAGGCGTTCGCCGTCAAACAGGAAGGGCGGCGCCAGATGACGGAGCACATGATAGTTCTGGGTATCGCGCCAGCCCGCCATGGTGTCGGTCATCTCAAGCGGGTCGAGCACATAGGCGCGCACCAGGGACCTGAAATCCCGATCATGGACCTCGTCCACGAAGCGGCCCAATCGCGCGAAGACAAGCGCGTTATAATAGAAGTCGGCGCCCGGTTCGCCATTGACCTGCATGTTCACGACCTGACGCAAGGTCTGCCCCTGACAGCTGAAGTCCGGGAACATCACCCCGCCCACATCGCCGCCCGCCAGCGGAATATCGGAGTCGGGAAACCATTCACACAGGCCGCGCCAGTCCTCTGCGTCCGACATGGGACGGTCAAGATCGATCTCTCCAGCCTGATCGGCGAGAAACAGCGTGGTTCCGCTCACGGTTTTCGTTACGGACGCGACGAAATAGGCTGTGTCGGCGTCGGTCGTGACTTCGCCCTCGTCATCGGACCAGCCCAGATAGGCTTCGACCTCGGGCTCTCCGTCTCGCAAGACCAAGACAGACAGGCTGGGGATCTGATGGGCGCGCCTATAGTCAGCCAGTCCGCTTTCAAAGGTCTCGGCGGGCGTCTGGGCGCTGGCCAGCGCTCCGGTCAGAAGCGCCAAACCGGCGGCGAATGCGGCGTGTTTTATCATCCCAATCCTCATTAGAGGAAAAAGCCTATCAGATGAGCCCGCTTTTTGGATGAAATCGGCGTAAGGCGTTACCGTGCGACGGGCTGCGCCTTGATCCGCATGAGCTGGCCCTCCAGAACCCCTGCGACCTGATCGGATACAAAGGCGCGCAAACCCTCAGGGCTGCGCGGCATCAGCGAGGCGCTTGCCGCCAGCGTTACTAGTCCATAGGCCGCCGCCAGCGCCGCGAAGGCGAGATCGCGCGCATCCGTCTCCCGCTCGCCCAGCGCCACGCCCAGCGCTTGTCGCGACCAGATCATCAGCTGATCAAGCTCCGCCTTCACCGCCGCGCCCAGCGCCGCATGGGCGTCCATCGCCTGACGCGACCGGCTCAGCATCAACCCATGCAGATGCGGACGGTCGAGCGCGAAATGGACATACGCCTCAAAGGCGGTCTGAAGCGGGGCATCAGACCCGGCGCATCGCTCTGACTGATCGCTGAGAAGCTGGCGATACCCCTCGGCGGCGACTTCCGCCAACACCGCGTCGCGGTCAGGGTAATGGCGGTAGAGCGCGCGGTGATCGACGCCCACCGCCTTCGCCAAAGCCCGCATGGTCAGAGCGTCCGGCCCATCCGCTTCGATGAGCGCGAGCGCAGCGCTCACCGCCGTCTCGCGCACCTCGCCATGATGGTATTTGCGCGCGCCCGCCATCAGCCCGTCTTCTTGACGTGCCAGTTCACCACCATTCGGCGACGGTCACATCCTCGGCGTCGGTGATGGCGACGTTGATGTCGAACACCACCTTGCCGACTTCCTCCAATTGCTTGCGGATCGCTTCGGCGTCCGAATTGGCGACCGCTGTGGCCGTGAGATCGGTCTTGCCGGTTTTGAGGTATTTGATGCTGGCGTCCGCCGCCACGGGCCGCGCCGCCATCAGCTGATCACCCAGCACGCCGCCCAAAGCCGCGCCAGAGGCCGCCTCGCCCAGGGTGAACATGGCGCCGGCATGCAGGGTCTGGATATGGTTCTCCACCTCAGGCCGTTTTGCGAGACGCGCCACGCCGCGCTCGGGCGAGACCTCAACCAGCTCGACGCCCGTCACCGTGGCGAACGGCACCGACTTGTCCATATGATCGCGGATCATTTCGTAAATCGACATCAAACCCTCCTAATGTCACCACTGGTGACATTAGGAGGGTGGAGGGCGGACGGCAAGGGGAAGTTCAAGGTGTTGCGGGAGGACTTCCCCTCTCCCCCTTGGACAAGGTGGAGAGGTTGGGTGAGGGGGTGCGCTTCAGCGCGCAATGCGCTTGCAAGATCAGGCGCTGATCACCCCTCACCTGTCCTCTCCCCTCAAAAAGGGGAGAGGGACGCTCGCCTATGTCGAGGCTATTGCTGCAGCTACCCTGCTCCATGGGTCCCCGGGTCAAGCCCGAGGACCGAGATGAAAGAGCTTAAGCCTCTCGGCCTTCGGACTTGATCCGGAGGCCCATGCGACCTCTCAAAGTCACCGGCAAACAAAAAGCCCGGCGCTTGCGCCGGGCTTTGAGTGTGTTTGACGGGGCTAAGCCCTAATCCATGAACAGCGTGGCGGGGTTTTCGAGATACGCCTTCATCTCCTGCACCAGAAGGGCGGCTTCATAGCCGTCGACGATGCGGTGATCGAAGCTTGAGGACAGGTTCATGATCTTGCGAGGCACCACACGGCCTTCCGCGTCATAGCGCGGCAGGGTCTGCATCTTGTTCACGCCGATAATGGCGGTCTCGGGATGGTTGATCACCGGGGTGGTGACAATGCCGCCAATGGCGCCCAGAGAGGTGATGGTGATGGTGGAGCCCGTCAGCTCGTCCTTGGTCGCCTTGCCAGCCTTGGCGGCGTCGCCCAGGCGCTTCACCTCGGCGGCGACTTCCCAGATATCCAGGCTCTCGGCGTGCTTGACCACCGGCACCATCAACCCGTTGGGCGTGGCGGCGGCGATGCCGCAATGGATGCCGTCATGCTGGGTCAGCAGCGAGCCATCGGTGTCGAAATGGGCGTTCGCCTGCGGGAATTTCGGCAAGGATCTGGTCAGCGCCATCACCAGGAAGGGGATGATCGTCAGCTTGGTCTGATCGTCTGACTTTTTCGCATTCATGTGCGCGCGCAGATCTTCGAGCGCGGTCAGGTCGATCTCGTCCACATAGGTGATATGCGGAATGGTGCGCTTGGCGTGCGCCATGTTCTCGGCGATCTTGCGGCGCAGGCCGATGACCTTGATGTCTTCCTTGCCGGTGCGCCGCGCTTTCGACGCGCCGACCCGTTCCGCCCTGGAGACGAAGCGGCCTCCGGCGGCGATGAAATCATCAAGATCGGTATGGGTGATGCGGCAAGCCGGACCGGTGCCCAGCACATCGGCGAGATCAATATCAGCCTCCAGCGCGCGCTGACGCACCGCCGGGCTGGCCAGAGGACGGTCGCCAGACGGACGGCTCGCCACCTGTCCTCCCCCGCGAGCGGGGGAGGTGGGCCCGGAGGGCTCGGAGGGGGTGGATGGCTTGGGTTCAGGCTTGGCTTCGGCTTGCGGGGCGGGTTTGGCCTCGCCCCCTCCGTCAGCTTCGCTGACACCTCCCCCGCTCGCGGGGGAGGATGCAGGGTTCGCCCCTTTGGTCTCAGGCTCAGCCGCGGCGTCGATATCGTCTGGGACTTCGCCGTCCACATCGATGATGAGGATTTCAGTGCCGACCGGGATCACTTCACCGGGCTCGCCGACAATGGATTTGACGACGCCGTTCACCGCGCAGGGAATCTCGACGGTCGCCTTGTCGGTCATCACATCCAGGATGTGCTGGTCCTCGGTGACTTTATCGCCAGCCTTGATGTGCCATTCGACGATTTCCGCCTCGACGACGCCTTCGCCCACATCGGGGAGCTTGTACTTGTATTCGCTCATGCTCAGGCCTCCGTCACGGTCTTCATCGCGCGCGCAAAGCGGTCGCGCGTGGGGAAGTACGCCCATTCATGGGCGTGCGGATAAGGAATGTCCCAGCCGGTCAGACGGAAGATCGGCGCTTCCAGCGCATAGAAGCATTCTTCCTGGATCTGGGCGGCCAGCTCTGCGGCGAAACCGGATGTCCGCGGCGCTTCCTGCGCGACGACGACCCGTCCGGTCTTGTTCACCGATTTGGCGATGGTCTCGATATCATAAGGCACGAGCGTCTTGAGATCGATGATCTCTGCATCAATGCCCGCCGCTTCTGCTGCGGCCTGCGCCACATGCACCAGAGTGCCATAGGCGATGACGGTGCAGGCTTCGCCTTCACGCACCACTTCGGCCTTGCCCAGCTCGACAGTGTAATGGCCTTCAGGCACCTCGCCCTTGGCGTGCTTGGCCCAGGATTTCAGCGGGGTGTCCGGCACGCCGTCAAACGGGCCGTTATAAATCCGCTTGGGCTCAAAGAAGATCACCGGATCGCCGCTTTCCAGCGCCGCGATCAGCAGCCCCTTGGCGTCATAGGGATTGGACGGCACCACGACCTGAAGCCCCGGAACATGGGTGAAGAACGCTTCCGGGCTCATCGAGTGAGTCTGGCCGCCGCGAATGCCGCCGCCCCACGGGCTGCGCACCACGCAGCCGGAGGTGAACTGGCCCGCCGAGCGATAGCGGATACGGCTCATCTCGGAGATGATCTGGTCGATCGCCGGGAAGATGTAGTCGGCGAACTGGATCTCGGCGATGGGCTTGAGGCCCTTGGCCGCCATGCCGACCGCCATGCCGGCGATGGCCGCCTCGTTGATCGGGGTGTCAAACACCCGGTCGAGACCGTACTTGTCTTGCAGCTTGTCAGTGGCTTTGAAGACGCCGCCGAAATAGCCCGCATCCTCGCCAAAAACCACGACGTCCGGATCACGCTCCAAGAGCACGTCCATGGCGGAGTTCAGCGCCTGAATGATGTTCATCGCTGGCATGGATTAAACTCCCAGATCCTGGCGCTGACGGCGCAGGCGCCAGTCGGGCTTGGCGTAGACGTCTTCGAAAATGCTTTCGGTGGGCGAAAGCGGGCCTTCATGCAGCGTGCCGTGGCTTTCCGCTTCCTTGTAGGATTTCACCACCAGCGCGGTCATCTGCTCTTCGAGCTTGGCCTGACGGGTCTCGTCCCACTCGCCCCGGCCGATCAGATGCTGTTTCAGGCGCTCGATGGGATCGCCCAGCGGCCAGCGGTCAAACTCGGTTTTGGGACGGTATTTCGTCGGGTCGTCCGAGGTGGAGTGCGCGTCCGCGCGGTAAGTGAACAGCTCCAGCACCGTCGCGCCCTTGCCCTGACGCGCCCGCTCGGCGGCCCATTGGGTGGCGGCGTAGACCGCCAGGAAGTCATTGCCGTCCGCCCGGATCGAGGCGAGCCCGTAACCCAAGCCCTTCGCCGCAAAAGTCGGCGCATCACCGCGGGCGATATTCTGGTTGGACGAGATGGCCCACTGGTTATTGACGACATTGAAGATGACCGGCGCGCGATAGGTGGACGCCAGGGTCAGACCGGCGTGGAAATCGCCTTCCGCCGTGGTGCCGTCACCGATCCAGCTCGCTGCAATCTGGTCTTCGCCCTTATAGGCGCAGGCCATGGCGTATCCGGCGGCTTGCGGGAACTGGGTGCCCAGATTGCCTGAGATGGTGAAGAAGCTGCCCTCAGCCCAGGTGTAGTGCACCGGCAGCTGGCGGCCCTTGAGATTGTCGCGGCTGTTGGAGATGCAATGACACATCATGTCGACAATATTGCGGCCGCGCGCGAACAGAATGCCCTGCTGGCGATAGCTGGGGAACACCATGTCGGTGGGCTTCAGAGCCATGGCCGCCGCGACGGCGACCGCCTCTTCGCCCGTGGACTTCATGTAGAAGCTCATCTTGCCCTGACGCTGCAGCTTGAGCATGCGTTCGTCATAGATCCGGGTGAGCACCATATGGCTCAGCCCTTCGCGCAGCACTTCCGGGCTCAGCTCCGGGTTCCACGCGCCAACGGCCTGATGGTTATGATCCAGCACGCCCACAAGCCCTGTGGCCAGGTCTTGGGTCTCTTGCCAGGACGCGGCGGGATCAGGGCGTGGCGCCTCGCCCGCTTTCTGAAGATCGAGGTGAGCGAAGTCGGGTTCGTCTCCCGGCCGATATGGCGGGGTGGGAACGTGGAAACGAGTCTGTCCGTTCGACATGCTTTGTCCGTACGTTTCTTCAAGCCATACAAGGCTTTTCAGGCCGCGAGGTAGCGTTCAGAATCGGATTTGGCAAGCGAAGCGCGGCAGACAAAGCCATGCTGCAGCGCGTCATAATTCTTCTGTTTCTGGTGAAAACCAGGCGCTATTTGAAGACAATTCCCGCTCCCGCCAAGCCGCATCACAAGGCGTGTTCGAGATCTCAGCCACTTGATTTAGAAATCATAAGTTACACCGCGTGCAATCATGGGGCGTTTCGGCAATACGGTTGAGCCACATGACGCGTGTGAATCTTGCAAGCCAGCTAATCTCCCAACGCCCGCGTATCTGGTATCTCGCCGTGGGCGGGATCGAGACCGTCCATGGCGCGATGGGCAATCTGCAAGAGCTGCAAAAACGGGTCGAGAAAGAGCATATCCGCGGCGCGCTCTTCGATTTTCGAAAGCTTGACGGCTATGATCCCCAGCAGGATTGGGAGGGTTTTTTGCGCGGCCTCAAGGCGTATACGCCGCATGGCCTGCCCCTCGCCTGGATCGCGCATTCCCACGGCGCCAACGCCGCCCAGCAACTCGCGCAGGCGGCTCAGAAAGCCGGCGCGCTGTCTCAGTTTTGTCTCAACTGGCAGGCGGCTCTGATGACGGTGGGTCTGCCGAAAAACACCCCCGACCCCTTGCCGGACCTGACATCGCCTCAAGGCGATGACGACGTCTTCTTGCTCGACTAGACAAAAAAGCCCCGGCCAGATGACCGGGGCTTCTTCATACGGCGTTTAAACCGATTAGTTCAGGCGTTCGATCGCGACCGCCGTCGCTTCGCCGCCGCCAATGCACAGCGAGGCGACGCCTTTGGTCTTGCCCTGGCTTTCCAGCGCCGCGATCAAGGTGACCATGATCCGCGCGCCAGACGCGCCGATCGGGTGCCCCAGGGCGCAAGCGCCGCCATTGACGTTGACCACGTCATGGCTGAGGCCCAGCTCTTTCATCGCGATCATCGGCACCACGGCGAAGGCTTCGTTGATCTCCCACAGATCCACGTCGTCCTTGGTCCAGCCCGCCTTCTCCAGAACCTTGCGCATGGCCGGAACCGGAGCGGTGGTGAAGTAAGCCGGCTCATGGGCGTGAGCCGCGGTGGCGACGATCTTCGCCAGCGGCTTCAGGCCGCGACGCTCAGCTTCGCTCTGGCGCATCATCACCAGCGCAGCCGCGCCGTCAGAAATCGCCGAAGCGTTCGCCGCCGTCACCGTGCCGTCCTTGCCGAACGCAGGCTTCAGGCTGGGGATCTTTTCCGGGCGCGCCTTGCGGGGCAGCTCGTCGGTTTCAACCGTGACGTCGCCCTTGCGGCTCTTGATGGTGACCGGGGTGATTTCACGCTTGAAATCGCCTTTCTCGGTCGCGCGCGTGGCGCGGGCCAGGGTTTCCAGCGCATAGGCGTCCTGGTCTTCGCGGGTGAACTGGTGCTCACGCGCAATCATGTCGGCGAACACGCCCATGGCGTTGCCTTCATACGCGTCTTCCAGACCATCCTGGGCCATGTGATCCTTGATCACGTCATGGCCGTATTTGAAGCCGGTGCGATGGTTCGGCATCAGGTGCGGCGCATTGGTCATGGATTCCATACCGCCCGCCACGATCACCGAGGCGTCGCCCGACGCGATGGAGGCGCGGCCCATGATGGCGGCCTGCATGCCAGACCCGCACATCTTGTTCAGCGTGGTCGCCTCGACCGATTTGGGCAGACCTCCCTTGATGGCCGCCTGGCGCGCCGGGGCCTGACCCTGGCCAGCGCTCAGCACATTACCCATGTAAATCAGGTCTACATCGTCGCCGGCCACGCCGGCTTCGGCCAGTGCGGCCTTGACGGCTTCGGCGCCCAGCTCATTGGCGGACATCCCCGCCAGTTCACCCAAAAGGCCGCCCATCGGGGTGCGCGCCATACCTACGATGACAATCGGATCTTCGGAACTCATAGTCCGTCTCCTAATAGTTTTATCTCGGCCGGCTCAGGCCGGTCATTAGGGGGAGAGAAAGGCCTTGTTTCGCACCGCGTCAAGAGTGCTCGCATACGCAGCAGGGCGGCTCAGACGGCCCCCAAGATGGGTCGACGGGCCCGATATGCTTGCAGGATTAATCGTTTTCGCCTGTCTGGCCTTGATCATACATCAGTTTATCAGCCCCATTCATTTTTCTTTGAACGCGCCAGGCGTGCGGATCAATCCGGACCAATTTCTCATATTAGTGATCGTCGCCTTCTTCATTCCCGCTCTGGGTGAAGAGTTCATATTCCGTGGGATTCTTCTGCCGCGCCCTCAAGGATGGCGGCAAATCTGGGTCACCAGCCTGCTGTCGGTGGCGATGTTCGTGCTCTGGCATCCGCTTCAGGTCTGGATCGGCTTGCCCACAGGCCAGCCCATCTTCCTTACGCCGGGTTTTCTGATCCTGGTCGCCGGGCTGGGCCTGATCTGCACAGCGCTGACTTTGAGGTCGGGCAGTCTATGGCCCGCCGTGGCGCTGCACTGGGTCGTGGTTGTGGGGTGGAAGGCGGGGACGGGTTAACCCGTCGCCCGGATCCAGCCGCCGCCCAGCACCCGGTCATGATCGGGGTGGGAATAAAAGACACAGGCCTGGCCCGGCGCGACGCCTTCTTCACCTGCGTCCAGCAGGACGAAGACGCTGTCTTGTCCCACTTCCAGAACCGCCGGTTTGGGGGGGCGGGTGGAGCGCACCTTGATGCCGACGGTCAGACCGTCTGCTTCGCTCAGATCGCCATCGCCGATCCAGTTCACATCCGTCAGCGTGATCTTGCGCACTTGCAAGGCTTCGCGCGGGCCGACGATGACCTGCGCGGCCTCCGCATCCAGACGCACCACATACAGCGGCTCGCCGGTGGCGATGCCAAGGCCGCGGCGCTGGCCGACCGTATAACGCAACACGCCTTCATGCTGGCCCATCACCCGGCCATCCAGATGCACGATCTCGCCCGGACGCGAGGCGCCGGGACGCACTTTCTCGACCACGCTGGCGTAATCGCCATCGGGCACAAAGCAGATATCCTGGCTGTCGGGCTTGGCGGCCACGATCAGGCCCAGCGCGGCGGCCAGTTCTCGGGTCTGGTCCTTGTTCAGATGCCCCAGCGGGAAGCGCAGATAATCAAGTTGCTCTTCTGTGGTGGCGAACAGGAAATAGGACTGGTCCTTGCCCGCATCGGCTGCGCGACGGAGCTCGGGCCGGTTGCCGTTCATCGTGCGCTGGATGTAATGGCCCGTAACCAGACAGTCCGCGCCCAGTTGCTGCGACGTCGCCAGCAGGTCCGCGAACTTCACAGACTGGTTGCACCGCACGCAGGGGATGGGCGTGAAGCCCGCCAGATAGGTGTCGGCGAAATCCTCGATCACCGCTTCGCGAAACCGGGTTTCATAGTCCAGCACATAATGGGCGAACCCCATGGCTTCGGCCACGCGGCGCGCGTCGTGAATGTCCTGACCGGCGCAGCACGCGCCTTTGCGGTGGACCGCTTCGCCATGATCATAAAGCTGCAGCGTCATGCCCACGACCTGATAGCCCGCACGATGCAGCACGGCCGCCACGACCGAGCTGTCCACGCCGCCAGACATGGCGGCGACCACGCGGTGGTCAGAGGGCTCGCCGCCCAGATTGAGGAATTCGCCTGTCAGCCCGTACGCGGACATCAGCGCGTCAACGCGCGCCGTATCGAGCACCGGAGCGGAAACAGAATTGGGGATATCGCCCGCGCCAGGGCGCGGAGCGTTGGAAATCAGCGTGGTCATCACCCTCTCCCTCGCCGGGTCAAGACCGGCGACGAACAGCAAAACAAGCCCGCATATAAGAGCAAGACTGAAATAATGCCAGTCAATCCGATCACAATGTCTATCCAGGCAGGCTCTGGGGAACAGTGCTTCAGACTTTATTAGCCATAAGTGCGTCACCTCACAGGGCATCCGGCAACCAAGAGAGACTCATATGTTCAGTTCCCTGGTTACACGTCTCGTCACGCTCATTCTGGGGCTCGTCGCGGTGGGGATCGCGCTGACGGCGCTGTCTGCAGGCTGGGTGATCAACAATTCAATCTCACGCTCCGCCTCCGAAGCGCAGGAAATGAATTTGCGGGTCGCAGCCGCCACGTTGCAAACCACACGCCTTCCGGAACTGGACATTCGATATAATTCTGACGGCGAGATCACGCGGCTTGAAGCGCCGGCCCTGCCTGAATTCACCTCCCACGAAATGATTGACTCCGTCGGCCGCCAGACCGGCCAGACCGCCACCTTGTTTATCTGGTCGGAGGCCGAGAATGATTTCTTCCGGCGCACCACCAATATCGTCAAACCCGATGGAAACCGGGCCGTCGGCACCCCGCTGGGCGCCGGCGCCGTTTACGATTCCATGATGGCCGGGCGCGGCTTCCGCGGCCAGGCGACCATTTTGGGCAAGGACTATTTCACCGCCTACCAACCCGTCTTCAATCCCGAGGGCGAGACCATCGGCATCTTGTATGTGGGCGTCGAGAAAGCGGCGATCATCGCCACGCGCAATACGGTTCTCATGATCACGGGCCTGCTGGCGCTCATTTCTCTCGCGATTGCCGGCGGCGTCGGCTTCTGGGTCAGCCGACGCGCATTGTCGCCGATCAATGTGGTGACGCACACCATTGATGAAGTCGCGGCGGGCCAGTACGCGCTGACCCATCAGTTCCTTGAGCGCACGGATGAAATTGGCCGCATCGCCAACGCCGTTCGCGGCCTCTGCGCCAAACTGAGCGAAGCTGAAGAATTGCGCCGCAAAGAAATGGATAAACAGGCGGTCGAAGCCCGCCGGGCGAAAACCCTGTCTGACGAAATCGCCAAGTTCGAAGAGACGGCCAATCAGGTCCTGAGCACCGTCAGCAAAGCCGCACATGACGTTCAGCAAACCGCTGAATCCACGCGCGCGACCTCCATCGAAAGCCGGGACCGCCTGTCCAAGGTCAGCCAGGCGGCCCAAGCCGCGAGCGCGGGCGTGCAGACCATGGCCGCCTCAACTGAGGAGCTCAACGCCTCCATCGGCGAGTTGCGCGGATCTGCGGCCCGCGTGGCGGAGCTGACATCCGCGTCCGCAGACCAGACCCAGCAAAGCCGGTCCAAGATGGAAGACATCAGCGACTCTCTGACGGACATGACCGAAATCATCGCCGGCATCGATGCTGTGGCCGAGCAGACGAACCTCCTGGCGCTGAACGCCACGATCGAGGCCGCACGCGCCGGTGAAGCCGGCAAGGGTTTTGCGGTGGTGGCCAGCGAAGTCAAAGCGCTGGCTGAGCAAACCACCAAGCTGACCGAGACCATCAACGCCCGGATCGTGAACTTCAAATCCCTGGTCCAGGACGCCGGTCAGGCGACGCAAAGCGTTGCGGACGCCATGACGCAAATTGACCAGGCCTCAGCGGAAAGCGCCTCCGCTGTCGAGCAACAAACCGCCGCCGTCTCTGAAATCAGCCGCTCCGCCCAGACCGCCGCAGAGCGCACGGGCCTGGTGGACGAGGAAACCAGCACGGTCATGCAAGGCGCAGAAGCCTCTGTCGCCAACGCCGACCAGATCGCCAACCTTTGCGCTGAGCTGGAGAGCCATGCCGCGAGCATGTCGACCACGATCAACACGTTCCTGCACTCGGTGCGCTCAGCCTAAGCATACGAATATTCAGCCAATTTCCTCTTGAGAAGTGTGGCTTTCTCCACACTTGTTAGGGGGGAATTAACCGAACAGGAGGCATCAGCAACACACAGTCAAACTGTGAGATGCGCCATGCCCTCCCTTCCGCTTTCCGTTCGTTTCATCCTCGTTTTTCTCGGCCTGATGACCTTCGGAGTCTTGCTCAAAACGGGGCTGTACGCCGCCTTTGGCGCAGGCTGGCTGGGGTTTTTGATGGCCACGGCAATCGCAGGCGCGATTACGGCGACGCTCGCCTGGCCTGTCATCCAGCGCATGTTCAAGCCGATGCTCGACCTGGCCCAGCGCATGGATGCTGTGGCGCAAGGCGATCGCAGCGCGGATAACGCCTTTCAGAACCGGGCTGACGAGATTGGCCGGATCGCCAAGGCGCTCAACCACATGACCGAACAGCTGCATGCCGCAGAATCCGCCCAGGCGGGCGAACTGTCGCGACAAGAGAGCGAAGCGCAAAAAGCCCAAGCGCTGCAGGCTGAGATCGAGACGTTCAAGACCGGTGCAGGCCAGACCCTGCGCGCCGTGGAGGCGCTGTTAGAGCAAGTGGTCGAAGCCGCAGAAACCTCACGCAGCGCCGCTGAAGACGGCAAGACCCGTTCCTCTTCCATGAATGAAGCCGCGCGTGAGGCCAGCAATGGCGTGCAGACCATGGCGGCGGCCACTGAAGAGCTCAATGTCTCGATCAACGAAGTACGCGGCTCCGCCGAACGCGTCTCAAACCTGACCCGCCGCACCGCCGAGCGCACCCAGGAGAGCCAGGCCAGCATGACCGAGATGGCCTCGGCGCTGACAGACATGGTCGAGATCATTTCCGGCATCAACGCCGTGGCCGAACAAACCAATCTTCTGGCGCTCAACGCCACAATCGAAGCCGCGCGCGCCGGTGAAGCCGGTAAAGGGTTCGCAGTGGTCGCCAGCGAGGTGAAAGCCCTCTCCACCCAGACCACCAAGCTGACCGAAACCATCGGTGAGCGGATCTCCCGCTTTGAAGCCAGTGTTCGGGACGCGTCCAAGACAGCGGCTGCGATCGTGGAGGAGATCAGCGAGATCGACGCCGCCTCCGCAGAAAGCGCCTCCGCCGTTGAACAGCAGACCGCCGCCGTCGCTGAAATTTCAGGCACCGCGCAGACCGCCGCGCAGAAAACCCAGGCTGTGGATGAAGACAGCGTCCAAGTGATGCAAGGCGCCGCAAACGCAGTCGCCGCCGCGAACCAGATTGCAGAGATGGCCAGTCAGCTGCGCACCAACGCCAATGATCTGTCAGACCGGATCGACGGTTTTCTGGAGGCGGTGAACGCCGCCTGACGGCGCCTCTCTGCCCGCCCCCCTTCCCTCATTAGCGCGTTCGGCCTATACGGCCCGCCAAAGTCGCTACACACGCTGAGCTGAAGAGGGCGCGCGCCATGGGTTTCAAATGCGGGATTGTCGGTCTGCCGAATGTGGGCAAATCCACCCTGTTCAACGCGCTGACCCAGACGGCTGCGGCCCAGGCGGCGAACTATCCCTTCTGCACCATTGAACCCAATGTGGGCGAAGTGGCCGTACCCGAACCTCGCCTGCAAAAGCTCGCCGAGATCGCCGGCTCCGCCAATGTCATCCCCGCACGGATGAACTTCGTCGACATTGCAGGCCTGGTGAAAGGCGCGTCCCAGGGCGAGGGCCTCGGCAACCAGTTCCTCGCCAATATCCGCGAGACCGATGCAATTTTGTACGTGCTGCGCTGTTTTGAAGACGGCGACATCACCCATGTGGCCGGCAAGATCGATCCGCTGGCGGATTTTGAGACCGTGGAGACCGAGCTGATGCTCGCCGACATGGATAGCCTCGAAAAGCGCCGCGCCAATCTCGAGAAAAAAGCCAAGTCCGGCGATAAGGACGCGAAAGCCACCATCGCTCTGGTGGATCTGGCGCTGGCCGAATTGCAGGAAGGCCGCCCGGCCCGTAATGCAGAGGTCCCCGAGGACATGACCAAGGAGTGGAAAATGCTCCAGCTCCTGACCTCAAAGCCGGTCATGTTCGTCGCAAATGTGGACGAAGACTCTGCGGGAACCGGCAATGCGTTCTCCAAGGCGGTTGAGGAGCGCGCCGCCCAGGACGGCGCAGCTTGCGTCGTGATCTCCGCCAAGATCGAATCCGAGCTGGCGCTGCTGGAAGACGAAGAGCGCGCCGAATACCTCGCCGAGATCGGCCTGGAAGAGCCCGGCCTCGATCGTCTGATCCATGTGGGCTACACGCTTTTGGATCTTCAGACCTATTTCACCGCCGGCCCGAAAGAGGCGCGCGCCTGGACCATTCGCAAGGGCTGGACCGCGCCCAAGGCCGCCGGCGTCATCCATGGCGATTTTGAACGCGGCTTCATTCGCGCCGAAACCACCGCCTATGACGATTATGTCTCCAATGGCGGCGAAAGCGGCGCGCGCGAAGCGGGTAAGCTGCGTCAGGAAGGCAAGGAGTATGTCGTCCAGGATGGCGATGTCATGCTCTTCAAATTCAACGTCTAAAGCGCGACACAGCAGCTGACGACCGGGCGTTAAGCGCTTAAGCTCTCCGAAAAACAGACTTTCGGGGAGTGATATGAGCTATTCCACCATTCGCTATGAGGTTCAGGACGGCATCGGCCTTCTGACCCTGCACCGGCCAGACGCCATGAACGCCTTCACCACGGTGATGGGCGAAGAGATGGCGGACGCGTTTGACCGCTCGGACGCCGATCCGGCCGTACGCGCCATGGTCGTCACCGGCGAGGGCCGCGCCTTTTGCGCCGGGGCGGATCTGTCGCTGGGCGCTGAAACCTTCAACGCCGTCGCCACCGCCCAGGCCGAAGGCGAGCTCGTGGACACCGACCCGCAATGGCGTGATTTCGGCGGACGGTTGAACCTGCGCATCTTTGACAGCGAGAAACCGGTCGTGGCCGCCATTAACGGCGCCTCGGTCGGCATCGGCGCCACCATGATCCTGCCCATGGATGCGCGCGTGGCGCTGGCGGGCGCGAAATTCGCCCTGCCCTTCACCAAGCGCGGCATCGCCTGGGATGGCTGCGCCAGCTGGTTCCTGCCCCGTCTTGTGGGCGTCGAGGCGGCGCTCGACTGGGGCCTGTCGGGCCGCACCTTCCTGGCTGAGGAAGCGCTGGCGCGCGGTCTCGTCAGCGAGCTGCAGGACACGCCTGAAGCGGTTCTGGAGCGTGCGCTGGAGCGAGCACGCCTGTTCGTGAAGGACACAGCCCCGGTCTCCGTCGCCATGAACCGTCGTTTGCTCTGGCGGATGCTGGGCGCCAGCCACCCGATGGAGGCGCACCGGCTGGAAAGCCGCGCCATCCTTCATCGCGGCATGTCGCCAGATGCGGCTGAGGGCGTGACAAGCTTCCTGGAGAAGCGTACCCCGAACTTCCCCGGTCAGGTTCCCGCTGATTATCCAGCTGGCTGGCCCTGGGATACGGACCCGCAATACTAAGCCCCAGCCCCATTGATCGCGGTCGGGACGGCGCCCAGGAGGCCCGCTTGCAGCACCTGCCCTCTCCCGACCCGCTCCGCCCGCAAATCTCCACGCGGGAGCTGATCGCCATGGTCGGCTTCCTGATGGCGCTCAACGCCCTGTCCATCGACATCTTGCTGCCGGCCCTGTCAGAAATGGGGCAGGCTTTGGGCGCGCCGGGCAATGACCGCCAGCTGGTGATCACCTCTTACGTCTTCGGCTTCGGGCTGGCGCAGCTGGGCTTCGGACCTCTGTCGGACTCTCTGGGCCGCCGCCGGACCTTGCTGATTGCGTTGGTGGCGTATCTTGCGGCGACGATCTTGTGCCTGGGCTCCCAAGGCTTGTGGCAATTGGTGGCGGCGCGTGCGCTGCAAGGGGTCGCGGCGGCGGCGACGCGGGTCATCGCCGTGGCCATTGTGCGCGATCTCGTGTCCGGACGCCGGATGGCGGAGATCATGTCCTTCGCCATGACCGTCTTCACGGTCGCGCCCATCCTGGCGCCCGGCATCGGCCAGCTGATCCTGTTCGGCGGCAGCTGGCGGGTGATCTTTGTCTTCCTGTTTGTGATGGCGGCGGCGCTGTCAGTCTGGATGCTGGTGCGCCTGCCTGAAACCCTGCACCCCGACAAACGCACCCCGCTGCGGTTCGGGTCAGCGATGCGCAACTACGTGCTGGCCGCCTCAAACCGCATCACGCTGGGTTATCTGACGGCGTCCTGCTTCATCATGGGCGCCCTCTTCGCCTTCATCGCCACCTCTGAACAGGTGTTGGCGGAGCTTTATGAGCTGGGCGTGTATTTCCCGATCGCCTTTGCTGTCATCGCGATCGGGCTGGCGGGCGCCAATATCGTCAACGCCAAGATCGTGCGTCGGTTGGGCATGCGCCGGATCTCCCACTCCGCGCTCATCGCCTATTTGCTGGTGAACGGCGTGAACATGACGCTGGCCCTGTTCGGCAACCCGCCCTTCATCGTCTATTTCGTGCTGTTGATGGCCGCTTTGATGCTGTTTTCCATGATCGGAGCCAACTTCTCCGCCCTCGCCATGGAGCCGGCGGGCGAGCGCGCCGGCACGACGGCGGCGCTCTATGGATCATCGACGGCTATGGCCGGCGCCGTGCTCGGCTCGCTGATCGGCCAAGGCTATAACGGCACAGTGCTGCCGATCACCATGGGCTTCACGGTGCTGGGCGCACTGGCCTTGCTGATGGTGTTGTGGACGGAAAAAGGCAGGCTCTTCGGCGTCGGCGAAACCAGCGATGAGGCGGACGCCTAAAACCGATTGGTCGCCTTTTCGAACCGCGAAACCGGCATCCAGTTTCGCTGAAAAGGCTCTAGAACTCATCCACCATCAGGCTGTCATCATTGATGCAGCCGTCGAGCCGCCAGCCCGCATCTTCATCCTGCGCCAGAAGCTCGGTCAGCCAGGGCAAGAGTTTCAGCAAGCGTTCTTCGAGTTTGAACGGCGGGTTGACCACCACCACGCCCGCGCCGGCGAGCGGGCCGTCTTCCTTCAGTTCGCGCACCCACATGTCCGCGCGCAACAGCTTCTCGCCCTCAAGCCCCTGATCCGCGATCAGCCATTCCGCCAGGCCGACGTCAAAACGCTCTTGCGCCCACAAATCCTTCAGCGGCCGCCAGAAAATGAAGGTTCCGGTCGGCCAGCGCTCCAGCGCGGACTTCGCCGCCTGCGCCATGAACGCCATTTCGTCACGATGCTCGAACGGCGGGTCGATCATCACCAGTCCGCGCTTTTCGCGCGGCGGCACGAGGCCCGGCAAAGCGCGATAGCCGTCCATGGCCTGCACCTTCACCCGGGCGTCGCGCGCATAGCGCTTGTCCAGGGTGACGCTATCGTCCTTGTGAAGCTCGCACAGATGAATGCGGTCTTCCGCACGCGCCAGACGGGCCGCGATTTCAGGCGAACCGGGATAGCTGGTCAGCGATTCGCCAGAATTCATCGCCCGCACCACGTCCAGATATGGATCAAGCGACTCGCGAAGATCCTGTGGAATGTCCGCCTTCAACAGGCGGTCGATCCCGTGCATCCATTCCGGGCTCCGCCGAGCCTCGTCGCCTGTCAGGTCATAGGCGCCCACACCTGCATGGGTGTCGATCACGCGATAGGGTTTGGGTTTATCGCCCAGATGCTCAAGGCATTGCGCAAGCACCAGATGCTTGAGCACATCAGCAAAATTACCAGCGTGAAACGCGTGACGATAGTTCATAAGGGCTCGCTTTGCGCCTTGGATCGGATCGGGTTTGCATGCGTGCGGCGCACAATGTGACCAAACTGTAACCGACGACGACTTTGCTCTCGCCGCGTCTCCAGCCTAGTTTGTCATCTTTGTACGGCAATCAAGAGGGGAGGGCTTGGAAATGTCGCAGTTTCGCAGCCTGTGGTTCACGGCGGCCATAGCCGCCATAATAGCGGGTTCGCCCGCATTCGCCCAAGAGGACGAGGGCGATGAGGACGAAGCGCAAACCATCGAAGGGTTCACCGAAGAATTTGAAACGATCGACGGTCTGTTTCCGCTCTATCGCAATCCTGAAGACGGCGCGCTCTATATGGAGATCGCCGCCGATCAGCTCGATGATGAGTTTGTCTATTTCACTTATGCTGAGGACGGCGCGCCACGCACCGGCCTGTTCCGGGGCCAGTTCCGCGACAACCGTGTTCTGACCTTCGCCCGCCATTACGGCGAGATCGAGATCAGCGCCGAGAACACCAGCTTCTCGTTTGACGAAGACAATGCGCTGTCACGCGCCTCCAGCGCCAACATCACCCGAGCGCCGTTGGCCGTGCTTGAGATCGAGGCTGAAACCGAAGGCGAAGACGACGCGCCCGACCGGGTCCTGGTGCAGATCGACTCGCTTCTGAGCGGCGAAGACCTCTCCCAGATCAAACCCAATGCGCCGCGCGGCCCCGGCGCCGAAGACGCGTTTTCGATGGGCCGCCTGTCCAGCGATCGCACGCGTGTTCTGGACGTCCGCAACTATCCTGAAAACACCGATGTGGTCGTTGAATACGTCTACACCGAGGACTCCCCGCGCAATGGCGGCGGCGCCGAGATTACCGACGCCCGCGCCGTGGCGGTGACGGTGCAGCACAGCTTCCTGGCTCTGCCAGAAGAGGGCTATGAGCCGCGCGCGGACGATTTCCGCGTGGGTTATTTCGGCCAGCGCGTCACCAATCTGACCGACACCAGCGTCACGCCCTATGACGACGTGATCAATCGCTGGCGCCTCGTGAAGCAAGACCCGACCGCGGAGATTTCCGATCCGGTGGAGCCGATTGTCTGGTGGATCGAGAACACCACCCCGGTCGAACTGCGCGACATCATTCGCGACGCGGCGCTGACCTGGAACATCGCCTTTGAAGCCGCGGGCTTCTCCAATGCGTTGGAAGTCCGGGTCCAGCCGGATGACGCAGACTGGGACGCGGGCGACATTCGCTACAATGTCCTGCGCTGGACGTCGTCGCCCACGCCGCCCTTCGGCGGCTATGGCCCCAGCTTCACCCATCCGCGCACCGGCGAGATCATGGGCGCGGACATCATGCTGGAATACGTCTTCATGACGAACCGTATCCGGTATTCAGAACTGTTTGACGTGGCGGGTCTGAGCCAGTGGCTGCCGGCCGAACAGCTGGCCGAAGCGACCGGCGAGCCGGTGGTCGAGCACGATCATGACGCCCATGGCGCCATGTGTAATTTCGCCGAACACCTGCAGATGGAGACCCTGTCCGGCGTCGCCGCCTTGCAGGCGCAAGGCGCAACCAGTGTCGAAGTTGACGAACTGATCCGTCAGTCCCTGCACTATCTGGTGATCCACGAGATCGGCCACACGCTGGGCCTGATGCACAATATGCGGGCGACCTCCACGATCTCGCTCGATGATCTGGCCAATGGCGAAACCGTGACCGGCTCCATCATGGATTACCCGGCGCTGAATCTGCCCACGCAAGACGGCGCCAGCGTTCAGTACTCCCAGGAAACCCCGGGACCGTACGACATCTGGGCGATCAGCTATGGCTATAACCCGGACACGGAGGCCCTGCCCGCGCTTCTGGAGCAGTCGACGGATCCGGCTTTGGCGTTCGGTAATGACGCCGACGATCTGCGTGCGCCGGGTCGGCATTCTGACCCGCGCGTGATGATCAATGACCTGTCGTCCGACCCGGTGAGCTGGGCTGGCCAGCGCGTCGAGCTGATCAACGACACCCTGCGCACCCTGCCGGAAAACTTCGAGATTGAAGGGGAAACCTATCAGCCTCTGCTGACCAGCTATCTGGTTCTGTCCGGCCAGCGCTTCGGCGCCGCCAATGTGGCCAGCCGGCATATCGGCGGCATCTACAACAACCGCTCTGTTGTGGGTCAGCCGGGCGCTGAAACCCCGTTCATCCCGGTTCCGCGCGACACGCAGGAACAGGCGCTGGACGTCCTCGACGCGGCTTTGTTCGGGCCGGACGCCTTTGCGGCTGAAGAAGCCTATCTGGATCACTTGCAGCGTCAGCGGCGCTTCTTTGATCATTTCGGCACGGATGAAGATCCGGCGCTGCACGACCGGGTCTTCAATCAGCAACGGGCCGTCATGGCGCACCTGCTGCACGCCAACATGCTCGAGCGTATGAATGATGCGCGCCAGTATGGCGGAGACTATCCGGTGGCCGACTATCTTCAGGATCTGACGCAAGTGGTGTACGCCGCCGATATTCGTGGCGAACCGAACACCTATCGCCAGAACCTGCAGGTGGAGTATCTGCGCCGCCTCATCTCCATTGTCGGCGATGGCGACTATTCGCCGGTGGCGCGTTCGGCCGCCCTCGCCGCCATTCACGATGTGAAAGGCTGGGTCGGCCCCGACTGGATGCCCGACCTGATGGGCTCACGCGAAGCCAAAGCGCACCGCGCCCATCTGCGCACTCTGATCAACGCCTTCGAAGGCTAAGATCAACGCGTTCCGCCGCCCCCGTCCCCTGGACGGGGGCGGTTTGCGTTTGTGGACAGGGTTATGTCTGGACTTGACCTGACAAGCGCCAAGACCGCACAACGTACTATTATAACACCGGCCTTGGCGGCGACGTCGAAGAGCCGGGAAACACGGGGAAAAGGAGACGGATATGATCCGCACCGCCGTCGCCGCGCTCAGCGCGGCGCTCATGCTCGCCAGCCCGCTCATGGCTCAGGACGAGACGCCCGACATCCCAGAACCGCAGCGTTGGGAATCCACCGGACAGATCACGGCTGGCGGAGAACGTATCCGCTACACGGCCATCGCAGGCGAGACCTATCTGGAAGACGCCGACGGCGAGCCCACCGGTTCGATCTTTTCCACCACCTATCTGCGTGACGGCGTGTCTGATCCGCGCACGCGCCCGGTGGCCTTCATCTTCAACGGCGGACCGGGCTCGGCCTCGCTCTGGCTGCATATGGGCGTGTTCGGCCCGCAGCGCGTGGTCCTGCCCAGCGACGCGCGCGATGACGGCGCCGCGCCGTTTGATCTGCGCGACAACCCTGAAACGCTGCTGGGCGAAGCCGACCTGGTGTTCATCGATCCGGTCGGCACCGGCTGGAGCCGCGCCCTGGGCGACACCGACCCCACTGAAGAATTCTGGGGCGTGGATGAAGACGCCGCCTCCGTCGCAGCCTTCATCCGCAAATGGCTGACCGAGCATCAACGCTGGAATTCGCCGAAATACCTGCTCGGCGAGAGCTATGGCACCACGCGCATCGGCGCGCTCATGCGCCAGCTCGAAGCGGGCTGGAACGACGTCTCCATCAATGGCGTCGTGCTGATCTCGGTCGTGCTCGATTTCCGTCTGGACGCGACGGACCCGGGCAATGAAATCGGCTATGTGGGTCTGCTGCCCGGCTACGCCGCCACCGCCTGGCATCACAACCTGGTGGACCGCTCCGCCTGGAATGACGACCGTGACGCCTTCCTGGATGACGCCCGCGCCTTCGCCACGGATGAATACCTGCCGGCGCTGGTGCGTGGTCATGACATCGACGCCGCCCGCAAGGCGAACGTCATCTCCCGCATGAGCGCGCTGACCGGCCTGTCAGAACACTATATCGAGCGCTCCGACATGCGGGTGACGCTGTCACGCTTCCGCACCGAATTGCTGCGTGACCAGGGCCTGTCCGTGGGCCGCTTTGATTCGCGCTTCACGGGCGTGGAGCCGATCGGCGTGTCTGACAGCCCCGAAGGCGACCCGTCCGGCTATGGCATTGACGGCGCCTACACTGCAGCGATGATGGATTACTATACTCGCGTACTGGGTGTGGATGAGACGCGCCCGTACACCACGTTGGGCGGCGTGCGCGACTGGAACTGGGACGCGGGTCCCGCCGGCGGTCGCAACAATTACGTCAACACGTCGGTCTGGCTCGAGCGCGCCATGCGCCAGAACCAGGATCTGCGCGTGCTGGCCACCAACGGCATCTACGATCTGGCGACGCCCTTCTTCGCCACCGAGATGACGTTCAACCGTCCTGGTTATTACGATCAGGACCGGGTTGAGCTGACCTATTATCCGGCCGGTCACATGATGTATCTGCATCAACCCTCTTTGGAGCAGGTGGCGCAGGACGTGCGTGACTTCATCGAATAGGCGTGTGATCCGCTAAGAACGAGAAAGCCCCGGAGCGCTGCTCCGGGGCTTTTTTATTCCTCGCGGACTTGGGAGCCTATTCGCCCTCAAACGCCACCAGGCTTGCGACTTTCACGCCGTGCGCCTCGATCTTTTTTGCGCCGCCAATGTCCGGCAGGTCGATGACGAAGGAGCAGCCGACCACCTCGCCGCCGGCGGAGCGGATCAGCTTGATCGCGGCTTCCGCCGTGCCGCCCGTGGCGATCAGGTCATCAACAATCAGGACGCTTTCGCCCGGCTGGATGGCGTCGGTATGGATCTCCACCTCGTCCGTGCCGTATTCAAGCTCATAGCTCTGGCTCAGCGTGGAATGGGGCAGCTTGCCCTTCTTGCGGATCGGCACGAAGCCGACGCTGAGCTGGTGCGCCACCGCGCCGCCCAGGATAAAGCCGCGCGCCTCGATCCCGGCGACCTTGTCGATTTTCTTGCCCGCATGGGGAAACACCATCGCATCCACCGCGGCGCGAAACGCGCCAGCGTCGCCCAGAAGCGTTGTCACATCGCGGAACATGATGCCCGGCTTGGGATAATCAGGGATCGTGCGAATGGCGGACTTGATGTGGTCCATAGGGCGCTCCGGCTGAATCGAAAAGGCAGGCGCACCCTGCCCGTGTCTGGCCGAGCATTGAAGAGGGCGCACGCAGCGTCAAGCGCCTAGAGCGTAAAACAAACGGGCCCGTCAGCGTTTGCTGACGAGCCCGGTTTGGTTCGCGCCGCGAAAGCGACGTGAAGGTTAACTGCGATTACCCGCGATCCGCCACATAGCGGGCTTCGCGCGTCCGCTCTACATGAAGCGCCTGAAGGCCTTCATGAGACACCGCGCTGATCACATGGTCCACCACATCGGCCCGGCAATAGGCCATCTCGGTGTCGGACTGGAGCGGCAGCGAGCCGCAATAGCGTTCAGCTTCCGCGTTGAGACGCTGATACGCCACACGCACAGCGGACTGGGAGGTCAGCTCGGCGCGATCCACCGCAAAGGTGAATTCTTCAGATTGCTGCGCAGAAGCGGCGAACAGACCGGCGGACGCCAGGACGGAGGCCGCTGCCACGGTTTTGATGAAATGCTTCATTGGGTTCATTCCTCTTTCTGACGCAATCCGCCGCGCCTCACGGCATTGCGGATTGCTATTTAAGACGGTGCCGGTTCAGACTTTCATCAGGGGGGTGAATCCTGCGCGCTGAAGCCTCGACGACCGCCTCGGTTATTGTTCTGTCACCCAACAGTCATATAAATGTAATACATCTGGATACGGATGAAAAGTGGGGAGGAATTTCAAGCTTGACGCTTTCCTAATTTAGGACAAGCAATTGTTATAAAACACATTTTCTAGGCGCACTTAGATAATGCGGACAGCGAAGAAAATGCGGTAGGATAAAATTTCCAAGGTTTTATAGCGACTTAGGGATAACTGATATTTTTCAGTTTTATGTCAGATTGAGCTCCAATCTGTGGACATCACATATTGTACATATAAATCAATAATTTGTATGGGCTTCAGCTTGGCTCGAAACCGCTATTTTATGTCGCTCAATGTAAAAAGTTGTCATCAATGAGCAGCCTCCTGAACCCAGAACGCAAAATGCGCCAGGCTCAGACCCGGCGCATTTTATGAAGGCGTTTGAGACGCGAAGACTGAGCTTTATCCCTTGGACAAATCCTCGCCCGCCAGCGCCTGTTCAATGAGGGCGATCGCGCCCGGCAAGCCATAGAGCGCCGCCAAACCGCCAAAGCGCGGCCCCTGGCTTTGGCCCAGAAGCACTTCATAGAGGCCCTGGAACCAGTCACGCAGATTTTCAAAGTCCTGGCTCTTGCCGGCGGCGTAGACCTCGGTCTGGATCACTTCCGGATCCGTCTCGGCCGGATCTAGCGCTTTCAGACGCTGGACCAGATCCTCCATGGCCGCCCGCTCCATGTCGGTGGGGGCGCGGTAGGTCTTGTGCGGTTTCACCTGGTCTTCGTAATAGGCCAGCGCATACCCCGCCAGCCGGTCCAGAAACGGATCGGTTTCCGGCGTCGTATCCGGCGCATATTTGGCGATGAAGCCCCACAGCGTCGCCTTGTCATGGGCGTTCGCCGCCGAGACCAGATTGAGCAGCAAGGAATAGCCGATCTCGGACCCTGCCTTGGGCGGCTCGCCGGAATGGATGTGATAGACTGGGTTTTCGATCTGTTTGGCCGGTTCCTGATCGGGATAGGCGCGCAAATGCTGACGATATTCGTCAATCGCCTTGGGGATCACGTCAAAATACAAGCGCTTCGCCGTCCGCGGCTTCTGGAACATGTATTGCGACAGGCTCTCCTGCGGCGCATAACGCAGCCAGTCTTCCACCGCCAGGCCATTGCCCTTGGACTTGGAAATTTTCTCGCCCTGATCATCCAGGAACAGCTCATAGACATATTGCACCGGCGGTTCGACGCCCAAGATGCGGCAGATCTTGGAATAGACCGGCGCATTGGCCTGGTGATCCTTGCCGAACATCTCGAAATCAACGCCCAGCGCCGCCCAGCGCATGCCGAAATCGGGCTTCCATTGCAGCTTGGTGTTGCCCCCCGTCACCGGCAGGGTGATATCGGTCCCGTCTTCATCCTCAAACGTGATGGTCCCGGCCTTGGCGTCGATCGCCTTCATCGGCACATAGAGCACCCGGCCCGTGGTCGGCGAAATCGGCAAGAAGGGCGAATAGGTCGCCTGACGTTCCGCGCCCAAAGTGGGCAGCATCACCGCCATGATGTCATCAAACTTCTCGAGCGCCCGGATCAGCGCTTCATCAAAAGCGCCTGAACGGTACTCATGGGTGGCGGAGCGGAACTCGTACTCGAACCCGAAGCTGTCGAGGAAGGCGCGCAGACGCGCATTATTGTGCTGAGCAAAGCCGTCATGGGTGCCGAACGGGTCCGGCACATCGGTCAGCGGCTTTCCCAGATGCGCGGTCAGCATGTCCTGATTGGGCAGGTTTGACGGCACTTTGCGCATGCCGTCCATGTCATCTGAAAACGCGATCAGCTTGGTCGGATATTGGTCCTCGGTCAGCACACGAAAGGCATGGCGCACCATGGCGGTGCGCGCCACTTCACCGAACGTTCCGATATGCGGCAGGCCGGACGGGCCATAGCCGGTCTCGAAAATGACCGCGCCGCCCTTCATCCCGCTTTTCTCCACCCGTTTCTTCACCAGGCGGGCCTGTTCAAAGGGCCAGGCCTTGGCGTTCTGGGCGAGCGCGGCGAAATCGGTCATCGCGGGTCTCTTTTCCTACTACGAGTGAAGTGAAGCAGGGCAAGTAGAACCGGTAAGGGATTTGGTCAACACATCCGTCTCCGGCCACGTGCATCCTCAAACAAAACGCTCTCAAAAAACCCGATTTAGGAGATTTTTTCCCCTTGTGATTGCATTTGATCAAATGCGCGAGCATCATTGTGACGGTTCACCGTGAGAGAAACGGCGAGCAATAATTCTTCAATTGGAGGAAACAGAATGATGAAGCTCAATAAACGTATGGTCCTCACAACTTGCCTGGCTGCCGCTGTGACCCTCACCGGCCTGGCGGGGGCGGCTTACGCTTTTCCTTGGGGTACGCCTGAGCGTATGTACATCACAGAGTATTTCACCGATGCGAGCATGACGACACCAGCAGGTGTGACCATTGATCGATGCATCAATGGTCAGGTTGTGGCCCAACCGTCAGGCGTTACGCCTACCGCGTATTTTCGACGCGAATGGATCGGGATGTGCCCTGGATATCTCTTCTAGCTCTAAGGCTCTGAAACGCTTTTGACGACGAAGGCGACTGCCTGTCAGTCGCCTTCATCATCAAAGATCGCTTCGATCGGCTGGCCGAACACCCGTGCGATCTTGAACGCCAAAGGCAAGGACGGATCATACTTGCCGTTCTCGATGGAGATGATGGTCTGACGCGAGACGTCGAGCTTGTCCGCCAGCACCGCCTGGCTCCAGCCGTGATCCGCACGCATATCCTTCAGACGGTTCTTCATGCGTAGCGGCGAGAGACGAAAAACAAGGCGATGTAATACATCAGCATGAAGGCCGGAAAGCCAAAGGCCAGCATGATATCGGGCAAGGGCCAGATGATATCCCAAATCGCCCAACTGGTGGAGAGGATAGCCAGCACGCCGCCAGACAGCGCCAGAGCCGTCAAATGGATGCGATGTTGCAGCTCGTCCAGCGCCTTGATCAGAAGGGCGAACTCCCACAGCAGCCAGCACAAGGCTGCGACCATTCCCAGGAGAACAGGTTCAGGGACCCACTCCCAATGAACCAGCAGCGTAGCGAGCACAGCCAAAGCGCCCGCCACTGAACCATTCACCACGTAACGCCTCCGCGCCTTGGGCGGCGCAGAGGCGGTTTCAGGCATGATGTAATCTAGCCAGCGTCCCAATGAGTCTCTCCCGACAGGGTTGATAGGGACTCTTACGCTGAACCGGTGATTTTCTTCCAGAGCCGGGCGCGGTTGGCGAACGCCGTCCAGCCCAGCAGCGCGCCGCCGCCCCAGATCATCGCTTCGGTGGAGAACGCAGCGGCGATGACGGCGGAGACCTTCAAGGCGCGCGGGAGGTCAAAGGCGATCGACAAGCCCAGCGCGGCCCAGGACGCCGCACACAGCCCGATCAGAGCGAAGGCGGCGATGCGGCGGATGGATTGTCCCTGTTTCATGATGGGTCCTTTCTATGTGCCAGAAGGCAGGCGTTCATGCGCCCGGTTGCAGTGTGGCTTCACTGTGAGACCTGTCCTGAACGGGCAGCTCTTGCGAAGTAGGCGCGTCAGGCCGGGGCTGCGCCAGAAAGACGAGGGCGTACAGCGCCATCCAGGGCAAAGCCTTCAAACAATCAGCAGACATTTGCGCTCACTCCTTCATGTAAAGCGTGCTTCACATATGGAGTAAAGCTCCCTTGACGTCAAGCGCCCTTTACTCGAGCAGGTCAAAAAAAAAACGGCCGCCCCGGTGTCCGGAGCGGCCGCATTCATCTCAAAAACTCTGAGCGACTTACTTGTCCGGCTGCGGCGTCGTGCGCAGATACGGCTTGATCTTGGTGTAGCCCTTGGGGAAGAGTTTGTCGGCGTCTTCATCGGAAATGGACGGCACCACGATCACGTCCTGGCCGTCTTCCCAGTTCACCGGAGTGGCCACTTTGTAGCCGTCAGTCAGCTGCAGGGAGTCGATCAGGCGCAGCACTTCGTTGAAATTCCGGCCCGCGCTCGGCGGATAGGTGAAGGTGGCGCGGATCTTCTTGTTCGGGTCGATGATGTAGACGGCCCGCACAGTGACTTTCGGATCGGCGTTGGGGTGGATCATCGTATAGAGCTCGGACACCGACCGGTCGGTGTCGGCGATGATCGGGAAGTTCATCTTCACGCCTTGGGTCTCTTCAATATCCTTGACCCAGCCATGGTGGTCCGCAATCGGGTCCACAGACAGCGCGATCGCCTTGGCGCCGCGCTTGGCGAATTCGTCTTTCAGCCTGGCGGTGTAGCCGAGCTCCGTGGTGCAAACCGGGGTGTAGTCGGCGGGGTGAGAAAAGAACACCACCCAGTCATCACCGATCCAGTCATGAAACTTGATGTTGCCTTCGGTGGTTTCCGCTTCAAAGTTCGGGGCGATATCGCCAAGCAGCAGACCCATAATTCATCTCCATCAGAGCATTTGCGAGGGGCGTCAAACACCGCTTTACTTGGCGCGGGCTGTCGTGCAACGCAACCCGTAAGCCGTGTAATTGCCCTTGCCTGAGGATTCGCCCCTATGCCGCTCCTGATCGCCATGCGCCACGCCAAGGCCGTCGACCGTATGATGGCTGAAGACGATTTCGACCGTGGCCTGACCGAGCGGGGCGTCGCCGACGCGGACCGGGCGGCCGAGGCTTTGAACCGGGCGGGCGTGACAGCCACCCATGCCCTGGTCAGTCCGGCGCGGCGGACTCGCGAGACCTGGAAACGCCTCAGCGCCAGACTGGGCGAGCTGCCCGTCACCGATCCCATGGCGCTCTATCACGCCTCGCCTGAAATGCTGGAGCGCGCCGTCGCCGAGCAACTCGATCAGGGGGCTGAAGCGATCATGCTGGTCGGTCACAATCCCGGCATCGGCGCCTTGGTGCACATGCTCGCCGGCCAGGCCGAGGCCGCGTCCGACCTGCCCTATGGCTGGCCCACCAGCGCACTCGCCGCGTTTGACGTGGCGCTGGATGACAAGCGCTTGATCGCAAACCGTCGTCGCTTGTATTTCAACCCGAAAGAGTCTTGATTCTCTCATTAAGGGAATATTAACTACGCCCCGGCTGGTACTCAACGGGGGAGCGCGGCATGCCGTCTGTGATCAGACCGGCCTTTTCAGGACGCGCGCTCGCGGCTCGTAGCGGACGACCGCTTGATCTGCACGCCGCCGCCTATGGCCTGCGTGATCTCAATCCTCTGGCGAGCGCCGGACACGCCCTGAGCCCGCCCCTGCCGCTTATCATCGGACCGGCTTGTTTTGCCCTGGTGCTGGCGGTCCTGTTTCAGGGGCTCGTGCTTACCGCCCTCATCTGGGCCGCCGCATGCGGCGTGATCGTGTTGAGCGCTTTGCGGATCGCCGCCGCCCTCACCCCGGCGCGTCATTCGCCGCGCGTCCGCCTCTCAAACCAAGAGCTGCCGGTCATCAGCGTCATCATCGCGCTTTATGACGAGGCGGAGGTTCTGCCCGGCCTGATCGCCGCCCTGTCGCGGCTCGACTATCCGCGGCGCAAGCTCGACATCATTCTGGCGCTAGAAGCCCATGACGTGACCACACGCGCCACGGCTCGCGCGCTGGCCGCCCGGCAAGCCTTGCGCGTGGTGGTCCTGCCGCCGCTCGGCCCCATGACGAAACCGCGCGCCCTGAACCTGGCGCTGCAGGCGGCGCGGGGGGATTTGGTTGCGGTCTATGACGCGGAAGACTGCCCCCACTCCCAGCAATTGCGTCACGCTGCGGAGGCCTTCGCAGCGGATCCGGGCCTGGGCGTCGTTCAGGCGCCGCTGGGCTGGTATAATCGCGAGGAGAACTGGCTGACGGCTCAGTTTGCACTCGAATACGCCACCCAGTTTCATGCCCTGCTGCCCTTGCTCTCACGCTTGGGTTGGCCCTTGCCGCTTGGGGGCACCAGCAATGTCTTCCGCCGCTCCGCGCTCGAACACTGCGGCGCCTGGGATCCATTCAACGTCACTGAAGACGCGGATCTGGGCTTTCGGCTGGGACGTCAGGGCTGGCGCGCCGGGTTGATCGCGCCGGGCACGCTGGAGGAAGCGCCGCTCAGACCCCAAGCCTGGATCAATCAGCGCAGTCGCTGGCTGAAAGGGCATTTCGTCACCTGGCTGGTGCATATGCGCGATCCGCGCGGCCTGATCCACAGCTTAGGCTGGGGCGGCGTGTTTAGTCTCAGCTTCACCGTGCTCGCCAACATGCTCAGCGCGCTGATCCATGCGCCCACCGTACTGGCGATGGCTCTGGGCGCGACCCTTCTGGGGCTCGTTCCGGGTTGGGGCGCGCTGTGGACGCTGGGGGCGCTGATGATGGGCTTCGCCTATGGATCAGCCATGGTCTGCGCGATCACCGGCGCGCGCCGGGCGGGGTTTCAACCCAAACTCAGGCATATTCTCAGCATGCCCGCCTATTGGCTGCTGCAGGCGCCCGCCGCGCTCAAGGCCTTGCGCGAGCTGCCCCGCCAGCCCTATCTGTGGGACAAGACCCAACACGGCGTTTCCCGCGCCCGCAGAGAAACGCCTGATGACGCTGCCGATCACTCTCTTGCTCATGCTCGCCGCCGCCGGCCTGTTCGCGCTCGCCGCCTGGCGCAGCGGCAGGCCCTCAAATCCGCTCAAGCCGCGGCTTATTCCCTGGACGCTTCTCACCATCGCTAGCGGCGTCTTTTTCATGATGCTGCTGGCCCATGTGTTCAGCCATTTCGGGTTTGAAACGGGTCAGCGCTTCATGCCGCGCTAGCGCCGCCTGCGACCAGGATGATCGCCGCGCCCATCATCAGGGCGAACAGCGCCAAGGCGCCCAGACGCACCGCAAGGCGCAACCCGTTCGGCAGACGCGCCCACAGCCACAAAACGCGTCGGCCGAAGATGAATAATAAAACGCCCATGGCGCCATAGCGCACCAGCCGCCCCGTGAACGCCGCCAGCACAAACAGGGGCGCCGGGATCAAAGCGGCGCCCGCAGCGAACGAGCTGAGCTGCACCGGCACCGGCGTCAGCATGGATACGCCCACCGCCCACGCGCCATAGGCGTCGATCCGCGCCCGCGCGCCCTCCAGAGACAGCGCCAGATCGGGCCGCGCGCTGATGAACGCCTCCGCCAGATCGAGCGCCAGCCGCCCCGCCCAATAACTCAGCACACAGCCCAGAACCGAGCCCAGGGTCACCACCAGCGTCGCCTCGATCACCTGACGGCGGCCGCGCAACATGTACGCCAGAAGCGGAAACTCGATCGGCCAGGGCAATAGCGTGCTTTCCAGCACCGAGCCCGCAAACAGCGCGGGTAGCGCCAAAGGCCCCCGCGCCATCCGGTCGAGCCGGGCGCGCCAGAGCCTCAGCCGGCGCCGCCAGCTTCTGGTTTTTTTGAAAGGCGCGCGGGTCTCGCTCATGAGACTGACTTACACCGGAAGCCCTCCCCGCACACCCGGCGTGTCGCCGCAGGGGGAGAACTGAACACCAATATCAGGAAAAGCATGGAGCGGGTGAAGGGAATCGAACCCTCGTCTGGAGCTTGGGAAGCTCTCGCTCTACCATTGAGCTACACCCGCTTGAGGGCGTTGTTTTTATCAGATTGAACAAACCCGGCAAGCAAGCAGACGCAGGGCGTGTCTGCGCGTGCTCTAGCCCTGCTTGAAATGCTTGGCGAGTTTCAGGCCCTGGGCCTGATAGTTCGAGCCGGCGACGCCATAGGGCGTTTTCACGTCTGACGACATGGGTTCATAGACCAGCCGGGCCACGGCCTGACCATGATCGAGGATGAAGGGCACGTCCCGGCCGCGCACTTCCAGCACGGCGCGAGAACCCGCGCCGCCCGCCGCATCGACGCCGAAACCGGGATCGAAAAAGCCGGCGTAATGGGCGCGAAACTCGCCGATTTCGGGCGCGATGGGCGCCATTTCTGCGGCCTGATCGACGGGCACGCTGACGGCTTCGCGCGAACACAGAATATAGAACTCGCCCGGATCGAGCACGATGCGGCCATGGGGGGCGTAGATCGGCTCCCAGAAGCGCTCAGGATCGTGCGCGCCGACTTTCAAAAGGTCCACCAGCGGGCTGTGGCGCTTGGCGCGATAGCCCACGGGCTGGCCGTCCCCGGCCTTGAGATCCACGGACAGGGTCACCGCGTCGAGCGCTTTCATTTCGCCTGCACGCAGGCGCACCTGCACCAGCCGGTCGCCGGGGCGCGCCAGCACCGAGAAGGTGCGCGGGGAAATCTCCACATAGAGCGGGCCTTGATAGCCCGCGCGCACCTGATCAAAGGCGCTCGACTGATCGCCGATGACGCGGGTGAAGACATCCAGGCGCCCGGTGGAGCTTTTGGGATTGGCGAAGGCCGCGACGGCGTCGGGCAGGCTCAGGCTTTCCTGAAGTTCAGCGAGATAAACACAGCCCGTCTCCAGCACCGCCCCACCCTCAAGATCAAGCTCGTGCATGACCACGTCTTCATCGAGGCAATCCAGCACGGTGCGCTCCGGCCCCGGCAAGAAGCTCGCCCGCAAGCGCCAGGCCCGGCGCGCCAGACGCAAATCGAGACTCGCAGGCTGGATCTGCCCGGTTTCCAGCGGCGCATCAGACGCGATCCAGCCCTGTACGACAGCTTCGGTCAGGGCGCGATCAGGCAAAATACCGGGGGAAAAAGTCATCAGATCAGGGCTTCACAACAGAATCATTTGAGCGGGCTAAGTGTCCGCGCTTGAGGCCCGCCTTGTCCAGCAAGCGACACCGCCGCACAAGCGCCGCGCTGCGTGCGGCACTATTTTGCTTGAGCCATGGGCGCTATCTGGGTCTGATACGCGCTTGCGCTTTAACGGAAGGCCCGCCCATGTATGAAGAAGTCACTCGGGACATTCTGATCCGCGTGCGCCCGGCTTTTCGCGACGAGGAGTCCGAACCTGATGAGGGGCGCTATTTCTGGTCCTACACCATCGAGATCGAGAACAAGGGTGACGCCGTCGTTCAGTTGATGAGCCGGGAATGGCGCATCACCGACGCGTTCAACCAGACCGAGATCGTACAAGGCCCAGGCGTGGTCGGCGAACAGCCCCGGATCAAACCGGGCGAGGTGTTCGCCTATACCTCCGGCGCGCCCTTGCGCACCCCGTCAGGGTTCATGCGCGGCGCCTACACTATGCGCACCGAGGATGGCGAGAAATTCGACGCGGTCATTCCCGGGTTCGCGCTGGACTCGCCGTACAATACCGTGACCTTGCACTAGAGCCGCTTCGGGAAATCCTGTGAACGCTTCGGGCCGCACCGTTCTTTTCGTGCTGGGCGTCATGCTCGCCAGCCTGTCCGCCGCCATGTTCGCGCCGGCGATCGCGGACCTGAATGACGACGCCCAGGCCGCGCACGCCTTTTTCGGCGCGGGCGGGCTGGGGTTGGCGCTGGGCGGGATCATGACCTTGATGGGCCGCGGCTCTACCAAGGATCTCAGCGCCCGCGGCGCGATCTTGCTGACCGGCGGCGCCTGGATCGTGTTGTCTGTGGCGGCGGCGATCCCGCTGAAGCTCTCAGGTCTCGACATCAGCTGGACGGACGCTCTGTTTGAAGCGACCTCGGGCCTCACCACCACGGGCGCAACGGTGCTGACAGGCTTGCAGGACATGCCGGCGGGCATCTTGCTGTGGCGCTCGATCCTGCAATGGATCGGCGGGGTCGGGATCATCGTCACCGCCATGGCGATCTGGCCGCTTTTGGGCATTGGCGGCATGCAGCTCTTCCGGCTTGAAAGCTCTGACAAGTCAGAAAAAGCCCTGCCGCGCGCGGGACAGATTGCGGGCGCGGTCGGAGGCATCTATCTGGTGCTGACTTTTTTGTGCTTCCTGGCCTATCTGGGCGCGGACATGACGCCGTTTGAAGCGATCAACCACGCCATGACCACGGTGGCGACCGGCGGCTTCTCCACCCATGACGGCTCGATCGGGGCCTTTGTCGACGGCGGCGCGGATCTGGTGGCTCTGGTGTTCATGGTGCTGGCGGGACTGCCCTTCGTGCTGTTCCTGCGCGCCGCCCAGGGGCGGCCGGATCTTCTGGTGTTTGATCCGCAGGCGCGGGCCTTTCTGATAGTGGCGCTGACAGCCTCCATCCTCCTGACGCTGTGGCTGGTGGTTCATGACCCCCATGATCCTGCGCATCTGCCCGCCTGGCGGATCGCAGCGGTCAACGGCGTCTCGGTTTTGACCGGCACCGGCTACGCCTCAGCCGATTTCTGGCTGTGGGGCGGCGGCGCGGCGGGCATTTTCTTCGTTCTGATGTTCATTGGCGGCTGCGCGGGCTCGACCACATGTTCGGTGAAGATCTTCCGCTATCAGATCGCGGCGTCCGCCATGAACGCCTATATCGCCCAGTATGCGCGGCCCAACGCCGTCAAGCCCATCCGCTATCGCAACCAGACCGTCCCTGACGAGACGGTGCGCTCGGTGCTAGGGTTCTTCTTTTTGTTCTTTCTCACCTTCGGGATCAGCGCCTCGCTGCTGAGCCTGATCGGGCTCGATCCTGTGACCGCTGTCAGCGGGGCGGCCACCACGCTCGCCAATGTGGGGCCGGGTCTGGGCGAAATCATCGGGCCCGCCGGCTCGTTCCATGACCTGCCCGCAACCGCAAAATGGGTGATGACGGCCAATATGATCATCGGCCGGCTGGAGATCATGGTGATTTTCGTGATGCTGGCGCCGCGCTTCTGGCGCGGTTAGCTGTTGACGGCTTTCGAGCGCTCGATCACCTCGTCCACATCACCGCGATGGGTGATCACGCCTTCTTGCATCAAGATCGCCTGATTGCAGACTGATTGCATCAGTTTGACGTTATGAGTCGCCAGCACAAGAATGCGCGAGCGCTTGACCATATCGTCCAGCCGTTCCTTGGCGCGCGCCTGAAACGCGGCGTCGCCGGCGCCCAGCCATTCGTCAAACAGCAAGATGTCCGCGTCAAACGCCGTGGCGCACGCGAATTTGAGCCGCATGGCCATGCCTTGCGAATAGGTGCGGATCGGCAAATCCAGATAATCGCCCAAGCCGGTAAAGCGGATGATGTCATCCTGCATGCCGTCGATTTCGCGCTGGCTCTTACCCGCCACAATGCCGGCCAGGCGGATGTTCTCATAGCCGGTGGCGTCCATATTCATGCCCAGCCCGATATTGAACATAGTGGCGATATGACCATCCACGGCCACCAGTCCGCGCTTGGGCGGATAGATGCCAGCGATGGTGCGCAGCAAGGTCGTCTTGCCGGCGCCATTGCGTCCCACCACGCCGAGCCGGTCGCCCGGCTTGAGCAATAGCGACATGTTTCGTATGGCGTGCACGTTCAGAGTCGAGCCCTGACGCTCGATCAGCCCGCCCGACACCCGCTCATCGCTGGCCTGGCCATCTACGGCGTTTTTACGCTTCACCCGACGCGAGGTGAAAGTGACGTCGACATTTCTGAGAAGAACTCGGGCCATAGCGTTACAACCAGAAAATCAGGTCGCGCCGGAAACGCGCGAACACGGCAAAAGTCACCAGGGAGCCGATGGCCGTCATCGTCAACACCACCCACCAGTGAAATATCACCACCTGGCCGTTGAGCAGCGGCTCGCGCACGATAGCGATGAAATGCGTCAGCGGATTAATATTGGCGAACTTGCCGCGCGTCCCCAACTCGTCCGCCACCCACAAGACCGGCGTCATGAGAAATGCGAACCGCATAATGGTCGCAACGATGTGTTGCAAATCGCGAAACCGTGCCGTCAGAAGCCCCAGCAGCAATGTCACCCAAACCGATGTGTAGATGATGACCACCAGCGCAGGGATCGCCCACAGCGCCCCCCAGGTTAAAGGATGACGCAGGAACGCCAGCGCCATAGCAACCGATAGCCCTGTCAAAGCCAGGTTGAAGACGTTGCGAAAGGTCAGCTTGTAGGCAAACAGACTCATCGGCAGGCGCTGCGATCGCAACCAGCCTTCAGCCGCGATAAAGACCGTACACGCGCCGGTGATCGCCGTGGCGATATATTGGTAGACCCAAAGCCCGATCAGCAGATACGCCGCGAACCAGCGCGCATCAGTCGAGCTGAGCGCGCCAAAGAACCAAATCAGACCAGCGCCAAAAACCAGAAAGGAGACAACGATCCAGGCGGCCCCGAGCAAGGAGCCACGATAGAGCTGTTTGACTTCCTGAAGCCCCAGATTGATCCACAAAGTGTGCCGTTCCAGGCCCTCTTTTAGATCAAACCAGGCATCAGAAACCGGGTTGCTGTTGGATCGGAATTGAGGAAATGACGACACACGCGCACTCTGAAAATTGACGTTAAAACGGCTCGATTGGTCCTCGTCTGACCTTTTACTAGGGGTACGAGGTTACTTGAGCTTATCTAACCCTAAACGTGGATTTCTGACTGCATACGGCAGCCCTTTGCCGCCCCAGGAGTCAAATACGGAACCGATGTCCAACGCCACAGCGCCCTGCCTTTTGGCGAGTTTCGCATAATGCTTGCCGTACAAGCCTGCGCCGATCAGGAAAACCGATCCGCGCAAATCTCCCAATGACGCGATATGTTTATCAACGGCGCTGTGCAGGAAGGGATATTGACCGAAACCGTCGCCCTCGCCCCATGTGTGGTGCTGCGGCACTTCTATGTACGATATCGCTTTGGGTGAGAGCGCACTTTGAAGCTGGGTTGTTAAGTCCCAGGGTCCCACCAGGATGATACGCTCCGACTTGCGCCCCACGGCCTGGAAGAAGTCGGGCGTTTCAGCGAGCTGCTGAAACACATTCGTACCGATCCGGTCTTCACCCTTGATGTGAGGGGCGAGCGATAAGGCGTAAAACATCGCCTCCGAATAAGCGACCATGCCGGAGGTGCAGGCCTCCTCGACACCTCTGAAAAAATCCCAGACAGGAAGTCCGATTTCGTCCGCTTCCTCGCAAGCCTGCCGAAGCATGTCGCTCAGAATTGTGCATGTGCTGAGCACCCAGTCTTGATCGCGATCCCGGTTCAGTTCAACTGAACGTGGTCCAAAATGATAATACAGCACTTGGGTGAGAACTTCTGCAGAGCTAAAAGTGGAATTCGCCCCCAGAATTCGACCCTCGCCATCGCCCAGACGCACCACGCTGTAAGGTTGACGTTGATCAATCGCATTTAGGATGCGCTGGACGAAACGCTCTCGTCTGTCTCCGCGCATATAGACACCGCGCAGGCCCAGCCGCTCTGCAATGTCGCGGGTGGCCAACGCCAACTGGCCGCGCGCGCCCACCGGGTCTTCAACTTCTTCAAGCGTGTGCAGGCTAAGCTCGCCCACCGCCTCTACGCCCAGGCCGGCATTGACCGGGAAGCCCACTGGAACGCCAGTCAGTTGGAAATCGCACAACACTTCATGCGATGGCGCCAGCCCGCGCACAACGACATCGACCCGGGTACGGCCAAACCGCGAAATCGTGGCGCTCGCGAGCACCACTGCGCCATGGACAAACTCGACCCGCCCATCACAACCCGCCAGCCCGTCCGCCCAGTCAAATTCAAACCGCAAACGACACAATTCGGGAAATGAGTCTGACGAACCGAGCGTTGAAGCGGGAATCCGGGTGCGGCCTGCAGATACAGCGATGGACATGGTGTGTCTCAGTTCACGTCGTAAAAAGCATCTTGGTGACGAAGCGCGATCTCACCCCAGTCGATTTCCGGGTCGCGAATGAAAACCGCCGCCCGCCCGATGATTTGCTCCGGGCGAAGATACTCTTCAATAAAATGATAGTTCGGACGTTCGAGATAATCGTCAAAGATCAGCTCAAGTGCACCTCGGCCCATCGCCATGCTAGCCAGAAAGCATGCCGGCCTGAAGCGTCCATCAACCAGAACCAAACTGGTCAACGGCTCGCGTTCTGATTGCATCACCCAAGGCGCCAGCGCATACCAGGGAAACAAATGATGCTTATCGTGGTTCACGGGTCGCCCCCATGCACCTGTTTCGCCGACATCGATGTGACGCACGCGCGGCCTGGAGCGCACGGCGTCAGACTGATCCAGAAAAGCGTTCAGATTTTGGGCCCATTGCGCATCGCTCTCCACTGATACCAGATGCTTGCCATCCATTTCAGAGGCCAGAACGGTCGAGCCGCCGCTGCCATATTCAAGAATGCTGTCATGGCGCTCGTAGGCCTCGGTGACATACATCGCCACATCGTCCGGAAAAGTCAGTTTGGGACGCTGCATCAGAACCGCTTCGCTTGATAATTAAGCCCTTTGAGAGTTGGCATTAATGGACCTGAAGCCGCTCGATGTCCACCATAGGCCTGCACCGTTCTTAACGCGTGCAAACGCTCTCCCTCACCTACCGAGTACGGTCTTGATGAACTCTGCTTTGGCTTCGCGATAAGACACCGTCTTTCGCCCGCGATAGGCGCGTTTGAGGGCGTTGTATCGCGCCACCAGAACCTTGTCGGCGTTCAAGGCGTCCCGAAATGCGCTGAACTGGTCGAGGGTGTCGCCGACCACCACAAGCTGAACGCCGACATCCAGCGCGTAACCCTGCGCGCTGAACGCGGCAAACCCCTCGCATCGGGCCGACCGGTCATTGGCCTGATGCGTCTTGTCCAGATGCTTCAGCGCCGCGGGGAAATCTTGCTTGGAGACACGCACCGCGATGTCGAGATCGCCCTTGGTTTCACAGCCGGGCACAGAGGTCGCGCCCACATGCTCGATCAACGCCGCGTCGGGCAGAGCGCGCGCATGCTGACGCCGCCATTTTTCAAACGCGATCTGCGCCTGATGACAGCATTCCTCTAGGTCCGGGCTGAGCTGAAAGAGCGTTTCATCATCAGACATCAGTCGTTCGCAACGGCGGCGGCGTCGATTTCTTCGGCTGTAAAGCGCCACTCGGTCTTGCAGTATTCGCACGTCATCTCGACCGAGCCGTCTTCCTTGCTCATATGCTCGCGATCATCCGCCGGGAAGCGCGCCAGCATTTTGGCGAGACGCGCACGGCCGCAGGTGCAATACCGGCTCACATCACGCTCGGCCTGAACCCGCACGCCGTCCTCGTGGAACAAGCGGTACAGCACGCGCCCCGCCGTCAGCTCCGGATCCAGAAGCTCGTCATCCTCAATGGTGTTGAACAGGGCGAGCGCATGATCAAACTCGGCGTCTTCAGCGGGCCGGCTGTCATCAGCGGCGATTTTCTGGATCAAGGCGCCGCCCGCGCGCCAGACGGTTTTACCGCCGTCCATGACTTGCTGACCGACCGCCAAACTCAACCGGGTGGGTACTTGTTCAGACTGGGCGAAATAATGCTCGGCGCTGGCGGCCAGGCTGTCACCCTCGATGGCGGTGACGCCCTGATAACGCTCCATGCTGTCGCCGGGATCAATCGTCATGACGAAATTGCCCTTGCCCAGAAGGTCGAGCGGCCCCAAGGGGCCGTTCGCTTGTGCTTCCAAGGCCTGCACGCGGTCTGCATCATATTTGGCGTAGGCGCGGACGCCTTGGCCGGGCACGAAGTCCGCGACGACGAAGCCGACAGCGCCATTGCCTTCCACCGCCTGCCCTGTCGCGCCGGGACCGCTGGCCTGAACGATCAGCCGACCGTCAAACTTCAGCGAATCCCCGATCAGGATGGCGACAAGCGCACACTCGCCCACCAGACGGGCGACGGAGGGCGGATAGTCGTGCGAGGCCAGCATGACATCCATGGTCTCGCCGAGACGGACGAAACGGCCGCGCACGCTCAAACCTTCGAGCTGGAACGTCAGGACGATATTGTCGCCTGCACCCAAGGAGTCCGGGCCAGGTGTGGAAGTCATATCAGTCATACGTCCGTCTCGTTCCGCTTAACTATTCAGGCTGCAGCTCGCCGAGCGCCTTGTCGAGGGCGCTGACTGCTTCACGCACATGATCTTCATTGATGATCAGCGGCGGGGCCATCCGAGCCACGTTGTCTCCGGCCGCACCCATCAGCAAATGGTGCTCGCGCGCCTTGCCGACAAGCGTGCGGTTGCCAAAGCCGTCCTTGAGCTTCAGTCCGACCAGCAATCCGCGCCCGCGCAGCTCTTCGACCTTGTCGGAATGTGCGTCGACGACGCCCGAGAGCGATTGGCGCAAATGGTTGGAAATGGAGACCACATGCTCCATGAAACCGGGCTTAGAGAGCTCGTCATAAACCACATTGCCGACCGCCATCGCGAGCGGGTTGCCGCCAAAGGTCGAGCCGTGAGTGCCCACGACCATGTGCGCGCCAGCCGCATCCGTGGTCAGACACGCCCCCATCGGGAAGCCGCCGCCCACACCCTTAGCCACGGCCATGATGTCAGGCTTTGCACTCTCGGCCCATTCATGCGCCCAGATCTTGCCGGTCCGGCCGGCGCCGCACTGGACTTCGTCATAAATGAGCAGCAGACCATGCGCGTCACACAGCTCGCGCAAGCCGCGCAGGCAGACATCAGGAATGGCGCGCACGCCCCCCTCGCCCTGAACCGGCTCGACCAGAATGGCGGCGGTTTCTTCAGTCACCGCCGCTTTCAGCGCTTCATGATCGCCGAACTCGACCTGATCAAAGCCTTCCATGGCCGGACCGAAGCCCTCGAGATATTTCGGGTTGCCGCCCGCATTGATGCCGCCATACGAACGGCCGTGGAACGCGCCAGTGAAGGTGATGATCCGGTATTTGTCCGGGCGTCCGTTGGCGAAATGGTAATGCCGCGCTGATTTCAGCGCGCACTCCACCGCTTCAGTGCCTGAATTGGTGAAGAAGACCCGGTCTGCAAAGCTGTCGCGGCAGTATTTCTCAGCCAGTTCGAGCTGGCCCGGCACCCGAAACATGTTGGAGGTGTGCCACAGCTTGTCCGCCTGGTCTTTCAGCGCCGCCACAGCCTTGGGGTGGGCGTGGCCCAGCGCGTTCACCGCGATGCCAGAGATAAAGTCGAGATAGTTCTCACCGCTTTTCTCGATCAGATAAGCGCCCTCGCCGCGTTCAAAATCAAGATTGGGCGGCGAATAGGTGTCCATCAACGGCTTGGGCATAAAAGGCTCCCTGGGTGGAAAGGGGTGAGAAAAATCAAGTGTGCTGATCTAGGACCAGACGCGTCAGCTCTTCAAGCGCCAGCCTGAGCGCAGCAGCAGATAGGACGCTGCCAGAAGCGCCGCATTGATCGCGGCGATCACCAGACCCCCAATCAGAAGATGACTGTCATGGCTGCCGATAAAGCCGAAACGGAAGCCGTCGATCAGGAAGAAGACCGGGTTCACATGACTGATCGAGTAGAACGGCTCGGGCAGGATCTCGACGGAATAGAAGGTGCCTGACAGAAAGGCCAAAGGCATGATGATGAAGTTGGTGATCACGGCCAGATGGTCAAACTTCTCCGCCCACAAGCCAGCGATCAGGCCAATCATGGCCATCATCGCCGCGGCCGAGAGACCAAAATACAAAAGCGCCCAGAGATGGCTGATGGTGATGTCCACAAACGGCGCCACCGCCAAAGCGGTCGCCGTCCCGACGATCACGCCGCGCGTCACCGCCCCGCCGATAAAGGCCGCAGCCAATTCAGCCGCCGACAGGGGCGGCATCAGAAAGTCGACGGTGTTGCCCTGCACTTTCGCCACGATCAACGAAGAGGACGAATTGGCGAAGCTGTTATTGAGCATGCCCAGCATGATCAGGCCCGGCGCCAAAAACGTGGCGAAATCCACGCCCATCATGTCTCCTCGACGCGAGCCAATCGCGAGGGAGAAGACGATCATGTACAGCAAGGTGGTCGCGACAGGCGCCAGCACGGTCTGAAAGCTGACCTTCAAAAACCGCCGCACCTCTTTCTTGTAGAGCGTCCACAGACCCAGCCAGTTCACCGCGCCCAAGGCGCGCGGCCGGGGGCCGTCAGAGACAGCTGTGGATTGCGGCGCCGAAGCGACTTGATCTGACATGAGCGACTCCCCTTAAGGCTCTGTACGCGCATCTAGCACGCTCCCGCCGCCCTGTGCAGGCCATGCAGTGCGGATGAAGTTATCCACGGACGAATCAAGTCGGCATCTTGTGCCTAGCTGCACAGGAGATACTGTATCTCGTGTTCGCACCCAAGATATAGGGCAGGTCAATGACCCTATCACTAGGTGTGGGATATGTGGATGAGCTTAATTGGGCGAGGAGCGCACCGCCATGGCGTGGACCGAAGACCGTGTGGAAACTCTGAAAAAGCTTTGGTCTGACGGCCTGAGCGCCAGCCAGATCGCCAAGCAACTTGGCGGGGTGACCCGAAACGCCGTGATCGGCAAAGTACACCGCCTGGGCCTGTCAGGCCGAGCAGCGCCGTCGCGCCCTGCGCGTCGCCCTGCGCCGCGGCCCGCTCCGCGTCCAGCGGCGAAGCCCGTGGCCGCGAAAGCCAGCCCCCAGGCCGCACCGGCGAAAGCCAAACCGGTTGTGGCGGAGGCCAAACCCGCAGCGCTGGTGGCGCCGCAAGACGCCGCGCGTCTGCCCAATGGCGAATACGCCACCGTGCTGACCTTGCGCGAGGGCATGTGCAAATGGCCGATCGGCGATCCGACCGACACTGAATTCCGCTTCTGCGGCCGCCATTCCGGCGTCGGCAACGCCTATTGCGAAGCCCACGCTCAGCTGGCCTATCAGCCGCAGGCCAAGCGCAAGCGCAAGCCCGGCGACGACGCCAAAGCGGTGCTCGACAGCCTGCAATCAGCGCGCCGCGTCAATCTCTAGACGTCGCGCATCTGATCTGAAGAACCCCGGCCTTTGCGCCGGGGTTTTTTTATGGGCGGCATGCGAACTCGGATCCATAGAGCGCCAGCCCGAATGGTCTGAGGCGCCAGCCAACATCGGATCCATGCCGCGCCACACATGAAAAACCCCGGCAGGATCACCTGCCGGGGTTAATCAAGACGACGTGCTGCAAGCGCTATTCCGCTGGCGCGCCTGCGCCATGCACGGATCGCTTCAGCATCATATTGTCAAAGTTCGACCAGACGCCGGCGTCGCCATGCCAATCGCCCTGGGTCGCGCCTTTGGAGTATTCGGTGGCGCGCGCTTCGAAGAAGTTGGCGTGCTCCACCCCGTTCAGGATCTCCGACAGCCACGGAAGCGGGTGCTCTTTGACACCGTAAATCGTGGGGAGCTTCATCTGCTTCATCCGCCAGTCGGCGATGTAGCGGATATATGTCTTGATGTCCTCAGGCGTCATGCCTTCGACTTCACCCGCTTCAAACGCCAGATCGATGAATTTGTCCTCGAGCTTGACCACGGTCTGGCAGCAATCGGCGATGTCGTCTTTCACCGATTTGGTCAGCGCCCCGGTTTCTTCAGAGAAGGTGTGGAACAGCTTCATCATGCCTTCGCAGTGCAGCGATTCATCGCGCACCGACCAGGACACGATCTGGCCCATCCCCTTCATCTTGTTAAAGCGCGGGAAGTTCATCAGCATCGCAAAGCTGGCGAACAATTGCAGGCCTTCGGTAAAGCCGCCGAACACCGCCATCGACGTGAGAATGTCTTTCTCGGTCTCGCAGCCGAACTTGCCCAGATAATCGTGCTTGGCCGCCATTTCCTCATACTCCATGAAAGCGGAGAACTCGGTGTCGGGCATGCCGATGGTTTCCAGCAGCAGCGCATAGGCCGCGATGTGGATCGTCTCCATATTGGAGAAGGAGGCGAGCATCATGCGCACTTCAACCGGCTTGAAGAGCGGCATGTAGTTTTCCATGTAGTTCGCGCCGACTTCCACGTCCGACTGGGTGAAGAAGCGGAAGATCTGCGTCAGCAGATTGCGCTCCTTGTCAGTCAGCTTGGTCGCCCAATCCTTGCAGTCCTCGCCCAGCGGGACTTCTTCTGGCAGCCAGTGAACCTGGGACTGAATCTTCCAGAAGTCATACGCCCACGGATAGCGGAACGGCTTGTAGGTCAGGCTGGGAGACAAAAGGCCCGGACGGTCTGAGGCGACGGATAGCATGGCGTTTTCTTTCTCGGCTCTGGCGATCATTCAAGGGGCTGTGGCGCCGTTGGCACGACAGATAGCGCTTTCGCCCCTCAGGTCCACTAGATATTGTGTCACAACGAGTCTGGTTTCCAGTGTATTAATCGGGTTTTCCACGCTGGAAGAACCTTGACGCAAAGCGACTCAAATGACCGCGTCGGCTAGAAAGCGCGCGAAAGCGCGATGGCGCCGAACCGTTGCGGTCCGTTCTGTCCGGCATACTGCTCGCTACGCACCACATAGGTAAAGGCCAGTCGATAGTGATTGATATGGAGCGCTGCGCCCGCTTGCACATCCCCGACCCAGATATTGCGTTCCACAGAGGCGGAGTCGCGAAACGTATTGCCGTCGAGAAAAACATCTCGGCCCACGGCATACCCGCCCACGCTGGCGAACACATAGGCGGACACCATCTGACTGGGCGTAAAGATGCTGGAAGGCGACAGCGCCGGCCGCATGCGAGGCGGCGCAAATGATTCCTGCAGATCCGTTCCGAATCGCACCGTTGCGCCCGCAGACAGATCCGTGCGCAAAGTCCCCAGCGTCAGACCGCCATGGCCCATCAGATCTGCCCGGTATTGGCCGACCTCCCATTGATGGATGCGCTCGGTCCGTTGGCCTGAAATGGCGAACACCAGCTCGTCATGCAATTGCGCATCCCAGCCGCGCGGTTCCTTGCCGTCGATCAGCTGGTGCCAGCGCGACTGGACGAATTCGCCCTGTGCGCTTGGCCCGATCAGACCCACATCAATGAGAATGGTGTGTTCGCTATTGGCCGTCCGGGCCGAAGCGAACCAGTTCACGCTCAGATGAGCGGCATAGGGATGATCATCAAGCGGCGGATCCTCCACCGTGATGTCACTGGCCGTGTAGAGCGTATGCGCCAGCGCATACCCTTCACGCACCGTCGCGCCCTTCAGATTGACGAAAGGCTGGGTGCGGGCGGCTTGCAGCAGCCAGGGGCTGACCGCCTCTTCAGACGCCACCCATTCCAGACGCAAGCCATTGGTGTAGTGGCGATCCGTACCGCCGAACATGTCATTTTCAATGACAAGGGTCAGCACTTCGCCGTCTTCAGGCTGGAAGAAATCCGGAAAATCGGGGAAGTCAGACAAGTCTGACGCGCGCGCTGCACCAAATCCCGGGACAAGGCCGCAACAGATCGCCAGCAGCGACGCAATGCAAGACACTCTCAATGCACGCCCCTCTGACGCGCGTCTGACAGCGCGTACGTCCTCAGTCCTACCGGCGCAGCGTCAATGAGAACGCCGCAAATCCTTCAGATGTTTCCCAGGATTCATTGGGCAAGGCATAGCGTGTTTCACGCTGGATATACGCGAAAGACAGATCTGCGCCGCCAAACCGGGCGGCGACGCCGGCCTGAGCATCGCCCACCGTCGCATAAGGCCCCATGGCGAGCGCATTGCGCATGTTGAAGCCCGCGCCCGGATCATACATCAGCGCTTGCTGGTCCGCGCCGGCGAAGAACCACCAGGCGGGACGATCCGCGCCGAAACCTTCATCAAGATATTGACCAAGCCGGACGGTTGCGCCGGCTTCCGCCGCCGGGCCGTCCTGACCGATGGAGACGCCGGCGCGCGGCGCCACGCCGACGTCCAGCCCGTCCAGGCCGCCGCGGGCGTCAAATGTGTTCTCATACCGCAAGGTCATACGGCTCGCTGACCGACCAGCGGGATCAATCGTGCTGCCTGCGATGTCGGCATAGGAGTCAGAGAGCGCTGACAAGGCTGCATCCGGAGCGCGTCCGTCGAACAGAGAGACAGAGATACGGCCGCCCTGCGGTGTCTCCATCAAAGTCGTGCCAGCCTGATAAAGGGCTGAAAACCCTTCCATGGCTGCGCTGTCGGAGCGAACACTGAGCGCGACCCCGGCCAGCCGCGCCGCATCTGGCAGAGCAGATTGCGAATCAGAGCCGATAAAATCGGTATAGCTGGGCGACCAGCCCATGGCCTGGGAAGACGTGTAATCCGCGCCGTCATGGCGAGGGCGCGGATGCGCCAGCTCGTCCTGAAGCGGGCCCATGATCATGGCGCGCATTTCCTGCGACGCCTGCACCTGTTGGGCGAAAGCACTGGCGCCGAAAGAGGATAGTGAGACCAGGCACGCCGCTGCGCACGCACCAACCAGAGCCGAATGGCTCTGCGTTGATTTCAGCACTGTGCTTGCGTTAGGCGTGGTCATACCGGTCCCCATCGGTTTCAACCTGCGATATTCAAATCATAGCATGAACAATGGCTATATTGAGATCAAGGAGGCTTCTTTAGGGTTAACAGATCGCAAATTGTACAAAGTCAATTTTTTCATAGGGATAACATGAAAAACCCCGGCACGAGGCCGGGGTTCTTACAATATTCACAAAAATTCGGACGCTACTGACAGGCGAGACACTCGTCATAGTCCTTAGGGGCGGCGTCCCCCATGGCTTTGGACATCTCGTCTTTATCGCCCGAACCGGCATAAGCCGCACGCTGCACCGATTTGGAGCGGCAATAGTAGAGCGATTTGACGCCCTTCTCCCAAGCCGACCAATGCAACATGTGCAGATCCCATTTGTTCACATCACCTGGCAGGAACAGGTTCAGCGACTGCGCCTGGCAGATGAAAGGCGAGCGGTCAGCGGCGTGCTCGATCACCCAGCGCTGATCAAGCTCGAACGCCGTCTTGAACACGTCTTTTTCAAGCTCATCGAGGCAATCAAGATGCTGGACCGAACCTTCATGCTCGAGAATGGAGGACCAGATGGTCGGCGTGTTCTTGCCCTTCTCCTCAAGCACCTGTTCGAGATACGGGTTCTTGACGGTGAAGGAGCCCGACAGGGTCTTGTGCGTGTAGACATTGGCCGGGATCGGCTCGATGCCCGCAGACGTGCCGCCGCAAATGATCGAGATCGACGCGGTCGGCGCGATCGCCAGCTTGTGGGAAAAGCGCGCCTTGACGCCATTCTCGCCGGCATCGGGACAGGCGCCGCGCTCTTCAGCCAGCTTGACCGAGGCTTTGTCTGCGCCCTGGCGGATATGCTGGAACATGCGCTTGTTCCAGGACTGGGCCATGGCGGACTCAAACGGCACGTTCAAACGCTGCAAGAAGGAGTGGAAGCCCATCAGCCCCAGACCGACAGAGCGTTCACGCGCGGCGGAATATTTGGCGCGCTCCATCTCGTCGGGCGCACGCTCGATGAAGTCCTGCAAGATATTGTCGAGGAAGCGGAAGATGTCCTCGAGGAACCGCGCATCGTCTTTCCACTCGAGGAACTTCTCGGCGTTCAGCGAAGACAGGCAGCACACGGCCGTCCGGTCATTGCCCAGATGGTCGATGCCCGTCGGCAGAGTGATTTCCGAACACAGATTGGACTGGCGCACCTTCAAGCCCAGCTTGCGCTGGTGAGCGGGCAGGTTGTTGTTCACAGTGTCGGAGAACAGGATGTAGGGCTCGCCGGTCTGCAGGCGGACTTCCAGAATTTTCTGCCACAGCTTGCGGGCGTTGACGGTTTTAACCACCTCGCCAGAGCGTGGCGAAATCAGCTCGAAATCCTCATCCTTCGCGACGGCCTCCATGAACGCGTCTGACACGTTCAGGCCATGGTGAAGGTTGAGGCTCTTACGATTGAAGTCGCCCGACGGTTTGCGGATCTCGAGGAATTCCTCGATTTCGGGGTGGTGGATGTCGAGATACACCGCCGCCGAGCCGCGCCGCAGCGAGCCTTGGGAGATCGCCAGAGTGAGCGAATCCATCACCCGGATAAAGGGAATGATCCCGGAGGTCTGGCCGTTCTGACCGACTTTCTCGCCGATCGAGCGGACGCTGCCCCAATAGGTGCCGATGCCGCCGCCATTTGAGGCGAGCCAGACATTCTCCGTCCAGGTTGAAACGATGTCGCCCAGCGAATCGTCCACCGAGTTCAAAAAGCACGAGATCGGCAGACCGCGATCAGCCCCGCCATTGGACAGCACCGGCGTCGCCGGCATGAACCACAGATTGGACATGTAGTCATAAAGGCGCTGCGCGTGCTCAAGGTCGTCGGCATAGGCCGTCGAAACGCGCGCGAACATGTCCTGATAGGATTCGCCGGGCAGAAGGTAGCGATCAACCAGCGTCTTCTTGCCGAAATCGGTCAGAAGCGCATCGCGCGAGGGGTCGATCTTAACCTTATCAACCAGTCGAAGCTGAACGGCTTTGGGCTTGCCGCGCAGGCTGGAAGCGGACTCCTGTGCGCGAGCTCCGGTAGCGTGGGCTTGGTCGAAAGGCGTCATCTCTACCCGCTCCAATTCAGCATCGCGCATCTGACCTGCGAGAGGTCGTTTTCCCGCGCGCTGCTTAAGAAAAACCTATACATGGTGTGCGGCTTCCCCCGGAAACCGCAACATATAGTGCTTGGGTCCTGTCAGACCGTCAACGGGTCAAACCGGCCCCGAGCCGCTTTTTTCGTAAACAAAGTCCTACCAGAAAACGCTCCGGGCCCGGACTCGTTAAGGAGTCCGGGCCCGGGGATAAATGCGGTTTCTTGTGGATATCTGGCGAGAGCGCCGATGCCCCTATTGGCGGTCGGGTTAACCCAGAGACAGAAGTTCGGGATCGCCGCCCTGCGCCGCCACGTTAATGGTGACCGTATGCTCGGATGCGAACCGGTAGATATAGTGGGGGCCGCCCGCCTTGGGACCCGTACCTGACAAGCCTTCGCCGCCAAAGGGCTGCACGCCCACCACCGCACCGGTGATGTTGCGATTCACATAGCAGTTGCCCGCCGGCACGATCGCGCGCACCCGCTCAGCGAATCGATCCAGGCGGCTGTGCACGCCCAAAGTCAGCCCATAGCCCTTGTCTGCGAGCTGACGCGCCACGGTCTCAAGCTCTGACCGCTTGTAGCGCAGCACATGCATGATCGGGCCGAACTTCTCATCGGTCAGCTGATCCATTGAGGTGATTTCCACCAGGGCCGGCGAGAAGAATCGCCCTTTGGCCGCCAGCTCATCGCTCAGCGGCGCGCGGTGCAGCACTTTGGCCTCGGAGGCCATACGCTCCACATGGCTTTCGAGCATGGCATAGGCGTCTGCGTCGATCACCGGGCCGATATCCGTGGACGCGTCCGCCGGATCACCCAGCTTGAGCATATCCATCGCGCCCTTCAGACCCTCGATCAGATGATCGCCGATCTCGTCGGGAATCAGCAGCAGGCGTAAAGCCGAACAGCGCTGCCCGGCCGAGCCGAAGGCGGAGAGAATCGCATCATCGATCACTTGCTCATGCAGAGCGGACGTATCAACGAACAGGCCGTTCAAGCCGCCCGTCTCGGCGATCAGCGGCACGATCGGGCCGTCTTTGGCCGCCAGCGTCCGGTTGATGATTCGCGCCACGTCGGTGGAGCCGGTGAACGCGACGCCGTCCACACCCGGCAGTCCGGTCAGCGCCGCGCCAATTTTCCCGTCACCGGGAATCAGATGCAGCACGCCTTCAGGCAATCCGGCTTCGAGATAGAGTTTGACCGCTTCAAACGCGATCAGCGGGCTTTGTTCTGCAGGCTTGGCCAGCACGCTATTGCCCGCCGCCAGAGCCGCCGCCACCTGACCGGTGAAAATCGCCAGCGGGAAGTTCCATGGGCTGATGCACACAAAGACGCCGCGCCCGCCCAGGCCCAGATGGTTGGTCTCGCCTGCAGGTCCAGGCAGTCGCACCGGCTCGCCGAACTTGGTCTCCGCCTCGACAGCGTAATAGCGCAGGAAGTCCACGGCCTCGCGCACTTCCGCCACGCCGTCCAGCAAAGTCTTGCCGGTTTCCCGCGCCATCAGGGCGAGCAAGCGGTCGGTGTTCGCTTCGAGGCTGTCGGCCATGTCGCGCAGGATTTTCGCGCGCGCCGGACCGCCCTTGGCGTTCCAGCCCGGCTGGGCGTCTCGCGCGGCTTTATAGGCGCGCTCCACATCATCTTCGGTGGATTCATGCAAGGTGGCGACCTGAAAGCCCTCATCAGCGGGGCTCGTCATCGGCGCGCCCCAATCGGTCAGCGCCTCGCCATTGATGATCGGCCCGCAGGGATAGGGCGCATTGGCGTCAAACGCCGCTTGTGCGTCCGCCAGACGCTCACGCACCGCCGACTGCGTCAGGTCCATCCCTTTGGAGTTCAGGCGCGCGGGACCATAGAGCTTGGGCGGAATGGAGATGAAGGGATGCCGGTCCAGGGTCGGGGCGGCCTTGAACGGGCCGCTGGCCACGTCTGCGGCGGGCACGTCTTCATCCAGGAACGCATGAACGAACGAGGTGTTCGCTCCGTTCTCCAACAGGCGCCGCACCAGATAGGGCAACAGGTCTTCATGACTGCCTACGGGCGCATAAACGCGCACGGCGCCCAGATCGGGGAACGCCTCGGCGGCGGCGGCGTAAAGCGGCTCGCCCATGCCGTGCAGGCGCTGGAATTCATAAGGCGGATTGCCGGTCTCGGCCGCGATCTGACGCACCGCGCACAAAGTGTGCGCATTATGCGTGGCGAATTGTGGGAAAATGGCGTCGGGCGCAGCCAGCATCACGCGCGCGCAGGCCAGATAATTGAGATCCGTCGCCGGCTTGGTGGTCCAGACCGGGAAATCGGGCTGGCCGTTCATCTGGGCGAATTTGATCTCGGTGTCCCAATATGCGCCTTTCACCAGGCGCACCATGAACCGGCGACCGCAATCCTGGCCCAGCTCGATCAGTTTCTGCAGCACCGCAGACGCGCGCTTTTGATAGGCCTGAATCACGATGCCGAGGCCATCCCAGCCCGCCAGGGACGGATCACGCGCAAGCTTGTCGAAAATCTTCAGCTGAATGACCAGACGATCGCTCTCTTCCGCATCCAGGCTGAAACCCAGATCGGCGGCTTTCGCGGCTTGCGCCAGCTCCAGCGCCCGCGGGTAGAGCTCGTCCATCACCTGGTCTTGCTTGACCGCAAGATAGCGCGGATGCAGCGCCGTCAGCTTGACGCTCACACCGTCCACATCTTCGACGCCGCCCGTCTGGCGCTTGGCGGCGACGGCCTGGATGGCGTCGAGATATTTCTTTTGATAGCGCTGCGCGTCGGCATCCGTGCGCGCGCCCTCACCCAGCATGTCAAAGCTGAACAAAGGCTTCACCGCGCCATAGGTTTTCCAGCCGCGTCCGCGCTTGATCGCGCCTTCAATGGTGCGGCCCAGAACGAATTGCTCGCCCAAAATGCGCATGGCGCGCCGGGTGGCGGTGCGGATGACCGGCTCACCAAGGCGGCTGGCCATCTGCTTGAAGTACTCGCCAGGATTTTTCTGCGCGCCTTTGTCCACCTTCAGGATGGAGCCGGTCATCATCAGCCCCAGGGTGGAGGCGTTGACCAGCCAGTTATCAGACTTCCACGCGTGCTCGACCCAGGACCCCGATCCGATCTTTTCTGCGATCAACGCGTCAGCGGTCTCTGCGTCCGGCACACGCAACAAAGCTTCGGCGAGGCACATCAGCGCCAGACCTTCTTTATTGCTGAGACCGAATTCCTGCAGGAAGCTTTCCATCAACCCGCCGCCATGGCGGGTGGCGCGAGCGCGCTCGACCAGATCGATCGCTGCGTCACCCGCCGCCTGGCGCGCCTGCGGGCTGAGGCCCACAGCATCATCCAGCAGGCGGGTCGCCTGACGTTCATCAGCGAATTTCTCGCCGTCCAAAACGTCCCAATCGATATTCACGTCTGTCCAATCACGCATGGTCGAAACCCTCTCGAACCCAGAGCGGCCGGCGCATCCGGCCCTGTCACCCATGACAATGCTTGCTCAAGACATAGAATTCAAGTCCCGCTATTAGAAGTCAGTACAAGTCCGCACAACGTCGCACCGCAGCATGATTGAATAGAATTTATTTTGAGCTGAAAACATATAAGTTGATTTTAGTATTTTCAATTACAGAGCAAAGGTCGCCCTTGAACCCTGAGCTTTACTTCGCCGCAGATTTTAATGGCAGCAATCTTGAACCAGCCACGCCTCGCAATCGAAATTTTCTATTTCAATCAGTTCGCAAGTCTTTGTATAGTTTTAAAAATCTATTTATCTCGACGTGTATACAATGGAATGACGCCCCGCTCTCATCGCGAAATCTGCAAAGTCTGATTTTTTGGCGGATCGCCTCCTGCAGACACGTCCTCCTTTGATGATTTCAGCCTCTGCCCGCGCTGCGCTGCGTTCACGCAGACAAGGCTTACTCACATCACCAACGACCGGACGCCGCCATCGTTCCACAACGCCGCCAAAACCCCACCCAAAGCCTCTCAGCCAGAGCGTCTGGCGCCGACAGCCCTTCGACAAACGGCTAAAACACGCTAAACCGGCGCGAAGAGACACAAGGTTCTGGAGATCCGTCCCATGGAGGAAAGCGCTCCGCTGCGCATACTGCTCGTCACCGATGCGTGGGAGCCTCAGGTCAACGGCGTCGTCCGCACGCTTTCACGCACCGTGGAAGAATGCCGCGCCATGGGCCATGAGGTGGAGGTGATTCACCCCGGCCTCGGCTTCAAGACCTTCCCCCTGCCGACCTATCCCGAGATCAAGATGGCGGTCGGTGCGCGCAAGGATCTGGAAGCCCGGTTCAAGGCATTTGAGCCAGAAGCGATTCACATCGCCACCGAAGGCTCTCTGGGTCAGGCCGCGCGGGCGATCTGTCTGAAGTGGAAGCTGCCCTTCACCACCAGTTATCACACCAAATTTCCCGAGTATGTGAATGCGCGTTTGCCGTTCATTCCGATCTCGGCGGGCTATTGGTTCATGCGGCGCTTCCACAATTCGGGCAATCGGCTGATGGTCGCCACCCCGTCCATGCGTGACATGCTGACCGAGCGCGGCTTCAACAACATCACCCCCTGGGCGCGCGGCGTGGATACGGAACTCTTCCACCCTGACAAGCGCCATATGGGCGGGGAAAGCGTCTATGAGGGACTTCAGGGTCCGATCTTCGTCTATATCGGCCGTGTGGCCGTCGAGAAGAATATCGAATCCTTCCTTGATCTCGACCTGCCCGGCACGAAAGTCATCGTCGGCCCCGGCCCGCAGCTTGAAGAGCTGAAGAAAAAATATCCTGAGGTCGTCTTCACCGGCAACAAATCAGGCGACGAACTGGCGCGCCATTTCGCGGACGCCGATGTCATGGTCTTCCCCAGCTTCACCGACACATTCGGGCTGGTGATTCTGGAATCCATGGCCACGGGCACGCCCGTCGCCGCCTATGTGGCAAACGGACCCAAGGACATCATTCCAGGCTCCAAGGCAGGATCGGTGAATGATGATCTGAAAACAGCCTGTCTGGAAGCGCTGGACATGAAGCGCGAAGACTGTCGCGCCTACGCCGAGAAATACTCCTGGCGGTCCTGCGCGGAAGAGTTCGTCCAGAACCTCAAACCCCAGCCCCGCCCCGAGCGCCGTCGTTTCTGGCGTCGCCTGCGTCGGCTGGGACGCCGCGGCTGATCAGAGCATCGCTCCTGAACACAAAAAAGGCTGGAGCATCGCTCCAGCCTTTTTTCGTGCATCTAATCTGAAGGGCTCAGGCCGCCTCGCCTGCATCCTTCTTGGATGAGCTTTTCTCACCTTCGCCATCAGCCGCGTCGAGCGCTTTCTGGGCGTCCACATCCGCTTTCGGGCGACGGGTGCGGGTGCGCTTTTTCGGCTTCTCTTCTGTCGAAGGCTGGTTATCGCCCTCTTCAGAAGGCGTCGAAGATGAAGCACCAGAGCTTTCAGGATCAACCACCTGCAGCGGATCATCGCTGCTGGACGGCTCGTCCCGGCGACGGCGACCGCGCGGACGGCGCTGGCGTGGCGCTTCCTCAGTCTGGCTGGAGCCTGACGCGTTGTCAGAGCCGGCGTCGTTCTGGCCTTCAGCGGCCTCATCCGCCCCGTCTGCGTCGTCCTGATTGCCGTTATTGTCCTCGCGCTCATCGCGCTTGGGCTGGTTGGCCTGAACGATCCGCAGATAGTGCTCGGCGTGCTGATAATAGTTTTCAGCCATCACCCGGTCCCCGGCGGAGGACGCATCGCGGGCAAGCTGCATGTATTTGTCGTAGATATGAGAGGGGGCGCCCCGAACTTTTACGTCCGGCCCATTGCTCTCATACGAGCGGTTGCTGGGCGATCCGGGCTTTCGCCCTCGTCCGCGTTGACGCTTCATGTTCAAGAACCTGATCTCTTTTCGGGTTGTTGATACCATTGAGGCCGACACGACACCGCGAAATTCGCGTCTATCGACGCGAGCGCAATCAAGATTGCGTCCGAAATCGATAGCGTGTGGGCCGATCGGTCAGCGGGGCGCTCGGTAATCGCGTCAGGACAGCCCCTGCCCCGACATGCATCACCCGCTGGACTTGTCCGCACCCTAGACGCAGCTGCAGGCAGATTCCAACACTTTTCTGCACGCATATGCGCTCAGTGCGGGAAGCTCAGGCTGATAACCCGGTCATTTCCGGCCAAATCCTTCAAGATGCTGACCTCTTTAGCGCTGGCGTCAAGCGCCGCCTGACGCGCCATGGCGCCTTGATCATACCCGATCTCGAACAAAGCCAGCCCGCCCGGCTTTAATAGGCGGGCGGCCTCGGCGAACAAGTGCGGATAGGGTCCGAATCCGGTCACGCCGCCGTCAAGCGCCAGCCGCGGCTCGAAGACCCGGACTTCCGGCTCCAACGTCTCAAGCACATCCGTTGCGATATAGGGCGGGTTGGACACCACAAGGTCAAAAGCGCCCGAAACGCCGTCCGCCCAATTACCAGACTGAAAGCGCACCCGGTCGGTCAATGCCGTGCGCACCGCATTCTCCGCTGCGACCTTCAAAGCCGCTTCACTCAAATCTGTCGCCAGTCCCGAAGCGTTCGGAAACTCGCTCAACAAGGCCAGAATAATAGCGCCAGACCCCGTGGCGATATCGAGCATCCGCACGGGCGCTGACCGGTCCGGAAAGGCAGCCAGCGCCGCTTCGATCACCGTCTCGGTGTCCGCACGCGGGGTCAGCACATCACGGGTGACTTTCAGCTCCAGCGTCCAGAAAGGCTGTACGCCGAGAATGTGCGACAGCGGTTCGCGCTGTTCGCGACGGGCCACGAACGCGTCAAACTGTTCACGCTCTTCAGAGGGCATGGGCTGCGTCATCTCGGTGAGCAAGCGCGCCGGACTCAGATCGCTGGCCGCCAATAGCAGGCGCCGCGCTTCATCGGCTGCATCCTCCAGCCCCGCCGCGCTCAACCGTTCAACAGCAGAACGCAAACGCGCAGCCCGGGTCACCCCGTTCAAGCGTCTTCCATCGCCGCAAGTTTTGCGGCCTGGTCTTCAGCGAGCAGCGCGTCGATGACTTCATCCAAGGCGTCGCCGGACAGGATCTCGTCGAGCTTGTAGAGCGTGAGGTTGATCCGGTGATCGCTGACCCGCCCCTGGGGGAAGTTATAGGTGCGGATGCGTTCAGACCGGTCGCCCGACCCCACCTGACCTTTGCGCTCTGCGGCGCGGGCCTCGTCCTTTTCCCGGCGCTCTTTTTCATACAGGCGAGTCTTGAGCACCTGCATGGCGATGGCGCGGTTCTGGTGCTGGGATTTCTCCGAACTGACCACGACGATGCCCGAAGGAATATGGGTCATGCGCACCGCTGATTCAGTCTTGTTCACGTGCTGACCGCCCGCGCCGGACGCCCGCATGGTGTCGATGCGCAGATCTTCGTCCTTGATCTCGATCTCGACATTTTCAGGCTCGGGCAGCACGGCGACCGTCGCGGCGGAGGTGTGAATGCGACCGCCCGATTCTGTGACCGGGACGCGCTGAACCCGGTGGACGCCGGATTCAAACTTCATCTTGCCGAACACGCCCTTGCCCTTCACCGAAGCGATGATCTCCTTGTAGCCGCCGACTTCCGCCTCGCTGGCTTCGACCACTTCGACCTTCCAGCCCTGATTGGAGGCGTAGCGCTCGTACATGCGGAACAGATCGCCGGCGAACAGCGCCGCTTCATCGCCGCCCGTGCCGGCGCGAATCTCGATCATGATCGACGCGTCGTCATCGCGATCCTTGGGGATCAGCAATAGCTGCAAGTCCCGCTCAAGTTCCGGCAGGCGCTTTCTGAGATCCTGGCGCTCTTCTTCGGCCAGCTCGACCATGTCCTTGTCAGAGCCGTCCTCGATGATGGCGTCGGCTTCCGCAAGGCTGTCACGCGCGGTTTTCAACTCGCGCGCCTTCTCGGCCACCGTCTTGAGTTCGGCGTGCTCTTTGGAAAGCGAAACGATCTCTTCTGGATCAGCGGCGGCGCCCAAGCGCGCCTCGACCTGATCGAACCGGTCGATGACCTGGTCCAGTTTTGCGTCCTGAATACTCATGTTTGATCAGTTACGCCCGGCAAGAGGATTTGGAAAGGGTGTGGGGCTGTAAACTCGCTTGGGCCTAGACCTGCCCCGCCGCCAGCGTGGCGATCATGCCGGGATGTTCGAAGGCTTCAAATTGCTCAAGTAGCTCTTCAATGGACTCGCCGCGCATGAGCATGGCGCGATGCTTGCCCAACAAAAAGCCTTCCTCGGTCATGTGATCGATGAATTCGAGGAGCTTGTCATAATAGCCGTTCACATTGAGCACGCCGACCGGCTTTTCATGACGACCCAGCTGAGACCAGGTCCAGACCTCAAACAATTCTTCCATGGTGCCAATGCCGCCGGGCATGGCGATGAAGGCGTCAGACGCGTCCGCCATCTTCAGCTTGCGCTCATGCATGGAGGTGACGATGTGCATGTCCTGCACGCGTGGATGGGCGATCTCTTTTTGATGCAGGAAGTCGGGAATGACCCCGTAAACCTGGCCGCCCGCATCAATGCAGGCGTCCGCCACAAGGCCCATCAGCCCCACCTGACCACCGCCATAGACAAGACGAATATCGTTTTGAGCCAGTTTCACGCCCACCGCTTTCGCGGCCTGGGCGTATTCGGGTGCGGCGCCCGGATTGGAGCCGCAATACACACAGATAGATTTTTTCATGCCTAGGGATTTAGCGCCCTGGCCCGGGGACGGAAAGATGTTTTGTATTTGCAGCCCAGCTCTCACACAGCTGACACCACAAAAATCACCCAAAGGGGGATTTTTTCTCTTTTGGATTGTGCTTCGAAGTCCGAAGTTATACAGCTCCTGATAGCGCAAAACGCGCGCACAGGGAGATAAATCATGCAAATCGAACATCATGGAGACGTGCAACCGGCAGACTTCGCCATGCAGGTCATCGAGCGTTTGAACGCCCGTTACGGGGTCAGGCTCGACCTGATCCTGACAAACCCGGCGCTCAGCCTCTCCGAACGCCGCCGCACGGCTCAAGCCATGCTGATCGAAGCGGCGGTGGAACAAGTTTCGCGCGCCGAGGAAGACAGCAATGAGGAGCCGTCAGAGCTGGCGCCCGAATTTGAAGCCATGCTCAAAGCGGACGGAGATGCGGTCGAGATCGAACCCAACTACATCGTCTCCGAACACAATGCCGAAGTCATCGCCACATATCGCGGCCAGGACCTTTATGATTACGTCTTCACGCTGACCAAGCGTTTCGAAAACATGTCGGCCGCCAAAAGCGAGGGGCAACTGGCGATCGAAATCGTCTCGGGCGGCCTGGTCTCGGTGGGCGTGCCCATGGCGTTCTACACCATCAAGGCGCTGCGCGCCGGCTCTGCGCTTCTCGGCGCGGTGAAGATCGGCGTGACTTCACTGGGGATGAAAACAGCCATCGCGACCGTCGTCATTATTCTGGTCGCGTTCCTGCTTTACCTGCTGCTTGAAAATCCGAAAAAGATCCTGGGCATTGTTCTGAACAACACCGACCAGAATTTCGTCGTCAACAACTGGCGCAAAGGCCTGGACGGAGATAGCGGCTCTGATCTCTACATGGCCCATGGCGAGATGAAATCGTTCATGCAGGATAATGAGACCGGAGATCTGGATTCTCCCAAAGTCCAGCTCAAATCGCGCTTCTTCTTCTCGCCAGGCGATCCGGACAATTCAGTATGCGCCGGCGTCTTTTTCGCGGACCGTAATTTCGGGTTCCGCGGGTCAGAAGGCGTGATGGTCTTTTCGTCCAAGGAAAAGTCTGATCTCAGGGTCGCGCTTCAGTTCGCTGTGCCTTACACCAAAGATAACGGCACCAATATCAAGACGCTGGACAAGGCTCCGAGCGACATGGATGCCCTGTTCCGGGATATGTACAACGGACGCAAGGTTCACATCGCCCGGACCGAGAAGGATCTGCGGCTTGAATCCACCGTCAACGACGCCCGCGGCGGCGTGGTGGCGCTCATTAGCTGCATAACCCAACTCTAGAGATCGAGCCTGTGCGGGCTGGCGTCAGCGTGATGTCAGCCCGTGCTCGATCGCATCAGACCAGCCAACCGTCACCGCGTCGCCAGTCTCGATGACCGGGCGTTTGATCAGGGTCGGATTCTCGACCAGAAGCGCCGCTGGATCCGTATCGGCCCGTGCGCGCTGACCCTCGTCGAGGCTGCGCCAGGTGGTGGAGCGAGTATTGATCAGCGCCTTTGCTCCCACAGCCTCAAGCCAGACCGGGACGCGATCCGCCAGATCCGCTTCGGCGCGGATATCTACAAACTCATGCGCGACGCTGTTCGCCTGCAGGGCTTTCACAGCCTTCTTGCAGGTATCGCAGTTTTTGAGTCCGAAAATAGTGATCATGGCGGGCCCTATTGGTCTAAAATGGTCTCTTGAGCATCATATGGGTTCGATACGCAGGTTCGAGACACTGCGTGAACCTCGAAGTCTGCCGAAACGACCTAAGCGCATGGGAAGTGTCATGAAAGTCTTGAAGCGCATCTTGTTGCTGTTGGCCAGCCTGGTCGGGATGACGGTCGCGCTGGCTCTGGGCGTCGCGCTCTGGGTCAGCATCAACGCCCAACTGGGATGGAAGGATCTGCCAGACGAGGCTGCACCGCAATATGCGGAGGTCTTTGATGATCGTTTTGCAGATGTCTCAGAACCCGCCCTGGCGCTGCTGGAGGCCATGAGACGCGAAGAAGGCGTTCCTGGCGCAACGGCAGCCGTCGCCATTGACGGCCAGCTCGTCTGGGCGGCAGGCGTCGGCTGGGCTGACCTGGCCGCGAACACGCCGGCCACCCCGCAAACCGTTTTCCGCATTGGCTCCACGTCAAAAGCCATGACCGCGACCGTGATGGCCAGACTGACTGAAGCAGGCGTGCTGAATGTCGATGACACAGTCGCCGCACACGTACCGGCGCCGCTCAATCCGGACTGGGCGCCGATGACGGTCGCGCAATTGCTCTCTCACACGGCTGGATTCCCAGGGTATGAAGAGAACACAGACTGGGCAGGCGTTTACTCCAGCCTGCGCATGGTGCGCCAATATGACAGCATCGAAGCGGGATTACGCCTGGTTGACGGCTCCGAGCTCCTGTTCGCCCCCGGCGAGGATTTTCATTACAGCTCGTTTGATGTGAATCTCGCCGCCTTTGTCGCAGAACAGGCGTCAGGTCAGGACTATGCGACTCTGCTAGAAGAAAACGTTCGCACGCCCCTGGGTTTGGACACGCCCGTCCTCGCCGATTTCGGAGCGGCCCCGGACACTGTGTCCCGGTTCTATCTGATCCGCGAGCAAGGACAGTACCGAAATCGCGGGCAGGTCAATGTCAGCCAGAGATGGGCCAGTGGAGGCCTTTACGGCCGCTCGATCGATCTGGTGCAGGTTGCGAGCGCCTGGCTGGATGAGGAGTTCATCTCCGAAACCACGCGCGAGCAGTTCTGGACACCCATGCGCCTCAATTCAGGCGAGGTGAACGAGCAAATCTATGCGCTTGGCTGGCGGGTGAACCCGGAAAGCACGACCCGGTTTGGCGAGGCGGCGCCGGTGCGGATCGTCCATCATGGCGGGGTCAGCCGAGGCGCGATGAGCTGGCTGATCCTCTATCCCGAACTGGGCATCGCCGTTGCGGTGAACATCAACACGCAGACCGATGAGTTCGGTGATTTCTCGAGCGTAGAGCCTCAGATCACACGCCTGTTCGCCGAGGCCGTCGGCCGCACGCCCGAAGGCGCGCGGCTTCCGGACTAGACCATCACCGCAATCAGATTGCGCACGGCGATCACGATCAGGACCACGCTTGACAGGGCGAAGAGCGCGAACCGGACGGGGATGAAATTGATCGTCGCCTGGAAGAGGCTGTGCACGACGCGCAGAATCACATAGGCCCAGGCCAGCCCCACATTCAGCGGATCCGCCACACCGACCAGATGGCTGTAGGTCGCCAGTGCGTAGAAGACGACCGGCTGCTCATGAAGGTGGTTATAATTATCCGCGACCTGACGCACTGAGCGCGGCAACACGTCGAGCTGGGACTTTTCCTTCAGCTCGGCGGGTTTGATCCCCGCCTTCTGCATCGCGGGAATGCGGGTGGCGTACATCCACAGCCACATCACCAGGGTCCAGCTCGCCAGCATCAGCACCGGCGTCATCATGGATTGAAACATCTTTGAACTCCCCTTGAAGGCCGCTCTTGGGGCGGCTCAGGGCAAAGCTAAGCGCATATTCGGCTTCATGGAAAGCGGCGCACGTGACCGCCGGCTCCCCTATCAGGACAGGTTATGGCATTATTCACGCTTCCGGCGAGGACGCGCGCATGGACAGGGTGCGTGAGAGGCCGGGTGAAAGGGAGGATCCAATGAGACTGATCAAAGTGCTGATTGGCGTCATCGCCGCCATCACTCTGGGGGCAGGCGGCTTTATTCTGATGACCGCCAGCGCCAGTGACGCCACGCTGCGCGAGAGCGCCGCTCAACGGGCGCCGGCGCGCGCCATGCAACGCCGCGAACCGGTCGCGCCGCCTGAGCACACCCGCACCTATGTCGGCCAGAGCCCGGCCACGACCCTTCAAACCGGAGCAGACGGCATGACGCCCGTCCCGGAGTATGATTGCAGTCACGCCAACGGCCAGGTGCAAGAGTGCTGGTGCGATGAGCCGCTCGACTGCAAGGATATGGTCCTGAACGGCCCGTGCGGCGATGACGATATCTGGTGGACCAGTGGAGAGAGCACGCTGGGATGTTCGATCCAGGCCTCTAACAACAATTGATCGCGGCCGGCGGCGGGGGCATGACTACTCCGCCGCCGCTTCGGACGCCTCGCGTTCGGCGCGCATCTTGGCGGCCTTGTCCTCGACGGCTTCGACGATGCGCTCGATCATGGTGTCGTTTGAGACTTTTTCGTCCGCCTGGCCGGCGAAATAGAGCATGCCCGAGCCCTTGCCGCCGCCGGTGAATCCCAGGTCCGTATAGGCGGCCTCGCCCGGCCCGTTCACCACGCAGCCGATAATCGACAGCGAGATGGGCTCGGAGATGTGCTCAAGCCGGTGTTCCAGCGCCTCGACGGTCTTGATGACGTCAAAGCCCTGCCGCGCACAGCTTGGGCAGGCGATGATGTTCACGCCGCGGGTCCGAAGCCCCAGGGATTTGAGGATGTCATAGCCGACCTTGATCTCTTCCACCGGGTCCGCCGAGAGCGAGACGCGAATGGTGTCGCCGATCCCGGCCCACAGCATGGACCCCATGCCGATCGAGCTTTTCACCCCGCCCGTGCGCAGACCGCCCGCTTCCGTAACGCCCAGATGCAAGGGCGCGTCGGTGGCCTCGGCCAGCGCCTGATACGCCGCCACAGTCAGGAAGACGTCTGACGCCTTCACCGAAATCTTGTATTCGCGAAAATCGAGATCTTCGAGGATGCGCGCATGATTGAGCGCGCTTTCCACCATCGCGTCCGGGCACGGTTCGCCATATTTTTCCAGAAGCTCGCGCTCAAGCGAGCCGGCGTTCACCCCGATGCGGATCGAGCAGCCATGATCTCGGGCGGCCTGAACCACATCGCGCACCCGGTCCATCGAGCCGATATTGCCCGGATTGATCCGCAGGCAGGCGGCGCCCGCCTCGGCGGCCTCGATGCCGCGCTTATAGTGAAAATGGATGTCGGCGACGAGGGGCACCTTGGCGGCTTTCGCGATCGTCTTGAACGCGGCGGTCGAGTCCGTGTCCGGGCAGGATACGCGCACAATGTCTGCGCCCGCCTCTTCCAGCGCCCGGATCTGGTTGATGGTCGCATTGGCGTCAGTGGTGAGCGTATTGGTCATGGACTGCACCGAGATCGGCGCATCGCCGCCCACAGCCACATCGCCCACATGGATCTGGCGGCTCCTGCGGCGGTCAATCATCCGCCAGGGCCGAACTTTGGTGTGATCTTCAACCGCCATGATCGCCGCCTCGCTTGGAGCAGGGTTTCAGTCTGACAGGGATATAAGCGCTGGAATGCGGTTAAGCGAGCCCCGCAGGCCGAGGCTGTCTCGGCAGCAACAGCTAGCCAGCGTCAGCTTCACGCAACGCCGTGAGCACAAATTCGGCGGCGGAGATATTGTCCACAGCCTGTCCCGGCTCGCCCAGCGGGCCCATGGGCCGGCCGGCAGCCCGCACCAGGACCGCGCCAGCGTCATTGGTCGAAATGGTCAAGCCCGGCTCGTCCGGCGCGCGATAGAGCTCGCCCGGCTCAAGCTCACGCGCGGCAAGGATACGGCCTGACGCGTCGCGAACTTCGATATCCACCCGACCGCCAGCCTCAAGAACCAGCGTATTGCCCGCATGGGCGTCAGGCAGGCCGGACCAGATGGCGGCGCGGGTCGGCGCGCCGGAGCTTTCCAGCTCCACAAGCGGTGTTTCAGCGCGCATCAGCGCGTCCATGGGCGCCGCTGCGCCAGCGAACGCTTCAGCGCGGGTCACGTAATTGCCGTACCAGCCCGCTGCGACGACCACGCCGCCCAGAATGAGCACGGCGCCGACCAGGCCGCGCGGCAGCTTGATCTCACGACGCTCCTGCGGCGCGGTCGGCTCGCCGCGACCGGCGTCGCAATCCACTTCTTCTTTGAACTGGCGGACGCAATCGGCCACGTCCAGCCCGAGAAAGGCGGCGTAGGTGCGCAGATAGCCCACGGCATAAGCTTTTGACGGCAGGCCGCGGGAATCCATCGCTTCAAGAGCGTCCAGATAATCACGTTTGATGCGGGTGCGGGCGGAGGCGCTATCCAGGGTCAATCCGGCGTGAGTCCGGCTCAGTCGCAGGCGCTCGCCCAAGCTGACGCCTTCCAGCGCCGGTGCGGGCGCGCTGAACACTGCGTCGACAGGCACAAAGCCTGTATCGTCTGACGTCGGTTCGTAATCGCGCATCTTCGCGTTCGCCATTTCCTGCGTCACAGTGGACGCTCCCCTCATAAGTGTGGCACCCCAGCCTCACTCAAGACTATTCAACCAAATGCTTTAGTTTTTATCAACAACTTCTCGCGGCAAACCGATTTCTTTTCCAGCTTGGAGCATCCGATCCCGCAAAGACGGAGCCCCAATTTTCACGCCCTGCTGAATTTCAGCATCCAGCCAAGGCGTCAAAAGGCTCAGATCGCATCCCGCCAACGCCTGCTTGACCGGCCCAATGGATCCCGCCGCCATGGACAGGCTGCGATATCCCAGCGCCGCCAGGACGCACGCCTCAAACGGCTGGCCCGCCAGTTCACCACAGACATTCACAGGTTTGCCGTAAGCGTCACACGCTTGCCGAACATCCTTAAATAACCGTAACGCTGGCGCGCTTATCGGGTCATACCGGTCTGACACGCGCGGGTTTTGACGATCTGCTGCGAAGAAATACTGCATCAGGTCATTGGCCCCGACCGACACGAAATCCGCGAGCTCAAGACACGCGTCCGGCGCAAACGCCACCGCAGGCGTCTCCAGCATCAGCCCGACGCGCAGCTCATCAGGCGCATCATGTCCGTGTCGACGCGCCAGATCGAGCTCACGCTCCAGCACGTCACGCGCCGCAGCCAGTTCTTCAGCGACCGAAATCATCGGGAACAGCACGTTGAGGGTCCGCCCTCCCGAGGCGCGCACCAGCGCCCGCAGCTGGTATCGGGTCAGCGCAGGCCGATCGAGCCCCATGCGCAACGCCCGCCAGCCCAAGGCTGGATTGGGTTCGCGCATGGACGAGATGAAGGATGTGACCTTGTCGCCGCCCAGGTCGAGCGTGCGAAACACGACGGGCTTGTCTCCAGCCGCATCATACACCGCCTTATACAATTCGATCTGCGCGCTGAGTCGCGGCAGCGTATCGGCCACCATGAACTGAAATTCCGTGCGGAAGAGCCCCACGCCTGACGCGCCTGTGTCTTCAAGTCGGTTCATCTCGACCAGAAGCCCCGCATTCATGCCCAGCGTCATCTCCTGGCCGTCACCCGTTTTCGCAGGCGCATCGCGCAGATGCTCGAACGCCCGCTGTCGTTCGGCCAGCATGGCGATCCGCTCGCCATAGGCTGTGGTCACCTCGTCATTCGGGCGCACATGCAAGAGCCCGAACTCACCGTCCAGAATGACGCTGTCGCCCTCTTCCACCCGATCAAGCGCGCCTTCGAGCCGCCCCACCATCGGAATGCCCAGAGCCTTGGCGACAATGGCGGCGTGACCGGTGACGGAGCCTTCCTCGACGGCGATGCCGGCGAGACGCGAACGGTCAAATTCCAGAAGTTCCGCCGGCCCAACCGAGCGCGCCACGATGATCGCGTTCTCGGGCAGGCTGTCCTCTTGCGTCTCTTCGGTGCGCGCGAGATGTCGCAGCAGCCGGTTGGCGAGGTCTTCAAGATCGTGAAGACGTTCCTGAAAGTGCGCATCGCGCGCTTTCATCAGGCGCGCACGGTGTTCGTTACGAACCCGCTCGACCGCCGCTTCCGCCGTCAGACCTGCCCGGATCGCCTCGCCCAACTGATTGAGCCAGCCGCGGTCATGGGCGAACATGCGGTAGGTTTCGAGCACTTCACGCGAGGGCGTGCCGATGGGCACGCGCCCGGAATCCAGCAGCTGATCGACCGAGCGCCGCAGACGCGTGACCGCTTCGTTCAGACGCACTTCTTCCGCCGCCGCGTCATCCGCCACCAGCCGGGTGGAGAGCACATGCGGCTCATGCTTCACCGCCACGCCGCGCACCACGCCCGCTGACAGGGCCAGGCCCTGAAAACGTTCAGGTTTGGACAGGCGCACTTCGAGCTCGGAGAAAGCTTCCGCCTTCACCAGTTCGCCTGACGTGACGATTTCCGCCAGCAGCATGGCCACGGTCTGAAGGGTTTCGATCTCTTCTTCAGTGGTCGGCCGCATCGCCACGGTTTGCGCCGTCAGGACGCCCACCAGACGACCGCCGCGCAGGATCGGCACGCCCACAAAGCTCTTGAAGGGCTCCTCGCCGGTTTCCGGTTTGTAGGAAAAGCTGGGGTGAGAAGGCGCATCCTCGACCGTAAAGGGGCGCGCCCGGCGCGCCACCTCGCCCACAAGGCCTTCGCCGGCGTGCAGGCGCACCCGGTGTACGGCCGACGGGTCCAGGCCATGGGTCGCTGACAGTTCAAGCGCGCCAGACGGCCGCATCAGATAGATCGAGCACACATCCGCGCCCGTCTCTTCCGCAATGATGTCGGTCAGCCGGTCGAGACGCTTTTGCGCATCCTCCTGGGCCGCCATCAGGTCGCGGATACGGCTGAGCAAACGGCGAGGGCCGCGCACGGTCGTGGACAGGCTTTGAGGCGTCATGGCGATCTGTCAGGCATCCTGTCTGGGGCCGCAGCAGGCGGAGCGCGCCCGCCTGAGTCCGGTTTCGGGGGATACAGGCAATGTTTGAGGGGGGTTCGTCAAGCCTTGGGCGGCGCCGCGCCCAACCTGTAGGCGCTGTGCAACGCACGCACTGCGTGTTCGAGAAGGTCTGCATCCACAAGCGCGGAAATCTTGATCTCGCTTGTCGCCGTCATCCGCACCGCGATGCCTTCGCGCGCCAGCACGGCATACAGCGTGCGCGCCACATCCGCTCGGCCCCGCAACCCCGTGCCCACGACCGAGACCTTGGCGAGGCCGGTTTCAGAGCGCACCTCCAGCCCATTGGGCCGGGCGGCGTTTTCCGCCGCCGCCAGCGCGCGCGGCAAGTCGCGCCCCGCCACCGAGCATTCCACCACAGAACCGCCCGAGCGGGCGCGAGCCTGCACGATCATGTCCACATCCACATCCGCGTCCCCAAGCGCCGCGAACAGAAGCTCCGCCGACTGGGGCCCCTCGCCGCCATGCAGCGACAAGCGCGACTGATCACGGACATAGGCGACGCCTGACACAATGCGCTTTTCCGCAATCGCCGTTTCAGGCGTGACTTCAGTCCCCGCGCTCGTCCCGGCCGGCAAGAAGCTCGACTTCACGCGCAACGTCACGCCCTTCGCCTTGGCGTATTCGACCGAGCGGGTCTGCAGCACTTTCGCGCCCATGGCCGCCAGCTCCAGCATGGCGTCATGGCTGATGCGTTCGACCCGGACCGCTTCGGGCGCGATGCGCGGATCTGTGGTGAAAACCCCATCCACATCGGTGTAGATGTCGCACTCTGCGCCCACAGCCGCGGCGACCGCTGCAGCGCTCAGATCCGTGCCGCCCCGGCCCAGGGTCGCGAGACGCCCGTTCGCGTTGAGCCCCTGATAGCCGGCTACGACAGGGATCACGCCCGCGGACATCATCTCATCAAGAGATTCGCCATGAATATCGGTGATCTTGGCGCTGCCCGGCGGGCCTTCCACCAGGATCGGCAGGCTCCAGCCCATGACGGCTTCGGAATTAAAGCCTTCGCGCTTGAGCGCGAGCGCCATCAGCGCCGCGCTCGCCTGCTCGCCCGCCGCCAGAACCGTATCGGTTTCAACCTCGCCCAGCCCGCCGCCCAGCGCTTCAGCCGCGCTTAGCAAGCGGTCGGTTTCGCCCGCCATGGCGGACACCACGACGGCCACCTGTTTGCCTTGTCGCGCTTCGGCGGCGACGATGGAAGCGGAGTGCGCAATGCGCTCAGGGTTCGCCATAGAGGTGCCGCCAAATTTCAGCACGAGACGGGGCGTAGCCATTAACATCCTCCAAACACACGACAATCAGCGGCAGAACGGCGCTCTGCGGCGCAACGGGCTCGATAATCGCGGGAGATGAGACCATATTGCGGCGCAATAGGTACAAAACCGGCGAAACCAGCGCAAATGTGCATCTGCTGTTCTCCGCCGGGATGCGAAGGAGCCCATCATGGCCCAGGCCGAAGCCCCGACCCACTTGTCCACGCCCTCGATTGATCCCGAGGAAGTCGAGAAATTCTCCCGCATCGCCGGCGAATGGTGGGATCCGAAGTCGAAATTCGCGCCCTTGCACAAATTCAACCCGGCGCGCCTGACCTATATCCGGGAGCTGCTGAGCCGCCACTTCAATACTGAGGGCGCCGAGCCGCTCAAGGGCCTCAAGGTGCTCGATATCGGTTGCGGCGGCGGACTGGTTTCCGAACCCATCGCCCGGCTGGGCGCATCCGTGACGGCGGTGGACGCCGCAGAAGCCAACATCAAGACCGCACTGGTGCATGCCGAGGAAAACGGCCTGACCATTGATTACCGCCACGGCACCGCCGAGCAATTGCTCGAAGAGGGCGGTCCGGAACAGTTTGACGTGGTGCTCAATCTCGAAGTGGTCGAGCACGTGGCCAATCCCGAGACCTTCCTGCGCGATTGCGCCAAGATGGTGAAGCCGGGCGGCATCATGATCGTCGGCACGATCAACCGCACGCCGCGCGCTTTCGCCACCGCCATCTTCGGCGCGGAATATGTGCTGGGCTGGCTGCCGCGCGGCACCCACCGCTTCAGCAAGCTCGTCAAACCCCAAGAAGTGCGTAAAGCGCTCCAGGCTGAAGGGTTGAAACCGATGGAGCCGGTGGGTGTGAGCTATAATCCGCTGAAAGATATGTTCTTCATCTCATCAGATTCCGGCGTGAATTATCTGATGGCGTCCGAGAAACCAGCCTAGATCGCGATCTGGGGCCGATTGGTCCGACGAGCCGGTCTGCGTTCACGCTGGCGTCAGTTCGCCTTCTTGGGCGGCGTCGGCGTGAAGGGTTCGGGCAAGGGCGCGCAGGGCACGCCCTCTTCACTCAGCTGTTCGCGTTCTTCAGCGGTCGTCTCGCCATAAATCAGCCGCTCGGGCGCATCGCCCTTATGGATGGCGCGCGCTTCACGGGCGAAGCGCTCGCCCACATAATCAAAATTGGACCGGATATGCGCCTGGACCTGACGCGCGAGAGTTTGAAAATCAGGCGCGCTATTGGCGGTCGCTTCAGTCTTGCGGGACGTCCGCACCGAAGGCGCCATCAGTTGTTTTGAGACCTCAAGCGAGCCGCAGGTCGGACACTCGACAAAGCCACGCTCATTCTGGACGTCATAGTCTTCCGAGTTGCGGAACCAGGCCTCGAACGCATGCCCGTCCGCGCAAGACAAGGCGTAGCGGATCATGGACCGGCGAACTCCTGGTCATTGCGGAGCGAAGGAATACGGCTGCGCGCGGATGCGACCTCATCAAGGTCGATCTCGGCATGAAGCACGCCCGGTTCATCATGATCGAGATGGGCGATGACCTCGCCCCAAGGGCCGATCACCATGGAATGCCCCCAGGTCTTGCGCCCGTCCTCATGCTTGCCGCCTTGGGCCGGCGCCAGGATGAAGCTGCCGGTCTCGATGGCGCGGGCCCGCAGCAAGGTCTCCCAGTGCGCACGGCCCGTGGGACGGGTAAAGGCGCTCGGCACGGAGATCATTTGCGCGCCCGCCTGGGCGAGGCGGCGATAAAGCGCAGCGAAACGCACGTCATAGCAAATGGTCAGCCCCAGCTGCCCGCCCGCCGCTTCGGTCAGCACGGCCCGGTCGCCCGGCGCGTAATTGGTGGATTCAGAATAGGTCTCGCCGCCGCCCAGCGCCACATCGAACATGTGGATCTTGTCATAGCGGGCTTTGAGTGCGCCATCCGGGCCAAAGAGATGCGAGCGATTGACCGCGCGGTCGCGACCATCGTCAGATGTCGCACCGCCCTTGAGCGCCATGGAGCCGATCAGAAGATCAATCCCGAGCGAGTCCGCGAGATCGGCGAAGCGCACGATGGCGGGCTCCACCTCCGGCGTATGGATCTGGTCGAACAGGCGTTCTGCATCCTTTTGCACCAAAGTCGTGGTCTCTGGCGTCAGGACAAAAGTCGCGCCATTGGCCGCCGCTTCGCGGATCAGCGCTTCGGCGTCATCCAGATTGCGCTCCGGGTCGGTGCCGGAGCGCATCTGTATCAATGCGAGTTTGATCGCGCTCATAGCGCTCCTTCAGTGCGTAGCAGATCGTCCAGTTTGCCCGCGCGTTCCAGCGCCATCATCTCATCGCAACCGCCCACATGGGTCTCCCCAATGAAGATTTGCGGGAAGGTCCGGGCGCCGTTGGCGCGGTCCACCATTTCCTTTTTCTTCTTCACATCAAAGCCGGCGTCAATCTCTTCAAACGAGACGCCTTTCTTTTTGAGAAGCGAAACAGCGCGCACGCAATACGGGCACATAGGGCGAGTATAAAGGGTGACGGCCATGTCAGGCCCTCCTTGTTTTCAAGTCAATCTCAGGGGAGCGGGGTGTCCGCATTCGTCCTGTTATGTAAGCGGGTCCACGGGTTTAACAACGCGCGCCAGCGTGATCGCGGTCACATCTTCGGCGCCGGCCCGTTTAAGAACCCTTGCACACGCCTGCAGTGTTGCGCCGGTGGTATGCACATCGTCCACAAGGACATAACGCCGCCCCTCGATGAAAGGTTTCGCGTTTTTCTGAATACGGAACGCGCCCGCCACATTGCGCTGGCGGGCCTTGCCGCTGAGCCCGCCCTGGCTGGGCGTGGCGCGCGTGCGCACCACCAGGTTCGGCTCCACGGGCAATGAGGTGACCTCCGACACCGCGCGCGCCAGCAGGAAAGACTGGTTGAAACGGCGGCGACGCAACCGGCTAGCATGCAGCGGAATGGGGATCAGCCCGTCCGCCCCGTCCAGCGCATCACGTCCGGCCCGCGCCATCCAGCGCCCAAAGACTTTCAGCCCGTCCGTGCGCCCGGCATGTTTGAGCATCAGGACCAGGCGCCGGCTTTCGGCGTCATAGACAAAGGCGGAGCGCATGCGGCGGCAGGCCGGCTCTTGCGCGGCGCACGCCCCGCACAAGGCGCCCTTGCCGATGGGATAGTCAAAGGGCAGCCCGCAGCTTTCACACCAGGGCGCGTCCAGAAAGCGCACCTCTGACCAGGCCTCGGCGGACAATTCTCCGGGCGCAGCGACAGGATCGCCGGTGATCGGGCAGAGCGGCGGCCAGACCAGATTCGCGCAGACGCGCCACAGCCCCAAGGCTTTGCCTGACAGCGCATTGGGTCCATATCTGCCCCATGACCCCGGTAACGCTGATTTCATCCAAGCCCGCCCCGCAACCCGAAGACGGGCCGCCTGTCCTGTTTGACCGGCGCTTGCTGGCCCGTCGCCGGGATCGCGCCGCCTCTGAGTTTGCAGCATACGACTTTTTACACGCCCGCGCTGCCGATGATCTTCTGGATCGCGTGGAAAGCGTGAGCCGGGATTTTGAAACCTGCCTGGTCCTGGGTGGCGGGGGCACGGTGGGTCGCGCCTTGAAAGACCGCCCGAAGGCGCGGCAGAAAATCACGCATCTGATCGAAACCGACCTGTCCCCGCGCATGGCGGGATTGAGTGAACAGACCGCGGTCTGCCTGGATGAGGAACAGCTGCCCATTGCACCTGAAAGCGTCGATCTGGTGCTGGCCTGCCTCAACCTGCACTGGACCAATGACCTTGTGGGAGCGCTGATCCAGATCAATCACGCGCTGAAGCCCGACGGATTTTTCGCCGGCGCGATTCTGGGCGGATCGACGCTGACCGAACTGCGCCAATGCCTGAAAAGCGTTGATGACGCCGACCCCGCGCCGCGTCGCGTTTCGCCCTTCGCCGATACGGTGGATATGGCGGGCTTGCTCAGCCGGTCCGGTTTCGCCCTGCCGGTGTCGGACGTGGACCGCGTGAAAGCGCGCTACGGAAATTCGTTCGTTTTGATGCGCGATCTGCGCGCCATGGGCGAAACCAATGCGTTGATCGAGCGTCCGCGGACGCCCGCGACCAAAAGCTTCTTTGTGAAAACCGCTCAGGCTTATTCAGAGCGCTTTGCGGAAGAAGACGGCAAGGTTCCTGCGACGTTCGAGATCATCCATTTCGCCGGTTGGGCGCCGCATCCCGACCAGCCCAAACCCAAACGCCCCGGCTCAGCGAAAGTGCGCCTGGCTGACGCTTTGGGCGTCACCGAGCACAAATCCGGCGATATCGCGGGCTAGCTCAGCCCGCCTCGCCAGACGCGGTGCTGATCGTCGTGCTGACCATTTGCAAAAGCTGCCAGAGCTGATCGCCCAGCAAAGACACGGCGGTGATCACGACAACGCCCAAAAGGCCGACGATCAGGCCGTATTCAATGGCCGTCGCGCCACGCTCATCGCGGATCAGCCGACGCGCGCACCGACCAGCCTGTCGCGCAATTCCGCCGCCAGAGGCTTGTCGGCGGGCGGCATGGGATACTCGCGAAACTGGTCGGGCCGCGTCCAGACAATTTTCTGTCCCTCGGCGGGATGGATGAATCCGTCCCAGCGTCGGCAGACAAAGAGCGGCATAAGAAGATGCCCCCCGCTCTCGAGCGGTTCGGACGCAAAGGCGAACGGCTGCAGACATTGCTCGCATGGTTCGATCCCCAGCTCTTCGCGCAATTCGCGCACGAGAGCCTGTTCAGGCGTTTCACCCGGTTCAACCTTGCCGCCCGGGAACTCCCACAGGCCTGCATGCTGTTTGCCGGTCGGGCGCTGAGCCAGCAGGACACGTCCATCCGGGTCCACAAGCGCGCACGCCACGACTAGCAACAGATTTGAACTCATATCAGTAGACCGTTTGGGTTAAAGCGGAGTTGGGAGACAGGGTGTATGCGCCATTAAGGCTTAGGGCGCATCCTCGCCCGGCGCCTCTTCTGGCGTATCAATGTCCGCTGGCGGGACCGTCGCAGGCTCCGTCGTGCGCAGAGCGCTGGGCGCCTGCCCGGCGACCCGGGTCACGGGATAACGCTCGCGCAGCACCTCCAGAAGATCGTCTATGCCCTGCAAGGTCAGGAAGCGGATGATGTTGGGCCGCACCTCGTCCAGGCTTTCACGCGGCTGGAGACGGCGGTCCATCACCTGCAAGACGTGCCAGCCATATTCGGTTTCAAACGGCGCGCTGACCTCGCCCTCGCCGGTGTCAAACGCCACTTGCGCGAAGCCGGTGAGAATGCCGGAACGGGTGAAATAGCCCAAATCCCCGCCGCTGAAGCGCGTGGCGAGATCCCGGCTCACTTGCGCCGCCAATTGTCCGAAATCACCGCCTTCAGCCAGAAGGCGCGCGACCTCGTCCGCCTCCTCGCGGGTCTCCACCAGGATATGACGCGCCCGGATCTCTTCGGTGCGCGGAGCGAGGCGGCTTTGCTCCTCGTACACCTGCTGGACCGCGTCGTCGCTGACCGCAGATGCAATGGCGTTCTCCACCAGGATATTGCCCAGAATGCGTTCTTCAGCGGCGGCGAGCCGACGCCAGGCTTCGTCCTCGTCCTGAATGTCGCGCGCCACAGCTTCCAGAGCCAGAAGCCTCTGATCGATCAGGTCTGACAGCGTATCGCGGAACTCCTGATCGGATGGGCGCAAGGCCTGCGGATTTTCAATCAATCCCAAAGCGGCCGCTTCACGGCGCACATCGTTGATTGTGATGACCGTCCCGCCCACGCGCGCGGCGATCTGTGATTGCTGCGCGTCACGGTCCGCAGTGAAGCGCAGTCCTGACTGTAACGAGGTGGCGCTGGAGGGCTGAGATTCTTCAACCCCTTGCGGGTTACAGCCCGCAATAAACGCCATTGTGATGAGTGCGACTGCTACACGCAGTCGGCGGGCTTGATTGACAGTCAATCAGGGCCTCCTTAAGTGACCTTTGACCTTATACGACGTGAGAGTTGCGCCCAGGCGGCCGCTTCGGGCGCTCACGTCGTCTTTAATTCATTGTTCGCCCGTCAAGGCAGATACGTCATGCTCAACATCGCCCGCAAGCTTTTCGGCTCCTCCAATGACCGTGAGGTCAAGCGCATGCGTCCCATCGTGGACCGGATCAATGCGCTGGAGCCAGACTTTCAGGGGCTTGATGACACAGCTTTGGCGCAAAAAACCGTCGAGTTTCGCGAGCGTCATGAGAACGGCGAAAGCCTGGACAAGCTGCTGCCTGAAGCCTTCGCCGCCGTGCGCGAAGCCGCCAAGCGCTCACTGGGGCAACGCCATTATGATGTGCAGCTTCTGGGCGGCATCGTGCTGCACCGGGGCAATATCGCCGAAATGCGCACCGGTGAAGGCAAGACGCTGGTCTCCACTCTGGCCGCCTATCTCAACGCCCTGCCGGGCAAGGGCGTTCATGTGGTGACGGTGAACGATTACCTCGCCCAGCGCGACTCTGAATGGATGGGCCGGGTGTTCGCCAAGCTGGGCATGAGCACCGGCGTGATCATTCACGGCATGAGCGATCCGGAGCGCCGCGACGCTTATGCCTGCGACATCACCTACGGCACCAATAACGAGCTGGGCTTTGACTATCTGCGCGACAATATGAAGTACGCGCTCAATGACATGGTCCAGTTCGGCGGTCGTCCGCTGGAGAAGGCCGAGCACCATTTCGCCATCGTCGACGAAGTGGACTCCATCCTGATCGACGAAGCGCGCACGCCGCTGATCATTTCGGGACAGACCGAAGACCGCACTGACTTTTACAAGACCATCGACCAGATCATCCCGATGCTGGACGATGAGGATTTCACCATCGACGAAAAGGCCCGCTCGTGCACCTTCACCGAAGAAGGCAACGAGCATATCGAACAGCTGCTGAAAGAGCGTGAGCTTCTCGATACCGACGCCGACCTCTACGACATCGAGAACATCTCTGTCGTGCACCACGTCAATCAGGGCCTGAAGGCGCACAAGCTGTTCGTGCGCGACAAGGATTATATCGTCCGCGAAGACAAGGTCGTTCTGATTGATGAGTTTACCGGCCGCATGATGCCGGGCCGCCGGTTGTCGGACGGCCTGCACCAGGCCATCGAGGCCAAGGAAACCGTCGAAATCCAGCCTGAAAACCAGACTCTGGCCTCGATCACCTTCCAGAACTATTTCCGCCTGTACAAGAAACTCGGCGGCATGACCGGCACAGCCGCCACCGAAGCGGATGAATTCCACGATATCTACTCGCTGGGCGTGATGGAGATTCCCACCAATCGCCCGGTGCAGCGGATCGACGAGGAAGACGAGCTCTATCGCACCGAGGACGAGAAATTCCAGGCCATCCTCGAGGCCATTGTCGACGCCCACGCCAAGAACCAGCCGGTTCTGGTGGGTACGGTGTCGATCGAAAAATCCGAGCGTCTGTCTGACTTCCTCAAGAAGAAAAAGATCGCCCACCAGGTTCTGAACGCCCGCTATCACGAGCAGGAAGCCGGAATCATCGCCCAGGCGGGCGCTCCGGGCGCCGTGACGATCGCCACCAACATGGCCGGCCGCGGCACCGACATCCAGCTCGGCGGCAATGTGGACTACAACCTGCAAGTCTGGGTGGACGCGGAAAAAGCTGCGGGCCGCGAACCCGATGACGCCGCTCTGAAAACCAAGCGCGAGCAGTTTGAAGCGGAAGTCGCCGACAAGAAACAACAGGCTCTGGACGCGGGCGGCCTGTTCGTCATCGGCACCGAGCGCCATGAAAGCCGCCGGATCGACAATCAGCTGCGCGGCCGTTCGGGCCGTCAGGGCGATCCGGGCCGCTCCGCTTTCTTCCTGTCGGTGGAAGACGACCTGCTGCGGATCTTCGCGCCTGAGCGCCTGGACGGCATCATGCGCACGCTGGGCCTGAAAGAGGGTGAAGCCATCCAGCACCCCTGGATGACCAAGGCGGTGGAGACCAGCCAGAAAAAAGTCGAGCAACGCAACTACGACATCCGCAAGAACATCCTCAAATACGATGATGTGATGAATGATCAGCGCAAGGCGATCTTCGAACAGCGCATCGAGTTCATGACCGCGAAAGACGTCTCTGACGTCATCACCGACATGCGCGAGACGACCGTCGAGGACCTGGTCACCAAGCATATCCCGCCGCGCGCCTATGCTGACCAATGGGATATCGACGGGCTCAACGAAGAGGTGGTCAAGCACTTCAATCTCGAGCTGCCGATCAAGGAATGGGCCGCCGAGGAAGGCATTGCGGACGAAGAGATGCGCGAGCGCCTGATGAAGGTGGTCGACGAGACCTATGCCGAGAAGGCCGCCAATATCGGACCGGAACTGATGCGCCGGATCGAGAAGCAGATCCTGCTTCAGACCATCGACCAGAACTGGCGGGACCACCTGCAGAACCTGGACGCCCTGCGCTCGGCTGTGGGTCTGCGCGGCTACGCCCAGCGCGACCCGCTCAACGAGTTCAAGACTGAAGCCTTTGCGCTGTTCGAGCACCTGCTTGACGAGCTGCGCTATGAAACCACGCGGGTGCTCTTCCATCTGCGCATGGCGCAAAGCTCGCCTGCGCCCGAAGCGCCGCAACCGCCCAAGAACATCCAGGCGCAACATATCGACCCGCAAACGGGCCGAAATGAGATGGATGACAGCGGCCCGCGTCCTGCCCAGTCCACGCCCTCGCCGACCGCCACGCGCGTCGCCGCCCAAAGCGTTGACCCCAATGATCCGGGCACCTGGGGACGTGTGCCGCGCAACGCCGCCTGTCCGTGCGGATCAGGCAAGAAGTTCAAGCATTGCCACGGCGCCATCGGCCAGGCCTGAGCCTGAAGCTAGATGCCTGACATACGCCTCTCACGCCTGGAGCCGGATCAGTTTGACGCCGTCAACGCCATGATCCTGCGCTCCAAGGCGTATTGGGGCTATGGCGAGGACATGATGGCCAAGATGGAGACCGTCCTGCGTCTGGATCCGGGCGCAGCGAAAGACGGTCGGGCCATCGCCGCCTGGCAAGAGGCCGCCCCCATAGGGCTGGCGCAAATCGGCGCCCCCCATGACGAAGCCGCCGGGCGGAGCGTCATGCTGGATCTATTGTTCATCTCCCCCGACGCCATCGGCACGGGCCTGGGCAAGCGCCTGTATGACTGGGCGCTGGAGCAGGCGCGCATGGCGGACGCCGATGTCTTGCAAATCTTGTCGGACCCGAACGCCCGCAGCTTTTACACCGCCATGGGTGCACGCTTCATCGAGGATCGCCCCTCTAAGCTCATCCCGGGCCGGACCTTGCCCTGGCTGGAGCACAGACTCGCCTGAAACAATAAATCCCTGATTGCACAACCCACCCCTCTGAGTCAGTGTTCTATACATGACGCACGGAGGTGGTGATGAAACGATTGATCGTATGCTCTGACGGCACATGGCAGACCATCAGCCAGCAGGTGCCGACGAATGTTGCCAAGCTCGCGTTTTCTCTGAGCGCTGCGGACACCTCTGATCCCGACAATCCCATCGAACAGATCGTGTTTTACGATTCAGGGGTCGGCACGCCGTTCACGCATAGCAATTCAAACTGGCTCAAACGCATCCTCAGCTCCTTGCGCAAGAAACGTCAGGGCGCGTTCGGCGGCGGGCTCGAAGAAAAAATTTATGACGCCTACCGGTTTCTCTCTCTGAACTATTGCGAAGGCGACCAGATCTGGCTGTTCGGATTTTCACGCGGCGCCTACACCGTGCGGTCTCTGGCGGGCCTGATCTATAATTCGGGACTTCTGCATCGGCGCAATCTGGGCAAGCTGTCTGAAGCCTATGAGCTGTATCGCTCCAAGGCCCTCAAGCCCTCATCCTGGAAGTGCCGAGAGTTCCGCGAACGCAACGGGTTTGAACCCGACATTCATTTTCTCGGATGCTGGGACACGGTAGGCGCTTTGGGCATCCCCGACCTCTCTGACGATCATGAAATCAATGAGCGTCTGAATGAAGACTACCGGTTTCACGACGCGCAACTGAACCGCAAAGTGCTTCACGCCCGTCATGCCTGCGCGCTGGATGAAACGCGAAAAGCCTTTCCTCTCACCTCAATGGAAGCCTCCAAAGACGCCCTGAACGAGATCGATCCCTTGCGGCAGGTCTGGTTCATCGGCCCCCATGGGGGCGTGGGCGGCGGTGAAGCAGCCAACACGCCCTTATCGGACATCGCCTTGAAATGGATGGCTGATCAGGCGCGCGAGCAAGGGCTGTCGATTGAGCATGCCGTACTGGATTCGCGGCTGGAGCCGGACCCGCTCTGCCGCTTCAAAACGCCGGGCGGTCTCTTGAGCGCATTGGGTGACAAGGTGCGTGAAGCGCCGCCCCCCTCACAGGAGACGCTGGCGTGTTTCCATCCCAGCGTGTGGGTGCGCTATGATGATGATGACGCGCACTATCGTCCTGCATCCATGAAGGACTGGGATGGAGTGGATCGCGACGCTCTGGCCTGACGCTGGCGTCAGGTCTCCAGAAGCGAGCGGCCAATATTCAGGAAACGATCCCGGCGGCGCTGTCGGAGCTCGGCCGGGCTCAGCCCGTCCAGGCTCGCCAGCGCGGTCTCGACCGCATCCCCCACCCGGCGGATGGTGTCTGCGCGATCGCGATGCGCGCCGCCCAGAGGTTCTTCGATGATCGTGTCGATGATCTTGAGCTCGATCAAATCCTGCGCGCTGACCTTCATGGCGAGCGCCGCGTCACGAGCGCGAGCGCCGTCCCGCCAGAGAATGGACGCACAGCCTTCAGGTGAAATCACCGAATAGATCGAGTGCTCCAGCATCATCACCGTGTTGGCGGACGCCAGCGCCACAGCGCCGCCTGATCCGCCTTCGCCAGTCACGACGCTGACCATCGGCGTACCAAGCGTCAGGCAGCGCTCGGTGGAGCGGGCGATGGCTTCGGCCTGGCCGCGTTCTTCCGCGCCAATGCCGGGATAGGCGCCCGCCGTATCCACCAAAGTGACCACCGGCAGATCGAAACGTTCCGCCAGGTCCATCAGACGCATGGCCTTGCGATACCCTTCTGGGCGCGCCATGCCGAAATTGTGCTTGAGGCGGGTCTGGGTGTCATGGCCCTTTTCATGGCCCATGATCACGACCGGACGGCCTTTCAGGCGGCCCAATCCGCCCACAATGGCGTGGTCTTCGCCAAAGCGGCGGTCACCGGCCAGATCTTCGAAATCGGTCACGAGACCAGAGATATAATCGCGCAGATGCGGGCGCTCAGGATGACGCGCCACCATGGTTTTGCGCCAGGCGTCGAGCTTGGAATACATCGATTTGAGCTGGTCGGACGACTTTTGACGCAGCTTGGCGATTTCATCCGCCGCATCCGGCGCGTCTTCGCCGTTCCGGGACAGGACGCTTTCAAGTTCTTCAATCTTGGCGTCAAGCTCGGCGATCGGCCGTTCGAAATCGAGATAGGTGCGCGTTGAATCTGACATGGACGGTCCTGGTGGATGGGCCCCGGTGGAGGGCGCAAACTAATGGGCGCTCAAGCGTGAAGCAATCTATGCACTGTTATGAGCAAATGACGGGCCGGTTTTATCCCTCAGAGCCTGTCTCATCATGGCTCAGCGGGTGCGCGTCATGCACCAGCGCCTTCAGGCGCGCCTCCAGCACATGCGTATAAATTTCGGTGGTCGAGACATCGGCATGTCCCAGCAAGGTCTGAACGCTGCGCAAATCCGCGCCATTGGCCAGAAGGTGCGTGGCGAACGCATGACGCATGACGTGCGGGCTGACCCTTTGGGGATCAAGCCCTGCGGCCAGGGTCAGGTCCTTGAGACGCTGGGCGAACCGCTCGCGCGTCAAATGCCCGCCTCGCGCCGTACGCGACGGAAACAGATAACGCGCAGCCGTTCCATAGGCTGGCGCCTTGGGCGTTGGCAAATGCTCCGCCCTCACGGCCTTATAAGCGTCTACAGCGTCCAGCGCAGCGTCGGTCAGGGGTATCAGACGGTCCTTGCCGCCCTTGCCGGTGACAATCAGGCAGCGCTCTGACCGGGCGAAGCCTGACAGCGGCAAGGTCACAAGTTCGCTGACGCGCAAGCCGCCCGCATACAACAGCTCCAGCAAAGCGCGCAAACGCAGCCCCTCCGCCCCCTCCATGCGATCCGCGGCGTCAAACAGCGCCTCGACCTCGCTTTCGCTCAGCACTTTGGGGAGCGGGCGCGGCTTTTTCGGTCCCGACAGAGTCTTCGCCGGATCATCCGCGCGCAGCCCTTCCTTGAGCAAAAAACGATAATAACGCTTCAGCGCGGAGAGCCGGCGCGCGGCTGTCGCCGGAGACAGACCGTCAGCGGCCAGGTCAGCCAGCAAGGTTTCAACATCACGGGTTTGAGCCAGTTCAAGGTCCACGCCATGCCCGCCCAGCCGTTGGGCGGCGTCTTCCAGGTCGCGGCGATAGGCGTCGAGCGTATTGCGGGCGGCGCCGCGCTCCGCCGCCATCATGTCGAGGAAAAGATCAATCGAGCGCGCGCTCACGCAGTGTCCTCGATAACCCGCGCCAGCAGGTATTGCAGCGCCTGCCGTCGTAATCCTGTGTGACCAAGCGCCAGCATGGACGCCGCGCAGGTTTCTGCATCTTCGGGATGGCGTTCCAGCAGTGAAGCCGCATGCAATTGCGTCTCGCCCAGCGCGCCTGCGCCGGACGCTAGCAGCAAAGGCCCTAACGCCGGGGGCGTGACGCCCGTCTGCCGGGTCAGGCCTGACAGCGCCTGTTGCAACTCGCCCTGATCATCCGCGCCCAAGGCCACAAGGCCAGCCGCCTGACACAAGCGCTCAGGCGTCGCCGTCTCCAGCCGCGCCGCCAACAGCGCCATGAAGGCGTCATCCTCGACCTGGTCGAGCGCGATGGCGTGGGCGAAATCGATCGCCACCATCAGGCCCGGTGCAGGCGTTTGCCATGCCGGAGCCGTCGGTTTCGCGCCGGCCCCCAGTTCGGCCCCCTCTCCATCAAGCGGCGGCAACCCGCCCAAGTCTGACATGGGCTGGGGCGCCGGCTCAGGCTCTGGCGGCCCGTCCAGCAAGGCTTCGCGCCAGCGCTCTGCGGCGACAAGGTCATCGGCGGCCAGGGCGGCCAGAACGAAATGGACCCCATGGGCGAGCGTGTTTTCAGTAATCGGCAGACTCGCCACTTCCGGTCCGAAGGTCAGAGCGGCCTCCATGAACAGGTCTTGCTGCGCCGCGTCTGACAGGCGGATGGCGAGCGCCTCGGCCGCGATCTCGCGATCCAGGTCTTGCCCGATCAAGGCGCCCAGCGCCGCTGCGCGCTCTGCGCCCTCCATGACGACCGCCGCTTCCAACGCTTCAGGCAAGGTTTCAGGCAGGGCGATGGTCGGACCGGTGCGTTCCGCCGCCAGGTGCAGCCAGTTGGGCGCATCCTCGTGCGGGTACAGGCGCACGCCCGGCGCCAGCGCTTCCAATAGGGTCAGCTGCAGCGCTGTGCGCGGACGAAACCCTTCAGGCGCGGGCTGGTTCAGCGTCAGGGCGTCAAACACCTGATCAAATGCTGGCGTTTGCGCCTGAGCGCGCGCCAGTTCTGCGGTCAGTTCTGCGGCGGGAATGCGACCATCGAGCGCCAGACAGCTGGCGCGCAAGCGCAGCCAATAGGCCGCATCCCGGCCTTCCAGCAATGCGTCCGCCGCCCGGCAAGCCTCTTGTGTCCGCCCCATCGCCAGTGCGGTTTCCGCATAAACACGCGACAACGCGTCTGATTCGTTCACCCGCGGCGTGCGCGCCAATAATTCATAGGCCAGCTGAGCCCGCCCGGCGGACAACGCCCGGTCAGCGCGTTTGGCGGCCAGTGCGAAATCATCGCGTCCGCCGCGGGGCGGCTCGCCCGAGGACCGCAATGCGGCCAAAGCCAATCTCGCCGCAGCCGGGTTGCTCCATCCGGAGCTGGCGCGATCGGGCAGCACCGACAGCGCACCGTTCAGCGCGCCCGCATGCCCCGAACTCCAGACCGTTTCGGGCAGGACTGAATTGACGCCCACTTCGAACGGATCGACGGCGCCCAACTGGGCCACTTCAATCTGACCATCGGCCGGCCGGGCCTGGGCGAACGCCTGGCCGCACGCCAACACGCTTGCCGCCAGCAAGACGGTTTTAATCGACCAGTTCATCTGTCACCTCGACGCGCACTTCTTCAGGGGTCGGCGCATTGCTGTCCGCCAGTCCCAACAAAGCGATGAACCCGCCGATAATGACCACCAGCCCTACGCCCAAGCCGATCAGAATGGTTTTCATGAGAGTGCCTTTTCCATGTCGCTCGCCCTGTAGCGATAGTTAAGCAGGCGAATGCGGCGTTTTCCAGACGTCTGCAGTGATTGCTCGCCTGCGCAGCATTGGCGTATAGCCTTACAGTGTGATGACAAATTCTGAAAACCCGCCCGCACTCTTCCGGCATCTGACGCTTGTAGGCCTGATGGGCGTGGGCAAGACCACGATTGGACGACGGCTCGCCCGACGGCTCGGCGCCGCGTTCCGTGACGCTGACGAAGAAGTCGAGCGCGCTGCGGGCCGCACGGTCAGCGAGATCTTCGCCGATTTCGGAGAGCCTGCTTTCAGAGAGGGGGAGCGCAAGGTGATCGACCGCTTGCTGGCGCAGCCTGATCCGTTGATCATCGGGCTTGGCGGCGGCGCTTTCATCCAGGATGAGACGCGCGCGCTGGTGAAAGACAAAGCCATCTCCATCTGGCTGAAAGCCGATCTCGACGTCCTGATCGAGCGGGTGGGCCGCAAGCCCGGCGCCCGTCCTTTGTTGTCGCAAGGCGATCCCGCCGAGATCATGGCCCGGCTTGAACGCGAACGCGCGCCCCTCTACGCCGAAGCGGACATTGTGGTGGACACCTCGGTCGGCAGCCATGAACAATCCGCCGATCAGGTGATCGACGCCCTCAGGACTTATCAAGAAGGAATGCGCGAATGAGCGTGCTGCGCGTGATCGAGGTGAACGCAGCGTCCGGCGCCTATGAAGTGGTGATCGGTCGCGACGCCCTGTCCGCGCGTGCGGACCGGCTTGCGAACCGCGCCCCGCGGGGACGCGCGGTCATCGTGGCGGATGCTCAAGCGCTCAACCATCACGAGACCCGCCTGGCCCAGGCGTTTGACGCCGCGAAGCTCAAGCTCGAACTCATCGAGATCGAGGGCGGGGAAAGCGCCAAGAGCTGGCGCGGGCTGGAAGCTCTGTGTGATCGCCTGCTTGATCTGAATGTTGAGCGCAGCGAGCCGGTGATCGCCTTTGGCGGCGGCACGGTCGGCGATCTGACCGGGTTCGCCTCAGCGATCCTCAAACGCGGTACGCGCTTTATTCAGATCCCGACGACGCTGCTGGCCCAGGTCGACAGCTCTGTCGGCGGCAAGACCGGCATCAACACCCAGCATGGCAAAAACCTGATCGGCGCCTTTCATCAGCCAGATCTGGTGATCGCCGACACCGCCTTTCTCGACACCCTGCCCCGGCGCGAAGTTCTGGCGGGCTATGCTGAAGTCGTCAAAGCCGGGCTGATCCAGGATGCGCCGTTGTTTGATCGTCTTGAAGCACAGGGCGTGAACGCCGTGACGGGAGACTGTCTGGTTCAGGCCGTCGCGGACGCCGTCGCGTTCAAGGCCAGGATCGTCGCCGAGGATGAGCGCGAGGGCGGCGTGCGCGCGCTGCTCAATCTGGGCCACACCTTCGGACATGCGTTTGAAGCGGAAGCGACAAAAGGCGCGCTGGTTCATGGCGAGGCCGTCGCCTGCGGTCTTGCGCTCGCCTATCGGTTTTCTGAACGGCTAGGCCTGTGCGACGCTGAAGACGCACGCCGTGTCGAACGTCATCTGAAGACTGTGGGGCTTCCAGCCCGGATTTCGGACTTGCCCGGCGGGCCTTACACGGCGGATCGTTTGCTGGCGCGCATGCAGGACGACAAGAAAAATTCTGGCGGCGCGATTACATTGATCCTTGCGCACGGCATCGGGAATGCTTTCATCACCCGTGATGTGGATCACAAGGATCTGGCGGCGTTTTTGTCGAGCGAGGTTGAGCAATAATGACTTTTGAACCGTGGATGGCCTGGACCGGACTTGGCATTTTGTGCCTGCTGGCCTTTTCAGGGTTCTTTTCAGGCTCTGAAACCGCGCTGACCGCCACCTCCAAGGCGCGCATGCTGACCCTTGAAAAAGAAAAAGATCACCGCGCGCGACGGGTCAATCTGCTCATTAATGATCGAGAAAGCCTGATCGGCGGGATTTTGCTGGGCAATAACCTTGTCAACATCCTCGCGGCCTCGCTGGCCTCGGCGGTGTTTCTGGCCATGTTCGGCGAGGCGGGCGTCCCGATCGCCACTTTGGTGATGACGCTATTGGTGCTGATCTTCGCTGAAGTCCTGCCCAAGACCTATGCCCTGTCCAATCCGGACCGAATGGCGCTGGCCGTGTCCTTACCGATCCGGATTTTCGTGATGTTGTTCGCGCCCGTGGTGGCCGCCGTGCAATGGCTGGTGCGGGCGACCTTGCGCATTCTGGGCCTGTCAGTGGAAGGCCCGGTGCTCTCCGCTCATGACGAGATCCGCGGTCAGATCGACCTGCACCACCAGGAAGGCGGCGTGGTGAAAACCGACCGCGACATGCTGGGCGGCGTGCTCGACCTGCGCGAGCTGACGGTGGACGAGGTCATGGTTCACCGCAAAAGCCTTGTGATGTTCGATATCGACCAACCGGTCGAGCAATTGGTGGCGGATGCGCTGAGCTGCCCGCATACGCGGCTGCCGCTCTATCGCGACGACACGGAGAACATTGTCGGCATCTTGCATGTGCGTGATCTGGCGCGGGAGCTGCACAATGCGGGCGGGGATTCCAGCAAGCTTGATATTGAATCCATCAAGCGCGAACCCTGGTTCATTCCTGAAACCACAGAGCTGCTCGAACAGCTGACGGCCTTCCGCCAGAAGCGCGAGCACTTTGCTCTGGTGGTGGACGAGTACGGCGCCTTGATGGGCGTCGTGACGCTAGAAGACATCATCGAGGAAATCGTCGGTGAGATCGAGGACGAGCATGATGTCACCGTCGAAGGCGTCACCCCTCTGCCCGACGGCTTCATCCTGGTGGATGGCGGCGCGCCTATTCGCGACGTGAACCGGGCGCTGGACTGGGAATTGCCTGACGACGAAGCGGTCACCATCGCCGGCCTTGTGATCCACGAAGCCCAGACCATCCCCGAAGCGGGGCAGATTTTCCGCTTTCACGGGGTGCAGTTTGAAATTCTGGAGCGCCGCCGCAACCAGATCACCCGCATGCGGCTCAAAAAGGAGCCTGAAGCGGAAGACGCGGACGATTGATCAGCCCGCTTCGGCGGGCGCTTTCGCCTTGATGGCCAGAGCGTGCACTTGCGCTTCCAGCAATTCGCCGAGCGCCTGATTGATCAGGCGGTGGCGCTGGATGCGGGTCTGGCCCGTGAAAGCGTCCGACACGATCTCGACGGTGAAATGGCTTTCCCCCGCTCTCGCCTGCTCGGAATGACCGGCGTGAAGCGCGCTGTCATCGGTCACGAGAAGGCGGTCTGGCGACAGTGCCTGGGTCAGTCTGTCCACAATTTGCTGCTTTACGCTGGACATTGTCATCCTCTGTTTATTGTCCGTCAGGGCGGTGCGCCCCATACTTGGGGTCATGGACGGCTCATACAAATACCGACCCAAATTTAAAGACATCCGCATCAAGCCGCCCAAAACTGAGGCGCGGCAAGAGGATAAGGTGTGTGAGCACCCCCAGTGCCGGTCGAAAGCGACGGCGCGCGCGCCCAAAAGCCCGGCCAACCGCACCGAGTTCTACTGGTTCTGCCAACAACACGCCGCCCAATACAACAAGGAATGGAATTTCTTTGAGGGCATGAGCGAGGATGCGGCCAAGGCCCATGCCGCGGCCGACATGTATGGCCATCGCCCCACCTGGGGGTTCGCGTCCGGCTCCAGCGCCCGCCGCGCGGCCCAGAACGCCAGCAAGGATTTCAAGGACGGCTTCGTCGATCCGTTCAATCTGTTTGGCGACGGCCCGCCCCCCGGACAGGAACGCGCCCAGCGCGAAGCCGAAGACCCGAACGCCGGGATGGGACGGCTTCAAAAGCGCGCCCTTGAGACCCTCAACCTCGACCCCAAGGCGGACAAATCCGCCATCCGGCGCCGCTATGCCGAGCTGGTGCGCCAGTACCATCCGGATTCAAACGGCGGCGACCGCTCGATGGAAGAGCTGCTGCAGAAAGTGGTCGAGGCGTACCAGATCCTCAAAAGCTGCGGCATGGGCTGAGCCTGAGTGGCGACAGGGCTTGGACGCTCTATGTCTGAGGCTTATGGTTTGAACCCACCCTGTCGCGCTGCAACAAAGAGCCTTTCCGCGTATGACCGACGATACCTTGATCAGCCTCACCCCCGACACGACCGCCGATTGTCAGGCCTTGTTTGGCTTTGATCCCGGATTTGAGGTCCCAGCCTTTACCGGCCGCGATTCCCATGTGCCCGATATTGACGACACCTATGTGTTTGATCCGGCCACGACGCGAGCCATTCTGGCGGGCTTCGCCTTTAATCGCCGCGTCATGGTTCAGGGCTATCACGGCACGGGTAAATCCACCCATATCGAACAGGTCGCCGCGCGTCTGAACTGGCCGATGATCCGGGTCAATCTCGACAGCCATGTGAGCCGGATCGACATGGTGGGCAAGGACGCCATTGTCCTCAAAGACGGCCAGCAAATCACCGAGTTCCAGGAAGGCATCCTGCCCTGGGCCGTCCAGCGCCCGGTCGCCTTGTTGTTTGACGAATATGACGCCGGTCGCCCCGACGTGATGTTCGTGATCCAGCGCGTTCTGGAAGCTTCTGGCTCGCTGACGCTGCTCGATCAGAACCGGGTGATCCGCCCGAACCCGAATTTCCGCCTGTTCGCCACCACCAATACGGTGGGCCTGGGCGATACGACGGGGCTTTATCACGGCACCCAGCAGATCAACCAGGGTCAGATGGACCGTTGGTCTCTGGTCGCGACGCTGAACTATCTGCCCGCCGAGACCGAACGCCAGATCGTCGCCGCCAAGCTGGGCGAACTGGGTCAGTCTGAAGCCGGCGCCAAGATGATCGCTGACATGGTGACGGTGGCCGATCTCAGCCGCGAAGCCTTCATCAATGGTGATCTGTCCACCGTGATGAGCCCGCGCACCGTGCTGACCTGGGCGGAGAACACCCAGATCTTCGGAGACGCTGGCATCGCCTTCCGCCTGACCTTCCTGAACAAATGCGATGAGCTGGAACGCCCGATCGTGTCGGAATTCTATCAGCGGGTGTTCGGCGAAGACCTGCCTGAGAGCGCCCTCGCCGCCGGTACTGCAGCCTAAAGGCTTTTCATGTCTGACGCCTCGCCTGCTGATCAGTTCCGGCGCGCGCTGTCCGCTGCGACACGCGCCATTTCTCACGACCGCGAACTGGACGTGAAGTTCGGCGGCGACTCCGCTGCGTTGTCGAGCGGCAAGGTCGTGCTGCCCAACCCGCCCGACAAACTGACGGCGGACGATGCGGCGAAGCTGCGCGGCAAGGCGGATGCGTTGGCGCTGCGCCTGCAGCTGCATAATGCGCGCTCCCACCAGACCGCCCTGCCCCCTGGCGCTCGGGCGCGCAAAATCTTTGACGCCGCCGAACAGGCGCGTGTGGAAGCCTTGGGTGCCCGCGCCATGCGCGGCGTTGCGGACAATCTGGACGCAGCCCTGGCCGATCGGTGCCGCCGCGAAGGCTGGAACCATGCAGAGGACCGGCAGACCGCGCCCTTGGCGGACGCCATCTCCATGCTGGTGCGTGAGCGCGTGACGGGCCGTCCGGCGCCCCAAGACGCCAAGGGTCTGATGCAGGTCTGGCGCGAGGATCTGGAAAGCAGCGCCGGCGGGGCGCTGGATGCTCTGGCGGGCGCAGTGGATGATCAAAGCGCCTTTGCTGATGCTCTGCGGCAGGTCATCCGGGATCTCGATCTGACAGACGAGCTGGGCGAGCACGACCAGGACGAAGACGATACCGACGACAGCCAGGACGATTCCGGCGTCGAGCAAGAGCCCGAAGCAGGACAGGACGATACAGACAACGATCCCGATCAGGGTGAGGATGAGGACGACGCTGCGGACGCCAAGGGCACAGCCGCAGACACCGACGACATCCATTTCGCCGAGGATAGCCAGACTCGCGTCGAGGCTGATGACGAGCCCAGCGAGTCCATGCAATCGGCGAAACCCAACTGGGTCAGCCCGCCCGGCGAAGATCCCAACGCCTACAAGGTTTTCACCGACAAGTTCGACGAGGTGATCCAGGCGTCTGACCTGTGCGATACAACCGAACTCAATCGTCTGCGGCGCACGCTCGACCAGCACCTCAAAGGGCTCGAAAGCGCGGTGGGGCGTCTCGCCAACCGCCTGCAACGCCGCCTGATGGCCCAGCAGCAGCGCTCTTGGTCGTTCGACCTTGAAGAAGGCATGCTCGACCCCGCTCGCCTGCCGCGCATCATTATGGATCCGATGATGCCGCTGAGCTTCAAGCAGGAAAAAGACACCGATTTCCGCGATACGGTCGTCACCTTGCTGCTGGACAATTCAGGCTCCATGCGCGGACGTCCGATCCTGGTGGCGGCGGCCTGCGCCGACATACTGGCGCGCACGCTGGAGCGGTGCGGTGTGAAAACTGAAATTCTGGGCTTCACCACCCGCGCCTGGAAAGGCGGACGCTCCAAGGAAGAATGGCTCAGCCAGGGCAAACCGCCCAATCCGGGCCGTCTGAACGATTTGCGTCACATCATCTACAAGGGGGCGGATGCGCCCTGGCGTCGTGCGCGCCCCAATCTGGGCCTGATGCTGCGTGATGGCCTCTTGAAGGAGAATATCGACGGCGAAGCCCTGCTCTGGGCGCATAAACGTTTGATGGCGCGGCCTGAACAGCGCCGCATCATGATGGTGATCTCCGACGGCGCGCCGGTAGATGACGGCACGCAGTCCGCCAATTCGCCCGCCTATCTGGAAAAGCATCTGCGCGAAGTCATCGCCATGATCGAGAACAAATCCGATGTGGAATTGCTCGCCATCGGCATCGGCCATGACGTGACCCGCTATTACCGCAAGGCTGTGACCATCGTGGATGTGGAGCAGCTCGCGGGCGCCATGACCGACCAGCTCGCGGCTTTGTTTGATGAGAAGCGCGACCGCAAAGACGACGGCAAAATTCGCGCAAAAGGCGAAAACAAGGTGCGTCCAGCCGGCGGCTCGGCTATGAAACGGGCTGTGACCGGTACGCGCGCTCGACGCTAGGGGCGCGCCTTTCAAAGAGGCTCGCCATGATCCGTACGGCTCTCACCGCCGCCCTGTTCAGCCTGACGGCCGCATGCGGCGGACAGGCTCAGGACGAGTCGCCCCCATCAGACGCAGCCCTGACCGTCAGCGCTGAGGCGGTGGTTCTGTTTCCAGATGATCCCGGCCGCATGCGCCTGGGCGATCTGCGCTATAGGGGCGGGGTTGAGCTCAGCAGCGAGGATGAACGTTTCGGCGGCTGGTCCGCCCTGCTGCTAGATCCACAGAGCGACGCTCTGGACCTCGCCCTGTTGTCCGATCGCGGCACACTCGCCTATGGCCAAGTGCGTCTGGACGAGGCTGGCCATCCGGTCGCGCTCTCTCTGGACCGTATGGAACCCCTGACCGGTCTGGATGGCGCCCCGCTTGAAGGGGCGGCCGCCGATGCAGAAGGATTGGCCATCTACTCAGACACCCAGCTTGCAATCAGCTTTGAGCGTGATCACCGGATCTGGGTGTATGAGCACAGCTCCCCTTTGCAAGCACAAGCGCTCGTCTTGCCCCTACGCACGGAAGGGGTCGGCAATAATGCGGGCTTGGAAGGCTTGGCGATTGACGACACATCGATCTGGGCCAGCGTGGAATACCCGATCCGGGGCGAAGAGACGCACACGCTCTGGCGTTATACCCTCGCGGACCTTGAAGCCGCGCCCACAGAGTTCCAGCTGGCGCTCGATCCTGATTACGGAATCACCAGTCTCGAGAGCGATAGCGCTGGCGGTTTGTACCTGATGCAGCGTTTCTACCGGCGCGGCGTGGGCAACCGTATTCGCATCCTGCACCTGACGGCGGATCAGATCGCGGCGGCTGACGATGTGGCGCTGGAGCCCGCGCTGATGGCGGAGCTGACTGAAGACATGACGGTGGATAATTTTGAGGGCATGGCGGTCGCCGAGATCGATGGCGAGCTGCGCCTGTTTCTGATCTCTGACGACAATTTCAATGAGTCCCAGCGCACCCTGCTGCTGAGTTTCGCCATCGAACCGCGAGACTGAATCCCAAGTCCTCACATACACGCACAAAAAAACGCCCGCCGTTTCCGGCGGGCGTTGTTTCTCGCGTCAAGCTCAGAGCAGCTTAGGCCGCTGCAGCGGCTTTCTTCAGCTCGCGCTTGATCTTCAGCGCGGCGCCAGAGAGCTGCTCATCACGAGCTTTCAGCAGGAATTGGTCCAGACCACCAACATGGTCGACGCTGCGCAGCGCCTTGGCGGCGATACGCAGACGGAAAGACCGGCCCAGGGCCTCAGACGCCAGCGTCACCTGACACAGGTTCGGCAGAAAGCGGCGCTTGGTCTTGTTGTTGGCGTGGGAAACGTTGTTGCCCGAAACCGGACCCGTCCCAGTAAGTTCGCAGCGGCGCGACATAGCTTCCACCTTGTTCCACAACAGTCGTAAAATCATATGCGACCGCTTACATGGAAAATCCAAGGTGCGGCGCGAGAGCGGGCGATGTACCGGTCTGGGCCGCCTGCGTCAAGGCGCAGGCGCACAGAACTTGGCGTTCATCTTGCAGCCAGATCACGTTAGATAGGATGCGAACTCGGCTGGGGCCGAAGGAATAGAGTATTATGCTGACTGTGTCGAATTACGCCCGTCTCACTTTGGCGACCCTGGCTGTGGCAGGCTGCCCCTTGGCCGCCAGCGCCCAGAGCGTTGAGCCGCCCCAGCAGATCTACGCCCAGTACTCAGGATCGGTGCTTATCCTGAAAGTGGCTGACATCTCTCTGTCCGCCGCCTTTCAGGACGGCACCTATTCGGCGGCCGCGACGTTTGAGAGCGGCGGCTTGCTGCGCTGGTTCGACGACACCAATATCGAAGCGACCACCTCAGGCTATCGCGCGACAGATTCTCTGCGCCCCTATCGCTATGAGCACATCAATCACGCCAGCAACAAGGGGCGCGTGGTGGGCATCAATTTTGATGACGGCGTCGCCATGCCGGACGTCCAGCCGCCCTTCGGCTCCATGGGCGAGCCGCCCGCCAATGATGAAGAACGCGCCGGCGCGCTTGATCCCATCTCGACCCTGCTGGGATTGATGCTCTCCATACAATCAGGCGAGGATGACATCTGCCAGGGCCGGTTGCCCGTCTTTGACGGCAAGGCGCGCTATGATTTGCGCTTCAACAATGCCGGGCCGGATGATGTGCGCACCCGCGGCTGGAGCGGCGAGGCCATCCGCTGCCAGGCCTTTATCGAGCCGATCAGCGGCTATGACGAGGGTGACCGTCCTGACGAGCAGGAGACCAATCGACCGGTGACGATCTGGCTCGCGCCGATCGAAAGCGTCTATGTGCCGGTGCGCTTCCGCGCCCAGACGCGGATCGGGTCGATCAATATCACCGCGACCCATCTCTATGCAGGCGACGCTTCGCAATAAGAGTGATCCCACCTATCTGTAAGGCGAACCCACGCTGGAGAGCGTCATGTCACGCGCCCGCGCTGGCGATAGCCGTATCGCCGCGATCCTAGGCCCTACGAACACCGGCAAGACCCATCTGGCGCTTGAGCGCATGATGGCGCACAGCACCGGTGTGTTCGGCCTGCCGCTGCGGCTCTTGGCGCGCGAGCTCTATGACAAGGTCGTCAAGGCCAAGGGGCCGGCCGCCGTCGCCCTGATCACGGGCGAGGAAAAGATCGTCCCCCCGACCGCCCGGTTCTTCCTGTGCACGGTCGAGGCGATGCCGCTGGACATGCGCCCGGCCTTCCTCGCGATCGACGAGATCCAGCTGGCCGCCGACCCCGAGCGCGGCCACATCTTCACAGACCGGCTGCTTCATGCGCGCGGGACAGCGGAGACCCTGTTTCTGGGCTCCACCACCATGCGGCCCATCCTGCGCCATCTGATTCCCGAAGCGGAGATCGAGGAACGCGAGCGGTTTTCGGTGCTGACCTATGCCGGCGCCAAGAAGCTGACCAAGCTGCCCAGGCGCTCCGCCATCGTCGCTTTCAGCTCAGAGGATGTTTATTCCATCGCCGAGCTGGTGCGCCGCCAGCGCGGCGGCGCAGCGGTCGTCATGGGCGCGCTCAGCCCGCGAACCCGCAACGCGCAGGTGGAGCTCTATCAATCAGGCGAAGTGGATTTCCTGATCGCGACCGACGCCATCGGCATGGGTCTGAACATGGATGTGGACCATGTGGCCTTCGCCAGTTTCTCAAAATTCGATGGCCGCAAGCGCCGTCGGCTCTTCCCACATGAGATCGGGCAGATCGCAGGACGCGCTGGCCGGTTCCGCTCTGACGGCACTTTTGGACAAACCGCCGACGCCCGCCCGCTCGACGCCGACATCATTGAGCGGGTGGAGAACCACACCTTCGAACCAGTCCGCAAACTGACCTGGCGTGACGGCCGGCTCGACCTGCGCAATCTGGACACCTTGCGCCGCTCGCTCAACACGCCCTCCCCCGATCCTGTGCTGGAGCGTGTGCGCAATGCAGCCGATGAGCATGTGCTCGATCTGGTGTCGCGCGACAGTGATATTCGCGAGCGCGCCGCCGCTCGCGACGGGACCGCGCGCTTGTGGGATGTGTGCCGAACGCCGGACTTCCGCAAATCCAGCCCGGAAGAACATGCGCGTCTGGTTTCAACACTTTACATGCATCTGACCAGCGCCAAGGGCTATTTGCCCGATAGCTGGCTTGACGCCCAGTTGACGCGGCTGGCCAAGACCGCCGGAGACGTGGATGCATTGGCGCAAAGACTGGCTTATGTGCGCACCTGGTCTTACGCCGCCCACCGGAAGGACTGGACAAAAGACCCTGAATATTGGACGAGCCGTACGCGAGAGGTTGAAGATCAGCTCTCGGACGCGCTTCATGAGCGCCTGACGGCCCGTTTTATCGACCGGCGCACCAGCGCGCTGATGAAAGGGCTGCGTGAGAAAACCGATTTGCAATCCGGGCTCAACAGCCTGGGCGAGGTCACTGTGGAGGGCCATTTCGTGGGACGATTGAACGGGCTGAGCTTTGAAGCCGACGCCGCAGGCGAGCCTTTGGCGCGCCGGGCTGTGGCGAACGCCGCCATGAAAGCCGTCCGCCCGGAAATAAACCGGCTCCTGTCCCAGCTCTCCCAGGCTGAAGATGCGGACCTGGCTCTGGGCGAAGATGGCCTTCTGAACTGGAAAGACGATCCGGTCGGGCGCCTGAAGGCGGGGGGCGATCCGTTCACCCCAGGCGTTGATCTGATCGGCGGCGAGCTGGGATCCAGCGAACTGATCGCCCAGGCTGAAAAACGTCTGATGAGTTTCGCCGCCGACCAGGCGCAAACCCGTCTCGAACCGCTTCTGGACATGCGCAAGGCGCTTAAGGAAGAGGGACGTCTGGACGGTCTGGCGCGCGGCGTCGCCTATCAGCTGGTGGAAAATTTCGGCGCCATGTCCCGCGCCAAGCTGGCCGATGAATTATCCGCCCTGTCTGTGCCCGAGCGCCAGTCCCTGCGGCGCGCCGGCGTGCGCATCGGTGAGCACGCCGTCTTCATGCCGGCTTTGCTCAAGCCCGGCGCGGCACGACTTCTGTCCATGCTCAAGGCGGTGCACGAAGGCGATATCGAGCGGGCGGTCAATCCGCCTCCCGGCCTGACCAGCATTCCCAATGATCTCCGCTATACCCTGGCCGATTATGCGGCGGCGGGCTTTCAGCCCTGTGGTCCGCGTGCGGTGCGCCTGGACATGCTTGAGCGTCTCGCGGACCTGATCCGCGATCAGCGCTCTGAAAACAAGGAACGGCGGTTCGAACCCAATGCCCCCATGACGGCGCTTCTGGGCTGCTCCAATGAGGATTTGCGCGAGGTTCTGAAAGCCCTGGGCTATCGCCGTGTGCAGACAGCTGCCGAGGATCAACCTGAATTGTGGGCAGGCCGGTCGCGCTCTGGCGCCCGTCCGGCGCAAGGCGGACACAAGCCCCACGGCAAGGGCAAGGGCCCGCGCAAGGATGTGCGCGCCGCCAAGGCTTCGCCTGTTCAGGACAAGCCCATCGATCCGGATTCGCCCTTCGCCGCGCTCGCCGCGCTGGAGCTGGAGCACCCCAAACCGGCCGCTCAGAAGCGCCGCAAACCGCGCAAAAAGCCCAAAACCAAACCTTCAGAAACAAGCGAGGCTGAAGCCACGCCTGCGTCAGACGCGCCGTCAGACAACGCACCGACGCCTGCGCCGGACGCACAAGAAGCAGCGTCGCAAACGCCTGCTGAAGAGTCCCAGGCAGACACTCAAGCCGCATCAGACACGGCGGAGACAACACAAGAGCGCTCATGAGCGAACACGGCCCAGCTCAGCGTTGCGATGTCTGGCTGTTCCGGACGCGGCTCTTCAAATCGCGCGCACTGGCGGGACAGATGGTCGAGAAAGGCGCTGTCCGTATTGACCGCGGGGGCAAGGTGATGCGCCTGACCAAAGCCTCAAGCCCGGTCCGCGCAGGTGATCAACTGGTGATCCGACGCGGCGAGTCGCCCTTTCGGCTTGTCATCATCGACTTGCCGGAGCGGCGGGGCCCTGCGGTTGAAGCCGAGGCGTGCTACAGCCTCGCCACTGAGTAGCACATGAACTTTTCTGGATTGGTTATGTTTGAAACTCTGAAACGCCTGTTCACATCCACAGAACCCGCAGCAGAGCGCGCTTTGACCCCTGAAGTGTGCACCGCCGCTCTCATGGTGGAAGCCGCCCTGTCAGACGGCATTTACGCCGATGTGGAGGAAGCCGAGATCATCTCCGTGCTTCGGACCGGTTTTGACCTCGATGAAGCGCGCGCCGCTGAAGTGCTGCAAGAGGCCGAGGACCAGGCGGAAGCCGCCGTCGACCATCACCGTTTCACCCGCGTAGTCAAACAACTGCCGCACGATCAAAGACTGACGATCCTGACCGATCTCTGGCGCGTCGTCCTGGCGGATGGCGAGCGTGATGCGCACGAAGATGCGCTGATCCGGCGTCTGGCGCCGCTGCTGGGCTTGTCAGATCGTGACCGCGCTGAAGCGCGACAAGCCGCCTCGGGCCGTTGACAAACGCCCTAGGGGGGGCCATGTCCCCGCCAACTTATCGTCTCTCATCCCTGTCCCGAGGCCGCCCGCGCGATGACCTATATCGTCACTGACGCCTGCATTCGCTGCAAATTCACTGACTGTGTCGAAGTCTGTCCTGTGGACTGCTTTTATGAAGGCGAGAACATGCTCGTCATTCATCCAGACGAGTGCATTGATTGCGGCGTCTGCGAGCCTGAATGTCCGATCGAAGCCATCAAGCCGGACACGGAAGACGATGCAGACGGCAAGTGGCTGGCGTTGAACTCGAAATACGCCACCGTCTGGCCGAACATCACGGTGCGTAAAGACCCGCCCGCCGACTATAAAGAGTTCGAGACCATCACGAATAAGCTGGAGAAATATTTCTCCGAAAAGCCCGCTTAGAAATCTCTGAATTCATTCAAAATCTTAGCGATTGGTTAACCGTGCTCCGCACGCGGAATGGACACGACTGCGCATCAAGTTGAGTTTTTGCAGTTTTTCTGTTACATTCACTGTCTTCGGTAAGCGCACACGCGCGTATTCCGGGACAGCAACCGCCTTGATGTAACTGTATCATAGAAAGTCCGCCCGCTGATCTTCCACATAGATCAGATCGGGCTTTCGCGTGGTCTATTCTGACCCGCAAACATGACCAGTTCTGCAGGCTTTGGACGAGAGGGCCTCGTATGACCAAGAAATCCGCCAACGATAATAAGACGTTCAAGAAAAGCGACTATGTGGTCTATCCAGCTCATGGCGTGGGCCGTGTCGTAGGCGTCGAAAAAGAAAGCGTCGCCGGATTTGATATCGAGGTCTATGTCGTTTCCTTCGAGCAGGATAAAATGACCCTGCGCGTGCCGACCGCCAAGGCCACCGACGCAGGCATGCGCCCGCTGGCCAGCGACGACGTCCTGCAAAATGCGCTCAAAACCCTGAAGGGCAAGCCCAAGGTCAAGCGCACCATGTGGAGCCGCCGCGCCCAGGAATATGAAGCCAAAATCAATTCCGGCGATCTGATCTCCATCGCGGAAGTCGTGCGCGACCTGCACCGCCAGGAAGATCAGCCCGAGCCGTCCTATTCCGAGCGCCAGCTTTATGAATCTGCGCTCGACCGCATGGTCCGCGAAGTGGCTGCGGTCGAGAAAGTCGACCGTGAGGAAGCGCTTGAGCTTCTGACCACCACGCTGACCAAAAAAGCCGCCTGATAAGCGCCTCGTCCGCACGGGACGTCTACAGTTCAACGCCCCGCCAGAGCACTCTGGCGGGGCGTTTTTCGTTCTACCCCAGCAAATCGTGAACTATCACACCAGAGCATGATCCAGGTCCGGACATCGTTCGTATAAGCTCATGATCAAGTTAGTGGCCCATGCGAAACGAAAGCGAACAAGATGTCACAATCTGCGCCGACTCGCTCCGCCCCATCGCGCTCCGTCGATCCTGATCGGCGTTATATGAAGAAGGCGATGGATGCCCCTCTGCTCGAGCGTCAGGAAGAGCTGGACCTCGCCACCGCCTGGAAAGAAAAAGGCGATGAAGAGGCGCTGCATACCCTGACCACCGCTTATATGCGGCTGGTCATCTCCATCGCCGCCAAATTCCGCAATTACGGTCTGCCATTTCCCGACCTGGTGTCGGAAGGCAATATCGGTTTGATGCAGGCCGCCGCCCGGTTCGAGCCTGAACGCGAAGTGCGATTCTCAACCTACGCCACCTGGTGGATCCGTGCGTCCATTCAGGACTATGTGCTGCGCAACTGGTCCATCGTGCGTACCGGCACCACCGCCGCTCAGAAATCCCTGTTCTTTAATCTTCGCCGTCTGCGCGCCCTGATCAAGGACACGAGCTCAGGCGCGCTGACGCCGGAAAACCGCGCCTATGTGGCTCAGGCCCTGCGCGTCGGTGAAGACGATGTAGAGAAGATGGCGAGCCGTCTGGCCGCTGTGGACCGGTCCCTGAACGCCCCCTTCACCGAAGACGGCGAAGGCGAGTGGCAGGACTTGCTGCAAGATGACAATCCCGACCCGGAATCCCAGGTCATGGAAGGGCGCGATCAGAACCAACGCGCGCAATGGCTGGGTCAGGCCCTGAGCCGCCTCAGCGAGCGTGAGCAGCTGATCATTCGCGAGCGCCGTCTGGGCGAGGATTCCGTCACGCTCGAGAAACTGGGCGAACGCCTGGGCATTTCGAAAGAACGTGTCAGACAGGTGGAACACCAAGCGCTGAAAAAGCTCAAACAATACCTGACTGAAGTGGTGGGAGACCCGGAAGAAGCCGGACTGATCCCCATCGACTGACAGTCAGGGCAAGGGTGTCGGGTCCGGCGCATCGAGGATTTCAATCTGCGCCGGACTCGCCACATGGATCATCGGTCCGTTCTCGGCATACAGCCATCCCCGCACACGTATGACGGCGCCTTCCAACTGCGCCGGGTCCGAAAGCCCCTGGGTTTCAAACCGCTCGCGGTCGGCCCGGTTCAGACTCACGGTGAAATCCGTGCGCCAGTTCAGACCAAAGTTGAGATAAAGGCGGCCATTGCGCGCCTCTCCCACCGCCACGACACGGCCTTCAATGATTTGGGCGCTGTCGAGATGCTGGGCCAGGCGGTCAGGATCCGGATCACGGATCGTAAACGCTCCGCTGCCCCAAGCCCCCTCTCCAGCACGTCGCGCTTCCGCTTCCAGAGCATACAAGATCTGGGCGCGCTGATCTGCGTCGGGCCTGGGCCAAACCATGGCCTGCCCCGACGAAACCATGTCCGCGTCGAGGTACGCCTCGCCGGCTGTCCGATCAAACAGCGCCAGCACTACGGGTCGATCATACCGGTCACGTCCGGCTTCCGTCTCGATCAGCAACAAGGCGTCTCCCGCCTCATCGAGCAGGCTTTGCAGCCGGTCACGGGAATCTGGCGTCTCAGCGCCTCGTATGCCGGCCAAGAGAGCGGCCTGCCGCACACCTGCCTCGTCCAGATACGTAAAGCTGTGGCCCGAGCGCGCGCCCAGGGGCGCAACGCTCGAAACCTCCGCCCGTTCAGGCGCCCTACAGGCTGACAAGCCAGCCAAAATCAACACGCAAAGCGCGATTTTGAGCATTCGAAACTCCCCCAAAAGGGGAGCATTCTGCCTGTCAGCCTGACAAGGTCAAAGCCTAGAAGCGGGTATTAAGCCGCAGCCAGACCCCCGCGCCAGCGCCCGGCAGACGTTCGCCGACCGGAACGCCAAGACCTGAATTGCGGTTATAGCCCGCCAGATGATCGCGATAGGGCTGGTCCAGGATGTTCTCGACGCCCGCCGACAGGCTGACCTGGTCATTGACCGCCCAGCGCCCGTAAACGTTCAGCACCACATGACCCGGGGTTTCCTGCTCGCTGTTTTCCGCGGACACCTTGTCCTGCTCGGCGACCATCAGCGTTTCGAGGGTTGCAGACCAGACCGCCTGCTCATAGGTGGCGCTGAGCCGCAAGCTGGCGGGGGTGATGCGGTAGAGATCATCGTCCACATCATCGCGCTCGCCGCGCACATAGGTGAGGACGCCGTCCAACCGCCAGCTCGGCGTCAGGACCAGGCCGAAATCCGCATCAAAGCCGTAGAGCCGCGCATCCACATTGGAAAACCGCAACGGCGTCGGATCGCCATTCATCGCCGACACCATTTCAAGCGGCGTATCCGGCAAACCCGGCGTATTGGGCTCAGCCGGCACGCCCTGGATGTAATCTTCAACCCAAGCGACATAGACGGTCGGCCGCAGATACGCCCGGTCTGACGCATAATCGAAACCCGCCTCAAGGCTTGTCGCGACTTCCGGGTTCAGATCCAGCGTCCCCACATAGGTGTTGCCGTCAGCCAGCCCCCCGGACGCCGTAATCGGCAGCCAGCCATAGCGCTCCACCTGCCCGGCGACGCGCGATTTGCGCGCCAGCGCACCGCGCAATGTCACGGTGTCTGTGACGGGGCGCGCCAGACGCACCAAGCCGTCCAGTGTCACATCATCCCAGGAACGATCCGCCGAGGAGAACGCCGCAGCCAGCATGCGCGGCCCCATGGGCAGCGCCGTTCCAAGAGACGGCTCGCCCGCATCCGCCTCATGAGCGTCGAGCCTCAAACCAGCATAGAACTCGTAAGCGGAAACCGGCCCTTCCCATTCGGCATAAACGCCCGTCCGCGTCAGCTCCACATCAGGGAACGGCGTCACGAAAAAGTCTGCATTCAGGGGATTGGTGATGGTGGTGTCATGGCGGATATCAGCGCGATCCAATCCAAAACGCAGGACGCCATCACGCAAGGCGCGCTCTGCATCTAACCCGAACGTCACGGTCTCAGAACTCGCCAGCGTCTCCCGCCAGCGCATGGGCGCCGGAGCGGGGCGTTGATCAAAATTGTTCATGGCGTGATCGACGCGCGCATGCTCAGCACGCACGGAAAGGCTCCACGCCTCAAGCTGCGTGTTGAGGCCCAGGCGGCTCGTGGACGTATCCATATAGCGAATATCCATGGGGAAAGGCGGGTTGCCGGTCTCGCCGCCTTCCTGGCGCCGAAAATCCGCCGTCAGCTCGGTATTCGCGGTCAGGCGCAGACCATAGCCAAAGCCATAGACATCACGCGCGTGCCCGGTCCCGTTCAGGACACCATAGGGCGTATCGCGATCCTCGCCGCGCTCTGTGGACGCAATCACTTCAAAGCGCTGGCGATCCGTCGCAATCCCGGCCACGCCGCCCACGGCATAGCTTTCATCCACGCTGCGCACGATGGAGGTGATATCCGCGCTCAAAACCGGGCTGGCGGTCTCGGCATAGTCGATATGCTTGAACACCGCGTTCACACCCGCACTGAGGGACGGCCCCTGGCTCACCGGTGATGGGCCGCGCGTGACTTCGAGGCGGTCCAAAAGCGGCGCAGGCGCATAATGCAGCGGCGGATCCATCAGATTCGGCCCGCCTGAATGGAAAGCCTGCCCGTCCAATCGGACCGCGACACGGGCGCCATAAAGACCGCGATACTGGACCTGGCCCGACAATGCGCCGTTATCCACGAGCGCCGCCCCGGGCAGGCGCGCCGCAAGGCCTGCAGCGTCCGGCGCCACAGCGGGGGCCAGATCGGTCGAGACAGCGGCCTCATCCGCGAAAAGCGGCGCATGGCCGGTGACGGTGATGACATCCACCCAGCGTGGATTGTCAGACTGGGGCGCCGTTTCGGAAGTCGCAGCTGAGGCGGCGGCGGAGAGGGCGAACGCAGAGACGCCCGCAAACACGATGACAGACATGGTTTCTCATTTCACAGAACAGATCACGCGCCCGACACCAAGGTCAGACGCCGACACGCGCCTGGAGGCGCGGCGAGAAGACGATCAGCTGTGAAAGGGGGGTGCGCGCAGCCCCACAGGGGGGCCGGTCGGCGTGCGAGGGCTCGCCTGATCCACCCGCAGGACAATGGGCTCGACCTGGGTCGGCGCCCTGTCGAGAAGGCAAGGCGCATCCGCGTCCAACGCCGCACCATGCCCCAGCGTGCAGGCCACGCAATCAGAGGGATCAAAGCCCGTCTGGCGGTCGTGAGGCTCTTCCAGCCCGGTCAGCGCGACGAGTTCAGCGATCTGGGCGCGCGCTTCCGCGTCCAGCTCCATCGCCAGCGTGCCGCACAAATACTTCGCTTCATCAAACCCTGCGGCATAGGCCGTAGCCGCCATGGACGACCACAACGCCTGCAAGGCGATGAAGGCCGCCGCTATCTGGCGTAGAACAGGGTGAGACGCGCGAAACATGACTGCGCTATAAGACAGATCGCAACACTTGCAAAGCGGACGCAATGTCTCATCGCGGCGCTACCAAGTCTCCGCCCAGGGCCTGAGGTCCAGCTCATGCGTCCAGGCCGTGCGCGGCTGATGATGCAGGCTGACATAAGCGGCCGCGATGGCTTCGGGGTCAAGCAGACGGTCCTGGGCTCGCAACGCATCCACATCGGGCAACAGCTCCCGGATAAACGGGGAATCAATCGCTCCATCGATGAGCGCATGGGCCACATGAATATTCTTCGGCCCCAGCTCTCGCGCCATGGATTGGGCCAGGGCGCGCAGGGCGAACTTCGCTCCCGCAAAGGCGGCATAGCCCTTCCCGCCCCGCGTGGACGCCGTGGCTCCGGTGAAAATGACCGTGCCGCGTTCGCGCGGGATCATCTTGCGCGCCGCCTCCCGTCCCGCCAGAAAGCCCGCGAAAGCGGCCATCTCCCAGACCTTGCGATAAACGCGGGCGCTCGTCTCCTCGATGGGGAGATTCACATTCGCCCCGATATTGAAAACCATGATTTCGATCGGTCCGATTTCGGCCTCGACCTGATCAAACAGCGCCGTCATCTGGTCTTCATCGCGCGCGTCCACGCCAAACGCGTGGGCGCGGCCGCCCGTGTCGCGGATGCCCTGAGCCAGCGCCTCCAGCTGATCAAGATGGCGCGGACGACGCACCACGCAGGCGTCATAGCCCTCTCCGGCGAACGCCCTGGCGATCGCGCCGCCCGTGGCGTCGCCGGCGCCGATGATGACCGCCGCGCCGCTCATGACAGCTGGTTTCTGATTTCGGCCTCGATCTGGGCGAGCCGTTCCTTGCCGTAAAACATCTCGTCACCCACGAAGATCGTCGGCATGCCGAAGGCGCCGCGGACCACCGCATCCTGCGTATTCGCAATCAGATGCGCCTTCACATCGGTGTCCTGGGCGCGGGCGAGCAGCGCCTCCGCATCAAACCCGGCGTCTGAAAAATGCGCCTTGATCACGTCGACCTGTGTGAAGTCCCGGTCCTGCTCCCACATTCCGGCGAAGCCTGCGTCCAGAAAGGCGCGCAATTGATCAGGCGCATCCATCTCGACAGCTGCGGCCATGCGCATCAGCGTCAGGGTGTTCATCGGGAAATGAGAGTTGAACTTGAACGCTCCCAGCGCGTGCTCTGCCGCATAACGACGGATTTCAAGCATCTCGTAGTCGAGCTTGTGCTTGATGTCCGCGAAGGCGAAGAAGGGCGATTGATTGCCCGTCTCCTTGAAGATGCCGCCCAGAAGGCAGGGGCGATAGCGAAACGTCGCCCCTGTGCGGTTTTCGATATCCGGCAAAACCTTGTGGACCAGATAGGCGTTGGGGCTGCCCAGATCAGTGATGAAGTCCGGTTCGATCATGGTCTAGGACCTCCCTTAGCTAATCCCGCCTTTATGCGGATGACGAAGTCAGAGCCTCTCCCTCTGCCGACTTTGAGGCAAGCCCTTCAATGAAAAACCCCCGGAGCCAGGCTCCGGGGGTTTCTTTTCCAAAGGCGTGCAGTCGTCTTAGCCGCCGAAGGTGTAGCGGAAGCCGAACTGGGTCTGCCAGCCATACTCTTCATACTGGGAGTTCAACTCACGTCCACCATCGCGGAAGGCCGCACGGAAGGGCTCGTCAAACGCGTTCTTGAAGTCGAAATACAGACGCAGATTATCGGTCAGGTCGTACTTGGCGGAGAAATCAATCTGGGTGTGCTCCAGAGCGATCCGGTCTTCCGCCGCTTCGCCGCCAAGCTCATCGATGAAGGCGTCGCGATACGATAGCGCCGCGCGCAGATCGAGACGTCCGTCATCATAGCCGAGCATCAGGTTGAAGATGTTCTGCGACTGCAGCGGCAGCGTGATTTCACGGCCATCCGCCAGCGTCGCTTCAGAGTCCACATAGGTGTAGTTCGCACCGATAAGGGTGTGCTGCAGAACGCTCGGCAGCATGGTGAGGGCCTGCTGGTAGTTGAACTCGAAGCCCAGCAGATCCGCCTCGTCAATATTGGCGAAGGTGGTCAGCTCGTTGATGTCCGCGCCATTGAGCTGGCCGGGATTGTCGTCAACGAAGGTCGCGATCAGATTGTCGATCGACTTGTAGAACACACCGCCAGAGATCACAGCGTCTTCGGTGGGATAATACTCCACCATCAGATCGAAGTTCTGGGCCTGTTGACGGTCAAGATCCGGATTGCCGGCTTCAGCTTCATCATCGTCATCAATGACGATGCGCGGGGCCGTCTGCGCCAGGTTCGGGCGCGAGATCGAGGCGTAATAGGCGCCGCGCACGATCACGTTCTCGGAGGCCTCATAGCGCAGGTTCACGCTGGGCAGCCAGTCGGTGTATTCGTTTTCGGCGCTGACAGAAGTCACGCTCTCGAGGTCTTCGTCGATCTGGTTGCCCGTGGTGTCAAACTGGGTGTCTTCAACCCGGACGCCTGCGACGATACGAAGGGCGTCAATGTCCACCGAGCCCATCAGATAGGCCGAGAAGACATCTTCAGAAGCGGAGTAATCGTCACCGGCGCTGGCGAACAGCGTGTCGGTGTCATCGAGTTCAAAATCGGCGCGATTGGCGTTGAAGAAGCCGCGCACCGTCTGAGGCACCGCAGCCGGACCAAAATTCCCCAGCGGATACTCCACCGAAGAGGCGAACCCCGCGAGAGTCAGGTCATCGCCAGACCCGTTGTCATAGCCGCCATACACCAAGGTGGTCGCATCATAGGACTTCTCACGCGTGCGATACTGAACGCCGCTCTTGATGAAGCCGAAATACTGACCGAACGCCATGTCGCGTTGGACGTTGAACTGGAAGGACCATTCATCGTCCTCTGCAACGCCGTTCAGGAATTCGAGATCATCAAACTCGTAGTTTGAGGCATCGAAGTAGGCGGCCTCAGCCGCAGCGTCGCCGAAAATCACTTGCGGCAGCATGGCGTCGTTCACATTGACGCCGAAAACGCCCTCATCGAACTTGGCGCGGAACCCGGTATCGATCCGGTCAGGCTCGGCTTCTTCAGCATAAGCGTAAGCCAGCTGGTAATCGAGCGTCCATGGGCCGGTGAACGTCTCGCCGCCCACAGCGACGGCGTAGATGGTCTGCTCTTCCAGACGATCCTTGATGTCGCGATCCACTTCAAACTCATCGCCCGTGGACGCGTCAAAGAAGGCGCCGCCGCCCGACGAACTGTCGAGATAATCGGGATCTTCGAACTTGTTCTCGACCCGCGACCGATACTCTTGGTCGGAGAAATCAGAGTAGGTGGAGCGCAGATAGAGGTTGGTGGATTCAGTGGCGTCAAAATCAAGATTGAAGACCACCGAGGTGCGTTCGCGCGTGATGTCGTAATTGCGATGTTCAAACTCACCCGGGAACGGAACCGACACGCCCGTTTCCCAGCCGCCGTCCACTTCGGCGTTTTCTGAGCCGAACTTGCGAAGCTGATCTGAGACCGACAGTGCAACGCCGAGCCGGCCGTCCATGAAGTTGTCTGCGAACGTCAAAGAGCCGCGATAACCAAACTCTTCCACCACATCCGCATAAATGCCGCGCAGGCTGAACTGCAGCAGGCGGTCGTCCTGGTCGAGACCGGACAGGGTCTCGATCTCGATATTGCCGCCAATGGTGTCGCCGGGCATGTCCGGCGTCAGAGACTTGGAGATCACGATCGAAGACAGGACGTCTGAATCGATGACGTCCAGGGGCACCTGACGATTGTCGGATTCTGGCGACGGCAAGCGCACGCCGTTCACCGTGGTGGTGTTCAGGTTCGGGTCGATGCCGCGGATCGAGACGAAACGGCCCTCGCCCTGGTCATTGAGCACGTTGACGCCTGCGATGCGGCGCGCCGCTTCGGCCACGTTTTCATCGGGCAAGCGGTCCACGGCGTCGGCGGACAGAACCGAGATCAGGCCGGCGGCCGCCCGCTGGCGGTTCAGTGCGCTGGTCAGCTGTCCGCGTTGACCGATGATCAGAATATTGTCATCGGCGGCGACGTCCGCGCCCAACACGAAATTGGTCTCCACCTGGTCGTCGGCGCTGATCAGCGTCACGGACCGGGTCTGGGCGTCGGCGCCCAAATAATCGACCACCAGAGTGAAGTCGCCAGCGGGGACATTGCTCAGCCGGAAAGAGCCGTCGCGCGCGGAAGACACGGTCTGGCCGGTTTCGCTGATCCGCACGATCGCGCCCTGAAGACCCACCGCCCCGGTCGCTTCCGTCACGCGACCGGTGATCTCGCCCGCATGGGCCGTCCCCGCCGCCAGCGCCATCATGGACGCTGCACCCAGCAAACTGGTCATACGCTTCATCTGAAAGTCCCCCGACTATTATCAAGACGCAATAAGGCACACGCAGACCTGCGCATGATTAAGAAGAGGTTATGAAGAGCTCTGGCGACACTTTGATGTTGTCTACGACACGGCTCTGTGTCGGCTATATGTATTCAATATGACAATGCGACTTCGCGACTTGTCCTCAGCCGAACTGTCCCGTTATTCAAGACTCCAATTGAACCGGTCTCGGGGTAGAAGGGGGGTGCGTCATGCGCACAACAGTTTCGATGGTCTTTTTGACAGCGTGCGCAGGCGCGTTAGTCGCCTGTTCTGAGGCTCCCGGGCCAAGCTTGCCTCGCGTCTCGGTTCCCGCCAGCATGGAAACCGCTGCCGTCGCCGGCGCTGGCGACGCGGCGGATGATCCCGCTTTGTGGCGCGCCGCGAACCCGGCTCAGTCGCGCATTCTGGGTACTGACAAGAAAAGCGGGCTCTACGTCTACACGCTGGACGGGGAAACCACCCAATACTTGGCTGCCGGGCGCATGAACAATGTGGATGTGCGCTATGGCTTTGACGCCGGCGATGAAACCGTGGACATCGCGGTCGCCTCGGACCGCACCAATATCGCGTTGGCGGTCTTCTTCATCGATCGTGAAACGGGAGAGCTGAGCGCGGCGCCCGGCGGGGTCCTGCCGCTCGACTTTGTCGACCCTTATGGCTTGTGCCTGTATCAGCGTCCGTCAGACAATGCGTTGTTCGCCTTCGTCACTGAAGACGATACCGGCCGCTTGATGCAGCAACGCCTGTGGTTTGAAGACGGCGCCATGCGCAGCGAGACGGTTCGCAGCGTCTCCCTGGGCACCATCACCGAAGGCTGCGCCGTCGATGACCAGACAGGCACGCTCTACATCGCCGAAGAAAATGTGGCGGTCTGGGTCTATGACGCAGACCCTGAGAGCGGCGATGCGCGCACCAAGCTGGCGGACGTGAATTCTGACAGCCTCATCGCCGATGCCGAAGGCGTGGCGCTGTGGCCGCAAGACGGCGCTGCGCCTTGGCTCGTCGTCTCCAGCCAGGGCGATAACGCTTATGCTGTCTTCAACACCGCTGACAACGCGCTGATCGGCCGTTTTGAGATCAATGGCGGCGACATTGACCGCACCAGCGAGACCGACGGCATCGAGGTTCACGCCCTGCCCTTGCCTGGCTACCCCGAAGGCGTGTTCCTGGCGCAGGACGACGCCGAAGACACGGGCGGCCAGAACTTCAAGCTTGCAGACCTCGCCGCAATCCGCGCCGCGCTGACAGAAGCGCCGCAATAAGCATTCGCCGGGGTGACGCGCCTGTCATCCCGGCTTATTTTCCCTGAGCGTGTCCCCGTAGCTCAGCAGGATAGAGCATCAGATTCCTAATCTGAGGGCCACTGGTTCGAATCCAGTCGGGGACACCAGACAGGCCTGAGCCTGATCATCTGCTTGCGCTGCGTCGTGATGCCGAATCAGTCAGGTCGGGCAGGAAATCGTGCGCCTGGAGCCCGAAAAACCACCGAGAGAAGCCGCAATGCAGAAACCTGTCGCTCAGGTTACGAAATTAACACGAAGATGAACGAACTCAGATATCAAGACTGAATATCCATAAGGTGCTGTTACGCAATCATTATCGAGCAAGTCTCTACGTACAGCCTGAACAAGCCTTAACTTGATCCTGAGAATGCCTCTTAGCAACTGTTGAAAATTCAACATTCTCCGAAATATCACTTTTCACAGTCAAAACGTCACACTAGCGTCAACATGGACAAAAATTTAGGCTTGGGGGCGCCCTATGACGGCGATGGGAACATACAAACCTACTCTGCTGCTCGTCGAAGACGATGACCAGGAAGCCTTCCTCTTTGAAAAAATGCTCCGTGAGGAATCCGGCGCGGCGGTCATTGATCGCGCTGTGGAAGGTCAGCAGACCTTGGACCTTGTGCGCGCCAATCCCGATTATGACTGCATCGTCCTGGATCTGAAGCTTGCGGGTGAAGACGGCGTCTGGGTTCTCGAGCAGCTGTCTCGGACACCTGAAGTCTCCCATATCCCGGTGATTGTGTTTTCAGGCGATGCAGAACGCCTGCAACAAGCCTGTTCGCAATACGCCAATGTCGTCTCGTCTGTGCGCAAGCCTGAGACGCTCGAGCAGTATCGCTCCGCTTTAACCATCGTCATGGCGATCTTGCACGCAGCGCTCGATGTGGCCTGAACCGGCGCCGACCAAGCGTCTTGCGAGTTGTCCTTAACCGTTTAAGCTTCCTGCAAAATCATGCGGGAGGATCAACACATGGATCTCAACGGAAAAGTCGCCATCGTCACCGGCGGCGCCAGCGGCATCGGCAAGGCTTGCGCGTCCGCCTTTCATGCGCGCGGCGCCAAAGTCGTCATTGCAGACCTCAATCATGACGCCGCCAAGGCTGCCGGGCAGCAATTTGGCGGTTTCGGCCTGGGTGTCGACGTCACCGATGAAGCGGCGCTGGCGCGTCTGGTCAATCGGGTGGAGCGCCAGCTGGGCCCGGTGGATATCTTCATGTCGAACGCCGGCATCGGCGTGTCTGACGGCCCCGGCTGGGGCGCCGGCGATGCGCCGACCCCGTCCTGGGACGCCTGCTGGCAGGTCAATGTCATGGCCAGCGTTTTCGCCGCGCGCATGCTGGCGCGCTCAATGGCGCAACGCCATGGCCATTTCATCATCACCGCCTCAGCCGCTGGCCTGCTCAACCAGATCGGCGATGCGCCCTATTCCGCCACCAAGGCGGCGGCGGTGTCGTTTGCGGAGAGTCTGGCGATCACCCATGGTGATGACGGCCTGAAGGTTCAGTGCCTGTGCCCCGAAGGCGTCAATACGCCGCTGGTGAAAGGCATTGAAGGCGGCGCCCAAGGGCTAAGCGGTTATCTGGAGCCTGAAGAGGTCGCGGCGACCCTGCTCAAGGCCATGGAAGAGAACCGCTTCCTCGTCACCACTCACGCCCAGACCCCCGAATACGTCGCCAAGAAAGGCAGCGAACGGGACCGCTGGGTCGGCGGCATGCGCAAACTGCGCCGCATGCTGGTGGAGGCCAATAACGGTCGACCTTTGTAACGCGCGGGCACACAATGCGCGCACCAATACAAGGAGTGCGCCATGACCGAGACAGCGGGCCGACAGGGGCTTGATCTTTCCGCCCTGAGCGTCGGGCAACGCGCTGAAGAGGTGCGGCGGATCACGCCAAACGCGTTGGTGTTTTACACCCACGCATCGGGCGATCTCAATCCGCTGCATATTCCGGAACTCGATGGCGATGGCGACGGCAAACCCGAAGGGATTTGCCCGCCCGCCTTTCTCGCCAGCCTGATCTCTTCCGTGGTCGGCCAACGCCTGCCCGGACCGGGCTCGCGTGAGCGCGCATGGCGCTTTGAAACGGGCGAACCCGTGTGCATCGGCGACGAAGTGGCGATCCGGGTGCATCTCATCGCCAAGCACAAAGATTACGTCACCCTCTCCGCGAGCGTGGACGGCCCGGACGGTCCCGCCTTGAGTGCGGAACTGGATGTGGTCCCGCCCCGCCAGTCGCGTCATTTCGGGCCGTATGACCTGCCCGACCTCATGGTGCACCGCCATCGCCATTTCGAACGCTTGCTGAGCGCCTGCAGCGATATCGCCCCGGCCGTCACAGCCGTGATTTGCCCCCAAAGTGAAGATGCGTTGGCCGGCGCCCTGGCGGCGGCGGATCGCGACTTGATCACGCCGATACTGGTGGGCGATCCAGACGCCATCGCCCAGGCGGCGCAAGCTGCAGGGCGTTCGATAGACGGCATCCGGATCGAAGCGGCCCCGGACGCCCAAAGCGCGGCGGCGCTCGCCTGCAAGCTGGTGGCGGACGGACAGGCGCAAAGCCTGATGAAAGGGCATCTGCACACCGACACCTTGCTGCGCGCCGTTCTGAACCGCAGCCACGGCCTGCGCACCGAGCGCCGCCTGTCCCATGTCTTCGTGATGGACGTGCCCGCCCATGACAAGCTTTTGCTGGTCACCGATGCGGCTGTGAACATCGCGCCTGATCTTCAGGCCAAGGCCGATATCACCCAGAACGCTATTGATCTGGCGCGCGCGCTCGGTATTGCGCTGCCCAAGGCTGGCATTCTGTCGGCGGTGGAGACCATCAACCCCGCCCTGCCCTCGACGCTGGACGCCGCCGCCCTGTCAAAAATGGCGGATCGCGGCCAGATCACCGGCGGGCTGGTGGATGGTCCGCTGGCCATGGACAACGCCGTGGATCTGGAAGCGGCGCGGGTGAAGGGTTTGACGGGCGCAGTCGCCGGTCGCGCCGACATACTGGTCGCGCCCAATCTGGAGGCGGGCAACATGCTGGCTAAAGAGCTGACATTTGTTGCGCGCGCGGAAAGCGCCGGCGTGGTGCTGGGCGCGGCGGCCCCCGTGATCCTGACCAGCCGGGCGGATTCTGAGTTCTCGCGTCTGATGTCCTGCGCGGTGGCGGCGCTGCACGCCCAATGGCTGAAGACCGGTCACCCGGCGCCCGCCCTCACTCAACCGGCGCCAGAGGCCGCACAATGAGCCTTGTGGTGCTGAATGCGGGCTCGTCCTCGCTCAAATTCGCCGTCTTCACAGCCAATGGCCAGAACCGTCAGCTTACCGGGCATATCGACGGCGTCGGCGAGGCCATGCAGCTGACCCTGAAAAGAAACGGCGTGGAAGAGACGCAAGCTGTCCCCGCCGCCGCCGATCATGGCGGCGCCATGACGGCCGCGCTCGATATTCTGGCCGAGGAAATCGACGATCAGGTGCGCGGCGTCGGGCATCGGATCGTGCATGGCGGAACCCGCTTCACTGACCCGGTCATTCTGACTTCGGAGGTTGAAGCGGAGCTTGACGCGCTCAGCCCACTCGCGCCTTTGCACCAGCCGCACAATCTGGCGGGCGTGCAGGCGGCGCGGCGTGCTTTCCCAGGCGCTGTTCAGATCGGCTGTTTCGACACCGCGTTTCACCGCAGTCACCCTTGGGTGAACGACACTTTCGCTTTGCCCCTGGAATACTTTGACAAGGGGGTGCGCCGCTACGGGTTTCACGGTCTGTCCTATCAATGGCTGACCCGACGCCTGGATGACGTGTCTGTCGGCGGACGCCCGCAAAAGGTGATCCTGGCGCATCTGGGCGCCGGGGCGTCCATGTGCGCGGTGAAGGATGGCCGCTCCATCGGCTCCACCATGGGGTTTTCCGCGCTGGACGGGCTGCCCATGGCCACGCGCTGCGGCCAGATCGACCCTGGCGTGCTCTTGCACCTGATGGAGACTGAAGGCATGGACGCCGCCGCCCTGACCGAGCTTTTGTATAAAGAGAGCGGGCTGAAAGGCCTGTCGGGGCTCTCTGGCGATATGCGCGTGCTGGAAGCGAGCGAGACCCAAGAGGCGGCGCAGGCGCTCGACTATTTCGTCTTTCGCTGCCGCCGGGAAATCGGGGCGTTGACGGGCGTTCTGGAAGGTCTGGATGCGTTGGTGTTCGCAGGCGGTGTGGGCGAGAACGCGCAATCGCTGCGCAAGCGCATCTGTTCAGGCTTTGAATATCTCGGTCTCGCGATCGACGATGACGCCAATCAGGCGGCCCATGGCGAGGCCGCCCGGATCAGCGCCGCGGACAGCTCGGTCGATGTCTGGATGATCCCGACCGATGAAGAGGCGGTGATCGCCGACGCCATGGTCGAGCTCTTGGCCTAAGCTTTCAGTGCGATAACGCCGCACTGGCCGCCGAAATGACCGGCATGACCGTCGCGCGCCGCGCGGCGGCACGAGAAGAAGCGGTCTTCGTCTGCAAAGGTGCATGCCTTGAGCCATTCTATGGCGTCTTCTGGCACCCCGGCGCGAAGCAGCTGACGCCGCGCGCCCTCAGAAACGTTCAGCCCTGCGCCGCCCTCGCTGTCGCGCGGCAAGGCTAGTCCGTCATCAAGTGGTCCGAACATCGTCTCAAATTGCTCAAGCACTTCGGGGCCGACCCGATAGTTTTCAGGAGCGACGGCGGGGCCGATCACGGCCTGCAGGGCCTCAGGGCGACTGCCATAGGCTTGGCTCATGGCGCTGATCGCGGCGGGAATGACCCCAGCGATCACCCCGCGCCACCCGGCATGAATGGCGGCGATGGCCGCGTTCTCAGCATCGTAGAGCAGGACCGGTGTGCAATCGGCGGTCTGGGCGCACAGTGCGAGGCCGGGTTGATTGGTGATCAGCGCGTCGCCTTCACCGGCGGACCAGCCTTCAGGGGCGGCGTCCACCTTCAGGACTGTCGCGCCATGAATCTGATTGGCGAAGACCAGCCGGGCGCCGCCGAACGCTTGGGACACCCGAGCGCGATTGGCCTCGACGGCGGCCTTGTCGTCGCCGCGCGACCAGGACAGATTCAGGCTGGCATAGGGACCGGTGCTGATCCCGCCGGTGCGCGTGGTGAAGCCATGCGCGATGCGGTCATCGCCAAACCCGTCCGCGCGCAGAATATCCAGCATGTCCTACTCCGAAAGAAAGCCGACCTGGTCCCGGCCCAGATCATAAGCGCGGCGCGCTTCGCCCACATCCGCCAATGTCTGCTCAAACGCTGACCAGTCATCATTGTCGGCGATCGGCGCCCAGAGGCTTTCCACATGATCAATCGTCAAATGGACAGGGTCTTCGCGCTGAAAATAGGAATGAGACAGGCGCTCGGGCCGCACAGGTGTTCGCGCGGACAGCGCCTCGATCACGGGCGCGAAAGCGTCCTGACGATACAGGCCTGACCGGTCTGAATGCAGCGCGCGCTCACGCGAAGCCTCACCGCCGAACCAGTCAAAGATCGTCGCTTCAAACGGGATCTGAAGCTCGCGACCGGCGTTCAACAGGCTGCTGACCAGTGCGCCGTCGCTGTCATCGCCCAGCGCCTCCAGGCCAAGCCGGTGATGAAAGGCGCGGGTGATCTCGCGCTTGTAATGGTCTGGATACCCTTCCAACGCATTGATCAAGCCGTCGCGTTCGCCCACAAGGCTGAGCGCCGCCGCCAATTGCTGAAGCGCCCAGAACACGCTCTCGGGCTGGCGCGCATACGCATAAAGACCCTGCTGGTCAAAATAAGCGGCGGTGAAGCCCGGTTCGAAATACGGCAGAAACCGCCACGGCCCGTAATCAAAGCTCTCGCCGGTCACCACCAGATTATCGGTGTTCAGAACGCCGTGAACAAACCCCGCCGCCATCCATTGCGCCGCCAGCTTGGCCGACCGTCGCACCATAGCCTCCAGCAAGGCCGCCGCGCGATCGCCTTCACGCTCAGCGGCTTCCGGGACCAGATGTTCAATCGCATACTCGACCAGCTCAGAGATCAGGTCCGGCCGGTCGTGATAGGCATGGCGTTGAAACACCCCGAACCGCAGATGAGAATGCTGCAACCGGGTCATCACGGCGGAGCGGGTCGGGGAGGGTTCATCGCCGCGGTGAAGCTGTTCGCCGGTCTCGAAGATCGCGAAGGTCTTGGACGTGTAGACGCCCAGCGCTTCAAGCATTTCAGAGGCCAGCACCTCACGGACCGCGCCCTTGAGCGTCAAACGTCCATCGCCGGAGCGTGAATACGGCGTCTGGCCTGATCCCTTGGTCCCAAGATCGAGCAAGCGGTCCTGGCTGTCGCGAAGCTGGGCGAACAGAAAGCCGCGTCCGTCCCCGATTTGGGGATTGTAGACGCGAAACTGATGGCCGTGATAGCGCAGGGCGCGCGGCTGCGGCTGATTGTCCTGTAAGGGCGAGAAGCGATGGAAATGCGCCTGGCGCTGCGCGTCATCCAGCTCGCCCAGCCCCACCTCCTGCGCCCAGCGCGCATTCCACCAGCGCAATTGCGCCTGGGGGAAGTCGGCGGGTTCGACCGCATCTGAAAACTCATCGCCCAAAGCGGCGAAACGCGGATCGGGTCTGTATCGGGATGTGACGCTCATGGCTTTGAGCTAAGACCTGAACCCGCCGTCGGCAAGGCTCAGGCCTCAAAGGTCTTGCTGAGCGAGCGCGCGGACGCCTCAATCGCTGAAATACAGGCGGGGAACAGGCGCGACATGTTCAAAAAGCCATGCGGCACGGTCTTCCACAGCTTGTATTCCACCGGCACGCCCGAGGCTGTCAGCCGATCGCGATAGGCCGCGCCCTCATCAAGCAGCGGGTCCATCTCAGCGGCAAGAATATAGGCGGGCGGCAAACCCTTCAGATCGTCCGCCAACAGCGGAGAAATTCGCACATCAGCCGGATCGGCGCTGGCGATGTAATGCTTGCGGATCTCGTCGAGTGTGAACTCAGACAGCAAAGGACCTTCCTGCCAGCGCGGACGATCCTTCTTGGTCTGCAAGAGCTGCATGAGAGGATAGAGCAAGAGCTGATAGTGCAGCTGGTCGCGGCGTTCGCGCGCCACGCTCGCCGCCAAATTGCCGCCCGCCGAATCCCCACCGACCGCCAGACGGTTCGCGTCAAACCCGTATTCCGCCAGATCGCCAGCCAGCGCTGCATCCATGGCGGCGAAGGCGTCATCAGTCGCGGCGGGAAAAGGATGCTCGGGCGCCAGGCGATAGTCGACCGAACAGATACGCACCCCCGACACCGCCGCGAGACGACGGCACAGCGGGTCATGAGATTTCAGAGTGCCCACCATGAACCCGCCGCCATGATAGAAAATCAGCCCCGGCCCGCTGTCAGGCTGAGCGCCATAGGGCAGATACACGCGCGCCGGACGCGCGCCAGAGCCCCCGGCGATCTCGATATCATGGATGGCCTCGACCGGAGGCGGCGCGACCTCCACCAACTCTTCCATCCGCGCCATGGCGTCGCGCATGGCGGTGACAGTTTTCTGCGGATTGAACAGATCGTTCAGCCCGGCCTGGCTGATCCATGTGTCGAAAAGTGAAGGGTCGCTCATGGATCAAAGCTGTCGAAGCACGTGCAGCATGGCAAGACAAACTCCCATGACAGACACAGATTATTGCATCTGGATCGGACTTTCGCGGACAATCACGCCCGCCAGCGCATCCTCGATCTCCCAACGCAAAACACGCCAGGCGTTGGCGCTTTCATCCTCGCCCTTTTCTTCAAGCTCCGTCACCGCAAGGTCAGCATAATTCAGCGCCTCATCTCCATGGCGGTCCACCAGGGTGAAAGCGATGGCGCGAATATCGAGGGGCGTAATGCGGGACTGGCGTTGGGCGGACATGGACGGTGGCTCCTGAGAAAAGGCTTCACAGCCATCTTGCAAAGCGCCTGCCGAATTCAATCCCATATTAATCAATATCTTAGGTAAAATCGGCGTGGCGTGCGCTGAGTCAGGACTGCCCTTGGGATTATTTTGCCGGGCGTTTCAGGCCGGGGGCGTATCCGCCCTCTTCCAGAAACCGGATCTCTTCGGCCCGGGGCGTCCGCCCCAGGACGGCGTTGCGATGGGGGAAGCGGCCAAAGCGCGCGATCACATCCATATGCGCGCGAGCATGGCGCGTATTCTCGCTGTCGGGGCCCAACCGTTCTTCGCACATCAGAACCGCCAGGGCCTGATCCTCAATGTCTTCAGAATGAGAGAACGGCAAATAGACAAAGGCCCGGCGCTCTTTGGGCAAGGCCCAGTCAAACCCCGCATCCAGCATGGCCATGGCGGCTTCTCGCGCCAGAGGGTCCAGCCTGAACGCGGCGTTCGAGCCGCGCCAGACATTGCGCGGCGCCTGATCGAGCACGATCACCAGCGCGAGTGCGCTATCGGGCTCGACCATCCAGGGATGATCGAGCACGGATCGGGTCTGTAGAAAGCTGTGACAGGCCGGACCCAGCATCCGGCGGACCCGGGCGTCAAAGGCCGCATCCACCGAGAACCAGGCTTTGGGGCCAGCCTGCTCAAACCAGAAGTCGAGAACGTCCTCCGGCAACAACACCATGATCAGACCCGTTTTTCGCCTGAGATGATCTGGGCGCGGATGTCCGCGGTCAGCGGAATGTATTCCCCCGCATCGGGATCATCGAAATAGACCGGCTCGGGGATCGCTTCGGGATCCCAGCCCTGTTTGACCAGATCAGTCTTCTTCAATTTGAAGGTGCCGGTGGTGTTCTCGTCCTGAGTATCCTTGCTCAGGCGAATGAAGAGCGGACGTGCAAAATGCGGCAGCTCTTTGGTCACATGCGCATGCAGCGATTTGAGATCCAGCCCGTCTTCAGCCACCAGAGCCACCATCCCGGCCTTACCCGAATAGTCAGCCACTTCAACGCCATAGACGTTGGCCTGAACAACTTTCTCATGCGTGCCGAAGACTTCCGCGACTTCATTGGTGGAAACGTTTTCCGACTTCCAGCGGAAGGTGTCGCCCACCCGGTCGACGAAGTAGAAATAGCCCTGCGCATCGCGCTTCATCAGATCGCCGGTGCGGAAATACACATCCCCTTCGTCAAAAACGTCTCGCAGAATCTTCTTCTTGGTGGCTTCTTCATCGCCATAGCCGTCAAAGCGATAGCGGGCGTCATCGGCGCGAATTTCGCCAATCGCCTCGCCCACCTCGCCAGGCTTGCACTCGATGCAATGACCGTTGGCGTCCCGGATCGGGGCTTCTTCGTCCATGTCGAACTGGACGAGCTTGATATTGAAGCGTTTGGACAGGTGCGGCGGCACGCGGCCGATGGCGCCTTGCTTGGAGTCCAGATTGATCAGACCCACATTGCCTTCGGTCGCGCCATAAAACTCCATGATCCGCGGAATGCCGGACCGCTCGACAAAGCGCGGCCAGACATCGGGGCGCAGGCCGTTGCCGATGGCGATGCGGATCTTGTGTTTCTTTTCCCATTCATTGGGTTCGGCGGCGACCAGGAAACGGCACAGCTCGCCCACATACATCAGCATGGTCGCGCCGGTTTCGGTGGCGTCCTGCCAGAAACGCGTCGCGGAGAATTTCTTGCGCACGATCACCGCGCCGCCAAAGGACAGCGCCGCGCCAACCCCGCACAGCCCGCCGGTGGCGTGATACATGGGCAGCACCATCATCATCCGGTCATCCTTGCTGGCATGACCGGAGACGCCGAACACCTGCAGATAATACAGCGCACGCGTATGCGCCACGATCGCCGCCTTGGGCAGGCCGGTGGTGCCTGAGGTGTACATTTTCATGCACGGATCTTTGGCCGTGTACTGGGCGCGATAGGAGCGATCCGGGCGCACATCGGACTGGCCGGACAGGGCCGCATCAAAATCCTTGCCGCCGGGCGCCTTGGCCTGGGCGCCGTCACTGATCCAGGGCGTCATGGCGCAGTCAATCAATTCGCAAGCGGTTACGTACGCTTCCGCCATATCGCCTTCGACGATCACATGATTGGCGCCTGACACATTGATGCAATGGGCCAGCGAATGTCCTGTGATCTGGTTGTTGAGAAGCGCGGCCATGATGCCGACTTTGGACAGGCCATACCAGATCGCCACATATTCCCAGCGATTGGCCATATACAGCGCAACCGTATCACCGGGCTTCAGGCCCTGGGCCAGCGCCCAATAGGCGACCCGGTTCGCGTACCGGTCAAACTGGGCGTAACTGATCTCGACGCCGCTTTCGGTGATGAAGGCCGTGCGCTGCTGGTGCTTGTCGACGCTGTCTTCGAGCAGGTCGGGGGTCAGATAGTCAGAATCCGGCGTGATTTTTTTCAGTGCGCCCAACATGCGCGCCAGTTGCGTCGTATAAAACCACTCGCGACGGATCGCCGACCATAAGCCCATAGCACTGTCCTCCCTCGTAGCCGCACGATTGGCGGCTTTGTTGGGGCGACAGTACGGCTGCAAAACGTCCGGTCAAGTTCAGCTCGACAGGTGGAGAGCGCATTTTTCAACCGCGAATGCGTTGCAGTGCAGCACTATTGGGAATATGACCGGATAAATCACTGAGTCAGATTCAATAAACGCACCACGGTGCTCCGAACAATTGAACGGGTCTAAATCATGAATTGGGGAAAAGAGCTCAGAGCTTTCCGCCAACGCACCGGTCTGAAACAGGAGGCTGCAGCTCATCTGCTCGGCGTCAGCCAAGCCTATGTCTCGAGACTGGAAAATTCCACAGCGTCCCCCTCCTCCCAGCTTGAAATGAAACTCGAGCGTTTGTTGCAGGAGCCGGAACACAGACCGCTGTTTGAACACTTCCGCACCACGATCAGCCATTCGCCGCACCTGATCAGCATGCTCGCTGAAATCGACGGCAAGATTTATGTCGACACCGTCAGCGAGGCGTTGCGCGATTACGGAACACCCTTCCAGCGCTTGCTTCCGGGGGAAGTCCTTGAATCGGCGAACTCAGACGTCATCGAAATCCTCGACGCCTTTTTGGACCTTGGCGCCTTTTCAGGTCGCATCGCCTCCATGCAGGTGACCTGGACTTATGATTACGAAGGTGAACCGGTGTCTCACTGGCGCACCACCGAAATCCCCGTACGCGATGATGCTGGTCGGTGGTATCTGCACGGCGCACATGTGGAAATCAGCGCCGAAGAGAAAGCACAATTGCTGCGCGATTGGGGCGGCCACATCAAGGTGCGCACCTTCTCTGCTGACAGCGACGCTGAGGGGGACGCTGAACCCAAGCCCGCCAACGACATCGAAGCCGCCTGAGCCACAGAGCCCGCTTCACGCAAAACAGCCCGGACCTCTCGGTCCGGGCTGTTTTGTATTCAGCAGCGCCCAAAGCGCTAGAAGGCTTCATCCGAACTGCCGGTGTCGCCGGTATCACTCAGTGACAGCTCGTGCCACATGGCGTTGAGAATGGCGAAGGTGCAGGCCAGTCCCAAACCCAGGACCCAGGTAAAATACCACATTGCTTGTCTCTCCTCGGACTCAGTAATAATCGCCTTTGGCGATCGCCTCGGTGGTCACCCGCCCCCACATCACCTTGAACGCCCAGGCGGTGTAGGCCAGCACGATCGGCAACAATAAGGCGGTCACGATCAGCATCACGAACAAGGTCGTATGACTGGACGATGCGTTCCAGACCGTCAGCGAGGCGTTGGGGTCCACGCTGGAGGGCAGGATGAAGGGGAACATCGACACGCCAACCGTCGAGATGATGCCCACCACTGACAGCTTGGAGCCGATAAAGGTCAGCGCCTCGGAATTGGACCGCAATCCGAACAACGCCAACGCCGCCCCGCCAAAGCCGAGCACAGGCGCGATCACCATCCACGGATACCGGCCGTAATTGGACAACCAGGCGCCGCCTTCACGCACCGTTTCGGTAAATCTCGGGTTGGACGGCCCGTCAGCGGCGACCGTATTGGTGACCTGATAGCCCAGATCCCCGAACGCCACCCAGGCGCCCGCCAGAGCAAACAGAACGATTGAGGCGAAGGCGAAGATCGGCGCATAGGCCCGCGCCCGATCCCGAACGACGCCGTATTCCGTCTTCATCGATAGCCAGGCCGCCCCATGCAGGAACAGCATGGTCACGCTCAGAAGGCCGCATAACAGCGCGAAGGGGTTGAGCAGCCCAAAGAACGATCCGTCCCAGAAAATGCGCATGTCGTCATTCATCCGGAACGGCGCGCCCACCAGCACATTGCCCACCGCGACGCCAAAGATCAGCGCCGGGACGAAACCGCCGGTGAACAGCGCCCAGTCCCAAAAGCGGCGCCAGCGCGGATCCTCTCGTTTGGAGCGGTATTTGAACGCCACCGGCCGCAGGATCAGCGACGCCAGCACGACGAACATCGCCAGATAGAATGACGAGAACGAAACGGCGTAGACCAGCGGCCAGGCGGCGAAAATGGCGCCGCCCCCCAGGATCAGCCAGACCTGATTGCCTTCCCAGGTCGGCCCGACCGTATTGATCGCAAGCCGACGCTCGGCGTCTGTCCGGGCGACAAAGGGCAACAGCCCCGCCACGCCCAGATCAAAGCCGTCCGTGATTGCAAAGCCAATCAGCAAGACGCCCAGAAGCGCCCACCAGATCACCCGCAACAGTTCATATGACAGAGGAATTTCCATAATCCATCCTCCCTATTCGGCCGGCAGCGGGACGAACCCGCCCTGAGGCTTCTGGGATGCGCCGCGTGGCGGGCCGTCCGGATACGGTCCCTTGCGGACATATTTGATCATCAACATCACTTCCACGACCGCCAGCGCGCCATAGAGCGCGGTGAAACCGACAATGGTCATGATCATTTGCGTGGGATGAAGGCTCGACACCCCTTCAAAGGTCGGCAGAACACCTTCGATGATCCAGGGTTGGCGGCCATACTCCGCCAACAGCCAGCCCAGCTCAGCGGCCACCCAGGGCAGCGGAAGCGAGACCAGGGCCAATTTCAGGAACCAGCGGGTTTCATGCTTGCGCATCGAGCTCAGCACAAAAGCGGTTCCGAACAGGGCGATGAAGTAAAAGCCCAAACCCGCCATGAAACGGAAGCTCCAGAACATCACCGCCACATTGGGCACCGTGTCCATCGCCGCTTGCGCGATCAGGTCCGGCCCCGCCTCGCGCGGATCCGCCACATAGCGCCGCAGCAGCATGGCGTAGCCCAGATCATCCCGCGCGCTTTCAAACTGCGCCTGGGCGTCTGCATTGTCAGGGTCCTCGCGCAGTCGCATCATGGCGTCATAGGCGAGAACGCCGTTCTCGATCCGGCTCTCCGCCTGCTCGACCAGCGGCAAAATGCCCTCCACCTCTCCATCCAGAGAGCGCGTGGAAATCAGGCCCAGCACCCAGGGGATGCTGATGGCGTGCTCGGTTTCCTGAGTGTCGCGATTGGGAAAACCTATCAGCGTCAACGGCGCCGGCGCGGGTTCGGTGTGCCACATGGCCTCAAGCGAGGCGAGTTTCATTTTCTGGTTGTCAGTCAGCGCATAACCGCTCTCATCACCCAGCACCACGACCGACAGTGCGCTCGCCAGCCCGAAGGCGGCGGCGACCGTCATCGAGCGCTTGGCGAATCCCGTAAAGCGGCGATTGAGCAAAAAGAACGCTGAGATCGCCAACACGAACAGCGCGCCTGTGACATAGCCGGCGGAGACGGTGTGAACGAATTTTGCCTGGGCGACCGGGTTAAAGAGCACCGCCATGAAGTCGGTGACTTCCATGCGCATGGTCTCGGGATTGAACTCAGACCCTACAGGGTTCTGCATCCAGCCATTGGCGATCAGAATCCACAATGCGGAAAGATTGGTGCCCAGCGCCATCAGCCAGGTCGCGGTCAGGTGCCCGCGCTTGCTCATCCGGTCCCAGCCAAAGAAGAACAAGCCCACCAAGGTGGCCTCCAGGAAGAAGGCCATCAGGCCTTCAATCGCCAGCGGCGCCCCGAACACGTCGCCCACATAATGTGAGTAGTACGACCAGTTCATGCCGAACTGGAATTCCATGGTGATCCCGGTGGACACGCCCAGCACGAAGTTGATGCCGAACAGCGTGCCCCAGAACTTCGTCATGTCCCGCCAGACCTGTCGGCCTGTCATCACATAAACGCTCTCCATGATGGCGAGTATGATGGACAGTCCAAGTGTGAGCGGTACAAAGAGGAAGTGATACATCGCGGTCAGCGCAAACTGCCACCGCGATAACTCCACAACGGTCATATCGACCATTTCACCCTCCAAGGCTTTAAAAGAAGTCGTTAAATGAGTACGCCCGAAAGCGCATTGGCCGCCTTTATCTGGCAAGAACGTTAGTTTGTATCGTCTGCAAGGTGTCACATGGGACGAGGCGCCGCAGTCAAAACCGGGCAAGGGCGTGTATGTCGCAGGCCATGAGCACTTCTGATTTGTCAGCCGACGCCGAAAAAACCGCCAGCAAAGCCCGCAAGGCCGAGCTGGGCGCGCTTCTGAAAGCATGGGGCGAGCCCGCGACTGCTTTGACCCGTCAAAGCATGGCGTTCGGCGCGGCCCAGTACGCTGTTTTTGTCGGCTTCGCCTGGGGCGCGGCCTGGGCAGTCAGTGCGCTGGTGAATGACGGCGCAATCTGGCCCGGACTTTGTCTTGCCCTGGCATGCGCAGGCGTTCGAGCGGCCCTGCAGGCAGCAGAAACCCGCACCGGCGTCGAGGCCAGCCTGAAAGTGCGCCAGACCGTGCGCGCCCTGGCGGCCCGCAAGCTCGCAGCCCTTGGGCCAGGCTATACGGAACGCTTTGATTCAGGCGAGACCACCTCCGCCCTGATTGACGCGGTGGACAAGCTTGATGGCTATTATGGCCGCTATCGCCCTTTGATGGGCGTGGTCATGGTCGGGCCTTTGATCATCATGGCCGCGGCGTTCAGCGCCAGCTATATCGTCGGCCTGATCTTTCTCATCACCGCGCCCCTGCTGATTGTCTTCATGGCGCTGGTGGGCGCGGGCGCGGCGGCGGCCTCCAAAGACCAGCTCACCACGCTGCAAAGGCTGGCGGGACGGTTCAACGACCGGCTGCGCGCGCTTGAAACCCTGAACGCCTTTAATGCGGTGGAGCGTGAGCGTGACGGGCTCGCTCAGGCGTCTGAAGATTTTCGGCGACGCACGATGAAAGTGCTGGCGATGGCGTTTCTGTCGTCTGGCGTGCTGGAATTTTTCGCGGCGCTGTCAGTTGCGGGGTCCGCGATCTATATCGGCTTTTCGCTGCTCGGCGAGATGCCCTTCAGCACCGGCGAAACCATCACGCTGCAGACCGGGTTGTTCTGCCTGATCCTGGCGCCGGAGTTCTACATGCCGCTGCGGCGCCTCTCGGCGGCCTATCATGACCGCGCTGACGCCGAGGCCGGGGCTGAGGCGCTGGCGCCTTTCATGACAGAGGCTGACACGGCGAATGAAGCGTCGCCGACAGTACGGCTCGTCGCCCCAGCCGCTACAATTGCAAAGCGTGACGACACGCCGCCCGCGATTAAGTTTGTCCAGGCTGGCTCCGTCTACCCCGATGGTCGCTTGGGGCTCGCCCCGCTCAGCTTTGAAGCGCCAGCGGGCCAGATCACCGCTCTCTGGGGTCCGTCCGGCGTTGGAAAATCCACGGCGCTGAAGCTGTTGATGGGGTATGCGCCGCATACTGACGGCCAGGTTTTCGTGGAGGACGATGAGCTCAAAGCGCCCCTGATCGGGCAAGCGGCCTGGATCGCGCAGCGCCCCCACGTGTTTTACGGCAGCCTGATCGACAATATCAGCCTGTTTGATCGCTCACTGGCTGCCGAACGCGTGCAAAGCGCGGCTGAAACCGCCGGCGTCATGGATTTCGCCGCCAGCCTGCCCGACGGGCTTGAAACCCAAGTTGGCGACCAAGGCTACGGCCTGTCCGGCGGTCAGGCGCAACGCCTGGCGCTGGCGCGCGCCTGGGCGGTGGATATGAAAATCGTGCTGCTGGATGAACCCACCGCCCATCTGGACGGCGAAGCGGAAGCGCGCTTTCTCACCGCGCTCAAGCGTATCAGTGAAGGCCGCACCGTGATTATCGCCACACACAGCCCCGCCGTACGCGACGCCGCAGATCAGGTCATCACGCTTGAGACAGAGGGCGCATCATGAAGGATCTGCGCTTCTTTCTCGCCCTGGCGCGCCCGGACCGCTGGTGGCTCAGACTGGGCGCTGCCCTGTCCGCCCTGACGCTCTTGGCCGGCATCGGTCTGCTCTCTTTGTCAGGCTGGTTCATCACCGCTTCGGCGGTCGCCGGACTGGCGGGCGCCGGACGCGCGTTCAACTACCTCTTCGCCTCAGGCGGCGTGCGCGGCTTTGCTTTAGGCCGCACAGTCGGGCGCTATGCCGAGCGCATGGTCACCCATGAAGCCACATTCCGGATTCTCTCGCGCCTGCGGCTCTGGGTGTTTGAAACCGCTGCGCCGCTGGCCCCCGCGCGTCTGGGCCGTATTCGCGGCGGAGATCTGCTCTCCCGCGTCACCCAGGATGTGGACGCGCTGGATGCGCTGTATCTGCGCTTTGTGACGCCGGTCACGGCCGCGCTCGCGGGCGCCGTGTTCACCAGCGTGCTGCTCGCTTTTCTGGCGCCGGCGGCGCTGCCGGGGGTTCTGGGCGTGTTTGTTCTGGCGAGCGTGATCCTGCCTCTGCGCGTCGCGAAGACCGCCGGCAAGGCCGGCGAGGCCCTGACGCAGAACGCCAGCTCCATGCGGGCGGACGCCGCAGACCTGGTCTCCGGACTGGCTGAACTCAAGGCCTATGGGGCTGAACACCGCATCATCGCCCATCTGGAAAACTCAAACGCCAACTGCGTCGCCGCACAGCGCGAGATCGCCCGCATTTCCATGTTCAACGGCGCGCTTCTGGCGCTGTCCGCACCCGCCAGCTTTGTGCTTGGCTTTGGACTGGCGGCGGCGTCTGGCGCCGCAGCGCCTGTCTCGGCCCTAGCGGGCTTTGTCGCCTTTGCGCTTTTTGAAGCCGCCGCGCCCTTGGTTCAGGCGGCCGAGCTTTACGGCAAGACCACAGCCTCCGCCCGCCGGCTGAAGGCGCTGACGGAAATCTCCCCCGCCGTCATCGACCCTGTCGCGCCCGCCCCCCTGCCCGAACGCTGGGATATCACCGTCGATGGCGTGAACTTCAGCTATCCCGACACGGACACGCCCGTTCTGCGCGACGCCCGTCTGAGCCTGCCCGAAGGCGGCCGGTGGGCGCTGGTGGGCGCTTCCGGCGCCGGCAAATCGAGCCTGATCAAGCTTCTGATGCGCTTTTACGCGCCGCAATCAGGCGGGATCCGCTTGGGGGGAACGGCGCTTGATACGCTCGCCATCGCCGACACCCGCAGCCGCTTTGCGCTGGTCGATCAACGCGCAGAACTGTTGTCGACGACTATCCGCGCCAATTTACGCCTGGCGAAACCCGACGCAAGCGAAGACGAACTCTGGCACGCGCTTGAACGGGCGCGCGCGGCGGATTTCGTGCGCAAGCTACCAGACGGGCTAGCCAGTTGGACGGGTGAGCTAGGCGGTCTGGTGTCGGGTGGACAGGCGCGCCGGATCGCCCTGGCGCGCGCCTTCGTCAAGAACGCGCCGGTGCTCTTGCTGGATGAACCCACAGAAGGGCTCGACGCGGATACGGAAACCGACTTCCTGAACGCGCTGGATGACTGGCTGGATGAAGACGCGCGCCGCAGCGCGCTGATCGTCACCCATCGCGCGCGGCTGCTGGAGCGGGCCTATCAAGTCGCCGTTCTGGATCAAGGCCAGATCGCCGCTGAGGGCCCCGTTCAAAGCGTGAAACAGTCGAGCCCTGTGTTCAGGCGTCTCTTCCCCGACACCTAAGGGGCAGGAGGCGGATCGGGACGGTCGCCATTGCCCACGCCGGGGTCAACCACCACACGTTCGCCCGTCTGCTGGTTTCGCAGAACGATTTGATAGCGGTAGGTGAAAAAGCACTGGCACTTATCGAAAACCACAACGCTTTGCCGGCCTTCATCACCGAAGTGGACCTCAAAATCGCTGTCTTCAGGCATCACGGCGATACCGTCCCAGGTCTTGCCGCCCAGTTCAAAGCGCTCGAACTCCCAACCTTCAGTCATGATGACAAAGATCATATCGGTGGGAAAATCGATGAAGAAATTGCCGTCTCGTTCACCCACATAAGCGCTGTGGGTCTGCACGAGCTCTCCGTCGACTTCCTTGATGGACGGGTCGACGTAAACTGCGATGTGGCGAACGTCGCGGCCGGTGAATCCCAGCGCCTTGACCCGCTCAACCTGTTTGTGCACGCCGCTCATGTCAGCCCCCTCGAGATAGCCCAGTCTCGGCGGTGTTCGCCTGATCAATTTCTGACCAGAACGCCAAGAACGAGCGGCGAGCATAGCCTCGCTCCTGTAAAGACTGTCTTACCTCAAGAGCCCGACTGACATCACCCAGTTTCCAGGCGATACGGGCTTCAAGTTCATCTGAATACATCGGGCGCGGCGCGCTCATCAGGCCCAGTTGATTCAAGGCGGAACGATACATCATGTTCGCCTCGTCTAACTGACCCAATGCGTTCAAGGCTTCGGCACGCACATAATAGGCTTGCGCCAGATAAGGACGCGCCGTTTCAAAACCAGCCGCCACAGATTGCTCGCCCGTACTGACGGCCTGAGTCGCGTCGAGCACGGCTGACTCATATGATTGCGCTTGAAATGCGAGCGTCGCAGACAGGGTCAACGCTGCGGACCGGCTCAGATACCGGCCGTCATTTTCACCGCTTTCATTCGTCCGCGCCCCCAGGCGACGCGCCTCCCCGATCAGCAATTGCGCCCGTATCAGGTCATCGCGCATCAAGGCGATTTGCGCCCGCTGGAAAATCAATCCCACATAAAAACGCGCGTATCGGTCATTGTCAGGCGAGGCGGCATGGAGCGCGCTTGCTCTGTCCAGAGCCAGATCCAGTAATTGCGCGCCATCGTCATCTTCGCCCATGTCTGTCGCAAGGCCTGCAATCTCTGATTGCGTATGGGCGATCCTGAACAGCGTGCGGGAATCGCCTGGCGATTGGACAAGCTGTTCTTCATACAGCGCCAATTGATGCTCGCGGCTGCTCCGCGCTTGAGCGATGTCGCCCATTTCGCGCCAGGCGTCCGCCAGCCAGCCCAAGGCATTGCCCAGGTCCGCCACCTGCACCACGCCCTCTTGGACCAGCCCGTCTCCAAACTGCTCAGCCGCCTGAGAAAACAGGTCCGCAGCCGATTGAGCGTCGCCGCTCTCCAGTTCGATGACCCCAAGGTTTAACGCCGCATACCCCCGTTCCGCCTGGAAACTGGGATTGTCCGGCTCGCGCTCCATCAACAGCTCCGCCATCTGCGCGTACATGTCGAAATAGCGCTCGGCCGTCATCAGATCACCGCTGCGATAGGCCTGGTTGCCGACCCAGTATGCGGACTGCGCATGGTCATAAACGCGTTGCATATTGGCGGGCGACCGGTCCAGAAGCGCTTGGGTCAGCCCATAAGCGGCTGTGAACGCTTCCCGGGCGCCCGCGGGATCTCCATGCACGTCGCGCGCCTCGCCAATCAGATTGAACAGACGCGCGCGACGCCCCAGCTCATCATCAGACAGGCCGACCGCGGATGCCGTCAGATAAGTCTCGGTCAAATCATCCGCCAGACGGATCAAGGTCTCGCGCCGAGCCGTATTGGGCAAATGTTGCGTAATGTCCGTGAGAAGCCGGCTTGAGAACGCCTTGGCGGCCTCCGCCTCGTCCTGATAGGCGCTGATCTGGTCTGCTTGCCAGACGCTGACGCCCAGCATCAACGCGCAGGCCGCCGCAAGCCCGGTGGCGAGCGGTCGGCGCACGACAGAACTGGCCGCGCTGCGCACCAGCGTCGCAGACGGATCCGTACTGCATTCATGCGCAATCTCGTCGGCCAGATGCTCAAGGCTCATCGTGTCGTTATAGAGCGCGCCGATGACCGGCGGGCGCGGCAAGGTCCAGAACGCGCCGTTGCTGCGTCGCTCAGCCCGGAGCGCCATGGGCAGCACGGGCCGCTCGCTTTCCAGCCCGACCACATGGACGTGGTGCATGCCGTTGGACCAGACGAAATCTTCCAGAAAATTGTTGAGCGGCTGGCATTTCAAGGACGCCGGCGAGCACAGCACGATCAGGCGCGCCCTTTTCTCGGCGACACCGACCTCTGCAGCCATGACGACGCGGACACCCCTGTCGAGCAAGGCCTGTCGCAGGCTCTGCGCAGACGCTTCGTCCGCGCTCGCGGCGGCGATGATCACCAAGGGCTGCTGACTAGCGTTCAATGATCCACGTCCTGAAAAATGAAATGGCCTCAAGCCCTTTTGTATAGACTCTTGGTCAGTTGATAAGCGGCAGGATTAACAGGAGCTTGCACAACGCCCGTCAGGTGTTTTCGCGCATTATCACCTAATAGGGGAATTAGCGCCAGCCCCCAGATTATCCACACTCAACGCCAAACTATTGAATTAATATATCGAATTGAATTATCAGAAACATTTTCAAGACTTTGACTAAGACGTGCAAAATCATCTGTCAGGGCATTTAAGCCCTCGCAAACATTTCATCTTTTACTGTGGAAAGGTGGCAATTCGACATCGCTTCCACTCTGCGCCTTACAGGACTGTCCCGGGAGAGAGTGGTACGGGCGGTCGGACTCGAACCGACAAGGGCTTGCGCCCGGGGGATTTTGAGTCCCCTGCGTCTACCAATTCCGCCACGCCCGCACGCATGTCGACGCAAGCGCTGTATATGCCTTGAATTTTATGCCTGGTCGACCCTGGTTTTCAGTTCCACCGGCGTCGCCAGTTTCGACGGGATCCGCCGCTGAGCTGGATAGACGATTAGCGCTGCGCCGACTAAGACAGACACGCTTCTCCTCCCCAAAGGTGACACGTCATGGCGCAATTCCAGCAGGATGAAACCGGTTCGCAAGACACCGGCCCCTCGCAGCCGCTCAGCCTGACTGCAGCGCTCGCGCGAATCGCGCACGCCGCCCCCGATGAGGGGCTGACGCTGGGGGCTTTCAGCGATGCCCTTGGTGAACGGGTTTTCGGCGCCTTGCTGTTTGCACTCGCCATTCCGGTCTGCATGCCCTTTCTCTACGGCGTCCCGCAAATCGTCGCCCTGCCCATGATGGCCATCGCCTTGCAAATGGCGGGCGGACGCGCGCATCCCTGGATGCCGAAAAGCTTTCGCAATCGCCAGCTGGACAAGCCCGGCCTGACTCGCATCGCGACCTGGTCGCGCAAATGGTTTGGATGGCTGGAAGCGCTGGCCCGTCCCCGATTGAGTTTTTTATCTGGGCCAACGGCGGAGCGGTTCGTGGGCGGCGTCTTCGTGCTCTTCTGCGCCTCCATTCTCATCCCTCTTCCCGCCACCAACACGACGCCAGGCATCGCCATCGCCATCGCCTCTATCGGTCTGATCACCCGTGACGGGCTGCTGGTTCTGGCGGGATTGGTGTTGGGCCTGCTCTGGATCACCCTTCTGATCGTCGGCTTCACATTTTTTGGAGCGGCGTTTCTTGATATGCTGAAGACCTTCATACTTGGATTGTTCGGCGCCGGCGGCTGAAACTGCGTCGCCCTGTCGCTCAGTTGATCGCTCGCCCCGCCCTGCCCCGTGTTCTAGGTTTGCTTTTATGACAGCGCTTCAAATCCATGCCGATCGATGGACTCGTCCGGATCAATGGCCGCTCATCGGCGCGCTGATTTCCGCCGCCCTGCTGGCCGGAGCCTTCGGCTTTGAAATGATCGGCCGGTATCCCCCGTGTCCGCTTTGCATCGAGCAACGCTGGGCGCACGCTTATCTTCTGGCGGCGGGGCTCATCACCTTCGCCACTCTACACGTTCTGAAACCCGCAAATGCCCTGTTCGCCCGCGCCGCCAGCGCGCTCGTCGCGGTCCTGGCCGGGTTCAGCGCCTGGGTGGCGGGCTATCATGCGGGGGGCGAGTACGGCTTCTGGCCGCTGTCGTGCCAAGCGGGCGATACGACCTCGCTGAGCGTGGACGCTCTGTTGAGCTCGCTGAATACGCCGACCAATGTCGTGCTGTGCGACGAGCCGGCCTGGACCCTGCTGGGCGTGTCCATGGCGGGCTATAATGTGTTGATCAGCGCGGTAGTGATGCTGATCTCGATCCTTGTGGTGTTCCGCAAACCCTATCGGAGCGTGTGATGTCTCAACCGCACTCTAGAAAAACCATCCGTCGCCCGGGCCGAAAGGCCGACGCCTCCCGCATTGAATCCATGGTGCGCGTGGATCATGCGGGCGAGTATGGCGCCGTGGCGATCTATCAAGGCCAGCGCGCCGTGTTCAAAGGCCGGCCCGACAAGGCCCGCATCGCCAGCCAGCTGGTGCACATGGAAGCGGACGAGCAGCACCATCTGCAAGCGTTCGACGATCATATCCTCAGCGGCAAGGCGCGCCCGACCCTGCTGGCGCCGTTTGCTAACCTGGCAGGCTTCGCACTTGGCGCCGGGACAGCGCTTCTGGGCGAGAAAGCCGCCCATGCCTGCACTGAAGCCGTCGAGTCCGTGATTGAAGGCCATTACGATGAGCAGGTTCAGGAGCTGCGCCTCGCAGGTCAGGACGCTTTGGCGGACCAGTTCGCCCAGTTCCGCGATGAAGAGGTCGCCCATAAAGAGCTTGCTGTGGAAGAAGGCGCGAAAGACGCCGCCGGCTATCCGGTCCTGTCCGCGCTGATCACCGCCGGCTGCCACGCCGCCATCGCCGTGTGCAAACGGGTCTAGCGCTCCAGCGCCTTGAGCCGCTCGACGGCGACCATCTTGTCGATAGCGGCCTTCACATAGTCATCGAGCCTTGAGCCGTCTGAATAATCGGCGTCGGTGGTGAAATGCACGCGGCGATCGGTTTTCAGTTTGGCGGTCTTCTCCGCGCCTTTCGCATCACCGGCGGGATGGACGGCGATCGACACGCCGCCCTGTTCCTTGACCGTTCGCATGCACGGCACATCCGTGTCGCCATCCCCCACATAGATCATGTTGCGGAAAGGGACGGGCCGGTCATCCTCGGGCACATAGGCGTTCACTTCGGTGTGGTCTGACAGGTCCAGCGCGCCCTTGTTGATGCGGAACAGGAACTGGGTCTTGTTGGTGTAATTCACCGCCGAGGCCGCCCAGACCGGCACGTCATCAGCATTGTATTTGAATTCACTGGCGAAAATGGCGTCGAACTGATCGCCGACCGCGCTCGCCGCGATCATCTCCTTGAGACCCGATGAGATGATATAGTGCTGCACCCTGACGCCACGCGTCGCGCCATAGTCGCGCAGACGCTGGAACCAGCCTTCGGCCACGCCAGGAAAGAAGCCGACTGACGCGCCATGACGTTCAATGTCTTCGCGCCTGAACCTGACATCTTCACGCTGGGCGGCCTTCACCATCTCGTGCATGTAAATCAGGATATTGTCCGCGCCGAGACGGGCCGCCTCGCCGTTCACCCGCCCCCAGAACGCGCCGATCTCCTCGCCGATTTCAGGGATGAAGGAATGCTCCTGCATGGAGCCTGGGCTAAGCGTGCCGTCGAAATCATAGGCGATGGCGATGGTGGGGGTGGCGGCCATGTCTGGGGTCCGGATTGAGCATGAGAATCAGCTCGATCCTATCTGCGCTGGTCCCGGACTTCACCATTAAAGCCGCCCTGATGCATCCAGCACCCCTCTGACGTGCATCTGCTCTCTATAACTCAATCACACACAGGGGCGCATCATGACTTCAAGAATTCTTCTCGCTGGATTGCTCACTGGCGGGCTGACCGCGACGGCTTTCGCTCAACCCCAACCCGCCGTCGAACGTCCCGCCGATATTGACGCCTTGATCGAAGAGGCGCTCACCCTCTACCCGTCCGCCGGGTTGGCCATTATCCGTATAGAAGATGGTGATAAGTCCTGGTCAGCCTATGGCGGCGAACAGGGACCTGGCGTTCCTGTCAGCGAAGACACGCTGTTTAATACCGCTTCTATCGCCAAGACCCTGACAGCCGAGCTGACCTTGCGTCTGGCGGCGGCAGGCGCGATTGATCTTGATGAACCGATTTCCAGCGAATACGTGCACCCTGATCTGGCCGATGATCCGCGCCACCAGCATCTGACGCCGGCGATCATCCTGTCTCACCAGACAGGGTTGAAGAACTGGGCCTATGCCTATGACGATGACACGCTGGCCTTCACGTATGATCCGGGTACCGATTACTCCTATTCCGGCGCCGCATACGAAATGCTGGCCGAATTCCTGTCTCGGCGCATGGACGCCCCGTTTGAACAGCTGATGCAGAGCTGGGTCCTCGAACCGCTGAACGCCGAAGCCTATCTGGGCGCTGGCGGCGCGTCTGAAGCGCGCCTGACAACGCCCATGGGTCATGATCGCGCGTATGGCGAGATCCGCTCGGGCGACTTCGCGCCCAGCGCGGCGGATAACCTGTTCGTGACGGCGGATGATTACTCCACCTTGCTGCTGGGGATGATGGAGGCTGAAGCCCACGGTCCCATGGCGGGGGCGCGGGGAACCCAGCAGGTGTCCACCGCGGATGAAGCGCCCTGCATGCTGGAAGACCAAAGCCAGTGCCCTCTGAACGGCCATACGCTGGGCTGGTCTGTGTCACGCTTTGAGGATGCGCACTTCATCTTCCATGGCGGTTCTGACTGGGCGGAGAACGCCCTTGCCTTCTATGACATGGAAAGCGGGGACGGCTATGTGGTGATGGTCAATGGCGGCAATGGCCTTGGCAGTTCCCTGCACCTGATCACCGTGGTCGATCCCGACAACTCGCTAATCAGCACGCTGATGTCCATGCCGCAGATCCAGGGCGCCCTGTCGCAGATGCGCGCATCTGACGAGTAAACGGCTCGGCGGGCGCAGGCGTGACGCGGCAGGCTGGCGCCCTAGGCCTCCAGCTCCACATCCCAATAGAGATAATCGAGCCAGCTTTCATGCAGGTATTTAGGCGGGAAGCGCCGTCCCTGTGATTGCAGCTGGTGCTGGCTGGGTCGGTCCACATCTTTCAAGAGCGGCATCCTGGCTTCGCGCGGCGTACGGCCGCCCTTTTTGAGATTACACGGCGCACAGGCGGCGACGATATTCTCCCAGGTGGTGCGGCCGCCATAGGCGCGCGGCGTCACATGATCAAAGGTCAGCTGATCAAGCGTGTCTGCGCCGCAATACTGGCAGCGGAAGCCATCGCGCAGAAAGACATTGAACCGTGTGAACGCGGGCGCGCGATTCTGACTGACATAATCGCGCAAGGCCACGACCGACGGCGCACGGATCGAGCGCGACGGGCTGCGGATCTCCGTGGCGTATTCAGAGACAATGTCCACACGCTCCAGAAACGCCGCCTTGATGGCGTCCTGCCAGGGCCAGGTGGACAAAGGATAATAGGAGAGCGGCTGAAAATCCGCGTTCAGGACAAGGCAACGAAGATCGGTGGGCGCAGTCTTAAAGACTCGCATAACCGCCCCCGCAATCAAGCGTCGGGCGACGCAGCTGAAGGGCATGGCCCTTGTGATATGCGAGCGCTGTCTTGAAGACGCGCCTCCCTCTAAGCCTTGAGGCTGATCCGATTGCCGAATCAACACTCCGTTCCTTGAGACGAGCTGAGACTAAACCTGTTCGTGTGACGGCGCCATGACGCTGACTCGACGCTTGTTTGACAACGGCGCCTAACCGCGCAGGCGTCCCGAAAAAGCCGCCTCCATGAAATGCCGCCCCAACTCCAACCCGTCCGGGCCGATGGAGTGGGGAATGCCTCTTGAGATATGAAACTGGGCCCCATGCCCCGCCTCGGCAAGTCCCTGGGCCGCCATCAAGGTCATGCCCACTGGCAGCACGTCATCGCTGTCGCCATGGATCAGCATGATCGGCGGCTTGACGGTCAGCTCCGACTTCAACCGCTCCGGCCCCGGCAGTGCGCCCGAATAGCCGATCACGCCGGCCGGCGCGATCTCACGCCGAAGCGCGGTGTGAAGCGCCATCATCGTCCCTTGAGAAAAGCCGATCAGAACGAGGTTTTCCGGCGCCACCTCCCAGCGGTTCAGCTCGGAGCGGACAAACTGTTCCGCGGTGGCGTGCGCCGAGCGCACCCCCTGCTCCATCAGCGCCGGGTCAAGACGCGATATCGGGAACCATTGATACCCGCCCGGTGCGCCGGGCACGGGTTCAGGCGCGTCCGGCGACGCCCAGGCCACGTCCGGGAAATGCGGCGCCCAATGCTGGGCCAGCCCCGCCAGATCCGCACCATTGGAGCCATAGCCATGAAACAGGATGACCAGCTTCTTCGCCTGCCCGGATTTGGGCGCGATGCGCGGACCGTCGATCAAGATCATGGAAGGCGTCCCTCTAATGTGTGCTGCGCGATCATAGAGCGCTGACCGGGCAGGAAAACCCCAAGTCTCGCACTCACATCAGCGCGGTGATATCAGAAGCGCATGAGCGCTTTCCTGACCCGTTTCGCCCCCTCGCCCACCGGCTTTCTGCATCTGGGGCACGCCTTCTCGGCGCTGACCACGTTTGACGCGGCGCGGATGGCGGGCGGGACGTGTCTGTTGCGGATTGAGGATATCGACACGACGCGCTGCAAGCCCGAGTTCGAGATGGCGGTGATTGAGGATTTGCATTGGCTGGGATGCGACTGGCCTGAGCCCGTGCGCCGACAGAGCGACAATTTCTCAGAATATCACGCCGTGCTGGATCAACTCGCAGAGCGCGGCCTCGTCTATCGCTGTTTCAAGACAAGGCGGGAAATCGCCGACGACATCGCCCGCGCGCCGCACCATCCCGGCGAAGGCCCTGAAGGGGTGATCTATCCCGGCCCGTCTGAGCCGATCAGCGCGGACGAGGAGGCCGAGCGGCTGGAGGCGGGGGAGGCGTTCTCCTGGCGGCTCTCCATCACCGCTTGCCGCGATCATCTTGGCGCCCGGTTTGACCGAATGACATTCATCGAAACCGGTGAAGGCCCGGACGGCGAGACCGGCGAGGTACAAGCCCGCCCTGAAACACTGGGCGATGTGATCCTGGGCCGCAAGGATGTGGGCACGAGCTATCACCTCGCGTGCACCCAGGATGATGCGCTTCAGGGCGTGACCCATGTGATCCGCGGCGTGGATCTGTTTTTCGCCACGCATCTTCATCGCCTGCTTCAGGAGCTGATGGGCTGGCCGGTCCCGGTCTATCGCCATCACCCTCTGATGCTCGATCAGAGCGGCAAGCGCTTCGCCAAGCGTGACCAGTCGCTGACCTTGCGCGCCTTGCGAGAAGCGGGCGAGACGCCGGACAGCCTGCGCAAGCGAGTGGGGCTTTAGCCGCCCGTCTGGCGTTTTCTCACCACGAACAGCGTCAGCGCGATGATGTTGAACACCGCCGCCATCACAAACGGCGCGCCCGGAAACACCAGCCCGCCCACCCCTTGCTGAAACGCGAAGAAGAGCTGGGTGTAGATCAGCGGGCTGAGGATCAACACGATCGCGCCCAGTCCCGACAAACCGCCCTGAAGCTCGCCCTGGGCGTCGGGCGGGGTGCGCTCTGTCATCACCTTCTGAAGCGCGGGGCCCTCCATCCCTGTGAACAAGGCGGGCAAGAGCCACAGATACAGCACCCAGGGCGATGGCGCCGTCGCGAGGCCGATCAGGGCGACCGCTTCCAGCGCGAAGGCGATCCAGATCACCCGGCGCTCGCCGATCCGGGGCATCAGGAAGGGCGTCACCACAGCCTGACAGACCACGAACAGCACGCCATAGGCCACCAGAGAGACGCCAATCTCGCCTTCCGTCCAGTCAAACTTGGCGATGCCCACATAGGCCCAGACCGCCGGATACACAAAGCCTGCCAGCTGAGACAGGAAGTAGACCCAGACCAGGACGCCGAGCCCCTCCGCCCGGCGCAAGCGCATCAGCGTGGCGATGGGGTTTGACCGTTTCCAGGAGAAGGGGCGTCGGCTTTCGGGTTTGAGCGATTCTGGCACCACGAACCAGCCATAGAGGGCGTTGATCCCGGCCAGCGCCGCCGCCGCAAAGAAGGGCGCGCGAGGGCTCAATTCCCCCAGCACCCCCCCGAGCCCCGGCCCCAATACGAAGCCCGCCCCCATGGCCGCGCCTAGAAGCCCGAACCGGCGCGCACGTTGTTCCGGCGTGGAGATATCGGCGATATAGGCGTTGGCGGTGGAATGGGTGGCGGCGAAAACGCCAGACAATAAGCGCGCGATGAAGAACACCACCAGCGCATGCGCCAATCCCATCAGCATGAAATCAATCATCAGGGCGGTGAGCGATAACAAGAGCACCGGACGCCGCCCGAACCGGTCAGAGAGCCCGCCAATGATGGGCGAGAAGACGAACTGCATCAGCGCGAAGACAAAGGTCGCCAGCCCGCCCCAGCGCGCCGCCTCACCCACGCCGCCCCCCGTCAACTCCATCAGGAGGGTCGGCAGAACTGGAATGATCAGAGCAAAGCCCAGCGCATCAATCGCCACAGTCCCCGTGATGAACACGGTGGCGGCGGCGCGGGGCGCAGGTTTCACTTCGGCAGGATCAAGCGAGTTCTGGGTCATGCCTGTCTATGCGCCCAGCGCTGCGCCCGCCGCAAGCTCAGAAATCGCCGCCCTAGTGTATAATGAACGAAGTCCAGCGATCAGTCAGCGTCGGCGAGCTCCAGCACCTCTTCCAGGAACTCAGCCTGACGGCGGTAATAGAACAGCTGGTTGGACAGCTTGCGCCAGCCATGCCCCTCATCAGGAATACGGATGAAATCCGCCCGCACGCCGTTCTCGCGCAAGGTGCGCACCATCACTTCTGTCTCATAAATGTCGATGCGCGGATCCATGACGCCGTGGGAATACAGCACGGGCACATTGATCTGGTCGGCCTGACGGATGGGTGAGTTCTCGGTGTAGTACTCACGCCAGCGCGGCTCTGTGATATCGCCATATTCAATCCGGTCAGAGGCCTTCAGCCCGGGCGAAGCGATATCAAGCGCCGTCACCCAGTCCGCCACGCCGTAGAGCGACGCGCCTGCTGCAAAATGACCGGGAAAATTCGCCAGCACCGCGTTCACGGCGTAACCGCCATAAGAACCGCCGACGACCGCGGCGCGGTCCGCGTCAACCCGGTCGTCCTCGGCCAGCCAGTTGAGCATGTCCACCAGATCCGCAATGGATTCCAGACGGTTTTCGCGATCATCCAGCGTCACATAGGTATGCCCGAAACCCGTAGACCCGCGCACATTGGGCTCAAACACCGCCATGCCCCGATCCACGTGATACTGGACCACCGCATCAAAGGTCGGCCGCGATTGCGCAGTCGGGCCGCCATGGACAAAAAAGACCACCGGCGGCAGGCCGTCGCTGGGCCGCGAGCTGTCGTCGGGCAGATACAGAAGACCTTGCAGCTCAACCCCGTCGCGCGCTGTGATGCGCACATCTTCGGGGCGCACCAGACGGTCCGCATCCAGCCCCGCCATGGAGGCGGTAAACGTGTCAAAGACCGCGCCGGTCGCCATATCCCACAGCTGGAATCCGCCCGGCGTCCGCCAGCCGTTCACATTGATCAGGATGCGGCTGGACTGATCAGTGCAGCTGACGCCGTATACGCCCTCGGCCAGCGCCGGGGTTTCAAGCATTTCTCCGCTGGCCAGATCCTTGGCGTGCAGACGTGAATAGCCGCCCTCATTGACGGTCCAGACCAGATAGCGGTCATCCTCGCCGCACAAATCCACGCTTTCAATATCGTGCTCAGCCGTCTCGATGACGCTGAACGAATTGGTCCAGACGTCAAACTTCATCAAGGCGCTGTATTCGCGCTCCCGGTTCGAGACGAGGTAGAAGCTTGAGGAGTCGTCCTGCCAGGCGATCGAGCCATGCGCGGCGCGGCGGTCGGGCGCTGAAATCGGAGTGAATTCGCCATTGGCCAGATTGAGCAAGGCGAGATCATTTGAGTCCTCGCCGCGAGACTGGCTGACCGTCACATAGCGGCCATCCGGCGACATGGCGCCTGGATAGTTCGCGAACGAACCTTCATAGATCATCGCTTGGTCGCCGGTCTCGAGATTGGCGACATAAATGTCGAAATCGAGATTGTTGCGCGCGGTCGAGGCGAAGACGATGGTTTCTCCGTCCGCGCCGAAATCACCGAACACCCGGAAAGCGCCCGCTTCGGCGGGAAAGACCTGGCGCTCGTTCAGACCGTCTGAGGAAATGCGGTAATAGGCCTCTTGCTCATTCCCGTCATTGTCGGCGCCGTAGATCAAGCTCTCGCCGTCCGGAGACCAGCGAAAAAAAGTGATCCCATTGCCATAGGTCAGGCGCGTGGGCTGACCGCCCTCAGCCGGCATGATCCAGAGCTGCGGCTCGCCGGTGATCGACCAGCGGAACGCTGCGAGCGAGCCGTCCGGGGACAGCTGCGCGCCGCCGGCTGCGCCGTTCGCGGCCAGCAGATAGCGTGCGATATCAGCGGGGTCTTCGCCCGCCAGGCCAATGCTGACGGCTTCATCGGTGGGAGACAGAGCCTCAAGGCTTTGATCATAGCCCGATTGGCCGCCCGCAGTCTGGGCGATCGCTACGTCCCAGGATCCGAACATGGCCGGGCCTGCCAGCAAAAGTGTGAGCAGCCGTATCATACGCATCCCCTGTCCATTTCCGCACGCAAATGGAAGGTTACGGGCAAACACTTCAGGCGGGAAGGTCCCTTGCGCAATTCGCGCTAGAAGCCATACAGCAAGGACACGTCCAACCGCGTATCGGTCGGCTCGAAGCCGGGCTCGGTTTCGAATTCGTGCTCAATATGAAGCCCGGTCTGCACGGCCCAGTGACCAAACAGACGGTTTGTCAGGGTGAAACGTTGGTCCACCTTGGAGCCGCCGCCGCCATACACGGTGGTCCTGGATTCAAACCGGCTGGTGTCGCTGATCTGGAACGTCAGATCAGACGCAGCTTCCGCCACCCAATCCCCCAGGCTTTCGCCGCTGCCAGCGCGCTCACGCCAGCGATGGCCAACGCCTGCGCGCAGCTCAAGACCCAGACGGTCGCCGTCAATGGCGTGCCAGACCCCGCCCGCCGTCGCAAAGGCGGATTGTTCATAAGCGCCGACCAGATCGCGCTCATACGATCCGCCTGCATAATAGCCATATCCCGAATCCAGCGCGCGGGAGATACGGCTTTCCGCCAGCCAGTTGTCGCGACTTGTCCGATCGCCATGCTCGGTCAGGAAATACTCAAACTGATTGTCCACGCGCCAGCCATGCGGCAATTGACGATCCAGCTCGACCGCGAACGAGAAATCAATCAGCTCAGAATTGCCGTTCTCAACCTGTACGCCGGCGCGGATCTGCCCGGACCACAACTCACCGTGAAGCGCCCGGATCGGAGCGGCGAGCCAGCCGCCAGACCCTTCAGGCGCGCCCGACAGCGCCACCGGCGCGCCGCCAAGGGAGCGTTGCTCATGTTCAGGTTCGGCGTCAGCCGCGGGTGCGCGTTCTCCCTCAGGTGCAGGCTCAGGAAGCGGCCAGTCGCTGAGCGCGCCGGCCCGGCTGGGCAAATGCGCGATGACATCGGCATGCACCGCCGCCCGACCGCCCGGAACCAGCACAGCCACCATATCCGCGGTCTCTAAAAACCGCGCGTCGTCGATGTCTCGCCTGTCCGCTTCAGCCAGCAGATTGCGATAGGCGGGCGGAATCTCGGCGAAGGCTGCCGCGCTCGACAGAGCCATCGCCAGACAGGCGAGAACACATTGGAATACGGATCGCATGATTATGCCTGCTACTCGGTGCGCATTACGGGACCAAGGGTGAACCAGCACACATCCTGGCTATCCCCGACCTGCAGCTCAGGCCAACCGTCGGGACAGTCCGCGGAAAAGGCTTCACTTAATCTGGCGTCCGCCTCGGCGCATGCATTCTTGCTCGTACTCAGCACAATCTGGTCGCCGTCAACGCGCCACTCCAACCGCACGTCCGCCATGCAAAACATAAGATCCTGCCGCAGCTCGGCGCCGCCGGATGTGGGGCCTTCCCCAAAGAAGACAGAGCCAAACTCACCCAGTTCATAGCTTTGACCAGCAAGGCTGAGCCCCGCCTCGCCCTGATTGACGAGCGCCCAACTCGCCAACAGCCCGATCATCCATGCACACATGTCACGCCCCCTTCAGCTCAATTGCCCGAAAGGCTTGCACAGTCAGGGTTAAGATCACGCTTATCAGCGCGAAAGCGAATGGTGAGATAGGGCTTGAAACGAGCGAGATGACGCCGCGCCGGTCCGCCGCAAGCTTATTCGATCCGCGTGATCCGCCAGGCGAGATCGCCGCCATCCGGCCCGAGCCAGCAGACGCCGGTGGCTTCCCAATCGCCGCCGACGGAGGTGATGTCTTCACCGATGGGGTAATCCGGCCAGCTGCGACATACCGGACGGTCGCCATACGGATCCATCCAGAAAATGTCGGCGTCGACATAGAAGCGGCCATTATTGGTTTCACTCCACTCCGTCGACCAGGGGTCGCTGCCCATGGCGTCAGAAATGCCGGACACCGTGACTGAACCCCCCTCTTCAAGGCGGATGGTCGCGGTGTCGCCGACACGCGCTAAATCGGTATTGCGGGTCGCCACAGCCTGAAAGACCTGGCCGGCCGGGCCGTCATTAGCGAAGGCGCACGGCGCCAGAAGGCCCAGCGCGAGGCTGGCGATGATCGTCTTTTTCATAAGCTTTTCCTGTTCCCGCCGCTCGAGCGCGGCCGTATTTGCACCGTGAAAGGGGTGAAGCGCTACTGCGTCCGGGTCACCGAAAGCACATTGGAGTTCGTGATCCAGCACAGGTCCGAAGGCGCCGCGCTTGCCCCCACTTCAATGTGCGGCCAGGACTCGCAGTCGACCTCGCTCTGACCATTCGCGAGAAGTTGAAAGGCCGGTCGTGGCGGCAATTCTTCGCCTTCATAGCCCGGATCCGCGGCATCGCCCTGAATGGAGATCCGGCCGTCGCCCGCGGCGTCCCAAGAGCCGGTTCCGCCCGGTTGGTCGGCGCCGCCAATGCCCGTTTCGGTGTAGCTGTCGATCAGAAAGTCGCCGAACGAGAAATAGATCGCAGCGCCATAGACGGGCGAGGCGTCGCCAAATTCGACCCGGTAGACCTGGTTGAGCGGTGATGCGCTCTCATCCTGTCGCGCCAGCGCGCTCCCGCTGTTGACCGTAACGATCAGTGCGAGGCTGATGAATGCGCCGCCTAAAGCCTTCAAGTTCGATGTCATGCCGTTCCCCCAGTCCAGTTCTGATGGGCACAGACTAGGCGACAGGTCTTTAAGATCATGTGAGCATCGCGCGTCTTCATTCAGACAGGCCAGCGAAGCTCGCCCCTGAATACGCATATCTAATACTCCCGATGCAGCGTATCATGGCGTGAGCGCATCCGCTGGATGCCCCCGTGCGAAGGAGCACACCATGGCCAAAGGCCAGAAACGATCCAACAAGGAAATCAAGAAACCCAAGGCCGACAAAAAGGCCGCAGCCAAGGCGCTCTCACCGACCTCGGTCGGCGGCGTCATGGACCGCAGCCGCAAATAGGCCCTGAAGAAGCCGCGCCCCGGCAAGGCGCGGCTTTAATCTGACAGGTTATTCGACCCGCTGATACGTGCCGTCCGAGCTGTCACCCGTCCACCAGCAGGGCGGTTCGTCGAAATACTCGCCCACGTCCATCTCCGGCCAGTGCTCGCAGCGAACGCTGTCGGTTCCTCGCGCAAAGAGCGGCAGGTCCTCGCCCGTGATCGTCACAGCGCCCTCCGCATCCTGGATCCATTGCCCGGCCCGGCCCTGCGCAAGCGGCGGATGGGTTCCGTTATAATCCAGGCTCAACGTCCCATCCTCGCCAAAGCGGACGCGATATGCGCTCCAGCCGCCGGGACTTCCCATCTGGTAGATTTCACCGGCTGGAGAGGGCGGCGTATCCTGCGCCATGGCGGGCGCCACGCATATGAGCGCGGACGCCAGTGCAAGCCCCAATCGCGTTCGCATCATGCTCACTCCCTGTCTTGAACCGGTTGCGTGTGGTCGCGGGCCAGCGCGTCCGCCGTCTCAGCGTCTTGCGAGACGAGCCGCGCCAGCAGATCCATGTCGATGCCTGAAACTCGTTCGATGACCGCCGCCGTCAAATCCTCGGCGGGGGTTACGCCCAGCGCTTCCAGATCAGCCGTGTCCGCGATCTCAACCTCTTGCGCCTCGGCCACGCGCCCCATGCCCAAACGCGCGATGGAGCGGGCCATGCCGCTTGCAAACATACGGGCGCGGGCGGCGCCCACCTCGCTCATCTCGCCCGCCGTCTGACGCGCCTCAATCTCTGTGAGGGCCTGGACATAAGGCGGCCAGGCCTGCGCAATCGCGCCCAGATCTGCGTCTGAAACGAGAGCCTCGCCCTCAGCCTCAGCGCCGGCATAGCGGCTGAGATAGATCGCCACATCGGACAGGGCGGCGCTGTCCGCCGTGCGCCAGTCATGGGCGGTCAGCCCGTTCTGCAGCACGCCTGCGCCATCGCTGATCACCAGGGTGGGCGTGCCGAAACTTTCACCCAATCCGAAACGCTGAAGCTGGTCCTGATTGCGATGACGCTGGCCCACATCCACGCGCACCAGCACGTAATACTCCGCGATCAGGGTTGAGAGCTGCGCATCGTCTTCAAGCTTGCCCGCCAGCCCCCGGCTGTCATGACACCAGTCCGCGCCAAACAGGATCAAAGCCTGCTTGTCATCGTCACGCGCTTGGGCCAGCGCCGCATCGATCACCGACGCCGCATCTGCGCCTTCTGTGTAATCGGGCGCAGGATGGTCATGTTGCGCCCAAGCGCCGCCCCCCAGTACGCTGGCCGCAAGCCCGGTCAGCACGAGACGCATGATCTTCAGCATTCAGGCATTCCCTTCCATGTGTCGTCCGCAGGTCGACGACCGATCCGCATCCGGTTTTATTGCGTGCGATCAATGCGCGGCGGCGCGCTCGATGAGCCAAACGCCATCGCCCGGCGCTCAATCCACGCGCAAAACATGGATGGTCTCGCCACCCATCGGGGTCAGCCAGCACGGGTTGATCACCGTCTCGCCGGGCGCGATCACGGGCCAAGCCTGACATTCATCCATCCAGACCAAGGATTCAATCGGCGACTCAATGGAGATGCTGACAAAGCCCTCGTCGGGAATGCGCCAGGAGCCCGTATCCCTGAGTTCCTCACATCTGGTCGTCGTGACGCCAAAATCCGCACCGGCCTCGTAAGGCAGGAACACAATCTGACACTCTCCCACCCCCGCGACATCGAAAGTATAGCTTTCCCCCTCCGGCGAAGGTCGCGCCGGGGCGTCCTGAGCCAACGCAGCGGCGGGGGTCGCGATCAACGCAAGGCTTGCAAGGAGCTGTTTCATCGAATCCTCATCACCAGAGCATGCTCGCGCAAATCCACTTCCATCCAGCAGACATCTTGCATGGTTTCGCCCTCCGCGATCTCCGGCCAGCGCGTGCAGTCATTGGACAAGAACTGCTCGACATCACCGGTAAAGTGCGGCGCGCCGCTGCTCATCTCGATCACGCCTTCACGCAGGAACGCCCCACCATCACAGCTGAACATGAAAGCCAGCTCGTAATCGATTTCGAGCATGCAGCGCTCGTCCTCGAAAGTGATCGTATAAGACTGTCCTGCGGGTGAAGCGCCCGCCTCATCGGCGTAGGCGCCGCCCAGCGCCATCACACCCAGCGCCAGCCCCGCCGCAGTGGTTTTCAGTAATGATGTCATGGCTGCCCCCTCTGCCCGTTTATGAAGCCTGCGCGATCCGGGATGAAGGGGGCGTGAATGGCGACCGATCTCTTTGATTGTGTGGGGCAAGGAGGCCTTGAGGCGGCGCGGTTAACACGCCGCAGGTTTACCCCGCACGGAGCTGTCCGGCAGGGTGGCGGGAGCGCGCGAGACTGTCGTCTTCGGCCGGCGAGGCCGGCAAGCAGCAAGGCACAGCGAGGTCCGACGAGTCCCGCGCGCGAGCATGTTATCCGGCGTGGGGCCGGGCGCAGTAACGCGCCTGATTACGCCGATCCGATATGAAGGGCCGGGGCGGATGGCGCCCCGGTTGATCCCTTTTCAAGCCTTACCCCTGACGCTTGGTCTCTGAGATCCTGCCCTGGCGAGTCATGTCATCCAGAACACATCCGATCAGATCCCGTCCGTACAGACCGTCACAGGCTGCTTCATACCTGACCGGACCCCACACGCGCCGCCGTCAGCGCGCCTGTCCGCTCTTTTACGACAGGGTGCGAACCCGCCGCTCGAGGCATGCCCCCTCCCCGAACCTGTCAAGACGCCTCCGGACACGCCCCACCCTCAGGGAAGTGCGCGCAGCTTAAAGCGTGGGGGATGGGGTGGGGATAAGGGGGACTCTTACCCCTGTCTCCTCTTTCCCGGCGAAGGCCGGGACCCAGAGATCATCAGGCGTTAACGTTTAACGGCTCTGGGCCCCGGCCTTCGCCGGGGAAGAGAAGGTAGGTGGGAGCGAAACTGTGAGCGCTATTTCACACCAATCCCTCATACAAATCCGCCCATGTGGGATTGTGTTCCTCAATCAAGCGCAGTTTCCAGACGCGTTTCCAGCGCTTGATTCGATGCTCGCGCTGGATAGCGCTGTCCATGACATCGTGATGCTCAAACCAGACGAGATTATGGACGGCGTATTTTGCAGTAAAACGTGAACCCACGCCCTGCCGATGCTCCCAGACCCGTTTGATAAGATCGCCTGTGGAGCCGCAATAAAGCGTGCCGTTGCGACCGCTGGCGAGAAGATAGACACAAGGCGAAACCATATTCGCGTTATAGGGGATTTCAAACTTCCTCTCACCCCATTTTCCCCTTCTTCCTCTTTCCCGGCGAAGGCCGGGATCCAGAGCCTTGGAACGCCTGCGCTTGTCCACTCTGGATCCCCGCCTGCGCGGGGAAAGAGAAGGTGGAAGACGAAGCAAAAAAGGCCGGGCAAACGCCCGGCCTTTTCCATTCCCGCAAGCGCCACCCGCCCTAATCAATCGGTTCGCGCTTCTCGCCTTTGTCGTTGAGATAAATCTCACTCCCCTTCGCCTTGAACTCCTCGGCCTTCTCGGCCATGCCCTGGTCGACCTCTTCGGCGGCGAGGGAGGTGTTGGGGGAGCGAGCGGAGCCGAACTCGTCGCGGATTTCCTGGGTGATCTTCATCGAGCAGAATTTCGGCCCGCACATGGAGCAGAAATGGGCGACCTTGTGCGCTTCTTTCGGCAGGGTCTGGTCGTGGAAATCGCGGGCGGTGTCAGGATCGAGCGAGAGGTTGAACTGGTCTTCCCAGCGGAATTCGAACCTAGCCCGCGACAGCGCGTCATCGCGGAGTTTCGCCGCCGGATGGCCCTTGGCGAGGTCTGCCGCGTGGGCGGCGATCTTGTAGGTGATCACGCCCACTTTCACGTCATCGCGGTCGGGCAGGCCCAGATGCTCTTTCGGCGTCACATAGCAGAGCATGGCGCAGCCGAACCAGCCGATCATCGCCGCGCCGATGCCGGACGTGATGTGGTCATAGCCCGGCGCGATATCGGTGGTGAGCGGGCCGAGCGTGTAGAACGGCGCCTCGCCACAGGTTTCGAGCTGCTTGTCCATATTGGCCTTGATCTTGTGCATGGGCACATGGCCCGGCCCTTCGATCATCACCTGACAGCCCTTCTTCCAGGCGATCTGCGTCAGCTCGCCCAGGGTTTCGAGCTCGGCGAACTGGGCGCGGTCATTGGCGTCGGCGATGGAGCCGGGGCGCAGGCCATCGCCCAAGCTGAAGGAGACGTCATAGGCGCGCATGATGTCGCAAATCTCGTCAAAGCGCTCATAGAGGAAGCTCTCCTTATGGTGCGCGAGGCACCATTTCGCCATGATCGAGCCGCCGCGCGACACGATGCCCGTCACCCGGTCCGCCGTCATCGGCACATAGGCCAGGCGCACCCCGGCATGGATGGTGAAATAATCCACCCCCTGCTCGGCCTGTTCGATCAGCGTGTCGGCGAAGATGTCAAAGGTCAGGTCCTCAGCCACGCCGCCGACTTTTTCCAGCGCCTGATAGATCGGCACGGTGCCGATGGGCACGGGCGAATTGCGCAATATCCATTCGCGGGTGTTGTGGATGTTCTTGCCGGTGGAGAGATCCATCACCGTGTCGCCGCCCCAGCGGATCGACCAGACCATCTTGTCCACCTCTTCCTCGACTGAGGAGGCGACGGCGGAATTGCCGATATTGGCGTTGATCTTCACCAGGAAGTTCCGCCCGATCACCATGGGTTCGAGCTCGCCATGATTGATATTGGCGGGGATGATGGCGCGGCCGCGGGCGATCTCGTCGCGGACAAATTCCGGCGTCACAAATTCCGGCACCGACGCGCCAAAGCTTTCGCCATCCGCATGGCGGATTTTCGCGTCGTGCAGCGCCTGGGCGCGACCGAGATTTTCACGCTCGGCGGCGTAGATCATCTCATCGGTGATGATCCCGGCTTTCGCAAACTCATACTGGGTGACCGGCGCCGGGCCGACGCCGCGCAAGGGCGTGTGACGGACCGGGAAGGCGCGGGCGAGATATTTGCCCGTGGCGCCGCCATTATCGAGCGGGCTCAATTCGCGGCCCTGATATTCCTCCACGCCGCCGCGGGCCTTGACCCAGTCTATACGCGTGCGCGGCAGGCCCTTTTCGACGTCAATGGTCTGGCTCGGGTCGGTATAGGGGCCCGAACAGTCATAGACGCGCACCGGCGGCTCCATCGCCGTGGGATGAAGCTCGATCTCGCGATGGGGCACCTTCAGATGCGGCGCGGCCTTGGGCGAGGTGTAAACGCGGGACGAGCCCGCCAGCGGGCCCGTGGTCACGGTCGGGGTCGGAAATTCGGCCTGGTTGGTGGGCTTGTTCATGAGAGGGGCTTTCACAAGAGAGGTGAGGGGGAGCGGGCTGCTAGAGGTCCAGCAAGCCAAGTTCGGTGCGGCGCTTCTTGGTCAGCCCTTGCGCGGCAAGGGCGTGAGAGGCGCGCAGATGATCTTTGAGTTCGGTATCGGAGACAGCGGCGTCGGTCAGACGCTGGATCCAGGTCATTCCGCGACTGGCGAGATAGGGCGCGGGGCGACAGCCCTCGGCGTCGCGCAGCACTTCATAGACAATGTCAGAGCATTTGAAGGTGATGGCGAGCGGGCCGTCTGAGTCCGGCCACATGCCGATGGCGAAGACCTTCCCCTTCTCAAGCCCGCCCACTTTCCACACATGGGCGCCGCCCCACTGGATCACATGATCCGTATGAGGAAGGGAGTCGCAGAACTCATTATACTCGTCGAGCGTCATCGCGCTGCTCCATCCCGCCGCCGGCATGACCCGGATCCGGTCCTGAGGGTGACGTCTCAGCCCCGCGCGACCTGTGCGCGGGACACCCCTTGGAACTGGTCTTACACTGGCGACGCCCGCCGCGCTTGGCAAGGGTTTGCGTTCATTCGCTCTGGGCAAATGTGCTGTGACCTTGTATAACGAGCGCACAGAAAAAGACCCGCCCGGGTGCATCCGGAGCGGGTCTAAGTCCAAGTCCAATGGAGCCGGCGAGAGCGATCTCGTCGGCTCTGTCGCGTTTAGGTCGAGGAGAAGTTGGCCGAGATCATCCGGGCGACGGCGATGGCGTCGGAGATGGTGTCCACGGAATAGATCTGCATCACGCCTTGGGTGGAAGCGGCCTGGGCGTTGGTGAAGGCGTGCGACTGGGCGTTCACCGCGTTTTCGAACATCAGGCCATGCGAGTGCGCCAGCGCCTGATAGACATTGCCCATCGCCATGGCCGGCGCTTCACCGACCACTTTGACGTTTGACTGGGTCACGGCGTCGGTGACCTGGGAATTCACTTGCTCGTTTGCTACCGTAGACATGTTATATCCTCATTGAGTTTTCGTGGTGAAGTGCAGACCCGATCCCTGTGAGCGGGATCTGCGGGTTTTTCTGTGGCGCTGACGCCCTCAGAAACTTGGGATCAGTCCTGATTGACGCTGACCGACGGGCCGTTATTGGGATTCCAGATGGTCTCCGCGCTGCGGCCGAGCGTCAGGATGTAGGCGACGCAAGTCGCCGTGGTGGCGGCGGCGGTCTGGTTGTTCAGAAGCTGGCTTTGCACATTGCCTTCAAACAGCTTGGCCAGAGAGCTGGCGCTGGCGTTCGTCGCGATGCTTTCGCTGCTGACGACCGACAATTCGTCGATGGTCAGGGTGATCTGCTTGTCTTCGCTCATGATGGTCTCCTTTTAGAATTGAATGCCCGCAAGTTTCTGGGCGATCCGGGCTTCGATCAGACTGGTGCGGCGGGCGATGGAGGCGGACTGTTCCTTCTGGCGGGCGATCGCCGCTTGTTCGAGACGTTGACGCATGGCCGCTTGGTCTGACGCCTGCGCCTCCGTCTGCGTCATTTTCGCCCCCGGCCCGAACCCCGGAATGGGCGGAATATCGATCGGCGTTTGCGGGATCGAGGTTTCGGGAATGGACGGGCCTGGGATTGACGGGTCGGGGATGGGCGGATCGGGTATGACCTCGCCATCGTCCGCCTTCATCGCCTGAATATCCGCCCAGATCTTGTTGAGCACCGCGCTCAAGGGCTCGATCTCCGCCATCACGATCGCGCGGACTTGCTCTTTCATCGCCTGGTTCATGATCACCCCTCCCCGGGCTATGGATTCAGCGCACGGTGAAATAGCGGGTGTTGGGATCTTCAGGATCCGGATGGGCGAGATAGCGACGGCCCACCACCATCGGCGCGCCCCGGCCCGGCACATCTTCAAGCCCGTCATCTCTGGGCGTCACGAGACCGGTCAGCCCGGCCACACCGCGCAAGGCGCCGCCGACGCCGGCCGCAATCGGGCCGAATGCAAAGCTGAGCCCCGTGGCGATCAATCCACCCACCTGCAAGACGCCGATCGCGACTTTCTTGGTGGTCGAGGATAGTCCGACCCCCAGAGCGGCCTGCAGCGACGTGGCGGTCATGTCAGTGAGCTCGAACCCGAAGGCGCCGCAGACCGACGCCACTTCCGCTGCAAGCTCCATATCCATGAACCGCTTGAGATTGGCCGCCTCGTCAGAGGACAGTTCATCAAAAGCGATCGTCGTGTTTTCGGTGCGGTATTTCAGATCCCCGGCGCCATTTTTCTGGATGCTGATCAGGGTCTGGGCGACGCAGGACGTCGGCACGGTGATCTGCAACAGACCGTCATGATCGCCTTGGGAAATGTCGGAAATGTCGGTCATCGGCAGATAGCTGACCTGAGCCGAGATCTCATTGGGGTTGAGCGCTTCCAGCGCCAGCACCACCAGGCCCGGCTCCCCGTCCGCCCATTCAATCAGAAAGCTGGTGCAGCCGGATTTGCTGGGAATGAAGACCCGGCGGAGTGTCGGCGTCAGCGCGCTGCCGTTCAGCATGACGCGTACCAGCGGGTTGCCGGATTCTGTCCCTGACGCCCCCAGATGCAGGCGCGGCGCGCCGACGGCGTCATAACTTTCAGTCTGAGCGTCCAGATAGACTTGCGGTTCCAGCGCTTCGATGGGCGGGATTCCAGGGGTGAAGACCGGCTTCAACCGCGCCGCATAGCTGTCTGCCGGATCGGATTTTGTGGCTTGGCGGTTCATGATCCGAAGTCTCCCTTGATGGTGCTGGCGGTTGTCGTGACTGAGCCTGAAAAGGTGATCAGAGAGGCTTGCCAGGTCGCCAGCTCTTGAAGCGCTTTCTTGCCGGTATCCTGCGTGGCTGGATCAAGCAGGAGCGCCATCGCCTGACCGGAGGCGGCGAGCACGAGCTGCTCAGACCCCTGCATGTAGCCGCGCAAATCCTCGAGCATCATCACCGCAGCCTGGTCCGCGACCGGGTTCTCAAGCGCGGAAAGGACTTCACCTGTCTGCGCGGTCAGCTGAGCCTGATTAAAGGCCACCGCTTTTTGAACATCGGTCGTGGGCGTCGGCAGGCTGGCGCTGGCCAGCGTGTCGCCCTCATCGGCGACGACGTCGTCGGCCAGGTCCTGGGCGTCTGTCACGGCGTCGTCCAGAGCCGTATCTTCTGCGGTCTGCGCCGCCGAAGAGCCCGGCTTGGGCTTGGCCTTGCTCAGACGCGCGCGCGGGGTTCTGGGGGTGGGCTGTCTCGCCATCGCCTGATCCTCCTGCTCTATGAGCCATTAATCTTGGCGATCGCCTGGGCGACGATCGAAGGATTGAGCTGGTTAAGGTTTTGCTGGTTGGAGACCGAATTGGTCAGCGCCAGGCCGTTGGCGTTCGCCAGACTTTGATACAGCGCCCCGATCGCCACTGACGGCGCCTCGGCCAACACACCGACGGCGGTTTGCGCCACCGCATCGGTGATCTTCCCGTTGACCTCATCAGAACTCGCCATGTCTCACCTCCTGAATACCCGGTGAGTAGAAACAACCCTGACGAGAGTCGCTATGGCGACAATGTCCCTTGCATTGCAGATTGACTTCGCGCTTAAATTGAAGCCGAACAAAAGAGGAACCGCGCTCAGGCGCTCGGACTTTACGTTCAGGAGAGATCAAATGACCTCGTATTGCCTTCCCCCAAAGGATGCCGACCTACTGGCGCAACCCATCGAAGCCATTGATGCTCCTTATAAATTGATCGCTCCACGCTTGGGTGCGACCCAGGATCCCTCCTTGATTAAGTTCATAGAGGTCCACTTTGACGCGCTGACGCCGCACCTGAACTGGTTCACCGTAGAGTTGTTTTTTCAATGCGGCGTGGCGCGCGGGCTGGCTTATCTGGATCGCCACGCCTCCAAGCGGATCAGCACCCAGAGAATCCTCGCCGATATTCCCGGCTCGCCTCGTTTCACGTCGGTGGTGATGAACAATGCCGGGCAGACCGGCTATGTGGAAGTTCAATCCAAATCCGGCTTTATCGAAAATATTCGCCGCTTCATCGCTGTAGAGGCGCTGAACGCGGGCGCGTCCACCGCGGAAGTGGCGCATTTGTGCGGGGTCAGCGTGCGTACGGTGCAAAGGCTCCAGCGCAGCGGCGTGCAAGCGCAGGCGCAGGCGCAAGAGCGAACGCCCTAGCCGGCATCCTCTTGAGCGCCGCGGATCACGGCGTCCAGCTGTTCACCTTCAATCCAGCTGTCCACCTCGATCCAGAGCGGCAAATGATCTGACAACTGGTGGGTGAACTCGTGCAGGCTGAGGCCCTCAAACACCTCTTCATGGGTGTCTTCATAAAACCGGATCACACCGCCCTTATCCGTGAAGCGCCCCTCACGCGTCGGGCTATGGACAATCTGGTCATAGGATTTGTCTTCGCGCAGATTTGTGCCCTGCCCGATCATCCCTCGAGGCGCTTGAAGGCTGTGCTTGGTCAAAGCCTTGAAAGCGGAAGAGCGTCGGCTGGGAATGTTGAAATCCCCCACCAGCACAAAATCCTTATCCTGTTGAGACGGTGCATTGCGTCGCCGCTCGACCCAGTCCGCAAGCTGGCCGATCTTGGCCGCCCGCGCGCGTACGCCGCCTGAATAGCGGATATGCACGGCGAGCATCACAAAGTCGAAATTGCCGGCCCGGAAGCTGACCATATAGGGCGACCGCCACCAGTCGGGCGCCTGGGCCACATAATCATCCCCCACCTTGATCCGGGGCGGGCTGGCTTCCGCGGCAAGGCCGGTGAAGACGACCATGCGCTTGTCATAGACGTACGCAATACGCTCGAGATTGCCCGCGCCGTCCGAGTCATAATCGGAATAAACCGCATGCCAGTACGGCCCGAGCACATCCAGCACGTCACGAAGATCTGACAAATCGTCCTTCACTTCGGTGAGGGCGATCACGTCATAACTATTGATGATCTCGGCAATCAGGCGCTTGGCGTCAGCCGATCTCGGCTGGGCGCCAAAATGGCGGATATTCCAGGTCCCGAGGATCAGATTTTCATCCACCTTGGTGGGCGGGATGTTCGCGCGCTCGATCATCTTGCGAATATGCTTGATGCGCAACGCGCCCTCAGGCGTAAGCGGACCGAGACTGGAATGACGCATGGATCACCTCCCTGACAAGATGCGTCAGCCTATCCTGAAACGCGCCAGTCTTCGACTTAAAGCTGTCCAAGATACAAAAACGCCGGCGTGACCCACGCCGGCGTTTCAGTCAGTGAACGGCTGGCGCCAGGAGCGCCGCCGCCTCAACCGCCCGCATCACGCGCAGCAGATTGCCGCCCCAAATCTTGGCGATATCGCTTTCAGAATAACCGCGGCGGATCAGCTCGGCGGTCACCGCCGGGGTGGTGCTGGCGTCATCCCAGCCGCCGACGCCGCCGCCGCCATCAAAGTCTGACGCAATGCCCACATGGTCGATCCCGGCCACCTGAACCGCATGATCGATATGATCAGCCAGAGTGGAGATCGTGATGTCATTCATGGACGCCCGCAATTCCCGTAAGCGCGCCTGATAAGCGTCGCGCTGGCGGTCGGTCGCCGCCGCGTACTCCTGACGGCTGGTGAAGCCGAACTCTTGCGCCAGAGCGCGTTCGGCTTCAGCAAGCTCAGGATCGACTTCGCCGATATAGCGGCGGAACGCCACCATCTGCGCCACGCCGCCATTATCGCGAATGGCGCGCAATTGTTCGTCATCCAGATTGCGCGGATGGTCATAGACGCCGCGGGCGCCGGAATGGCTGGCCATCACCGGGGCCCGGCTCAAGGCGATCGCTTCCAGCATGGTGCGTTTGCCGACATGTGAGACGTCAACCATCACGCCATGATCATTGAGTTCAGACACCAGGCCGCGGCCCAGCTCGGTCAGGCCCGGATCCTCAGACGGATCGCCCTGCGCGAGATTGGGATTGGAGCTGCCGCCAAACTGGTTGTTGCCGAAATGGGTGATGGAGACATAACGCACGCCGCGCTCCGCCCACATGGCAACATTGGACAGGTCCTCGCCCAGCGGCCAGGAGTTCTCCATGCCGATCAACGCGACCAACCGGCCAGAGGCATGGATGGCCTCCACCTCGTCAGCGGTGGTGGCGAGTGCAATCTGATCGCCATAGCCGCGGATCATCCGCATGATGGCCTGGTATTTGTTCTCAGCCTGGGCGGCGGCTTCGTCATAGCCGATCGGGCTGATCAATCCCTGACCCACATAGACGATGAAAAACGCGGCATCGAGACCGCCATCGCGCATTTTCGGCAAGTCGACCTGTGCGCGGGTGAAGCCGCCCGGATCCAGCGCTGCGGTGGCGTAGCCCTGACCAATGTCCACATGTGTGTCCAGGGTCAGCACCCGGTCATGAAGCGAGCGATCGGTTTCGCCCAGCGCATCCGCGCCGCGCAGAGCCATGTGTGAATCCGCGTTCGACGCAGGCGCAGAACCCGCCTCCTCGGAATAGGCGACGCTGACGCATCCCGTCAACGCCAGCGCCGCTGCGCCTGCAAGCCATGCCTTCATCGCCCTCTCCCCTGTTTTATAGGACGGCGAAGGCTAGTCCTTGCCGGGGTGGTGGAGCAAGGCTGAGGCGCGGCGGCGAATAAAGCATTCAGACTCAGCGTCGCTCGAACCGCGCCTTCTCATAGCTCAAGGCGACGATCTCGCCCGCTTCATCGCGTTCGAACTGTAAGGGCAGCACCTCATCAAGCGGATGTTGTTGCAGGCCGAAAACGTCCGTCTGGGCTGGCGCGCCCGTGAACCGATAATCCCCCCAAGCGGCCTGAAGCTGTCCCGCCACGACCGAAACCGTGACCGGCGCATACATCGCCTCACTGCTATAAACGCCCTCATAGACAGAGAGTTCAGACGCCTCAGGCGCCCAGCTCCAGTCTCCATAAACCGGGTTATCCCGCCCATTGGCGACACGCTCCAGACGTCCCGAGAGCGAACGCTCGATACGCTGAGGGTATTGCTCCTGACGGATCTGCATCCAGCGATCCGCATCCTCATGATCGATCACGAACTGCATGAACTGGATCATGGTCCGGCTGGTCAACCAGCCCGTCATATTGTCTGAGTTCGAGAACACGCCGATGCCGACGCCCAGATCCGGTGAAAACGCCATCATGGTGCGCGCGCCGGTATAGCCGCCGCCATGCGCGTAGAGGGTATGGCCTTCAAAATCACAGACATTCCAGCCCAATGTATAGCCGTAGCAGGGCAGCTCATAGGCGTTGCGCGCCTCACGGCTCACCTCCGCGGCGATGGTGTGGGCTTCGGTCACGATAGCTTCAGTCAGACCCGAACCGGCCGGTCCCTCACCACGCAGATTCATCTGCAACCAGGTGATCATGTCATTGGGCGAGGTGGTGATCCCGCCGGCGGACTGCATTTGGGCGTCCGTCTTGGGCCGCACCTCGAACCAGCCCGTCTCGGACCCGGTCCAGATATGGTTCCAGCTTTGCGCCTCTAGATCAAAATCCGAGGTGCGCGCGCTGGTGTGTTCCAGGCCCAGCGGATCAAAAACTCGCTCATCCAGCCAGTCCTGCCAGGTGCGTCCCGTCACAGTCTCCAGGATGGCACCATACAGATTGTAGCCTAGATTATCGTAATCAAAGCCCGGCTCGCGCGCGGTCATCACAGTCTCGATCAATGTGGGATAATCGGCCGGATCAATGCGCGTGACATAGGCCTCAAGGATCACGATCAGATCGGCGCTGACCGGAACCTGATGGCTGATTAGATCGCGCAGCGTCCAGTCAGCCGGGTTCACGCCCTCAGGGAAGCGCACATCCGGCCAGTGATCGGCCAGCGTTGTGTCGAGGCTGAGAACGCCCTCCGCATCCAGCTGAGCGGCCAGCAGCCCCATATAGGCCTTGGTCTGGGACGCGATATAGATCGGCGTATCCGCGGTCAGCGGCGCACCGGTGCTCGCCCTGCGCTCCCCCCAGACTTCGCGCAGCAACACGTCATCGGCCGTTACGGCCACCACGGCGTAGCCCGGACCCAGATCTTCAAACCCGGACAGAAAGTCCTGCATCCGCTCCGCAGCCGCTTCCGGGGTTTGCGCTTGCGCGAACACCATGGGTGATAGCAAAGCCAACGCCGCGCCAGCGACAAGGTTTGAAACGCGCATATGAATCTCCATCAAAGGCCGCACACTATACGGGCAAGCTAGCCCCGCGCAGACATCCGGTCTTGTACGCATGTAACCCGGCGCAGCATGAGATCAGGCGAACGCCGCCTTGAGCGCAGTCGCGGTCAGTCCGGTTTCAGAGCGCAAGGTGCGCGCCAGATGGGGCTGGTCTGAAAAGCCGCCGATCTGGGCGGCCTCTGCGGCGCTCACACCCTCTTCCAGCAGACTGCGGATCGCCTGGCCCAGCCGCATACGGCGACGGTCCAGACTGATCGGCGCGCCGAAAAACCGGGCATAGCTTCGCGACAAATGCACCCGGTGGACCCCGGCTTCATCCGCCATCGCCTGCACGTTGATCCTGGCAGGATCGTCCAGCATCGCTTCGCGCACACGCGCCAGCCAAGGGGGCGCTGAGCCAGGCGGGGCGTCCGCCTGCAGCCCCAGCACGCCGATCAGGTCCATCAGCACCTGATCATCATTTGAGCCGCCTTCCACCATCAGCCGCACCAGATGCGCCGCATCCGCCGCGCAAGCAGCCGGGCTCCAGCTCCAGAGCGTCTCCGGCCTGGAGCACGGCTCGGCGTTCACCGCCAGGATGAGCGCGCCATTCGGACCATAGCGGTTCTCATGTTTGTGACCGGCCGCTTTGAACCCGACAAAGGACGCCGTGGCGCGCGCGGCCTGAGAGGGCGTTTCTTCAAACAGTCCGCCGGACAAGATCATGGAGCGTTGATCACTGTCATGCGCATGCTCAGGCATGACATGGCCGGATGGATAATAACTCAGAACCGCCTCTGCACCTTCAAACCGAGCCAAGGATCGCCGTTTAGGTTGGAGAGGCTGGGTCATCGCTTGTCCTGACACGGAAATGAACTCTGGCGTACTCATACAACAAAAGCCGGCGGGTGAACCGCCGGCTTCTGAGTAGATGCGGCCAGGTCATACACTGGATGCATCGTATGTCAGCGCCTAATCAGGCCTTCGCGTCAGCATAGGCTTCACCGCTTTCCGCTGAGCTCAAAGCCTGTTTAAGCAAGCCGCGGCCGATATCGTCCACATCGTCTTTTTCAAGCTCGGTCTCGCAAGCCTGAACCAGAAAAGCCTCGCCATCATCAATGGCCTTGAGCGCGGTTTCTTCTTCGCTGCCAAAATTGGCGCTCATCCCGGTGAGCATGCGGTGCAGGCTGCCCAGCGGGCCGCCCTCATCTTTGGGCTCTTCACCTTGCAGGCGCACATGGGCCTGATATTCGAGGATCATGGCCTGACGTTCGGCGAGCTTCTTGGCGAACTTGGCTTTGTGGACATAGTCGTCCTCCACCAGGTTCAACGCCATTTCATAGCCGCGTCGGCTATCGATCAGAATCGGCAGAATGTTGTTCAAGGCAGCAGCTGTCTGGTGTCCCATTGGAACCTCCGCTTGGTTTGAATGACGATCAGGTCAGACGCCTGATCGGTCAGCCCAGCGCGGCCGCGTTCACCTGAGTTTCGGCGATACGGGTCATTTCGCGATCACCGCCATAGGTCTGGTCTAGGCATTCCTGAATGCGGACGACGTCTGACTTCAGGCCCTGGCGTTGCGCGAAGGCCCGTACGACGCCGTAGCCGGCGAGCGCGTAATGGGTCATGCGCTGATATTGGGAGATGATGGACGCGTCGCGGACATCGTCATCGCTGAAGTCTTCCTCCAGCGCGTGGGCGCGGGCTTCGGCCACCAAGCCTTCCATGCCCTTGCAATGCTCGCCATTGGGATTGGCGTCATGGGTTTCGATCAAGGCTTTGATCGTCACCATGCCCTCTTTGACGCCTTCGGCGCCGCGTTCGAGCGCAGCCTTGAGATCGGGATTGGTCGCCGCTTCGGAGAGCTCTTTCGTCACTGACAGCGATTGCTTGTCAGCGCTGTAAAGGTCTTGCAGCTGGTCGATATAGAGATCTTTCAAGGTGTCCATGGTCAAGTCTCCTTCTTTGGAGTTCTGAACACGGCCCGCGTCATCCGGGGGGCGGCGCCACAGGGCGCGTGTTCGGGCGTTCGTCCTGACTCAACGCCCCGTCCGGGCTCGCGTTCCAAATTGGGTGCAGCGCCGAGACAAAAGGGCGGCCCGTCCGGACCGCCCTTTGTCAGATCATCACAGAACCAGATCAGCCCGGTCAGGACTTGAACGGATCCTGCATCAGGATCGTGTCGTCTCGCTCGGGGCTGGTGGACAAGAGCGCCACCGGCGTCTCGATCAGCTCTTCGATACGGCGCACATATTTCACGGCCTGAGCGGGCAGGTCCGCCCAGGAGCGCGCGCCAGCAGTGGAGCCGTCCCAGCCTTCAAACGTCTCATAAACCGGCTCGACGCCCGCCTGGGCGCCCGTACCGGCGGGCAGACGGTCATACATCTCGCCGTTGAACTTGTAGCCGATGCACACTTTCAGCTCGTCAAAGCCGTCCAGCACATCAAGCTTGGTCAGCGCCACGCCATTGATGCCGTTGATCTTGCAGCTCTGGCGCACCAGCACGGCGTCAAACCATCCGCAGCGGCGCTGGCGGGAGGTGACGGTGCCGAACTCATGCCCGCGCTCACCGATCTTCTGGCCGATCTCGTCGGTCAACTCGGTGGGGAACGGGCCTTCGCCGACGCGCGTGGTGTAGGCTTTCACAATGCCCAGCACATAGCCGACCTTGCCCGGCCCCACGCCTGATCCGGCAGACGCCTGACCGGCGACCGTGTTGGAGCTGGTCACATAGGGATAGGTGCCGTGATCCACGTCCAGGAAGGCGCCCTGGGCGCCCTCAAACAGGATTTTCTTGTCGTCAGCGATGGCCCTGTCGAGGGTGCGCCAGACAGGATCCGCATAGGGCAGGATTTTCGGCGCGATCTCCAGAAGCTCGGCGACCAGCGCGTCTTCATCCGCCTCGTCAACGCCCATGCCGCGACGCAGGGCGTTATGGTGATGCAAGAGCTCGGACACGCGGCGACGCAGCTGGGTTTCATCGGCCAGGTCAATAACCCGGACTGAGCGGCGCCCCACCTTGTCTTCATAGGCCGGGCCGATGCCGCGGCGGGTGGTGCCGATCTTCATCCCGTCATCGCGGTTCTCACGCAGGGCGTCGAGCTCGCGATGCACCGGCAGGATCAAGGTGGCGGTTTCCGCGACCCGCACAAGTTTCGGGCTGAGGTCGACGCCCTGCGCGCGCACTTTCTCGATCTCGGAGATAAAGGCCCAAGGGTCGACGACCACGCCATTACCGATGAGGGAGAGCTTTTTCTGCACCACGCCGGACGGCATCAGCGACAGTTTGTAGACCACCCCGTCCACGACCAGCGTGTGACCCGCATTATGACCGCCCTGAAAGCGCACGACCACGTCGGCGCGGTTGGACAGCCAGTCGACAATCTTGCCTTTGCCTTCATCGCCCCACTGGGCGCCGACAACCACAACATTGGACATGGCGCAAATACTCCGTATCGCGGAAAAACCGGGGGTGGCTTACGCGCTTCTCAGCCCAGGGGCAAGAAGCGCGCTGGCAAAGCCTTGTGGGCAAGCCTAGTCCGCCGGGTTGGCGAGGGCTTCTTGATACGCCCAATCCAGCCAGGGGCCGAGCGCCACGAGATCATCAGCGTCCACTGTCGGGCCACACCAGATGCGCAGGCCAGCGGGCGCCTTGGGATGCGGAATGACATCGAACGCCGCTTCTTCGCGATCCAGCAGCACGCCCATACGGCGCGACACCGCCCAACGCTCCGCCTCGGACTTGCCTTCCAGCTCTTTGCCGGAGAATTTCAGCGTGACAGAGGTCGTGGAGCGCGTCGCTGGGTCCTGGGCCAGAAAATCGATCCAGTCGGTCTTTTCGACCCAGGACGCCAGAGCGTCGAAATTGGCCTGGGTCCGAGCGATCAGCGCGGACACGCCGCCCTCTTTCGCCGCCCATTTCAGCGCATCGAGATAATCCTCGGTGCATAAAAGCGAGGGCGTGTTGATGGTGGAGCCTTCATAGATCGCCGCCGTTTCCTCACCCGCTTCAAACAATTGCAGCAGACGCGGCACTGGCCAGCTCGGCCGGAACTCACGCAGGCGCTGGCGCGCGCGCGGACTGAAAATGGCGATGCCGTGCTGGGCTTCGCCGCCCATGCATTTTTGCCAGCTGAACGTGGTCACATCCAGCTTGTCCCAGGGCAGGCCCATGGCGAAGGCGGCCGAGGTGGCGTCGCAGATGGTCAGACCCTCGCGATCGTCCTTGATCCAGTCGCCATCGGTGACGCGCACACCCGCCGCCGTGGCGTTCCAGGTGAAGACGACGTCGTTCTTAAAGTCGACCTTGGAATAATCGGGCGCCTGGCCATAGGGCGCGTGATGGATCGTCAGCCCTTCGGGCTTAAGCTCGTCGCGCGCATCAATCAGCCAGCGGCCGCCAAACTCGTCGCACGCCAGCACGTCCACGCCGCGCGCGCCCAGCATGGACCACATGGCGCCTTCCATCGCGCCCGTATCAGACGCCGGGGTGATCACCACCTTGTAGTCGTCAGGGATTTCCAGGATCGCGCCGGTGCGCTCAATCGCTTCAGCCAGACGCGCCTTGGGCGTGCCGCCGCGGTGAGTACGGCCCAAAGGCGCCGCGGCGAGTGCAGAGAGTTCCCAACCCGGACGCTTCTTGGTGGGCCCGCAAGAGAAGCGAGCATCATTGGGGCGGCTGGTGGGTTTGAGAACCGTCATGACACGATGACCTCAGCTTTGTTATCGACAGGGCTCCACCGGTAGGCCGTGCTGCACATGCGGTCAATTGTACAAGGCCAGGAAAAATCCTGACTTGACCACGTTCCGTACACGCCGTAGCGCAAATGCCATGACCGATTATCGCGCCTTGTTCGATCTGCCCGCTGACACTGCTTACTTCAACGCCGCTCAGGTCGGGCCCTTGCCGATCCGCGCGGCGGAGGCGGGGCAGGCTGCGTTCCGTGACAAGCTGCGCCCCTGGCGACACACCACGAACCAGCTATTCTTCGATCTGCCTGAAAGCGTCAGGGGCGAAGCCGCACGGCTGTTCAACGCGTCGGCCGATGACATCGCCCTGGTCCCCGCCGCCTCTTACGGCCTGGCGACCGCCGCGCGCAATCTCGACCTCAAGCCAGGCGACGAGATTGTCATTCTGGACGGGCAGTTTCCCTCCAACGTCTACACCTGGCGGGCGCTGGCGCAGCAGACCGGCGCGGTGATCAAGACCGCCACACGCACCGAACATGAGACCTGGACCCAGGCGTTGCTCGCAATGCTTTCGCCGCGCACCCGGCTTGTGGCTTGCGGGGCGCTGCACTGGATTGATGGCGGCCGGATTGATCTCGAAGCGGTGTCCAAAGCCGCCAAGGCGCAGGGCGCGGCGTTGGTGCTGGACCTCACCCAGTCGCTGGGCGTGATGGCGTTCGACGTGAAAGCCGTTGATCCTGATTTCGCTGTCGCCGCCGCCTATAAATGGCTGCTCAGCCCCTATGCGACCGGGTATCTGTACGTGGCGCCGCGCCATCAAGGCGGCGTTCCGCTTGAGCAAAACTGGATCAACCGCAGTGACGCCCAGGATTTCACCCGGCTGATCGATTATCGCGACACCTATGACGCTGGCGCGCGACGGTTTGACATGGGCGAGCGCGCCAATCATCAATTGCTGCCCGCCGCGCTTGAAAGCCTCAAACTGATCAATGGACTGGGCGTCGCTGAGATCGCACGCCAATGCGCAGCGACAAGCGCCCGCATCAAGGACGGCGTCCGGCCCCTGGGGCTTCACGCGGACATCCCTGATCAGGCGGCGCATTATCTGTCCCTGAGCCTTCCTGACACCGCCCCCGCAGACATCGCAACGCGACTGCGCGAACATGATATCCATGCCTCCCAGCGCGGCCCGCGCCTGCGGATCAGCGCCCATATCTATAACACCGAACAGGATGTGGACCGTCTGGTCCAAGCGCTGAAAGCCATATTGGGATGACGCGCGAAGACCCCGGCGTAAAAGGATGGGGCGCGCTCGGCCTTCTGGCGCTGCTGTGGGGTGGTGCGTTCGCCTTCATCGCGGTCGCCGTCGACACCTTGCCGCCCTCTATCATCGTGCTGAGCCGTTTGACCCTGGCGGCCGTCGTTCTGACCGCTTGGGTGTTTTATCGCCGGCGCCGGTTTCCGCCTTTACGCGATGTGCGCTGGCTATGGTTTTTCGGCCTGGGCCTGGCGGGCAACGCCCTGCCCTTCCTCCTGATCGCCATCGGTCAGAAGACCGTGCCGTCCGGCATCGCCGGCATCTTGATGGGCATGATGCCGCTGACCGTGATCGCCGCCGCACATTTCCTGCTGCCCAACGAGCGCCTGACGGCGCGCAAGGGTTTGGGCTTTGTGATCGGATTTTCCGGCATTGTGATCTTGATGGGACCGGCGGCGCTCAAGGGCATGCTGGAAGTGGATTTCCTCGCCCAGCTCCTGATCTTCATCGCCACGCTGTGCTACGCCGCCAACGCCGTGATGTATCAGGCCGCGCCGGAGACGCCGCCCAGCGTGATCGCGGCGGGTTCGATGATCTGCGCGGCGGTGCTGTCGCTTCCGGTTGCGATCTATGACCTTGTCGCCGGGCCGCCGATCAGCCCCAGCCTGCCCTCGATCCTGGCTGTCATAGCGCTCGGCCTGCTGCCGACCGCGCTCGCCACAATCGTCTACATGACCATCGCCCGCAAAGTGGGCGCGGCCTTTATCGCACTGATCAATTATATGGTGCCGGTGGTGGCCGCGATCATCGGCGTGCTGCGCGGCGAAGAGATGACGCTGACCACCCTGATCGCCCTATGCGTGATCTTGCTGGGCGTCTATGTGGCGCGGCGCAAACCCAAACCCTATTCGCCCCGGACCGGCGCGTGAGCGAATTCTGACGCATTGACCGTCCAGCCGTGCTGGACCGGGCCATGGCCCTCGCCAAAACCGGGGGCGCGTCGGATCGCTTCATACAGATAATCGCCCGCCATCTCGACGGCGCGATCAAGGCCCTGCCCTTGCGCCATCAAGGCGGCGATCGCGCTCGCCAGCGTACAGCCGGTGCCGTGGGTATGGCGCGTATGTATGCGCGGGCGCGTGAACAGGCGCACGCCATTGCGCGTCGCCAACAGATCGATGATCTGAGAGCCTTCCAGATGGCCGCCTTTGATCAGCACCGCCTTGGCGCCCATCTCCAGCAATTCGTCAGCGGCGGCGCGCTGGTCATCCATATCCTCAATCGTCCCGCCCGCCAGAACGGCGGCTTCCGGCGCATTGGGCGTGATCAGGCTGGCGCGCGGCAACAACAAGGTGCGGATCGCTTCGGCGGTGTCTTCACTGACCAGGGAATCGCCCGAGCTCGCCACCATGACCGGGTCGACGATCAACGGCAGACCGACCGTGCCGCCCTCATCAAGCGCCTTGATCAGTGCGTCAATCGTGCTGACAGACCCCAGCATGCCAGTCTTGATCGCGTCAGCGCCAATATCAGACAACACGGCGCCCATCTGGGCGACGATCACGTCATCAGGAATGGGATGCACGCCGGACACGCCCTTGGTGTTCTGAACCGTCACCGCTGTGATCGCCGTCGAGGCGTATCCGCCCAGCGCCGTCACCGTCTTGATGTCGGCCTGAACGCCCGCGCCGCCCGAGCTGTCAGACCCGGCGATGATCAAGACGCGGCCCTTCGGGTTTTCAAACTCGCCCGCTTCGATCTCGGTTTCGTCGGTCATGGCTGTGCTCCCTCACTGTCAGGTGTGAGCTAGTCGGTGAGGCGAGCGCGTGCAAGCGCACAGATCGTGCTCAAACAGTCACACTGGATCTTATTCGCAACGCCTCCCCAACTTCACTCTGGTTTTCAATCATGGGGTGATCTAAGCAACCTCACCCGACAGATGTCTCTGTCCAGAAGGAGTTCTTGGATCCGTGTCACGATCTTGAAAGCAGCGGCGGCCTGGTGAAACCCAGGTGGTGAGCGTCGCAGCAAATGTGGACCTTGGCGCGCATCGCGTCTGGCCCGAACGCTAAATCCCTCGCCTCTTCCGCAGCTTTACAGATCGTACGTATCGCCCATCGCTGGATTCCAGCTGATGACGACTCGTACGCATGCAGGACCGAGATGACCGATTTCAACGATTTTGAAGACGAGGACACCGCCAGCACGCGGGTGCTTTCCAATTTTGACGTGCTTCGCTTTGTCGCCCGGCAATGGGCGCGTCGCCCCTGGCTGTTCGGCTTGGTTGTGGGCTTCTCTGCGCTCGCCACTTTGGCGGACGTCTTTATTCCCGTGGCCGCCGGCCAGCTCATAGATTCCATCAGCAGCGCCAACGCCGACCCGTCCGGCGATACGCACTGGATGGCGCTGATCGTATTCGTCGGCCTGGCCGTGCTGGTGAACGCCGCCCGCCAGATCATGGTGCGGTGTGAGATCCCGTTCTCCAGCGCCAACATGGCGGACATGACGTCCGAGGCCTTCGCCAAGGTCCAGCGCTTCAGCGCGGACTGGCATGCCAACGCCTTCGCTGGCGCGGTGGTGCGCAAAATCACCCGCGGCATGTGGGCGTATGACACCATCACGGCCACGCTATGGTTCTCGATGATCCCGTCGATCGGCGTGATGGTGGCGCTGGGCGTTTACATGCTGCTGCACTGGCCCATCGTGGGCCTTTATGCGCTGGCGGTGACCTTCACCTTCATCGTGCTGACGGTGATGGTCTCCACCTATTACATCCGCCCGCAGAACGTCATCTCGAACGCCAAGGATTCAGAGCTCGGCGGCGCGATCGCGGACGTGATCTCCGGCGTCGCCACGGTGAAAAGCTTTGGCGCGGAAGCACGTGAGGACAGCCGGTTTCATACCCTGGCCCGGGGTTGGCGCGCCGCAGCGAAAAAGACCTGGCTGCGCTTCACCAACGCCTGGCTGATCCAGATGACCGCCGTCATCATGCTGCAGGCGGGGCTGGCGGGCCTGTTGCTGCAGTTGTGGACGCAAGGCGAGGCGACGGCGGGCGACGTGGTGTTCGGCATCACCGCCTTCTTGATGATGGCGGGCTATATGCGCCGGTTCGGCGAAGAAGTGCAAAACGTCCAGCGCGGTCTGGACGAGATCCAGGACCTCGCCGCCTTCGCCCAGACCGACGCCCAGATCGCAGATCTGCCCGGCGCGCCCGATTTCAAACCCGGACGGGGCGAAGTGGTCTTCAAGGATGTCCGCTTCACCTATCAGGGACAGGACACGCCGCTATACGAAGATTTCTCCCTGACCATTCCGGCCGGCGAGCGCGTGGCGCTGGTCGGCCCGACCGGGTCAGGCAAGTCCAGTTTCGTCAAGCTGGTCCAGCGTTTTCACGATGTGGATGACGGCGCCATCATCATCGATGGTCAGGATGTGCGCACGGTGGCGCAATCGAGCTTGCGCAGCTCCATCGCGCTGGTGCCTCAGGACCCGGCCCTGTTTCACCGCACTATTGCGGAAAACATCGCCTATGCCTGCCCGGAGGCCACCGACGAGCAGATCGTGGACGCTGCGAAACGCGCCCGCGCCCATGACTTCATCGTCACCTTGCCCAAAGGCTATGACACGCTGGTGGGTGAGCGCGGGGTGAAGCTGTCGGGCGGCGAACGCCAGCGCATCGCCATCGCGCGCGCTGTGCTCGCCGATGCGCCGATCCTGATCTTTGATGAAGCCACCAGCGCGCTCGACAATGAAACCGAACGCGATGTGCAGGAGGCCATGGCGGATGTGACCCAAGGCAAGACCGCCATCGTCATCGCCCACCGGCTTTCAACCATTCGGGATGCGGACCGCATTCTCGTGTTTGACAAGGGCCGCGTGGTCGAACAAGGCACGCATGACGAGCTGGCCGCTCAGGGCGAAGGCGTTTATGCGCGCCTCGCAGCGCTGGCGGAGGGCTAGGCCCAATCAAGGCCATTTCGGGGCTGATGCAGGTTTTTCGTATCTTTTCGGTGCGAGGCCTGCTATCAGCCGCCGCTCAGTCGCGCCGGGGCACTCCGCGCGATCAGGTTTTCAGGGCTGGCCTCAAGCAAGGGATTGTGAGGCTCACGTCCTTTGCGAGGTACATATGAAGTTCCCCACCACCATTCCTTCAGCGCTGGTCTCAGCGCTGGAGACGAAGGGCTATGACGCCCTGACCGAAGTCCAGTCCGCGGTTCTGACCGACGAGGCTGTGGGCCGCGACCTTCTGGTCTCCGCCCAGACGGGCTCTGGCAAAACCGTCGCCTTTGGTCTGGCCATGGCCGAGACGCTGCTGGCCGGTGAAGACCGTCTGCCGCAAGCGGGCGCGCCGCTGGCTCTGATCATCGCCCCGACCCGTGAGCTGGCCTTGCAGGTTCAACGCGAGCTCGACTGGCTGTACGCCAACGCCGGCGCCCGTCTCGCCAGCGCCGTGGGCGGTCTTGACGCCCGCACCGAGCGCCGGGTTCTCGATCGCGGCGCCCATATCGTGGTGGGCACGCCGGGCCGTTTGCGCGACCATATCGAGCGCAAGGCGCTGGACCTGTCCAATATCCGCGCCATCGCGCTGGATGAAGCCGATGAAATGCTCGATTTCGGCTTCCGCGAGGACCTCGAGTTCATCCTTGGTTCTGCGCCGGAAGAGCGCCGCACCCTGTTGTTCTCGGCCACGGTCTCCAAAGAGATCGCCCGCATCGCCGAGACCTATCAGCGCGACGCCCTACGCATCTCCAAACTCAGCGCCACCGGACAGCACGCCGACATCAGCTATGTGGCGCACACCGTATCCGGTCATGACCGCGAGAACGCCGTCATCAATGTGCTGCGCTATCATTCAGCGCCCCGCGCGCTGGTGTTCTGCGCCCGCCGTGATGAAGTGAACCGTCTGGCCGCCAAGCTGCATAATCGCGGCTTTCACGCAGTGGCGCTGTCGGGCGAGCTGACCCAGGCTGAACGCACCAAGGCGCTGCAAGCGCTGCGCGACGGCCGGGCGAATGTCTGCGTCGCCACCGACGTGGCCGCCCGCGGCATCGACCTTCCGGGTCTGGACTTGGTGGTTCACGCCGAACCGCCGACCAACGCCGAAAGCCTGCTGCACCGCTCTGGCCGGACCGGCCGGGCCGGGTCCAAAGGCACCAGCGTGTTCGTGGTCGCCAGCTCCCGCAAAGGCCGCATCATTCGCTTGCTGCGCGACGCCAAGGTGGAAGCGCAATGGGTGAACGCGCCCGATGCGGACGATGTCCGTGAGAAGGACCGCGAACGGCTGGCCGAACATCCGGCGCTGGCCAATGATGTGGATGAAGACCGGATCGAAGAGATCCGCGCCCTGATCGAACAGTTTGGCGCTGAAAAACTGGCGGCCGGCTTCCTGGCCGAGCTTGAACGCCGCATGCCGGCGCCGGAAGAGCTGTCGGGCACGCCGCCCGAGCGCCAGCGTGAAGAGCGCGCCGATCGGGGTCCGCGCCGTGGCCGCGAAGACTTTGACGAAGGCCAATGGTTCGAGATTGATCTGGGCCGCAAGCAGCGCGCTGAGCCGCGTTGGCTTTTGCCGCTGATCTGCCGTGTTGGCGGCGTCGCCGGCAATGATATCGGCGCGATCAAGATTGGTGATTCCGCGACCCGCTTCCAGATCGCCGAAGACAAGATCGAAGGCTTCAAGCAGGCGATGAACCAGCCGCGTGAAACCGACAAGAATGTGCGGGTGTCACTGGCGGGCGACGAACCGTTTGAGACCGCAGCGCCGGACTTCAACAAAGGCCCGCGCGGCGGCGATCGCGACCGTAGCAAACCCAAGCGCGCGCCGCGTCCCGGCAAAAACGAACGCGCCGCCAAGCGTCATGATGACGATGATTTCTTTGGCGGCTCTGCTGAAGACACGCGCCCCAAGCGCGACTGGGCGCCGAAAGGCAAGCCGCCGTTCAAAAAGCGGGATGGCGACAAGCCCCAAGCCGCCAAACCCGGCGGCTTCAAGAAAGGCCCCGGCGCCAAGCCCGGCTTCAAAAAAGCCGAGGGCGGCAAGCCCGCGTTCAAGAAAGCTGAAGGCGGCGATCGCCCGTTAAAGCGCATCAAGCGCAAAACTGACAGCTAGCTTACCAAGCGGTCACGCTATGGACAGGACAAGCCTGCCGCGGTGCGGCAGGCTTGATCCATGTCGAGCCTGATTGAGTGCCTTGAAACCCAAGACGCAAGCGCCCTGAGCCATTTGCTCGGGCGCTTGCCGCATTTGACCAATGCGCCGGTCAATGACGGGCGCCATACGCCTCACCCTCTTCATGCCATTTGCGACCGGGTGTTTGATGCACGCCTGACTGAACAGCAAGGGCTGGCTTTCGCCAACGCCTTGATCTCGGCGGGCGCAGATCTGGACGCTGTCCATCCGGGCAATGGCGACACTCTGCTGATCAGCGCCATCAGCCTGTCCTGCCCGTCCATCGCCCATCGCCTGCTCGACAAGGGCGCCAATCCCGATCCGCGCGGCCTGTTCGGCGCCACCGCCCTGCACTGGGCCGCGATCATGGGCATGGCCGACCTCGTGAAACGCCTGATGGACCATGGCGTCTATATCTATCTGCGCGACGCCCAGTACAGCGCGACCCCGCTGGGATGGGCCGTGCAAGGCTGGCTTGAGCCGCCCCGCGGCGCCCGTGATGAGCACCTCACTTGCGCCATGTTGCTGGTCGACGCCGGCCTGCAGCCCGACGCGGACTGGCGTAACAGCGAACAGATCATGGGCGTCAAAGCGATGCGTCAGGCTTTGGGCTGGGCCTAGGCCCCGGCGTTCAAAACCGCCGCCTGCACCTTGAGCGCCTGCACCGTCTCGCGCACGTCATGGACCCGCACGATGGCGCAGCCGGCCCGGGCGGCGTGCAGCGCGACGGCGATCGAGCCGCCCAGCCGATCCATTGCGTCCACCGCCGGATCGTCAATCGCCTGGATGAAGCGTTTGCGCGAGGCGCCGAACAGAACCGGCAGCCCCAGCGAGACGAAATGCTCCAGCGAGGCCATAAGCTGGAGATTGTGTTCCAGCGTTTTGCCGAAGCCGATACCGGGATCAAGCACGATCAGATTGCGGTCAAAACCGGTGGCGAGCAAAACGCCGGCGCGCTGTCCCAAATAGCGCGCCACGTCATTGACCACGTCGTCATAGTGCGGCGCCGCCTGCATGGTGCGCGGCTCGCCCTGCATATGCATCAGGCACACCGGCACCCCCAGCTCCATGGCGGTTTCAGGCGCGGTGTCGGCGCGCAGAGCGTTGACGTCATTCCACAGGCTCGCGCCAGCATGCACGGCGGCGCGCGCCACGCTTGGCTTCATCGTATCAATCGAGATCGGCGTGTGCGGGCGTTCCGCCAGGATCGCCTCGATCACAGGCGCGACACGGTCCAGCTCTTCGCTTTCAGAGACGGGGTCAGCGCCCGGCCGGGTGCTCTCCCCACCGACATCGAGGCAATCTGCGCCCGCCTCCAGCAAAGCCAGCCCATGATCGCGAGCCGCCTGTGTGCTGGCGTGCCGTCCACCGTCTGAAAAGCTGTCAGGCGTCACATTGACGATGCCCATGACCTGCGGCCGACCATCGCTGTGCGGACGGATCGGGAAGGCTAGCATGGACGGCTCGACGCCTTGGAATACCGCGACAGTTCGCCATTCCGGAAATGCTCACGGTCTGCGCGCAGGGCTTCAGCGATATGATCAAGCACGGTGGCTTGCGCGCGCGAGCGCCGCACCGCGCCATGGGCGACCAGCCACAAATCCAGCAAGACCTCGAAATCAGGCAGGATGCGTACAAGCCCAGGGCTGACCCGCGCTAGTCTGTGCGAGGTCACCCCGAGGCCCAGACCATTGCGCAACCCCTCCAGATGGGCGCTGGGATGGGTCGCGACCATGACGTCGCGACGGGGTTTGAGCTCGTCGCCAATGGGCGTCCGCGGCCATTGAAAGGCGATCGGCGCCGCCCAGCCCACCGCCACGTGATCGGCGACGTCATCAAGTGTTTGCGGCGCGCCATGACGTTCCAGATAGCATTCCGAGGCGTACATGCCGCTGCCCACTTCCGCCGCACGGCGGGCCAGAAGACTATGCTGCGGCCCGGGCTGGCCCCAACGCAAGGCGATATCGGCGTCGCCGCCCGCCAGATTGGCCGGTTCAAAGCCGATCTTGAGTTCGACGGACAGGTCAGGGTGCGCTTGGAGCAAGGGCGTCAGCGCGCCTGGCAGCCAGTCTGCGCCGACGCCGTCGCTGGCGGCTACGGTCACCCGCCCTTCGATCCGCTCATTCCCGCTGCGCGCGGCACGCTCGATCGCGGCGGCCTCGTCTTGCATGTTGCGGGCGTGATCCAGCACGGACCGGCCTAGCGCTGTCGGCGTCAGGACATCCCCCCGACGTTCAAACAAGGCGCCGCCCAGATGGGTTTCCAACGCTCGCATCCGGCGACTGACCGTAGGCTGGCTGAGCCCCAGCACACGACCGGCGGCGGCGTGACTGCCCGCTTCGTAGACGGAGAGGGCGAGATAGTAGTCTGACCAGTTATCCATTCAACTATGAATACCGATTATGCAGTTTCAGTCAATTGTACATATGCTGCGGTGCGCCATATTCGCTGCATCACTGAATGGAGGCTTATATGTCCGTGTTTGCAACTGCAATTCTCGCCCTGCAACTGACCGGCGCGCCGGTCCAGGATTTCACCCCGGTCCGTGTGGCCGATTCCGATATTCGCGGCTCCGTCCGCGCCCTCAACCAGGGCGACTGGGCGACCGCGCTGCACTTCAGCCGCGCCGCGTTGGACAGCGGATCGCGCACCAGCGTGCGGGCCGCCGCCCATGCGAACGCCTGTATCGCCTTGCATCAGCTGGGCCAGACCGCCGAAGCGGCTCAGGCCTGTGAAACCGCGCTGGCGTTGGCGCCGAACAACGCCGTGCTGGCGTCCAACCTGTCTGCGGTGCAAACCCGCATGGCGGGCGCGCCGTCTGCTGGCGCTGGCAACTAAGCGCCTGATCACACGATTGCGATTTGCGCCGTCAGGGTCTGACCGGTATCCGGTGACTTATGACGGCGCACTTCATCACTCGGCTGGGCCCTTATAGCGAAGCGCGATCCCGCGCCGAACGCGGCAGTCATGAGTGGCGATATGATGCAGGTTTCCTGCCCGCCTCAGCGCCGCACAGAGTGCTGCCCGAAAGCCGGCTGAGCCTTGTGACCGAAAGCCTGTTCGCGCCGACTGGCGAAATTCTGGACCAGTCGCACTGGGTTTTTGGCCCTATCCGCACCCCTCGGCTCTACGCGCCGCCGCCGGGCTCCGTGCTGGAAGGCATGTTTATCCTGCCCGAACATGCGCTGTGCCTGTTCGGCGTACGCCCTGACGAATTGACCGACGCCATCCTCCCCCAGAGCGATTTCCGGCGCCTGCGACAGCCCCTGACAGAACCGTCCCGTCACCAAGACAGGCTGGCCATCTGGGCCGCGCGCCTGTTGCGCGCTACGAAAGGTCGCGTCCGCGCCAATGCCCTCGCCGAGCGCGCCGGGGTGAGCGAGCGTCATCTTCATCGCTGCATGACCGGACGGCTGGGCGTCGGGCCGAAAGCGCTCGCAGGTCAGATCCGGGCGCTGGCGGCGATTGAGCGCGCCGACCAGAGCGCTCGCCCGAACTGGGCGGACATCGCGCTAACCAGCGGTTATAGCGATCAAGCCCATCTCAGCCGATCCCTGAAAGCGCTGACCGGGCTCACGCCGACCGCGCTCCATGCGGAAAGATCCGTAGAGTCCGAAATCTTCAAGACCGCGCCAGCGCTTTAGGACCAGTCTCCAGCCATATTCCCTTATGGCAGGAGCAATGTGATGAAACTGTTGATGACCGCCGCCGCCCTGTGTGCGGCGCTAAGCGCGCCCGCACTGGCGCAAGACATGCTTGAGTTTGAAGGCGAAAGCTGGCGGATCGAAGCTGAACTGGCCGAACGCTCAGAATTTCTGGGTCGCGACGCCCTTAATTTTCGCGATGGCGTGATCTGGATGGACGGATCCCAGTTTGAAACCGGCGAGATCCGCTTTGAAATGGCGATCAGCGGATCTCCGGGGCATACCGGCGTTCTGTGGCGCGGTCAGGGCGTGGGCGATTGGGAGAAGTTCTATTTCCGTCACCATCTCAACAATATGCCAGACTCTGTGCAGTACACGCCCGCTTATGACGGCGTGACAGGTTGGCAGATTTTTTCAGATCCGGACGCCATCAGCCAGGTCAATCATGGTCTGAACCGCTGGATGGATGTGCGCGTGGTCGTCGCCGAGGATCAAGCCGACATCTTTATGGACGGAGAGCTGATCCATCACATTCCCGACCTGCAGCGCGAAGAGGGCGCGGGCTGGGTCGGCTTCTGGCAATTGGCGCCCAATGGCGTGGCGTCGGGCTATGTACGCAATGTGCGCGTCACGCCCGAGCCCAATCCTGAGATCACCGGGGCGCCTGAGCGCCCGATGATGGAGCCAACAGCGAATTTAGTACGCACCTGGCGCGTCTCCGCGCCGTTCAGCGAAGCCCAACTCGCCGACCAGAACTTTGAAAGCCTGCACGCCTCGCGCGATCACTGGACCGCGCTCGACGTGGCCTATAACGAGATCGCCAATCTGGCGAGCGTTACCCGCCATTCCGAAGGCGATACGGTCTTCGCTGAGACGACACTGCGCGCTGACGGCCCCCGCACAGCGCTGGTCCGGTTTGGCTATTCCGACCGGGTTCAGGTGTTCTTGAATGGCGAACGTCTGTTTGTCGGCAATAATAACTGGCGCAGCCGCGACTATCGCTATCTGGGCACCATCACCCGGCATGTGGCCGTTCCGCTGAACCTGCGAGAGGGCGAGAACACCCTGACCTTCGCAGTCTCCGAAACCTTTGGCGGCTGGGGCGTCACGGCTGCGCTTGACGAGGCGGATGGCGTGCGCATCGCGCGCTGATCACCCGTCCTGCTCCATCAGCCCTGCATGAGCAAGCATGCAGGGCTGATCTGGATTGAGCGACAGTGTCGCCACATAAACTCATAGGTTGTATTTTTCTCTCAGGCATACTTGTGGCGCTCTTCATCAAGGGAGGATCCCATGAGCCTGTCCGTGCAACTGAATATCTTCTCCGGCCGCCCCAATCCGCGCTTCACCTTGTCAGAAACCGAGGCGATATCCCTGTTCAAACGGGCGCTCGAGGTTGGGCCCGCCAGCCCGAACGCCAGCCGCGGGCTCGGATATCAGGGGTTTACGCTCCTGCCTCTTGAGCCAGGATCAGACATGGACGCCATGAGCCAGGACGCACTGGGCGCCGCGAGCGCACTGGGCCTGACCCTGGCGGGCGCACCCGAGCTTGAGCAGGAACTGATCACGCTGGCGCTCAAGCATCTGGAGCTGAGCCCGACGGTGCAGAACGCCCTTGCTCACGCGTATGAGCGTCCCTTGATCACCGCCCTGCCGCAAGTCGACTGCCCTGACTGCAAGGGCCAGAACGCGCCCGTTTATGATCCTGATTGGTGGAATAACAACGCTGTCCGTCTGGCGAACAATAATTGCTATAATTACGCCAACAACCAGGCCACCAATACCTTCGCTCAACCCGGCCGCGCCTCTGGCACGCCCATCACCGCTATGAGTTGCGGCGGGGTTCAGCCCAGCGCAGTCTCGGACGGACTCGTCGCCTCAGCGAACTTTTCTGAGGACACGCCAGGCTGGTATGTGGCGCTGGTGATCTGGCCGGACACTGATTTTCACTGGTATCGTCAGGACTCAAATGGCTGCTGGTCGCACAAGCCGGGCTCAACCCCGGTGATCAACACTGACAATACCGGCGCCCAGATCACCGATCCCGCCACCTGTGACCGCGGCGACTACACCCAGTTCTGCAGTTACATGATCACCAATTCCGGCGTGGTGATCAGCTAGGCCGGTTCAATGACCCTTCGTGTGACCCTACAGATCTATTCCGGTCGACGTGATCCTGAATGGCTTGTGTCGGGCGAGCTGGCGACCCGTTTGCTCAAGGCGCTTGAGGGATTGCCTACCGGCCCGGAATGGACCCCGCCTACACGGCTCGGCTATCGCGGCATACGCATCGAACATGATGCGTCCGCCCGGACCTGGCTGTGCGTCAAGGGACAGGTCATGCAAGACCATGAAGCCGGGACATCCTGGTTCGCCGATCCAACGTGCGCGATCGAGGCGATGGCGCTGGAAAGCGGGCGAACCTTTCTGGATCCCACCACGCTTGATCATTTGATCAAAATGCTCACTGACGCGCACTGACATAAAAACGGCCGCTCCTGAGGGAGCGGCCGTTTGATCGTCTGAATGCAAAGGCGCTATCAGGCGCCGCCGGGCTTGGGCTCAAGCCCATTACCCGTGCTCGGCGCTTCATCCTCGTCATCTTCGATGACCGGCACCGCGCCAGAGGGCGGCGAACCGCCATCCGTCTTGGGCGGCACTTCCGTGTCGCGATGAGGTTTATTGCCCTTCAAGAGCTCAACAATCTCATCACCGGACAGGGTTTCGTATTCCAGAAGCCCTTCGGACAGAGCGACCCAATCGTCGCCTTTTTCGGTCAGGATGCGGCGGGCCTCTTTGAGACCGCCTTCCACCAGAGCCTTGACCTCTTGTTCGATCTTGGCGGAGGTTTCGGCTGAAATTTTAGACGACTGCATCAATTGCTGACCCAGGAAGACATCGCCCTGGTCCTCGCCATAATCCACCGGGCCGATCTCTTCAGAGAAGCCCCATTGGGTGACCATGGCGCGAGCCAGACGGGTGGCCTGCTTGATGTCGCTGGCGGCGCCGGAGGTGACGTTCTCCTTGCCGAATTTCAGCTCTTCCGCAACGCGGCCACCCATCATGATCGCCAGACGCGACGTCATTTCCTGATGGGTCATCGACAGCTTGTCGCCCTCGGGCAGCTGCATGACCATGCCCAGCGCGCGTCCGCGCGGAATGATGGTGGCTTTGTGAACCGGGTCCGCCGCCGGGACGTTCAGCGCCACGATGGCGTGACCGGATTCGTGATAGGCGGTGAGCGTGCGCTCTTTCTCGGTCATGACCATGGTACGGCGCTCAGGCCCCATCATGACCTTGTCCTTGGAGTCTTCGAACTCCGCCATCGAAACCACACGCTTGTTGCGGCGTGCGGCCAGGAGCGCCGCCTCGTTCACAAGATTCGCCAGGTCCGCGCCAGAGAAACCCGGCGTACCGCGTGCAATGACCTTGGGCTCCACATCGTCGGCCAGCGGCACCTCACGCATATGCACTTTGAGGATTTTCTCACGGCCCGTGATGTCGGGGTTGGGCACCATCACCTGACGGTCAAAGCGGCCAGGACGCAAAAGCGCCGGATCCAGAACGTCCGGACGGTTCGTCGCCGCGATCAGAATGATGCCTTCATTGGCTTCAAAGCCATCCATCTCCACCAGCAGCTGGTTGAGCGTCTGTTCGCGTTCGTCATTGCCGCCGCCAAGGCCCGCGCCGCGCGAACGACCCACAGCATCAATCTCGTCGATGAAGATGATGCAGGGCGCGTTCTTCTTGGCCTGCTCGAACATGTCGCGCACACGAGATGCGCCGACGCCGACGAACATTTCAACGAAATCCGAACCCGAAATGGTGAAGAAGGGTACGCCCGCTTCGCCGGCGACAGCGCGCGCGGTGAGCGTTTTACCCGTGCCCGGAGGACCGATCAGCAAGGCGCCTTTGGGTATCTTGCCGCCCAGTCGCTGGAATTTGGAGGGGTCTTTGAGGAATTCGACGATCTCCTCAAGCTCTTCCTTGGCTTCATCAATGCCAGCCACATCGTCAAAGGTGACGCGGCCCGTTTTCTCGGTCAGAAGCTTCGCCTTGGACTTGCCAAAGCCCATGGCGCCGCGGCCGCCGCCCTGCATCTGACGCATGAAGAAGATCCACACGCCGATCAGGAGCAGCATCGGGAACCAGTTGATCAGAATGCCCAGCGGGCTGATGCCGCCTTCGCTGGGTTGTTGAGCGGTGATGTCCACATCCGCAGAGCGCAGCACCGCCGTCACATTGGCGTCGGCCGGAATGGTTGTGCGGAAGGTGGCGCCGCCCGTGGTCTGGCCAGTGATCGTGTCACCCTGAATGGTGACGGAGCTGACCTGACCGCTTTCGACCTGGTTCATGAACTGGGAATAGTTGATCTCGTTGGAGGGCGCCGATTGGCTGGGGCCCTGGAGCATGTTGAACAGCGCCAGCAGCAGCACCAGCAAGATCGCCCAAACCAGCATATTGCGCATATTCATCGTCAGTGTCCTTGTCCGCGCCGCCATCGTGTCGGGCGCGCATCTGAGGCGGTCATCAAAATGTTACGTCTGATATTGGGGCGTCAGACCGTTTTTGCCAGTGCGGCGCGTATATGCAACGCAGATTTGTCCCCATCAAACCATGCCGGCGCGTCGCAAGGAAGCAGCCAGCGCCGCAAGCGTATCATGCAAAGCAGCGACCAAGTGTCTGTGTCGCCAAAGGCCAACTGCACGATTTCGCCTCCTTCAGCGCTATTGCAAGTCGTGATCAGTGTTAACGATTGACGAAGCGCAGGCGGCACATCCGCGAGTGAAACATCCTCCGGCGGCGACCGCTCTCCCAAGGCTTCAACCCGGCGTGCCGTCTCCGCCCGGACTTCAAAGCGGCCATCAAACAGGCCGACCTCACCCGCTTGCAGCTCCAGGACCACTGGCTCCGCACCGCCGTCCGCCCGGCCGAGCACGGCGCCAGGATCCCGCCCCATCACGCCGTCAGTGGTCAGAAGAACACCCGATTGCGTATGCGCCTCTCGCGCTTCGAGCGCCTTCAGACAGGCCTCCACCCCGTCAGGTGTCGGCGTCCGCGCCTCGCCGGATACCGCCAGCATGACCGCTTCCATCGCGCGCAGCGCCATGGGTTTGGCCGCCAGTGAAAACATGTCCGCATTCAGTCGCGCCCCGCCCCAGGGCGTCCAGCTCACAGCCCGCTCCACCAGTCGCCAGGCTGCGCTGCGCAACAGGCGCTCTGCATCCACACTCTGGTCTGACAGACTCAACAGGCCATGCTCAGCCGGCCCGCCGGGCGGATACGCCTTCTGGCGCAACTGAACACGCTCAGACTGGGCGTCTTCGTTCGAGGGGTCTTCAATCCAGCGCGCCTCAAAGCCTTTGAGATAGTCACGCAGCTCCGCGCGCCTCAAATCGAGACACGGGCGCGCCACCGTCAAGGCCCGCCCTTCGGGCCAGACCGGAGAGGCGTCAAACCGGGTCATGCCGGTCAAGGTCCGCCAACCGCCCTCACGTTTCGCCCGCATGCGCAGGGTTTCGATCCGGTCGTCCAGCGTATGGCCCAGGCATAAGAGATCGACCCCCAGCCCTTCGCACGCGCCCGCCAACAGGCGATGGCGCGCCAGACGCGCGGCGGCCTGGTTCTTCCTCGGCGCTGTCCATCGCAGGATATGCGGTTCAGCCCCCAAGAATCGAGCGTAGTCTGCGCTATCAGCCGCCTCGACCGCGCTTTCGGGTCGCAGCTGATGATCAACGATCAAAGCGTGCAGCGTGAGATCGGGAAACGCGGCCCGCAAGGCATGGAGCAGAGCGGTGGAATCTCCGCCGCCGGAAAACCCAAGCGCCAGCGCTTCAGACACCTCGCCCCCTATCGGCAGCCAATCCGTGCGGTCTCACGTTGCGCCTTGCGGCGCGCGTCCTCACCGGCGCGCGGGAACTCGGACGCGAAGGTGGCCAGCACCTGGCACGCGCGACTGGTTTCGCCCAAAGCCGCCAGCGACGCCCCCAACCGGACCAGGGCGTCGGGCGCTCGGGCGCCCTGACGATCCGCCTGCAAGGCGGCGATATACGCGTCCGCCGCATCCTGGAAGTCACCATTGATGAAATGGGTTTCCCCCAGCCAATACCAGGCCTGGCCGACTTTGGCGTCTTCGGGATAGGTCTGGGTGAACTCCCGCAGCAATTCCCGAGCACCGCCAAAATCGCCGTCGAGAAGGCGAGCGTTCGCGGTTTGGAACAAGGTGTCGGCATCCATGACGGCTTCCGGCGGCGCGTCCAGCTCAGTGATATCCGCATTCAACTGGGGCAAAGCCGCGCTTTGCGACAGGCTTTCGCGCCCCGTCCCGCGCGGCGCTTGTGCGCTTTGACCGGGCGTCGGCGCGCGCAAAGGCTGCACGGTGGACGCACGCGCTTGTGCGTAAGGATCGCTTGAATCAATTTCGTCGGCGGACAAGAGGTCTGACGGGCCGCCCAAAGACAGAGGATCCCCCGTGGCGCCCATTTCATCCCCTGCCGCGCCATAAGCCGCGCCGCCTGACAACAGCCGGTCCACATTGACGCCAAGCTGTTCGAGTTCCTGGCGCATGCGGCGGTTTTCAAAGTTCAGACGTTCGATCTCGCCGGTTTGAACCCGCTGCTGACGTTCCAGATCATCCACACGCATCATCAGCGTTTCCGCCACCGGATCGCCTTGCAGCGCCCTCGCCTCGACGTCAGCCAATCGCGCCTCAACCGCATCCAGGCGCGCCGCCAGCTCCCGGCGAGATTGCGCCTCGGCGGGAAGAGTGAGCATGGCGGTCATCAGCAAGAAAACTGACAGGGCGGAAAAAAGCGAACGAATCATGGCGCAGCGGTCCTGTGAAGCGGCTCAGGGCTATGAGCGCTAGTGTCGTCGAGCAAACGGCGAAATCAAGGCGAAGTCAGGAATTGTCGAGCAGTCGGACTTCGTCGTCCACCACAGACCAGCCACCATCCGCCGATTGCTGGAGCGCGAACGTATAGCCATAGCCGTCCGCCCGCTGCAGCGAGCATTGCACCATCACATGGCTGGGCGCACACGACGCTTCACCGCCAGAGCCGGGTTGGGCGATCTGTTCAGAAAACGAGGCGAGGTCCGCGCGGCTGTCCACGCCCCAGAGCCAGTAGGCGTCGGTCCCGGCAAAGGTCTCCGCCAGGAAGGCCGCAGCGCCGCCCTCTTCGTAGGGGAGAGCGATCGGCGGCTCGCCCATCGGTTCTTCAGTGGCGACCGGCTCAGCCGCAGGCGCGCCATACACACCCGGTGACGGCTCCATCACCATGGAGAGACCATACAGCGCAGCGACAGCGGCCACTGGCGCAACGATAAGTCCTACAAATGCTCTGATAATCATTAGGCTGCCCCCTCAAGCAGAAAACGCCCGCAAGGATGAACCTTGCGGGCGTTTCAATCAATCCTTTTCAGGTCCGGTCTAAGACACGGCGCCCGACTGGATCATGGTCATGGCGTTCCGGTTGGTCGCCCAGCAGCTTTCATTGGACTGGCGGCAGACCGGACGCTCTTTACCGTAGGACACGGTGGAGATGCGCGACGGGTCGACGCCCTGGCTGACCAGGAAGTCACGGGCCGCATTGGCGCGGCGTGCGCCCAGGGCCAGGTTGTACTCACGCGTGCCGCGTTCATCGCAATTGCCTGCGACCAGGATGCGAGCGCCCGGATAGGACGACAGCCAGGCGGCCTGACGACGCAGGGTCGCGCGCGCTTCGCTGGACAGCGTGCTCTGATCCAGAGCGAAGAAAACACGGTCGCCCGCATTCACTTCAAAGTCTTCAACCGAACCCGGGGTCGGACCCGCCGGCTCAGGCGCAGGCTCATAGACCGGCTGCGGTTCAGGCTCAGGCATCGGAGCCACCGGCTCCGGTTGGGAAGCACAGGCGGCCAGCGTGGCGCTAAGCGCCAGGGCGGCAAGAATTGACAGGCGTTTCATATTGGTGTCGTCCCTCTCCAAGCCTATGGCGATCCGCATAGGCAAATCGGTGTGGATGCTATCAGAATTGGCGCGCTTCACACCCCAAAAAACCCCAAAACGCGCACCTCGGTTAAGACCTTAGCCGAGCAAACCTCAGTCGATCAAGGGCGACCAGGCCGGGTCGCTTGCCTGACCCTGCGTCGGCAGGCGGCGCAGGTTGAACCCCGCAAGGTCCGTGCTCCAGATCGAGTACGTTGTTCCCTCGCGCGTTCTGTCGCCTCGTGTGAACAACAAGACTCGGCCATTGGGCGACCAGGCGGGCGTATCCACGAAATAGCCTTCATACAAAATGCGCTCTTCGCCCGAGCCGTCCGCAGCCACAACGCCCAGCATGAACTGGCCATTGCGCTGTTTGGTGAAAGCGATCAGGTCGCCGCGCGGGCTCCAGACCGGCGTCGTATAGCGGCCCTCGCCAAAGCTGATGCGCTGCGGGTCGGTCCCGTCCGCGTTCATTACGTAGAGTTGAGACTGTCCGCCGCGCGAGGAGGAAAACACGACCCGCTCGCCATCCGGCGCATAGGACGGCTCCACATCGTCAGCCGGATGGGTGGTGAGCTGGCGCAAGGTGCGCGAGCGCAGATCAAAGCGGAACAGGTCGTGCCCGCTATGGCGCTCGGCGGAGACCACCAGCGCGCGGCCCTCGGGATGGAACCGGGCAGACAGGGACTGGCCTTCGCTGGCCAAAGAGGGACCGGAATCAAACAGCGCTTCCTGGCGTCCGGTCTCAAGATCATAGAGATAGCTGGTCGCCCGACCGTCGCGGAACGACACGTAAGTGATCTGCTGGGCGCTCGGCGAATAGTTCGGCAACAGCGCCATATAGGACCGGTCGGTCAGGAAGGACGGGTTCGCGCCATCCTGGTCCATCACCGCCAAGCGGCGGATCGGCTCGTCATTGGGACCGTAGCCTTCAGACACATAAACGATGCGGGTGTCGAAATACCCGCTTTCTCCCGTCATGCGCTGATAGACAGCGTCAGACACCTTGTGCGCAATCCGGCGCCAGTTATCTGGCGAGGTGACGAACTGAAGCCCCTGCATCTGCTGTTCGGTGTTCGCGTCCCACAGGCGGAACGCGACCAGCATGCGGTCGTTTTCGTCGATGCTGACCTCGCCCACCAGCAAAGCCGACGCATTGATCACCCGCCAGTCCCCAAAGCGGGGGCGCAGATTGATGTCGGTGATGTCTTCAATGAAGGCCTCAGGTTCGACCGGCGCGAACAGCCCAGAACTCTGCAGGTTGTTGGTGATCACGCGAGAGATGTCGGCGCCGATTTCCCCCTCGCGATTGTCCGCGCCCAGAAAATCCGGAATAGCGATCGGGGTCGGGTCGAGCGTGCCTTCGGTCACATCCACCACCAGGGGTGTTTGTCCAAAAGCCGATGCGGCCATCACGATCAGCGCGAAGATCGAAGCGAAGAGTTGGCGCAGGGCGGTCATGAGAAGCTCCCGGGTTCGAACGACTGGGGTCAGCGATTGCGTTGCGTGTCGACATTGACCCGAAGCACGCGCCATTGGGCGTAGTGTTCGGGGGGTAGAGGATAGGGTTGGCATTCGATCGCGCCGCGCAAGGCCCGTTCACCCGCCACTCTCAAGAAAGAATTGGGCGAATTCATGATACGCGCTTCGTCGATCAGGCGTGGCGGAACAGACAGACGGCCATTGCGCTCCAGCCGGATCTCCATGGAGATCCGAAGATCCATATTGGCCGGCGCATCCGCGTTCGAGCGAATGCAACGGTTCATGTGAGACGCCGCCATGGCGGACAGGCTGGCGGTCATCGCCGTTCCTGGCCCTACCTGATTGCGGGTCTCGCCCGCTTCAGCGCGGCCTTGCGGCGCAGCGTTCTCCCGCGACCGGTCCACCAGCTGAGACAAGGCCCCGAGATCCAGAGACGGCTGCTGCGGCTCGGGCTCCGGTTCCGGCGGCGTAGGTTCCGGCTCAGGCTCAGGTTCGGGTTCTGGCGGCGTGGGTTCAGGTTCCGGCTCAGGCTCGTCCTGGGGCGCAGGCGGGATGATTTCCGGCTCGGCTTTAGGCGGCGCCGGCTCAGGCTCCGGCGCAGGTTGAGGCGCGGGCGTTTCAATCTCGATTTCGGGTTCAGGTTCGGGCTCGGGACGCGCCGCGCGCACATTCGTCTCACGCGCCAACGTCACCAGCTCAACCGGAACGACCATCAGCTCTTCGGTCAGGCGGCGTGATTGCGGAAACGCGATCAGCGCGCTCGCGACCAGCGCCGCATGAACGAACAGGGACAGGATGAGCCCCAGGGCCTGACGCATGGCCCGGCCTCCCTATTCCCGGATCGGTTCGGTGACGAGCCCGATATTGGTGTAGCCCGACGCTGACACCCGGGCCATCACGCGCATGACGTCGCCATAGGGCGCGCCGTCATCGGCGCGGATATAGATGCGCGCTTCAGACCCGGCTCCAGTGATCGCCTGAAGACGCGGCGCCAGCTCATCAAACGCCACTTCGGTCTCCATCAGATAGAGCGTGCCGTCTGACTGGATGGTCAGGGTCAAGGGCTCTTCCGAGGTGGTCATGGCGCGTGCTTCGGTATCGGGCAGATCCACCTCGACCCCCACGGTCAAAAGCGGGGCGGAGATCATGAACACGATAAGCAGCACCAGCATCACGTCCACAAAGGGCGTGACATTGATTTCGGCGTTGGGCTTGAAGCGGCGGCGTCCATTGCCGCCGCCGGTGTCGAGACCGCCAGCCATCAATCAGCTCCCCCGGCTCGCCAGCGCCGCCAGATCATCCACGAGACCTTCAAGGCGGGAGGCGTATTTGGAGAGGTTTGACGACAGGGCGTTAAAGAAGATCACGGCCGGGATCGCCGCCAGCAGGCCCAAAGCTGTGGCGAACAGGGCTTCAGAAATGCCCGGCGCCACAACGGCCAGAGAGGTGTTCTCGGACGCGGCGATCGAGCGGAAGGCGTTCATGATGCCCCAAACCGTGCCGAACAGACCGATGAAGGGCGCCGCCGAGCCGATGATGGCCAGAACGCCCAGCCCGCTCTCCATCTTGCTCAGTTCGCGATTGGCTTCTGCGCCGCCGCTTTTGGCGACCGCATACCCGTCCCAGTCGCGCATGGACGCCGCCAGAACCCGGCCGAAGGGCTCCTTGGCGGGTTTGGCGTATTTGGCGACCAGTTCATCCAGCGACCCGCCCGACCAGAAGTCGTTTTCAAAGCGAGAGGCGCCCGCATGGGCGTTGTTGAGTTGCAGCCATTTCTCGATGGCGATGGCCCAGGACCAGATCGACATGAACGCCAAGATCGCCATCACCGCTTTCACCACGATGTCGGCGCGCATGAACAGGTGCATGATGGTCAGTTCAGTGGCCGGACCCGTCAGCTCAACTGCAACGCTTTCCATGGAAACTCCGCTAGACCCTCGCGCATCCGGCGAAGCGGATGCGTCATAATGAAACGCCCTCAGGCTGCAGGTGTAACCGCACGCACGCGTCACGCCAAGCCGTACTCGCCCCTGACAGTGTGACAGGCTGAGAAAAGACGCAGATTGCGGCGAATTCAGGGAGGTTTTTAGCCGGTTACGTAGCCCTGGAGCTGATCCAGCATCGTCCTGGGCAAGCGCCGGGGCCGCCCCTCAAGGTCGATGCAAGCCGCCTCAACATCGGCGGTGACCAGCACCTCTGCGGCGCACATCACACGTTGGCTGATCACCAGACGCGCGCCTTTGACGGTCTTGAACCGCGTCTCAATGGTGAGCGCGTCGTCAATACGGGCGGGCTTGAGATAGTCGAGATTGATCTTGCGCACCGCAAAGCCCAGCGGCGGATCAAGTTTAAGGATTTCGGTGTGAGAGACGCCCGCGCATCTGAGCGCATCCGTGCGGCCGCGTTCGAGAAATTTGAGATAATTGGCGTAATAGACGACGCCGGTGAAATCGGTGTCCTCATAATAGACCCGGACCGAGAGCTGGTGCGTCTTATCATCCAGCCAGACGCCGGCATGAGGTTCGGCCATGGCGTCAGCCCTCCCCGAACAGATCGTCAGACAAATGCCGCGGCATGGTGAAGCCCAGATGCTCATAGGCGCGCTTGGCGGCCACCCGGCCGCGCGGGGTGCGCATGATGAAGCCTTGTTGGATCAAGAAGGGTTCGACCACGTCTTCGAGCGCATCGCGGGCCTCCGCGCAGGCCGCCGCGAGCGTCTCGACGCCCGCAGGCCCGCCGCCAAAGCCTTCGATCAAAACGCGCAGATAGCGCCGGTCGAGACTGTCGAGCCCGACCGCATCCACTTCCAGCCGCCGCAAGGCGCCGTCGGCGACTTTGGCGTCGATCTGCGGCACGCCGTCTTCCTCGGCGAAATCGCGCACCCGGCGCAAGAGACGCCCGGCGACGCGCGGCGTGCCGCGGGCGCGCTTGGCGATCTCGATCGCGCCATCCTCGCTCATCGGCGCGCCCAGCTTTCGGGCGGCGCGGGCGACGATGCCCGACAACTCATCAACCGAATAAAACTCAAGCCTGACGGGCACGCCGAAACGGTCGCGCAAGGGCGTCGCCAGAAGGCCCGCCCGCGTCGTGGCGCCCACCAGGGTGAAAGGCGGCAGGTCAATGCGCACGGTGCGCGCGCTCGGCCCCTCCCCGATCACCAGATCGAGGCAGAAATCCTCCATCGCCGGATAGAGGATCTCCTCAACGGCGGGCAAAAGGCGGTGAATCTCGTCGATGAACAGGACGTCGCGTTCTTCAAGATTGGTCAGGATGGCCGCCAGATCGCCCGCCTTGGCGATCACCGGGCCGGAGGTGGCGCGGAAATTCACGCCCAGCTCTTTCGCTACGATTTGCGCAAGGGTGGTCTTGCCCAGGCCCGGCGGGCCGGACAGCAGGACATGGTCCAGCGCTTCGCCGCGCCGTCCGGCGGCCTGGGTGAAAACTTTCAGATTGGCGATGGCGGCGGGCTGACCGACGAAGTCCTCAAATGAGAGGGGACGCAAGGCCTTGTCCCGGCCATCACCGGGATTGGCGTCTGCAGAGATGATGCGCTCTTCCGGCTCGCTCAACGCGCCAGCTCCTTCAGGGCCGATTTGATCACCAGCCCTTCGGTCGCATCATCGCCGAGCTGACGCAAGGCTTCCGCGGCGGCCTTGCGCGCATCGCTTTCCGCATAGCCCAGATTCACAAGCGCGGAGACGGCGCTTTCGCGCATGGCGTTGTCCGTGCGAGACGATGCGGTGGCTGGCGCATCCGCGCCCGCAGGGGCCAAAGCGGCGGCAAGCCCGGCCGCGCCAGCGCCCAGTGATCGGCCCAGCGGCGGCGCCTTGTCTTTCAGCTCCGTGGCAATGCGTTGGGCGAGCTTCTTGCCGACGCCTTTGGCGCGTTCAAACGGCATGGGATCGCCCAGGATCGCAGAGCTTTCGATCTCGCCCACATCAATGGCGTCCAGCATCGCGAGGGCATGCTTCGCGCCCACGCCCTGCACCGATTGCAGGCGGACGAACCAGGCGCGCTCTGAATCGCTCAAGAAACCAAAGAGTTTGAACTGGTCCTCGCGCACATGGGTCTCGATATGCAGCGAGACGGGCTGGCCCGGCTCAAGCCGTGCGAGGGTGCGCGATCCGGCGCTGACCAGATATCCGACGCCATTGACGTCAATGACGGCTTCTTCCTCGCCAACACAGTCCACGACGCCCTTGAGCTTTCCAATCACGACGCCAGTCCTTTCATAGCGGTTCTGTGATGAGCGTGGCAGACCGCAACCGCCAGCGCATCCGCCGCGTCCGCATCCGCCTTTGAGCCGGGCAGCAAGATCGCGATCATCGCCGCCACTTGCGCTTTTTCGGCGGAGCCTGTGCCCACCACAGATTTCTTCACAAGCTTGGGCGCGTATTCGCCGACCACCAGACCGGCGCGCGCCGGGGCCAGCATGGCCGCGGCTCGCGCCTGTCCCAGCTTGAGCGCGCTGACGGCGCTGGCGTGAACGAACTGATCCTCCACGGCGGCTTCATGCGGCTGATAGGTCTCAACCAGCACTTCGATGGCGTTGTAGATCACGGTCAGACGCTCCGCCATCGGGGCTTTGGGCGGCGCTTTGACGACGCCATACTCCACCAGAGACAGGCGAGAGCCCGTCTGGTCGATCACCCCCCAGCCCGTGGCGTTCAGCCCCGGATCAATGCCCAATATGCGAATCGAAGCGCTCATCGCTCACACCATAAGGCGCCGAGAACAAAAGGCGACCATTGCGTGCACGTTCATCCGTTCAGGTCGCGTTCAGTTTTCTCCAACCCATAATTCATGTAAGGTTTTAGTCTATGGGGGAGACAGGCATGAGCAAGAAACGCAAACTCTCAAGGCGCTCTTTTCTGACGCAAGTCGCTGGCGGCGCCACCGTGATCGGCGCGGCGGGCCTGACCGGCTGCGCGACCGCTAGCGGTCAGGGCTATACCGGTCAGACAGATGCGGATTCCGGCCCCTATGCAGACGCTGTGGGGTATGGGCGCAACGGCCGGTATGGCGGCGGGCGCAACTGCACGGACGCCGATCAGGGCAATTATGCAGACCCCGCCAATCAGGGGCGCAATTGCCGCGGCCAATCCGGCTACACCGATGCGGACCAAGGGCCGTACGCGGATCCGCCCGGTCAGGGCCGAGGAGGCCAACAAGGCGGCTATACCGATGCTGACCAGGGCCCATATGCCGACCCGCCCGGACAGGGGCGTGGCGGCCAGCGCGGCGGGTATACTGATAGTGACCAAGGCCCTTACGCCGATCCGCCCGGACAAGGACGCGGCGGACACAATGGCGGCGGCTATACCGACAATGACCAGGGCCCCTATGCAGACCCGCCAGGCCAGGGCCGGGGCGGACAGCGCAGCGGCTACACGGATAATGACCAAGGCTCTTACGCTGATCCGGTCGGTCAGGGACGCGGCGGCCAGCGCGGCGGGCGTCAATGCTCGGATTCTGATAGCGGCCCCTATGCCGACCCCGCCAATCAGGGCCGACGCTGCTAAGCGACATGACCTTATCCCATGAAAGCCCTGGCGTGCTGGCCGAGCTGATCGCGCCGCATGCGCCTGAAGCCTTTTTCGAGACGGTGTTCGAGACAAGTGCGCTCCACACGCCGGGATCGGCGCCAGAGCGTTTCACACCCCTGATCAGCGTTTCGGCGATTGACGCCATGCTGGCTGAGGGCCTGTTTCGCGAAGGCGATCTGTCCATGGCGCGCGCCGAGCCGCGGCTGTCTGACGGCGCCTGGTTGCGCGACGACGGCCTGGTGGATCGCGGCGAGGTCGCCCGGCTCTATCAACAAGGCGCGACATTGATCCTGCCCCAATTGCAGGCGCGCCATCAGCCGCTGGCGGATCTGTGCCGCCAGCTGGAGGCTGACTTTTCCTGCCCGGTCCAGACCAATATCTACCTCACCCCGCCCAATGCGCAGGGATTTCAGACCCATTACGACAATCATGACGTTCTGGTCTTGCAGGTGGAGGGCCGCAAACGCTGGCGGCTCTATGACGCCCCGGTGGGCGTGCCCTATCGCGGTGAGCGCTTTACGCCGGGCCGCTTCGCCCAGACCGAACCACGCCAGGAGCTGGTGCTGGAGCCGGGCGATGTCCTGTATGTGCCGCGCGGGTTGATGCATGACGCGGTCAATGAGGGCGATGACCAGGCCTCGCTTCACATCACCACGGGTCTTCTGGCGAAAACCTGGGCGGACTTCCTGCTGGAAGCGGTGTCTGAAGCCGCCCTGCGCACGCCCGCCCTGCGCCGGGCCCTGCCGCCGGGCTACGCCCGGGGCGCGGTCAGCCGCGACCATTTTGACGCGGCGTTTAAAAGCGCGCTGCGCGATGTGGCTCAGAACGCCGATCTTGATGCGGTGATCGGCCTGTTCACCGACACCGCCATCACCTCGCGCCCCGCAGACACGCGCGGCGCCCTGACCTTCGGCGCGCTCACCTCCGACACGCACCTCAAACGCCGACCGCTGATCGCATTGGAGCTGACCGAGGATGGCGATCACCTCGCCCTGGTCGCCCCTGGTGGCGCGCTCACCTTTGACAGAGACGCCGAGGCCGGGCTTGAGCGCCTGCTCTCAGGCGCAACGATCAGCCTGTCTGATTTCAGCGCTATGGACGACGCCAAGGCCCGCGATGTACTGGAACGCCTGATCGCATACGGGGTGGCGGAACGGGTTTGAGATCTTAGCCCCCGGCCATATCAATCAACCCTTTCAGATGATTGATATGGTCTGCCAGCGCAGCGCGACCTTCGTGCGTCAGTGAGACCCAAGTCCGCTGGCGTCCTTCGTGCTTGCGTTTCTCTGTCTTCACCAAGCCAAGGCTCTCCAGAGCTTTGAGGTGTTTTGACATCAGCGCATCGGACACGCCGACAAAATCCTTCAGGCTTTGAAAATCGGCCTCCTCCAGAGGCGACAGGAAGGCGCACAGTTTCAGCCGGTCCGGATGCCGAAAAGCTTCGGCGGGTTGTGTCATTGTCCCACCTCAGCCAGAGCGCGGGCGCTTCGCTGACGCTCCCGAAGGCCAAGTCCGATGATCACAAGGAAGGTCAGCGCTCCATAGGCATAAATCGCAATCGGCCGCCACTGAGGATCGAAACCCACGACGATCAAAGCAGCAATTGCGACCATACCCAGTCCAAACCCCAATCCAGCCCACAATTCCCTTTTAGACAAAGGCAATTGGACCTTCGCGTGTCGGCGCTCCATAGCGATGACCAGCGCCAATCCCAGCACCAGCAAGACGGCCAGTTCAAACTGGAAGAAAGACAGGCTCATCACCAAGCCGCTGACGATCCCGGCGAGAGCCAGAATGAACCAGTATGGGCGCAGATGCCCCAGAGCCTTCGCGTGTCCCATTGCAGCATAGGCTGCGTTCAGCTGATCAGTAGGGCCTTCTGGGGGACCCTCGCTCAGATTAGTCATAGCCATTCCCTTCACTTTCCATATTGGAAAGTTATTCGTCAAAACCCTGCCCGTCAATCACTACTTTCCGTTTTGGAAAGTTAAAGTCAGAAGGGGTGAGGCCCAGCTTGAGCCCCACCCCTCTCCTTATCGGTTATCAGGCTGGGCGCGCACCAGTTCCAGGCCTCGGCGGGTGACCCGATAGGGTCCGCCCTTGCGGGAGGCGAGCGCGCGTTTGGCTTTGAGCTTTCTGAACAGGCGCGGCGTCACGCCGGGCATTTTCCAGCCTTCACGCGTGATCAACTCTACATTCAGAATGCGGCCCGATGAGGTTTTGGCGGCTGTAATGCAGCCGCCCTTGGCCAGCGCGTGCAGCACTCGCTGTTCGTCTTTTGAGATATCCATTGGATCTGTCGGTCCCGAGGGTCCGCAGCCAGGGCTGCAGACACAAGAAAACTGCGCTCGCTATCGTGCAGCGAACGGGCTCTTGAAGGCCGCCCCTCCCCCGCAAACCGCGAGGAGAGGCCCTATCGGGTCTCAGATAACGTATTACGCATAAGCGGTCTGGATATCACACAACATCCAGACCGCCTATGTCCAAAGGGTCACACCCGCTTGAGCGCTTGCTCGACCACCGCGTCGGCGGTGACGCCGAAATGCTCGTAGAGCGCGCCCGCCGGGGCCGAGGCGCCAAAGCCGTCCATGCCCACAAAACCGCCTTCAAGGCCGATCAGGCCATCCCAGCCCCAGCGCAGGGCCGCCTCAACCGCCACGACGGGCAGTTTCGGATCGACCACGGAGGCGCGATAGGCTGCATCCTGCTTCAGGAAGGTTTCAAGCGACGGCGCGGAAACGACGCGGGCATGAACGCCTTTATCCTTGAGCGTGGCCTGCGCTTCGATGGCAAGGCTCAGCTCGGTGCCGGTGCCAATGAGGGTGATCTGGGCGTCGCCCTCCGCGTCGCGGATCACGTAAGCGCCCTTGGCGGAGAGGTTCGTGGAGCCGTCGTCCTGACGCGCATGGGGAACTTTCTGGCGCGACAGCACCAGAACCGTCGGGCCGTCGGTGCGTTCCAGCGCGCATTTCCACGCTTCCGCAGCTTCCACCGCATCGCCGGGGCGGTACACCGCCACATTGGGCATGGAGCGCAGGGCGGTGAGATGCTCGACCGGCTGGTGGGTCGGGCCGTCTTCGCCAAGACCGATGGAGTCGTGGGTGAAGACATAAATCACCGGCTGGTTCATCAGCGCAGACAGGCGAATGGCGCCGCGGCAATAGTCAGAGAACACCAGGAAGGTGCCCGAATAGGGCCGCAAGCCGCCATGAAGCGCCATGCCGTTCATGGCCGCCGCCATGCCAAACTCGCGCACGCCATAGTGGACATAAGAGCCCGAGAAATCGTCCGGCGTGATCGAGGCCATGCCCGGCGCATGGGTGTTGTTGGAGCCGGTCAGATCGGCGGAGCCGCCGATAAGACCGGGGAAGGCCTGCCAGAAGGCCTCAATCGCCTTGCCCGACGACGCGCGGGTGGCCAGCGCCGGCTTGTCGGCGAGGGTTTTCTTGATGTGCGCGTCCAGCGCGTCCAAAGCGGCTTTCGGCGGTTCAGCGGACATTTGAGCGGTGAAAGCCGCGGCCTTGTCGGAGGCTGCGAGGCGCGCGTCCCAGGCCTCGCGCGTTTGCGCGCCCAGCTCGGAGACAAAGCGCCAGCCATCATAAACCTCGTCAGGGATCACGAAGGGCTCGTGGCTCCAGCCCAGCGCTTCGCGAGCGCCCTTGATCTCCTCGGCGCCCAGCGGCGCGCCATGGCTGCCGGCGGTGCCCGCCTTGGTGGGCGCGCCAAACCCGATCGTGGTCTTGCACGCGATCAGCACCGGCTTGTCCGACATTTTGGCGTCGTTGAGCGCCTGGTCGACGGCCGCCGCGTCATGCCCGTCCACTTCCAGCGTCTTCCAGCCTGCGGCCTCAAAGCGCTGGCGATGGTCGACGGTGTCAGACAAGGCCGTGTCGCCGTCGATCTGGATGGAGTTGTCGTCCCACAGCACCACCAGCTTGCTCAGCTTGAGATGGCCGGCGATGGAGATCGCTTCCTGGCTGACGCCTTCCTGCAAATCGCCGTCAGAGGCGATCACCCAGGTGCGGTGATCCACCAGATCGTCGCCGTATTGCGCGTTCATCATGCGCTCGCCCAGCGCCATGCCCACAGCCGTCGCCAGACCCTGGCCCAGCGGGCCGGTGGTGGTCTCGATGCCCGGCGCATGACCGAACTCGGGGTGGCCGGCGGTTTTGGAGCCCAGCTGACGGAAGTTTTTGAGCTCTTCCATCGTAATCTCTTCAACCCCGATCAGGTGCAGGATCGAATAGAGCAGCATGGAGCCATGACCCGCCGACAACACAAACCGATCCCGATCGGCCCATTGGGTGTCCTTGGGGTCAAACTTGATGTGGCGGGTCCACAGCACCGTCGCAGCGTCCGCCATGCCCATCGGCATGCCGGGATGGCCGGACTTTGCGGCTTCAACCGCGTCCATGGACAGGGCGCGAACCGCATTGGCGAGGGGCTGGATCCGGGCCGGATCAAGAGCGGGCTGGGTCATATCGCGGGCCTTATATCGTGTGCGGGTGCGAAGGGCGTATCGGCAAAGTGTTTACACAGCCCTGAGCATCATCAATCAAGGCCCAATCGGTGCGTCAGTTCACGCGCCGGGCCGTCAAACCCGGCCATGTCGCCGGAAAGAATGGAGCGGGCAAGGCTTTTGCCCAGCTCGACGCCCCATTGGTCAAAGGGGTTGAGGCCGTAAATCACGGCTTCCACAAAGACTTTGTGCTCATGCAAGGCGATCAGCGCGCCCAGGGTTTCAGGGCTCAGCCGATCCATCACGAATGTGGCGCTGGCGCGCGCGCCCCGGATCGCCTTGTGCAAGGCCAACGCGCCTTCGCCCGTCCGGCCATGAGTCAAGGCGGCGCCCTGAGCGGCGAGATTGGCGTTTAGCGCCCGAACGCGCTCGTCATCGCGACCATGATCGGCGATGGCGATGAAATCGACCGGCGCTTCATCCAGCCCCTGATGCAGCCATTGAAACACGGAATGCTGCAAGTCTGATCCGCGTCCGCCCCAGACCAGGGGTCCGCTATGGCCTTCAGACAAAGGCTGGCCTTCAGCGTTCACGGATTTGCCCAGGCTTTCCATTTCCAGCTGCTGCAGATAGCTCGGCAGGCGCTCAAGGCGGGAGGAATAGGCCGCGACACAACGAGACGGCAGGCCCAGACCCGCGCGATTGAACACGTCGATCAGCGCCTTCGCCACGGGCATGTTGCGATCAAGCGGCGCGGTGGCGACATGCTCGTCCATCGCCTGCGCGCCCTTGAGCAGGCGATCAAACACGTCAGAGCCCAGACCCGTCTCAAGCGCCAGACCGGCGGCGGACCACAGCGAATAGCGCCCGCCAACCCCGTCGAGAAAGGCGAAGATACGCGCCTCGTCCAGACCAAACGTCTTGGCCTTGTCAGGACAGGCGGTGGCGGCGGCGAAGCGGGCGCTGACGCCCGCCTCTCCCAGATGCTCGACGATCCAGGCGCGCGCCGCGCGCGCATTCATCAAGGTTTCCTGGGTGGTGAAGGATTTGGAGATCACCAGGATCAGCGTCGTCTCAGGGTCTGCGCCCTCCAACGCATCATCAAGATCCGCCGGATCGAGATTGGAGACGAAATGCGTCTCGACACCCTCACGGCGGAACGCGCCGAGCGCGTCATACACAAAGCGCGGCCCCAGATCAGAGCCGCCAATGCCGATATTGACCACACGCCGCACCGGATGACCGTCCAGCGCATCGGGCCGCCCCATAAGATCAGCGAAGGCGCGCGTCTTCTTGCGGGTCGCAATCATCGCCGCGGCGGCGTCCGACTCGCCCAAAAGCGCGGGATTGCGGCAGGCAGGATGCAGGGCCGGACGCTGCTCGGTGCCGTTCACGATCTCACCGGCGAACAGGGCCGCAAGCCGCTCGTCAACGCCCAGGACGTCAGCGCGCTCGACCAGCGCCCGCCAGGTCGGCAGGGTCAGCTTTTGTCGACGCAGATCGAGATAAAGCCCCGCCGCCTCGAACTGCAGCGCGTCTGATCGCGCCTCGTCTGACAAGAGGCTCGCTATGTCGACGCCGGCTTGCGCCGCGGCGATCGCCTTCATCCCCGTCTCAGACGTCATCCTCATCCCCTTCGATCGGGCGCTCGGCCGCCCAGATCAGCACCGTTAGTCCGCCTTCAATGCCTTCAGGCTCAAGGGTGCGCAAGGATTTCAAGGTCAGCCCGCTGGTCTGCAGCCAGGCTGTGACCTGGGCCGGTGGGAAGCCGAGCCAGCGATGATGGTGCTGGATGCGCAAGGTTTCATGATGGTGCTCGGCGAAATCCACCACCAGCAGCAAGCCGCCGGGCGCGAGCACGCGCGCGCATTCAGACAACGCCGCTTGCGGATCCGGCAGATAATGCAAGACCTGATGGAGGGTGACGAGATCGGCTGCGCCTTCATCCAGCGGCAGGGCGGACGCATCCGCCTGGCGCACAAAGCGCGAGGACAAACCCGCTTCGGTCAGCTTGGCGCGCGCCACATGGAGCATCTCACGGCTGAGATCGACGCCCATGCCCTCATCGGCCTGGTCGATAAACAGTTCCAGAATGCGGCCCGTCCCCGTGCCCACATCCACATGCTGTTTGAACCGGCGCTCTCGCGCCAGATCCAGCATCGCGGCTTCCACCTCGGCGTCGGAAAAGTGCAGCGAGCGAATTTGAGACCATTCCTGGGCGGCGGCTTCGAAATACTTTGCGGCCTCCTCGGCGCGCAGACGCTTGAGCTCTTGCAAGCGCTGACGATCACGGTGGACCTGAGGCTCATTGGCTTCGGTGAATTCTTCCACCAAGGCGGCGAGACGGCTCACTGGCCCGGTGCGCATCAGGCGATAAAACACCCAGCCGCCTTCGGGAAAGCGTTCGCACAGACCGGCGTCGGCCAGAAGTTTGAGATGGCGGGAGATGCGCGGCTGGCTTTGACCCAGCACCTGCATGATCTCGCTGACGGTCAGTTCGCCCTGCGCCAGCAAGGACACAATCCGCAGGCGTGTCGGCTCCGCAAGAGCCTTGAGCTTCGCCAACAGATCAGATTGCATGGTCTCTCCCACCCAGCGCTGAACAGCGCCTGTAGCCTATCCCCCACCGCTTAGCGGGAGAATGCCGAAAAGTCATCTTTTCGGCGCGGTTTAAGGCGCGATCAGTTCAGGTGGAGTTGGTCAAAGACTGATGGAATGGCGGATTTGAACTTGAAAAACCCCTTGGTCGCGTAGGGGTGAAAGGCCGCATCCCAAGGACGACGCATCTCAATCAGTGTGAGGTCGGCTCGCGCCAGCGCGGCCCGATACTCAGCCATATGGTCCTGACCCGGGCCAACCGCCGGTCGCTGCGTCACAACGTGCTTTGCGCCCACGGATCGCGCCGTATCGATTACAGCATCGATGTCCGCGGCGGCTTGGGCAGTGCGCCCGAAATAAGCGCCCGCACGCTGCGCGCCGTCTATAAGGGCCTGCTGCGTAAAGCGCGCAGCGCAGTCGCTCAACTCCAGCGCGCCCCGCGCCCAAGGCTGCGCCTGATAAACCACCGCGCGCACGTCGAGCTCATCCACGGCCCAGCTCTCGGGGTGCAAATCCTCTTCATGAAGCCAGATCAGAGCGGGGGCGTCTGGGTCAGGCGCCTGCCCCGCCGCAAGCGTTTGCGGGGCCGGGTGCTCAAGCGCGGCGTCAAGCGGCGGCGCGTCTTGCGCCAGCGCGCCTGCCTCCGGCGTGAAACGACCGCCGGTGTATTTTTCGATATTTGACGCCCGGGCCAGATAGGTCTTGCCCACCGTCTGCAGCCCGCCCACCCAGCGCCAACCCAGCGTGTTGGAGGCCGGATCGCCGTCGATCAGATGGCGCAGGAACAGATCCGCGCCCAGCACCCAGGGCAGATCCAGCGTGTAGATCCAGATCGAGGCGAACCACATCCGCGCATGATTGTGCAGATAGCCGGTCGTCCTCAGCTCGCCCACCCAGGCGTCAAAGCATTCAAGCCCGGTCCGCCCCTCTTGCGCTGCGTCATAGCGACGGCGCAAGGCGTCATCCTCACCCAGCGCGCTCAAGGCTTGAGACAGCTCCGATCTGTACTCTGACCAGCGGGACGGGCGCAGCTCCAGCCAGCCTTTCCAATAGGTCCGCCAGCAGACCTCCTGGATGAATTTCTCGGCGGCTTGAAGCCCATGAGCGCTCAGCGCCGCCTGGGCCAGTTCAGACTCCAGAACCAGCCTGTGACGCACATGCGCGCTCAGCACAGAGATATTGGAGCGGTCTTCAGCACCGAAATCAAAATTGCGTTGCGCCGCGTAGCGTCGCCCCATCAAAGGCGTGAAGGCTTTCAGGCGGTCAAGGCCCGCCTGGCGATCGGGCGTTGGCGGCACGGAAGGTGAAGCGAATAATTCAGTCTGGCTCATCAAGGCGGAGCTAGACCGCGATCTGCGTCAGGAAAGTCTGATGCTCTCTAGATTGCTGTTGAGGTGCGTGGTGCGTGTGGTGGTGAAAAGAGCGCTGACCACGCCCGGCCGACTTAGCGCCTGCTTGAGCCCGTCAGGAACCGCGATCCGCCCACGCCCGCCGCTGTATGATCGCATTCTCTTGGCGAGCGGATAGAGATCCGCCAGTGAACGCGGCGCCCGAAGTCTGGGCGGCGAATCCCCCGCGGTTTCAATCGCCATGATGGGAAGCCCCGCCTGGGCGGCCCGGTCGAGCGCCGCCGTCTCCGCGCTCTCCAGAAAAGGGTGCACAGGCGCCATGAGGACCTCAAACCATCCTGCATCCAGCGCCCAGTCGAGCGCTGCTCCGCGCCCCGCGGCGCCCAAAGCCCGAAACGCGCCGGCTTGCTTGAGCGCCCGCAAACGCGCCAATAAAGCCGCATCCAGCTCATGGGGCGCCGCGCCATGCAGGAAGAGAATGTCGACCCCCTCAACATCTAATCGGTCCAACGAGGCGCGGACGCTGGTCTCGACGCCATCGGGGGACAGATCCCGCCGCCGCCCGGCGAGGCCATGGCTGGTCAGCCCCGCCTTTGTGCAGATCACAAGATCTGAGCGATCCAGGTCTTTCAGCGCCAAACCGAGACGCCGCTCGGCCTCACCAGCCCCATAAGACGGCGCCGTATCGAAGACGCGTACGCCCCCCGCAACGGCCGCCTCGATCAACGCCAGCGTCTCTGAGGCTGAAACAAGGGGCGTGCCATGTGCGCCGGAGACGCCAAAGCCGAGAGCGGAAAACTTCATCATTCCCTCACGCTATGCCGTCCCAAGCCAAATCGCCATGGGCAGAGTCCGCGCCTCGCCCACACAGTGCAACTTGACAACCTGACAGTTCAGAACAGCTAATCACAGTGTGCGAACAATAAAAAATGCGCACCGATGCACGCTCTGGGGAGGAGTTTTATGTTTAAACAAATGCTGGGGGCCTCATTGGCCGCCCTGTCTTTCGCGTCCGCGCCTGCACTTGCGCAATCGTGGGATTTCACAGCTGGCAAGTCTTACGTCTTTGGCGACAGCCTGTCTGACACTGGCAATGTGTTTTTGGCGGCAGGCGCCGGCGGACCTCCGGTCTATTTCAATGGCCGCTTTTCCAACGGTCCGGTCTGGCATGAGTACCTCTCATCAGAGACACTGGCGCTATCACCGTTCCTCACCGGCATAATCGGCGACGCCTCTAATGGGATCAATTTCGCCCATGGCGGCGCGCGCACCGCCGGCTTCGCCAGCACGCCCGGCGGTCCGATCCTGCCCGGTTCTATCGAGCAGGCCCAGTTCTTCGCCGCCGGTGTCGCCAGCGGCCAGATCGCGGCGCCAAGCAGTTCGGACATTTTCTCCATCTGGATCGGCGGCAACAACTTCCTTGCAGCGCTCGGCGGAGGAACGCTGGATATCAATCAGGGCGTGGCTGACATCCAGCAAACCCTGTCGACGCTGGCGGACGCCGGCGCCCGTCGCTTTGTGCTGTTCGGCGTACCGCCTATCGGCTCGTCCGTAGAAGCGCCCGCCCCCTTTGACGCTCAGTTCGACCTGGCCGCGGCGCAGTTCAATATCGCTCTTCGGGGCGTGGACGCCGCGATCAGCGCGCAATACGGCGCAGATGTGCTCTACATCAATGTCGAAGATCTGCTGCTGGATGTTTACGACAATTCAAGCCTGTATGGGTTTAGCGAGACGTCGACCGACTGCGTCAGCCAGGGCTTGCTGCTGGACGCCTGCCCGTCAGACTGGAGCGATTATGACGGCATCCACCCCACGACCCAGTCTCACGCCGTGCTGGCCGCTTTCGTGGTCGCCAGCGGTGCGAACGCGGACTATGCCGGGCAAAGCGCCGGCGGCCTGACCGAGCACGCCTATCAGATCGGTCGCCACCTGATCGTGGATGCGCTCGATGAAGCGGGACGCGCCAGATCCGAAACCGGCGGCTATATCACCGGCGGTTGGCTGGACGGGTCGGTGGACGCCAGCGCAAGCTCAGCTGGCGTCGATTATGATGGCTGGTCGGCTTCCGCGGGCTTCATCGCCAATCTCGACAACGGCTTCTTCGCCGGCGCACGCGCAAGCTTCGCCGGCACCAGCAGCACGATCACCGGCGTTCTGCCCGCCTCCGGCGATGCAGAAACCTTTGCGGTCGCCGTACATGGCGGCTGGTCGACGGGCGGGTTTTATCTGATGGGCGGCGCAGGTCTGGGCCGTACTGACATAGACACTGTACGAGCCACCGGGTTCGCCCCCCGTAACACGGTGACCGGTCAGCTGGTTGCTGATCACAGCTTCACGGCGCTTGAGGCAGGGTTGGACTTTGCGGCATCGGAGGCGTTTACGCTGACACCCTATCTGCGAGCGGTGTTCACCGATTACGACTTCTCGGCGAATATCGAACGAGGCGTCCTGCTGAACGGTCAGGTCCAAGCGCTCGATTTCAGCAGCACGCTTTATGAAGCGGGCGTCCGCGCCAGCTGGCAAGTGTCGGAGGCGGGCATGATCCAGGCCGGTCTCGCTTATGAAAGCGAAGATGACGCCGAGCGAACCGTCGGCGTTCTCTTGAACGATATCGACCTGTCCACGGCCCGGATTGGCGGGGATGAAGACGGGCTGTTGCGCGCCCAGCTGGGCTATGAAGCCCAGATCCGAGACCGGTTGAGCATCGCCCTGACGGCCGCAGGACGGTCCGGAGATGGCACAGAAAGCCTGCAAGCGCGCTTGCAGGTGCGTCTGGGCTTTTAATCGTGTTGAGCCCCGGCCTCTTTCAGGGGTCGGGGCCTCAGCCCAGCTTGGCTTCCACCCGCTTGATCGCTTCGCGCACGGCGTCATCCACCGACATCTCAGACGTGTCGAGTTCGATCGCGTCATCCGCCTTGATCATCGGCGCATCGGCGCGGCTGGCGTCGCGGGCGTCACGCTGGCGCAACTGCCCAAGCACCTGCTCGAAACTGATCTCTTCACCGCGATTGACGAGCTCAGCCCGGCGGCGCCAGGCGCGCGCTTCCTCGTCTGCGGTGACGAACAGTTTCACATCCGCATCCGGACAGATCACCGTGCCGATATCGCGTCCATCCAGCACCGCCCCGCCCTCCTGGGCCGCGAAGGCGCGCTGGACGTCCAGAAGCGCCGCCCGCACGCGCGGATGCGCAGACACCACGCTGGCGGCCACGCCCGCGCCCGCCGTGCGAATCCTGGATTCGTCGATTGCGCTCACATCCAGAGTGCGCGCCGCGCGCTCGGCTTCATCCGCGTTTTCAGGCGGCAAACCCTGGTCGAGCATGGCGACGGCCACGGCGCGATAAAGCGCGCCCGTGTCCAGATGCGGCACGCCGAAACGCGCCCCCAGCGCCCGCGCAATCGTCCCCTTGCCCGAAGCGAGCGGACCATCCACGGCGATGACGATGGAGCGCGCCTGACCCGCCATTATTCGAGATTCGCCATGTCTTCGTCGGAGATGTCGAAGTTCGCGAACACGGTGCTGACATCATCGAGATCTTCAAGCGCTTCCATGAGCTTCATCACGGTCGCCACTTTCTCGCCGGTCACCTCGATGAGGTTTTGCGGCTTCCAGATGATGTTTGCGGATTTGGCGTCGCCAAAGCGCTCTTGCAGGTTCGAGCTGACCTCGGCCAGGTCTTCCCGGGCGCAATAGATCACATGCTCGGGCGCCGGCTCGCCGTCATCATCGAGCAGGTCTTCCTGCACCACGTCTTCTGCGCCGGCCTCGATCGCGGCTTCAAACATGGCGTCTTCATCGGCGACTGTAAGCGGGAAGCGGATCTCGCCGACCTGGTCGAACATGAAGCTGACAGACCCGGTTTCACCCAGATTGCCGCCGTTTTTGGAAAAGGCGGCGCGCACTTCGCCCGCAGCGCGGTTCTTGTTGTCGGTGGAGGCTTCCACGATCAATCCGATGCCGGCGGGACCAAAACCCTCATAGCGGATCTCGAAATACTCTTCGACATCGCCGCCCGCCGCTTTCTTGATGGCGCGCTCGATATTATCCTTGGGCATAGATTGGCCCTTGGCGTTCTGGATCGCCAGGCGCAGGCGCGGGTTCATATCAGGGTCCGGGCCGCCCATTTTCACGGCGACCATGACTTCCTTGGACAAACGCGAGAACAATTTGGCGCGAGCTTTATCCTGGCGACCCTTGCGGTGCTGGATATTGGCCCATTTTGAGTGGCCGGCCATGGTCGAAACCTCCGGAAGGCAAATGGCGAGCTGCCAAGTCCGGCAGCATGAATTCTTGAAGCGGGCCTTCTACCCTATTGAAGCCGCTTCGGCCAAGACCTTGAGCGCTCACCGTGCGCACTGGCCTTCAGCGGCGGGCCATGGCATTGAACCCATCTGTCCGTTTTGCTGCATTTTATAGGCGCCTCATGTCTGTTATCGCCGTTATTCCCGCCCGATACGGCTCCACCCGTTTTCCCGGAAAACCGCTTCATGAAATCGTCGGCGTGCCCATGGTTGAGCGTGTGCGTCGGCTGGCCGCCGCCGCGCCTTCTATCGACCGGGTGATCGTCGCCACCGATGATGCGCGAATCCTTGAGGCGGTGAAGGCTTTTGGCGGCGAAGCCGTAATGACCCCGGAAAGCTGCCGCAACGGCACCGAGCGGGCTTATGAGGCCGTGCGGGAGTTCGCCCAAGCTGACGACGTCATCGTCAATCTACAAGGCGATGCGCCGCTCACCCCGCCCTGGGTGGTGGACGCCGCCGCCGCCGCCATGAAAGCGGACCCCGCGCTCAAACTCGCCACGCCCGCCGTGGCCTTGACGGAAGACGCGCTCGACAAACTCAGCGAGGCCAAGCGTCGCGGAGAAGTCGGCGGCACCAGCGTCGTCTTCGACAAAGCCCTGAATGCGCTTTATTTTTCAAAGGCCATCATCCCATTCAAGCGCGAGAATACGGGTTTGCCGATCTATAAGCACATCGGGCTTTACGCTTATCGATTCGACACCCTGTCCGACCTGGTGGCGCTGGAGCCGAGCCCGCTGGAACAAGCGGAAAGCCTGGAGCAATTGCGCGCGCTGGAAAACGGCATCCCGATCCGGATCGTGCTCACCGATTACCGCGGACGGACGCCCTATTCCGTGGACTCGCCCCGGGATGCCGACGTCGCCGCCGACATCATCGCCCGCGAAGGGGAGATTTTATAATGCTGCTGATCCTGGCGCGCCATGGCAACACCTTCGGTCCGGACGACACCCCGGTCTGGGTCGGAGCGAACGAAGATCTGCCCCTCGTTGAAAAAGGCCTCGAACAATCACGCGCCATGGGCGAAGCCCTGCGCACGCTGAACCAGCTGCCCGACCGCATCATCGCCGGGCCGCTCAAGCGCACCCGCACCGGCGCAAGGCTGGTCGGCGAGATTTGCGGCTTCACCGGCGAGGTCGAGATCGATGACCGCCTGCGCGAGATTGATTACGGCGTCTGGGGCGGCAAAACCGACGCCGACATCGCCGAAAGCTGGGGTGAAAGCGCCATCACCGATTGGCGCGAGCGCTCCATTCCGCCCAATGGCGCAGGCTGGAGCCCCACTGTGGAAACGCTCAAGGCCAACGCCCGCAGCGTGCTGGATTCCGTAACGCGCGACCGGAATAACGACACGACCGTTTTCATTCTGACGTCCAACGGCATCTTGCGGTATTATCATGCGCTGCTGACCCAAGACGCCCCAAGCGAAGAGGCCAAGGTCAAGACCGGCCATATGGGCGCTGTGCGTGTGACCCATGAGGGGCGCGAGCTTCTGGCCTGGAATCTGCCGCCTGAAGCCTTTGTGAAAGCTCTCAATCCGTGACGACTCGCTGGCGTCTCTCCTCGGTCACCCTCGGGGTGCTGTTGACGCTGAGCGCTGTGTTCATCGCTGCAGGCGGGTTGGGGCTCGCCACATCCATGGCGCTGATCGGCTTTTTCTTCACGCCGGTCATTTTCGTATCCGGGTGGCGGTCCTTCAAAAGCGCGCCGACACTGGCGTTTCTGGGCGTGCTGAGCGTGATCTGGCTGTGCGCCTCTCATCTCTGGTCGCCTTATGAGCGCGCAGACCAGGCCTACAAGCTGGCTCTGCTGATCCCGCTCTTCGTCATGAGCGCCTATATCGCGTGTCGCCTGACGGATGAGGAAGCCGGGCGACAAGCCAGGGTTCTGAGCGTGGTGGCGCTGCTGGCTGGCGGGTATTTCCTGATCGAAGCGCTGACAGGCGGCCTGATCGGCGGCTGGATCGAGCTTGAGCTTGAAGACTCAAATTATCCCGCTGAAGCCATACGCAACGCCAAGGTGACCCTGTCGCGCGGCGCCACCGCCTTCATGATGCTGGCGGGTCCCGTCGCGCTATATTTGTGGCGGCGTGACGGCGCCTGGCGGCGCGGCCTGGCCCTGACGCTTCTCACCATGGCCGCATTCGCCTCAGCCAGTTTTGATGTTGAAGCCAACATCCTGGCTCTTGTGTTCGGTCTGGTTGCGGCTGGAGCAACCCAGCTCGCCTCGCGCACGGCCTTGCAAGTCATTTTGCTGGGCGCCGGCGCCTGGGTGATGGGCGCACCCCTGTTCATGGGCATGGGGCTAGCCCTGATGCCCGACAGCGTGGAGGACGGACTGCCTCTGTCCTGGGCCTGGCGGCTGGAAATCTGGAAGGCCGTGCTGGAGCAAATTCGACAATCGCCCCTGATCGGGCATGGACTCGACAGCATGCGCGCCTTGTCGGATTCGGTGCTCTATCGCGACATCATGATCGACCGCTTGCCGCTCCACGCGCACAATGCCGGCCTGCACATCTGGATGGATGCAGGCGCGATCGGTGCGCTGCTCTGCGCGGCAACCCTGTTCGCCGGCGCACGAGCGGTCGGACGCGCACCTTTGAACGCCGATCAGATCACGGGCCTGGCCTATGTGGGCGGAATCTGGCTGGTCACGGTCATGCTGGGCTATGGCGTCTATCAGGAATGGCATCACGCTGCGCTCGCCCTGGGCGTTTTCGCCGCGTTCCTGAACAGGACAGACGCCTCTGAATAAAGCGCCTCCGCTCGGCGCCGTTCTTGCTCCTCACCCCCATACCCGCCGCCAGAGCGGAAGCAATGGATCGAGGAGAGCCCATGTCGTCCCGGATTGATGCACATGCACCGCCATACGCGCCTGCGCGCTCCACCGGCTCGATCAATCCTGTGCAGGTTTTTGTCCTGTCTGACATGAGCGCGATCAGCCTGTCCGGCATCGCGCTTCAGGCGCTGCATGCCTTGAATGGCGGCGCTTCCGAACACGGCGAACTGGCGATTTTCTTTCTGGCGGGCGTGCTGCTCATCGGCTGGTTCAACGCCCAGGGACACTATCGCAGCCGACAGCCCGTAATGGGCGCTGCGGGCACGGTCTTCAAAGCCTCGGGCCTGGCCTTGCTGGCGCAAATCGCCGGGATCAGCGCCTATGGCGATGCCAGCGGCGCCTGGCCCATCCTCGCGGCCTGGCTCTGTGTCCCCGTTCTGGTTTTAGCGTCCCGGCTTGGCGTGCGCGCCCTGTTCACTCTCAGCGGCGGCTGGCTGCAGCCGGTCACCGTGCTGGCGCCCCAGGCGCTGACTCTGTCGCCTGACAGCGTCATTCGATCTGAAGCCGGTCATGGCCTGCATGCCGAGCGCAGTCTGGCGCTCGAGCCTTTCGCCCAGCTCAGCGATGCAGCTTTGCTCGAGCAGATCGCGCCCCTCACCCAACGCCCTGTCTTCCTGGCCCCGGATGCGGCGACGCAAGACATCGCCGCCCGGCTGGCGCGTCTCCTGTCGGCGCAGGGCCTATCCTATTATTACCGCCCGGCCTTGGGCGCGGTCTCCGGCGAAGCCTTTGACCTGGTCCGCTTTCCGCCCCAAGACGGCGTGATCCTGTCCATGATCAATGCGCAGGATCGTCCGTTCGCAAAAGCGATCAAGCGCGGCTTTGACGTCATCGCATCGGCCTGTGCGCTGGTGTTTCTGAGCCCGGTTCTGGTCTTGATCATGCTCGCAATCCGCAAGGATGGCGGACCGGTGATGTTCAGCCAACCGCGAGTGGGCGAAGACGGCCAGTCTTTCGGCTGCCTGAAATTTCGCACCATGGTGGTCAACGCTGAAGACCGGCTGGCTGAAATCTTGAAGACGGATCCCGAACGCGAAGCGCAATGGCGCGCGTATCAGAAACTGGACGACGATCCGCGCATCACCCCGGTCGGCCGCCTGTTGCGCAGGACCAGCCTGGATGAACTGCCTCAGCTGATCAATGTCATCAGAGGCGATATGAGCCTTGTGGGGCCGCGACCGATGACGCTGGACCAGCAAGACTGTTACGGCCAGGCCATGCTGGATTACCAGCGCGTGCGTCCGGGCTTGACCGGCTTGTGGCAGGTCAATGGCCGCAACGCGACCACATTTGAAGAACGCGCCCGTCTTGATAGCCATTACGTGCAGAACTGGTCGCTCTGGCGCGACGTCGTGATCCTGGTCCGCACGGTCCGCGAAGTGCTGTTCAGCTCAGGACGCTAGAGCGGCGGTTTCTGCAACACGATCCGGTCCTGAAACTCACCGGCTTGCACAGGGGTTGACCAATGACCGGGCTCCAAGGGCTCCGCGAACTGCAACCCCGCCTCGCGCACCCAGCCCTCAAACACGGCGCGCTCATAGCCGATCGCGCGCTCAGGCTCTCGCGGATCCGCCGCCCAGGCGCCATCGCGAAACGGCTGCAACGCCAGAGTTGCGTCTGACAGCTTCATGCCTGGCTCGACTATGAACCCGGTCAGGCACAAGCGCCCGCCCGGTTTCAAGACCCGTCCCGCCTCCATGAGATAGGCGGCGGCGTCTTCAGGAAGCAAATGGCTGAACAGTGAAATCGCCAGCGCCGCGTCGATGCTGGCGGGCTCTACAGGAAAGCGATAGTTGGTCGCCTTCCCTCCCTCGCCGCCATATTCACGGCTTTGCACATCGGCCCGGACAAAGTCGAATTCAGCCTCGCCCTGGACATGCTGACGGGCAAACCGGAGCGCCCGCTCTGACAGATCAAAGCCTGTATAGCGTCCCTGCGCATTCAGATACTCGGCGAGGCGAAACGCAATACGGCCTGCCCCGCAGCCCATATCCAGCACATGGGCGGACGGCTCAAGTCGGGCCGAACGCTGAAACCAGCTGAAGTAAGCCTGACCGATCTGGTGGAAGTCGCCGCCGCCCACATTGTGCCAGACCCGCCAGGGTCGCGGCGCGCCAGGCGTCCGCCAGCGCGCCGGCAAATCCCGGGCGTCGCTCGCAAGATTCCACAGGAAATTCACAAGAGGCCGCGGCAGGGTCTGATGCGTCCAGGTTTTGACCGCGTTTGCAGCGCCCATGCAGCCTTCCTCATTTCCAAACCAGTTTTATGGTGCTGTTATGATTGAGGACTAAAGCTGGTTCAAGATATCGACGACTCATTGCTGACCGGAGCGCCTCATGCAGATCTTTCTCGACACCGCCGAAATCACTGAGATCGAAGCGCGCGCCGGCCTTATCGACGGCGTGACGACCAACCCGTCGCTCATTGCGAAATCCGGCGCCGGCGTGTTTGACCGCATCAAGGAGATCGCCAAAACGGTCTCCGGCCCGGTCAGCGCCGAAGTGGTGGCGTCAGATTATGACGGCATGCTGGAAGAAGGCCGCAAGCTACGCGCTCTGGGCGACAATGTGGTGATCAAGCTGCCGCTGACGGCGGCCGGACTTCAGGCTTGCCGCGAGTTCCACGCCGAAGGCGTGCCCACCAATGTCACCTTGTGTTTCTCGCTCAGTCAGGCGCTGATGGCGGCCAAGGCCGGGGCGACCTTCATCTCACCGTTTGTGGGCCGCATTGACGACGCCGGTTCAGACGGGATCAACCTGCTTGAAGACATCCGGGCGATGTATGACCAGTTCGGGTTTGAAACCTCAATCCTCGCCGCCTCTCTGCGCCATCTCAAACATGTGGAGGGCGCGGCTCTCGCAGGATGTGACGCGGCGACCTTGCCTGTGAAAACCTTTGATCAGCTGATCAAGCACCCCCAAACGGATCTGGGACTGGACGCTTTTATGGCGGACTGGAAAGCGACAGGTCGCGACGGGCTGGTCTAAACAGATCCCGCGGCAAAAAATCGTACGCCTCGTGACGCTTTTCCCTTGAAGACATCACGTGCGAATGAATATGCCTATTCAACGACGGATAGACGATTGTTGAAAAGGGGACGCTCATGCGCATCGATATCTTCGCAGTTTCTGGTCTGGCTCTGGCCCTTGCAGCCTGCTCAGGGCCATCAGAAGACACTCAGTCCGCGCCCAGCGAGCCGATGGAGACATCTCAAGACTCGTCAGACGTCAGCGAAATGGAGCATGGCATGGCTCTGGCGTCCGCCGACGCCCCGCTGTGCGAAGGGTTTGGTCCGCAAACGCCGCGTGACATCACAAACCCTGAAGGGCTGAATCCTGTGATGTTCGCCCTGGCGCTCGAACCGGCGCAGATGAATTTGTGCAACATCCACACGCACACCAACGCCGAACACAAAGGGCCGGGCTTCTCCGTCTTTGTCGGCGACGGCGTCAATGGCGGCTACGCCTGCAATGACGCGGCGAACCTGACCGAGGAGGAGCTGCGTGATCCTTATGAAGGGGAAGGCGCCTTCGGTCAGGTCAGCCCCGGCGATACGATTGAAGTGCACTGGGTGTATTCCAGCTGTGACATTGCGCCGGGTGAAGGCCTTGGCTCATGCCTGAGCGACACGTGCACCGACCCCGTCCTGCGGGTCGAGGCGCAGACCTTCCTGGTGGTCAATGATCCCGAGGCGCTGGACTTCACCACATTTGATTATGCGGGCGCGGCCAATGAGGCGGGCTATCACCAGCCCATGATGCTGCCGGCAGGAACCGGCGAGCCTGTTTTGTTTCGGGGTTCAACCACCGGACCGAGCTACACCCAGTCCACATGCTCGCCGCTGGAAGTCACCTGGAGCGTGCGCCCGCAATGCGCACGCGTAGACATCAGCTCGCTGCACCGTTGGGCGGAAGAGGGCAATGTTTTCAACGAGACCGAAAGCCATGGCGTACGCCAGCTGGTGACTGCGCCGGAATTGCTCTCGCCGATCGAATAAACACGGTAAGACGCTCAAGCCCCCGCCCTTCGGCGGGGGCTTTTGCTTCCAGCATCAGCCCTGGATCAGGCGCGCCCGGATGGTGCCGTCGATAGCGCGCACCCGATCCAGGAAATCCGTCGGCAGATCCCCTTCAAGATCGGCGACCGCATAGCCCAGATCCCCTTCGGTTTGCAGGAACTGGGCGGCGACGTTCGCCCCCACCTGCTCCACCGCATCATTCAAACGCCGCAGGAAACCCGGACGGTTCATGTGCGGCGCCAGAACGCGCGTGCGTCCCGATTGAATGGGACCGGGGTCCACATGGGGGAAGTTCACCGCAAACGTGGTCGAGCCTTCATAGAGGTAGCGCGCCAGCTTGCCCGCCGCGTCCAGACCGATCGCTTGCTGCGCTTCCAGCGTCGAACCGCCGATATGCGGGCTCAGGATGACATTGGCGCATTGGATGAGCGGGCTTTCGAACCTCTCGTCCTTGCTTTTGGGTTCAACCGGAAACACGTCCACAGCTGCGCCGGCCAGATGACCTGAATTGAGCGCCGCCGCCAAGGCGTCCACATCCACCAGATCGCCTCGCGCCTGATTGATCAGGAATGCGCCCGGTTTCATCCGGGCGATCTCGGCCTCGCCGATCATGTTCTTGGTGCGCGCCGTAGAAGGAACATGCAAGGTGACCACGTCGCACTCAGCCAACAGGCCGTCCAGCGTATCCATGGGCCGGGCGTTGCCATGAGCCAGCTTGGGCGCGATGTCATAGTAATAGACATGCATGCCTAAGCCCGACGCCAGCACGGACAGCTGGGCGCCGATATTGCCATAGCCGATGATGCCGAGCTTTTTCTTGCGCACTTCATTGGCGCCGTCAGCGGTTTTCAGCCATTCCCCGCGCTGGATCGCGAACATTTTTTCAGGAATGCGCCGCATCAGCATGATCACTGAGGCCAAAGTCAGCTCGGCCACCGAACGGGTGTTGGCGAAGGGGGCGTTGAACACCGGCACGCCGCGTTCGGCGGCGGCGGTCAGATCCACCTGGTTGGTGCCAATGCAGAAGCAGCCGATCGCCTGTAGCGCTTTGGCGGCGTCCAGCAAGGCGGCGTCCACATGGGTGCGAGAGCGGATGCCCAGCGCGTGCGCGCTGGCGATTTCCGCTTCCAGCTGCGCGCGGTCAGGCGATCCCGACAAACGCTTCACCGTCACCGGCCCGGCTGTCTGAAGGGCGCTATCAGCGTCCGGGTGCACGTTTTCGAGCAAAAGTGCGGTGTAGTCAGAGGTGTAGGCCATGGGGGCGTCCAATAATCATGTTGCGTTGCACCACTGTGCCCAAATGACCGGGCATTTCAATGCCGCGCTTTGGCATATCCTGAATTCATCTTGCGCCTCGCCTTGCCGCCACCCGCCCGCACGCGTATCTGGAGACGCCATACGCCGACGATCAGACCACCCATTCTTGAGGAGGCTTTCATGAAGACCCGTGCTGCAATCGCATTCGCGCCTAACAAACCGCTCGAGATTCACGAGGTGGACCTTGAGGGGCCGCGCGCAGGCGAAGTCCTGGTCGAGATCATGGCGACGGGCGTGTGCCATACCGATTCCTACACGCTCGACGGCAAGGACAGTGAAGGGATTTTCCCCTCGATTCTCGGCCATGAAGGCGCCGGAATCGTGCGCGAAGTCGGCGCAGGCGTGACCAGCGTCAAGCCGGGCGATCACGTGATCCCGCTCTACACGCCTGAATGCCGCCAGTGCAAAAGCTGCCTGAGTCAGAAGACCAATCTGTGCACCTCGATCCGCTCGACCCAAGGCCAGGGCTTGATGCCGGACGGCACCTCGCGCTTCAGCCTGAACGGTGAAAAAATCCACCATTACATGGGCTGCTCGACCTTCTCGAACTTCACCGTCATGCCCGAAATCGCGCTGGCGAAAATCCGCGAAGACGCGCCGTTTGACAAGGTTTGCTATATCGGTTGCGGCGTCACCACGGGCGTAGGCGCGGTGATCTTCACCGCGGGCGTCGAGCCCGGCGCGAACGTCGCCGTGTTTGGCTTGGGCGGTATCGGTCTCAATGTCATTCAGGCCGCTCGCATGGTCGGCGCGGACAAGATCATCGGCATCGACATCAACCCCTCAAAGCGCGCCCATGCCGAAAAGTTCGGCATGACCGACTTCATCAATCCCAACGAAATCGGCATGGACAAGGTGGTGGAGGCCATTCTCGACATTTCCGGCGGCGGCGCGGATTACAGCTTTGACTGCACAGGCAATGTGAACGTCATGCGTCAGGCGCTCGAATGCTGCCATCGCGGCTGGGGCGAGAGCATCATCATCGGCGTGGCCGAGGCCGGTCAGGAAATCTCCACCCGCCCCTTCCAGCTGGTCACAGGCCGGGTCTGGAAAGGCTCGGCCTTCGGCGGCGCGCGCGGCCGGACCGATGTGCCGAAAATCGTCGACTGGTACATGGACGGCAAGATCGATATCGACAGCCTGATCACCCACAAAATGCCGCTCGATGACATCAACACCGCTTTCGACCTGATGCATGCCGGCGAAAGCATCCGCTCGGTCGTGGAGTTCTGATCTGACCCTGTTCATCGATGCCGACGCCTGTCCGGTGAAGGACGAGGCGATCAAGGTGGCCGAACGCCATCGCACCTCTGTCAAGCTGGTGTGCGATGGCGGTTTGCGCCGCCCGCAAAGCCAATGGGCGGAGCTCGTCATCGTGCCCGAAGGCGCGGACGCCGCGGACGACTGGATCGCCGAGCATATCGGGCCGGGCGATATCTGCATCACGGGCGACATCCCCCTGGCGGATCGCTGCCTGAAGGCGGGCGGCAAGGCGATTGATCATCGCGGGACAGAGTTTGACGCGCACTCCATCGGGTCGAAACTCGCCATGCGCGATCTGATGACGGATCTGCGCAGCGCCGGGACCATGGAGGGCGGCGGCGGCAAGCCGTTCGGCCCCCGCGACCGGTCGAACTTTCTCAACGGGCTCGAACGCCTGTTTCAGGATCTCAAACGAGGACGGTAGGCTTATGGAACTCAACTCAGAGACCCGCAGCTTTGGCGGACGCCAGCAAGTCTGGACCCATCAGTCGAAAGAAACCGGGGCGGAGATGACGTTCTCGCTCTACCTGCCGCCCGCCGCGGAAGACGGCCCGGTTCCGGTCGTGCTCTATCTGTCAGGCCTCACCTGCACCCACGCCAATGTCACCGACAAGGGCGGCTTCCAGCGGGTCTGCGCCGAGCTGGGCCTGGCGTTTCTGGCGCCTGACACCTCTCCGCGCGGTCTCGATCTGCCAGGCGAACACGACAGCTATGATTTCGGCTCCGGCGCGGGCTTTTATGTGGACGCCACGCAAGAGCCCTGGGCCAAGCACTACCGCATGGAAAGCTATGTGACGGGCGAACTTCTGATGGTCGCGGGCGAAGCCGCGCCCTGCCTTGATCTTGAAGACATCGCCATCACCGGCCACTCCATGGGCGGGCATGGCGCGCTGACGCTTGGGCTGAAACGCCCGGACCTGTTCAAGGCGATCAGCGCCTTCGCGCCCATCAGCTCGCCGATCCATTGCCCCTGGGGTCAGAAAGCGCTCGGCGGGTATCTGGGCGATGACCCGGCGGCCTGGCGCCGATACGACGCCTGCGCCCTCATTGAAGACGGCGCCCGGTGCGAGGCCGGCATTCTGGTGGATCAGGGTTTGAGCGATCAGTTCCTGTCTGAACAGCTCAAGCCTGAATTGCTGGAAGAGACTTGCCGTGTGGCCGGGCAGCCGCTGACCCTGCATCGGCAGGACGGCTATGATCACAGCTATTTCTTCATCGCCACCTTCATGGAAGACCATTTGAGGTGGCTAGGCGAGCGGCTCTGATCAGACTTCGGGGATGATCTCTGCGAGCTGACCGCCCACGCGGATCGGCTCGCAGCGCACCGCCAGCCCCGTCGCGTCATCGGTCTCCACATAAAGCCCGCACACCGTCGCCTCGCCCGAGGCCGGGGTGAAACGGCCCGAGCGCATATGGGTGACGAAGCGGTTGATCGGCTCGTCTTTCACCATGCCGATGACGGAATCATAATCGCCGCACATGCCCGCATCGGTCTGATAGGCCGTGCCCTTGGGCAGGATGCGGTGATCGGCGGTCGGCACATGGGTGTGTGTGCCGACGACCAGGCTGGCGCGGCCATCGCAATAATTGCCCAACGCCACTTTTTCGCTCGTCGCCTCGCCATGCATGTCCACGATAATGGCGTCCGCCACTGCGCCCAGCGGGCAGGAATCGATTTCATGGCTGACCGAGGCGAACGGGTCTTCCAGCGGCTGCATGAACAGGCGCAGCATCACATTCATCACCAGCACCCGGCGGCCGTCGGGCAGATCATAAAGCCCCGCCCCGCGCCCCGGCGCCGTGCCTTCACGATAATTGACCGGACGCAGCAGGCGCGGCTCGCGTTCAATGTGGGACAGGGTTTCAGACTGGTCCCAGGCGTGATTGCCGAGCGTCAGGACATCTGCGCCCGCATCATACATCTCATTGGCGGTTTTTTCGGTGATGCCGAAACCGCCCGCCGCATTCTCGGCGTTGACCACGACAAAATCGAGCTGGAGCTGCTTGCGCAAATCAGGCAGCGCATCGCACAGACCTTCTCGCCCTGACTTGCCGACCACATCGCCAAAAAACGCAATACGCATGAAACCGCCTTACCTTGCTCAGGCGTGCGGATATAGGCGAAGCGCACCGGTTAGGCCAGCAATGGTCTGCGCGGCGGCTCAGCCCACAAACGACTTCTCGACCACATATTGAGCCGGGCGGGCGTTGGAGCCTTCCTTGAGGCCCGCCCGCTCGCACCGCTGCTTGCAAGAGTCCAGCATCTCCATGGAGCCGCAAATCATCACCCGGTCGGTCTCGGGGTTGAGCGGCGGGACGCCCAGCTCGTCATAAATGACGCCGTCATCCATCAGCTGGGTGATCCGGCCCGTGCGCTCGAAGTCTTCGCGCGTGACGGAGGGATAATAGACCAGCTTGTCGCCGACAAACTCGCCCACCAGCGGGTCCTCGCGCACGGCCTCCACCAGCTCCTTGCCATAGGTCAGCTCGGCGACCTCGCGGCAGGTATGGGTCAGGATCACCTGATCGAAGCGCTCATAGGTTTCCGGATCGCGGATGACCGAGGCGAAGGGCGCAACGCCGGTGCCGGTTGAGAGCAGATAGAGCCGCTTGCCCGGCTCCAGCGCATCGAGCACCAGCGTGCCGACCGACTTCTTGCCCATCAGGATCTTATCGCCAGGCTGAATATGCTGCAGCTGGCTGGTCAACGGGCCGTCGGGCACCTTGATCGAGTAAAAATCAAGCTCTTCATCCCAGGCCGGGCTGGCGATGGAATAGGCGCGCAAGAGCGGCTTGCCGTCCACCATCAGGCCAATCATCACGAACTCGCCCGAGCGGAAACGGAAGCTTTGCGGGCGGGTCACCCGGAATGAAAACAATCGGTCGGTATAATGCCGGACCGAAATGACGTCCTCTTCCGTAAACGCGCCCATCGCCATCTCGCTTTCTGAAGTTGATAAGTGAGGGCGTTCTAGGCCGGGGGCGGCTTCTTGCCAATGGTTCGCACTGCGGCGCGCGGTCACGCCCCTGGGACTTTGATCAGTCGCCAAACCCCGGGTCACGGGCCTTGTCTGACACCGGCAATCGCCCGAAGGCGGAATGCACGCCGGACAGGTAATGGGGCTGGTTGCTATTGACCTGACCGGGCAGGGAGAAACTGCCCAGATCGACGGTAGACCCGCCCGCATAGCCCAGGCTCTCGACCGGTCCGAAAGCCGCCTCTATCTGCGCAACGCCTGCAGCATCCGCATAGGCGGCGTAGCCATTGGGGTCGGTTTGCGCCGCCGGATCACACCCGGCGGCGGCGCGCGTATGCTCAGATCCGCCCGCACAGAGCAGGCCGCGCAAGGCGCCCGCCGTGCGTTCACTGACGGCAGGTCCTGTATCCGGCGCCCAGCCCGCTTGTCCGCCTTCCGCCGTCAGCACCTGTTGCGGCGCCGGTTCAGAGGGTCGCGAAGGGGAAGGCGTCGCGGCCTCGACCGGAATCTGCGGTGCAGGAGCCGGTTCGATAGGCGCTGCATCAGGGGTGAGCGCGGGCGCAGCTTGCACCGGCTCCCGATCGGGTTGAGGCGCGACAACCATTTCCGGCTCCAAAACCGGCTCAGGCTCGACTTCGGGGACCGTCACCATCGTCAGATGGATTGTGCGATCGGGGAGCGATTGCGGGTTCGGCGCATGCAGCAGGTACAGCGCCGCAGCCCCGAGCCCCAGATGCAACGCCGCCGCCACAGCGCCGGACGCCCATTTCAGCACAGACGGGCTGATCTCGCCGGTCAGTTTCGACATGGAAACCGCCGCAAAAGAAGGGGAGGCGAGCGCGATCATTCATTCAGCCGCTTGGTTAGGCATGTGTTAGTCAGACAGCCGGGCGGCTTGGGGTCAATGGCGTGAACGCCAGCTTGCCGCTTTGTAATGCGTTTCAGGAGGCGATCTGGTGAGCGCCCTGCTCTGTGACGACCCAATCGAGACGCATATCGTGCGCCTCGGCAGGAATTTTGGCCAGCTTTTGCACGGCATAAGCCAGACCAACCACGGTCAAGGGACCTGATTGTTTCAGCTGTTCCAGCGTCCGGTCATAAAACCCGCCGCCATAGCCCAGCCGTCGCCCCTTAAGGTCAAATCCGACCAGAGGCACCAATATCAGGCTCGGCGTCAGCTCCGGAGAAGACACCGCAGGCTCTCGCGTGCCGAACGGTCCAGGCTCCAGAGGCTGATCCAGCGTCCAGCTGCGAAAGGTCAGGGGCTGATCCTTCGCAACCACGCACGGCAAGGCGATGCGCGCCTGCTCCAGCGCGAAGGTCTCAAGCAAGGTCTGAGGGTCGATCTCGTCGCCAATGGCGGCATAGCCCGCCACCACTTGCCGGACGTTCGGCCAAAGGCTGTCGGGGAAATGCTCGACCAGCCTGCGCCCGGCGTCGGGCTCTTTGGCGTAGGCCGCCGCTCGCGCGGCCCGCGCCGCGCGCCTGGCGTTGGTCTTGCGCCAGGCCGTCAGCATGAAAGGGGGAAAGGCAAGGTGGCGGCGCCAATTCCGCCGGTGGTCGTTTTCCAACCCTGATGACCCGGTAAACCAGGTGGGCGCCGCTTAGATAGGACCACGGTCCAGTCCAGAGGCAGCTCCCTCTCAGAGATGTAAGGTCCTCGGGATGTTAAGACCTGCCGAACGGTCCAGCTACCGCCGCTGATATAGATGGGGGCGAGATCGCCCGCGCTCAAGCGCTTTCTCCATCTGAAGGCTCCACCGGCGCAGTCGTCACACCCGCAGCGGCTCCGGTCCCGGTCATGGTCTCAAGCTGTTCGGCGGCGCTGATCAGCGCCTCAGCCGCCCGCGCGCGATCCGCACGCCGGCGGGCGTCCGCCTGGGAGACCTTGCCCTTGAGGTCGAGCACCGTGTCTTCGAGCTCATCGACCTTGCCGCGCGCTTCACGCATTTCATCGGTGACGATCAGCGCCGCCATCAATAGAAGGCGCACATCGCCGATCTGTCCCACTTTGTTCGCCAGATCGCGCACATGGGTGTCCAGATGTCCCGCCAGCTCCCGCAGATAGGCCTGCTGGCCCTCTTCGCAGCCAATGGTGAAGGCGCGTCCGTTCAGGGAGATGGTGACCTTGCTCACGCCGTCTCCTCTGCATCATCGGTTGCGGCGAGCAGGGTTTGCAGATCGCTCATGGCGGCGTCGAGCGCCTGCGCGGCGTCAGTCGCAGCGGCCTGAAGCTCATCTTCACGCGCTTGCGCTTCATCCAGCGCGGCCGCCAGGCGGGCGCGGTCATTATCGAGATCCTGCGCCGCCTCCACATCGCCCGCGGCGGCGCTCAGGCGCAGCTGATAGTCTTCCAGACGCGCGCCCACACGGGACACGGCCCGGTTCAGCCGATCAACGGCGTCAGCCAACGGATCGTCGGCGGCAGGAGGTTCAGGCGCACTCATGCCCTTAAAATCCGTCTTTAACGGCAAAAGTTCAAGCAGTGTGACAGGGCGAGCCTGAAAGAATCTCTGCGCCCGGCCCTCAGCTCAGCTTCAACTGCGCCAACATGTCTGACAATCGCGCCCGGACGACCTCGCGTGAGGTCTCCCGGCGGGCGAACTCAACGCCGGCCTGGCGCACGTCATTCCACCGGTTTTCATCCTCAAGCATGGCGAGGATATGGCGCGCAAAGCCTTTGGGGTCATCAGACACCAGCACGTCCACGCCGGGGGTCAGGCCCATGCCTTCCGCTCCGATCATCGTTGACACGCAAGGCGTGCCGAGCGCCAGGCTGGCTGCGACCTTGCCCTTGGCGCCCGCGCCATAGCGCAGCGGCGCCACAGAGGCGCGGATCTGGCCGAAGAACTCATCGACCGTTTCAACAAAACCCAACACCTTTACGCCGTTCTTGCCATCCAGCGCCTTGAAACGGTCCGGCATCTTGCTGCCCGCCAGGACAAAGCGCGCATCGGGTTTCTGGGCGCGCACTTCGGGCCAGATTTCCGACAGGAACCAGTCAACGGCGTCCACATTCGGCGGATGCCCGAATCCGCCCAGAAAGCCGATGCCCTCGCGGCGATGAAAGCCGGCCGGGATCGGTTCAGGATCATGGATCAGCGGCAATTTGAACGCCGGCGTCTGCGGCGCTTCCTCATCCAGCAATGCGATTTCAGCATCCGAATGCGGCAGCACGACATCTGCGGATCGGATGATCGCCAGCTCGCGACGCTTGGTCTGCGCCGCCGCCTCCTGCGCCAGCGCATCATCAGACAATTCAGCCTCACGATGCTCACGCAGGAAATGCAGATCCGCCGGCATGAAGGCGATCTTGGCGTGCGGCGCATGGGTGCGCACCGCGCCCATCACCCGCTCGGCGGCGGCGAAGCGGTGTACGATGACCAGGTCAAATTCTGACCCGCGTGCGGTGATGAAGGGCTCGAAGCGCGAATAAAACGGGTGATAGATCGTCTCGACGCCCATCGCCTGCAAAGGCGCGGAATAGGTCTTGGTCCACAAGAAATTGTCGACCGGCACGAACGTCACCTTATAGCCCAGCGCCTGGAGCGCGCGCATGGTCTCCACCGCCACCAGCGAGCCTGCATCATGCTGGGGCTCAGGCGTCGTCATATCGATGAAAAGAATACGTTTCTGAATGCCGCGTTCTTTTTCGCGTTCGGGTTGCCGCCCATTGGGGCGATGCGCGGCCAGCACGCCGGCCCAACGATCGCGTAGCTGTTCGAGATTTTTGACCTGATACGCCTTGGCTCCCGATGCGAGATCCGTGCCCGAACTCACGCCCTCGAAATGGACCAGCATGGAGCGTGGCTGGAACACCGTACGCAGCCCCTCGGCGCGCACGCGAAACGCCAGGTCCGCATCCTCGGCATAGGCTGGGCGGAAAATATCATCAAAGCCGCCCAGCTTCTCCCACAGCGCCCGGGGCAGCGCGATCGAGGCGCCGGAGATGTAATCGACGTCGCGGGCGTAGCTGAACTCGGGACGCCGGGGGTGATCAAACCGGCCCAGATTCCACGCCGAACCGTCCTGCCAGAAAATCCCGCCCGCTTCCTGCAAGCGTCCGTCCGGATAAATCAGCTTGGAGCCGACCAGACCGACCTTGGGATCCGCGTCCAGCGTCTCCACCAGCGTATCCAGCCCGTCGGGCAGCACCAGCGTGTCATTGTTGAGCATCAACACATGCCGACCACGCGCATGTTCAGCGGTCAGATTGCAATTGCCTACAAAGCCCTGATTGGTTTCATGACGCACCCAGCGCACATGATCCATCGGCACGCTGGCGGCCGCCTGGGTGCCGTCGGTGGACTGGTCATCGCCCACCAGAATTTCAAAGCTCGATTTCGGATGGCTGGCGAAGACGCTCTCAATGCAGGCCAGCGTGTAGGAAATCTGATTATAGGCCGGAATGATGATGGAGACGTCCGGCATCGACGCGACAGGGCGCTTCGCCGCAATTTTCGCCAGCCGTTCCGCCAGCTTGCGCGCGGCCTCATCGCCCACGACCGTTTTGATCGGCGGCTGGCCCTCTGACTGAAAGGCGAGATCGTAACGGCTGATCAGTTCGGGGATATAACTCGCCGCATCGCCATACTCTTCGGTCAGCACACTGTTGAGGGTCTTGATCTGCGAGCGGGGAGACGTCGCGGACGCGCCGCTTTCAGGGGCGCGCGCAGCATCAAGCTGGGCGGCGAGCTGTGACGCCTTGCGGGCGCGCAGACGCGCGTTGATCTGCCCCGTCGCCGTCCACCAGACAGCTTTCAGACCGCGCCGGATGAAGTTTCGGACGCCAGGAAGGCGCGTCATCACAGCCCTGATCGGCGTGGTGGCTTTCCAGATCGAGCTGTTCTCGATGGCTTTCAGACGCACGGCCTCTGCGCGCAAGGCTTGGCGTTCGGAATCAGCGGCGACGTAATCGGCTTGGGTGCTCGCCAGCTCATGTTCCAGCGATTGAGCGTGGTCCTGATAGGCGCGAACAGAGATTTCGAGCGATTTGAAATCACTCACCAGTTCGGAAATTTGCGATGAGAGACTGAGGTTCTCATTTCTCAAATTCCCCAAAGCGTTCGAGGCGTTAAGGAGCTGCGTCAAAGTCGCTTGCTTCTCACCCTCCGCTTTCTCAAAAGCGGTGCGCGCCTGGTCGCGTTCCTCCGTCAGAGTCGCTTCGGTCTGCTTTTGCGCCTCTCGCGCCTTGTCGCGCTCACGTTCAATTTTTGCGACCTGCTTGTGGCCCTCGGCCCGGACGCGCAAAATGGCGGCGCGGCTTTGACCGGCGCGGCGCAAGACCTCGTCTTCCACGGCATCCAGATCATCCGATAGGTTTCCGGCTTCCGCCTTGTCGTGCAAATCAGAGATCGCGGTGAGCAGTTCGGCCACGCCAGCGCTGAAATCAGCCTCAGCGCGAGACCGAGGCTCCGTGAGAAACGCGTCGACCTTAGCCGCGGCTTCCGGGGTGATTTTCAGACCGTCAAGCCCAAGCTCCGAACGCACCGTTTCAATAACCGCTCGCCAATCCTGGCGCAAAGCTGAATAGCTGACCACCGCGCCGCCATCGGCCTGAAACGCCTTGAGCGCTTTCAGGCTGTACCAGGCCCATAACAGCCCCGCTTCATCGGGCATAAATTTGTCGCGGTGCGCCAGCGATTGCGCCACTTCCGCCGGATCCCGGTGGATCAGCAATTGCGCCGGCGCATAGCCCGCCCGCTCAAGCGCCTGTCGCCAGGTGGGTACATAAAGCGTGCAGCGCGGGTCTTTAACGGCGATCAGCTCATGACCGTCGCCGAACGCGGTCTGGAGGGTGTCCGTCGCCGCCTTGACGGCGTTTCGCGGCAGCGCCCCATGGAGCGTGTCGTCTTTCAAAAAAGGCGCGTCCCAAGCGGCGTCCGCCTTGGCCAGCCAAGCGTCGTTCAGGGCGACCACGCCCGTGGGCTCCCAATAGCCGGACTTGTTGTACGCATTGGCCGGCATCAGATCCTCAGGCAGATCCGCGCCCAGAAGGTTGAGAATCCGCGTGAGCGCTGAAGTCCCCAAGCGATGCATGCCCAGAACCATGATCGCCGTTGAAGTATTTTCCGTCATATGTCCCGCCAGCGCCTTGTGATACGCAACTGTGTAGCCCTTATCGGGGCCGCCCCGTCAAGACGGGAAGTGTGCGCTTCATTGCGCCTGAAGTGAAAAATGCTAAACACGCTGCCTTAGTGCAGATTACTGCTTGCCTCAGGCGCGTCCCGCATGTCCACGTCATCGCCCCGGCCCGTTTTCATCATTGCCGCGCCGCGCTCGGGCACTTCAGTGATGACCTGGGCGCTCGGCCAGCATCCCGACATTCAGCCCATGCCGGAGACGGCCTGGATCGCAGCCGAAGCCGTGGCGAGCCTGCAATCGTACAAACTGGGGTCCGAACGCGGCGAGTTCTCACATCTCTCCAATGTCAGCTTCCCGTTCGAGGCGTTTCTTGAACACAAGGGACGCGCCATAGACGCCGTGGTTCATGACGCCTTCGCCAGACGGCTCAAAGACAAGTATGGCGAGGCGGGCCGTCCCAGCGCCGACCAGCTGGCGGACCCTGAATTCCTGCATATCCGCCTGCACCCAGACCACGCCAAATCACGCTGGGTGGACGGCGCGCCGATCAACACGTTCTACACCTGGGCGCTGGCCCGGATGTTCCCCCAGGCGCAATTCCTGTTTCACCTACGAGCCCCGCAGGGCGTCATCGCCTCGCTGGAAAAATTCGATGTCGCCGGAGGCGTCGCCACCGAACGCGACGCGGCCTTGAGTATCTGGATGGAGCATGTGCGCGCCGCCTGGAACACGCAAAGAGCGCTTGGATCAGGCCGTGTCTTCAGGGTCGACTTTGATCGTCTGCAATCTGAACCCGAAGCGCTCATGAGCGACATCTGCGCGTTTCTGGATGAGCCATCGTGCTCAGAGTGCGCCGCCTTCCTGAACCGCCGCCTGAACTCTTCGGGCACCCATCAGAGTGATATTCGCGACACGCTGGACCAGCTGGAGCACTTCAGCGAAGCGGAGGCTTTGTACGCCGCCATCACAGAAACACGGAACACGACGGCGCAAGACCGCGAAGACGGCGAGCGCTTTATCCGCGAGCGCTTTGAAAGCCTCTCCGCGGATCGGCCTCTACTGGGCGGCCCGGCATGAGCGACACTTCTTCCGTCCGGACTTCACCGACAATCACCGTCATCATCGTCGCCTATAACAGCGGCGATTTTCTGCAGCCTTGTGTGGATGCGCTGGCGACGCAAAGCTTCACGGACTTTGAGGCGGTGATTGTGGACAACGCCTCCACGGACGGCGCCGTGGATTCGCTGACCTTGCCGGACGAGCGATTCCGCATTGATCGCCCGGGCGAAAATCTGGGCTTTGCGGGTGGCAATAACCGCGCAGCCCGCGCGTCACATGCGCGCTGGATCGCCTTGCTGAACCCGGACACGCGCGTCGCGCCGAACTGGCTGGAGGCCCTGCTGGACGGCGCACGGCGCTGGCCGGACTGTCCGGCTTTCGGATCCACTCAGCTAAGGCTGGACGAAGCGGACATCCTCGATGGCGCAGGCGATGTCTGGTATGCGGGCGGCGTGGCCTGGCGAGCTCTGGAGGGACGCCCGCTGAGCGATAATCCACCAGAAGGCGAGACGTTTGCGCCTTGCGGCGCAGCCGCCTTCTATGACCGCGCGCGGTTTCTGGAGCTAGGCGGGTTTGACGAGCGTTTCTTTTGTTATTGCGAAGATGTGGATTACGGATTTCGCGTCCGCCTGACCGGACAGACCTGCATCCAGCTCACAGACGCCATCGTCTACCATGCTGGCTCGGGGACCACGGGCCGACACTCGGAATTCACCCTGTTTCACGGTCACCGCAACCGGATCTGGGTGTTCTTCAAGAACACGCCGGCGGCGTTGTTGCCGGTCCTGACGCCGCTTCATCTCGCGATCAATATGTATCTGTATTTGCGGGCCGATGCTGAACGGCGCAGTTATCTCAAACGCGCTTATGCCGCCGCCTGGGAAGGCCTGGGCGCCGTGATGAGCCAACGCAAGGCCTTGCGCCGTATCAGGACCGGGTCCCTCGCCTCGCTTATGCGGGCCATGATCTGGTCGCCGGTTCTGGTGACCCGGCGCGGCGCCAAGCTCACGCGGACAGGCGAGCGCACCTCCAGCCGTGATTAACATTGCACACGACTCACACCGAGTGCGTTCAAACCCTTTTTCAGCCGTGCTATTGCCTGAAGGGCGCTTTTGAACCGATCTGGAAGACCATGAACCGTTCCGCCGGGTACACGCTGATTGAAGTCCTCATCATGCTCGCGGTCACGGCGATCCTGGCCGCGACGGTACTGGAAACCGTCCGCGCTTCAGCTTCCAACGGCTTCCGGATCGAACAGGCCGCCCGCAACGCGTCTCAAGATTACATCACCCTGGCCGGCGTTCGCCGGGCTGTGGATGCAACCAAGCCCGACTATTTCGATGCACCGAACACTTTCAATGGCAATGGCGCTGAGTTTTCCGCTCTAACATCCCAGCCCCTCATATCCGTGCGGCCAGGCGTACACCCTTACACGCTTCGGATTGAGAATACGTCGGAAGGGTCCGCCCTGGTCTACGAAGAGCGATCCAGCGCTCTGCAAGTTGCATTCTGGCCCCGAGCTGAGGGGCGATTTGTCTATTTTGGCGAGTCCAGTGCAGACCGTACCGGCTTCATCCGTCGAATGGGAGAGCCCGTTCCTCGCAACTGGTCGCCGATCTGGCCGCCAACAGCAGACGTCAGCCAGACTGCAAGCAGCAACACCAATTCCTATTTCGCAACCCAACCACTTGCGGTTCGAACTGAAATCCGTCTGCCAGATGGCCGTACCCAGATCATAGCGTTTCACTTGTCCACCACCGCTGGCCCTACTCCTCGCGTTGAGGACCTGCTCGGAAGGCTGCAATAATGAGCGCTCGCCCCGGATACGCCCTGCCGCTCACGCTCGCCGCCATCATCGTGATCGCGATGGTCGCAACGATCGCGGCCCAACAAGTGCGCAACTCCACGCAAACCATCACAGCGCTCTCAGACCAGATGCGGATTCGCTCAGAAATGATCTCCGCGGAGCAGACGCTCATCTATGAGCTTCTGACCGAGCCGATGACGCTGAATGGTGTTTCTGTTGGGCAAGTCAGCGATCCTGCAGCGCTTCTTTTCGGCACTGGAGCGCAATCATCCACACAGACCCTGATCTTAGTCAATGGACAAGCCTATCACTATGGCCAGGACTATCCCGTTATTGCACGCCTGTATGCTGATCAGACTTTCTTGAATGCGAACAGTCGCGATCCCGTCTACATTTCAGACATGCTAGATCTGTTCGGAGTTCCTCGCACCGAACACTCGCGCTTTGTGGCGACGCTGATTGATTATCAGGATCAAGACAACCTGCGAAGTTTGGGCGGGGCGGAAGCGCGAGATTATGAAACGCCCGGCCTTCCAAGTAACAAGCCATTGCGGGACGCGCTGGAATTATGCGCGATAAAACACTGGTCTGACTCTGCAGTCTGCGAGGATAGAGGTCGCCTCCTTATGACGCTCCGTACGCGCTCAGCTGACCGGATGAACGCGAATCTCGCATCTGAGGCTCTGCTGACTTTCCTCATGCCGGACACGCAAGCGGAAGAAATAGCGCGTGTTCATTCAAGCTTCGCTAGGTCAGAACTGAGATCGTTCAGCGAGATTGGCGCCCCGGCATTTGACGAGATCCGGGACCCGCTGAGCATCGCAACGACAGCCGGCCCAAGACTGACGCTCATCACGCATAGCCTCGACGGCGTCATAAGCCAGCGTACGGTCGTGGAACTCACGCCCACCAGCCTGATCTCGCCCTTTGTGGTTCACAGCAAGTACGCTATTGGGGGAGATTATACGCAAAACATTTTGCGAATTGAGAGAATCGACGATGTCCCGCCGCTTCCCCAACCGACCGCAATCACGACTGAGTTCTGAGAATGGCCTAGACCGAGAAGGGGGTCGTCTTCAGCGTCTGGTTTTTGGTGAACGCATCATCATTACGCGAGCGCTGTGTCACTATGAAACCATGCCGACGCCTGCTGGCGGACACAGCCTTCAAAGATACGAAGCCGTCAAGTTAAGCGCCAAAGCACGCACCCCAATCGCAGACCCAGCATTCCATTTTGACTGGGGCGAAGATCGTATCGGAATCTGGAGCTGGCCGCGCCATTTAACCGCTGATCTTGCCGATTTCGAAGGTGAAACTCTTCCTGAAACCGTACTCCATCCGCCCATGGTGACCGGCGCTCGCTTGGTGGAATGTATCGATGGGTATGAAGGTCAAGCCTGGCAAGACCAGACCCTGATCGCCAGTCGATGGTGGCCAACGCCGCCCAGTACGACAGACTGGGCAGGATTTCTGCGTGCGACCCGGACGAGCGGAGGAGACAGCATTCAGCCAGTACCTGTAGCTCTCGACCTTCTTTCAAAGCCTGCGAATGCGCCGCCGTACACAGTTCTTGTGGATCGGATAAAAACCATTGGTCTGCGCGACCTAGCGGCGTTGGTCATGGTCTTCCTGGCGGTTCCAGCGCTCTATTTGCTAGGTCAGTGGGCTCAATTGAGCCATGCGCGCGCTTCAGCAAGCGGTGAGCTCGCGCAACTTTCTCAAGAAACAGCTGAAATAAGCGCCGCCAGGCAAAGTGCGCAAATGACATCTGATGAATTGGCGCTGTATGCGCAAGCCCTCAATCGTCGCCACCCGGCCGCGCTATTAGCAAGCGTCAGTGAAGAACTTTCCCGTTTCTCCCTTCGCTTGGATTCTTTCGAGCAGAATGAAGACCGGTTGACGCTTGTCATCCACTCAAATGAAGGTTTTGCACCAGAAGCCCTGGTTCGCGCCATGGAGAACAACCCGCTTATGAACAGCGTCAGCGTTGAGCCTGGACGTGGGGCTGGTGAGTGGAGCCTCACGGCCAATCTGGAGGCCCAGTCATGACAGAGCGCGGCAAGCTTTCTCAATGGACCGGCAAACTTCAAGAACAGGCGACGCCTCGCGCTCGTATCGGCCTGGGCCTGTTGATCGCCATTCTAGCCATCTGGGGGCTAGGTGAATTGAGCGCGTCCACTTCTGCGCTTCGTGGGGATGTTGAAGAACTGCATCGCGCCCGGCGCCTGGAGCTCAGCCTTCTCAGTGACCAGAGCTGGATCATGCAGGCTGAAACCTTGCAAGATCAATTATCTCAGACACAGTCTGATTTTTGGCGAGGCGCGACAAACGGCATTGTCGCCGCGCAGCTGCAAGGTGCTGTCGAGACCGCAGCCCGCAACGCAGAACTCACTGGTAGCCGGGTCAACGTCCAAGCCACCCCGGAGTCACTGGGAGACACAGCCAGCTTGTTTGAAATTTCACTGTCAGGTCGTGATTCTGAAGGGCAGTTTCTGGCGCTGTTCCAGGAATTAAGCCGTCTAGATCATCAGGTTGTCATTACTCAGTTCAATTGGCGGCGCAGTAACGGTTCACTCGATCTTCGCCTTCAAGCGCCAGCTCTCGTCACCTCGTCCACGGAGGGTACGCCATGACCTCACGACTGCGGTTACTGATGGCCGGATTTGCTGCCGTCGCGGCGTTACTCTTCGGATGGCTGAACGGCGTTTCAAATTCTGGCGACGCACCTGAGGGACGCCGAAGCGGTTTGACTGTTCCTCAACTCGCCGCCGCCGAAGACATTGATCGCGCTGTCCGCGCCATTTACGAATCCAACCTGTTCCCAAATGCACATCTCCGTCAGGAGAATGGGGAGGGAGATGGAACGGGCGCTCCACAAACGGTTGAAGAATTAGAACAATCGCTCAGAGATCCTTCGCTCTCTGCGCTTGTCAAACGAGAAGACGTCTGGCGCATCTTTCTCTATGGTGACAATGAGGGGGCGCAAGTGCGCGAGGTTGGGGATCAGCTAGCGGACGGCTGGATTATTCAAGACATCACTTCAACCTCAGTCCTTCTTCAGAAGGACGAGCAAACGCGTCTGATCGAGACATTCAAGGCGGAGCCTGACACACAATGAACGCTCTTCGTATTTCACTGGCGTGCGCCACAGCGCTCTTCACTGTGGGCTGCGCATCACAGAACGGTCCCTTACGCCCGGAATGGCTCACCCTTCCAGACACAGTCGTGACACAGAACGCGCCAAACCCATCCGACGTGGCTGAAGAGCAAACCCATGACGAAACCCTAAGACCGCAGCAGCCATCGCTCGTGGTGACCCGCAATACTGTCCCGTCATTGCGACGAGGTCGAAATGGTGGAGAAGCAGCGTATCTAGACACACCCGACTTGCCGGACACCCTGATCAACGTCACCCTGCCGCCACAACCCGTTCCGGCGTTCGTCAATACAGTCTTCAGCGACATTCTTGAGCAGCCATTCAGCCTTGGCCCGAATGTAGCGGCGCGAGAAGAACTGATTTCACTCCGCAGCGTCAATGACATGGAGCCCTCCACCTTCCTCACGCTTGTTGAGCAAGCGCTCCAGGATTACGGGCTTGGCGTAACTTATAACGAGGGCCTGTTCCGAGTTGTCGAGCTGGCTGAGCTACGCGCCCAAATGCCCCGATTTGTCCGTGCAAGGGCGCATGCAAGCGTGCCTTCAGATTTACGGCCTGTCGTTCAGTTTGTCGAACTGACAGCGATCGACGCCGTAGACATGCAACAAATCCTGGAACAGGCGTTTCCAGACCGCAATGTCCTGAGAATCGCTAATAATCGTCTGCTGAACACTCTGACTCTGAGCGGATTGGCTGAAGATGTTAACGCGGCAATGGCCATCGTTCAGCAGATGGACGAATTGCGGTATGCCGGCACTCAAGTTGTCACCGTAAGCGTACGCAACTGGGACGCGACTGCACTTGCAAACTCGATGAGTCAAATCATGACGCTTGAGGGCTATATGGTCGGAGTCGGTGTTACGACGCCACGTTCCCTCACCCTGCTTCCGCTAGAGTTTACCAACCAGATCATGATTTTCGCAGCAACGCGGGATCTCACCGATCACGCGCTGGCGTTGGCTGTGCGACTTGATCGGGAAGCCTTCAATGCTGAAGTGCGCATGCCGCACGTCTATCAAGCGCAAAATACTGAGGCGACAATTCTGGCGGAAGTTATTTCCAGCGTCATGGGCTCATCCTCGGCTTCCGTCGATGCGACTGGGAGCGATGACGCAACGGGCAGCAGCTCCTCGAACTCAGACTCCAGCGATTTCAGCGCTCAGAGCTATGGCAATGTGACGGTCGATGAGCAGGGAAACCGGGTCATCTATTATGGAACACAAGCTGAATATGATCAGTTTGTCAGCTTGGCTCGCCAACTGGATACGCCGGTTCCTGAAGTCATGATTGAAGTGACGATCGCTGAAGTGACCCTGACTGACGATTCGTCCTATGGCCTAAATGCAGTCTTCGACTCAGAACTCAGCGCGGGCTTCAGTGCAGAACTAACCAGTAATGGCAGTTTTTCTGGCACAGTGCGGACCGGCCAGGTCACTTTGAACGGCTCTGCCGCCGCCAATAACAGTCAGGTCAACGTGCTTTCAACGCCTCGAATCGTAGCCCGGTCAGGTACTGAGGCGACCGTTCAAGTCGGTAATGACGTTCCAATCATCACTTCCCAACGCGCCGCAAATTCTCAATCGGGCGGGTCGACCGATGTTTTGCAAACTGTTCAGTATCGCAGCACCGGCGTGCTCCTGAGCGTGACGCCGCGTGTGTTCAGCGGCAATCGCATTGACCTGGAAATCTCGCAAGAAACCAGCGCCGCTGAAGCGAACAGCAACTCCGCCATCACGAGCCCACTGATTTCCACACGTTCAATGAATTCTCAGCTTTCTTTGCAAGACGGGCAAACAGCTGTGCTGGGCGGTCTGATCGAGAACAGGTTCACACGCGGCAATTCAGGAATTCCATTGCTTAAGGATGTGCCCCTTCTCGGAGCGCCTTTCCGCAATGAGACCTTGAACGCGACCCGAACCATGCTTGTCGTTCTCGTAACCCCCTTTGTTCTGGACACCCGCAATGACCGGCAACAGGTAGTGGACACTCTTGTTCGCGCATTAAACTCCAACTTTGACAATCAATCACACGCCAATGGCACGCTGTTGCCGCCCAGTGAACCCTTCCAGATTCGCGCCGCTGGCGGTGCAGCCTCTGATCCGGACTAGGGCCAGGCATGAGCAGCGTGACAGGTCTGGCGCTCATCGCAGGCGTACTGGCCAGCCTGTCCGCGCTCTGGATTGATCGAGAAATCAGCGCCCAGCAGACGGGATCGCCGTCACGTATCAGCCCCGCCCTTTGTGGCGGGGCTGGCGTGCTGCTGGCCTTGAGCGCGTATGTCGTCACCCGCGACCTGATCATCACCAGCGCGCTTCTCGCCGCCATGACAGCACTCAGCGTTGCCGTCAGCATGGATTGGCGCTTCGGGGTGCTCGCCGACCTCACCAGCGCGATCATCGCGCTCGCCGCTCTGATAGCGGCGCCGCTCGTGACGCCTGGCCTCACACGCCTGGACATGATGATCGCCGCCGCGCTGGCCATGGGCGTCCTGGGTCTGGCCGGCCTGTACGGGCGTTTGCGGCGAGGCGAGATGGGATTGGGAAGCGGCGATATCGTACTCGTCGGCGCGTTGGGCTTGTGGTGCCCGCCTGTCACCGCCGCCCTCGGGGTGGCGATCGGGGCCGCACTGACCTTGGTCCTGGGCTTGCTCGCCAGAGCGCGCCACCAGACGCGTCTACCCTTCGCACCCGGCCTCGCTGCTGGTTTCGTCCTGGCGTTTATCGTAGACAGGCTGTCATGACTTCGATCCGCACCCGGCCCGGCTTTTCTGTGATGGAGACGCTGGTCGCGGTCGCCCTGCTGGCGATCGCCATCATCCCGCTCTACGCCTTCCAACAAACGCTGGCGAACACCGCGGCGCGGCTTCAAACCGCGTCTGATCTGCTGGACGCCCAGGAAAGCGCGCTGGCGGTGCTGCAAACCATAGACCCGATCGCCCAACCCACAGGCGACATGGACCTTGGCGAGTGGCGGTTGAGTTGGGAGAGCCGTGAGCTCGCATCAGAAAGCCCCGCCGACGGCTATCTGGGGTCAAGCATCTGGGGTGTGGGGCTTTATGAAGTTCAAGCGACGCTTGAACGAGGTGAAACCCGAAGAGATCTGACGATCCGGCGCGTGGGCTGGGTTCAGGTTCGGGACCCGACGCGCTTCTAGGACATAGCTTGCCTCATGGCGCAATCACCGTCAGACACCTCAAACGTCCACAGTCGGCCTGAAGGGGCGACAAGACGCACAACGCCTCCAGTGCAATAGCCGCTGGAGGCGACACGCAAAGCCTCGTCCACCTCGATCCGCCAATCCGGAGGAATATGCGCGTCCAGACGAGTCTGGACATCTTGCGCGCTTAAAGAGGCGCTGGAGAGAAAGGCCTCGGCGCGCAGCGCTCCCATCTCGGTCGTCACTCCACGGACGACCTGTTGAGCCTGCTGGCTGGTGATCATACGACCGATGGACGGTCCGCTGAGAGTGGCCGCGATCCCCAAGATCGCAACCACCACAATCACCTCGAGAAGGGAGTATCCCGCTCGAACGGCCAAGAGGGTGCGACTCAGCCCGCCGGTCATGGCTTACAGGCCGATATCAGCGTCCAGACCCGATCCGCCTTCCTGACCATCCGCGCCGTAAGAGAAGACCTGGCCCCGATCAGAGCCGCCGCCGACCCGGTATTGGTATGGACGCCCCCACGGATCGGCCGGCAGTCCGTCATCCCCGTCAAGATAGGGACCGGACCACATGCCGGACACGGCTTCATTGGAAGTGACAAGAAGGGCCAGCCCCTCTTCTTCAGTCGGATAGCGCCCAATATCCAACCGCAATGTGTCGAGCGCGGTTTCGATCATCCGGATTTGCGTCTCCGCCGCCGTCACATTCGCCCGGTCCAGCTGCCCCAGAAGGCGCGGCCCCACCAAGGTCGCCAGAACCGCGATGATCGCCACGGCAATCAGGACTTCCATGAGAGAATACCCTGAGCGCGTCTTCCGGGTCGCCCGCGTGATGGGCTGAAAGCGTCGAGCCAGACTGATCATGGGCGCACCTCGTCCGATACTGGAGTGTCATAACGCGGCTCCCCTCGCCGCTTTGAACACTCATACCACTCGCCAAACGAGCAATGAAAGACGCAAGTGCGGTTTGATCGGTTTTCGCACGGGCAAGGCGCTGATATAGCTCTTGAACCCAGAGGAGCCGAACATGACCCGTCATCTTTCCGCAACTGACGCCAACCAGCTTCAAGCTGGCGATGACCATTACCGCGCCTATGTGGGCCCGCCGGGCCGCTATGGCTTGCTCGGATTGCTGCAGATGAACCTGCTGACGGCTCTGGGGCTTGAGGAAACCGACGCCGTGCTCGATTTCGGCTGCGGTTCGCTGCGCCTGGGTCGATGCCTGATCCCCTTCCTGCTGCGCGGCAAATACTATGGGATCGAGCCCCATGACTGGCTGATCCAGGACGGGTTCTCCCATGAAACCGGCGGCCAGCTGCGCACGCTCAAGGCGCCGCTATTTTCCAATGACGACACGTTTGACTGCACCGTGTTTGAGGCCGAATTCGATTTCATCATGGCGCAATCCATCGTCACCCATTCCGGCCCCAAACAGACCGCGAACCTGATCCGCACTGCCGCGCAGAGCCTGAAACAGGACGGCCTGTTCCTGTTCAGCTTCATCCTGGGCGAAGACGATACGCCCCTGCCCGAAGCGGATTGGACCTATCCGTTCAACGTGCCCTATCCCAAGCCCTGGCTGGATCAGCAATGCGCGGACAACGGCCTGGTGATGAAGCTGATCAACTGGCACCATCCCGGCGCGCAATGGGCGGCGATCGCGCGCGATCCGCGTCGGCTCGAAGCGCTTGATGATCAATTGGGTCTGGCGGGAAAACCGGCGAAGCGCTGGCGCGCCTGAGCGCAAGACCTGCCTTAGATGGCGATGTCGTAAATGCTCGTCATCGCCAGAACCAGGCTGATCACAATCGTACCCACCACCATGGCGATGAACAAAATGGCGAGCGGCTCCGCCAGAGAGGTCAGCCGCTTGGCTCTATTGCGCGACTCTTCTTCATAGAGGTCCGCCACAAAGAGCAGCATTTCATCGAGGCTGGCTGACGCCCGGCCCGTGCGCACCAGATTAACGGTCATGGAATCAAACCCGGCATGGGTTTTCAGCGCGGCGTCGATCGGTTCGCCGGACCGAATGGCGCGTCGCGCCTCGGCCAGACCTTGTTTACGGCGCACTGAGGTAACCGCGGATTCCGCCAGCACCAAAGCGTCCACCAGCGGCGCGCCGCCTGACAACGCCGTACCGCACGCCCGCGCCCAGCGCGCGACTTCCGAGGCGGTTAGAAAACTGCCGACCACCGGCATCCGGTGCATGAGCTCCGACACGCTGGTTCGCACGCCTTTGTTGCGTGACAACGCAAACACGACCGCCACAACCCCCGCAACAAGCACGCCGGTCTGAAGCATGTTCTCGCTCATGAAGACACCGGTTTCGATCACCCAACGCGATAGCGCCGGTAGAGAGCTGCGGTCATCTCCCAAGAGATTGGCGAAGCGCGGCACCACGAACAGAAAGATGAAGACGATGGCGAAGACGCCCGCCACCGCCAGAAACGCCGGATAGGCCAGCGCATTGCGGATCTCGGACGCCGCTTTCAGGTCATGCTCCATCTGGGTGGAGATATCGGCCAGCGCCTTGGGCAATTGCCCCGTCGCCTCGCCCAGCTCGATCAGGCGCGGCGCATAGGCGGGCAGATCGACAAACCCGTCCCGCATGGCCAGGGATAATTGCGCGCCTGACCGCAAGTCGCGGCGCACGCTCAAGGCGTGCTCCGCCAAATCCTTGCACGGCTCGTCTGCGCTCAGCGAATCAAAGGCGTCGAGCAATGGCGTGCCGGCTTTGAGCAAGACTGACAATTGCCGCATGAATCGAAAACGGTCCTGAGGGCGCGCCTTCTTGCGCTCGTACTTGCGCGGCTCCAGACCCGCTTCATTGAGCTTGAAGGGCGCGATGCGCTGGACTTCAAGCTGACGCAACGCCTCAACCTCGTCCGCCGCCGTCAGGCGACCATCCACCTCTGCGCCGTCTGAATTCAAGCCGCGATAGAGATAGGTGGGCATGATCAGTCCTGACCGGTTTCGCGCACAAACAGGGCCATGCGCTGATCACGAGGATGGTCCCAATGGTTGAGCACATCCAGCCGCCAGCCTTTGGGCGTCGCAGCCATGAGCGCCGCGATCGTCGTGTCATACGGATCGCGATCGGGATAGGTCACCACCCCGCCTGGCTCGTGCGGCAAAGGCGCGTCGGCGGGCGTCTCCGCCGGACGCTCAAAGAAGGTCACATAGAACCGACCGTCTTGAGCGAACACGGGCGCCAGCGCCGTCAGGCAATCAGTCAGCCGCGCAATCGGCATATGGGTGAAGACCGACTGGGCGATGCCATAGTCAAAGAGCACGCCGAATCCGGTCGCGTCAAAGTCGGGGTTCGCCGCCAGATGATCCCGTGGCAACTTGCTGTCGAGGCCCGCGGGAATGATTTCGCGCTCATACCCCGCCTCGAGAAGATCAGCGCTGATATCGACGCCGTAATAGCGCTCCGAGTCGAGATATTCGGTCAGCGGCACGCCCGCCCGCAAGGACCCGCAGCCCATATCGATAAAGCGATGATGCGGTTTGAGCCCTTGGGACAGCAAGAAGCGTTTCTGAAGCGCCCCCAGCTCGTCCCACATGCCGCCGATCACAGCGCGATGATGGCCGTCCGCCACGGCCTTTTTCATGTTCTCAAGGGCGTCATAATGGCTGTAGTGCGCGCTCATTGTTTGATCCCCTCAGGCCCGAGCCTGTTGTCGCGCCTGCCCGGCGCCCAGAACCCGCAAAACCTCACCGACTGAGGTGACGCCTTGGGACGCTTTGATCAAGCCATCTTCCAGCATGGTCAGATAGCCGTCCTGACGCGCCGCAGCGAGCAGCCCTGCCGCATCCGCGCGATCATTGATGGCGCTGCGCAGGGCTGGCGTCACACGCGCCGCTTCAAACACGGCGACCCGGCCCGTATAGCCCTGCCCGCCGCACTGAGGGCAGCCGTCCGCGCTGCGCCACTGGGACTGCGCCGGCAAGCCGACTGCGCCCTCGCGACGCGCTTCGGCCAACATCTTTTCGCCCAACGCCACATCGTCGGCGTCTGCGGGTCGGGCGCAATGCTCGCACAAGCGCCGCACAAGACGCTGGCCCATCAGTCCGCGCAAGGCCGAGGACACGAGGAAGGGTTCGACCCCGAGATCAATCAGGCGCTCGATCGCCGCCAGCGCCGAATTGGTGTGAAGCGTCGACAGCACCAAATGGCCGGTCAGCGCCGCCTGGGCGGAGATGGAGGCGGTTTCGCCGTCGCGGATCTCACCGATCATGATCACGTCCGGGTCCTGTCGCAGGATGGCGCGAAGCCCCTTGGCGAAGGTGTAGCCGATTTCAGAGCGCGCCTGCACCTGGGTGATCCCGGCCATGTCGTATTCAACCGGGTCTTCAATGGTGATGATCTTGCGTTCGCCGTCATTCACCAGCTCCAGCCCACGATAGAGCGTGGTGGATTTACCCGAGCCCGTGGGTCCGGTGACGAGGATCACGCCGTTTGGCTCCGCGATCAGCTGCTGGAACACGCTCATGGCGTGCCCTTCCAGGCCCAGCCCTTCAAGGCTTGGCAGTTCTTGCTGCTTGCGCAAAAGGCGCAGCACCAGGCTTTCCCCCCAGGCGCCCGGCAGGGACGACACGCGCAGATCGATGTCCTGACCGGCGAAGCGCACCGACTGACGCCCGTCCTGGGGCAAGCGCCGTTCGGCGATGTCCATATTGGACAAGAGCTTGATCCGGCTGGCTACGGCGTCAAAACGGGCGCGCGGCAGGGTTTGCATCTGGTGCAGCACGCCGTCCACGCGAAAGCGGATCTGGAAATGGCTTTCAAACGGCTCGATATGGATATCCGAGGCGCGGCGCTGCAAAGCGTCTTCAAACACGCCGTTCACAAAGTCGATGACGGGGGCTTCTTCCGCCATTTCGCGCAAGCGCTGCGCATCATCCATGTCATCGCGGGCTTGCACACGGCCTGCTGAACGCAGCCCCGCAAGCGCCGTGTCGAGCAGGCGGTTGGGGCCCAGCACGAACTGAACGTCGCCCTGAGCCTGTCGCGACAGGGTTTCATGCAAGGCCGGGTCCATGGGCGAGCGGGAAAAGACAATCAGGGTGCGGCCAGTGAAATCCGGCGCCGCGCTCTCGCCCATAGACTCTCCCAAATCTGACGCAGGCGCCGCCTCGCCCGCCTCTGGCGCGTACCAGAGCACAGTGTCGTGCAGCAACAACCAGTCCACGGACACGCCCAGCGAATCCGACGCCTGGCGGTAGAGCGAGGGTGCATCGGGCAAGTGGTCAGGCGTCAGCACAGGCAGATCAAGCTGATCAGATAACGCGGACAGCAACACGTCTTCAGAGACCGCGCCCAACCGGAGCAGCGCCTGGCCGAACAACGCCCCGATCTCGCCTTGATAGCGGGCGGCGCGCTCCACATCGGTCGCGGTCACAAAACCGCGTTCCAGCAAAATCTCGCCAATCCGTCTGTGGTCCATGATCTCTTCCGAATGCGTATGATTCAGCACGCTAGGCGTGAGGCGTCAGCTCGATATCAAGATGACCGAAATGGTACATTTCTTCAAAGACAGTGCGTACGGCTTCTATCGCATTGTCGGTCACTTGAGCGCCTTCGGCCTTCAGAGCCTCAAAACAGTCCCCGATCGTGCGAGTTCCGTCTGCGTATTTCAGCAGCGCGGGAACCAGCGGATTTGGATGCAAATCAATATCGTTCCGCCGCAGAACAGGTTGACCATTATCGTTACCCCATAAAATTTTAGGGTGCAGATGCGGGGTCCAGTTTATGAACTCGTCAGAAGAGAAGTCGACCAAATAGGTTTTTCTATCTTCCGATTTTCGAAGATAAAATCTATGACTTCCAACCATCTGCAATATATTGTCTACGACACTTGCTCTTTCGCGTAAGGGCAAACGAATAATATCGTCATACAAAGGATGAGACGGCTGCAAGTAATTCTTTGGATTATAGTGTCCGCGCTCGATCCATTCTTGGAATTCAAATCCTGACTGCTCGGCGAATTCATAGATTTCATCGACCGTATAGGCGCGATCCTGTGGATGCAGAAAGGTATCCACGAGCGCAGCGTCGTGTTGCAACTCAGGCGCGCTGCTGACATAGCGCTGAACGGCGTGTTGTGGATGCAGTTGCTCCAGAGTGGATCTTACGCGCCTGACATTCTCTGGTGTTTGTTTCAGCCCCAATGTCTTGAATGCGTTTTGCAGCATATAGATGCCAGCCCGAAGGTTCGCGCCATACAGCATGACGCTCATGACACCGTCAGGTGCAAGCACCGCCTTCAAGGCTTTGGCACCGCCGACCGGATCCGGCAAATGGTGCAGAACGCCCGTCACCAAGATTAAGTCAAACGTTTCCCCAAGGCTCTCTGACTCATGAAGATCAAGATGCTTGAGCTCAAGGTTATCGAGATTGTGTTGTGTTTTCAGCTTCCTGGAATGGCGCAAACTCGACACTGAGATATCTGTGCCCACAACCCGACTCTCAGGGTTGAGATAGGCCAGCATCGGCGCGAGCGAGGATCCACACCCCGGGACATAGATGGATGGCGCGAAGCGCTTTTTATCTGGCCAGATCGCGTGAAAGGACAGGCTAGGCTCGCCAAACACAAAACTCGTGCCGTCTTTAAAATGCGCCTCCAAATCCTGGATAGGCTCGGGATACACCCAGCGCTCATATTGATCCCGAACACTGGAGGATGAGGACTTCATGGACATCTCGCTCAAATTGATTCGCCCGCGCATCGCGAGCCACGCCTTGTCCCATCCATAATCGTCGTCATGACAAAAAGAAAGGGCGGCCGAAGCCGCCCTTTCCCTAAATAGTGGTCTGCGTTGCGAATTAGCGCGGCAGGGTGCCTTCGACGGTCGCGACACCAGTCGTGGTGTCACCAGCCGAGAAGATCGGGAAGTCAGTGACTTCACCCGTACCGGTCACCAGGAAACGCTGAGCGATCAGGTTACCAGCGGCAGCTTCGAAGAACATTTCAACGTCGCCGCGACCGAAGTCACCAAACAGGGCAGCGTCGCTCAGGACGACTGCGCCAGCCGGGCCGGAAGCAGAGTACACAACGATCTCGGAGTTCGCCGGGATGGTGCCAAGCGAGATGGACGAGGTCGCTGCTGCGCCAGAGTCGGTGCGCAGAACGCGGCCGGTGAACGGAACTGCGGTTGCAGATTCGTTGACCAGACGGATCACCGAGTTGGTGCCGTTGGAAGAGGTCCAAGGCAGAGCAACGGTGGTGCCTTCGCGAACGGAAGACTGCAGGTTGCCAGAACCGGTGACAGCCGTGGTCGCATAGGTTGCAGAGGCCAGGGTGCCTTCGATCGCAACGGAGTAAGCCGACGCGTTCAGTTCAACCTGCGGGTTGGCGGTGGTGTTGTCGACCAGCACAAAGTTGCCGTTGAAAGCAGACGAAGTGGCGGAGTTGAACTCAGCCGCGCCAGCAGCAAAAGAGTTGCCAGCAGCAGAGGCTGCAACACTGTTCAGGGTCGGAGCGTTCTGACCAGTGTAGTCGCCAGACACGGTGACTTTAAGAGCGGTCATGTCAGCAGCCGCCACAGCCACACCAGCAAGGTTACCGGTGGTGCCCGGGATCACTTTGAAGGTGTTGGCGCGCGGAGCGACAGCCACGGTGCCGAGGATGGCATCAGCGCCGACGGTGTCGAAGGCGGTGAATTTCGGCGTGGAGCTCAGGTCGATCTGAGTGAGGGTGGTGTCAGCCGTCACAGCCGTGGTGAACGCGGTGTTATTGGTCGCGATCGTCAGAGAATCCGTGAAGGAGTATGCCGGAGACGTCTGGGTGATCGAGATAGCCGCGCTGACGGTGCCTGTGCTGGACGGACGGATCGGCAGGTCAAACGCCAGGATGTCGTCGGTCAGCGTAGCCGCTGCACAGCCAGAGATGTCAGCCGTGAACACCACAGAGCTCTGTGCGACAGCGCCGCCGGAGGCCAGAGCCGCGCCGGAGAAGCAGGTGCCGGCAACGTTGTTGGTGGCTTCGATCATGTCAGCCAGAGCAACAGCCGTACCAAAGGTGGCGTTGGTCAGGTCAATGGTGATGGTCGAGGTGCCGGACGGGAACTGGCCCACAGCAGACGGGGTGACAGCGGCTTCGAAACGACCCGGGTTCAGAGCGGTGAAGTTCAGCTCGGACGGGATGATGATCGCAGCTTAGATAGCGTTGGTCGCAGCACCGTCGGTGTTGGCCAGCGCAAAGTTTTGGGCGGAAGCCGCGCCGGAGACCAGAGCTGCAATCGCAGCGCCAGTGAGAAGGTTAGTCAGTTTCATCTGGGAATCCCCCAATTGATTTAGCCATGGCTGTTCAGCGCCATGGGGCCAAACATGAATTTGTCGTGCTCCTGCAGAGAACACGGTTTCACGCCCCCCTCAAGCGAGGCGCCGAACGATGCGGAGTAAAGGCGAGAGGCGGCTGTGGTGTCAACCGTTTATTCGCCCGCTCCGCGTACATGATCACAGCTTACGCGTTGGACGGCGCGTGTGTCACATTCGCGCAACGCACGCCATATCCACCCTGCAAACAACGATCAATGCGATGAACGGAATAAACCGCGTAAGGTTAACGAGGCGCTAGCACGCTGCGCATTCAGGATCTGAAGCAGCGCCGGGTTTGCAGACGCGCTGTGTTAATGTAGGGCAAGACCCTCCTATCCCAGCGTCAGAGCATTTATGTCCTTCTCTTCATTGTCGCCGTTCAAACCCCGGTTTGAAGCCCTGTCAGACGCACCGCTTCTGATCACGCCTGCGCGCTTCGGCGATTCGCGCGGCTGGTTCTCCGAGAGCTATAATCAACGCCGTCTGGCCGACGCCGGCTTCGATCAACGTTTCGTGCAGGACAATTTGTCCTTCTCCGCCCATGCGGGCACGTTGCGCGGCCTGCACTATCAATCTCCGCCCCATGCCCAGGGCAAGCTGGTCGGGGTGATGACCGGCGCGATCCGGGATGTGGTGGTGGATATCCGGATGGGCTCTGACAGCTATGGCCAATGGGCGGCGGTGGAGCTGAGCGAGGAGAACGGGCGCCAGCTCTGGGTGCCCCCCGGCTTTCTGCATGGATTTGTGACCTTGGTCGCCAATACCCGGGTTGCCTATAAGGTGACCGACTATTACTCCAAGGAGCACGATGGATCGGTGGCGTATAACGACCCCGATCTGGGCGTCGACTGGGGGGTGGACGATCCGGTTTTATCGGATAAAGACGCCGCCGCGCCGCGCCTGAAGGACGTGGCCCCGCTCTTCCCCGCGGGGTGGGAGGGAGCCTAGCAATGCGAGTGTTGGTGACAGGCGGGTCCGGCTTTATCGGCTCGGCGCTGGTGCGGCGTCTGGTTCTTGAAACCGGCTGGGAGGTGCTCAATCTTGATGCGCTGACCTATGCCGCCTCGCCCGCATCTCTGGCGGATCTCGAGGGTCATCCCCGATACAGCTTCCTGCACGCCGATATCCGCAACGCCGAAGCCGTGACCCAGGCGTTTGACCGGTTTGAACCGGACGCCGTGATGCATCTGGCGGCGGAAAGCCATGTGGACCGTTCGATCACCGGGGCGAAGGATTTCGTCGATACGAACGTTCTGGGCACCTTCACGCTTTTGGAGGCCGCGCGCGCGTATCGCGACACGCGCGGCGCCGCGGCGGACGGATTCTGCTTCTTGCATGTCTCCACCGATGAAGTGTTCGGCTCGCTGGGAGACGACGGCAAGTTCTCCGAAACCACGGCCTATGATCCCTCCTCGCCCTATTCAGCCTCCAAGGCGGCGTCCGACCATCTGGCGCGCGCCTGGGGCCGCACCTATGGGCTGGATGTGCGGGTGTCGAACTGTTCGAACAATTACGGGCCGCGGCAGTTTCCTGAAAAGCTGATCCCTCTGATGATCCTCAAAGCGCTGTCGGGCGAGGCCCTGCCGGTTTACGGCGACGGCTCGAATGTGCGCGACTGGCTGTATGTGGATGATCATGCGCGGGCGCTGGAGCTGGTGGTCAGCCACGGCGAAGCCGGTCAAACCTATTGCATCGGCGGCGACGCCGAGCGCACAAATCTTCAGGTCGTGCGTGCGATTTGCGACCGACTCGACGCGATCCACCCTGCAGAGTCAGACCGTTCAGAGCAGATCCAGTTCGTCACCGATCGTCCTGGTCATGATCAGCGCTACGCCATCGACGCCAGCACCATCAAAGCCAAGCTCGGCTGGAGCCCGTCGTTGAGCTTCGAAGACGGCCTCGCCGCAACGCTGGACTGGTATCTGGCGCATGAAGACTGGTGGCGGCCGATCCTCGACAAAAGCTATCAGGGCGAACGGCTGGGTCTGAGCGCATGACGCCAGACCGCACGGACGCAGACGCCCCGATCCTGGTGATCGGGCGCACAGGACAATTGGCGCGCGCACTGGCGGCGCAAAACGACGCCGTGACCGCCTGCGGAAGGGATCAGTTCGATCTCGCCCAGCATGATCCCGCCGCTTTGCTGGACCATCATCGCCCCCGGATCGTGATCAACGCCGCCGCCTATACCGATGTGAATGGCGCTGAAAACGATGAGATGGCCGCCCGTGCGCTCAATTGCACAGGTCCCGCGCGTCTGGCCGCGGCCTGCAAAGCGCGCGATGTCGGCTTTCTTCATGTCTCGACGGATTATGTGTTTGATGGGACGCCGGGGCAGGCGCCCTATGCCGAGACGGCCGCCACCAACCCGCTCAATGTCTATGCGCGCACCAAGCACGAGGGCGAACAGGCGATCCTGGACGCAAACGACACAGCCCTGATCCTGCGCGCCGCCTGGATCTTCGACGCACGCGGCGGCAGCTTTCTCAACGCCATCCTGAACCGGCTCGATCAAGGACAGCCGCTCAAGGTCGTCGATGACCAGATCAGCACGCCCAGCTGGGCGCCCGATCTGGCGCAGGCGCTCCTGACTCTCGCCGCAAGGACTGAGCGGCCCAGCGGCGTCTTTCACTATAAAGGCGGAGATTATGCCAGCTGGTATGATTTCGCCCGGGCCGCGGCGGAACTGGCGCGGCCGCACCTGAATTGCGAGCCGGTGATCGAAGCGGTGGATTCAAGCGCCTTCCCGCAAGCCGCCGAACGCCCGAAAGATACGCGACTGGACGCCCAAGCCTTGCTGGACGCGGCCGGAATCGACGCCGGAGACTGGCGCGCGGGCTTGCCTGAAGTGATCGCTCAGCGCTATGAGCAGCGCATAGGTTGAGTGAGCATTCGTCATGTCGAAAACAACAAAGGGTATTATTCTGGCTGGCGGATTAGGCAGCCGCTTGCGCCCGATTACATTGGCCGTGTCCAAGCAACTCCTGCCAATCTACGACAAACCTCTGATTTTCTATCCGTTTTCGACGCTCCTTCTCGCCGGAATTCGCGAGATTATGATCATCACCACGCCTGAGGCGAGGTCGTCTTATGAGCTGCTGCTGGGGGATGGCTCTCGCTATGGCGTGACCATCCAATACGCTGAGCAGGACGAGCCGCGCGGCCTGGCCGAAGCTTTTCTCATCGGTGAAGAATTTATTGGCGACGATAATGTGGCCCTGATCCTGGGCGACAACCTCTTCCATGGCGCCGGTCTTGTTGAAGGCTTGCGCACGGCCGGCGAGTTTGACGAGGGCGCGCTGGTCTTCGCCTATCATGTGGCCGACCCGACCGCTTTCGGCGTGGTCGAGCTTGATGATGAGGGACGCGCCATCAGCCTTGAGGAAAAGCCGAAAAAACCGCGCAGCAACTGGGCGGTGACCGGGCTTTATTTCTACGATTCCAGCGTCGTCGAGATCGCCAAGTCAATCACGCCCTCCGCGCGCGGCGAGCTTGAGATCACCTCCGTCAACGAAGCCTATATGGAGCGCGGTCATCTGAAAGTTCAGCTCTTGTCGCGCGGCGTCGCCTGGCTGGACACGGGCACGGTGGAAGGCATGGTGGAAGCGACGGAATATGTCCGCGCCATCGAAAAGCGCCAGGGCCTGAAGATCGCCTGCCCCGAAGAGATCGCCTGGCGCAACGGCTTCATCACCGACGAACAGCTCAAGAAGACCGCCAACGCCATCCCCAACGCCTATGGCGCGTACTTGAAAAACCTGCTCAAGGCGGAACGCCGCTAAGCCGCTTCAGACAAAGGATCTGACCATGTCCCTTAATGCTCTCGCACAGTCTTTCGGTCAGATCTGCCTTGAGGCCGCCATCCCGGTGATGGAGGTCTATCAAAGCGACTTCACGCCTGAGCAAAAAGCTGACAAATCGCCTGTGACCGAAGCCGACAAGCGCGCTGAGGTCATCATACTGGACGCGCTTTCAAAGCTTTTGCCCGACACGCCGGTTCTGGCTGAGGAAAGCTTTGAGGCGGGCGTCCGCCCCTCCGTCAGCGATGAATTCTTGCTGGTGGACCCGGTGGACGGCACCAAGGAATTCATCGCCAAGCGCGGCGAGTTCACCATCAACATCGCCCTGATCCGCAAGGGCGTTCCGGTGGCGGGCGCGGTTTACGCCCCGGCTCTGAAACAGCTTTATCTGGGCGGCGAGAGCGCCTTCACCGGCGCCTTCGAGCCAGGCGAGACGCTGGACGAAGCGCGGATGGCTCCCGCCCAAACGCGCCAGACGCCAGAGGGCGGCATGACCGCGGTGATGAGCCGCTCTCATGCGGACGAGCAGACCAAAGCCTTCGCCGAAGCCAGAGGCGTGGTCGAAGCGATCTCGGCCGGATCATCGCTGAAGTTTTGCAAGCTCGCAGAGGGCGCAGCGGATCTCTATCCGCGCTTTGGCCCCACCATGGAGTGGGACACCGCCGCGGGCCACGCCGTGCTGAACGCCGCGGGCGGCGCGGTGACAGAGCCCGATGGCGCGCCTTTCCGCTATGGCAAGACGGCGGACGGCTACAAAAACGGCGCGTTCGTCGCCTGGGGCCAGCCGCCGCGCTAGTCACCGCGGCTGATATCCAGACTGGGTGAGTTGGCTTAGCCGATAAAGCCGCGTGCGATCAGCTCTTCGATCACGCGTTCGGCCGCGTCTTCCGCCGACAGATCATCCGTCTTGAGGTGGATTTCGGCGGTTTCCGGCGCTTCATACGGGCTGTCAAATCCGGTGAAATTCTTGATCTCGCCCGCCTGAGCCTTCTTGTAGAGCCCTTTGGGGTCCCGCTCGATACAGACCTCAAGCGGCGCATCAACAAAGATCTCGACGAATTCGCCCGCCTCAACCTGCTCGCGCACCATCTGACGCTCGGACCGGAAGGGGGAGATGAACGAGCAGGTCACGATCAGGCCCGCGTCGACGAAGAGCTTGGCCACCTCGCCAATGCGCCGGATATTCTCCACTCGGTCTGCGTCCGTGAAACCGAGATCCTTGTTCAGGCCGTGGCGCACATTGTCGCCATCCAGCGAATAGGTGTGACGGCCCGCTTCCGCCAGCTTGCGCTCGACCAGATTGGCGATGGTGGATTTGCCAGCGCCTGACAGCCCGGTGAACCACAAGACGGCGGGCTTCTGCCCCTTCATGCTGGCGCGGCGATCCTTGTTCACATCCATGGCGTGGGTGTGAATATTGCTCGCACGGCGCAAGGAGAATTCGACCATGCCCGCACCCACCGTCTGGTTGGTGAAGCGGTCGATCAGAATGAAGGACCCTGTTTCACGTTGATCGGTATAAGGATCAAACGCGATGGGGCGTGAGGTCGAGAGGGTGCAAACGCCGATTTCATTGAGTTTGAGCGACTTGCCCGGCTCTTTCTCGAAACTGTTGACGTTGAGCTTGTGCTTGAGGGTCGTCACTGAGGCCGGAACGATCTGGCCCCCCGCCTTGAGAAGATAAGAGCGCCCCGGCAGCATCTCTTCATCCGTCATCCAAAGTATTTCGGCTGCGAATTGATCCGACACTTCGGGACGCTGCTGCGGATCGGCGAGCATGTCGCCGCGCGCAATATCGATCTCGCGATCCAGCACCAGGGTCACCGCATCGCCCGCCTTCGCGCTGTCGCGATCGCCATCTGCCGTCACAACGCGTGATATCTGGGCGCTTTTACCTGAATGAGCCACCACCACGTCATCGCCGCGCGACACCTCGCCGGACGCAACCGTGCCGGAAAAGCCGCGGAAATCCAGATTGGGTCGGTTCACCCATTGCACGGGGAAGCGGAACGCATACGCCGCTTCCTTGTCCACATTGGTGTCCACCCGCTCCAGATGCTCCATCAAGGTCGGGCCGTCATGCCATTTCATAGAGTCAGAGCGCGCAAAGATATTGTCGCCATAACGCGCTGAAATCGGGATCGGCGTGATGGACGCAAAGCCCAGGTCTTCAGCGATGGTCAGATATTCAGACACGATCTCATGGAAGCGTGCGCGCGAATGATCCACCAGATCCATCTTGTTCACCGCCACCACGGCATGACGAATGCCCATCATGTTGGCGATATAGGTATGACGCTTGGTCTGGGTCAGCACGCCTTTGCGCGCATCCACCAGAATGATGGCGAGGTCAGCCGTTGAGGCGCCGGTCGCCATGTTGCGCGTATACTGTTCATGGCCGGGCGTGTCCGCGACGATGAATTTGCGCTTTTCGGTATTGAAGAACCGGTAGGCCACATCAATCGTGATGCCCTGCTCGCGCTCGGCTTCCAGACCATCCAGCAACAGCGCGAAATCAATCTCTTCACCCGCCGTGCCGTGCTTGCGGGAGTCACGCTCGAGAATTTTGATTTGATCTTCAAAGAGCAGCTTGGAATCAAACAGCAAGCGACCGATCAGGGTCGACTTTCCGTCATCCACAGAGCCGCAGGTGATGACCCGAAGAACGCCGTTCTCACCCGCACGTGTGAGGCGTTCTGTGACTTCGGTGCGGATCGCATCATCAGCCATCTTAGAAATACCCCTCGCGCTTTTTCTTCTCCATGGAGCCCGCCTCGTCAAAGTCGATCAGGCGGCCGGCGCGTTCAGACGTCCGCGCTGTCAGCATCTCCAATACAATGTCGTCCAGCGTTTCCGCCTCGCTCTCCACAGCGCCGGTCAGCGGGTAACAGCCCAGGGTGCGGAAGCGGATCTTGCGCATTTGCGGCGTCTCGCCCGCCTGCAAATCCATCCGGTCGTCATCGACCATGATCAGCGTGCCGTCACGCTCCACCACAGGTCGTTCGCCTGCGAAATAAAGCGGGACGATCGGGATGTCCTCTTCGAGGATGTACTGCCAGATATCCACTTCGGTCCAGTTGGACAGCGGGAAGACGCGGATGCTCTCACCCTTGCGGATCCGGGTGTTATAGGTGCGCCACAGCTCAGGGCGTTGATTGCGCGGGTCCCAGGCATGGGAGGTGTTGCGGAAAGAGAAGACGCGCTCCTTGGCGCGGGATTTCTCTTCATCGCGACGCCCGCCGCCAAAGGCTGCGTCATACCGGCCGTCATTGAGCGCCTGCAGAAGGCCTTCCGTGCGCATGACCTGGGTGTGAAGCGCTGAGCCGTCAGTAAACGGATTGATCGCCTGTTTGCGGCCTTCCTCGTTCACCCAGACGATCATGTCCAGCCCAAGTGCTTCGCTCAGCGTGTCGCGAAAGGCGCCCATGGCCTGAAATTCCCACAGGGAGTCAATGTGCAGGAAAGGGAAAGGCGGTTTGGACGGGAAAAACGCCTTCATCGCCAGATGCAGCATGACCGTGGAGTCTTTGCCGATCGAGTAGAGCATGACCGGGCGCTCAAACTCGGCCGCCACTTCGCGCATAATATGAATGGCTTCCGCTTCCAGCGCCTGAAGATGCGGCGAAAGCGGTCGCCTCGGCTCGGCGGAGCTACCGTTGAAGCGCTGCGCATAAGCTCGAATACGCGACTGGATGTCGGTCATATCGACGTCCCTTGGTCAGGAGAAGATCAGCAGTTGTGGTAGTCAGTTTATGAACTTTTGCAAAGTCTAGAAACCGGTCAAATCAAACCTTGTGTGCAGCGCACCATAATTCTGGACCCTTGTGACGAATATGAAACGGGCGGCTCATTGGAGCCGCCCGCTTGGGTCACTTGCATTTCAATGCAGCGCAGCATCCCGGCCGCGCGCCAGCCTAGACGGACGCACGCACCGCTGCGATCACTTGCTCAAGCCGTTCGCCTTCCAGATACGCGTCCATAGGCAGCGACACGACGCGGCCCGCAGCCGCTTCGGTGACCGGCAGACCGCCCGGCATCTGTTTGAACGCGGCGTAGCAATCTTGCAGGTGCAACGGCACCGGATAATAGACCGCGGTCGGCACCTTGTGCTCGGCCAGCTTGGCGCGGAACGCGTCGCGATCCTCGACTTCGATCGTGTATTGCGCCCAGGTGGAGACGCCGCCCTCGATCACCTTGGGCGCTTTCACCACATCGCCAAAGCCTTTGGCGTACGCGTCGGCCGCCACATTGCGGCCTTTTATTTCGTCTGCGAAGATTTCGAGTTTCAGCAACAGGACCGCCGCCTGGATCGTATCCAGACGCGAATTCAAGCCGATGCGAGCATAATAATAGCGCTCGTCCGCCTCGCCATGATTGCGCAGCGATTTCATCAGGTGCTGCAGCTCGTCATCCTGGGTCAGCACCGCGCCGCCATCGCCATAACACCCCAAAGGTTTCGCCGGATAGAAGCTGACAGTGGTCACATCCGCCCATTCAGCCGGGTGCTGACCGTTCAGGGTGCAGCCATAGCCTTGGGCGCTGTCGGCGATCAGCTTCATGCCATTGGCTTTGCAGATCTGAGCGATCGCCGGATAATCCGCAGGCTGGCCGAACAGATCCACGGCGATCACGGTATGAGGGTTCAGGCCTTCCGCCTTGGCCCATTCAACCGCCTGCTCCAGATGCGCAGGGTCCATGCAATAAGTGTCAGGATCGATGTCCACGAACACCGGGTGCGCGCCCAGATGCGCCGGCATTTCAGCCGTCGAGGCGAAGGTGAAGCTCGGCACGAAGATCGCGTCTTTCACTCCGACCTGCCAAGCCATCAGCGGCAAGGCGAGCGCGTCGGTGCCATTGGCGCAGGTCAGCGCATGCTTGGCTGCGCCGAACTGCGCCAAACGCTCTTCCAGTTCGGTGACTTCTGGGCCGAAGATATAGCGCCCCTCCTCGATCACTTTGGCGATGGCCTGGTCCAGCTTGGGCTGAAGGCGGGCGCGCTGAGTGGCGAGATCGATGAAAGGCAGCATGGCGCGAATTCCTGACGCTGTGCGAATAAGATGAGCACAAGCTCATATGGGCTCCGGTGTTTGGAGAAAAGTCACGAAGCCTGTCGTTTTATTTCACCGCATGCGCCAGAGGGCGCGCGATTGCATCCGGCCCGCGATCAGCCTACCACCTCAGCACCGTAGCCAGCACGGGGATCGAGCCCATGAAACAGTATTTTGGCACTGACGGCATCCGCGGTCGGGCGAACCAGCCGCCCATGACCCCCGAAGTCGCCTTGAAGCTGGGCCGGGCCATCGGCTCCTTCGTCCGCCAGGGCGAGCGCCGCCATATGGTCGTCATCGGCAAGGACACCCGATTGTCGGGCTATATGATCGAGCACGCCATGGTGGGCGGACTCACCGCGGCCGGCATGGATGTGCGTCTGATCGGCCCTTGCCCCACGCCCGCCATCGGCATGCTGACCCGCTCCATGCGCGCGGATCTGGGTATCATGATCACCGCGTCTCACAATCCCTACACCGATAACGGAATCAAACTGTTCGGGCCCGACGGCTTCAAGCTGGCGGACGATAGCGAGCTGGAAATTGAACGCCTGATCGAACAGGATCCGGACGCTTCCTCCGTAGACGGTGAAAAGATCGGCAAGCTCGATCACTATAAGGACGCCTATGGCCGCTATATCGAGGGCGCCAAGGCGAGCTTCCCGCGTGAGCTGTCGCTGGCCGGCATCAAGGTGGTGGTCGATTGCGCCAATGGCGGCGGCTACAAGACCGCCCCCATCGCGCTGTGGGAGCTGGGGGCGGATGTTCACCCGATCGGGGTGTCCCCCAACGGCACCAATATCAATCGAGAGTGCGGCTCAACGGCGCCGGACGCCATGATCAAGGCCGTTCGCGAACAAGGCGCGGATATCGGCATCGCGCTCGACGGGGATGCCGACCGCGCCATCCTGTGTGACGAGAAAGGCCATCTGATCGACGGCGACCAGATCATCGCCCGCATCGGCAAGGACCAGTTTGACACCGGCCAGCTGCGCGGTGATGGCGTGGTGACCACGGTGATGAGCAATTTCGGGCTGGAGCGGTATCTGACCTCAGAGAACCTCAAGCTCATTAGAACCAAAGTCGGCGACCGTCATGTGGTCGAGGCCATGCGCAGCGGCGGCTACAATGTGGGTGGCGAGCAGTCTGGCCATGTGGTTTTGCTTGATCACGCCACCACCGGCGACGGGCTGATCGCGGCGCTTCAGGTTCTGGCGAGCTGCGTACGCGCACAAAAGCCCGCGAGCGAGATCTGCCATCTGTTCGAACCGGCCCCGCAGGTCCTGATCAATGTGCGCTATCAAGGCGCCTCGCCGCTGGAGCTTGAAAGCGTGCAGAAAGCCCAGGCCGATGCCGAATTCCGGCTGGGCAATCAGGGCCGACTGGTGTTGCGAAAATCAGGCACCGAACCCCTGATCCGGGTGATGACCCAGGGCGATGACGACCAGCTCGTCACATCAGTGGCGGAAGATCTCGCTGAAGCGATCCGGCAGGCGGCGCGCTAGACCCGCCGCTCACCGTTCAGAAGACCCGAGAGCAGCGCAGAGCTGGCGATTTCGTCCGCCTTCAGCGCCATCGCCGCGAAGGCTTCGAGATAGCCCCGGGGCGAGCCCGTGTCATAGGTGACGCCGTCAAACTTGTAGGCGTGGAAGGGTCGGCTTTTCAGAAGCGTGACCATGGAATCCGTCAGCTGGATCTCACCACCCGCGCCCGGCGGTTGAGCGCCCAGCAGATCCAAGATCTGCGGCTCGAGGATGTAGCGGCCTGACAGCATCAGATTGGACGGCGCCTGGTCCACGGGCGGTTTTTCCACCATGCCGGTCATTTCCAGCAGCACGCCCTTGTCCTCGCCCGGTTCGATGACGCCGTATTTGGAGACATCCTCGTGCGGCACGGCCTCCACGGAGACCATATTGCCGCCCGTGTCGGCAAAGGCGTCGACCATGCCCTTCAGACACGGCGTGGCGCCATCCATGATCATGTCGGGCAGCATCACTGCGAACGGATCATCGCCCACCAGATCGCGCGCGCACCAGATGGCGTGTCCCAGGCCTTTGGGGGCTTGCTGGCGAACAAAGCTGCACGCGCCGGCTTCCGGGCGCAGCGCATTGAGGGTGTCCAGAAGATCGGTCTTGTTCTTCTGGGCCAGCGCCGTTTCCAACTCGAAGGCGTGATCGAAATAGTCTTCGATCGCGCCCTTGTTGCGCCCGGTGATGAAGATGAAATGCTCGATCCCGGCCGCGATGGCTTCATCGACCACATATTGCAGCGCTGGGCGGTCATAGACCGGCAGCAGCTCTTTGGGGATGACCTTGGTGGCGGGCAGGACACGCGTCCCAAACCCGGCGACCGGAATTACAGCTTTGCGAACGGCCCGCGACATACTCACCCCCTAGCGTCTTCAACGTGGTTGATAGCTTGTGGACCGCGCCGCCGCAATGTCTGCGCGAGCCGGTTTATTCAACCGTCACAGACTTCGCCAGATTTCGCGGCTGGTCCACATCGGTGCCTTTCAGAGACGCCGTGTGATAGGCGAGCAGCTGAATGGGCGCCGCTGCGACGATGGGCCGGATGAGATCGGGGCAATCAGGCATCGTGACCACATGGGCGGCGGCGTCGCCCGCCAGGGACGCGCCTTTGTCGTCCGTAATCAAAATGACCTCGGCGCCGCGCGCGGCGACTTCCTGCATGTTCGACAGCGTCTTTTCAAACAAGGCGTCATAAGGGGCGGCCACCACCACCGGCGTCCCTTCTTCGATCAAGGCGATCGGGCCGTGCTTAAGCTCGCCAGCGGCATAGCCCTCGGCGTGGATATAGCTGATTTCCTTGAGCTTGAGCGCGCCTTCCATGGCCAGCGGGTGGTAGACCCCGCGTCCCAAATAAAGCACGTCGCGCACCTGAGTCAGGCGGTGGGCGATCGCCTCGATCTGAGGCTCCGACGCCAGCGCGGCGTTGATCAGACGCGGCGCTTCAAGAAGCTCTGTGACAAAGCGCGCTTCGTCCGCCGCGGTCAACACGCCCCGCGCTCGGCCCGCCCCGATGGCGAGACAGGCCAGCGCAGTCAATTGCGCGGTGAACGCCTTGGTGGACGCTACGCCGATTTCAGGCCCGGCCTGGGTCTGGGCGATGGCGTCCGCTTCCCGCGCAATGGAGGACTCAGCCACATTGACCACCGCCAGGGTTTTCGCCCCTGCCGCCTTGCAATACCGCAGCGCCGCCAGCGTGTCGGCGGTCTCCCCAGATTGCGAGATGAACAGCGCCGCGTCATTGGGGCCGATCACCGGATCGCGATAGCGGAACTCGGACGCCACATCGATCTCGACCGCTAAACGGGCATGCGCTTCAAACCAGTGTTTGCCGATGGCGCCAGCGTAAAACGCCGTGCCGCACGCCGTGCTCAGCAAGCGATTGATATGGGCCCAGTCCAGCAGGTCGCCGGTATTGAACCGCCCCGCATCCACATCGACATAGCGCGACAGGGTATGGGCGATGGCGTCAGGCTGTTCATGGATTTCCTTTTCCATGAAGTGGCGATACTCGCCCTTGTCTGCGAACCCGGCCACGGCGCGTGAGACATGCACCTCGCGGTTGGCGGGGCGCTGTTCAGCATCAAGAATGCGCACATCGCCTGCGGTCACAACCGCGCGATCGCCTTCCTCAAGATAGATGACCTTGTTCGTCCAGCCTGCAAGCGCCAGGGAATCCGACCCCACATAGCCTTCGCTCTCCCCCAGACCTACCACCAGCGGACAGCCCGACCGCGCTACATAAAGCGCCCCCGGCTCGTCCACATTCAGCGCCGCCAGCGCATAGGCGCCGCGCAAGCGATCCACCGCGGCATTGAAAGCTGCGGCCATATCGAGGCCCTGTTTAAGGCCTGATGCGATCAGATGCGCGATCACTTCGGAATCCGTGGGCGTGACGCACGCAAAGCCTTCGGCCTTCAGCTCGGTGCGCAGTTCCTGAAAATTCTCGATGATGCCGTTATGAACAATCGCCACCGCGCCCGAGGCATGGGGGTGCGCATTTTCTAAGGTCGGCGCGCCATGGGTGGCCCAGCGCGTATGCCCGATGCCGATCACGCCGTCCGTGGGCGCCTGGGCGATCGCCTGATCCAGACCGGCGATCTTGCCGGGCGCCCGACGACGCTCCAGCACGCCTTGGGGTGTGATCACGGCGACGCCGGCTGAATCATATCCGCGATATTCGAGCCGCCGCAGCCCGTCCACAAGACGTTCCGTAACCTGGGTCGAACCGACAATGCCGACAATACCGCACATAGACTGCTCCTGAGCTCAAACCGTTCGCGCCCGTCTTCGATAGTCAGAGCGCCTGGCCCTGACTAGCGAAAGACGTGCCGTAATCGCACGAAAGGCTTCAACAATTACTGCGGCGAGTTTCAGGCGAGGATGCGGCTATCGTCCGATGCTGACATATTTGAAGCCGCGCTCGGCCATGTCGGCGGGATCGTAGATATTGCGCAGATCCACCAGGATCGAGCCTTTCATGCACTCGCGCACCCGGTCCAGGTCAAGCGCGCGGAACTCGTTCCACTCGGTGATGATCACCATCACATCGGCGTCTTCCGCACACAGATAGGCGCCTGTGGTCATCTCCACATCATGCAAAAGCTTTTCCGCCTCCAGCGCACCCGCGGGGTCATAGGCCTTGATCTTCGCACCGGCTTTCTGAAGCGCGGGAATGATGTCGAGGCTCGGCGCGTCGCGCATATCGTCCGTATTCGGCTTGAAGGTCAGTCCCAGCACCGCCACGGTCTTGCCCGAAACATCGCCGTCGCACGCCTTGATGACCTTGTCAGCCATCGCCGCCTTGCGCGCGTCATTGATCTCGACCACCGTCTCCACCAGACGCACCGGGCTGTCATATTCCTGCGCCGTGCGGGTCAGCGCCAGGGTGTCCTTCGGGAAGCATGAGCCGCCATAGCCGGGACCTGCGTGCAGGAATTTGCCGCCGATGCGGTTATCCAGCCCGATTCCCTTGGCCACTTGCTGCACGTCCGCGCCCACAGCCTCGCACAGATCCGCCATCTCGTTGATGAAGGTGATCTTCATCGCCAGAAACGCGTTCGCAGCGTATTTGATCAGCTCCGACGTCCGGCGCGCGGTGAAGACGATCGGCGTCTCATTGAGGAACAGCGGACGGTACAGCTCGCGCATCACCTCGCGCGCCTGGTCGTCTTCAACGCCGACAACAACCCGGTCAGGGCGTTTGAAGTCCTCGATCGCCGCGCCTTCGCGCAGAAACTCAGGGTTTGACACGACGGCGAACTGCGCGTCAGGCCGCGTCTTGCGGATCACCGCCTCAACTTCGTCGCCCGTGCCGACCGGCACGGTGGATTTGGTCACAACGACGGTGAAGCCGTCCATCGCCTTGGCGATTTCTTCGGCGGCTGCGTAGACATAGCTTAGATCGGCATGGCCATCGCCACGACGCGACGGCGTCCCCACGGCGATGAACACCACATCCGCCGCCTTCACCGCTTCGGTCAGATCGGTTTCAAAATCCAGACGCCCCTCGCGCACATTGCGCTCGATCAGCAAGTCCAGACCCGGCTCGTAAATCGGCACGCCGCCAGAGCGCAGCTGTTCGATCTTGTCTGCATTCTTGTCGATGCAGGTCACATGATGACCGAAGTCTGCGAAACAGGCTCCGGACACAAGCCCCACATATCCGGTGCCAATCATTGCTACGCGCATGGGGGGTCTCCTTGGGACAGTCGAGTTCTAATAGGCGTCTGTGATAGGCCATTCCGGCCAGAATGTGACAACTCAAAAAACAGGCTGTGAACCGCTGTTACAGCTCCTGATCGAACGCGCCGATCTCGGGATGGTTCGCCAGCTCATCCTTGATGGCGGCGAAGATCGCTTTCACATCATCCTTGCTGTCGGGGCTTTCCACTACGATGACAAGATTGGGCGTGTTGGAGCTGGCGCGCACCAGCCCCCAGGCGCCGCCCTCCAGGGTGAAGCGCACGCCATTAACGGTGTTCACATCGATGATCGTACGGCCCGCCAGCTGCACGCCGTCGGCATGGCGTTTCTGGAAAGCCGCCACAATGCGGTCGACCACGTTATATTTCTCTTCATCCGAACAGGCCGGCGACATGGTGGGAGAGCCATAGCTGACAGGCAGATCGTTCTTCAGATCCGCCACCGTCTTGCCGGGATTGCGCTCCAGCATTTCGAGAATGCAGCGGGCAGCGACGATGCCATCGTCATAGCCGCGCCCCACCGGCGGCTGCAGGAAGAAATGGCCAGATTTTTCAAAGCCCGCCAACGCCCCGAGCTCATTGGCGCGACGCTTGATGTAGGAATGGCCGGTCTTCCAGTATTCAGTCTCGCAGCCATTGGCCTTAAGGACCGGGTCGATGGCGAACAGGCCGGTGGATTTCACGTCGACCACAAACTTCGCGCCCTTGTGACGCTCGGACAGATCCCGGGCGAGCATCAGGCCCACCTTATCAGCGAAGATCTCTTCACCGGTATTGTCCACCACGCCGCAGCGGTCTCCATCGCCGTCAAAGGCGAGACCGATATCCGCGCCCGTCTCCTTCACCCGAGCGGACATGGCGTGCAGCATTTTCATGTCTTCAGGATTGGGATTGTATTTGGGGAAGGTGTGATCGAGCTCGCAATCCATCGCGATGACCTCGACTCCCATGGCTTCCAGCACTTGCGGCGCAAATGCGCCCGCCGTGCCATTGCCGCAGGCGACCACGGCCTTGATCTTGCGCTTGAGCGACAGGCTGTCTGACAGCTCGGCCTTATAGGCCTCCGCCACGCCCATTTCGCGTACATATCCGCCGCCCGGTCGCGCCACGCCCTCATCATTCAGGACGATTTCTTTCAGGCGGGTCATTTCCTTGGGGCCGAAGGTCAACGGACGCTCGACGCCCATTTTCACCCCGGTCCAGCCGTTTGAGTTATGGCTAGCGGTGACCATCGCCACGGATTCAATATCGAGATGGAATTGCGCGAAATAGGCGGTCGGCGACAGAGCGAGGCCAATATCATGCACCTCGATGCCCGCCTGCATCAGCCCCACTTCCAGCGCCTGCTTGACGCTGAGCGAATAGCTGCGGAAGTCATGGCCGGTGACGATCTTGGGCTCTTTACCCAATTCATGGATCAGCGTGCCGAGCCCCAGTCCAAGCGCTTGAATCCCGTACAAATTGATCTGGGGCGGCTTGTCAGAGCCCGGATGGCCAAACCACCAGCGCGCATCATACTCCCGAAAGCCGGTCGGCGTGACGAAAGCTTCGGTCTCGTAATCCCAGGTATTCGGCTGAAGATCGGTGCGCATTGTCATCCCCTCTTGTCGGCGCGGCCTGCGGCGCGCCCACGCTCAATTTCAACTCTGCCGCGTACGGAATTAGCAAACAAGTGTGACGTCTAGTGCGACGCCATCTCATCAATGCGCTGCGCGAACCGCACCGCGGCGGCGCCCGCTTCGCCCGGCGCGGCAGGACCGTCCGCCCGCCCCAGCACGGCATCGACAAAACGCGCCACATTCGCGCCCAGCGGGTCGCGACCTTCGGGCGTGTCCATATAGTCGGGGTTTAGATCAAACCCGGTGGTGTTGTTGAAGGTGCGCCCCACAAAATCAATCTCGATGACGCCGTTCTCATACTCAACCACCATGCCGCGGCGGCGGTCATCGGCGATCCGGCTGGCTTTGAGCTCAAGCACTGCGCCGTTTTCAAAGCGCGCTTCGACGCTGACATCATCCAGGCTGTCGCTGCGCTCGGTCTTACCTTCAACGCTCAGTGTTTCAGCCACTGACTGGCCGATCAGGGTCAGGGCGAGGTCGAGGTCATGCACCATCAGATCAAACGTCACCGAGATGTCCGTGCTGCGCCCGCTCCAGGGCCCTTCACGCCAGGCGGTGATGCGCTTGGGCGGCGTCTTGATCGCCGTCAGTCCCATCACGTCAAAGACCAGCCGCTCCTGGTGTCCGCAGGCCAGCACCAGATCGTGTTCAGACGCCAGCGCGACCAGGCGGTCCGCGTCCTCACCGGTGACGGCGAGCGGCTTTTCAATCAGCACGGGCTTGCCCGCCGCCAGCGCCTTGGCCCCCATCTCGGCATGGGTGACGCCAGGGCTGGCGATCGTGACCACGTCCACAGCCTGCAAAAAAGCGTCAAGATCGGAATACGGCTCCGCGCCATGCTTGTCCGCCAGCGCCTGCGCCCGCTCCGCATCGGGATCAAAGATGGCGGTCAAAGTCGTATCGGGGATCTCGACATATTTGCCGGCGTGATAGCCGCCGAAAACACCCGCGCCGATTACCCCGGCGCGCAGGGGAGAGGTCGCCGTCTTGGTCATGGAGATGCCCTGTCATGCTGAAGGCTGAACGGTGTGCGGTGTCATAAAACGCGTTTGGGCCAGAGGCAAAGGGCCGGATCGCCGCGCCTAGCTGACGCCGGCGCGTAAAAGGTCGTGGATATGCAAAAGGCCGACAGGCTTGCCTTGATCGTCACAGACGAAAAGCTGGGTGATCTTGCGGTTCCCCGCCGTCATGATCCGCAAGGCGTCGGACGCCAGTGCATTGGGTCTGGTGGTGACCGGGCTGGCCGTCATCACGCTTTTCACCGATTGCTCGATCAGGTCCGGGCCCATCTTGCGGCGCAGATCGCCATCGGTGACGATGCCCGACAGTTTGCCGTCGCCGTCGGTGACGCCAATACAGCCGAACCCCTTTTCGCTCATCACGATCAGGGCGTCGCCCATGCTGGCGAGCTCTGGCGCGAGCGGCATGGCGTCGCCGGCATGCATCAGCTCATCCACGCGCGCCAGCGCCGAGCCCAGCGCGCCCCCGGGATGGAAACGCGCGAAATCGGTCGCAGTGAAGCCTCGCGCCTCGATCAACGCCACCGCCAAAGCATCCCCGAAGGCCATCATCATCGTGGTTGAGGTGGTGGGCGCGCGCGTCTCTCCGCACGCTTCGGGCGCCTTTGGGCATAGCAGAACCACGTCAGACCCCTTTGCGAGGGTGGAGTCAGCGCCCGCCGTCATGCCGATCAGCGGCACGCCGAACCGGCGGCAATACGCGATCAGATCACCGAGTTCTTTAGTTTCGCCAGAGTTTGACAGGGCCAGCACCGCGTCATCCGCGGTGATCATGCCCAGATCACCATGGCTGGCTTCTGCTGGATGGACATAGGACGCCGGCGTCCCGGTTGAGGCGAGCGTAGCGGCGATCTTGCGCGCCACATGGCCCGACTTGCCCACCCCTGCGCAGATCAGACGACCCTTGAGCCCGCTGATCAGGCGCACCGCCTCGACGCTGACCTCGTCCAGAGCGGCGCTCAATTGCGCCAGCCCGTCCTGTTCCAGGCTCAAGGTGCGGCGCATGGCCTCAAGGATCGGAGCGGTTTGAAGAGCGGTTTCGGACGGCGACATGGTCCATTCCCTTGGTCTGTCCCGGCACTGAACCGGGTCTGGGGCGGGTGGTCGCCCCCTGTACCAAGCCGGGCGCAAACAGGCTAGACACGGATGCGTCTGTAGATGGGCTCGACGGACAGGCGGTAAAAGGGGTAAACCGCGCGCCACAGCAGTCTGTCCGTCAAAGGAACGCCATCATGACCCGTCTTGTGCTCACCCGTCACGGCCAGAGCGTCTGGAACCTTGAGAACCGGTTTACAGGCTGGGTGGATGTGGACCTGACCGACGAAGGCGTCAAACAGGCCAAGCGCGGCGGTCAGTTGCTGGCGGAAGCCGGTTTCAAACCTGACTTCGCCTGCACCTCTGTGCTCAAACGCGCCATCCGCACCTTGTGGTTTTCGCTGGAAGGCGTGGACCGGGTCTGGGTTCCTGTGGAGAAAACCTGGCTGCTGAACGAGCGCCATTACGGCGCGCTCACCGGCCTGAACAAGGCCGAGACCGCCCAGAAACATGGCGAAGAGCAGGTGAAGATCTGGCGGCGCTCCTATGACATCCCCCCGCCCGCGCTGGATTCAGGCGATGAGCGTCATCCGCGCTTTGATGATCGCTACGCCAAGCTCGATCCAGCGCTGCTGCCCGGCACGGAAAGCCTGAAGCTGACCCTTGATCGCGTCGCCCCCTATTTTCACGATACCATCGCGCCAAAGATCAAAGCGGGCGAAGACATCCTGATCTCCGCACACGGCAATTCCTTGCGCGCGCTGATCAAGATGCTGTTTGACGTCTCCGCTGACGACATCGTCAAGGTCGAGGTGCCCACCGGCAATCCGCTGATGATCGAGCTGGACGGCCTCAAGCCAGTCTCCGCGCGTTATCTCGATGAAGAGCGCGCCCAGCCGCTGAGCTTTGCGGATTAAATCCTGATGAGCGCCCGCCCGGTCAGCGTCGAGGATTTGCGCTACATGGATACGGCGCTGGCGCTGGCCTATGCCCGGCTGGGCGCCACGGCGCCGAACCCGTCAGTGGGCTGCGTCATCGTCAAGCAAGGCCGGATCATCGGCGCCGCCGCCACCGCGCCGGGCGGTCGCCCCCATGCCGAACCGCAAGCATTGGCCGAGGCCGGCGACGCCGCGCAGGGTGCGCGCGTTTATGTTTCGCTGGAACCCTGCGCCCATTACGGCCAGACACCGCCCTGCGCCGAGGCGTTGATCAAGGCGCGGCCCGCTGAAGTGATCATCGCCTGCCGTGATCCGTATGAGTCTGTTGCGGGGCGCGGCGTCGCCATGCTGAAAGCCGCGGGCATAAAGGTTTTGGAGGGCGTGCGTGAATCGCAGGCCCTAGCCATGAACGCCGGTTTCTTTCACAGGCTGAAGACGGGGCGCCCCGTGCTGGCGCGCGATCTGCGGCCCGCGCTTTTCGACGCAGATCTCAGCCTTGAGCCCGGCGAAAGTCTTGATGAAGCGCTGAAACGCCTGGGCGCGGACGGCCTGACGCGTATCCGGCAGGTGTAAAAACACCCAAAGCGCGCGCGGCGACAAGATAGCGTTAAGAGGACTGCGTCCACACTATGCCTCTCTGGGCGCGTGCGCCCGTCCCCGCAACGGACCGCAGATGATCGGCAAGCCCATCCAGTATCAACCCATGACCCAACTTGAGGTTGATGACGCCTGTCGGAAACACGAGTTTCTGATGAATGGGCGCATGGGCGGCGCGCGGGCCAATTTCTCATATAAAATCCTGAGTGGTCTGGACCTGTCCGGACGTAATCTCGCCGACGCCGATCTGTCCGGCGCCATTCTGGAAGGCACGAATTTTTCCGGCGCCAATCTGACCCGCGCCACGATTTTCGCCGCCGACATGCGTCAGGCGAACTTGTCGGGCGCCGTGCTGCACCGGGCGGATATGCGCGGTGTGATCCTGCGCGGCGCGGACCTGACCGGCGCCGATCTCAGCCAGGCCGATCTGCGCGAAGGCGCCATCGCCCAGGTGGATCGCGAAAAAGGCCTCGCCGTCATCACCCATGAACAACGCCCCGGTGAAGCCAGCGAAGCGCGCTTCAAGGGCGCGAACCTGTCTCAAACAAAAATGACCGGCGCCGTGGCGCAATCGTCAGACTTCACAGACGCCGTTCTGATCGGGGCGCGCCTGACCCGCGCCAATCTGCGCGGCTCGCGTTTTCCCGGCGCCAACCTGCAAGGCGCTGACTTGTATGGCGCCGACCTCAGCGATGCGGACATGCGCGATTGCGTTCTGATCGGCGCTAAAACCGATATGGCCCAGTTCCAGCGCGCCAATATGGAAGGCGCCCTGCGCGACGCGCCGCCGCCTGAAATTGCTGATCCGGGCGGGGAAACCGCCAAAGCGCTCGACCGGCATGCGCGCTGGTGCGAAACCGGCGGCGCGGAGGGCGAGCCCTCCACCTTTAACGACAAGGATTTGCGCGGCCTGAAATCTCTGGCCGGCCGAAACCTCACTGCGCTTCAGGCGCGCAACGCCATTCTCTATGGTCTCGACATGGAGGGTGTGGAACTGCAGGGCGCTAAACTCTCCGGCGCGGACCTGCGCATGACCTCGCTGCGCGGCGCAGATCTGCGCGGCGCGGACCTGAAAGGCGCCAAGCTGAACAACGCCGATTTGCGCGAAGTGCAACTGGGCCCGCTGGTGCTGCCCAATGACAGGCTTCTGGCGGCTTCGATCGCCGAGGCTTGCCTGCGCTATGCAGACCTCTCCGGCGCAGACTTGCACCATCTGAACGCTGAAAGCGCGGACATGTCCTTTGCGCGCCTTCATGGCGCAGACGCCCGCAAGGCCGTCTTCACGCGCGCCCTGTTCACCGGCGCAAAACTGGGCGCAAACTTCACCAAAACGGTCGAAGACCTGACGGACGCGATCGATATCAACGCCGCCTGAGTGGACGTTTACGCCGTCAGTCGATAAATACTCATCCTGAGCATAAGGGGCGTGCGCCCCTCTGACCGGTGACCTGATGACCGCTTTCACGAATATCTATCGCCATGGCTTCGCCCGGATTTCAGCCTTTGCGCCCGAAGTGCATCTGGCTGACCCCCTGCGCAACGCCGAGACCCTGATCGGGTTAGTGCGCACCGCCCATGAGCGTCACGCCGCCGTGGCGCTGTTTCCCGAACTGGGGCTGACCGGGTATTCGGTGGACGATTTGCATCATCAAAGCGCGCTTCTGGACGCTTCAGAAGCCGCCGCCGCCCGGATCGTCGAGGCCAGCGAGGGCCTGCGGCCCCTGATATTTTTCGGCTGCGCCCTGCGTAGCGCCGGGCAGCTGTTTAACTGCGCGCTGGCGGTGCAAAACGGCCAGCTTCTCGGCGTCGTGCCCAAAAGCTATCTGCCCAATTATCGCGAGTTTTATGAAAAGCGATGGTTCTCGGACGCCTCCAGCGTGATCGAAGACACGATTTCAGTCGGCGACCATGTGGCGCCGTTTGGAACCGATTTAGTGTTTGAAGCGCTGGATGCGCCCGGCCTCGTCGTGCATGCGGAGATTTGCGAGGATTTCTGGTCGCCCATTCCGCCCAGCCTGTATGGGGCGCTGGCGGGCGCGACCGTCATGGTGAACCTCTCCGCCTCAAACGCCACCATCGGCAAGGCGCGCGAACGCGCCGCCCTGTGCGACGCCCAGTCTCGCCGCACGCAAGGCGCCTATATCTTCTCAGCCGCTGGGACGGGTGAATCCACTACGGATCTGGCCTGGGACGGCCAGCTTCTGGCCTATCAGCAAGGCGATCTCATCGCAGAGGGCGAGCGCTTCCTCAATGATGCGCCGGCCACGCTGTTCGCCGATATCGACCTTGACCGCATCATCTCTGAACGCGCGCGTCTGTCCACATGGCGTGACGCCTGCGCGCGCCATGTGGAGGAGCTGCGCCGCTTCTCGCGCATCGGGTTCACGCTGGAGCCGAACCTTGAGGCCGACATCCCGCTCGAGCGGGACGTGGCGCGCTTTCCATTCGTGCCGAACGACGCCGCTCGGCTCGATGAAGATTGCTATGAGGCCTATAACATCCAGGTTCAGGGGTTGGTCCAGCGCCTGCAGGCCACCGGCATCAAGACCGCCGTGATCGGCGTTTCGGGCGGGCTTGATTCCACCCAGGCGTTGATCATCACCGCCCGCGCCTTTGACAGGCTGGGGCTCGACCGCTCGGGCATTCTCGCCGCCACCCTGCCCGGTTTCGCCACGTCAGCGGGGACGCGATCAAACGCGCTGGCGCTGATTGAAGGCCTGGGCGCGACCCATCGCGAGATCGACATCAAACCCGCCGCCGAGCGTATGCTGGCCGATCTGGACCACCCCTATTCAGAGGGCGCGAGCCAGTACGACATCACCTTTGAAAACGTGCAGGCGGGCCTGCGCACCGATTATTTGTTCCGCCTGGCCAATCATGAGGGCGGGCTGGTCATCGGCACAGGCGATTTGTCCGAGCTGGCCCTGGGCTGGTGCACCTATGGCGTTGGCGACCATATGAGCCATTACAACGTCAATGGCGGCGTCGCGAAAACCCTGATCCAGCACCTGATCGGATGGGCCGCCCGGCGCGAGGAATATGGCGCGGCTGTTTCAAAAGCACTGCTCGATGTTCTGAACACCGAAATCTCGCCCGAACTGATCCCGGTCGGCGAAGACGGTGCGATCCAGAGCACGGAAGACGCTATCGGCCCCTACCCGCTCAATGATTTCTTCTTGCACTATGTGGTGCGCCATGGCTTTAGCCCCGCCAAGATCGCCTTTCTGGCGGAAGCCGCCTGGAGCGACGCGGAGACCGGCCACTGGCCGCCCCATGTGAGCGCTGCGGACAAGCGCGCCTTTGACCGGGCGACGATCCTGCATTGGCTGGGTGAGTTCGCGCGGCGCTTTTTCGCGACGAGCCAGTTCAAACGCTCGGCGGTTCCCAACGGTCCCAAGCTCACCTCGGCCGGCGCGCTGAGCCCGCGTGGAGACTGGCGCATGCCTTCTGACTCAAGCGCGACCATCTGGCGTGACGCCGTCGCCGCGCTGAAAGACGAGATCCTGTGACATAAAAAAGCGGCGCTTCGTCTTGAGGATGAAGCGCCGCCAAAGTCTAAATCAGGGGAAGGCCGTCAAAGAAAGTGCGGCCCGATCAGCCAGACGCCGACAATCGGGGGGAGGGACGACGCACGTCCGTCCGACCGGGCCTTGTCTCGGCTAGGCGGCGTCCGCCTTGTTCGCCGAGATGAGTTTCGCATCCGTCTTGCCGTTCACAGCAATCCGGCGAGGCTTCTTGGCCTCGGGAATCTCCCGCTCGAGGCGGATGGACAGCAAACCGTTTGCAAGCGAAGCATCGCGCACCTGGACATGGTCAGCCAGATGGAAGCGGCGCTCGAATGAACGCTCGGCGATGCCGCGATGCAGATAATTGCGATCTTCCGCATCCTCGGCCGGAATACGCTTGCCGGAAACGGTCAGAACATTTTCCTGAACCTGCAAATCCAGATCGTCTTCACTGAAGCCGGCGACGGCCAGTTCGATCCGGTATTCATGCTCGGACAGCTGTTCGATATTGTAAGGGGGGTAGCCGCCCGAAGGCTCCAGCTTGGCCGCGTTGTCGATCATATTGGCCAGACGGTCAAATCCGACAATCGTACGGTAAAGCGGGGTGAAATCAGTGGTACGCATGGTGTCGATCCTCCTTGGAAGCGATCGGGCCCTCGCGAGGGCTATGTGATGTTTCAGGGTCCGCCATCCAATCCGCCCGCCTGTTGCAGCGCGGCCTGTCCGGCAATCCGTAAAGCCCCGTTCGGCGGCCTTACACTAATAGAATTGGGAAAGCGGATCAGGCCTCGCAAGAGGGAGGCAGGATTTTTTTCAAACTGGCGTCCTGAGGCGTGCGAGCGCCATTGTGGCGCGGATCGTTATCCCACTATGATAAACGCAATTATGGCCAATCCGGAGTGAGCCCATGACTCGTCTGACCGCCCTACTATCCGCTGCGTCCGCCCTCGCCTTTCTGACGGCGTGCGGCGCGCCCCCTGCTGAGGACGATACGACCGCGTCTGAGCCATCCGCCGAAATGAGTACTGACGGCGAGACAGCGCTGACCGAAGATGAGATGGCCGCCGACGAAGCGGCGATGATGGAGGAAAACCGTCCCGAGGCCGGCAGCCTGGCCTGGGCCATGAGCGGCGAGTGGCGCAGCGAGGAAGACCAGGCGCGCGACCCCTATCGTCATCCGATGGGGACTATAGAGTTTTTCGGTATTGATCCGTCCTGGCGCGTCATGGAGATCTGGCCGGGCGGCGGCTGGTACACCGACATTCTCGCGCCCTGGATCACGGCCAATGGCGGCCAGTACATCGCTGTCTGGCCCGACATTCCGGCCGATAATGAACGCGCCGTCGCCTTTCAGGCGCGCTTCGTGGAAAAGTTTGACGATCCGCGGTTCGGCGATGTCGAGCTCGCCACCTTTGATAGTGAAAGCGGCCCCTTGGGCGAGCCCGGCTCCGTCGACGCCATCGTGACCTTCCGCAACACCCATTCCTGGATGGGCCGCGGCGCGGCGGAAAAAGCCTTCAGCGACTTCTACGAAGTGCTCACCCCAGGCGGCGTTCTGGGCCTGGTCCAGCATCGCTTGCCGGCAGATCGTGTGCAGGATCCGCGCGCCAGCACCGGTTATGTGCAAGAGGACCTCGTGATCTCCATGGCCGAGGAAGCGGGCTTTGAACTGATCGATAGCAGCGAAATCAACGCCAACTCGATGGACACCGCGGACCATCCCTTTGGCGTGTGGACCCTGCCGCCGGTTTCCCGCTCATCCGCCTTTGGCGAGCCTGCGGATCCCGAATTTGATCGCGCGCCTTATGACGCAATCGGGGAATCAGATCGCATGACCTTGTTGTTCTTCAAGCCTGAAGGTGACGCGGGCGAGTAAGCCTGACACAGCGCCGGCCCGGATCAATCCGGGTCGGCGTTTTCTTTTGACCGATCAGAGCGCCGCGCTGGCGAGTCGGTCTAGCGCCTGAGCATGCAAGGACCGATTGGCGGCTGCGATCAGCTGCCCGCCTTCATGGGCCGGGCCGCCGCGCCAGTTGGTGATGACGCCGCCCGCCCCGCTGACCACAGGTATGAGCGCGCCCACATCCCAGGGCTTGAGCCCGCTTTCAATGACCAGATCCACACCGCCCAAGGCCAGCGCCGCGTAGGCATAAGCGTCCAGCCCGTAGCGGCGTACCTTGGCGCTCTGCGCGATCCGGGCGAACGCATCCGCTTCTGCGCCGGCGAACAGCCCGGGATCGGTGGTGGAGACGATCGCGTCCTCGACGCGCAACACGGTGTCGCGCGTCCGCATACGCTCACGCCCGTCTGCATGCTCAAACCAGGCGCCCGCTCCGGAGACCCCGGTGAAACGCTCGCCGGTGAACGGCTGATCAATGATGGAAAGGAGCGGCCCGTCAGGCCCATAGAGGGCGATCAGCACGCACCAAGTCGGCAGGCCCGCAATAAAGGCGCGCGTCCCGTCTATGGGATCCACGACCCAGGTGCGCCCTGAACGACTGGGCGTTTGCGCCTGTTCCTCGCCTAACACCCCGTCATCAGGACGCATATGGCCGAGCAAGGCGCGCATACGCGCTTCGATCGCCCGATCAGCTTCGGTGACAGGGTCAAACTCGGCGGCAGGTTTAGCGTCGACGCTCAATCCGGAGCGAAAGTGAAGCAGCGCTATAGGGCGCGCGGCGTCCGCCAATTGAGCAGCGACCGCCAGCTCCGCTTCCACATCCAGATCGGGCATTAGTCTCTCAGCTTACAAAGACCTGAGATTACGCGGCGCTTTCACCACGGGCATCCGGGTCCAAAGACCGCGCCAGTTCGAGCAGGCGGCGGCGCGGACGCTCATTGAGCTTGTAATAGGCCCGAACGAGATCCAGCGTTTCTTTTTGCGACAGGACGTCAGCCGCGACGTTCTCGCCTTCCGGAGCCGCAGATTCTCCAGACCCTTGCAGGCCTTCGTAGAAGTACTGCACTGGAACGTCGAGCGCTTCAGCAAGCTCGAACAAGCGCGATGCGCTCACCCGGTTGGCGCCGCTTTCATATTTCTGAATTTGTTGAAAGCGAATGCCGACAGACTGCGCAAGCTGTTGTTGCGTCAGCCCCAACAGACGACGACGGCGGCGGATGCGCTTTCCAACATGATGGTCAATGGCATTGGTCATTGTGAAAACCCTCGATCAAACATTTGAGTTGCGACTCCCCCGTCATCACCGCAACACGACACTTCAATGACATCTGAGATATGGCACACTCATCTTCGCGTAGCAAGTGAACACAACAGCACAAAACTACTCAGAGGCAACATGTTTGAAACATGCTTTCCCAAACACTTCACTCTGCGACAAGTCTACCTGTGTATTCTGTATAAACCATAGACTTAGTCCATTTGACCAAGCGCTCTCTCAGACTATCCATATGCGCAGACGGCCGAACTTCCACCTCCCGCAAATACAATCCGCGATTGATTTCCAGTTGCATGACATGAACGCCATTCACCGGATCTCCATAATGTTCGGTCGTATACCCCCCCGCATACGGGCGGTTCCGGGTTACCGTAAACCCCAAAGCTTTAAAATACGATTCTGCATGGTTGACGAGGTTTCGCCCGCAAGACGCCCCGAACCGGTCACCAAGAACCATATCCGCTCCGCGTGCGCTGGATGACGGCATGGAATGGCAATCGATCACGACCGCATATCCGAATTGCTCAACTGCTGCATTTATTTCTGCTTTTAGTGCAGCATGATAGGGGCGGTAATACCGTTCGATCCTGCGGCGCCCCTCTGCATAAGCGATCAATCCAGGATGAATGCAACGCCCGTCAGCGGCCAGACGCGGAACCACGCCCAACCCGGCTGATGTACGCGCATTGGGCGCGCTGAACCCCTGCTCTGGCGCGGCATCGAACAAGCGCGCATCAAGCTCGTCCGGCCCTCGATTGGGATCGACGAAGGCCCGCGCAAAGATCGCCTCGACAAAACTCGCGCCCAGAGACGGGACATGCGAGAAGAGTGTATCGACATAGGCGTCCTCTGACCGGCGCAAGACCGATAGCGGCGCACACGCCTGATCCAGGAAGTCTGCTTCATAACAGCGCCCGGAATGCGGTGAGGCGAAGATGAATGGCGATGTCCGCACCTCCGGCGCATGAACAAGAACCGGTTCATCGATCGGGGCGATCATATAATCGGAAACAGATTGCATCATACGATTGTGATCGGTGTACGAGCCAGGTCAATGAGACATACGGCCCGCTGAGAAAAAATGCTGAGCTTCTCACCCCGCGTTCAGTGGACTTTTACGAGTTTGGTTTAGGTTTGATGCCGGTGGACAACAGACAAGGGGGCGGCGATGGCCCGCATTCTGCTCGCAGAAGACGACGACTCCATGCGTGACTTCTTGGCCAAAGCGCTCAACCGCGCCGGCCATGACGTAGACGCCGTGGCTGATGGCGAGGAAGGCCTGGATGCGCTCGGCGAAGCCCCGGGCGCGTACGAACTGCTGCTCACAGACATCGTCATGCCCGGCGTTGACGGGATCGAGCTGGCGCGGCGCGCCGCTCAGATCGATACGGAGCTGAAAATCATGTTCATCACGGGCTTTGCGGCCGTGGCGCTCAATGCCGGCGAAGCCGCGCCCAACCAGGCGAAAGTGCTCTCCAAGCCCTTCCACCTGCGCGACCTTGTGGACGAAGTCGCCAAGGTTATGGCGGCGGCTTAAGACAACACCGTCTCAGAACAGAAAAAAGGCCTGCTTCGGTATCGAAGCAGGCCTTTTCCTTGACTTATACTGGCTCGTTTTTACAGCCCGCCAGGGCCGCAATCATTGGCCAGATAGTCTTCCAGCCCCGTGTACAGGTCTGTCTGGTGGTTATAGAACAGAGTGTTGCTGAAGTGGTCAGCACCCTCAAGCTCAAGATAACGATAGGGTATTCCGGCTCTCTCCAAGCGTGGAATGTAGACGCGCATATGTTCGAGAGGAACGCGTTGGTCCACATCGCCATGGATCAGGAATAGCGGAATATTGACGTTCTCCGCCTCATCGATCGGCTGAATGCCCTCTCGACGACGCAGCTCGAACTCTTCCTGGAACGGCGACAAACCGTCACGATAATAGTTGAGCTGCATGTTCGGATCCGACACCGCAGCGCCGGCGATCGCACACTGATAGATGTTATCCTCGCGAGACGCCGCCACTAGCGCAGCATACCCGCCATAACTCCAGCCGAACATGGCCAGACGATCCGGGTCAGCCAAGCCTTGCTCGACAAGGTAAAGCGCACCGTCATCCTTATCGTCCTGCATCTGCAAGCCAGCTTGACCAAGAGCACTCGTGTAATGCTCCAGGCCATGCCCGAGAGACCCGCGATATTGCGGTTGCAACACCATATATCCGCGGCTGGCCAAGAACTGCCCCCATTCATCATAGGTGATGACTTCAGAGACAAATGGACCACCATGAGGCAGCACAATCAGCGGGAACGGAGGCTCACCCTGCGGCACCGTCAGATAGCCCGGGATCATCAGGTCACCATGTCGGGATGGGTACTGGATGTATTCAACATCCGCCAACATCTCAGGCTCTAATTGCGGCGCATGTCCGCCCAGATACCGCATCGCCCCATCTGACAAGAAATAATAGCTTCCAGGGTCCCGCGGGCCCCGATTGAAAACCACCATCGTATTGCCGTCACGGCTTCTGGAGGTCACCGAGAGCTGATGCGCGTTTGGAATAGCCTGACGCAATCCGGCGAACAGCGCCTCTTCATCAGGATCGATCCAGGCCGTCCGGATACGGTCCGCGAAGTAGTTCACGCCCGCCATAACCGAACCTTCACCCCAGAAATTGGAATGAAAGCGGATCCCGGAAACATCGGAATCTTCCCGACGATAAATCAGCTCGCCAAACTCGCCGCTTGCGAGGTTGAATTCCCAGAACCCGATTTTGTCATGCCCGTTATGGGCCAGGACATACGCAAGATTCTCGTTTTCCTGGTCGAACGTCACAGGCGTGAACGTTGACAGGTCGTAGCCGTCTACCCGGTAGGATTCTTCCCAGACGTCATCACCGATACCGCGATAATAGTAGACGAATTCACGCGCCCCGGCATCGTAACCCGATGCAAAGCGCGGATTGCCGTCATCATCAAAAGCGGCCGTGGCGATGCGCTGGTTGCCGTTGATGATCAGCTGACGCTGCCCGGTTTCAAGATTGAAACGATAATAGGCGCGCGGGCGGAACGCGGTAAACGGGTCATCAGCGGAAAAAGAAGCCCGGGTACGCGGCAATGACACAATGACTTCATTGGGGGAACTCGGCAGAAGCGATTCCACCTGCATGCCAGAGGTCAGCTCCTCAAATTCGCCACTCTCAATCGAGTAGCTGACGACTTTCCCTGCGTAGACGCCCCGGTTGAAACCGTCGATCCGGTTCCGGATTTTCTGACGCGCGCCCACAATCAGCAGGTCGTTACTGACCCATTGCAGAGTCTGAAACTCCATCGGATCGGCGTTCAGACGACGCGGCTGGGCCGAGAAGTCAGCCGTCTCATAAATCTCGATAAGCGGATTAGCTTCTCGTGCGGGAATCCGCATAAGCGCAAGATGGCGACCATCCGGCGACAGCTCCACATTCGTCATGTTTTCACGGACAGCGAAAAACTCGATCGGAATCAAGTCTGCATCCGATTGGTTCTGCAATGCATGCGCGCCAGCTGAGATGGCGCTCAACGCCACAAAGGCAAGCGCCAACAACTTCCACATGGAGGAATGAAAACTCATTTCGTCTCTCCTTATCCCAGTGCCTGTGTTTGCTCAAAAATCAGCCCGCTGGCAAAACCAGCGGGCTGACTCTTCTTTACAAGGCGGCCCCTCTTAGAAGGACTTGCGCAGGTTCACGAACACGCGGCGACCCAGGAAATCGTGCCCAGAGAAGCGGTTAGTGCCGCTCAGCTCGAAGTTTTCACCCGGATCAACCAGTGCAGGCTCTTCGTCAAACACATTGCTGACGCCTGCAGAAACGGTCCAAGTGTCCGCCGAGTAACGCAGCGAGACCGTATGGACGAAGTGATCGTCGATCTCTTCGAGGTCCTTACACAGCAGACCGTCACCAGCGTTACAGGTGTCAGTGTTGCCGTCAGTGAACTCTTCCGTGAATTCACCGTCATCCGTAGAACCGGTCCAACGCGTGTTCCAGGTCAGACGGAAGTCGTCGTAATCGGCGAACAAACGCAGGGTGCCGTTCCATTCAGGATAGAACTCGAAGCCGAGATTCTCAGTCAGAACAGGGTCACCACCCGGGATGCGAACGATTGAGTCGCGCTCAAGCGTGTTGTTCGCCCGGATGTCGAGACCGGTCGTGAAGTTCCGGTCAAACAGCTCCCAGTCGCGAGTGACGACAAGGTTGTAGTCAACACCCACTGCAGTTTCTGAATCCTGGTTTGCGAAAGGCAGATCCACTTCGGTGATGATGCCGGTCGCACCACGCGTAACCAGTCCACAGAACGAGCTGATTTGTGCGTCAGGAATACCGTCGCCATTGGTGTCCAGTGCAGGATTGGACTCATAGCACTCGTCCAGAACAGTACCGAGCGCGGTTCTGACCAGCGTGTCTTCCACCTCGATATTGTAATAGGTGGCGCTGAACTGAAGGTCAAAAGCATCAATCCAAGGCTGCTCGAACACGATGCCGGCATTCCAGGACGTTGAAGTCTCTTCGGTCAGCGCGTTGTTGCCGATCGTGAAGACCTCAATGCTGGGTTGGCCAACGCCGCCGCCAAGGGTCGTCGGGTCGACGCCCGCAGCAATACAGTTGTCCAGAACCGTCTGCTCACGCGTGTCCTGAGACGGATCATAGCCGTTGATGCCGTCAAAGGCTGCATCCGGAACCAGGCACGGATCGGAATTGCCCAAAAAGCCCGAAATGCCGACCACGAACTGCTCTTGCAGGTTCGGCGCACGATAAGATGTGCCGTAAGTGCCGCGTGCGGTCAGCCAGTTGTTCGGGCGATAGACGCCAGAAACGCCGTAGGTGAAGGCGTTGCCGAAATTGGATTCTTCGGTGTAGCGGCCCGAGTGGTTGATCGTCAGCTCTTCAATGAAAGGCTGCTGAGCAATCAGCGGGATTTCCACTTCATAGAAAGCTTCGAAGAGATCACGGGTGCCGTTGGCGCCAAGATCGCTGAAGAAGCCGAATGCATTGCCCTGACGGGTCGTGTCAGCCGGATCGGAGTCGATCGAGTCTTCGCGATATTCGAAGCCCAGCACACCGCCAACGGTGCCAGCAGGCAGCTCGAAGAGATCGCCAGTGAAGACAGCCTGAATGAGGGTTTGCTCAACGGTGGTGTTGAAGTCGCGATACGCCCGCAGATAGTCATACTCTTCTTGGGTCGCGAAGTTGCCGCCGCCATCTTGCCACAGAGTCGGCGAGAAGAAGTTGACAGGCAAACATTCCGGCGTGGCGTTCGAGCCATTGGGCAGAACATCAGTATTTGAATCCGGGATACCGTCACCATCGGCGTCCAGACCACACACGAACTGACCCGGATTGCTCGGATCTTCAATCGTGGTCAAAGCAGCCAGGGTGATACGGCTTTCATCCCAGACAGGGCGACGGGTGCTGCCATTCGAGCGGTCATAGCTCGCAGACACTTCCCAGGTCAGGTTCCGCAGGGGCAGGAAGTCCGGATCCGGCAACACGCCACGGAAACCACCCACAAAACGCATCTGCGTGACTTCAGAGGTGATGTAGCGATCTTCTTCAGCCAGATTCACGCGCGCTTGAGATTCCGCCGGACGCGCACCCGGAACAGGGTTCGGCAGACCAAATCCGGACAGAGGCACGCCAAACAGGTTGATCACCTGCTGCGTGAACGCCGCGCCACAATCAAAGCCGTTCACGCCATTCGGGTTACACGGGTTGAACGGGTTGTCGGCGGCGACGGTCACAGTAAGGCTTTGGCTGCCGTTCTGACCCAGACGGGTTTGACGGTTGGCGAAGCCCGCTTCAAAGAAGGCGGTGGTGTCAAACATGCCGCCAAGATTGTATTCGCCATAGGTGAAGGCGGACATTTGTTCGCGCTCAGACAGGATATCCGCAACGCGGGCCTGTTCATCATCGCTGAACTGCCAGAAATCGTTGATGATCGGCACATCTTCAACGCCATCAAAATTCAGGTCATTTGTGCCGAAGAGCGTCGATTCGCTGAAGTTCGGGATGCCGACATTGGTGCTGCCTGGCGTGTAGTACAGCGAGCCGAAGAAGGTCGCGAATTCACCCGGAAGCGGGTCCAGCCAAATGCGGTTCATGCCGAAAGCAAGGTTACAATCGGTCAAATCAGATGTCGGCGACAAGCGCGCGGCATTGGCGTTATTGGTGCGAATTTCACCGGTGGACGTGATTTCCACAGGCGTCTGACAGTCACCAAAATAGTCGCGCTGGTCGCGGCGCAGGTTTTCCTGGATCTGATATTCGGCGCCGAAGCCCATGAAGCCGCGATCACCATTCACGCCCCAACGGGCGGACAGCGTCGTGATTTCACCACCAGATTGCTCCGGCAGGGTTGTGGAGGCTTCAACTTCAAAGCCATCGAAATCATTGCGAAGGATCGCATTCACCACACCCGCAACGGCGTCAGAGCCGTAAACGGACGATGCGCCGTCCAGCAGCAGGTCAACGCGCTCGATCAAGGAGCTGGGAATAAGTGACAAATCCGGCACGTTCGGCGCGCCTTCAGAGCCAGCAGCACCAATACGGCGGCCATTCACCAGAACCAGGGTGCGCTGCGGGCCAAGGCCGCGCAGGTCGATATTGGTTGCGCCCGGACCGTTGTCAGACACAAAGCCGATGAAGGTCGCATCAATCTGGAGACCAGTCGCAACCGTGCTCTCCTGGATCATTTCAGTGGCGGAAAAGAGACCGACGTCGCGCGCCACTTCACCCGAAATGATCTGCACCGGCTTCAGGGAAGAGAATTCATCCCGCCGGATACGCGAACCCGTAATGACAACGCGGTCGCTGGCGTCAGCTTCGCTTTCTTCTTCCTGAGACGTTTGTTCCGGCTCATCCGCTTGCTGTGCGAAAACCGGGGCGCCGCCCATGGTCAGCGCCGCAACGCCAGCCAGAACGGTCGAGCGCAACAAGCGCTCTTTATTGGTCATGCTCACGATCGTTCCCCTTCGGAATTAACCCCGCCACAAAATGGCCAGGACTTTTCGCGCTTTTTTTATGCGCTTGTGATTTTTATAGATGAGGAACGCCAACCGTCAAAGAGCCGGATCACAGATTTGACACACTTTGGAAACGCTTTCGCCATGCATGTTGCTTTTTTGCAATGTTCCTCAAACGGTCGAGCCCTGCTTCAGCGTCGAATTTACAGAAAGCTGCAAAACATTCAGCCACCGGCAGCCTTGCCAATTGACACCGGCAAGCCCGCCGACTTATTACGCGTCCTCCCTCGACGCCCCCCTCAGGCGCGAGGGGCCTATGGCGAGCCATAGCGGGCGCGTAGCTCAGTTGGTTAGAGCACTACGTTGACATCGTAGGGGTCACAAGTTCGAATCTTGTCGCGCCCACCATTCCCTACTTATTAGAAACTGGTATCACCCATCCATCGCTTGGCCTTTGGCCAGGCGCGATGGAGCGCGAAGTGAATTCCGCCGCGTGACGCGATCAAGCTTGGGATCGTGCGTCAGAGCCGCTCTAACAGGCGTTGCTCCAACGCGCTGACGCGCTGACGATCCCGGCGCCAGCGCCACCACAAAAAGAGGATGCGCGAGCCGTCCACCAGATAGCGCTTCCACATGCGGCGCGGCTGTTCGGCGAGACGGAACAACCATTCCAGACGCAAATTCTGCAGCCATTTTGGCGCCCGCCGGGACTTGCCGGATAAAAAGTCCAGCGATGCGCCCACGCACAGGCCCACCCCTGTGCAATCGCCACGCTCCAGACAGGCCTCGGCCACCAGCTCTTGCTGAGGCGATCCCACGCACAGAAAGGTGAAGCGCGCCGGGTTGTCAGCGACAAAGGCGGCGCATTCCGCAATCGCATCAGGCTTGTGACGCAAGTGCATGGGGGGCTGATGCCATCTGATGTCTGACAGGCCATAGCGCGCCTTCAACCCGTCAATGACGCTTTCATCCCCGCCCACGACCACGATGGGTTCATCAGGCTTGATCACATCCTCGAACAGAGCGGCTGTGAGATCCGCGCCGGTCGTGACGTCAAGCGCTTCACCGGACAGGTCGGCGATCAGCTCCAGAACCCGACTGTCACACACCGTCAGCCAGGCCTGGGCATAAAGATGCGCCAGCACGCTTTCAGTCTGCAGCCGCACCAGATGGTCAACATTCGGCGTGACCACGAAGGCGAACGGATCACGCGCGGGACGCTCGGCGACTCTCTTGAGCGCGGTGTCAAACGCGATCCGGTCAAAGGCGGCGTTCAAGAACCAGACATGACGCGCGCCGCGACGGCGGTCATCTCCGGTCCAAGGCAGGCCAGACGAGAGTGCGGCGAGCTTTTTGGAATCAAGATGGGCGGTCATGCGTGTCGAAATGCTCCAGCCAGAACTGCTTTGGCTGATGACCAGCAAGTTCAATGCCGTATGCAAAACCCCGGTCGCTTTCAGGGTCCGGGCCGCATCCAAAACCCCGCTTGACTGCATCTATGCAGCAACCTGTGCAGAAATCTGAGAGAACGCCCGTGTCCCATTACGACCGCATACTGGCTCTGACGGTGGGCTCCATCGCCGCCGGCGTGTTGCTGGTGGGCGGGCCGGCTGCAGAGCCCCGGGTCCGTCATCATCATCTGCAACTGCAAACCGGGCCGCTGACCGTGAAGCTGGGCGGGCCAGGTCTGGCCCGGATCGACACCGCGCCGAACTGCCTCGAGCAAGCCTGTCCCATGCTGGCCCTGTCGCTTGAAGCCTCAGCCCCGGCGCAAGGCGCGCCACGCCAGTCGCGCCGGATGCAGGCTTGCCAGCCCGGCGCGCTCCATCGGGGCCGGCTCATCGCAGAGCGCGCTGACGAGCGCCTCGGCGAGCAAGGGCGCATGTGCGAACCCGCGCGCCCCGAACCCGCCTAGCACCATAAGCCCTGACGGGTTCAAGTCCTTATGGGCGGGCGCAGGGCCGCCTTTGGCGTGTCCGCGCCAGACCTCTTCAAAGCCTTTTGGCGCGGCAGCGCCCGCCAGCGGCAGACGGTCCGCGACCGCGGCCCGCACGCCCGACCAGTCCGAAAGGCGCGCGCCCAGCGTCACGGGGCCTCCTGGCGCGTCCTGCGCCAACGTCCGCAGCGCCGCTTCAGCTTCCTCCTCCGCTTCCGGCTCGGCGCGTTTCACATGGGTCGCGCCCACCATGAGCGCTTCTCCCAGCCGCGCCGCATAGCCGCCCCAGGCCGCGGGCGCGCGCAGATCAAAATCGCTTTCAAACAGGGCCAGCTGACCGGCGGAGGGCTCGAGCTTCAGCCCCGTCGCGCTCAACAAGGCGTGTTGATGCCAACCGCCCGCCAGGATCACGCCGGCATAGGGGCCGTACGTCTGACCGCTTTCAGCCTGCAGCCGCCAACCGCCCGCGACAGGGTCAAGCGCGGCGATGCGCGTATCGAACACCTCCGCATCACCCGCCAGCGCCGGAACGAGCGTTTCAGGCTGGATCTGTCCGGCGCCGTGCATCCACAGCGCGCCTTGCTGCCCCCCCAACCCGCACCGTTGTTGGGCGGCGTCGACATCCAGGAATGAAAACTCATCATCCAGCGCCTCCGCCAGCTGGGCCAGCCGCGCCGCACCGGCTTCGTCTTTGGCCAGCCGCGCCACGCCCGTCGCTTCAAAGCCCTCAAACGCGCCAAACATCACGCGCGCATAGTCAAAAGCGGCCAGCAAAGCGCGATTATGGGGTCGATCAGACAGCTCCAGACGCGGCGTCAGCAATCCGCGCGGCGCGCCGGATGCACCGGACGCCCAGCCGCCGTGCGCGAACACATCGACCGTGCGACCGCGATACCCGAACGCCTTCACCAGGCTCGCCGCCGCCACGCCGCCGCCAATGACGGCGATCGGGCCATCTATGGGCGCAGGATCAGGAAACGGCGTCGGCGCACGTGCAGGCTGCGCCCCCGTGAAGATCGCTTCCAGCCGCTCACGTTTGCGGCCGAAGCCCGGCTTCTTCTCAACGCTGAACCCCGCCGCCGCCAAACCCCGGCGCACAGCGCCAGCGACTGTAAAGGTCACGGCGGGCGCGCCTTTTGCGCTTAAACGCGCCAGCTCAGAGAACAGATCGGTCGCCCACATGTCCGGGTTCTTGGCGGGCGCGAACCCGTCGAGAAACCAGGCGTCGGCCTCAAACGCCATGTTGGACAAGGCGGTTTCGGCCAGATCATGAAACACGGTCAGCATGACCCGGCCGTTTTCAAAGACTCGCCGGTGCGCGCCTGTGTGCGGGCTGGGCCAGACATCGGTGAGCTGATCACTCAGGGTTTGAAGCTCGGGAAAAGCCGAAAGCGCGCGCTCGGCGTCGGACGTGCGCAGCGGGAAACCCTCAACGCTGACGAAATGCAGTCGCGCGTCCGCTGGCGCGGTCCTCACAAACAAATCCCACAGCGCCAGAAAGTTCAGGCCGGTGCCAAAGCCGAGCTCGGCCACGATGGTGGGACGGTCGGACCGGAACCGTTCGGGAAACCCGGCCGCCTGCAAGAAGACCGATCGCGTTTCCGCCAGCCCGTCTTCAGTGGAGAAATACACGTCGCCTGCATCGACAGCCACAGGGCCGGTTTCGGCCCAGTCGAGCACGGCGTGGGGGCGTTTGAGCGGCTGGGGATCGTTTGCTTCAGTCATGACAACGCCCGCCATGGCCAAAGACCAGGGCGGGCGCAAGGGGAAATGTCGCTGGGGAGTGTTCGGACCTAGATCGTCGGCGCGTTCGAGCTGGCTTCTTCAAGCTCGGCGAAGCTCGGCTGGAAGGAGCTCGGCACGCTGCCGCGTCCGATCTCGACGGAGATCTGGGCGGCGTTGCCATGCAGGTGCGCCACCAGAACCGCCTGGATGATCTTGTAGAAGGCGCCTTCCTCTTCATAGATCTCGTTCAGGCGCGCCGCGAACGGCCCCACCAGGCCATAGGCCAGGAACACGCCCAGGAAGGTGCCCACCAGGGCCGAGCCGATCTTGGCGCCCAGCACGGTCGGCGGCGAGTCGATCGCGCCCATGGTCTTGATGATGCCCAGCACCGCAGCCACGATCCCCAGCGCCGGCAGGCCGTCGGCCATGGTCTGCAGGGCATGGGCGGGAGTGGCGGCCTCGTGGTGGTGCTTCTCGATCTGTTTTTCCATCGCGTCTTCAACCTGGTGCGGGTCTTCCAGGTTCATCGTCATCATCCGCAGCGTGTCGCAGATAAAGTCGATGGCGAAATGGTCTTTCATGATTTTCGGATAGGCGGAGAAGATCGAGCTGTCATGCGGGTTCTCGATATGAGATTCCAGCGCGATGACGCCCTTGGTCTTCATGGTCTTGGTCAGCTGGAACAGCAGCGTCAGCAGGTCCATATAATCCTGCTTGCCCCATTTCGGCCCCGAGACCAGCTTGGCGAGATCGCCGCCCGTCTTGGTGACTGTTCCGAAGGCGTTGCCGATCAGGAACGCGCCGACCGCCGCCCCGCCGATCATCATCAGCTCGAACGGCAAAGCCTTAATGATGATGTCAAAGCTGCCGCCTGCCAGCGTGAAGCCGCCGAACACCATGCCGAACACGACAAGAATGCCGATAATCTGAAACATACCCACCACCCGTTCTAGGTTCACTGAAGACCCGGCGGCTCCTGCCGCTCTGTCGCCTTCAACGTCCGATTTCGGGACGGTTATACGCGCTGATGCTTAAAGCCCGGTTTTCAAGCCGTTAGGAGGTGGGAAAGACTCTGAGGTCTGACGGCGCGCATAGCGGACCTGTTCTCATGGTGATGGACCTTGCGGGGGGGCAAGCTTATGTCTCTAGCCACATGACCCCTTTATATGATCCCGCCAATCCCTCGAGTGAACAGACGCGGCGTCGCGCCTTCAGGCTGTTGTTTTTGTGCCTGATCGCGACTTCGATCGGCAATTCCATGCTGTTTGCGATCCTGCCGCCGCTGGCGCGGGACCTTCAGGTCGACGAAGTCTTCGTCGGCGCGATCTATACCGTCTCCGCCCTGTTGTTTCTGATCATGAGCCCGGTCTGGGGCGCCTTGTCAGACCGCTATGGTCGCCGTCCGTTGATCGTCTTTGGTCTGTCCGCCTTCGCGGCGTCCTGTCTGGTCTTCGCCGCGGGCGCCTGGGCCGGTCAGGTGGGGCTTTTGCCGCCCATGGCCGCGATCATCGCCATGGCCATGGCGCGCTCGATCTTTGGCGGGCTTGGGTCTGCGACGAACCCCGCGGCGCAAGCCTATGTGGCCGACCGCACTGAACCCGCCGAGCGCACCCGCGCCCTGTCGAGCCTGACGGCGGCGTTTGGCCTGGGCACGGTGATCGGACCGGCCCTGGCGGGGTTTTTCTCGCACCGGATCGGCATTTCCACCTTCATGATCGCCGTGGCGGTGATGGTGGCGGTCGCTGCAATCTGCGTTCGCCTGTTCCTGCCTGAGCAAACCCCGCCGAAGAAAAAAGGCCGACCGATCAATCCGCTGGTGCAGTTCCAGTTCGCAGGCGATCCGCGGCTGACCGCCTTCATGATCTATGGCTGCGCCATGTGGATGGCCCAGGCCGCCAGCCTGCAATCCTTGAGCTTTTACATCATGGACCGGCTGGGCATGGATGCGGCGGGCGGGCTGCAGCTGGGCTCCATCGCGCTGACGGCGGGGGCGGCGGGGCTGATCTTCGCTCAGCTGGTGGTGATCCCGGTGCTGAACACCAGTCCGCGCGTTCTGATGGCCATCGGCGCGGTGATGGTGGTGTTGGGCAATGTCACCATGGTCTTCGCGCCAGACTATCTGGTCATCGTGATCGGCTATGTGTTCAACAGTTTCGGCTTCGGCCTCGCCCGGTCCGGCTTTACCGCCGGCGCCTCGCTGGCGGTCGAACCTGAAGAGCAAGGCCGGGCGGCGGGGCTGACCACAGCCACGGCGGGGGTGGGCTTCATGATCGCCCCGATCACCGGGCTGTGGCTCTATCAAAGCGTCGCGCCCGCAGCCCCGTTCGAGCTGAACGCCGCGCTCGCCGTGGTCGGCTTCGCGCTGGCGCTGCTGCACCCCAGGGTGCGGGCGGCGACAGCTGTACTGAGCCCGACCGTCGAAGACACGCCGCCTGCTTGAACTCTTAGCGGGCCCGCGCCATCACCGCCTCATAGGTCAGCTGCCCGGCATAGCCGTCGGGCGTCATGCCGTTGGCGGCCTGAAAGGATTTCAGCGCGCGGCGACTGTTGGCCCCGAAAATGCCGTCCACGCCGCGCGTATCATGACCGAGATCGGTCAATGTCTGCTGCAATTGGCGCGATTGGGACCGGTTGATCGGCGGATTGTCTTCCGGCCATCCGTCCGGCAGTGCGTCGAGCCCCGCAAGCCTTTTCGCGAGATAGCCGACGCCCAGCGCATAGGCGGTGGAATTGTTGTAGCGCATCAAAGCGTCAAAATTTGAAAACGCCATGAAGGCCGGGCCTTGCGCGCCAGACGGAAGGACGATGCGGGCCGGACGGTACAAATCATCCGGGCTCCACTCGCCTTGAGCCGGTCGCACGCCATCCATCGCCCAGGCGGAGACGGCGCGGCGATCGCGTTCTTCCCAGCTGGCGAAATCAAACGTGTCGGGCAATGTCACTTCGGTCACCACCGGCGCATCGGTTTCCCAGCCGGCACGCGCGAGCAGGTTCGCCGCCGAGCCAAGCGCATCCGCTTCGGTGGTCCAGATATCGCGATGGCCGTCGCCATGCATGTCGACGGCGCGTTCAAGATAAGTGGTGGGGATGAACTGGGTCTGCCCCATCGCCCCCGCCCAGCTGCCCAGGAGCTGATCGCGCTCCGCATAGCCGCGCTCGAGCATGTCCGCGACCGCCAGGAGCTGGTTTTCGGCGAACTGACGGCGGCGACCTTCCCAGGCGAGCGTCGCCAGCGAACGCACAATGTCAAAATCGCCCATGATGACGCCATAGGCGCTTTCGAGCCCCCAGATGGCGGTGAGAATGTCCGCATCGACGCCGAACTGCGCTTCAACCGTATCCAGCGCCTCGCGATGGCGCGCCTGGGCGCTGAGCCCGTTCTGGGTGCGCGCGTCAGACGCGGCGCCGTTGAGATAGACCCAGACCGGGCGCACGAATTCAGGCTGGGAGCGGTCACGATCAATGATCCGCGAATCAGGCTCCAGACCGTCCATCATGATCGCGATTGTGGAAGGCTGGGCCCCATGCTCGGCCAGACGCTGACGGAAGCCGTCCGCCCAGTCCTCAAAGCTCATCTCCTGCGCGCCTGCAGCCGCGGTCATGAAAAGTGCCAGGGCCAGACTCAGGCCCTTGAACAGTGTGCTTAGCGTCATGATGATCCTGACTATATGCTTGCGCCCCTCACCGAAGCTGTATGATAGCGCTGCTCGCACACACATGCGAGGCGCCAGAAGCGTTGACTCTGCTCTAAGCTTTGCGTAAATCCCGCCCTCCTGATTTTTCCGGGGGCCGTTTGCGCCCTCACACCTAATTAAGCTAGGGCGACGACCATGAAAGTGCGCAGCTCCCTGAAGTCCTTGAAGAACCGCCACCGCGACTGCCAAGTCGTGCGTCGCCGCGGCAAGGTCTACGTGATCAACAAAACCGACCCGCGTTTCAAAGCCCGCGCCGGCTAGACAGCCGTGTCGCGCGCGGTTCTCTGGGACCTGGGTCATACCCTGGTCGACTGGGACCCGCGCCGGGTCTACAGAACGCTTATGCCTGACGACGCCGCCGTGGAGCACTTCCTCGGCGGTGTTTGTACAATGGCGTGGCACACCGAGCATGATCGCGGCGTGCCCATGGCGGACAACCGCAAGCCCCTGATTGAGGCGCACCCCGACAAGGCCGAACTGATCACGGCCTGGGAAACGCGCTGGCCGGACATGTTTGACGGCTGGATCACGGGCATGGAGGCGGTGGTCGACCGTCTGAACGCGCTGGGCGTCGCGCAATACGCCCTGACCAATCTGCCGGCCGAGAAATGGTCTCATATCCAAGAGACCTATCCCAAGATCGCCGCGTTTGACGCCGTGGTGGTCTCAGGCGCCGAGACAATGGTCAAACCCGATCCCCGTCTCTACCAGCTGACCATCGCGCGCATCCGCCATGCGCCCGAAGACGTGCTGTTCATCGATGACCGCGAGGACAATATCCGCGCCGGTATCGACGCAGGCTTCAAGGGCCATGTCTTCAAGGGCGCCGAGGGGGCGATCAAAGCCCTGCGCGATCACGGGCTGGCGATCTGACGCGCGAGTTATGCGGCGCAGTTTCAACCGCCAGATTCTGGTGATAGTCTTTCGTCCATGATCGCTGCGCTCCTCGTCTCCCTGGCGGCCTTGCACACGCAAGCCCCTGTCTCCGATCCGCAAACCCTTGGGTGGATGGACGGGTTTCCGCCGCCTGAAGAACGGACCATCCGCTATCCCGATGGCGGTTTTTTTGATTTTCCCCAATTGCGCTGGACGGTCTGCCATTTTGACCAGCTGATGCCGACCCGGCGAACCGCGCGCGGTCTGGGCGCCCCCGCTCCCCTGCCGGTCTCTCTGCGCCAAGATGACATCGACGCCATTGAGTTTACGCCGATGGGCGCGGACGCGCCGATGAGCTGGCGGCAATCCTTTGACGCCAATTACACCGATGGGATCATCGTCCTGCACCACGGCCGCGTGGTCTATGAACGCTATGCCGGATGCCTGGATGAAGGCGGACGCCACGCCGCCATGTCGGTGACCAAATCCATGGTGGGCTTGCTCGCGGAAGTGCTGGTCGCGGAAGGCGTGCTCGATGATAGCGCGCCCGTGACCGACTATGTGCCTGAACTGGCCGAGAGCGCGTTCGGAAACGCTACGGTCCGCCAGGTGATGGACATGACCACCTCGCTCGACTTCAACGAGGATTACAGCGACCCGAACGCCGACATCTTCGCCCATGGCGCAGCGGGCAGCGCCTTGCCGAAACCGGCGGATTTCGAAGGCCCGCGCACCTATTACGAGTTCTTGCAAACCGTTGAACCGCTGGGCGAGCCTGGCGTCGACTTTTCCTACAAGACTGTGAACACAGACGCCTTGGGATGGATCATCTCACGCGCCAGCGGCGTCGCCCTGCCTGACTTGCTGTCCGAGCGCATCTGGTCGCGGATCGGCATGGACCAGGACGCCTATTTCACCGTGGACTCCATCGGCACGCCCTTCACCGGCGGCGGCATGAGCGCCAGCCTGCGCGACTTCGCCCGGCTGGGGCAGCTCATGCTCGATGAGGGTCGGCATGAGGGCGAACAGATCATCCCCACCGCGGCTGTGCGCAGCCTGGCGGGCGGAGGAGACCGCACCGCCTTTGAAGCCGCCGGCTACACCGCGCTGGAGGGCTGGAGCTATCGCGGCATGTGGTGGGTCACCCATAATGCGCACGGCGCTTATATGGCGCGGGGCGTCCATGGCCAGGCGATCTATGTGGATCCGACCGCGCAGATGGTGATCGTCCGCTTCGCGTCGCACCCGAACCCGTTCAACGCCGCGATCGACCCCACCAGCCTGCCAGCCTATCAGGCGGTGGCGGAGTATTTGATGGCGGCGCCTGAACCCTAAGCAGGGCTGCGCTCCCGCTCTGCGGATGTCGGTGGTCCCGAGAAAAAACGCTACATACTGAGCTTGCCGGGACCCGTGTCTCGCTTATCCTCTCACCCATGATCGCGCTCAGCCTTCTGGCCGCCTTGCAGGCGACGCCGCCGCTGGACCTGTCCGCCTTGTCGGACTCCGGGATGGAGCAACGCGCCTATCAATCGATCGACGAACGCCTGTCCGAGCGCCTGGAAGCACTCGCCCTCGCCGACAATGAAGAGACCGCAGCGGAGCTCGCCAGCGAAGTCCGCTCGTTGTGGCGGCAGCAAGCCGGGCCGACCGCTGATCTTCTCCTGCAACGCGGCGCCGAAGCGCGTGAAATCGGCGATGTGAACACCGCCTGGCGCAGTTATGACCATTTGCGCACGCTCGAGCCTGACTATGCCGAAGGCTGGATCGTCTCTGCCGAACTCGCCATCGAGGACACTGACTGGGATTTCGCGCTTGAAGCGCTCAACCAGGCCGTGACGCTGGATGCACGGCGCTATGACGCCTGGGCGCTTCTGGGCCGGGCGCTCGAGCAAGCGCAGGCGCGTGAAGCGGCGATGGAAGCCTATCGCGAAGCGCTGCGCCTCTACCCGCTGCATCCCGCCGCTGGCCCCGCCCTGGCCCGGCTGGAGCGTGAGCTCGCCGGTCGCGCGCTCTAGGCGCGCGGAGGGAACCGACCGAATGAGGATGGCTTCATGACAGGCGGTTTCATCGATTTGGGCGGCGTCAAACTCCACCATCACATCACCGGCCCCGAAGACGCCCCCGCTGTGCTGGTGCTGCACGGCGCCTCCACCTCCTATCTCGAGCCGTACATGGCGCTCTCCACAGCGTTGGAGTCCTACCGCGTGATCTGGCTGGACCGGCCGGGCCTGGGATGGAGCGAACGCCCCACAGGCCCCTGGTCGCCCGGCCGGGAAGCGGAACTGATCGAGCATTTCCTGACCGCGATCGGCGTGCCGCGCGTGACCGTGCTGGGCCATTCCTGGGGCGCGGCCATCGCCTTGCGCCTGTTGATGGACCATCCCCAGCGCACAGGCGGCGGCGTGCTGATCAGTCCGGCGGCGCGCGCCTGGGTTGGCGAAGCGGCGGGCTATAACAAGATGACCGGCTGGCCGGTGATCGGCCCGCTGATCAGTCATGTAATCGCGCCTGTGCTGGGCCCCGGCCAATTGCCCAAAGGCGTCAAAAGCGCGTTTCACCCTGAGCCCGTCCCCACGGGCTATATCGAGAGCGCGCGGCTCGATCGCCTGTTCGCTCCATCAGTGTGGAAAGCGAATGCGGCGGACATGGCGCGCGTCAACACCCATCTGGCCGAACAAGAGACCCGCTATGGCGAGATCACCCAGCCGGTGATCCTCCTCGCCGGTCCCAAGGACACGGTGGTGCGCACCAGCCGACACGCCGAACCGGTCGCCAAAACCTTGCCGCGCGGCGAACTGCGGCTGCTCGAGAAAGCCGGCCACAATCTGCACCACGCCTATTCTCATGAGGTGACGAAAGCGGTGGCGGACCTGGTCGCGCGCAAACGCTGAAGCGCCCGCAGCGTCAGCGAGGACCGTCTGGCAAAACCGAACCGAAGGGTTCGCAAGGCCAAAGACCGCCCGCAGCGTCAGCGAGGCGCGAACACCTGAAAGGGTGTGAGCCTTTTGAAAAAACGAACCCAAAGGGTTCGCAAGGCCAAAGGCCGCCCGCAGCGCAGCGAGGATCGACCGAGCGGAGGCGCGGGAGAACTTGAGAAAATCAGTCGCTCACCCGGCGATACACGCCGTCAATCCGCAGCTGTCCGTCCTGAGCCACATAGAGCGCCCGCATCAGCGTGGTGAGCTGATCGAGATCGTGGATCGGGCAATAGCCTTCGGCGTCCAGAACCACGCTGGCCCTCTCTAAGACAGCCTCGGACACATCGCTGCACGAGGGCTGGTGATAAGTGACCAGTGCGCCGTCTTCATAGACGAAGGCGAGGCCATAGCCCACGCCATCCTCACGCGGGGACTGGACGATATAGACATTGTCAAACAGCGCATGGAAGCGCGCGTTCTGATGGGGAAAATTCTCGGCGTCCGAGACATACCGGCGCTGCGACAAACCGATCGACCCTGACCAGGTCGGCCGATCCCATTCAAGGCCATCGGGATGGGTGGGTGTGTGCGTATAAACACCTTCGGCCACAGGCCGGTCCGCCCCCCAATACCCCACGAGCTCTGTCTCGCTGGCGAAACACGCTGACAGGGCCAAAGCAAAAGCGAGCCCGGCGCTTATGCGCAGGCCCGCTTTCACAAAACATCGCGCCAGAGCGCTCATCAGGGCGTCGCGCCCAAAATGGGTTCGCACGCCTTGGCGAGCCAGGCCGCAGCCGCCCCATCCAGAAGCGGCAGCACCTTCTTGCGTACATCGGCGTGATAGGCGTCCAGCCACACAAGCTCGTCCTTGCTGAGCAGCGAGGTGTCCACCAGGCTTTGATGCATGGGCGCCATGGTCAGAGTTTCGAAGCCCAGCATGGAGCGATTGCCGCCGGGAACCGGCTCAGCCGGCGTGACGACCTGCAGGTTCTCGATCCGGATGCCGTAATCGCCGACCTGGTAATAACCCGGCTCGTTGGACACGATCATGCCCGCTTCGAGCGCAATGGCGTTCGGCGCCTTGGAGATGCGCTGCGGGCCTTCATGGACCCCCAGATAGCTGCCCACGCCATGACCGGTGCCATGATCATAGTCGAGCCCGGCGTTCCACAGCGGCTGACGCGCCAGAGCGTCCAGCGCATGACCGGACGTGCCTTCCGGGAAGCGGATCTGCGACAGGGCGATGTGCCCTTTCAGGACCAGCGTGAAGTGACGACGCATTTGCGCGGTCGGCGCGCCAATCGGCACCGTGCGCGTGATGTCGGTGGTGCCGTCAGGATACTGGCCGCCGGAATCCACGAGGAAGAGCGAGCCTTTTTCCAGCGTCCGATTGGAATCCGTGTTCACACGGTAGTGCGGAAACGCCCCGTTCGGACCGGCGGCGGAAATCGTCTCAAACGAGATATCTTTCAGCTGGGGCGACATGTGCCGGAACTCTTCCAGCTTCATCGCGGCGCGGATTTCGTCCATCTCGCCAGACTGGGCTTCGGTGTCGAGCCAGTGCAGGAAGCGCGCGATGGCCGCGCCGTCGCGGATATGCGCCTGACGGCTGCCTTCAACTTCCACAGGGTTCTTGCACGCTTTGGGCAGGGCCACAGGATCAGACTTGCGCTGAACCGTCGCGTTGGCGCCGTCCAGCTGCTGCACCACCCAGACCGAGGCCGTGGCCGGATCCACCCGCACCGTCTTGCCCGACAGCGCTTTCAGGCCGTCCGCGAATTCGGTTTCGGGCCGGATCGCCACCTCATTGCCCAGATGGCTGCGGGTGGCGTCGGTGAGCTTGGCTTCATTGATGAACAAGGTCGCCTGTCCGGACGGCTCGATGATCGCCGAGGACAGCGGCAGCGGCGTGCACGCCACATCGCCGCCGCGCACATTGAACAACCAGGCGATGGAGGCGGGATCGGTGATCACGGCGGCGTCTGCGCCATCGTCTTTCACATCCTCGCCAATGCGCTTGCGCTTGTCGCCATGGGCTTCGCCGGCGACGTCCAGCGGCTGGGGATGCACGCTCGCGAGCGGAGCGGCGGGACGATCTTCCCAGGCCTGGTCGATCGGGTTGGTTTCGACAGCGATCAGCTTGGCGCCGGTTTTGTCAGCGGCTTCCTGCAGCTTGGTCAGCGCGTCCGGCGAATGCAGGCGCGGATCATAACCGATGGTCTGGCCGGGCTTGGCGGTCTTGCGGATCCAGCCCGCCATGCCCGTCTTGACCAGGTCTTCATAGTCAAAAAGGCTTTGATCGACCTGGGATTTGACCTGCTCGGTATAGCGGCCGTCCACAAAGACCGCCGCCACATCGCCGAGCACCGCCGCCGCGCCGGCGGAGCCGGTGAACCCGGTCGCCCAGGCGAGGCGCTCTGCATTGGCGGGCAAGTACTCGTTATTGTACTCGTCCTCATGGGGGATCAGGAATCCGTCGAGGCCGGCTTTCGCCAGGCTGGCGCGGAGCTTGGGAAGGTTTTCGCGCCCGTATTGAGGCCCGCCCTTCACGTGAAATTGCTGGATCTGATGGGTCATGGGGCAAAGCTAGGCCCGCGCCCGCGGCATATCAATCTCATCCGTGCGACAGTGCGCAGCGAAACCGTCCGTCTTGCATTTCTGCAGGGCAGGCCTGCACAAATGGTTATGGCGGAACGAACCCTACAAGTTCATATCCCGGTTAGGAAATTTCAGCCCGCACCGGAGCTCCGCATGTTTCATCATGACGCCTATCTTCGCCTGAGCGCTTGCGACGGCCTGCGCTCTGTTCGCCGCGCCGAAACCGCAGGCGTGCGCGCCCGTCCGCGCAATACCGACGCCAATTCTCTGTTTGAGAAAATCGGCCTCGGCGGCCGCGCCCGCAAACTCTGAGCCGGTCCCCTCACCGGCTTTATAAAAAGCGCGCCAGGCCTCACAGCTGGCGCGCTTTTTTCTTTTCAGGCCTGCGCGGACTAACCGGCGTAGACCAGGGTCACCCAGCCATCCTGGATCGCCTTGTCGATCCGCTTGAGGCCCAGCCCGTCATAGGCCGCCTCGACCTTGTCGGATTGCTCTTCCAGCAAACCTGACAGGATCACCCGCCCGCCTTTCTCAAGACGACTGACGATGCCCGGCGCCAGGGTGATCAGCGGGCCGGCCAGAATGTTGGCGAAGATCAGATCAAACGATCGCGCCTCCAGCACCGGATGATGAAAGCCGTCCGCCACCATCGCTTCGATGCGGGATTTGACGCCGTTCTTGGCGGCGTTCTCCACGGTCTCGATCACTGATTCCTCGTCGATATCGGTGGCGAGGATTTCACACTCGGGCCAGATCTTCGCGGCGGCGATGGCGAGCAGGCCTGTGCCGGCGCCGAGATCCAGCACGGTTGCGGGCCGAAAGTCCGAGCGGTCGATCTTGTCGAGTGCTTCCAGGCATCCCTTGGTGGTGCCGTGATGCCCCGTGCCGAAAGCAGGCCCAGCCTCGATCCACAAGCCGAACTGCCCCTCTGCGAGATCGCCAGAGGTGTGCTCGCCATAAACCAGGAAGCGGCCGGCCTCGACGCTGGGCAGGCCTTCCAGTGACATGGCGATCCAGTCTTCATCAGGCAGCGGCGCGAACAGGATGTCCACATCGTCATGCTCGAGACCGATTTCACGAACGAACGCGTCCGCATCGGGCTGGTGGTCAAACAGGATGTCGATGCGCCCTGCTTCCGGCGAGCCGTCCTCGAACACCGACCAGCTGACGGGCAAGGGCTCCAGCTCGTCATCCAGACGCGCATTCGCCGCGCGAATGATCGGCATGGGGCCGCGGCCTTCAATGCGCCAGAGCGTGGTCATGTCAGTCTCCTGTTGTCATGCTGGCAAGGGCTCTAATCGCTTCCGGGCCGGAAGGAAAGCATGCAACGCGTCTGCATGATCTGAGCTTTGGGCGTCACGAGCGGCTTGCCCCGCCCCGCCCCCCTCGCCTATCGAAGAGGGCAAGATCGTAAATCCCCCGCCAGGAGACCCTCATGGCCGACTTTGCCGCTTCCACGCCTGAAAAAGACGAATCCGACGCCATCGGCGCCGCCGCGCGTGACCAGTTGCGCGCCCTGGTGGCCCGCATCGAGCGCCTTGAAGAAGACAAGGCCGGCGTCGCCGCCGACATCAAGGAGGTCTACGCCGAAGCCAAATCCATGGGCTATGACACCAAGGTGCTGCGCAAGGTGATCTCCCTGCGCAAACAGGACGCTCATGAGCGCCAGGAAATGGAAGCGCTCTTGGAGCTGTATCTGGGCGCTGTGGGCGAGCACTAAGTCTGATCATGGCGCGTGAGGTTGAGGATAAATCGACCCGCAAGGCCCTGGCCCGCATCCGCCGGGCCAAGGCCGCCGTCGAGCGCGCCATCGCCAAGGCGGAATCAGACGATCCCGACGCCGCTGAAGCCGCCCGGGTCGAGCTGACCGACTGGGAGGACGAGTTCATGGCCTCTGTCGAAGAGCGCCTGAACACGTTCGGATCCGCCTATGCCGATCCTTCGCTGGGCTCTGAGGGGGAGGCGCTGTCCCGACTGCAGCTCGCCAAGCTCAAGGAAATCGAGAAGAAAGCCCAGGGCAAAGCGCCCAAGGGCTTCGCGCGCGGCGGCGGATCGAGCTTCAAGAACAAGGGCTCAGGCTTCAAGCGCAAAGGGCCTGAACGCCGCTCCCGCGATCGTGACATCCATGACGACGTCATCGCCCCGGTCGAGGACACAGCGCCGGACCCGATGGCAGAGCTGAGACAATCCGGACTGGTGCGCAAGGGCTTCACCCCGGAAGTGGTGGAGACCCCGCCAAAGTCAGAGGATTTGACGCCAGATCAGGCGGACACGCTTGAAACCGGCACGCCCGAGACGCAAACCCCGTCCGAGCCGCCCCGCCGCGGCGGGTTTCGGGTCATTGACGGCGGCAAGGACTAGAGCGTGCCTCTTCATCTGACGACTGAACAGGCTGCACTCTGGGCGCAGTTTCAGGCCGAAACCGGGATCCAGGCCCCGCCGCGCGGCGTGGACGCCTTCGGCGACAGCCCGGAGATGATGGATGAGCTGCTCGCTCTGGTGCTGAGCCGGACCAAGCAGGCCACCGCCAGCCTGGCGCTCTGGTTCGTGGACGATCCGCTGGGGCTGCCCAAACCGGGGGATCTGTGGCTGATCACAGACGGGCGCGGCGCACCCGCTTGCGTCACTCGGACCACGCGCGTCGACGTCATGCCCATCCATCAGGTGGACGCCGACTTCGCCTGGGTCGAGGGCGAAGGTGACCGCTCTTATGCGTACTGGATCACCGAGCACCGCAAATTCTGGCGGCGCGAAGCCGCGCGTGAGGGGTTTGAGTATTCCGACGATCTCGATGTGGTTTGCGAACGCTTCGAGCTGGTCTGGACCCCACGCGCGGTCTGAGCGCCTCCGCCTAGTTCAGATGGGCCGCGATCACATCGATGAAGAAGGCCTCGGCCTGCTGGTGCATCTCGCGCGTATTATAATCGGTCTTGGTCAGCACCACAGTCAGGTCATGCTCGGGTACGACAAAGACCCGGTTGCCGCCATTGCCGTTCATGGCCGCATAGCGCACCGTTCCGACAGCGCTGTCACGATCCGCCAGCCACCATAGATAGCCATAGAGAAATCCAGGCCCTCCATTGATCACGGCCTGCGGCGTGATTGAGGCTTGCGTCCAACCTTCGCTGATCAATTGCTCCCCCTCATGAAGACCGCCCTGACGCTGTAGCTCGCCCAGACGCGCCCAGTCGCGCGTGTTCAATCGCAAGCCGCCACCCAGATGCAGAACCCCGGCCCCCGTGCGCGGCCACTCATACGTGTCGATGCCCAGCGGGCCGAACAAATGCGCCTGCGCAAAGGCTTCCAGATCTTCACCCGTAGCGCGCTGGATCGCGTCGCCCACCACCTGAACACCCGCGGTGCAATAGGAAAAGGCGCGGCCATACTCGGTCTGGTCGGGCGGGGTCTCCCAGCCGGGGAAGCCCCGGATCGGCAAGTCCCAGAAGAAACGACTCCAGTCCTCGACCACATACATGCGCTCTTCATTGCCGCGCGAGAACTGGTTCCAGTCATTGCATTCCAGCGGACCGCTCATGGTCAGAAGGTCTTCGAGCGTCAGCGCGGACTTGCGTGGATCCGGATAGACGAAGGGCTGAAGATCGGTGAAATGGACGGCGAGCGGCGCTTCCAGCGCCAAGACGCCCTGGTCCACCGCAATACCCGCCAGCATGCCGGTGACGGTTTTTCCCACCGAGCGGGTATCATGCAAAGTGGCGGCGTCCGCGCCATTGAAATAGCGCTCGTAAACCGGCGCGCCATTTGACAGGATCAGGACGCTGGTCACCTGACCATAAGTCCCCGCATCCACCTCTGAAGTGACGGTCGCGGCGATTTCTTCAGTCCATCTCAGATCCCCTCTGGCGGGGGCGGTGAATGATCCCAGCATCAGCCCCAGACAGGCCCAACGGGTAAAATTCATGACACAGGCTCCGTGTTCGCGTTAGCAAGAGAGCCAGAGCAGGACGGGGGCTGGTGTCTGAAGTCACCCGAAACTCCCTGAAGAAAGCTGAAGGCCAGGACTTGAGCATGTCTGACCCCGTGATCCGTCTGAACGGCTGGACCTATGCGCCAGACACGAGGCGTTTGTCAGATGCTGACGGAACACACCAGCTCAGCGGGCTGACGGCGCGGGTTCTGGACGTGCTGATCGTACACGCGCCCGAGCCGGTGTCCCTGGACGCCTTCGCCGAGAAGGCCTGGAAACAATCTCATCTTAGCGAAGACACGCTCGCCCAGCGCATCGCCCTTTTGCGCAAAGCCCTGGGCGATGATCCGCGCGCACCGAGCTATATCCGCACCGTCCGCGGCGAGGGCTATGCGCTGATTGCGGACATGTCTCCGCTCGAAATGGTGCAAGCTGATGCACCAATCGCCGCCCGCATGCCGTGGGAGCTGGCGGTGTTGGCGGGCGGGCTTGTTGTGCTGATCGCCGCGCTCACCGCCAATATGGCGTTACGGTCCGAGCGCCCCTCAGATCTCGCGGCTGCGCCCAGCCTGCAACAGCCCAGCAGCGCAACCGACAGCCTGTTGACGCGCGCCCGTGCGCTCACCGCCTTGCAGGACCGGGACGGCGTGCAGCGCGGCATTCGTCTTCTGGAAGATGCGCGGCTGCGGGCGCCCGATGATCCGCGCCTGATGACCGCTTTGGCGGTCGCCCTGTCCACCGAAGCCACCAAGCATGGCGGACAGCGGATGGAAGAAGCAGAAGCGCTGGCGCGCAATGCGATCGACCGGACGCCGGAGAGCCCCGCCGCCTGGCGAGCGCTCGGGTACGCGCTGGATGCGCAGGACCGCATTGATGAAGCACTGGAGGCTTATGGTCAGTCGCTCGCACTGGACCCAGATGATGGCGGGGCCCTGTCCTCCGCCGCATATCTGCTCAGCATCAGAGGACGACTGTATGAAGCGCTGACGCTAGATGTTCAGGCCCTGCAAAAAGGGCGCGGCGGCCTGTTCACCGAACTTCAAATCGCACGGGTGCTGCACCTCCTGGGCGAAGATCAGCGTGCTAACGCTTTCGCCGCCAGAGCGCGACTCCTAAACCCCGACAATCCCGTTGTGCTGGCGGGACTGGCGCAATCCGCCATCGCTCGCGGGGACGTCTCCGGCGCCGCAACATTGCTGAACGCTGTACACGAGCGCGAGCAGCGCGGCCAGGTCGCCCGGCTGCGCGGACGCATGGCTTTGGCGAGCGACGACCGGGCGCAAGCGGCGGTCTGGTTCGAGCGTGCGGGCGAGCGCGGCCGGTTTGAGCGCTTCGCACTGGATGCGACAGAACCGGACGGATTTGATCTGGTGATTGGCGACTGGCCGGAAAGTCATGTGCGCGCAGCGGAAATCGCGGCTTCGCGCGGAGATTATCAATTGGCTTTAACACGATTGAGCACGGCGATCCGCCTGGGATGGCGCGATGAGGCCCTGTTAGACGCCTCCCCTTTTCTTCAAGAGGTTATGGCGCTTGAAGCCGCAAGCCCTTTGCGCGCCCGCATCCAGCAACATATCGCGGCCCAGGCTGACCGCCTGAACCGCGATGAAAGTTTGACCGAAGCGCTGGACGCCGTTCTGGACGTCCAGCCGTGATCAATCACCCCGCTTCGCGGAAATTATCCACGTCGAGATCGTATTCACGCACCTTGCGGTAGAGCGTGGAGCGTCCCACGCCCAGGCGCCGGGCGACCTCGGCCATACGGCCTGAATAGGTTTCGATGGCGAAGGCGATCAGATCGCGTTCAATGCTTTCAAGCGACCGCAAATGTCCGCCTTCATCCATGATGTCGACCGGCAGATGCTCGTCTTCAGCCGCATGGGCCGCAGCGCCCTCAAACTGTTCAGCCGGCAGGCTCGGCGCGGCGTCAGGCACGGCCTGCACATTGGCGGGAGCGGCGGCCGGCGCATCACGCAGGGTAGGGGCGAGCCCGGAAATCTGCGGGAAATCCTCTTCAGTCAGATAATCGGTGTCTGACAGGACCACGGCGCGGAACACCGCGTTCTCAAGCTGGCGCACATTGCCTTTCCAGTGATGGCTGGAGAGCATGTGCATGGTCTCCGCCGTCGCATCGAGCACCGATTTGCCTTCCTGGGCGTTGAAGCGCGCAATGAAATGGCGCACCAGAGCCGGAATGTCTTCGGTCCGCTCTTTCAGGGACGGCACTTCGATCGGGAAGACGTTCAACCGGTAAAACAGGTCTTCGCGGAAGGCGCCGGTCTTCACCTGTTCGGCGAGATCGCGGTTGGTCGCGGACACGATCCGCACATCCACTTTCACCGGGCGTTTGGAGCCCACCGGGTCCACTTCGCCTTCCTGAAGCGCGCGCAGCAGTTTCACCTGCATGTCGAGCGGCAGTTCGCCGATCTCATCAAGGAACAGCGTGCCGCCATCGGCCTCCTGGAACTTGCCCAAATGCTTGGCCACAGCGCCCGTGAACGAGCCTTTTTCGTGACCGAACAGAGTGGATTCCACAAGGTTTTCCGGGATGGCGCCACAGTTCACCGCCACAAAGGGACGGCCCGCGCGGTCAGAACCCGCCGCGATGGCGCGCGCCACCAGCTCCTTGCCCACGCCGCTTTCCCCGGTGACGAGGATCGGAATGTTGGACTTGGCCGCACGTTCGCCCAGCCGCACCACCTGGCGCATGGACGGAGCGCCGGCGATCATGTCGGCGAAGCCCAGCGCGCCGGAGGTTTTCTTTTTCAGGCGACTGACTTCGCCCGACAAATCCTTGACCTTGAGCGCGTTGCGGATCGACACCGCGATGCGTTCGGGGCTGGCGGGCTTCACAAAGAAGTCCACAGCGCCGGCCCGCATGGCTTTCACCACGGTTTCAATGCCGCCATGGGCGGTGAGGACGATGACCGGAAGGTCAGGGTTTCGGGCCTTGATCGCTTCCAGCGTTTCAATGCCGTCCATGCCGGGCATGACCATGTCGAGCATGACCACATCCACCCCGCCGCGCTTGACGCGCTCGAGGCCGGCCTCCCCATCTTCAGCGGTCTCCGCCAGATGCCCTTGTTTTTCCAGAACCGCCTGCATCAGGCGACGCTGAGTCGGATCGTCATCGACAATCAGTACGGTCTTGGCCATCACACCCACGCCTTTTCGGTCGCTTATTTATCGGGGCGGTTTGTGAGCGAACCGACCGAGGTTTTCCTCGTGTCGGTCCAAACCGCCCTCCCACCTGTTGTGTGACCCTTTATGGGACACCCGGCGTAAAGATGAGGTGTAGAGGCGACTCAGAAAGTGTTAGGGTAAATAGAGGGTTAGTCTGTTCTTAAACCCTTGCTCAGACTCTGGCGTTTGACGGGTCGACCCTGCGCGGTCTACCCCTGAAGCTCCTAAGTATAAGAGACCCAAGGTCCGATCATGACCAAAGCCGACCGCTTACCCCCGCCTCTCGCCCCGTTTGACGGACAGCCTGTGACCGCGCCGGACTGGTTCACATCCGCGCAGGAAACCGAAGTTGAAACCGGCATGGCGGACCGCGACGGCGTCTCCCTCGCCTGGAAAGCCTGGGGTGAACGCGGCAAGCCCGGCGTGCTGTTGGTGCATGGCGGCACCGCCCATAAGGGCTGGTGGGACGCCATTGGTCCGTTTCTCGCCAGGGAAGGCGGCGGACGCCGTGTTGTGGCGGCGGATTTGTCGGGCATGGGGGAAAGCGGCTGGCGCGAGGTCTACACCATGGACGACCATGCCCGGGACATGCTGGTTGCAGCTCAAGCGGGCGGCGCCTGTGACGCCGGCAAGCCGATCATGATCGGGCATTCGTTTGGCGGTTTCGTCACCTTGCAGGCCTCAACGATGCTGGGCGATCAGCTGGAGGCGGCGATCATTCTCGACAGCCCGATCCGCAAACCTGAAAAGCAACGCGAAGGCAGCCCGCCCCGGCGCGGCGGTCGGGTCTATTCGGACCTGGCGGCGGCGCTGGCGCGCTTCCGGCTCCTGCCTGAGCAAGAGTGCGACACTCTTTGGATCATCGACCATATCGCTCGCGGCAGCCTGAAACAGGTTGAGGATGGCTATACATGGCTGTTTGATCCCGATCTGTGGGCGAAGCTCACCTATCAGCGCCGCGACCCCGAAGCCGCCGCCGCCAATCTCAAATGCCCGCTGGCGTTCATCCGCGGGGAAAACTCGATCCTGATGGGGGCGGAGACCTGGGATTATATGAAGGCGACCTTCACCCGTTCGCCTTTCGTCAGCATACCTCAGACTCAGCACCATCTGATCCTGGATGACCCGCTGGCGGTGACTGCAGCGCTGGAGGCGCTGATTGAAGGCTGGGCGCGCAAGCCAGTCTAGACCGCTTGGATGTCTTGGCGAGAGCCGAGGAGCGTGATACATGCGCGTTTACAGAACTTCTTTTTCAGATGAGGACGATCATGGCTGAAGAATACACCCGTGGAGAGATGGACATCTCCGAGCATAAAGCCTCGTTTGACGGCTTTATCAGCGTGTCGGTGTATTCAACCCTGGTTGTGACCGTGACGCTGTTGTGCGTGATCCTCGTCTTCGGCGCGCATTTTCATTGGCTGACCGCCATGTTCGTCTCCGCCATTGTCGGCGGTCTGGGCGGCGTGTTCCTGAAGCAAGGCGCCGGCTATTGGGCGACCCTGGTGGTTCTGGCCATCATCGGCTTCATCACGGGCGGCCTCGTCTCCCTGCTCGGCTAGGACTCACCCCCGATCTCACGACTGGTTCACCAGTAGTTGAGGGGATTTTGTCCGTACAAGCCAAATTAACCCCTTTCCGGGCTTAGACGTTTGTCGCAGACTGCGCACAACGTTAACGACCGGACGACGGGGTCTTTGCATGCACATCGCCGTACTCGCCGAAACCCGGGATGGAGAATCCCGGGTCGCCGCCACGCCTGATAGCGTCAAAGCGCTCATCAAGGCCGGAGCCGAGGTCACGGTTCAGAAGGGTGCGGGAGAGCGCGCCGCCTATACCGATGCGGCGTATGAAGCCGCCGGGGCCAAGCTCGCCACGCGCGCCGCCGCCGTCAAAGGCGTCGACGTCCTGTTCTGCGTCCGCCGCCCCGATGACGAGACGCTCAAGCGTCTCAAGGACGGCGCACTGGTCATTGGTCTTCTGGAGCCTCATGGCGCGACCGACTTCGCCAAGGCCTGCGCCGACGCTCACGTCAACGCCCTGGCTATGGAATACACGCCGCGAATCACCCGCGCGCAATCCATGGATGCGCTGTCGAGCCAATCGAACCTGTCGGGCTATCGCGCCGTCATCGAAGCGGCTGAACTTTATGGCCGCGCTTTCCCGATGATGATGACGGCCGCAGGCACCATCGCCCCGGCCAAGGCGTTTGTCATGGGCGCCGGCGTCGCCGGGCTTCAGGCCATCGCCACCGCGCGTCGTCTGGGCGCTGTGGTGTCGGCCAATGATGTCCGCCCCGCCGCCAAGGAGCAGGTGGGCTCACTGGGCGCGAAATTCATCGCCGTCGAGGATGACGAGTTCAAGGAAGCGGAAACCGCCGGCGGTTACGCCAAGGAGATGAGCGACGCCTACAAGGCCAAGCAGGCCGAGCTGGTCGCCAGCCATATCGCCAAGCAGGACATCGTCATCACCACCGCCCTGATCCCGGGCCGCCCCGCGCCGCGGCTGATCACCAAGGCGATGGTTGAGGCCATGCGTCCCGGTTCGGTGATCATCGACATCGCGGCTGGCAATGGCGGCAATTGCGAACTGAGCGAACCCGACAAAGTAGTCGAGCACAACGGCGTGAAAATCGCCGGCTTCACCAACCTGCCCGCGCGGCTCGCCGCGGATTCCAGCCAGCTTCTGGCCAAGAACCTCGTCAATCTCTTCCCGCTTCTGGTGGGCGAGGATGGCGGCTTCGCCCCCCATTGGGAGGATGAAGTCATTGTCGGCATGGCGCTGACCAAGGACGGCGCGGTGATCCATCCCAGCCTGACGGGCGACGCCTGATGGATACGCACGCCGCCCGCCCCGCCCCTCATTCCCTGACCGCCCTCGCATACGGAGCCTGATATGGAAGCCGTTGATCCGATTGTCTTTCGCCTGGCGATTTTCGTCCTCGCCGTTTTCGTGGGCTATTATGTCGTCTGGTCGGTGACCCCGGCCCTGCACACGCCTTTGATGAGCGTGACTAACGCCATCTCCTCGGTGATCATTGTCGGCGCGCTGATCGCGGCGGGCGCCACGGCCATGGACCAGGCCGGGCAATTCTCCAAAGGCGTCGGCGTGCTGGCGGTGATCCTCGCCAGCATCAACATCTTTGGCGGCTTCCTCGTCACCCAGCGCATGCTCGCCATGTACAAGAAAAAAGAAAAGCCGGCGGCCAAGCCGAAGGCGGAGGGCTAAGACATGTCAGCCAATCTCGCCGCACTTCTCTATATGGCTTCGGGCATTTTGTTCATCATGGCGCTTCGCGGCCTGTCGAGCCCGGAAACCGCCCGTCAGGGCAATTATCTGGGCATGGCCGGCATGGCGATCGCCATTGGCACCAGCCTGTTCTACGTCCAGCTGGACGGCTTGGGCCTTGTTCTGATCCTAGGCGCAGTCGCAATCGGCGGCGGCATCGGCGCGGTGATCGCCCGCCGCATCCCCATGACCGACATGCCCCAGCTGGTCGCGGGCTTTCACTCGCTGGTCGGTCTGTGCGCCGTGCTCGTCGCCGCCGCCGCGCTTTACGAACCGGAAGCGTTCAACATCGCCACCGCCACCGGAAAGCTCAAAGGCCTGTCCCTGGTCGAGCTGTCGCTGGGCGTCGGCATCGGCGCGATCACGTTTTCAGGCTCGGTCATCGCCTTCATGAAGCTTCAGGGCCTGATGAGCGGCGCGCCCATCGTCTTCAAGGGGCAACACTGGCTCAATCTCGCCCTGGGCATCGCCATCGCCGTCTTCATCACCTTCCTGACCGCATCGGGCGGGGACGCCAAGATCGCCTTCTGGATCATCACGGTGCTGGCGCTGGTGCTGGGCGTCTTGCTGATCATCCCCATCGGCGGCGCGGACATGCCGGTGGTGGTCTCCATGCTCAACTCCTATTCGGGATGGGCGGCGGCGGCGCTCGGCTTCACGCTGGAGAACACGGCGCTCTTGATAACCGGCGCGCTGGTGGGCAGCTCGGGCGCGATCCTGTCCTACATCATGTGCAAGGGCATGAACCGCTCCTTCATCTCGGTGATCCTCGGGGGGTTCGGCGCCGACACCACGGCCGCCGCTGCGGCGACCGATGTGGATCGTTCGGTCAAGCAAGGCTCGGCCGATGACGCCGCCTTTATCATGAAGAACGCCGGCAAGGTCATCATCGTGCCCGGTTACGGCATGGCGGTGGCCCAGGCCCAGCATGCGCTGAAAGAAATGGCGGACACCCTCAAGGAAGAGGGCGTGGACGTGTCTTACGCCATCCACCCGGTGGCGGGCCGCATGCCGGGGCATATGAACGTGCTGCTGGCGGAAGCCCAGGTGCCCTATGACGAGGTGTTCGAGCTTGAAGACATCAACTCGGAATTCGCCACCGCCGACGTGGCCTTCGTGATCGGCGCCAATGACGTCACCAACCCCGCCGCCGAGGATGATCCCTCAAGCCCGATCTACGGCATGCCGGTGCTCCAGGTGTGGAAGGCGAAAACCGTCTTCTTCGTCAAGCGCTCGCTGGCGTCGGGCTATGCCGGCATCGAGAACCCGCTGTTTTACCGCGACAACACCATGATGTTGCTGGGCGACGCCAAGAAGATGAGCGAAAGCATCGTCAAGGCGCTCGACTAACAGTGATTGCCTGTCACGTCTCAACGCCCCGCCCGGACCCGTCCGCGGCGGGGCGTTTTGCATCAGCCCAGGTGAGGCATCGGCGCCGCACCCCCTTGCTTTCCAATCCTGACTATCGCTTGAGGCTGGACTCTCACCCCCCGCTCCGCCTTTCTAGACCAAACGCCAAGGGGGACAGGCGTGACGGGGATGGACGCCGCTTTAGAGGGGCTGGCCCATGCATGGGGCAGGGCCTGGGAGGTCTGGACGCTTGCGCCGGACTGGCTACGCTATGGCGCACTGGTCCTTCTGGCGGTCTACGGCGTGTGGCTGATCTTGTTCGTTTCCCAGCGCCGCATGCTCTATTTCACCGATCCCACGCGCATCCACCCCTCAGACTGCGGGCTGGAGCGCACGCGCGAGACCGAGCTTGTCACGCCGGACGGCCAGACATTGGTGATCTGGCGCGCCGAGGCCGAGCGCGACGCCCTGCCCCATATCCTCTACCTGCACGGCAATCGCCGGGCCTTGTGGCGGCGGGCGCGGTTTTTTCGCCTGTTCATCGCCTCGGGATGGGGACTGAGCGCCCTCGCCCATCGCGGCTTTAACGGCTCCACAGGACGCCCCAGCGAACCGGCGAACGTCGCGGACGCCATCCACGCCTTTGACGCGCTGGTCGCAGACGGGATCCAACCGGGCCGGATCGTGGTCTATGGCGAGAGCCTGGGGTCGGGCACAGCGGTGCAACTGGCCGCCGCGCGGCCTGTGGGCGGACTGATCCTTCATGCGCCCTATGACAGCTTTCGCGAGTTTGTCCGCTCGCGCACGGCCTGGCTCTTGCCCCGCGCGATCTTTCGCGAGCGCTATGATTCCATTCGCCAGATCGGCCGGGTGACTTCGCCTCTGCTCTGGATTCACGGCGATCAGGATCGGGTCATCCCTCAGGGACGCGGGCGCCGGCTTTATGACGCGGCCCTGTCGACGAAATATGCAGCCCTTGTGAAGGGGGCGAACCATTTCGGCATCTACACCCAGGCCGTCTTCAACCAGCATATCCGCTTCTTCGCCGAGAGCTGCGCCTGTCTGGGCGGGCAAGCGCCCGCAGAGCATGAGATGAGCGTGATCGACCCGATCCTGCCGCGTGAGGATGCACGGCCCGAGCTGACGAAAGGCCGCGTTCCCCCCGCTCGCAAAGCGCGCTAGCCTTCTTTGCATGTCCTTTTATGAAAACCATATCCTGCCCCATCTGATCGGCTGCGCCTGCGGCGCGCCGCAGATCATGAAACAGCGTTCGCGTCTGGTCCCGAAAGCGGAAGGGCGCGTGCTGGAGGTGGGCTTCGGCGCGGGTCCCAATCTGGAATTTTATGATCCAGGCAAAGTCAGCCGCGTCTTTGCGCTGGAACCCTCGATGGGCATGCGCCGCAAGGCCGCGGCGGCGATTGAAGCCTGCCCGGTCGAGGTGGAGTTGATTGATCTGCCAGGCGAAGAGATTCCGCTCGACGATGACAGCGTGGATACAGTGGTCCTGACCTATACCGCCTGCACCATTCCTGATGTGGACGCGGCCCTGGCGCAGATGCGACGGGTGCTGAAACCGGGCGGGCGGCTCTTGTTCTCTGAACACGGCCTCGCGCCAGATCCGGGCGTTCAGCGCTGGCAAAAGATCATCGAGCCGGTGTGGAAGCCCATCGGCGGCGGCTGTCATCTGACCCGGCGTCCGGACGCGCTGATCGAAGCGGCTGGGTTTTCGATCTCGGACATGACAGCGGACTATCTGCCCAAAAGCCCGAAATTTGCCAGCTTCAACTATGCCGGTGCGGCGATGCTGCGCTAATCGCGCGTGTCCCTGCGCCGATGGTTCGTCTTTACAGGGCGATGATCCATCAATAACAAAGTGCTAGGCCAGAGGTCTGAAACCGCTCTGGCCCCAAGTGGAGCAGCCTGCTTACACTTAGGCTCCCTGGCCGCATCCTGATCGGCCGTCTGCAGAAGTGACGTCATAGAGCAATGCTTTACAGCCACCCCTCCCGCATGGCGGCCTACAACACCTGGGCCAACGCCCGCTTGTATGACGCGGCCACTGCGCTGAATGATTTTGAGCGCAAACGGGATGTGAAAGCCTATTTCACCAGCCTGCACGGCACGCTCAATCACATGCTGACGGCGGACCGGATCTGGCTCAAGCGCCTGACCGGCGAAGGCGATGCGCCTGACCGTCTGGATGCGACGCTGTTTGACCAGTTTTCCGATCTGCGCGAAGCGCGCGAGGTCGAGGACAAGCGGCTGATGGATTACGCGGCCGAAGTGCGGGCCGATCAGCTTGAAGACACGCTGGAATACGTCAACACGCGCGGCGAGGCCAAAGCCCTGCCGCTGGGCGTGGTGTTGACCCATCTGTACAATCATCAGACCCATCATCGCGGACAGGCGACCCACATCCTGCGTCAGCTGGGCGTGGCCGAGCCGCCTTCGCTCGACCTGTTGTATTTCGCCCTGCCGACCGCCTAGGTCAGCGCCGCCTGAAGGTTTTCAAGCCAGGCTTTGATGCGCTTGCGGTTCACACCCATATCGGAATAGCCGATCACCGCGCGCGAATAGATCGCCAGCGCCGCGCCGCCCTGCGTCTCGAACGCCTGGACTGTGATGTAGTCGGGAAAGCGAAATACCTTCGAACGCTGCACCAGCTCGACCTGCCCCGCCTCTTCGCGCACCAAAGTGACGCGCGGCGCAGCCAGGGCCACGGCCTTGAAGGCCTCCAGCACCGCCTCTGGAGTCTGCTCAAAGACCGGGCTGTCCTGGTCAGGCGAGGCGGCCGCTTCAAACCCCGAAGGCAGCACCAGCCAGCGCCGCGGCCGCGTATCGGGGACCAGAGTCGCAAAATCCAGCGGGAAAGCTCGGTCAGCCATGGTTCACTCCATCCTGCGCGATACCATCGCGTACGATTCACTTCCCGTATTCATAGCTGGATTACCCCTGCGCATCACCCTAAACCTTGAAGAAATGTGTTTCGGGAGCATCCAATCTGATGACTGAGTACGCCCTGGAGGTGGACGGCCTGAGCAAGACCTTCGCCGGCAAGCCCGCCGTGCGCAATGTGTCGTTCAAGGCCCGCAAAGGCGACATCACCGGCTTTCTGGGTCCGAACGGAGCCGGCAAGACCACCACGCTGCGCATGTCGCTGGGCGTGATCACGCCTGACCAAGGCAGCGTCACGCTGTTTGGCGGCGCGCCCACCGCCATGAGCATGGACCGGGTCGGCTTTTTGCCCGAAGAGCGCGGCGTCTATCGCAAGATGACCGCCGAAGCCGTGATCGTCTTCTTCGCCCGCCTCAAAGGCCTGTCCGCCGGCGAAGCGCGACGTCGGGCGCTGATCTATCTTGAGCGCTTCGGCCTCAAGGATGCGGCGACCAAGAAGATCAAGGAACTCTCCAAGGGCATGGCCCAGAAGATCCAGATCATCTCCGCCATCATCCACGAGCCCGACTTCATCATTCTCGACGAGCCGTTCTCGGGCCTCGACCCGGTGAACCAGGCCATGCTCGAGCAGGTTATCCGCGAACAGGCCGAAGCGGGACGCACCGTTTTATTCTCCACCCATGTGATGGAGCACGCCGAACGCCTGTGCGACCGGATCATCCTCATGGCGCGCGGCCAGAAAGTTTTCGACGGCCGGGTGGACGAAGCCCTCGCCCGGGTGCCGCGCCAGGTGACTTTGGGCGCCGCGGCGGGGTCTGACCTCGCCTCAGTCATCGCCGATTTGGGCGAGGTGGAGACGCTGGAGGCCGATCCCGACGGCGCGATCAACCTGCACCTGACGCTCAAGACCGGCGTCGACGCGCAGGACGTGCTGCGCGCCTGCGTACAGGCCGGCGTCCCGCTGACCCGGTTCGAGCCCCGTCGCCCCCATCTTCACGACGCCTTCGTCGCCCTGGTGGGCGAGGATGCGGTCGAAACCGTCAGCGAAGAGGCCTGATCATGCGCGCTGCATACCTGATCGCCCGCCGCGAATACCTGTCTTATGTGGCCACCTGGGGCTTCTGGCTGTCGCTCTTGGCGGTGCCGATCTTCGCCGCCATCGGCGGTTTGACCCCGGCGCTGATCCAGTCGAGCCAGCCGGTGCGCTATTTCACCGTCATCGACGAGACCGGCCAGGGGCTCGACCGCCTGATCGAAGATACCCGGTTTGAAGAACGCCGGGAGCGCGTGCGCAACGCCATCGAGATGATGGCGAGCAGCATGGGCGGCGATGACGCCGCCGCGCGTGCGCTCGCCATCTTTGATGAAGACCCCGACGGGGTCAGCAGAGCCGAAGACGCACTGGCGTCTGTAGGCCTGTCAGACGCCGCCAGCGCGCTGGACGCCGGCCGCACCAAGGCCGTGCAGGTCGACCCGCCTGCGCAGACTGTCGAGGCCCTGCGCGCCTATTTGTCGGGCGATGAGACCATGGACACGCCTGAAGGCCCGAAATCACTGTTTGCGGCCTTCTTCATCCGCCCTCATCCCGAGCAGGGTCTGGAGCTGGTCTATCTGTCGGCCAACCTGACCAATAACGATCTGCGCACCGATGTGCGCAACATCCTGCGCGCCAATATGCGCGAGCACGCGCTGGTCAGCGAAGGGCTCGACCCTGACGAGATCAACGCCATTCTCGACATCCGGCCTCTGGTCACCAGCCTGGATGTCAGCAGCGATGCGGGCGTGGAAGAGGAAGTGACCTTCGCCGATCGCGCGCCCTTCTTCGTGGCGCTGGGCCTCGCCTTCATCCTGTGGATGGCGGTGTTCTCGGTCGCCAACATGCTGCTCACCTCCATGATCGAGGAGAAGGGCGGCAAGATCATCGAGCTGCTGCTCTCCACCGCGCGGCTGGAAGACATCCTTTTGGGCAAGCTTCTGGGCGTGGCCGGCGTGTCAGTCACGCTGTTCGCCGTCTGGGGCGGGGTGGGCGTCGGTCTGAGCACGCTTGGCGGCTCCGCCCTCGCCTCCATCGACCCCGACCTTCTCGAGCTTCTGACGTCCGTGTTTGATCCGGGCCTGTTGCTGGCGGGTCTGTTCTTCTTCACCTGCGGTTATCTGATGTATGGCGCGATCTTCCTCGCCATGGGCTCGCTGTGCGACACCTTGCAGGACGCCCAGACGCTGATGGGCCCGGTGATCTGGATCTTGATGCTGCCCATGCTGATCATCGTGTTCTCGATCAATGCGCTTGATTCCATGGTGATCCAGATCGGCTCCTGGGTGCCGCTATGGACGCCGTTTGTGATGATGGCCCGCCTGCCCACCGATCCGCCGTTCTGGGAGCTCGCAGCGGCATGCGCGCTGATGGTGGCGACCACGGTCGTGGTGTTGTGGGGCGCCGCAGCGGTGTTCCGTCAGGGCGCGCTGGGCCACGCCAATGCGGACTCGGTGCGCAAGCTCCTGAAGATGGGCGGCAAGAAAAAAGCCTGAGCGGAAACGCTCAGGCTCAGCCTCTCTGTCAGGTACGCTCAGATACAGCAAAACCCCGTACGCGAGGCGTACGGGGTTTTTCGTGTCTGCTTTGGAGCGGTTAAGCCCGGCGCAGCGTCCTAGCGGCGAGCACTGCCGCCGCCACGCTTGGGCAGAAGGCCCTCACGTTGGGCGCGCTTGCGAGCCAGTTTGCGGGCGCGACGGATCGCTTCCGCTTTTTGGCGCGCTTTTTTCTCAGACGGCTTTTCGTAATGGTTGCGGCGCTTCATCTCGCGGAAAGTGCCTTCCCGCTGCATCTTCTTTTTCAACGCCTTGAGCGCTTGCTCAACGTTGTTATCGCGCACGACGATCTGAACGATGGTACTCTCTCCCTTCGAATAGGTGCTCAAAGCCCGCTCCGGACTTTGAAACGTATAGCTCACGCGAACACAAAGAGCCGCGTGGCTCCACGTCCGCGCCGGATCGCTTCCAACAGAGGCGGGCGATATACCGGGTCTGAAAGCCCCTGTCCAGCACAGAGCGCGGCGAAACGCCCCGTGACGTCAGGCTTAGAGCGAACTAGATATACCATCATGACCGCAAAAGCACAAAACTCCGCACCCTCTCGCGCCCAGGCCGCCCGCGACGCGCTGGTGGACGCCGCCCTGCCCAACGCCGCCTTTGACGGCTGGAGCGAGGCCACCCTCGCCCAAGCCGCCAGAGACGCCGGTTTGAGCGAAGGCGAGGTGCAACTCTATTGCCCGGCAGGGATTCTCGATGTGATCGAGACCTGGACGCGTCGCTGTGACGCCCAGGCCCGCGCCGAGATCGAAGCCAATCCCGCCAACCGGATTCGCGACAAGGTCAGCCAAGGCGTGCTCCTGCGTCTGGCGCAATACGAGGGAGAGGAAGAGGCCGCCGCTCGGGCGCGCGCACGCTTGCTGCTGCCTGACGGACTGGATCGCGGCGCCCGTCTGGTCTGGGCGACCTCGCACATGATCTGGAGCGCGATCGGGGATACGAGCACGGATGGGAATTTCTATTCCAAGCGGGCGATTCTCTCCGGCGTTTACGCCTCGACCTTCGCCATCTGGCTGGAAGACGACAGCGAGGACCGCGCCAAAACGGCAGAATTCCTCGGCCGCCGCATCGACAACATCATGCAGTTTGAAAAGGCGAAGGGTCAGGTGCGCAAATTCACCAAGAATTTGCCGGACCTCACCGCGATGATGGGCGATCTGCGCTACGGGATGCGGCGGGCGAAGTAGGTCACATCTTCTCTTTCCCTGCGAAAGCAGGGATAGAGAGCCGGACACGCAGCGCCTTATAGACCCTGGATCCCGGCTCAAGGCCGGGAAAGAGGCGCTAGAGCGGCCCCAGCACGTTCACATGGCCCATCTTGCGGCCCGAACGCGTCTCGCGCTTGCCGTAGAGATGCAGCACCGCCTTGCGTTTGATGAGCCAGTGTTTCCACGCATCGGCGTCATGACCGATCAGATTGATCATCTGTGCCGAGGAATGCGGCGCCGTATCGCCCAGCGGCCAGCCGGCCACGGCGCGGATATGCTGCTCGAACTGGCAGACATGACAGGCGTCCTGCGTCCAGTGACCGGTATTGTGGACGCGCGGCGCGATCTCGTTGACCAGCAGCGTTCCGTCTTTCAGCGCAAACAGCTCCATCCCCATCACGCCCACATAGTCGAGCGCCTTGAGCACGCTGGCGGCCATGGCGAAGGCGCGGTTCGACAGATCCTCGCTGATCTCGGCAGGGGCGAAGCTCTCGCGCAAAATACCGCCTGAATGCCGGTTTTTAGACAAGGGGTAGGCGGCGACCTCGCCATCCAAGCCGCGCGCTGCGATGATGGACAGCTCCATCGTGAAATCCGCGAAGGCTTCCAGAATGGCCGGCTGGCCGTTCATGGCGGCGAATGCGGCTTCCGCCTCCGCCATCTCGCGGATCACGGCCTGGCCCTTGCCGTCATAGCCAAAACGCCGGGTTTTCAGGATGGCGGGCAGGCCCAGCTCTGAAATCGCCGCCTGCAGGCCCTCAAGCGTGTCCACAGCGCGAAACGCCACGGTCCGGGCCCCGTGCTCATTGAGGAAGGTTTTTTCCGTCAGGCGGTCCTGAGCGACGTCCAGCGCCAAAGCGCCCGGACGCAAGGGCGCATGCTCGGCCGCAGCCGCGGCGGTCGCGGCGGGCACATTCTCAAATTCATAAGTGACGGCGTCGACGCTGGCGGCGAATTTCGCCACAGCGTCCAGATCATCATAGGCGGCGGTGATGGTCTCCACCGCCACCCGGCTCGCCGGGCAATCAGGTTCGGGATCAAAGATCACCACATCAAGGCCCAGTCGCGCCGCAGACAGCGCCAGCATGCGGCCCAGCTGGCCGCCGCCCAGAATGCCGATCCGGGCGCAAGGCGCGAGCGCGTCAGTCATGATCAGTCCTCGACGCTCTCAGCCACCGACTCCGTCAGCGACGCGCGATAGGCTTTCAGGCGGTCCATCAGCGCGTCATCAGACAGGCCCACAATGGAGGCGGCCATGATGGCGGCGTTCTTGGCGCCTGCCTCGCCGATGGCCAGCGTGCCCACCGGCACGCCGCCGGGCATCTGAACGATCGACAGAAGCGAGTCCAGGCCCGACAGTGCGCGCGATTGCACCGGAACGCCCAGCACAGGCAGATGGGTCATCGACGCCACCATGCCCGGCAGGTGCGCCGCGCCGCCCGCGCCGGCGATGATCACTTTGACGCCGCGATCAGCTGCAGACTTGGAAAACTCCACCAGACGATCCGGCGTCCGGTGCGCCGAGACCACTTTTGTCTCATACGCCGCGCCCAGTTGATCCAGCAGATCGGCGCCGACCTTCATGGTCGGCCAGTCCGAACGCGAACCCATGATGATGGAGATGGGAGCGGCGTGTGCGCCGCTCGAATTGCTTTCGCTCATAATAGCCTTGCCTGACAGGCGATTGGAAAGCACGTCAACTTAACTGTGGCGCGCTTTTGGTCAAGCAAAACCCAAGACTGCACTGTATTCAGAGCGCGGCCTGGTTCACGCGCGCCATCAATTCCTCGGCGGTTTCCTTGCGTTCGGAATAGCGGTCGACCAGATAATCGGCGTGCTCGCGGGTGAGCCAGGTGAACTTCACCAGCTCCTCCATGACGTCGACGATGCGGTCATAAAGGCCTGAGGGCTTCATCCGCCCGGCCTCGTCAAACTCCAGAAACGCCTTGGGGATCGAGGACTGATTGGGGATGGTGATCATCCGCATCCACCGACCCAGAACCCGCATCTGGTTGAGGGTGTTGAAGCTTTGCGACCCGCCTGACACCTGCATCAGGGCCAGCGTCTTGCCCTGGGTCGGACGCACGGCGCCCAGCGCCAGCGGAATCCAGTCGATCTGAGCCTTCATCACCGCCGTCATCGCGCCATGGCGCTCGGGGCTGCACCAGACCATGCCCTCAGACCAAGTCACCCGCTCTCGCAACTCAGCCACTTTGGGATGATCCGCCTCGGCGTCATCGGGCAACGGCAATCCGTGTGCATGAAAAATGCGGGTCTCGGCGCCCATCAGCTCGAGCAGGCGCCCCGCCTCCTCGACCGCCAGACGGCTGAAGGAGCGCTCCCGAAGCGAGCCATACATCAGCAAGATGCGCGGCTGATGGGTGATTTGCCCGCCCGGCGCCAAAACGTCTGTCTTGATCGGCGCGATGCAATCCGCCGCTAAATTGGGCAGGGCGTCAGTTTTGACATCAGACACGCAGGCTCTCCGCTTCAAATCGCCCTCAACATTTTAGGCAATCCTGAAATAAGGGACATGCCCCAACCATTCAAGAAGTCCTGAAATGCTTTTGCGCGTCATAGCCCAGGCTCTCGTCTCACGGCGCATCCGGATGACCTTGAGTTGAAACACCCCGGCCCCGTACCAGGCTTGGCTCAGACAGCGCCCGATCTGTCATGAATGAACGGTTTTTTTACCACAAGCGCCGAGGCTTAGGATGAAAGCCCTGTGTTATGGAGCCCGCGACATGCGAATACGATCCGGCGGTCCGCTCGCTGGCCCCGGCCCTGTGGGTCGTCGCGAGGACACCCGGCGTAGCGAGGCTGCGCCGCGGGGGACGAGCGCGCCGAGTGACAGCGCATCCATCATGGGCGTGCCGGAAGCCGAGCTGACGCCCAATGTCCAGCGCGCCCTATTGTCCTTGATGGGGGAAGTCGACCAGCTGCGTCGTGAGACCGAAGCCCTGCGCGGACGCATGCGCGAGCTGGAAAGCCTGGCGGACCGGGACGCCTTCCTGCCGGTGCTGAACCGCCGCGCTTTTTTGCGCGAAGTCTCAAAGGCCTTGTCGCTGGCGGAGCGCCATGACGCCCCCTCCAGCCTGATCTATCTCGATCTCAACGGCTTCAAGCAGATCAATGATCAGCATGGACACGCTGCTGGAGACGCCGCCCTGGAACAGGTCGCTGCTCTGATCACCGATCATGTGCGTGAAACTGATGCCGTCGGACGGCTGGGCGGGGATGAATTCGGCATCGTGCTGACCTTGACGCCTGAAAGCGCCGCCAAGGAAAAGGCGCGCGATCTCTCAGAAGCGATTTCGGAGAGCGCCATCACCCATAAAGGCCAAAAGCTGGCTCTGGGAGCCGCCTGGGGCGTGCACCCGCTCTCATCCGGCATAGCGGTGGAAGACGCCATCGCAGCGGCGGATGCGGCCATGTATGCACACAAACAAGCCGCCAAGGATCGCGCCGCCAGCTAAAGCGCGCGCCCACAAAGCACTTCTAGGCGATGATGTCAGGGTTCAGGATATCTTCCAGACGATAGATTTCGTCCTTCAGATACAGCTTGCGACGCTTGAGACGGACCAGTTTGAGCTGATCGGTGACGCCGCATTCCGCCAGCGCCGAGACTTCCTCGTCCAGTGTCCGGTGCTCAAGCTGTAAATCCTCAAGCTGGCGCTTGAGCGCGGTTTCGTCCAACTCGCCATCCATTGTCCAGATCGACCCTTTCAATCAGACACAGGCCGGTCATATCCGGCTGAGTAGATTATCGAAAAGACCTCGGGCGCAAAAAGCGTGTCGCTTGCGCTCACTTCATTTCGAGGACGCCCATATTACACATTTTTGCTCGTCTCGAAAATGTTTTCCACAAAGGCGGTCGCACTTTGGCCCGCCGCACCGCAGCGGGCGGCATACTCATCCAACCGGCGCAGGACCAAAGCGCGGCGATCCTCCTCGCGATTTTCCGGGCAGGCCTGAGCCAGCGATTCAAGCGCATATTGTTCCAGTTTTTCCGCCTCGAGCTCGACCGCCAGCACCTTCTGGCGCAAGGCGCGCGCGGCGTCTTCCTCGACGCCCTGAAACGGCTGCTTGAGGTGATCGCGCGATATGCGCAGCGGCTTGACCACGCGCGCGCTCCACAGCGCAGACAGCTCCACGGCCTGCCCCAGGGCCGGTCCCGGATCACGCCCGTTCATCACCGTCCAGACGATCCACAACCCCACATTCACGTCCAGGCCCGCCGCCTGCAACGCCAGGCAGGCGGATTTGACGCCGTCCTTGCCATAGAGTTTGACGGAGAAAGTCCAGAACGCGCTCATTCAGTCCTCGACCCCATCCGCGCTTGCGGGCGGCGTCCCTGCTCAAGATCCTCGCCCCAGCGCTTTGTGCCGTCCCAGTCGAGCCCGAACAGGTCGAGCGCCCGACCGACGGATTGATTGACGATGTCATCGACGCTTTTGGGATGCGCATAAAACGCCGGCAGCGGCGGCATGATGATCGCGCCCATCTCCGCCAGCTGGGTCATGGTGCGCAGATGACCCAAATGAAACGGGGTTTCACGCACCATCAGCACCAGCAGGCGGCGCTCCTTGAGCACCACATCGGCGGCGCGGGTCAGCAAAGAGGACGTCACCCCCGTGGCGATCTCGCTCATCGTGCGCACCGAACATGGCGCGATCAGCATGCCGCGAGTCTTGAACGAGCCTGACGCGATCGGGGCGCCCACATCGGCCTGTTTATAGAGCATGTCGGCGCTTTCACGCAGCACGCTGGGCTTTTCACCCATCTCGTAGGACAGGGTCATCTCGGCCGCCTTGGAGGCCACCACATGACTTTCCACACCTAAGGTTTTCAGCGCCTCAAGCGCACGCATGGCGTAAACCACGCCAGATGCGCCGGAAATCCCGACCACAAGCCGATCTGGGGTCATATCCGTCACTGCTGATTAACTCCGATAAAATGTCGCAACCGATTTTGAATTGTCATCTGGCGCTATCAGATGGTTCAATGTGAGTCCTAGAGCAAGGGAGGCATATATGGCCACTGACGCGCGTATTCGTGAACTGGACGCCCGCCACGACAAGCTGGATCATCAGATTGTCGAGCAGATGAAAAGCCCCTCCACCGACACCCTCGCGGTCGCCACCCTTAAAAAACAAAAGCTTAAACTTAAAGAAGAGATTGAAGCCCTCAGGCGACGACAATAACCAGGCATCCTGCTAGCCTGACAGGAAAGGGCGGACCCCGCGTCCGCCCTTTTCTTTTGATCCGCTGACAATCGAGTTCGGTCGTGCCTCATCTTCTCCGCCTGCTGACGATTTCTGCGATTCTGGGACTGTTCGTCCAGGCTGCGCACGCCCAAAGCGCGCGTCAGCAGCTCTGCCCTGACGGATACGCTGCGCTCTCCCAGAATGAAGCGGACGCCGCAATCACCGCCTTCCAGGCCTGTCTCGCCGAACAGTTTTACGACTGGCCGCAGGAGGCTGAACTGCGCACACGGCTCGGCGCCGCCTATCTGGCCTCTGGACGCTCGGAAGAGGCGCTGATCGCGTACAATCAGATATTCGCGCTGGTGGAGGCCAATGACGGCGATGTGGACAATCCGCTGATCCGCCGCAATCGCGCGGCCGCCTATCTGCAGCTGGACCGCCCCGAAGACGCCTTGCCGGATCTCGAAATCGCCCTGGCGCGCATACCTGAAGACGGCTTCACCGCTGTGCTTGCGGGCTCCGCCTATCTTGATCTGGACCGCGCCGCCGAAGCCGTGGCCGCCTTTGACGCCGCCGTGCGCGCCGAACCGTCCTACGCCTCCGCCTGGATCGGCCGGTCGGCCGCTTTCGTCGAGCTTGGCATGAGCACGCTGGCGATCGAGGATGCGCGCGAAGCGGTGAGCCTGCAGCCAGACGATCCGGGCGCGCTGAACGCATTGTGCTGGGCGCTGGTCCGGGCCGAACGGGCCGCCGATGCTCTGACCACCTGCCGCGCCGCGTCCGAGGCCGCGCCGGACGAAGGCTCGATCACCCATTCGCTCGCCGCGGCGCTGGAACAAATCGGCGAAGTGGAAGAGGCGCACGCCCTGTACGCGCGCGCCTATACGCAATCGCCTGACGACCCTGAAATCACCCAAGATTATGAGCGCGTCTTCGGCGCCACGCCCTAACGCCTTCAACACAAAGCCTGACTGAGCGGTTTACAGGGCTCTCGCGCATCTGTTTGATCGCCGCCGACTTATTGGAAATGGAGCATACCCATGGCGGTCTCTGATCGTGTGGCCATCATCACTGGCGGCGCCAAAGGCATCGGCGCAGCCTGCGCCCGGCGCTTTGTCGAAGAGGGCTTGCGGGTCGTGGTCGCCGATATTGATGACGATGCCGGGGAAGCCCTGGTTGAAACCCTCAATGCCGGTAAGGAGCGCGCGCTGTTTGTCAGCTGCGATGTGTCTGACAAACTCGCTGTCGCCAATCTGATGGCGGAGACCCGGTCTGCTTTTGACCGGGTGGACATCCTGGTCAACAACGCCGCCACGCTCGCCAAGGGCGATGTGATGGATCTGTCGGCGAGCGATTTTGACGCCGTCATGAACGTCAATGTGCGCGGCGCCTTTCTGGTGGCCAAGGCCGCGTCCAAGCAGATGGTCGAGCAGATCGAGGAAGAGCAGGCGCGCGCCGAGGATTGCCGCAAGCGCTACGCCATCATCAATATGAGCTCGGTCAACGCCGTGGTCTCCCTGCCCGACCAGCTCGCCTATACGATGAGCAAGGGCGCGCTCAACCAGATGACCAAGTCCATGGCCCTGGCGCTGGCCCCCTGGGGCGTGCGCGTGAACGCCATCGGCCCGGGCTCGATCAACACCGATATTCTCAAGGCTGTGGCCGATGACCGCGACGCGATGAAACGCATCCTGTCGCGCACGCCGCTGAACCGTCTGGGCGATCCCGACGAAATCGCGGGCGTCGCCTGGTTCCTCGCCAGCAAGGACGCCAGCTATGTCACCGGCGAATGCATTTATGCCGACGGCGGTCGCCTGGCGCTTAACTACACCATGCGGCCCGAAGACTACGAGGACTAGGCGCGCCGCCAGCGCCCACAAAAAAGCCCGGCTCTCAGAGCCGGGCTTTTTCAGGCGTAAACTGTTGAAGGCTTATTCGCTGTCGCCCTTGGGCTTGCCGAAGAGCTCATCCAGCGTGGTCGGCGAGTTGGACGCGTCTGCATCCTGCTCGTCGGCGGGCTTGAGGGTGTCATCCTCGACGATCACCTGACCGTCCTCTTCCATCTGCTTGCGACGGGCGGACGCTTTGGAGACCTGCGCGTCGAGATCGATCTGCGTGCACAGACCCAGCGTCACCGGGTCGGTCGGCTTGATGTTGGGCGAGTTCCAGTGCGTGCGCTCACGCACGGCTTCAATGGTGGTCTTGGTGGTGCCGATCAGCTTGGAGATTTGCGGATCGGTCAGCTCAGGGTGATTGCGCACCAGCCAAGCGATGGCGTCCGGACGGTTCTGCCGGCGCGACAGCGGGGTGTAGCGCGGGCCTTTCTTGCGCTCCTGGAACTCGGCGTATTTCGGCTTGGACGCGCTCATCCGGTAGGCCGGATCATTTTCCGCCTTGGTCAGCTCTTCACGGTCCAGCTGACCTGAAGCGACCGGATCCGCGCCGCGCACGCCAGCGGCCACGTCGCCGTCTGCAATGCCCTTGATCTCAAGATGGTGCAGGCCGGTGAAGTCGGCGATCTGTTCAAAGCTCAGCGCGGTGTTGTCCACCAGCCAAACCGCCGTCGCCTTGGGCATGAGAATCTCGGCCATGTCAGTCCTCGTACACGTAACAAAAGAAAACCCGGCGCGGACCGCCGGGTTGTCGCCGTCGACCGCCCCTCATCACGCCGTTCACGATAGAAGAGGGAAAGTGTGTGCCTCCTTATAGCGCGCTTGTCGCGCGCTGGAAACACCCCTGACACGCCGCCGTCAGGCGCTAGGGGACAAGCAAGATCTTGCCGGCATGCCCGCCTGCATCCATACGCGCATGGGCCTTGGCGACCTCATCAAGCGCAAAGCTGGAATCAATGACCGGGCGCACCTTGCCCGCCTCGACCCACGGCCAGACATGGGTCTGAACCGCCTGAGCAATCGCAGCTTTCTCCGCATCGGGCCGGGCGCGCAAGGTCGAGCCGGTCAGGGTCTGACGTTTAAGCATCACGCCCATCAGATCCACCTCAACCCGGCTACCCTTGAGAAAGGCGATCATCACCAGACGCCCCTGCCGGTTCAGGCAATTGAGATTCTGCTGCACATAATCCCCGCCGACCATGTCCAGAATCACATCCGCGCCCCCCTCAGCGCTGATCGCGGCGGACCAGTCCTCGGCGTGATAGTCAAACGCGCGATCCGCGCCGAGATCGCGGCAAAGCTGCGCCCGCTCCGCGCCGCCCGCCGTGGCGATCACATAGGCCCCGTGCGCCTTGGCCATCTGGATCGCCGTCGTGCCGATCCCGCTGGCGCCGCCATGCACCAGAAACCGCTCACCGGGTTTCAGAGCCCCCGCTTCGAATACATTGGTCCAGACAGTGAAAACGGTTTCAGGCAGACCCGCCGCCTGCGTCAGCTCCATCCCTTTGGGCGCAGGGAGCACGCTGCCCGCCTTGGCGCGCGCCACGTCCGCATAGCCGCCCCCTGACACCAGCGCCACGACCGGGTCGCCGATTGCGAACCCCGTCACGCCCTCGCCCAGCGCCTTCACCGCGCCTGACACTTCAAGCCCCAGACCTTCAGGCGCGCCCTCAGGGGCGGGATAAAACCCCATGCGTTCAAACACGTCCGGCCGGTTCACGCCGGCGGCGGCCACATCAATCAGCACCTCGCCCGGCGCTGGCGGCGCCAGATTGACGGTCTTCACCACCAGCTTGTCCGGCCCGCCCGGTTCGGGGGCGACGACGATGCGCGAGGAATTATCAACCATGAACGGGACTCCGAAGGGTGAATGCACTAGTATCAGCCGCCTTGTCTGCAAGAGAGGAGAGCGCTGATGTTTCAAGATGAACCGCTGACCTCCCGCACCGAGGCGATCACCCCGGGCGAGGATTTGAGCGATCTGGGTGTCGAACAACTGAGCGAGCGGCTCGAAACCTTACGCCAAGAGATGGCCCGGACAGAAAGCGCGATCAAGGACAAGAAGGCCGGCCTGTCGGCTGCAGAGGCCTTTTTCAGCCCGCCTGACGCCCAATGACAAGCGTCTGGCCTCAGCCTTGCTTAAGAGTTCCTATACATTCTTGAGATGATGCGTAACGAGACAGCACGGATATCCATATGACCCCGGTCACGCCTCACGTCGCCAACACTGCAGCCCGAGTTTCCGACTTTGCGGATTCTGAAATGTTCCGTCGCCTTTTCCGCGACGGTATGGATCTGGTGGAGGAAACCGCCAGCTATCTGGACGGGCCGGGCCGCGACGACGCCAAGCGTCTGGGACGGTCGGGCGCGCTGGCCTATGCATCTGAGTCCATGGGGCTAACCACACAGCTGATGCAATGCGCCTCCTGGCTGTTGACCCAGCGTGCCGTGGCGGAAGGCGATATGAACGCTGATGAAGCCGCCGAGGAGCGCTACCGTCTGTCCCCCAACAAGTTCAGCCCGCCCAGCTGGCCGGCCGGGGATGACCCTTGCCCGCCGCGTCTGGGCGATCTGGCCCTGCGCGCGCGTGAATTGCACGAACGCCTGATGCGGCTTGACGATTCCCTGTTCGAAGCCGAAGTGAAACCGGCGGACAATCCGGTCGCCAGCCAGCTCTCCCAGCTCAGCGCCGCCTTCTCGGACGGCTAAGAGCCGAGCAGCATTCAGAGACAAAAAAACGGCCGCTCCGGAGAGCGGCCGTTTTTTGTTCAACACACCCTCAAGGGCGTATCAAGCAGGCGAGAAAAACGCCCGCAGCCGAGGGGAGACTGCGGGCGTTCCTCGAAAGACTTCAACGGAGCCAAGCTCTGCCCGATCGAGGGGGGATAGGGCCTTAGACGCCGAAGCCTTTGAACTTGTCTTTGAACTTGGACACGCGACCCGCACGATCCAGCAGGGTCTGGTTGCCACCAGTCCAGGCCGGGTGCGTGGACGGATCAATGTCCAGTTGCAGCACTGCGCCTTCTTTACCATAGGTAGAACGAGTCTTAAAGCGCGATCCGTTCGGGAGCACCACTTCGATGAAGTGATAGTCGGGGTGAATGTCCTGTTTCATCGTGCCGCTCCGGCCCTCTTTACGCTTGAAGGCGGCCGTTAGAGCCGCCCACAAGTGGAAATCTGCATGAATTGAGGCGCGGTGTATACACCCCGAAATCGACTGTTTCAAGCGCCCTGAGTCAGATCGCGCAAATACAAGGGCTTACCGAAAACTTAATCGCCGTTGAGCTGCATTTATGGTTCACAAACCCCTAACGCGAGGTCAGCTTCAGCTCGATCCTGCGGTTGCGGGCATAGGCCTCTTGGGTGCGGCCTTCCGCAATCGGGTAATGCTGTCCGAAACCGGCCGCCAGCAGGCGGCGCGGCGGCACGCCCTGGCTTTCAAAATAGGAAATAACCGACAAGGAGCGCGCCGTGGACAGCTCCCAATTGGACTCAAAGGGCGCATTGGGGCCTAGCGGCACCCGGTCGGTGTGCCCGTCCACGCGCAGCACCCAATCCAGATCATCGGGGATTTCGCCGGTGAGCTGGATGATCGCGCCGGCGATGGGCGCCAGCGACCGGCGGCCTTCCTCGCTCAACTCAGCCGAGCCAGAGGCGAACAGAACGTCAGTTTCAAACACAAACCGGTCGCCCACCACGCGAACGCCGGACCGGTCGCCCAGCACTTCGATCAACCGTCCGAAGAATTCCGAGCGATAGCGCGCCAGACGCGCCACTTCGCTGGCGAGCGCCGCATTCAGCCTGCGCCCCAGATTGACCACTTCGGCTTCCAGCTCCGCCTCACGCGCTTCAGAGGCGTTCAGCGTCTCATTGAGCCGCGCCAGCTCTTCACGCAGGGCGGCCATCTGGTTATTGAGAAGCGCGACCGTGGCCTGCGCCTCTTCATTGAGGGCCTCTTCTTCGGCCAGGCTCGCGCGCGCTGCGGCGAGACCGTCCTGCAAGCCCGCAATTTGAGAGCTGAGCCCGGCGTTGGTTTCCTGCAGAGCGCCGTTCTCCTGATTGAGCACGCTCACGCGCAAGCTCAACTGCTCGTTTTCGCTCTGCGCAATATTGAGCTCTTCGGCGAGGCTGGCCAAACGGCTGTTGAGTTGCGCCAGCTGCTCGTCACGCCCGGTCAGCGCCTGGGACAGGGCGAACTGCCCGGCTGTGAACACCGCCAGCAGGAAGACGATGACCAGCAGCAAGGTCGCGAGCGCATCAACGAATCCTGGCCAGTAATCGCCGGAATCGCTCTGGCTGGACTGAAGGTGCCGAGGCAGAGACATGGTTTACTCGTTCCGGTCCTGGCCGCGTTCCCGGTTCAGGCGCGCCTGCGCTTCAAGCGCGCGCACCAGAACCTTGATCTCGTCGCGCAGCAGGCGCGCGCTCTCACGCTGGCTCTCCGCCGCGTCATCCGCAAAGCGGGTCATGATGGTTTCAAGCTGGCGGGTATGGCGCTCCAGCGTATGGGTCAGCCGGTCCAGCGCATCCGCGCTCTGCTCCAGCAAAGCCCCCACATAGGCGCCCGAGCCGCCCGCATCGTCCGGGCTGGCGCCCTGCGGGCCGGCGTTGGACAGGCGCGAGATCGTGGAGAGCCATTCCTCGACCTCGTTATAAAAGCGGTTCTGCGCCCGGCTCGCCTGCAATTCGAGAAAGCCGATGATCAAAGACCCCGCCAGACCGAACAGCGACGAGGCGAAGGCCGTGCCCATGCCGGCGATCGGCTCTTCAATCGCGCTCATCAACGCCATGGCGTCAGTTTCCCCGGCGCCAGAGGAGGTCGCCGACACGGCGCGCACCGCGTCGCCAACATCCGACACCACCAGCAGCAGGCCATAAAACGTGCCCAGCAGGCCCAGAAAGATAAGTAATCGTCCGAAATAGCGCGTGAAGGCGCCGCTTTCCGCCATCCGCGCGGCGACCGAATCCAGCACCACGCGCGCAGACGCCGCCGACAGGCGCGATCGTCCGTCCGCCGCATCGGTGATCAGCGCCGCCATAGGCGCGATCAGGGCCGGCGGGTTCGGCAGTTGATCGGGATGATCCGCTTCGTTCAGGCGCACCAGCCAACGCGCGCTCGGCCCGATGGCGAGCGCCTGCTGGAACGTGTAGAGGATGCCGATAAACAGAACGCCCAGGATCAGGCCGTTAATCGCCGGATTGGCCTCAAACGCCAGGATCAGGGGCTGGTGCAGCGCGGCCGCCAGCGCCAGTACTATAGCGAGAAACACCACCATCCAGAGAATGTAATTTCCCGGTCCGGTGAAACGGGCCTTACGGCGCGGTCCTTTCGGATCAGCCATGCGATGCGGCTCCCTCATCTGACGCGTCAGCTCCCTGCAGGCTTGGCCTACACCGCTATCAAACGCAAGGGTCTTGGCGGGAATGAGGCAGGGATGGGGCTGGGTGAAGACCCTCAGGCGCTTTCCACCCAGAGGCGTATCCACGCCAGATTCATCTTGCCTCAAACCTTAACCGGGATTAACCATAAAGGCGCAGATGTTGCAGCGCAGCACCGGATCCGCCATGTCGCTCAGACTGAAACGCTGGACTTACCGGATCAACCGGCACGACATCGTGCTGGAGTGCGGATACACGTTGTGGGGATGGGCGCAGGCGCGCCTGTCTGTGGACGGCGACGTACTGGCCCAACGCAACGGGTGCCGCCTCTTGCCGATCGCACTAGAAGGCCGCGTTGCCGGCGCACAGCCGCCCATGCCGCTCAGGGCCATCGTCACGCCGGGCTTTCTCAGCGTGCATTCCGAGCTCTGGACCTATGGCGTTCCGGCGTCTGCGCCGGATCGTGCCATGAAAGGCAGACTGGACGCGCCGCGCGGCGCCTGGCCTGAAAGCCGTCGCGCCGCGCAGAACGGTCAGAATGCGCATGTCTAACCGGCGACGTTCGCCAGTTTTTCGCGCAATTCCTTGATCACCATCTCGTTGCCCGCCGCGATATGGCCGGTTTCAAGCACGTCGGTGCCGGGATCGATCGCGCCGGCATAGCCGCCCGCTTCACGCACCAGCACGAGGCCTGCGGCGATGTCCCAGGACTTCAGATTGCGTTCCCAGAAGCCGTCAAACCGGCCCGCCGCCGTCCAGGCGAGATCGAGCGACGCGGCGCCATAGCGGCGCACGCCGGCGGTCATCGGCATGATCTGGTGCAATTCCTTCAGGAACTGGGCGTGCCCCTTCTTGCCGAAGAACGGCATGCCGGTGGCGATCACGCAATCATGCAGCTCGCGGCGTTCGGCCACCCGCAGGCGACGGTCGTTCATGAACGCGCCGCGGCCCTTCTCGGCGTGAAACAGCTCGTCGGTGGCGGGATTGTAGACCACGCCCGCCATCAGCTCGCCTTCACGCTCCAGCGCCACGGAAATGGCGAAATGGGGCTGGGCGTGCATGAAGTTCAGCGTGCCGTCCAGCGGATCGATGATCCAGCGATGGGATTTGTCGGTGCCTTCGACGACGCCGCGCTCTTCCATCACGAAGCCATAGCCGGGCCGCGCCTTGGACAGGATGTCAAACAGGATCTCTTCAGACTTCATGTCGGCCTGGGTGACGAAATCCGCCGGGCCTTTCTTGGACACCTGAAGGTGTTCGACTTCGCCAAAGTCACGCGCCAGACGGCGGCCCGCCTTGCGGACCGCGTCGGTCATGACTTGCATCAGTGCAGAAATTTGAGCCAAGACTTACTCCGCCCGACGGACATAGGCGCCGTCTTCCGTGGCCACGACAATACGCTCGCCCACACCCACGAAAGGCGGCACGGCGGTGCGGATATTTCCGGTGAGCATGGCGGGCTTGAACGAGTTCGCCGCCGTCTGGCCTTTGACCACCGGCTCGGTCTCGATCACCTCAAGCTCCACATGCTTGGGTAGCTCGATGCCGATGGGCTTTTCTTCGTAAATTTCCAGAACGACCATCATGCCGTCGGTCAGATACGCCGCGCGTTCTTCGCCGACAAAATCGACGGGCAGGCTGGTCTGCTCGTAGTTTTCGGTGTCCATGAACACCAGCATCTCACCCTCAGGGTAGAGGAACTGGTGGTCCTTTTGCTCAAGGCGCACCTTCTCAACCTTATCCGCCGAGCGGAAGCGTTCGTTGAGCTTGCGACCGTCGAGCAGGTTTTTCAGTTCGACCTGGGCGAACGCGCCGCCCTTGCCCGGTTTCACATGATCCGCTTTCACCGCCACCCACAGGGTGTCCTGGTGCTTGATCACGTTGCCAGGCTTGATTTCATTGCCGTTGATTTTCATCGGAAGGTCCGTTTCTGGAACAGGCGCGCCGCACAAACCTTCAGCGCCGCCCATGAATTCAGCCGCGCTCGTTTAACAGGGCCGCCCTGTACGGGCAAGCTGCACGTCTGAGGCGAGGCTCAGCCAAGCCCCCCTGACACAGTTAAAACGGGCTTGATTGCACCGCCGCTTCGACCCGAACACGCTCTTGCACCGCCTCGGGCAACGCGGTTTCCAGCGACGCTTCCAGCCGGTCCCGGTCAAAGTCTTCCGGCGTGCGGCCGCCCCGTGGCGCCGCGGCGCGCAACACCCAGTAATAGGCGCGCTCAAGATTTTGCGGCGCGCCATCGCCGCTCGCCAGCGCATAGGCGAGCAGGAACTGGCTGTCGGGATCATTGGCGTCGGCCCCCTGTCGCGCCCAGTCCACGGCGCCCGACGGGTTGGGCGGCTGGCCGGCGACGCCCTGAAACAACAAAAGCGCGTGCTGCCCCATGGCGGCGGGCAGACCGTATTCGGCGGCCATGCGGATCATCCGCGCCCCGCCGGTTTCATCGGGCTCGCCGCCCTCGCCCTGCATCATCATCAGGCCCGCAATCAGGGCGGCGCTAGGATCGCCCGCCTCGCCCGCGCGCTCATACCAGGTGCGCGCCGCGCTCAGATCATGCGGGCCGTGATCCCAGTCCGCCAGCGCGTAGGCGTAATCGCCATAGGCTTCCGGACGTCCGCTTTGCGCGGCGAGCTGCAACCAGTTCATCGCCTCTTCAGCAGCGCCGGGATCGCCGCGCTCCATCAGATAGAGGCCATATTCATGGGCGCCGCGCGCATCGCCGGCCTCAGCGGCCTGCGCCAGGTATTCGCGCGATTGCCAGACCTGAAGCCCGCCGCGTTCTTCTTCGGCCAGACGCGACAGGATGATCAGCGCGTCCGGCTCGCCCAAATCCGCCGCACGGCGGAACCAGCGCACCGCGTCTTCATCGCTCGCTTCAGCGGACAGACCATGGAGCAGGATATGCCCCGCCAAGGTCGCGCCGCGGGCTTCACCGCCCGCCGCCGCGCGCTGGGCGTGAATCAACGCGCCTTGATAATCGCCGACCAGATAGGCCGCAGACGCGCTCGCCATGGCGGAATTGGTCAACGACCGGCCCTCGACGGCGTCGCCGCTGGCGTCACGCGCAAAGTCTTCCGCCAACCCTTCAGGCAGGGGCGGCAAGACCGAGTCAGCCGCAGGCGGTCCCTGGACCTCCTGAGCGGTCGGGACGGTCGGCGCCTCCTGCACAGCCCAGGCGGAACCGCCCAGGCACAGGATCAATCCAAGAGTTGTGACAAGCCCGCGCATGCGGCCTCCGGTCCATCGGGATGCGACCAGACCCCGCCGCATACTGCAATATAATCAGCCCCGGCTGCGATCACCTCGGAGACATTCTCCAAGGTTAGTCCCCCAATCGCGACACAGGGCAGTTCGAACAATTCGGTCCACCAGACCAGTATGTCCAGATCAGCGCGCGTCTTGGGCGATTTCGTGGCGGTGTCGAAAAAAGCGCCAAAAGCGACGTAATCCGCGCCCTGTTCCCCGGCCGTCATCGCCAGATGCCGACTGTCATGACAGGTGACGCCCACAATGGCTTTCGGCCCCAGGGCCGCGCGCGCGTCGCGGATCGAGCCGTCGTCCTGACCGATATGCACGCCATCACAGCCCAGCTTCGCGGCCAGCGCCGGGTTATCGTTGAGGATTACGCAGACGCCACGCTGATGCGCGATCTCGATTAGTTTCGGCGCCAGCGCCTCGATTTCAGCGTCCGAATGCTCTTTGAGGCGCAGCTGCAAGGCGGAGACGCGTCCTGCATCGAGCGTGCGCGCCAGCACGTCGGCGAAGTCAGCATCAATTTTGGGCGGGGTCAGAAGATAAAGCTCGGCCATGCCCTTCTCCTAACCCGGCGCACGGCGAAAAGGAACAATCTGTATCGGTCGCCGTCAGGGCGAGCCTTGATAGCTGACGCCCGCAATCGTGCAGCCTAAGTCCCAGATCCGGCCCCGCCCCTTGGCCCGCACTACGCCATAGCGCTGGCCGCGCGCTTCAATCGTGCCGCCCACCCCGTCGCTGATCGCCACATGACCCGCGCCATAATGATGAGGGCGACGCACCAGCACGGCGCCCGGCGTCTCAAACGCTGCTTCGACGGTCAGAGCGTGCGCAGGGTTTTCAGCATGGGTGATCCAGGCGCCTGAATACGGATGCCCGGCTGCGGTCACCCCCGCCTTGATCCCATAGGCCTGATAGACGCACCAGCTGACGAAGTCGGCGCAATCCCACGGCCCGGCATAGTCTTTGTTGTCCAACTCCGCCTCAGCCCCCAAGCGATAGGCTTCGCCGATATGTCTGCTGGCGATCTGGACAAGCTCGTCTCCGGTCATCTGACACCCCTTTTCTAAAACGGGTCTCAGTATTGCGGCGCCGGATCGGGGGGCGGATTAGGAACACGGCGGAGTATGGACGAAACCGGCGCGCACCGTGATCGGCCACCGCACCCGGATCTCGGCTTGGCCCCAAGCCTCGCGCGCCTGATCCAGATAGCCGTCCACCAGAGCATCCTCGCCCGCAGCGCGCGCGCCGCGCAGGGCCGACCAGCTTTCGAGATAGGCGGCCATCTCGTCAAAGCGCCAGTCATGAACGATGGCGCCGCCATTCACCGCGATCTCGTCAAAGGGGAAATCAAAGCGGGCATAGGCGGTCTCAACATCTTCGCGCTCGGGTCGCCACCACGGATCAAGCGCATGATAAAGCTGGCCTATGGGCTTCATCGCTTCGGTGTCCGCCTCGGCGTTGTTATAGGTGATCAGCGCCAGCACCGCGCCCGGCGCCGCGATCCGGCGCACCTCGGCGTAAAACCGCGGACGGTCAAACCAGTGCGCCGCCTGCGCCGCGGTGATCAGGTTCGCGCTGCCGCTGGCGACCGGCAGGGCTTCGGCGGGGGATTTGGCGTAACTGACCTTGGGGTGAGGCCGCGCATGGGCGAGCTGGCTGTCGCTGGGATCAAACGCCCGCACCTCATCAAAATACTCCGCCAAGAGCACGGATAACTGGCCCGTGCCGCAGCCCACATCCACCGCGAGCCGGTGCTGGCTCACAAGGCCTTCCAGCGTGAAGGTGAGCTTGGGCGGATAGATCGGACGACCGGCGGCGTAACGTTCGCCGCCTTGATCAAACGGATTGGCTGTCATGAAGGTCCTCCGGTCTGCAGTGTCCATATAAATACGATACCGTGACAGCCGATAAGGTCACGCGTCTCGGGTCAACGGCGCGAAGCGCTGCGCAATAGCGTCAAGCGCCGTGACGCGCCGTTGCTCCCAGCTGCCTGACAGGCGCACATAATCAACGCCGCGCCGCTCCAGCGCCTCAATGGAAAGCTCGAAAAAGCGCTGGCGGTCCGTCGGATCGCCATAGACTCGCGTGCCGTCATCCACGAAGGGCTGGTCGATATCGGTCAGAAGATAAAGATCGCCGTCCGGATCCGGCGACGGATCAAAGACCGAAGCGCCCAGCATCATCTGAGACCAGACTTCGGTCAGAAGCCCGTCCGTGTCCGAGATCACGAAGCCTTCCGCCGTACGCCGGGCCGCCTCAATCGCAGAGGTCTGTCCCGCAGCAATATTGCGCAGGTCCTGTGCGCTGCAATCGGTCCCGTAGAGCTCGCACCAGGTCCGACCGAATTCTGGCGCATAAGCGCCGCCAAGCGCCCGGGCGAGCTCCTGCCCCAGCACGGACTTGCCGGTGCTTTCAGGGCCATGCATGACGATCGTGCGGGTGAACCAGGGACGAGCGGGTAGTGCGATCATCGACCAGTGCGCGATCGGTTTTTGCCGGATCTGGGCGCCGCTGACGGGCCGGCAGACGCGCTCGATATCCGCGGGCCAGAATTCCGCCCCCAACTCTTGCGCCAGCCTGAGACCATACGCCTCGGACGCAAACACACGGTGGATGGGTTCGGGATGAACGCTGCGGACCAATTCGCGCCAGATGTCCCAGAATTCAGGACACTCGGAAGGCTCCTGAGGCACGTCGCGGTCGTAATGGAGCACGCGGGCATCGGGATAGAGCGCGCTCATCCACTCATGGCGCAGCTTGCCCGGTATGGGCTCACGATCGAGCGAACAGACAAGAATGGTCAGCTGATCGCAGAGCCCGGCGGCGAAATCGCACAGATACATATGCCCGGCATGGGGCGGCATGAACTTGCCCAGAACAAATCCATGGACCGGCCGGGTCATTGGGCCGGCGCGGCCTTGGGCTCCGCGCTTGAATCCCGGCGCCATTGCCAGAAGCCCCAGACGCACATCAGCAGAAACAGGGCGTAGAGCCCGCTGGTCAGCAAGAGACCCTTGTAGGCGTAGACCCCTATGGCGACCACATCGACGCCGATCCAGACCAGCCAGTTCTCAAGGTATTTGCGCGCCAGCATGACCTGAGCGACCAGGCTGAAGCTCGTGGTCATCGCATCCCAATACGGCAGGTCGGCATTGGTGAAGCGGTCCATCACAAGGCCGAGGACCAGAGCGCCTGCAGCGCCAACCGCCAGCCAGGGCAGAAGCTTCTGAACGCCCAGCCCGACCACCGGCGCCTGACTGCCAGCTTCGGCCTTGTCGCGGTGTGACAGCCAGAACCACCAGCCATAGGCCTGAAGGACGCAGAATATCAGCTGCAGGCCGAAGTCTGAATATAGCCGGACGTCGAAAAAGATCAGCGCATAAAGGCTGGTCATGGCGATGCCGACCGGCCAGGCCCACATGCTCTGCCGGATCAAAAAGAACAGGCAAAGCACGCCGAGCCCGGCGGCAGTCGGTTCAAGCCATGTCATGAGCGAGGCTTAGCCTTCGCTTTCCAGGCCCTCATTCCACTCGCCCAGCGCGGCGAGGCCGTTCATGCGGGCGCGGTGGTTGAAGGCTTTCTGACCGGCGGCGACATCAGAGCCGTTCCACGCCTTCAGCGGGGCGGCCTGCAGCGCACGGCCATAGGAGAAGGTCAGCGGCCAGGGCATGTCGAAGCCTTCATTGAGAAGGTTGAGGTGCGCAGTGGCGTCCAGATCAGACTGGCCGCCCGACAGGAAGGCGATGCCCGGAACCGCCGCCGGAACGGTGTTCAGAAGGCATTGCGCCGTCATCTCGGCCACTTCTTCATGGCTGGCCTGATCGGCGCATTTCTTGCCGGCGATGACCATGTTCGGCTTCAGAACCGTGCCTTCCAGGATCACGCCCTGATCAAACAGCTCGGCGTAGAGGCGCTTGAGCGTGAACTCGGTCACTTCGTAACAACGCTCGATGGAATGATCACCGTCCATCAGAACCTCAGGCTCGACGATCGGGACAATATTGGCTTCCTGGCACAGCGCCGCGTAGCGAGCGAGCGCGTGCACGTTCACATCCACCGCGTACTGGGAGGGAATGTCCTCGCCATTAATGTCAATGACAGCGCGCCATTTGGCGAAACGCGCGCCCAACTCGTAATACTCGGCCAGACGCTCGCGCAGACCATCGAGGCCCTCGGTGATGGTCTCGCCTTCAGCGCCCGCCAGCGCTTTGGCGCCGGCGTCCACCTTGATGCCCGGAACCGAGCCCGCGTCTTCGATCAGCTTGACCAGCGGCGTACCGTCAGCGGCTTTCTGGCGCAGGGTTTCGTCAAACAGGATGACGCCGGAGACATGGTCGGTCATGGCGGGCGTGGTGCGGAACAGCATCTCGCGCCAGTTGCGGCGATTGTCCTCAGTGTTTTCCAGGCCGATGCCGTCAAAACGCTTGCCGATGGTGCGCGTGGATTCGTCGGCGGCCAGAAGGCCTTTGCCCGGCGCCGTCATGCGGATCGCGATTTCGTTGAGCTGATCGATGTCCATGACCGTCGTCCCCCGTAAGATGATGTGTGGCGAGCCTCGCCGAATTGAGTGTGTGTTTCGCCCCGAGCGGGCGAATGGTCAAGACTTAGTCCCGTAGCGCTTCCACGCCGGGCAGAGCCTTGCCTTCCAGCCATTCCAGAAACGCGCCGCCCGCGGTCGAGACAAAGGTGAAATCACCCGACACCCCGGCCTGGTTGAGCGCGGCGACCGTATCGCCCCCGCCCGCCACAGCCGTCAGGCCATGATCCTTGCAGCGCGATGCGGCATAGCGGGCCGCTTCCACCGTGGCGGTGTCGAAGGGCGGCGTTTCGAACGCGCCCAGCGGACCGTTCCACACCAAAGTGCGCGAGGCGGCGATGGCGTCGGCGAGCTGATCGACGGTCTCAGGTCCGCAATCAAGGATCATCTCGGTCTTGGCCACGTCCTCAACCGACGCCACACGGCGCTCGGCATGGGGTTTGAATTCCTTGGCCACCACCACGTCAGTGGGCAGCAGCAAGGCGCACTGTGCTTGCCCGGCGGCTTCGTCGATGGCCTTGGCGGTGTCGATCAGATCGACCTCGTAAAGGCTCGCGCCCACATCATGACCGCGCGCGGCCAGGAAGGTGTTCGCCATGGCGCCGCCCACAAACAGGCGGTCCACCTTTTTGACGAGGTTTTTCAGGAGTTCGATCTTGGTGGAGACCTTGGCCCCGCCCACCACCGCCAGCACCGGGCGGTTGGGGTTGTCGAGCGCCGCGGTCACATGATCAATTTCACGCTGCAAGGCGAGGCCGGAATAAGCGGGCAACAGCCGGGCCACGCCTTCAGTCGAGGCATGCGCCCGGTGTGCGGCGGAGAAGGCGTCGTTCACATACACGTCCGCCAGGTCCGCCAGCTGGGCGGAAAACGCCGGGTCGTTGCTCTCTTCGCCCGCATGGAAACGCGTATTCTCCAGCAAGAGCACATCGCCCGCCTTCATCAAGGCAATCGCGCCCTTCGGGTCTTCGCCCACGCAATCAGAGACGAACTTCACCGGATGGCCGATCAGAATCGCCAGCGGCGTCGCCACCGGCGCCAGGCTCATATTGGGGTCGCGTTGACCCTTGGGACGGCCGAAATGCCCCATCAGGATCACTTTCGCCCCGCCCTCTCGCAGGAAGGCGATGGTCGGCAGCGCCGCGCGCAGGCGGGTGTCGTCACTGACGCTCCCGCCTTGCATGGGCACGTTGAAGTCCACGCGGACAAGAACGCGCTTGCCGGCGATGTCGGCGTCTTCGATACGGCGGATCATGTCAGCGTCCCTTCAAGGTCCGTCAGTTTAGAGAAAGCGGCCCATGGCCTTGGCGGTGTCGAGCATGCGGCACGCAAAGCCCCATTCATTGTCGTACCAGGTCATGACGCGGACCAGGCGTTCGTCGATCACATTGATCTTGTCGAGCGCCACCACCGATGAGCGGCTGTCATGGTTATAATCGATCGACACCAGCGGCGCGGTATCATAGCCCAGAACGCCCTTCATCGGACCGTCCGCGGCCGTCTTAATCGCTGCCGACAATTCCTCGACCGAAGTCGCCTTGCCCGGCGTGAACACCAGATCAATCAGCGACACATTCGGGGTCGGCACGCGGACAGCGGAGCCGTCGAGCTTGCCCGCCAGTTCCGGCAGCACCAGGCCGACCGCCTTGGCCGCGCCGGTGGAGGTGGGGATCATCGACATCGCCGCCGCGCGGGCGCGGTGCAGATCCTTGTGGTTCCGGTCCAGCGTCGGCTGATCGCCGGTGTAGGCATGGATGGTGGTCATGTGACCGCGCTCGATGCCGACCGCGTCATTGAGCACCTTGGCCACCGGCGCCAGGCCGTTGGTGGTGCATGAGGCGTTGGAGACGATGAGGTCTTCGGCCGTCAGCTGGTCATGGTTCACGCCATAGACGATGGTCTTGTCGGCGTTCTTGGCCGGGGCCGAGCACAGAACGCGTTTGGCGCCGGCCTCGATATGAGCCATGGCCTTCGCCTTGTCATTGAACTGGCCGGTGCATTCCATCACCAGATCAATGCCCATATCCGCCCAGGGCAGCTTGGCGGGATCGCGCTCATTGACCTTGGTGATCTTGCCGAAGCCCAGATCCATCCAGTCTTCGCCGGTGGTCAGATCGCCGCGATAGCGGCCATGCACGCTGTCAAACGCGAACAGATGGGCGATGGCTTCAGCGGTGCCCGAATTATTGATGGCCACAATTTCGAGCTCGCCAGCCTGCTCGTGCTCCGCCAGAGCCCGCAGAGCCAGACGGCCGATCCGACCAAATCCGTTGATCGCCACACGCAGCGCCATGATCCGCTCCTTTTTATCGGTTTGAGCCGGGCGCAGCCAAGCGCTTGCGGCCTTGAGACATATCGCGCGCGGTTTAGACGGTTCCCGACCGTCCGTCCATACGCCGGGCGCCGGGACCGCGTCCCGCCCTTGCATCCGAGCCCATGAACTGCAAGAAACCTCGTCAAAATTCTGACAGGGTCAGGACAGTCTTTTTTTGGGGATTGAGATGAAAGTACTCGTGCTCGGCGGTGATGGTTTCTGCGGCTGGCCGTCTGCGCTGCATCTGTCTGCGCGTGGCCATGACGTTGTAATCGTGGACAATCTGTCTCGCCGGAAAATCGACATCGAGCTGGAAGTCGACTCTCTGACGCCGATCCGCCCCATGGGCGAGCGCCTGGAGGCCTGGAAAGAGGTGTCGGGCAAGGAGATTCGCTTCAAGGATCTCACCATCGGCAAGGACTATCAGGAACTGGTCGACCTGATCCTTGAAGAAAAACCTGACAGCATCATTCACTTCGCCGAACAGCGCGCTGCGCCCTATTCGATGAAGTCCGCGCGCCACAAGCGCTACACGGTCGACAACAACCTCAACGCCACCAATGACGTGCTGGCCGCCATCGTGGACACCGGGCTGGACATCCACCTCGTTCACCTCGGCACCATGGGCGTGTACGGCTACGGCACTGCGGGCATGAAAATCCCCGAAGGCTATCTGAAGGTCAAAGTGGAGACTCGCGAAGGCCTGAAGGATCAAGAGATCCTGTACCCGGCCAATCCGGGCTCGATCTACCACATGACCAAGACCCAGGATCAGTTGTTCTTCCATTTCTATAACAAGAACGACAAGGTGAAGATCACCGACCTGCACCAGGGCATTGTCTGGGGCACCCAGACTGAAGAAACCAAGAAAGACGAGCGCCTGATCAACCGGTTCGACTATGACGGCGATTACGGCACCGTGCTGAACCGTTTCCTGATGCAGGCCGCCATCGATTTCCCGATGACCGTGCATGGCACCGGCGGCCAGACCCGCGCCTTCATCCACATTCAGGACACGGTGCGCTGCATCCAGCTGGCGGTCGAGAACCCGCCCGAACATGGCGAGCGCACGCGCATCATGAACCAGATGACCGAAACCCACCGGGTTCGCGAGCTGGCCGAGATGATCGCCAACATCTCCAAGACCGAAGTGGCCTATCTGCCCAATCCGCGCAATGAAGCCGATGAAAACGAGCTTCACGTGGAGAACGACACCTTCCTGTCCATGGGTCTGAAGCCGATCACCCTGGCTGAAGGTCTGATGGAGGAAGTCACCGAGATCGCGAAGAAATATTCCGATCGCTGCGACCGCTCCAAAGTCAAATCGGTGTCTTACTGGAACAAGGATCGTGAAGCCGCCCAGTCTGAAAAAGGCTGAGCGCTCTGATCTGAGCCAGACGATCCAAGGCCGGAGCATTGTCTCCGGCCTTTTTTCTCACCCTTGCGCACCCCGCCCCTTGAAGCGGACGCTCTGACCGCTCACCCTGCCGGGGGCGAGCACAGGTGACCCATGTCGGCGTTGAAATCTGAATACAGGCTGGCGCTGGAAGCGGGCGCGCAAGCGCTCGACGCGGCGCTGGACGGGCTTGACGCCGCAGGCGCCGTGCGCCGGGTGCTCGCGGGCATCTATCCGGGAGAATCCTGCGTCGTGTCGTCCTTCGGGGCGGAAAGCGCGGTGATCTTGCATCTCGTCGCCCAGGCCAAGCCCGATACGCCGGTCCTGTTCATGGACACCGGCCAGCTGTTTGACGAGACCCTCGCCTATCGCAACGCCCTGTCCGAGCGTCTAGGCCTGAGCGATGTGCGCACCCTGTCGCCCAATCAAGACCATCTCAAAGCCGATGATCCTGACGGCACGCTGCATCAGACCAATCCTGATCTATGCTGCCATATCCGCAAGACCTTGCCGCTGATCAGCGCGCTGCGGCCTTACAAGGTCTGGATTTCAGGGCGCAAACGCCATCATGGCGGGGATCGCGCCGCCCTGCCGCGGGTCGAGATTCAGGACGGCAAGCTCAAGCTCAACCCGCTTTATGACTGGTCACGTGATCAGATCAACGCTTATTTCGAGACCCATGACCTGCCGCCCCACCCCATGGTGGCGGACGGTTATCCCTCGCTGGGCTGCCTGCCCTGCACCACGCAGGTCTCAGACCCTGCCGAGGATCCGCGCGCGGGACGCTGGGCAGGTCAGGACAAGACCGAGTGCGGCATTCATATCGGTGAAGATGGTGTGATCACCCGCACGGGCGGCTAGTCCCGCCTAAGCGGAGAGGCGCTGTTCGAGCTTTCTCAGGAACGCCATGCAGGCGTCAAGTTCGCTGACGGCGACAAACTCATCGGCCTGATGCGCCTGCTCGATCGAGCCCGGCCCGCAAATGACCGTCGAGAAGCCTGCGTCCTGAAACTGACCGCCCTCGGTACCGTAGGCGACCACGCGCGGGCTGTTATCTCCGGTCAGAGCGCGGGCGAGGGCTTCCGCCTCTCCCATCTCTTCAGGCCGCAGCGGCGGCACGTCGGAGAGGATCTGGATCGTGATCTTCGCGTCCGGCGCCGTCTTGCGCATCTCCGCTTCAAGCGCCCGCGCCCGCTCCGCCAGCCGCCGGCCCAGCCCCGGTCCGTCATCCCAGGGCGCCGGACGCATCAGGGATTCAAACCAGGCGTGACGCGCCAGAATATTGATCGCGGTGCCGCCGCCCATCTGACCGATGGTCATCGTGCCATAGGGCGGGTTGAACGGGCTGTCGCTCGGAGCTTTGGCCTTAAGGGCGTCCGCTTCCTCGACGATCCAGTTCATCAGGCGCACCGCGTTGGTCGCGGCGCAGGCGCCGTCCTCGACCAGCGACGAATGCGCTTCCTTGCCGAAGACTTCGACGCGTACGGAGAACAAGCCCTTATGGCCTGTCACCACGGCCATCTCGGTGGGCTCGCCCACGATCACGCACGAGGGACGCGGCGTATGTCCCGCCATTTGAGCGATCATGTCCGGCGCCCCCAGGCACCCGACTTCCTCGTCATACGAGAACGCGAAATGCACAGGCCGCTTGAGGTTCGCCTTGGCGAAGCTCGGCGCCTGAGCCAGGGCGCAGGCGATAAAGCCCTTCATGTCGCACGCGCCGCGCGCATAGAGCTTGCCGTCGCGTTCGGTCAGCGTGAACGGATCAGAACTCCAATCCTGACCATCCACCGGCACCACATCGGTATGACCCGACAGCACGACGCCGCCATCCACATCCGGTCCCAGGACCGCATGCAGATTGGCCTTCTTGCCGTCGGGACTGGCGATGCGATGGCACACCGCGCCGAGACTGGCCAGATACGCCTCCACCCGGTCAATCAGAGCCAGGTTGGAATTGCGAGACGTGGTGTCAAAAGACACCAGCTCGGCCAGCCAGTCGGTCGCGGTGCGCATCGGCTTTACTGCTCGTCGATCGGACGGTTTGGCAGGCTGATCAGCTCCATGCGGAAAATCAGCGTGGCGTTCGGGCCGATCGGACCGCCGGGCGTGCCAGTGGGGCCATAGGCGAGATTTGAGGGAATGAAGAGGGTCCATTCCTCGCCCACATGCATCAGCGGCAGCGCTTCCACCCAGCCTGCGATCAGGCGATTGGACGGGAAGGTGGCGGACTGGCCGCGCGCATAGGAGCTGTCAAACACCGTGCCGTCGATCAGCGTGCCTTCATAATCGACTTCAACCATCTCGCCGCGCGGATCAGGCGAAACCCCGTCCCGGGCGCGATTGATGCGGAACTGAAGGCCCGACGGCAGGGTGAACACGCACGGATTGACCGCGTTCTGCTCCAGGAAGGCGGCGCCCAGTTCAGCGTTGTAATCGGCCAGCGCCTGATCCTCGGCGCGGTCAGGGGCGGTGAATTCAGGATCCTCACCCTCGACCCGGCACTGGCGCGCTTCGGCGACAATGGTCTCTTCTTCCGACATTTCGGCTGAACCCGCCATGGCTTCAAGGATGTCATTGACCTGAGCTTCGCTCTCGCTCAGCGCCTCTTCACCGCCCGCATCATCGGCGGGCTCTTCGGCGGACGGCGCGCCACAGGCGGCGAGGCCCAGGCTGACAAGCGCGGCGGTGGTCAAAAGCGCAATACGGTTCATGGTGAACTCCCCTAAGTCCTCACGCGCCGACGGGCGCAGAGTGTCAGGCCTGAGCCTGAACGCGAAACGGCGCGAGCTTATCAGGCCCGCGCCGCGCGTCGAGTGGGTGTATGAAGCGCTCAGTCGAGCTCGAGCACATCGGTGAAGAACAAGGTTTCCGCCGCCCGCTGGAAATCCCGATTGGATTTCTTGCGGAAGCCATGGCCTTCGTCCATCGCCAGCAAATACCACGGGTCTCCCCCGGCCTCGCGCACCGCGCTCAGGATCTGCTCGGCTTCAGACGCCGGCACGCGCGGGTCATTGGCGCCCTGGATGATGAAAAGCGGCGCCGTGATGCGATCCGCCTGATTGGCGGGGCTGATCTCCTGCAAGAAGGCGTACATGTCCGGATCGCGTTCATCACCATATTCAGCCCGGCGCAGATCGCGGCGATACCCGTTGGTGTTTTCCAGGAAGGTCACAAAATTGGAGATGCCGACAATATCCACGCCGCCCGCAAGCCGGTCGGAATAATGCACCATGCTGGCCAGAACCATATACCCGCCATACGACCCGCCATAGACCACGACGCGGTCTTCATCGAGGTCAGGCTGTTCAGCGACCCAGTCCAGCAACGCGCCGATATCGCGCACGGAATCCTCACGATTCATGCCGTTGTCGAGCGCCACATACGCATTGCCATACCCTGATGAGCCGCGAACATTGGGCGCGATGACAGAGACGCCCAGCTCATTGACCCAGTACTGGATCGTCGAGCTGAAACCCGGCCGCTCCTGGCTTTCCGGGCCGCCATGAATGTCGATGATCACCGGACTCGGCCCCTCGCCGGGCGCCGCATAATAGAATGCCGGGATTTGCAGGCCGTCAAAGCTGGTGAACTCGATCAACTCGGGCGTGACGAAGGAATCCGTGTCCAGCCCGCCCACTTCAGACTGGGTCCAGCGCGTCAGTTCACCGGTCTCCAGCGTATAGGTCCAGGCGTCGCCCGGCGATTGCGCGCTGACATGAGAGAAGCCAAGACGGGCGTCGTTTGAGTCAAACTGCACGCCGCCGATCAAGCCCAGCGGCAGATCGGGAGTCGGGCGTGTTTCACCACTGACTGGATTGATGATGTGCAGCTCGGAGTTGCCGCCGCTATTGAGGACATAGGCGAGCGTCTCCCCATCCGAAGACAGGTCCATGCCGCTGACATCCCAGCCATGGTCGGGCGTGACCTGACGCATGGCGTTGTCGGCCAGATTGATCTCCACAACCCGGCGGAATTCGCCGCCCTGATCGGTAATCACATACAGGCTGTCGCCATCCGGAGTGAAAACCGCGCCGCCATACGCCACATCGGCGTCCGGATTGACCTCGGTCAACGCGCCGGACTCCACGTCCAGCACATAGAGATCGGCATGAGTGATCGAATAATAGCGCAGGATCAACAGCTGACGGCCATCCGCGGACCAGTCCACCGGGATCATCAGGCCTTCGCCCTCCAGCGCCACGCGCAGGGATGCGGGGTCGGACGGATCCGCGACCAGGATGTCAGAGTCCGGATCGCCGTCCACTTGCCGGTACCAGGCGATCCGGGCGCCGTCGTCTGACCAGTTCAGCCCGCCATTGCGCGTCTCGGCTTCGGTGAAGCGGGTGTACTGCGCGGTCTCAGGGTCAAACAGATAGCCCTGAAAGAACTCGTCACCGCCAATATCCTTGGTGAAGACAAACTGGCTGCCCCCCGGACGAACATTGGCGCCGCCGGTTCGCTCGGAGAAGAAGGTGACCTGGCGGCGCATGCCCATCGGGTCCGCCACATGGTGGATCTGGCTGGTCTCGCCGAACCGGGTGGTGATGTAGACGCCGCCATCGGGCGCGAAATCGGAAAACCCGGCCGAGCGCGTATTGGCGTATTGCTGGAGACGCTCCTGCACCGATGCGGGAATATCGGGGATGTTCTCCATCACCAGATTGCCCTGGGTCACACGCCCGTCCTGCTGAGCCGCGCTCAGCCCGACCGTAAACAACGCCATAATACAGGCGCTCGCGATCAGCTGTCTCATCACTCTCTCCCCATCAAACCTGTGCAGGATGTTCAGTCTGCGCTGATATCACCCCCAAGTGAACCCAAGCCCCGACAGGCGGCCCGGACGCAGCATCAGTCTCCGGCGTCTTCAGACATCCCTTGCGGTAGAATGGTGACGCGGTAAGCCTCTGACGGCTTGAGCGAGTCAGCGGCCAACGCCACCAGCTCATCCACCGTCACGGCGCGATAATCGTCTTGCACCGAGCGGATATGGTCGAGCGTCTCGGGCCGGCTCTGGGAGCGCGCCAGAGCATTCACCCAGAACGGGTTGCGTTCGAGATTCTCTTCCAGGCTTTCAAGGATCGGCTGACGTGCGCGCTGCAGCTCATCCTCGGTGATGTCGCCGCCGGCCATGGCCAGAGAGATCTCGTCGGCGATGTCATACATGCGGTCAATCTCGGACACATTCACGTCCAGACCGACCCAGAAGAAGCCATAGCCTTCCGAGACGCGCGATTGCTGGCTGGAGACAATGGCGGAATAGGTCGCGCCTTCCTGCTCCCGGAAGCGGTCGATCGCCTTGAGATTATAGACGGCGCGCATCAGGTCATAGGCTCGGCGCTGGCGTGGATCGATGCCGTCCGTGGTCGGGTAATACACATTCGCCATGCCCTGATAGTCCTGACCGTTGAAGGTCACGATCTCGGGCTGCTCTGTCGCCTCGGGAAAGCGGATCTGAGCATTCTCCTCATAGGCGGGCCAGCTGGAGTCACGATCATCCAGGGCGCCGAAGGTCGTCGCCACCACGTCGATGGCGCGCTCGGTGGTCACGTCGCCGGTGATGGTGATCTCGATCGGCGCGCTGTTCAACGCCGGCTCCAGCATGGTGCGAGCATGCTCCATGGTGAAGGCGCTGACTTCCTCTGAGGTCGGGAACCCCCAGCGCGGATCGCCGCTGCGCAGCATGCGGCCCACCCGGTTCACCGCCACCTGAACCGCCTGCGCGTTCTGGCCCCGGCGGATTTCCTCGGCGATGGCGCGGAACTGGTTGAGCCCGTCCTCACGCCAGCCCGGAGCGGTCATGAACGCCGCGAGAACCTGCATCTGCAGCTCAAAATCGGTGGGCGTCGTGGCGTTGGCGAAGGAGAAGGTGTCCGCGCCCACATTCAGGCCATAGCCCACTGAACGACCCGCCAGCAGCCGTTGCAGCTCGTCGCGATCATGGGCTTCAAGCCCGCCGCCGCCGAACACGGCGCCCAGAATGGTGCCTGCCGCAGGGCTGGGCTGCGGGGTCAGATCACCCGCGCCGAAATCCACGCGGACGCGGATGACATTGTCTTCAAAATCGGTGGTTTTGACGTTCAGACGCACGCCGTTGTCAAAAACGATCTGGTCAACGCCCAGATCCTCGACCCGGTCCGTGCTGACCACTTCGCCAGTCGGGCCGAACTCGGTATAGGCGAACTCGGATGAGCCTGCATCTTCCACCGGTTCCACAGGTTCAGCGGATGCGGCGAGCCAGGCTTCGCGCACGGCCGCTTCACCGTCCGCCAGGTCCTGATTGACAGCCACCATCACCATGGGCGGCGAAGCTTTCCAGATCTCCCTGAAGGCGTCTTCCACGGCTTCCACCGTGATGCGGTCTTCCTGCGCTTCAAAGCGCGCCAGCGCATCCTGGGGAGAGGAGAACACCTGACCTTCGATCCAGCTCGACCACAGGCCGTCCGCCAGATCGCCGCTTTCGCGCGTATCCGCCTGATCCACGGCGTTGCGCAGGCTGGTGCGCAAATTGGCCAGCTGTTCGTCGAGCTCGGCCTGCGTGAAGCCATACTCCTGAGCGCGACGCAGCTCCTGTTCCAGAACCGCCACGCCTTCGCGCCAGCGCGCCGGGCTTGAGACGGCGAACAGGCCCGCCTTGTTCACAAGACCAAACTCATTGCCATAAGACAGGCTGGCCTGAACCAGAGGCGAGGCGCCGCGATTGATCTCGCGTTGCAACCGGCGTTGAACGATGGCGTCGCCCAAACGGCGCAACAAATCCTCAAACCGGGCGGCCTTGGTGTCATAAGCGGCGGAGCCGGGCTCCATCACATCCACTGTGATCAGGGTGAACACGTCCGGATCGTAGAAAAAGCCAAAGGCGGGGTCTTGCGGATCTTCGACCGTGCCGATGTCGGGGTCAGGCGCAGCCGGTTGCGGTTGCTCCCAGTTGGCGAAGCTTTCAACGGAGTCCACGTCCAGCCCGTCCAGATCGATGGCGAAGCCGTTGCGGATTTTCTCTTCCACCAAGTCTGCGTCCACATCGCCGACGACGACCAGCATGCCGCGTTCGGGCGTGTAATAATCGCGATAATACGCTTCCAGCCGTTCCGCCGGCGCGGTCTCGATCACCTCCACCGTGCCGATGGCGTCACGCTCGGTGATGATCGTGTCAGGATAGAGGAAGGTGTAATAGGCGTTGAAAAAGCGACGGATCGGCGTGTTGCGGAAGCGCTCTTCGCCCAGAATGACGCCGCGCTCTCGATCAATCGCGTCGCTGTCGAACACCATTTCCGAAGCGGTCTCGCGCAACAGGAACAGGCCCACATTCAGCATGTCTTCGGAATTGCTGGGCAGGTCCAGCTGATAGCCCACCACTTCACGGCCCGTGAAAGCGTTGGTGTCCGGACCGAACGCCAGGCCATACCGCTCCAGCAGCGGCACCATCTCGCCTTCGGGCACATGCGTGGTGCCGTTGAACGCCATATGTTCGATGAAATGCGCCAGACCACGCTGATCATCGTCTTCGGCCAGAGAGCCCACATCAAACACCAAACGCAGGGCCGCCGTGCCGGTCGGCGTGTCGTTTTCCAAAATGGCGTAGCGCAACCCGTTCTCTAGCACGCCATAGCGCACATCAGACTGGGCAGCGATATCGCTGGCTTCATGCGGAAAGCTCGCTGCTTCAAAAGCGGCGGCGAGTTTCGCCTGATCTTCTCCGCTCTCGAGCGCCCCGCGATCAGAGCAAGCCCACAACGCCATGGCGGCGATTGGGATCAGACACCAGGCGAGACCGCGTGGGTGGAGCTTAACCATGATCAGAAACCTCAGATTCGGGCATGTGCCAATTAGGGCGAAAATAAGGACAGCGCGATCACTGGCAAATGAATTCCCGTTTAAAGCTGGGATTCATTCCAAACTGCGACTTATTTGATCGGATCGTGCTCGGCCACCCAATGGTCGGGCGCCACTTCGATCAGCTGCGGGCGGTATTGCTCAGCATCCGGATCATCAATCAGCTTGGACTTCATGAAACGCAACTGGGCGCGGCTGTCGAGCGGACTGGGAAGATCTCCCGTCAGCTCCAGACGTTCGCGATTTTTCTCGATTTCCGGATCCGGAATCGGCACCGCACTGATCAGCGCCTGGGTGTAAGGGTGACGGGCGTCGGTATAGATCGACTCGCGGTCCGCCAGCTCCACGATGCGGCCCAGATACAGCACCATGACCCGGTGAGACACCTCGCGCACGACCGAAAGATCGTGGGAGATGAACAGCATGGACAGGCCGAAATCCTTCTGAAGCCCGATCAGCAGCTCGATGATTTGCGCCTGAATCGACACGTCGAGCGCGGACACCGCCTCGTCACAGATCACCAGCTTGGGCTTGAGGATCATCGCGCGGGCGATCCCCACGCGCTGGTTCTGGCCGCCGGACAATTCGTGCGGGTAGCGATTGATCATGTTCGGATCGAGCCCGACCCGCTCCATCATCGCCTTCACCTCGACCTCTCGCTCTTTGGACGACATGCCCTTGCGGAAGGTGAGCATGGGTTCTGCGATGGAGGCGCCGATGCTCATACGCGGGTTCAAAGACGCCAGCGGGTCCTGGAAGACGATCTGCAGGTCTTCGCGCGCATCGCGCAGCTCTTTGGCTTTCAGCGACAGAAGATCCTTGCCGATCCAGCTCACCGACCCGGCGGTGGACGGCACGAGACGCAGCACGGCGCGCGCCAGGGTGGACTTGCCGCAGCCGGACTCGCCCACAATGCCCAAGGTCTCGCCCTCTTTGAGCTCGAAGCTGACCCCGTCCACGGCTTTCAAGGGCTTGGTCTTGGGAAACAATCCGCCGCCGACCACGACCGGGAAATGCACCTTGACGTCATCGGCCACCAAGAGCGCCTTGTCCTCGCCGATGGCTTCGTGCGGCGGCAGGGCTTCATGGCCGGGCTTGTCGGGCTGGTCGATGCGCGGCATGGCGTCCAGCAGCATCTGGGTGTAGGCGTGCGAGGGGGCGTTGAAGATGTCATAGACATCCCCGCCTTCCACATACTCGCCATGCTTCATGACCTGCACCCGATCAGCCATGCGCGCCACGACGCCCATGTCATGGGTGATCAGCGCAATCGCTGCGCCGGTCTCCGCCTTGAGCTCGTCCATGATGTCGAGCACTTGAGCCTGAACCGTCACATCAAGCGCAGTCGTCGGCTCGTCGGCGATCAGAAGATCAGGTTCGCACAGCATCGCCATGGCGATCATGACGCGCTGGCGCATGCCGCCCGACAGCTCGTGCGGGAATTGCTTGAGACGCCGCGCCGCTTCGGGAATGCGCACGCGCTCCAGCCAGTCCAGGCAACGCTTTGTGGCGGCCTCACCGCGCAAATCGGTGTGAATCTTCAGCACTTCCTCAAGCTGGGAACCCACTTTCATGTGCGGGGTCAGCGAGGTCAGCGGATCCTGGAAGATCATCGTCATGGACTTGCCGCGCACCGCATTGAGCTTGGACGGCGGCAGGTTCAGGATTTCCTGACCGGCGTATTTGATCGAGCCTTCCGCTTTGCCGTTGGAGGCCAGAAGCCCCATGGCCGCCAGGAAGGTCTGGCTCTTGCCCGACCCGGACTCCCCCACCACAGCCAGGCATTCGCCTGGAGAAATTTCCAGATTGACCCCGCGCACGGCGTGCACTTCGCCATCGGGCGTGTCAAAACGCACATTAAGGTCGGATACCTGAAAGATCGGCGCAGCTGTGGCAGTCAAGACAATGGCTCCAGAGGCAGAGACTTCTATGGAAAGTCCTGCACAATAGCTGCTGCGCGTTTCAACGCCAGCGCGCTCGGCGCCGCACAGGTCAGCAGCGCCGCGCTCGGGTCAGGCGCAGGATCAGCCCTCCGCCTTTTTCTCCTCGATGATCAGGTCCATGGACACGGTGAAGCGCTCATCCGGTGACGGCACGGAGGCGACGCCCGTCGGGGCGGTTTCAGCCCGGACGATCTCGCCAGCGCTCGTGACGGCCATCAGGTCTTCGGTCGTTTCGCCGATCAATGCTGCGACCGAGCCAGCGCCCTGCCCGGAAATCGTCAGCGTGTTCGCCGCGGTCTTCATGGAGACTTGCGCTTCGGACTTCACCTTGCGGGCGGCGGCGAGGATCTGGACAAAGGCTTCACCTTCCTCAGCGAAGACGCCCGCCGGCGCCTGCGCGTCCGCCTCGGGCCACATGCCGCGGGCATGAACTGTGGAGGGCGCGCCTTCGCGGTCCCCGATCAGAACCTCGTACAAGGCGTCGGTGACATAAGGGATGAACGGCGCAAACAAACGGATCAGAGCGTCCGTCGCATGCCACAGCGTATGCACCGCCGAGATTTCCTCGGCATTGGGCTGGCCTTCAAACCGGGTGCGGCGTTTGACGATTTCCAGATAATTGTCGCAATAGGTGCGCCAGAAGAAATCCTCGATATCGCGCTGGGCGGCGGCGTATTCGTAGTTTTCAAACGCCTTCGTGGCCTTGGCGATGGTTTTGGACAATTCACCCAGCAGCCATTGATCCAGGGGATGGCTGATCAGACCGCTCTCAATATCCGCTTTCGGCGTGGTCGGCTTCAAGGCGCTCGCGGCGTCGGCGGCTTCAAGGCTCATCGCGGCGAGTTTTGAGGCGTTCCACAGCTTGGTGACCAGACGCTTGCCCTGTTTGAGGGTGTTGGGCGACATCGCCGTGTCCTGCCCGAGGCGCGAGGTGCCGGTCCAGTAGCGCACCGGGTCGGAGCCATATTCGTCGAGCAGTTTGATCGGATCGATCACATTGCCCTTGGATTTGGACATTTTCGAACCGTCGCTCGCCAGGCACCAGCCTGAAATAGCGATGTTGGACCACGGGACCTTGTTCTCGTGATGCAGCGCCTTGACGATGGTGTAGAACGCCCAGGTGCGGATGATCTCATGCGCCTGCGGACGCAGCGCCATCGGGAACTGACGACGGTGCGCCTCGATATCCAGCGCATAGTCTTCATTGATCGAGCGGGTGTTGAGCTGCGGGCTGACCGACGACGTCGCCCAGGTGTCCATCACATCGCGCTCGCCCTCGACTTCGTGGGCCTCATAGCCTTCAGGCAGATCCGTGGTCGGGTCGACCGGCAGCTGGTCCTTGGACGGGATCAGGATCTTGCCCTCCTCGCCCGGACGCTTGGAATACCAGACCGGCAGCGGCACGCCGAAATGGCGCTGACGCGAGATCGACCAATCCCATTTCAGCCCGTCCACCCAGCTTTCAAAACGCTGGCGCATATACTCAGGCCGCCAGGTGATCTCGCGGCCCTTCTCAAGAATCTGTTCCTTGAAATCGAGCGTGCGGATGAACCATTGCGGGGTCACGATGATTTCCAGCGGCGCGCCGGAGCGTTCCGCGATCGGGATCACCTGATGGGTGGCCTCCTGCTTGATCACCAGATTGTTTTCGATCAGCCGCTCAAGGATGGCTTCCTTGGCTTTGGCCGCCTTCAGGCCCGCCAGCGCCTCCATGGTCGCTTTCGCGCTCTCAAGGTCCAGGCACGGCCAGTCTTCCGTCCCCAGCGGCAGCGTGTCGATCATCTTGCCGGCCTGATCGATGACAAGGCGCAGGGGCAGTTTATGGGTCCGATACCACTGGATGTCGGTGACGTCGCCGAAGGTACAGCACATCACGATGCCGGTGCCCTTTTCAGGGTCCACCGTGTCTTCAGCGTAAATCTCGACCGGCACGTTATAGAGCGGGCTGATGGCGCGCTTGCCGATCAGCTCACCCGCGCGCGGATGATCCGGGTGGATCATCAGGCCGCCGCAGGCGCCGATCAGTTCCGGGCGCGTGGTGGCGATGATCGCAGGCTCCAGCCCGCCGCCTTCGATTTCAAACGGGATATAGTTGAGCTTGCCTTCGCGCTCGGTCTCTTCAACCTCGGCCTGGGCGATGGCGGTGCGGTCCGCCGGGTCCCACAGGGTCGGCTCCAGACGGCGCTCCAGAAGGCCCTTGTGGAACAAGTCCAGGAAGGACATCTGGCTGACCGTCCGGCTCTCATCGGAAATCGTCTGGTATTCCCGGCTCCAGTCCACAGATAAAGCCAGGCGCGAAAACAGATCGCGGAATTGCTGCTCGTAAGGCGGGATTACCTCTTTGCACAGCGCCACGAACTCCTCGCGCGACATGGTGCCGCCGCGCACTTTCTTCACCTTCTCCACCAGGCGCTCGGTCGGCAGGCCGTTATCATCCCAGCCGATTGGATAAAGCACATTGCGGCCGCTCATCCGCATATAGCGCGCCATGATGTCGGTCTGGGTGTAGGAATAGACATGGCCCACATGCAAAGCGCCCGACACGGTCGGCGGCGGCGTGTCGATCACATAATCAGTGTTCGCCGGCGCGCTCGGATCCCAGACGAAGGCGTCGTCCTCGGCCCAGCGGGCGCGCAGGGCGGCTTCGGAGGCTTTGGCGTCATACTTGTTGGGAAACGGTTTCATGAGGGCGGACCGATATGTCTGGAGAGAAAGCGGAAGATTGGCTGGTCTTAGACGATTTTTTGCTGACGCAAAAGGCGAGCACAGCTAGCGTGGCGCCATCACCCAGCAAACCGAGCAAGAGCGCAACACGAACCGATGATGTCGCGCTGGCGACTGGGTCGGAGGGGCGGCAAATCGATCCGGCGCGCACAAAGAGATGATGATGACTTACGACTATATCCAAACCTTTCGCGATGACGCCGTTCTGACCATCCGCATGAACCGTCCCGATGCGATGAACGCGCTGATCCCGCCCATGCTCGAAGAGCTGATCGACGCCTTTCATCGCGCCGAAAGCGCCAATGGGCCTTCGGTCATCATCGTCGAGGGTGCAGGGCGGGCCTTCAGCGCCGGCGTGGATCTGAAAGTGCTCTCCGGCGCCCAGCCCAAGGCGGGCCGGGTCGGGTCGGTGTTTGACGAACCCGCCAGCCGGGTCATGCAGGCGGTACGCGCCAGCACCAAACCCGTCATCGCCAAAGTGCATGGCGCCTGCTTCACCGGCGCGCTGGAATTCGCCTTGCATTGCGATTTCATCCACACCACAGACGACACAAAATTTGGCGACACCCACGCCAAATTCGCCATTCGCCCCACCTGGGGGATGAGCCAGACTTTGGTAGACGCCGTGGGGCTGCGCCGGGCCAAGGAAATCTCCTATTCCGCGCGCACTTTCTCAGGTCAGGACGCTGCGGCGTGGGGGCTCGCCAACGCCAGCCATGAGAGCAAGGAGGCGCTGGACGACGCCGTCGCGTCACTGGCGAAAGACATTGCCGCCAACGATCCCGCGACCGTCGCCGCCTACAAGTCGCTGCACGCCATCGCGGAAACCCATGACGTGCCCGCCGGCATCGCGGCGGAATCCGCCGCCGAGTTTCCAGAGATCACCGACACGCTCAATCGTATCGGCGGGTTCCTGCGGGTCGTGAAGTAGCGCGGCGCCTGAATTCCCGGGCGAGCCGGGGTTTCAAAATCCAGCTCCCCTCTTCCCCGGCGAAGGCCGGGGCCCAGAGCCGTTGAACGTCAGCGCCAAATGATTTCTGGATCCCGGCTGGAGTTTATCCTCAACTCGATTGGGGGCCGGGAAAGAGATAAGAGTCCATCATATCCCTGTCATTCACCGGTTTATCCGGTGAATCCATGCCGTGACCTGTGATCGCAACAACCGGCATGGGTCCCCCGCATGAAGCGGGGGATGACAGAGTTAAAAGGGTGGCGAAACTTCAAACCATCAGCGCCTGTTCGAGATCGGCGAGGATGTCGTCGGCGTCCTCAAGCCCCACCGACAGGCGCACCAGCCCGTCTGAAATGCCGTGAAGGGCGCGCTCTTCAGGGCTGTAGGCGGAATGGGTCATCGAAGCCGGGTGCTGGATCAGGGTTTCGGCATCGCCCAGGCTCACAGCGCGTAACGCCAGCTTCATGGCGTTCATCATCTTCACGCCCGCCTCATACCCGCCCTCAAGCTCGAACGCGATCATGCCGCCGAAATGGCGCATCTGAGATTTCGCCAGCGCATAGTGCGGGCCGTCTTCCAGACCCGGATAGGCGACGGTGCGCACCTGGGGGTGCGCCTTCAGCCAGCGCGCAACGGCCAGACCGGTCTGGCTGTGGCGCTCCATGCGCAGGGACAAGGTTTTCAACCCGCGCAAGATCAGCATGGCGTTGAACGGCGACAGGGCCGCGCCCGTCATATCCTTCAGGCCATAAAGCCGCACCCGCTCCATTACGTCAGAAGAGCCGACCGCAATCCCGGCCACCAGATCGCCATGACCGCCGAGATATTTGGTGGCCGAATGCACCACCACGTCTGCGCCCAGTTCGATCGGCCGTGTGATCAGCGGCGTGGCGTAGGTGTTGTCGACCACCGTCAGCACGTCATGGGCGCGCGCGACCGCTGAGACGGCGGCGATGTCCACCAAGGTCATGGTGGGGTTGGCGGGCGTTTCGAAATAGACGACGCGGGTTTTGTCGCTGAAGGCTGCGATCACAGCGTCGATATCGCTCATATCCACATGACGCACCTTGATCCCGAAGCGGGCGAGTCCGTGGTTCAGGAAGGAGAAGGTGCAGCCATAGAGCGCCTTGTCGGCGAGGATTTCATCGCCCGGTTCCAGAAGGCTCCACAGAACCGAGGTGATCGCGCCCATGCCGGACCCGAAACTCACCCCCGCCGCCGCGCCTTCAAGATCGGCGATGCGCCGCTCCAGAAGATCCAGCGTCGGATTGGAGATGCGGGTGTAGAAATGGGCGGGCCGCTCGCCGGAGAACGCAGCGCCGGCATCCTCCACGGTCTCGAACGCGAAGGTCGATGACAGATGCAGCGGAGGGACCAGCGCACCCCCTTCTTGGGCCGGCTCATACCCCGCATGAATGGCGCGGGTGGAAAAACCGGGTTGGCGGGTGATTGGCGCTGATCCGTCCACGACGTCGTCCTCCCTGACTGACACGCAACAGATTACAAGAGAAGGACAGGCAGTGGCTTGCCATTTCAGCCCCGCGCTGTGTTCAAATTGGCAGATTCTGCTAATGTGCGCCTATGGACAGCATAGATCGACGCCTTCTCACCGCACTCCAGCAAGATGGACGCATCAGCAATCAGGCTCTGGCCGACCAGATCGGCCTGTCGCCCTCACCCTGCCTGCGACGCGTGCGGGCGCTGGAGGAGCGCGAGCTGATCACCGGCTATACGGCGATCCTCGATCGCGACAAGGCGGGCCTGCCGATCACCGCCTTCCTGCGCATCAAGCTGGCGAACCATGCGCCCGCCACCGTCAGCGGCTTTGAAAAGGCGATATTGCGGCTCGACGAAGTGCTGGAATGCCACCTCACCTCCGGGGCGGAGGATTATCTACTGCAGGTCGTGGTCGACAGCCAGGCGGGGTATGAGCGCTTCATGCGCGAACGGCTGCACCCCGTGCCCGGCATCGCCGCCATCGAAACCAGCTTCGCCTTCGGCACGGTCAAACGCACGACAGCCCTGCCGCTGGACTGAGCCCTCAGACAGGCTGGAGCACCACGAGGCGGCATTTGTGGACGTGATAGTCCGCTTCATCCGCCTCGCGGATTTTCACCTTGCCGGACGCTTCAAGCGCCTTGAGGTGGGTCGGGTATTTATCTTCGTCCCAGACATCTTCATGCACCGTCGCCACGATGCTGCCGCCGGGACGGGTGATGCGCACCAGCTCGTCAAAACCTTGCGGCCCCACATGGGCGTGGGTGAACGCGCCGACACAGATAATCGCGTCATAGGCGTTGTCGGGATAGTCGAGCGTTTCAGTCATGTCCGCTTCGCGCAGGTCCTCATAGACTTCCTTGCGGCGCGCCAGGGTCAGCATGTCGGGGGAAAGGTCCATGCCGTCCACATGGACGTAGCCGCGCTTGCTGAGCTCGAGACCCGCGAGCCCCGTGCCGCAGCCTGCATCGAGAATATGGATGGACGTATCCGGGTGAAGCGATGAGAGCTTGTCGCTGGCGACGCGCGACGCCACATAGCCCATGCCTTCCACCGTATCTGTGTCGTAGTTCTCCGCCCAATCCTTGTAAGCATCTCGACACTCTTCAGGATCGCCACTCAAGTTGTAGATCCGGTCAAGAATCTCATTCTCAGATTTCACGGGTCTTTCTCCAGTAATTTACAAGATAATTACTTATACCCGGAACCGAAAGAGGAATCCAATTATTGCGCTTAACCACTATTTCTAAATCGATTTTTCAATATCTAGGATTTTTATATGAATTTTTCTTTTCAGGTTGCATCCAGACCATGTGCAACTTTGACAGCCTTTTATGACGCATGCCTCGCCGATGATCTGGGAGGGTGACAGCGCTGCGCCCCTCCGCTAACGGCTAAGTCATGTCTGCACCGCTTCTGACCCTCACCGACACCCGCCTCACTTTCGGGGCCACGCCCCTGCTCACCGGCGCCGATCTCATCGTGCGCGATAATGAGCGCATCGGCCTTGTGGGCCGGAACGGCTCGGGCAAATCCTCTTTCCTGAAAATCGCCGCCGGGATTATCGAAGCCGATACCGGCGAGCGCTTTGTCCATCCCGGCTCCACCTTGCGCTATCTGCCGCAAGAGCCGGACCTTGCAGGCTATGACAGCGTCATCACCTATATCCGCGACGGTCTGGCGCCCGGGGACGACGCCTATCGCGCTGATTATCTGGCTGAACATCTGGGGCTGGATCCCGAGGCGGACCCCGCCACCCTGTCGGGCGGCGAAGCGCGCCGGGCAGCTTTGGCGCGCACGCTTGCGCCCCAGCCTGACATCCTTCTTTTGGACGAGCCGACCAACCACCTCGATCTGCCCGCGATTGAATGGCTGGAGAGCGAGCTGAACGCCCATCGTGGCGCTTTGGTGCTGATCAGCCACGACCGGCGCTTTCTGGAAAACCTGACCCGTCAGACCATCTGGATCGACCGCGGGACGACCCGGCGCCTCGATCGCGGCTTTGCGCATTTTGAGAGCTGGCGGGACGAGGTGTTTGAGGCTGAAGAGCTGGAGCGTCACAAGCTTGAACGCCAGATCGCCCGCGAAGAAGACTGGATGCGCTATGGCGTCACCGCGCGCCGCAAACGCAATGTGCGCCGGGTGGGCGAGCTGCAGTCCATGAAATCGGACCTCAAGAATTGGCGTGGCCCGCAAGGCGCCGCCAGCCTGTCGGTCAGCGAAGCGGACCGATCCGGCAAGCTGGTGATCGAGGCCGAGCATATCAGCAAGGCCTATGACGGGCGCCCGATCTTCACTGACCTCTCCATCAAGATCGCCCGCGGCGACCGGATCGCGCTTGTGGGCCCCAACGGCGCAGGCAAGACCACGCTGATCAAAGTGCTGACCGGTCAGATCGAACCCGACTCCGGAAGTGTGAAGCTCGGCACCAATCTCGAAATCGCCAGCCTCGACCAGCGCCGCGCGGCGCTGAAGCCGGAGTGGACCGTCACCGAAGCCATCGCGCCCGGCGGCGGCGAGCGCATTGAGGTGGCCGGCAAGACCAAGCACGTCCAGGCCTATATGAAAGATTTCCTGTTCAGCCCCGAACAGGCCCGCACGCCGGTGCACGCTCTGTCCGGCGGTGAACGCGCCCGCCTGATGCTGGCGCGTGCGCTGGCGCTGCCGTCCAACCTTCTGGTGCTGGACGAACCGACCAACGACCTTGATCTGGAAACGCTGGATCTTCTGGAAGAGCTGATCGGTGATTATAACGGCACCGCGCTCCTGGTCAGCCACGACCGCGACTTCATCGACCGCACCGCGACCATGACCATCGCCTGGGAATCTGACGGCGTCTGGCAAGTCTATGCCGGCGGGTATTCCGACATGATCGACCAGCGCGGCGAAGGCGTGAAAGCGCGCAAGGCGGAAGAAAAAGCCGCCCGCGCCAGCAAGGCCAAGACCGACAAGCCCAAGACCAAACCCAGCGGCAAGCTGAGCTTCAAGGACAAGCATGCCCTTGAGACCCTGCCCGGCGAGATCGAAACAATCGAAGCGAAACTCGCCCAGCTCGAAACCGAGCTGGCGGACGCGACCCTGTTTACGAAAAATCCCGAGCGCTTCAACGCCGCCACGAAAGAACACGCCCAACTCACCGAGGACAAAGCCGCCAAGGAAGAGCGCTGGCTGGAGCTTGAAATGCTGCGCGAAGAGATCGAGGGCGGGTGAGCGCAGAAAACATCACGACTCTTGTGAGCGTCCCTCTCCCATCTTTGAGGGGAGAGGACAGGTGAGGGGTGAGCAGCGCCTGATCCGTCAGATGCATTGCGTGCCGAAGCGCACCCCCTCACCCGACCTCTCCCCCTTGTTCAAGGGGGAGAGGAGAAAACCAGACCTTACCCCAGCTTGATCGTCATGGCGGCGGCGGCGTCGAACTGGCCTTCGATCAGCGCGTCATAGGCCTTGAGCGCCCCTGCGCCGCCTTCAAGCGCCTGCTCTTCAAACAGGCTTTCACCGGCTTTCACGAAGCTCATCCAGGCCGCGCCATAGCGGCGGCTGAACTCCTCGCTGCCCCAGGCTTTCATCCGGTCGCGCACATGATCAGGCGCAAAGAAAAACACCGGTTTCGGCCCCGGCATCGCGCCGGGCGGGGCGGAGTTCTCCCAATGGGCGCCGCCGACGCGGATATTGCCGACCAGACTGTCTGACAATGTCTCATGGATCGCCATGTTCACTTTGGAATCCCCGGCGAAATCCACCACCAGCCGGCGCGGTACCGGCTTGAACCCTGAAATCTCGTCATAGGTGCTGACGACGTCGTAATAGCCCGTCTTCTCGACAAAGCCCTTATTGCGCGCCGAGGTCAGCGCCTCGATTTTCACGCCATCTGGATGGTCAGCGTGCAGCAGATGCGCCAGGGCCAGCGCCGTCTTGGACGAGGCGCTGGTCAAGGTGATCTGCCCGGCGCCCAGAACGTCATGGTCGCGCAAATGCAGATCAATCAGGAAGGAGGTGATGAAGAGCGGCTGCAGCACCATCTGCGCGGCTTCACGCTCGGGCGCGTAGCCCGGATCGCCCGCGCAGCGCACATAACGGTTATAGGCGCCCGGCAGGTCTGTGCGATGGGGCGAGACATCCTGGAAGGAGCCCGGTTTGACCGCATCCACACTAAGGACCACCTCGTCCGCCGCCGGCCAATAGCCATAGACCCGCTCGCCGACCTCAAGCCCGGACGCCTGGCTCTCGACCACATCGGCGAACCCCCAGACCGGCAGGCGACCCGAGCCGTCCTCGGCCGGAAAGAAATCCCAATAGCGCATGGGCGCGCCGAACGCGGCGTAGGTGATATTGTTCGCCGTGAGCGCAAAACGTTTGATCGCCAGCCGCGCCTGTCCGTCGCTCAGCGGCTGCGGGCGGGTGTCCACCAGCTTGGCGTCTGAAATATCGGCTTTATTGATGGCCAGGGCCCAACCCATGGCGTCCTCCCCAGATTATACGGGCGGTGATCCGCCTCATCGGATGTTAGTTAAGCACTAATGTTCCAGAAAGTCTGTCGGTCTGTCACCCTTTGACCAAATCCGCAGCACTGCGGGGTCCACAGAAGTCAGCGGATGAGGATAGTCGATCCCGGGAACGGCAGAGAGAAGATCACCGATCACGGCCAGCCGCGCCGCGCGCTTGTCATCCGCCTTCACCACCCGCCAGGGCGCGGCGTCGCCTGTGGCGGCCAGCATGGCGTTGCGCGCCTCGGAATAGGCGTCAAACTTCTCCATCGCCACGGCGTCCACGGGCGAGATCTTCCAGGTCTTCAGCGGATCGCTCTTACGCGCTTCCAGACGCTCCGCCTGCTCGGTGCGAGACAGGTCGAGATAATATTTGAGCACGATCAGCTCATCATCCACCAGCAAGGTTTCAAACGGGTCCACATCGCGCAGGAAGCGCACATACTCCTGCTCGGTGCAGAACCCCATCACCCGCTCGACCCCGGCGCGATTATACCAGGAGCGGTTGAACAGCACCATTTCGCCCTGTGACGGCAAATGATTGACCCAGCGCTGGAAATACCAGCTCGCCCGGTCCCGGTCCGACGGCTTGCCCAGAGCGACCACGCGCGTTTCACGCGGAGATTGATGCTGCACGATGCGCTTGATCACGCCGTCCTTGCCGGCGGCGTCGCGCCCCTCGAAAATCACTAGAAGCTTGCGATTGTCGGCGATGAGATGACGCTGAAGCGCCACCAGATTGACCTGAAGCGGGTAGAGCTCGGCTTTATAGATATCCTTGTCCATGGCTTCAGCCTTGCGCGTGTCGGATAACCGCGCAAGGCTGATCAGCTTCGGGGCAGAGGGTGAGACATGCGACAGATCATCATGTTGGCCGGGCTGGTGATCGTGATGGGGCTCATCATGATCGGCGCTTGGCCCGTCTTGACGAAGAACCCTGAAGGGCTGGGCTTGCGCGCGCTCGGCGAGCGATCCGGGCAGGCCTATGTCTATGGCTATCCGCTCGTGCTGAGCGATGTCACGCGTCAGGCCTTTCTGGCGCGCGCCGAGGCCCCGGCCCTGAATGCGCTCTATCATCGGCGCATGCGGCCAAGCCATGAAGATCGCACCGTCGTGCGCCCCAATCTCGATACGCTCTACACCTTGGCCTTTCTCGACCTGTCGGAAGGCCCCGTCCTGCTGAGCACGCCTGACTTTGGTGACCGCGACTGGATGTTTCAGGTGCTGGACGCCTGGACCGAAGTCGCAGGCGCGCCCAGCCAGAGGCTGAACGGATCCGGCCCGCACGACGTCCTGATCCTCGGCCCGGACCAGGCCCGCCCAGATGACACTGACATAGCAGTGATGACCGTCTCAACCCGCACGGCCTGGCTGATCGGGCGGATCGCCGTTGCACCCGGTGAAGACCTCGCCCCGATCCATGCGTTGCAAGACGCCGTGCGCCTGACCGGCGCCGCGCCACTATCGCAACCGACGCCCATCGACGGCTTGCCGCCTGAGTACGTCGACACCTTAAGCGCTGATGCGTTTTTCACCCGCATGGCGGATGTGATGTCCGCCTCAGACCCTGAGCCGGACGCCCTCAATACACTCTCACCGCTGGGATATGGACCCCAGCTGGAGGGCAATCGTTCAACGCTGGGCCTGCTGGCGCGCTGGGCGGTAGAGCGCGGCGTTTCAGTCGCCCGCACCCAGCTAGCCGAGGGCGTCCACTCGCGTCCTTACGGACCCACAAACTGGCGCACGCTGCGCGACGGCGTCGGCGAGTATGGCGAGGATTACGCGCTGCGCGCGGGCGTCGCCCTGATTGGCCTGGGGGCGAACCGCGCCGAGGACGCGATTTATCCCAATACCGACATCGACGGCGAGGGCGCGCTGCTGACGGGCGATCATGCCTACCAGATCCGCTTTGAGTCTGACCAAATCCCGCCCGTGGACGCCTTCTGGTCGATCACGGTCTATGACGCGCAAGGGTATCTGATCGAGACGCCGTCCGGCCGTTATGCGGTCCACAGCCAGTCCGATCTTGTGCGCGATCCAGACGGCGGGCTGACCCTGACGTTCAGCGCCGAGCCGCCGCCCTCAAGACAGAGCAACTGGCTGCCCGTCCGCGCGGGCGAGCCCTTTGCGATCACCGCCCGGCTCTACTCGCCACAGCCTGACGCCCTGAGCGGCGCATGGGAGATGCCGCCGGTGGAACGGACGCCGGACTAGGCTACTCCGCAGCCTCCCGATAGGGCTCCCGGGCGTCAAACACCTGATCGCCGGCCGTGCCGAAGCGCACATGGCCGTCCGCCAGCTTGCCAAAGCGGATCGCGAGCATGTCCTGGATATAATTCTGATAGGTCCGCCAGGGCGTGGTCGCTCCCTGACGCGGCAGGGTCGGCAAGGCGCGCTGGACATAGCCCGACGAGAAATCCAGAAGCGGCAGGGTTTCCAGATCTTCTGGCGGGACCGGCACCACATAATCGAGATTGCGCGTTTTCATGTGGTTGATCAGACGGCACACGCGCTCCGCCGTCAGGTCCACTTTCAGCGTCCATGAGGCGTTGGTGTAGCCAAAGGCCAAAGCTGCATTGGGCACGCCCGACAACATCATGCCGCGATAGGTGACATGCTCGGGTGCGTTGAAGGCCTCGCCATCCACGCTGATATCAATGCCGCCGCCCACCAGCATATCAAGACCCGTGGCGGGGATGATCAGATCCGCCTCCAGCGTTTCGCCCGATTTGAGTGCGATGCCCGTTTCGGTGAAGCGCTCGATCTGATCGGTGACGATATCGGCCTCGCCCGATTTCAGAACGTCGAAGAAATCACCTTCCGGCGCCAGGCAGAAGCGTTGATCCCAGGGGCGATAGCTGGGCGAGAAATGCTTTTCGACGTCGAAGTCTTCGCCGAGCTCGTCCTGAATGGCCTTGAGCACGCCCTTCTTCACCCAGTCCGGCCAGCGCCGCGACAGCTGGAAAACCAGGATCGCCTGCAGCACATTCTTGATCCGCGTCAGACCGTAGGCGGCTTTCGATGGCAGAATTTTGCGCAGGAAGTCCGCCGTCTTGTCCACCGAAGGCCGCGCCGCGACATAGCTCGGCGATCGCTGCAGCATGGTGACGTGGGCCGCCTTCTCCGCCATGGAGGGCACCAGCGTGATCGCGGTCGCCCCCGAGCCGATCACCACGACGCGCTTGCCCGAGTAATCATAGTTTTCGGGCCAGAGCTGGGGGTGGATGATGTCACCCTTGAAATCCGCCATGCCCGGAAAGTCCGGCATATAGCCGCGCTCATAGCGGTAATAGCCAGAGCACAGCACCATGAATTTCGAGCGAAAACGCTTGATCTCGTCAGACCCGTCAACCGCCACCTCCAGCGTCCAGCGCGCGTCCTCGGTGTTCCAGTGCGCGCCGACCACCTTGTGGCCATAGCGGATGTGTTCGGAGATTCCCGCTTCTTCCGCCGTGTCGTTGACATAGTTGCGGATGGACGGGCCGTCGGCGAACACCTTGCCGTCCGTCCAGGGACGGAACGCATAGCCGAATGTGTACATGTCGCTGTCAGAGCGGATGCCCGGATAGCGGAACAAATCCCAGGTGCCGCCCAGGGACTCGCGCGCTTCCAGGACCAGATAGGACTGATCCGGACAGCGATGCTGCAAATGCCAAGCCGTGCCGACGCCGGACAGACCGGCGCCGACAATCAGTACATCAAGTTCCACCTCGACGGGCGTCGAAAGGGTTGCAGACATAGGTTCCTCCCCGGCGGCTTCGCCGCTCATTAGAGCAGCAGTGAACACCGTTCACTTCCAGTCTGCAAGAGGTAACGTCCTCAGGCCGCGCAATCGGTCTGCGTCAGGATCTGATCTTCCAGTTCATCCCGCCAATTGCTCAGCGCCTGCGCCGCGCGGCAGATCTGCGCCGCGCTAAGCGCTGGATCAGAGCCGAGGTCAGACAACAGCGCGGACAGACTGTCCGCCCCTTCGATGAGTTCAGGGGAGGGCGCGTCAAAGCGCATCAACTCGGCGTCAGAGGACCAGCGCGGCCAGTCCGGGCCACCCGCCGCGCCGGGATCGCCATCTCGGGCAAAATTCGCCCAGTACGCGCCCATGCTGGCCGCCAATGCGTCTCGCCGGTCTTCATTGCTGCGGTTGAACAGCGCCCGGTCAAGCTGTCCGAAAAAGTCAAAATGGTTGAACACAAACGGAATTTCCATCGCATGGGCCGCGCCGAAAATCTCCGACAGATTCATGGTCAGAAGGCGCCCGCCTTCATCCCAGTCAAACCGGTAGGCCCAGACCTGATCGTGACCGGCGCTCTGCATGCGCTCGGCCGCCTGATCCACGGCCAGTATGCGCCACAAGCGCGACTGGTAATGGCTCAACCGATCATAATAGGCCCGGTCGCGGATCGAAATCAGCAGACCGAAACGCCGACGGGTCAGATCATCATTGAGCGCATTGAACAGCTTCATTTCATCGCGGTTCGTGCCGGTGATCACCGGCACGGCGTTGAACGTCTCCGGGCTGTCGAACGCACTCGCCAGCCCCGCGCGTGGCAAGCTCACCCCGTCCGCGATCACCCGGGGCAGCTCAGCGCGTGGATCGCCCAGATTGTACGCGTCAAAGACGGTTTGCAGAGACAGGGCGCGCAAATCCGGGTTCCCTTGCGCCTGCACCATGCGGTCTGCGGCGGGGATGGCGCTGTTCACGTCGCCGTTGCGCGCCTCGTCCAGCGGAACGCTGTCAAAGAAGCCCGATTGCACGATCGCGCGGTGAAACAGGCCTGACGCCAACGGCGAGGCCAGCAGCGCCGCGACGTTCTGGCCGCCCGCGCTTTCACCAAAGATCGTGACATTGTCCGGATCGCCGCCGAACTGCGAGATTTCAGCCTGGATCCAGTTCAGAGCTGCGACCTGGTCCAGCAGCGCGAAATTGGCGCCCTGGCCCTCATCAATATCGGGGTGGGCGAAAAAGCCGAGCGGTCCCAGGCGGTACTGGACCACCACCACGACCACGTCTTGTTCCTGCGCCAGTTTCGAGCCGTCATATTGGCTGGCGTAGCCCCAGGTGTTCGACCCGCCATGGATCCACATCATCACCGGAAGACCGTCTGCGCCCGGCTCGGCGGATGCCGGCGCATAGACGTCAAGTTTCAGACAGTCTTCAGAGCCATAGAGCGCACCAACCGGCAAGCCGGTGGTCTCCGTGCTCAGCCGATTGACGATCTGAGGACAGGGCTCGGGGTGCTGCAATGCTTCCAATAGCCCCGTACGGGACGGTGTCGGCTCGGGGGCGCGCCAGCGATTGGGGCCGGCTGTCGATTGCGCATAGGGCAAGCCCAGCCAGGTCGGGGCGCCGTTTTCACTCAAGAACCCGACCACGGGCCCGGAAGACAGGAGTCTTTGCGTATCTGGATGCGGCTCTGGCGCAGGCTCGACGCTTGTACAGGCGGACACCACAAACAAGGCGGACATGATCGCCGCCAACTTCAGACCCAAACGCATGAACAGCCTCCCCGATACGCTTTCCCCGGACTGTGTCCCGGCGATGGGCGAGCGGCAAGCCATGAATGAAAAAAGGGCGCGCCCGCGTCCGGACGCGCCCTTCATGGGACAGGCGTCAGGCCCTCTCTACCAAGCGCCCGTCCAGGTCAGGTCAATGCGGACGCTGCGGCCGGCTTCAGACACGCCCGCAAACACACGCTCATAGTCCTCGTCAAACACGTTATCGACGCCGAGATTGATGCGCAGCGGCTGGTCCGCCAGCGGCGTCCACCCGGCGTGAAGATCGAGCACGGCGTAGCCGTCACGCTCTTGCGCCGTGCTGTCGGTCTTGTCGAAATCAGCCGCGAAAGCCACACGGCCGCCCAAAGTGAGACGCTGGGGTTCGAACGTGTAGCGGGCGTTCACAAAGCCCATCACCGGCTGCAGCGCGCCTAGCGGCTCGCCTGTGGCCTTGTCCTCGCCATCCACTTCAAAGATCGAGCCGGACAGCTCGAACGCCCCGACCGAATAAGCCGCCGCGATCTCAAAGCCTTCGAGTTCCGCTTCCGCCAGATTTTCCGAATAGGTGGTCCCCGCCGAACACGGCAGGAAGGGCGGCGCGAAACAGGTGGGGTTGAAGGCGAAGTCCACATTGAGATTGATCAGGTCTTCGGCTTCGGTCTGGAACCAGGCGCCCTTGATCTCAAGCCGGTCATCGCTCGTGAACAGACCTTGATGGCTGAAGGCGGCGCCGATTTCGAGGGTTTCGGTGTGCTCGGGTTTCAAATCCGGGTTGGCGATAAAGCTGTTGGTGATGAAGACCGGCGCGCCCAGGATCGGATGAGGCAAGGAGAAGTGCGTGTCGCTGAGATACAGCTCGTTCAGCGACGGGGCGCGGAACGCCTCGGCCCAGGACCCGAACACGCGCACGCTGTCATTGGGCGCCCAGGTCGCGGCGATGCGCGGAGAGACCGCGTCGTCGTTATTGGTGTCGGCCTGGTCTGACTCGCTCTCAAACTGGTCAAATCGCACGCCAGGCAGGACAATCAGCTCGCCCGCCGAGCCCAGATCGAGCGTGCTCTCAAGCTGCGCCCAGACGCCGGTGAACCGGGTCGCCCCGCTGGGCACGCCGCCGCGCACGCCCGTTGAGGTCGCGGAATCCGTCCCCTCCTGCTCGTCTTCATACCATTCCGCGCCGGTCACCAGCGCCATGTCGAGACCACCCAAGGCGAACGCGGCGCGGTTCTCGGCCCGAATCCCCGTGGTGGTCAGATCGCGCTCGATGAATCGGTTGAGGCTCTCATCGGTTTCATCCACTGCGCCGATATTGTGATAGAGCGTCGTCTCAAGATTGATCAGCGGGTTTGACGGGGCGAAGCGTAGGGTCGCGCGCAGGCTGTCAGAGGATACGTCCTTGTTCATCAGCGGGTTCAGGCTATCCACGCCCGCCGCGCCCTGCCCGTTATTGGGCTCGACGCTGTCATTGCGGAAGCTGAGCCAACCCAGCTCAAGCTCAAGGGCGTCGCTGATATCCCACTCCCCGCCCAGAAGACCGGAGACGATATCGTCTTCAACCGTCAAGGCGTCGCCAGAGCCCAGCTCGATATCGCCCGACTGACGCAGGCTGAGCGCCGCCACCCCTGCAAACGCCCCCGTATCGCCAACCAGAGCGACAGACCCACGGCTTTCTTCATTGACCGAGCGATAGCCCGCAGAAGCGCGCACGCCAAAGCTTTGGCCGTCGTCCAGAAGGTCGTCAGCCTCTAGGGTTTCAAAGGCGATCACGCCGCCCGCCGCGCCTGATCCGTACAAGGAGGAGGCGGACCCGCGCACGCTTTCCACGCGGCCCAGAAGCGAGGGATCGAGGAACAAGACGCCGTCATGGGCGCTGTTGAAGTTCTGGCGGGCGCCGTCGATCAGCAAGGTGACGTTCTCCCGGCCCAGCCCGCGCAGGCTCAGGGTCTGCCCCGTCCGGCGCGGCCCGCCCGAAACCTCCAGCGCCGGAATATCTTCCAGCAGTTCAATCAGATCCGTCGGGCGGTTCTCGTCTAACGCCTGCAGCGAAATCACGCTGGTCAGCCCCGGATAATCAAAATTGGTCAGCTGGGTGCGCGTCGCGGTGACGACGATCACATCTCTGGCTTCAGCGCCCTGCCCGGCGTCAGCCTCGGCCAGCGCCGGCGCCGTCAGCGCCAGAAGTGAGACGCTGGCGGCCAGCCAGGCGCGTCCGTGGAATTTGGAAATCATTGTGGTCATGTCTCGCCCCTGATTGCGAACCGTTCTCATTTGTGTGACTGAATGGCGCAGATCATTTGCGATTGCAAGTGAGAATCTTTCGCACTATGCAGATGGCAGACTGGCCTATACGCCGAACCACGATCCGCTCGCCTTTCTGCGGCGGCGACCCAGACAGGGGGACACAGATGACCAAACTTCGTTTCATGACGCTCGCCACCGCCAGCCTGGCCGCGGTATCGCTCAGCGCTTGCGCCAGCACCGGCGCTCAACACACCGCGCCTCTGGCTGAAGCGCCGTACACGCACACTCATCTTCAGGCAGAGTTCGAAACGGACCGTCAGGCGATCCTCGCCATGGCGGGCGAGTACGAAGTGACGTTTGATTTCACCGAATTCCTGCCGATCTCAGCCGAGTATGAGCTGGCCGACCCCAAGGTCACCCCGGCGCGCGAAGTGGTCTATGTGATCACCGATGAGAGCGACTTCATCTCGCTGCAGCATTTGTTGCTGGTCGGCGATCTGGAGGACCCGTTCGTGGTCAAGCACTGGCGCCAGGATTGGGCGTATGAGCCTTCGCGCCTGATGGCCTATCAAGGCTTCGGCGAATGGACGATGGACGTTCTGAGCCCGGATCAGTCTCGTGGCGCCTGGTCGCAAACCGTCTATCAAGTCGATGACAGCCCGCGCTATGCCGGCATTGCGCGCTGGGAGCATGCGGACGAAGCCTCCACTTGGGAGCCGGCGCGCAGCTGGCGCCCGCTGCCTCGGCGCGACGCCACCACGCGCGACGATTACGACGTCATCGATGCGGTGAACCGGCACACCATCCTGAGCTGGGGCTGGACCCATGAACAGGACAACTTGAAAGTCGTCCTGCGCGACGGACAGACACGAGAGCTGGTGCGCGAGCACGGCATCAACACCTATCGCCGTTTCGATCTGGAAGGCGACCACGCCGCCCAAACCTATTGGGACGGCACGCAAGGCTATTGGGCCGAAGTGCGTGCGGTCTGGGACGAGATTTTGGAGACCGCAGATCGCTTCACCGCCGAAGACGACGCGGAAGGCTCCATGCTCTACATGCCCCTCCTGAACGAAGGTCAGGCCGTGCTCGATGGCGAGCAGGATGCTGAGACCGCTTTCACCCGCGCGGCTGAGGTGATGGAAACCCAGATCACGGTGGATGGCGCTCCGCTTGAGCTCGAGTAGAGGCCCCGGCTCGGAGCTGCGCTTGGCCGGGTTTCAACCTTAACCCCACGCCTCTTCCCCGGCGTAGGCCGGGGCCCAGGGGGTTTCAAGCTCAGCGCATCCGGCTCTGGATCCCGGACCAAGTCCGGGAAAGAGGATTATGGATAAAAAAGCCCCGGCGGAACCCGCCGGGGCTTTCTTCATTCATGCGCCGGTTACTCGCCCAGCTTGGGCACGTTGACGAGCTTCACGCGGCCCGACTTCTTGTCGCGCACCACGATGACGCGGTTCATGTCGACGCCGTCAATCGGTTTGCCCATTTCGGCGAGGCGCGCCAGCGAGGCGTCGCGCACGGTCTGATCGTCCGCATCCGGATCAAGAGTGATCGTGGCGCGGCGCTTGCCGCCTTCTTGCACCACGACCTCGATCTCCTCGATCGCGGCGTCCAGATCGGCTTCGTTCGCCGTCGGCCATTGGGCGTCGAAGACGGACGGGTTGTGACCGGCCTTCTCCCACAGCTCTTCCGCCATGAAGGGCACAAACGGCGCGAGCACGGTGATGAACTGATCCAGCACGGCTTTGCTGACCGGCTGACCTTCAACGGCATTGAGGAATTTCATCAGCTCGGCGATGCCAGTGTTCAGGCGCAGATTATCAAGATCTTCTGTGACCGCGAGCACCAGCTTGGTCAGCGCCAGGCTGACAGGCTTGCTTGCTTCTGACGACGGATTGGCGAGGCCTTCGGTCGCAAACCGCCAGACGCGGCGCAGGAATTTCAATGCGCTTGAGACCTTCTCGGTCTCCCATTCGCGCATCGCTTCCACCGGCCCCATGAACATCATGTGCACGCGGAAGGCGTCCGCACCGAAGCGTTCGACCACATCATCAGGGGTGACCACGTTATGGAGCGATTTCGACATTTTCGCGCCGACCCGCTCGACCACATTGCCAGAGGGTTCGTGTACGAAGGTTCCGTCCTCGCGCTCGACCACTTCGTCCACCGGCAGGATGATTCCGCGGGCGTTCTTGAAGGCGTGGCTGGTCAGAAGGCCCTGGTTCACCAGCTTCTGGAACGGCTCCTTGGTGGAGACCAGCCCCAGGTCAAACAGCACTTTGTGCCAGAAGCGCGCATAGAGCAGGTGCAGCGTCGCATGCTCGGCGCCGCCCACATACAGATCGACCATGCCCCAGGCTTTCTCCAGGTCTGGATCGACCATGGCGGACGCATTCTTGGGGTCCTTGAAGCGCAGATAATACCAGCACGAGCCCGCCCATTGCGGCATGGTGTTGGTGTCGCGGCGGCCCTTCATCCCGGTTTCGGGATCGGTGACCTCGACCCAGTCCTCGGCGCGGGCCAGGGGCGATTCCCCATGACCGGTCGGCTTGTAAGTGTCGATATGCGGCAAAGCCAGCGGCAGCTGATCCTCGGGCACGGTGGTGCGAGTGCCGTCTTCCCAATGGATGATCGGGATCGGCTCGCCCCAATAGCGCTGACGGGCGAAAATCCAGTCGCGCAGATTATAGCTGATCACCCGCTGGCCAACGCCTTGCGCTTCCAGATGATCGGCCACCGCCTCACGCGCGTCGCGCCAGCGCACGCCGGCCTGGTAGAGCCCTGAATCGTCTGGCGCCGCGAGCATGACCCCGTCATCGGTCCAGCATTTTTGCCCCGCCAGCACGGCCTCGCGCTCAGGCGCATCGGCGCCGGGATCAATCACCGGCACAATGTCGAGGCCATAGGTGTTGGCGAAGGCGAAATCGCGCTCGTCATGAGCCGGAACGCCCATCACCGCTCCGGTGCCGTAATCAGGCAGCACATAATCGGCGACGAAGATCGGCACGGCGCGGCCTGTCACCGGGTTGATCGCATAGCTGCCCGTGGGCGCGCCAGTCTTTTCAGCGTCCTTGGTGCGATCGAGATCAGACTTGCGCGCGGCTTCATCGCGATAGGCGGTCACCGCAGCTTTCTGGTCATCCGTGGTCAGAGCATCAAGCAACTCATGCTCGGGCGCGACGGCCAGGAAGGTCACCCCGCCCAGCGTATCCACGCGCGTGGTGAAGGTCTCGACTTCCAGATCCGAGCCTTGCACCTTGAAGCGCAATTGCACGCCCTCAGAGCGGCCAATCCAGTTGCGCTGTGAGTCCTTGATGCCTTCCGGCCAGTCGAGCGCGTCGAGATCGCTGATCAGGCGTTCGGCATAGGCGGTGATGCGCATCTTCACCTGTTTGAGGGGGACGCGAATGACCTCATAACCCTGCTCGGACTTGCCGTCGAAAACCTCTTCATTGGCGAGGATCGTGCCGAGCTCCGCGCACCAGTTCACCGGCGCGGTCTCGTAATACACAAGCCGCCGCGCGTCCTGATAGTCCTGAACCGCCAGCTTGCCCGCGGCCTCGACCTCGGACGGGATCGGCAATTCGCTGATCGGGCGCGCCTTGTCGTCGTCCGCGTCATAGAAGGCGTTATAGAGCCGGGTGAAGATGAACTGGGTCCAGTGATAATAATCCGGGCTGGAAGTTTGAATCTCGCGATCCCAGTCATACCCCAGGCCCAGAAGGTCCATCTGTCGCTTGTAATTGGCGATATTGGCCTGGGTGGAGACTTCCGGATGCACGCCCGTCTTCATGGCGTAGCGTTCCGCGGGCAGGCCAAAGCTGTCCCAACCCATCGGGTGCAGCACCTTATACCCGGCCATGCGCTTATAGCGCGCGACAATGTCCGTAGACAGATAACCAACCGGGTGCCCCACATGAAGGCCCGCGCCCGACGGATAAGGGAACATGTCGAGCACGTAAAAGGTCTTGTCGCCCGGCTTGGGGTCCGGCGTCTTCATGGTGCGGTTCTGTTGCCAGTACGCGCGCCATTTGGTCTCAAGGGCGTTGAACTCGTATGCGGTCTGTTCGGTCATCAAATATCGTCCCGGACGGCCTACGCCGCCGCTTTCTCTACACTGATGCGCACCGCATCGCCCTGAATCTCGGTCTCGCTGACAAAGCCTGCGCCCGCCTCGGCCGACAGGCTGACAGCGAGGGTTTCGTCCTTGATGAAATCGCCATGCGCCGCAATCGCCGCCGCCACGGCGTCGCCGCCTGAAATCCCCAGCGCGATCCGGTCCGACACATCGAGCCCGGCATCCTTGCGGGCCGTCTGGATGGCGCGGATCAGATCACGGGCCAGGCCTTCGCGCGCCTGATCGTCGTCCACAGACGTATCGAGCACGATGGCGCCGGTGCCCGCAAAAGGTTCAGCGTCAGAGCCTTCATCGGTGACCACGCGCATGGTGAACTCTTCTGCGGCCAGGGTCTGGCCCGCCACACTCGCCGTGCCGTCATCATTGAGGGTGAACTCACCCGAGCGCGACGCGGCCATCACGTCTTTCATGGCCTTGCCCAGACGCTTGCCGATACGCGGATCGGGTTTCAGCTCCACCCGGCCATAGGCGTCCAGATCGGTGGACGTGGCCACGGCGCGCACATTGACCTCGTCGCGGATCAGGTCCGCAAACGGCTCCAGCGCCGCACTGTCGGCATGCACGATGGTGAGGGTCTTGAGCGGCAGGCGCACCCGCAAGCGCGAGCGCTCGCGCACGGCCAAAGCCGCCGAACAGGCGTCACGCACCAGATCCATCGACCGCACCAGCGCGTGGTCAGACGGGAACTCGTCCGCCTTGGGCCATAGCGTCAGATGCACGGAGCGGTCGCCCGTCAGCGCCTTGTAGACTTTTTCCGACACGATCGGCAGCAGCGGCGCAAGCACGCGGCAGACCTTCACCAGCACGGTATAGAGCGTATCAAACGCGGCGGTCTTGGCCGCCTCGTCTTCAGAGCCCCAGAAGCGGGCGCGGGAGCGCCGGATATACCAGTTGGTCAGGGCGTCGAAAAAGGCCGTCGCGTCCTTGCAGGCGCGCGGCACGTCATAGCCGTCAAGCGCCGCCTCGACCGCGCTCGCCAGCTCACCAGTCTTGGTCAGGATATAGCGGTCCAGCGGATCATTCGCCGAGGTGATGATCTGCGGCTGGCGCTCTTCCAGATTGGCGTAGAGCGAGAAGAAGGAATACGCGTTCAGAAGCGGTGCGATGGCTTCGCGCTGCACGCTCGCGATCTCGCGGCCTTCTTTAGGCACCAGCAGATCGCCCCCGGTGAGCACCGGAGACGAGATCAGGAACCAGCGCATCACGTCCGAGCCGTACTGGTCAAAGAATTCCATCGGGTCGGGATAATTGCGCAGGCGCTTGGACAGCTTCTGGCGGTTCTCGTCGAGCACCACGCCATGACAGATCGCGTTCTTGAACGGCGGCCGGTCAAACAACATCGTCGACAGCACCATCAGCGTGTAGAACCAGCCGCGCGTCTGGGCGACATACTCGACAATAAAGTCCGCCGGGAAGTTCGCCTCGAACCAGTCCTTGTTCTCGAACGGATAATGGACCTGCGAATACGGCATGGAGCCAGAATCAAACCAGACGTCGAAAACATCTTCGACGCGGCGCATGGTGGACTTGCCTGTGGGATCGTCCGGGTTCGGACGGGTCAGCTCGTCGATATAGGGCCGGTGTAGGTCGGTGACCTTGACGCCGAACTCCGCCTCCAGCTCCTCGATGGAGCCGTAGACATCCATGCGCGGATAGTTGGGGTCATCTGACACCCAGACCGGGATCGGCGTGCCCCAGAAGCGAGAGCGGGAGATATTCCAGTCCTGCGCACCGGCCAGCCAGTTGCCGAAAATGCCGTCCTTGACGTGTCCCGGCGACCAGTTGATCTCCTGATTGAGCTCGACCATCCGCTCGCGGAAGTTCGAGACTTTCAGATACCAGCTGTCCACCGCCTTGTAGATCAGCGGCTCATCGGTGCGCCAGCAATGAGGATAGTTGTGATCATAGGTATCATGGCGGAAGAGTTTGCCCTCTTCCTTCATGCGCTGGATGATCGGCTTGTTGGCGTCAAACACCAAAAGGCCTTCGTAATCAGGGATTTCGCTAGTATAGCGGCCCGCCTGATCCACCGGCACGACCACGCCGATGCCCGCCTTGCGACAGGCGTTCAGGTCATCCTCGCCAAAGCCCGGCGCCATGTGCACGATGCCGGTGCCGTCTTCATCGACGACGAAGTCTTCGAGAAGGATCTGGTGCGCGTTTTCGTAGCCGACGAAATAGTCAAACGGCGGGTGGTATTTCAGGCCCGCCAGATCTGAGCCCTTCAGCGTGCCGACCTGCTCAGCGCCTTCGAGCTGCTTCTTGTACTTCTCCAATCCGTTCACGGACAGAATGAAGCGCTCCTCGCCCTTTTGCATGATGGCGTAGGTGATGTCCGCGCCCGCCGCACAGGCGAGGTTGGAGGGCAAGGTCCAGGGCGTGGTGGTCCAGATCAGGATTTTCGCGCCCGACAGCTCGCCCTGACCCTCTTTCAGCTCAAAGCCGATGGTGACGGCGGGGTCTGTGCGGTTGCGGTAGGAGTTATCGAGACGGGTTTCAAAGTTCGACAGCGGGGATTCCACGGCCCAGGAATAGGGCACGACCCGATAGTCCTTATAGACCAGGCCCTTGTCCCAGAGCTGTTTGAACGCCCAGAGCGCGCTTTCCATAAAGCTGGTGTCGAGGGTTTTGTAATCGTTCTCGAAATCGACCCAGCGCGCCGAGCGGGTGACATAGTCTTCCCACTCGCCGGCATATTTCATCACCCCGGCGCGCGCCGCGGCGTTGAACTTGTCGATGCCCATTTCAAGAACGGCCTTGCGCCCGGAAATGCCAAGGTCTTTCTCCGCGGACAATTCCGCCGGAAGGCCGTGGGTGTCCCAGCCAAAGCGGCGCTCGACGCGCTTGCCCTTCATGGTCTGAAAGCGCGGGATCACGTCCTTGGCGAAGCCGGTCAGCAGGTGCCCGTAATGGGGCAGGCCGTTGGCGAAGGGCGGGCCGTCATAAAACACGAACTGGTCGTCTTCGGGGCGCTCGTCGATGGACGCCTGGAAGGTGCCGTCCTGTTTCCAGAAGGCGAGAATGTCTGAATCGATCTTGGGCAGCTCCGACGGTCCGGGAACCGCAGGGAAACGGCGCTCGGTCGCGCCTTCAGCCTGGTTGGCGTCGCTCTTGGTCGCGTCGGCCATATCAATCCTCGTCTCACATGTTTCTGACGGCTTCCCCACGCCTTTAAGCTGGCGCGTCGGATGACAATGCCATTCACGGAGGAAAGCCTGCACCAGATAAGTACAGTCAACATGCGGCGGTACCCCCTGTATGCTCAGGGGTCAAGGCGCGGGGGCGCTAAAGCCCGTCCAGCGCCTGTTCAAGATCTGCCCAGAGATCGGCTGGCGCTTCGAGACCGACCGACAGGCGCACCAGACCGTCGGGCACGCCCGCCTCTTGCCGCGCCTCGGGCGTCATGGCGGCGTGGGTCATGGTGGCGGGAATGGCGCACAGGCTTTCCACCCCGCCCAGCGATTGCGCGAGGATGAACAGCTCTAGCGATTGCACGAACTGGCGCGCCGCCGCTTCACCGCCTGTCAGCTCCAGGCTCATCAGCGGGCCGAAACCGTCCTGCTGAGCCTTGGCGATGGCGTGGCCGGGATGGCTCTCAAGGCCGGGATAGTCCACCCGGACCACCTTGGAATGGGCGTTGAGTCGCCGGGCGATTTCGAGCGCGCTGTCTGATTGCGCCTTGGCGCGCACCGGCAAGGTGCGCAGCCCGCGCAGGGCGAGAAAGGCGTCAAACGCCCCGCCCACAGCCCCCGCCGCGTTGGCCCACCAGCTGAGGCGCTCCACATGGTCGGGGTCCCGGGCGCAGACCACGCCGCCCACCATGTCGGAATGCCCGTTGATCATCTTGGTGAGCGAGCTGACCACCAGATCGGCCCCCAGCGCGATCGGGCGCTGGAGGGCGGGCGACAACACGGTGTTGTCCACAACCGCCAGCGCCCCTGCCGCTTTCGCCCGCACGCAAGCGGTCTGAAGATCGGTCAGGCGCAAGCGCGGATTGGACGGGGTCTCGAAAAACACCAGATCCACCCCGTCCCAGAGCGCCTCTTCCAGCGCGGCGTCATCGGTGCAGTCCACATAGACGAGGTCAAAACCGCGCTGCTGGCTGCGCGCATCCATCAACCGCCGCGTGCCGCCATAGCAATCATGGGCGCAGAGGATGCGCGCCCCGTTGGGCAGCAGATTGAGCACCAGATCAATCGCCGCCATTCCCGAACTGGCCACCACCGCGCCGGAGGCCCCTTCCAGCGCTGCAAGGGCGGCGGCCAGTTCCGCCCGACCGGGTTGGCCAGTGCGGGCATAGTCAAACGCGCCAGGCTGGGCCGGATCGGCCCGCCGATAGGCGCTGGACACCTGTATGGGCGCGACAACCGCGCCATGACCGGGATCGCAATTGATCCCGGCGCGAACCGCGCGCGTGCGAAACTCAGTCATCTCGCCCCTCCAGAAACGCATTCACCAGCGCGGCCTCTTTGAGAAATCCGTCATGCCCGTAAAGGCTGTCGCGAACGATCAATTGCGCCTCACACCCCGTCAGGGCGTCATGCGTCGCCTGAATTTGAGCCAGCGGCGCCAAAGTATCCGAGGTAAACGCCAGAAGACGCACCGGACAGCGGATCTGCGACAGGTCGGGCGCGGCGGCCTCCATGGACGCCAACCGCGACAGGAAACGCTCTGGCGTAACCGAGCGGGCGTATTCCGAGCCGCGGGCGGCCAGATAGGCCTCAACCCCGCCCGTCTCGCCGTCCGGGCCGAAGCGCTGAGCAAATTCCTCAGCCGTGCGATAGGTGGTCATGGCGAGCCGCCGGGCGATGTCGACGCCGCGCGCGCCCTGCCCGGCGTCGATGGCGAGTTTAAGGATGTCGCGCTGGATCGACCGCAATCCCTGAGTCATCGGATGCACGCCCGCGCTGGCGCACAACAGATCCAGCCGGCTGACCCGGTCCGGCGCCAGGGTCGCCAGCGTCAAACCCACCGTGCCGCCATAGCTGGCGCCCACCAGTGAGAACCGCTCGATCCCGGCGGCGTCCGCCAGCATCAGCACCGCCGCCGCCTGATCTTCGACGCTAGGAAAAGGTTCGGCGGCGTCGTCCAGAAAATCCATGGACACCAGACGGCGCCGGGTCGGGTCCAGCGCGCCGCCGGGCGCAGCCACGCCCGGCCACCAGCCCGGTCCCTCTTCATCGTCGACCAGACGCCGGTCCGCAGAAATGCCGCCCAGCACGATAGTCACAGCCCCGTCATCGGGACCGACCACCCGGCCGCGCACATCTGACCAGCCGCCGCCATTCGGGCGTTCAAAGCCGCAGCTATACTCCTGCACACGCCAGTGAGAGGGTCGACATCGGCCGGTTTCTGACGCCAGCGCCGTCATGAGCGTTGGGCTTTCAGAAGCCGGTTGAGATCGCCGATCAGGCTTCCGGCGGTCGGCAGACGCCCCGCGCCCTTGCCCGCCACGATCACCTCCGCGCCACGCTCAGGCAGCAGCACGACCACATTGCCTTCCGCCCGCGCCCGCGACAGCGGATCATTGAGCGGCAAAGCCTCAAGGCGCACCTGCGCGCTGACGCCTGACGCCGTGCGCGACAGGCATCCGATCTGGCGGATGCGGCGGCCGTCCAGTCGCGCCGCCTCCAGCACATGAGCCGGCAGGTCCCGGATCGAGGCCGTGGGCATGGCTGCAGGATCAAGAACGGCGCCCCACGCTTCGCGTGCGATCAAGGCGAGCTTGTTCGCGGCGTCGAGACCGTCCAGGTCCGCGCTGGGATCGGCTTCGGCGAAACCGGCGTCTTGCGCCTCCTTGACGGACGCCGAGAGACTGCGGCCCGAAGCCAGACGGTCGAGCACAAAATTGGAGGTGCCGTTCAAGACGCCCCGCACCCGGCCCACCTTGACGCCGTTCTCACGCAGACGCGCCACGGTTTCCAGAACCGGCGCGCCGCCGCCGACGGCCGACGAACAAGCAAAGGTGCGGCCCGCCGCATAAGTTCTGGCGACCAGATCAGGACGGCGTGCGGCCACATCCTTGTTGGCCGTCACTACATGACAGCCCGCATTCACCGCGCGCTCAACCAGCGCTTCGGCCTCCGCCCCGCCGGGCAGCGCTTCGATCACCAGCTCTGGCCGAAGCGCGAAAAGTGCGTCGGCATCCGTGAAGACAGGAAAGCCGGAAACGCCTTCAGGACGCGGGGTGCGAGTGAGAATGCCCAAAAGCTCAACGCCCTCCGGCAAGCGCTCGATCACGCCGCCGCCCACAACGCCGCAGCCCAGCATGATCGCGCGCATGCGGCGAACCGGCGGAGGGGTCGGTGAGGACTGTACGGGGCGATCCAGCAGGGCCGGATAGGTCATGATGCTCTCCTTAAGGTCTCTTTCGCGCCGGGGGTGGAGCCGGAGCGGAACAAGCCAGAGAGCGGTGCGTCGAGACTGTCCAAGGCGGACGGGGGGGTGTCTGGTTCAAACAATCTCGACGCTTCGCTTTAGCCGCACTTATTCCGCGCCCGCAAGCTGAAGCTCAAATCGGCGCAAATCTGGATATAAGGATATCTTTATATGTTGTCCAGGCCTTTTTCACATGCCGTGATCGAGCGCCGTCCAGACCGCGAGGATGATCAACGCACCGCCCGCCAGAAGCCGCAGCCAGAGCTGACGCGCCAGCGCTTGCAAGGCGCCCACCCCCAGCCCCACCGCCATCAGGGCGGGAACCGTGCCCAGACCGAACCCGGCCATCACGAAACCGCCCTGCACGGGCGATCCGGTCAAGCCGGCGTAGAACGTCATCAGATAGATCAAGGCGCAGGGCATCAGCCCCCAGACAAGCCCCAGACCAACCGGACCGAAGCGGTGCAGATGATGCAAACGCTTGGTGATCGGCGCCGCCAGACGCGCGCCTAAACGCCCGGCCTGGCCGCCGAAAATCGGGATCTCCATGATCGAAAACCCGGCCGCCATCAAAACCAGCGCAGAGAGATACCGCGCCATGTCATGAAAGACCGCGGGAGGGCGTGAATCCTGCAAGCCCCAGCCAATAAACCCCGCGATCACGCCCAGCCCCACATAGAGCGCGATCCGCGCCAGCTGAGCCTGCAGCAAACGCGAAGCGCGTCGGGCAGGCGAAGCCCCCTCGCCCCCGCCCAGCGCCAGCACGGCGGCGATGCCCCCGCACATGGCCAGACAATGGGCGCTGGTGGACAGGCCGGCGATCAATCCGGCCAGGAAATCGATCTCGACACGGCCGCCCAAGAGCGGCCCCACATCCATTCCGGGGTGTGTCAACGTGTCGCCTCCTTCAGGCCTTGTCTTTCAGTGCGCCGTAAAACCCTTGAAATACTATGGGAAACAAGGTGATCTCGACGCACAGGACTGTATGGCGGGCCGCGAAGAAAAGGTGCTGAGGCATATTGCCATAGTTTCATCTTCAGCATTTCCCAGCCAAGAGAGTTCCGGACATTGCCTACATCAGGGAGGGGCGAAATGACCGCGCACGCGGACCGACCCAAAACCGGCTTAGACGCCAACGCTATGATTGTCGGCGGCATACTGCTGCTTGGCGCCCTTTGGTCGCTGTTCGCAGCCGCCAATGGCGCAGACGCGAATATGAGACTTCACGCCTGGGTGATCGGGGCCAGCTTCGTGCTGGGCCTGTTCGGCATGGTCGGCGTGTACTCAAACGGAGGGGTCGAGCGCGACCCCGCCGAATACAATGAAAACATCGTCAAGTACGGGGTTATCGCCTCGATGTTCTGGGCGATTGTCGGGCTTCTGGTCGGCGTCGTTATCGCCTCGCAACTGGCCTGGCCGGCTTTCCTGTCCTGGGACGCCTTCCCGCAACTCAATTTCGGGCGTCTGCGTCCGGTCCACACCAGCGCAGTGATCTTCGCCTTCGGGGGCAATGTGCTGATCGCCACGAGTTTTTACGTGGTCCAGCGCACCACCCGCGCCCGTCTCGCCGGCGGCGTCTGGCCCTGGTTCGTGTTCTGGGGCTATCAGATGTTCATCGTGGTCGCGGCCACGGGCTATCTTCTGGGCATCACCCAGTCAAAAGAATACGCCGAGCCGGAATGGTACGCCGATTTGTGGCTGACCCTGGTCTGGGTCGTCTATCTGTTGGTTTTCCTGGGCACGCTGGCCAAGCGCAAAGAGCCGCACATTTATGTGGCGAACTGGTTCTACCTGGCCTTCATCGTCACCGTGGCGATGCTGCATGTGGTCAACAATCTGGCCATGCCGGCGTCTTTGCTGGGCTCGCGCTCCTATTCCGCCTTCTCGGGCGTGCAGGACGCTTTGACCCAGTGGTGGTACGGCCACAACGCCGTGGGCTTCTTCCTGACCGCCGGCTTCCTGGCGATCATGTATTACTTCATCCCCAAGCGGGCTGAACGGCCGGTCTATTCCTACCGCCTGTCGATCATCCACTTCTGGGCGCTGATCTTCATCTATATCTGGGCGGGCCCGCACCACTTGCACTATACGGCGCTGCCGGAATGGGCGCAGACGCTGGGCATGACCTTCTCGATCATGCTGTGGATGCCGTCCTGGGGCGGGATGATCAACGGCCTGATGACCCTGTCAGGGGCTTGGGACAAGCTGCGCACCGACCCGGTGATCCGCATGCTGGTGGTCTCGGTCGCGTTTTACGGCATGTCGACCTTTGAAGGTCCGGTCATGTCGGTGCGCGCCGTGAACTCGCTGTCGCACTACACCGACTGGACGATCGGCCACGTGCACTCGGGCGCTCTGGGCTGGGTGGGCTTCATCTCCTTTGGCGCGATCTATTGCCTGGTTCCCTGGCTGTGGAAGCGCAAGGGCATGTTCTCACGCGCCCTGATCGAGTGGCACTTCTGGATCGCGACCCTGGGCATCCTGCTCTACATCACCTCCATGTGGGTGTCGGGCATCATGCAGGGCCTGATGTGGCGCTCCTATGACTCGCTGGGCTTCCTCGAATACTCGTTCGTCGAGACCGTTGAAGCCATGCATCCGTCCTACATCATTCGCGCCCTGGGCGGGCTGATGTACCTGGCGGGCGCTCTGTTGATGGCGTGGAATGTCTACAAGACCATCAAGGGCGACGTCGCTGATACCGAGGACGCGGTGAACCCGCAGTCCGCCGCTATCCAACCGGCCGAATAGGGAGGCGGATATGGCGAAGAAAGAAAATCCGATCTGGGGCTGGCACAAAAAGGTTCTCGAGCAGAACTCGCTGGTGCTGACCGTGGGCGTGCTGGCTGTCGTCTCCATCGGCGGCCTGGTGGAGATCGCGCCGCTCTTCTATCTCGATGAAACCATCGAGGAAGTGGAGGGCGTGCGTCCCCATTCACCGCTGGCGTTGATGGGCCGTGACATCTACATTCGGGAGGGCTGTTACAACTGCCACTCCCAGATGGTCCGCCCGCTGCGTGACGAGGTGGAGCGCTACGGCCATTACTCGCTGGCGGCCGAGAGCATGTACGACCACCCCTTCCAATGGGGCTCCAAACGCACCGGGCCGGATCTGGCCCGGCTGGGGAACAAGTATTCGGATGAATGGCACCGTGACCATATGCGCGATCCGCGCTCTGTGGTGCCTGAATCCATCATGCCGCCCTATGCGTTCCTGGAGACCACAGAGCTGGAAACCGGCGTGGTGGAAGGTCGTTTGCGGGCGCTGCGCCGTCTGGGCGTGCCCTACACCGACGAGATGATCGAAAACGCAGAATCCGATCTGGCCGTCCAGCTCGATCCCTATTCGGCCGGCTATGACGCGTTCCTGGCCCGCTATCCGGGCGCGCCGATCCGCGATTTCGACGGCAACCCGGAGATGGTCTCCGAGCTCGACGCCCTGATCGCGTATCTGCAGGTGCTCGGCACGATGGTGGATTTCTCCACCTATCAGGCCGACGCCGACGAGAACCTGAGGTAGGTCGTCATGTACGAAACGCTGTCAAGCTTCGCACAGACCTGGGGGCTGATCGGGTTCGTGGTGATTTTCGCCACGGTCCTGGTCTACGCCCTCTGGCCGAAAAATCAGGATAAATTTGACGACGCCGCGCGCGTGCCGCTCGAAGACGACGCACGCCCGGCGGCCGCCTCGGACACGGAGGACACTCATGTCTGACGAGCACAAGAAAGACGTCGACGCCTATAGCGGCGTGGACACCACGGGCCATGAATGGGATGGCATCAAGGAGCTGGACAACCCGCTGCCGCGTTGGTGGGTGTGGGTGTTTTACGCCTCCATCGTCTGGTCGGTGATCTACTGGATCTTCATGCCGTCCTGGCCGGCCTTGCCGGGCATGGACGGGCATTTGCGCGGCGTGCGCGATCACTCTGAACGCGCCAATGTGGCCGTCGCGATCGCCGAGCTTGAAGAAAGCCGCGCGCCCATGTTCACCCGCCTCACCGAGGCGGCGGACACCGGCGGTATTCGCGCCATTGAAGCCGACCCCGACCTCTTGAACTTTGCACTGGCCGCGGGCTCGTCCGCGTTCGGCGACAATTGCGCCACCTGTCACGGCGCGGGCGGTCAGGGCTTTATCGGCTATCCCAACCTCAATGACGATGTGTGGCTGTGGGGCGGCTCGTTCGACGACATCCGCCACACCCTGCATGTGGGCATTCGCTGGGAGAACAATCCTGACACCCGCTTCTCGCAAATGCCGGCCTATGGCCGCGACGAGCTTCTCAGCCGCGCGGAAATTTCGGCGGTCACAGATTACGTCATGACCCTGTCTGACATGATCGAACCCACCGAGGCGGGACAGACTGTCGGCGCTGAAATCTACGAGTATCAGTGCTCGGCCTGTCACGGTCCTGAGGGCATGGGCGACCGCATGCAGGGCGCCCCCGACCTGACCGATCAGGAATGGCTTTATGGCGGCACGCATGACCAGATCTCCAACACGATCTGGCGCGGTCCCTATGGCGTGATGCCGGCCTGGGACGGGCGTCTGGATGAAGAAGTGATCACGGCGCTGGCCGCCTATGTCTATCTGCTGGGCGGCGGTGAAAGCGATGGGGCTTACACCGAGGCCAGTGCGGCCGACGCTATGGATACGCTGGACGCGGCGGGCCGCTAGGACGGTCTCACGCGCCATAAGTCTGACGATATTGCGCCATCTGGCTACACTGGGGCGAGCCAGGTGGCGCAACAGTCCGAACAACGGCTGAAAGCCGGAAAAGGCTATGAATCTTATTAAAAACCGTCCCGCAGACCGGGAACAAGCCGCAGACGGGGTGGAAGCCCATGACGCGGTCGCGGTCAACGCCGCTCATTCGCGCGAGCTCTACAAGAAACGCGAGCCGATCCACCCCAAGCTGGTGCACGGCAAGTTCCGCTTCAGCAAATGGGTCTTCATGGCCCTGGCGCTGGCTGTGTATTACATCACGCCCTTCCTGCGCTGGGATCGCGGACCGGACGCGCCCGATCAGGCCGTGCTGGTGGATTTCGCCAACGCCCGTTTCTACTTCTTCTTCATCGAGATCTGGCCCCAGGAAGTCTATTACATAACGGGCTTGCTGATTCTGTCGGCGCTGGCCTTGTTCTTGGTGACCGCATTGTTTGGCCGGGTCTGGTGCGGCTATGCCTGCCCGCAGACCGTCTGGACCGATCTGTTCATCGCGGTCGAGCGCCTGTTTGAGGGTGACCGCAACAAGCGCATCATGCTCAACCGCGCCGACTGGAGCCTGAACAAGGCCTGGCGCAAGATCGGAAAGCACGCCGTCTGGATCGCAATCGCTGCGGCCACGGGCGGCGCCTGGATCCTGTATTTCCACGACGCCTTTGCGGTCGTGAACAATTTCGTCACCGGCCAGGCCGCTTTGACGAGTTACATCTTCTTCGCGGTCCTGACCTTCACCACCTATATCCTCGCCGGCTCCATGCGCGAGCAAGTCTGCACCTATATGTGCCCCTGGCCGCGCATCCAGGGCGCACTGATCGACAAGGAAGCGCTGAGCGTGACCTATCGCGTCGATCGCGGCGAACCGCGCGGCCGCCACAAGAAGGGCGAGAGCTGGGAAGGTCGCGGCGACTGCATCGACTGCAAGGCCTGTGTCGCCGCCTGCCCGATGGGTATCGACATTCGCGACGGCGACCAGCTGGAGTGCATCAATTGCGCGCTGTGCATCGACGCCTGCGACGACATCATGGGCAAGATCGGACGCCCGAAAGGCCTCATCTCTTATGACAGCCAGGACAATGTGGAGCGCCGCGCGCGGGAGGAAAAACTGCGCTATCGCTTCATTCGGCCGCGCACCGTGCTTTACGCCGTCTTGCTGGCGGCGGTGAGCGGCATCATGCTGTTTGGCTTGGTGAACCGCTCCGTGCTGGAGCTGAACGCCTCGCGCGATCGCAATCCCAATTATGTGCGTCTGTCAGACGGCGCCGTGCGCAATGGCTACACGCTGACGGTTCTGAACAAGTCGAGCCAGCCGCGCACCTATGAACTGACGATTGAGGGCGATCCCGCCATGAGCGTGCGGGTGCTGGGCGCGGATGAGACATCACGTCAGCTTGAAGTCGGCGCGGACCAGACGCAGGATTTCAGGCTCTATGTCACCTTGCCGCGCGACGCGGTGGATGCGCCGTCTGAAGCCTTGACCTTTATCGTCACAGATAATGAGACGGGCGAGCAGGCCCAGACCCGTTCCGCCTTCCAGACCGGAGAATCCCGATGACCGACCTTCCCGCGACCGACTCCGAGACGGGATTCCGCATCAAGGGCTGGCACGTGCTGGCGGGGATGATCCTGTTCTTCTCGGTCATCATCGGAGTGAATACGGTGTTCGTCACCATGGCCATGCGCACCTTCCCCGGCGAGGACCAGCGCCGGTCCTACGTGCAAGGGCTGGAGTACAACGCCGTCATCGACCAGCGCCGCGCCCAGGCAGAGCTGGGCTGGACGGCGGCGGTCAATCTGGCCGAGGACCGGGTGCTGATCCGCGTCACCGATGCGGAGGACACAGCCGTCATGGGATTGGCGCTGGAAGGCGTTCTGCGCCACCCCGCCAGCACCGATCTTGATCATGCTTTGGTGTTCAGCGAAGCCCGGCCAGGCGTCTATTCCGCGCCGGTTGAGGATTTGCCGCTGGGAAGCTGGACGCTGCACGCTGAAGCTGTCGACGCGGACGCCCCGTTCGTGCTGGAGCGCGAGCTGTGGCGTCGCTAGAGTCAGCCCTCAACGCCTCAAGCCCGCCCTTCAGCGACGCGTCTTCCGCATCCGGTGACGAGATCACCGCCTTTGTGCGCCAGACCGAAGACAGCAAGGCCATCGACCTCGCCGTCGAGGGCGCCCATTGCGCCGCCTGCATCGTCAAGATCGAGGACGGGCTACAGAAGATGGACGGGGTGAAGCGCGCCAGGCTCAACCTCTCGACCGGGCGTCTGGCGGTGAGTTTTTCAGGTCCTGACAGCACAGCCGAGGAGATCGTTCACCGGCTCGATTTTCTGGGATATGGCGCCAAGCCCTATCAGCCCGAAACGGCGGATGATCCCAGATCTGACGAGGAAAAGCGCCTGTTGCGCGCCCTGGGTGTGGCGGGCTTCGCCTCGGCCAATGTGATGCTGCTGTCGATTTCGGTCTGGGCGGGGGAAGGCGAGATGAGCCTGGCCACCGTCACGTTGATGCACTGGATCTCCGGCCTGATCGCCTTGCCCGCCGTCGCTTATGCGGGCTGGCCGTTCTTCAAGAACGCCATCGCTGGCGTTCGCGCCCGCACGGTGAACATGGATCTGCCGATCTCGCTGGCGGTGCTGCTGGCGTGCGGTTTGTCGATCTATGAAACAGCGCTCGGGCATGGGGCCGCGTATTTCGACGCCGCGGTCATGCTGCTCTTCTTCCTTCTGATCGGACGGTTTCTGGATGTGCGACTGCGCGCTCGCGCCGGACAGGCGGCGCGCGATCTGGCGGCGCTACAGGCCCGCATCGCGCACCGCATCGCGCCCGACGGCTCTGTGAAAGCCATTCCCGCCCGCGACGTGCGTCCGGGCGATCTGCTGCGCATCGCGCCCGGTGACCGCCTGCCGGTGGATGGCGAAGTGATCGAAGGTCGGGGCGATGTGGATGCGGCCCTCGTCACCGGCGAGACCCAGCCCCAGACGCTGGAGCCGGGCGCGCTGGTCTATTCCGGCATGATCAATCTCAACGCGCCGCTGACGGTGAAGGCCCGCGCCGCGCGCGACGATTCCCTGCTGGCGGAAATCTCGCGTCTCGTCGAAGCCGGCGAACAGGGTCGGTCGCGCTATGTGCGCTATGCGGACAAGGCCGCGCGCGCCTATGTGCCGGGCGTGTTCGCTATGGCGCTTATCACGCTGGCCGGCTGGCTGGCGATCACCGGGGATGTCCACGATGCGGTGATGAATTCCATCGCGGTGCTGATCATCACCTGCCCCTGCGCCCTGGCGCTGGTGACCCCAGCGGTGCAAGTGGTGGCGTCAGGTCGGCTTTATGGCGAAGGCGTGCTGCTGAAATCCGGAGACGCTTTGGAACGGCTGGCCGAAGCGAAATCGGTGGTCTTTGACAAGACCGGTACGCTGACGCTGGGCCGCCCCGCCTTGATCAATTCAGAGGATATTTCACCCCGCGCCCTCACTCTCGCCGCCCGTCTGGCGCGCGGCTCGCGTCATCCCATCTCCCGCGCACTGGCGGAGGCGGCCGGCCCCGGTCCGCTAGCGGATGATCTTCAGGAAATTGCAGGCGGCGGCCTAACCGGAACGGCGGACGGCGCGGTGATCCAGTTTGGATCCGCCGCCTGGCTTGGCCTTGAAAAACAGGGCCAGGATACGGACCCGTCCGTGCTTGAAGCCTGGCTCATGGTGGAGGGCGAAGCGCCGGTTCGGTTTGTGTTTTCAGACAGTTTGCGGGCCGACGCCCTGGATGCGGTTACGGGCCTCAAGGCCCATGGCCTGCCGATCGAGCTTCTATCGGGTGACCGCGAGGCGCCCGTGGCCGCCGCGGCTCAGGCGCTGGGCCTTGACCGGTATCAGGCCGGACTGAAACCCCAAGGCAAGATCGACCGGATCAACGCGCTGAAGGACGCGGGCGACACCCCGATCATGGTGGGCGACGGCATTAATGACGCCCCCGCCCTCGCGGCGGCGCATGTTTCGGTCTCCATGGGCTCAGCAGCGGACATCTCCCGCTCGGCGGCCGATCTGGTCATACAAGGCGACCGGCTGGCGGCGCTGCCGCGCGCCATCGATATCGCCAAATCGGCGCGGGCGCGGATGATGGAAAACTTCGCCCTCGCCAACATCTATAACGTCATCGCCGTGCCGCTGGCGGTGTTTGGTCTGGTCACGCCATTGGTGGCCGCCATCGCCATGTCCGCCAGCTCGCTTGTGGTGATGGCCAACGCATTGAGGCTCTGGCGCGCATGACCGCTTTACTCTGGCTGATCCCCGCCGCCCTGGTGCTCGGCGCCATGGGCCTTCTCGGGTTTTTCTGGGCGATGAAATCAGGTCAGTATGATGATCTCGACGGCGCCGCCGAACGCATCCTCATTGATGATGACGGTCCCATCGTGGATGAGGACGAGCGCTAGCCCTTCCCCAAGCACGAAAAAGCCCCGGCCATCAGAGCCGGGGCTTTTCTATGCGTTACGCGTGAACGATCAGGCCTGGTTCTTTTCAGCCAGCCGCGCCTCGACTTCCTTGGCGCTCGGCGAGGGTCGCGGATTGAAATCCTTATACGCGCGCCAGCTGGCATGGGCGATCAGAGGGAAGGTGATGGCGATGCCGACGCCGAACAAGGCGAGGCCCGCCCCGGTGGCGAAGGCGATGATCCACGCCCAGACCAGCATCACGTCAGGCTGATCCTTCACCGCCTTGATGGAGGCGACCACAGCCGTGACCGCGTCCACATCCTGATCCACCATCATGGGGAAGGACAGCGCGGAGACCATGAAGGCCACAAGCGCCAGAGCGGCGCCGACCAGGGTGCCGATCACCATCAGCATCACGCCCTGCACATCGGTGAACAGGAAGGGCAGGAAGCTGTCGAGGCGGAAATCCGCTTCATGAGTGAACAGCGCAAACATCATCTGCGCCAAACGCGCCCAGGTGAGAAAGAAGACCAGCATCAAAACGCTGAGCAAGGCGAGTTGGGTGAAACGTCCCTTGGGAATCGACCAGAAATCCCAAAGGCCCGGCGTCTTGCCCTGATCGCGCATCTGGCTGATCCGGTAAATGCCAATGGCCGAGGCGGGCGCCACCAGCGCAAAACCGCCCATCATCACCGGCACGACCGCGCCCTGCCCCAGCGACCAGAGCCCGACCGTAATGGCGAGGCCGATCACAGTGAAAACGACACCATATCCTATGGACAGGAAGGGGGCGGCGGCCATGTCGTCGATCGCGCCCTTGATCCAGGCCCAGGGCGCATCACGACGCACTTTTTCCAGCGTAACCATGCGAACTCCTCCCTATAATTATTGTGTGTATTGCAACTGTGATCTCATTTGATTTCCCTGACAAGTCAGACTCAGCGCCGCACCCCGAACCGACGCAATGGACAGGAGCGAGAAACTCTGAAACTCTGCGGCAAACTCCGGAGTGAACAGCGTTCACATCTCATCCGGCAAGAAAATCCAAAGGGGAGAGCATGACCCAACCGCTCGATTTCAAAGGCCGCACGGCGGTCATCACCGGCGCCGGCAGCGGCATTGGCGCGGCCCTCGCCGCGGCTTTGGCCGCTCGCGGCGCCAATCTGGCGCTGGCCGATATCAATGAAGAGCGCCTGAACGCCGTTGCGGACGCCCTGAAAAGCAATGAAATCAAGGTGACCACCCATAAGGTGGACGTGGCCGACAAAGATCAGATCACAGCCTTCGCCAAAACCGTCGACGCTGAGCATGGGGCCGTGCACGCCCTGTTTAACAATGCCGGCGTGGCGCTGGGCGGGACATTCGACCGGGTCAAGGACGATGATTTTGAATGGCTGATCGACATCAATTTCTACGGTGTCGTGCGCATGACCCGCGCTTTCTTGCCGCTGATGAAACAGGCGGACGCCGCTCAGCTGGTCAATGTCTCATCGATTTTCGGCATTGTCGCGCCGGCGGGTCAGACGGCGTATTCGTCGGCCAAGTTCGCGGTGCGCGGCTTTTCCAACGCCCTGATGCACGAACTTGAAGGCACCTCCATCGGCGTGACGACCGTGCATCCCGGCGGCGTGAACACCAAAATCGCCGAGGATGCGAAAAAGCCCGCCGACATGACCGAAGCCGAACTTAAAGCGGTGCAGAAAATGGCCAAGGAAGGCCTGGTCATGCCGCCGCCCGAAGCCGCCGAGATCATCCTGCGCGGCGTCGAGCGCCGCCGCCCCCGCGTTCTGGTGGGCCGCGACGCTCATACGCTGGCGATCATGGAGCGGGTCTTCCCGATCAAATACTGGGACTTTATCAAGAAGAAGGTCGCGCGCCGACAGGCGGACTAGAGCCGGCTTATTGCGCCGGCTCCATCACCTGTGCCGTCTGGATATGAGCGAGGACGGATTGCGCAAAGGCTGAGCCTTTGGCCGTCCCGCCCAGATCCGCCGTGCGCTCGTCTTCTTGCAAAGCCGCTTCAAGCGCCGCTTCCAGACGGTCGGCGGCTTTCGGCTGGTCCAGGCCATAGCGCAGCAGCATGGCCGCACTGGCGATGGCGCCGGACGGGTTCGCCTTGTCCTGCCCGGCGATGTCCGGCGCACTGCCATGGATGGGTTCAAACAGACCCGGCCCGGACGCGCCCAGTGAGGCGGAGCCTAATAGCCCGATCGAGCCCGCCACCACAGCGGCTTCATCAGACAGAATATCACCAAACAGGTTCTCGGTGACGATGACGTCAAAGCGTGCGGGATGGGTCACCAGCGCCATGGCGGCGGCGTCCACATACAGATGGTCGACCGTCACATCAGGATACTGACTGGAAAGATCATTCACCGTCTTGCGCCAGAGCCGCGAGGTGGCGAGCACATTGGCCTTGTCAACGCTGGTGAGCGTGCCCTTGCGACTTTGCGCGGCCTTGAAACCGATCTCGGCGATGCGGCTGACTTCCGCGCGCGAATACGAACAACCGTCAAAGGCTTCGTCCTCGCCTTCGCGCTTCTCGCCAAAATAAAGACCACCCGTCAGCTCGCGCACGATCAGCACGTCCGCGCCCGCAACCCGGTCTTCCTTCAGAGGTGAGAGATACTCGAGCCCCTTAAAGACTTTGACCGGGCGCAGATTGGCGAACAGGCCCAACGCCTTGCGCAAGCCTAACAATCCCTGCTCGGGCCGTTTTAGCGCATGATCCCATTGCGGCCCGCCCACAGCCCCGAGAAAGATCGCGTCCGCGGCCTCAGCCGCTTTCAGCGTCTCTTCAGGCAAGGGCTCGCCGCAGGCATCGATCCCCGCCCCGCCAAAGGCGGCTTCTGAGAAGGTGAAGTCCAGCCCTTCCAGCTTGGCGACGGCTTGCAAGCAGGCCTTCGCCGCGCTCGCGACTTCCGGGCCTATGCCGTCGCCGGGCAGGATCAAGATGGACTGGCTCATGCCGCGCTCTCCTGCTCAAACCGGGCAATGGCGTCAGACTGGTTGAGGATGAAGCCCAAAGGATCCACGCCTTCGATCAGGCAGGTGCGCGCGAACGGATCAAGCTTGAAGCTGGCGGTGATATTGCCCGCCGTAACGGTCTGATTGACCACGTCGACGGTCACTTCAAGATCTTCACGGTCGAGCAAAGCCGCATGGGCGGCCTCATCGATCTCACAGACCACCAGGCCGTTCTTGAGCGCATTGGATTTGAAGATATCCGCCGCGCGCGACGTGATCACGGCTTCAACGCCAAAGTCACGCAACGCCCAGGGCGCGTGTTCGCGCGAGGAGCCGCAGCCGAAATTATCCCCCGCGATCAGGATGCGCTGCTCGTCGCGGCTCACCTGATTGAGCGGATGCGCGGTCGGCGCGCCGTCCGGGGTGAAGCGCCAGTCATGAAAACACGCCTCGCCCAGCGCACCACGCTCGGTGGTGGTCAGAAACCGCGCCGGGATGATCTGGTCGGTGTCGATATTGGCGTCCTCAATCACGAAACTGCGCGAAATGACCTTCGTAATGGGTTCATTGAGCATGAGACGCCTCCAGAATACGGCGCGGATCGGCGATGGCGCCGGCGATGGCGGAGGCGGCGGCGGTAGCCGGGCTCGCCAGAACGGTGCGTACGCCACGGCCCTGACGGCCGGCGAAGTTGCGATTGGACGTCGAGACGATGCGCTCGCCCGCCAGCCCGCTATCACCATTCATGGCGATGCACATGGAGCAGCCCGGCTCGCGCCAGTCCGCGCCTGCGGTGCGGAAAATGGCGTCGAGCCCTTCCGCTTCCGCCTGGCGTTTCACCGCTTCGGACCCCGGCACGACCAGCATGCGCACGCCCGGTTTGACGTGACGGCCGGCGATGACCGCCGCCGCCTCGCGCAGGTCTGACAGGCGCGCATTCGTGCACGAGCCGATAAAGACCGCGTCGATGGTTTCCCCCATCAGTGCTTCGCCCGCCTTGAACCCCATATAGGCGAGCGCCTCGGCGGCGGGGCCTTCAGGCGCGCGAGGGACGGACGCGTCAATCGGCGCCGCCATGTCCGGGCTGTCGCCCCAGGTGACCATGGGCGCGAGTTTTGATCCGTCCAGACGCACTTCAGCGTCAAATTGCGCGTCGGCGTCAGATTTGAGCTGAGCCCAGCGCTGCTTCGCCGCTTCAAAGGCCGCGCCCTTGGGCGCGTGCTTGCGGCCTTCCAGCCAGGCGAACGTGGTGGCGTCCGGCGCGATCATGCCCGCCCGGGCGCCCGCCTCGATGGACATGTTGCAGACCGTCATCCGCTCTTCCATCGACAGGGCTTCAATCGCATCTCCAGCGTATTCGATCACATGGCCGGCCGCGCCGCCGGCACCCAGCTCGGCGATGATCGCGAGGATCAGATCCTTGCCGCCCACGCCATGAGGCAAGCGCCCATCCACGGTGACGCGCATGGTCTTGGGTTTCGATTGCAACAGCGCTTGCGTCGCCAGCACATGGCCCACTTCAGTGGTGCCGATGCCGAACGCCAAAGCGCCGAACGCGCCATGGGTGGAGGTGTGGCTGTCGCCGCAGACAATGGTCATGCCCGGCTGGGTCAGACCCAGCTCCGGCCCGATCACATGGACGATGCCCCGGTCCGGGCTGTCCCAGCCCGCCAGGCGAATGCCGTGGCGGCGGCAATTATCTTCCAGCGTCTCCACCTGTTTTTTCGCAGCCGCATTGATGTAGATCGGTTTGGAGCCCGGCGTGCGCGGCGTGGTGGGCGTGGAATGATCGAGCGTACCGAACACCCGGTCGGGGCGGCGCACCGTCAGGCCGCGCTGCTCGAGCGCGGTGAAGGCTTGCGGGCTCGTCACTTCGTGGATGAGATGCAGGTCGATATAGACCAGCGCGGGCGCCGCGTCGGTCTCAGCCTGGATCTGGTGGGTCTCCCAGACCTTCTCAAACAGGGTTTTGGGCGAAGCGTCAGACGGCGACGGCGTTTTCATGACCAGTCTCCTCAGCTTGGGCGTGAACAGGCTCCAGCCAGCCCCAGTCATCCTGGGTGCGGCCTTCAAACAATCCGAAAAAGCGATCCATGATCAGGCGCGTGATCGGCCCGGCGCCGGCGGCGCGGGTGGTCTTGTCGTCGATCGAGCGAATGGGCGTGACCTCAGCGGCGGTGCCGGTGAAAAACGCCTCGTCGCACAGATAGAGCATCTCGCGCGGCAGCGCCTGCTCGACCACTTCGAGGCCTTCGCGTTTCGCCAGCCGGATGACGCTGTCGCGGGTAATGCCTTGCAGGATCGAGGAGCTGGCGGGCGGCGTCATCAGCTTGCCGTCCTTGATCAGGAACAGGTTCTCGCCCGCCCCTTCCGACAGGCGACCGTCCACATCCAGACCGATGCCTTCGGCGTAACCGCGCGATTTGGCTTCGCGGCTGATCAGATAGCTCGACAGATAATTGCCGCCGGCCTTGGCCGCTGTCGGCGCGGTGTTCGGCGCCATCCGATTCCAGCTCGACACGCAGACGTCCACACCCTTGGTGCGGGCCTCTTCGCCCAGATACGCGCCCCAGGGGAAGGCCGCGATATAGGTGTCGATCGGGGTGTCCGCCGCGGGCACGACGCCGATCGAGCCATAGCCGATAAAGCTGACCGGCCGCAGATAGGCCGAGCCCAGATTGTTGGCGCGCAGCACCTGCTTGCAGGCCTCGGCCAGCTCGGCGGGGGTATAGGGCAGGTCAATGGAATAAATCCGCGCGGAATCCACCAGGCGCTTCACATGATCGGTCAGGCGAAACACGACAGGGCCGGACGGCGTGTCATAGCTGCGGATGCCCTCGAAGAACGAGGTGCCGTAATGCAGGGCGTGCGACAGCACATGCACCTGCGCGTCCGCCCAGGCAATCAGCGCGCCATTGCGCCAGATATGATCAACTTGTTGGATCGACATGAGATTTAAGTCCTTCAGGCGGCGTGTGCTTTGGCGTTGCGTCGGCGACGCACGGCGCAGGCGTTGTTGAGCGCGTCGATATAGGCGGAGACGCAGGCGGGAATGATGTCGCGGGCGCGGGCGCGACCGGTGAACACTTCGCCGCCCACATCGGCCTTGAGGTCGACCAGCACGTCAGCGCCTTGCCCGTCATCGCCGGCGTCATGGGCGTCGGCGGCCACGTATTGCATCTCGATGTCCTCGACTCGCGCCGGGGTCTCCATGATCTGGCTGACGGCGCGATAGGCGGCGTCCAATGCGCCGGGCGCGCTGGCGATGTCGGTGACCTGACCGCGGCGGCCATGGTCCATTTCAATGCGGGCCACAGGATGATCCTTGGGGGAAAGCGGCGAGCGGATGTCGATCCGCTTCAATGTCCACAATTCAGCCTCGCCCTGCGCCCCGCTTTCCAGCCGCTCCAGCAAGGCGGACAACTGACCGGAATCCACCAGCCCGATCTCATCCGCCAGCGCCTTGAAGGCGTCGAAGGCGGCTTGCAGGCGTTCACCCTCCAGGCTCCAGCCCAGCTCTTTCGCGCGGGCGGCCAGGGCGTGTTTGCCAGAGTGCTTGCCCAGCACGATCTGGTTGGAGCTGAGCCCCACGTCTTCGGGTTTCATGATCTCGTAGGTTTCACGGTTTTTCAGAACGCCATGCTGATGAATGCCGGATTCATGGGCGAAGGCGTTCGCGCCGACGATGGCCTTGTTGCGGGGCGGATGGGTGTTCGTGGCTTTGCTCAAAGCGCGGCTGGCCGCCATGATCTGGCGGCTGTCGACATTGGTGGTCAGATTAAAGACATCGCGGCGGGTGCGGATCGCCATGACGGCGTCCTCCAGCGCGCAATTGCCCGCGCGTTCGCCGATGCCGTTGACCGTGCACTCGATCTGGCGCGCGCCGCCGCGTACGGCAGCCAGGGAGTTAGCGACCGCCATGCCCAGATCGTCATGGCAATGGGCGGAAAAGATCACCTCGTTCGCCTTGGACACTTTCTCCGTCAGGTGCTTGAACAGCTGATAGATCTCGTCCGGCGTCGAATAGCCGACCGTATCGGGCACGTTCAGCGTCTTCGCCCCGGCTTCCGCGGCGATGGAGAGCGCTTCGACCAGGAAGCCGCGCTCGGTGCGGATGGCGTCCTCGGCGGAAAACTCCACATCATCAAAATGCGTTCGCGCCAGCTCGACCATGTCCTTGATGCGGGTCAGAACCTCATCCGGGGTCATGTTCAGCTTGAACTCGCGATGCAGCGGGCTCGTCCCCAAAAAGATGTGCAGGCGCTTGTGCGGCGCGTCCTTCAGCGCCCGCGCCGCGGCGTCGATATCGCCTGGCGTGGTGCGCGCCAGCGAACAGATCGCCGGGCCTTCAATCTCCTGGCCGATCCGCTCCACCGCCTTGAAATCGCCCGGGCTCGCTGCGGCGAACCCCGCTTCAATCACATCCACTTTCAAGGCCTGCAAAGCGCGTGCGACGCTCAGCTTGCCCGCTTCGGACATGGAAAAGCCCGGCGCCTGCTCGCCATCTCGCAGCGTGGTGTCGAAAATCGTGATCTGGCGAGTCATGACACAGCCTCGAATGCAGGCGCCATCGAGGCCGCGCGCACCGCGCTAACCCCGTAAATCTTGGCGATTTGCGCGCACAGCGTGCCCATGCGTCGTCCGGCGTCGCGCGGCTGGACGGTCAAATCCATGCGCGCCTCGCCAGCGGTCGGCATCTGAGGCAGATCAACGCCCCGGACTTCAAAGCCGCGACGTTCGACGAGCCCGATCAGACGCATGATCGCGCCTTCACTGGGGCGAAATTCGATCTCGATCCGGTCTGTCATGGATCAGGCCTCCATCATGTCAGCATTGGATTTGCCCGGCGGCACCAGCGGCCAGACATTTTCACGCGGGTCGATGCGCACATGGCACAGGATCGGCCCGTTCGTGCTCAGCAGCCGGTCGATCGCGGCGGGCGCGTCCTCGCGGCGGTCCAGGGTGAAGGCTTCAACACCGAAGGCGCGCGCCACGGCGGCGAAATCGGGATTGTCGAACAGATCCACCTCGGAGAAATTCTCGTCATAAAACAGCTCCTGCCACTGCCGCACCATGCCCAGCTGGGAATTGTCCAGCAGAACGATCTTCAGCGGCAGGCGGTAGCGGCGCAGGGTCGCCAGCTCATGAATATTCATCATGATCGAGCCATCGCCCGATACGGTGATGACCGTGGCGTCCGGTTCCGCCATCAAGGCGCCGATGCCGGCGGGCAGGCCGTATCCCATCGTCCCCAGACCCGCGCTCGTCAGATGCGCTTGCGGACGCGAGAACCGGCAATGCTGGGCCACCCACATCTGATGCTGGCCTACATCACAGGTGATGATGGCCTTGTCGCCCGCCTGTTCGGAGATGTCTTTCAAGAGCTTGGGCGCATAAATCCCCGAGCCCGGCGCGTCATAACGCATGGCCCAGCGCTCGGCCGCGTCGGCGCAGCGCTGCCGCCAGGGCGCAATGCTCAGCACGCCGGGCTCCATCCGGTCCAGCGTTTCGGCCAGATCACCCGTCAGTCCCACATCCGCATCGCGCAGTTTGGAGATTTCAGACGGGTCGACGTCAAAATGAACGATCCGGGCCTGGGGGGCGAAGGTGTCGAGTTTGCCGGTCGCGCGATCATCAAACCGGGCGCCGACACAGATCAGCAGATCGCTTTCATTCACCGCCAGATTGGCCGCTTTCGTGCCGTGCATGCCCAGCATGCCCAGAAAGCCCGGCGTGTCAGTGGGCAGAGCGCCCAGACCCTTCAAGGTCGCCACCGCCGGGATTTGCGACCGCGTGAAAAAGCGCCGCAAGGCGTCTTCCGCCTTGGCCAGGGTCACGCCGCCGCCGATATACAGCAGCGGTCGCTCAGCCTGGGCGATCAGGGCTTCGGCCTGCGCCATGCTTGCAGGCTCTGAAGGCACGCCTCTGACAGGGGCCCGAACCGTCTGATCCACCGAGGGGAACGCCGCAGACGCCTGTGTGACGTCTTTTGGCAAGTCGATCAGAACCGGTCCGGGCCGCCCACGCTTCGCCAGCTCGAAAGCCTCGGCGAAGATTTTGGGGATGTCGGCCGCATCCCGCACCAGGAAAGAGTGTTTGACGATGGGCAGGGTGACGCCGAAGACGTCGATCTCCTGAAAGGCGTCCGTGCCCATCAAGGGCGTCGCCACCTGGCCGGTGATCGCCACCATGGGCACCGAATCCAGAAACGCATTGGCGATGCCGGTCACCAGATTGGTCGCGCCAGGGCCGGAGGTGGCCAGACACACGCCCACCTCGCCCGACACCCGGGCGTAAGCGTCCGCCGCCAGCGCCGCCGCCTGCTCATGGCGCACCAGAACATGCTCCAGCCCCGAGCCCGGCAGGGCGTCATAGACGGGCATGATCGCGCCGCCGGGATAGCCGAACACCTTGGTGACGCCTTCCGCGCGCAGCGCCTCGACGACCAGATGGGCGCCGGTGCGTCGCGCGTTGGAGGCGGGTGCGGTTTGAGGCTGGGCGGTCATAAGCGTGCTCCTGCGATCCGCGCTAGGCTTGGCCGGCGTTGGCGCCGGGTTGCAACCAGGCCATGCGGGCGCGCAAACGGGCGCCGGTTTTCTCGATGTCCTGCTCCAGATCGGCCCGCAGCAAGGCGTCGTATTGCGGTTTGCCGGCCTGGTTCTCCAGGATCCAGTCGCGGGCGAACTTGCCGGTCTGGATGTCGGTCAGCACTTCGCGCATCCGCGCCTTGGTCTCGTCATTGATGACGCGCGGGCCCGAGACCAGATCGCCGTATTTGGCGGTTTCCGAGATGAAATCATGCATGCGAGAAATGCCGCCCTCATACATCAGGTCCACGATCAGCTTGAGCTCGTGCAGGCATTCAAAGTAAGCGATTTCAGGCTGATAGCCGGCATCCACCAGGGTCTGGTAGCCTGCAGCCACCAGCTCGGACGCGCCGCCGCACAGCACCGCCTGCTCGCCGAACAGATCGGTTTCGGTTTCTTCCGCCAGGGTGGTTTCGATCGCGCCGCCGGCCGTGCCGCCATTGCTCTTGCAATAGGCCAGCGCCTTGTCCCGCGCCTTGCCTGAAGCGTCTTGATGGATGGCGAACAGCGAGGGCACGCCGCGACCGATCTCAAACTCGCGGCGCACCAGATCGCCCGGCCCTTTGGGCGCAACCAGCACCACGTCGATATCGGTGCGCGGGCGGATCTGGCCGTAATGGATCGAGAAACCGTGCGCCACCATTAGCGTATCGCCGGGCGACAGCTGCGCGGCGATATCGCACTCATACACGTCCTTATGGCTCATATCGGGGGTGAGGAGCGCCACGAAGCTGGCTTTCTTGGCGGCTTCGGCGGGTGTGAAAACCTCAAATCCGTCATCCTTGGCGGTCGCTTCGGCCTTGCCGCCCGGGCGTGCGCCGACGATCACCTGCTGGCCGGAATCGCGCAGGTTGCGGGCATGGGCGCGGCCCTGGCTGCCATAGCCGATAATGGCGATGAAGCCGGGCTTCAAAGCGTCTGCGTTCGCGTCGTCGTCGGTGTAGATGCGGGTCATGGCGTTTGGATCTTTCCGTGGCGTTTGAAGCTGGCTCGGGTTTGGCGGTCAGGGTTGAGGCAAAGAAAAACCCCCGCTCCGGTGTGGAGCGGGGGTTTGCTTGGGTCTGAGGTTTTGATCTCCGTCAGACAGGCGCCGCCGCTCCACCGTGGGTGGTAATAAGGAGTACGACGACAAGAAGTACGACCGAGCCGGTCAGCGCAGCGATACGCTGTGCGTCCAGGGTCTGGGTCTGGGTCTTTGCGTCGCGCATGGCGCTGTCTCCCGGTTTCAAAATGCGCCGCTCCCCGGTTTGTCGGGTGAAACGGCACGCGAACAATGACCGGCGATGCGACTGCTTTCGTCTCGCCGGGCTGTGCAAAAACCCTAGTGCGGAAATGCTGCGTTGCGCAACACCAAAATGTCCGAACAACTTGGGAAAAATATTATTCCATATTTATCAGTATTTTAAAGGTCAACTTTCTATTGCCTGGACAAGTTTTGTGGTTTTTACGCCACAGAGGTCCGGTTGACGGAGTGTGGAAAAGCCGGTCAGGGTAAAGTCGATGCTGCGCAGATGCAGCACACTGTGGAGATGACCATGACCCGCCATTCGCAGGTCCAGCTTGATGCCGAAATAACCGTGGCGACCGCCACGATCTCTGGCGCTTGCCTCACCTCCACCGCGCTCACCACCACCATTACCACCATTACCACCACCCTTACTCGAGGGCGGGACGGTACGGGCTGAGCGCGACACACGCGAAACATTCAACCCCACACCAACCCGCTCCCCGAAACCGGCGAGCGGGTTTTTTCATGCTTCAAACCCAACCAGCTCGCGACCCAACGAACGAAAAAGGACTGATCCGATGGATCCCCAGCTTAACGCCTCCTCCGCCTCCAAAGGCCTGTGCGTCCTCAAATTCGGCGGCTCCGTGCTGACCTCGGAAACCGATTACGCCGCCGCCGGCGCAGAGATCTACCGTCATGTCCGGGCGGGAGAGAAAACCATCGTGATCGTCTCGGCGCTCAAAGGGGAGACCGACACGCTGCTGGCCCAGGCCGACGCCAATGGCGGCGACGCCTTCCCCCATATCACCGCGCGGCTGGCGCGATTGGGCGAGTTCCGGTCTGCCGCGCTGATGGGGCTGGCGCTATCGCGGCTGGGCCTGCGCGCCAAAGTGCTCGACCCGCATGAGATCGGGCTGATGGCGGAGGGCGATCCCATGGATTCCAATCTCAGCGAGCTTGACAAGGACGCCATGGCCGCCGCGCTGGACGATGCCGATGCGGTTGTGCTCCCTGGCTTCACCGCGTGCCATGCAGAGCATGGCGCCGCCACGCTGGGCCGGGGCGGCACGGATTTGACGGCGGTGTTTTTCGCCGTCAAAGCCGGCGCAAACCGGGTGCGGCTGATCAAGGATGTGGATGGCGTCTACACCGATGATCCGGCCAAGGATCCCCACGCCCAGCGCTATGACGCGCTTGATTACGATCAGGCGATGGACGCCAGTCGCGGCCTGATCCAGCCCAAGGCCATCGAAGCGGCCAAGGCCGCCAATCTGGTGGTGGAAGTCGCCGCCATGGGCGCCAGCGAAGCCACCCGCATCGCCTCGGGCCCCTCAGTCATCGGTCGCCCGCGCCATCGCGGGCCGATGAAAGTGGCGCTTCTGGGCTGTGGCGCGGTGGGCTCAGGCGTGCTCGACCATGTGCTGAGCCATCCTGAACTCTTTGAACTCAACCCGGTGCTGGTGCGCAATGTGGGATCGCGCGCGGATGACCGCCGCGCGATCTTCACCTCCGATCCGCATTCCGCCCTCGCACGGGATCCCGATCTTGTGGTGGAGATGACCGGCGGCGCCGACGGCCCGGCTGAATTGATGCTGCCGCCCCTGCGCAACGGCCAGCATGTGGTCACCGCCAACAAGGCGGCCGTCGCCAAACATTATGACGCTCTGCATGACGCCGCCCGGAAGGGCGGGGCGCAGCTGATGTTCTCGGCCTCTGTCGGGGGCGGCGTCGTGGTGCTGGAACGCCTCTCCGAATTGAAATCAAAAGGCGTCGTCGCGGTGGAAGGCGTGATGAACGGCACGGGCAATTTCATCCTCGACCAGCTGGGACAGGGCGTCGCATTTGACGAGGCGGTCGCCGCCGCCCAGCGCATGGGCTTCGCCGAAGCCGATCCCAGTGCGGATGTGGATGGCCATGATGCGGCGGACAAGCTGTCCATTCTGATCCGCGAAGCGTTCGGCGTGAACTTGCCGCCTGAAAAGATCGCCAAGCAATCTTTGAGCGAGGTCTCCGCCGAGCAGGCGCAAGAGGCGCTGGCGAACGGGCAGATCTATAAACAAATCGGTCAGTGCAGACTGGGCGCGGGCGGGGTTGTGGATGCGGAAGTTCAGGTCCGCGCCGTCCCCCAAGACCACCCGCTGGCGGGCGCCCGCAATGAGGAGAACCGCTTTCTGCTGACCTTGTCCAATGGCGATGTCTGCACCTTGCAAGGCAAGGGCGCCGGACGTTGGCCGACCGCTGCAGCCGTTTTCGGCGACATGATGGACATCCGACGGGCTTGGGCGTGTGATGGCGCCGCCCCAGCGCACGCATCGTCCGTTCGCTCCCCCCTTCGAGCGGACGATGCGTTGCGCAGCGCCTGACGGAAAGGACCCGTATTTCTCATGACTGCATTCGCGCGCGCCAGCGCCCCGGCCAGCATTGGCAATGTCGGGGTTGGATTTGATGTGTTGGGACAGGCGTTCGACGCTGTCCGGGACGAGGTCGTCGCCCATAAGGAAGAGATGACAGGCGTCCGCTTGGGTCAGGTCTCGGGTCTGATGACGCACCTGCCTGAAGACCCGATGCGCAACACGGCCCTTCGCGCCGCGCAAGCGGTGCTGAAGGCTGTGAACGCGCCCTTCGGCGTGCGTCTCGATGTGATCAAGGGCGTGCCGATCAGCGCTGGCATGGGCGGGTCGGCGGCTAGCGCCGTCGCCGCCGCCGCCGCCGTCAACGCCTTGCTCGACAAACCCTTTTCAACGCCGGACTTGCTGGCCTTCGCCCTGGAAGGCGAGCGCGCCAGCGCGGACCCGCCACCTTGGGACAATGTCATGGCTTCGCTCCTGGGCGGGCTGGTGATCGCCGCGCAACTCGATCCCGCCCTGGTCAAGCCGATGCCCGTTCCCAAAGGCGTCAGCGCCATTCTGTTTCATCCCGACGCCAAGACCGAAACCCAGGCCGCGCGCGATGTCCTCAAACCCGAAACGCCCCTGAACACCGCGGTCGAGCATGCCCGGCGCCTGGGCGCCTTCACGCTGGGCTGCGCGGTTTCAGATCTCGATCTCATTCGCGCAGGGCTTGATGACATACTGATTGAACCCCAGCGCGCCTTCCTGTTGTCGGAAATGCGCAACGTCAAAGCCGCAGCCCTGGAGGCGAACGCTCTTGGATGCTCGTTCTCGGGCTCCGGTCCCTCCATCTTCGCCTGGGCGAGCGATGAAGACGCCGACGCCGTCCAGCAGGCGATGGCGGACGCCTTCAAATCAGCAGGCCGGCAAACGCGCGTCTATCGTGCGCCGCTAGAGAGCGCCGGCGTGCGTCTCGAACCTCACGAGGAACAAGAAGCATGCGCCTGATCTCCACCCGCAACGGCGCCAGCGCCAGCTCCATCTCAGACGCGATCCGCGTGGGATTGGCGGGCGATGGCGGCTTGTTCATCCCCGATACGTTTCCTGAAGGGCAGCTCAGCGGCCTGTCCGTGCAAACCAGCCTGAAAGAAACCGCGCTCACGCTTTTTGCGCCTTTCTTCAAAGGCGATCAGCTGGAAAGCGTTCTGCCCGAGCTCGTTGAAGAGACCTATGATTTTGATGTGCCTCTGGTGAACCCGCATCCGGGGCGGCCGGGCGTGTTCGCGCTGGAGCTGTTTCACGGCCCCACCGGCGCCTTCAAGGATGTGGGCGCGCGCTTTTTGCTACGCTGTCTGGACAAGCTGGGCGATCCAAGCGCCCCCTTCACCGTGCTCGCCGCCACCTCGGGCGATACGGGCGGGGCGGTGGGCTGCGCGGCGGAAGGCCGCAAGGGCGTCCGGGCGGTGATCCTGTACGCCAAGGGCCGCATTTCCGCCTTTCAGGAACGCCAGCTGACCTGCTGGAACGCGCCGGTGACGGCATTGGAAGTCGATGGCGATTTCGACGCCTGCCAGCGCATGGTGAAGGCGGCTTTCGCTGACCGAGCGCTGAGCGAGCGCCACAACCTCACCAGCGCCAATTCCATCAATATCGCCCGGCTCTTGCCCCAGGCGGCCTATATGGCCTGGGCGGCGCGGCAAGCCTATGAAAAGAACGGCGTCAAACCCGGCCTGATCATCCCCACAGGCAATCTCGGCCATGGGGTCGCTGCGATCTGGGCCCGTCATATGGGCGCGCCCTGGGGACCGATCGTTCTGGCGACCAACGCCAATCGCACGCTGGCGGACTGGTCGATCTCGGGCCGGTATGAACCGCGCGCCTCCATCGCCACGCTGGCGAACGCCATGGATGTGGGCGCGCCCAGCAATTTCGAACGCCTGAACGCCTTGCCCGACGATGCGGCGCGCCTGTCGGTAGAGCTGGTGGAGGACCGGGCCATTCGCGCGCGGATCAAGGCTGATTTTGAGCGCTCAGGCTATGTCTGGTGTCCGCATTCGGCGACCGCCGCCGAGGCCTTGTCGCGCATGCGCGAGTTTGACCTGCATGCGCGGCCGTGGGTGATCGCAGCGACCGCCCACCCCTATAAATTCGCGGACGTGGTCGAGCCCCTGATCGGTCAGACCCTTGAACCCTCTGAAGCCCTCGCCGACGTGCTGGGCCGTCCTACGCGATCAGAATCCTGCGGCGCAGACCTCGACGCCTTGCGACATCATTTGAACGCCCTGAATGAAACGGCCTGAATTGACATGACCGATACCAAACGCCCCTCTCACACGCTGATCCAGGGGCCCGCCCGCGCGCCGGCCCGCGCCATGCTCCGCGCCGCCGGCTATGATGATGAACGCATGGCCAAGCCCATGATCGCCATCGTCAACACCTGGACCAGCGTCACCCCGTGCAACATGCACCTTCAGGGCCTGGCCGATCATGCCCGCGCCGGGATTGAAGCGGCGGGCGGCACGGCGGTGGATTTCAACACCATCGTGGTCACTGACGGCATCTCCATGGGCACCGAAGGCATGCGCGCCAGCCTGATGAGCCGCGATTGCGTGGCCGATTCCGCCGAGCTGGCGGTGCGCGGCCATAGCCTGGACGCCGTTCTGTTCCTGGTGGGGTGCGACAAGACCCTGCCGGGCGCGGCCATGGCGGCGGCGCGGATGAACCTGCCCAGCGTCGTGCTCTATGGCGGCTCAATCATGCCCGGACACCTGCACGACAAGGCGGTCACCATTCAGGATGTGTTTGAAGCCGTGGGCGCCTGCGCGGCGGGCAAGATCAGCGAAGAGGAATTGGTCGAGGTCGAAAAAGCCGCCTGTCCCGGCGCGGGCGCCTGCGGGGGCCAGTTCACCGCCAACACCATGGCGCTGGCGCTGTCGGCGCTCGGCCTGTCGCCCATGGGGCTCAATGACATTCCCGCCGTGCACCCCGACAAACCCGAAGCCGCCCGCAAGGCGGGCGAAGCGGTCGTGGATGCGCTGAAGGCGGATCGTCGTCCGCGCGACATCATTACACCGACGAGCCTTAAAAACGCCGCCGCCGCCGTCACCGCCACGGCAGGCTCGACCAACGCTGTGCTGCACCTTCTGGCCATCGCGCGTGAAGCGGGGATCAGCCAGGACCAGTTTGATATCGACATGTTTGACGCCGTCAGCCGCAAAACGCCCGTCATCGCCGACCTCAAGCCCGGCGGACGCTATATGGCGCCCGATATGGCGGCGGCGGGCGGGGCGCGCCTGCTGCTGCAACGCTTGCAGGCCGCGAAGCTGATCGAGGATGCGCCCACCGTCACCGGCAAATCCCTGTTTGAAGAAGCCGGGCTCGCTCAGGAAACGCCGGGCCAGGATGTGATCCTGTCCACGGACAAGCCGCTCAAATCACGCGGCGGGTTTGGCGTGCTCTATGGCGATCTGGCGCCTGAGGGCTGTGTGGCCAAGCTCGCCGGGCATGACCGGCTGTTCTTTGAAGGCCCCGCCAAGGTTTATGACAGCGAGGAAGACTGCTTCGCCGCCGTCAATGCAGGCCAGATCGAAAAGGGCGATATCGTCGTCATCCGAAATGAAGGTCCCGCAGGCGGGCCGGGCATGCGCGAAATGCTGGCCGTCACGGCCGCCATTCAGGGCGCAGGCCTTGGCGATGACGTGGCGCTGATGACCGATGGCCGTTTCTCCGGCGCCACCTATGGCTTCATGGTGGGCCATGTGGCGCCCGAAGCCGCCCATGGCGGGCCGATCGCCTTTATTGAAACCGGCGACGTGATCACCATCGACATTGAAAACCGGCGCATCGATGTGAAAGCCGATCTCAAGGCGCGCATGGCCCAGGGCTTCACCCCGCCCGAACCCAAATACCGCCACGGCGCCTACGCCAAATACGCCAAGCTGGTCCATTCCGCTTCAGACGGCGCCGTGACAAGCTTCCCGTTTGATTAGAGCGAGGATCAGGATTCAGGTTCGTCCAGCGCCTTGATGTGAACGATCACGGCGCGGACCACCTGGTCCTCCCACGCTTCATCATGCTGTTTGAGCATCGCCACATGATGACGCAGGCTGACAAAGCCATGGATCAGCGCCCAGATCTGAAGCGCAGCGTCTCGGGTTTCGGCTTCGCTGTGACGGGGCAGGAAATCCGCCGCCCGCCCAAGCAGGCTCGCAAAAGCGCGCCCCGCCGCCTGACGCGCGGCGTCTGAGGGTGTGAAATCGGGCGCTTGCTCGCCAAAGATCAGCCGGTAATGCGCCTCATGGGCCTGAACGCTGCGCAGATACTGGCGCACCACCGCTTCGATCGCCGCGTCGCGGTCCATGGGCGCTTCCGGCAGAACAGTCGTGGCTTCGACCTGCTCGAACCCTTCAATATACAGCGCATCCAGAATGCCCTGCTTGCCGTCAAAATGGCTGTAAATCCCGATGGTTGACACGCCCGCCTCACGCGCGATCGCCCGCACGCTCAACCCCTTTGAGCCCGCTTGCAAAAACAGCTTAGACGCCGCCTGCATGATCTTGGTTTTCGCATCAGACATGGTTTGAGCCTTGACGGGTCGGGGATTGGCCCTGACAGTCCTATAACACTGTTATGATCAGGCTCAACCCGCATGCTTAAATACTCGGGGGAGCCGTCGCGGGGAGGCGACTCATGGCGATCACATCACTTGAGACTGATTATCTGGTCATTGGCGGCGGCGCCATGGGCCTGGCCTTCACCGATACACTCCTGACTGAAACCGACGCCGACCTGATCATCATCGACCAGAACGCCAAGCCCGGCGGACATTGGAACCATGCCTATCCGTTCGTGACGCTGCACCAGCCGTCGAGCTTTTACGGCGTGTCCTCCAAGGAGCTCAGCCGGGGGCAGCGCGATCAGGTGGGCCTGAACAAGGGGCTGGGTGATCTCGCCAGCGGAAACGAAGTGCTGGCCTATTACGAGCATGTGATGAACCACACCTTCCTGCCCTCGGGCCGGGTGCGGTTCTTCCCGATGTGCCGATGGCGCGGCGACGGACGGTTTGAGCACATCCTCACCGGCGAGGTCTTTAAGGTGACCGTCCGGCGCAAGACGGTAGACGCGACACATCTGAAGACCAGCGTTCCGTCTACTCATACACCCGGCTTTGACGTAACGGCGGACGCCTGGTTCATGCCGCCCAATGACTTGCCGAAAATTTCGCGGACACCGAAAGGCTTTGTGGTCATCGGCGCGGGCAAGACCGCGATCGATTCCTGTCTTTGGCTGCTTGAGCAGGGCGTCGCCCCGGATCTCATCCAGTGGATCATGCCCCGCGACGCCTGGCTGCTGGACCGGCGCAACACCCAGACCGAGCCGGAGTTTTTCTTTGACACGATCGGCGCCCAGGCGCGTCAGTTCGACGCCATCGCCAACTCCACCAGCATTGAAGACATGTTTGATCGGCTGGAAGCGGCGGGATATTTCCTGCGTCTTGACCCCGATGTTCGCCCAGAAATGTTTCACGGCGCGACGGTCTCGCGCATGGAGCTGGAGGCGTTGCGTCATATCAAACGCGTCATCCGCAAAGGCCGGGTGAAGACCATCAGCGCAAATACAATCGTGCTGGATGAGGGCGAAATCGCGATCACCCCCGATCATGTGCTGATCGATTGTTCGGCCCGCGCGGTCAGCAATGACGCCATCGTGCCGGTCTTTCAGGGCGAGAAGATCGTGCTTCAGATGGTGCGCTCCTATCAGCCGGTGTTCAGCGCCGCCTTCATCGCCCATATCGAGGCCGCCTATGAGGATGAAGCCGAGCAGAACCGGCTGTGCGGGGTGGTGCCGCTGCCCAATCACGACACCGATTTCATCCGCTTCACCGCCGCCTTTATGATGAATCAGTACAATTGGAGCCAGATCCCAGAATTGCGCGCCTGGCTGCGGACAAACCGGCTGGACGGGTTCAGCAAACTTGTCAGCGATGTCGACCCTGAAGACACCGAGAAGACCGCGCTTTTACAGGGCATGCGCCAGAGCGCGCCTGCCGCGGTCGCCAAGCTGTTTGAGTATCTCAAACAGCTTGACGAGCCGCAGACTGCGTCGGCCTGAGCCCATACGGGAGTTCCCCGACCGTAAAACCCATTAGGGAGAATTCCGTCTACAAAGCCGATCAGGATTTGTCTCTTTTACCCGAGCTGACCGAAGGCGCTGCGCCTTCACTGCCGCTCGCTGATCCCCAGCGCGCCCCCTCGGAGAGAGACTATGAAAACCTTGATGTCCACCGCTCTGATCGGCCTTGCGCTGGTCGCCACAACCGCCCCGATCGCCCTGGCTGAAGACGAAAACAACGTCACATCCGGTTACACCCTGGCCGGCGCCCCGCTGGGCCTGCACGGCTCTGACCCGGTCGCGCTGATCGAGACCGGCATTCGCCTCGACGGCAGCGCCGAGTTCGCCCACGTCCACGAAGGCGTCGCCTATTACTTCAACACCCGCGCCAATCTGCGCACCTTCCGCCGCAATCCCGACGCTTACATTCCGGCCTATGGTGGCTTCTGCGCGCTGGGCGTGGCCCTGGGCAAGAAACTGGACGGTGATCCGCGCTTCTCCGCCGTGCGCGACGGCCAGCTCTATGTCTTCGTGAACGAGGAAATCCTGCGCAACTTCCTCAATGACGAGGCCGGCACCCTGGCCCGCGCCGAAACCAACTGGGCCGAAATCGAGCATACTGCAGCGTCCGACCTGTAAGGGTCCCCCCCTGCCCTTATCGGACGACGAACGGGCGGTCGCAGCGCGGCCGCCCGTTTGCGCTGACCCCTGTTCAAATCCGCCCGGTCTGGCTAGCCTTCCCCCAAGAGCGCGAAACGCGCCAAGGGGAGACTGACCATGTTGCGAGCGATCACCAGCGCACTGGCGCTGTGCCTGGCCGTGTCCGGCGCACAGGCGCTGGCCCAGGACGAAGCCAGCTTTACTGAAACCGTCGAAGGGCTGAGCCGTCAGGACGGCTTGATCACGCTCTATCCCGACCCCGCCAAGGGCCGGGTGCTCGCCGCGCTCACCCCCTCAGAAGACGGCGTTCTGGGCCGGATGATCTACACCGCGCGCCTGACGTCAGGGTTGGGGTCAAACCCGGTCGGGCTTGACCGGGGCCTTGGGACCGACACCTGGATCCTGCGCTTCAGCCGGGTGGGCGATGCGGTCTTCGCCGAGTTTGAAAATACGCGCTACGCCGCCCTGGGCGCGGGCGCGGATGAAAGCGCCGCCACGGCGCAATCCTTCGCCCGCTCGGTGATCTGGCGCACCGACATCCTGTCTGAAAGCGCGGACGGCGACGTGCTGATCGACCTGTCCGGCTTTCTCACTCGCGACCCCATCGACGCCGTCGGCGCGCTCGACAATGCCGGCCAGGGCTCCTTCTCCGTCGACGCCGACCGCAGCGCGCCCTTGGCCGACAGTGTTCTGAGCTTTCCGGAAAACATTGAAATCGACACGCTTCTGACCCTCTCATCAAGCGAACCCGGCAGAGAAGTGCGCGCCACCGCGCCCTATGCGGAAGCGGTGACCCTGACCGTGCACCACTCTTTCATCGCCTTGCCCGAAGACGGGTATGAAACCCGCGCGTCTGATCCGCGCAGCGGCGCGTTCGAGCTGACGCGCTATGACATGGCGACCCCGCTCGATCAGCCCTTGCAGCGCGGCTATGCCCGGCGTCACCGGCTGGAACGGGTTGATCCGGACGCCGCGTCCGGACCGGTGGTCGAGCCCATCATCTATTATGTGGACCGCGGCGCGCCCGAGCTGATCCAGCAAGCCTTGATCGAAGGCGGCAATTGGTGGGCGGACGCCTTTGAGGCCGCCGGCTTTGAGGACGCCTATCGTGTGGAGCTTTTGCCCGAGGGCGTGCATCCGCTGGATGCGCGCTACAACGTCATCCAATGGGTGCACCGCCAGACCCGCGGCTGGTCCTATGGCGCATCCGTGACTGACCCGCGCACCGGCGAAATCCTGAAAGGCCATGTGATCCTGGGCAGCCAGCGCGTGCGCCATGATCGGCTGATCTTTGAGGGGCTGATGGGCGTCGAACAAACCGGCACCGGCGCGGCGGACGATCCGCTGGAGCTGGCGCTGGCGCGCGTGCGTCAGCTCTCCGCCCATGAGATCGGCCATACGCTGGGGCTGATGCACAATTTCGCCGCCAGCACCAATGATCGCGCCTCGGTGATGGATTATCCCGCGCCGCTGATCCGCTTTGACGACGCCACGGGCTTTGACGCGTCGCAGGCGTATGATGTGGGGATCGGCGAATGGGATATCGCCTCGATCGCCTGGCTTTATAGCCAGTATCCGGACGCCGACGCCGAAGCCGCCGGGCTGGAAGCGATCCTGCAGCAAGCACGCGAAGACGGTCTTCTTTACATCTCCGACCGGCATGCGCGCGGCAATAATGCCGGCCATCCGCTGGCCAATCTGTGGGATAACGGATCAGACCCGGTGGACGCGCTGAATGACACGCTGCTGGTGCGCGCAGCGGCGCTGGACCGCTTCGGCACCGATGTGCTGGCGCAAGGCCTGCCCCTGAGCGAGATCCGCAATGTGTTCCCGCCGATCTATCTCTATCACCGCTATCAGGTGGAGGCCGCCGCCAAAGCGCTGGGCGGGGTGATGTTCGCCTATGAGGTCAACGGCCCGGATGTGTCGGGCGTCACCGATTACGACCCGGCCCGGCAGAGGCGGGCGCTGGACGCGCTGGCGCAAACGCTGGAGCCTTCAAGGCTCGACATTGCAGACGAGACGCTACGGCTGCTCACCCCTTCGCCCTTCACAGATTATGACGCCATCGCCCAGCGCGAACAGTTTGAAACCGACCAGTATCCCGCCTTCAGCCGCGCCAATGCCGCGGCGGCGGCGGGCCGGATCAGTCTGTCGGCCATGTTGGCTCCCGCCCGTCTGGCGCGTCTGGAGGACCAGACCGCCCGCAATCGCGACGGGCTGAGCCCTCAATCAGTTCTGGCCCGGATCGAGCGCGTCCTGTTTGACGCGCCGCGTGACGAACCGACGCGGCTGATACCGCTGCGCGAAGCGCTGCAGGACGAATATGTCAGCCAGCTCCTGCGTGTGGCGGGCGGCTCGACACCTAGCGCCGCACGGCTGGCGCGGACAGCGCTCTCGGAGTTGCAGACGGAGCTCTCCGGACGCCGCGCTCGAGTGAGCGCCAGCCAGGCTATTGCGCTGCGAGCGCAAATCGAGGCCGGGCTGCAGGCGATTGACGAGGGCCGCACCGTGTCCATCCCCAACACAGATATCCCGCCGGGCAGCCCGATCGGGGCGGATGGGTGCTTCCATTGCGATAGCGGGGACCGTCTGGGGTTGAACTAGACCCCAAGGGCCGGGGCGTTTCACCGCGCCCCGGTCTGCGATCTGATGGTGTTTTTGGCGCGCCGGTTTTGGCATAAGGGCGTCATGACCCAGTTTCGCGTCGCCGCGCTTTATAAATTCACGCCGCTCATCGCCGACAAGGCGCTGCAGGGCAAGCTCCTGACCGCCTGCCGCGACCAGGACGTCTACGGCACCTTGCTGATCGCCAGCGAAGGGATCAATGGCACCATTGCCGGATCGCCCGACGCCATCGAGGCCGTTCTGAACGTGATCCGGTCCCTGCCTGGCTGCGCGGATATCGAGCACAAGGACTCCTTCGCCGACGACCAGCCCTTCCTGCGCATGAAAGTGCGGCTGAAAAAGGAAATCGTGACGCTGGGCGTGCCGGGCGTGGACCCTCAGAAAGCCGTCGGCTCCTATGTGGCGCCGGAAGACTGGAATGATCTGATCTCGGCGCCGGACGTGGTCACCATCGACACGCGCAATGATTACGAAGTGCGCATCGGCCAGTTCAAGGGCGCGGTGAACCCAGAAACCACGAGCTTTCGCGAATTCCCCGACTGGTTCAGAAAGTTTCGCGAGACCCGCCCCAATGCGCGGATCGCCATGTATTGCACGGGCGGCATACGCTGTGAGAAATCCACCGCCTTCGCCCTCACTGAAGGGCTCGACGAGGTCTATCACCTCAAGGGCGGCATCCTGAAATATCTCGAGACCGTGCCCGAGGAAGAGAGCCTTTGGGAAGGCGACTGCTTCGTCTTTGACCGCCGGGTCGCCGTGCGCCACGGGCTGGAACTGGGTGATTACACCACCTGCCATGCCTGCCGCGAACCGCTGGGACCGGAAGATCTCAAATCTCCGCTCTTCATCGCCGGCGTCAGCTGTCCGCATTGCCATGACGCCCGCTCTGAAGAGCAGCGCCAGCGCTATGCCGAGCGCCAGCGCCAGGAAGCGCGCGCCGCCGAACGCGGCGAACGCCATGTGGGCGCTGTACTGGATGCTGACGCGGACAATGACTAAAGCCCTGCCCGTTCTCTACTCCTTCCGGCGCTGCCCCTACGCCATGCGGGGACGGATGGCGCTGGACGCCGCGCAGATCCAGGTCGAGCACCGCGAGATTCTGCTGAAAGACAAGCCAGCCGAGATGCTTGAGGCTTCGCCAAAGGGAACAGTGCCGGTGGTGGTGCTCGCCGATGGCCAGGTGATCGAGGAAAGCCTTGATGTGATGCACTGGGCGCTGTCGCAGAACGATCCTGAAAACTGGCGGCCAGGCGACGCTGAGACCCGCACCGAGATCGACGCGCTCATCGCGCGCAATGACGGCGATTTCAAGCATCATCTTGATCGCTATAAATACGCCAATCGCTATGAAGGCGCGGTCTCTGAAGACCATCGCGCCGCCGCCTCTGAGATCGTGGACGATCTTGAGACGCGCCTGAGCAGGTCACCCCAACTGCTTGGCGAGGCGCCCAGCCTGGCCGATTTCGCGATCTTCCCGTTCATCCGGCAATTCGCCAACACCGACCGCGACTGGTTTGACGCCCAGCCCTGGCCGAACCTGCAAGCTTGGTTGGCGGGGCATCTGGCTTCGGAGCGCTTCGCCCGGATCATGGCCAAGCACGACCTGTTCGTCTCGGCCGCTCAAGACTGAAGCGCGCCTCGCCCCTCGTCAGATCAGCAGCCCGCCCTAGCTCTCAGCCCTGACGCGAACAGGACGAGTGCGCCATGTCGCCCGAAGAGATCAGCGAAATCATCGCCCTGGCCTGGGCGGACGATGTGAGCTTTGAGGCCATCGAAAAAGACACCGGGCTCAGCGAGCCGGACGTCATCGCGATCATGCGCCGGTCGCTGAAGCCCTCAAGCTTCCGGCTGTGGCGCAAGCGGGTGTCAGGCCGGGCCAGCAAGCACGCCCGGGTCAAAGCCGCGCGCGACGCCGCGCCTAGAGTTTGATCGTGCCGCGATCGGCCTGCAGGATCAGCTTGCGGTAATCATTGAGATCGCCGTCATATCGGCTGGCCTTGCCGTCATTGACGAGCCAGAGCTGATCGGCGGTGCCTTCGGCGAGATAGACATCGTGGGTGATCAGGATGACGGCGCCCTTATAGTCATTGAGCGCGTAGATCAGCGCTTCGCGGCTGTCGATATCCAGGTGCGAGGTCGGCTCGTCAAGGATCAGTACATGGGGCTTTTCCATCGCCATCAGGCCCAACAGCAGACGCACCTTCTCGCCGCCTGACAGCTTTTCAATATTGGTGCCGACTTTTTCATGGGCGAAGCCCATCGCAGCCGCGGCGGCGCGCTGTTTTGATTCAGGCGAGCCCGCAGGCAGGGCGTCCTGCACGTGCTGGAGCACCGTCTCGCCCGGCCTTAACTCATCCATCTGGTCTTGCGAGAAATAACCGATGCGCAAGGCGCGCGGCGCGGTGCGATCGCCCGCCAGAAGCGGCAGGCGCTCGGCGATGGATTTGACCAAAGTCGTCTTGCCCTGACCATTGGCGCCGACAATGGCGATGCGGTCTTCAGGGTCCAGGCGCAGATCGACACCCTTCAAGATCACCGCCTCTTCGCCATAGCCCACTTTCGCGTCGCGCAATTGCAGCAAGGGCGGAGACAATGTGTCGGCGGAGCTGGGGAAAGAGAAGGGCGTGGTGCGTTCGGCGATCGGAATGCTGATCTCTTGCATCTTCTCAAGCCGCTTCACGCGCGACTGCGCCTGGCTGGCCTTGGAGGCCTTGGCGCCAAAGCGATCGATGAAAGCCTGGAGGTGCGCGCGGTCGGCCTCTTGCTTGGCGCGCTGGCTCTCCAGCAGCGCGGTCTTCGCCGCCCGCAGTTTCAGCCAGGCGTCATAGCCGCCCGGCGACACCGAGAGCTGTTGATGCTCCAGCGCCATCGTATGGGTGACGCAACGGTTCAGCATCTCGCGGTCGTGACTGACGATCAGCACGGTGTGGGGGTATTTCTTGAGATAACTCTCAAGCCAGGCCGCACCTTCCAGATCAAGATAGTTGGTCGGCTCATCCAGCAGCAAGAGGTCAGGTTCTGAGAACAGCACCCCGGCGATGGCGGCGCGCATGCGCCAGCCGCCTGAAAACTCCTTGGTTGATCGATAGAGATCCGCATCGCTGAAGCCCAGCCCCATCAGGACTTCCGCCGCGCGCGATTCCGCTGACCAGGCGTCGATATCGGCCAGCCGCATATGGATCTCGCCGATACGGTCGGGATCGGTTGCGGTCTCCGCTTCCTGCATCAGGGCGTGACGCTCTTCGTCGGTAGCGAGCACCACGTCGAGGATAGTGTCGTCAGACGCCCCGACCTCCTGGGCCACCCAGCCCATGCGCGCGCCCTTGATCAGGCGGATCGCGGAATCGGGCGACGGCTGATCGATCTCCTCGCGGATCAGCTTGAGCAAGGTGGACTTGCCCGTGCCGTTGCGGCCCACCAGGCCGACCTTCCAGCCGCTGGAGATTTGCGCCGAGGCGTTTTCAAACAGCGAGCGGGCGCCGATACGGTAATCGAGATTTGAGATCGTAAGCATGGGGGCGGTGTAACCGTCACAGCGCGCGGCGCAATGAAAAGCCGCTGTGCGGTGCAGCATGCCCGCATCAAGGCGCCTCGCGGGCAACGTCACAAAATCGTCTTGAACACTGGACACAGCCTAAAACGTATATACAGTAGATAGCCGTTGCATAGCAGATGCGAGATTGGATCCGGTCCATGGCTGACGACAAGAAGGTGAAAAAGAAAAAAGACAGCCAGCTTGTCATTCGCCTGACCAAGGACCAGCGCGATCAATTCGTTCAGCTTTGTGATGAACTGGACACCAGCGCCGCCCGGGAGTTGCGCCTCTTCATCAAGGGCTTCATCGCCCGCCATACACCTGAAGACAGCGCATGACCCAAAAGACGCGCCTCACTTACCAAGGAGACCCGACATGGCGTCGAAAAAAGTCAAAGACCTGAAAAAAGAGATCAAAACCCGCAAGGCGAAGATCGAAAATCAGGAAACCAAGCTGAAAAAAGCAAAAAAAGCGCTCAAGAAAGCCGCTTAACGCTCAAGCTATAAGACGACTGAAAAGCCCGCCGGTCTCCGGCGGGTTTTTTCTATGGGGTCAGGTTGGAAACACGAGGGGCGCGAGCAGCAAGGCGACCACGCTCAAGACCGCCACAGCGATGATGTTCAGCACGAGACCCACCCGGGCCATGGCCGGGATCGCGACAAGCCCTGAGCTGAACACCACGGCGTTGGGCGGGGTGGCCACCGGCAGCATGAAGGCGCAACTGGCCGCCAGCGTAACCGGGATGACATAGATCAGCGGGTCCTGACCGGTCTCCACCCCGATCGCCGCGATCACCGGCAGGAAAGTCGCCGTAGTCGCAAGATTGCTGGTCAATTCGGTGATGAAGATCACCAACGCCGTCGCCGTGACCACGAGCAGGATGGCGTTGATCGTCCCGACGCCGACCAGTTGTTGCCCCATCCACAAGGCCAGCCCTGAACTGGTGACGGCGGTCGCCAGCGCCAGTCCGCCGCCGAACAGCGCCAGTACGCCCCAGGGCAGTCGGGACATGGCGTCCCAGGTCATCAACGCCTGGCCTTTCTGACCCGACGGGATCAGGAAGGCGGCGACCGCGGCCGTCATCGCGACGCCAGTGTCCGTCAGCTCGCCCAGGAAAGGCAGGCTGCTCAGCCAGCTGCGCGACAGCCAGCCGAACACCAGAAACCCGAACAAAAGCGCGGTGCGCACTTCCGCCTTGCTCATGGCGCCGAGCCCTTCGCGCATGGCTCGGATATGCTGGACGGCTTCATCGGAGGCCTTGAAATTGATCGGATAGATGAAGCGCGTCAGCACCAGCCAAGCCAGCGGCAGCATCACCAGCGAGACCGGCACGCCGACCATCATCCAGCGCGCAAAATCGATCTGGACGTCGTAATTATCCGCCATGAAACCGACCATGAAAGCGTTCGGCGGCGTGCCCACCAGCGTCGCGACCCCGCCCAGCGTGGCGCCATAGGCCAGGCCCAGCAGTAAGGAGATCCCAAAATTCTCGCGCTGGCGCGGCGCCAGCGTCGGCATGGTTTCATTGATCACCGTGAAGACCGACACCGCGATGGGCAGCAGCATCAAGCTCGTCGAGGTGTTGGAGATCCACATGCTCACAAACGCCGCTGCGCCCATGAAACCGGCGACCAGCGCCCGGGCGTCGGCGCCTGCGATGGCGAACACGCCTAGAGCGATGCGCCGATGCAGTCCGCACCGCTCGATCGCCAGCGCCACCACGAACCCGCCAAAGAACAGATAGATAATGGGGTGCGCATAAGGCGCTGCAATCTCACGCGTGGACACCACGCCCAAGATCGGCAGGGCCACAAGCGGTAGAAAGGCGGTGATGGCCACCGGAATGGCTTCGGTCGCCCACCAGATCGCCATGAGGACGCCGATCGCGGCGACGATGGAGGCCTGTTGGGGCAGACCTTCAGGCGAGAAGGTCAGAGCCGTGATCAGGGCGGCGATCGGCCCCAGAACAAGGCCGACGCGCTGATAAAGAGCCGGGCCGGAAGTTTCTTGTGCGATCATTACGTTCGCCTGTCTTGAGTTTTTGTCGTTTCAGAAGCGCGCGACACAGACCCCGCCTGCTTGCAAGCCACTGTCTGAGGGTCGCTGCGCCAGGAGTGCGCTCATGTGAAAAGATGTATGGGGGCGATGGAGCGACGCGAGATCATCAGTCAACGTCCTCCGCCCGCTCACGGGCTTCTATTGAGATCATCCACGCAGCAGCCTCCGCCATGCCGGCATTGTCGTGCGCCACGTCGGGCACGCTGCCCACGCGCCAGCCATAGGTCACGCCCAGTTCTTCCGCGCGGACGCGGGCGGCGTTGGCGAAATAGACGCCGCGCGCATAGCGATGCGGGCCTTGCGCCTCAGCCTCCGGCGTATGGCGCAGGTGTTGATGACGCGGATCAATGTCTCTCTCGCCCAGCAAAATGGTCAGTGGCATGCCCACCCAGCGACCGATATCGTCTTCGCTCGCCCACGTGCCGCCGGTTCCATATGGCCAAGCCTGGTTGGGGTCCGGCAAGGTATACCAGCCGGCATTGGCGCTATAGGCCGTGATCAGATGCGGCAGGTCTTCAAACAATAACGCCCGGTGGACATACTGCGCCCCGGCGGAATGCCCGAACAGATAATAGCCGTCAGCCTCGCCGCCGCGTTGAGCGATGGCGCTGAACAAAGGCTCAAGCGCCGCGTAGGCGGATGGTCCGTCCCGCCCCACGCCGCCCAGATTGTAGAGGGCGGCGCCGGGGAAATCCGCCGCAGAAAACTCCGGCGCATAAACCCGCAATCCATAACGGTGCGCCAAATCCCGCCAATTATCGCGATAGTCATCGGCGTTGCGGTTCACGCCATGCATGACGATCACCACCGGCGCATCGGGCGAAAGCCCTGCCGGCGGCTCCAGATAGAAGACGCGGAGCGGCGGTCCCGCCCAGTCTGAAAAGACGAACTGGCCCGCCTGCCAGTCCTCGGCGCGTGCGAGGCCGAACGGCGTCGTCAGAAGGACGATCAGAGAGATGAGATATCGCATCATGAGAGCGTCCGGGCGCCGTCCTCTGGACAGCGCCCGTCCTGCCGCGTTCTAGAAGCGCTTGCGAAGGTCGAAATAGACCTGACGTCCGCGAATGCTGTGATATGCGGCGTCATAGCCGTTGGTTTCATCAGCCAGGGGCGGATCTTCATCGAAGATGTTGTTCGCGCCGACGCGGATCCGCATGCCGTCCAGAAGGCCATCGGCGTCAATGTCATACTGGACATAGGCGTTGGTCTGAGTCCAGGCGTCGACGAAAAACGGATCGCCATTGGGATCAAGCCCGGCGCCGGTGTCGATGAACTCGCTGGTGTAGTTCGCCCGGGCGCCTGCGCCCCAACCACTACGATGACGCCAGGTGACAGACCCGGAGACCCGCCATTCCGGCTGCCCGTTCTGCAAGATGATATCGCCTTCCTGGGACACGTTGATCTCGTCTGAGATCAAGCCGCTCTCAACCGCGTCAGCGATCTGTTGCGCACCCGGCGACAGAGCAATGAAGTAGGTGTCGAGATAGGACGCGTTCACCTTGAAGTCGAAATCACCGATCGGCGTGTCATCCAGCGAATAATAGACTCCGTAATCGGTGCCTTCGACGTCGATATCCTCGTTATTGTCGTAGGTATCGCGGATGAACAGGATTTCACCGGCCGGGGTCAGACCCGCCGCATTGTAGAAATCAATATCGTCCTGGTTGGGATCGGCCCGCACCACATTCGGGTTCGACGACCCTTGCAGGCGCAGCAGGTAATCCAGACTGATATGGTTGGTTGCGCCGAACACGCCGACCACATCCGTCCGCTCGATCTCCCAACGGTCGACGGTGACCGTCAGACCATTGAGGAAACGCAGCGGACCATCCAGCCCCCGGGGCTCGAACACGAAGCCATAGGTGATGTTGGTGTCGTCTTCCGGACCAATATCGTCTGCCACCGAGCGACGCTCGGTGCGGCCTTCCGTGAAGCCCGTACAATCGGCGAAGGTCGCAAACGTGCCATTGCGCACGCCCGCTTCACAGGCATAGCCGTCGCGACGGGAGTTTGAGCGATCCACACCTTCGTTGACCACGATCAGGTTCGGCGCCCGGAAGCCTTCGGAATACGCGCCGCGCAGCTTGAACCCGTCAAACGGGATCCAGGCCGCAGCCACACGCGGCTTCACGCCGCTGCCGCCGAAATCAGAATAATCCTCGTAACGCGCCGCAAGCTGGACGTCGAAGGTTTCGACGAGCGGGATATTCATGTCCGGGCTGACGATCGGCACGGACGCTTCGGCGAACACGCCATACACGGAACGCGACCCGCTGGAATCCGGGGTCGGGCTGGTGCCGTAGACGTCGCTTTGGCTGACCTCGCCCGTCACCATGTCGGTGTAGGTGATGGTGCCGTCCAGACGGTCATCGCGGTTCTCATCATAGGCTTCATAGCGCGCTTCAACACCCGCAGCGAGGCCGATCGGGCCGCCCGGCAGCTGGAAGACATCGCCATTACTGACCTTGAAGTCGATCAGCGCCAGTTCCGACGTGCTCTCACGCACCACATCGATCAGGAAAGGCTCGATGAGATTGCGCGGATTGGGCGTGGCGTCACCGATGGAGGGATTGTTGGGATCGCCGCCATTGAACAGATTGTAGACGTCCGGCCCTTCCTTGAAGAGCTCTTGCTGGAACAAGGTACGCGAGACCGAGTTGTTGGCGGTGTCCTGAGCATAGCCACGGTTATAAAGCGCCGCGCTATCCCAGTCCCAACCCGTATCGCCGAACTCGCCACGAGCCCCGCCCAAGATGCGGTATTGGGTGTTGACGACTTCAATGTCGCGGAACCCCACATCCACAAACCGATACCGGCCAGCATCGGTGAAGACTGGCAAGCCTTCGACCGGCACGTTGGACAGGCCAGGCAGGCGGTTGGGATTGACCGAACCATCCGAGAAGGTCACCGGACCGAACGGGTTGTAGTAATAGCTCGCCGGCACGGAAATGCCCGTTGCGGAAATGCCGTTGCGCGGCTCGTTCGTGGACCGCGTCTCGGCGTAATACACGCCTAGCTCACCATACAGCTCCACACCATTGTCCATGTCATGGTTGAAGAAACCGAAGGCGTTGAAGCGATCCCGGTCAGAGATGATCGAGCGCTCATAGGCGCCGTCAAACCTCAGATCTCGATCCTGCGTGCTGTCATCAATACACAGCCCCGGCGTGGACAGGACCTCCGCCCGGCATCCCGGGAAGCTGTCCGGCTGGAAGTGGAAGCGCCCCGACGAATTGGTCAGAATAGTACCGTTCTGACGAACACGAGTGGACGATGTCGTTCTCAGTGTCCACTGACCCCAGGGGCTCTGCGTGGCGCGGTTGTCAAAGGAGACATCGCCTTCAAAGCTGGTCCCTTCAAGGAAAGGACGACGGTCCTCACTGGCGGCGACGTCAATTTCAGAGGCCATCAGCCCCTCACGGCGCGAATACTGCACCGCCAGCGACGCATTGGTGCGGCCCTCATTGAAGTCCTGCCCGCCCCGGATCGTCACGGTCTGCTCATTCAGGCCATTGCCCGTGGCGTAAAGGTGCCGACCGCGCACGTAAAAACCCACGAAGTCATCATCAAGAATGGTGTTGAACACACCGGCGACGGCGTCGGTGCCGTAAATCGCGGACGCGCCGTCATTGAGCACTTCGACGCGGGAAATCCCGGCGACCGGCAGCGAGTTGACATTGGTGGTCGTCACCGGTGTCGAGAGCTCAGCCTGGGTCGACGGGTGATTGACGACACGGCGACCGTTCAGCAGCACCAGCGTACCGCTCGATCCGATGGAGCGCAGATTGATCGAGGCCACATCGCCGCGCGCATTGTTGACCGTCGTGTTGTTGTCGGTGCGGAACGCAACCCCGCCCTGGGCCGGCAAGGAGCGGATCAGGTCTTCACCATCCACGCCCCCAATGCTCGCAAGATCTTCTTGTGTGAGAATGGTGACCGGCAGGGCTTCGTTGACGCGGGCGCCCTGGATATTGGTGCCGGTGACGATGATCACGTCCGCCGTCGCGGGCCGTGCAGGCGCCTCCTGCGCTTCCTGTGTCGTCTCGACGGCTTGCGCGAGCGCAGCTTCGCCCAGCGCCAGAGCGCCGAGCGCGCCGAAAGCGATTCCGGAACGGAGAATCGTTTTGAAAGTCATGTGTCCCTCCCATGCGTTTTTGTTTTCTCGACGAGAGCAATGGTTCTGGACACTGTCAATGAAAATTATACACTCGGTTCAAATTTCGTACGGACTGCCTGCCGGAAATTGTCAGCCGTGGCGCCAAAGCTACTATGACAAGCCACAGCGGACTGAAATCTGGAGGGGGGACCTCGACAATGACTGTACTCAGACCGGACTTCCCCGATCACAGCTCTCCCTTCTCACGCAGCCAGGAACGCGATCGCAAGACGGCCGCCATCCGCTCCGCCGCCTCTCGCCGCTTTAATGCGCAAGGCGTTTTGGGGGCTCGGCTCGAAGACATCACCGCCGATCTCGGCCTCACAAAAACCAGCATTTCATACTATTACGCATCCAAGGAGGAGCTCGCCGAAGCGGTCTTCCTCTCCTCTGTCGACTTTTTGCTGCAGGCGGTGAAGCGCGCCGAAGCCGCCAATGACGCGCCCTGTCTGAAAGTGCTGGCGCTGTTCCAGGCCTATGCCGAGCAATTGTCTGACGCGATTGCAGAGCAACGCCCGTTCCCGGCGCGCCTTCAGGAGCTCGAAACCCTGTCTGAAGAGGTGCAAGCGCGGATCACCTCTCGGCTGGCGGAAGCGGTCAACCGCGTCAACGCCATGACAAGCGACTGGCTGAGCCAATCCGGTCAGACGACGCGCCGGGCCGAGCCGGTCACCTATTGCCTGTTCGGTCTCCTGGACTGGCTGACCGTGCGTGCGGGCGAAGAGACCGGCGCGCAATTCGCCAGCTCCGCCAACGCCCTGCACGACATCCTGTTACAAGGACTGACGGCGGAGGAGCCGGTTTCCACTGAAATCGCGCCGCACTTTGTCTCCACAGGCGAGCTGCCGCAGATTTTCGACCGCAAGGCGCGAAACCGCATGAAGCGGGAAGCCTTTCTCAAGGCCGGCATCCGTTTCTTCAATCTGTATGGCGTAGAAGGCGTCTCCCTGGCCGAAGTCGCCGGCTCGTTAGGGGTCACACGCGGGGCGTTCTATTACCACATTCCGGACAAGGAGAGTTTTCTGGACCAATGTCTGGAGCACTCTTTGCAAACGGTTGAGACCACTCTGGACGCCGCCGCTGAAAGCGCGGAAGGGCTGGCCTTTATACGCCGCGCCGTCTTTGACCTGATTTACATGCAGGCCAGCGGCATGTCGCCGATCATCCGGCTGGAGCTGATGGCCGCCCTGCCCACGGCGCGACGCAACCGCCATCAGGCCCGTTTGCGCAATATCACCCGCCGCCTGGGCGACACCTATGACGCCGCGGTCAGCGCAGGGGAGGCGCGCCCGCACGACGCCTCGATCGTGGAATCCCTGCTGACCGGCGTGATGTTTATCAATAGCGGCTTCACCCTCGCCGCCTCCAGCACGATGACTGACTGGAGCATGTGCCAGAGCCCCCTCTCGGCGACCAATGATTTCCTGCATGTCCTGCTGTACGGTCTGGCGGCGCAGCGATGAAAGCGCGGCGTCTCCTCCTGTGTCTGGTTCTGGCCGCGTGTTCCGAACCCGAAGCGGACACCCATGTAGCGCCCGAAACTGACGTCAGCGCGCCCCTCACAGAGCGCCAGCCTGAGGAGGCAACCGCCCCAAGCTTCCTCCCGCAAAGCCCGGTGCTCTCGCCCAATCGCGAGATCGAAGCGGTTTTCTCGACCGCCTCCTTGAACGCGCAGGTCCTGCGTCTGGAAGCCGCGCTGGCTCGCGCCCAGGCGGCCGAAGGCGTCATCCCCCAGAGCGCCGCAGACGCCATCACCGCCGCCGCGATCCCCGATAATATTCCCCAGGACGCAATCGACGCCGAATACGCCGTGGTGCGCCATCGTATGGTGGCGCTATTGAACGTCTTGCGCCGATCACTGGATGAAGACAGCGCGAATTATCTGCATTACGGCGCAACGACGGTGGACCTCTATGACAGCGCCGCCATGCTGCAAATGCGCGAGGCGGTCTTCGCCCTGATCGAGGATTTGCGCGTCATTGAGCTGCAACTCATCGAACTGGCCGATCAGTACAAAACCACGCCGATGATCGGTCGCACCCTCGGCCAGCACGCCTTGCCAATCACCTTCGGCAAGAAGATCAGCGGCTATATCGGCGAGAACCGGCGCCATATCGGCCGGCTGGGCGACCTGCTCGGCCGGATTGAGCGCTCCATCATCATGAAGGGCGCTGTGGGCAGCTATCTGGGTCTGGGGCCTGAAGGCCAGCGTGTCGAGGCGCGCATGGCGTCTGAGCTGGGCCTGCCCGCCCCCTATCCCGATGACTGGCACGCCAGCCGGGACGTCTTCGCGGAATTCGCCCTCGTCCAGTCCATGATGGCCCACACCTGGGCGCGGCTCGGGCAGGAGGTCTTCCTGCTTCAGATGACCGATATCGGCGCGCTTGTGGAAGAGCGCCCCGGCGGGGCCGTCGGCTCGTCCACCATGCCGCACAAGGTGAACCCGTCTTTGTCAGAAGCGCTGATCCAACAGGGCCGGTCCATTCCGCGCCTCGCCGAGGTCGTGCAAGACGACATGATCAATATCTTTGAGCGCGACAACACCTCACGCCCCAACAGGGCGGTGGCCGAGATCGCGCGCGCTGCCGAAGACATGCTGGGCGTCGCCAGCCGCCTGATCTCGCGCTTGCGGGTCAATGAGGCGCGCATGGCGGAAAACCTGGAACTGAGCCGCGGCTGGATCCTGACCCAGCGCATCGTTTTCGCTCTTCAGGATGATCTGGGCCGTGACGCCGCCGAACACCGCCTGCGGGATCTCGCCACCGCCTCAACAGCGACAGGCGCTAGCCTGCGCGACGCCATTGAAGCCGATCCTGAATTGTCGGCTTTGTTCGCTCCGGGCGAGCTGGATGCGCTCTTAGACCCGCGCACCTATCTGGGGCTTGACGCTGAACTGGTGGATGAAGTGATCGCCCAGGCCCGTGCCGCCAGAGAGACCGATCCGGTCCGAACGGAGACTCCATGACCGCCACGCCCCTGCTCCGCCTCTTGATGCTCGGCGCGGTCTTGACCGTGACGGGCTGCGCCACGCCGGGTGCGCCCTCCGCCTCCGAGCGCGCCAGCTGCGAGACCGGCGCGGTTCGCCTGACGCAGGACTTTTCGACGGCGCCGGATTATGCCTGTGAGCGCACGGGGGATTCCGCTTTCGAACTGGTCGTCATCCCTGAAGACCCCGACATCAATCCCAGCCCCTGGTACGCGTTCGATCTTCATGCCGTGCGGGCAGGCGAAGCCCGGGTTGCGCTCGACTATCCTGAATACCGCCATCGCTATCAGCCGCGCGTCGAGCTCGAGGGCGGGCATTGGGCCGCCCTGCCCGAAGACGCCGTCATCGTGTCCGAAGACAGGCAACGCGCCACGCTGACCGTGGACATCGCTCCCGGCGCCACCCGGATCGGCGCACAGGAAGTGATCTCGCTTGCAGACCGGGCGGACTGGCGCGCCGCCTTTGCGGAGCGGACTGGAATGAGCCGCAGCGTGATCGGCGAAAGCCGGCAGGGCCGTCCCATCGAAGCGCTGTCGCGCCCTGCGGCTTCGCCCGAAGCGCCGCTGATCATCATTCTGGGCGGCCAGCATCCGCCGGAAGTACCGGGCGTTCTGGGATTGCGTGCGTTTCTGGACGCGCTGTTCGGACCTGAGGCCAATCCGTCCGTGCTCGACGGTTATCAATGGCTGATCATTCCCGACCTCAATCCCGATGGCGTCGAGCATGGCCATTGGCGGCACAATACGGGCGGGCTGGATCTCAACCGGGACTGGGGCCCGTTCACCCAGCCTGAAACCGCCGCCGCCTTCGCGGCCATCGAGGCTCAGATCACAGACGGGCACGCGCCCTATCTGCTTCTGGATTTTCACGCCACGCGGCGTGATGTGCTCTACACCCCGCCGGACGCCGTAGCCTTGACGCCGTTCGCGTTCAGCGAAGACTGGATCGCCTTGATCGAAGCAGAATGGGACAGCGAGACGCCCGCCTTTGATCGCAGCCCCAGCCATAATGTGGGCATGCCCACCTCCAAGACCTGGTTTGCGGACACTTACGCTGCGCCGGGCGTGACAATGGAATATGGCGACAACACTGACCGTGACCGCATCACCAACCTGTCGCAAACCGCAGCGCGGGCGCTCGTGCGGTATCTGGAGGAAGCGGAGTGAGAACCGGGGCGCGCTTGATAACGCGCCCCGTGTCTGAACGCCTTAATACCCGCCAAACGATCCAGCAGGACCGGGGAAGACGACCGGGCTTTCAGACCCGTCCGCCGCCACCGACGAGACGCCGAAATAGTAATTGTCGATGACAATGTTCTCGAGCGTGAACGCGGTCACATCGCCCACATAGCGATTATGGGTCCATTGCGGCGCATCGGTCAGGCGCCAGTACACCCGATACCCCATCAGATTGTCCGCCTGCGCGCCTTCGGGCCGCGCCCAGTTCAGCGTGGTGGAGGGCTGCACCGCGCCGGAAATCGTCACATCTGCGGGGAAGGGCGGCGCGCCGGCCAGCTGCGCCAAGGTGGCGATGTTCAGACCGGTGAGCTTGGCGGCGTAGTCAAAATCCACCGCTTCGAGTACATCGCCATACTCGATCCCGTCTTCGACGCGGATATCTTGATGCTGGCGGTTATAATCCTCATAGGTCTCCATGATGCGTACGCCGGGCATGCCCGCATCATTGAACGGGCGATGGTGACCGCCGCGACCGAAGCGATCCAGACGATAGACCATCATCACATCCAGATTGGGCACATACTGGTCCGCCGTGCGGTCAATGAAGCGCGCCAGATTGCGTGAGGGCGAATCAACTTCGCCGCCGGTGAAACGGCGGATACGCGCTTCTTCCGGCGTCTCGGTCGCGCGCGTGCCTTCAGAGAAGACGCGGGCGGTCGAATTGTCGATGACGCCATTGATGCCTGAAATATTGCCGATCATGTCGTTATTGAGCACAGCCTGGATCCGCCAGCCCTGCTCAAGCGCGTATTCGGCCACGATCCGCCCGCCGAACAGGCCCTGCTCCTCACCTGCCAGCGCCGCGTACATAATAGAGCCGGCAAACTGATCCTGGGTAAGCACCCGCGCCGCTTCCAGCGCGCCGGCCACGCCTGAGGCGTTGTCATTGGCGCCGGGGCTGATGCTGGTCGCGTCCATCACGTCCGACACCCGGCTGTCGATATCGCCCGCCATCACCACCATGCGGTCCGGGTCTGAGGCGCCGCGCTGGATGGCGATCACGGAGACCACGTCCACCGGATCAGGAATGCGGCGTTCGCCGCTGATCGTTTCGGAGACATACATTACGTCCAGGCACCCGCCGCAGTCTGCAGAAATGCGCTGGAACTCGTCATAGATCCAGCGCCGCGCGGCGCCGATGCCTTGGGTCTCGCTTTCGGTCTCCGACGCCGTATGGCGCGTGCCAAAGCTGACGAGCGTGGCGATGTCGGACTCAATCCGGTCAGCCGAAACCGCCGCCACATGATCATGCACATCCATCACTTCAGATGGCGGCGCGACCTGAGCGTTCGCCGCGCCGATCAAGCCCCCGGCCATGATCAGTCCCATGACAATCCGCATACTGCTCTCTCCCCTGCTGGTTCATTCGAACCTGATTGGAGGGCAAGCTAGACGGGTTCAGAAGGAAGACCAAGAGCGCCGGATTCCCGCTCGCCGCCCTCAAACTCAGACACGGCTCGGCATGGCGCTCAGGACGCTGTGTTGTTTGATTCACGCAGATCGACTATCGCAAAGCCCTGCAAAGCGCCGCCGCATAAGTGTTCACACCATGACCAGACCCGCCCGCGATCTGACATCCATTCTTGAAGACTGCGCGAGTGAAGCGCGCAAGCAGATCGGCCAGGGTCGCGTGGCCGATTACATCCCCGCCCTTGCGCGGATAAACCCCCACCAGTTCGGCATGGCGGTGTGCGGCGTCGATGGGACGGAATGGTCCACCGGAGACAGCGACACCCCGTTTTCGATCCAGAGCATCTCCAAAGTGTTCACGCTGGCCCTCGCCCTGCAGTCGCCCGGCGCCGCGGGGGTTTGGGACCGGGTCGGGCGCGAGCCGTCGGGCACGGCGTTCAACTCCCTCTTTCAGCTGGAAGCCGAACAAGGATTACCGCGCAACCCCTTCATCAACGCCGGGGCGATCGTCATCACCGATGTGATCACCAGCCATTTCGTCAGCCCCGTGCTGCAAATTCTGGGACTGGTCCGAAAATACGCGAACTGCGAGCAGATCTATATCGATGAAGAGGTGGCCCGGTCCGAAGCGGAAAGCGGGCATCGCAATGCCGCGATTGCGCACCTGCTGAAAAGCCAGGGCAATCTGGAAGCGAGCGTCGAGGACGTGCTGGCGGCCTATTATCGCCAATGCTCCATCGCCATGACCTGCCGCGACGTCGCGCGCGCGTTCTTGCCGCTGGCGGCCGGCGGACAGCATCCGCTGACGGGTGAAACCCTGATGCCCGCCCTGCGAGCCAAGCGCATCAATTCCTTGCTGCTGACCTGCGGGTTGTACGACGGGGTCGGAAATTTTGCATTCCGCGTCGGCATTCCCGCAAAATCGGGGGTCGGCGGCGGCATTGCGGCGGTCATCCCCGGCCAGTATGCGATCTGCGTCTGGTCGCCCGAACTTGATGAGCTGGGCAATTCGCTGGCCGGAACCCGGGCGCTCGAAGTGTTCGCGGACGAAACCAATCTGTCAGTGTTCTGAAGGCTCCTCAGCCAAAGCCTTTTTGCAAGACGATCCGGTCTGTGGGCGGATGCCCCGACTAGACGTGAATGGCTGTCAGTTCCGCAATGTCAGCAGACGACTGGCGGGCCGACATCAGCGCGGTCTCCACGTCTCTCAATGACTGATGGCTGATTTCCGACTGCACATCACGCAAGGTCAATTCCAGGCGATGGTTCTGGGCGACAATCTCTCTCGGCGGCGTGTAGTCACGCAGGGGCAAGAGACCTATGGTCTTAAGCAAGCGATAAAGCTCAGCGTTTTCAACACCATATTCAGGGCGCGCGCGTTCGCCCAAACGCGAGAGCCAATACGCCTCGCAGGGCGACCAGACCGGATGGACGCCCGCTTCGCGACGCGAGACGCGGCCACCGCTCCCGCCGAGTGAAATCTGGTCGGGCAGCGCGCGAGCGCCGGGATTAACCTCCGCCCAGTCGGAGACTGCGGAGGCGCTCTCAAGGGCGCGCGGTACAAAGTCCTGCGCAACATGACGTATCAGTTGCGTGAAGGTCGACGGGCTGGAGCTCGCCCTGCGATGCTCACCCTGAACCAACCCGTCCGCAGCGCTGAGCCGCATGCGCCAGGCGCCGAGGCGCGCGTATTGATCCAGCATTTCCGAACCCGCCTGCGTGCCTGCAAGCACATGCAGCGCGCCCGCCAGGCTGAATTCAGCCATTGCGGGCCGTTCTCCGAAGAGGAAGGGGCCGCCGCCCAGCGCTTTGTCCAGCTGATCCAGTGTCGCCTTCAACTGCGACAACACGGTCTGTTTGGCCTTTTTGTTCAGACCCAGCTTTGAAAACTGTTTGCTGATTTGCGAAACCACCAAGCGGGCCCGACGCGCAGCCTGCTCGGCTGAGCTGTCCGCTTCGAGAAACTTCGTCAGATGCGCCTCAGCCTGTTCACGCTCACAGACCCAGAAGACATACTCCGCATGTCGGCAAAACTGTGAATCTGACCACGCCTCCAGCAAATCGCTGGCGAAGCGCTGTGCGGGCGTATCCGGGAACAGGGTCTGGGCGGGATGGTCGCCGCCAAGTCCGTCAAGCAACAATCGCGTATCGGTGAAAGCGCTCTGGTCAGAGCAAATGATCAAAGGAGTCGCGACCGTCTTCAAACGCGGCTTGATGTAAGATTGCACGACACGCATCGTCGCCGGTTTTTCGGTCATCGGCAGGTTTGACCAGCGTAGACACAGACGCGCCTTGACCGTGGCGGCGGAAAACGGCGCTCCAATCAACGTATATGTCAAAGCCATGGCGTGAACCTTCCAGTCTGAACTGAAAGTATAACGACAGGAGGTGACGATCCGTTCCGCCTTCGGACGAGGCCCATTGCCTGACCGGGCCGCACGAACACACGAGCGACGTCTTGAGATCTGGATGAACTGTCAGGGAAAACACTGGCGGAGAGAGAGGGAAACGACGCAATTATCGTATTAATTAATTATATCAGTGTTTTATATAATTTCTTGTGACCTTTTTGTACTAAACTTTGTACCAAAAAGCTATTCCAATTGTGGAAAAAATTGGCAACCAGTTGCAAATTTTAGCTCGACTCTGGCCCGTCTCAGCCTCAGAGATTCTAGTATAAGAGATAACTTTAAATCTGAACGACTACTTCGATTGGGTCAGATGTAAGAAGCACGGCAACCTACTAGGGTGCCTCTGCAATCAAATGCAAAAATCAATTCATTGGAATACGCTACACTCTAGGCAGCCTCTACGGTTATCTGGCGCACCAATTGAGATATGCAGTCAGTCAACTTCCAGAACCTCACTCTCCTGCCCCTCTGCCCACCAAAGGCAGTGGGTCTTGCCTTTGATCTTCACGAAGACCTCATCTAGATCAAAGTGACATTGCCACTAGGTGACCTGTCGCACCTGCTAAGATAGGCGTTTCTTGATATCGCGAACCATCATTGGGCCAAACCGATACCAATAGAAGCGAACCGCTTCATGGGTAATATCGATGCTGCGTTCATGAAGAATGTCTTCGATACTCCGCAGCTACAGCGGGGAGCGGATGTACATCATCACCTCGGGGCGGACGATTTCAGGCGAAGTTTTGAAGTAGCGGAATGGGTTGGCGAATACGCCAGATTAGAGCCAGATCCGATAACGGCGGATTTGGTCTGACAAGACCTGCTTCAGAGCAGACCGCCAACGATATTATTCACGACCGCAATGTATAGTTCTGGATCAAAATCCTTGAAGGCGTTGAAAAGCCACATCAGCCCCAAGTTGACGGCGATTGATCCCCCTAAGAGAAATGCAACAATGTCAGCAACCATGAGCGCGCGGTCGGCGAGCCCAAAGCAACGGGTGTAGAAAGCCCGGATCGCCATCAGAGGAATGGTCAGGATCGCCACAAGCAAAGCGGCGAGAAAGACCAGCGTTGGCAAGAAGGTGGTGTGCATCGCCCAGAACGAGGCGTTGAATGCGAAGCGTGATCCGTCCGGCGACAGTCCGAACAGGACAAAAGACGCTTCACGCACGGTGAATTCAGTCCCGGCGCCCGCCCCGCCATAGACCAGAACCGCAATCGCCAGCGCCGCAGAAATCAGCAGGTCCAGAACGATCCAAGGCGTCGCCTTCGCCACCAGAACCACGCTATTGCTGAGTGTCTTGTCGGCGGTCATCTGACGACTGATTGTGTAGATGCGGCGCATTATCTGCAAGGTGACCGCTATGGTGAACGCATCGCAGACAGCGTTCAGAAAGAGGAAACCGGGTGTGGGGAACAGATCCTGAGTCTCGCCGGTGAAATCAATGAGGCTGACCGCATACACCGTCAACAGAAAGCTCAGCACTATGCCGGGCGCGACCGGTGCCAGGATGCGCCGCAAACTCTCGCGTAGCTTCCGACGTCGCGCGCGCAACTCCTCGGACGCGCCTCGAATGAAAATGTATATTCCGAGGGTCAATACAAACGCAATCGGAGCAAGAACCGCCGACGCGGCGAGCGAGTACACCGGCGACAGCAGCAGCTGGGAATACAGGTTCTGTTCCACGCTGCCGATCGTAGCGTTATAGGCCAGTTGGAACCCGAAATTGGACTCGCCTTCAGGAGAGAAGAAGGTCTGGAAAATCGCGGCCTGCTGAAACATCAGAATGATGAAGAAGACCGAGGCCGCCAGAGACATGACGCCAGCCGCTGAGAATTGAACGGTCTGGCGATGACCTGTAGCGGCGCGGCCGGCATTATACAGGTGTCGGCTACCCCCCAGCAGAACGCCGACCACTAAATAGCCCAGCAAGACATAGAGGACTTGGGTCTCAAACGCGGCGATCCCGTCTCTGACCCGAGGCGTAAGGAGGAAGCCGCGCTGTGCGGCAATTTCCGAGGCAATCCAGTCCATGCGAAACGGCAGGGCCAGAACCAGAAGTGCTGGAATGGCGTTGATCAGGACCAGCATTTTCTGGAATTGCTGGAGTGCGGTGATGGCCCCGCCCGCCACATGGACGGGAAAACGACTGAACACTTGATCGGCGAACGCCACGGGTCCCAGCGGTTTGAGTATGCCCGCATCCAGGCGCCGTCGAGTTACAAAATCTAGGCACGCAAGAACCGTGGCGAACACAAAAACGCAGAAAACCACCTGAAAGGTGTCCGTCTGCACGGCTCGCACAACAGAATGATCCAGCGCCGCCTCGACAAGACGGCTTACCCAGCTATTCGTCATTGTCCCGCCCCCCTCTTGGCCGGCCTTGACGCTCGCGATTGGTCTTAGGCCGCTCCTAGAAGCCCAGCGTCTCCACGAGCCTTTCAAGCGCCTCGGCTTCACCGGCCAACGCATCGCGGCGTGCGCGCAACTCTTCGAGCATGGCGGCGTCGTTGTTCATGGCCACGGCCAGGCGCTGATCCTCCGCACGCACCGACGCCAGCCTCTGCTCCAGAGTGAACAGCTGCTGGGCGTTCGCGGCGCCGCTGCGGCGGGCTGAGGCGATGCGGGTTTCCAACGCCGTCACGTCTGCACGGATCGCGTCGACATCACGCTGAACCGCCTGCAATTCACGCAGGGCGATCTGTTCCTGGCTGCTGAGGTTCGCCCGATTGCGCTCCAGAGCACTGCGCTGGCGCTCTTCCCCCTCGAGCTCGCGCAACTGCTGCAATGTGAAGTTCTCGTAGTCGCCAGCGAGGCCACCGACTGTACTGAACAAGCCCCGGTCCATACGCGGATCCTGAGGCACGCCACTCGCACATGCCGTTAATACTGCGGCTGACGCGCAGACGAGAACAATTCGTGAAATGTGAAGCATGCCCCCCCCTTAAAGGTTTTGTCGAAAAGTCCCTGCCGCTCAGCGGCAGGGACTGCACGGCATCAAGTAAACTGACCGATCGTATCTTCCTGCGCGGCCAGCGTTTCAGAATAGCTCCGCAGATCAGCTACATATGCTTCCATGGTCTCGACTTCGGAACGCAAAGCGTCTGTATCGACCTCGCTGCCATCTTTAGCAGGTTCTTCGTCAGCGAAACGCTCTAGCGCCAAACGCTGCGTCTCAATCTCGCGCTCGACAATTTCAATGCGACGCTCAGTCATCTGCCGTTCGTTGCGGGCCGACGCCAACTGGGTGCGCGCGGCTTCCCGGTCCTCCTCGGCGAGCTGGGCGACCTGTTCGAGCCGGGTGATCTCGGCCTGGTGAGCTTCTATGCGCGAGGCCGTATTGGCATTGATCTCCGCTAGTTGAGTGTTGGTTTCCTGCATCAGGGCGATCTGAGCGGACAGGAACTCGGTGTTACTTGCGTATTCACGACGGCGGTTGTCGAGAATGGCCCCTGCGGTACATCCCGCTAGAGCCCCGACTGCAGCACCGATTAAAGCCCCCCGCAACCGATTGTTCTCATCGGCCGCTGCACCGATGGCTGCACCGCCGGCTGCCGCCATCATGCACGCTTGCGACACGGTTGGCGACAGTCCTGTATTGGCTCCACCAGAAGTAGTGGCGCAGCCGGAAAGAAGGCCAAGCCCTGCAAATGCAGCGACAAGGCGTACAGTGACAGTGTTTTGTTTCTGCGACATGATTTCCCCCAGGTTGTCCTTCACAGTCGATTATAATTCTGACGATTAAAAACCGCCACCCAAAATCGTGTCCAAATTTTCCCTTTTTGATTACTGGGCCTGATAAAGCTCATCGTCGGAGAACGCGTCGCGGAGCTCATTCCGCCAAGTCTCGACATCCCCATCTCCCTCGAGAAGCGCGAGTGTATGACGCCGCAGAAGGCGAAACGCGATATCGTCACGTCTATTGAACTGTGTGTTTTCAAGATCACCCAGCGCACCGCGAGCAAACTCACGATAGCTGGCTAGTCGCCGCAGATACTCGAAATAGACCAGCTCGGCTCCCTCTCGCTCGTCAGCGTAAAACGCGAGCTGGGCTTCAAGTGTACGCTCTAAAGTTGCGGAACGGTCACTGGTCCCGCTACGTTCTCGGAAGCGGTCCAGCGCCTGGGTCCGTTGCCTTACGACAAAACCTGATCGCCCCGCTTCACCTGCGGTAACAATCGCGGATCGCGCCAACTGATAAGAGAGGTCCCGCGAGGTCTCGGACAAGGAGACACGGGCTTCTTCAGTCTGCTGACGCGCGCGTTCGATAAGCAACTCGGCCTGCGGCGAGCCAGATGGCGTACGCTGAAGTTGCTCCAGGAGCGCCTCAAGCTGGTTGAGCGGATCGCCGGCTCGCAGCACGCTGGCGCGGGTCGATAACCCGGTTGCGCTGTCAAGGAAGGATGTGTCGCGCCATTCCTCAAAGTCCGCTTCGATCACCTGGTTTGTCCTCCGATCGGGAACCGTCAGACTTCCGATGGCCAGTCGGAAGCCGACCCTTTGATTGCGCTGCAATACCGGCGCGCCGCGCGGTGTCGCCTGGAACGCGGGCACTTCCTCGCGTTGACTGGCGCGATACTGTCGCGGCTCGGAGGCGGTGAAGTCGCCGCCACGCGCAACATGGGCACCCGGCTTGCCGTTCCGCTGCATGGCGTGGAAGCGGTCGTCAGCCAATTCCGACACATTGCCGAACAAGTCATGTAGACCGAAGGGGGTGGCGCGCAGCCGACCAATCGAGGTGGGAGCGTGCCGGATCCGCACCGGGGTCGAGATGTACGCAAATTGGCTCGACTCCTCGCGCGAGAAGGGCAATTCATCGGCATAAGCACCGCCGCCACCGCGTGCGGCGAATTCCCATTCGGTCTCGGTGGGCAGGCGGAAAAAGCCGGGCATCGTCCCGAAACGCGGCAAGCTTCGCCAGCACGCGGCCTCCTCATAACACCAGGAGAGGTATTCATCGACAAAATCGTGGTAGGCGCTGATTGGCAGACCGGTCGCTGGCTGCGCCGTCAAACGGCGCAATTCCGGCTCGCTGGGCGCGTTGTAAGCTAGGCGGGCATAGACATCATAATCGGGCCCCAGCTCCGCGAGCCGTTGGAAACCCGCTTCCAGATCGCCATTGCCGAACACCGCCGCCATCTGACCTATCGACACTTCATACTTGCCCAGGATGATGCGCCAGCCAGCCCCGCGCTCGGCCTCGAACGAGCCGCCAACGGTTACCAGTTGCGGGGTTTCAAATACCGCGCCATCCGAGCTACCCACCTCGATGTCCCGCTCCGGCGACCACCAGAAATTCTCCCCCGGCACGGGGATGGAACGGAACACCATTTCGTAGCCGCCCGGCATGGGCAGGACCAGATCGTCGTCAAGCGGGCACGGATTGGTGTCGACCCGCACGGATGCGGGCGCTAGCGAACCGCCATGGCAAGCGTACTGCGCACTTGCGCGTTCAGGTGCGGCGACAGCGAGTAGGAACGCGGTGAAGCTTCCGATCAGGATGGCGGACCTATTCATTGCGTATGGCCTCCGCTGGATCAATCGACATGGTGCGCATGGCGGCAAAGCTTGACGCAATCAGGCCGGCCGCAAGCGCCAGCCCCGCTGAAATCAGGCCGACTTCGTGCTCCAGCAGGGCGGCCTGGCGCTCAAAGCCCAGCTGAGGGCCTGCGCCGGCATTGATGATCGCCGCGCCGGCGAGGGCAAAGCCATACGCCATCGCACTGGACAAAAGCGCGATCAGCGCCCCCTGATAGACGGGGAAATATGCCACTGCGCCCTTGCGCAGTCCCAGCAGCCGCAAATGGCCCAAAGCCGCGCGTTTGCGCTCCACAGACCCGTACAGATTCGCCACAGCCGCGATCACGGCGCCCACGCCGGCGATTGCGGCGATGATCCAGAAGAGCGCCGATAGGCCGCGGTCGAACACCCTGATGCGCTCGATGGCCTGGATCTGGGCAATGACCGATACGCCGTCCGCCTGTAGATCCGCAGCGAGTTCGGGCACGTCGTCAATAGACCGGGCGAAAAGCCGGAACCCGCGATAGCCGGTCTGCAGCGCCACAAGCCCCGCGCTCTCAGGGTCATAGGCGGCGGGGCGTTCGGTCGCCGTGCGTAACAGGGCGGCTAGGCTTAGCGGTGCCAGAACTGCGGCGCGGTCATGCACGTCTGCAACGCGCACCGGGATATTGACCGCGACGGGTGCAGCATCAACGTTGAGGTTGATAATCTCGCCCGGCGCCACACCCCATGAGGCTGGCGCGGTGATTACGGCAACATCAGCCAGCCCTCCGTCGAGGCCGGCTCTGGGCGCGGCGTCGGCCAGGATCATCGGCGCAGGAGGAAGCCCGGGGGCGCGCACGGTGAGCCCTTCCACATAGGGAAAGATGACCGGGTCCGCCGATCGCAGCCGGGCCCGCACCCGCGCTGGAGCCCCCGAATCCGCAGCCCGATCAACGACACGCAAATCCAGCCAACGGCCGCCTTCCGGCGGCGCTTGCGCGAACAGTGCAGCGAACCGGGCCGACGAGGCGTCGTCCACGAGGACAAACCCTGTTGCGGTCGCCAGCTGGGCGCGCTCCACCGCGTTGATAGCCCGGTCCGTGCGCACCAGAACGCCATCATAACGCGGTTCTATATAGGCCACCGAGCCCGGCCAGCCGCGATCGGGCACAGCGCCGCCTTCGCGGAAGCGTTCAATGTCTACGGCAAGATCGAGCGGTACATAGACCCGCGGCAGCGTATCGGCGCGCACGGGTAGGACGCCGGAAATGCAGACCGATTCACGCACGGTCTGCTCCCGCCCGTCGGACTGCCGACTGGTTTCCAGGATGGCGACCGGGTTTGCAGAAAGCGTGGTCGCACCAAGGCGCGACAGGCTTTCCTCCGTCACCACCACGCAGCCTGGGGGCGGCGCGGCCACGCCGTATGTCTCCAGAAGCGGATCGCCCGGTGCGGTCGGGAGCATGTCGAGGATGGCGCGTCGACCTTCGTATTCAGCCATGACCGCCGAGGCACCGCGTGTGACACCGGGCACTACAAAGGCCACGTCGTCGCGCGCCTGCATGCGTGCGAAGAAGGCCTCGTCATACAGTGTGGTCTCAGCCGGCATAACGGCCCGGAAAACGGGATCTTCAACAATGTCAGCTCGCAAGTTCTCCACAACGCCGGACTTGAGCGCGAACAGGATGATGAGCGGGGCAATGGTCGCGGCAAGGCTGGACACCACGCAGGCGGTCATCAGCGAGTCCCAGCGCAAATCCGAGAGCGCTAGGCGGAATACAAGACCGAACCGCGGACGATGAAGACGCATCCGGCTCATGACACAGGCTCTTCCCGGGTCTCGAACCGCACGCTCCGGGAATCCCGCGCGGTGCAGGCAAAACGGATCTTTACGTCAGCCGCGCCGTCGATCAGCGCTTCGTCATGTGTGACCATCACCACCGCCGCGCCGTCTGCTCGCGCGCGCGCAGCAAAGCCGCGCACGATCGCGCGCGCGAGCTCCCGGTCAACCGCGGCGGTCGGTTCATCGGCCAGCACAAGGGCAGGCCTGTGCGCTAGGGCACGAGCAATGGCTACTCGCTGCCGCTCTCCACCCGAGAGCTTGGCGGGACGCTTGCCCGAATGAGCGTCCATACCAAATTCGGCCAGCAGGGTCTCTACCTCCTGGCGCGAGGGGTTGCGGCCAACCAGCTGGTTTGGCAGAGCGACATTTTCAGCCACCGACAGGAACGGCATGAGGCCCCCGGTTTGAAGCACATATCCAATGCCGGTCCTTCGCAGGTCTGCTAGCCGACTCTCCCGGCGCCTCGACCATAAATGCGCGATGTCGACGACCTGCTCGCCATCAGGTCGGAACACAAAGGCGTCGGCGTATGTGGGCTGACGCACTAGCGCCAGCATGTCGAGCAAGGTGCTCTTCCCCGATCCGCTAGGCCCCACAAGCGCATAGAATCTCGCCGGCATGATGCGCAAATTATCAGCACGCACCTCGAACCGCCTGTCCCGAGTCTCGTGGACTCGGGTCAGGGATCGGGCTTGCACGACCGGTCGGCCGGTGGGGCGTGGGTTAAACACGGTCGTCACGGCAGAAGCGCGAGCGGCAGAGCCGTGACCTCCGCGATTTCGGGATCATTCTCATCAAGCTTGATCCAGGCGTCCGTGTTCGCCGAAATCTCGCGCAACGCATTGACTTTCGACAGGATCGTACGCTCGAACTGGATCTGTTGGCTCTGAGACATGTTCGCGAACATGCCGGGCGACATGCCGAGCACCTGACTGCGATAAGGCAAGGCCGATACCCAACGCGGAATGAACTCTTGCTCAGCCAGCGTGTCGTCCGCGTTGAGCTCCACGCCGAGCGAGCTTCGCGCGGCGACCGAACGCAGCTGCTGGAAGAAGTCCACCCGCGCGCCGATGGCGTTGACCATCGCCTCGTGGATCGCCTCAGTGCGGCCAAGAATGGTGTCGAGCTGGTCACGGCTGACCAGAACCCGCACATCCAGTGCCGGCACGGTCGGGTCGGCCAGATCGTAGTCATGGACCCAAGCCACGAAGTCCTTGGCCGGATCGGCGCTGTCGCCCAGATAGTCCACCAGAGCGGCGCGGATCACAGCATCCCCGGCAGCAACCGCCTGGGCCGCGCTGCGCCCGGCTTCAGGGCTCAGCGCTTCAGGTTCTACATTGCTCTCAACACGGGCTTGCAGGGCGTCGACGTCGCTTTGCACAACCTCGATCAGCTCACGTGTGAAGAAGTCGAACCCGGTGGAAATGGTGGCGGTGTCGTCGGCATCGACGGCGATATAGGCGTTTTCGGCCCCGGGATTATCTGCCAGGCGACGCATCTGGGCCTCTGCAATCGGGAAGTCGACCGCCGCAACTGGGTCAAGAATATGATAGGCTTGCAGATAGGTGTTGGCGCCGTTCAAACGCTGCCGCAATTCGTCTGCGGATTGACCGGTAGTGCTTTTCGAGCCGCGCTGGGAGCCTGGCTCATGCGCCGAAGCGTCGCCCACTAGAACCATGAAACGCGCCGCGTTTTCATCGGCGGCGGTGGACCAAGGGCCCTCAATTCCCATATCGACGCCGGCAAACACATCCTCGGCCCATTCATCGCTCGTTGTGTTAGCGATAAATGCGCCGCCCCCCGGTGAAAGCAGTTCCAGCATCTCGTCAGCTGGCAACAGACCATCTGCAGTGAAGTCCTGCGCCGCCCATCCCAACTCAGGTGTAGATTCGGGGTTGTCCCGAAAACCCACGAGGCCAAAGCGGAAGCGCAGATCCTCGCTCGCCTCGGCGTCTAGCTCTTGGACCACGTCCGCCAGACCGGCTACAGCAGCGTCAATGTACGGCCCCATGGAGCCTGTCATATCGATCACGAATTTCACGTCGATCGTTAGCGGGCCTTCGGGAGCGGCAGGCGAGGTGTCACCGCCTCGCGCCCTGACGTCTTCGCTGAGAAGCGTGTCCTCCCCATCCGTCGCCCGCGCGCCGGGTACAGCGGCGAAAACCTGGATGTAGTGTGAGGGCTCGGCAAAGGCCTGCTCACGCTCCCACTGGATGACGGGCAAAATGTAGAAATCCTCGTCAATGTCGAGATAGCTGTCGCTTTCACGTGCGATCACCTCCTCGGGCTTCTCTCCATCCGTCATCGTGTCGAGCAGCGCATTGGCCATCTCTGCCCGGTCCGGGGAAGTCACCAGAGCACGTAGCGGCTCCGCTTCCTCAAACATCAGAACAGGGGTCCGACGATTAAGCCCCGAGCCCGGGTGCGTATAAGCCAGCAAAAGCGCCTGACGCCATTCCACCACGTCCTGAGCTCGCATCCAGCCGAACGGCGCGCTTTCTGAAAAACCGATCTGGTACCAGCCTTGCGGTCGAGCCGGATCAGAGAAGTCCATATTTACTCGCGAAAACACAAATGAGGGATTGAACGGGCGCACCTCATTGGAAATCAGATCGCTGGTTTCATCTGGCTCGGCATAGACCGCGGAAAAGGACCGCGGCAGCACCCGGAACGGCTGGCCCGTCGCATCAACTATGCAAGGCCCCGCATCTGAGCAGGTCACTCCGTCGGCTATATTGGCGTCATCTTCAGCTCCCGGAGCCCTTTCCATCAAAATGGGTTCTTCAGCTTCGACAGCTGTAACCGCTTCAGGTTCGGGCTCAACTGTGTCCGCGCGAGCCTCATCCTCCATCAAGAGTTCGGCTTCAGTTCCTTCGGTTGGCCCTGCTGTGTCATCGGCGGGTTCCTGGGCCAGCCGGACTGAAGAAACGCTAGCCTGCGCTTCAAAGGTCGCAGTCGCCGACAAGAGCGTGGCGAGTGCAGCGCTGAGCAAGAATGAATTTGTGTGAGCGACCTTCATGTTTACCCCCAGGTTGCCATGGTTTCAGTCATTAAAAAGTTTAGCTAGCCGCCAAGACGATCACCGACTGCCCCCCGCGTCGGACCCGTATGATCATCACGCCGTCATGGCGGTCTGCGTATTCAACCAGCTCTTGCGCGGAACGGATCGGTTGACGGTTGATCTCAATGATAATGTCCTCGGCCTGCAGGCCGCGTTCGCTGGCAATCGTGCCTCTAGGAACGCTGGATATACGAACTCCATCCTGCACAGTTTGCGCATTCAATGTACGGACCGGTGCTGCCAGTATCGCGCCAAGAAAGGTTGCGCTGGGTGCTACGGCGGTGGCGTCCGGATTGTCCCTTGCCTCTATGGGAACGGGTGTAAGCATGACGCGCAGCGCCTCTCCACCGCGACGCACGAAAATCGGATACTGTACACTTGGCTCGCTAAGCAGCCAGAAATTTACAAAGTCAGTATCGTTATCGATCCGCTCGCCATTCGCGCCAGTGATCACATCTCCGACTTCCAGGCCTGCCTGGGCGGCTGGCGACCCTGGCTGGACCTCGGTCACCAATGCGCCACTGTCCACGTCAACGGCCAAGGCAAGTGAGGCGCGCTCGTCGAAAGCCTCGACATGAATGCCGATATATGTGCGGCGAACCCTGCCATGCTCCCGCAATTGTCTCGCGACAGCCAAAGCAATGCCGGACGGTATGGCGAAGTTAAGCCCGGAAGAGTCTCCGGTGCGACTGATCAGGAATGTGTTTACACCGACTACACGACCAGCACTGTCCACGAGAGGTCCACCGCTATTGCCTGAATTAATCGAGGCGTCCGTCTGGATAAACTCGTCGACGCCAAAACGCCGCGAACCGGCGTCACGAAACCCTTGCCGCCCAACCCCTGAAATCACACCGGACGAAATCGTTTTGTCCAAGCCAGCCGGAAATCCGATTGCAAAGACAATATCACCCGGCTCCAGCAACGCGGAGTCGGCAAACCGGGCCTCGGACACCCCCGTCAACGATGCCTGTAATAAGGCAAGATCTGTGGTCTCGTCTTGACCGAGCACTCGGGCTCGAACTTGTTCCCCGTCCGGGGCCTCAATGAAGACCAGTCTGTCTCCACTAACAACGTGAGCATTGGTGAGGATGAGTCCCGCCTCACGGTCCAAGACGATCCCGCTCCCGTTTCCTGCCCCGGTGATCCTTGAATTCGCGCCTTGCGATGCCGTAGTAAGGACGTTAACGCGAACAACTGATTGAAGTGTTGGCGTAAGAATCTCAGCGTAAGAGTGCACGCCACGTGCCACGTCGAAGGGCGGACGGTAAGCAGGGCCAGGGCTCGCTTCCAATTCCTGAGCGAATAGCGTGCTTGTGCAGAAGCCGTAAAAAAAGAGTAGCACGATTGCACCAGGCAACCGTTTGAATTCGCTCCTAACCAAACGACAATCCCCAAACCCTAATACCCCTATAAGGGGAACTTTAGGAGTGGTGATCTATTAACGCAACATTAAATTTGCAATAACGTCTAACGCCGTATCGTCCGTCTCTGTTCCGACAGACTCTCAATTCAAATGTAGGACCGGATGGTCTCAGGTCCGTCTCTAAAAGAAATCAGCTATGAGCTGCTCCCTAGCACCCCAAAAGGGGTGTACCGCTTTCGATCCATGACACCGCCTCAGATAAGAAGACGAACTGTTTCTACCTACAAACAGCCAAAATCAGAGGGGCTGAGTTACTCACCCACGGCGGTTTTGATGAGGTTACTCAAGTGCTGACTAAATTTAGTTGGTGCATTAGCTGCCACAAAATTTGCAACGGGTTGCAGAATTTGGCGACCGGCACGATGAAACTGCTGCAGTTCTAAGCAAGTAAGACGTACAACTTCATTCTAATTGGAACCTGCGGGCCAAAGCGTACCTTCGGCCGGCTGAAGCTTCGTAACGGTTGAATCGACGGTGTTTTAAAACGTCGTCTCGGACCAGTCGGTTTAGAAGTACATTATCCCCGCTGAGGTCGTTGATGAAAGTCGACGTCACTTCTTGATGAATCAGCAAAGTCTCAAAAATCAACTCAAAATTAGCCTCACGATCTGTGGCTTTGCACGCAGCTCGAACCGCTTCGGCCAGTCGCGCGGCTCTCCGTTCGACTCCCACTGCAGATGACTCTTCCGCCATTAAACTGATAATCGCTTCAAATGGCTCATTGGTACGGTTCTGTGCGAATCGAATTGCTGAACTGGCATAACGTTCAAGCTTGTCTGGACCGTGCTCTGGCGCCCCAATTACGTGAGATGGCGATCTCAAACGGAATTCATATCGAATGCGCGCCCGATCTTTTGCATAGACGACTAGGTCGACCTCATTCCTTTGTGGTATGCGTAAAGATGGACTTTCTTCTCGGATTCCGTCCTCTAAATACATATCGGTAAAATATGTTCGGGCAGATGTATTACGTGCTGCTCGCCTGACGAGAGGGGCCAAGCTGCGGAGATAGACTGGAGCATCTCCCACCGAACGTTCAAAATACGCCTCTACATAATTCAAAACGAGGCGCTCAACATCGAGATCGACATCAATTATGGACTGCCCTACTGCGCATTGTGTCGGACTCAAGCCTTCGCCGTCTGCCAGCTCCGGAGGGATGAACATTTCCCCAAGCAGTGCGGTCAAATTTAATCGGTACAGGTTCCATCCTTCTGCCCAGAGTCGATTATTGAGTTCCCTCAGCGGCTCATATGGGCCGACTACGAAATTCAGGAAATTATCATTGCCGTCGAGCGAACGAGGCACGTTCGTCTCGTATTCAGGTTGGAAAAATTCAACTGGCGACAGTGAACCCCAATTTTCGCCAGCCTTTGCCCAAGCGTGTGCCAGCGTTCTTGTTGGGTTTATCGTCAGCTGTACATCTAGGCGTAATCTGTTTGTGGTCTCCGCTCTGAATCGAACAGAACCGGAAAGCGAGAGCATGTTTTGAAGTCTTGGAATGGGATACCGGCCTAGCCGTTCGCTCGAGCCAATAAAGTCGACACCCGTTCGCTCGAGCCAATAAAGTCGACACCCGTTGGGTCCCCGTCGGTAATTATGTGACGGCGATATTCCAATAGCGCAGCTTCTGATTGGGCTGATATAGATCCATTAATCCGCAATTTTGCTTTATCGATGCGAAAATCTTGCTGGTCAGGAAGCGTCGGGTCGTAGGCATTCTTCATACCGTCGACGCTTCGGTAGCGGTTTCGTATTTGGATGCTGTGATTAGTCACGTTTTTTTTGAGAATCTCTATAGAGGGCGGAGCAGGAAAGAGGGCAGGAAACTGCGTGCTATACGGTCAATGCTTGTTTGCTTGCACACTGCTTTTTTAGAGCATAAGGGCGCGGCATCACCACTCAGGCATCGCTTGTATCTGCAGCCAACGCTGACCTTCCTCCAGGTAGGTGCCGGTAGAGCGTCGCTGGGGCAACCCCCATCCGTCGTGCAATTTCCGACACTGAAATTGATGAATCAGACATCAGCGCCACCGCAGCCTTGATGTCTGTCTGACTAAGAGCTTTTGGCCTGCCCCCTACCCGCCCCTGGGCGCGCGCTGCAGCAAGACCAGCGACGGTTCTTTCACGGATCATCGATCTTTCAAATTCCGCCAAAGCGCCGAAAATGTGAAATATCAGTTTACCGCCGGGGGTCGTAGTGTCGATGTTCTCGGTAAGGCTTCTAAAACCGACCCGGCTATCATCCAACCGCTCCACGGTTTCGATCAGCTGCTTAAGCGATCTCGCGAGCCGGTCCAGCTTCCAGACAACAAGGGTATCGCCTTCGCGCATGTAGTTGAGAGCGGCTGCGAGCTGTGGGCGATCTCTCTGTGCCCCTGATGCAGTCTCCTCGAAAATTTTCTCACACCCGGCTTCCCGCAGTGACACCCGTTGCAACTCCGCGTCCTGCTCCTGGGTCGAAACCCTTGCGTACCCTACCAACATCGCAGCCTCGCCTTCTCAAAAACGCTGCATTCAGCATAAACGATAAGGCACGATTCGAGAAAGGGTTTTGAGAGATTATTTCAGGCAAAAATCTTACCTCATCACCAGGATTCCCACTCTCCAGAAAACGACCGTTTCTAAGAAGGATTGCATACGCCAGGTACCGAAATCTTTACCCAGGCTTAAAAATTTTTATTGCAGTATGCGGTCAAACTACCACACGATACAATTAGACTGGGGTTGCAACGAGGCGACAGAAGCTCTAGATACCCGAGCCTTCCAATGGGGAGAAATATGCTGGAAATGATCTTTATAGGAGTGATTGCGATTGCGTCCGGCTTGCTGGTCGTTGCGGCTGCTCACGGGCTTATTTCTACTTTAATTGGCGGATTTGAACGCGACCACGAGAAACGCCGCAAGGGCCTAGGCCTACATTCATTCTGGGTCGGCGAAGTACCTAACGGTCGTGAGCGGCCTCGGATTCATTGTGGAAACGGTGTTGCCGGTCGTCAAAAAGCCGACGGCACTACGGTTTACCACAAGAAGGCGCGTGTTATCGTCTAGACGGTCACCCACGACTCGCATACCGCTTTAAGGATGCGAGACAAACGATACTTTGACACTCTCGATCAGTGGAAATTGGAAGCTAGCCATTTTGCTGGCTGGGTTCCATGTGTGACTGGTCATCTCTCGTTCAGCAGGCTCGGCGACGAGGAAGGGTGCCACACGGCTAACATACCAGCCGGTGAGCCCCACCGTTTTGTCTTCATAGCACAGCGACGTTACGTTAACGATTACGCGTTCTCCGGAAAATTCGAGTATCACTTTCTCCGTCAGGAGGATGTTGGACTTGACTGCTACCTCGTAGCAGAGACGGACAATGCAGATCATCCAGTCGATGTGGAGAAAGAGAAGATATTTCCGGATGATCTCGGACGCCTTCAGGGGACGATCTATATCGTTCGCAACCACGAAAAGCAGCAGAACAAACTTAGAAAATCCAACTTCAAGGACGCCGCGCAGCTCGCGGGCAAAATACACCGACGCTATGAAGATGAGTTCCCATTTGACGCAGAGTGCAAAGCAGAAGCGCGCTCGCTCTTTGAAAAACTTCGCGAAAAAGGGCTCCAAGTCCTAGAGTTTAATTTCGTTCTGTTTAGGACCGGAGAATTTCGTGTTTCACCTGTAAAAGAAACCTTTTCATCTAAAGGTTTCGCGGGCGCTTCGGACGCATCGCAAGATGATTTTATTCAGAGCATGTCCAGCCAGGCTTATTACTTTTTAAAAGACGTCGCGCACAAACATTATCATCACAAGCGAACCCAAGATAATATTATCCCGCTTACACGCGTCGAGCCAGACGACGACATTTCGTGGCGGCGCGAAACAATGTGGTCTCTCGTACGCGCATTCCTAGATGAGCGAAGGTCGCGAGAGATCGACAGTTATGCACGCGCAAAAGGAATCCTCGCATACGCAAGCGCATTCCAGCGGCATCTGCTAGGTCACCATCGAAAAGGACCGCAACTCAACGAGTTCGAGGTGACCGATCTTAGAGCCGACTACGACCTGTCATTTACGGAAGCTTCTTTATCCGCGCGGCATCAAAAGCTACAAGAGGATTATAATAATCGGTCGCAACAATTCTTTGGCGCTGCTGGATTGCTACTTGCCTACCTAGCTCTATTCTATACAATACAGCAAAACAAAGAAAACCAGATTCTTTCGACAATTCTTTTCGAGAAACCATTTAATGTAATACTTGGATACATTTTTATTCAGACCGAATATTTGACTTGGGCGCGCGGTAGGCGGCCTTTTTTAGCAATTCGATGGCTAGTTGATCTGCTCGATGCTACAGCAAACAGTCTAACTGATTGGTTTTCAAAAATAATTGGGCCTAGAAACTCGTTCGGTTTCATTGCTGTAAGAATTATTGTTTTTTCAATCGCCTTAGCCATTGGCTTGCTAATATTTGTGTCAGCTACCAAGGGCGTTGATACGGAGGGCATGAAGGACTTCGTTTTCAATTGGATGAAGAACTTCATCCCTAGCGGCAGCTAACTCAGCCGATCACTTCTCGACCACTAGGATGGATTTCGCCCAATGGGCGGGTGTGTCCAGCCTTGCGAAGCCAGCCTGCGAAATCAACCTGCTCGGCAGGAAGCAATGATATGCTGGGCCAGTCGTTTTCTTGGAGCCTTCGATGCCATGCCCTAGGCGCGCTAAATCGACGGTGAATTGCCATATGGCAAGGGAAGCACACTTGGATTACTGCGAATGGGTCGTAATAATTTTCACCATGGTAACCGATACGCGTCCTCGAGAGGCATAACTCACACCTATCGGGCTTAGGCAGCAGCTTCTTACGCCTGAGTAGTATCATCACCCGGTCTGTAAGAACGCGCTCCTCTGCCGTGAAACCATTGTAGGGGTTGTTGCCGCGGTAGCTAGGCGGCGGGAGTTGCACGCCAGTGAGGTCTACCGGCTCATTCGGACGATACCGTGCCGACCAGTGCTCAGACATTGCGAGTAAGCTCTCACACGCACGGTCGTGTTCTTCCTGCAAAGCCCATCCAGTCACCGTGCACGCCTTAAAATCTGAAAAGTTGCAACCAGTAGCAAAATTTGCCCCTTCTTGAGTCAGTTGAGTCAGGCCTGATTTTAAAACCTGTCAGCATTACAGAGGCTGATAGGTCCGCATCGAGTGTGTCAGTCGAGCCCGCAGGCGGTCCTCGCCGCAGTAATCTCTTCAGCCGCGTTCGAGGCGTCGAACTCGTTAGTTTCGAGCGCGTCTTGGACGAGGATTCGCTCACGCGCCGAGAGGAAGTCGGCGATTGTCGACTCGAGGCTTACCCTGTCAACATACGCGCCATCTGTGCCGTTCCGCACGTGCCAAACCCGTCGCTGTGGCTCGTGGTCATCCACGCGGTAAACGATAGCGGCTCGTAGGTCGCCGCTGCTCATAGCCACTCCCGGCAAGAACTCGCCACCGGAATAACCGATGCTTTGAGAGCCGTCCGCTTCGCAACGATACCGGATATAGCTGCCGTCCGTATACCTGACGGTCGCGACGGCGACGACCTGATCGGTCATCGGGTCGGTGCCAACTCCATGAGCCCATTCAGCATTGGCCTGGGCGGCGACGAGTACTGTGAGAGACGCGCTGGTGATGAGAGTCTTCATAAGCTCAATATCCTGAAATGGGATAATCCTAGATTGGGATTACCAAGCCTGGCGGGGTGAGTCGAGCGCAGGTTTGAAATTTGTCAGAGCCGATAAGGTCTGAGCGACACGAGCAGCTCAGGAGCATTCTCAAAGAGCGTAGAATCGAAGCTGGTCTCACTCAGGCTGAGCTTTCGGCCCGCCTTGGAAAGCCGCAATCGTTCATTGCCAAAATAGAAACTGCGGAAAGGCGGGTCGGTGTTCTAGACGCGCTGGATATTTACGTGGCGCTCGGGGGTGGCGCGCGCGACCTCGCTGATGATCTCGAACGGCTGACGACACCCTAAAACTTGCAACTGGCTGCAAAATTTCGAGATTATGAAGTCAGTTCATTTTGAAAGGTGTGAAAGGTCTAAGCCTTCATACGCGACCCGTTCAATGCCATCGCGCAAGACTGTAACGCTATGGCCGGTGCCGTAACGTTCCGAAACGCTTCCGTCACTCCACCCTCCCAGAGCGCGTTGTACATCAATCCGGGTCTCTGAGTTCCGTAGCGCGTCCCTGAATGTGTGGCGGAGCGAATGAAAACAATTCTGGTCGGTTTTCACGCCAGTTTTGTCAAGAAAGTGCGAGAACCACTTACTGAGAGGACCGGAGCCATACCCATCCGGATTGCCAACAAGGTCTGGAAATAGCCGACCGCTCGACGGAAGTGAGGCACAGTAATCCAGAAATCCGATTTCGATTAGTTTTGAGTGGATCGGCACAAGACGTTCGCTTCCAGGAGTTTTTAGAGTACGGCCCTGCTCCTCGTCTGCCCAAAGCCGAATGACCCATATCCCCTTCTTTTGCAGAACATCTTGTACATCGAGCTGGCAGATTTCATTGATCCTTAGGCCTGAGTAGAGCGAAATGAGAGGTGCCCAGAACCTCTGCCGTCGAATGATGGAACTGCCTGGTTTCGCGTAGCCGCTCTCATCGTTCCGACAGCCTGTGTAGATCGGGGCATTGAAGATGCGCTGAAGCTCTGCCTCCGAGAACGGGAGCCGTTTCCTTGTGCTCCGCTTTTTCAAACGGAGGCCTTCGGCGGGATTATCTAACCGGTGCCCTTCGTTTTTTGCCCAGGACAGCATTCCAGCCATGATCTCGATGTAGAGATTTCTGGAGCTATCGCTTAGCGGGCGAAGCCCTAGGCGCTGAGCTTCGATCAGACGCTCTTCCAGCGGCAGCTCCTTTAGACTAGGCGAAGGTCTTGCAGGGTATTGTAAAAGGGTTTCGTACGCGAATGCTCTGCATGCTTGGCGAGTTACATCTCGAACGAGGGTGTTTTCGCCCAATGCCTCGAGTACGACCTCGGCTCGGGCGCGGTAGAGGCCTTGTGTCTTGGGATTTTGTTTCGCTGGTTCAGCGAGATAGCCCTCGGCTGCTTCGCGCATCGTGAATCCATAAGTGATTTTAGCATCATTGGAATAAGCCTGCGCCCCGAACATTTCTTGATTTACCGCTACAAACTGCCCTGTCTTCAACGCCGCCTGTTGCTGGGCGGCGATTTCAGTCAGGCCGTCGATTATTTTGCGACATACGCGTGAAAAACTCGGGCTGCCCTTTGGCGCATCCAGATTTGCCTCCTCGACGAGTCGCTCTGCTATCCACATGACACGCAGGGGCGGCTCATCTGTCTCTCGCATTCGCGCGACGTCCGCTAGTAGGTTCTGGGCGGTTGCCCTTCCTTCTGAGCGGTCTTGTGCAAAGTCCGGTCTTAACCCCGTAGCTGTTTCGACAGTGGTTCGGTCCAAATATTCTTGTACCCAGGCCCGGATTACGCTGTCGGTCTCGCTGTCAGAGACCAAACGAGGGGGCCCTCCCCATGACTTCGGTTTCGACCAAGGTTTGAGTCCTTCAGGGCGATGGCGTGCCTCAGATAGCTTCATATCGAACCAGCGTTGCCACTCGCCCAAACGAAGGCGGGCCTCTCGCAAGTCTCCAGTGTGAAGCGATCGCTTCACTTCACGGCAACCGAACGCCGCCTTTGCATCCGCCGGCACAGCCCTTCGAAACCAGTACACACCGTTCAAGATGGCAAGGTGCCGCTCGACAGATCTTAGAGGCATTCTGTACCAAGCTTTGTACTAAAATGGACCAAAGAATGAAGCGTAACGCCCTATAGCCGCTACGAAAACCATAAATTTCAATGTTTTAGGAAAATCCTGGCGGAGAGAGAGGGATTCGAACCCTCGGAACGCTTGCGCGCTCAACGGTTTTCGAGACCGCCCCGTTCAACCACTCCGGCACCTCTCCGTACCCAGGGAAGCGCGGGTTTGGCCCAGACAGCGATGAAAATCAAGCCCTGCCGGCGCCCGATGCCAGTCAGCATCAAATTGCTCTAAGCTCAGGTCAGAACTGTCGTCATATGACGGAGGCGCGGGTGAATCTCGAGCTGACAAGCCTGCACTTATTCATCCGTGTCGCGGCGCTAGGCGCAATCGGTCGGGCCGGCGAGGAACTGGGTCTGTCGCGCACCAACGCGTCTCAGCGTATACAGATGCTGGAGGCCGAGCTGGGCGTCAGCCTGTTCAACCGCACCACGCGCGCCGTCTCCCTGACCGCGGATGGCGAACGCTTCCTCATCCATGCAGCGCGGATCCTTGACGATGTGGAGGCGGCCCGGATCGATCTATCCTCCGCCTCGCACCGAATTTCAGGACTGGTGCGGGTGACCGCTTCGGCGGCGTTCGGCGAAACCCATATCGTGCCGTTCGTCCCCGAATTCCTGGCCGCCTATCCCGACATCACGCTGGATCTCAATCTCAGCGACGCCATCGTGGACATTGTCGAGCAAGGCTATGATCTCGCCTATCGGATCGCCAGCCTGGAAAGTTCGAGCCTTGTGGCACAGAAAGTGGATGACGATCCCAGATGGCTGGTGGCGTCGCCCGACTATGTGGCCCGCCATGGCGCTCCCGTCTCTCCTGACGATTTGTCAGCGCATATGTGTTTGCCGCTGGGCGATATACGCACCTGGTCCTTGCGTGATTCAAAAGGCGCGGTCAGCGAGGTTCGGGTCAAGGGCCCGGTCAAAATCAATATGGGCGGCGCGCTGCATCAATGGCTCTTGTCGGGGATGGGCATTGGCCTGGCCGCGCTCTGGTATGTGGGGCCCGCTCTCAAGGCCGGGAAGCTGGTTCGTATCTTGCCCGATCACACACCCTGGCCGCAGACCAAGATCTGGGCGATACGACCGCCCGGACGGGCCATGCCCTTGCGCGTGAAAGCCTTCATGGACTTCATGAACAGCCGGATCCTGCACACCAACACAGCCCAGTATGGGGATCTGGACGGGCTATAAGTTTGACCTGCCAGCATCAATCCTGATTTTCGGGAAAATGATTTCCGGTTATCCCGACTAGTGAGAAAATATCGAGGGACTAACTTCCCGTCACATCCTCAGGGCCATGCGAGACATGGCCTGCACTGGTTGAGACAGGAGACCCGTCATGTCGCTCACTATTCTCGATTACGCCAAAAAGCGTCACACGACCAAAGCTTACGATCCGTCCCGCAAAATTTCCGACGCGGATCTTGAGACCATCAAGGGTCTGCTGCGCTTTAGCCCCTCGAGCACCAATCTCCAGCCCTGGCACTTTGTCATCGCTGGAACGGAAGAGGGCAAGGCGCGCATCGCCAAGGCGACAGACCGGCTGTTTCCGTTCAACAGCGCGTCCATTTTGAACGCCAGTCATGTGGTGGTCTTCGCCAGCCGCCTGGACGCCAGCGAGGCGTATTTGCACCAAGTGCTCGAGCAGGAAGACCGCGATGGCCGGTTTGACGACGACAAGGACACCTTCAAGGCGCAAATGCATGCCGGCCGATCGATGTTTGTGAACATTCACAAGCAGGACATGAAGGATGTTCAGCATTGGATGGACAAGCAGGTCTATCTCAACTTGGGGCAATTCCTGCTCGGCGTCGCCACGCTGGGCATTGACGCCACGCCGATGGAAGGCGTCGAGACCGCGGTGCTGGATGCAGAATTCGGCCTGCGCGAGAAAGGGTATTCCAGCCTGCTCGTCGTGCCGCTGGGCTATTGCGACCCGGAAGCGGATTATAACAAGGCTCTGCCCAAATCGCGCCTTGAGTACACAGACATTCTAACCGAAGCGTGAGACCCGTCATGACACAGACCGCATGGATTTTCAGCATCGCACTCGCCGCTTCACTGGGCGGCGTAGGCCTTGCGCAAGACGGCACGGACGACACGCTCGTCATTGTACAGGCTCAAGATGTGGTCTGGTCGCCGCTCAACCCGTTGCGTGGTGATCAGAGCCCGAGAGCCGGCGCCCTGTGGGGTGACCGGACACGCGACGAGGCAGCGGGCTTCCTGGTTGAGTTTCTTGAGGGGTTCGCCTCGCCGGCGCACATCCACAACATCACCTATCGCGGGGTCGTTCTGTCGGGCCTGCTACATAACGATGACCCGGACGCCGCCAATATGTGGATGCCCGAAGGCTCGTTCTGGACACAACCCGCGGGCGAGGGTCATGTCACCGCCGCGTCCGGACAGACCAATCTGGCCTATATCGAGATTGATGAGGGCCCGTATCTGGTCCAGCCGGTCGATGAGGCGTTTGATGCGGGCGAACGCCCCGTCAACTTGCATGCGACCAACCTCGTTTGGCTCGATGCACCCGCACCGTCCGGGCCTGAAGGACAAAACGAATTCGAGGGCGGCCCGAGCCTCACCGTTTTGTGGGGCGACCCGGCCGCAGGGGTGTCTGGCGCGCTTCTGAGCCTGCCTTACGGGGCAAGCTACCCCGTCCAGGCCGGGCGGGAGCCCACACGTCTTGTCCCCGTGACGGGTGAGATCGAGGTCCATCACCCAGATCTGGACATGGCGCGCCGCGTTTCACCGGGCGGCTATATCGGCGCGCCGCGCGGCGAGCGTGTCGATCTGGTCTGCCAGACGGGACCGGCGTGCACCGTTTACCTCCGCGGCGCTCAGGCCTATCGCATCCAGACCTCGCAGCCGCCGGAATAAACGCTGGCGGCCCGGCCGCTCTTCGGCCTTGCTGCGTTGACTCTTGCACACTCTTTTGTCTATATCGCGCGCTCTGCTCCCGCACGGACCTGTCCGAGGCGGGGCTTTGCTTGTGAAACAACGCTGGCTCGCACCCAAGAACCGGCGAAGAAAAAGGGCTCCGATCTGACGCTTTCGCGCAGATACGGCTCCGAAACAAAGGAACACGATCATGTATGCAGTGATCAAGACCGGCGGTAAGCAATACCGCGTCTCCGAAGGCGACATCCTGCGCGTCGAGAAACTCAGCGCGGAAACCGGCGATGTCGTCGCGTTTGACGAAGTCCTGATGATCGGCGGCGAAGGCGATTCCCTCGTCGGCGCGCCGGCCGTGGACGGCGCTTCGGTGACCGCGAACGTGCTGGACATCCGCAAGGACAAGAAGATCAAGGTCTTCAAGAAGCGCCGCCGTCAGAACTATCGCCGCACCAAAGGCCACCGCCAGTGGATCGCGGTCATCTCGGTCGCAGAAATTCTGAAGCCGGGTACGAAATCCAAGCTGGACGCCAAGCCGGCCAAAGTGGCGGCTGACGACGCGCCCGCCGCCCCGGCCAAGAAAGCCGCTGCGCCGAAAGCTGAAAAAGCTGCGCCGAAAGCCAAGGCTGCGGCCGCCGCTTCCGACGATCTGACCCAGCTGACCGGTGTGGGCCCGGCCTACGCCACCAAGCTGAACGAAGCCGGCGTGACCAGCTTCGCACAGATCGCAGCCTGGACTGACGCCGAGATCGAGCGCCTCGATGGCGAGATCTCCGGCCTCAAGGCCAAAGCAGAAAAAGGCGACTGGGTCGCTGAAGCCAAAGGATTCGCTGGCTAAGCCACGCGACAACAGAACCTGAGAAGGAGAGCACCATGGCTCACAAAAAGGCAGGCGGTTCGTCACGTAACGGTCGCGACAGTGAAGGCCGGCGCCTCGGCGTCAAGAAATCCGGCGGACAAGCCGTGATTCCGGGCAACATCATCATCCGCCAGCGCGGCACCAAATATTATCCGGGCGAGAATGTCGGCATGGGCAAGGATCACACCCTGTTCGCGCTGACCGAAGGTCGTGTGACCTTCCAGAAGAAAAAGCTCAACCGGACCTTCGTGTCCGTCGCTCCGCTCGCGGACGCAGCTGAATAGGGCGACACCGACCTCGTGATCGCCCATCCCGATGAGGGGCGATCCGGGCCGGACGGCCAAGTTTCAAGGGGAGACGGATCGCCGTCTCCCCTTTTTACGTTTGACGTCTCTCCCCGCCCTGTTTTCGCGCCTGAGGAGGCCGATATGAGAGACATGCAGCCTGATCCTGAAGAGACGCCCGAGCATGAAGCGGGCGCAGTTAACACACCGGCGACCTTTGCGGACATCCGCACCGAGCGCCTTGTTCTGCGTCCGCTCAAGATCGAAGACGCCGCCTGGGTCGGTCCCGAAAGCGCCCGCCCAGACGTGTGCCGCATGACAAGCCGGGTTCCGGCGCAGAACCCGCCTCTGTTCGCGGAAGCCTTCATCCTGATCCTGCGGGCGCGGGAACAGGTTATGGGCGACCGGGTGCGCGCCATCTGCGAAGCCGAGACAGGAAGCGCAGTGGGCGTGATCGGCCTGAACAAACATGAGGCGGGCTGGGAGCTGGGCTATTGGCTGATGCTCGCCGCCTGGGGCCAGGGCTATGCCACCGAAGCCGCACAAGGGATGTGCGACTGGGCGACAGAACACGCCCTCACGCCGGTCACCGCCGGGCACTATGACGACAATCCGGCGTCTGGTCGGGTGCTGGAAAAAATCGGCTTCGCCTATACCGGCGAAACCCTCGACGCCTTCTCTTTCGGCCGCATGGCCAAGGGCCGTGTCCGTCAGATGACAATGGCGGGCTAGCAGAGCCCTCAAGACAAAGATAAAAAGCAAGCCATGAAGTTCCTTGATCAAGCCAAAGTGTATGTGAAGTCCGGCTGGGGCGGCCCGGGATGCGTGTCATTCCGCCGTGAAGCCTATGTGGAGTTCGGCGGCCCTGACGGCGGCGATGGCGGTGATGGAGGTGATGTATGGGTGGAGGCCGTGGAAGGGCTGAACACCTTGATCGACTATCGCTACCAGCAGCACTTCAAGGCTGAGCGCGGTCTGAACGGCGCCGGGCGCAACCGCACGGGCCGGGGCGGCGAAGACGTCGTTCTGCGCGTGCCGGTGGGCACCCAGGTGTTTGACGAGGACAAGGAGACGTTGCTGGCGGACATGACCGTGCCCGGTCAGCGCGCGCTTCTGGCCAAGGGCGGGATTGGCGGCAAGGGCAACGCCCACTTCAAATCGAGCCGCAATCAGGCGCCGCGCATCTCCCAGCCCGGCGAGCCGGGCGAGGAGCGCGCCATCTGGCTGCGCCTGAAGTTGATCGCGGACGCCGGCCTTGTGGGTCTGCCCAATGCGGGCAAGTCCACGCTCTTGTCGGTAGCCAGCAAGGCCCACCCCAAAATCGCGTCCTATCCCTTCACCACGCTTCACCCCAATCTGGGCGTGGTAGAGATGGGCACGGGCAACCGCTTTGTGCTGGCCGATATTCCCGGCCTGATCGAAGGCGCCCATGAAGGCGCCGGGATCGGCGACCGTTTCCTGGGCCATATCGAGCGGTGCGCGCTCCTGGTGCATCTGATCGACGCCACCGGCGAAGATCCGATCGGCGCGTATGACACCGTGCGCCACGAGCTCGACGCCTATGGCGCCGGCATCACCGGCAAGCGTGAGATCGTCGTGCTCAACAAGCTCGACGCCGCCGACGCGGAAACCGTCGCCGAGCTCGACAAGGCGTTTGAAGAGAAGATCGGCGTCACGCCCTATCACCTCTCGGGGGCCACACGTGAAGGCCTCAAAGAGGTGCTCAAAGCCATCTGGGACGCTGTCCACGCCCGTCGCGAGGAAGAAAAACGCCTCAAGGACGAAGCGGAACGCGAAGCCCGCGGCGAAAGCGGCTGGACGCCTTGAGCCTGAGCGCGCGCATGGCGGCGGCCCGACGGGTCGTCATCAAGGTGGGGTCGGCCCAATTGATCGACCCCGCCAGCCTTGCGCCGCGTGAAGACCGGTTTGACGCCCTGGCCGACGACATCACCCGCTTGCGTCAGGCGGGTCAGGATGTGGTTCTGGTCAGCTCCGCCGCTGTGGCGCTGGGCCGCCCACGGTTAGGGCTAAAGCCGGGCCAGAGCTTGACTCTGGAAGAGAAACAGGCCGCCGCCGCGGCGGGACAGGCCTTGCTGATCCAGCACTGGGACCGGGCTTTCGCCCGGCATGGCTTTCCCGCGGCGCAAGCTTTGGTCTCGCCTTCAGACATTGAATCACGCCCGCGCTGGCTGAACGCTCGCAACACGCTGGAAACCCTGATCAAGCTGGGCGCGGTTCCGGTCATCAATGAAAACGACACCGTCGCCACCGAAGAATTGCGTTTTGGCGATAATGACCGGCTGGCGGCGCGCACCGCCCAGCTCGTGAGCGCGCAGCTCTTGATCATCCTGTCGGATGTGGACGGGCTGTATGACCGTGATCCGCGCGAGCCGGGCGCATCGCATATCGCTGACATCCCTGCAATTACACCCGCCATCGAAGCCCTGGCCGGGCCTGCACGCAGCGAGGGCGCCGGCACGGGCGGCATGGCCAGCAAAATTGCTGCGGCCCGCATCGCGACGGCTGCAGGGTGTGACATGATCATCTGCCGCGGCGATCATCCCTACCCGGTTCAAGCCATTGCGAACGGCGCGCGCGCCAGCTGGTTTCACGCGCATGGCAATCCAGAGAGCGCGCGCCGCGCCTGGATCCTGGGCAGCCTGGCGCGAGACGGCGCGCTGGTTCTGGATGAGGGCGCCGCCGCCGCCATCAACAAAGGCCGCAGCCTTCTGCCGGCCGGCGTGGTGGACGTGCAGGGACGATTTGAGCGCGGCGCGGCGGTGCGCCTGGTCACTCAATCGGGACATAAACTCGCTGTCGGGGTGGTCGGATATGACGATCATGAAGCGCGCCAGATCGCAGGCCGCCAGTCTGACGAGATCGCAGGCATTCTGGGCTATCGCCGCGGGGCCGCTCTGGTCCATGCGTCGGACCTCGTGCCTGACCTGAAACACGGAACACCAGGGTGAGCCGGGCGCTGAAATCCGAATTGCTGCATGACGGCATGCGCGTGGGGCTGTACGGCGGCAGCTTTGATCCTGTTCACAAGGCGCACCGGCATGTGGCGCGCACGGCGCTGAAACGCCTGAACCTGGATCGCATCTGGTGGATGGTCAGCCCTGGCAACCCGCTCAAGACCCATGCGCCCGCCAGCCTGGATCACCGCGTTGCTGCTGTTGAGCAGGCCATGCCTGAGCCCAGGCACGTGATTTCGACGTTGGAGGCGCGACTTCACACCCGCACCACGATCGACCTGATCACGCATTTGCAGACCCGGTATCCGCGGGTGCATTTCGTCTGGATCATGGGCGCTGACGGGCTCAAAGACTTCCATCGCTGGAAAAACTGGCGCGCCATCGCCCAGCGCATTCCCATCTGCGTCATCGCGCGGCCCGGCGATGCGATAAAGGCACGGCTCTCTCCTGCGGCGCGGCATCTATCGCCCTCGCGCATATGTGACAGGCACGCGAAAACACTTGCCCTAGGTAAACCTCCGGGGTGGACTTACCTAACCGAGCCATTACATCCTGAAGCTTCACGCGTCATGCGTGCAAATGCTTCATCCTGACCCGCAGCCGCCACGCCTTGAGACCATGTCGAACGAGACCCTAGTCGAGGCTGGCGCCTTGGCCTTTTTCAAAGACTTGCAGCCTTCCGCCGCTGATTTTCGCGCGGATGTGCTCGCCGGTTTGCGCAAACCCCAGAAGGCGATTTCGCCGAAGTATTTCTATGACGCAGCAGGTTCGGCGATCTTTGACCGGATCACCCAAGCGCCCGAATACTATCCCACACGCACCGAGCTGGCCTTGCTGGAACGGATTGGTCCGGAGCTGAACACGCTCGCCGGGGCCGGCGCGGTCGTGCTGGAGCCCGGCGCGGGATCCAGCGTGAAAATCCGTCAGCTTCTGGATGCGCTCGACCATCCGGCGGGTTTCGTCGGCATGGATATTTCGGGCGACCATGTCAAAGCCGCCTGCGCCGATATCGCCTCAGATCATCCCGATTTGACGGTGGGCGCCGTCTGCCATGACTTCACCCAGACGCTGGATCTGGGCGCGCTCAGCATCCCCGAGGGCCGCCGGATCGTCTTCTTCCCCGGCTCCACGATCGGCAATTTCGAACTGATCGACGCCCTGCAATTGCTCAAGACTCTGCGCGACTGGCTGAGGCCGGGCGACGCGCTGCTGATCGGCGTGGATCTGCGCAAGGATCCGTCCGTGCTGGAGGCCGCCTATGATGATGCAGGCGGCGCCACGGCGGATTTCAATTTCAATCTGGTCCGGCGCATCAACGCCGAACTGAATGGCGATATTGACCCGTCCGCGCTGGCCTATCGCGCCTTCTGGAACCCGTACCGCTCGCGGGTGGAAATGTATCTTCAGGCTCTGCGAGACCTTCATTTTACAGTGGCGGGGGAGCGGTTCGTGCTGCGTGACCATGAGACCATCCACACGGAAAACTCCCATAAATTCACTGTTGCGACCTTTCAGGACCTTGCCGTCAAAGCAGGCCTTGTTCCCGCCCATGTGTGGACGGAAGACGGCGCCTGCGCCTTCTCCATTCACTGGCTCGAACGTGGCGGCGAAACGTGCTAGGGTGCAGTTTAGTCAATTAAGGGAGCAAGGACTCTGTCCACCGAATTGCACAGCCGCCCCCATGGCGACGCTGACAGCGACTCTGGCGAACTCGCCCAGAGCACGCAGGATCTAGAAGCGCTGGTGTTGAACGCGCTGGATGACGACAAGGCTGAAGATGTCGTCGCCATCGATCTCACGGGCAAATCTTCCGTCACCGATGTGATGGTCATCGCCACGGGCCGGTCCAACCGCCATGTGGGCGCGATGGCTGACCATCTTGTCCGCAAACTCAAGGATTCCGGCCATGGCAATGTCGCCATTGAGGGCCTGAAAACCTGCGACTGGGTGCTGATCGACGCCGGCGACGTGATCGTTCACCTGTTCCGTCCCGAAGTGCGCAGCTTCTATGATCTGGAAAAGATGTGGTCTGTCTCGCCGGACGGAGCGTCTTAATCCGTCTCTATCTGAAAGCGTCCCATGCGCGTTGAGATTCGCGCGATCGGCCGGATCAAGGCCGGGCCCGAGCGCGAGCTTGTGGACCAGTATATGGACCGCGCCAACGGCGTTGGCCGATCCGTCGGCCTGGGTCCGGTCATTGAGCGCGAGCTTGATCCCCGCACGCTCAAGGACAAGACGGCCGAAACCCAGGCGCTGATCGCGGACCTGCCCGCCAGCGCGCTGGTCTTCGCCCTGGATGAAACCGGTAAACCGATGAGCTCGCTCGATTTCGCGCGCGCAGTGGAAACTGCGCGCGACGATGGCGCACGCGATCTGGTCTTCCTGATCGGGGGCGCGGACGGCCATGATCGCCCCGCCCTGCCCCAGGGCGCGCGCATGCTCAGCTTCGGCAAGGCCACCTGGCCGCACAAGCTGGTGCGGGTGATGCTGGCGGAACAGCTCTATCGCGCCGCCTCGGTGCTGGCGGGCGCGCCCTATCATCGGGAGGGGTGATGGCGTCCCCCCTGCTCTTTCTGGCTCTGAGCCTCGCCCTTCAGGCGCAGACCGCGCCGGAACCGGGCGAGGTGGATACGCTCGAGCAAGAAGCGGCGGAGCTGCGTGAGCAGGCGCAGGCGCGCTCTGAGGAGGCGGAAGCCGCCCAAATCGCCATCGCCCGACTGCAACAACGCCTTGTAGAGGCCGCCGGTCGGGTCGCGACCCGCGAGGCCGAGGTTGAAGCCGCGACCGAACGTCTGCAGGCGCTGGAACGCGAAGAGGCCGATCTTCTGGCGCGTTTGCGGGCAGAACGGGCAGATCTGGCCCGCGTCCTCGCCGCCCTGCAGCGCATTGAAATGTCAGACCCGCCCGCGCTTGCAGTGACGCCGGACGACGCCGCCTCAGCCGCGCGCGCCGCTGGATTGCTCGCTCAGATCGCTCCGCAACTGGATGCGCGCGTCTCGGCGGTGCGAGAACGGCTGGCGGAGCTCGAAGCCTTGCGGCTCGCCTTGCAAGACCAAACCCGCGCTCTGCTCCAGGCACGCGAAGCGCTTGGGGTCACCCGTGAGGAAGTCACCGCCCTGATCGAAGAGCGACGGGCCGCGGAAGCCGCCTTGCGCGCCCAGGCCGATGATTTGTCCCAACGCGCCGCGCGGATCGCCGAGCAAGCCGGCTCTCTGCGTGAACTCCTCGCCGATATCCGCCGTTTCGCCGCCGCCGATCCCAGACTGGCGCCGCGCCCCGAGCCCCGTCCCGAACCGGCGCCGGGCATCCCTGTTCCGCGTCTCAGACCGGAACAGACGCCCGCAATCGCCATGGCGTCTCTGGTGGAGGCGCGTCCGGTTTCAGGCCCTGTAGAAACCTTGCGCTTCAGCGATACGCGGGGCCGTCTGAGCCCGCCGGTCCGTGGTGAGCTGACTGTCAGCGCCGGCGATCGCGGCCCGGACGGCGTAAGCCGTGAGGGTATCTGGTTTGAGACCGGCTCACGCGCGCAAGTGACCGCGCCTTTTGACGGCGTGGTGGTCTATGCCGGGCCGTTTCAGGGATTTGACGGCGTTTTGATGATCAATACGCCCGATGGATACACGCTTATTTTAGGCGGTTTGGGTCTTATTTACGCCGTAGAGGGACAGTCATTATTGGCCGGAGAGCCTGTCGGCGCCATGTCAGACCGTGCAAATCCGCCGCCAATGCTCTATCTGGAGATAAGACGCAGCACTGACGAGGCTGCTGACCCTGAGGATTGGCTTCGGCCTGAATTTCGCAGAGGCTAACGCCTTGACCGCCGCGCACTAAGGAAGACCACCATGCGTCTGCACATTATTGCTTCAGCTGTTCTGTTCGGCATCGGCGCCGCCACCCTGGCGGTTTCCGCCGAAGGCGAAGATGCCAACAGCCGCGAAGCCACGTTTCGCCAGCTTGAACTGTTTGGCGATGTGCTCAGCCGGATTGAGGCCGATTATGTCACCGATCCCGACAAGGCCGAGCTGATCGAAAGCGCGATTGACGGCATGATGGAAGCGCTCGACCCGCATTCGAGCTATCTGTCGCCCGACGATTTTCAGGACATGCAGGTCACCACCAGCGGCGAATATGGCGGCGTCGGCATCGAGGTCACTATTCGTGACGATCTGATCACCATCATCTCTCCCATCGCCGAGACGCCGGGCGAACGCGCCGGCCTTGAACCCAATGACCAGATCATCGCGGTGGACGGCGAGAGCATGATCGGCGCAAGCATGGATGACGCGGTCGAGCGCATGCGCGGCCTGGCCGGCGATCCGGTCGTTCTGACCATCCTGCGTGAAGGCGAAGAAGACCCGTTTGACGTGACGGTCGTCCGCGACCTGATCGAGGTGCGGGCCGCCTACTGGCGCATGGAAGAGGGCGACACGCCCTATTTGCGAATCACGACGTTTAACGAGAACACCACCGCCAACGCCATCACCGGTCTCAATGACCTGACCGAAGCCTATGGCGGGCCGCTGCCGGGCCTGATCCTGGATCTGCGCTCCAATCCCGGCGGGCTGCTGGATCAGTCGGTGACGGTGTCTTCTTTGTTTCTGGATGGCGGCGAAGTGGTCTCCACCCGTGGCCGCGATCCGCGCGACACCCGCCGCTATAACGCCGAGCTGGGCGACATGCTCAATGGCGCGCCTATCGTGGTGCTGATCAATTCAGGCTCCGCCTCGGCGTCTGAAATCGTCACCGGCGCCTTGCAGGACCGTGAGCGCGCGACGATCGTGGGCATGACCAGCTTCGGCAAAGGCTCGATGCAGACCGTGGTGCCGCTGCGCGGCGGTCGTGACGGCGCCCTGCGTTTGACCACGGCGCGCTATTACACGCCGGCAGGCCGCACCATCCAGGCCACCGGCATTGCGCCGGACATCGCCATTGCCCCGCGCCGTGTGGAGCAAGAAGAGGTGGAAGGCGTGAACACGTACGCCGAAGCCAGTCTTCGCAATGCGCTGGAGAACGAAACCGGCGCGGAGCGTGAAGAGCTTGAAAACGAGCTGTCTCACACCGAAATGCCGCCCGAAGACTGGGATGCCAGCGAAGATTACCAGCTCTATCGCGCGATCGAGATCCTGAACGCCATGATGAGCCGAGATCAGGCCCAGCTGCAATAATCAACGCAGCCTCAAACCGGCTTCGTTAACGCTTCTTTACCGCAACCTCACGCAGGGTCGGGGCGAATCGCCCCCTCCCGGCGTTGAGCAAGCGGCACGCATACATGGCCCGACTGCAATCTGATCGCTTTCCTCTCAAAGCCCCGCTTATTGCGGGGCTCGGAGTTGCGGCTGCGCTGATCGCAGGCGTCGCCGCCCTGACCTGGCTCGCCGGCGGCCCTGCGCCGACTGTCAGCGCCAGCGCCGATATCAATGGTCAACCCGCCGCCGTGCTGGCCTCCGCCGAGATTGCAGGCGAGCCTGGGGATGGGCCTGTCCCTTTCAGCGACGCTCAGACTGAAGAGGTCAGCCTGCCGGGCGTGCGCGACACCGCAGACGCCCTGAGCACGCAAGAGTCCGCACGCGCGTCAGGCCCCGCCGAGCCGATTGCGCCCCCGGCTCCGCTTGAAGGCTTTTATGAGAACGGCCCAGGCGGCCCTCTGCCGATCATCAACGCCAGCGGCGTCCGCCCTGATCAAGCCTACGCCATGGATTTTGACGGCGCCGCTGACGTGCCCACCGTCTCGATCATCGTGGGCGGGCTGGGCCTGTCTGAAAGCTTGACCACGCGCGCCATCGAAGCGTTGCCCGCCGAAGTGACGCTCAGCTTTGCGCCCTATGCCGACGATCTGCAGACCTGGATCAATCGCGCGCGGGCCGATGGTCATGAAGTTCTGCTCGAATTGCCCATGGAGCCGTTCGACTATCCCAATAACGATCCCGGCCCGCACACGCTTCTGGTGGACGCCAGTGCGACGGAAAACTCCCGGCGTCTGACCTGGCTGTTGTCCCGGACAGCCGGATATGTCGGTGTCGCCAACTATCTTGGCGCACGTCTGGGCGCCGCAGAAGGCCCGCTCACTGAAATCTTCACCGCCCTGGAAGATCGCGGTTTGAGTATTTTCCATGACGGCGCCGGGCGCCGCGCCATTCTCAGCCAGGCCGGACGTCAGGCTGACGCCCGCATGACCATCGCCGACCGCGTGGTGGATTCAGATCCCACTCCGCGCGCCATTGACGGTCGCCTGCTGGAGCTCGAAGCGCTCGCCCTGCAAAACGGCACCGCCCTGGGCTCAGGCTTCGCTTATCCGGCCACAGTCGACACCGTGGCGGCCTGGGCGGACGGCCTGGAAGGCCGTGGCTATCAGCTGGCCCCGGCGAGCTTTGTGATGGGGATACGCAACCCGGTCGAGGCTGACAGCCAAGCCTCTTCACAGGGCGATCATGGCGGCGAGACAGATCATGCGGACCCGCACGGGGACACGCACTGAGCATGAGCGCCGCCTATCCCGAACACCGCCCCAATGTGGGCCTCGTCCTGTTCAATGCTGAGGGCAAGGTCTGGCTGGGCAAGCGCTATGGCGCGGATGAGCCCTGGTGCTGGCAGTTTCCCCAAGGCGGCATGGATGACGGCGAGACGCCTGAAGAGGCCGGCTTGCGTGAGCTTTATGAAGAGACCGGCGTCACCACCGACCTCATAGAGCCGCTGGGCAGCATCGAGGACTGGCTCACCTATGACTTCCCGCCCGAGGTTCTGGCGCAGCGCAAACGCAATCGCTGGCGCGGCCAGAAACAGCGCTGGTTCGCCTATCGCTATCTGGGAACAGACGCAGAGTTTGACCTCAAGGCTGTCCCGCCCCAAGAGTTCTCAGAGTTTCGCTGGGTCTCGCTTGAAACCACGCCTCAGCTGATCATTCCGTGGAAGCGGGGCGTCTATGAGCAGGTCGCCGAGGCGTTCGCAGCCTTCAGCGCCTAGTACGAACGCAAAAAACCCCGCGCCAAGGCGCGGGGCTTTTTCAATTCGTATCCACCTGAGCCTAGTGAGACAACTCGCTCAGCAACGCCTGGAACTTCTCGATGCGGGCTTCGGCCTCGTGACGCTCTTCGTCATTGCGCGCCTGACCCAGATCTTCCCGGGCTTCGGTCAGCGATTTGGAGACGTCCTCGGCATTCACGTCGGCGAGATCAATCGCTTCTTCAGCCAGAATGGTCAGGCCGTTCGCGGTGACTTCCGCAAACCCGCCGCGGATGAAGGTGCGGGTGACGTCATTGCCGGAATGAACCGCGATCGCGCCGGTGCGAATGGTCGACATGAAGGGCGCGTGGTTCGCCAGCACGCCGAAATCGCCTTCAGCGCCGGGTACCACGACCATGTCCACCTCGCCCGCGAACACGCGACGTTCAGGGGACACCAGGTCAAAGTGCAGCTTGTCAGCCATGGGCCGATCCTTGCGTCAAATACGCTCGCCCGAAAGCGAGCTGGTCGCTGGCGCATCCAGCAGGATGCGCCAGCTGAACAGTCTTACGCGGCGTCAGCGGCCAGTTTCTCGGCCTTTTTGACGGCGTCTTCGATGGTGCCGACCATGTAGAAGGCCGGTTCCGGCAGGTGATCGTAATCGCCGTCGCACAGGCCTTTGAAGCCTTTAACGGTGTCTTCGATCGGCACCTGGATGCCCGGGGAGCCGGTGAAGACTTCCGCCACGTCGAACGGCTGGGACAGGAAGCGCTCGATTTTACGCGCGCGCGCCACGACCAGCTTGTCTTCTTCAGACAGCTCGTCCATGCCCAGGATGGCGATGATGTCTTGCAGAGCCTTGTAGCGCTGCAGGATTTCCTGCACACGACGGGCGGTCTGATAGTGCTCTTCGCCGACGATGCGCGGCTCGAGGATCCGCGAGGTGGAGTCCAGCGGGTCCACAGCCGGGTAGATGCCTTTTTCCGCGATCGAGCGGTTCAGAACCGTGGTCGCGTCCAGGTGGGCGAAGGTGGTCGCCGGCGCCGGGTCAGTCAGGTCATCGGCCGGCACGTACACAGCCTGCACCGAGGTGATGGACCCCTTCTTGGTGGAGGTGATGCGTTCCTGCAGCGCGCCCATGTCGGTGGACAGGGTCGGCTGATAGCCCACAGCGGACGGAATGCGGCCCAGCAGCGCGGACACTTCAGCGCCGGCCTGGGTGAAGCGGAAGATGTTGTCCACGAAGAACAGCACGTCCTTGCCTTCCTCATCGCGGAAATATTCCGCCTGAGCGAGGCCGGACAGCGCCACGCGGGCACGTGCGCCCGGCGGTTCGTTCATCTGGCCGAAGACCAGCGCGCAACGCGAGCCTTCTGCAGAGCCGTTGTTTTCCTTCGGATCCACGTTCACGCCGGATTCGATCATTTCGTAATAGAGATCGTTGCCTTCGCGGGTCCGCTCGCCGACGCCGGCGAACACGGAATAGCCGCCGAAGAGCTTGGCGATGTTGTTGATCAGTTCCTGGATCAGAACCGTCTTGCCGACGCCTGCGCCGCCGAACAGGCCGATCTTGCCGCCCTTGGCGTAGGGGCAAAGAAGGTCGACGACCTTGATGCCGGTCGGCAGGATTTCAGCCTCGGTGGACTGTTCTTCAAACGCCGGAGCCGAACGGTGGATCGGCGCCTGCATGACAGCCTGAACTTCACCGGCTTCGTCAATCGGCTCGCCGGTGACGCTCATGATGCGGCCCAGCGTGCCCGGACCAACCGGAACCATGATCGGGGAGCCGGTGTCGGTGACGTCCGAACCGCGCTTCAGACCCTCGGTGGCGTCCATGGCGATCGTACGCACCACGTTCTCGCCCAGATGGGCCGCCACTTCCAGAACCAGCTTCTGGTCACCATTTTTGGTTTCCAGAGCGTTCAGGATTTCCGGAAGACCGCCTTCGAACTCTACGTCCACGACGGCGCCGGTCACCTGCGCGATACGGCCTTTGAGCTTGCTCATCGTCTCAGCCTCTTTTCCAAACCTTGCAAGGCGCCGCGCCCGGTCGCCTGTCGTTTAAACCGTGGTGCGCTACACCGCCTCGGCGCCGGAGATGATCTCGATCAACTCCTTGGTGATTTTCGCCTGGCGGGAGCGGTTGTATTGCAGATTAAGCTTGTCGATCAGCTCACCGGCGTTGCGGGTCGCAGAATCCATGGCCGCCATCTTGGCGCCCATTTCACCCGCGGCGTTTTCCAACAGCGCCGAGAGAATGACCGTGTCCACATAACGCGGCAGCAGAACCTCGAGAATGCTCTCCTCGTCCGGCTCATAGCTGTAGATCGCGCCTTTAAGATCAGGACGTTCAACAGTGTCGTCGATGGCGTCACGCGCCGGGATCAGCACCTGAGCGCGCGGCTTCTGGCTGATCACGGAGACGAATTCTGAACTGATGACTTCACAGACATCAAACTCGCCCGCCTCGAACAGGCTGCGGATCTTGTCGCCGACCATGGCCGCCGTCGAGCCGTCGATCTTCTTCACATCTTTCAGTTCGATGCGATCAACGATCTTGTCGGCGTGCAGCCGCTTGAGAGCCTCATAGCCCTTCTTGCCGACGGTCAGAACCTTGACCGTCTTGCCTGCGCTGATCAGCGCGGAGATACGCTCACGCGCCAGGCGCGCAATATTGGTGTTGAAGCCGCCGCACAGGCCGCGATCCGCCGAGGCGACGACGAGCAGATGGACATCGTCCTTGCCCGTGCCGACCAGCAGACGCGGCGCGTCCGGGCCTTCCATGGCCGATGACAGATTGGCCATCACCGCCGCCATACGCTCGGCGTATGGACGTGCAGCTTCCGCCGCCTCCTGCGCCTTGCGCAGTTTGGCCGCGGCGACCATTTGCATCGCCTTGGTGATCTTCTTGGTCGATTCGACCGAGTTGATCCGGTTTTTCAGCTCTTTAAGGCTGGCCATTATTCGTCCTCAGCCCAAACGCGTGGTCCTGTCAGGTCAACCCTTTCCAGGACGTGGGACAGGTTGGGCGCGCCGCAGCGCGCCCGCCCTTATGCGAAGTTCGCCGTGAAGGTCTCCAGCGTCGCTTTCAGCGCCGCTTCGGACTCGTCAGACAGCTTTTTGGTGTCACGGATCGCAGCCAGAAGATCGGCTTTCTCTGCGTGCAGGTGACGCAGCAGCTCTTCTTCATAACGACCGATCGCGGACACTTCGATCTTGTCCAGATAACCGCGGGTGCCGGCGTACATGACGCAAGCCTGCTCTTCCATGGACAGCGGGCTGAACTGAGGCTGCTTGAGCAGCTCGGTCAGGCGCGCGCCGCGGGCGAGCAATTGCTGGGTGGCCGCGTCCAGATCGGAACCGAACTGGGCGAAGGCCGCCATTTCGCGATATTGAGCGAGTTCGCCCTTGATCTTGCCGGCCGCAACCTTGGTGGCTTTGGTCTGAGCGGCGGAGCCCACACGAGACACCGACAGACCCACGTTCACAGCCGGGCGGATGCCCTGATAGAACAGGTCGGTTTCCAGGAAGATCTGACCATCGGTGATCGAGATCACATTGGTCGGGATGTAGGCGGACACGTCATTGGCCTGGGTTTCGATGATCGGCAGAGCCGTCAGCGAGCCGGAGCCATGATTTTCATTGAGCTTCGCCGCGCGCTCCAACAGGCGGGAGTGCAGGTAGAACACGTCGCCCGGATACGCTTCGCGGCCCGGCGGACGGCGCAGCAGCAGCGACATCTGGCGATACGCCACAGCCTGCTTGGACAGGTCATCATAGATGATCAGGCCGTGCATGCCGTTATCGCGGAAATATTCGCCCATGGCGCAGCCGGTGAACGGCGCCAGGAACTGCATCGGCGCCGGGTCGGACGCGGTCGCGGCGACCACGATGGAGTATTCCATCGCGCCGTTTTCCTCGAGCGTCTTGACGACCTGGGCCACGGTGGAGCGCTTCTGGCCGACCACGACATAGACGCAGTACAGCTTCTGGCTCTCGTCATCACCCTGGTTCAGTTGTTTCTGGTTCAGGATGGTGTCGATGGCGATGGCGGTCTTGCCGGTCTGGCGGTCGCCAATGATCAGTTCGCGCTGGCCGCGGCCGACGGGGATCATGGAGTCGATCGCCTTGATGCCGGTGGCCATCGGCTCGTGCACCGATTTACGCGGCAGGATGCCCGGCGCTTTCACGTCGACGATGCGACGCTCGGCGGCGTCGATCGGGCCCTTGCCGTCAATCGGCTCGCCCAGCGCGTTCACGACGCGGCCCAGAAGGCCTTTGCCGACCGGGGTGTCCACGATGGAGCCCAGACGCTTGACGGTGTCGCCTTCCTTGATGCCCCGGTCGTCGCCGAAGATCACGCAGCCGACATTGTCGCGCTCGAGGTTCAGGGCCATGCCCTTCACGCCGCCCGGGAACTCCACGAGTTCGCCGGCTTGCACTTCGTCAAGACCGTAAACACGAGCGATACCGTCGCCCACGCTCAGCACCTGACCAACGTCGGAAACGTCAGCCTCTGCGCCGAAGTTCTTGATCTGCTCTTTCAGGATCGCGGAGATTTCCGCCGCCCGGATATCCATGGCCTACGCCTCTTTCATCGTGTTGCGCAGCCCCTCCAGCTTTGTACGGAGGGAGGAGTCAAACATGCGCGAACCGACCTTCACGATCAGTCCGCCCAGGATGTCGGGCCGTACATCAGTACGAATGTCCACATCCTGGCCCAATGCGGTTTTTAAGGCCGCGGTCAGTTCTTTCAGCTGCGTTGCGGTCAGCTCATCAGCGGTGGTGACTTCTGCCGAAGTCGCCCCGCGTTTACGCGCCGCAAGCACCTTGAAGGCGCGCAGCATGTCTTTGATATCGCCCGCACGGCCGTTTGAGGCCGTGACGGCGATGAATTTCTTGGTCAGGTCCTGGGCGCCCAGCTTTTCAGCCAGAGCAGAGAGCACAGCTGCTTTTTCAGCCGCGCTGTACAGCGGGCTGTTCAGGGCGTCCCGAAGATCCGTCGATTCCGTCAGCACCGCGCCAAGCGCGTCCACATCGGTCTCGACAGCTTCTTGCACGCCCGCCTCTTCGGCCAGGTCGAACAAGGCGCGCGCATAGCGCTCGCCAGCCTCGCTCATGATCGCATTATCGACGGTGGTCACCGTTCTGCGCCGCTTTCTTCTCGTGATGTGCGTCCAGACCCCACCAGTGCGGCATTGCCCAAACGCTTGAAGGAACTTGGCTTCTTGTCAGACACACGAGAGTTAACGCCACGCATGTCTCACAGCCCGGCGCCGAACTAGCACAGGGGTGCGCGCCCGGCAACACCGGTTCATGACTCGAGGCGCCCATAAACACGTTAAAGAAACGAATAGGGCTCGATATCGAGCACGACTCTGACCGCAGACGGAGGTTTCATCCGGCCCATCCAGGCGCGCATGAAAGCGGAAACATCCACATTCCGCGGCGCCTGCACCAGAAACCGCCGCCGCCAGCGCCCGCGCACCACGCCCAGGGGCGCTTCAGCAGGACCGAACACCTGCACCCCGTCTGATACAGGCGCAGCGCGGGCGATCAACTGGCAGGCTTCATCAAGCTGCGCCGGATCGGGACCGGAAACGATCAAAGCGGCAAGCCGGCCAAAGGGCGGCAGGCCCAGCATTTCACGCATCATGCGCTCGGCGGCGAGGAAGCCGTCCCGGTCTCCATTGGCCAGCGCCTGCAACGCCTCGTGATCCGGATTCCAGGTTTGCAAGATCGCTCGGCCCGGCCGGTCGGCGCGCCCGGCGCGTCCCGCCGCCTGCACCAGGGTCTGATAGGTTCGCTCACCGGCGCGCAAATCCCCGCCCGCCAGCCCCAGATCGGCGTCCACCACACCCACCAGCGTCAGATGGGGGAAGTTATGCCCCTTGGCGGCGATCTGGGTGCCCACCAGAATATCGATCTCGCCCGCCTCCATGCGCGACACGATAGAGCGCACATCATCGCCGTTCTGAGCGGTGTCGGAGGAAAACACCTCCACCCGCGCCTCAGGGAATCGCTGCCGGGCTTCTTCGGCCACCCGCTCGACGCCCGGCCCCACGCCGATCAGCGACTCAAGCGCGCCGCATTCAGGACAGGCTTTGGGTTTGGGCATGGAAAAGCCGGTGACATGGCAGACCAGCCGCCCGGTATAACGATGCTCGACCAGCCAGCGGTCGGCTTCGGGGCTTTTCATCTTGTGGCCGCAGGCTTTGCACAAAACCAGCGGCGCAAATCCGCGACGGTTGAGATAAAGCATGGCCTGCTCGCCGCGCGCGAGCGTCTCAGCCACAGCCTTGTGCAGCGGCGGGGACAGCCATTCGCCTTTTTCAGGCGGATTTTCGCGCAGATCGAGAAGCTCGATATCGGGCAGCACCGCGCCCCCGGCCCGGCTGGGCAGCACCACATGCACATAACGCCCGGCCTCGGCGTTTACGAGGCTCTCAAGCGAGGGCGTGGCGCTGGCGAGCACGCAGACCGCGCCCTGCAGCTTGGCGCGTGCCACCGCCAGATCGCGGGCGTTATAGGTGAGGTTTTCGTCCTGCTTGTAGGTCGGGTCGTGTTCTTCATCGACGATCACGCCGCGCAGATTGGTGAAGGGCATAAAGATCGACGACCGCGCTCCGGCGACGATTTTCGCCCGGCCAGACGCCACTTCACGCCAGGTGCGGCGGCGATCCTTGTCAGCCAGCCCTGAATGCCACAAGGCAGGCTCGACCCCGAATCGGTCCTTGAAGCGTTTGGTCACCGCCTGGGTCAGTGCGATCTCGGGCAGAAGCACCAGAATTTGCGCCTCGGGCTCACGCCGCATCAGCTCGGCGATGGCCTCAAAATAAACTTCCGTTTTGCCCGACCCGGTCACGCCATCGAGCAGCGCCGCCTGAAATCCGCCCGCCGCAACCAGACGGCGCAAGGTCGAAGCCGCCTCCGCCTGAACCGCGTTGAGCTCGATGCCCTCCTTATACGGATCAGGGGCTTCAAACGGCGGATCAACCGGCGCCTCTTCGGCGCGCAAACCGCCCGCTTCGGCGAGGCCCTTCACGACGGAGGCGGACACGCCCGCGCGTCGACCCAGCTCCGCGGCGCTGGCGGGGCCTTGCTCCACCGCGTCCAGAACGGCGCGGCGCGCCGGGGTCAGCCGGATGAGGGTCTGGCCTGTTGGGTGATAGAGCGTCTCAGTGGGTGAGGGTTTGAGCGCGCCGGGGCTTCGCAGCACGGCGCGCAGGACGACGCCCGGCGGCTCCACCAGATAGCGCGCCGCCCAGTCGATGAACTCGCGCATGGAGGCGCTGAGCGGCGGTCCGCCGCGCACATCGTCCAGCGTTTTCAGCGTGCGCTTGCCGTCATCAGGGCCTACCTCCCACACCACGCCGGGGGCGCTGCGCTTGCCCAGCGGCGCCAGCACATGATCGCCGGGTTTCACGCGCACGCCCTCTGGCACCGCATAATCAAACGGTTCAGGCAAGGGCATCGGAAACAGGACCGAAGCGCGTTGCGGGGATGGGGCGGCGTCGCTCACCGGCGGGCAGTTCCTCACGAGGGTTTGATTCTGGTTCAGTCTAACAAAGCGCAGAGCGAACGCCTCAAGGTTAACGCATTCACAAGCCTGCTCTGGCACTGAAGGAGCGTTGGCATGGAGATCAAATGATGAGCGCCCTGGACACGCTGGATCTAGAAACCTTGCGCACCGCCCTGCGGGCGCGTCCGGAAGTGATCACCGAGGATCCTGATCTGATGGCTGCGATTCGCGCCGCCGATACCGGCGACAGCGTCGTTGATCTGGGTCAGCGCCGTCAGAAGAAACTGGAAAAAGATCTTCGAAAAGCGCGCGCCACCAGCGACGCTTTGATCGCACTCGCCAAGGCCAATATGGCCGCCCAGGCTCAGACCCACGCCGCCGTTCTGGCGATACTGGAAGCTGAAGACCTCAGCGCGCTCGATCACAAGCTGGCCGGCCGTGTCGCGGGCGCGTTGAGCGTCGATGCCGTGCGCGTGTTTCTAGAGGGTCATTCGCCCCTCAAAGATGCAGACGCGATTCTGGGCTGCTCGCCGGAGCTGGCCGATGGCCTGCTGGGTGATGACAGTGAACGCTTGGGCCTTGTGAATGGGCGATTCGCCGATGCGCTTTACGGACCGCTGGGGCCGAATATGCGCTCTGAAGCCATCGCCCGCATCGAAATCGGCGGCCATCCCGGCGTTTTGTGTCTGGCCAGCCGGGATGCCCGCGCGTTCACCGCTGATCAGGGCGCAGACCTCATCCATTTCCTCGCCCGGGCGCTTGAGCGCCGGATCGCGCCATGGCTGCGCAGCTAAGCGAACCCGATCTGGGCGCCGACGCCGCCCTCACCGCGTTTCTATCCCATCTGGAGGGCGAGCGACGACTGAGCCCGCGCACGGTCGAGGCGTATGATCGCGACTTGTCAGGCCTGTTTGAGTTTTTGATCGGGCATCTGGGCGGCGCCTTGACCCTGAGCGCGCTTTCACAGCTGACCAGCGCCGACTGGCGGGCCTGGCTGGCGGATCGGCGCCGGGACGGGGTCGGGCCGCGCACACTGCAACGCGGCCTGTCCGCCGCACGCACCTTTTACGGCTATGGTCGCCGCCGCTGGGGGCTGGATAATCCTGCCCTCGGCCTTGTGGAATCCCCCAAGGCGCCGCGGCGCCAGCCGCGCCCGGTCAGCGAACGCGCGGCGAAATCCCTGCTCAAGGAAGCCCGGCTGGGCGCGACTGAAGACTGGATCGGCTTGCGCGACGCCGCCGTGCTCAGCCTTCTATACGGCTGCGGCTTGCGCATCTCCGAAGCGCTGGCCCTCACAGGCCGCGATCATCCCTTGCCGGACGTGCTGCGGGTGACAGGCAAGGGCGGCAAAAGCCGGATCGTTCCGGTGCTGCCCGTCGTCCGTCAGGCGGTGAGCGCGTATGTTGAGTCTTGCCCCTATCTGATCGAGCGCGATGAGCCCTTGTTTCGCGCTAGCCGCGGGGGAGCGCTGCAACCGCGCGCCATGCAGGCGGCGATGCAGAGTTTGAGGAGTCGGTTGGGACTGCCCGCCAGCGCCACGCCGCACGCTTTGCGGCACGCCTTCGCCACCCATCTTCTGGCCCATGGCGGCGATCTGCGCGCGATCCAGGATCTTCTGGGCCACGCCTCGCTCAGCACCACCCAAGTCTATGCCGATATCGAATCAAGCCGGCTGATGGCGATCCACGCCGCCACCCATCCCAGGGCCCGCAAGCGCAGCGACTAGTCGCGCTTACGCTCAAATAAGCACAAAGTGTCTCCACTCTCGTCGGTGTATTCCTTGACGAAGGTGAAGCCTGTCTTTTCCAGGACACGGATTGATGCGGTCAGATGGGGCAGGGTCTGGGCGCGGACATTGCGGACTTCGGGATGGTCAAACGCCCATTTCACAAGGCCTTCCACCGCTTCCGTGGCGAGGCCCTGCTCCCGGAAGCTGGGCTGCATGGCGTAACCGATCTCAACCTGGCCGTCTGCATCGGGAGGGCCGTGGAAGCCGCCCACGCCCACTGCCCGGTCCAGACCGTCGGGCGTCCAACCCATCAAAAAGACCCAGCCGCGCCAGCCCGCTTCTTCCGGAGTGCGATTGAGAATTTCGAGCTTGTCCGCCAGCTTGGGCTCATCATCGGCGATGGGCGGCCAGGCGGGCTCGCGCTGAGCGCCCAGCGCAGCGAAAAAGCCGTCCTTGTCGGTCACTTGCAGGCGGGCCAACTCCGCATCAATCGCCACCAGCCGCAAGCGTGGGCCGCGGACTTCCAGCGCTGAACTGGACTGCTGTTGAGTCGAAATCGTCACCGGTAAACCTCCGAAGACCTGTCCGGGCGCGTTATGGCGCACCGCCCCTCAAATGTCGTCAGACATTTTCGTGACATAGTTCCAAACGCACCCGGTGACAGTCTGGAACGGCTTACATCTGCATGGTCCAGCCTTCGACGCCCATGGCCGCCTGACGGACGGCTTCAGACAGGGTCGGGTGCGCATGGCAGGTGCGCGCGATGTCTTCGGACGCCGCCCGGAATTCCATGGCCACAGTCAATTCTGCGATCAGCTCGCCAGCGTTCGGGCCGACAATGTGAGCGCCCAGGATTTCATCGGTCTCGGCGTCGGCCAGGATTTTCACAAAGCCGTCAGTCGTATGATTGGTGCGGCCGCGCGAATTCGCCATGAACGGGAAGGCGCCGGATTTGTACTTCCGGCCCGATTCCTTGAGCTGTTCCTCGGTCTGACCGACCGAAGCGATTTCGGGGTAAGTGTACACCACATTGGGGATGGCGTCATAATTGACATGCCCGGCCTTGCCCGCGATCAACTCGGCCACCGCCGTGCCTTCATCTTCCGCCTTGTGCGCCAGCATCGGACCCGAGGTCACATCGCCGACCACCCAGACGCCTTCAGCAGCCGTCTTGAAGTGGTCGTTCGCGATCATGCCGCGCTTGTCGACCTCGATCCCGACCGTCTCAAGGCCCAGGCCTTCCGTGTACGGACGGCGACCGATGCAGACCAGAACCACATCCGCGTCCAGCACCTCTTCAGAGCCGCCCTTGGCGGCTTCGGTGGTGACCTTGAGCTTGGTCTTGAGCTTTTCAATGCCGGTCACCTTGCGCGACAGCTTGAAGCTCATGCCCTGCTTTTCAAACAGACGCTTGGCCTGTTTGGAGACCTCGCCATCCATGCCCGGCAGCGCGCGATCGAGGAATTCCACCACGGTCACGTCCGCGCCCAAGCGGCGCCAGACGGAGCCGAGCTCAAGCCCGATCACGCCTGCGCCGATCACGATCAGCTTTTTGGGGACCTCTTTGAGCTCCAGCGCGCCGGTGGAGGAGACAATGCGCTCCTCATCGATCTCAACGCCCGGCAGCGGGGTGACTTCAGACCCCGTCGCGATGACGATGTTCTTGGCTGAGAGCTCGGTTTCCTTGCCGTCCTCGCCGGTGACGATCACCTTGCCCTTGCCGGCGATGCGGCCCTTGCCGCGCACATGATCAACCTTGTTCTTCTTGAACAGAAACTCGACGCCCTTGGTCAAACCGTCGACGGCGTCATCCTTCTGACCCATCATTTTCTTGAGGTTCAGCGACAGCTTGCCGATCTCGATGCCCATATCGGCGAAATTCTTGTTGGCTTCCTCGTAAAGCTCGGACGCGTGCAGCATCGCCTTGGACGGAATGCAGCCCACATTCAGGCAGGTGCCGCCCAGTGTTTTGCGCGACTCGATACAGGCCGTCTTCAGACCCAGCTGGCCTGCGCGGATGGCGCAGTTATAGCCGCCGGGGCCGCCGCCGATAATCACCACATCATATTGATCTGCCATGGGTACACCGTCATCGGTAAACGCGCGCCATGAAGCGCGCTAAGGAGGGGTTAGCCGCACCCTACTCCTGCCCTCCCCCGCGTCAATGCGGCGAAGGAAGCAGAGCGGCTATGCGTTTACAGGTCGGTGTAACCGCGAACGCTTTCAAGCCCGTTACCGTAGGATTCCCGCCGTCACGCCCCAGGCCGCCACCCGCCAGAATGCGACCAGGCTCAAGAAAATCACGAGCGAGAAGATCACCCCGCCGATCCCGCCCATCAGGTCATAGGCGGCGGTGAATCCAAACAGGTACGCAGCGCTGATGATGAAAAAAGCCAGCGAGACAAGAAAGAGCGGCGCTGCAAGTCTGGACCGGATCAGCAGGGCGATGCTGGCGACCACCGCGCTCCAGACCGCGATGGCCCACACTGCCTCATACCACAGCGGAAAACCCAGATAGAAGGCGAGCTGCTCTTCGGTGAAGGCCGCCAGATACGCCTCATTGCCCAGCTGGGTCAGGGTGTAATCCACCGCCCCGAAACTGTTCCAGATCAGCGCCACACCGCCCACGATCCAGAACCAGACCGGCGTCTTCGGACGCTCGGCTGCAATCTCAATGTCATCGGCCATCAGAGTGCCTCCCCCAAGGTTATGGCCGTATCCTAGGCCCCAAACCGCCCTCGCGCCCAGCCCCAAACGAAAAACCCCGGCCGTTTCTGGCCGGGGTTGATCGCTTGAACCTTGAGAGATCGACTAGATGTCGAGCAGCAGGCGCTGCGGGTTCTCAAGGCTTTCCTTGACGCGCACCAGGAAGGTCACCGCTTCCTTGCCGTCCACGATGCGGTGGTCATAGCTCAGCGCCAGATACATCATCGGACGGATCTTCACTTCGCCATTAATCGCCACCGGGCGCTCCTGGATCTTGTGCATGCCCAGAATGCCCGATTGCGGCGCGTTCAGGATCGGCGAAGACAGCAGCGAGCCGTACACGCCGCCATTGGAGATGGTGAAGCTGGCGCCCTGCATGTCGTCAATGCCGAGCTTGCCGTCGCGGGCGCGCTTGCCCAGATCCATGATGGATTTCTCGATGCCCGCCAGCGACAGATCGTCGGCGTCACGCACCACCGGCACCACGAGGCCGCGATCGGTGCCGACCGCCACGCCCATGTCGTAATAGTTCTTGTAAATGATGTCGGTGCCGTCGATCTCGGCATTGACCGCCGGGACGTCTTTGAGCGCGGCGACACAGGCTTTCACGAAGAAGCTCATGAAGCCCAGCTTCACGCCGTGCTTGGCGACGAAATCCTCCTGGATTTCTTTACGCAGGGACATGATCGCGCTCATATCCGCTTCGTTATAGGTGGTCAGCATCGCCGCAGAGTTCTGCGCGTCCTTGAGACGGCGGGCGATGGTCTGACGCAGGCGGGTCATCTTCACGCGCTCTTCGCGCGGACCGGTGTCGCGCGGCGCGGAGGATTTCGCCGCAGCCGGAGCAGGCGCAGCCCCGCCCGATTGGACGGCTTTCAGCGCGTCGCCCTTGGTGACGCGGCCATCCTTGCCGGTGCCTTCGACCTTGGACAGGTCAAGATTGTTTTCAGACGCCACGCGATTGGCGGACGGCATGGCCTTGGCGTCGCCGCCCGAAGAGGACGAAGACGCCGCCGCTTTCGGCGCATCCTCGGACTTCGGCGTTGAAGACGCGGACGCGCCGGCGCGGATCTTGCCGATCACCTGATCGGGTGTGACGGTGTCGCCTTCGGATACGAGTTGTTCTTCAAGAACGCCCGCCGCCGGAGCCGGTACTTCCACAGCCACCTTGTCAGTTTCGATCTCCAGAAGCGCCTGATCCTGCTCGACGGCATCGCCGGGCTGCACCAGCCACTGGCCGACCTGGCCTTCCGCCACGCTTTCGCCCATCACCGGGACTTTCGCGTCGATCAGATCGCCGCCGCCAGACGTGCCGTTGGAGCTGTCGGACTTGGCTTCAGATTTTTGCGCCGGCTTGTCGTCAGAGGCTTTGGACCCAGAGGCCCCGCCGCCTGCGCCCAGCTCCGCCAGCGTCGCGCCGATCTCCACGGTGTCGCCTTCCTGGGCGACGATCTTGGAGAGGACGCCATCTTCATCGGCGCGCACTTCCACCGACACCTTGTCGGTTTCCAGCTCCACCAGGATATCGTCTTTCTTCACGGCGTCGCCTTCGGAAACCTGCCATTCGCCGACAGTGGCTTCGGTCACGGATTCGCCGAGGGTAGGGACGGTGATCTCGGTCATTTTTTAGCTCTTTCCTAGAAAGGTCTTCGTGCGGGCGACAGCTTACGAGAGGGCTTCGTCAATGAGGGCGGCTTGCTGGGTCTGGTGCTTGGACATAAGGCCCGTCGCCGTAGAGGCCGAGGCCGCGCGACCGACATAGCGGGCGCGGGCGCTCTTGGTGTTGGACTTCTCAAGACAGAATTCCAGATACGGCTCCACAAAGCTCCAGGCGCCCATATTCTTGGGCTCTTCCTGACACCAGACCACATCGGCGTTGTCAAAGCGCTTGAGCTCATCGATCACCGATTTGGCCGGGAAGGGATAGAACTGCTCCACCCGCAGCAGATAGACATCGTCGATCTTACGCTCTTCGCGCGCTTCCAGAAGATCGTAATAGACCTTACCCGAGCACAGCACCACGCGGCGGATCTTGTCGTCAGAGGTCAGCGGGATTTCGGCGCGGCCGGTGGCCACGTCCGAGCGACCCTTGCGCACGGTCATGTCCGCATCATCCCACAGCACGCGGTGGAAGCTTGAGCCTTCCGCGAATTCTGCGAGCGGGCTGATGCAGCGCTTGTGACGCAGCAGGGATTTCGGCGTCATGATCACCAGCGGCTTACGGAACCCGCGATGGATCTGGCGACGCAGAATGTGGAAATAGTTGGCCGGCGTCGAACAATTGGCGACCTGCATATTGTCTTCGGCGCATTGCTGCAGATAGCGCTCGAGGCGGGCGGAGGAGTGCTCCGGACCCTGGCCCTCATAGCCGTGCGGCAACAGCATCACCAGGCCCGACATGCGCAGCCATTTGCGCTCGGACGAGGAGATGAACTGGTCGATGATCACCTGCGCGCCATTGGTGAAGTCGCCGAACTGGGCTTCCCACATCACCAGCGAATTGGGCGCGGACAAAGTGTAGCCGTACTCATATCCGAGCACCGCTTCTTCAGACAGCATGGAGTCGATGACTTCATAGCGCGCCTGATCGCCGCCCAGATTGTTCAGCGGCGTATAGCGTTCTTCCGTGTTCTGATCGATCACATGGGAGTGACGCTGGGAGAACGTCCCGCGGCCGCAATCCTGACCAGACAGGCGCACCGGGAAGCCTTCCTTGAGAAGCGAACCGAAAGCCAAATGCTCCGCCGTCGCCCAGTCAATGCCGTTCTGATCGTCCAGAACCGCCTTGCGGCGCCCGGCGATCACGCGCTTGAGCGTTTTGTGGATGGCGATGTCGTCCGGCACCGTCGTCATCTTGTCCGCGATGTCGGTGAGCACGCTCGCCTCGACCGCGGTCTGACCGCGACGATCATCCTCTTCAGGCAGACCCAGGCCTTGCCAAACGCCGTCCAGCCAATCCGCCCGGTTGGGGCTATAGGATTTGCCTTTTTCAAACTCGTCATCGAGGAATTGCGCAAACTCCTCGACCCAGCCGTCGACCTCTTTCTGAGTGGTCACGCCTTCCTCGATCAGGCGCTTGGTATAAAGCTCCAGCGTGGTGGGATGCTTGGCGATCGCCTTGTACATGATCGGCTGGGTGAAGCTGGGATCATCACCTTCGTTATGGCCGTAGCGGCGGTAGCAGAACATGTCCACGACCACGTCCTTGCCAAAGCGCTGGCGATACTCCGCCGCGACTTTGGTGGCGAAGGTCACCGCCTCGGGATCGTCCCCGTTCACATGGAAGATCGGCGATTGAACCATCAGCGCCACGTCCGACGGATAAGGCGAGGACCGGCTGTCCTTGGGGTCGGTCGTAAAGCCGATCTGGTTGTTCACGACGAAATGGATCGCGCCGCCGGTACGGTGACCGCGCAGACCCGACAGGCCGAAACATTCCGTCACAACGCCCTGACCGGCAAAGGCGGCGTCGCCATGCAGCAGAAGCGGCAGGACTTTCTCGACATAATTGGAGCCGTCACCGTCATCCATGCGGAACTGGGTTTGCTTGGCGCGCGCCTTGCCCAGCACCACCGGGTTCACCGCTTCCAGGTGCGACGGGTTCGGGGTGAGCGACAGGTGGACATTGTTGCCGTCAAACTCGCGATCAGACGACGAGCCCAGATGGTATTTCACATCGCCTGAGGCGTAATCCACCTGACCGAGCGTATCGCCGCCCTGAAACTCGTGGAAGATCACGTGATAGGGCTTGCCCATCACCGCCGCGAGCACGTTCAGACGCCCGCGGTGCGGCATGCCCAGAATGATGTCTTTGACGCCCAGCGCGCCGCCGCGCTTGATGATCTGCTCCAGCGCCGGGATCAGGCTTTCGCCGCCGTCAATGCCGAAGCGTTTGGTGCCCGGATAGCGCTTATGCAGGAAGTTCTCGAACGCGCCGGTCTCGATGATCTTCTTGAGGATGGCGATCTTGCCTTCCTTGGAGAAGGCGATCTCCTTGTCCGGTCCCTCGATGCGCTCTTGCAGCCAGGCTTTCTCTTCGGGGTTGGAGATGTGCTGGAACTCCACGCCGAAGGTGGAGCAATAGGTGCGCTTCAAGATGTCGAGCATCTGGCGCACGGTCGCCGTCTCAAGGCCCAGATAGCCGTTGATGAAGATCTCGCGATCCAGATCATCATCCGCAAAGCCATAGGTCGCCGGGCTCAGCTCGGGCTGCTCGCCAAAGCTGGTGAGCTTGAGCGGATCGAGATCCGCCGCCAAATGGCCACGCATGCGATAGGCCCGGATCAGCATGATCGCAGCGATGGAATCCTTGACCGCCTTGTGCACGTCCTCGGCAGACGCGCCGGCGCCTTTGTGTTCGGCCACGGCGTCGGGCAGCGCCATGGTCGCGCTTTCGATATCGCCGAGCGCGGTCACCAGTTCGCCATTGGCGGGGCGCGGCCAGTCCTTGCGTTTCCACGCCGGACCCTTTGCGGCCTGGCTGGCGTCGGCAGGCGCATCGCCTACTTCTGCAAAAAAGGCGCGCCAACTGTCTGGCACCGAGGCCGGATCAGCCGCGTATTTCGCCGCCATTTGTTCAAGATAGACGGCGTTGCCGCCAAACAGGAACGAGGTGTCCAGGAAAGTCTGATTTTGGGGGGAGCGTTCGTCAGCCATGGCGCCATTCAATCGGCATCTGAGGGGACGCGCGCCATCTCGGACGCGCGCATATGGTTTGACCCGACATTTATGCCTGTTAGTTAAGAAATAGAAGACCGAAGCGCCGCAAATCGGAAAAAGCGCCCGCTTTTTACTGCAATCAGGGTATTTCAGTCCTTGCGGTTCAGTCAGTCAGGGGCGACCGCCCCGTTACATCAGACTTTAGGCTGAGCCGCCCTGATTTCCACACAGATACAAAAACCCCCGCCCGGATCGCCGGACGGGGGCTTTTCAGATCTGGCGCAAGCCTTAGCCCTTGAGGACTTCGACCAGGGTGTCGCCCAGACGCGCCGGGCTGTCAGAGACAGTGATGCCCGCCGCTTTCATGGCGTCGATCTTGTCTTCAGCCCCGCCCTTGCCGCCAGACACGATGGCGCCGGCATGGCCCATGGTGCGGCCCGGAGGCGCGGTGCGGCCTGCGATAAAGCCGACCATCGGCTTTTTACGGCCCTTCTTGGCTTCGTCTTTGAGGAATTGCGCAGCTTCTTCTTCCGCAGAGCCGCCGATCTCGCCGATCATGATGATCGACTTGGTTTCGTCGTCCGCCAGGAACATCTCCAGCACGTCGATGAACTCGGTGCCTTTGACCGGATCGCCGCCAATGCCCACAGCCGTGGTCTGACCCAGGCCTGCATTGGAGGTCTGGAACACTGCTTCATAGGTCAGGGTGCCAGAACGCGACACGACGCCGACCGAACCCTTTTTGAAGATGGAGCCCGGCATGATGCCGATCTTGCACTCTTCAGGCGTCAGAACGCCGGGGCAGTTCGGGCCCAGAAGGCGGGAGTTGGACTTCGCAAGGCGGGCTTTCACCTTGACCATGTCCATCACCGGAATGCCTTCAGTGATGCAGGTGATCAGCTCGATGCCCGCATCAATCGCCTCGATGATCGCGGCGCCGGCGCCGGCCGGCGGCACATAGATCACGGACGCAGACGCACCGGTGGCTTCCTTGGCGTCTCCCACGGAGGCGAAGATCGGCAAGGTGGCCGAGCCGTCCAGCCCGGACGTCCAGCTTTCGCCGCCCTTTTTGGGGTGCACGCCGGCGACCATCTTGGTGCCGTAATAGTTCAGCGCCTGTTCGGTGTGAAAGGTGCCGGTCTTGCCGGTCAGGCCCTGAACGATGACTTTGGTGTCTTTATTGACGAGTACAGACATGGCTTAGGCCTTTTTCACAGCAGCGGTGATTTTCTTCGCGGCGTCGTCGAGATCGTCAGCCGAGGTGATGTCGAGACCACTTTCGTTGAGGATCGTCTTGCCCAGATCCACATTGGTACCTTCTAGACGCACCACCAGCGGAACCTTCAGGCCGACTTCCTTCACCGCGGCGACCACGCCTTCGGCGATGACGTCACAGCGCATGATGCCGCCGAAGATGTTCACCAGGATGCCTTTGACGTTCGGATCGGCCGTGATGATCTTGAACGCCGCCGTCACTTTCTCTTTCGACGCGCCGCCGCCCACATCGAGGAAGTTCGCCGGCTCGGCGCCGTAGAGCTTGATGATGTCCATGGTGGCCATCGCCAGACCCGCGCCGTTCACCATGCAGCCGATATCGCCGTCGAGCGCGATATAGGCGAGGTCGTATTTGGACGCCTCGATCTCTTTGTCGTCTTCTTCAGACAGATCGCGCAGCTCGCGCACATCATCGTGGCGGAACAGGGCGTTGCCGTCGAAGGACACCTTGGCGTCCAGCACGCGCAGGCGGCCGTTCTCCATGACGATCAGCGGGTTCACTTCCAGAAGGGCCATATCCTTCTCGGTGAACGCCTTGTAAAGAATCGGCGCCAGCGACAGCATGTCGTCACGGGCCTGACCTTCAAGCTTGAGCGCTTTCGCAATCTCGGACGCATCGTCAGCGGTGACGCCGGTCAGCGGGTCGATATTGACGGTCAGGATCTTCTCGGGCGTGTCTTCGGCCACCTGCTCGATATCCATGCCGCCTTCGGTGGAGACCACGAAGGCCACCTGGCCGGTTTCACGGTTCACCAGAAGCGACAGATAAAGCTCGGATTCGATATCCGCGCCGTCTTCGATGTACAGGCGGTTGACCTGTTTGCCTTCAGGGCCGGTCTGGTGGGTCACCAGCGTGTTGCCCAGCATTTCCTGGGCGTGCTTGGCCACGTCTTCCTTTGAGAAGGCGAGGCGCACGCCGCCTTTGGCGTCTTCAGGCAGTTCGGTGAACTTGCCCTTGCCGCGGCCGCCGGCATGGATCTGGGATTTCACAACCCAGAGCGGACCGGGCAGTTGGTCAGCGGCTTTGGAAGCGTCTTCGACGGAAAACACGGCGACACCTTCGGCGACCGGAGCGCCGTAAGATTTCAACAGGGCTTTCGCCTGGTGCTCGTGAATGTTCATGGAGCAATATCTCTCGCACAGAGCTGAGGGGAGTACGGGCGAGAAACACCCGCACCTAGGCGGACAGCGCGCGTTATAACACCCGTTGAGGCCGGTGCAACGCGCCATTCCCCTATCATAAGGGGGAGTTCGTGTCTTTTACCTTAGCAAAGCGCGTGGTCAGGGCGCCGGCGATCCATCCCAGCCCCCCGCACAGACCCGCCGCCAAGGGCAAAACCAGGTACAGACCGGCGCGATGACAGGCGTCCGGGCCGGTTTGCCGGCACCCCTCCGCCATGGACGCCGCGACGTCTGTCAGGCCCAGAGCGACCAGCTGACCCAGTAAAACCGGCGCGCCGGTCCCGATCATCAACCAACCCAGCCAGGCCATCAGTCCCAGCTTGCGCAGCCTGCCCCGCAAGGCGAAGGCGGCCAGCGCCCCGATCAGGGCGGGCACAGCGACGATCAGCGCCAGCATCATACGCGGTCCAGCTCGTCTTCCGGCGCTTCGATCTCGGCCAGCTCTGCAGACGTGGCTTGCAAGTTGACGAAGGGCGAGCGCTCATCTTCGCTCACCGCTTCACGGGCGCGGCGACGCCAGAACATGCCGGCCGCCAGGATGCAGCTGACAATCGCGGCGAATAAAAATAATCCTCTTGGCCCCAAGGGTCCTGAATAGGCGACGCCCGCCACAATCGGGCCCAGCGTCGAGCCGATCGCCCAGACCAGCAACATGCCTGACGCGATGGCGGGCAGCTCCTCCACCCGCGACCGGTCGGCGGCGTGGGCGACCGCGACGGCGAAATACGACAGGCTCGCCGCACCCCACAGCCCCACCAGAAGCGCCGCCAGGCCCAGAGACGGGCTGGGCATCACCACCAGGATCAAGGCGAACACCCCGCCCGTGATCGACAGGGCCGCGATGACCAGGCGCCGGTCCATACGGTCGGAAATCATCCCGGCGGGCCATTGCGTGATCATCGACCCTGCATAGATCACCGCCATCAGTAGCGCCGCGCTGCCCGCGCCGTATTCAGGATCAAGCGATTGCGCCCAGATGGGCATGAAGCCCAGCACGCCTGAATTGAGAAGGCCGGCTGTGAACGCCGCCGCCGCTGCGGCCGGGGCGATGGAGAACAGTCGCGTGACCGGAACCGTCTCGCCCGAGGGCAAGCTGGGCTGGGCCCGCCGGGTGAACACGATAGGGGTCAGAGCCAGCGCCATGGCGGCGCCCGCCATGATGAAGCCGTCGCGCGCGTCAAAGCCGGGAAAGGCGATCAGGAACGGTCCTGCGATCAGCCCGGCGCGACCGACAATCTGATAAACCGAGATCACAGCGCCGCGGCGTTCGCTGGGCGTGGCGTCGGCGATCCAGCTTTCCGCCACTGCAAACAGGCCCGCCGCGCACATGCCAAATCCGAACCGGGTGATCAGCCACCAGATGAAATGATCGCCCAGCGCCAGAAGCAGCGTCAGAGCAGCTGCGCCGCCGGCGTATCCGGCATACGCACGAATATGGCCCACAGAGCGGATCATGCCCGGCGACAACCAGGCTCCGATAGCAAACCCCGCGCCGAACGCCGCGATCACGGCGCCGATCGCCGGACGCCCCCAGCCCGCGCCGCTCATCGCCAGCGGCAGGGCCACGCCCAGCGCGCCCATGGCGGCCTGCAGAAACAAGGTGGCCACCATCACCATGGCGACATTGCGATAGATCAGCATGGATCGGCCTTTGCAGATCGGGGCGGACATTGGACTGCGAAATCATCACGCGGGGCGGCGCAAGGCAACCCGCACCCCTCAGCAAACCGCCGCGATCACAGATTCAGGCCAGCCGCGCCAAACGAGCGAGCGCCCAGTCCAGTGATAACGGCCCGGCGCCGCGCGCCGCCAAATATAGCCCCAGCGCCAGATACGCCACGGTGGAGGTGAACGCCTCAGGCAGAATGAACATCATGTGCCATACCGCGCCCAGCATCACCGCAAGGCCTGTGAGCCGGGTCAGAACACCGACGGCGAGGCTGAGACTGACAAGACTGGCCACCGCCAATAACAGGACCGCAGCCAGTCCGGCGTCGACTTGTCCCATGGTCCACAGCCGCGCCGCGTTTTCCAAACCGTCCGTGGGCGTCACCCAGGACCGCCAGGACAAGGGGTCCTCAACCGCAGCGGCGTTCGCCCGCGACCAGCTCCACACCTGAACGATCAGCACAAACCGGACCGCCAGGCCCAGGACAGCATCCATCAGACCGGAGCTGGCGCGCGGCGCCAGCTCCCTAGACTCCATTGGCGGCACGGCCCCGTCGCCGGGACCGGCGGCTTCGCCCGCGCCCATGAACAGGCGCTCGAATGTGGTTGCGTCTTTCATCCCATCCCCCGTCCACATCCTTCACGTCCGACACCGCAGAAGCAATTGTTCATTGGTGACGAGCCTTGCAGACGGATTCAGGCGTGACCGTCAGGACACGGTGTCAGCCCGCTCCGATTTCATCGAGGCTGATGCCTTGCTCGCGCACGGGATCGCCGTCCATGTCCCGGATCTGCAGGCTGAGCCGGCCTGCATCCCAGTCAATGCCGATGACGCCATAATTGGCCGGAGCGTACATCTCTCCCAGGCGATTGGGGCCCGGCTCGTTGTTCTCGTCAGCATAGGACATGTTCAAGGCGGAGGAGGTAATCTCGTAAAGCGGATAGCTTGCGACATTGTCGCGCCGGTACAGACCGGCGGAGTGGCGGTCGCCAGAGACGAACACCACGCCTTGCGCGCCCGTATCATTGATAAGACGGAACAGGCGGTCGCGCTCCATCGGCATGGTGCGCCACGCCTCCCAGCCATGCCCGTCCGCCAGAACCTGAATGGAGGACACGATCAGGCGCACATCCGCCGGTTCACGCAACTGATCGGCCAACCACGCCCATTGCGCAGCGCCCAGCATGTCCTGATCCGGATTTTCGCTGGGCAGATAGCGCTCACGGCCCACGGCGCCGCGCTCATCGGTCGGCGTCAGTTCAGACCGGAAATAGCGGGTGTCGAGCAAGATGATCTGCACGCGCTGACCCTCCGGCCCATAGACATGGGAGTCGTAAATCCCCTCGCGCTGGCGGCGCGGATCGGTCGCTTCTGCGCCCCAGAAATCCAGGAAGAGCTGTTCGGCGAACCCTTTGAACGGGAAATCGCGGCCCATATCGTTCATGCCGTAATCATGATCGTCCCAGGTGGCGAGCATGGGCAGCGCTGAGCGAAGAAGGCGGAACTCGGGGCGGGCAGCGAGCGCGGCGTAGTTCTCGCGCAGCTCTGGCAGGTCAGCGTTATAGGCGCGCGCATCGCCATACACGTTGTCGCCCACATACATGAACAGATCGTGGGGTTCGTCGGCGATGGTCGCCAGGATCGGGATCTCACGCTGTGCGGTGTTGCACGACCCGAAGGCGATCGACGTCAGAGCTGCATCCTCAGCTGGAAGGACGGGTCCTTCGGGCGCGACCGGAACCGCATAATCAAGCTGGGCGTAATAAGGCGCCAACGCTTGCACCGGGGTCCGCGGCGCGTCGGTGGATACAAGGTTGGGCTGGGCCACAGGCTCTGTGACATCCGCCGGCACAGGTTCGGAACACGCGTTCAGCACAGCAAGGCTGACCCCGACTGCTGCAAGTTTGAACCATGGCATCGTCATCAGAACCCCCTGACATAGCGCTCCGGCCAAGCCCGGATTTCATGGCTTCAGGTGTAGCGCGGCCTTGCGTCAGGTCAATGACAGGCCGCGCTCTCAGCCCTCATCCGCCGAACACCACAGCATGCATCAGGCGCCCAGGGATGAGCGTGAACAGACCTGGCGTGATCAAAGCTGCGAAAAATAGGACAAAGGCGGAAATGCGGTGACGTTTTACATTGCCGGTCCGCGCCAGAACGCTCAGCCAGACTACGCCAGCGAGCGTGACCGGGATCAAAAGATGGATCCAGCTGAATTGTCCTTCGTGGGTGCGGATGAAATAGGCTGTGCCTGCGACCACCAGCATCAAGCCGACCCAGACATAACCCAGCGCACGATGCGGGATCGTGCCTTTGGGGGCGGCGAATTGCACGACGCCCAGACCCAAAGCGGCCAGCGCCGCAATAGCGTGTACCTGAATATGGAGAGGCGCTTGCAAGAAGGCGTCGATATTCATCCGCGCGCGCCTTGCAAGGAGATCGTCAGGTCCCGCACTTCACCCGGCGCCAGTTCAATCACCGCTTCCTCCCAATTCGCGCCGCGAAACTTGGGGCGCGGATTGTTGGAGAAGCCATAGCGCTCCTGCGGAATGCCCAGAAAATTGGTGTCGAAGTCATTATTGCCATTGGCGTCATGAAACGCCTGCAGAGCGACGTCGCCCGATGGCAGACCGGCGAGCCGGACGCGCGCCACGCCATCCTCGATCAAAGCCCAGCTTTGCGCCGTTTCTGTTTGCGCGTCCCAGTCTGATTGTGACGCATAGAGCCCGACCCAGACCCGACCTCTATCCGTGCGCAGGCCGTCTATCATGATCTCAAGCTGTGCGGCGGCTGGCGCATCCTGGCTTTCCGCCATTGGCGTGAAGGCCAGAGAAAAAAGCGCCGCGCTTGCAAGGGCGGCGGCCTTGAAGGAACGATCTTGCATGTCTGTCTCTCCCAGTATTGCTGAACCCTGCGCATGGATTGATCAGCCAGTGCGGCGGGCCTCGATACGGGTGACCCACCCCACCTCTCCGGAAAAGCGTTTCTGCGCGAGCGGACTGGACCTGTGCGCAAGTTGAAGCCAACCTGCCGTTCACGCTTCGCGAACGGGGGATGCAGACCAGACCGATGACGCAGACCCTCCTGACACTCGCCCGCAATTGCGCTCGACCCGTCATCATGGTGCTGGGCATCGGCACGTTTCTGGCGGTTCTGGGACCGTTTGGCAGCTATACCTTCGGTTGGCCGATGGTTTGGCTTTACTGGACGGGATTCATCGCCCTGGGCGGCGTGATCGGATACGCCGTCGGTCATTTCACGCCGCTATGGTTCCCCCAGGCGCCCAGATGGCTGGTCTATGTGGCCAGTGCGATGGTGGTCTCGATTCCGATCACAGCGGCGGTGTCCTGGGTCAATGTCATGGCCAGCGATCAGGGCGCTCCTGTAAATGTCGCGTTTATCTATGGCCTGGTGCTTGTGATCTCGGGATTCGCCACATCCGTCGTCTATGTGGTTGACCGGTTGACCGAGGACGCGGCGGTCTCAGGCGTCGCACCTGCACAGGTGGGCGCCGCGTTGATCGACAAGCTGCCGGTCAAACTCAAAACCGCCCAAATCTGCTCGATGAGCGCTGAAGATCATTATCTGCGCGTCCGCACGGACCGGGGCGAAGCCTTGATCCTGATGCGCCTGTCAGACGCCGTCACCGCCTGTGACGGACTGGACGGCGCGCGCACCCACCGGTCGTGGTGGGTGGCGAGAGCCGCCGTTGAAGACATCCGCAAAAGCGACGGCCGGGGCGTTCTGGTCTTAAAGGATGGCGTTGAAGCGCCTGTCAGCCGCACCTATTACCCCGCGCTCAGGGACGCCGGCTGGTTCTGAGCGCGACGGGAGGGGTTGCGCAGCATCAGCCACAGCTCGGCGACGATCAGATTGGGGATCCAAGCGCTGAAGGCCAGGATTGGATAGAACTCAGCGAAATCCAGTCCCGCCGCTGTGCCCAGCCCCAGCTGGATGCGCAGGGTCACGGCGGAAAAGGTCATCGCATAACTGCGGATCATCCAGCGGCGATGCGCGGCGTATTGCCCAGTGAGAACGCTGCTCACTCCCCGCGCCGTGCAGACCGTCCAGACGATGGCGGCCAGCGCAAAGCCCAGCCCGGCCACAACCCCGTTGGTCGTACCGGTCGCCAAGACGAACCCCGCTAGCGCGGACACCAGACACGCCGTCACATAGATCATGCCCATGGCGCGATGTACGCCCGGCGCCCTGGACCGGAGGCTTTGGATGAACTGAAGCGGGCCGATCAACAGCGCCACCGCCCCCAGACCCGCGTGTAGCGGCAGTCCATAAGTCCCCCACCGGTTGGCCAGGATGTTCTCTGGCAATCCCGGCATATCGGGAAACACGTAGAGCGCCGCATAGGCTGCGACAGGCAAGGTCAGCACCGCCATGATCACATGGCTGGTGCGGCTCAGGGCTGATGACGATAAAGATGACATGGCGACCTCCGCGAAATGAACGAGTTCAGGTTCAATCGCGGTCGGCGCGCCCCGACCAGACGCGGTTTCGCCAGCCGTCCTGCGGCTACGTCACTGGCGCCCCCTGCACCATTGGCGATGCGCGAACGGCGCCGGATTTGACACGACGCGATCGGACGCGGATAGAGTTCGGCATGACTGACACGGCTTCGCCTATCCGCATGCTCAACGCCCAAGGCTATCAGATCGTTATCGATCTGGGCGTCATGGCGCTGGCCGGGCTGTTCCTGGCGTTGGTCGGCCCTTTCGCCACCATTCAGGAAAGCCTTCCCTTAAGGCTGGTCTACTGGATTGGCGTAATGGTCGCCGGCGGCGGATTGCTGGCTGTGGGCGAACGGCTCTTCTCTCATCTCCTGCCGCAAATGGCGCTCTGGCGGCGCGTGCTGACGACGGCGGCGGTGATCACCGCGCCGCAAACCGGCGTCGTCATCGCAGCAGAAGCGCTGGTGTTCGACAATCCTGTCTCCCTTGTGTTGTACGCACGCCTGTTGCCCGCCGTTCTCATCATCAGCATAGCGGCGCTCAGCGTCATGTTGCTCACGCGGACAGCCTTGTCGCGCCCCGCGATTGCCGGGCCGGAACCGGGTGGGGAAGCGTTGGAGCCTGACCTGCTCGCGCAGCATCTGCCCGCGCCATTGCGCGGCGCCGAAATTCTCGCCCTTCAAGCGGAAGACCATTATGTGCGGATCCACACAGACGCCGGGTCCCATCTGGTGCTGATGCGGTTTGCGGATGCGATTGCGCTAGCGGAAACGACCCGTCCCGGGCACCGCCTGCACCGGTCATGGTGGGCGGCGACCGACGCCATAACAGCGATCAAATACAACCGCGGGTCCGGGCAGGCGGAGCTGAAAGGCGCGATCACCGCCCCGGTCAGCCGCAGCTCCTATCCCGCATTGCGCGAAGCAGGCTGGTTTAGCGCCTGAAGCGTTCGCGATTCTGCGCCCATTCGGCCTTGGACTGACCCCAGACGTCCACCGTCACGCCGAGCCCCGGCAGGTCCGCGTCCCAGCCCAGATCGGCCGACCCCAGCTTGCGCGCCAGGGCCTGGGAATTGACATTCTCCGGCGCGATCATGTGAACCACGCTCTGCCAACCCAGCGCATCAAAAGCGAAATCCATCGTCGCGGCGGCGGCTTCCGGGCCATAGCCTTTGCCCCAATGCTTGCGGGTGATCGACCAGCCCACTTCAGGCTGCGGCCAGCCATGCGGCGCCCAGGGACCGACCCGGCCCACCCAGTCGCCGCTGGCTTTATCCTCCACCGAGAAGAAGCCATATCCGCGCACCGCCCAATGGCCGATAATGGTGCATAGCTGACGCCAGATCAGCGGCTCCTCCATCACCCCGCCAATATGGCGCGCGGCGACTTCGTCGGCCATCAGGCTGACAAACCCATCCAGGTCGCGCTCCTCAGGCAGGCGCAACCGCAGACGGTCGGTTTCCAGCACGGGTCCGTTGAGCATGAGCGATCCTCCAGTCAGCGTCTGAAGGTCAATCAAACCGGTTCAACGGACAAGCGCTAGCGCGCCTGTACAGCCGCCAGAACGTCTTCAGCGGAAATCCGCGTGGCATAGCCGCGCTGATCGCCCAGCCCCGCCTCATGCCAGAACTTGGCGACCACAACGCCGTCGCGATCAATAACGAAGGTGATCGGATACGGCACGCCATACGCCAGATGATCGGGATCTGAATAGATCGGATCGCGGACGCCAAAGGCGTCGATGGTCCGGCTGTCCGGGTCTGCGAGCAAGGTCAGGCTCAGGCCGCGACGCTCAGCCACCTGGCCCAGCGTGTCGGCGTCGTCATAGGTCAGGACCGTAACCGGCCAGCCGGCGTCTGCGAACGCCTCTGCGTGGGGTTCGAGCTCCAGGGTTTGTCGCAGGCAGATCGGGCACCAGTCCAGGGAGCGGTTGAAATAGATCACCACACCCTCTTCTCCCATCAGGCTGTCGAGCGTGCGCGGCGCGCCACTCGCGTCCATCACATTAAGAGCAGGCGCGGCTTGTCCGACAGACGGACCGAAACGGCTCGCAGCGTCCGCCGCTGTCTCGAGCGCGCCTTGGGCCTGCGCGGGTAAAGACGTGAGGCTAAAAATCGCCAGAGCAATGAAGAGCGTGCGCAACATAACGAGTATCCTTGGAGCAAGCGCCGGCCTGCAGCCCGCAAAACGTGACAATGGCCGTTTGAGAGGATCCAGGAAAGCGCTCACCGCCGGAAAAGACGCTCGCTCAAGCGATTGTGACCCTAAACATCGCCTCGCAAGGGGTGCTCTGGTCGGACGCGCAAACCGTGTTAATGTCTTGCGTGGGCCCGAAGAGCCTGGCGTAGAGGAGTCGATCCGTGGCGACGAACATCTTCCGCAAAACCCGTCCCGCTCTTGGACGCCTGGCCCTTTATCTATTGATTTTTGTCGGCGCTGCTCTGGCGCTGAACGCCTGGATTTTCAGCGGGCCCGCCATTCAATGGTCGCGCACGCTGGACAACCCCGCCTGGGCGCCCCCCGGCGGAGTCGTCGGCGCAGTCTGGGTGGGTCTGTTCACGCTTATGGCGATCGCGGCGTGGAGCCTCGACCGCTATGGCGATGACCGCCACAAGGGTCTCGCTCGCACAGGCGTCATCGTCCAGTATCTGGTCTGCATGGGCTGGACCTGGGGATATTTCGGCCTGCAGAACGTCGCCAACGGGTTTTACATCACTGTCGTCGCCCTGGTCTTGTCGCTGCCCGTGACGGCTCTGGCTTTTCGCGCCTCGCGCCTCGCCGGCGTTCTGTTGGTTCCGCTCGTCGCCTGGCTGATCTTCGCCCTGGCGCTCTCATGGAGCACCTGGCGGCTTAACGTCTGAACCCGCGCCAGACCGTCACGCCGAACACGCCCAGTACGAGAATGCCGGCGCCGAACTCGAGCAGGCTGACGCCCCATATCAAAGGCTCCACCAAGGGCGCGAGCCCGGACAGGACGCGCGCGACCGCCCCCGTGATGCGCTCGCCATGAAAGCCTGCGCCGACGGCCACAAAGACCAACAGCGCCGCGCCGAAGCCCGATAACCGCATCAATCCGCCTGGATCCACGCCGCCGGAACGGGGCTCGCGGGACTTTGCGCTTATGAATCTTCGGGTTCGGCGACTCACTTGTCAGGTTCCTTGAACTTGCGCGCGCACGCCTAGGCTTTGCTTGTCGAGTATAGAATTTTCAGGCATAGTATTTCTCGCACGAGCGGCTTGAACAAGGCCCGGTGAAGAGTATGGAAGACCCGAGCGCCTAACGCCTCTGCCTTTGCCTTCCCCGACCGCAATCCGCATGCCGTGCGCGGGACGCCGTGCACACATCCTATTGGCGTGGGACGCTGCGCGGACTGACGGGAAAGGACTTCTACCCATGACTACGGGTACCGTTAAATTCTTTAACACGGAAAAGGGTTTCGGCTTCATCACTCCTGATGAAGGCGACAAGGATGTGTTCGTGCACATCACCGCTGTGAAAGACGCCGGCCTGGAAGATCTGCGCGACGGCCAACGCATCGAGTTCGAAACTGAACCGGATCGCCGCGGCAAAGGCCCAAAAGCTGTTAACCTCAAGGCGATGGACTAGACACGCTCCATACGCCTGCTCTGAAACGCCGCGCGAAGCCTCGCGCGGCGTTTTCTGTTTCAACGGCTGCGCAGTTCGCTCACAGACACCGATACGAGGCCTCGATCAACGCCTTGGCGCGCGCATCGCCCACCAGCACATCCATCTGCCGGTTCATCACATAGGCCCCTGATACGCCGCGCTCGGAATCCGCGAACCCGCAAGACCCGCCAAAGCCGTAATGGCCCACCGCCTGCGGTTCCGGGCCAAAGGCTCCGGACTCGCGATTGATCATCACGCCAGCCGCAAACGCCAGATCAAAAGGCAAGACCCTGTCAGGACCGTGCACGCGTTCTTTCAGCGCTAGTGAGATGACGTCATCGGACACAAACGCCTCTCCGTCCAGACGCCCTTGCGTCGCAAAGGGCGCCATCAGGCGGGCGATGGCGTTCGCCGTGCCATGTCCGTTCGCCGCCGGCAGCTCCGCAGAGCGCCAGGTCGCCGTGCCGCGCCGGCCGGGCGAGGACCAGGGCTTGAGGAAGGCCGCCGCCTTCTCGGGCGTCATGGACCCCAGATGCGGCGGGCGCGGCGGCAGGACATGCTCGGCCGCGCGATCATGCTCGCTCTCCGGGACTCCAATATGAAAATCAATGCCGCGCGGGCCGCAGATTTCTTCGCGCAGGATCGCGCCGACCGTGCGGTGTTTGGCGTCTGCACGGCGCACCACGGCGTCTGCGATGACGCCAAAACTGATCGGGTGATACCCAGACCCCTCGCCCAGCGGCCACATGGGCGCCATGGCGGCGAACCGGTTTTCCATCAATTCGCGGTCAAACCAGTCAGACGGTTCCATCTCGTCAGGATAGCCGGACAGGCCCGCCTGGTGCGACAAGGCCTGCGCCAGGGTCACGGCGTCTTTGCCCGCTTGCGCAAATTCGGGCCAGACATCCGCGATGGGCGCGTCATAGTCGAGCCGACCCTTATCAACCAGCCAGGCGACGACCAGCGCTGTCACGGCCTTGCCGGTGGAGAAGACCGGCGCGATCGTTTCCGCCCTCCACGGGCTGCTCGCCTTGCGGTCCGCATGACCGGCGTGAATATCGACGAGAACCTCATCGTTCCGGATCAGGGTGAAGGCTGCGCCCAGCTCTTCGCGGTCCGTGAAGTTTTGCTCAAATGCCTCAGCCACCGGCTCGAAACCGGGTGCGAGATGTCCCTGGATATCAATGCTCATGGCCTTTCAGGTACAGGGCAGCGCCTGGGGTTTCAAGCACCATCGAGCGCCATCAGGCATGAAGCGCCATGAGCAAGCCTTGCCCATCTTCCGGCGGGTCGTCAGGCAGACGTACCGCCTCCCCGCCGGCAATACGCATCGCGGTCACAACACACAGCCCGGCGTCAATCAGATCATCTGGCGCGCACAGCCCGGCTTTGAAAGGATGGGGCTCGAACAGCGCTTCAGGCAGCCCTTGCGCCACCAGTAGCGCCAAACGTTCTTCGCGGCCCTCGCGGGTTTTCTTTCGATGCAGGGCCGGTTCGCCGGACAGCTCGGTGAATGTCAGCTCCGGATGGGTTTCAAACACCACCCCGCGTGACAGGTCCGGGGTCATGACGTCATCAATCTCACGGATCTTCGCAAACAGATGATAGGCCTGTTTGGACAGGCCCGGCCCGCCCGCGGCGCGATTGAGCTGATTGGCCTGCTCATAATCTGACGCCGACAGGGCGATGCGCAGGGGCGACGGGAAGATACTGCTGCGCCGCGGTCCCAGACGCTGCCGCGCCAGCCGCTCACACGCGCGTCCCGGCGGGTCCGAAGCGGCTGCTTCAAACCCGATGGGCATATCCACCGCAATGACTTGCGCGCCCCAGTCATAAGCGTCCTGGAACTGCTCGAAGACCGCCCGCCGCGGCGCCTCGATCCCGTTCAGATCGACCATCACCGCCGCCCAACCCGCCTTGCAGCCGTCCAGTCCCATCACCCAGGCGGGTCTCTGCGCCCCGACCCGGCGTAGCGCCGGGGCGCGCAACGGCGTCTGAAGCGTTTGGGCGGTCAGCAACAGATCGCGCGCATCGCCCGCCAATCGCGTTTCGTCCAGAACATGGGAGATCCGCGCCATCCCCCGCGCCGCCGCATCCCGCCAGCGTGCGCCGGTCAAACGCTCCACCAGGGCGCTGGCGGCGAACACGTCCCCGGTTCCATATGGCGCGGGATCAATCCGGGGCATGTAGGCGCTGAAGGCGTCATCTTGCGTGACGCAAATCACCGAGACCTCGTTCAGCGCGGCGGGCGCGGACGTGCACATCACCACGGGCGCCAGACCGCGCGCGGCTTTGACTGCGTCTTCAGACGTCTTGATCTCAAACCGGCTGAGCCAGGCGAGTTCAAACCTGTTGGGCGTGATGACGTTGGCGAGCGGGATCAGTTCATCGCGTATGGCCCGGGCGGTTTCAGCGCTCACATACAGCCCGTCATCACCGCCATCCGCCGCCCCGTTTCCAAGAATCGGATCCACCATCACCAGACACTCAGGGCGTTGGGCGCACGTTTCAGCGATCAGGCCTGCAGCCAGCCGGACCTGGTCCGGATTGTGAAAATAGCCGGTGAAGATCGCGTCCGCCCGATCAAGCACGCCATTGGCCGTAACCCCGTCCAGCGTGGAGGCCATCAGATCGGTCGGCGCCGGCCCGCCCCCCGGCGCCCCCAGCCCCGGATGCCGTCCCAGAACCACGGTCGGGACAAAAACCGGTCGGATCGAGGCCGCGTTCAGCACCTGATTGGTGACCCGACCGCCGACCTGGCTGGACGCCACAAGCGAACTGATCACCAGAACGGAGGCCTGAGGTGTGGTGTTGGACATGTGCCTTATGTAAGCCTTTCCGCCATGACAGACGATTCCTCACATGCAGACGCGAACGCCCGCCTGTTCCGCTCGGTCCTGTTCGTGCCCGGCGACAAGCCGCGCGCGCTGGACAAGGCGAAGGACCTGGGCGCGGACGCCCTGATCATCGACCTTGAAGACGCGGTCGCGCCCGAACGCAAATCTGAAGCCCGGCGCAATGCGCTGGACGCGCTGGTTCGATACAAGCGCCATCATCTGTTCACGGTGTTAAGGATCGCCGAACCCGGATCGCCTGATCTGGCGGCGGACATTCCAATCGCTGCGCAGAGCCAGCCGGATGCAGTCCTGATCGCCAAGCTGGAAGACCCCGAACAGCTGAGCGCGGTGCGCAAACGCCTTGACGACGCCGGGTATCATGGCCCGGTCTGGGCGATGATCGAAACCCCACGCGGCGTGTTCAATGTCGAGGCGATCGCCCGTCAGGCGCCCTTGAACCGGCTTGAAGCGCTGGTGGCGGGCGCCAATGACCTGGCGGAAGGGCTGCGTCTGCCCGAGGGCGAGATGCGACGCAGTACGCTAGAGCCTCATCTGGCGCGTCTGGTGCTGGCGGCGCGCGCCATGGGGCTTGTCGTGCTTGATGCGGTCTTCAATGCTTATGCCGATGAAGCCGGGCTTGAGGCCGAAGCGCGCCAGGGCCGACAGCTTGGCTTTGACGGCAAGACCTTGATTCATCCCGCCCAGATCTATCCTGTCCATAAAGCATTCGCTCCATGCGCGGCTGAACTGGACTGGGCGCAAAGCGTCGTTGACGCGTTTGAAGACCCTGCCAACGCGAACAAGGGCGCCGTGCCGCTCAAAGGGCGGATGGTGGAACATATGCATTTGCGCACCGCCCAGGCCCTGCTGGCCGCTGCGCTGACCGACGAATAAGGAACGAACACATGGAATACTGGCATAATCCGCGCTGCTCGAAATCACGCGAAGCCCTGGCGCTGCTGGAACAGCATGGCTACCGCCCGACGATCCGCGAATATCTCAAGGATACGCCCAGCGCTGACGAAATCCGGTCCGTGGTGGCGAAACTGCGCCTGTCCAGCGCCCGCGACCTGATGCGCGTCAAGGACGCGCTCTATAAAGAGCTCGGGCTGAAAGAAGTCAGCGATGAAGACCAGCTGATCAAGGTCATGGCCGACAATCCCAAGCTGATCGAGCGACCGGTCCTGATCCATGAGTCACGCGCCGCGCTGGGGCGTCCGGTTGAACAGATTCTGGACGCAGTCTGAGCCCCGACCGTCATGACGTCTCATCATATCGAAACGCTTTAAAGTTCAGATTGACCACATCACACTTTGAGAGCTCGCATGTCGCAGTCTGCCGCCACTCTGGACGCCTATCGGAGCGTCGCGCGAAGTCGCGCGAAAGAGCTGCCGACCCGGATCGGCCTGTCTTTGCTGGGCTCGGCGGTTCTGTATCTGGGCGGCATGCCGCAATTCGCGCTGATCTACGCCATTCTCTCCCTGACATCGCAACTGATTGACCGCTGGGTCTCCTCCCGCTTCTTCTCATCCTCGCGGACACGGGCTGTCTCCAAAGGCGAAATGCTGGCCGCAAACCTGTCCATGGTGCAGGCCACGGCGATCTATTCGCTTATCAGCATCGGATTATGGAATTCCTGGGGCGCGACGGGCGAGGCGATCGCGCTCTTGTTTCTGTGCGGCGCGCTGTTTCATATCGCGGTGCATTCCAATCAGGACATGATGCTGACGCTGTCAGGCGGGCTGCCTCATGCCGCTTATCTGATCAGCTTGCCGGTGTTGGCGATGTTCGCCCCGGACGGTCCGCATATGGAGTATGGCCTGGTGCTGATCGCGGGCCTGCTGTTCTTGATGCATTTCATCGTGGCCGCACGCCGGTTCGGCGACGCCAGTTTTCGTATTCGCAGCGCGCAGCACAAGGCTGAGCTCGCCAGTGCGGCGAAGACACGCTTCCTGGCCAATATGAGCCATGAAATTCGCACGCCTCTCAATGGGGTGATGGGGATGGCGCAACTTCTTGAGCATACAGACCTCACACCCAAACAGCGTGGCTATGTCCGCACCTTGAATTCATCGGGGAACTCCTTGCGCGGGCTGATTGACGATGTTCTCGACATCTCCCGCATCGAAGCGGGGGAGTTGACGCTTGAGAACGCTCCCTATGCGCCTTCAGACCTGTTGCGGGCTGCGGCTGACACCATCAGCGGTCAGGCGGCCCAAAAAGGGCTCGCTCTGGAGCTCGACATCCCGCCCGATCTTGAAACCCTGGCCATGGGCGACGCGACGCGGGTCTTGCAGATTTTGACAAACTTCGCGGGCAACGCCGTCAAATTCACCGAAGCCGGCGTCATCGCGATCAGCGGCCGCATGATCAAGCCAGGCTGGATGGAGCTGAGCGTCTCCGACACCGGGCCGGGCATCCCACAGGACGCGCTAGCGCTCATTTTCGATCGCTTTCACCAAATTGATGACAGCACTGGCCGCCGCCATGAGGGCACCGGGCTCGGTCTGACGATTGCGCAGGAAATAGCCAATCTGGCGGGGGGTGAAATCGGGGTCGAGAGTGAAGTCGGCGCCGGAAGCCGTTTCTGGGTGCGGTTGCCCCATACCGCCGCCAAACCCGGCGCAATCGCGTCTCACGCTCACCCTGCCTCCACCGAGCATGCTGAGGCGCCTTTGCAGGCGCGCACCCGCACGGCGCTGGTTGTTGAGAACAACACCATCAACCGCAATCTGCTGGCTGATTATCTTGAAGGCTCCGGCTGGTCGGTCCTTCAGGCTGTCAGCGCGGAGCATGCGCTGGAAATTCTCGATCTCACGGAACAGGACCCCGATGTGGTCTTGCTCGATTTGCACATGCCCGGACTCTCCGGCGAGGATCTGCTTTCGATCTTGAGCAACGCCTATCCGCAGGCGCCGGTCGTCATCGTCACGGCCGACGCCACCAGCGGCACGTCGCAACGCTTGCTGGCCAAAGGCGTGAAGGACTATTTCGTAAAGCCCGTGAATCTCGACGCGCTCGCCGAAACGCTGAACCGGATCACCGTGCATGCCGAAACCGGAGCGAGCTAGTACGGGCGTATGTCTGGCGTCTGGGTTCGCATCGATACTGGCAGCGCGCGCCCATGCCCGCTCTGATAATCATCCAGCGCCCATTTGACGCTGGGAAACGCCAGATCGCTGAGCGGCAAGCGGTCCCATTCAAACAAGGCCACTTCTTGGCTTTCAGGCCCGGCGGCGATATCCGGCGTGGCAAAACGCGCCCGAAAGAAAATCTGCACCTGAGAGATGCGCGGCACGGAATAAATGCCCAGAACGCCATCGAGCTCCAGGGACGCGCAGGCCTCTTCGCGCGCTTCGCGCAGGGCCGCCTGCTCCACGCTTTCGCCTTCCTCCATATAACCGGCGGGCAAGGTCCAGTATCCCGACCGCGGCTCGATCGCACGGCGGCACATCAGGACGCGACCATCAGAATGGGTTGCGACGACGCCGGCGACAATCTTGGGGTTCACGTAGTCGATAAAGCCGCAGGTCCGGCATATCCGGCGTTCGCGATCCTCCCCCTCGGGGGTGGCATGATGGAAATCAGGCTCTTGCGCGTCCATGTCAAAACCCTTGCAGCATTAGATTTATGAAGGTCATTCCGTATCAAGAAGGACTTGTTATTGAAACGTCGCTAAACCGGGGTATGGTTGCTTTGTTCCGTCGCCGGAGGGTGAAATATGGCTGACGCACTGGATTTCGACCTCAACACCTCGCCTGGGCATCTGATGCACCGCGCGCAGCAATTTGCTGCGGAGCAGTTTTCAGAGGCGACGGGCGGCGTACAGATCACACAACGTCAGTTCGCTGTGCTCTGCGCGGTGCATGACGCGGAAGGTCTGACCCAGACTCAACTCGTCCAGGCGACCGGGATCGACCGCTCCACACTCGCGGAGCTGGTCTCTCGCATGGCCGCCAAAGGGCTTCTGGTGCGCGAGAAGGCGCCGGGCGACGCGCGCGCCAATTCGGTGCGCTTCACAGATGAAGGTCGCCAGCTGCACGCCACCGTCATCGCCGGGGCGAGAGCCGCAGATGACGCCATCCTGACGGCTTTGCCCAAAAACAAGCGCGCCAGCTTTGTTGAAGCGCTCAACCGCATCGCCCGCGCGTCCGAGCTGGGCGCTGAAGCCGCCCGCGAAGAGGCCAAGAAAGCCAAGCTCGCCGAGAAGGCCGCCAAGGCCAAGTCCAAGGGCGGCGACAAGAAAAAGAAAAAGAAGAAGAAAAAAGCCGCCGCCGCCGAATAACCTTCAGCGAGCCTCTCTGCAGCTTACTGAACCTCTGGCCAGCTGATCGGCTGCCCGCCCGCCTCGGCCCAGGGCTCGGCGAAGCGTTGTATCCAGACTATATCGGTCACCGCGCCCCGCCAGCGCGCACGAATAACGCCATCTGCATCCACAATGAAGGTTTCAGGCGGGCCTGTGACGCCCAGCTCGAATCCCGCGCGACCGTCGCGATCCGCCGCCAGTCCGGCGAACGGATTCCCCAGCTGGTCAAGAAACCGGGCGGCGTCCGCCTCTTCATCCTTGTAAATAATGCCGTAAATCGGAACGCCTTGATCTGACAGATATTCAAAGTACGGATGCTCGATCCGGCACGGCGGACACCAGGACGCCCAGACGTTCAGGAGATACGGCCCCTCAAGGACGTCGGGAGCAAATCCGGCTTGCGTGAAGCTGACCGCCTCCAGCGGCAGATCCAGATCACTGACGCGCTGACCGATGATCGGATCTCCGCCGCCCTCGGTGGGACGCAACAGCGCGATGGCGAAAAGGGTCAGAAGCAGCCCCACCCCGATCACCGGGAACCAGGTCATCAGGTTTTTCATGCCGCATCCTCATCTGATGACGTCGCAGCCCACGCCCCGGCGGACGACGCTTCCAGCGCTTCAAGACGTTTGAGACGCGCTGCCGCGGCGCGGCGGCGCGCGACCGTCATCCACACCAGCACAATACTGCCCAGCAAACTCAGTCCATACGACACCCAGACGTATACGGCGTATCCGTCCATGGCGAAAAACTCAGTCAGCGCGCTCATAGCTCCGCCTCCAGTTCCAGACGTCGCTCACGGCGGCGCTCCAGCGCATCGGCGCGGCGCTCCATCAACATGGCGCGCATCTGGGTGAGGATGAGGGCGAGATACAAAACGGTGAACGCAAGCGCCATGATGGCCAGCGGCCAGAGCTGAGAGGGGTCGATCGTCGGCCCGTCAAAGCGAAACACGCTGGCGGGCTGATGCAGCGTATTCCACCAATCCACCGAGAATTTGATGATCGGCAGGTTGATAAGGCCCGCCATGGCGAGGATCGCGCCCGCACGGGCCGAGAGCTTCTCGTCTTCAATCGCGGCTCGCAGCGCCATATAGCCCAGATACAGCAAGAACAGCACGAGCATGGAGGTCAGTCGCGCATCCCAGACCCACCAGGCGCCCCACATGGGCCGCCCCCAAAGCGCGCCTGTGGCCAGACAGATGAAGGCGAACACCGCGCCCGCCGGCGCGATAGCGCGGGCGGCGAGATCGGCCAGGTTATGGCGCCAGATGAAATAGACGAAGCTCGCCCCGCCCAAGCCCCCATAGGCGAACATGGCGAGCCAGGCGGCGGGCACATGCACATACATGATCCGCACTGTGTCAGATTGCTGATAATCCTCAGGCGAAAAATACAGCGCCCAGGGCAGGCCGATGGCGAACAGGGTCGCCGCAATCCCCCAGCACCAGGGCAGGATAGCGCGCGCGAGACGGTCAAACCGTTCAGGATTGGCGAAATAGCTCCACATAATCTGATCACCTAGCCGGGCCGGCCCGGTCGGGCAAGCCGATGCGGCGCTGGGCCGCAAGCATTATCATTCCAGACGGGCTTTCAACGCCGCCGCCGCGCCGAACGGCGCCAGCGCCAAAGCAACCAGCGAACCCGCCAGCGCCATCATCAGATTGGGCCCCTCAAGCCCGGTTCCGTCCATCGCCGCCCGACCTGCGCCCGACGCGAACACCAGGAGCGGCACCTGCAGGGGCGCTGCGATCAGCGCGATCAACAGCCCTGCGCGCTTCAGCCCCGCCGCCAGGGCGCCCGCAAAGGCGGCGATGAAGGCGAGCCCCGGCGCGGCGAAGGCCAGCCCCAGCGCCAGCACACAGGCTGAAGAGACGTCGAGCCCGTAGGCGAGCCCGCCAATGAAGGCGAGCAAAGGCGTCGTCCAGAACACCGCCAGAATGAAGGCCAGCGTCTTCATGAAAACCGCCAGCGCCAACCCGACCGGCGACAGGGCGTAAAGCTCCAGCGTGCCATCGGAGGCATCCTCGCTGAAAATCCGTTCGGCAGGCTGCAAGGTGGCGAGCAAGGCGGCGAAGGCGATGACGCCCGGCCCCGCCGCACGCAAGGTCTCGGCGTCCGGCCCTATGGCCAGCGGCGCCAGCGCCAGAGCGGCCAGATTAAACGCCGCCGGCCCCGCCGGTCCGCCCCCGCCTGCAAAAGCGAGCCGCAATTCGCGCGCAAAGATCGCTCCCATCGCGCTCATCCCACGCCCGCCCCGGTTTTCGTGGGGGCGGTGCGCAAATCTTCAACCCGGGCGCCCGCCCAGCCCAGATCCACATGGGTGGCGGCGATCACGACGCCGCCGGCCTGACACTGAGTTTTCACCAGCGCCGCCAACCGTTCGCGAGACCGCGCATCCAGCGGCGCGGCGGGTTCGTCCAGCAACCAGACGGGGCGGTTTGACAACGCGATCCGCGCCAGCGCCGTGCGTCGCTTCTGCCCCGCAGACAGCGTGCCGCAGGTCCGCCGCGCCAGATGCGCCAGCGCCATCTGCACCATCACATCTTCAAGCTGGTTAGTGTCGCCGCCATACAGCCCCGCCCAGAATTGAAGCGCTTGCTCAACGGTCTCAGACGGTTTCAGCGCATCGGCATGGCCCAGAAAAGCGACCGATTGCGGGTCCAGCCCGATCTCGCCGCCCAAAGGCCGCACCAGACCGCCTAGCGCGCGCAGCAGCGTCGTCTTGCCCGACCCGTTGGGCCCCAGCAGCACCAGCGCCTCGCCTGGCTCAACTTTCAGCGAAAAGCCAGTGAGCACAGCTTTGCCCCCGCGCTCAAGGCGCAGGCTGGAGACTTCAATCGGGGATAGGGTGAAGGCGGCAGGGATCATGACAAGAGATTTAGCCTCAACCGTCCCAAGGGTCCAAGTCTGAGATGTCGCAGGCCTGGTATGACGATGGACCGCCTTCTTTTCAGGGATCGGTTCAGCTGAGAATGCGTTGCGTTAAAGGAGATTGACGCATCTCCGACATTCGCCCGCATTGCAGCGCAGCGCAGACAGTATTAAAACCCGCGCGAAACCCTTTCCGTCGTGTGATCGCGCATGACACTCCGCCCGGCCCGCTCGCACCCTCTCTAAGCAGCAGCGGCCCGGCCCGACAACGAGGACCAAACATGGCTTCATTGGACAGCTTCAAGTGCCGTCGCGAAATGACGGTCGCAGGCAAGACCTACACCTATTTCGATCTGAAAGAGGCCGAGAAGAACGGCCTCGACGGCGCCTCCAAGCTGCCCTACACGCTGAAGGTCCTCCTGGAAAACCTTCTGCGATTTGAAGACGGTCGCACCGTCACCAAGGAAGACATCGAAGCCGTCGCGGCCTGGACCAAGACCGGCAAATCCAGCCATGAGATCGCCTATCGTCCGGCGCGCGTGCTGATGCAGGACTTCACCGGCGTTCCGGCTGTCGTGGACCTCGCCGCCATGCGCGACGCCACCACCTCTCTGGGCGGCGACCCGAAATCGGTGAACCCGCTGGTTCCGGTGGACCTGGTGATCGACCACTCGGTCATGGTGGATTATTTTGGCCATGACGACAGCTTTGAGAAAAACGTCTCGCGCGAATATGAGCGTAATGGCGAGCGCTATGAGTTCCTGAAATGGGGCTCCAGCGCGTTTGACAATTTCCGCGTCGTCCCGCCGGGCACCGGCATCTGCCACCAGGTGAACCTGGAAAACCTGGCCCAGACGGTCTGGACCAAGGATGAAGACGGCGTCACCTACGCCTATCCCGACACGCTTGTCGGCACCGACAGCCACACCACCATGGTCAACGGCCTGGCCGTTCTGGGCTGGGGCGTGGGCGGCATCGAGGCCGAAGCCGCCATGCTGGGTCAGCCGATCTCCATGCTGATCCCTGAAGTCGTGGGCTTCAAGCTGACGGGCAAGCTGCCCGAAGGCGCGACCGCCACCGACCTGGTGCTGACCGTGGTGGAAATGCTCCGCAAAAAAGGCGTGGTCGGCAAGTTCGTGGAATTCTTCGGCGCGGGCATCGACACCCTGTCGCTGGAAGACGCCGCGACCATCGCCAACATGGCGCCCGAATACGGCGCCACCTGCGGCTTCTTCCCGGTCGACAACGAAGCGCTGGACTATCTGCGCGCCACCGGCCGCGATGAAGACCGCGTGCAGCTGGTCGAGCAATATTCCAAGGCCCAGGGCATGTTCCGCCCCGAGCGCAAGGACGATCCGGTCTATACCGACACGCTGGAACTGGACCTCGCCACCGTCGTGCCGTCGCTGGCCGGCCCGAAACGTCCGCAGGATCGTGTGGCGCTCGACGTCGCGGCTGACGCCTTCGCCAATGTCCTCAAAGACGAGTTCAAGAAGGCTGATGAAGCCGCCAAGCGCGTCAATGTCGAAGGCGAAGACTTCTCCATCGGTCATGGCGATGTGGTGATCGCGGCGATCACCTCGTGCACCAACACGTCCAACCCGTCCGTGATGCTGGGCGCCGGTCTGGTGGCGCGCAACGCTCTCAAAAAGGGCCTGAAGGTGAAGCCGTGGGTGAAAACCTCGCTGGCGCCGGGCTCTCAGGTGGTCACCGACTATCTGGAGAAAGCCAACCTCCAGGACGATCTTGACGCGCTGGGCTTCAACCTGGTGGGCTATGGCTGCACCACCTGCATCGGCAATTCCGGACCGCTGCCGGCGCCGATCTCCAAAGCCATCAAGGACGGCGACCTGGTCGCCACCTCCGTGCTGTCGGGCAACCGCAACTTTGAAGGCCGGGTGAGCCCGGACGTGCGCGCTAACTATCTGGCCAGCCCGCCGCTGGTGGTCGCCTACGCCATCGCCGGCACCATGAACATCAATGTGGCGACCGATCCTCTGGGCGAAGACGCTGACGGCAATCCAGTCTACCTCAAGGACATCTGGCCGACCTCCGCAGAAATCGCCGACGTGGTGCGCTCTGCCGTGACGCCGGACATGTTCGCCAAGCGCTATGCCGACGTCTTCAAGGGCGACGCCATGTGGCAGGGCATCGAGACGTCTGGCGGCCTGACCTATGACTGGCCGGACTCCACCTATGTGGCCAACCCGCCCTTCTTCACCGGCATGACCACCGAAGTGACGCCCCCGAAAGACATCGACGGCGCCCGCATTCTGGGCCTGTTCGGCGACTCGATCACCACCGACCACATTTCTCCGGCCGGTTCGATCAAGGCCGACAGCCCGGCCGGTCTCTACCTTCAGGACAAAGGCGTCGAACCGCGCGAGTTCAACTCCTATGGCGCGCGGCGCGGCAATCACGATGTGATGATGCGCGGCACCTTCGCCAATATCCGCATCAAGAACCAGATGGTTCCGGGCGTGGAAGGCGGCGTCACCACGCTGCAGCCCTCCGGCGAAGAAATGCCGATCTATGACGCGGCCATGAAGTACGCCGAAGCGGACACCCCGCTGGTGGTCTTTGGCGGCAAGGAATACGGCACAGGTTCGTCGCGCGACTGGGCGGCCAAAGGCACCCGACTTCTGGGCGTCAAAGCCGTGATCTGCGAGAGCTTCGAGCGCATCCACCGCTCAAACCTCGTCGGCATGGGCGTGGTTCCGCTGCAGTTCCAGAACGGCGAAAGCTGGGACACTCTGGGCCTGACCGGCAAGGAAACCGTCTCGCTGAAAGGCATTGAAGGCATCAAGCCGCGCAGCACTGTGACCCTCGAGATCACGTTTGAGGACGGGTCGAAGAAAACCACCGAGCTTCTGGCTCGCATCGATACCGAAAACGAGCTCGATTACGTCAACAATGGCGGCATCCTGCACTACGTCCTGCGCCAGCGCGCCATGGCGTAAGCGATCACGCATCGCTGAAACGACAAACCCCGGCGGATCGCTCCGCCGGGGTTTTTGTTGGCGCCGCCATACAAATCCCACAGTCTCAGGTTATAATACTATACGCGTTCAATTGAGCGGATTCCTAGCAGACGAGACGTCCATGCCTTTTTCGACGCGTATAGATCATCCCCAAAGCCTGGTCGTCTTTCACAACACAGGGCAGCTTTTGCGAGAAGATCTCGACAGCGTGCTGACACTGTTCCGGGACCCGCAATTCCCTGCCAGCTATGATCTGGTGACCCTGTTTGACGCGGATGTCAGCGCGGACATTGATCATAAAGCGCTCGTGGATCACGCCATTGAGCGTCAGCGCACGCTGCAGGAGCGTACGCCAGAACAAGCGATAAAGTCCGCCTTTGTGGACGTCCCCGCCGGGCTCAAACCCATGCTTGAGCTCTGGCCGCTGTTCTTCCCTGATTCACAAGGCGATCTGTCCATTCGCTTCTTTGACGCGATGGACGACGCGCTGGCTTGGTTGGATCGCGGTCCGGTCGATTTTGACGCTCTGCCTCAGTTTCCAAGCTCGCCGACCGAGTGAAGGTTGCGCCGATCAGACCGGCGTCAGGGTCAGCACCAGAGCGTTTTCAGATTCTACCGAAAAAGACGCCGCCACGCTGGCGGGGAAGGCCTTGAGCTGAGCGATGGCTTTGAGCTCATCAGGCAAGGTATTGCCCGAAACGGTCACCACCAGCGGCAGCTTGACGGCATGGGCCGGTGGTTCCGCCCGGGCGCCCGGCCCCTTTATGATGAACGCGCCGCCGGTCACTGAGCCGCCCTGCTCCACGACCAGTGTCGGCCCCTCGCCCTGACAATCGGCCAGCGTCACCGAAATCAGGCCATCTGTCTGGTCAAATTGCGTACATTTCAGCGCGCCATGCCCGCCCAGTTCAATGACCCCGCCCTCATTGGAAAGCGTGTCGACGCGCACCTCCTGACCGGCTCCGCCGCCTGGCGTCGCGCCGCAACCTTGAAAGACCCCGCCTGACTTCAAGGTCACCGCCGAGGCGTTCACCGCCACCATCCGCGCGATCTTCGAGGGGTTTTCAGGTTCCAGCAAAATCGGCGTCGCTGACAATAGGGTGGAGCTGGTGTCCACCGCTTCGATCAAACAATCGTCGCTGAGGCTTAGTCCGTCCACTGTCAGGGTGGAGTTCGGGTTCAGGCCCACGATCGTGCCTTGGTCGGCGATGACAGTCTGATTGATGGCGCAGGGCTGTTGACCTGTCTGAGTAACGATCAATCCCCCATTAGACAGTGTCAGCGGGTGCGTTGCGTTCAGCACGCCGCCGACCCCGACCGCGCCCTTGGAGACGGCCTCCAATTGCCCGGTGACGGTGAAACTTTCCCCACTGGGCACGCTCAGAACCCCGCCCTGGACCAGCAGGGCGTCATGGATTTGCCCGCCCTCAAGGCCCGTCAGTTGCCCTTGAAAAATCTGGGTGAAGCCGGTGCCTTCGATGGTCAGGCCGAGAGTGACGTTGACGCCTTCCCCGACCACCTCGACAGCACTATAGCCCTTGGCGTCGATGCGCGCGCCCGTGCTGGAGTAGAGTTTCGCTGACCGCGTAAATGACGGCGCGGACGCCGTCAGCGCAAAGGACTCCACCACATTGATGGCCGACCCCTCGCCCCGGTTCACGGTCTTGATCGCAGAGACATACTCAGACGCGTCCGTCACCTCGATGACAGAGGCCTTCAAGGGATGGGTTTTGGGATGATGCATGAACGCCTCCAGATCTGAAATGAACTGGAAGCGTAAGGGGCGCTCCGCCCGATGACCCGAGCGACAACGCCCCCCTTAATGCCGACTACGCCCCCTGCTCAGCGATCCAGGTGCGCATCTTGTCTTCGAGATAGCCCAAAGGCACGCCGCCTTCATCGAGGATACGGTCGTGGAAGGCGGCGAGGTCGAAGGCTTCGCCCAGCTCCGCCTCGGCGTCCGAGCGCAGCTCACGGATCAGCAATTCGCCGGTCTTGTAGGCCAAAGCCTGACCAGGCCAGCTGATATAGCGGCTGACTTCATTGGTGATGTTGAGCGGGGCGAGGGCCGAGTTTTCAAGGAAGCACGCCTCGGCCTCATCCCGGCTCCAGCCATACCAGTGAAGACCGGTGTCGGCGACGAGCCGGCAGGCGCGCCACATCTCATAGGTCAGGCGACCGAAATGCTCATAAGGCGTTTCATACATGCCCATATCGACGCCCAGAAACTCGGTGTAGAGCCCCCAGCCTTCACCGAACGCGGTGATATAGCCCTGTTTTCGAAACTCGGGCACGTTTTCAAGTTCTTGTGCAATGGCGATCTGATGGTGATGGCCCGGCACCGCCTCATGCACGGTCAATGCCGGCATTTCATAAAGCGGACGTTGATCAAGCCGGTAGGTGTTGACCATATAGCCGCCCGCCTGACCGCTCTCCGCATCGCCGGGCCAGTACCGGCCGGTGGTGTAATTGGGCGCGATGGCCGCCGGCACCGGCCGCACGCCATAGCTGAGCCGCGGCAGATGATGGAAAAAGGCCGGCATGGCGTCATCGGCCTTTTTGGACAGATAAGACGCCACCATCATCAGCTCACGCTCGGACTGGGCGTAAAACTGCGGATCCGTGCGCAGGAAGACGAGGAAGTCGGCGAAGTCGCCCTCAAAGCCGGTCTCGGCGATCACGGCGTCCATCTCGGCGCGAATGCGGGCCACTTCGGCCTGACCGCGGGCGTGCACCTCTTCAGGCGTCAGATCGAGGGTGGTGTGCTGCTGTACGAGCGCCCGATAAAGGTCTTCACCGCCTGGAAGATCGCGCGCGCCCAGGCTGTCGCGAGCGGCAGGCATGTAGGTTTCGGTGAAGAAGGCATGGAGCTCACGAAGCGCCGGCAGCGCCTCAGTCTCAACCGCCTGAACAGCCTCCGCCATCAGACGCTCTCGCTCTGCGTCCGGGATCGTCTCAGGCAGATTGCGGATCGGGGTCAGAAGCTCACTCTCGCCAACAGGCGTGATCTGGGCCTCGATCTGGTCCGCGACGCCTTGCAGGATGGCGCGCGGCTGGGTGAAGCCGGTCTCGATCCCGCGCTCCAGCCAGGCTTGCTGCTCGCCAAGATACTCAGGCAAGGCGTGAAGCTTGGCGATCCAGGCCTCCGCCTCCTCCACGGAACGCACACGCGTGGTCAGCGCGGCAAAGCTGGCATTGGTGTGAAACCCGCTATCATTGGTGAAGGGGATCATCGCGGTGGTCACCCAAGGAACCGCGACCGCACTCTCCAGCTCATAGGAGAGCACGGCGTAATTGGCCTGCTCCTCTGCAGGCAGATCCGCAGGATCAATGGCGTCGATCCGGTCATCGAACCCGGCCATGCCCGCGTCCCAGGCTTCAATCGCCTCAACACTCATATCCGGCCAGGAGGCCGCAGCCTCCAGATCGCCCTGTCGCGCCCGGGCGCCCAGATCACGCTCGGCGGTGAACGCCTCATAGTCCGCGATCAGCTCTCGGAAGTCTTCTGTCGGCGTGGCGAAGGCAGGCGCGGACAAAGCCAACGCTGCGATAGACGCAAATACAAGGCGCATAAGTGAAACCTCTCCCCGAAACATTTCAGGGAGAGTGTCGCTCCTTGGCGTTCAGTTCAAGCGCTTCAGGCCCAATTGCGAGGTGATCATCTTATCCACCATGCGTCGGGGCATCAGCTTGAGCATCAAGCCTTGCAGAGGCGTCGGGGTCACAACCGTGTTGAGCTTGGGCTTTTTATCGGTCAGCGCCGCATGGATCGCCTGGGCCACCCGCTCGGGCGGCAGGCCGTTTTCAGCGCTGTTGAGCGTGAACTTCAAAAGCCGGTGGATGGCCTTGATGAAATCGGTCTGGCCATATTGTTCAGGATCAAGCTCCTGCGCCTTGTCCCAGATCGGCGTCTTGATAGGGCCTGGATTGATCGCCACCACGTCGATCCCGTACAGCATCATCTCCCGGCGCAGGCCTTCGGTGAAGGCTTCCAGCGCAAACTTCGAACAGGCATAGGGCGTCAGGATAGGCATGGCGTGAAACCCCGCCACCGAGGAAATATTGACGATCCGGCCCGGCTCGCCGGTGAAACCCTTCTCGGCGCCCATAAGCGGCGCGAAAGCCTGGGTCACGCGCAATTGCCCGGTGACGTTCACATCCAGCTGACGCGTCATTTCCTCAGGCGGCAGATGCAAAAGCGGGCCGGCGACGGCGATCCCGGCATTGTTGACGAGACCGGAGAGCGGCTGACCTTTCAAATCTTGCCGCACTTGCTCAGCGGCTGATTGTATCGTGACTGCATCTGTGACGTCGCAGATCACCGGATGCACGCGGTCGCCCAGTTCCGCGCTCAGACGCGCAGAATCCTCAGGCTTGCGCACGCCGGCATAAACCCGCCAGCCTTTGTCTGACAGGAACTTAGCGCTTGAATAACCGATGCCGGTGGAGGCGCCTGTAATCAGGACGCTGCGATTTTCAGACATGCTCTCTCCCCAATCGCCGGGTCTGCAAGGCAAGTCCAGTTCCCGCCCAGGGCGCGCAACTAAGAACCGTTTGCAAACACAGCAGCATTCCACACTTTGGTGTGCGTTGACGTTAACCCGGTGCGGATTATTGTCACGCCCAAGTTCCGAGCTGACGGGGCTAATGCTTTAAATTAGTGGGGGCCCTTTTCATGGCCAATCAATCCGTCGATCCACGACCCTTATCGCCGCATCTTCAAGTCTGGCGCTGGCACGCCACCATGGCGTCCTCGATTTTTCACCGCGCCAGCGGCTCCATCAACTATATCGGCGCCATTCTCGTCACCGTCTGGCTGGTGCTTCTGGCCGCCGGCCCTGACGCCTACGCCGTGTTTGAAAACCTGATGACCGGCCCTGTGGGGCTTTTAGTCAAGCTGGCGCTCTTCGGCTTCACGCTGTCGCTGGTCTACCATCTGTTTAACGGCGTTCGTCACCTGGTCTGGGATTTGGGCAAGGGTTTCGACCCCAAAGGCTCCAATCAGCGCTCGATGATGATCATAATCGCCGCCATCGTGGTGACGGTGGGCATCTGGTTCCTGGCTGGAGGGATTGTCTGATGAGCGATTTTCGCACTCCGCTCGCCCGCGCCCGCGGCCTCGGCTCCGCCAAGTCCGGTGTCGGCCATTTCATCGCGCAACGCGTCTCCGCGCTGGCGCTGGTGGTTTTGATCCCGCTGTTCGTCTGGTCCATCGCCAGCCTGCCCAGCGCTGATTATGAAACCGCCCGCGCCTGGATCGGCGCACCTCTCGGCGCCATCCTGACGCTTCTGACCCTGACTGCGACATTCTATCACATGCGCCTGGGTCTCCAGACGCTGATCGAGGACTACATCCATAAACCGGTGACCAAGGCCTTTTTGCTGAGCGCGAACACGCTGATCGCAGCGGGCCTGTGGATCGCCGCCCTTTACGCCGTGCTGGCGATCGCAAGTTAAGAAGGACGATAATCAATGTCCGCATATGAATGGATCGATCATACCTTTGACGTCGTCGTGGTCGGCGCGGGCGGGTCTGGCCTGCGCGCGGCGCTCGGCGCGGCGCAGGAAGGCCTGAAGACCGCCTGCATCTCAAAGGTGTTCCCCACCCGCTCGCACACGGTTGCGGCCCAAGGCGGCATCTCCGCCTCGCTGGGCAATATGGGCGAGGACGACTGGCGCTGGCACATGTATGACACTGTCAAAGGGTCAGACTGGCTGGGCGATCAGGACTCCATTGAATATCTGTGCCGCCATGCGCCGAAAGCCGTGTACGAGCTTGAGCACTGGGGCGTGCCCTTCTCGCGCACCGAAGACGGCAAGATCTATCAGCGCGCCTTTGGCGGCATGACCAAGAATTTCGGCGAAGGTCCGGTGCAGCGCACCTGCGCCGCCGCCGACCGCACCGGTCACGCCATCCTGCACACGCTGTATGGTCAGTCCCTGCGCCATGCGACCGAGTTCTTCATCGAGTATTTCGTGCTCGACCTGATTATGGATGCTGACGGCGCCTGCGTCGGCGTCACCGCCTGGAAACTCGACGACGGCACGCTGCACCGCTTCCGCGCCCAGAAGACCATTTTGGCGACCGGCGGCTATGGCCGGGCCTATTTCTCCGCCACCTCCGCGCACACTTGCACGGGCGACGGCAACGCCATGGTCCTGCGCGCAGGCCTGCCGCTGCAAGACATGGAGTTCGTCCAGTTCCACCCCACCGGCATTTACGGCGCGGGCTGCCTGATCACCGAAGGCGCACGCGGCGAGGGCGGCTATCTGACCAACTCCAAGGGCGAGCGCTTCATGGAGCGCTATGCGCCCAGCGCCAAGGATCTCGCCAGCCGTGACGTGGTTTCGCGCTCCATGACCATGGAGATCCGCGAAGGCCGCGGCGTGGGCGAGCATGGCGACCATATTCACCTGCACCTCGATCACCTGGACCCCGCCATTCTGGCCCAGCGCCTGCCGGGCATTTCAGAAAGCGCGAAAATCTTCGCAGGCGTGGACGTGACCAAGGAGCCGATCCCGGTGATCCCGACCGTCCACTACAATATGGGCGGCATCCCGACCAATTATCACGGCGAAGTGCTGACCAAGGTCGGCGGCGATCCCGACCATGTGGTCAAGGGCCTGATGGCGGTGGGTGAAGCGGCGTGCGTGTCCGTGCACGGCGCCAACCGTCTGGGCTCGAACTCGCTCATCGACCTGGTGGTGTTCGGCCGGGCCGCGGGCATCCGTTGCGGCGAAACGGTAGAGGCCGGCGCCAGCCAGCCTGAACTGTCCGCCAACGCCGGCGCTGACACCCTGTCGCGCTTTGACAAGATGCGTCACGCCGATGGCGGCACCAAGACCGCGAGTCTGCGCCTCGACATGCAGCGCGCCATGCAGGAAAACTGCGCGGTGTTCCGCACCCAGGACATCCTGGATGAGGGCGTCAAGCGCATCGCCGACGTCTATCAAGGCGCGAACGATATCCGAATCAATGACCGCTCCATGATCTGGAACACCGATCTCGTTGAAGCGCTGGAGTTTGAAAACCTCATCGCCCAGGCGTCCGTCACGGTGAACTCCGCGGCGGCGCGGCCCGAAAGCCGCGGCGCTCATGCGCGCGAGGACTTCCCGGATCGCGATGACGAGAACTGGATGAAGCACACCCTGGCCTGGATCAATGAAGACGGTTCGGTCAAACTTGATGACCGTCCGGTTCACGAGCACACCCTGTCCAACGACATCGCCTATATCGAGCCCAAGGCGCGGGTCTATTAAGACCCCGCCAACGCTCACAGGCTTCAAGAAAGCGGGAACGACCCCATGGTCCAACTGACGCTGCCGAAAAATTCTCAGGTGAAAAAGGGCAAGGTGTGGCCGAAGCCCGAAAACGCCGACCCTAAAGATCTGCGCGCCTTCAAGGTGTATCGCTACGATCCCGAGACCGGTGAAAATCCGTCCTGGGACACGTACTATGTCGACACGGCGAAGTGCGGCCCGATGGTGCTGGATGCGTTGTTCTTCATCAAGAACGAGATCGACACCACTTTGGCCTTCCGCCGGTCCTGCCGCGAGGGCATTTGCGGCTCTTGCGCCATGAATATCGGCGGGCGCAACACCATCGCCTGCACCAACGGCATCGACGAGCACAAGGGCGCGATCACCATCGCCCCGCTGCCGCACCAGCCGGTGGTCCGCGACCTGATCCCGGATCTGACCCAGTTCTACGCCCAGCTTGAATCCATCAATCCTTACCTCAAGACCGATACGCCGGAGCCTGAGAAGGAATGGAAGCAAAGCCAGGAAGACCGTGAAGAGCTTGATGGACTGTACGAGTGCATTCTGTGCGCCTCGTGCTCGACCTCCTGCCCGTCCTACTGGTGGAATTCAGACAAGTATCTCGGGCCAGCCGCGCTGTTGCAGGCCTATCGCTGGATCGCGGACAGCCGCGATGAAGCGACCGGTGAACGCCTTGATGATCTTGAAGATCCGTTCAAGCTCTATCGCTGCCACACCATCATGAACTGCACCAATGTCTGCCCGAAAGGCCTCAATCCGGCCAAGGCGATCGGCAAGATCAAAGAATTGATGGTCGAGCGTCAGGCCTGACGCCGACGCCATCGCTGACGATCAAACGCCCCGGTCTCAGGATCGGGGCGTTTTTTGCATCTACGCGTCGCGCTCTAGCGTCAGTCGGGGGCCGGTCAGCGTGTCATAGAGGCGCTGTCCATTCAGATAGAGCCCCTTGATCACGGCGTCGCCGGTATCGGAGACAGACAGGATCACGCCATACTCCGGAATGTCCGACGTGGGTTCATCAGCGAGGTCAAAATCCTCGCACCGCCAGGACTCCTCGAACTCGGCCGGCGCATTGCGTTGCAAATCCCGGCAGGTTTCCCACTGCTCGCGCCTGCGCAGCATTGCGATCGCCGTTTGAAAATCGGTTTGAAGCGCAATCGCCGTCTCAGAATCGGCGAAATACTGAGACGGCAGGTCAAAACGAATCCAGAGCGCGTCATCGTCCTCATCGCGAACGACATACCCCTCAATCAGTTCTGCCTCGAGAATGGGCGCGCCCGTCGCAGCGGCGTCTTCGCGCGCTGCAAACACCTCGCCGGGCGTATAGAAAGCGCCGGACTGAATCAGCGGAACATACACAGTGTCGCCCACCGCGAGGTCTGGGTCATCGGACAGGGCGACCTGAACATCACGCGGCCCAAACTCGCGATAGTTCAAAATGGCGTAATGGCCAAAGAACACGTCGCGCGGATCCACCGGATTGGTCTGCAAGATCACTTCACGCCCTGACGATCGGGCCGTTTCATGATTGAGGGTCATCCAGCCCAGACCCGACAGGATCACAGCCAGACCGATCGCGGCGCGCGCCAGAAAAGAGATCTTGATCATGAGGCGTGCTCCCGGGCTTTCACGAGCATGCGGTTGGTGACCAGCAACAAGGCGGTCAGCGCGCCGCCAAACACGATCAGGGTGACGCCGGCCGTGACCAGGTTCGTGGAATAGGTGAAAATAATGATCGCGGCGCCGATGAAGCCGAACACGCCGGCGCCGCGCATCCAGCGCCGTCCGGGCGCCGCGCCATAGGCGGTCAGCCCCGAAAAGATCGCCAGACTCAATGCCGCGATAACCATCATATAATCACTGCTTAGGACCCGTTCTGTCGCTAGCCCGATCAGCAAGAACCCCATGGCGGCCCAAGCGGACCAACCCGCGAAACTCCTCAGGGCGAAAACCGTTGTGGAGCGCGCGCAGAGTTCTGCAACAAGGGCGAGTCCCGCCCATAGAGCCGCCAAGGCATAGGTCACGCGGATGTCGTCTTCTCCTCTGATCTCATCCAGAAACAGCTCAACGACATTCCAGCTCACCCAGACGATCACCGTCAGGAAGATGATATTGAGCAGACCCAGGGACCGCCAGTTCCACCCCATGACGCCCAACCCAAACAGGACAGGAATCACCCAGATCGGTTCTGGCAGGCGGGTGAGCTCGCCGACTTCACCAAAGTGAAACAAGCTCCACAGCAAGGCCAAAAGCGCTGTCCCGGCGCCGGCCAGGGGCGCGCGCAGCATGAGTGTGATCAACAAACCAATCACGGTCCACAAGCTCAGGAATGCTGAACTGGTGGAGCTGGCGTGATAGAGCTGGCCGATGACGACCACCCCGCCGCCCGCCAGCAAAACGGCGATGGCCGCGATGATATTGGACGCCAGGGGCAAGGCGCGGTCGCGCAAATAGCCGGCTGACAGTATGGCGGCGCTGATCAAAAGGCCCGCCATCCCAAGCCGCACCACGCCGGTCAGCGCAGACCAGTTCGCCGCGATGATCGTGATGACGCCAAGACCAATGACCAGTCCGGCCAGACTGGCCAATATGGGGGAAGAGCTGGGCGACGCCGATTGCGCCCGGGCATGGTCACCGAGCGCCTTGGCGGTCGTCTCATCAATGAGACCGTCCCCGACCCAAAGATCAAGGTCCGCCATCAAACGCTTGAGATAGCTATCGTCACGCATAACCGTCCCCCTCCTGGCGAGAGCTTAGACCAATCAGGTCAAAAGAGAACGGGGTTTCAGGCCTGCCGCGCGAGACCCTGGCTGCACAGCCGTAAGCTCTCGCTCGCCACCTGTTCGTCACCGGCCAGAGCCAGCGGATCCAGGGGCGCACCGAATTTGAGTCGGTAATGGGCGCCCTTCTTGGCCAGAAGCTCGTGAAACACGGTCATGTGGCGCAGTTCTTCATGGATCAGCCCCAGACCGTAAAACCACAGCGACATGCGCTGTTTGACGCCCAGTGAGATTATCGGCGCCTTGAATTTGCGCGCCAGGCTGACGGCGGTGGGCTGCCAGCTATCATCGCGCAGCGACAGGGTGCGCCAGTCCCACACCGACATACGCCCGGCCGGAAACACCACCACGCAGCGCCCCTGCTGAAAGGCGGTGATGGCGCGTTTCAGGGTGTCGCGGGTTTTCTCACGATTGCGGTAGCCAGGCCGCCATTCCACCGGGATCACCACATCCGACAGCCCTTCGCACACCCGGATCGCATCGCGATTGGCGAAAAACACCATGTCAGGGCGGCGTGCCTTCAGCGCTTGCCACACGGCGATCCCGTCAGAGATGCCGCCGGGATGGTTGGCGGTGATGACGCAAGGACCGGTTTCAGGGACGTAGTCGAGCCCGTCCACACTGGCGCTCATGCTGAGGAAATCCTGCGCCCAGTCCATCGCCTCTTCGCCGGGTTTTGCGACCAGAGCGTCGGCGATCGAGCGCGCCTTTTCATATCCCAGCAAGGGATAGAAGACGCGTTTGATCCACGGCCAGAGCATGGAATTGGCGGACAGGCGCACCGCCCGCTCTTCAATCAGCTGGTCCACCACATGGGCGGGTGTCTGCTCGACTCCTGTCATGACGGCATTGGGCGCCTAGCAGCCCTCTGTCTGCAAGCCCACGAGGGATGACACTTGCAGATCGCACACTTCCGGATTGCCGTCACAACACTCCACGATCAGATAGTTGAGCAAACCGCGCACCGTCGGCAGAGCCGCGGAATAATAGCGACGCCGCCCGTCCCGACGCACATTCAGAAGGCCCGCGGACACCAGAACCGTCAAATGCGCGGACAGATTGCTCGGGCTCACTTGCGCCTTGGTCGCCAGATCCCCGGCCGAGACGCCCTCCGGCCCAGCATTCATCACGGTGCGAAACACGACCAGGCGCGTTTCGTGCGCCAGAGCTCCAAACTGGTGGGCGACGGCGACAGACGTCACGGCAGGCTCTTTCATTTCAATCATTCCTGAAATATACAGAGGCCAATCTTAATGCCTCCCTCGTTGAGCGCAAATCAGGATCCGGCCCTATGAAACTGCTCGTCCTTTGCACCGGCAACTCCGCGCGTTCGATCATGGCGGAAGCGCTCTGGACTGATCTCGGCCAAGGTCAGCTTACAGCGTATTCCGCAGGATCAAAGCCGACAGGCGCGCCCAACCCTTACGCCCTGGAAACCCTCCGCCGACATGGCCTCAGCCAGGACGGTCTTCGGTCGAAAAGCTGGGATGAATTTGAAGGCGAGGATGCGCTGGACATCGATGTGGTGATCACGGTTTGTGACAGCGCCGCTTCTGAGACCTGTCCCATCTGGCCCGGAGCGCCGGTGCGAGCGCATTGGGGATTGCCCGACCCGGCTGCAAGTCCTGACGGCCCACAGGCAAAGGCCGCCTTCGAAGCGACCTTTCAGGCGCTCAAATCCCGCATTGAATCGTGTCTGAAGGCCGGGATCATAGAGGCTGCCCCCAAAGGCCGTCTCGCCATACTGCACGCCGCCCATGAAGGAGCCTCTCAATGAGTACTGATGGGACGCAGGCTGAAATGGCGCCAGGCGGTATCGGATTTTTCGAAGCCTGGCTGTCAGTCTGGGTCGGCGCCGCCATCGTCTTTGGCGTCGGCCTTGGCGTCGTGTTCCCGGAAGGGTTCGCATGGCTCGCAGGCCTGCAAATCGCCAATGTGAACCTGCCGGTGGCGGTGCTGATCTGGCTGATGGTCTTTCCGATGATGGTGAGTATTGATCTGAGCAGCCTGCGCCAGATCGGCGACCGGCCCAAAGGCCTCGCCATCACCCTCGTCGTGAACTGGCTGGTCAAGCCCTTCACCATGGCCGGGCTGGCGGTGGTGTTCTTTGAGTTTGTTTTCGCCCCTTTCCTGAACCCCGCCGACGCCCAGGCCTATATCGCCGGGCTGATCCTTCTGGGCGCGGCGCCGTGCACGGCGATGGTGTTTGTCTGGTCGCAACTGACCAAAGGCGACGCGAACTACACCTTGGTGCAGGTCGCCGCCAATGACGTCATCATGGTGTTCGCCTTCGCCCCTATCGTAGCGCTCTTGCTGGGTGTGACCGAGGTGAGCGTGCCGTGGAACACCTTGCTGCTTTCGGTTGGGCTTTATGTCGTCGCGCCCTTGGTCGCAGGCGCGCTGGTGCGACACATGCTGACCCGAGATCTGCCCCCGCTGGAAGGCGATGCGGCGGTCCGCGCTTTCACAGCCCGCGTCAAGCCGCTCTCCATTTTAGGGCTGATCGCCACTGTGGTGATCCTGTTCGGCTTCCAAGGACAGACCTTGCTCGCGCAACCCGTCGTGATCGCCATGATCGCGGTTCCGCTGCTGATCCAGTCCTACGGCATCTTCGGCCTGGCTTACGCCGCTGCGTATGTCGCCCGCGTCCCGTTCAACATCGCCGCGCCCTGCGCTCTGATCGGCACATCGAACTTCTTCGAGCTGGCGGTCGCGGTGGCGATTTCCTTGTTCGGCCTGAATTCCGGCGCTGCGCTGGCGACCGTGGTGGGCGTGCTGGTGGAGGTGCCGGTGATGCTGTCGCTGGTCGCCTTCGCCAACCGCACTCAGTCCTGGTTCGCTGACAGCCGCCCATAAGAAAGCCGCCCCGGCCTGTCCGGGGCGGCTCCTCAATCAAATAATACGTACGGATCAGAAACGCAGACGAGCGCCGACCGAGAACGCTTGAGTGCTCAACAGGTCCTTACGGTCCTGAATCTCCTCATAACTGACAGCCACCGTCAGATTGTTCGGCAGATAGGCCGTCACGCCCACGCTGATCTCGCTCCATTCATCGTCGCCATTCACGCCCGGCGCGATGGAGAACAGTCCCGGTGCGTTCGTGAACGAACCATAAACCGTTTCCGAACCATCCAGCAGATCGCCCGCGAAGCCGAGATAGGCTTGCGGCTCGATCCGCGCCGAGCCCCAGTTCAGGCTCGTATTGAGCTTGAGACCGGCGCGCGCCACCAGCTCATTGCTGATCGATTCAGACAGGTTCACCGCGGCGGCGGACCCGGTCTGTTGACCAGCGTCATACTCGGTCTCGGACCAGGTCATGCTGACAAGCGGGGTCAGGTGAAGCCAACCTTCCAGCGGGTCGATGCGATAGGCGCCCATCAGGCTCGCTTCCAGCGTGTCGGAATCCTGGGACCCTTCAGCCGCGAGAGACTGACCGCCCACGCTCAGAGAACGCCGGCTCTCGGTGTCATGAGAGGCAGAGGACAGCCGCACCATACCCAGAATTGGACCGCGTTCGGCCACCGCATAGGCCGACAATTGCAGGGTATCGATTTCGGAGGTTATGGAGCCAGCCGTCAGTGCGACAGTCTCGACTTCCGAGCTGGCATAGCCCAATGCCGCGCCCACACGCAGCCAGTCGCGCGCCTGAATATCTGCGCCGACCATGCCGAAATGCCCCTCCAGATCACCCTCTGAGACGTTGGTGGTCTGGACCTCGCCATCGAGCTGACCGCCCGCAGAGAAAATGCGAATGCCGTTACCCGCATCATTCATGACGGGGCCAGACGCGCTGTCTTCAGTCTGAAGCGCAAGGCTCGCTTCGTTCAGTGAGGGACGCATGTCGGTATCCATCAGACGCGCGGTGAACGCCGCGGCGCCCATCGCGGAGTCGTGGGACAGGCCCTGGGTCAGCGCAATGTCACGCATTTGCGCGCTGAACGTCTCCAGATGCGCCCGGCTGGCCCGACGCGACTGGAAGGCCTCATGGGGCGCCAGTGCTTCAAACGAAGCCGCCAGCTGCGCCCCCGATTGCAAGTCAAGACCGCGATAGAGCGTCTCCAGATCATCATAGGATGAGCTCCGCGCGCCATCGAGATACTGCGCCAGCCCCGATTGGGAGGGGTTCTGGAAATCGGCGACTGTCGCAAAATCCGCCGCGTCAACGGTCACGCTGACAAAGCCGGATCCATAGGTCTGCGACAGAAAAAGAACGCCCGGCAGATTGTCGCCCGCGAACTCGCCCAGGCGCTCGCCCGTGAAATTCAGAATACGACGTGTGTCGCCAAAAGCGGGCAGATATCCGCCGATGGGATTGACGGCGATGACGCCATCCAAGGACACATCGCCATTGACCTGTAGCAGGTCCGCGCCGGAAGCGCTCCAATCCACGCCCAGCACGCCGCCAGCGGACTGGATGTAATCGCCGTTGAGGGTGAGTGTCCCTGTTGCGCCGATCGCGCCCGCAGTCACGACGCCGCCCACATTGTAAACCGCGCCGTCCAGGAAGACGCCATTGCCCAGGAAGGAATTGGGATCAAACAGGGAGATCTCGCCTGCCCCGCTTAACAGACCGCTCCAGAGCATCAGCTCGCGTGAGAACAGGCCGCCATTCACCTCAAGCTCGCCAGCGAAGACATTCACGCCGATCAGGCTCGCCAGGAACGCGTCTTCGGCGATCACCAGGCGCGCATCGCCGCCCGCCAGGGTCAGATTGTCGATTTCGACATTGTCGAGGTCCAGCGTGGTCGTGCCAGCTGCCGCCAAGGTCACGTCAAAGAATTGCGCCGGATCTTCAAAGGCAGGCGCATTGGGGCCGCCATAATAATTATCCGGCACGAAGCCGGTATAGCCCGGCCCCGTCAGCGTCTGGATCAGGCCCGATACGGTTTGCGGCGCAAGAGCCTCGCCTTCGGACCAGTCATACCCGGCGAAAGCATCGCGCAAATCCGCAGGCAATGTGGCCACCAGGCTGTCGATGGAGAAGTTTATGAGGTTGGCGCCTGAGCCAGCAGAATTGTCACCGGTGTCGGTGTCCGCCACCGGGGTGTCAAACACAATGCCATTGATCGGACGGCGCTGGCCCAACCCGCCTTCATCTCCGTCGGGAAGACCGTTCACGATCTCGCCGTCTTCATTGTAGATGAAATAGTTTGGGTCGAGGCCCTGAATCCAGTGATCAGGGTCCGACCACACTCCGTCGCCCGCCATCGCGCTGACGTATTTGTAAGGGTTATTTTCGCTGATCCACTGGTGGTAGGTGAAAAGCGGATTGTAGTAACTCACCTCGCCATAGCTCTGGCCCGAGGGGTGTAAAGAACCCGTCAACGAACCCGCCGGACAGCACCCCGAGCAGCAGCGGGTTGTTGAAGAGGTTCATGGCCATCAGCGGCCCGCCCGAATCACCGCCGCCGGTCGCAGCTTCATTGGGCAGGGCGTCACCTGGGAAGTAATCAATGGACGGCCCGGGCAAAATGACGGTGTCGCCATCCAGACGCACGCCATCGCCTGGAACATTGTCGTCACAGAAAATACTGTCTTCCGCCGTCGCGCCCAGATTAGCGCGCACGCAAGTCCCGGTACGACCGGGCAGATCGAAATCGGTCCAGTACAAGAGTTGGTTGTCGCTTGGAACGGGCGAGCCGGCGTTTTCACCCGCGAGCGCCTGGAAGAAATCGCTTTGGGAGGCCATCAGGCCCAGCATGTTCTCGCCCGCGCGGCGACGACCGTTGATCGATCCGGCATCATTATCCGAACCCGGATGGAAGGTGCCGTAGCCGATCTGGTTGACGAGAACACCTTCATTGAAGACGTCCTCGGGGATCGGGCTAAACAGCATGCCGTAAGTGGGCAGGGTGTAGAGCGGGTTGGCCAGCGCGATCATCGCCACATCGGCGGCGGGGAAGGTGTTGACGCCGTTCACTTCGCTGTCGGGATGCATCATCAGGTCGACGCCGAAGGTCAGGCCGTTCAGATCGTCAACAAATTGCTGGTTCGTGTTGATCCAGTTGAAAAGCGGCACGAAGGTATCGGGACCAAATGCGATGATCGGCGTCAAAGAGCCTGGCGCGTCCGCATAGACCTGTTCAGGGTTGGCGTCGAAACAGTGCGCCGCCGATATCACGGTCCGCGCATTGATCATGGATCCGGTGCAATTGAAACCGATGCCGCCCGTGACGCGGTTCCACAGATAAATCTGAACGACGCCGTCCCAGCCTTGTGCGAACTCTTGCGCGCCTTCATCTCCAACATCATCACGGAACGGGATCGCCTGCGCTGAAGACCCCATAGCCATGGCGAGCATGACAGCTGACGTCGCCGCAAGCAGCGGCCCCTTGATCTTTTTCATGTGCGTTCCCCGAACATATCGTCTAGCGGCGAGTTTTTCGCCGTCACTGTTGAGGTTAACTTACATCGACCGGCAAATCAAGAAATGCCGCGCTATCAGCTTGCACACGCAAGAGGGGAACATAATGCTCTTACGTTGCTTTTTTGTCTCATTTCTCGGCCTGGCGAGCAGTTGCGCCGCGCCTCAAACACAGGCGTTTCAGGCGCAGGCAGGACCGCCGCCCAACCGTGCGGCGCCCCTTCTGCCGCGTTCGGATCAGGGGCTGGGCGCCACCTGGTTCATCGGCGCCTGGCGCGTGCAAGACAGCCCCTGCACGCTGCGGCTTAATCGTGATGGAGCGAGCCTTCTGGAGGGGCAGGTGCATTCAGACCAATGCGACGCGCCCTGGTCAGAGATCGTGCGCTGGCGGCGGCCGAACGATGGGCGGGCGCTCCTGGACTTGATCAACGCCGAAGGCCGCATCCTTTGGCGGGCAGGCGCCATTCAGCCGACCGCCATCTCCGGCTGGAGTGGCGATGGCGAGCGGGTGCGTTTATACTGGGCGGAAGACGGCCCGCATTCCGGCTGGGTTCAGCCCTGAAGGACATCACACGCCATGCTTTCACTCCAGATCGGGCTTCTTGCTCTCGCAGTCGCGGTCTCAGAGCCGCCCGAAGGCGGCGTCTATACGCTCACCACGCCGTCACAAAGCTGCGAGATCTTGCTGGACGCCACCGCCGCGCCCCTGCCTGAAACCAATCTCGATCAGCGCGACGCGTCCGGCTTTGCGACCGCCATGCCCAACTGCCCGGACAGCGTGTCAAGCGCCGCGTTCTGGAGTTATCGCGATGCGGACCAGACCCTGAGCCTGTTTGACCCCAGCGGCGCCAGCGTGTTCTCAGGCGCCTTCAGCGATGAGGGTTGGAGCGGACAGACCGCCCAAGGCGAACCCGCCAACCTCTCGGGCCGCTAGCGCTCACATCCTCTGCTGGGTGCTCGACAAGCGCCCCCGCCGGGCGTTACACCCGCCTCAGATCATAACCACACGCGCCGGCGTCCACCCAAGACCGGCCGATGGAGGAAGCCTTATGTCCGCACACCGCGATATCCATCATTTCATCAACGGCAAGGCCGCGCCCGGCGGCTCAAACCGGTTTGGCGATGTCTATGACCCCAATACGGGCGAGATTCAGGCCAAGGTCGCCCTCGCCAGCGTCAAGGAAATGGACGACGCGGTCGCCATCGCCAAAGCGGCGCAACCGGCCTGGGCTGCGGTGAACCCCCAGCGCCGCGCCCGCGTCATGTTCAAGTTCAAGCAATTGCTTGAAGAGAACATGGACGAGCTGGCGGTGCTGCTGTCGACGGAGCACGGCAAGGTGGTCGCTGACGCCAAGGGCGACATTCAGCGCGGTCTGGAAGTGATCGAATTCGCCTGCGGCGTGCCGCATCTGATGAAGGGTGAATACACTGAAGGCGCGGGCCCCGGCATCGACGTCTACTCCATGCGTCAGGCCCTGGGCGTGGTGGCGGGCATCACCCCGTTCAACTTCCCCGCCATGATCCCGATGTGGATGTTCGGCGTGGCGATCGCCTGCGGCAACGCCTTCATCCTCAAGCCGTCGGAAAAAGATCCGTCCGTGCCGGTGCGCCTCGCGGAACTGATGACCGAAGCGGGCCTGCCCGACGGCATTCTTAACGTCGTGCATGGCGACAAGGAAGCGGTCGACGCGATCCTGGACCATCCCGACATCAAGGCGGTGAGCTTTGTGGGCAGCTCTGACATCGCGCAATACGTCTATTCGCGCGGCACGGCGAACGCCAAGCGCGTGCAGGCCATGGGCGGCGCCAAGAACCACGGCATCATCCTGCCCGACGCTGATCTTGATCAGGTTGTCCAGGACCTCGTCGGCTCCGCTTACGGCTCGGCGGGCGAGCGCTGCATGGCCCTGCCCGTCGCGGTTCCGGTCGGTGACGACACCGCCGACCGCCTGCTGGAAAAGCTGATCCCCGAGATCGAGAAGCTGACGCCCGGCGCCTCCACAGACCCCGACGCCCAGTACGGCCCGGTCGTCTCACAGGCGCATAAGGACAAGGTCGAAGGCTATATCCAGATGGGCGTCGATGAAGGCGCGAAGCTATTGATCGATGGCCGGAACTTCAAACTGCAAGGCCATGAAAACGGCTATTTCATCGGTCCGTCCCTGTTTGACCATGTCACCGCCGACATGAAGACCTATCAAGAAGAAATCTTCGGCCCGGTGCTGCAGATCGTGCGCGCCAAGGATCTCGAAGAAGCCGCCAAGCTCCCGAGCGACCACCAGTACGGCAATGGCGTGGCGATCTTCACGCGTAACGGTCTGGCGGCGCGCGAATTCGCATCCAAGGTCAATGTGGGCATGGTGGGCGTGAACGTGCCGATCCCCGTGCCGGTGGCCTATCACACCTTTGGCGGCTGGAAGCGGTCTTCGTTTGGCGACGCCAACCAGCACGGCATGGAAGGCGTGCGCTTTTACACCAAGATCAAAACGGTGACCCAGCGTTGGCCCACCGGCGAAGTGTCCGACCAGGCCTTCATCATCCCGACGATGGAGTAGGCGGTTCGTCGCTCACAATAACGAAAGCCCCGGCGCAGACGCCGGGGCTTTTTTTGTGTTTGCCGCCCCTCTCTTTCCCGGCGAAGGCCGGGACCCAGAGCTATAGGCATGGCGTTTTATGACGTCTGGATCCCAACTTGCGTTGGGAAAGAGAAGTAAGGGTCTCTACCGCTTGTGCGCTTCGCGGAGCGCTTCCATGTGCTTGACCGCGCGGGGTTTGCCCTTGCCGCCGCAGAATTTATATTCCTGCGTGCCCTCGGTGACGATCACATCGGTGTCGAGGGCGGCGGTGGTGGCGTAGGTGAAGCCTGCGGGCAGTTTCTTGTAGATTGGCGTGAAATCGCGACCGGCGGTGCTTTCATAAAGCGCCTTGATCGAGTCCACGACGAAATAGGTTTCCTGAAAATCGCTGATCACATAGTCCGTGCGCATCACGCGCTCAGGCACCATCTTGATGCGGTGCGGGCTGTCTGAGTACAGCGAGAACAAGGTCTCGTCCGGGCTCGACAATATGCCGGCGCCATAGACGCGCAGCTCGCCCTCTTCCTCGATCAGGCCGAACTCGACGGTGTACCAGTAGACCGAGCCGAAATTCTTCAGGCGATTATATTCGATCGCCCGACGGCCGCCCGCGCCATAGGCCTGGATATAGTCGGCGAAGAACGGATTCATCAGCATCGGCACATGGCCGAAGATGTCGTGGAAGGTGTCCGGCTCCTGCAGGTAGAACAGATCGTCCTCCACCGCCGTGTACTCGACGAATTCCGGCGCGCGGCCTTCATTGGCCTCTTTGACCTTTTTGGTCTTCGGATCGCCGCCGCGTATGAAGACGCCCGCCGGGAAGCGGCGGTTCTCCAGATGCCAGAAGAAAATGTTGTCCGGGATCAGTTCGGGCACCGGCACAACCGTCCAGCCCGTGGCGGGCTTCAGGATAGCGTTGATGTCGTCAAAGCTGGGGATGCCATCCTTGAACAGGTGCTCGAGCTGCTCGAACCCCTCCATGAAATCCTTGCAGGCCCGGCCCGGCAGCATTTTGCGCTGGTTCTCAAACAGGAGCCGCCAGCGGGCGTGTTCAGCCGGGGTGTAATCGGGTTGGCGCTTGAGCTGCCAGCTGTCTGAGATGAAATCCTCATCGCCCAGCCGATATCCCTCAGGCCGGATGGCGTAGCGATAGAGCGCCCCGCCCGGCCCCGTCAGGCCATTGCCAGCATCCTGCACGAGCGGGTCATAATAGGCGCGACCCATATCCGGAATGGATGTGGACACTTCGTCGAGCATTGTCGCCTCCTATGGCTGGCCGGTCAGGCTGGTCTGTACGGAAAGAACAGGCATACTGTGCCTTGTTAGAGGGTCCGCATAAAGAGACCCCGCTCATATCACGCGCGACGCATCCGCGCAGTGCGAGCCTGCAGACGGGAGGAGCCGACCACATGACCACCGCTTTCACCTTCACCACGGTCCCGAAAACCCTCTTTGAAGCGGGTTCAAGCGCGCGTCTCGCCGAAACCGCAGCGCCGGCGCTTAAGGGCGCGAAACGCATCCTCTTCGTCACCGATGCGGGCGTGCGCAAGGCCGGGCTGGCCGATGCGGCGCTGGCGGGCCTGAAAGACGCCGGTCTGGACGTGCACATCTATGACAAGGTGGTCGCCGATCCGCCTGAACGCACGGTGTTTGAAGCCGTGCAGGAAGGCCAGGAATTTGGCGCAGATGCCGTGATCGGCTTTGGCGGCGGCAGCCCGATGGATACGGCGAAAGTCGTCGCGCTTCTGCTGTCCGGCGAGCAGTCTCTGTCCAATATGTATGGCGTGCAGCAGGTGCGCGCGAGCCGCCCGCCGTTGATCTTGCTGCCAACGACGGCCGGCACCGGATCAGAAGTGACCAATGTGGCCGTTCTGACCACGGGCGCGACCTCCAAGCGCGGCATTGCGGCCGATCCTCTGTATGCGGACATGGCGATCCTGGACCCGGATCTGACGCTGGGTCTGCCCAAGCACCCCACCGCCTATACCGGCATTGACGCCATGGTCCACGCCATCGAGGCCTTCACCAATCGCCGCTCGAAAAACCCGATGTCGGACGCGCTGGCGCTGACCGCGCTGAAGCTCTTGCACGGCTCCATCCTGCGCGCTTGCGAGGACGGGTCGGACCGCGAAGCGCGCGGCGACATGCTGCTGGGGGCCATGCTGGCGGGGCAAGCCTTCTCCAATTCGCCCTGCGCCGGCGTCCACGCCATGGCCTATCCGCTGGGCGGCATGTTCCATGTGCCGCACGGGCTTTCAAACGCCGTCGTGCTGCCGCCGGTCCTGCGGTATAACGCGCCCGAAGCCGAAGCTCAGTATACAGAGATTGCGGCGCATCTGGGCCTGAAGCCGGGTTCAGCGGGCCTGATCGATGAGATGGACCGGATCGCTGAAGCGGTCGGCATTGAGCGCCGCCTCTCCCAGCTCGGGATCAGCCATAACGACGTGCCGAAAATGGCCGAGGATGTGGCCGCCAATGATCGCCTGCTGCCGAATAATCCGCGCGAGATGACCTATGCCTCCATCGTGGCGATGTATGAGGAAATCCTGTGAGCGCAGAGCGTCAAGCGCCCGCAAGCCGCGCTGATTTCAGCCAGTTTGAACCCATCGAGACCCGCTGGGCGGACAATGACGCCTATGGCCATGTCAACAATGTCGTTTATTACGGCTTCTTTGATACGGCGGTGAACCGGCGCCTGGCGAAAGTGGGGCTTCTGGACATCGAAAACGGCGACACGATCGGCTTGGTCGTGGAAACCGGCTGCCGCTATCACGCCGCCACCGCCTTCCCCGATCAGCTGGACGCCGGCGTACGCGTGGCGCGCATCGGCTCCAGCTCGGTGCGCTATGAAATCGCGATCTTCAAACACGGCGAAGACAGCGCCGCCGCCGAAGGCTTTTTCGTCCATGTGTATGTGGATCGCCAGACCCGCAGACCGACGCCCTTGTCAGATGCGTGGCGGGCGGAGCTGGAAGGCTGGATGGGTTAGCCAAGCCCCAGCATCAGCGGCAGGCCGATGGTGAAGAAGGCGATGGTGATAGCGAAAAGTCCCAGACCCATGGCGACCGTCGTGTGGTAATAGCGTCGTTTGCGCCGATAAGGGTCCAACACCACAAGACCCGCCTCCGCATTTTCCGCCCCATCAAGATACGCCGCCAGCTCTTCAAGATCGAGCCGGGCCTTGTGGCCGCCCCAACGCCAGGTCGCATTGATCGAAAGCCGGACCAGGCGATTGCGAAACCGGACCGCCGGATTGGGTGACCAGGATAAGGTCGTAGCCAGCAACATTACCAGGACCAGCGGCACAGGGATCATGCCCGTCATCAGCAGGCCGGGAGAGATCACATCCCGCGTCTGAGTGTTCACCAGAAGGGCCAGAGCAGCCAGACCGAACAGCCACCACGGATATGCGAACAGGCGATAGAACCTCACCCAGATCTGGCCTTGCGCCTGCGCCACCACCTCATCACGTAGCTCCGGGCTGAGCCCGGCCTGATCGAGCGCCTCGATTTCGCGTGAGTTCAGCATCGTGCTCTCCTGTCAGGCGAGTATCGCTGAAACGCCATGTCCTCGCAATCCTTCTGCAACCTCATAATGCTATGACGGCGACCATCTTGGCGGGGCGGGCGCATCGGGGTATCGAAGCGCCCATGCGCACCCTCAAACGTCCCGCTTATGTCTGGCTCGCCGCTGCAATCAGCTTTGCGCTGATCGCCGCCGCCGCCCTGGTCTGGAGCCTTTAACCCATGGGTCCTGTGGACAGCCTGAAACAGGCGGTGGCCGAAGGCCGACTGCAGCCCGATCCCGGACAGGCCGAGATCGCCCAGCACCTGCAAGCGCTGTGCGAGGCGCTGTCTGAGTGGAATGAGGGCAAGTCGAGCTTTTTCAGCAAATCCAAACCGGCGCCCAAAGGCCTGTATCTCTATGGCGGGGTCGGGACGGGCAAATCCCTGATGATGGATCTGTTCTTTGACGCTGCGCCTGTCAGCAAAAAACGCCGCGTCCACTTTCACCAGTTCTTGCAAGAACTTCAGGCGCGCATTACCCATGAGCGCGAGAAAAAGGACGCAGACCCGCTGCCGCGCGTGGCGAAAGCGCTGGCCAAGCAGACGCGCCTTTTGTGCTTTGACGAGCTGCAGGTCACTGATGTGGGCGACGCCATGATTTTGGGCCGCCTGTTTGACGGCCTGTTCGCGGAAGGCGTGGTGATGGTCGCCACCTCCAACCGCCATCCCGATGATCTCTACAAGAACGGGCTGAACCGTCAGCTCTTTGAACCCTTCATCGATCTGATCAAGGACACGCTGGATGTCCACGAGCTCGATTCCGGCCGCGATTATCGCCTGGAGCAGCTCGAAGCGGCGCCGGTCTATTACCATCCGATCGGTTCGGAAGCGGATTCAGCGATGGACACCGCCTTCAAGCGCCTGACCCGCGGCGCCAAGGTGCAAACCTGCATCCTCGATGTTCAGGGCCGCGAGCTGGTGGTCCCGCGTCAGGCCGCCGGCGTCGCCCGCTTCACCTTCGAGGAATTGTGCGCCAGACCTCTTGGCCCGGCGGATTATCTGATGGTGGCGGAGACGTTTCACACGGTCATGATCGACCGCGCCCCGCTTCTGACCCCGGACAAGCGTGATCAGGCCAAGCGCTTCGTCACCTTGATCGACGCGCTCTACGAGATCAAAACCAAGCTGGTCATGAGCGCGGCGGTGGAAGCGAGCAACCTCTATCCCGAAGGCGATTTCGCCTTTGAATTCCAGCGCACCGTCTCGCGCCTGTTCGAGATGAGCGGCCACGCCTATCTGGCCGCTGAGCGGCGCGTGGGTGAGAGCGGCGCGCAAACAGAGTGACGCGACAGGGTTAACAGGTCAGAATGGGTCTTCATTGTCTGGGGAGACGCATGATGATCCGTGAATTCCTTGTTCTCAGCGCCAGCGCAGTCTTGCTGACAGGATGCTCTGAAGACAGCATGCCCGCCGCTTCGAGCCCCGACGCAGGAGCGGACACAGAAACCGCCTCATCGGCCCAATTCCACATCAATGTCAGTTTTGAGCCGGGCGGGTTTTTCCTGCCCAATGGCGGGCTGACAGCCGGTGAATGGACGGTTCATCACCTGTTTGTGGGCCACCGTATGGAGTTCGACGCCTGGCGCGCGGCGGGATCCGCCGCCGGTGACATCCCGGTCTGGCTGAGCCTGAACCCGATGAATGGCGAAACCGCCGTGAACGAGCTGGGCCAGACCTATTATCTGGATCGTCGCCGCATTCGTCCTGAAAGCCTTGTGATGACCGATGGCGCGTTCGAGTTCCGCGCCAGCGATGAGGCGCTGGGCCTGATGCTGATCTCGGGCGTGATCCAGCCTGACTATCTGCACACAGGCGTCTCGCCGCAGGAAGACGCGCCCGCCCTGATCGGCGGCGCCGAGATGGGCGGAGACCGCATTCGCAATATCAGTTTCATGCACTGGCTGGGCGATTGACGGTCGTGTGAACGGTCTTCTCCCGTCCACGCATTGCACTTCGCGGCTGAGCGGAGTAGATCAGGCACACCTGTCTTCGCGCCTGCATCAAAAGGCGCGCCCCCCTCGCAAGGCTTGAGGAGTATTTCCATGGCTCGCAAAAAGATCGCCCTTATCGGCGCCGGCATGATCGGCGGCACCCTGGCCCATATCGCGGCTCGCGAAGAACTGGGCGACGTCGTCCTGATGGACCTCAATGAAGGCACCGCCAAAGGCAAGGCGCTGGATCTGTGCGAGGCGAGCCCCGTCTTCGGCAAGGACAGCCATCTGACCGGCGGTTCGGTTGAGGACTACACCCCGATCGCAGGCGCGGATGTGTGCATCGTCACCGCCGGCGTGCCGCGCAAGCCGGGCATGTCCCGCGACGACCTGCTGGAAATCAACCTCAAGGTCATGAAGTCGGTCGGCGAAGGCATCAAGAAACACGCGCCGAACGCGTTCGTGATCTGCATCACCAACCCGCTGGACGCCATGGTCTGGGCGCTGCGCGAATTCTCCGGCCTGCCCCACAACAAGGTGGTCGGCATGGCGGGCGTTCTGGACGCTGCACGCTTCCGCTGGTTCCTGGCGGAAGAGTTTGACGTGTCCGTCGAAGACGTCACGGCGTTCGTGATGGGCGGGCATGGCGACACCATGGTGCCGCTGACCCGCTATTCCACCATCGCCGGCGTCCCGGTGCCCGACATGGTCAAGATGGGCTGGTCCACGGACGAGAAGATTGACGCCATCGTCGACCGCACCCGCAAGGGCGGCGGCGAGATCGTCGGCCTGCTGGGCAATGGCTCGGCCTTTTACGCCCCGGCGGAAAGCGCCATCGCCATGGCCAAATCCTATCTCAACGACAAAAAGCGCATCCTGCCCTGCGCCGCGCACCTGACCGGCCAGTTCGGCGTGGACGGCCTGTATGTGGGCGTGCCGATCCAGATCGGCGCCAACGGTGTTGAGAAAATCGTCGAAATCACTCTGAACAAGGACGAGCAGGAGATGTTCGACCATTCGGTGGATTCGGTGAAAGGCCTTGTCGACGCGTGCAAGAAGATTGACCCCAGCCTGGGCTAAACGTCTGGTCTATCCGGTGTGAAACCCCCGGGGCCAGACTGGCCCCGGGGGTTTTTCTTTAGGGCGCGTCGTCTGACCGGCTATACCTGTTCGTCAAGAGGCAGACCCTGATAGCGGCGAACACCAGCACTCCCAGCATGATCGCCGTCAAACCGGTCTGAAAAAGAGCAAGAAGGACCACAAAATCTCCCATAGGGGGAATTGTAGTCTAGTAAATATCAACCGTCAGCTGAATTCGAGGAAGCATTATGGGTCTCAATGTCGCCGTACTGGGCGCTACGGGCGCTGTCGGTCAGGAAATGCTGACCATTCTGGAAGAGCGTCTCTTCCCCGCCGAAACCGTTTATGCGCTGGCCAGCCGCAAGTCTGTGGGCCGCGAAGTCTCTTATGGCGACAAGACCCTCGTCATCAAGGACGCCGACACGTTTGATTTCTCAACCGTCGATATTGTTTTGATGAGCGCAGGCGGGGATGTCTCCCGCGAGATGTCGCCCAAGATCGCCAAGGCCGGCGCGCTGGTGATTGATAACTCCAGCGCCTGGCGCATGGACCCGGACGTGCCGCTGGTGGTGCCGGAAGTGAACCCGGACACGCTCAATGAGCGCCCGAAGAAGAACATCATCGCCAACCCGAACTGCTCCACCATCCAGACCGTGGTGGCGCTGAAACCCATCCATGATGCAGCGGGGATCATCCGGGCGAATTGTTCCACCTATCAGTCCACCTCCGGCGGCGGCCGCGAAGCGATGGACGAGCTGTGGAACCAGACCAAGGCGATCTACGTCAACGACCCGATTGAGCCTGACGTCTTCCCCAAGCAGATCGCCTTCAACGTCATTCCGAAAATCGACGTCTTCATGGAGGACGGCGCCACCAAGGAAGAGTGGAAGATGACGGTGGAGACCAAGAAGATCCTTGATCCCAAGATCAAGCTCTTCGCCACCTGCGCCCGCGTGCCGGTGTTTGTCGGCCATTGCGTCGCCGCGCATCTGGAGCTCGAACGCGAACTCAGCGCCGAAGACGCTCGCAACCTGCTGCGTGAAGCGCCGGGCCTGATGGTGATCGACCGCGCCGACGAGGATGAGCCGCAATTCGTCACCCCGGTGGAAAGCGTTGGCGAGTTCGCCACCTTCGTCAGCCGCATCCGTAACGACCCCACCGTGGAGAACGGCCTCGCCATGTGGATCGTGTCTGACAATCTACGCAAGGGCGCGGCGCTCAACGCCGTCCAGATCGCCGAAGTGGTGGTCAACAAGGGCTGGCTGAAACGCGCCTGATGATCGTGTCTGCGGCATTTTGGACCCCGCTCTTGTACGGGGCCGGAACGTCCTAAATCCATATTCAACGAACGTTGAACATGGAGACCTGAGACGATGACCCGCTATACAGACGAGACCCTGAGCAATCGGCGCGCACCTGAAGGATTGCGTGACCGCTTCGCTCTGGGTCTGGTCAAATTCATGCGCGTCTTTGCGGACCTGTTTTTCCGGAGCCGCTATGGCCACCGCGCCGTGGTGCTTGAAACCGTCGCCGCCGTGCCGGGCATGGTGGGCGGCCTGCTGCAGCACTTGAAAAGCCTGCGCCATATCCGCGACGACCAGGGCTGGATCAAGGAATTGCTTGATGAAGCGGAAAATGAGCGCATGCATCTCATGACCTTCATCAAGATCGCCCAGCCCAGCGTGTTTGAACGCGGCGTGATCATGATCGCACAGGTCCTGTTCTATAACGCTTATTTCTTCATGTACTTACTCGCTCCACGGACCGCGCACCGCTTTGTCGCCTATCTCGAGGAAGAGGCGGTGATCAGCTACACCCATTATCTGGAGGCGGTGGATCGCGGCGAGCTTGAAAACGTCGCCGCCCCTCAGATTGCGCGGGACTACTGGGAGCTGCCCGTCACAGCGCGTCTGCGCGATGTGATCGTGAAAGTCCGTGAAGACGAGGCGGGACACCGTGATGTCAATCACCGCTTCGCCGACGCCCTGACGCGCAGCCCCGCCGATCCGACCGGCCGTAAAGCGGGCGCCTAGGAGGCTGCCTCCACCTGAAGCGCTTTGTCCTGATAGAGACCCCGGTTCGGCGCTGCGCTGGGCCGGGGTTTCAGACTCTATGACTGTCATTCACCGGTTTATCCCGTGAACCCATGCCGACACCCGTGATCGCAACAACCGGCATGGATCCCCCGCATGAAGCGGGGGATGACAAGGAGAGATGTAATCTTTCCTCTTTCCCCGCGCAGGCGGGGACCCAGCGATCATGGTGCGCTGCGCGCTGACGGCTCTGGGTCCCGGCTCAAGGCCGGGAAAGAGAGGAAAAGGTCAGGTGCTCCCTACCGCACCTTTGACAGCGCCAGATCCCTTGCCAGCCGCAAGTCGGGATCAGCGGTGTTTTCGAGCACAAAATGATCCACCGAAAGATCAAGCCCCAGTGCGCGAATGGCGGCGGCCTGGGCTTCCCACTGGCCGCCCACGGGCCAGCCGCAACCGTCTGAGGGAAAGGCGGAGACGCGCAAGGGCAGCGAGCCTGTCAGGCACGCATAGGCCTCGAACGGGTTCTGAACCGCTTCGGGCACATGGATCGGGCTGATCGGCACGCCGTCATAGATCTCGCCGCGATCTTCCGTGCCGTTCATGATGGCGTAGTCGCGGGTCGTGAGAAGCGTCGCCCAGACCCGCACTGAGCCGCCGGGGCGCTCGACAAGCGTCGCGGGGATCGAGCCATAGACGGCGATGCGGTTTGCGTAGGCGACCACATGATCCGGCACATTGATCTGGATCACCGGAATGGCGACATCGTCCAGGTGATCGCGGAATTTGCGGCGCAATTGCGCGGGCGCCGCGTTTGACCCGACCGCCGCGACGGCGTGATAGGCGCCGCGCTCAAACTCCGACAACCGCTGTTCGCCCAGCGCATCGGCCATGCGCATCGGTCCCTTGGCGTGATCAATGATCCAGTCGCCAAACCCGCCGCTCGTCTGCATTAACGGCCAGGTCGCGCCGTCGAGAAAGATGAAGGGCGTTTGCGGGCGCGGGAACGGATAGCTGAGCGCCCATTGCAGGTGCAGGGTATCGGTGTCGATCATCGCGGCGCGCCTCCTTAACGTCGTGTTTACTATCGTGAACCCGCTGTCAAAACCCCGTCGCTCACTTTTCCGGGATTAATCCGGACCATGACTATAAGTGCATAAAATAATTACCTAAAATTTTCAATCTGTCGCCGAAGCATCGCTGATCCGTCACACGCCGCGCCTAATCGTTAACCGTCGACGCCGCCATCACAGATGAGCGGACGCGTTGCGGTGCATGGGGTCCCGCAGCGTCATCGACGCGCTATTGGAGGGACAATTCATGCGCATCCTGCTTCTCGCCGGTGCTGCCGCCGCAGCCCTGACTCACCCAAGCTTCGCCCAGACACAATCTGAAGCGGACACCAGCGCCGCCGCGCGCAACGACATCATCGTTGTGACCGGCACGCGCCGCGAAGGCCGGACGGCTCTGGATTCTCTGGCGCCCGTCGACGTGATCTCCGGCGTGGCCCTCGACAGCGTCGTGTCTGATGAACTGATGGATTCCCTGGCCGTTCTGAACCCGGCCTTCTCGATCCAGCGCCTGCCCATGGCGGACGGCGCGATCTTCATTCGCCCGGCGCGGCTGCGCAGCCTGTCGCCAGACCAGACCCTTGTTCTGGTCAATGGCAAACGCCGCCACCGGGCGGCCCTGCTCGGCTCGCGCGGCGCCCAGTCCACGGACATGGCGGCGCTGCCGGCCTTCGCCGTGAGCCGGGTTGAAGTTCTGCGCGACGGCGCCTCGGCGCAATATGGCTCTGACGCGATCGCGGGCGTGATCAATGTGATCCTGGACGAGACGGTCGGACTGCGCGCCTTCGCCCAGGCCTCCCAGTATTACGAAGGGGACGGTGAAGAATATCAGATCGGTGCCCAACTGGGCTTTGAACTGGGGGATGGCGGCTTCGCCACGGCGACGCTTGAGCATGTGACCGCCGAGCGCACGTCGCGGTCGCGTCAGCGCCCGGACGCCATCGCGTTCGAGCAAGCCACCGGCATTCAGGTCGCCGACCCGGTACAGAACTGGGGCCAGCCTGAGCGTGAGGTCGTGCGCTTCGCCCTGAACGCCGCCGCTCCGATCACCGACTTAGTTGAAGGCTACAGCCACGCCACCTTCACCCAAGGTCAGGGCGTCAGCGATTTCAACTGGCGCAACCCCGCTTTCACCAGCGCCTATCGCACCAGCCCGCTGGACCCCGCCTATGATCTGAACGCCATTTTCCCGGCCGGTTTCTCCCCGCAGTTCGGGTCCGAGGATCAAGACTATGAGGTTGTGGCGGGTCTGCGCGGCGATCTGGATTTCGGACTGAGCTGGGATTTCAGCGCCTCTCGCGGCCGTAATGAAGTCGATTACTTCATCTACAACACCATCAACGCCTCGCTGGGGTCGCAAAGCCCGACCAGCTTCAGCGCCGGCGTGTTGGCCCAGCAGGAAACCAATTTCAATCTCGACTTCGTTTATGGCTGGGCGGTCGACGCCTTCTCAGCGCCTGTGAACGTCGCTTTCGGCCTGGAAGCGCGTGAAGAGACATATGAAATCGAAGCCGGCGACGAAGCCTCCTACGCCGTGGGCCCGCTCGCCGTTGACAGTCTGCCGTCGGGCTCCAACGGGTTTCCGGGCTATTCAGACCTGCAAGAAGGCAGCTTCAGCCAGGATAGCTATGCCGGCTATGTCGATTTGGAAGCCCCTGTCACGGAGCGTCTGACGCTGGCCGCGGCACTGCGCTTTGAAGACTTCTCAGAGTTCGGCTCCACCACCGACTACAAGCTGTCAGGCCGGTATGAGCTGACCGAAGCTCTGGCGGTCCGCGCCGCCACCTCCACCGGTTTCCGCGCTCCGACCCCCGGTCAGCTGCAGTCTGAACGCACCTCCCAGGGGCTGGATAGCACCACGCTGAACCTTGTCACCTCGGGACGTTTCAGCCCGGTCGGTCCGGTGGCGGACATCATCAACGCCCGCGCAAATGGTCCTGAGATCACGGCGCTGGACGCTGAGACCTCCCAGAACTATTCGCTGGGTCTGACCTACCAGCACGCCAGCGGTTTCACCCTGACCGCCGATCTGTACCAGATCGATGTGGATGATCGCTTCTCGACCCTTGGCAGCTTCACCCTGACCGATGCGGAACGGACGCAGCTGGCGGCGCTCGGGGTTCCGGGCGGAGAGAGCATCACCCGGGTCTCCTTCTTCCAGAACCAGTTTGACACCCGCACCCGCGGTCTCGATCTGGTGGCGAGCTATGGCTTTGATCTGGGCGAAGGCGCGGTCACGCTGACAGGCGCGTATAACTACAATGAGACCGAGGTCACCGGTGAAGCCGCCAGCGGCGTGTTCAACGATGTCTCGCGCACCGTGTTCGAACAGGGCCTGCCCCAGCACAACGCCGTGCTCAGCGCCGATTACGCTCTGGGCCGGTACAGCGTGAACGCTCGCGCTCGCTATTATGGCGAGTGGACGGACACCGATGACAGCGCCAACGTCATCTATCAGGACTTTGGAGCGGAAGTTTTTGTGGATCTCGGTCTTCGCGTCGAGCTGACCGAAAACTTCGCCATGCGCGTCGGGGCCGAAAACATTTTCGACACTTATCCCGATGAATCCCGCCGTCAGGCCAATCGCGGCCTGATCTACTCACGCAATGCCCCGTACGATACCGACGGCGGCAAGTATTATCTGCGCTTGGAAGCCAACTTCTAGGACTGCAAACATCTACAGGCACAGGGGCGCCGTTGATGCGGCGCCCCTGCTGCTTTTCCTAGCTGATACGAGTTTTTCATGCCGCACATGACCCGCCGATCGATCTTCTCCGCCGCTGCCGCGGGTTTGTCTCTGACAGGCATGGCGCGCGCTTTGCCCAATGTCAGCGCCGACCCGCTTGAAGCCGCGCAAGATGAAACATTCTGGGCTGAAGTATCAGGGCTCTACGACGTCACTGATGAGGTCATTCACCTGGAACATGGCAATTGGGGGATGATGGCGCGGCCGGTGCAAAACGCCTATCTCGCGCATGTGGAGACGGTGAACCGCCGCAATTCCTATTATGCCCGGCGCGAATTCTGGACCGAAGCGCGCGCTGTCATGGACCAGATCGCCCGGACCCTGGGCTGTGACGCGGATGAAATCGTCCTGACGCGCAACGCCACCGAAGCGCTGCAAGCCTTGATCGGCGGCTATAACAAACTCTCACCGGGCGATGGCGTGCTGTACGCCGATCTCGACTATGGCTCCATGCAGACCGCCATGGGCTGGCTGCGCGAGCGGCGCGGCGCGGACCTTGTAACGATCACTCTGCCCGAACCCGCCACGCGCCAGGGCCTGATCGACGCCTATGAACAGGCGCTGATCGCCAACCCGCATGTGCGCCTGATGCTGCTCACTCATCTCAGCCATCGCACAGGATTGGTCCTTCCGGTGTCTGAGATTTGCGCCATGGCGCGCGCCCGGCAGGTGGATGTGATTGTGGATGCGGCCCATTCCTGGGGACAGATCGATTTTCAGGCCGCCGATCTCGGCGCTGATTTCATCGGCTTCAACCTGCACAAATGGATTGGCGCGCCGCTGGGCGTCGGCCTGATGTATGTGCGCAAAGACCGGATCGAGGATATTGATCCGTTCATGGGCGAAGCGGTGCGCGGCCCCGGCGACCTGTCGGCGCGCGTCCACACCGGAACGACCAATTTCGCCGCCATTCTCGCCATTCCCGCCGCGCTTGACCTGCACGACGCGATTGGACCGGCGCGCAAGGCGGCGCGTCTGAGATATCTGCGCAGCCTCTGGGTGGACGCCGCGCGGGAGGCGGGGTTTGACGTGCTCACCCCCGATGAGCCAGGGCTGCACGCCGCCATCACTTCGTTCAGGGCGCCCGGCCGCACAAGCTCAGACGACAATATCGCTCTGGCGCGCCGCCTGCTGGAGGAGCACCGGATCTTCACCGTCCATCGCACAGGCGTCGCCCATGGGGCGTGCGTGCGCGTGACGCCGGGCGTCTTCACATCACCAGACGATGTGCGCGCGCTGGCGGACGCCCTGCCGCAGCTGATCTGAGTGAAGCGGGCGTCAGGCCCGCTTGGCTTCCACCCAGTCGATCAGCAGCGCGGAGACATCGACGCCGGAAAAGCGGCGCAATTCCTGGATGCCGGTGGGCGAGGTGACGTTGATCTCGGTCAGATAGTCGCCGATCACGTCGATGCCCACAAAGACGAGGCCGCGGCGTTTCAGCTCCGGCCCGATAATGCGGCAAATCTCAAGATCGCGCTCGGTCAGGTCAGATTTCACCGCCTTGCCGCCCACATGCATGTTGGCGCGCACTTCGCCCTCAGCCGGCACGCGATTGATCGCGCCCACCGGCTCGCCATCCACCAGGATGACGCGCTTGTCGCCATTTCGCACATCCGGAACAAAAGCCTGCACCATCAGCGGGTCCCGGCTGAGTTGCTGGAACAATTCCACCAGAGAGGCGAGATTTTCCGCCGTCTCTCGCACCCGAAACACGCCCGCCCCGCCATTGCCGAACAGCGGCTTGACCACGATGTCGCGATTATGGCGCTCGAAGAAGTCGCGGATCTGCGCTTCCGAGCTGGTGATCAGGGTGGGCGGCATTACGCCTTCAAAATGGGTGACGAAGAGTTTTTCCGGCGCGTCGCGCACATGGCGCGGATCATTGACCACCAGCACCTGGTCCATGACATGCTCAAGCATGTGGGTGGTGGTGATATAGCTCATGTCAAAGGGCGGATCCTGACGCAGGAAGATCGCGTCCACCGTGTGCAGGTCCAGAACTTCCGGCTCCGCCAAGGTCACATGCGCGCCCTGCACGCGCTCCAGCGTTTTCACCCGCTGGGCCGTCGCGCGGACCTTGCCGTTTTCAAGGCTGAGATGTTTCGGCTCATACACCCAGATCTCATGGCCGCGCCCAAAGGCCTCCAGCGCAATGTCAAAAGTGGAGTCCGCGTTCACATCGACATCGGTGATCGGGTCCATCTGGAAAGCAAGGGTCAGCATGGCAAGCCTTTCGGGCAGAGGCGGGATCATTGCGCTGACAGGTAGGGGATGCAAAGGCGGAATGGAAGGCGGCTAGGATCAAGTCTTGCTGATCGCGCACCAGGGGAGCAGATCATTGTTTATCGCCATACAGGGTGATAAATTTCACGCATGCGTGTCTGGGTTGTATGTCTGAGCCTTGTCTGTGTCTCGCTGTCTGCGGCCTGTCAGGACGCCGGGCAAGCTCGGGATCAAAGGCTGGCGTTCGCCGCGTGCAAGGGCGCTTCGCCGAACTTCGCCCCGATGAGCACCTTAAGCCGGGACGAGCAATCCTGCCGTCTGGCATGGGCGGACGCTTCGGCCCATGACGGCCCCACGGCAGACCCTGTCATCTGGCGGATGGCCCTGCTGGACGAAGGCGATGCGATCCCGGCGGATCTGATCCGGCGGTCTGAGCGCACGACCCGAACCCGGCTGTTGCGCGGATTGATGCTGGAGCGGCCCGAGGCGGGATGGGTCACCCAAGGGCGTTATGGCTGCCTGGAATCGTCGGACTTTATCGAGCCGCTCTTTCAAGCCGCTCAAGCCGACGCGGCCTCGGATATCTGTGAGCATTTGTATACGCTCGGCCCGGCCCAGCTACGCCCTGAAAGCCTCCACGCCACGCTTCCCTGGGACAGGATATGTCCGAGCTGGAACGCCGTGCTTGAGCGGGAAGCTGATCCGCGACCTGTGATGTACGCGGCTTTCACGAGCGACTCCGAGGCCGCCCGGTGCATGCGCCGTCTCGTGAACGAGATGGCCTAGCGTCAACCGAGATGCAGCTGTTCTGGCAGGCCCTCGAAATACGCCTCGACCCTGACCAGCCCATCCCGACTGAGTTGAGGACAGATCCAGCCCTTCTTGCGCTCGCAGATCGGGCGCTGACCCAGCCCTTATGGAGCCAACACGATTTCGAGCAGATCCAGCCCCATATGCCGGGTTTATATTGATCAGTTGTAGCGGCACTGCGCCTGACTCAGACGCGTTTTGGGACAGTCGGGGTTTCTCCTTGCCGGGACTTTGAGCGCCTCGTAAACTCGCCCCATGCGCGAGTTTTTCTCACTTCTGTTTGGGCTGCTCGCTCTGGTGGCCTGCGCCCCGCTGGAGCCGCATCAACAGCGCATACTGGAGGCGTGCGGCACGCTGGAGCCTGACCTTGAGGCCGTGAGACAGGACTCACTCATGGGAAATCTGAACGCCATCGACTGTGAGATTGCGGTCGCAGACGGCAGTTACAGCATGCGCGCACTCGACCCGCCCGAAGCGGTTGATAGCGTGCGCTGGCGCTATCTGCGCTGGGTCGTGACGGGCGAAGAACCCGACGATCTCATGCATTTGGCCGCCCATCTCGACCAGCAATATCTTGAAGCTAGCCTGTCGCTGATCTTCACCCATCATCTGGACGCGACCGGCCAGCTTTATGCCGGGCGCTATGACGCGGCGGGCTGCTTCCTGCGCCCACCGCGCATGGATCAGCTCTATCAACGCGCCCGGCCCCATCCCGACATGGCGGCGTGCGAGACCTCGGTGCGGGAGCATCCATTTGGCTAGATGGCAGGAAAGGCCGGAAATATGCGTCTAATTGTCGTCTGCATGGCTCTGGCGCTCGGTCTGACGGCCTGCAGCCCGCTTGATCCCCATGAGCGGCGCATACTGGAGGCGTGCGGGACGCTGGATCCAGATTTTGACGCCACGCGCCAGGCCGCCTATCGCGGCGAGCTCGCCGCCATTGATTGTGAGATCGCCATCGCCGACGGCGTTTTCATGGGGCCATATGATGACCCGCCCTACGCCCTGTTCAGCGTCACCTTCCGCTATCTGCGCTGGATCGTGACAGGCGAGCAGCCCGACGACATTCTCGAGCTCGCCGCCCTCTGCGACCAGGCTCACTTAGAAGCCGACCTGGTAATTCACTATAGTGAATTCCTGCGCGCTACCGGACAGATATACGCGGGTCGTTATGACAAAAACGGCTGCTTCCTGCGCCCGCCGCGCATGGATCAGCTCTATCAACGCGCCCGGCCCCATCCCGACATGGCGGCGTGCGAGAGCGCGGTGCGGGATCATCCGTTCGGTTAGATGGCAGGAAAGGCCGGAAAGATGCGTCTAATTGTCGTCTGCATGGCTCTGGCGCTCGGTCTGACGGCCTGCAGCCGTCTTGAACCCCATGAGCGGCGGATATTGGACGCCTGCGGCACGCTGGAGCGCGATTACACGCGGTCTGTACAGGCTGCAGAAGGTGGAGACCTCGCCGCGATAGACTGCGAGATTGCGGTCGCGGATGGCGTGTTCATGGGTCCGGACGACAATCCGCCCAACGCCATCACCAGCGTCAGCTATCGATATCTCCGCTGGATCGTCACAGGCGAACAGCCTGCAGACATCGCCGAACTGGCCGCGCGTCTCGACCAGCAGGCTCTTGAAGCCAATCTGTCGTTGATCTTCACCTATCATCTGGACGCGACCGGCCAGCTTTATGCCGGACGCTATGACGCGGCGGGCTGTTTCCTGCGCCCGCCGCGCATGGATCAGCTCTATCAACGCGCCCGGCCCCATCCGGACATGGCGGCGTGTGAGAGCGCGGTGCGGGATCATCCGTTTGGTTAGGTCAATAAACGGCGCGTGCGCGATGACGGGGTGAAGCGGTAGCTGTTGAAGGCGCTGCCCTCACAGCCATTGTCCTTGAACGCTTTGAAGTGTCGTTTCATCCAGTCGACGCGATCATCCAGTAAGCCTTGGTACTGACGTAGCTCTCCCCTGATCCGCTCAATATCTCGCTCAGCACTGTTTATGTTTCGATCAATCTCTTGCTCGGCCTGCCTGACCGCCACGGCGCGATTGATCGCATCCGCCAGGAACACCGCATCATGAATCTGGCCCAGAGTTTTCAAGATTCGAAGCAACGCGCCCAAACGCCCGCGCGCCTGTACAGGAAGGTCCGGCCCAGGTAGTCGGGGAACATCAGCCTCTGCCGCCCTCAATTGCTGGCGCCGCAGTTCCAACATGGCGATATCATCTTGCAAGCGTCTGATCTGTTCCCGTCGGCGGCTGATTTCCAACTCATAAGTTCGGATCTGAGCGCTATCATCGCCAATATTGCGACGAATGGTGTTACATACGGCAGGCTCTTCCTCCTGCGCGGGCGAGGCGTCCCTGCTAGAGGTCCGGTTTGACCGCGAAGTCTGAAACGCAGGTTTCTTGTATGGGGTTTTCATGGCGCTCTCCTCTTCTGGAAGCGCCTAGTCTCACCCCATTTCAGCCCTGTGGGATAAGATCATCGCTATCCTCACCCTTGACTCTTCCCCGCCCCCCGCGTAAACGCCCACGCTTCAGTGCAAGCGCAACTCGCTTGCCTTACCCGCACACGGCGTCCTGCATTGATCAGGAATGAACGCCCGGAGGCGGGCGAGGTCCCCCGCTCGACGAAGGCTCGTCCAGTGGGATGGTTGCGGCGTGCGCGCTTGATCCACACCTTATCGGTGTGACCAGAAGCGAAACGAGGCAGGCGAACACATGTTCGACTCACTTTCAGAACGGCTTTCCGGCGTCTTTGACAGCCTGACCGGGCGCGGCGCGCTGTCGGAAAAGGATGTGGACGCCGCCCTGCGCGAGATCCGCGTCGCCCTTCTGGAAGCCGATGTCGCCCTGCCGGCGGTGAAGGATTTCACCGCGAAAGTCCGTGAAAAGGCGATCGGCGAAGACGTCATCCGCTCGGTCAGCCCCGGCCAACAGGTCATCAAGATCGTCCATGACGGCCTGGTGGACCTGCTCGGCGGCGAGGGCGAGCCCGAGGGCCTCAACCTGACCGGTGAGCCGCCCGTGGCCATCTTGATGGCGGGTCTTCAGGGCTCGGGTAAGACCACCACCACCGCCAAGCTCGCCAAGCGCATTTCCGAGCGCGAGAAGAAAAAAGTCCTCGTCGCCTCGCTCGACACCCGCCGCCCGGCGGCGATGGAGCAGCTGGCGCAGATGGCGGAAAAGGCGGGCGTGAACTGCCTGCCCATCGTCAAGGGCCAGTCCGCCGTCGAGATCGCCAAGCGCGCCATGAGCGCGGGCCGCCTGCAAGGCTATGACGTGGTGATCCTCGACACCGCGGGCCGCACCTCCATCGATGAAGAGATGATGGGCGAAGCCGCGAAGATCGCCGATGTGGCGCGGCCGCGCGAAACCCTTCTGGTGGCTGACAGCCTGACCGGTCAGGATGCGGTGGAGACCGCCAAGCGCTTTGACGAGCGTTTGAAACTGACCGGCCTGGTGCTGACCCGGATGGATGGTGATGGCCGCGGCGGCGCCGCGCTGTCCATGCGCTGGGTCACCGGCCTGCCGATCAAATTCCTGGGCGTCTCTGAAAAGGTCGACGGGCTGGACGCGTTCGACGCGAAACGCCTGGCGGGCCGGATCCTGGGGCGCGGCGACATCGTCTCGCTGGTGGAGAAAGCCGCCGCCGAGGTCGATCACGAGAAAGCCGAACGCCTCGCCAAAAAGATGGCGAAGGGAAAGTTCGACCTGGAAGACATGGCCGACCAGTTGCGCCAGCTCCAGAAAATGGGCGGCATTTCCGGCATGATGGGCTTCCTGCCGGGCATGAACAAGGCGGCGAAGGCCCAGATGGCCAATGCCGGGTTCGACGACACCGCGCTGAAACGTCAAGAAGCGATCATCCTGTCGATGACCCGCGAAGAACGCGCCAAGCCTGACCTCCTCAAAGCCAGCCGCAAGCGCCGCATCGCCATGGGCGCCGGCGTGGCCGTGCCGGAGGTGAACAAGCTTTTGAAAATGCACCGCCAGATGGCGGACATGATGAAGAAGATGGGCAAGAAGGGCAAAAAGGGCGGGATGCCCGGAATGCCTGGCATGCCCGGAATGGGCGGCGGAATGCCGGGCATGGGGGGCGGCATGCCTCCCGGTCTGGGCGATGCGGCCTCTGATCTTCTCAAAGGACACGCGCCCAAGGGCGCCGACCTGCCGGGGCTGGGCGGCCCAGGCGACCAGGGATTGCCAGGTATCGGCGGACCGCTGGGGCCAGACGGCCTTCCGCTCGGCCTCTCAAAGAAAAAATGACCTTAAAGGACTCGCACTATGTCTGTTAAAATTCGTCTCGCCCGTGGCGGCGCCAAGAAGCGCCCGTACTACCGCATCGTCGTGACCGACTCGCGCATGCCGCGCGATGGCCGCTTCATCGAGAAAATCGGTCACTACAACCCGATGCTCCCGAAAGACCACGACAACCGCGTGGCTGTGGACACCGAGAAAGCCGCCGAGTGGATCAAGAAAGGCGCCCAACCGACCGATCGCGTGGCGCGCTTCCTGAAAGACGCCGGCGTCTATGAGTGGACCCACGGCAACAACCCGAAAAAAGCCGAGCCGGGCGAAAAAGCCAAAGAGCGCGCCGCTGAGCGTCTCGAAAAAGAAGAAGCCAAAGCCGCTGCTGCAGCCGCTCCGGCTGAAGAAGAAGCCCCTGCTGAAGAGGCCGCCGCTGAAGAAGAAAAGTCCGAATAGGACTTTCTCTTCCAGGCGTTTGATCAACCCCGTCGTGGAAACATGGCGGGGTTTTTCATATCATTGGCACCCATGGTTCAGGACACATTAGGCCAATGACAGAAAGTTACACACACGAGTATACATTTACGACGAGTGATTTCAAAATAATGGGCTGGTCATGCTGCCGCTTGTATTCACTACGCATGCCTGACCAATCTCTATCCATTTCATTAGATATTGATTATATATTAGAGGGACTTACGGATATAGATGCTGATTTTCTAATTTTACCATCATTGCTTAAATTTGAGAATATCAATCATTTTGAAGCATCTCAAAAATGGGATATTTTAAAAGACGCTGTACCTACTGACATCAGAATGATTGAATGTAAAACTCTTGATAAGCGCACTCCTCATGGACAAACATTGTATGAATTCAAGATCGACACTGATTTTGGCCATATAAATGTATGCTGTACAGGTTTTACACAAACGCCGACACAGAAACCAATTTGGTCCCCGACGATGAACCTGAACCGCTAAAGTCAAGAAAGCTAAATGCCACACGCCTCCTGCCCGACTTATATAAGTTTCCCATCAGCGGTTTGATCGACCCCGTCGTGGAAGCACGGCGGGGTTTTTCACATCTGGAGTCAGCGCATTCGACGCCCGTGTGACTCTTTCGGGTTTTTCCCTGAACGCATTTGTTCTATCTTTGTTCCAAAGCGGACAGCCGCCTGCGGAACAGACACATGCGCAAACCTGACACCATCGAGCAGCTCTATCTCGACTTTGACAGCTTCTTCGCCAGCGTCGAGCAATACGCCGATCCGCGCCTGAGGGGGCGGCCCGTGGGTGTGATCCCCATGAAGGGCGCGCGCAACACCTGCATCATCGCCGCTTCGAAAGAAGCCAAGGCGAAAGGCGCCAGCTCGGTCATGACCGTGCGCGAGGCGCGCGAAGCCGTGCCCGACATGATCCTGGTGGATCAAAAGCCCGACCTCTATCGCCGCATGCACGCCGTGATGGTGGCGGAAATCCGCGCCGTTCTGCCCATCGGGGCGGTGAAATCCATTGACGAGCTGACCTGCAAGCTCGACGCCCGCGCCATCGCCGACCCTCACGTCGTGTCGAACGCGATCAAGGCGCGCATCGCGGCGGAAACGGGTGGCGTGGTCACCGCCTCCATCGGCATGGCGCCCAACCGCTTTCTCGCCAAAATGGCCTGCAAGCTGGGCAAACCCGACGGTTTGACGATCTGGCGGCCTGAAGACCTGCCGGGGCCCTTGCTCAAGCGCCCGGTGGAGGAAGCGCCGGGCATCGGCTCGTCCATGCGCAAGCGCCTGCTGAAGGCGGGGGTGGCGGACATGAAAGCGCTCTGGGCGCTGCAGCCCAAGCAGATGCGCGCCTTGTGGCGCAATGTGGCGGGCGAGCGCTTCTGGTACGCGCTGCACGGCTACGACATTCAGGCCGAAGCCGCCCAGCGCCGCATGTATGGCCATGGCCGCGTCCTGCCGCCCAGCCATCGCAGCTGGCCCAGCGCCTATGACTGCGCCCGGCTTTTGACGGTGAAGGCCGCCCGCCGCATGCGCCGCGACGGCCGCACCGCCGGGCGGATGGGGCTGTGGCTGCGCCATATTGACGGCGGCTGGAGCGGGGAACTGCCCCTGCACAGCGCCCGCACCGACCGCGATTGCCTGAAAGCGCTCGATACGCTGTGGAGCGCGGCCCAACGCGCCGATCCGCGCGCGCGGCCCATGCGGGCGGGCATGTATTTGTGCGACCTTGATGATCCCGGCGTCACCCAGACTGACTGGCTGGTGGAGGAGAACGCTGAAGACCGCGCTCGCCGCAACGCCCTGCAGGACGCCATCGATTCTCTCAACAGCCGCTACGCCAAATCTTTAGTCACCCAAGGGGTCTGGACCCCGCCGCCGGGCGGCTATGCGGGCGGCAAAATCGCGTTCACACGTATTCCCTATGCCGAGGACTTCTGGTGATGACCTGGAAAACCGAACTTCGCCTTGACGATCTGCCGCCACAAAGCCGGCTGGAGGCGTTTTGCAAGACCTGCAGCGCCGCGCGCTATTATACCGCGCAGGAATTGCTGGCCCGACGCGCGCTCGCCCACGCCCATCTCGATCAGGTAGAGACCGCGCTGAAATGCGTCCAGCCCGGCTGCGGCGGGGCGGTGGCGCTCTATGAAGCCAGTTCAGGCGAGACCGAAGCCTTTCAGGGCGGCATGCCCTAGCGCCACCGAAGCAGGAATAGCACCTAGAGTGTAACGGTCTTCGTTACATTTTGCTTGTAATATGTAACGACTTCCGGTACACCTCGAATAATGGAGAAACGCGAGTGATCCGATCCTTCGCTGACAAGCAAACTGCAGCCTTGTTTGAAGGACGTATCAGCAAAGGCGTTCCTGCAGAACTTGCGCCTCGCGCCAAAAGGGCTCTCGATCGCATAGACGCTGCACGGGTAATAACGGACCTGCAAACGCCTCCATCCCATCGCCTGCACTTGTTACAGGGCGATCAGACGGGCCGCTGGTCCATCAGTGTAAACCGGCAATCCCGCATCACTTTCGAGTTTCACGATGGCGATGCCCATGCGGTCCGGTTCGAGGACTATCACTAAGCTTGCAGAAGACTGAACAACCAGAACTGATACCTACCTCGGCACACTTAACCCTCGGGAGTTCCTTATGCCGCAATCTTTCATCGCGCCGCAAAGCGTCGGTGATCACCTTCGGGAAGATTATCTGCCCGAATTCAACCTCAAAGCTCCTACCTTCGCTAAGAAACTCGGCGTTGGGCGTCAGCGCGTCGTCAGATTACTGGATGGCGCCCGGTGCGATGCCGACATGGCCTTGCGCCTGGCGAGATTCTTCGGAACGACGCCAGAATTCTGGATGAACCTGCAGAACCGATATGATCTTGAGCTTGCGCGGGCTGAAAAAGGCGCAGTGATTGAGGCCGAAGTCGAACCTATCGTGGCCTGACCCCTCTCTCGTGCTGACCCTCTGTGTCCCGCGCAGCGCCCGTCTTGAGCTGGAGCGCTCTTCAGGGCAGACAGAGCGCCAGAAAAGGATCCCGTCATGCCCGCACCTGAAGAAGAGCTTGTCGTCATCGCCGCTGTCGCGGGTGCCCATGGGGTGCGCGGGGATGTGAAAATCAAGCCCTTCGGCGACCCGAGCCAAGTGTGCAGCTATGGCCCGTTCCTGGATAAATCCGGCGCGGTGATCCTGACCCCGACGCAAGCCAAACCCGGCCCGAACGGAACAGTGACGCTGCGGCTGAAGGAAAACCTCACCCGCGAGCAGGTGCAGGCGATGAAAGGCACGCTGCTGCACGCCCCGCGCAGCGCCCTGCCGGAATTGGAAGAGGACGAGTTTTATTATTCAGACCTGATCGGTCTGACAGTGGAAGACCTTGAGGGCGACGCCCTGGGCAAGGTCAAATCGGTGCAGGATTTCGGCGCCGGCGATCTTCTGGAAATCTCAGGCCCGGACGGCGTCTGGTTCCTGCCCTTCACCAAGGCGGCGGTCCCGCATATGGACCTCGCCGCGGGCAAGCTGGTCGCCAACCCGCCTGAAACCATTGAAGGCGATGAAGACAAAGACCAATAAGCGCGAACTCGCTTGATGAGCGAGCACCACTGGGGCACCCTCTCTTCAAAAGAGGGGGATATCCATGATCTGGCTCGCCGCGCTGTCGAGCGCCTTATCACTGCAGAGCGCTGAACCGGTGACGGCAGACTGTCAGCTCAGCTGGGAGCAGGCCGGGCGTCGATGGACCCCAGCCTTCACCTGTCCGCAAGACGCGCCTGACGCTGACGCGTTACAGGCTTCCGCCAATGAGATTCTCGCCCGAAGCCGGACGAGAATTGAAACGATCTACCCCTTACGGGCGCGCGCGGTGGACTTCACCCTGACCGAGCAAGGCTGGGACCTTGCAGAAATCACGCCGCTCTTTCGCGCCCCGCCCAGCTACCCGCCGAACGCAGCGGGTGACGGCCTTGCAGCGCGCTGCCGTGGAACCATCGAACTCAGAGCGAATGGCCGCCGCCGCAGCGATTCCTGGGAGTGCCGCACCAGTCACGAAGACGGCCATTCAAGAAGCGCCGGACAGTTTGTACGCGCGTCCTCAGATGCGGCCAGAAACTCTTACTGGCTTGTGCCGAATGGCGCAGATGCGCCCTGTGTGCCGTTTGATAATGAATACAATCTGAGCCAACCCGACGGTACAGGATCAGAGGCGCCGCCCTTCCCCGATGCTGAAGCGCCGCAATGCTCCGACTAAGCGCAATCCTCGCCACCGTATTTTTCCTCACCGCCTGCGCCAGTACACCGGTCAGTCTGGCGGATCGTGAGTGCGCGGTGACGACAGCGGTGCTGAGCCCGATCCTGGGCGCGGCCGCTGAAAGCGGCGATAGCGCCGAGCTGGCCCGGCGGACGGGGCTCTGGCCGGAAATGGGTTCTGAAAGCTGGGCCTATGTGCGGCAGATGGGCTTTTCGCCAACCTGGCGCTCTGGCGCGACGGATCAGGCCCTGCGCAGCGCCTATTGGCGAGCCTACAGGCCCATGCAGCGTGATGTCGGCCTGAACCGGGCCGAGCGCGAGATGCGCGCCTGGGAGGCGGCCTACGCGGAAGTCGGCGATGACCGGCTCCACGCCGATGAGGCGTTGTGGACGGCGTTTTTCAACATCAATCAATCACATCGCGCCACGCCCTGCGCCAGGCCTCTCGCCGATCCGTATGAGGCTGAGCTGGTGCGCGCCTCAGCAGCGCGTAATGCGAACGCCGTTCGCATCGAACCGAGCCGCGCTGAGTTCAGCGCCAATGGCGACCGCGCGCTCATCGCCGCCCGCACCGTCTATCCTGAACTGAACCCCGGCAACGGCCCGCGCATCACCGGCACGGTCTGGCTCTTGAACCCGAGAACCGACGGCAGCTGGCGCGTGATCAGCGCGCGCCGGACGGATCTGGAATAACCAAGACGGCTCAAACGCAAAAGGATCTCGCCAAGATGGCGCTACTCACGCTGATCTCTATCGCAACCTTGGCACAGGCTTCAGCGGAGCCTTTGCAGACCGCCATCTGTAATCCTGTCGGCAACGTAGAAAACGGCGTGATCGAGAACTTCAATCTGATGTGCCCGACCGATGCACCGAACGCCCTTGAGCTGCAAACCTACGCCTCAGCGGTCGCCGACCGCACCGTCTCGCCCGTCCCGCTACCTCGACGCGAACCCAGCATCTCCGTCAATGAAGAGATCACCTTCCACCTGACCGCAGAAGGCTGGCGGCTGCCCGAACCAACCTGGCTGATCCAGACGCTTGCGCAATATCCTGGTCGGGCGGCTGAGCGGGGCCTGGAAGGGCGCTGTAATATGCGGCTCGAACTCTCCCCGACCGGCTTGCCGCTCCAGATCGACACCCAGTGTCAGGCCTTCAGACCAAATGATAGCCTCAGAAGGGGCGGAAGCGCCTTTGAAGACGACGCCATCGCAGCGTCCGGAAACTCGGTCTGGCTTGTTCCTCTGGAACTGGAAACAGCCTGCATCACATCCGAGCACGATTTCATGCTCTCAAACGGTCGCAACGATGATCTTCATCGCGACTGGCATGAGCACCCCGTGGATGGCGCCCCGACCTGTCCCGACGCCCCCTGACTCCCTTCTCTCCTTGCGTCACAGGGTTTGGCGCCCCATAAGCGCGCGCCATGACGTTTAACGCTTCGGTTCTCACCCTCTATCCGGACGCTTTTCCGGGTCCGCTTGGGGTCTCATTGCTCGAGACTGCAAGAAAGAACGGACTCTGGGCGCTCGAGACGGTGGACATCCGGTCGTTTTCCCGTCATAAGCACGCCTCCGTTGACGACACGCCGGCTGGCGGCGGCCCAGGAATGGTGCTGCGCCCTGACGTATCGGCGGCGGCGGTCGACAGTCTTCCAAGGGATGGACGGCCGTTGATCTATCTGACGCCTCGCGGCAAGCCGCTCACTCAAGCCATGGTGCGAGAGTGGTCGGCGGGTCCGGGCGTTATTGTCTTTTGCGGCCGCTTCGAAGGCCTCGACCAACGGGTCATCGAAGCACGCGGCATGGACGAGGTGAGTGTCGGCGACGCCGTGCTCGCCGGGGGGGAAGCCCCCGCCATGGTCCTCATCGAGGCCTGTGTGCGGCTGATCCCCGGCGTGCTTGGCAAGATCGAGAGCACCGAAGACGAGAGTTTTGAGGGTGATCTGCTCGAATACCCCCATTATACGCGACCGCGTGAATGGGACGGGCATGAAATACCCGACGTTTTGCTGTCAGGCGATCATGGCCGGATCGCCCGGTGGCGTAAGGAACAGGCCGAAGATATAACGCGACTGCGCCGACCCGATCTCTGGACGAGATATCAGCGGCGTCAAGGAGAAGAGCCATGAACCTGATCCAACAGCTCGAGCAGGAAGAAGCCGTCCGCGTGCTCGGCGACAAGAAAATCCCCGAGTTCTCTCCGGGTGACACGCTGACCGTGAATGTGTGGATCCGCGAAGGCGACCGCCAGCGGGTTCAGCGTTTCGAAGGCGTCTGCATCGCTCGCTCCGGCGGCGGTCTGAACGAGAACTTCACCGTGCGTAAAATCAGCTTCGGCGAAGGCGTGGAACGCGTCTGGCCGGTGTACAGCCCGCTGATCGAGTCCATCGAGATCAAGCGCAAGGGTAAAGTGCGCCGCGCCAAGCTGTACTATCTGCGTGATCGCCGCGGTAAGTCCGCGCGTATCGCCGAGCGCACCACCGGTCGCGGCATCGAACCGCGCGGCAAGAAGAAACAAGGCTAAGGCCTTACACTTCTTGAGCGACAAGATAACGCCCGCCGGAGTCCTCCGGCGGGCGCTTTTTGTTGTGAATATTTACTCGGTCCTGCGGACTTGGGATTTTCTGTTCTCCCTCGCCTCCGCTCGGTCGATCCTCGCTTCGCTGCGGGCGGCCTTTGGCCTTGCGGCCCTGACGGGCCGGTCATCCTCATCCTCGCTGACGCTACGGGCGCGCGGTCGCGCTTGCGAGCCCGTTGGGCTCGGTGTTCTGGCCCTGACAGGCGTCGTTTTTATCCGGTCCTCGCTGACGCTGCGGGCGCACTTTGCGCTTGCGGCCCTGACGGGCCGGGGCTTATTCGCTCGCCATCTGGTCACGCACCGTGACCGCCGTTGCGGGGAAGTCGGTGAAGACCCCGTCCACGCCGACCGCATAGAGCGCGCGCAGCTCGTCCTGCACAGTCTCGCCGGTCAGCGGGTCGCGATCATCTCGCACCGTCCAGACATGCACCTCCAGCCCCAGAGCGTGAGCCTGCTCGACAAAGCCGGTGCTGTCGCCCTCTGGCGTAAGCAGCAGGGATTTGTAAGCGCCAATGCCGTCCGCGAACTGGGCGATCTCCTCAAGGCTTAACCCGCCCGCATTGGCGCCCTCCGCATCCGGCCCCGCATAGAGCATGGCGAGCGGAAGCTCTGACACTGCGTCCAGGCGCTGCAGGAACGGGGCGTCAAAGGACTGGATGACCACCGGCGCATCCGCACGGTTGAGATCATGCGCTTCAAGCGCCGCCAGCAAGGCCGGAAGCGGATCGAGACCCATCGCCGTGAATTCCGCAGGCAGCTTCACTTCCGGTTCAATCGCGATTTCACAGGCGCAGCGCTCTTCCTCGGCGGCCACAAAACCCAGAAAATCCTCAAAGGTCATCACCGGGAATTGTCCGTTATAGGACTGGTCGCGATCCTCCATGGTCTGGCTGGCCGTCAGGGTGCGCAGCTCGGACGCGGTGAAGGTCGGAACCCACCAATCCTCGCGCCCCATGATCACACTGCGGCGGTCGGCGAATTCGGGCCGGTTGGCGATGTCGGTGGAGTGCGACAGATACGGGTCATGGCGCACGATCAGCACGCCGTCCGCCGACATGGCCAGATCGGGTTCGATCACATCCGCGCCCTGCTCGAGCGCCAGCTGATAGGCCGCCTGGCTGTGTTCAGGGCGCAAGCCCGACGCGCCGCGATGGGCGATCACGAGCGGCGGCTGGCCGTCCAGCGTGCTCCAGAGCGGCGTCGCGGCGCCTGATACGGCCTCCGATGCGTCACCAGCCTGCGGCGCATCCGATTGGGAACAGGCGCTCGCCAGCAGCGGCGCCAGCACAAGAGCTGCAATACGGTTCATGGTCATCCCCTCGCCATGCGAAACACAGGAGGCGGACTTTAATCCGCGCCGCACAGATTGAGAGTGATGTTTTCGTGACGCCAGTCTAGCCGCGCACGCCACGCCCGGTGGGGTCGATCGGGTCATCAACCGGGCCCGGTCCGCCGGGCTCTGATGGCGCGCAATAGGGCCAGCTGCCCGAATTGGGGCCCTGGTCCGGGCACACGGAATCGCCCTCGGGGATCATGGCGCAGCCCGAAACGGCCAGCAGAACGGCCAGCGACGCGCTCAGGCTCACAAGACGGCGAATAGACATGTCAGATCCCCTCCACCCCGGCTTGATCCGGGTCGACAGAGCTTCCCCCGGCTGACGCCCTGACGCAACCCAGGCCACGCGCTTTTATAGTTCACGCAGCCTTAACGCCGGATCGGGCATGAAGAGCAGGTCTCAACGTTGGACGCTGTCATGGCTCGCACACACCGCTCCGCCGGATCCCGCAAAGGCCGCATGCCGGTCTGGTTGCGCGTGCTCACCCTAATGGTGATCGCCGGCGGATTGCTGACGACTGGCGTGATTGTACACTTGGCGCGCACCCTGCCTGATCTCAGCGCCATCGAACCTGCGCCGCACTCGGGCGAAACCGTGCTGCTGGATCGCGACGGGCGCACCATTGCGCGCCGGGGCCAGTCCACCAGCGCAGTGATCACCGCCGACGCCTTGCCCCAAAACCTCGCCGATGCAGTGCTGGCGGTCGAGGACCGGCGCTTCTACAGCCATTTCGGTATAGACCTGATCGGCACGGGGCGCGCTCTGATGGCCAATATCCGCGCTGGCCGCGTGGTGCAGGGCGGCTCCACCATCACCCAGCAGCTGGCCAAAAACCTGTTTCTCAGCTCTGAGCGCACTTATGAGCGCAAGGCGCAGGAAGTGCTGCTGGCGTTCTGGCTGGAGCATCGTTTCACCAAGGACGAAATCCTCGCCCTCTATCTCAACCGCGTCTATTTCGGCGCCGGCGCCTGGGGGGCGGAGGCTGCGTCCAGACGCTATTTCAGCAAGCCCGCCGACGATCTGAGCATTGGCGAGGCCGCCTTATTGGCCGGGCTTCTGAAAGCGCCGTCCCGGTACGCCCCGACCAATGACTCCCGTCGTGCGTCGGTGCGCGCCACGGTGGTTCTGGACCTGATGTACGCCACAGGCCGGATCAGCCAGAGCGAACGCATCGACGCCGCCTCCACCCCGATCCGGGTGTCGCGCGGCAGCTCCAGCCCCGGCGCGGGCTGGTTCGCCGACTGGGTGATGACCCAGGTGCGTGAGCTGGCGCCCGGCCATCAAGGCGATCTGATCGTGCGCACCACGCTGGATGTGGACGCCCAGCGCGCCGCTGAAACCGCGTTGACGCAAGGGCTTGAGAACCCTGACTGGGCCCGCGGCGCCAGCGAAGGCGCGCTGATCGCGCTCGACAGCCAGGGCGGGGTGCGCGCCATGGTGGGCGGGCATGATTACGCGCAAGCGCCGTTCAATCGCGCCGTGAACGCCCGGCGCCAACCCGGCTCCGCCTTCAAACCCTTCGTCTACGCCGCCGCCTTTGAAGGCGGGCTCAGCCCCGAAGACATTTTTGTCGATGCGCCCATCGCCTATGGCGACTGGGCGCCGCAAAACTATGGCGACCGCTATGAAGGCGAGATGAGCCTCGAACGCGCTTTCGCCCGCTCATCCAACGCCATCGCCGTACAGGTGGCTGAAGCCACGGGTCGGGGCTGGGTGATGCGCACCGCGCGCCGCATGGGCATCCACAGCCCGCTTGAGAACACCCACGCCCTGTCTCTGGGCGCGTATGAAGTCACCCCGCTGGAGCTGGGTCAGGCCTATTTGCCGTTCATGAATGGCGGCCGCAGCGCCGACGCCTATGCGATATTGTCGGTGCGCACCGCTGACGGCGACATGCTGTTCGAACATGAGCCGCGCCAGGGCGAGCGCGTGCTGGCGGATCGTATTTTGCGCCAGATGGATCAGCTGTTTGACGCCGCCGTCAGCTATGGCACCGCCCGCAGCGCCCGCGTAGACGGGCGTCTCGTGCGCGGCAAGACCGGCACCACAAACGACAATCGCGACGCCTGGTTCGCAGGCTGGATGGATGGACTGACCGCCGTTGTCTGGATGGGCAATGACGATTATTCCGCTACGACGGACGCCGTGGGCGGCGCCGGTCCCGCTCGGGTCTTCGCCGCCTTCATAAGCGCCGCGCCCGTGCCGCCGCGCGGGCTGGACGCCGTGCTGGCGGATGCGCCGCGCAGCGATGACCCCATCGCCAACCTGCTCAGCCCGCCTGCCCAAACCTTGCCGACGCATGAGGCCGAGCCGACGCCAGAGCCTGTGGAGGCGGAAGAAACGCCCGCAGAAGACGACGACCCCATCGCGGATCTGTTGGGCCGTCTGGGCGGCGCTCAGTAATTCCCCCACTCTTCCATGAAACTGTCGCTTCGCCCTGTCTGGGTTTACGACAGATCTTGCGATAGGCTCGCTAAACCGACGCTTCGCCAAAGGATGCATCATGGCCGTATCGACCCGCCGCGCCCCGCTCGCTTTTGTGCTCGCTTTGGGACTGGGACTTGCGGCCTGCGGTCCCGAGACCGGGTCTGGCGACCGCTCCGACACCCGTTCGCGCCCGGTCAGCGAAGCGCAAGCCCAGTCCGCATTGGCTGATTTCGGCCTGGAAGAGCAAGGCCGCGCCAACTGGGCCGAGCGCCGGTTTGAACGCGGCGCCTATGTCTTCACAGACTTCGCCATGACGCTGGAAGATGGGCGTCTGACCGCCAGTGAGCTGACCCTGACTGGCCCGCAACGCGTGAACGATCACCCCTTCTTCACTGCGCTGGAACTGCAGAACGCCGTGATCGAGGCGCCCGAGGGCGCGTTGAGCGCAGACGTTCTGAGCTTGATCGACCCGTCCGAAGCCCTGGCGCGCAAGGTTGCAGACCTGCTCCGCGGCGAAGACAGCCTCGAAAGCCTGGATGAGGATCGATCCGGTTTTGGCTTCGCCCGGCTCGAACTGGCGGCGCTGGCGATGCAAGTTGAGGACACGCCCTCCAACTCGCTGACCCTGAACCTTGAAACGCTGGTGCTTGAAGGCTTTGAAGAGGGCGAAACCCTGCAATCGGGTCAGCTGAGCGCGCTGGCCATGGATGGCCATGACGAACAAGGCGGCCCCATGTCCCTGCGGCTGGGCGAGCTGGACGTCTCGGGCGTGAAACTGGACGGTCTTGGCGAAGGCTCGCCGCTGGGCGCCGGTCTGATGTCGCCGGGTCAGGCCCCGTATGAGACGCTGGCCCTCACTGATCTGCTGATCTCGGTGGGCGGGGTCGCGATCGCCCTGCCCGAACTGTCCGCCCGCGTGGAGACTCTGGGAAGCGGCGTGCTGTCCTCACACCTCGATCTGCCCTCACTGATGCTGAGCCCCGCGCCCGGTCATCCGCAAAGCGCTGACATCGACCGCAGCTTTGACATGCTGGGTTATGATCAGCTTGAGCTCAGCGCGTCAGGTGAAAGCCGGTACGACCCGCAGACAGACCGCGCCTGGACCGAGGGCGAAAACATCATTCGCCTGGTGGACGGCCTCAGCCTGAGCTTTGAGCAGGAGCTCTCAGGTCTTGCGGCCTATGCTGAGCAAGCGGCCGATCTGACAGGTGAGAAGCCAGGCGCAGCGCCTGATCCCGCCCGGCTGATGGCGCCGTTGATGATCCATCAATTCAGGCTTCAGCTGACTGATGAGTCCCTGATGGAGCGCATCACGACCCAGATCGCCCAACGCTCCGGCGTCAGCGAGCAACAGGCCCGCGTTCAGCTTGGCGCGATGTCACGGATGGGACTGGCGTTTGCAGGGGCGCAGCTGCCCGCTGGCCTTGTGGATCAGGCCGGCCCTGCGCTTGACCGCTTCATCAATTCGGGCGGTGTTTTGACCCTTGAGATGACGCCCGAAACTCCCGTTTCCGCAGCGGCCTTCGCGGCCTATCCAGCGCCGGACGCCCAGACGCTAGGATTGCGCATCACCCATGAAGGCGGCGACGCGCCGGATCCAAAATAGCCTCAGGCGCACAAAGGGGCGTTACGCCCCTTTGTCGTGCTCGGCCATGAAAGCTTTCATTTTCGGCGCGATCTCTTCACGGAACCGGCGACCGTTGAAGACGCCGTAATGGCCAACGCCGGGCTGGACATGGTCCAGACGCAGCGCTTCCGGCAGGTTCGAACACAAGGTGTGCGCAGCCTGGGTCTGGCCGATGCCGGAGATGTCATCGTTCTCGCCCTCGACCGTCAGAAGCGCCACATCGGTGATCGTTTCAGGCCGCACCAGACGCTCGCCCACACGCATCTCGCCCCGCGCCAGCGTATGCGCCTGGAAGACGTCGTGGATGGTCTGAAGATAGAACTCCTCGGTCAGGTCCATCACCGACAGGTATTCGTCATAGAACTGACGGTGCCGGTCGGCGCTGTCGCCATCACCCTCCACCATGTGCTGGAAAAAGTCCCAATGGGCGTCCACATGGCGCTCGAAATTCATGTTGATGAAGCCGGTCAACTGCAAGAAGCCCGGATACACACGGCGCATGGCGCCTGGATACACCGCCGGCACGGTCTGGATCAGGTTATCCCGGAACCATTCATACGGACGCTCTTCAGCCAGCTTATTGGGCACGGTAGGGGATTTGCGCGCATCAATGGGCGAGCCCATGAAGGTCATCGAGGAGGGACGCGTCGGATCGTCATCCTCAGCCATCAGCGCAATCGCCGCCAAAGTCGGCGGGCCGGGCTGGCAGACCGCCACCACATGGGGATTGTCGCCCAGCGCGGTGATCATCTCGCGTACATAGAGCACGTAATCGCCCAGATCGAAGCGCCCGTCGCTCACCGCCACCCTGCGCGCGTCCGTCCAGTCGGTGATGTACACTTCGTGATCGGGCAGGAAGGCCTCGACCGTGCCGCGCAACAAGGTCGCGTGATGGCCCGACATGGGCGCCACGATCAGAACGGAGCGGTCTTTCAGTTCTGTCACCTTCACGCCGCGCGCTTTCGCCAGCGCTGCCCGGTCGCGTTTGAAATGAAGCAGCGAACAGAAAGGCTTGCTCCAGACGGTGTCAGTGACGACGTCCACAGGCTGGCCATTGACTTCGATTGGGCTCAGCTCCCATTCGGGCTTGCCGTAATACCGGGTCAGGCTTTCAAACAGGTCCGCGGCGGCGGCCGTGGTCCGGCCTGCCAGGGTGTCAAAGGCCGGGTGGAGCGGCGAGCGCAGCGATTGCCGGGTCATATTGGCGGCGGCGCGCCAGGGCATCAAAGCCGCCCGGCTCATTTCCAGAAAAGAGTAAAGCATAGCCATTATCCTCCACGCCTGAGCTCGGTGGAGCCCGCAGCGTTGTCAGCTCATCGCAATTATGCCGGGTTATTGTCTAAAAACTGTTGAAGTCGTGACGCGATTTGATCGGGCGTCGCTTGATGTGGAAAGACTTCAACAAATTCTCCCTCGCGACCCATCAAGTAGATGAGCGAGGAATGGTCCATGGTGTACTCCGCCAGTGTGCCGTCATCCTCCACACGGCGATAGTAAACGCGGTAGGCGCGCGCCGCGTCCCGGATCTGCTCTTCGCTGCCGGTCAACCCCGTCAAACCTTCGGGAAAGGCGGGCGAATCCACATAGGAGGCGAGCGCTTCAGGCGTGTCGCGTTCGGGATCCACAGTGATCAGAAGCGGCTGAAACTGCGCCCGTTGCGCCTCTGGCAAACGATCCAGCGCCGCCGCCATGACCTGAAGCGAAGTCGGACAGATATCCGGGCAATAGGTGAAGCCAAAATATATCAGCATCGGACGACCGGCGAAGTCAGCATCGGTCACGGTCTGTCCTGTCTGGTCGACCAGCGTGAACGCACCGCCGATATCCGCCTCTCCGGACATGCGCACCGGCGCGGCGTTCGGCGACCCGGATCGCGCCGGGTTCTGGCCTGAAAGCGTCAAAAGCAGAATCGCGGCCAGTCCCGCCAGCACGGCGGCGATCACGGGGAAAAGCCAGATCGGTCGATTTTTCAAGTCCATGAAGAATCCTGTATGTGGCTGTGCGCTGGCGCAGCGCGAACCATCCCCTTGATCTACGACATTCTTGTGTCAGATGCGAGCCTTGGCTATGGCGGTGCAGCATAAGTGATGATCTGTTTCAGCCCACACTGGCGATTAAACCGCCTTTGATCACACGACCGCACCGCAGCGCGTCAGAACGTCCCGTTGACGGCTTGGGCGGGCATGGATCAGCTGCTTGGTTGACGATCTGGGAAAGAACAACACCGTGCGCGACACCAATAGTGAACCTGACTGGTCAGAGCTGGACGCAGACCCGAACCTGACCCCGGTGTTTGGCCGCGTGCGGTTGCGGACCTTAATCCTGTTGCGCTGGCTGGCGGTGACGGGCCAGACCATGGCCGTCATCGTGGTGTTCTATGGTCTGGGATTTGATTTGCCTTTGGGCGCGTGTCTGGGCGTGATCGCGGCCAGCGCCTGGGTGAACGCCTGGCTATCGCTGGCCATGCCGACCCAGCGCTTCGCCAAGGATTGGGAAGCCTTCCTGCAACTGGCCTATGACATGATCCAGCTGATGGTCTTGCTGGCGCTGACCGGCGGGCTGACCAATCCGTTTTCGGTCATGCTGGTGGGCCCGGTGGTCATCGCCGTCGCGGCTTTGCCCGGTCGCTGGTGGCTGACGCTGGCCGCTATCGCCATCGTCGGCTCGATCTCGCTGAGCATCTGGCATTTGCCCCTGCCCTGGTCGGACGCCGAGGCCGTGGTGCTGCCCTCCACCTACCGCGCAGGGATCTGGGTGGCGCTGGCGATCGCCATCGCCTTCACAGCCGTTTACGCCTGGCGCGTCGGATTTGAAGCCCAGCGCATGGGCGCCGCCCTCGCCGCCACGCAAAGCGTTCTGGCCCGTGAACAACGCTTGTCAGCCCTGGGCGCGCTCGCCGCCGCCGCCGCGCATGAGCTGGGCACCCCGCTCGCCACCATCCAACTCACCGCAAAAGAGATGCTGCGAGCCGCTCAGGATGATCTGTCTCGTGAGGATGCCGACCTGATCATCTCCCAGGCGCAACGGTGCCGGGAGATCTTGCAGCGCCTCTCGCAATCGTCTCACACGACCGCTGACAAGATGCATGAACGCATCGGTCTGCGTGAACTGATGGATGAGGCCGCCGCCCCGCTCAAGGGCCTGGACGCCCATGTGGTGGTGAAGCTCGCGCCGACGCCGGACCACCCCGACGCCCCCGTGCTCAAGCGCCAGACAGAGCTGTTATACGGATTGGGCAATTTCATCGAAAACGCCGTGGATTTCGCCCAGACCGAAGTCCAGATCATCGGCGCCTGGAGCGAGACCGAGCTCAATATCGTCGTTCAGGACGACGGGCCGGGCTTTCCGCCGGACATCCTGGCCAAGCTGGGCGAACCTTATGTGACCACACGGCGCAGCCAGCCCGGCTATGGCGGTCTGGGGCTGGGGGTCTTTATCGCCGTCACCTTGATCGAACGCATTGGCGGCACGGTCGACCTGACCAACGCCGCTGAAGGCGGCGCGCGCGTGTCGCTGACCCTGCCGCGCGCTGCGCTGGAGGCCGAACCGATGAGCGATGTCGGCGCCTCCGATTTATCACCCTAAATCTGATCCGTAAAAGCTGCTCTGATTTCATTGCGCCCTTTGCAGACAGGGGGCGAATGGGGCTAAATCATAGGCCTGCTTTCTCGACCCGGTTAAAGGAGCCCCTCGGCCGTGACCGAACACACTGAACTGGACCTGCCCGAAGACAAGACCTTGCTGCTGGTCGATGATGACGAGCCCCTGCGCAACAGGATGGCGCGGGCGATGTCGAGCCGCGGTTTTGACGTCATCGACGCCGTCGGCACGGTGGCGGAGGCGATGAGCATCGCCCGCAACAACCCGCCAGCCTTTGCTGTGGTGGATTTGCGCCTGGACGACGGTGACGGTCTGGACGTGGTGCGGGCGCTGCACGAAACCCGCGAGGATTGCCGCGTCATCATGCTGACCGGCTACGGCAATATCGCCACAGCCGTCGCGGCGGTGAAATCGGGCGCGGTGGATTATCTCGCCAAGCCCGCCGACGCCGATGACGTGATGAAAGCGCTGCTCGCCCAGCCCGACGCCAAGCCCGAGCCGCCGGAAAATCCCATGAGCGCAGACCGTGTCCGCTGGGAGCATATCCAGCGCGTCTTCGAGCTGTGCAATCACAATGTGTCCGAAACCGCACGGCGGCTGAACATGCACCGCCGCACCTTGCAGCGTATCCTCGCCAAACGCGCGCCGCGCTAGAGCGAAGCGAGCGGCAATGGAGGTCGATCATGGGTCTGACCGTCGGGTTTTTACTGTTTGACGATCTGACCCAGCTCGACTTCACCGGGCCCTTGCAGGTCTTGAACCGTCTGCCAGACGTCGAGATCGCCCTGATCGCCAAATCCGAGGGGCCGGTGCGCACCGATTGCGGCCCGTTCATCCTGCCCAATCACACGCTCGAAACCGCCCCCGCTCTGGATTTGCTGTGCATTCCGGGCGGATATGGCGTGGATGCGGTGATGCAGGACGCCGCCATGCTGGACTTTGTCCGTCGCCAGGCCGCGCAGGCGCGATACGTCACTTCGGTCTGCACCGGCGCCTTTATTCTGGGCGCGGCCGGACTTCTGAAAGGCGTGCGCGCGACGACTCACTGGCGCTATCACGATCATCTCAAAGCCTTTGGCGCGATCCCTGTGAAGGACCGCGTGGTGCATGACGGCCGCGTCATCACGGGCGGCGGCGTGACGGCGGGCATTGATTTCGCGCTGAGCCTGGTGCGTGAGATCGCCGGCGAAGACCATGCCGGCGCGATCCAGTTAAGCCTGGAATATGATCCTGCTCCGCCAATGAACGCGGGAACACCGGATCAAGCCTCCGCACAGGTCCGCGACGCCGTGGAGGCGCGGATGGGACCGAGGCTTGAGGCGTTTTCACACATTGTCTCTCAGATCACGGCTCAGGCCGGGTACGTTCCAGACCAATAGCGCCGACCGCGATCCAGTTCAGACACGCTTGCAGCAAGCGCCTGCATCCAGATCTGACTGGGAGCCAGCGTGACAGGGCCGCCGGGACTCCCGTCCGCTCCGAGCGCCATTGTCTCCGTCACCCCGCGCGCCAGATGATGCCGCCAGAGCTGTTTGACGACAGACGCGTCTCCCGCATTCAAGGCTTTGTAAAGATGTGCATAAACAGCGCCCATATCTGGATCGCCGCAGGTCAGGTACAGCTGGGTCAGATCATCGCTCAGCTTGGCGTTCGACATCTGCCGGGCGGCGTATGCGCTGCTATTGGTCTTGGTTTCGATCAGGCAGGCATGAAAGCCTTCCTCTCCCATGCGCACGAAGACGCCATCCACGCCTTGCGGGCCGGTTCCGGGTTTTCCATTGATCGGACGCCAACCCTTCGCCGCCATCATTACACTGGTCAGAGCTTCCCCGAACGCGCCCTGGTCGTTGGAGCTGACAAAGGCTGCGGGCGTGAGAGGTCTGTAAGACGGCAAAGGCGGCGCTGTCAGGCTGGCGTCTTCTGATGCGCTTCCGCCATGTCTCAAACGCCAGAGCTGGCGCGCCGCCAGCCCTGCCAGCACAGCGGCCAACGCACTCAGGCCCGCCAGGCTGAGAAGGTCAAAAATCATCGCGTCCCTGCCTCTGGCGCGCTCGTCCTAGATCCAGGACATGTCTGTATAAAGTTCATAGGAGATCAGGGAGGGGATCACCCCCGCATCCTCCATCAACTCTGGCGTCACCACCACCCATCTGGTCTTGAAGCTCTGCCGCCAATCCAGCGTCAGCACATTGTCTGCATATCGGACAGAACGACTGGCCTGGAACGCCTCATTGTCGACCCCGGTGTCTTCATCGGCGAACGACCAGACATGGGAAGGTCCGGGCAAATGGACTTCGACCGAATGGCTCATCGTCATCGGAAACGGCAAGGCTGCGTCCCTTTCAAGTTCCATCAGAAATTGGCCGACCGGCATCAGCGCGTCCGTTCTGAGGACCCGGGCGTGAGTCCCGCTTGAATCCGCCTTGCCGAAAAACCTCTCGGCGCTGAGCTCCATACTGACCCGGATCGAGTTGTCCTGCTCATTGTCATAATAGCTCATATGACTGATCTGAATTCCTTCAAATCTCTGATAGGATTGTAGAAAGAATTCCTCCCGATCGGATTCCGAACCGCTCTCGAAGGCGGCCCTGACAAGGCTTGCCAAATCCCCGCGATATTCAATCTGCGCATCAATCACCAGCTCGTCGCCCGGTCCTTGGGGCAGGTAGAAGCGCTGAACTATATCGGTCCAGGGCTCGCCCGCCACACGGGCAGGCATTTCGGCCAAGCCTTCGTCGCTTTCGTCCAGAACCAGCGCGAAATCGTAATCAGGTTGGGCGCGCGATTGCATCATGCCGCGTTGCAGGCTGAGCGTCGGGTCCACCCAATAAACGCGTCCTTGCCAGGTCACGCGTACGATGACATGATCAAACGCCTGCGGGGTGGCGACCAGCTCATCCAGATCACGCCCATCCACGCTGTTGACGAACGCTGCATGCGCCTCGACCCCCAGCGCCTTGAGCAACTGAACCAGCAACAGGGACTTCGCCTTGCAATCGCCCGAGCGCGTCCGCAGCGTCTGCTCCGGACTGGCAGGCGTATATCCCTGCTCGCCCAGTGAGATCGCGAAATAGCTCACATGGTCTTGGACAAACTGGATCGCGCGCACCAGTTGCAGCTCGGGATCATCGGTGGAGCTCCGGATACGATCCGCCACCTCGCGGACCGGCGCTGAGGGCCGCCCTGCATCATAAAGCGCCTCGCCCCAACGCTTGACGACCCTCCAGTCCTCAAACTCGCTGATCAACCAGCCCGCCGTATGCTGGAACCGGTTATAACGATCAAAGCCAGCCGTCGCGGTCACAGACTGTTCGGGCAGGATAAAGCTCTGATACCCGTCCCCTTGAACGGTCTGGGGTTCGGGCCCGTCGCCCAGCACCTGAAACCGTGCGCCTTGCGGCGCCAACACCCGGATGCGCGCCTTCGGGCTATCCACAGAGTACTGGGCGCTGACGAACTCGCTCACGCGGCCTTGCATGCTGGGATGCCCGCCCACGACCGACCAGCTCATATCCAGCGTATCGCCAGCCTGCATGTTCGGTATGCGCACCAGAGCGCGCTCCAGTCCGGTGACGACACCTTGATTGAGCTGATCTTCAGCCTGGATCCGGTCAATGAACAAATCCGGGCGACGATCCTCCCGCACGCCATCGCGGATGACGCTCACCTCGTGCAGCACGACGCTCTGATAGTCGGGAAAGTACTCAATCAGCCGGGTCGAAAGCGCCTCCGCCGCCTGTCGGGTGGCCACATCCATGACTGTCCGCACATACCGCACAGGGGTATCGCCGCGCAGATCTGTCTGCTGGTCGATCAGACGTGCGAAAACACCCCCTGGCGCATTGCCCAGAGCGATGCGGTCATAGGGTTCAGGTTCGATGGGGGCGAGAAAGTCCGGGGCGGGCGCAAACTCAACCTCGCCGACAGACGCGCTCGGTGACGACGCGTCTGCCGATCCGCTGTCTGAAGACGGCAGCGACAAAAGCCCCGTCGCCGCCAGTCCGCCGATGACCAGCACTGCAACCAAAACCACGATATTGAAATAGCGTACGAAAGCGCGCATCGCCTCCCCCCTCACAGCGATGACGCGACCCCTCGCGGCATCTTTCCCCATCGCTATCGTAAAAAGGGAAGTCAGTAGCGTCTAGCGCGAGGGCTGGCGAAAGAGCGATTATTCTCGAGAGGCTGGCTCAAATCGCGCGCAGCGCACGCTCAGCCGCATTGCGCGCGAATTTCAAGGTCAGCGCCTTGCGCCGAGCGGGGGCGAGCTTGGCGGTCGGGCTTTCACGCACCACCGCGCCGCCAAATCCGTCCGCAATGATCAGGCCGGTTTGTTCGGGCAGCATCTCGGCAGGGAAGCGGTCAGACACCGCGAAATAGAACCGGTCGCACCAGGCGAAATAATCAGGCCATTTCTCATCGGTGCGGAAATCCTGCACGCCGGATTTCACCTCGACGATCACCATCTCGCCCTTGGGGCCAAGCCCGGCGAGGTCCGCGCGGCGCCCACACGGCAGAGTAAACTCGGCGATGGCGGTGATGCCCAGATCCAGCAGCAAACGCGCCGTGCCGCGCATCAGAAGGCGCGCGTCGTCGATCGCGGGATTGCTGGCGCGGGCGGTGGGGATGGGGTCTGAAACAGCCATAAGCGCATTTTGTTCAACTTATGTTCCGATGACAAGCCCTGCAGCCACTGGCGGCCCGCCGCCCGCCCTCCTATTTGACATCCATGTTCAAACCTGCCGATCTCTCCCGCCTCACCGCGCCCGATGAAAGCCTGTTTCTTGAGATCGCCCAGAGCGCCTGGTACGGCTTGCCCGACCAGTTTCGCGCTTTATGCGGCAATGTGGTGATCCAGACGCCGGACTTTGCCGACGCGGCCACCCTCAAGCACTTCTCGATGGAGAGCCCGTATGAGCTGACCGGGCTCTATCACGGGGTCGATCTGACCCAGAAATCCGTGCTCGATCCTGCGGGCGGGCCCGACTACGTCTTTCTGTACCGCCTGCCGATCCTGCTGGAATGGTGCGAGCGGGGGAATGTGACCTTGTCCGAGATCATCTCTCATGTCCTGGTCCATGAAATCGGTCATCATTTCGGCCTGTCCGATGAGGATATGCACGCCATAGAGGACGCTGCGGACTGATTTGAGTATGAGCGATGGGTGATGGAGACGATCCCGCCCCTCGCCGCACTCGCGGCTCTGGTCTCGGCCATGGCCCATGCCGGCATGGCGCTGTTCACCAAGCAGGCCAAGGACACGCTCACCTTCCGGGCGGTGTCGATGGTGTTTTCCGCCCTCTGGCTCAGCCCGGTCCTGGTTTTCTTCCCGATCCCAAGCTGGGAGGTCTGGCGCTTCCTGCTATTGGGCGCAGGCCTCATCTGGGCGTTCAACATGCTGATGATCGCCGCCTTCCAGCGCGGATCGATGAATCTGGTCTATCCGGTCATGCGCGGCGCCGCACCCGCCATCGCTGGCCTGTTCGCGTTTTTCATTCTGGGCGAGCCCTTGAGCCCGCTAGCGATATTGGGGCTGTCGGTCGCCTCCGCCGCGATCATCGCCTTTGCCTGGCCGGAAAAAGGCGGCGCGCCCAAGGCGGCGGCCCTGGGTTTTGCGCTGTCAGCCGCAGTGATGACGGCGAGCTATACGGTGAATGACGCCTCGGGCGTGCGCGCGGCAGGGTCCGCGCTCATCTACGCCGCCTGGTTCTTTGTGCTCAGCGCCCTGTCGCTGGGCCTGACCGCCTGGGTGCGGCGCGGCGATCAAGTGTTAGGCGTCGCGCGCGCCGAGCTGCGACGTGGATTTTTCGCGTCCTTTTTCAACATCACCACATACGGCCTCGCGCTGTACGCCTACGCCAACGCCCCGGTCGCCCCCATGGCGGCCCTGCGCGAGACGTCTGTGGTGTTCGGGGCCATCGTGGCGGCGGTGATCTTGAAAGAGCCGCTGGGGCGGCGACGCATCATACTGGCCGGCGTTCTGGCTTTGGGATTGGCCGCCATTCAGCTGGGATAATCGATCCGGGTTTCGCTCACCGTCGTATTAGGGCAGTAAGAGAAGCTCACCCTCGCCATTGCGGACACAGATTTTCATGTCAGACGCCACGCCCGACACCTCCTCCAGCAAGACCATCGGCCAAGGCTCCAAGCTTTTGGTGGATGTGGGGCCCGCTGCGGTCTTCATGATCACCTATAATGTGGCCAAGCGCCTATCCGAGGATCAGGCGATCTATTGGGCGACGGGCATTTTCATGCTCGCGACAGCGGCCGCCGTGGTCTACGCACTGATCACGCAAAAGCGCTTCCCGCCCATGCTGGCGGTGACCTTCGTCATCGTCACCCTGTTCGGCGGCATGACGATCTATCTGCAAGACCCGATCTTCATCTTCATCAAGCCCACCATCATCAATCTGATCTTCTGCTTCGCCATCCTGTTCAGCTTCGCGCTCGGCTTTAACGTCTGGAAGCGCCTGTTCGGATCGATCTATTCCATGCCCGAGCATGCCTGGGTCATGCTGGGCATTCGCTGGGCGCTGTTCTTCGCCTTCCTCGCGCTTCTGAACGAGGTGATGTGGCGGCATATCGTGGACGCAGGCGTGCCTGAAACCATGCGCTGGTTTGCGGGGCTTGAGCTGACCGAAGGCTTCTGGGTCAATTTCCGCTTCTTCGGCACCTTCCCGCTCTTCTTCCTCTTCGTTCTGGCCAATGTGCCCATGACGCTGAAATACGCCAAGGCGGCCGACGAGGATGGTGATGGCGAAGCTGAAAAGCAGGACTCCTGAAACGGGCCATAACGGCCCTGTGATTATCACCTGAGCGGGATATGGGGTAGTAAGCAATTATGCTGACCTGGTTCTCCGTTCTGGCCCTTCTGTTTCAGGCCCATTCCACCCCGCCTCAACCGGCGGCGGACGCGTCTGTGCGCGCCGCGCCGGAGGCGGTGATCGTGGTGGAGCTCTTCACCTCGCAAGGCTGTCCGCTCTGCCCCGCCGCCAACCAGCTGCTGGCGGATTATGGCGCGCGCGAAGACGTGATCGCCCTGGCCTGGGGGGTGAATTACTGGGACGCCTATGGCTGGGCCGACCAGTTCGCCATGCCAGAATTCATCGACCGTCAGAAAGCCTATGTGGACGCCGGTGAGGCCATGCGGGTCTACACTCCGCATTTCGTCATCAATGGCGCGCCCGAACAGCTTCGCTTTGACCCTGCGCGCATCACCGCGGCGCTGGAAGACAGCGCATCCCTGCCCATCGCCCGCATCAGCGAAAGCGAAGACGGCGCACACAACCTGTCCCTTGAAGGCGAGCGCGCGACACCTGCTGAAATCTGGCTGGTGCAATACACGCCGGGCGTTGAAGAGCGTCAGATCGAAAGCGGCCGCAACGCCGGCCTGCGCATGACCCATTTCAACATGGTGCGTTCGGTTGAAAAGCTGGCGGACTGGACCGGCGGAGACGCGGCATATGGCCTGCCCGAACCCGCGGACGATCTGGACGCCGTGGTGCTGGTTCAGGACGGCCCCGGCGGCCGCATCCTCACCGCCGCACGGCTGCCCTGACGTCTCGTCAGATTAATCGGCGGGAGCGTAGTTCTGGTCAAAATAGAGCGTCCAGCTCTCGCCGCGATCCGTACTCAAATAAATGTCGAACTCATGCCCGTCTGCATGGGTGAAATCATAGACCAGCTTGAAGTGTAGCTGCCCGCCCTCAATGGGGTAGGACGTGTCGGAACGCAGATTGGTGGCGACCAGCCGCCCCTCACCATCAAAATCGCCTTCATAGATGTCCAATAGCCCGTAAGCGTCGTCTATGACGCTGAGCCGATAAAGCTCGCGATAGGGGTCATAGCTGAACAGGGTGCGCAGATGGGTGGCGCCCTCGCCGCCCAGATCAATATGGGCGTTGTCCTCAAGGCCGCGATTATTGAACACGAACCGGGTTTGGGCTTCGCCCGGCTCCAGCGGCTGCATGCCATCCGGGCCCATAACCTGCCCTGTGACCACCCAGTCGCCGGCCAGAGGTTCAAGACGCTCTAGCGCTTCGATCTGACGATCAGAGACGCTATCCTGCGCCTGAGCGCCCGCGCTGAGCACGCATAAGGCGACCCCCAAAAGACTGTACTTGAACCCCATCAACGCCTCCCGAACGATTGTCCTGCGGTCAGTGTGGCGCAGGCCCGGAGCGGTCAAAAGTTAATAGGGGTTAATTCGTGGGTTCCGCCACCTGATCAAGGCCGCGGGTCAGGCGTTCATAAGCGTCTTCGCTGACCAGAAACGCCCAGCCCTCGACCTGCGCGTTGAAATGATCGGCGCGCGGACCAGCGTCATCCGCGAGGGCAGCCAGCTCGATGGTCACCCAGCGCTCGTCATTCTCGGCGAAGAACAGCATTTCATAGGCGAGACCCGAAAACGTCACCGCGGCGTGGCGGGAGACATAGGCCCCCACCAATTCCTGATCGGGTTTCACATCACGGAAGCGCAATTGCGCGCCGGCGCTCGCCACGCCATTGGCGGCGCCAGCGGTCACCAGACGCCAGCCTGACGGCTCGCGCAGCTCGTAATAACGCTGCGCTTCACCGGCCCGCATCACCCGCCAGCTCGGGCCGAACTCAGGCTGGATCTCGGCGCGCGCAATCGCTGAGGCTTCATGATTCCAGAACTCAAGCCCCATCCAGCGCCCCGGATCGCCCAACAGCGCCGGGTCAATCACCGGGCCGGACGCCGCATAGGCGCGTACGCCGCCGGGTCGCCGCACGTAAACGCCGCCCTCGCCGCGCAAACGCCCGGTGATCAGATCGGCGATCAGATCGCCTTCAGCGTCAAAGACGGAAATCCGCACGCCAGCGCCGCCCACCTGAGGATCACCCAGCCCCAGACGGTCAAACTTGTCTGCATCGCGGGTCATGGCTTCGGTGAAACTCAAGCCTTGCAGCATGGCGTCAAGCTCGGCGATGCGTTCGGCGCGGACGGGATAGTCGCCCCGGCTCGCCATCACCCAGCTCGCGCCGCGCTGTTCCATCACGAAAGTGTCGCCTGCGGTTTCAATCCGGATGCGCGCCGCTGCGCTCGCTTGCGCAGGCCAGCCCTCAACGACCGGGCCAGAGACCTCCGGTGTCTGTCCAATACGGGCGTCACGCCAGACCACCACCCCGCCCAGACCCAGCAAGGCCAGCGCCAGCGCCAGCGCGATCAGGCCCTGAACGCCGCGGCGAGTATGCGGGGTATGACGGCTCATGCGCGACGCCTCCTGCGCACGAGCGCCGCGATGACGCCGAACACAAGCACGACCAGCGGCGGCATCCACAAGGTCCACAGCAAGAGCCGGTTCTCCAGCGCATCAATCTCCACGCGGAACCCACGCTCGATCTCACGCAAGCGTTCGCGGGCGTCCAGGATTTGCAGGCGCAGAGCGTCTGCTTCAGCGGCGTCCGCGCTGCCCGCGCCGCCCAACGCCGAGGCCCGACCCAGACGGGTCAGCTCATCCAGCCGTCCTTCCGCCTCGCTCAGCTCGGCTTGAAGCGTGTCCTGCAAGGTCAGATAGCGCGCCTCGGCCCGGGTGCGCAGGTCGTCCACCCGCGTCATGGGGCGGTTCGAGCTTGACCGGGACCGCAGCGAGACCAGCGCGCGATCCCCCGCCAACCGGTCCACCAGATTGAGCACCAATGCCAGATTGTCCGCCACCACCTGTTCGCCCTGCACCGGATCTGCGCGCAGGAAGAAGGCGGGATCAAACAGGTCCACATCCGCCAGCACGATCACTTCGCCCGGCCCCGTGCTGTCATCAAGATGGGCGCGGTTGAGCGGCGCGCCGTCTTCGGCGGGCGGCCCGTCCGGGAAAGCGGTCGCCAAGACCCCGTCCAGCAGCAAGCCCAAAGTCAGAGGCGCATCCGGATCCGCCTCAAAACCGCGCATCAACTCTTCTGGCGACGGACTGGACGCGGCGATGTCCACATCCAGACGCGCCGCCTGGCCGCTGGTGGACAGAAGCGGCGTCGCGCTCAATCCGGACTGGCCGTCAAAGCCCAAGACCCCCGGCGCGCCCAGATTGACCGCGCGCGACAAGCCCGCAAGGCTTGGCAAGGTCTGGTTCAGCCCCGACGGCGGCACCGAGAACCAGAGCGGATAGGCGCGCATGCGCGTGCGACCGCCCTCGATGATCTGCACCGGCAAGCCGGTTTCCGCGTCCATGGCCACGGCGTTACGGTCGTAAAGCACGCCCCAGCTGGCGAACAGGCGACCCAGATCGCTGGCCCGCTGAGCGTTGAGCGGCGGCAAGCCGTCCGGCCCCGGCTTGAGCGCCAGATGCGCCATGGGATCCACCGCCACCAGCGCTCGCCCGCGCGCCAGGATGAACTGATCGACCAGATAAAGCTGGGTTTCGCTCATCAATGGCGGATGGATCACCAACAGAGCGTCGGCGTCCTCGGGAATGGCGTCAAAATCAGGCTGAAGCCAGCTCAGCTCATAGGCCGCGCCCAGCTCGTCGATGATGCGGTTGCCGCTGCGACCCTCACGATCCGGCGCAAAGGGCAGGTCTGAAATGATCGCCAGATGCGGCGTGCGCGCACGCTCCAGCTCGGCGATCAGGCGCACGATCTCATATTCCAGCCGCGCTTCGTCCTGAGGATCAAAAAAGGCGATGATGCGGGCGTCATCCACCGCGTTGCGGCCCACCAGACCAAAAAAGATCTGCCCGCCGCCCTCAACCGGAACCGGCTGCAAACCGGCGGCGATGGCGGCGTCTTCATCCTGTGAGAACGGGGCGGGATCAATCTCTTCCAAGCGCAAGGATCCGCCCGAGCGCGCGGCCAGGGTGCGCAACAGCTCACGCACCCGCGCGCCATAGGCCCGCACTTCGGGATAGCCCGCGGCGTCCGCACGCGAATAGTAAAAATCAAGGCTCATCGGCTCATCGAGCCGATCGAGCACGTCTTGCGTCCCCTCTGACACTTGGTAGAGCCCGCGCTCGGTCAAATCGATCCGGGCGCCGTCGAGCACAATGCGAGAGGCCATGTTCAGCCCCGCAAAACCCAGGATCAGGCTGACAATCATGACCCAGAGAAAGCGCGTGCGGTTCATCGCCCGCCTCCCCGGCGCGCATCAATCAGCGCCATAGCGAGGCCAAGCCCAAGGCCGATCAGGGAGAGAAAATACAAGATGTCGGCCAGGCTGATCACGCCGCGGCGCAGGCTCTCAAACCGGGCGAGCGCCGACAGATCCGCCAGCGCCTCAGCCACGGCCCCCGGCAGGTGCGCGGACAACGCATCCAGCACGAAGGGCGCGCCAGACACGGTGACGAGAAAGCACGCTCCGGCCCCCAAAACGAAAGCGATCACCTGATTGGGGGTGGAGGCGGACAAAGCCTGCCCCAGCGCCAGATACCCGCCGGCCAGCAAGAGCGCGCCCAGATAGGCGGTGGCGATCGCGGCGTTATCGGGGTTGCCCAGATAGTTCATCGCCCCCCACATGGGGAAGGTCAGGATCAACGCCAGAGAGGCGACGCTGAGCGCAGCGAGAAACTTGCCCAGCACCATCTCGTACAGCGCGATTGGGCTCGCCAGCAGCACTTCCAGCGTGCCGCGGTCACGCTCCTCCGCCCAGGCGCGCATGGCGAGCGCCGGCATCAACACAAGCAACAGCCAGGGCATATAGTCAAAAAGCGGGCTGAGATCGGCGCGGCCCGTGTCAAACAACCGCCCCACGCGCCAGGCGAAGGCGGGCGCGGCGAAGGCGAAGACCGACAAGAAGACATAGGCGAGCGGCGTCTCGAAATACGCCGCCACTTCACGCCGATAGATCGCGATCAAACCCGTCATGAGCGGGGCTCCGCAGCATCGCTGATCACAGGGTCTGCGAGGGGGCGGGTAAGCACGCGGAAAGCACTTTCCAAACTGCCGCCCGCCATGCGCGCGACCTCGGCGGGCGTTCCGTCCATCTTGATGCGGCCGTCGGCGATCACCACGGCGCGCGAACACATCGCTTCCACTTCATCGAGCAGGTGCGTGGAGATCAGAATGGCTTTCTTGGGCGCCATTTCAGAAATCAGGGCGCGCACGCCGTCTTTCTGGTTGGGGTCGAGCCCATCGGTGGGTTCGTCAAGAATGAGGACCGGCGGATCATGGGCGATGGCCGCCGCCAGCGCGGCCCGGCGCTTATAGCCCTTGGACAAAGCGCCAATGGGTTTGTCCGCCATGTCTCCGAGCCGCGCCCGATCAAGCGCCACTCGGGTCGCTTCATCGAGGTTTGCGCCCGAATACCCGCGCGCCCGCAACCCAAAGCGCACAAAGCCGCGCGCGGTCATGGAGGGATAGGCGGGGGCGCCTTCGGGCAGATAACCCAGATGGGCCTGCGCGGTGCGGCGATTGAGATGGCAGTCGAAATCGGCGATCAAGGCCTGACCGGAATCAGGCTCCAGACAGCCCGCCAGCATGCGCATGGTCGTGGATTTGCCAGCGCCGTTGGGGCCGAGAAACGCAACCACTTCACCGCGCTCGACCTGAAACGACACCTCGTCCACGGCCAGATGGCCGGCAAAGCGTTTGATCAGGCGATCGGCGCGGATCATGGGCGAAGTATCATCCCGGCGGCGGCGGAAAAGAACGCGTCAGGACTAGCTTACCTCAACCCCCGACACCAGTGTTCTAAAAGGCTCCCATGACCAAAGCCTGAAGATTTTCGTGCTGAGGCTGAGACGGGGAAGGTGTCGACCGACGCAAGCCTCCAGACCCGGGGGGCTGGGGGGGCTGTGAATCCAGATCAGGTGGCTTTGTGTGCGCCAGCCGACAGATTTAAAGTGCTGACGGGGTTAGGCTGCGCAAGGACGAAAATAAGGCGAGATTGCGGCACACTGTGAATTCTTCGTAAGGTCCGGACTAAAGGGTAATTCAGAGCTGACATGGCATTAACACCGCTTCCCACACCCCGCCCCCGCGATGACCGGGTCATGTTTCATCGCGTTGAGCTCGATCAGATCCTGAGAGTTTACGGAATGATGGTCGCCGGCGGCGAATGGCGCGACTATGCGATCGACGGGCTGAAGGATCGCGCCGAATTCTCCATTTTCCGCAACGCTGCTGAAGTTCCGATCTACCGCATTGTGAAAACGCCTGCGGACGCCCGCAAACAAGGCGCCTGGAAAGTGGTGGCGCCGGGCGGCGCCATTCTCAAACGCGGCCATGAGCTGACCAGCGTGCTGAAGGTGTTCGACAACCAGCTCAAAAAGCTCAGCTGGAGCGGATCCTGAGGACCAGACACAAAAAACCCCGGAGCGTCGCTCCGGGGTTTTTCTTCAGATCGCAGGATCGCCTTATTCGCGATTGCCCAGCATCATCAGCACGATCTGGAACATGTTGATGAAGGCGATATAGAGGTTCAGTGCGCCGTAATAGGTCAGCACGCTCAAGGAGCGCTGATCGCCGCGCGCTTCCACATAGGTCAGCTTCAGCGATTGGGTCTGCCAGGCGACCACGCCGGCCATCAGGCCGAGAATGGCGAACTGGATGATCCATTGCAGGGCCGAGCTCTCCATGAAGAACACGTTCAGCAGCGAGATCAGCACCACGCCGATAACGCCCATCACCAGGAAGGTGCCCAGCGGCTGCAGATTGGTCTTCGTCGTATAGCCATAGAGCGAGAGGCCGAAGAAGGCCGCCGCCGTGATGACAAACGCCTGCGCGATCGTGCCGAAGGTAATGTTGATGGAGCCGGTCAGGGTTTCAGCCGTCATGCCCGATGTCGCCATCAACACCCAGATGCCCAGACCCGTGCCGATCAAAGAGACGACCGACCAGTACAGAACCGCCGCGCCCAGAGGCGAGGGATTGCGCATGAAGAACATGGAGCCGAACAGCAGAGCGATCGGGCCGAACTGCACCACGAAGCGCAGCGGCGAATTGAACACGAGCGCCGTTACCGGATCCACCGTGCCCGCCACAAAGGCGAGGACCGCAGACAGCAGAAGGCCGAGGCCCATCTTGTTGTAAACGCCCAGCATGAAGCTGCGCAGGCCGGCATCCACAGAGGTGTCGAGCGTCTGTGCGCCGTAAGCAGGGTGCGAGAACTGGTTCATGATGTCCTTCTCAACCAGAGATGTTGTCGCGCGCTCTTGCGCGCTGTCTGATGTGAATATCGGAGTTTTGCGCTCGGGTTTCAAGAGAAACCGGACGGACGAACACTGCAATACCCCTTAATCTTAAAGGGATTTCATCCCTGATGCAGGGCGGATGCTTGACGAATCCGGCCCCGCCATGCCCCCTGCGACCATGTCGCTTCGCATCTTCGCCGCCCTGCCTTTGTCTGAAACTGTGCTCGATCAGGCCTGCGCCGAGATGACTGGCGTGCCCGGCGCCAATTGGCGTCCGCGCGAGAACCTGCACATCACCCTCGCCTATTATGGCGAGTTGGACGAGCCCCTCATCGAGGAGCTCGACCTCGCTCTGGGGCGGATCAAGCTCGCGCCGTTTGAACTGCGTCTTCAGGGCGCTGGACGATTTGGCGGTGGCGATCCCAGCGCGCTCTGGCTCGGCGTCGAACCCCGGCCCGCCCTGACCGATCTCGCGCGTCGCTGCCGAAAAGCGGCTCTGTCACTCGGAATCAAGATGGAGACGCGCGCCTACCTGCCCCATGTGACGTTGGCGTATCTGAACAAGGATGTGGAGCCGGGACGCATCCAGCGCTTTGAACAAAGGCTGGGCCTGTTCAAATCCGAGCCCTTCACGGTGGACCGGTTTCATCTCTATTCAAGCTGGGCGCGCAAACCCCATACGCCCAATCTTTACAGGATCGAGACCGAATACCCGCTGATCGCTTAGACTTGGCGGTCGTACAGGACGGCGACGCCCTCACGCACCTCCACCCGCTGGGCGCCCGCCCCGAAGGCTTCAAACAAGACCGGCTCCACCCCGGTCATGAAAGCCTGCACGCCCAAATCGAGCACGGTTTCCGCCAGGCCTTCGCGGCGGGCGGCGTCCAGATGCGCGCAGGCTTCGTCAAAGATCAGCACCGGGCCACGTCCGGACACCCGGCGAATCGCCGCCGCCTGCGCCAGGGCCAGCCCCAGAACCATGGATTTTTGTTCGCCCGTGGAACAATCAGACGCGGGCTGGTTTTTGGCGCGGTGACACGCGTCCAGCTCGGTCCTGTGCGGCCCGGTCAACGCCCGACCCGCTGCGCTGTCGCGGGGACGCACCCGAGCCAATTCGGCCATGAACCAGTCTTCGGCCTCACCCGCCTTCATCCCCTCAGCGAGCTGCGCCTCCACCGCGCCGTCCAGCGCCAGATCCGCTTTCGGGAACTGGCTTTCAGGCCGGGTGTCGATCTCGTCCTGAAGCCGCGCCAAAGCGTCCAAACGCGCCGCCGCCAGCGCCACGCCGGACGCAGCCATTTCTGATTCCAGCGCGTTGAGCCAGTCAGGATCCGCCCGTCCGCCCTCGGCCATGCGGTCCAGAAGCCGCTGGCGCTCCTTCATGGATTTCTCATAGGCGCTGGCCGAGCTGGCGTGATCGGGCGCCGCCGCGAGCACAAGCCGGTCAAAAAACCGCAGGCGATCTGACCGCGCCCCGGCCCAGAGCCGGTCTTCGCGCGGGGTCAGCCAGAGCATCGGGATCAGGCGCGCCAGCTCGGTCTGGGTGGCTGCGGCGCCGTCCAGCTTGGTCCGGCGGCGGCTGGGTTGGTTCGGGTCTGCGCCTGTGGCCAAGCTGACCGGGCCTTCAGGCGTGATCGCCTCGGCATAAACCGCCCAGAGCGGATCAACGCCCTCAGCCGTGCGGCGACGCACAGCGTCCGCGCCCGCGGCGCGCAGGCCGCGTCCCGGCCCCAGAAATGAGACCGCTTCTACAAGATTGGTCTTGCCGGCCCCATTCTCGCCAAACAGGGCGACCGGGCGCGCATCCAACGTCAGATCAAGCCGGGCGTAATTGCGAAATCCAGTGAGCTTGAGCCGCGTGACGGCCGGCCCACCGGAATCAGAGCCGCTTAAAGTCACACCCGCAGCGGCATCAGCACATATTCCGCATCTGCATCGCCGGAATCAGTGACGCGGGTCGGTGAGCCGGAATCCGCCAGTTCGAAGATCACTTCATCGCCTTCGATCTGACTGGCCACGTCCAGCAGATAGCGGGCGTTGAACCCGATCGTCATTTCATCAGAACTGTAATCAGCCACCAGTTCTTCGTTGGCGGCCCCGCTTTCAGGATTGTTCACCGTAAGCGTGACCTGGCCCGGCGCGAGCGAGAGCTTCACAGACCGTGATTTTTCCTGGCTGATCGTCGCCACCCGGTCCACGGCCTGGGCGAAAGGCGCGCGGTCGATGCGCATGATCTTGTCATTGCCGCGCGGAATCACCCGCTCGTAATCAGGGAAAGTGCCGTCGATCAGTTTCGAGGTCAGCACCGCGGCGCCCAGCTGGAAGCGGATTTTACCGTCCGACACCGACACATCCACATCACCGTCGAGGTCTTCGAGCAGACGGCGCAATTCCTGGATCGGCTTGCGCGGCACGATGACGGCGGGCATGCCCGCTGCGCCGTCCGGCAGATCGGTTTCCGCCAAGGCCAGACGGTGGCCGTCCGTGGCCACAGCGCGCAGGGTCTTGCGACCGTCGCGCTCGGCGGCGTGCAGATGGATGCCGTTGAGATAATAGCGCGTCTCTTCGGTGGAGATCGCAAAGCGCGTCTTGTCGATCAGACGGGCGATCTCGCTGGCGGGCGCGGTGAAGCTGACCGCCAGATCCTCGCTCGGCATCACCGGGAAGTCGCCCGGCGGCAGGATCGGCAGGTTGAAGCGCGACCGGCCCGCCGACAGAAGAATGCGCGGATCATCGCCGCCCAGCTCCAGAGTCACCTGACTGCCCTCAGGCAGTTTGCGGGCGATCTCATAGAGCGTGTGCGCCGGCGCAGTGATCAGGCCTTCGCGCTCCACCTGCGCTTCTGCTTCCTCCACAATCTCCATATCAAGATCGGTGGCGGTGAACCGTGCAAACCCGTCAGACGCGTTGATCAGAACGTTGGACAGGATCGGAATGGTGTTGCGGCGCTCAACGACGGCCTGAACATGGCCAAGGGCCTTGAGCAGGATCGCGCGCTCGATGGTGAGCTTCATATGTCGCCTCGAACAGAAAATTCAAAAGACATGGCGAGAATCGCCTGATTTGGGTGCAGCACAATAGCCTAAAAAAAACGACCGCAAGAAGGGGTCTTGCGGTCGTTTTTTCAATTGAACTGCTTAACCCCGCAAGCGTCGCCGCAACGCCTCGACATCTTCGGCCAGAACCGCGTCCGATGTGAGGGTCTCGGTGATCTTGTTCACCGCATGAATGACGGTGGAGTGGTCACGTCCGCCGAAGCGCCGACCGATGTCCGGCAGAGACCGGGTGGTCATGGTTTTCGCCAGATACATGGCGATATGGCGCGGGCGGACCACCGCCTTGGTGCGGCGTTTGGAGATCAGATCATCCACTGTGATGGAGAAATAGCTCGCCGCGGTTTTCTGGATGTCGTCCACGGTGATGCGGCGCTCGGCCTTCACCGGCAGTTCGCCCAGCGCTTCCTCCACCGTCTCCATGGTGACGGGGCGGTTCATATAGGCGGTGCGCACGATGATGTTGTTCAGAACGCCTTCCAGCTCACGCGCTGAACTGGTGACCCGCGCGGCGAGGAAATCCCGCACCGTCTCAGGCACGTCCAGATCCGGGCAATGATTGCGCGCCTGGGCGATCTTGCAATCGAGGATCTTGCGGCGCAGATCGAGATCGGGGCCTTGCAGCGGGCAATTGAAACCGCCCGCCAGCACGTTACGCAGCCGGTCATCGGACACGCTGAGCTGGGACGGCGCGCAATGAGAGGCGAGCACGACCTGCTTTTCCGCGCTGATCAGCGATGTGACCGTCTGCAGGAACTCGTCTTCCGTGCGCGGCTTGCCGCAAATGAAATGCACATCGTCGATCAGCAGCATGTCGCAGTCGCGGACCAGATCCTTGAAAGGCTGGACGTCACGGGCGCGCAGAGCGGACTGGAACCCGTTCAGGAATTCTTCCGCGGTCAGATAGAGCACTTTCTTGCGCTTGCCGCTCAAAGAGGCGGCGTGCGCGATGGCGGCCAGAAGGTGGGATTTGCCCACCCCGTAATCGCCATGAAAGAAGACCGGGTTGAAGGGCGGCGCCTCGGCACTGGCCACAGCGCGCGCAGCCGTCGCCGCCATCATGTTGGCCGACCCCACCATGAAAGTGTCAAAGGTGAAGCGCGCTTCGCGTTTGGCCTCGCTCGCCTCAATCGTGTCCTCCACCAGCGGCAGCGCCGCCGTGTCCGACACTCCGCCCGCGGACAGAGCGGCGACGCTGACGGTTTGTGATTTTTGAGACGTAAGCGTTTTTTCCGTACAGATCAGAATATCGCACGCATGCTCGGCCACATTCGCCCACAAGGCGCGCAAACGCATGCCCACATTGTCTTCCACCCAGGAGCGACCGAATTCATTGGGACAGATCACGCAAACGCGTCCCGCAGCATCCAGCTCCACTCGAAGACGCGCGATCTCGGCCGCATAGACCAGATCTCCGCATTCCTCACGCAAGCGGGCGCGTACAGCGCGCCAGACGGCGACGATCGAGCTGGAATCCATCATGGCCGCACCGTCACGTCGCGCCGTCGCATCTTGAGAATACCCCATATGCCCCAACCTTCATTCCACTCTGCGCGCCCTGGTAATCCCAAGGTCACGGCTTTAATTTTGAACGCAGCTCTCCCGCACCGAGCGCGCGTCTTTTTGCGCTCAGCGACCGTCCTTTGGTCCGTGTGGGGACAACTCCGTCGAGGCCCTCAGGTTACCGTCACGGGCGAGCGAATCAACATGATTAACCCACGCATTTTCCGGATTCCGAGCTTGACAGGTTGATTCCTAAAGCAGGTCGGGCGTTTGGCGATCTGAAAAAAATTTCGCTGTTTTCAGGGCTTGCGTCTCAGCGATTTCATGATCTAGCGAGGCCAGGGGATGGGCGCAGAATACAAGAATTACCCTTTTGAAAAATATGATCTTTTAAACTTGTATCAATATGATGCAGAACAAAAAAGAACGCCCGCGCATAACTGCGCGGGCGTTCTTTTTAGTCCGTGTATGGAGCAGCTTTTAAGATGCCGCCATAGACTTCACACGGGCCGACAGGCGAGACACCTTGCGTGCGCCGGTGTTCTTGTGAATGACGCCTTTGCTGACCGCTTTCATGAGTTCGGACTCAGCGGTGCGCAACGCAGCGCGCGCCTGATCCTGATCGCCAGCGGCGATGGCCAGGTCGAGCTTCTTCACATAGGTCCGCATGCGCGTGCGGCGGGCTTTGTTCAGAGCGGTGCGGCGCTCAATCTTGCGCGCCATTTTCTTGGCGGAGGACGTGTTCGCCATAAGATCTCCAGATCCGTATGATCAAGGGCGCCAGGCCAGAGCCGGCCGCCGGGTAAAACTATGAGGCGCGGCGTATACCGGTCCCCGCAGGTGCGGTCAACAGGTATACGCCAAAATTCATCACCGGTGCTTGAAATGCGCAGCGCGTTTGTCAGCAAACGCAGCCATGCCTTCAGTCTGATCCTCGGTGGCGAACTGGGACTGGAAAACCCGGCGTTCAAAGCGCACGCCTTCGGCCAGACCCATCTCGAACGCCGTGTTGACGGCCTCTTTGGTCATCATGGCGATGGGCAGGGATTTGGACGCGATCGTGGTGGCCGCCTCCATCGTCACATCCAGCAGCTCTTCGGCCGGCACAACGCGGCTGACCAGCCCCGCACGCTCGGCTTCCTTGGCTGGCATCATGCGGCCCGTCAGGCACATATCCATGGCCTTGGCCTTGCCGACCGCACGCGGCAGACGCTGGGTGCCGCCGGCGCCCGGCATGACGCCGAGATTGATCTCGGGCTGTCCGAACTTGGCGGTTTCAGAGGCGATGATGAAATCACACATCATGGCGATCTCGCAGCCGCCGCCCAGCGCATAGCCGGACACCGCTGCAATGATCGGTTTTCTGAAACGCGCCACGCTCTCCCACGACTCCGCGAAGGGATCGTGCTTGTACAGAGAGATGAAATCCTTCTCCTGCAGCTCCTTGATGTCGGCGCCGGCGGCGAACGCCTTGGCCGAGCCGGTCAGGATCACGCAGCCGATGTCCTCATCGCGCTCGAACGCAGCCAACGCATCCTTGAGCTCATTGGTCAGCTCGTCACACAGCGCGTTCAGGGCGGATGGACGGTCCAGGGTGATGACGCCCACCCGGCCTTCGGTTTTCACTTGGATCGTATTGTAGGCCATGCGGCCCTCCGATGCAGTTACGCGCCTACTGACGCGGGAAAAGCGGCAAAACGGGCGCCCTCTTAGCGGAAGCCAAGGCGCGGGTCACCCCCGCGCCGTCATCCGCTTACTGGATTTGCCAAACACCATATCCCAGATTGCGCAGCACTTCCGCCAGCCCCTCCGGGCCAGGCAAATGGCCCACGCCGACCGCGATCATGACGTCTTCATCGCCCATCATGATCTGGTCGATCTGCTCGCCCCAATCGTAATTCCGGTTCACGATCAAGGCTTGATACATCTCAGGAGACTCCGACTTCATGCGGTCATTGATCATGTGATCAATCGCCTCGATGTCCCCAACTTCCCAAGCCAGAGCCAATTCGTCGAGCAAATGCGGCTCCTCGACAGATTGCTTGAGCGAGCTTTCCAGATCGCGCAGCTGAACGGCCTGCGGCAGACCGGCTAGGAAGCCGAGCTGCTGCTCCGCCGTTTCGAAATACCGCACATCATCCGTGATCGGCTCGATCATGGCCTGAAGCGCGACTTCAACGCCGTATTGCGGGTCATAGCCCTGAGCCATGGCCATGGCGGACGCCAGAGAGACGCTCGCGAGCCAAGGCTGCAATGGATCCAGCGACGCCATCATCGCTTCCGCCGGCACGCCCATTCGCTGGGCGAGCGTCGCCAGATTGGCCTTGCCTTCCTCGCTCAGCATGGAAGACAGCGTCTGGCCTTGAGGGTTCAACCCCAATTGCGGGACAAGCGCTTGCATCTGGGCCTGCGCTTCAGCGCTGTGAACATCGGCTTCGAACCAGACCTGGTCCACGCTCGCCAGAAGCTCTTCGAAATAGGCGGTCCGCCATTCGGTCTCAGGCTTGAGCAGATGGATAGTGCCGATGATGTAGGCGACATTATCCTCATCTTCGAGCATCCAGATGCTCGGGCCGAGCTCGGCCTCTTCCACGTCCATGGTTTGAGCAACCGCCGGCGTGGCGAACACAGTCAGGGCCAGAAGAGCCCAGAGAATACGGTCGAGCATAAAATGCCTCTCTTTTATTCAGATCGTGATGAAAAGGGATAAACGCACGGGAACGGGGTTCAACCCAAACCGGTATGGTTAACAAAAGTTCATGTTGAGAACAGGTCCGTCTAGCGCTGGCATGACGGACAAAAGAAACTTGACCGACCGGACTGAACGATACGCTCGACCCGGCTGTCCTTACAGCGGTGGCAAGGTTCGCCTTCACGCCCGTACACATCAAACCGGTGCTGGAAATACCCCATGGCGCCATCCGCCCCCGCATAATCACGCAAGGTGGAGCCGCCCGCTTCGATCGCTTCAGCAATCACATCGCGCACCGCCGGAGCCAGCCGCGCAGCACGCGCGCCGGGAATGGAGTTGCACAGACGCCTGGGGCTGATCTTCGCCCGCCACAACGCCTCGCACACATAAATATTGCCCAGCCCCGCCACCACGCGCTGATCCAGAAGCCCGGCCTTGACCGGGCTGCGCCGCGTCTTGAAGGCGTCGTTGAGCCGGTCTTCGGAAAACCCGTTCGACAAAGGCTCAGGCCCCAGAGCCTTCAGATAGGGCTGAGCGTCTTCCTGGTCGGTTTCATAGAGCGTCATGAAGCCGAAACGGCGCGGATCATTATAGGTGACGGTCACTCCGCCCTCGATGTGAAACACCACATGATCATGGGCCGGATTGGCCGGGGCGGCGTAGACGAAATCGCCCGGCTGACGGCTCAGATCATCGGCGGTGACCGAGAACCGCCCCGACATGCCTAAATGCATCAGCAGAGTTTCGCCCGACCCCAGCCGCGCCAGCAGATATTTCGACCGCCGGTCCAGTCGTTCGACCACGGTTCCGGTCAGCCGCTCTGCAAAGCGTTCAGGAAACGCGAAGCGCAAGTCCGGGCGACGCGCCTCAGCCCGCAGAATACGGCGACCTTCCATGGCGGGCGTCAAACCGCGCCTAACCGTCTCGACTTCAGGCAATTCGGGCATCTAGACTGTCCTTGAACACCGGATCCTCGGGGGGAGGAGATAGGCCATGAGCGCCAGACGCGCGAGCCTTGTTGATGCACAGCAGGCAAGCCAGTGCGTGACAGCGGCCCTAAACGCGCTGTCAGACCGGCGCGCGGAGGCGGATGCGCCGCTTGATTATGCGCGCCGGGTCCGCAATCCCTGGACCCGCGATCTGGCGGTGGAGCTGGCGCTGGAGATTGATCGCGCCTGCCCCGGTTTCGAAACCCATCGCCATGAAGTCGCCGCCAAGATGGGACCTATCAATCGCGCTTTGCCAGAGCTGGGCGTGCGGCTGGCCGAGGGCGGGCCCTATCCGGTCAGCTGGCGAATCTATGCCCCGGATGACAGTGCTCTGCTCGAACAGCCTTGCGTGATTGGCGCGCAATGGCGCGGGCAATGGCCCCATCTCAGCCGAACCTGTGATGATCTGGCCCAGACACGCGCCAGCCTGCGCGTGCTGGCGACCCAGGCGGACCCTGACAGAGATGTGGACGGCATGGCTCTCGCAACCGCTTGCGCCTACAGGATCTCGGCGTTCGCGCCGCCGCGCGAACCCGTTCTGCTGGCGTTTTACGCGCCAGAAGGCGGATGGCGCAGTCAGGCGGGGTTCAGCCTGTACGCCTACCAAACCGGCGAGCGGACAATAACGTCGCTTGCCCCGGGTTGAGGCGAAACGGCGCGGCATCTCACACTGGCGCTCCAGGCTCGCGCGCACTAGCTTGCCCCATATGACCCAGACCTCTGATCACGACACCGTCTCCTTTGGTTTCAAGGATGTGGCCCGCACCGAAAAGCAGGGCCTTGTCCGCAATGTGTTTGACCGCTCGGCGCGCAAATACGACCTGATGAATGATCTGATGAGCCTGGGGGTTCACCGGGTCTGGAAAGACATCACCGTCACCAAGGCGGGACCGCGCCCCGGCGCCCGGCTGATCGATGTGGCCGGCGGCACCGGCGATATCGCCCGCGCGTGGCTCGATCGCGCTGACGCCCTGACCGAGCGACGCGGCAGCGACCAATACGCCGAAGCCGTGGTCGCCGACATCAACGAACAGATGCTGCAGGCGGGACTGAAGCGCGGCGATCGCGACCGGCTGGACTGGTGCACCGCGAACGCGGAGCATCTGCCTTTTGAGAGCGACGTTGCGGACGCGGTCACCATCGGCTTCGGCATTCGCAATGTCACGGACCGAATCCAGGCGCTGAAAGACATGCGCCGCGTGCTCAAACCGGGCGGACGTTTTGTATGCTTGGAATTTTCGCGCCCCACGACGCGCCCTCTGGAAAAGTTCTATGACGCCTGGTCGTTCGGCGCGATCCCGCAGATCGGCGACTGGATCGCCAAGGACCGCGACAGCTATCAATATCTGGTGGAATCCATCCGCAAATTTCCCCACCAGGACGCCTTCGCCGCCGAGCTGGAAGAGGCCGGCTTCGCGCGCGTCAGCGTGACGAACCTGTCCGGCGGCATCGCCGCCATCCATATGGGCTGGAAGGTCTAGGCGAACCCGCCGCGATTTTTTATCGCGCCTCTGTCGAAGCGCAGGGTTTTGAAACGTCCTAAGATGGTCCCTGCCAGACGCGCAGGGTGAGCCATCAAGGATGAAACCATGCAATTCGCCTTATTGATCTATGAGACTGCGGACGATTTCACACGTCGCCGCGGACCTGACGCGGCGGCCTATTGGTCCAGCTGGGCAGCGTATTCAGGCGCATTGAAAGCGCACACCACGGGCGGCGCCTGCCTGAAATCCCCAGAGACCGGCGTCGTGCTAAGCCAGACGCAGTCCGGACGGCAGGTCCAGGACGGCCCCTACGCCGAGACCAAGGAACAGCTGGGCGGGGTCATCCTGTTTGAAGCGGACACTCTGGACGAGGCGCTGGCATGGGCGGACCGTTGCCCGGCCGCCCAGAACGGCGCTGTTGAAGTGCGCCCGGTTCAGCCCATGAGTGAAATTGCGGAGATGTCGTCATGAAATACACCCTTCTGATCTACGGCGCAGAAAGCCAATGGAACGCCTTGAGTGAAGCCGAACAAATGGCCATGTTTGAACAGCATGGCGCTTATTCTGAAGCGCTGGTCCAAGCCGGTCTTATGGTGGCGGGCGAACCGCTTGACGTCGCGGCGACGGCAAAGCGCGTCACCGATGACGGCGTTCAAGACGGCCCCTATGCCGACACCAAGGAGCAGCTGGGCGGTTTTTATGTGATTGAGGCCGACAACATGAAGACCGCGCTGGACTGGGCGGCGAAATGCCCGCGCCTGCCCGGTGATCTGATCGAGGTTCGGCCTGTGCCTGCCTATGGCGACGCCTGACCCTTTCACCGACGCGGCGCGCGTGACGGCCGAGACTGTCGCGCGCGCCTCCTATGGCCGCCTGGTGGCGAGCCTCGCCCGGCGATGGGGCGATCTGACCCGTGCCGAGGATGCGCTCTCTGACGCGTTCGAGCGCGCCTTGCGCACCTGGCCGCAAACAGGCCTGCCTGACCAGCCCGAGGCCTGGCTGCTGACAACCGCGCATCGACGCCTGATTGACGGGGCGCGCCAGTCCGGGGTGCAGGCGCAGGCTGAGCCGGAGATCGAGCGCCTGCTGGATGAGCTGTCCCAGCATACCGATCCGGACGCTCTGCCCGATGATCGGTTGGGCCTGATGCTGGCCTGCGCGCACCCGGGTCTTGATGCCGCGCTGCACACGCCGCTGATGCTGCAAGCGGTATTGGGTCTGGACGCGGCGCGGATCGGCGCCGCCTTCCTGGTCAGCCCGGCCGCCATGGGCCAACGCTTGTCGCGCGGCAAGGCGAGGCTGCGTGAGCGCGGCGCCCGGTTTGAAAAACCCGGCAAGGATCAGCTGGCCGAGCGCATCCCGCCTGTGCTGACCGCAATCTACGCGGCCTATGGCACTGGCTGGGACGAGATCGGCGCAGTCGAGAGCCGGGTGCGGGGGCTGGCCGAAGAAGCGCTGTATCTGAGCCGGGTGCTGACCGAGCTGGCGCCGGACATCGCCGAGGTCTGGGGGCTCTATGCGCTGATCGCCCATTGCGAGGCGCGCACCCCCGCACGACGGGATGCGGCGGGCCGTTTCATTCCTCTATCTGATCAGGACCCGGCGCTCTGGCGCGTCAGGGCGATCCAGAACGCTGAATCCGCATTACGCCGGTCGCTCAAGCTGTCCTCGCCCGGACGCTATGCGCTGGAAGCCTCGATCCAGTCCGTGCATGCCGAACGGCGCCTGACTGGCGAGACGAACTGGCTGGCGGCGGCGGCGCTCTATGACGGATTGGTCAGCCATACACCCAGCCTGGGCGCCCTGACGGCGCGCGCTTGCGCCCATGGCGAAGCGTTCGGCGCTGAGCGAGCGCTTGAAGCCTTGGCCGCCCTGAGCGATCAAGCAGGCGCGTATCAGCCCTTCTGGGCGGCGCAGGCGCACTGGCTGGCGCAGGCCGGGCGCGGACAGGAAGCGGCGGGAGCTTTCGAGCGCGCCATGGCGCTGAGCACTGATCCAGCCGTGCGACAATACTTGTTTGAACGCGCCCAAGCACTTTGACGCAGCGCGCAAGGCGCCGCGCCCTCTCGCCAAACCCCCTTCATCGCCCTAAACCTCACATCCGTGTTTGGTACGCTCTCAAATATCTTCCGCCTGACGCGCGCCGCCTGGACTTTAGCCCGTCATGACGCGATTTTCCCCGCTGAATACCAGTCGGCGTTTCCCGCGTCGGCGCGTGTGCTGGGCAAGTTTGCACGCCTGATCGCCATTCGTGACCGGGCGAAAAACCCGGGCGAGCGTCTGGCCCATGCGCTGGAGAAGCTGGGTCCGTCCTATGTGAAATTTGGCCAGGTTCTCGCGACGCGCGCCGATGTGATCGGGGCGGAGTTCGCGCGGGGCCTGTCACGGCTGCAAGACCGGATGGAGCCGTTCGGGCTGGAACAGGCGCGCGCCACGGTCGAAGCCGAATTCGGCAAACCGGTCGAAGCGCTGTTCTCGGAATTCGGCGCGCCCGTCGCCGCCGCGTCCATCGCCCAGGTCCACCGGGCGAAAACCATCGATGGCCGCGATGTGGCGGTGAAAATCCTCCGCCCGGACGTCGCAGAGCGCATCAAGCGCGACATTGCCGCCATGCGCCTGGGCTCCAAACTCGCCGAGGGTCTGTTCCCGGCCTCCAAACGCATGGAGCCGCGCGCTTTTGTGGAAACCGTCGCGCGATCTCTGGTGCTGGAGCTGGATCTGCGGCTAGAGGCGGCGTCCGCCAATGAGCTGAGCGAAGCCGCGGTCGCCGCGCAAAACTTCTTCATCCCTGAAGTGGTCTGGCCGCTGACCGCCAAGAAAGTGCTGACCACCCAATGGATTGACGCCATCCCGCTGACCGATATGTATGCGGTGCGCGCGGCGGGGGTGGATACGGTCAAGCTGGCGGGCGATCTGACCGACGCTTTCCTGTCGACCGCGCTGGAGCAGGGCGTGTTTCACGCGGATCTGCACGCGGGCAATCTGTTCGTGACGAAGGACGGCCTTTTATGGGCGGTGGATTTCGGCATTATGGGGCGTCTGGGCCGCGGCGAGCGACGCTATCTGGCGCGCATCCTTCACGGCTTCCTGACGCGCGATTATGACGGCGCGGCGCAAGCGCATTTCGACGCCGGCTATGTGCCCGGGCATCATTCCCGCGATGATTTCGCCAGCGCCCTGCGCGCGGTCGCCGAGCCCATTTTCGGCAAAAGCGCCGGCGAAACGCCCATGAGCCGGGTGCTGATGCAGCTTTTTGAAGTCACTGACCTGTATGACATGCACCTACAGCCTCAGCTGGTGCTGCTGCAAAAGACCATGGTGCAGGCCGAGGGCGTCTGCCGGCTTCTGACCGACGACCATAATATGTGGCAGGCCTCTGGACCCGCGGTGGAGCGCTTCATGCGCCGCGAGCTGGGCCCGCAAGGCCGCATCGAGGATCTGGCCGAAGCATTCGACCGCGCCAAGACCATCCTCAAGCGCCTGCCGGACACGCTGGACGAGCTGACCGAGACCGCCAAGGCGCTGCGTGAGCGCGACAGTCGAACCCCAGCCAGCCCCACCTGGCTGATCGCCGCGCTAAGCGTCACCGCCGGAGCGTCAACCGCGATTGCGATACTGCTGGCGGTGATGTGATCTCACATGGCTTGAAAGTAAGCACGCCCGTGCTTATAGTCAGGATGAGAGGTGAGCCATGACCGTATCAGTCAAACTGACCAAACAAGGCAATTCCACAGGCGTCCGCCTACCCAAGGATGTGCTGGAGGCTGCAGGCTTTCAGCGCGGAGATGAAGTGACGCTGGATGTGGCCAACGGACGGGTCACTCTGACCAAGGCTGGCGCGCCGTATAACGCCGCCATGTCCGCCTATGAAGAATGCCGGACACGGTACGCCAAGACGCTTCACGATTTATCCAAATGAATCGCGCTTTTGTCCTGCCGCCACTGGAAGCGGTCATGGACGCTTATCATCGGGAAATGGCGATCACAGGTGGCGCAAAGGGTCTGCGCAATGAGCAAGGTCTGCTCTCCGCGCTGGACCGGGCGTCCAACAAGCTCGCCTATCACGAATCAAACCCAGATGTTCACGATCTCGCCGCCGCGCTTGCGTTTGGCGTTTCAAGGAACCATCCCTTTATCGATGGCAATAAACGCATGGCCTTCATCGTGACGTTCATGACTTTGCGGATGAATGGATGGTATCTGGACTCCTCAGAGAACGGCGCTACGACCGCCATTCTTGAACTGGCGGAGGGGATCCAGGACGAAGACGGTTTCGCAAACTGGCTCAGGCAATGGTCTTATCAGATATGACACGCACTCTTTTGATCATTGGCGGCGGGATCGCAGCCTATAAATCGCTCGAGCTGATCCGCGAGCTGGCGCGGCGCTCGATCAAGACGCGCGCCATCCTGACCGAAGCGGGCAGACAGTTCGTCACCCCGATGAGCGTAGGCGCGCTGACAGCGGACAAGGTCTATAGCGATCTCTTCTCCCTGACCGATGAAGCCGAGATGGGTCATATCGAGCTGTCGCGCTCGGCCGATCTTGTGGTCGTTTGCCCGGCCACCGCCAATCTGATGGCCAAGGCCGCCCAGGGCATCGCCGATGATCTGGCGACCACCACGCTTCTGGCCACTGACAAGGCGGTTTTGATGGCCCCGGCGATGAATGTGCGCATGTGGACCCACCCCGCCACGCAAGCCAATATCAAAACCCTGCGCGGCTATGGCGTCACGATTATGGAGCCTGATGAAGGCGAGATGGCGTGCGGCGAGTTTGGCCCCGGCCGTTTGCCCGAACCCGTGCGCATCGCGGACGCCATCGAGGCCGCGCTGAGCTCATGAAGGCCATCGTCACCGCGGGACCCACGCTGGAGCCCATCGACCCGGTCCGGTTCCTGTCCAATCGCTCGTCCGGACAGCAGGGCTACGCCATCGCCGAAGCTCTGCGTGACATGGGATTTGACGTCGTGCTGGTTTCCGGCCCGACCGCGCTCAATGATCCCGCGGGCCTTCAGACCGTCCGCATCGAAACCGCCCGAGAAATGCTGGCGGCGGTGAACGATCATCTGCCCGCAGACGTCTTTGTCTCCGTCGCCGCCGTTGCGGACTGGCGTCCGGCGGAAGCCGCCGACAAGAAGCTCAAGCTCGACAAGGGCGCGCTGGCGAGCCTGCCGCTGACCGAGAACCCCGACATCCTGAAGACCATCTCCCGTTCCGGCCCGGACCAACGCCCGCGCCTGGTGGTTGGCTTCGCCGCTGAAACCCATGACGTCATCGAACACGCCCGCGCCAAACGCGTACGCAAGGGCTGCGACTGGATCGTCGCCAATGACGTGTCGGGCGATGTGATGGGCGGAACGGAGAATGCAGCGCTGCTGATTACGGCCGAGGGGGAGGAGCCCTTCGCCCGAGCGGCCAAGTCAGCGCTGGCGAAACATCTCGCCAGCCGAATAAAGCAAGCGCTTTCAAAGACTTCAGACTGAGTTTGAAATCGCCCCCATCAGATTGTTAGGGTCGGGGCGTTATAGCAAACTCAGGACCTGATATGAAAACCGCACTGACCGCCCTCGCCCTTGCCGGATTCAGCGCTACCGCCGCACAAGCGGATTGTTACTCGATCTATCCGCAAGGCTCGGGCCAGCAACCCGCCCCGATGACCGGCTACACCGTGACCGAAGCCGCCGATCTGGACGGCTTGATGGATCCGCCGCCGCTGGCGGACGGCGCCAACGCTGTGGCTTGCGAACGTGACAGCATCGTACCGCGCCCCAATGATTTCGAGCTGGTGCGCTATCACGGAACGCCGCTTCTGATTTCTGCAGGTGAAGGCGAAACCCGGCAAATGCTGTTTTTGGGCTTTCAACCCGCCACGGAAGACGAGAACGGGGAGATGACCGAACCGCAATACCAGGTCCAGATGGCCCAGGGCGGCCTCAGCGACGATGAGCGTACGGGCGTCATTTCTGCGCTCGAAGGCTTTTCAGCCAGCGAGCAGGCGCTGGATGCGCTGCTGAGCGCTCAGGCCGAACAAGACAGCTGACTTTAGGCTTTTCAGACGCTAACCCTTCCCGCACATCTCAAGCGGCGGGAAGGGTTGCGTCATGAAGCTGAATGTCAAAACGCTGGAGCATTTTGAAGGGCTGGAGCTGCCCGCCTACCAGACCTCAGGCTCTGCAGGGCTCGACCTGCCCGCCGCTGTACCAGCAGATGCGCCTGTGGTGATCGAACCGGGCGACTGGAAGCTGATTCCGACCGGCATCTGCATTGCGCTGCCCGAAGGATATGAAGCCCAGATCCGACCCCGGTCCGGCCTGGCCGCCAAAAAAGGTATTTCCTGCGTCAACACGCCGGGCACGGTGGACGCCGATTATCGCGGCGAACTGCATGTGAACCTGATCAATCACGGCAAGGAGCCGTTCGTGGTTCAGCGCGGCGAGCGCATCGCGCAAATGGTGATCGGTCAGTTCACGCAAGTATCCTGGAACCCGGTCGACGCCCTTGATGAAACCGCACGCGGCGTCGGCGGGTTCGGCTCGACCGGCGTCTAAAAGCCCAGCTTTTTCGCCAGCGATCCCAGCCTTGCGCGTTGCAAGGCCAGCCCGAAACGCGGCGCGCTGAGCCCGAGCCGGTGCGCCGCGCCCAATATGGCAGCTGTCGCCGCTTCGGGCGCGAGCCCCAGACGACTGGCGACAAACTCACCGGACGGACGCGCATACAGCCCCAGCGGCTTCAACGTCCCGCGGGGAAAATCCTTCATGTTTTCCGTCAGAATCACCCGCGCCTGCCCGGCGGCGGCGGCCTGCATCACATGGGCGTCGTCCGGGTCGGGCAGCTTGCCGGTCACCTTGACCAGATCCGCCTCTTCGGTCGGGACCATCGCTTCGGGCCAGGCGTGCTCTAGCGCCATGACCAGTTGAGACGCTTCGCCCGGCCCATCGCGACCCGGCTTGCCGTCCACGATTCGCGCATGAGCGTGGCCAGTTTCAAACAGCACTTTTTCAGACCAGCGCGGATAGAAGAACCCCGCCTCCGCCAGCGCCAGAACCAGATGCCGTCGTACTGCGCTAGCGAGCACGCAGGCGTCCAGAAACACCGCCGGTCGGTCAAACTCATCCGGCAAAGCCACGTGATCCGGCGCCGCGATCACGGGAGCGTCCGAATTGGAGGGCGCCAAATGTGGACCATCCAGACGCGCCAGATCCTTGAGCGCCTGAACGCGCACCCTTCGGCGCTGCTCGGCGAGGCGCTTGACGCTAGGCTCGTCCAGCGCCTCGGCGAACTCGCCTTGCGCCGCCAGCTGGTTCAAGCCCCAGGCGTCCACCCCCAGCGCGCGCTGCGCAGCTTCCGGCGTCATCCGCCAATCCCCAGCGGGGCGGGATCGCAAAAAGACTTCACGTCAAACAGGCGCTGATCGGTGATGATGTCTGAGGGTTGCAGGGGCCGCGACAGCTCCAACCCTTCAAGGGTCCGCGCCCGCGACAGCGCTACATAGGCTTGTCCGTGGGCGAACAGGCGGCGCGAGACGTCAAGATAGACCTTGTCGAGCGTCAGACCTTGCGCTTTGTGTATGGTCATCGCCCAGGCCAGCCTGAGCGGGTATTGCACATAGGAACCGATGGTTTCGCGCTTGAGCTTGCTGGACTGACCGTCCGCCGCATAGCGGATTCGCTCCCAGCTCACTGGCTCGATGGTGACGAACTGGTCGTTCACATGCACTTTGACGCCATCAGATGAAAAGCCCACCACTTCCCCGATGGAGCCGTTCACATAGCGTCCGCCAGGATCATTACGGATCATCATCACCCGCGCGCCGACCTTCAGAACCAGCGGGTCGTCGGTGGGAAAGAGCCGTGGATCAAACTCGCCCTCCACCTTGCCGGAAAAGCCGCGTGGTTCGCCGCGTAGGCCTTCCAGCCGGGCCTGATTGATCGAGGAGGCCGCCTGATTGGTGGGGGTCAGCACCACATGGGTGCCAGACGCTTCGAGCCCGATCCGGCCCGTCACGCGCGCATTCAGGATTTCCGCCAGGTCAGGGGTCAGCTCGCCGTCGCGGACGGCGTTGAGCACTTCGACAAATTCTGGATCGGCTTGCCGGTGAACCTCGGTCAGCTCCACCATGGTGAAGCCTGCATCGCGGAAAGCGGGCGCGTGAAAGAAGAAAGGCCCGCCATAGGTGTCTTCCAGGAAGGCGCCCTCTTCACCTTGAGCAATCGGCGGCAATTGCGCCAGATCGCCCACCAGGATGATGCGCACCCCCCCAAAAGGCTCGGCGCTGTCGCGGTTGAGGCGCAACGAGAAATCCACCGCCTGCATCATGTCCGAACGGACCATGGAGATCTCGTCGATCACCAGAGTGGTCAGCGCTTTCACTGTACGCGCATTGCGCAGGCGGCGAATATCACCCGGCGTGATCAGGCGCGGCGGCAGGCGGAAAAAGCTGTGAAGGGTCTGTCCGCCCGCGTTCATGGCTGCGACGCCGGTGGGCGCCACCACGGCGGCTTGCGGCCCCAATCGTTGCAATATGGCGCGCGTAACGGTGGTTTTCCCCGTGCCGGCTCGGCCCGTCAGAAATAGATGCGCGCCGCCATTGATGGCGTAGTCGACCACCGCCTGCTGATCTGGCGACAGGGTGAATGAGGGGCGAGGGGTCAGCACGATCAGGCTCCTTTAAGGGAGCCTGACCTTGTCGTGTTTCGGGCCTCGCCGCTAGCGATCAGCCGGTTTCAGTACAGCTCTTCGGCCACGCAGGCGTCACCGACGAAGCGGAAATCGCGCACGACGCCCTCAGGATCGATCACAAAGCGGGTTTCGCACTCCACCCACCAGCTGCGAGCCGGCTCATAAACCGTCTCGTCATAGCGTTCGATACGGGTGCGGCGTTCGCCATATTCATCCACATAGGTGACGCGGCGCTCATTGGGGAGGGTGCGATACCCGCCCGGATCAGTGCGCTGCTCTTCGCGCATATAGCTCCACACCGCGCCGCCATCGCTCAAGCTGTCAACGCTGTCTGCAGAGCCGAACTCCACCAGCAACACGTCCTGGGTCCGCCCCACCAGCTGGCTCATTTGCTGGCGATACCCTTCAGAGGTGGCGCAGGCGGTCAGCATGAGAGCCGCTGCGGCGGCGATCTGGTATTTCATCTGTACAGTCCCATGGTTGAGGGGTCAGCTTGGCTTACACTCAGCTTCATGAACACAAGCTGAGCAGTGCGCTGCATCGCCGCTTGCCCAGACAAGCATCAGGAGCCGGCCATGGCCGTCGACGTCAAACGCCACGCCCGTCACATCGTCTTGAAAGAACTGGGCGGTCCGGGCCAGCAAAAGCTCAGCGGCGCCCGCATCACCGTGATCGGCGCGGGCGGGCTGGGGGCGCCGGCCTTGCTCTATCTGGCGGCGGCGGGCGTCGGTCATCTGCGCGTGGTCGATCCTGACACCGTGTCGCTGAGCAATCTGCAGCGACAAATCCTGTTCCGGACTGATGATGTGGACGCCCCCAAGGCCGAGCGCGCCCGCGACGTGCTGAGTGCGCTGGACCCTAGCGTTACAGTGGAAGCGATCTGCGAGCGCGCAACCGCTGACACGCTGCCGGGCCTAATTGAGGGCGCGGATCTGGTGCTGGACGGCTGCGATGACTTCGCCACCCGCTTCGCCGTAAATGAAGCTGCGATCGCGGCCGGCATACCGCTGGTCTCGGGCGCTGTGGGACGTTGGGAGGGGCAAATCGCGGTGTTCGCCCCGCATCTGAAGCCCGACGCGCCCTGCTATCAGTGCTGGGTGCCGGAAACGCCGCCCGATGCAGAAGATTGCGCCGTCATGGGCGTCGTGGGCGCGCTGACCGGGGTGATCGGATCAATGATGGCGATGGAGGCGATCAAGCTGATCACCGGGGCCGGGGAGCCCCTGATCGGGCGCATATGCCTCTATGACGGTCTGTCAGGTCGGGCCCGGACGGTTACTCTGCCGGCATCCCGCAACTGCCCGGCTTGCGCATCGGGCAGAACTGACACCCGCCGCACCGGCCACGTCTGATCCGGAACCAGGCGAGCGCGCCCAGAAGCACGCTCGGCGCGACGCCCACCAGCATCGCCAGCCAGACGCTGCGGCCCAGAACGCCGATCAAAAGCGCGACCACGACCCCGATCGCCAGAAAGCTGACCAGGGTCAGATCGGCTCTGCGCCGGGGGGTGGAAGCATGATTGAGCAGCATCGTGACCACGCATCTGAGACACTCTGCCTTTGTCCTACCCTATGCCGGGCAGGCGCGGCAAGATGTCACAACCGGCCGCGATGCTTTCCGGACTGATGCTGAGCCAGGGTCTTGGCGGCACGGCGGGCGTTCACCACGACGAACAGATAGATGCCGCCCGCAAAAACGAGCCCGACCGCCATGCCGGAGAGCCAGCTCCCCAGCAAGGCGGCGAAGGTCAGCCCCATCACCCCTGCGATCATCACGATGAGCGTCAGGATGCGCGGCTCAGGCAGCCAGACCGTAGTTGTTTTACTCTGTTTCACCCGTGATATCCCGGTACAGCGTCCAGACCATGCGTTCGGTGGTGATGAAAGCCCAATTCCACTCGTCATGGAAGGCCGCCAGCGGCTCTGCGTCCTGAACCTGCTGCAAATTCATGCCTTGCTCGACCAGCGCCGCCACCTCGGCCTTGGCCTGGGTCAGCATGTTGATGCTGGCTTCAAGATCGGCTTGCGTCGACAGCGGGCCATGGCCGGGAATGATCTGGGTGTCGGGATCCGCCGCGTCCACAATGGCCTGCATGCCGGCGATGAACCCATCCACCGTGCCGCCATTATCAAGATCGATATACGGGAACCAGCCAGAGAACAGGAGATCGCCCGCATGAATGACGTTCGCATCCTCAAACACCACGAAGATGTCGCCATTGGTGTGCGCATCCGGGGTGTGATGCAGGCGCGCTGTCACGCCATTGATCGTGACCACATCACCGTCATTGACGCCCACCGTCGGCAAATAGGCGCCTGACAGCGGCTCCGGCGTCGCGCCTGTCAGCTGGGCGGTCACCGGGTTCATCAGCGCGTCGCGCACGCTGGGATGGGCCATGATGGTCGCGCCTTGTTCAGCAAAATAGGCGTTGCCCAACACATGGTCGCCGTGAAGATGGGTGTTGAGCACCAGATCCACGGCGCGATCACCGGAAACCGCACGCTGGGCGGCGTCGATGGCGTCTGCGAATTGCGGCATCTGGGTGTCGATCATGAACACGCCGTCTTCGCCGACGCTGACGCCCACATTGCCCGCGCGATTGGTGGCGAGCATGTAGATCCCCGACCCCAGATCGCTGGTCTCCACATAAACCTGGTTGTCGGTCTGGGCCTGGGCGCTGGCGCCGAGAACGAGACTGGCGAAAAGAGCGGTGCGGATCATGGAGGTCTCCTTGGATGATATACGACTACATGGTGCGAAATCGCCACCCTTTCCAGCGGCAAACCGGATTTATTCAGGAACAGTGCGCGGTTCATTCTTCACCACCGGCGCAGGGTCGGGCTGTGGCAAAAGATGAGACGCCAGAAATCGTCCCATATGAAAACTCACCGTAACCAATTCCTCATTCAAGTCCGGAGAATGACCGCCAGCAAACGGGATCAAGGACGCGTCCGCACCGGCCGCTTCCAGCGCCTCCAGCATCAACTCACTCTGTTCAAAAGGAACCACACGATCTCGTCTGCCATGCACCAGAAGGACGGGAATGTTGACTTCATCAGCCCGGCGCGCTGGCGAGCTGTCCGCCATAGCCGCAAGATCGGGATAACCCAGCATACGCTCAACATATTCGAGCGTACGGTCATCTTCATCCTCGAAGCTGCGGTGCCAATCCAGCATCTCGACAAGGTCGGTGACCGGCGCGCCGGCAAAGGCGCATTTATACATTCCCGGATTGAGGATGGGCTGGATCAGCGCGGAATAACCACCAAAGCTCCAACCCGAAACGCAGACCCGGTCCGGGTCTGCCCGCCCCGTCGCCAGCAAGGCCAGCACGCCATCCGTAATATCATCTTGGATCAGGCCGCCCATCTGCCCATAACCCGCTTCTGCGAAAGCCTGTCCGAAGCCAGACGAGCCGCGGAACTGAGGCTGGAACACGGCGAATCCTTCCGCCGCCACCAGCTGGGCCATCGGATCGAAGCCGTATAGATCACGACGCTCAGGCCCGCCATGAGGCATCACGACTAGCGGAGGCGGAGACGCAGCCGGAATCGCCGGAAGCGTCAGATATCCAAAAAGAGCCTGGCCGTCGCGCGCCTCATACTCGAACACTTCTACGGCTGACAGCTCGCGCTCATGCAATCGTTGGGACGCCGTCCCAACGGGGCGCACATGAAACGCTTCCAGATCATAGACATAATAGCTTTGTGGCTCACGCGGGCCGCTGACGCTTAACAACAGCGTGTTCCGGGCGCGCTGCAATGGCGTGACGGTGACATCCGGGCCGAAAAACCCAGCCAGTCCCTCAACATGAGGAGCAAGTTCAGGGTCGGTCACTTCAACATGAGTGTACTCGTCCGCCCATCGAATTGCGGCCAGACGTCCGGAAAACGGATCCGCCATGACATCTGAAATATCGTAAGTCTCATTGAGAAAGACCGGGGCGACCAGTGCATTCTCTGTGAAGGAATACCGGTACAGACCGATGGTGCCGGTCTCTTCGCTGCGAGCGAAGACCAGCGCCTCGTCATGCCGATCCGCCTGCGCTACCCAGGTATAGTCCTGATTGAGCTGCCCGAATTCGCTGGCGGGCATGCGAGCCACCGTACGCCAGCGATCCCCTTCGCCAGCACGGGCGCGAACTCGCACCATACGCATGGCGTTGCTCATGTCCCAGCGCATCACGGGCACACCTTCACCATTGGTGAACCATGCGACGGTTCGATACGAACCCCGGGCGACCCGTTCTTCCTCGCCCGTATACACGTTCACCCGGTAGACGTTCAGATAGCCCTGCCGCCCTGCTCGCGCCGGAATGAGAATGTGCTCGGGGTCGTCAGGTAGAAAATCAATGACCCGGTCCAGACTGAGATTGCCAAGCGAGTTGAAACGCCGGTCCTGAAAATCAAATAATGGGGCAGGCTGGCTCCCGTCGACATTCGTTGCGATGATCTGACGCCGCGTCACCTCGCGCACCAGCATGAGCGACCCTTCATCATTAAAGACCAGGGCGCCGTCGCCAGATACGGGCGTGACGAACTCAAAAGAGACCAGCAAACGTTCGTCATTGGCCCAATTGACCCAGGAAACCACCTTGTCCTCAAGATTGAGATAGGAGAGCGTCTCGAACGGGTCTGTGGTCAGATCAATAACCTGGATCGCCACACCCTGGGGCTCTCCGGACTGGGAATGGCGCACATAGACAAGCCGTGTGCCGTCCGGAGAAATCTGGGGAGAATCCAGAACGGGCCGGGCCAGCAAATCCCCTGCGCTCGGTGGAGGATAATCCTGAGCTTGCGCCGACAAGCCCAGACCAAAGGCCATGACAGCCCCCAATACCTGTTTCCCCCAAAACATCATATCCCCCCGAACTTTTCCCCTCCTGAGACATTACTGGTCAGGAATGGTTTGCAAACCCCCTTCAGTGCATGGATTTAACTCCAGATTCACCGTGATCCGATCATATATCGCTATGCGCGTGCTGATCCTGACATTGCTGCTTATTGGTCTGAGCCCGCCCCTCGCTCGGGCGCAATCCTGCGATACGTTTTCGGGGCTGCCGGTGCCGCGCTTCGTGTCGCTGAAATTCAATGAGACCCGGGGCCGCGCCGGTCCGTCCTTCAGCCATCCCGTCGCCTGGCTCTATCAGCGCCAGGGCTTGCCTATGGAAGTGGTCGCCGAGACGCCGGACTGGCGCCGGGTGCGCGATCCCCAGGGCGAAGAGGTGTGGATGCATCGCCGGACCCTGACCGGGCGGCGCTCGGTCTGGACGCAAGACGCGACGCAGCTTCTGGCGCGTCCTGATTCCGACGCCGCCCTGATTGCAAATGTCGAGGCGGGCGCAGTGTTATGGCTGGAGCGGTGTCGGGCTGGCTGGTGCCGTCTGGAAGCGGACGATCACCGCGGCTGGGCCCCGGCGGAGGCGTTCTGGGGCGTTTATTCTGAAGAGACCGAGCCGACCCCCGCGCTTGAGGGGGGGCAAGCGTCATGCTACCGCTCTTCGCCTGAACCAGACGGACTGGCGGCGGGCCGTGACAATCCCGCCTCGGCCGACTGACGGATCTGAACCCAGGATGACAGCCTGGCGCGCCGCATTTCCAGCGTAGCGCAGGCGCGTTCGCCGCAACTTCCGACCCCCGGCATACGACGCCGGGCCGGCACGACGGACCCCATGACAGACCAGAAAAACAGCTACACATATGATGACCTGATCGCCTGCGGCAAAGGCGATCTCTTCGGTCCGGGCAATGCGCAATTGCCGTTGCCGCCGATGTTGATGTTTGATCGCATCACCGAGATCACCTCCGATGGCGGCGCCCACGGCAAAGGCCTGTTGGTGGCCGAGCTCGATGTGACTCCCGATCTTTGGTTCTTCGAGTGCCACTTCCAGGGCGATCCGGTGATGCCGGGCTGCCTGGGTCTGGACGCCATGTGGCAGCTAGTAGGCTTTTTCCTGGGCTGGACCGGCGCGCCGGGCAAAGGCCGCGCCCTGGGCGTGGGCGAAGTGAAATTCACCGGCCAGGTCCCTCCCAGCGTCAAGAATGTGCGCTACGTCATCGATCTCAAGCGCGTGATCAATCGCCGCCTTGTCTTAGGCATCGCTGATGGCCACGTAGAGGCGGACGGTCAGACCATCTACACCGCCAAGGATTTGCGCGTGGGTCTGTTCCGGCCTGAAGAACTTAATAACGGCGGAGAAAAAGCATGAGGCGTGTCGTCGTCACCGGTATCGGCATCGTTTCATCCATCGGCGACAACGCCGCAGAAGTCGCCGCCAGCCTGAAAGCGGGCAAGAGCGGCGTCATCGCAGCGCCTGAATACGCCGACCTGAACTTCAAATGTCAGGTTCATGCGCGCCCGAACGCCAATCCGGCCGAGCATGTGGACAAGCGCGCCTATCGCTTCATGGGCGAAGGCGCGGGCTGGGCGTACATGTCCATGCAGCAGGCGATCGAGGACGCCGGGCTAGAAGACAGCGATGTCTCCAATCCGCGCACCGGACTGATCGTCGGCACGGGCGGCCCGTCTGTTGAGGCGATCGTGAAGGCCGCCGACATCACCCGCGAGAAAGGGCCCAAGCGCATCGGCCCGTTCGCAGTACCCAAAGCCATGGCCTCAACCGGGTCGGCCACGCTCGCCACCCCGTTCAAGATCAAGGGGCTGAACTATTCGATCAGCTCGGCCTGCACCACGTCCCTGCACTGCATGGGCGCGGCCGCCGAGCAGATCCAGTGGGGCAAGCAGGACGTGATGTTCGCCGGCGGCGGCGAAGAGCTGCACTGGGCGCTTTCAAACCTGTTTGACGCCATGGGCGCCATGAGCTCGAACTATAACGACACGCCGGCTGTGGCCTCTCGCGCCTTTGACAAGCACCGCGACGGCTTCGTCATCGCGGGCGGCGCCGGCATTGTGGTGCTGGAAGAGTATGAACGGGCGAAAGCGCGCGGCGCGACGATTTACGCCGAAGTGCTCGGCTATGGCGCCACCTCTGACGGCCATGACATGGTCCAGCCGTCGGGCGAAGGCGCGGCGCGCTGCATGCAGATCGCGCTGGAAGAGGCCAAGGGTCGCAAGATCGATTATCTCAACCCGCACGCCACCTCGACGCCTGTGGGCGATGTCAAAGAGGCGGAAGGTCTGCGCGCCGTGTTCGGTAAGGACGTCCCCGCCCTGTCGGCGACGAAATCCATGTCCGGTCACTCGCTGGGCGCCGCGGGCGTTCAGGAAGCGATCTATTCGCTGTTGATGATGAAAGAGGGCTTCATCGCCCCCTCCATCAATATTGACGAGATGGACCCCGAACTGGCGGACCTGCCGATCGTCACCGAGACGAAACAGACCGAGCTCAACACGGTCCTGTCGAACTCCTTCGGCTTTGGCGGCACCAACGGCACCATCATTCTGGGCCGCCCCGACTAGGGACGGCGTCAGAGCGAAATGCGAAAACCCCGGCGGAAACGCCGGGGTTTTTTGTGTTGTCAGATCACCCTCTTTCCCGGCGAAGGCCGGGAAAGAGCAGACGCAGTGCAGCCGAAGAACGCGCTAGCCCTTCAAAGCCTCACGAACCGCATCAGCCAGCATACGCGCTTCGTGCTCGCGGGCGCTGCCCTTGCGCCAGGCGACGCCGATCTCACGCCCCGCGACAGGCGGGTCGAAAGGGCGGATGGCGAGGTCGAGCCGGTCGGCGAGGCCTGCGTCAATCGCGAGCTTGGGCAGAAGCGTCGCGCCAAGGCCCGACTTAACCATCTGAACCAGGGTATGTAGCGAGGTGGCGGCGAAATCAGACCGCGCGTCATGGGTGTCAGGCCGACTGGCCGAGCAGACCGCCAGCGCATGATCGCGCAGGCAATGGCCGTCCTCAAGCAGCAAAAGCTGTTCATCCGCCAGCATGTCCGGGCTGAGCGTGTCACGCTTGGCCAGCGGATGGTCGGGCGTTGCAGCGAACAGAAACTCGTCTTCCAGAACGCCTGTGGTCTCAATCCCTGGCGCGTCATAGGGCAGCGCGATCAGCGCCGCATCCAGACGCCGGTCTTTCAACGCATCCACCAGGCGATGGGTCAGATCCTCGCGCAGAAACAGTTCAAGCTTGGGATAGTGGGTGCGCAGGCTGGGCAGGACCTTGGGCAACAAAAAGGGCGCAATGGTGGGGATCACCCCCAGACGGAACGGCCCGCTCAAGGGCTCGCCCGCCGCGCGCGCCACATGGACCAGGTCTTCGGCTTCGGTCAGCACGATGCGCGCCCGCGCCACCGCCGCCTCGCCCGCCGGGGTCAGCACCGCGCCGCGGGCGCCGCGCTCCACCAAGGTTGCGCCCAGGATCGTCTCCAACTCCTTGATTCCGGCGGAGAGGGTGGGCTGGGTCACATGGGCGGCTTCGGCGGCGCGAGAGAACGAGCCGTGCTCGGCGAGCGCCGACAGGAAGGTGAGTTGTCGCAGCGTAGGCAGATGGCCAACCATAAGGCGTCCTGATCGTCTGAGAGCGATGTTGAGATACAAATGGAGCGCTCCCTGAACCCGGGAGCGCTCCATCAAGGCTTAGGTCAGGTCAAACCGGTCGGCGTTCATGACCTTGGTCCAGGCGGCGACGAAGTCTTTGACGAACTTCTCTTTATTGTCGTCCTGGGCGTAAACCTCGGCATAGGCGCGCAGGATCGAGTTTGATCCGAACACCAGATCCGCGCTGGTGGCGCCCCATTTCACTTCACCCGTCTTGCGGTTTCGGACCTCGTAAAGGCCGTCTTCCGCCGGATGCCAGCTGAGATCCATATCGGTCAGGTTGACGAAGAAGTCCGTCGTCAACGCGCCGATCCGGTCGGTGAAGACCCCCAGACGCGAGCCGCCATGATTGACGCCCAGCACGCGCAAGCCGCCCACCAGAACCGTCATTTCATTGGCCGTCAGACCCAGAAGCTGGGCGCGATCGAGCATCAGCTCTTCGGCGCTGACCGAATAGCGGTCCTTCAGCCAGTTTCGGAACCCGTCCGCCAAGGGCTCGAGCGGTTCAAACGACTCCGCATCCGTCATCTCGGCGGTGGCGTCGCCCCGGCCCGGCGTAAAGGGCACTGAAACGTTGGAGCCCGCCTGCTTGATCGCCGCTTCCAGACCGACGACACCGCCCAGTACGATCACATCGGCTACGGAGGCGCCGCTTTGCGCGGCGATCGGTTCCAGCACCGCCAGCACCCGCTGCAGACGTTCGGGCTCATTGCCCGCCCAGTCTTTCTGCGGCGCCAGACGGATGCGCGCGCCATTGGCGCCGCCGCGTTTATCGGATCCGCGGAAGGTGCGAGCGCTATCCCAAGCGGTGGCGATCAGCTCAGCGGGAGTCAGATCGCTGGCTGCGATCTTCGCCTTCACCGCGTTCACGTCATAATCAGTCGCACCTTCAGGGATCGGGTCTTGCCAGATCAGGTCTTCGCTCGGCACGTCCGGACCCACGTAATTGGCGCGGGGGCCCATATCGCGGTGGGTCAGCTTGAACCAGGCGCGTGCGAACGTATCGGCGAAATACTCCGGATCCTTGCGAAATCGCTGACAGATCTCGTTATAGACCGGGTCCATTTTCATGCCCATATCCGCATCGGTCATCATCGGATTCTGGCGAATGGACGGGTCTGACGCGTCGACCGGTTTGACATCCTCGGGCATGTTGACCGGTTCCCACTGCCAGGCGCCGGCCGGGGATTTCTTCAGTTCCCAGTCATAGTCAAAGAGGTACTCGAAATAGCCCATATCCCATTGGGTGGGATGCTGGGTCCAGGCACCTTCAATGCCCGAGGTGAAGGCGTTGGACGCTTTGCCCTCAAGACCCGGATTGGCCCAGCCGAAGCCTTGGGAGTCCACGGTGCAGGCTTCGGGCTCCACGCCGATCTGGTCCACCGCGCCGCGCCCATGGGCCTTGCCCACAGTGTGCCCGCCACAGGTCAGGGCGGCGGTCTCTTCATCATTCATCGCCATGCGTTTGAAGGTCTCGCGCACCTGAGCGGCGGTCTTCAGCGGATCGGGCTGACCGTTCACGCCTTCGGGATTGACGTAGATGAGGCCCATATGCGTCGCCGCCAGCGGGTTCTCGAGCGTGGAGGTGTCATCGAGATCGCCATAACGCTCTTCGCTGTTGGCGAGGAATTGCGATTCAGAGCCCCAGTACACATCCGTTTCAGGACCCCAGATATCTTCACGGCCATAGCCGAAGCCAAAGGTCTTCAGACCCATGTCTTCATAGGCCACGGTGCCGGACAAAATGATGAGATCGGCCCAAGACAGCTTGTTGCCGTATTTCTTTTTCACCGGCCACAGCAGACGCCGCGCCTTGTCGAGGCTGGCGTTGTCCGGCCAGGAATTGAGCGGGGCGAAACGGATATTGCCCGAGCCCGCGCCGCCGCGGCCATCCGCCAAACGATAAGAGCCCGCCGAGTGCCAGGCGAGGCGGATCATCAGGCCGCCATAATGGCCCCAATCGGCCGGCCACCAGTCCTGGCTGTCATGTAGCAGGGCTTTGACGTCCGCTTTGACGGCATCAAAATCAAGCTTTTGAACTTCTGACTTATACTCGAAATCAGGGTCCATCGGATTGGTGCGCGCGCCGCCCTGGTGGAGAATGTCGAGATTGAGCGCGTTCGGCCACCATTTGGTGACCGGCTTGTCCATGGCGGTGTTGCCGCCGTGATGGAACGGGCATCCGCCCGCATTTTTCATGTCGTGTCCGTCCATGGTCATATCCTCCCGGATCAGAACGCTGAGATTGAACACAGTATCACGCCGGACTGAGGCATATATCAAATCAATTTAATCACGGTGAGGCATAGGAAAAGCCAATACTGCTAGTTTTCCTATGGATTTTCGGACAGATCGCCCTGCCTCGAACGCTCGAAATATCGAAATGCAAGGCTCAGACGGCAGTATTGATAAATCCTATGGGAGCGACAGGAACAATCCATTGGATTTATCAATAGCTCAGGTCCATATCCAGTTTCGTCGAAGGGCGGCCCCCTCAGGCAACCGCCCTCGACCCATGAGATTCAAACCTGCCAGGAGAGACATACATGCTGGGCATTGGCGACAAGCTCCCCGAATTCGAAGTCACCGGCGTGAAGCCGAAATTCAACGAACACGAGCAAAACGGCGAGTCGGCTTTCGAGGCGATTAACCAGGACTCCTTCCCGGGCAAGTGGAAGGTCATCGTTTTCTATCCGAAAGATTTCACCTTCGTCTGCCCGACCGAAATCGTGGCCTTCGCCAACCTTGAGGACGAATTCGCTGACCGTGACGCCGTCGTGATGACAGGCTCCACCGACAACGAATTCTCCAAGCTGGGCTGGCGCCGCGAGCATCCGGACCTGAACGGCCTGAATCAATGGCAGTTCGCCGACACCACCGGGTCTCTGGTTGATGGCCTGGGCGTGCGTTCGCCCGAAGGTGTGGCGTTCCGCTACACCTATATCGTCGACCCGGACGGCGTGATCCAGCACGTATATGCGACCAACCTCAATGTGGGCCGCAACCCGGAAGACACCCTGCGTGTTCTGGACGCCCTGCAAACTGACGAACTGTGCCCGTGCAACCGCCAGGCTGGCGGCGACACGCTCGCAGCGTAATCGCTTCGCTCAAGGACGGCTCTCTTCGGGGAGCCGTCCGACGGCGGCCCGCCCCGCTCTATCCATGGCCCGCCATGGATAGAGCCGGACCGGTCGTCTCGATGTCCCCCGCCCCGCGTTCGTCCCCCCCTTCAGGCGCCGGGCGATCACTGTCCTGCCGGACGACCGGTCCAAACCCGCCATTCATCATGAAAGGACGCGCCATGAGCCTTGACGCCCTGAAGAACCGCCTTCCCGAACACGCCAAGGACATCAAGCTGAACCTCAGCTCCCTGGGCCGCGAAACCGTGCTCGACGACCAGAAGAAATACGGGTGTTTCCTGGCCTCCGCCTATGCCGTGGGCGAGCGTGAAACCCTGACCGACATTGTCGGCGAGGTCGAAGACAAGCTATCTCCCGAGGCGGTCACCGCGGCCAAGGCCGCCGCCTCGATCATGGGCATGAACAATGTGTTCTACCGCTTCAACCACCTTGTTTCCGCCAGCGATTACAAAACCATGCCGGCCAAGCTGCGCATGAATGTGATCGGCAATCCCGGCGTCGACAAAGCCGATTTCGAGCTCTGGTCGCTCGCCGTGTCCGCCATCAATGGCTGCGGCATGTGCATCGACGCGCACGAGCATGAACTGCGCAAGGCGGGCCTGACCGCCGAGCAGATCCAGGCCGCTGTTCGCATCGGGTCTGTCGTGAACGCCGCCGCCGCGATCATCCGCGCGGAAAGCGCGCTGGGCTAGGCCCGACTCCACGATCTCTCCTGAGCCCGCCGGGCGGTCTGCATCAGGCCGGTCTGGCGGGTTTTTTTATGGAGCGCAGGCGATGAGGGTCTTTTGACACGCCCCGAACAAGTCCGTATCCTGAAAATATGAGCTATCAACCTGACCAGTCCGAAAACACGCGTCGCGCCCGCGATTCCGGCAGTGTGAACCGGGCCTGGCGCTGGTTTTCAGAGGCCACGATCCGGACGGCGGAAAGCTATCGCGACCTGCGCTGGCGGATCGTGATCGGGCATATCGGTCTGGCGGCTCTCCTGGTCATCGTCTCGCGCATCAATCCAACCTTCGCCGTCTCGCCCTGGCTGTTGATCATCGGCGTGATCTGGCTGGTCTATGGCGTGCGCATGGGCGGGCTCAAGGCTATCGGCCAGGCCGCCTCACATTCCAAATCCTGATACTATTCGTAGCCCCTTACGGCTTCAGATCGTTGACCTGTTCGCATCCGGGCTTAGGCTGGCGCGGTTCTGATATGAGAGCCGCCGGGGAGGGGCCTGTATGAGAGGTTGGTTTAAGATCGCGCTGTGGCAGCGCGTGCTGGGCGCTTTGGTGATCGGTGTGATCTTCGGCGGCGTGCTGAGCCAGGTCATGGGCGGCCCAGCCGCCGCGGACTGGCTGGCGACCTTCATCAAGCCGGTGGGCGATCTGTTCATCAGCCTGATCCGGATGCTGATCGTGCCGCTGATCCTGACCACGCTGGTCTCAGGCGTGGTGGCGCTGGGCGATCCCAAAAAGCTGGGCTCCATCGGCCTGAAGACCATGGCGCTCTATTTCGCCACCACCTTCTTCGCCAATATCATCGGCATCATTTTCGGCCTGACCTTCCGCCCCGGCGAGGGTGTGGATCTGGGCGGCGCCGACGCCGTGCCTGTGTCCGGCGAAGCCCCGACTCTGGTCGAACGCCTGCTCAGCATCGTGCCGGAAAACCCGGTCGCGGCGCTGGCGGACGGCGATGTGCTGGCGATCATCTTCTTTGCGGTGCTGCTGGGCATCGGCATTCTGATGGCGGGCCGTGAGGGCAAGCTGGTGGGCGATCTGTTCACCCAGGCCGCCAATGTGGTCCTCAAAGTCACCCATCTGGTGATGGAAGTGGCGCCGTTCGGCGTGTTCGCCCTGGTCAGCCATACCGTCGCGTCCCAAGGCCTTGAGGCGCTGGCCTCCATCGCGATCCTGATTGCGGCGGTCTATCTGGGCCTTCTCACCCATGCCGTGCTGATTTATGGCGGCTTCATCCGCTTCGTGCTCGGCCTGCCGGTGATGAACTTCCTGCGCGGCATGCTCGACGCGATCGCGGTGGCCTATTCCACCGCGTCCTCGAGCGCGACCTTGCCCGTCACCATCACCAACGCGACGGAAAATCTCGGCGTCAAACGCTCCATCGCCGGCTCGGTCCTGCCTTTGGGCGCGACGATCAATATGGACGGCACAGCGCTTTATCTTGGCATTCTGGCGCTCTTCACCGCCCAGGCGTTCGGTTATGACCTGACCTTGGCGAACTATTTCCTGATCGCCTTCACCGCCGCCATCGTCTCAATCGGCGCGGCGGGCATCCCGTCGGCCTCGCTCTTCTTGCTGGCGATCGTGCTCGACACGTTCGGCGTCAGCCCCGAGCAAGTGGCGATCATTGTCGGCTTTATCCTGCCGGTGGACCGGATCATGGACATGGCCCGCACAGCGCTCAACGTCACCGGTGACGCGACTGTCGCGACGGCGGTGGCCAAATGGGAAGGCGAGCTGGACGAAGACATCTATCGTCACCCGGCCGACGTGCCCTACGAGCCGAAAACCCTGCCCGAAGTGGCCGACGCCGACCGGGAATAGGCGCGCTGTCATCGCTATGAATAAAACGGGCGGGTCCATGACGGGCTCGCCCTTTTTCATGTCCGCCATCCTGATTGCGATCATGGTGACCAGTTTCACCGGGCTTCTGACCCGTGAAGACAAGCTGAGCTGAACCGGGCGCGCGCCTCGCTCGTATAGTCCATCAAACACAGTGCAGGAGCGGGACATGACGGCTTTTCGGATTATCGCAGCTGTGGGCGCGATCGCGCTCGCTATCTCCATCGTCTGGGCGTCAATGACCGCCGGGCAATCGCTGTCTGAAGCGGTGTCCTGGCTGGTCTCCGAGCCCTGGGGCGTCGTCAGTCTGATCGACCTCTATCTGGGCTTTGTGCTGCTGGCGATCCTGATCTGGGTGTTTGAACCCAACAAGCTGATCGCGCTGGTGTTCATCCTGCCCCTGCCGATCCTCGGCAATGTGTGGAGCGCGGTCTGGGTCGCCTGGCGTCTGGGTCAGGCCCTGACCCGGACACGGCAAACGGCTGACTAAAAAAACAACTGAGCAGGAAGTGGACTGACAGGGCGGGGCCGGGCCTCTAAACAGGCGCCATGTCCACGCCCCCACCCCTTCCTGACAGGCTCGATCCCAAACGCGCGGGGATCGCCGCCTTGTCAGGATATTTCATCTGGGGTCTCTCGCCGATCTTTTATAAATTTCTGGCCTTCGCCAATCCCAGCGAGATCGTGCTGCAGCGCGCCATCTGGTCGGCGCCGGTTCTGCTCTTGCTCTTGTATATGGGGCGGCGGATCGGGCCGGCCTTCGCGGTGCTTCATGACCGCAAGACCTTGCTGGTCATGCTGGCGACCTCGCTCCTGATCGCGGCAAACTGGTGGCTGTTCATCTTTGCGGTCAATTCCGGCCGGGTGCTGGAAGTGTCGCTGGGCTATTTTATCAATCCCTTGATGGTGGTGGCGGTGGGCGTGTTCATCGCCCATGAGCGCTTTGGTCCGTTGCGCGCCGTGGCGGTGGGGCTCGCCGTGCTGGGCGTCATCAATCAGGTCATCACCGTGGGCGAGCTGCCCTGGCTGGCGCTGGTGCTCGCGGGCTCCTTCACCGCCTATGGCTATGTGCGAAAGACGATCCAGGTGGACGCCCGCATCGGCCTGTTCTGGGAGACGGTGATCATCGCCATCCCGTCCATTGTCGTGTTGAGCGTTTTCGAGATCCAGGGCGGCGCGAACGCGGGGCATTTCCTGGACGGTCCATTTGAGACGATCATGCTGATGATGACCGGCCCGATGACGGTGGCGCCTTTGCTCTTGTTCCTGCTCGGCGCTCGGGGATTGACCTTCGCAACGATCGGCGTGTTGCAGTTCATCGCCCCCACCCTGCAATTCATCGTCGGGCTGGTATATGGCGAGCCGTTCAGCCTGGCCTATTTGTTCACCTTCATTTTCATCTGGTCAGGGCTGGCCGTGTTCGTGTTCGAGCTTTTACACTTCGAGCAACAACAAAAACGTGCGGGGCTCACCCGCGCATAACCGCCTCGGAGGACACCATGACTCACCCGCCCATGCCGCCTGCGCAAAAGATCAATGTAGGCGAGGTGAGCCTGTCCGTGCATCTGGCGGGGCCTGAAGATGGCGTGCCGGTGCTGTTGATGCATGGCTGGCCCGAACTGGCGCTGAGCTGGGCGCAACAGATCGAGGATCTGGCGAACGCCGGCTATCGCGTCATCGCGGCGGATAATCGCGGATTCGGCGCCTCTGACGCCCCCTATGAGGTCGCGGCCTATGGCGTGGACAAGCTGGTGGGTGATTTCACCGGGCTGCTGGATGCGCTGGGGATCGAAAAAGCGGTCTGGGTCGGTCATGACTGGGGCGGCATATTGATGTGGCACGCAGCCTGTCTGGTCCCCGAACGCTTTCTGGGCGCCATCGGGGTGAACACGCCGCACCTGCCGCGCGGCTCGGTTCCGCCCACCGATGTATTCAAGGAGCGCGGCGGCGAGGATCATTACATCATCGCTTTTCAGGACGAGGCGATGGACGATGTGTTCAAGGGCCGCGAAGACGACTTCTTCGCCTTCAGTTTCGCCGCGCCGGCGCCGGTCGCCGATCTCGACAAACTGCCTGATTCCATCACGCACCTGCCCAAACGCTTTGAGAAATTCGTCGAGCGCGGCGGTCTGAAATCCGAAGACGATTGCGTCGTACCGCCCGAAATCCGCAAGGTCTATGCCGAGACCTACGCCAAATCCGGCTTTCGCGGCGGCATGAACTGGTATCGCAATTTCGATGCGAACTGGGAGCGTCTGGGCGGGGTGGATCACCGGCTCTCCATGCCCTGCCAGATGATCGCGGCGGAGTGCGATTTCATGCTGCCGCCCAAACTCGCCGCCTGGATGCCCATGCTGTGTTCCGATCTCGATATGAATGTGATCGAAGGGATCGGGCACTGGACCCAGTATGAAGCGCCGAACGAGCTGTCCGAGCTGATGCTGGGCTGGCTCACTCGCCGTTTCCCCAGCGTCTGAGGCCGAGATGGCGCGCTATGAGAACATCGTCATTCTGACCGGCGCGGGCGTGTCGGCGGAATCCGGGCTGGGCACATTTCGCGATGCAGGCGGGCTGTGGGCGAAATTCGACGCTATGAAACTCGCCACGCCCGAAGCCTTCGCGGCCGACCCTGAAACGGTTCTGGGGTTTTATAACGCCCGGCGCGCGAACCTGTCTGACGCCAAAGCCAACGCCGCCCATTTCGCCCTGTCCGCGCTGGAGCAGGACTGGATGATGGATGGGCGGTCTGACTTCCTGCTGGTCACCCAGAATATCGACGATCTGCATGAGCAGGCGGGGTCAGCCAGCCTGCTCCACATGCATGGCGAACTCCTCAAGACCCGCTGCAGCCAGTGCGATCACCTGTTTTTTGATCGCGAGGATATGGCGATCGAGCGTCCATGCCCCGCCTGTACGAAGGCGGGCGGGCTGCGCCCTCATGTGGTCTGGTTCGGGGAAATGCCGCTGGGGCTCGACCAGATTTACCAACGCCTTGATCGCTGCGACCTGTTTGTCGCCATCGGCACGTCCGGTACGGTCTATCCCGCCGCCGGTTTTGTCTCGGAAGCGCGGCGCAATGGCGCGCATACCGTCGAGCTGACACTGGAGCCCGGTGAGATCAGCGGTCTGTTTGAAGAGCACCACTACGGCCCGGCGACCGAAACGGTGCCGGACTGGGTGCGGGGTTTGGGGTAGTCACCCTATGGGTCCCCGGGTCAAGCCCGAGGACCGAGATCATAGAGCCTTACCCCTCGGCCTTCGGACTTGATCCGGAGGCCCATTCCAAAATGTCATCGGACGGCTTGTCCGGCCGATCCATGCCGGTTGGTCTGATCATAGATCACGGCATGGGTTCGACGGATAAACCGGCGAATGACAAATGTAGAGGGGAAACTGTTCTTCTCTTCCCCGGCGAAGGCCGGGGCCCAGAGCCGCCCGCGCAGCGCCTCATGATCACTGGGTCCCCGCCTTCGCGGGGAAAGAGGGCGCTAACCCTCAAGCCCTGCCAGCGCCCGCGCGAACTCTTTCGCCTTGAAGGCCTGCAAATCCGCCTCGCCCTCGCCCACGCCGATAAAGTGGATGGGCAGCTTGAAGCGTTCGGCGACCTGAACCAGAGCGCCGCCTTTGGCGGTGCCGTCGAGCTTGGTCATGATGACGCCGGTCACTTTGGACGCTTCCATGAAGGCTTCCGCCTGGGAGATGGCGTTCGAGCCCACAGTCCCATCGAGCACCAAAAGCACGTGATGCGGGGCGGTTTCGTCCATCTTCTTGATCACCCGGACGATCTTGCGCAGCTCATCCATCAGCTCGGCCTTGTTCTGAAGCCGACCCGCCGTGTCGATCAGCACGGCGTCCGCCTGATCGGTGCGGCCTTGCTGGATGGCGTCAAACGCCAGACCGGCGGCGTCTGCACCCAGATCGCGCGACATGAATTTGGCGCCGGCGCGATCTGACCAGACCTGAAGCTGTTCGACCGCCGCGGCGCGGAAGGTGTCGCCCGCCGCGGTGATCACATCCGCGCTCTCGCGCGTCATCTTCACCGCGATCTTGCCCAGCGTCGTGGTCTTGCCCGAGCCGTTCACACCCACAAACAATACCACGCGCGGCGCCTCGCCGGTCATGTCGAGCGGCTGCTCATACGGGGCCAGCGTTTCAGCGACCACGTCAGCGAGCGCTTCACGGATCTCGATATCGGAAACATCCTTGTCGAACCGGTCTTTCGCCAAGCGATCAATCACCTTGGCCGCTGTCGCCGCGCCGATATCGGCCGCGATCAGCAATTCTTCCAATTCATCCAGCGCCGCCTGATCAAGCTTGCGCTGGGTGAACATCGCGCTCAGCCCGTCGCTGAGGCGCGAGGAGGATTTCTTCAGTCCCGCTGCGAGGCGGGCGAAGAAACCCTTCTTGTCTTCAACCGGTTCAGGTTGAGGCTCCGATGCTGGGGGCATTTCCTCCGTAGCCGGAGCAACTGACTCAGGCTGCGCCAGCGTTTCCGCCAGATCCTCTATTCCGCTCGCCTGAGCAGGGGCTTCGGCAATTTCATCCGGGTTCGGAATATTGTCGTCGGCAACGGTTTCCGCGCGCGCTTCCAGCTCTGGCTCCGGATCAGCCGGAGCCGGGGCGGGCGCGGCCGGGCGCGGCTCATCGAGCGTCTCGGGCGCCTTCTCAACGTCTGCGATGACCGCAGATTCAACCGGCGCTTCGTCTTCAATATCAGTCGCCGGCGCGTCTAGCGCTGGACCCTCAGACGAAGCCGCCTCGTCTTGTTTCTTTTTCTTGCCGAAACCGAATTTGAACCAGCTCACAGGGCAGCCTCCAGCGGGGTGGCGAACAGGGCTTTCTCGTCATGGCCAGTGATCAGGGTCCGAACACGCGCGCCGGGGCGAGCCGTCGAGTCCATCCGCACAGGCGAGAAATCATCGGCGCGCGCAAAGCCAGGCTTTTCAACGAGCACCGTCATCTCCCGTCCAACGCGTGAGGCGAGATGGCGTTGCAACGCCTCCTGCGATTTGGCCCGCAGACGCGCGGCGCGGTCCTTGACCACGTCGCGATCCACCTGCGGCATGCGCGCAGCGGGCGTGCCGGGGCGGGGCGAGTAAGGGAAGACATGCACGAAGGCCAGATCGCACTCATCCACCAGCCGTAGTGAGTTTTCAAACATCTCTTCGGTTTCAGTGGGAAAGCCCGCAATCAGGTCAGCGCCAAAGGCGATGTCCGGGCGGACGCTGCGCAAACGCTGGGCGAGGGCGATCGCGTCATCACGGGAATGGCGGCGCTTCATCCGCTTAAGGATCATATCGTCGCCCGCCTGAAGCGACAGATGCATATACGGGCACAGCCGGTCTTCCTCGGCGATGGCGCGGAACAAATCCTCGTCAATCTCGATGGCGTCGATCGAGGACAGGCGCAAGCGCTGCAGGTCAGGGACCTGCTTGAGGATGGCGCGCACCAGACGGCCGAGCTTGGGCTCACCGGGCAAGTCCTGACCCCAGCTCGTCATGTCCACGCCTGTCAGCACCACTTCGGAATGGCCGGTCTCGACAAGACGCCGGACCTGATCCACCACCTCGCCGGCGGGCGCGGAGCGCGCATTGCCGCGGCCATAAGGGATGATGCAGAAGGTGCAGCGGTGATCACAGCCCGTCTGCACCTGCACATAGGCGCGGGCGCGACCATCGAGCCCATCGACCAGATGACTGGCGATCTCACTGACCGCCATGATGTCATCGACCTTCACCTTGTCGCCGCCTGAAATAGCGGTGGACTTGAAGGTTTCGGGACGCAGCTTCTCGGCATTGCCGAGCACCTGATCCACCTCGGCCATCTTGGCGAACTGCTCGGGGTCGATCTGGGCGGCGCACCCGGTGACGATCATCTGCGCATCGGGCCGCTCGCGCTTCATCCGCCGAATGGTCTGGCGCGCCTGGCGCACGGCTTCATTGGTCACCGCGCAGGTATTGATGATGACGGCGTCTTGCAGTCCGCCCGCACGCGCGTGGTCGCGCATCACTTCTGACTCCCAGGCGTTCAGCCGGCAGCCAAAAGTGACAATCTCCACATCGCGCCCCTCTGAAACCTCAGGGGACGGGGCAGGGTTTTCCACAGGTGTGCTCATTGGCGCGCAAAGTGGGGTTGAGAGGGCGTTGGGTCAAGCGGGGAAGGGAGTCTGCAAGGCGGCTATGCGTTCGGAGAGATCATGGAGAGCGCTTCGGCCCCGCCCCTCTCCCCCTTGGAAAAGGGGGAGAGGCTGGGTGAGGGGGGTATAGACATATCCCAGAACAATCTCGCCATTTTTCCAACGCCGATCAGGCACGCTCTCTGAGCCGTATGAAGTGAGAAAACAGGCGATAAACACGTGATCTCAGGGGATCCGACCCGGCACTTTTTATTGGCTGACGCTTTTCTGATCGCCAATCTGCATTCTATTAGCGGCAAAAGGCTACACGGTCTGACAGGGTCGTCACGCTATCCACTTAGCCGCGCTATCAAGCGGGCGTCGACGCGAGTGTCGCTGATTTCAAAGCGCTCAGATCCTGTGATCCGGTTGCGAAACACGCCAGTCGCAGGCCCTCTATCACCGTTTCAAAGTGTGCGATGACAGCGTCAACGCTTTGGGTGGAACTGCGTAGCACTGAGCCTGCTTGCCCGACCAGATCGGCGCCCAGGCGCAGGGCTTTGGCGGCGTCGAGACCGGTTTTCACCCCGCCTGATCCAATGAGAGGCGTCTCAGGGCAGGCCAGCCGAACACGTTCAATCGCCCGTGTGGTCGGAATGCCCCAATCGCGGTAGGCCTCGGCCAGTTGGCGTATCGTCGGGTCCTCGCTCAGCGCGCCCTCGACGGCGCTCCAGCTTGTACCGCCGGCCCCGGCGACATCGATGGCTGATACGCCCAGCTCGACAAGGCGGCGGGCCACACTGACCGAGATGCCAAATCCGACCTCTTTAACGATGACGGGCACGTCCAGCGCCTTACAGACGGCCCCGATCTTGTCGCCAAGCCCCGCCCAATTGCGATCGCCGCCTGTCTGCAGCGCCTCTTGCACCGGGTTCAGATGCAAGATCAGCGCGTCAGCGCCGATCATCTCGATGGCGCGCTGCAGCTCAGGGACGCCGTAACCATAGTTGAGCTGAATGGCGCCGACATTCGCAAAAATCGGAATGGACGGTGCGTAATGGCGCAATCGTTGGTCGAGGCCATTGCTGCCGTCCGTCTCGATCGCAATTCGTTGGGACCCAACCGCCAGGGCGATGCCGAGCGCTTCTGCGGCTTGTGCAAGATTGGCGTTGATGTCCTGGGCGCGGGAGGGTCCGCCGGTCATGGAGCTGATCAGCAGCGGGGCTTTCAGCTGGAAGTTCAAGAAGCGTGTGGATAGGTCGATGGCGTCAAGATCGAGTTCCGGCAAGGCGCAATGTTCAAAGCGGATCCGCTCAAACCCCGCCGTGATGCGGTCTGCGTTCACGCCGCCTGAAAGAACGGCGTCCACATGTCCATTCTTACGGTCCATGATTTCAGCCATGACTGCGCCTTTCTGCATACTCCAGAACAAGCATGTGCGGCACTGTGAGCGCGGCAAGGCCAATGAAAACAAGACGCAGGAGTGCTTCGTTCATGGCCGCGCCAGTGGCGTTGAGCCCCCAGAAACCGCTCGCAAGAAGTGCAAGCGCCGCAGCGGTGTATCCAAGCACATAGAGCATTAAGGGCTTCGGACGAACCACGCCGGACAAGGTGCGCGTGTGAGCGATCAAATGCCGCGGGCTGTGCAAGCCGCAAAAGTAAATCAGAAAAAAGACGAGGGGCGGAAACAAGAGCGCGCCCAGAAAAGCGGCCAAAATCTCGATTGCAGACCATTTGACGGGCTTTTGAACAATGAAGCCCAGCACCAGACTGACCAGCACAGCCGGCCCCGCCAGGTATTGCTGCACGGGGACAAGTCCCGCTCCCGCGGGTCCGGCGAGAATGGAGTAAATACCGCTCACCCCATCGCCATGCAGAAGCGTCGGCAGGCAGAGCAAAGCGGTCCCGGTTGCAAGCCGCGCGACCGGAACGGTGCGATCAAACCAGTCCCCCGCAAAGTGCCAAGCGGATATGAACAAGAAGGCCGCGAGCGCGAGCGCTGGCACCAGAAGCCATAAGGCGAGTATGAACGCAGCAATCGCGAGGTAGATGGCGTTGAACGCAACAAAGCCTGAAGGCGTGCTCCACAATCCGGACTGACGCGCAATGAGTGGATCCAACGCCCCATGGGGCAGGCCCAGCAGCGACACGCCGACAAGCAGAACGAAAATGAGCGTTCGCGCTGAGAGGTCCATGGAACTCGCCAGAAACAGACCGGCAATCAGGCTGGCGAGGAGAAAAGCCATCGTTTCGGGAGGGACAGGTCGACGCACGCGCATCAGGCCGCGCTCTTGTGATCTTGCACGCTCGTCCAAACCGCTTTGAGAAAGGGGGCAGGCGGCAGCGCGCTGATAACGCTTACCTTATCGCCGAATGTTGCGGTGTCGCTCATGAAACGGACGAAAGCGTCAGGCGATAATCGCTTGGCCAGCGCCATGAAGAAATCAGCTCCGCGGCGAGGCTCAGCGCGTAAGGCGTGCAAGAACACCTGATCCATGAGCCCGCGGATCATGGGTTCGGGCGGGTGACCGATGACGCCGCGATCAGACAGGATGGAGACGGTGCAGGCCTCCGCCCAATGCTGGATGCGTTGAAAGGCGTATCCGGACGCCGGCCGCAACGCGCCTCCCGCCAGTCCTGCATAGACGTGTTGAGGACCCGAGGTGGCAGGGATGGCGTGGGTTAACCCCATGGGCAACACGCCGGACTCAGTGCGCAGACACTGCGTTGCGGCGCCATGAAGACGAATGATTTGGTCATCCAGCTGGCCGCGCAATGTTTCGGGGTCAATGCGATCTTGGGCGAAGCGCGTGACTTCGATCAGGGATCGCTCTGAGCCAAGCGGTAAAACGTATAGGAAATGAAAGCCATCCCGGTCGCAATCCATGGCTTCCATCAAGCCCGCCACATGGGCCTGCTCGGGACGCAGGGGCGGGTGCGCGATCTCGAGACCCAAAAAGCATTGATAAAGCAATGCCGGAGACTCGCCTGGCAAGGACCGGGTGTCGACCACGGCATTCGTGGACAGTACGCCCTGGTCAGTTTCAACGAGATAACGCTCTGAGTCCCGCCGAACATCCTGAGCGCGAACGCCCATCTTCATTTCGATTGCGTCATGACTTGCAATCCGTGCGCAGGCGTCATCATAGAAGTCCTGACTGCGGATATAGTGATAGCGCATTCCGGGGTGCTCATGCGTTTGCGTTTGCCCCGATAGCGTCGAGAAGCGCCATTGCTTCCAGGACTGGGCGACAAGATGGGACTCAGCATGATCATGCGAGGGGGCCCAGAAGCACCAACTCCTGTCGTCTGTATAAGCGGATCGAGGTTCGACCACGATGACCCGGGCCTTGCACCTCGCTGTCGCCAGGCGTCGCGCCAGCGACAGTCCGGCGCAACCACCCCCCAAGATCACGATATCAGCATCGGCGCTAGTCATGCACGCCAGTCCTGGCGTCATGGGGTTTCATGAGAGATTTCAGTGAGTCATGCAGGTGCGGATCATGGCGAACCGCCAGCCGTTTCAGTCTGTCTGTCGCCAGAAACGCGCCCATCGAACCGAGCGCGAGGCGACCCTTTTTCGGGCCGGTCACGCGAGCGCGACGATCCCAGCTCCGATAATCGTGTTTGGCGATATCCTGGCCAATGGCGCCATAGACGCGGCTGGCGACCAAGATTGCGAGCCGCGCACGGGCCGGGAGAAAGTGCAGCCCGGCTTCGCCGCTTGCATAATAGCGGTCAGCGAGGTCCAGCAAGCGTTTCGTGGCCGCCTTCAGATGAGTCTGCAAAGCGGGCGAAGGCTCTTGAATGTCTTGAGCTGAGGCGTTGTCGATCCAGGGGCCGGGAATGTAGCGCCGCCCCATCCGCGCATCTTCACCAATATCGCGCGCAATATTGGTCAGCTGCATGGCGATCCCCAAATCAATAGCGTGCGGCAAGGCGTCCGCCTTGTGGGTGTCGAGCACGCAACACATCATCAAACCGACGGTTCCGGCGACGCGATACGCATAACGGATCAGTTCAGCCTTGGACGTCAGAGCGACGTTCTTCAGATCCTGCTGCAATCCGTCAATGAGGTGCAGGGCCGGCTGGAGCGGCATATCCGTTTCAGACGCCAGCGCGATGAAGTCTGTCACAACCGGGTCGCTGGCGTAGCCGGTGTTGAGTGCGAAACGCGTCGTGGCGAGCGCTGTATTCGCGGCCTCAATATCTGTCGCCTCGTCAGCCAGATCATCAAGATGGCGGCAAAACGCATAAAGGCGCGCGCCTCGATCCGCATGCCGCGGGCCGAGAATGTGACTGGCGAAGTGAAACGAGCGACCATGCTGTCTCAGCACTTGGCGGGGCGGCGAGACGACGCCTGTGATGACGTTGCTTTGGGTCATTCCGCCGCGACGCTGAGCCGCCCTGATGTAGCGTGTTCGGCTCTCGGCAAAATATGCTCAAGCACTTTCGCGGACGAGATCACGCCGGGAAGACCAGCACCGGGATGCGCGCCCGCCCCGACGAGATAGAGCCCTTCGGGACCTTCGGCTTTGTTATGGAACCGGAACCACGCGGACTGCGAGAACACGGGCGCGATAGAAAACCCCGCCCCGGCCGGAGAAAGATAAGTCTTTTCAAAATCCACAGGCGTCATCGAAAAGGGTTCGCGGATACTCGTTTTCAAACCCGGCAATATGGATTGGTCCAGCGCCTCGATGACGCGCTGTTGCAAACGGGGCGCTTCAATCTCCCAATCAATATCAGCGTGAAGATTGGGCACCGGGACGAGCGCGTAAAAGCTGTCATGTCCGGGCGGCGCGAAACTTGGATCTGTAGCCGTCGGGCGATGCAGATAAATCGAGAAGTCATCCGCCAACACCTTGCGATTAAAGATGTCGGTCAGAAGAGATTTATAACGGGGGCCGAGCCAGATCGTATGGTGCGCGACGTCTGGATACTGCTGCGCCGCTCCGAAGAAAAGAACAAACAATCCCATGGATTGTTTGTGATGTCGCGCTTTCAGCCGAGCTGACGTCTTCACCGCTTGGACGGGCATCATATTCGAATACAGGTGGACAGGGTCAACATTGGAGATTACGGCGTCAGCCTGGAGGTGGTCTCCGTCCTGGGTGCGCACGCCGGTCACATGATCGTCGGCGACGTCAATGTGCGCCACAGTCGTATTGAGCCTGATTTCAATGCCTTCTTCACGCATGAGCGTTTCGAAAGCGTCCACCAGCGCACCGGTTCCGCCCATGGCGAAATGCACGCCATGGGCGCGTTCAAGAAAGTGAATCAGGGCGTAAATGCTGGTCGTGTCGAACGGATTGCCGCCCACGAGCAAGGGCTGAATTGAAAAAGCCTGACGTATCTTGTCGTGCTTGATGTGCTTGGAAACGAGATCCCAGACAGACCGGTATGCGCCCAATTGCAGCAGGTTGGGCACCTGCTGGATCATCGCGCCGAACTCATGGAAAGGCCGGTCAGAGAGCTGTTTGAATCCGACATCATAGATGGCCTGTGAGGCTTCGAGCAGTCGCTCATAGCCATCGGCGTCTTCAGGACTGAACCGGGCGATCTCGCGCCTTGTGTCTTCTACGCTTCCGCCATAGTCGAACGTCGAGCCGTCCATGTACCGAAACCGGTACCACGGCGTTAGCGGCCGCAATTCCACATAATCCGACAGGCGTTTATCGAATAAGGCGAACAGTTCTTCAAACAGGAAAGGCGCGGTCAAAACGGTGGGTCCGGCGTCGTGCCGGTAGCCGCCGCGTTCGAACACTTGCGCCCGACCGCCAAGCCGTGAGCAACGGTCCAGCACTGTGACGTCATACCCTTTTGCGCGCGCCCGGAGGGCGGCGGCGATGCCGCCGAAACCGCCGCCTATGACAACCGTATGGCTCATGCGGGCAATTCCTGTGGCGTGCGAGTGCGCAGCATCAGGGCGTCGATGTATCCCTTGATGATTTGCGGCATCGCGGCAGGAAGGGTCTGCGCAATATACGCCGCATTGTCGAGGTGAGATCGGGCGCGGTTCAGGATGTCACGCTCCGGATTTTTCGCGCCGGCGCTGGCCAGGATGTTGACCGCATTGATTTCGCCCGCCTGTTCGTCGGCGAATGCATCGTCGAGATCGTCGAGCATCTGATACCCAAGGGCGAAAGACTTTATCGCTCGCTGCGCGGTGATGACGTGATCCTCGCGCCGCGCCAATCTCAGGGCTAGCTCCAGTGGCAAGCTAAGAAGCGGGCCTGATTTGTTGGCGGCAATCGTCTCATAGTCTTCAAGCGACAGCTGGACGCGTTTCGCACCGTCCAAATCTTCTGACTGACCATGGATGGTCGCGGCGACGCGTTCATGCATGATCGTGATCAAGTCGGCGGCGGACTCGCCTACAGCGCCCAAGGCGGCATAAGCCCCGGACAAGAGCAGGTCGCCCGCGCAGATCGCGACTTCAGAGCCATATTCAGCCCAGACGGCGGGTTGCCCGCGTCGCGTCGCATCCCGATCTTGCAAGTCATCATGAATAAGAGACGCATTGTGCAAGAGTTCACAGGCTGTCGCGATCGCCACCGCTTGCTGGTGGGACAGCTTCAGGCTGAGCGCTGCGTCAAGCGCCATGCGCGCTCGAACACGGCTGCCGCCTGATTTCATATGATGATGGACCGAATTCTGTAGCACGCCTGAAGGGCTGCGACAGAGCCTCATCATCCGGCGTTCAACGTCTGCCATGAGCATATCTGGTGTCTGTGACATGGCATGATCCTGTTTATTGGTTTGAGAAGCGGAGGCGCTTTCCGCCAGCAACGCAAAGCGCCTCCAACCCAGGTTAAGCGGCTACAGTCTCTTCTTCAGACTTGCGTACGGCGATCAGGAAGATCAGCACGCCAAAGCCCGCTTTAGCCACGATATCGGCGATTGTGTAACCCACTTCGATGATTGTGGTCGCGCCACCGCCGTCAACCGGCAAAACGAACGGCGCAAAGTACACAATCGGGTAGAAGAACCATGAGAACACAGTCACATAGCGAGCCAGGCTCACCAAGCCGCGTACGCTGGCAGGCTGTGATTCAATGGCTTTCGACAGCCCGACGAACAACGTGTAGACGATGTAGAGGAACGGGATCATCGACAATGCGCCCCACAGGAAGCGCGTGCCGTCAATGCCGCCTGAAACTTCGCCTGGATAACCCAGTACAATCATCAAGGCGGCGGCGCCGCCAAGCGTGATGGATTTCGAGACAGTTTCAGACCGGGTCAGGCGCATCACCAAAATCAGCTCGATGAGCAGCAGAGGCACCGTCAGAAGCCAGTCGACATAACGATATTCTGCAACGAACCGGGCCCCGGTCACCTCAACGACGCCATTGGTGACTGTGTAAGCGTCACTCCAGCTCTCGAACATGCGGAAATAGTGATAGCCCGCGATGAACGTCACCAAGCCTGTGATCGTGAGTGCAGTCTTGTATGCTGGCGCGACTTGTGAACGACCGATCCAGAAAAAAAGTGTCGCCGCCGCCATAGTCGCTATGGTGAAAGACAACGCATTGTAGACCAGATAATACTGGCCTGCCGTAATAGTTTCCATTTGGATTTCTCCCAGCACAATCCGAGTAAAGTCCCGGTTTTATTGAATGCGATGCCTCGTGCATCACAGCGCGCCATGAAATGGTCTTATTTGTTAATCCGTCCAGTGATCTTTAGAAAAAAATTGCAAGTTTCAGAGATTTTTTTGTCAGGATTTGATTTGTTGTGCAAAGCAACAATGTTTGGCCGGTAATCGGTCAATATTATTTATCTAATTAGATCAAATATATAATGAACGTCATTTCCCGTACGTTCGAAATGGTGCGGGGGACAGGTTTGCATAAGCGAAGAGAGCGTGAAGGTCGTCATATCTGCGATCGAAGGCAAAATTGTTAATGCGCCTCTCGCACCATCCGTGTCGCATCATGACACTGACCGCTCATCCATGCACTTTTCCTCCAAATGTATCTATACCCGCATCAAGAAGGGGAGAGGGACGCGCACCAAGGCGAACAGGTCATGTTTCACCCGCTCAGAGTGTCATTCGCCGGTTCATCTGGTGAATCCATGCCGTGACCTGTGATCAAACCAACTGGCATGGATCCCCTGCATGAAGCGGGGGATGACAGGGTTGAGAGGAAAAGGATCAAACGCCCCGCAACTCCAGCACGCGCTCCAGCACCACCGGACCGGAGAGATGCACATGGCCCTCGCTGTCCCAGCGCACAGGCAATTTACCGCCATCCGCCTCAATCAGCGCTTCACGATCGACAAGCCCCTGACGATGCAACCCGACCAGCGCTGCGCAAGCGCCCGTCCCGCAAGCGAGCGTGAGCCCGGCGCCGCGTTCAAACACTTTCAGCCGTATATCGTCGCGATCGCGCACTTGGGCGAAGCCTGAATTCACGCGTTCAGGAAACAGCGGATCATGCTCGATGTCCGGGCCGATCTCGGTGATGGGCAGGCTCACGAGATCCTCCACCGCGAACACCACATGGGGATTGCCCATGGAGACCGCGCCAGGGCCTTCCAACCGTCCGCCGCCGGGCAGATTGACGCCAAAATCGAGCCGCACCGTATCCATGGGGAGCGACAGCGGAATCTGACGCCAGTCGAGCCGCGCCGGCCCCAGATCCACTTCCGCCGCACCATTGGCCAAGCGTTGTGCTGACATCAGCCCGCCCGCCGAGGTGAAACGGAGATGAGGCTTCGCGCCGTCTTCAAACAACAACCAGGCCGCCGCCCGCGTGCCGTTGCCGCACGCGCCCACCTCGCCGCCATCGCTGTTCCAGACCCGCAAATCGGCGTCGGCGTCATCGGACGGGTCGAGGACAATGAGTTGGTCAAAAGCATGCACCGCCAGCATCGCCGCGATATCCTGGGCGCTATAGGCGGACGGACCGGCCGCAAGGCGGCGATCAATGACGATGAAGGCGTTTCCCGCCCCGTTCATGGCGTAAGCTGTCATGTTCGCACCGATACGCCTCTCACCTCGTTCCCGCAAGATAATCCACCTGTAATACAGTATCACTTTGACCCGGAGGCCAACGCCCTGTTGAATGCGCGCAGTCGCTCAACAAGGGGAGAGCATGATGCGCCGCTGGGGTTTTCACCTGTCCGCCGCCGCCGCCGTTCTGGCGCTCGCGGCCTGTTCGCCGTCCGAAGAAACCAACATGACTGATACTGAGGAGTCCGGCGTGACAGACACCGCCGATCTGCCGGGCGCCGAGCTGAACGCCGCCATCCAGGCCGAAACCGAAAGCCTTGAATGGCTTGAAGAGGTTGAAGGCGAACGCGCCCTCGCCTTCGCCACCGAGATGAACGCGCAATCGCTCGACCGCCTCACCTCCGATCCGCGCTATGACACGCTTTACAATCAAGCGCTCGAGGTTCTGCAATCCACCGATCGCATCCCCTATGTGGGCGTGCGCAATGGCGAATTGTGGAATTTCTGGCAGGACGCTGATCACGTCAAAGGCCTGTGGCGCAAGACCAGCGTTGAAAGCTACGCCACAGAAAACCCTGAATGGGATGTGGTGCTTGATCTCGACGCGCTTGGTGAAGCCGAGGGCCATAACTGGGTCTGGCGCGGCGCGGATTGCCTGGCGCCCGATTACACGCGCTGCATGATCACCCTGTCTGACGGCGGGTCTGACGCAGCGGTGCGCCGCGAGTTCAACATGGAGACCCGCGAATTCATCGAAGACGGCTTCATCATCGACGAGACCAAGGGCTCGACCGCCTGGATTGACGAAGACACGCTGCTGATCGCCACCGCGCTCGATCCGGCGGAAGCCACCCAGTCGGGCTATCCGTTTGTGGTGAAACGCTGGAGCCGCGGCACGCCGATCGAAAGCGCCGAAGTGGTCATCTCCGGCGCCGAGGACAATGTGGGCGTCTGGCCCGCTCGCTTCGAACAGGCGGACGGCACGGCCTATATGATGGCCATTCAGGCCGCCAGCTTCTTTGAAAGCATCTATTACTACCTGCCCGACGGCGCGACCGGCGAGCCGGTCCAGATGCCGCTGCCGCGTAAATCCAATCCGCAAACCCTGTTTGACGGCCAGCTGGTCTTCTCCGTTGAAGAAGACTGGACCCCGGTTGAGGGCGGCGAGACCTATCCCACCGGCTCGATCCTGAGCTTTGACATGGGCGAATTCGTCGAGACCGGCGAGCTGCCGGCTGTCGAAGTCGTGTTCACGCCTAACGAACGCCAATCCATCGGCAGCGTCGCCACCACGGCGAACCATCTTTTGATGGTGATCAATGACAATGTGGTGGGCGGTCTGGAAGCCTTCACACGCTCTGACAGCGGCTGGACCAGCGAAAGCGTCGAGACGCCTCAGAACGCCTCGATCTCCATCGTCACCACCGATGATCACTCTGACCTCGCCTATGTGAATGTGGAGGGCTTCCTGGAGCCTGAAGCGCTTTATCGCCTGTCCGCCGACCTGCAACTGGATCCGGCCAAAGCGGCCCCGTCCTGGTTTGAGGCTGAAGGCCTTGTGGTCGAACAGCGCCAGGCGGAGAGCACCGACGGCACGATGATCCCCTATTTCATCGTCCATGCTGAAGGCGTGGAAGGCCCGCAGCCGACCCTGCTTTACGCCTATGGCGGCTTCCAGGTCAGCCTGACCCCGTCCTATTCGGGCACCCGGGGCCGGATGTGGCTGGAAAACGGCGGCACCTATGTGCTGGCGAACATTCGCGGCGGCGGCGAGTTCGGTCCGGCCTGGCACCAGGCGGGTCTGCGCACCAACCGTCAGCGCATCTATGACGACCTGATTGCGGTGGCTGAAGACCTGATTGATGACGGTGTGACCACGTCTGATCACCTTGCGGTTCAGGGCGGCTCCAATGGCGGTCTGCTGACCGGCGTGATGTACACCCAGCGTCCCGATCTCTGGGGCGCGGTGATCAGCCAGGTGCCGCTTCTGGACATGCTGCGCTTCCACACGCTTTTGGCAGGCGCCAGCTGGCAGGACGAGTACGGCTTCCCCGACGAGAACGCCGAAGAGCGCGCCTTCCTGCGTTCGATCTCGCCCTTCCACAATGTGGAGACCGGCGTCGATTATCCGCCAATGTTCCTTCTGACCTCCACCAAGGATGACCGGGTGCATCCCGGCCATGCCCGCAAACTGGCCTATCTCCTCAACGAGATGGATCAGGATGTTCTCTATTATGAGAACATGGAGGGGGGTCATTCCGCCGCCGCCAACCTTCAGGAAAGCGCGCGCCGCCTGGCGCTCGAATACACCTTCCTGATGGAAGAGCTGATGGACGAGGACGCCGAGAGCGAAGGCTAGGCTCACCGCTTCATCGCCGAACAGGAAAGCCCCGGAGCTGATGCTTCGGGGCTTTTTGCTGAGCGCCGTTAAGAATTCAGAAAGCACTATCCCCTGTCAGGGGAACCTTTGAATCGCAAAAACTGTATGCTGCCCAGTGAACCCAGCTGTGCAGAGGTGCGTCATGGTCGCTGACATTGCAGGCGGTGCGGGATATCTCGCTGATTTATATCGAACCCCGCCCCGAGACTCCGAGCCCGCCCTGATCAACTCGACCAGCGCACGCGATGCGGCTGCGGTCCCGCCCGTTGAGCGATCCGCCGCCGATCAGAACCGCGCTGGCGACGACCGCCAGACCCGCTCCGCCGCCGCAGAAGGGTTCGGACAGGCCGTGGGGGACAGACTGGACGCCTCCACCAACGCTGCGCTGCTGCAAGCCCAGGAAGCGCGCGTGCAAAACCGTCCTGATCAGGATCGTCCGGCCGCCTCGCCCACCCAAGACGCGACGCGTGAGGCCCCGACAGCGACCCCGGCCGTCAATGAAACTCGAGAGGACGCGCTTTCCGACACGCTGACCCGTGCGCGCGAGACGGAAACCGCTGAGCGCCAGGCCCGCGCCGCAGAGGCTCGGAACGCCGATGACGCGCGTGATACGCGCCGCGTAGAGACGCAAACGGTTGAAACCCGGACCGTCACTGAAGACGTCCGCCCGCAGGACGATCAGGCGCAAGCCGCTCGACCAGTCGAGGCTGAGGCGCGCTCACCGCGCAATGACACAGCGCCCGCTCAGAACGACGCCACTGATGCTGGGGTGAACCCGGCGGCCCGGGCGTCTGAGGCGATCAATCCCACCACTGAAGCCCTGGAGCAATCGAGCGCCGTGAACCGTGCTGACCCGCGCAACGCCGCCGCTGAGACGGCGGTTGATACCGCTGAGGCCGACAATGACGATAATGCGTCAGGACTGAGTTCAGCGCGTCCTGACAGCGATACGGTCAATGATGCCGAAGCGGAAGTGACGACGCCAAACACCCAGTTTGAAACGCGGTTCGCACGCGCCGATAGCGGGCTCTCCACCCGCGATGACGGCATCAGCCGCACCGATCCCAACCTTGCAACCGCTGACCGGCTCAATGACGTCGCGCCCGATCCCCAGCGCGCCCAGCCGGTCAACCAGCCCCTCGATAACAATCTGGATGGCGCGGTGACGCCGCAGGATATCGCCCGCAGCGGCGTAAATCTGACGGTCTAACGCTTAGTGCATGGGCAGGGCGGCAAGAACGCCCCGGAGACCTCAAGCCTCCGGGGCGTTGTCTTGTCTTCAGCCGCGCAAGCTGGCGCCCGCTTTCTGAGCGTTGGCGATGACCTTGGCGCTGATCGCCTCGATCTCTTTATCCGTCAGGGTCTTGTCGCTTGGCTGGATCGTCACTTCCAGCGCCAGCGAGACCTGGCCTTCAGGCACGCCCTGACCTTGATAGACGTCAAACAACGCCACATCGGTGATGAGCTGCTTCTCCGCGCCTTTGACGGCCTTGACCAGTTCGGCGGCTGGGGCGGAGGCTTCCATCAGGAAGGCGAAATCGCGCTTCACCGCCATCAGGCCTGAGAGTTCCAGCGCCGGGCGCGCCTTGAGGGCTTTTTTCTTGGCGGACGGGATCGCGTTCAGGAAGACCTCGAACGCCAGCACCCGGCCATCCACATCCAGCGCCTTGAGCGTTTTGGGGTGAATTTCACCAAATTCGGCCAACACTTTCGGGCCCAGACGCAGAACGCCTGACCGGCCCGGGTGCCAATGATCGCGTGCATCCGCGGTCACTTGCAGCTTCTCAACCGGGGCGCCCGCGGCTTCCAGCGCCGCCAGAGCGTCCGCCTTGATGTCAAACACGTCCGGCGCGCCGCTCCCCCGCCAATCGCGCGCAGCGACCACGCGGCGCACGCCGGTCACCACAGTCTGCTGACCGGTCGGGCTGTCATTGAGATAGATGGGACCCGCTTCGAAATAGCGTGCATCATCAAAGCCGCGATCCGCGCTTTTCTGAACGCTGGTCAGAAGATGGATCAGGGCGGAGGGCCGCATCACGTCCAGTTCCGTGCTGATTGGATTCTCCAGCGCCAGACCTTCGCCCACACCGCCGAACAGATCGGCCTGATCAGTGCGGCAGAACGACCAGGTGATGGCTTCGCGATAGCCGCGATTGGCCGCCGCGCGGCGCGCCGCGCGCACCCGGTTTTGCAGCTCGGTGGCGGGCGCCTCGAACCGTTCGCCCTCGGGGCGACGGAAGGAGACGACCGGCAGGTTGTCATACCCGGCGATGCGGGCCACATCCTCGATCAAATCCGCCTGATGCGAGCAATCGCGACGCCAGCTCGGCACGCTGACCGTCCAGCGCTCGCCGCGCGTCACGCCAAAGCCCAGAGAGACTAGGATCTCTTCAATCCGGTCTTCAGAGAGCTCCAGACCCAGAAGCCGCTTGATGCGGGAGGGGTCGAACTGGATGTCGTCCGGTCGCGCCGGGGATTCCCCGGACACCGTGACTTCAGAGGCTTCGCCGCCGCCGTATTCAAGGATCAGCGCCGTGGCCAGCTCAATGCCGTCCACAGGACTTTCCGGGTCCACGCCGCGCTCGAAGCGGTATTTTGCGTCTGATTCAATCCCGAGCTCACGCGCAGACTTGCGGATGATCGCCGGATCAAACCAGGCGCTCTCGATGAAGACGTCGGTCGTCTCCGCCGAGCAGCCTGAATATTGCCCGCCCATAATCCCACCCAGACCCAGCGCGCGGGTCTCGTCTGCGATTACGCAATGGGTTTCGGACGGGGTGTAGGTTTTTTCGTCGAGCGCCACATGCGCGTCAGCCTCGCCGCGCCCTTTGCGGGCATGAAGCACCGGACCGATCTTCGCGAGATCATAGACGTGCAGCGGCCGCGCATAATCAAACGCAACATAATTGGTCACATCGACTAGCAGGTTTTTCGGCGTAATGCCGATGGCGCTGAGGCGTTTTTGCATCCATTCGGGCGAGGGCCCGTTCGTGACGCCCTTGATCACCCGGCCCGCAAAGATCGGGCAGGCTTCAGGCCAATCGAGCTTGACCGTCACCGGGCAGGGAAACGTCCCAGGAATTTTCTGAACCGGGCCGGTTTTCAGCGTGCCGCCGCCCGCGGCGGCCAGGTCGCGTGCTATGCCAAACACCCCCAGCCAGTCCGGCCGGTTCGGGGTGACTTCAAAGTCGATGACCGGATCATTGACGCCCAGCGCTTCAGCGGCGGGCGTGCCGACGGGCCAGTCGCCCTCCAGATCCGCGATGCCGTCATGATCCTCGCCCGCCTCGATCTCCTTGGCCGAGCACATCATGCCATAGCTCTCGACGCCGCGGATCTTGCGCGGTTTCTTGTCGAGGCTGAAATCAAGGCCGGGGATATAAGCGCCCAGCGGGGCGTAGATGGCGGTCATGCCCGCACGCGCATTATGCGCCCCGCAGACGATCTGTTTTTCGCCGTCTTTCGTTTCCACCGTGCAGATGCGCAGCTTGTCCGCATCAGGGTGCGGCTGGGCGTCCTTCACATAGGCGGTGGAGAACGCCTCAAGCTTGGCGGCGGGGTTCTCGATCTCTTCGATCTCCAGACCCGCCATGGTCATCTCCTCGTCCAGCTGGTCGAGGGTCAGATCGGTGTCCAGATGCTCTTTGAGCCAGGAATAGGTGAATTTCATCGGTCAGGTCCAAAGGGTCGGAGAGTTAGAGATTGCTGACGCCCTGAGCAGGGCAGGCGTCTACAGATTCAGGTTTCGGGTTGGCCGAGCCGCTTGTGTGCGCGATCCAGCACTCGTCCAGAACCGAGCAATAGCACACATCCACGCTGTAATTACTGGCGAGCGCGTACATGATTTCGACAGCATCATCATCTTCAGCGCGAGGAAATTGAAAGGCGAACACCTCCACCGTATCACCCGCCCCGATAATCCGGCCGGTGACGCTGGTGGCGGATCGACCGGTATGGCCGGCAAACAGCTCTGAAAGCGCCTCGAGGTCAGATACAAGCGCGCCTTGATAGAAGATGGCGATGGAATCGAGCCGGGCCGGGCCAACCCCTGCATTCTGGATGTTCAGGCCCAGAACAATGTCGTCATTGCGCTGGGTCGAGAAGCCGTCCAGTTGCAGCGCAGGCCAGACCGAAGCACGGATCTCCTGGCGCATGACGCGGCCCTGATCCCAGGCCACGAACAGCGCAATCAGCGCCGCAATCGCCGCTGCGAGCGTTCCAATTGCCTGAAGGTGATTGGAATTCAGCTGCATCGCCCGTGTCCTAGCTCAGCCCGGTGGCGAGGTTCGCCTGCAGCAGCGGGCTGAAGCCATAGTGGCTCAGCCAGCGGGTGTCAGGCTCGAAGAAGGGCCGCAGATCGGGCATGCCGTATTTGAGCATGGCGAGACGATCGACTCCCATGCCGAAGGCGAAGCCCTGATACTCGTCGGGGTCCAGACCGCAGGACTTGATCACATTGGGATGGACCATGCCGCAACCCAGAATTTCCATCCATTTATCGCCCGAGCCCACTTTCACCGCATCGCCCACGCGCTCATAGCGCACATCCATCTCCGCGCTCGGCTCGGTGAAGGGGAAGTGATGCGGGCGGAAACGCGCCTCGACGGTGTCGGTCTCAAAGAACGCCGCGACGAAATCCATCAGGCAGCCCTTGAGGTGACCCATATGGGTCTCCTTGTCGATAACGAGGCCTTCGACCTGGTGAAACATCGGCGTGTGGGTCTGGTCCCAGTCACAGCGATAGACCCGGCCCGGCGCGATGATGCGGATCGGCGGCTTGGAGTTGAGCATGGTGCGGATCTGCACCGGGCTCGTATGGGTGCGCAGGACTTTCGGCGTCTCGCCGTCAGTCGCCTTCATGAAGAAGGTGTCGTGGGTGTCGCGCGCGGGGTGATCCTCGGGGAAGTTCAGGGCCGTGAAGTTATGAAAATCATCTTCCACGTCCGGGCCTTCAGCCACAGCAAAGCCCATATCGGCGAAGATCACCGCCAGCTCTTCCATCACCTGCGCCACCGGATGCAGCGAGCCTTGCGACTCGCGCTTCACCGGGCGGGTGACGTCCACCGTCTCGCTGGCGAGCGCCGCGTTCATGGCCGCATCTTCCAGCGTCGCCTTGCGGGCCTCCAGAAGCGTGTTGAGGCGGTCTTTCAGACCGTTCAGCGCCGGGCCCATGACCTGACGCTCTTCAGGGCTCATCTTCCCGAGCTCACGCATTTTCAGGGAGACTTCGCCCTTCTTGCCGAGCGCGCCCACGCGCAGCGCATCGAGCGCGGCGAGATCCTGGGCGGCTTCAATATCGGCGGACAGGCGCGCTTCAAGCGCATCAAGGTCGGAAGAGGCGGTCATTAGTCACTCCGGGGATCGGACGAGCAATCATTCAGATAGGGGTTTAGCGAGGCCCGCGCCTGATCTCAAACGCGAAAACGCCCGCCTGCAGCTTCTGCAGACGGGCGCTTGTCACAAGCTGTCGTACCAGAAGGTCCGACTTAGCCCTGCAGAGCCTGCTTGGCCTGAGCGACCAGGGAGGCGAAGGCTTCGGGCTCATGCACGGCGATATCGGCGAGAACCTTGCGGTCCAGCTCGATGCCGGCCTTGTTGAGCCCGTCCATAAAGCGGGCATAGGTGAAGTCGTTCAGACGCGCAGCCGCGTTGATCCGCTGGATCCACAGCGCGCGGAAGGTGCGCTTCTTCGCGCGACGGTCGCGATAGGCGTACTGACCAGCCTTCTCCACCGCCTGATTGGCGACGCGGAAGGTGTTTTTGCGACGGCCGTAATAGCCTTTCGCCTGATCAAGAACTTTCTTTTTCCGGGCGTGACGGGCCGGGCCGGAGGACACTCGAGCCATTCGGGCTGTCTCCTAAATCTTTGTAAAAGGTGGGCTTAGCCGTTCCGCCTTAGCGGTTGTACGGCATGAAACAGCGCTTGACGACTTTCGCGTCCGGAGCCGCCATCGCGGAGGTGCCGCGCTTTTGACGGATCTGTTTCGGGGTCCGCTTGATCATGCCGTGGCGCTTGCCCGCCGGGCCGGCCATCACTTTGCCAGAGGCCGTGACCTTGAAGCGTTTTTTGGCGCTTGATTTGGTCTTCAGTTTCGACATTTCGCTCTCCATTCCTGCGGGGAAATCCAGCCGTTCAGGGCCAGTCTTTCCAGCGTTCTCAGCCGCCCGGCATGTCGATGAAGCCGGGGTGGCTGGTGAGTAAGAGCGGGGGTTATACGCGCCCCCGCTCAAAATGCAAGGCGCCCCGAACGGGCCGGGGCGCCTTTTATACCGTGTCGAAACGCCGATTAATCGCTCGGCGCGTCAAACTCGGAGATCATCAGCTGCGCCGAAGCCGGCTCGCCGCTGAACACGCCGACATAGATATCGTAGACACCGCTCAGGGCACGGTCGAACTGGAGCGCCGGGTTGAGCCCCGGGCCGCTATCATCATCACAGCGCCAGCTGCCGTCGGGCAGATTGATCGCCAGGGTCGTATCCCGATCACCTTCCACATAGATCGACAGCGGGCCGGTCTCGCCGCCCCAGGTCAATTCAGCCGTCGGCGCGGCAGTGTAAGAACCGCTGCACCATTCCGAATCCGAGGACATGCCCGACGAACTCGCCTCGAGCGGGCCGCCCGCCTGGACTGAAATCCGGTAGGGATCCGGCACGAAGCCCGCCTCCAGATCGTGATCGCCGTACATCGCTGGCAAGCTCAGATCCACGCGCGAATTGATCGGGTCCGCGCCGCCGCCGATTTCCGAGACGTAAAGCGTCGCCGGGGAGGTTTCGCTGTCGCCGTAGAACCGTCCCACATAGATGTCATAAACGCCGCTTTGCGGATTATTGATCTCAAGGACCGGGTTGAGGCCCGCGCCGCTGTCGTCATCGCACATCCAGGCGCCATCCGGTCCATTGACCACCAGCGTCGTATCGTCATCAGAGACAGCCGAGATGAAGAGCGGCGCCTCTCCGGCCTCAAATTCGAGCTCGAAGCTTGGCGCGCGCGTGACGTCGCCCGCGCAATAGCCCACAGACACGACGCTGTCCTGCACCGCCATGTTCGCCTCGATCGGGCCGCCGGCCCGGACCTCGACCGCCATGGGATCCGGTACGAAGCCGGCGCGCAGCGATCGCGACCCGAACAAGGCCGGCTCGGTCAGGTCCAGACGCCGGTCGACGCCCTGAAAGCCAATTTCGGAAATCGACAGAACGCCATCCGCGGTCGCGCCCCGGTCGCCCAGAAGACCCGTCCAGATCAGATATTCGCCCCGTTCGGGATTTTCGACATGAACGCCGGGATTGAGGCCCACGGCATCGTCATTGCACAGCATCTCGCCCGATGGCGTGCGCACGGCCAGAACACCGTCGCGCTCGCTTTCCATGGCGATGTAAAGCGGCAACGAACCCGCGCGATAGGTCAGCGCCACATCAGCGGCCTCGCCCGAATAGCCATAACACATATCGCCCAGCTCCTCGAGCCGCGCTTCGCCACCCGCGACCACGTCGATCAGACGCGGATCATCGCGAAAGCCCGAACGCAAGCGCAAGGCCTGGTCAGCGCGCAGGCTGGCGTTCGGAGAGACGCTGAACGGGTTCGTCGTGTCAAAACCGCTTGTGGACGCATGAATCTGGGCGGCAGGCGTGCCGACGCCTGCGGAATAGGTGCCCAGCCAGAGCTCATACACGCCGCGCTCGGCTTTCGCGAACACCAGACCGGGGTTGAGATCGCCTGCGCCGTCATCATCACAATGCAAGTCGCCGTTCGGCGCGCGGACCACCATCATCGTGTCTTCATCCGCGCCTGCAGAGAGATACAGGTCTTCGCCCCCTGCATACTCCACAGTCAGCGTCGGCGCTTCGGTGATGTAGCCATAACACCCTTGGCTCAGAAGGTCCGCGCTCCAGGCGCCGCCGGCGCGCACAGCGGCCTGAACCGAACCGTCGCGCAGGCTCAGCCCGCCATAGGCCGGATCGCCTGAGAAAGACTGGGCGGCGGCGGTCGCGCCCAGGCCCAGATTCAACGCAAGCCCCAGAACGGCCGCGGAGGCGGCGTATTTCAGTGATGCAGTCATGTGATCCCCCTTTGAAAACTCAAGATCAGCCAGTGTGTGACTGAGAAACAGGCCAGACCATGTCGATCCGGCGCCGGGCTCGCGATACCGTGTCACCTGTCCGGACAGGCCGAGCCCTGATTGGAGTTATTGGCTGTACAGCTCTGAGATGTGCAGATCCGCCGGACGAATGCCGCCACTGGAATAAGTCCCGACCCAGATGTCGTATTGCCCCGACTGGGGCGCGTTGAAGCGGATCGAGGGGTTGGAACCGTCGCCGCCATCATCATTGCAGGCCCAGCCGCCGTTCGGGGTGTTGATCACCAGCGTCGTATCCGCCTCCGAACTGACCGAAATGATCAGCGGCAACCCCTCGCCCGCGCGGTAATTGAGCCGCAGGTCAGGCGCATTGGCGATATAGCCCGTGCATCCGATATTGGAGGCGGCAATAGAACCGCCAGCCTCCAGGCTGACCACATAAGGATCCGGTGAGAATCCGCTATTGAGCGCAAGGGTGCCGTATGTGGGACTCAAGGAAACATTCTGAGCGTGTGCGGGTACGGCGATCATGCCGACAGCTGCAACGGCGGCAATCAGACTATAGCGCATCTCAAGACCCTTTCGGTTCGGTGCAATCCTCCTGGCCCTGACGGCTCCCCCATCAAAGCGGCGAAACGCTGACGAGCCCGAGGCTCGTCAGCGCAACCCTTACTTCCGGGACGGGCGGTAGCCCATTTCAATCTCGGAAATCATCAGCGTGGTCTGACGGTCACCCTGTGAATAGGTGCCCACATAGATGTCATAAACGCCCCGTGTGGAGTTGTTGAACTCGATCCCGGCATCCGTGTCGATCTCATCGTCAGAGCAGTACCATTGTCCATCCGGGCCATTGATCGCGAGCGTCGTGTCCGCATCCCCGTCCGTATAGATGTACAGAGAGCCATAGCCGTTATAATCGAGCTCGACGCTGGGTTCGCGCGTGACATAACCGCGGCAGGACCCGCTGCCATATTCCAGCGCATCGCTGACCGAGACCGAACCGCCCGCCGTCAGGCGCAGCTGATAAGGATCGGGCAGGAAGCCGCCATTGAGGGTGATGTCAGCAAAACGCGCAGCCAGAGAGATATCCAGGCCGCCGCCATAATCATAGCCGCCCGAGCCCCCGCCGACGCTGTCGCGGGTGAATTCGCCGACTTCAGAAACGAACAAGGTCGCAGGCATGCCAGAGCCGCTCGTATACGTGCCCACCCAGACATCATAGCGGCCTGAGGACGGGTTTGAGAAACGCACCAGCGGATTAAGCGGGCTCTCGGCGCCGTCATCATCGCAATACCAGCGGCCGTCAGGCCCATTGATCACCAGCGTGGTGTCTGCATCGGAATCCGCCGTGAAGATCAGCGGAAAGGAGCCGGACGTATAATTGACCGAAAAGTCCGGCGCATTCGCAATATAGCCACGGCAATCAGAAAACCGGTCCTGGGCGCGGATCGAACCGCCCGCCGTCAGATTGCGCACATAAGGATCCGGCGTGAAGCCAGCGCTCAAGGTCACCCGACCAAAGGAAGGCGGCTCAGTAAAGTCCTGAGCCAGAGCCGTCGGTCCGGCGAAAAGCGCCGCCGCAAAAACACCGGCCGTCAGCGTTGCAGATTTCATCATGATGTCGTCCCCCATATTCCCCCGCAGCAGGCTGCGGATTCTTCGCTCATCTTAAGCAGGCTAGGTTTAAAGGGCCAGATCGAACCTTGTTCGGCCAACCCTTTTCAAACAATCGCAAGCCCTATTGTGAGGATGGAATCTGAACGGCGCATGAAAAAACCCTACCGCTCAACGCGATAGGGTTTTTTAGAAGCCGGGATGCGGCGAAACGTCCGTCAACGCTAGCGCGGAGCCATCACCATAATCATCTGACGGCCTTCAAGCTTGGGTTCGAACTCGACCTTGGCGACCTCGTTGAAGTCCGCCTTGACGCGGTTCATCACATCCATGCCGCGTTCCTGGTGCGCCATTTCGCGACCCCGGAACCGCAGGGTGACTTTGACCTTGTCGCCATCCTCGAAGAACCGGGTCATGGCTTTGGTTTTGACCTGGTAATCGTGAATGTCGATGTTCGGACGCATTTTGATTTCCTTGACGTCCTGGGTCTTCTGTTTCTTTCGAGCTTCAGCCTTTTTCTTTTGCTCTTGGTATTTGAGCTTGCCGTAATCGACGATCTTGCAGACCGGCGGGTTGGCGTTCGGCGAAACTTCTACAAGGTCAAGACCAACCTCTGACGCGGCTTCAAGCGCTGCGTCAATTGGCATTTCACCTTGTTTTTCCCCAGATTCATCAATTAACAGAACCCGCGGTACGCGGATTTCTCTGTTGATGCGCGGCCCTTCTTTCTTAGGCGGGGGCGCGGCATGCGGACGTCGTGCTATGCGTCTTCTCCATGGCGACTGCGAGTGGAACGCGCAAAGTAACTGACTTTGGGCGTGAGCGGTAGCGAATACCGCGAACAACAGGCGAAAATCAAGGTCGTCACGCCGCGTTTGAGGCGTCAGCGAAGCCTCCAGCGCAGCGCATGGCCTGCACAGCCTCTTTTGCGTTGATCTGCGCCAGGGTCGGCGCGTGCATCAGCAAGGTGGGCGACAAGCCCCGTGGCGCGCTCTCTAGCGGCGCGTTTTCACCGGGATGGAACAGCACCGCAGGCGATCCGGCGGCGGCCATCAGATGCAGCAATCCGGCCGCTTCGCCAAAGGCGCAGCTGGCCTTGCGACCAAGTCCGGCCAGCTGAATCAGGTTCGCCCGTCCGGTCAGGTCGCGCGCGCCCGGCGTCACATGGGCCACATAGCGTCCCACTTCGCGCGTGTTCGGCCCGCCCACGATCACCGGCTCCACGCCCGCCTCCAGAAGCTCGTGCGCCAAAGACGCCCAACGCTCTTTCGGCCAGCGTTGCGCGGGCAGCACGTCTTCGCCTGCGGGCGCGAACAGGGCGTAGCGACCCAGAAGCCCGAAATAGGCCGGCTCCAAAGTGCGCGAGCGTTTGGCGACGAAATCAATCCAGCTCAGATCCGGCGGCGGCGCCTCGCCCAGCAGATATCGCGTCGGCCCCAGGCCCGCCTCGCCCAGCTGGGCGGCCATCTGCTCCAGCGGATGGCCCGGTCGATCAGACCGTGGCGCGGCGCTGACCCAGCGCGTTTTGGAAAAGCGGACGGCGCGACCGATCTTTTTGGCGCCCTCGCTGCCGCACAGGTCATAAATCACGTCGAAGCCCGAATTGCGGGCCGCCTTGAGCCGGTCAAAGAAATTGCGCTTGGCGGTGTCGTCGAGATTGGTCTCGACCGCATTGAAATAGGGGCAGTGTTTGAGCAGGCCCTCATACTCCTCGCCGCACAGCAGCGTGATCCGCGCCTTGCGGTGATGATCGCGGATCATCTTGGCGGGCGCCAGCATGCGCACCACGTCAGTGAGCGCGCCTTCATGGATCACCAGGATCTGTTCTTTGTCAGCTTCGTCTTCGGACATGGGCTTAGTCTAGAAGCTCCCGATAGACCCGCAAGGTGGCTTGTTGCAGTTGCACCTTGGAAAAATGCGTTCTGACGCGCTTGCGCGCAGCCAGCGCCAGAGTGTTGGCGCCTTCAGCGTTCAGTGACAAGGCGGCTTTGACCGCTTGAGCCCAGGCGCCAGCATCGCCCGGCGCCGCCCGCCAGCCGGTTTCGCCGTCACGCACAACCTCGCGCGCGCCGCCATGATCGGCGACGATCACCCGCGCGCCCATGGCCTGGGCTTCGGCGGCGGTGCGCCCGAACGCTTCAGGCTCGAGCGAAGGACAAACCACCAGATCCGCCGCCAGATACGCCGCCGCAATGTCTGTGGTGTGGCCCGGCAGGGCCAGATCGACGCCGGCCGCATCCGCCGCCGCTTTGAGTTCCGCCTGGTAGTCGAGCTTGTCGCCGCCTTCGCCCAGACACACCAGCAAGGGGCCGGGATCGAGCTTGAGCCGGGCCAGCGCCTCGATCATCAACAATTGGCCCTTCCACCGGGTCAGGCGTCCGGGCAGCACGATGGCCAGCTTTTCCGGTCCCGCGCCCCAGGCCGCGCGATGCGCCCTGATCCGCTCAGGATTGACGAGCGCCGGATCAAACTGGTCAAGGTCGACGCCGCGCGGGATCACTCGCAAGCGGTTTGGGTCGATCTCGTGCTCTTCGCGCACATGCCGGGCGGTGAAGTCTGAATTGGCGATCACCAGGTCGCCCTGCGCCATGATCGAGTTATACCAGCGCTTGAGCCGGGATTTGGCTTTGTAAAAGCCGTGATAGGTGGTCACGAACGGGATATGGCTGCGCCGCGCCGCCCATTTCGCGCTCCAGGCCGGCGCACGGGAGCGGGCGTGAATAATGTCGATATTCTCAGCGCGGATCAGCTGCGCCAGCTTGTCCGCATTGGTCCAGACCTTGAGCGGGTTCTTGGTGGCCATATCAAGCGTCACATGGCGCGCGCCCAGCGCTTCAAGATCACTTACAAGACGCCCCCCGCTGCTGGCCACGAGCGCCTGACCGCCATCGGCCAGAATGGCTTCGGCCACTTCAAGGACCGTGCGCTCCGCGCCGCCCGCATGCATCTGGGGGATAACCTGCAAGATGTTCAAACGCGTTCGCCTTTTAACGGCGGGCATATTGACGGCCCGCGATATGATCAGATAACCGCGACCGGCCCGGTCCGTAAACCATGAGCGCCGCACTGGAGGCCGATGAGATGACCCAACCTGAACACCTCGACCGCCCCGGCCAACCCCGCCTCGCCTATTGCGCCCGCCCCGGTCACGGGCCTGGCGTGATATTTCTGGGCGGGTTCAAGTCTGACATGACCGGAACGAAAGCCACTGCATTGCAGGACTGGGCGGATCAATCCGGCCGCGCCTATCTGCGCTTTGACTACAGCGCGCACGGCGCGTCCGAGGGCGCCTGGCAGGACGCCACGATCAGCCAATGGCGACAGGATGCGCTGGACATGCTCGACCAGTGCACGGACGGGCCGCAAATCCTCGTGGGGTCTTCCATGGGCGGCTGGATGGCGCTCTTGGCGGCGATGGCGCGGCCTGACCGGGTGAAAGCGCTGGTGTTGATCGCGCCCGCGGCGGACTTCACCGAAAGCCTGATCTGGGAGCAATTGCCCTTCCATATCCGCGAGCAGATCGAGACCGAGGGCCAATGGCTGCGGCCCAACGCCTATGGCGAGCCCTATGCGATCACCAAAACCCTGATCGAGGATGGCCGCCAGTGGGGCCTTCTGGACGCGCCCATCCCCTTTGACGGCCCTGTGCGCATCTTGCATGGCTGGGGCGACAAGGACGTGCCGTGGAGCCACGGCCTGCGCGTGCTCGAGCAGCTCACCTCAAACGATGTGCGCTATGCGCTTTCAAAAGCCGGTGATCACGGCATGAGCGCGCCGGCGGATCTGGCGGCGCTGGTGCGGATGATTGAAAGCGTCAGCGGCTAGAGCGCTGATCCCAGATCGCTTTCAGCCCCTCTCGCCAGCTTGGATAGCGCGGCCGCCAGCCCAGCGCCGCCTTGGCGCGGGCGTTCGAGACGCGACGGCATTCTGAATAGAAGCTCGCCTGCATGGGGCTGGCGTTTTCAGGGTCATAAGGCTCAATGTCTGGACCGGGCAGGCCGGCGATCTCAGAAGCGCCGCGCATGACATTCGCCTGGGTGTCCGGCCAATCATCGGCGAGATTGAACGCACCGCTCGCCTCAGGACGCTCAAGGCTCAGCGCGATGGCCTGGGCGATGTCGTCGGCATGCACACGGCTGAACACATGGCCGGGCTTGTCAAGGACGGTCTTGCCCGCCTCCAGCCTGTCAAAGGCGGAGCGGCCCGGACCATATATCCCCGCCAGACGAAACAGGCGCGCGCCGTATTTCAGCCAGTCCGCTTCCGCCTGAGCGCGCCGGATCGAGCGCTCCTGTCCGGGAGAGACCGGCTCATACTCGAATGCCCAGCCGCCCTGCCGGTCGCCATAAACGCCGGTCGTGGAGAGATATCCCAGCCATTTTCCGTCCAAGACTTCAGCCGATAAAGCGGGCAGGAACGGATCCCCCGCCTCGCCCGGCGGCGCACACGCGAGCACGGCGTCACAGGCGCTGACCGCCGTACGCAAGGCGTCGTGATCGGTTGGCTTGGCCGGATCAGCGAGGACAGGCTGATAGCCTTGCGCCCGGATCTGTTCGGCCTGATCGGCGGACCGCGTGCTGGCGAAAACCCGCCAGCCCTCTGCGCTTAGTCGACGGGCGACCGCCTTGGCGGTGAAGCCGAACCCCAACAGACAGATGCTGCGTGCGCCCATGGACGTCTCCTTGATCTGGCCGATAGGCTTAACGCTCAATCCAGCCCGAGGGAAACCCGCCCATGGCGCCTGCGCTCATCATATCCGTCCTGCTCGCCACTGCGCTCACCCCGGCGCCCAGTGATCAAGACCGTTTGGAAGCCTGCCTGAGCGCTATTCAGGACGATGCAGAAGATGCGTATGAGGATGCGCTGACCTGGCGGCATCAGGGCGGCGGCTGGCCCGCAGAGCATTGTGTCTCACTCGCGCTGATCGCTTTGGGACAGGAAGCGCCCGGCGCCTTGCGATTACGCGAGGCGGCGATGGGCGCAGACATGGCGAGCGATCTGAGCCGCGCCATCATGCTCGGCCAATCGGGCGACGCCTTTCTGGTCGCTGAGCAGTACGAGCAAGCCCTGATCAGCTTCACGGCTGCGCTGGACTTCGCCCCGCACGATTCAGAGCTTTTGAGCGGTCTCGCCCGGACCCATCTGGCGCTTGAAGAGTTCGCTGCTGCCGAAGACGCCGCCAGCCGCGCCTTGTCCCGCAACGATGCTTCCCCCTCGCTCTGGCGCCTGCGCGCCGAAGCGCGATTGGCGCTGCAGTCTTATGATCAGGCGCTGAGCGATATTGAAGCCGCCCGCGCCCTGTCGCCGGACGACATTGACATTCTGGTGCTCCGAGGCCGCATCGTTGACGCTCGCCGCACCGGTTGAGGCTTTTCAAGAACAACTTTTGAGTGCAATAATTCTCCTGAAACCATACAGGAGGTTGTTATGCGGCGTTCTCTCAGCATTCTGGCGCTCGCCAAAGCCACATCTAGCAAGGCGCATAAAATAGGACGGGGCCCGACCCTGTCCCCAACAGGGCGTCGTATTCTCAATGCGGACAAGGACACCATCGTCCTGCGAGGTCGGCATATCCTGCTCTAGCTCGGGTGAGCGTCAGCAAGGTTAAATTTGTCTTGCCCACCTTCACTTGGCGCGCGCTTCCCCCCATATTAAATCCAGAGGTCATGAGAGGACTGAGATCATGCTGCGATCCATCACCATCATCACTCTGGCCGCCGTCCTGGCAGGTTGCGCGGGCGGTCCTACGCCCTACGCCCCGGCAGGCGACAGCCGATACGGGCTGACCGAACAACAGGTTGAATCTGACCGGTTTCGCATCAGCTTCAGCGGCAATTCGCTGACAGACCGCGATACGGTGGAGACCTATCTTCTGTATCGCGCCGCCGAGCTGACGCTGGATCAAGGCTATGACTATTTCCGCCTCGCCCAGCGCGACACCGAGACCGAGACCCGTCTGATCGGCTCCAGCACCTATGACCGGTTCGGCCTGCAGTATCGCTATTACCATCCCGCCCATGGCTGGTATGGCCGCTACGATCCGTTCTGGAATGATGTGAACATCCGCGAAGTCACGCGCTATGAAGCGATGGCGGAGATCGTTCTGGGACGCGGCGCTACGCCGGACACGCCCGACGCGTTCACCGCCCGCGAAGTGGTGCAGAACCTTGGGTCCCGCGTTCAACGCCCCAGCGAGGGCTAAATGCCCCCCTCACAGCGCTCAAAAAAACCCCGCAACACATGCTGCGGGGTTTTCTTTTGATCGCTGAAACCGCCTTTATTTCGGGGGCATGCGCGCGCCGGCGTCCAGGCGGACACACTCGGCGTTGATGTAATCGTTGGACACCATGAAGGCGACCAGATCGGCGTATTCCGCCGGGGTGCCGAAACGCTGCGGGAATTGCAGGTTGGCGGCCAGATTGGTTTTCACTTCCGGCGGCATCTGCTCGTAGATCGGGGTTTCAAAGAAGCCCGGCAGGATGGTGTTCACCCGCACGCCTTCGCGCGCCAGATCCCGCGCCATCGGCAAGGTCATGCCATAAATCCCGCCCTTGGAGGCGGCGTAGGCGACCTGGCCGATCTGGCCGTCCTGAGCGGCGACGGACGCCGTGTTCACGATGACGCCGCGGCCCGATGCATCGGGCTCAAGCTCCAGCATGCCGGCGGCGGCGATTGCCGCGCAGTTAAAGCTGCCCACCAGGTTCACATTGATCACCAGCTGGAACTTGTCGAGCTGGTGCATCACGATATCGCCCTTGGAGGACCGGCGTGCCGTCTTTTCCGCCCAGCCGATGCCGGCGCAATTGACCAAAACCCGCTCCTGGCCGTGAGCGGCGCGCGCTTTTCCAAAGCCGGCCTTCACGCTTTCAGGGTCCGCCACATTCACTTTGGCGAAGACGCCGCCCAGCTCCTTGGCGACCGCTTCGCCACGCTCTTCATTAAGGTCAAACAAGGTGACCTTGGCGCCTTCGGCGGCCAGACGGCGGGCGGTGCCTTCGCCCAGACCCGAAGCGCCACCGGTGACGACGGCTGCGATGCCTTTGAAGTCCATGAAATTCTCCCCTTTGGGCTTTATCAATCGAAGACGGGTCGCCGGAGCCCTCCGGCGCGTTCGAAGACTTCATACCGCGCATGCGAACAAAAGAAAATGCGCCGCCCCGCTTCGGGCGACGCAGGCTCAGTGTGCTGAAGGGTCTTACTTTACCGGGACTTTCCGGCCCGTCGCCAGATCCTCTCGCTTGGGCAGAGTGACGGTCAAAACGCCGTTCTTGAACACAGCGTCTACAGCCTCCACATCGGCGTCGCGGGGAAGCGTGAGAATGCGCTTGAACGCGCCATAGCGGCGCTCAGCGTATTGATGGTGCTTGCGGACAGATTTGTGTTCATCGTCCTTGGACCCGGAAATCGTGAGCAACTGATTGTCCGCCTCGACCACAACATCATCTTTCTTCAGACCGGGCAATTCCGCCGTGACCACATAAGCGGCATCCGTCTCGCTCATATCCACAGGCGGGTTCATCGGCCCCCATCCGTTCGCAAGCGGCCAGGCCGGCGTCGACATCCAGGGCAGCGGCGCGCCTCGCCAGAAGCTCTCCGCCACATCCATCATATCGGTTCGCAAACGTTCAAACGCCTCCATAGATCCCTGTGCAGGCAGGATGGTGCGTTCGGTCGGCGTCGTGTCCGTGTCAGTCATCTCACTCTCCCTGTATTGATCAGCTCCATGGCCCAGCCGGTTCAACGGCTGGAATAACCACACTACCACAAAGGGAATTGCTCGCCATGCGACCGCGCGACGCGTGCGCCAGCCCTGCTAGGCGCTTGCGTTCAAGGATGATAAGTCAGCCCAGCAATTCAAACCGATGAGGGCGTGATGACGACACCGGTTCTGGTTCTCCATGGCGGCGCAGGCGTGCTGGCTCAGCGCAGTTATGATCGCGAGATCGATCATCTCACCGCCCTCGCCGAACGCACGCGGGACGCGCTGCTGGCCGGTCAATCCGCTCTGGACGCGGTTGTTGAGGCGGTGGCCGATCTTGAAGCGTCCGGCCTGTATGTCGCCGGCAAGGGCAGCGCCCCCAACGCCGCCGGACGGTATGAGCTGGACGCCGCGGTGATGGACGGCGCCAATCGCAATGCGGGCGCCGTGTCCGCCCTCACAGGGTTTCTCTCCCCCATCCGCGCCGCCCGCGCCGTGATGGAGACCACGCCGCATGTGCTGCTGGCCGGCAAGGGCGCGGAAAGCTTTGCGGAAAAAGCCGGGCTGGCTCAGGTCGACGATCCGGACGCCTATTACAAATCCGCCGCCGATCCTGATCCGCGTCCCATTCCGACCGGTACGGTCGGCGCCGTGGCGCTCGATCGTGACGGCCGACTTGCGGCCGCCACGTCAACGGGCGGCACGCTGAACAAGGTTTGGGGCCGGGTGGGCGATACGCCCATCATTGGATCGGGCACCTGGGCGGATGAACGGGTGGCGGTGTCCTGTACGGGGCAGGGCGAGTATTTCATGCGCGCCAACGCCGCCGCCGACGTCTCCGCCCGCGTCAGATACGCCGGTCGCCCCCTGGCGGACGCCGTCGAAGGCGCACTCGAAGACGTGGCGCATCTGGGCGGAGAGGGTGGGCTGATCGCGGTCGACGCCTCAGGCGCTGTCACCGCCCAGTTCAACTCGCCGGGCATGAAGCGCGCCATTGTTCATTCTGATGGCCGTATTGATGTGCGGATGAGCTGACATCCCAGACACCCACTTAAAAAAAGCCCCGACCGATTGGCCGGGGCTTTTTTTATTGTCCTCAAAGCAAACCGGTCAGGCCGCGTCGCTTTCCACGCCATTATTGAGCAAGGCCGTGATCGCGTCGGCATCGGGTGCTGAACGCATGGCGCGACGGATGTCTTCACGCCGGAAAAAGCGAGAGATCTGAGCCAGCGCCTTGAGATGATCTGCGCCGGCGTCTTCCGGCGCCAGCAGCAAAAACACCAGATCCGCCGGTTGGCCGTCAATGGCGTCAAAATCCACCGGCTGTTTGAGCCGGGCGAACACCCCGCACACCCGGTCCACCAGATCGGTGCGGGCATGGGGAATGGCCACGCCATCCCCCACCCCGGTCGATCCGAGTTTCTCGCGCTCAATGACCGCGTCCAGAACAGGCCGCGACGCCACGCCAAGGGCGCGTTCCGCCAGCTCGGCCAGACCCACAAGGGCCTGTTTGCGACTGGTCGCAGCCAGTTCGGCGGAAACGCCGCCTGGCGAAATAAGTGTGCTCAGAGCCATGAAACGCTCAACTGCTGATTGCTCCAGCGGCTGAGAGCTAGGATCACTCTGCAGCCGCGCTGGCCGCGTCTTTAGCGCCTCGGGACGGATCAATCCACCCCACATGACCGTCAGGGCGCCGGTAGACAAAGTTCATGGCGCCGTTGGCGGCGTTACGGAACAGCACAAAAGGCGCGTCGGCCAGGTCCATTTCCAGCACCGCCATGGACACGGTGAGAGTCTTAAACTCTGCTGCCTGCTCAGCAATAATCACCGGCTCGTCGCCGCCGACGGCGCCGCCATCATCCTCTTCAACATCATCATCGGGGACTTCCGCGGCCCGGCGATCCGAGCGCAGCACCAATACCGGCGTAGATTCCGCCGCCGGCAATCCAGACTTTGCGGCCGTCTGATGATCCTTGAGCCGGCGTTTATAGCGCCGTAACCGTTTTTCCAGATGCCCGGCGGCGTCTTCAGCCGCGCTATACGCCTCCTCGGCCGAGCCGGACGCCTGAAGAAAAGCTCCGGACGGAAGATGGAGCGAGATATCCACCTTGAAGCCGTATCCTTCCTTGCTCGCGACGACAAAGGCCTCGGCGGGTCGATTGAAGTATTTCGAGCCGGCGTCCGTGATGCGGGTCTCCATGCGCTCGCGCAGAGCGGGGGACACATCGATGCCTTTGGATACGAACTGGATAAACATGAGAGCTCCCTTCAACTGGGGGTCCAAGAGCGCGCCTACGGCGCGTTGGACCCCTCAAGGGTCACTCCCGCGCCGGGCGCGGCCGGTCTATCGAAAGACCGGACATTCACGGTATCTGCAGGGGCGAGGAGCCGTCAATCAGAACCGGTGCGACACAGTGAACGGCGGGTAGGGCAAACGCATCATGCAGCGCAACATGAACGGCGGTCAGCCCATACCCTTGAGCTTGCGGCGGCGCTTGACTGACGAGGGAATGTTCATGGCTTCCCGGTATTTGGCGACCGTGCGGCGCGCAATGTCCACGCCGTCCGCCAGCAGACGCTCGACGATCTTGTCGTCGCTCATCACATCCTCAATCGTTTCAGACTCGATCATCGCCTTGATGCGGAATCGGACCGCTTCAGCCGAATAGGCCTCGCCGCCATCTGCTGATGCAATTGCAGACGTGAAGAAGTATTTTAGTTCGAACAAGCCGCGCGGTGTGGCCATGTATTTGTTGGACGTCACCCGGCTGACAGTGGATTCATGCATGCCCACCGCATCCGCCACCGTTTTCAGGTTCAACGGGCGCAGCCAGGCTACCCCCTTGGCGAAGAAGGCGTCTTGCTGGCGCACGATCTCGCTGGCGACCTTGAGGATTGTCCGGGCGCGCTGATCAAGGCTTTTCACAAGCCAGGACGCGTTCTGGGTGCACTGGCTGATAAAGACTTTCTCGTCCTCTGACCGCGCAGACGCGCTTATCTGGGCGGCGTAGCGATTATTCATCAAGACGCGCGGCAGAGTGTCGGTGTTCAGCTCCACCGCCCAGCCGCCATCGGGGCGCTCGCGCACCATCACGTCCGCTTCGACCGCCCGCGCGCCGTCCGCGCCAAAGCCCAGGCCCGGCTTGGGGGTGAGGCGCTTGAGCTCGGCGATCATGTCCTCAAGGTCTTCGGCGTCCACGCCGCACAAGGCTTTCAGCCCCGCATAATCATGCTTGGCCAGGAGCGGCAGATGGTCCACCAGCGCCGCCATGGCCGGATCCAGACGGTCGCGCTCGGCCAGCTGCATCGCCAGGCATTCCTGCAGCGTGCGCGCCATGACGCCTGTGGGTTCGAACTTCTGCAAAGCGAAGAGCACGGCTTCAACTTCAGAGCGGGTGACGCCCAGCCGGTCGGAGGTTTCGCCCAGATCCGCGCGCAGATAGCCGTCCTCGTCCGCCAGATCGATCAAATGCGCCGCGATCAGCCGGTCTGAGGGCTGCAAGGCCAGATCCGCGAGCTGGTCATGCAGATGCTCATGCAGGGTTTTTTCCCGGCTGGCATGATCGGCGGCGTCAAATTCAGAGGCATTGAACGAGCCGCCGGAGCCCGCGCGGGACCAGTCCACCGACCCGGCCGCGCTCTCGGCGCCGGCCATGTCGGACTTTGAATCGGAATACATCGCCTCGGTGTCGGCGTCGAAGGACTCATCCGCCTTGCCGGGCGCATCAAAGCTGAGCTCGTCGCCGTCTTTGGTTTTGGCGGCCACGGAAGGATCAGACGGGGCGGATTCGTCAAGCGCCGGCGCATCCGAGCGCTCGTCGCGCTCAAGGAGCGGATTGCGCTCAAGCTCGGTCTCCACAAACTCGGTCAGCTCGATATTATTCAATTGCAGCAGCTTGATAGCCTGCTGCAATTGAGGGGTCATCACCAGACCCTGGCCCTGCCGAGCCTCAAGCTTATGTCCCAGTCCCGCCATTCAGATCCCTAATTAAAACCTTTCGCCCAGATAATAACGGCGCACGTCCTGATCATTACGCACCGCGTCAGGGGCGCCTTCAAACAAGACTTCGCCATCATGGATGATCGTCGCCCGATCCGTGATCTCGAGCGTTTCGCGCACATTGTGATCAGTGATCAGAATGCCGATGCCGCGCTGTTTGAGATAATCGACCAGATCGCGGATATCGGCGATGGCCAGCGGATCAATGCCCGCAAAGGGTTCATCCAGCAACATGAAGCTCGGCTGCGCCGCGAGCGCGCGGGCGATCTCCACCCGGCGGCGCTCGCCGCCGGACAGGGCCATGGCCGGAGAGTTGCGCAGATGATCGATATGCAGCTCTTCAAGCAGCTCGTCGATCAAGGTCTCGCGCCGTTGACGATCCGGCTCGACGATTTCTGCGACAGCGGCGATGTTCTCGCCCACCGTGAGACCGCGGAAGATCGAGGCTTCTTGCGGCAAATAGCCGATGCCCAGCCGTGCGCGCTGGTACATGGGCAGGCCGGTAATGTCCTCGCCGTCAAGCATGATGGTTCCGTGATCGGCCGAGACCAGGCCGGTGATCATGTAAAAACAGGTCGTCTTGCCAGCCCCGTTCGGTCCCAGAAGTCCCACCACTTCACCGCGTTTAAGCGATAGCGAGACATTCTTGACCACAACGCGCTTGCCGTAGGACTTGCCCAGATTCTGCACCTGGACGCCGTCCCCGGCGAACGCCTGGTCCGGCGCGTCAATCCGCTCGTATTCCATGGTCGTCATGCTTAACTCCGACGGCCTAAAAAACTGTGAAGTCTGACACGTTCAGCGCGCAGACCTAGCCTTCAGGCGCTTCATAGGGACGCGGGCCGTCGCCCGGAATGACCGGCGCGGGGCAGTCCTGCGGAGTTTGCGCGGTTGCGGCGTCATCATCGGTGAAGAAGACAGACCGCACGCGATCATTGCTGTTCTCGCCACCATCCAGACGCGCCACCCCGGTCGCCAACTCGGCGTACAGGTGCTCGCCCGTGGACACGTTGCAGCCCTGGGTCAGCACGACCGAACCTGTCAGCTCGATCACATCGTTCACCAGGTCATAGGTGCCGCGATCCCCGCGCGCGATCTCGGCCTCGGTGACGTAGAACACCTCGCCTTCGGCCACGATGCGCCGCAGCTCACGTCCGCCGGTGTCACGACGCACATAATAGGCTTCCAGCCGGTCCGCCCGAAGGCGCACGCCGCCGCGCACCACGTTCACATCACCGGAATAGACGACCAGTCCCTGGGCGTCGAACAGTTCGCTTCGATCCGCGCTGATATCGGCGGGGCCTTCCCCAGGCCCGATGGATTGCGCCAGAGCGGGAGCCGTCATCAGCAGCGGCGCCGCAAGCAGAGCGGCGGTCAGGGTACGCAAGGTCATGGCTCGTTCTCCTCTGACCGGCCCGGGCCGGCGTCAGCGTCTGTGGCGGTCGGGGTGGAGGCTGCGTCAAAGCGTGTGCGCACATCCCCTTCCAGAATGATGTGTTGGCCGTCGTCTCGCACCTCGAACCGGTCCGCGCGTACGGCGCCCCAGGGTGCCAGACCCTGCATCGGCGCCGGACCTGTCACCACGCCTTCGCGCAGGTAAAGCGTCGCCGATTGGGTGTCGAAGACATACCCCGAGCGCGTGGTCAGCCGCACATTGGTGTCCAGTTGCAAGGACAGGTTGGCATCGTCAAACACGCCATGCTCGGCCAGGACGCGCGACGCGTCTTCGCCTCCGTCGAGCAGCGCATAGTCCAGCGTCGGGCGTTCCAGATCCGTCAGCGCCTGTTCGGCGCCGCGGCGGCGTTCAGCGGTTTCCGCCGTAATGACATAAGGCACGCCGCCTTCGTCTCGTCCGGTGAAGCGCGGATTGATGATGCGCTCGGATTCGCCCGCACTCGCGCTGATCGCCACATCTGTGGCCGGTTGATCGGCTCCGCCAGACACCATCATCTGGATCAGCGCATTGAGCGCCACCAGAACCGCCGCCGCGATCAGCACCCCGCGCAAACCCGCGACAAAGCGGCTGCGCCGACGCGCATCGGCCAGCGATTTGGCGCGGCGCTGGCCAATCATCTGGCCATCCGCATGTATCAGGGCCGCAGACATCAGCGGTCGGGCTCCGTTTGAAACAAGGCTGCACCCTTTGTGACGGTCATCGCCGCCGCGTGCAAGCAGGCTCAGGAGTGCGCGAAGATATCGGTTTCATCCCAGCCCATCAGGTCCAGACGCGCACGGTTGGGCAGAAAGTCAAAACATGCCCGCGCGATGTCCATCCGGCCTTCGCGCTCCAGCATGGCGCTGAGACCATCTGCGATAGCGTGCAGATACAAGACGTCAGACGCGGCGTAATTGAGCTGAGCCTCGCTCAGATCATAGGCCGCCCAGTCCGAGCTTTGCTGCTGTTTGGACAGCTCAACGCCGGCGATCTCGCGGCAGACATCTTTCAGACCGTGCCGGTCGGTATAGGTGCGCACCAGCTTGGACGCGATCTTGGTGCAATAGACCGGCGTCATGGTGACGCCCAGATCGCGCTCGACGATCGCCAGATCAAAGCGCGCGAAATGCAGCAGCTTTTCAACGCTTGTATCCGCCAGCAGCGCCTTGAGGTTGGGGCAGTCATAAGTGCTGCGATCCGGCTGGACGATATGCGCGTCGCCATCACCCGCCGAGAGCTGGACCAGGCACAAACCATCACGCACCAAAGACAGGCCCTGGGTTTCTGTATCGATCGCGACCCGCTTGCCCAGATCCAGCCCGTCCGGCAAATCCCCGCGATGAAAATGGATGGTCATGTGGCGTCCGCTCCGCAGCTTCACTCTGTATCGATGAAGAGGGTATCGGACGTTCGCTGCAAAGCGTCAATCTGGGCAGGTAGCGCGGCAGCAACCGGGCATACGCTTAATCGCGAGTCAGCCTGCCCCGAGCACACATGACAACGCGCCCGGAGCCAAGGCTCCGGACGCGTCATTCAGGCAAGAGCGAACAAGGATCAGCCCAGCTTCAGCGTGGTCGTCACATTGCCGCGCGTGGCGTTGGAATAGGGACAGACCTGTTCGGTCTTCTCAAGCAGCTCATTGGCTTGCGCCTCATCCACCCCCGGCAAATGCGCGATCAGCGTCACTGCCAGGCTGAACCCGCCCGCCTCGCGCGGGCCGATGCCCACTTCAGCGTCCACTTTGGCGTCATCAGGCAGTTTGATCTTGGCCTGCTGGGCCACCAGACCCATGGCGCTCATGAAACAAGCGGCATACCCAGCGGCGAAGAGCTGTTCGGGATTGGTGCCCGGCCCGTCATCCCCGCCCAGGGCGGCGGGCGTGGAGAGCTGGACATCCAGGCGGTCATCATCTGAGTAGGCGCGGCCCTGACGGCCTTTATTCGCGCTGGCGCGGGCGGTGTAGAGAATGGACATATCGGTTTCCTTTATATCGTACGCGATATTTCTTAGCGCGATATAATCACCCTCTTGCCGGCGTCAAGGCTCACCGATATTATCGTGCGCGATTAATCAGGAAGACCCGGCATGACTGATCCTCGCCCCCAGACGCCCGCCCTCGCCACGCTGGATGACCAGCTGTGCTTTGCGATCTATTCGGCCAATACCGCGATCAACCGCATGTACCGGCCTTACTTAAGCAAGCTGGGGCTGACCTATCCGCAATACATTGCGCTGCTGGCGCTATGGGAGACCGATGATGTGACGGTGGGGGCGCTGGGCAAGCGATTGTATCTGGACACCAACACCCTGACCCCGCTTTTGAAACGCCTTGAGGGCATGGGACATCTCACCCGCACGCGTGACCCCAAGGATGAGCGCGTGGTGCGCATCCGCCTGACCGATCAGGGCCGCGCCCTGCAAACCCAAGCCACAGATGCCCTCGCCTGCGTGCACGCCATGGCCAGCGAAGCGGATATGGATCTCAAACCCTGGATCGAGGCCCTGAACCATCTGCGCGAGCAAGCGCTGAAAAAGGCGCAGTGCGCGGGGGGCTAGGTTGACTATTCAAGGTCTTTTTTGACTACACTGTCTTTAATACTACCGCCAGTAAGAGCTCTTGCAACTTCACCAGATATGAATTGCGCTTCCATGGCAATTCGGCCCGCCTCACGGCGCGTTGGTTGATCTTGAGAGTAACGGTTTTCAACGAATTTCGGGAATGATTGTATAACATCCATCATTCGGTCAATATTTGCTTTTGGAAAATATTCCATAAATTTTCCCAATAACTTGTGTAGATTATGGCCGTACTTATTTTTTATTTCATCCATATTGTCAATTCTTGATAATATGGATGCTTTCATTGCGATCTCAGTCGCAAGTATCGAACTTTGAACACATCCCCTCACATCAAAGGCTGAGCACAAAGTCGCCGCAGCAGCTTGATGATGGAAAGCAGCTAAACGAAGAAGTGACATGCTTGCTTCTGGTGGCCGTTCATAACCCTCAAGATTTCCAATAGCACCAGCAAAATCAAATAAATCGTGAAAAGTACTATTGTACGAATCAAAATCTTTGCTTCGGCCTTGAAGCCATATTTTTTGATTGTCTGAAAGATCGCTTAAATCTAAAGAATTTACCGCACAAGTACCATACGCGATGGGTATATATATCCATGTGGCAATACCACGGAACATAAAAACCCCACCATGTAACCCACCAACGCCAATGTCTTTTGGCCTATAAAACGTCTGGTGAATTCCCCTGACCCGCTCAAATAGATGGTCAGATATGCTGGGCACGCCTAGAATAAAGTTCTTGTAACCTAGCGCCTTCATCACGAGATGCGGCACTTCCCAGCTTCTTTTGCTGGGATCAACCTCTTGTTCTTCTAGCTCGTCCTCAAACCTATGGATCAGCTTGAATATGTCTTGGTCGGAAGGATTCTGATGCATTTGAAGAGAGTATGCGCGAAGACACTTTATCTAAAGTCGCATTTTCTCGTTTAGAGCCCGAAACGAAAAAAGCCGCTGCGGGTGCAGCGGCTTTTTTGGTCTCGATCATCCTTTGAAGGATGGTGCCCAGGAGAAGACTCGAACTTCCACTCCCTTGCGGGAACTGGCACCTGAAGCCAGCGCGTCTACCAATTCCGCCACCTGGGCAAGTGAAGGAGCGGGGGTGATACGGCGCAGACCGGGCGCTGTCAACGGGCATGGCGCCGATGATCTGCACATTGCGCAGATGCAGCGCGCGTTGGCTTTCAGGGCGTTGCGAGACGGCCTTGTGATTACAGCGCCGCATGGACAGCGGCGCCCGTTTTGGTCTATCGCCCTATAAACCTATCTTACATGTCGCACGCACTGGCGCGTGCGAGCCTTTCAGGGGCGGACCATGACACTTCGCAATGAAATGATCACCGTTTTCGGCGCTTCGGGCTTTATCGGCCGGTATGTGGTGCGCGAGCTGGCCAAGGCCGGCTACCGGGTGCGCGCCGCGACCCGCCGCCCGCATCTGGCTCATGAGCTCAAACCCATGGGCGTGGTCGGTCAGGTCCAGCTGATCCAGGCCAATCTGCGCAATGAAGATTCGGTGCGCCGCGCCGTCGACGGCGCCCACGCCGTGGTCAATCTGGTGGGCATTCTGGCGCAGAGCGGCAAGCAGAACTTCCAGTCCCTGCAAGCGGATGGCGCGGGCCTTGTGGCCAAATGCGCCGCCGAGGCGGGCATTACCAATTTCGTGCAGATCTCCGCCATCGGCGCGGATGAGGACAGCGCGTCCGAATACGCCCGCACCAAGGCGCTGGGCGAAAAAGCCGTACGCGAGGCGATCGCGTCCGCCGTGGTTCTGCGTCCCTCTATCGTGTTTGGCACCGAAGACGGGTTTTTCAACAAGTTCGGCTCCATGGCGCGCTTCGCCCCCGCCCTGCCGCTGATCGGCGGCGGCAAGACCCGGTTTGAACCCATTTTCGCCGGGGATGTGGCCCAATGCGTGCTGAAAGCGGTAGAGAGCCCGTCCAAATATGCCGGCCGCACCTATGAGCTGGGCGGGCCGGGCGTTTACACCTTCAAGGAAATCCTTGAGTTCATCCTGACCACGATCCGCCGCAAGCGCTTCTTAGCGCCGGTGCCGTTCTTTGCGGCCTATCCGCTGGGCATGGTGGGCGAGATTCTGGGCGCGCTGCCTTTTGTCGAGCCCTTTCTGACCCGTGATCAGGTGACCTTGCTGAAATCTGACAATGTGTCGGGCCTGACCGATGACACTCTGGGCAGCGTCAAGGATTTCGGCATTGATCTGGAATCGGTCGAAGCGATCACGCCGACCTATCTGGTGCGCTATCGCAAGGGCGGCCAGTTCAACGAAGACCCGGAAATGATTGTATAATATGCCTGATACTGAGCGGAAGTTCCCCGGCTGGCGCGGCACGACGATCCTGAGCGTGCGCAAGAACGGCAAGGTCGTCCTTGCTGGTGACGGCCAGGTGTCCATCGGCGATACGGTGGTCAAGGCGACGGCCCGCAAGGTGCGCCCCCTGTCGAGCGGCAAGGTGATCACCGGCTTCGCCGGCGCTACGGCGGACGCGCTTGCGCTGTTTGAACGGCTGGAAACCAAGCTTGAGCAATATCCCGATCAGCTGGCGCGCGCCTGCGTGGAGCTGGCCAAAGATTGGCGCACGGACCGCTATATGCGGCGGCTGGAAGCCATGCTGATCGTGGCGGATGGCAAAGAGACCTTCACCCTGACCGGCGCCGGCGACGTGCTGGAGCCTGAAGACGGCGTCGCCGCGATCGGCTCCGGCGGCAATTACGCCCTGTCAGCCGCGCGCGCGCTTCTCGATTATGAAGAGGACGCGGAAGTCATCGCCCGCAAGGCGATGAAGATCGCCAGCGAGATCTGCGTCTATTCCAACGGCAATCTGACCGTCGAGACGCTGGGCTAGAGCGACGCTTTTCCGTCTGAAACAGCAAAAAACCCCGGCCTGAGGCCGGGGTTTTTCTATGGACGCCTACTCGACTGAATGCGCGTTTGGCTCCTCATTTTCAATCGTCATCCCGGCCCTGAGCCGGGATCTACCGGCTTCATCTCTGCGATCAGAACAGAGTGGTTTCGGTAGATCCCGGATCGCCTACGGCGTCCGGAATGACAGTTCAAAACATGAAACCCTACCCCTCGATCGCAAACGTCAGACCCGCATGCTCTGACAAGCGTTTGATCACCGCATCGCCCAGCGCAGGCGCAGGCGTGTAAACGCCGCCCGGCGTCTGATCGCGGCTGACATCTTTCACCAGCGCCAGCGCGCATTCTGTGATCATTTTCGAGGTGGAGCCATAGCCCGGGTCCTTGTCGCCCTTCACGGACGCCGTGAGGCGCTGGCCGTCGGCCGTCTCGCCCGTGAACATGACATCGTAGAAGCCGGTTTCCCGCTCCTCTTTCGAAGGGCCTTCGCCCGGCTTGGGCGGATTGTCCTGCATGGAGCGATCCTTGGCGATGGCGATCGCCATTTGCTCGCCCTGATCGCCAGGGCCGGTCAGGAACATCTCGTCATAGACGAAGTCCTCGCCATAGGCGTGACCCATCATCGCATTGGAGCGATGGATATTCTTGGTGTTGATCACCGCCATGATGAAGGGCGCAGACCAGGCGTTCAGATCCTCTTCAAAGATCGGCTTGTTGCCCGCGGGTTGCTCGGGTCCTTCAAAGCCTTCACACAGGGAGAAGGGATTGATCAGGACGTTGAGCACGTCAGGTTCCGCCGCCACGCGCTTCATGGTCTCGGCGAAGCTCGCCGCCGTTCCGCCCGAGAAGGTGCCTTTCATGGCGCGGACGCGGCCCTTGATGCGGTTAAGCGGCTTTCCGATCTTCGCCTTGGCGTGCTCTTGCAGATAATAGACGCCCAGATCAAAAGGCACGCTGTCAAAGCCGCACGAATGCACGATCCGCGCGCCAGAGGCTTTCGCCTTGTCGCCATAGGCGCTGATGATGTCATGCATCCAGGCGGGCTCGCCCGACAGATCCACATAATCGGTTCCGGCTTCGACACAGGCTTTCACCAGCGCTTCGCCATAAAGCTGATACGGGCCCACGGTGGTGATCACAGCACGCGTGCGCTCGGCCATGGCTTTGAGCGAGGCGGGATCAGACGCGTCCGCCACCACGAGCGGCGTATCAGCGGGCGCGCCAATCTCGTCACGCATGGTTTTGAGCTTGTCTTCCGACCGGCCCGCCATCGCCCAGGCGACAGTCTTGCCGTATTCACGGCTCAGATATTCTGCGACCAAACGGCCAGTGAAGCCGGTTGCGCCATAGATCACGACGTCAAAGTCACGGTTCGACATGGGGCTCTCCTCCCTGAGATATTAGTTCACTCATTAAGTGAATTAGGGAGAAAGCGCCAGCCTGCCAAGAGGGCCGAATGCCGAGCTAGGTCTCAAGCTCGGTGGCGAACACCATGGCGTCATCGCGGAACGCCTTGAATTCCAGCGCGTTGCCGGCGGGGTCGGTGACGAACATCGTCTTTTGCTCCCCCGCTTTTCCGGCAAAGCGGACATAGGGATCAATCACGAACGGGGTTCCGGCGCGGCGCAGCCGCTCGGCCAGAGGATCAAACTGGTCCCAATCCAGGATCAGACCGAAATGGCGCACGGGCACATTCTTGCCGTCCACCGCGCCTGTCTTGGCCGCCTGACACTCTTCCGGCGCCAGATGCGCGACGATCTGATGGCCCAGAAAATCAAAATCGATCCAGTGCTCGCTTTCCCGACCCATCGGACAGCCCAGCACATCGCCGTAAAACCGGCGCGCCGCTTCAAGATTGTCCACGGGGAAGGCGAGATGAAAGCGGGGACGGGACATCGAACTCTCCTGAAGCAAGGGTGACAGCGCAGGGCTTTGAGTTCCGGACCGGAAAGCCCTACATGTCCAGTATCCTTACCACCCGAACCTGAAAAAGACATGGGGCGTCATGACTGAGTTTTCTCCGCGCGAAATCGTCCATGAGCTCGATCGCCATATCATCGGCCAGGCCGACGCCAAGAAGGCGGTGGCCATCGCGCTGAGAAATCGCTGGCGCCGCAAGCACCTGCCTGACGGGCTTCGCGAAGAGGTCACGCCGAAAAACATCCTGATGATCGGCCCGACCGGCGTCGGCAAGACCGAAATCTCGCGCCGTCTGGCGAAGCTTGCGGGCGCGCCCTTCATCAAGGTCGAAGCCACAAAATTCACCGAAGTCGGCTATGTGGGTCGGGATGTGGATTCCATCGCCCGCGACCTCGTGGAAATCGCGATCACGCTGGTGCGCGACAAGAAACGCGAAGAGGTGAAGGCCAAGGCGCACGCCGCTGCTGAAAACCGCGTTCTGGACGCGCTCGTTGGCAAAGATGCGGGCGCCTCGACCCGCGAGACCTTCAGAAAGAAGCTTCTGTCCGGCGAGCTCGATGACAAGGACATCGAGATCGAGATTCTTGATGACGCCAGCAATCCCTTCCAGGGCATGGATTTGCCCGGCATGGGGTCGATGGGCGTGATCAATCTGGGGGACATGCTGGGCAAGGGCTTTGGCGGCAAGCCGAAAACCCTGCGCACCACAGTCAAAGAGGCCTATGAGCCGCTGATCAACGAGGAAGCGGACAAGCTCTTGGATGAAACCCAGATCCAGTCCGAAGCCATCCGCCTGGCCGAGAATGACGGCATCGTCTTCCTGGATGAGATCGACAAGGTCTGCGCCCGCGCCGACGCGCGCGGCGCCGACGTCTCCCGCGAAGGCGTGCAGCGCGATCTTTTGCCGCTGATCGAAGGCGCGACCGTGTCCACCAAATACGGCCCGATGAAAACCGACCATGTGCTCTTCATCGCGTCCGGCGCTTTCCATGTGAGCAAGCCTTCAGACCTTCTGCCGGAGCTCCAGGGCCGTTTGCCGATCCGGGTGGAGCTGCAGGCGCTGACCCGCGATGATTTCCGCGCCATCCTGACCGAGCCGGAAGCCAGCCTGATCACCCAATATGTGGCGCTGATGGAAACCGAAGGCTTCGGCTTGAGCTTTGAGGACAGCGCCATCGACGCCATCGCTGACTTCGCCGCGGAAGTGAACGCCAGCGTTGAAAATATCGGCGCGCGGCGCCTGTCCACTATTCTGGAAAAGGTCTGCGAGGAAATCAGCTTTTCCGCGTCTGATCGCTCAGGCGACAGTCTCGCTATTGATGCAGACTATGTCACCGAGCGTGTAGGCAGCCTGGCCCGCAATGCGGACCTGTCCAAATTCATTCTCTGAGGCTGAAGCGGCGCACCCTGAAAAGGGGTGCGCCGCGCCGAAAAAAGGGGACCGGCGCGGCGCGAGCTGATACCGGCGCCGGCCGAAGCCGCACGCTATGAAGCGGGGAGATACACCGTCTCAGCTGACGCCATAAAAGCCCTGACTGAGGTGATCTGTGCAAGTGAATTTCTGTTGAACTTCAGCTCAAACGCGCGTGATCTTAGTGAAAAATCAGTAATGTAGAACCGGTCCGGAGCGATAGGGACCAATCGTGCCCCTGATTGGCCGCCATTATAGCTCGCCATCAGCGCGCCGTTTTCGCGGTAGATTGTGAGGTCGGATGTGAAGGGCGGTCGCGCCATTTGCATCTGCAGATCCGCCGGAAAATTCGGGTCGAGCGCATAAACGCCTTCATAGCGCGCCATCTGGGCGTCACTCAGAACCAGAGGCGGGATGTCGAGCACAGGATTAACGGTCCATCCCATCACATCATTCATCGCATTGCGGATCTCCACGGCCAAATCATTGCCGTTCGCGCCATTGGTCAGAACCACCAGCCCGTCACCGGTTCCCAGATGGCCCTCCATCCAGGCGCGATAGGAATTATTGGCGCCGCCATGGTGAAACAGGAACCCGTCGCCCCGGCCTTCCAGTCTGGGTCCCAGACCGTGTTCGGACGGCGCGACGGGAGTCATGATCTCCTGGCCCATGGTCGGATGCAGATACGGGCTCTGTCCGCGATAGGCGTTGATCATCTCCGCCGTCATCCGGCCCAGATCATTGGCGCTGGTCCACAAGCCTGACGCCGCCATTTCGGGAAAGGCCTCATAGCCTCGCGGCAGCGCCGTCGGGGCGCCATCTCGATCATGGGCCTTGGCGATGTTCGCATGATCTTCCGGCAAGGGATTGGCGAAGCTGGACCGGGTCATGTCCAGAGGATCAAACAAGATCCGCTGCGCAGCGTCTTCAAAGGACGCACCCGACACCTGAGCCACCAGACCTTCAAGCAAGGTGTAGCCGCCCCCTGAATAACGATAGCTCATCCCCGGACGCGCCTCTACGCGCAGCGGATCATGTTTGGCCGGCGCTTGTCCGTTCAGGGTCTGCGCGCGGGTGGGCAACGCCTCGCCCGGCATGAAATCCGGAAAGCCATGCAGGTTCAGCCCCCCGGTATGCGACAGCAGCATGCGCACCGTCAGCGGCGAATCTGCGTAGGGCGAGCCCGCTTCAGGCGACCAATAGGGCAAAGCCTGTCTGATATCGGCATCAAGCTCCATCAGGCCGGACTGCACCAGATTCACAGTCATCATCGCCGTGGCCATTTTGCTGACCGATCCAGCCGAAAAAACCGTATCGGCGGTCACTGGCTGATCGGAACCCGACTGCAGCACGCCAAAGCCCTGCGCATAGATCACTTCGCCACCCTCGATTACGGCGACCGCAACGCCCGGCACGCCGTAATGCGCCATGCGATCTTCCAAGGTGTGACGCTCGACCTGACCGTCATAGGAAAACCGGCCGCGCAACTGATCTGTGAACGCGTCAGGGTCAGCACGCTGAGTGATCGCGGATGCGGGCTGGCAGGCCGACAGGATCGGCGTGCTGGCCATCATAACAGCGCCAATCATCAGAGCGCTCACAGCAGGGGTCGTGTGGAATCCAGGCATAGGGGTCTCCTTTCCATCAATCGACGGATCACCGGAAGGGTTGTTTTTACTGTTCTAAAAGGGGGTTAGTTCGTTTGTGGCGGTTGATGCCTTGCACCGCGGGCCACAAGCCAATCTCTCATGTCAGCTTGTCCATATCGCTCGGCTTCGCTGAGCGGGGACCGATACGGTCCGCCAAAATCACCCGGCGCCGCTGGAACGGTCAGCGACACATCCGCACCCGCACTCACCAGCAATTGCGCCGCGTCGATCTGTCCGGCCGCCGCTGCGTTGATCAGCGGCGTTTCATCCGCCAGGACATAGCCGTTCGGATCAGCGCCTGCGAGCAGGAGCCGGGAGATCACTTCAGAATACCCGCCCCGAGCAGCATTGGTGAGCGGGGAGCCGTTCCGGGGCGAAGCCAGATCGACTTGCGCGCCTGCTTCCAGAAGCAGATCCACCACATCAAGGCTGCCGGCGCGGGCCGCAGTGATCAGCGCCGTTCCGGACTGGCGCGTCACAAGGTCGGGCTCTGCGCCCGCCTCCAGCAGCAAGGCGACCATTGCGGCGTCGCTGCGGCGACTGGCTTCAATCAGGGCCGTGCCGTCACTCGGCCAGATACGGTTCACGTCGGCGCCCCGTTCAAGCCGCGTTTCAACAGCTTGGATCTCGCCCTGACGCACGGCCTGGATGAGCTGCGATTGAAGAAAGTCCATCGCGCCCACGCGGGGGGTGAACAGGATCGCCAGCGTAACCAGGACCGGCAGAGCGATCATGATGTTCAGGAAGCTCCGGCGCACGGAACCCACGCGCACTTGGGTCAAAGCGTTCACACGAAACCTCAATTCTGATTTGCGCGGCGGTTGAGCCGCCAGGGTCAAAGGACGCGCCAATACCGCTTTCTGCGCCGCGTCCAGCAGGGCGTGCGCCAGCACCAGCGGTTTGCCCTGTGTGCGCACAGCGGCTTCATCGCACAGCGCTTCGCGCATGCTGCGCACCTGGCGGTTCAAATGGTGCACGCCCGGCGCCCACCAGAACACGCCGGCAATAAGGCGTTGAGCGAGCCCGGTCAGGGCGTCATGACGACGGATATGCGCGATCTCATGCTCGAGCACGGCTTCTCCGGCCTCATCAAAGCGGAAAGCTTCAGGGATCAAGACCACCGGCCGCACGAAACCCGCAACCATGGGAGAAAGCACGTCTGCGCTCTCGCGCAAGGCCACCCGACGCGACAGGGCGAGACCGGTCGTTACGGGCGTTGCGCGGGTGGTCAGCCGGTTCAGACTCCACAGATCGCGCGCCAGGCCCAGGCTCGCCCAGACCAGACCGATCATCCACACAAAGACCAGCACAAAGGCGAGGCCTGTCAGGATGTGAGACAGACTCAGACCGGGATCATGGGGGACCAGATCCGTCACAGGCAGGGCGGCGAGCGTGTCAGGCGCGATCACGGCCACGGGATCCGCTGCGCTGCTGCTGACGCCAAAACCCTCAATGGCGGCTTTTTGTCGGGCCGGCATGAGCGCGACCAGACAGATAACCGGCAGGCTGAAGACCGCCGCGAGCGCCAGATCATGACGCTCCCGGATGCGTGTAGGCGGCGCAATCCGGTCAAGTATGAGCGCGACCAGACTCAAGACGCTCGACGCGATCAGCACGAAGAGGGCGGACTGGAAGAGCGCGACAATCATGCCCCGCCGCCTTTCTCCTCGCTCTGCTTGAGCACTTCAGCGCGCAGAGCGTCGATGTCCTCAAGCGTCAGGGCTTCATCCTCGATCAGCTGCTGGGCCAGACGCTGAGGCGAGCCGCCAAAGAAGGATTTCAGCACAGAACCCAGCGCAGAGCGTTGCGCCCCCTCCTGAGACAAGGCCGGCGCGTAGATATGCGCCCGGCCCTCCTTGCGGAAACTGACATAGCCTTTGTCCGCCATGATGCGGACCGTGGTCAGCACGGTCGTGTAGGCGAGGCCGTAAGCAGGCTCCAAAGCGTCCGTCAGCTCACGCACGCTGGCTTCGCCACGCGTCCATAAGACACTCATGATGCGGTGTTCGGCTTCGGTCAGGGTCGGGGAGGCGGTTCGAGCCATCTACGTATTCCTTAGTTTCAAGTGTTATCTCACAGCATTGCGAGGCAATCAACTAAAAACTTAGTTTATTATGAAGTGGCTGATTTATATCTGTTTATGAGGCCCGGAGCATCACATAGAACGCCCCTGATCCACCGTGTTTACGGTTCGCTTCGGCATAACCGGACGCCAGCTGGGCGAAGTCTGGATCACGCATCCACTGGGTGAAGGAGCGGCGCAAAACGCCCGGCAGGGCGCGCTCTTCAGGGTCCCAGGGTTGGAACCGGCGGTCATCGAGCGCCCGGGCGCCGGCGCCCTTGCCGGTGATCACCAGCACCGTCCGAAAGCCCTTGCCGCGGCTGCGATGCAAAAACGCCAGCAGGGCGTGGCGCGCGCTGGCGGTGGTCATGCCATGAAGATCAAGACGCGCCTCGACCTCCACCTGACCGCGGCGCACTTTCTTTTCCGGCGTTCGGTCCACAGGGGTGCGCCTCGCGGGACGCTGCGCCATTTCCCGCATGAGATCGCGCTGCAAGGCGCCAGATTTTACAGGCTCGACCTGAGGGATGGGTAGGGCGCTGGGCTTGGGCGGTTCGATATCCTCGCGCTCAAGCCGTTTCAGACGCTCTGCATCCAGCGGCTTCACCCCGCGCGCAAACCGGGTCCAGAGCTCACGCTCTTCGGGCTTGAGCCCACGTGGCGTGCGACGCTTGGCCATCAGCGCACCTGTCGCGCCGCCAGCTCATTGGGCAACAACAACGTCCAGCGGGCGTTCGGATCATTCTGCCGCCCGGCGCGTTCGCCCGCTTCATAGCCCCAGCCGAAAAACAGATCCCCCCGAACCGGACCCAGAATGGCGCCGCCAGCATCCTGAGTGATCACAAGCCCCGACCAGTTCGGCGCGCCATGAAGCCGGGCATTCACGACCACCGGCACGCCCCAGGCGTGATGGGCCGCATCCACCGCAATCGACGCCATGGGAGTCAGAGGCGCGCCTTGCGCGCCGATCGGGCCTTCGGTGTGGTCATCAAGACTATCGAGGGTGAAAAACACATAGCGCGGATTTTCATCAAATAGCGGACGCCAGGATTGCGGCCCGCGCAGGCGCAGCCAGTTCTCGATATCTTGTTTGGAGGCGTTGTGTTCGGACAATTCGCCGCGATCAATCAAGATACGCCCGATGGACACATAGGGTCGGCCATTATGCGCCGCGAAACGCACGCGCGCTTCCGAGCCGTCTGGATAGTGCAGCCGGCCCGAGCCTTGAATTTGCAGGAAAAAGACATCAATCGGACGGCCCCAGGCCAATGGCACGCCCAGATTTTGCGCTTCGATCTCGGCGCGCGACTGATAGGGCACAAATTCGCGATCCGCCGCCCGGCCCACAACCCGGCGACCTTCGAGCCCGGCGATGAACTGGCCCAGATCGCCGGTGAGCAAATCGCTGGGCAGCCCCCGGATCGCCATGGAAAACTCCGGCGTCGGCGCGGCGCTGACCTCGACCACCGGCTCGTAATACCCCGTCAGTCGGCCTGCGCCGTTCAGTTCGACAGGGGTAAAGCTGCGCTCAAAGAAGGCGCGGGCGCTGTCTGCATCCGGCTGCATGGGCGCCAGCATCGCCGCCTGCAGGCAGACCGACCGCCAATCGCCTGCAGAACCGGCATAGCTCACACGCGGGTTCATCGGATCGCGATCCGGCCGGTCTTCGATGCGCTCGCACGACCGCACAAACGCAGAGAGCGCGGCCTGCGCGTCCACGCTGCGCCAGCCCTCAACACTTGAAAACGGCACGGGATGGAGGGCGACGGAGCTGACCGCCGGGCGTGGCGGAAATCCGCCAGGCGTCGCGGGCTGGCCCGGCTGAGCCGGGACAGGCGCACTGGGTCCGCTGGAACAGGCGGCCAGAAAGAGCAGGGCCAGAAGCCCGGCGAGCTTAAGCGGGCTTGACCCCGGACAGGCGCCAGTTGGGGTTGTCGTTCGTGACGTCACGCTCAAAGCTCCAGATCTCATCGACCGTTTTCAATGTAGTGAGGTCGCCCTCCACCACATCTCCTTGAGCATTGCGGGTTACACTGGCGAGCTCGGCGGAGAAGGCGATCTTCACCTTGGCCCGATTATCGTTAAGAGAGGCTTCAGAAATCTCGGCGGATTTGATCCGGTCGATCTCTGTGGTCATTGTCAGCGACTGGTCTTCGCGCGCCGAGATCGCCTGATCATAGGCTTTCATGACACGCTCAGACAAAAGCGGCTGAAGCGCCTCGCGATCGCCTTTGGCGTAGGCCGTGACAATCATTTCATAGGCTGCTTTGGCGCCTTTGGTGAATTCCTTGGGGTCAAAGCTGGGATCATGCTGGGCGATCGCGGTCAGGCCCTCGCCTGCGGGGCCGGAAAAGCTGGCGGCGAAGGGTGTGTCTTCCTGGGGTGGGCGCATGGAGGGCGGAGACGGCATGGCGCCGGCGGCTTCGGCCCGCTCGCGCTGTTCGCGTTCCACATCCTCCGCCGTGCGGCCTGACGGCTTGCCCAGCACCATGTACAGGCGCACGCCCAGAAACACGGCCAGGCCAGCAAAAAACAGGATTTGAAGAATGTCCATAAGGGGCGCTCGCGCAGGTTTGAATGCGGTGTGGTCCAGATATAGGGGCTATGACCGTCCGCGTCACGCGGGGGGTTGAGCTTGCCGCACACGCGCGCGCATGCTACGCGCCCCGCTTCACCTTAGTCTGTTACGGGATTGCGCAGTCTGTGCGGTTCCGATCAAAACCTGAGTAGACTCATCATGACCGACGCGCCCGCTACGCCGCAAGGCGGCGAACAGCCGATGCCTCCCGCCATCCGTGTGGCGGGACAGTATGTCAAAGACCTGTCGTTTGAAAATCCTGGCGCGCCCGAAAGCCTGCGCGGCGCCGGACAGCCCAATATTGATCTGAGCGTCGACGTTCAGGCTCGCGATATGGGCGGCGACATGTTCGAGGTCGAGCTGATCATCGGCGCCCGCGCCCAGCGCGACTCAAACCCCGTCTTCATCGTCGAGCTGACCTATGCCGGCCTGTTCCAGATCCAGAATGTGGACGCGCAAGCGCGTGAAGCCTTCTTGTTGATCGAATGCCCGCGTCTGATTTTCCCCTTTGCGCGCCGCGTCCTGTCTGACGCCACCCGCGATGGCGGCTTCCCGCCGCTGATGCTGGAGCCGGTGGATTTCGCGGCGCTGTATCGCCAGCAAATGGCCAAACGCGCCCAGGCGCAGCAAGGCGCCCCGGCGACCCCGCCGGCCGACGCCTAAGACCAAGCCTTATTCTGCTGGGGCGTCCGCCTTGAGCAGACCCAAAGACTGCCAGAGCGGGTCGTCCATCTCCGAGATAAACTCGGCGTGGGCGGCCCGTTCTTGTTCAGAGACCAGGGATTTGAGCGATTTCGGCCGGGGCGCGCGCACGGGATAGACCACTTTGCCGTCTCCGCCTTCAGACCCTGAAAAGCTCAAGCTTTGCTCCCGCCCGCCATTGAGCTCGAGATACACCTCGGCCAGCAGATAGGAGTCGATCAGCGCCCCGTGCTTGGTGCGGCTGTCGAGGGACACGTCAAAGCGTTTGCACAAGGCGTCGAGACTGGCCGGCGAGCCAGGATACTTCGCCCGCGCCATGGCGGCGGTGTCGATGAAGCGTGATTTGGGGATGATCGGCCGGGCGCAACGCTCCAGCTCCATATTGATGAAGCCCATGTCGAACATGGCGTTATGCGCCACCAGCGTTGAGTCCTCTATAAACTCGAGGAACTGATCGACGATCTGGATGAAGACCGGCTCGTCTTTCAGCATTTCACGCGTATGACCGGTCACGGCGGTGACCTCGGCGGGAATGTCGCGCTCGGGGTTGATCAGAATGCGCAGATCCTTGCCGGTCGGGATGAGATCGATCACCTCCACACAGCCCAGCTCGGTGATCCGGTCGCCGCCCCTGGGGTCCAGACCCGTGGTCTCGGTATCAAAAATGATCTCGCGCTTGCTCATGACGCATCCCCATCCGTTTTGAGCTGATCCAGCAGCGCGCGCACCTGATCGCGTGCAAACTCAACGCCTTGGCTGGTGTCGATCACATGGTCGGCGCGGGCGCGTTTTTCCGCATCCGGCGTCTGCCGCGCCAGAATGGCTTCAAACTTGTCCACGCTCATGCCCTCGCGCGCCAGCACCCGATCACGTTGAACCGCTTCGGGCGCCGAGACCACCACCACATGATGAACCTGATCATGCTGGCCGGTTTCAAACAATAACGGCACGTCGAGCACCACGATTTCAGCGCCAGACTGTTCCGCCTTGTGGAAAAACCGGCGACGCGACGCGCCCACCAGCGGGTGGACGATCGCATTCAGCGTTTCAAACTTCGCCGGATCCGCTTGTAAAGCAGCGCTCAGCTTGTCGCGGTCCACCCCGGCGCTTTCCGACGTGCAGCCCGGAAATGCATGTTCGATCAAGGGGACCGCTTCACCACCCGGCAGATACATCTGCGCGACTGCCGCGTCTGCATCAAACACCGGCACGCCTTCCTCCGCGAACAGGGCCGCGGTGGTGGATTTGCCCATGCCGATGGATCCGGTGAGGCCCAGAACAATCATGCGCGGTGCTCCAACGCCGCCAGCAGGGCCGTCCGTACGCCCTCATGTTCGGGAGCCGGGGCGCCGAAAAACGCTTCAAACGCCGGGCGCGCCTGCCCCACCAGCATGATGAGGCCATCCGCCGTGCGCCGACCCAGCTGCTCCGCCTGCGCCAGAAGCTCAGTCTTCAAAGGCGCATAGACCATGTCAAACACCAGCGCGTCGCTGGCGGTGCCGGACAGATCTACCGAGAGCGACGGCTGGCCGGTCATGCCCAAAGACGTGGCGTTGATGACAAGGCTCGCGCCGTCAAACGCGGCGGCCTCGTCCAGCGCATAGATCTCCGCTTTCAGGCCAAAATCCTGCGCCAGCGCCTTCGCGCGATCCGCTGTGCGGTTGAGAATACGAATCTCGCGATCCTGATCCTTGAGATGATACAGCGCCGCGCGGGCCGCCCCGCCCGCACCGATGAGCACGGCGGGTCCTGACCCTGAATCTGATTCAAGTGCGCGGGCGATCCCGACATGATCCGTGTTGTCCGCCTCGATCCGCCCTTGACGCCAGATCAGCACATTCGCGGCCCCGATGCCGCGCGCTGCGTCACTGGCCTGATCAGCTGCGCCTAAAGCCGCCTCTTTATGCGGGACGGTGACGTTGACGCCCACAAGGCCTGCATGAAACCGCGCGCGGACCGCTTGGGCAAACGCGTCAGGCTCACATTCAATGATCACATAATCGCCAGGCTGACCCGTCTCATCGAGCCAGGTCTTCATGATCAGGGGCGACAGCGAATGCTCCACCGGCCATCCCACCACCGCAGCCTTGGGCCAATCGCTCGCCATTATTGAGCCAACACGCCTTCATGACGCAGCGCGTCCAGAACCGGGAGGAGCGACAGACCGAGAATGGCGAAGTAATCACCCTCGGTGCGCTCAAACAATTGCGCGCCCAGCCCTTCATAGGCGTAGCAGCCCACGCCCTTGGTCAGAATATCTCCAGCGTGTTCAAGGTAATATGCGAGAAATTCATCGGAAAAATACCGCATCACCAGAGTTGATGTCGCCTTATGCCGCCAGACGATCTCTTCATCGCGCGCCAAGGCGATCCCGCCCTGAAGATAATGCACGCCGCCGCGCAGCTGGCGCAGCCGGGCTTCGGCCTCTTCAATCGAACGCGCCTTGTCATACGCAGCGCCTTCGAACTCGAGCACCTGATCAGAGCCCAGCACCAGCGCGCCGGGACGCCGTTTGGACACTTCCAGCGCCTTGAGCTCGGCCAGTTTCAGCGCCAAAGCCGCCGGATCACCCTGAAAGCTGTCCTTGACCGCGCCTTCATCAACGTCAGCGGGATCAATCTCAAAGCTGAGCTGGGCGTTTTCCAGAATGGCGCGACGCGACGCCGAGCCGGATGCGAGAATAAAGCTCATAAAGAAGGCCTCAGAATTTGGCTTTATGGTCGTTAAGAAGGTTGAGAACCTTCGCGGCGGTCTCTTCGATCGAGCGACGGGTGACGTCAATCGATGGCCAGTTATAGCGCGCAAACAGGCGCTTGGCGTGAATGACCTCTTCTTTCACCGTCTCCTCGTCCACATAATCGGTTGAGCGATCTTCTTTCAGATTCAGCAGGCGATTACGGCGGATCTGAATGATACGCTCAGGCGAGGCGGTGAGCCCTACGATGAGCGGCTTTTTCAGGCGATACAGGATTTCAGGCAAAGGTGCGCCCGGCACCAACGGAATATTGGCGGTGCGTACGCCGCGATGACCCAGATAAATGCTGGTGGGTGTTTTCGAGGTCCGCGACACCCCGAGCAAGATCACGTCTGCGCTGGCCAGATCATCACCCTGACCATCGTCATGGGCCATGGAATAATTCATCGCCTCGATCCGGCGATAATAATCCGCATCCAGCACCCGCTGGGCGCCCGCCTTGCCCTGAACCGGCGCGCCCAGATAGCTCGACATGGTCGCCTGAATGGGGTCGAGCACCGCCAATGCCGGCATGCCCAGGGAAGCGCAGGCATCTTCCAGATCCCGTCGCAGATCGGCGTTCACCAGAGTGAACATGACAATGCCGGGGAAAGCCTGAATATGCTCCAGCGCCCGCTCCAGCTGTCGCGGCGACCGCACAAGAGCGAACAAATGTTCGATGGGCCGCACATTCTGGAATTGCGCCACCGAGGCGCGCATGACCTCCATCAGGGTTTCCCCTGTAGAATCGGAGATCATATGAACGTGGAAATAGATTCCGATATCGCCGGACCGGGCCATGTGCGGCTCCTCAACAGACTTCATCCCCCATCGGTAGCTTGATGCGGGCAGGCTGTGAATAACCCTGTCTGCTTGTCCACGGCTTCAAGGCGTTTGGGGACAAGACAGAGCGCATTGCTCAACGGCGCCCAATTGGCGCCCAGACATTCACAGCTGAGCATAAACAGATCAGACACGCGTTGCGATCTGTCGATAATTACCTGAGTCCGAGAACAGGGTTTCCAGCCCTCCACACCCACACATGCGCATAGGGCAATGTTAACCAAGGTAAAAAATGCGTTAACGTCTCATTTTGATACAAAAGTCTGACCGTGGATGACCGCTGCTCACACCCTGTGGATAGCTGGCGCCAGCGGTGAAGCGTCGCACTTATCCACGTTATGGGCGCCTCTACTATCACCCCCTCTTTTAATTCAATTTAAAAGAAAGGTATGACCGGGTCTGACCTGACCGGGGATAAGTCTCAAACCTCGGCGCTGAAGAGAGCTATCGATGACTGACAAGAACCAGCCTTTCCTGCGCGCCCTGGCCGGCGAAACCGTCTCGCCCCCACCGATCTGGCTGATGCGTCAGGCAGGACGCTATCTGCCCGAATATCGCGAAGTCCGCGCCGGGCAGCCGGATTTCATCAATTTCTGTCTGAACCCTGACGCCGCCGCTGAAGTCACCTTGCAGCCCATTCGCCGCTATGGTTTTGACGCCTCCATCGTGTTCGCAGACATTTTGCTGATCCCTTACGGGCTCGGGCAAAAAGTCTGGTTTGAAAAAGGCGAAGGGCCGAAACTGGAACCGCTGGCGCTTGAAGATATCGGTTTGCTGTCTGTCGAAAGAGCGACCGAGGTTCTAAGCCCTGTCAGCGAGACCATCCGCAAGGTCCGTGCGGGCCTTCCTGACACCTGCTCCCTGATCGGCTTTGCCGGATCGCCCTGGACGGTCGCCACCTATATGATCGAGGGCGGCGGCTCAAAAGACCGGTTCAAGGCCCGCACCCTCGCCTGGAGCCAGCCCGCCGCGTTTGACGCCTTGATGGATCTTTTGGCGGAAGCGAGCGCGCACTATCTCAAAGCGCAGGCCGATGCAGGCGCAAACGCGCTGAAACTCTTTGATTCCTGGGCGGAGGGCTTGCCCGATCCCCTGTTTGACCGGGTGATCATCCGTCCCACCAAGCTGATCATTGATCGATTGCGTGAGATGGGCGTGGATCTGCCGGTGATCGGTTTTCCGCGTGGCGCCGGTCCGCAAGCGATCCGCTATGCGCGTGAAACCGGCGTGCAATGCCTGGCGCTGGATCATGGCGTGGATACGGGCTGGGCGCGCGAGGCGTTCCCGAAGGATCTCGTCTTGCAAGGCCAGCTGGACCCGGCGGTGCTGCGCGCGGGCGGCGCCATGCTGGATTCAGAGATTGATCGCCTCCTTTCCGCGTGGTCGGGTCGGCCCTATGTGTTCAATCTCGGACACGGCATTCATCTCGAAACGCCGCCTGAAAACGTCACCCGACTGATTGAGCGGGTGCGCAATTTCAAGGCTTAAGCCTTTCTGGCGGCGTTGATTTCAGACAGGAGTAAGGTCATGGCGCGGCGTATTGCAGTGGTGCTGTTCAATCTGGGCGGCCCGGACAAGCCCGAGAATGTGCGGCCCTTCCTGCGCAATCTGTTCCGAGATCCCGCGATCATCGGCGCGCCTGGCCTGATCCGTGAAGCCCTGGCCTGGTTCATCTCCACCACCAGGACCAAGGAAGCGACGGAAAACTACGCCAAGATGGGCGGTGGATCGCCCATCGTGCCGGAAAGCCAGAAACAGGCGACCGCTCTCACCGCCGCCTTGCATGAGCATCTCAATGAAGACGATGAGGTGCGCTGTTTCCTCTCCATGCGGTACTGGCATCCCTTTGTTGCGGAATCCGTTGAGGCGGTGAAAGCCTATGACCCTGATGAAATTGTTCTTTTGCCGCTCTACCCGCAGTTTTCCACGACCACGACCGGCTCATCGCTGAAAGCGTGGAAGGATGCGGGCGGCCCTGAGGCGCGGGCGATCTGCTGTTATCCTGAAGAAGCCGATTTCATCACCGCTCACGCCAAGCTGATCGAAGAGGCCTGGGAGGCGGCCGGCAAGCCTGACGATACGCGGGTGCTGTATTCAGCGCATGGCCTGCCGGAAACCATCATCAAGAAGGGCGACAGCTATCAATGGCAGGTCGAGCAGACCGTGGCCCAGGTGAATGCGCGCCTGCCTGAACACCTGCAAAACCATGAGATCTGCTTTCAGTCCCGCGTTGGGCCGCTGAAATGGATCGGCCCGTCCACCGAAGAAGCGATCGAGCGCGCCTGCCAGGATGACAAGCACATTCTTCTGACCCCGATCGCTTTTGTGTCCGAGCATATCGAGACCTTGGTCGAGCTCGATGAAGAATACGCCGAGCTGGCTGAAGAGCATGGCGCTCGCGGTTATGACCGGGTGCCGGCGCTGGGGGACCAGCCCGATTTCATTGCGGCGCTGGCCAAGATTACGGTAGAAGCGCTTGAGGGTGATAAGGGTTTGAAACCGCCTCAGGGCAAACCGATCTGCCCGGGAAAGTTTGGACGCTGCCCGTGTCTTGAAGCGGGTCTGAAACAAGGTGAAGCGGCGTAATGGATTTCATTCTTCCAGGGTCCACCGGCTATCTGGTGATCAAGGCGCTGCATATCATTGCGGTGATCTTCTGGATGGCGGGCATGCTCTATTTGCCGCGTCTGTTCGTCTATCACCATCAGGCCCAGACGGCGGGGGAGCTGGAAGGCGCATTGCTGATCCAGGAACGTAATCTTCTGAAAATCATCCTCAATCCGGCTTTGATTGCGGTTTGGGTTTTGGCGATCATCATGATTGCGGCCAATCCGGGTTTGTTCAGCCAGGGCTGGTTTCATTTCAAGCTGTTGCTCGTTGTGTTGATGTCCGGCATTCACGGGTTTTATGCGGCGAGCGCCAAGAAATTCGCCAAGGGAGAGCGGCCACGCTCTGAAAAATTCTGGCGGATCATGAATGAAGGCCCGGCGATTCTGGTCATCATCATTGTGCTTCTGGCCGTCGTGAAGCCGTTCTGAGCCTGAAAAATCATTGACGTTGACCTTGGTTCGTGGCAGGGAAAGGTGACTCCTTAACAGGATCCCTCCTTTTGGCTTCGGGCCGCGCCAGCGTTTACGTCTGGACAGCGCTTGAGCCGACTACCCATTTCCATAGTCGATCTGCGCCGAGACCGGCGCTGTTCGTCGTCTGGTGTTTCGCGAGACCCGTGCAGTATCAGGTCTTGTGAGCCGAGCTGTCTGAGAAACCCATGACCGATACGCCTGAAACCGAGCCGCAGGACGGCAGCGACGCCATGTCCCATTCGACCCGGCGCATGTCGCTTCAGGAATTGAAGGAAAAGTCGCCCGCCGAGCTGGTGGAGTTGGCTGAAAGCCTTGATATCGAAAACGCGTCCTCCCTGCGCAAGCAAGGCATGATGTTCGCCATCCTCAAGGCGCTCGCCGATGAGGGCGCCGAGATTTCCGGCGGCGGAACGCTGGAAGTGCTTCAGGACGGGTTCGGGTTTCTGCGGGCCCCGGAATCCAATTATTTGCCGGGTCCGGACGACATCTATGTGTCGCCCAGCCAGATCCGTCGTTTTGGCCTGCGCACAGGCGATACCGTGGAAGGCGAGATCCGGGCGCCGCGCGATAATGAGCGGTATTTCGCGCTATTGAAGGTCTCTTCGATCAATTTCGAAGAGCCTGATAAATCCCGCCACAAGGTCCACTTTGATAATTTGACTCCGCTCTATCCTGATGAGCGGTTCAACATGGAAATCCAGGACCCGACCAAGAAAGACCGGTCGGGCCGGGTGATCGACATCGTATCTCCGCTGGGCAAGGGCCAGCGCGCCCTGATCGTGGCGCCGCCGCGCACCGGTAAGACGATGCTGATGCAAAACGTCGCTCACGCCATCGAGACCAATCATCCTGAATGCTATCTGATGGTGCTGCTTATCGATGAGCGCCCTGAAGAAGTGACCGACATGCAGCGCACGGTGAAGGGCGAGGTCGTGGCCTCAACCTTTGACGAGCCGGCGACGCGTCACGTGCAAGTGGCCGAGATGGTGATCGAGAAGGCCAAGCGCCTGGTCGAACACAAGCGTGACGTGGTCATTCTGCTTGATTCCATCACGCGTCTGGGCCGGGCCTACAACACCGTGGTGCCAAGCTCCGGCAAGGTGCTGACAGGCGGTGTGGACGCCAACGCCCTGCAACGCCCCAAGCGTTTCTTCGGCGCTGCGCGGAACATTGAAGAAGGCGGCAGCCTGACCATCATCTCGACCGCGCTGATCGACACCGGCTCGCGTATGGACGAGGTGATCTTTGAAGAGTTCAAAGGCACCGGCAACTCCGAGATCATTCTGGACCGGAAAGTCGCCGACAAGCGCGTCTTCCCGGCCATCGACATTCTCAAATCCGGCACCCGGAAAGAAGAGCTTCTGGTGCCCAAGCAGGATCTGCAGAAAACCTATGTGCTGCGCCGGATTCTCAATCCGATGGGCACCCAGGACGCCATTGAGTTCTTGCTCTCCAAGCTCAAGGAAACCAAGAGCAATGAAGAGTTCTACGACTCAATGAATACTTGATATTTCAAGGTTTTGTCTGTTCCAACGGCCGCCCTTCGGGGCGGCCGTTTGCGTTTTGGGCTAGCGTTTGGATGATGGGATATGGGATAATGCTTAAAAGCTAAAGTATCGGGGAGAAATCCATGTCTGAACCCAATATCACTCTTTATCATGCACCCATGTCCCGCTCCGTGCGCGTACGCTGGTGCCTTGAGGAGATGGGCTTGCCGCATACGCTGGTCAATCTTGGCCCGATCACCGCAAATCAGCGCGGGAATATGGGTGGAGCAGACTTCAAGGCGATCAATCCTATGCAGAAGATTCCCGCTCTGACGGACGGGGATCGCGTGATGCTGGAATCGGTCGCCATGGTGGAATATCTCGTGACCAAATACGGCCCCACCGAGCTTGCGGTGACGCCTGACGAGGCTGATTATGACCGTTATCTGGAATGGATGCATTTCAGCGAAGGCACCATGTCCATGGCGGTCAATCTGACCCTGGCGCATACGACGCTCCTGCCTGAAGACCAGCGTAACCCGGCGCTCGCCCAATGGGCGCGTATGGAACTGGACAAGCAGTTTAAGCTGATCGCTGAACGCGGTCTGGGTGACGGCCGGGCGTATCTGGCGGCCGATCGCTTCACCGCAGCCGATATCGCCTTGGGCTATCTGTTTTATCTTCTGAAGATCGTGAAACAGTTTGAGGGTGCGCCTGAAGCGGTGAGTGCGTATTTTGATCGCTTGCGGTCCCGCCCGGCCTGGCAGCGCGCCAGCGCGGATTAAGCCTGAAAAAAGCCGGCGTGCACTCTCGCCGGCTTTTCTCGTTTCAGACAGGTCTGGGCCTAGCCCTGAGCTGCGGGACACGCCTCAAGCAGGGCCCGCGAAGCGTCATAGGCGTCGAGCGCCGCCGCGGCCGCTGGCACATCATCCACCGAGATCACTTCCGCGCCGTTCTGGCTGAGCAGCTGATAGTCCACCGTGCCGTTCCGCTCACCGCCAAAATCGCCAAAGCTGGTTTCGAGGCCGAGATTGGCGAGTTCGGCGTCCCACTCAGGATTTCCGGTTCCGACCCCCAGCCAGATTGTGGTGAGGCCGAACGCCACGCCGCCCTGGCTCAAGCGTTCGAGATCGTCTGAAGTGCGCGCGCCCACGGACAGGGCGACCTCTGGCAGCAGGCCGGCCAGCAGGATCGCATCTTCGATCGAATAGGTGATGACCACAGAGCGATCGACGGCGTTCGCCGCGACCAGAGTTTCGCTGATCTCTTCAAAGCTGGTGTCCTTGAGATCCACCTGGGCGAAGCCGCGACCGTCCAGAAAGCTGAGCGCGTCCGCGAATGTGGGCACGCCTTCATCCAGCACCTGACCGTCTACGTCGACTAATCGCAGCTCGGAAATCTCGGCATAGGTCATCTCGCTGACCGCGCCGGTTCCGTTGGTGGTGCGGTCCACCGTGTCGTCATGCATCAGGACCAATACGCCGTCCGCCGTTCTGGCCACGTCCAGTTCCATGAACAGAGCGCCGTCATCGAGCGAGGCCTGCATGGCGCCGATGGAGTTTTCCGCCGCACCCGGACGATCGCCCGTGCGGTGGGCCTGAAGCAAGGTGACGCCTTGCTCACGCGCGCAATCGAGATAGGCGGGCAAGTCCACGCCGGTCAGCCATAGATCAGACGCTGCGGCCTCAGCCTGGGTCGCGCTGAGCTTGGACGGGGTCGCCGGTTCGGCGGTTTGTTCGGGCGCCGGCGCTTGCGCGGAACAGGCGGCGAGGGCGAACAGGCTGACGCCTAGAAGGAAGCGCATGGATGAATTCCTATTTCAGTTTATCATTCAGGAAGTTGATTGATCTTGCATTGGCAAGATTCGCATCTTCGGCGTGATAGTGGGCGCCGCCGGGACGGGCGAAGGCGTGATCACGCTCTGCATAATGATGAATCGTGACAAGTCCATGCTCCGACAGCGCGTCCATGATCTGGGTCTGGGCTTCGGGGGGCACAAATTCGTCCTGTCCTGCGATGTGAAGCATCAGCGGGTGAGAGATCGAGGACGCCTCTGAGAGCAGGGTCTGGATGTTGACCCCGTAATAGCCCACGCACGCGTCTGCATCGGTGCGGCAGGCGGTCAGATAGGCCAGCTGACCGCCCAGGCAGTACCCGACGGCGCCGACCTTGGGGGCGCCGTTTTGTCTCATTTGCGCGATCGTGGCGGCGACATCCTTGATCCCCGCATCCACATCAAATTTGCCGAAGAGATCAAACGCCTGTTTCCACTCTTCCTCGGTTTTGTCCGTAAGCTGAATACCGGGTTTGATCCGCCAGAACAGATCAGGGCAGATGGCGGTGAAACCCTGGGCGGCGTAGTCGTCGCACAGCTCGCGCATGACGGCGTTGACGCCGAAGATTTCCTGCAAAACGATCACGGCGGGGCCTTCACCGGTCTGATAAGCGGAAAAGTCGCCGTCGGGGCCATGAATGGTGATATCTGATCCTGCCATGAGACGATCTCCTTGCGTGTTGAGTGAGTGCGGCAGCCTGGCTTTGTCATGTGCCGCACGGAGGCGTACAGTGAGGCGATGATTTTTTCGCCCGCTGCGCGGCGAGACTGAGGCGAGGCCCCCATGAAGGTCAACATCAATATCGAATGTACTCCGGAAGAGGCGCGGACCTTTATGGGCCTGCCCGATGTGACCGGGCTGAACGCTCAGCTGGTCGAGGAGATGAGCAAGCGCATGACCGCCAATATGGACGCCATGGAGCCTGACGCCCTGATGCGCTCGTGGATGACCATGGGCGGGGAATGGCAAAAACAGATGATGGGCCTGATGGGCCAGGCTGCAAGCGGCCGCCCTTCCGGATCTGACAAGAGCTGACCACCTTCATGACCGAGACGATTTTTGCACTGGCCAGCGGGCCGGGCCGCGCGGGCGTGGCGGTGATCCGGCTCAGTGGGACCCGTACGGGCGAGATTCTGGACGCGGTCGCTGGCGTTCCGCGGCCCAAGCCGCGTCTGGCCGCCTTGCGTGCGTTCAAGAACGATCGTGGCGATGTTATCGACCAGGGTCTGGCGCTGTGGTTTGAAGGCCCGGCGAGTTTTACGGGTGAAGATTGCGCTGAGTTTCATGTCCATGGCGGAGCCGCCGTGATTGAAGCGCTGGCGGATCGTCTGACGGCTTTGGGCGCCCGGCCCGCTGAGGCGGGGGAGTTCACCCGCCGGGCTTTTCAGAACGGCAAGATGGATCTGACCGAGGCCGAAGGCCTTGCTGACCTGATTGACGCAGAAACTGAAGGTCAGCGTGAACAGGCCTTGTCTCAAATGACGGGCGCCTTGCGCAGCCTGTACGAAAACTGGCGCGAACAATTGATCTCGGTGCTGGCCGCCATCGAAGGCGAGGTGGATTTCCCTGACGAAGAGGATGTCCCCGACACCTTGTCTGATACGGCGGGCCCGCCGCTTGCGGCGCTCAGCCAGGCTTTGGCGCAGCATCTGGATGATGGTCGGCGCGGGGAGCGTGTGCGGGACGGGTTTTCCATCGCCCTCATCGGAGAGCCCAATGCGGGCAAGTCCACCTTGCTGAACGCTCTGGCGCGTCGGGATGCGGCCATCGTCACCGATATTCCGGGGACTACGCGCGATGTCGTTGAAGTGCGTCTGGTTCTGGGCGGGTTTCCGGTGATCATCGCGGATACGGCAGGTTTGCGTGAGGCGGCCGATCAGGTGGAGGCGGAAGGCGTCAAACGCGCGCTGGCGCGGGCGGAAAGTGCGGATTTGCGGCTGGGAGTCGTCGATGTTTCACGTGAAACATTTCCCGACAAACTGCTGGAAACGCTGCGTCCTAACGATGCTCTGATCCTGAACAAGATGGATCAGGGGCAAACGCTTCATCCATCAGATGAGCTGGGTATGACCCAGTTCAAGCTGTGTGCGAAGTCGGGTGAGGGATTGCCAGCCCTGGAAGGCTGGTTGGAGCGTTTGGTGGTCGAGCGATTGAGCCGCCGCGAGGCGCCCGCCTTGTCACGCGCCCGCCATCGTCAGGCGGTGGAGCGGGCGCTTGAGCATTTGAACGCAGCGCAGAGACAGCTGTCACGGGCGCCGGAGCTCGCGGCCAGTGATGTGCATCTGGCGATCCGGGCGCTGGAAAGCCTGACGGGACGGATCGACGTGGAAGACGTGCTCGATCGGGTGTTCAGCCAGTTCTGCATTGGCAAATAGGCGCCATTTTCAGGCCTTGAAAATCTGACATCATCTCGACTCCTTACCCCCGGCGCCCTATGTAAGCGGCCCGGCGCGACGCAGAGACCCCGCGCCTGAGAGTTGACCCATGAGACTTGATCAGACCCAAGCCCAGGCGCAGCCCTGGGACGTGATTGTTATCGGCGGCGGCCATGCCGGCTGTGAAGCGGCCAGCGCTTCGGCGCGTCTGGGCGCGCGGACGCTGTTGTTGACGCACAAGGCGTCGACCATAGGTGAGATGTCGTGCAACCCGGCCATAGGCGGCTTGGGCAAGGGGCATTTGGTCCGGGAAGTGGATGCGCTGGATGGCGTGATGGGCCGGGTGGCGGATGCGTCCGGCATTCAGTTCCGACTGCTCAATCGCTCCAAAGGTCCAGCGGTCCGCGGGCCTCGCACCCAGTCTGATCGCAAGCTCTATCGTGAAGCCATGCAGGCTGCGCTCGCTTCGCAGTCTGATCTCTCCATCGTCGAGGCCGCCGCGGAAGATTTGATCATCGAAAACGGGCAGTGCCGCGGCGTGATCGATGGGGAGGGCCAAGCCTATCGCGCGGGCGCTGTGGTTCTGACTACGGGCACCTTCCTGAAAGGCGTCATCCATCGCGGGCATGAGCGGATCCCGGCGGGCCGTCATGGCGAAGCGCCCGCCAACGGCCTGTCTGAAACGCTCTATGGTCTGGGTTTGCGGCTTGGCCGTTTGAAAACGGGCACGCCCGCGCGTCTGGATGGTTCGACGATCAACTGGTCGGCGCTTGAGATGCAGGCGGCGGATGAAACCCCCGTGCCTTTCTCCTTCCTGACCGATGCGATCACCGTGCCGCAGATTGCGTGCGGCATCACGCGCACCACTGAAGAGACCCATAAAATCATTGCGGACAATCTGGACCAGTCCGCGGTCTATGGCGGAGCGATCTCTGGTCGGGGGCCGCGCTATTGCCCATCGATTGAGGACAAGGTCGTACGCTTCGCAGATCGCAGCCAGCATCAGATCTTCCTGGAGCCGGAAGGCCTGGATGACGACACGGTCTATCCCAACGGCATTTCCACCTCGCTGCCAGACGCCGTTCAGGACGCTTTCCTACGCACCATTCCGGGTCTCGTACAGGTCAAGGTGCGCCGCTATGGCTATGCGATTGAGTATGATTATGTGGATCCGCGTGAACTGAGCGCGACCCTCGAGATCAAGGCCATGCCGGGCCTGTTCCTGGCGGGCCAGATCAATGGCACCACGGGATACGAAGAAGCGGCCGCTCAGGGCTTGATGGCCGGCTTTAACGCGGCGCTGAAATCGTCCGGTTCTGAGCCCTTCATTCTTGATCGTTCAGAAGCCTATATCGGCGTGATGATCGACGATCTGATCACCCGCGGGGTCACCGAGCCCTATCGCATGTTCACCTCGCGGGCTGAATATCGGCTGACTTTGCGGGCGGATAACGCGGATCAGCGCTTGACCGATAAGGCGATTGCGCTGGGCGCTGCGAGTGTTTCACGTGAAACATCCTGGCGTCAGCGTCAGTCCGATCTGGCGCAGGCACGTCAGATGGCGACGGATTTCACTCTGACCCCGGCGGAAGCCAAACGTCATGGCATCAAGGTCAATGAGGACGGCAAACGGCGTTCTGTGATGGAGCTTTTGAGCTATCCCGATATAGGCTGGAGCGAGATGACGGCGATCTGGCCTGAACTTGGCGAGATCAAGTCGCGTGTGGCTGAACAGATTGAGATCGATGCCGTCTATCATGGCTATCTCGAGCGTCAGCAATTGGACATCCTCGCCTTCCAACGTGATGAGGGCGTGCGTATCCCGACCGGCTTTGACTATTCCGATGTGGGCGGGCTCTCCAATGAGGTGCGCGAGAAGCTGATTGCGGCGACGCCAGCCACGCTGGGCCAGGCGGCCCGTATTGAGGGTGTGACGCCGGGCGCTCTGACGGCGCTTCTGGCGCATTTGAAGCGCCGGACGATCGGGGCGCAGAGCGCATGAGCGAGATGACTTATGGGCCTGAGCAGTTTCAGGCCGAAACCGGTGTTTCACGTGAAACATTGGAGCGGTTTGAGACTTGGCGTCGGCTTCTGGAGGAGACCAGCGCCCATACCAATCTGGTGGGGCGGGGCACTCTGGCGGAGTTCTGGCATCGTCATGCGCTGGATAGCTGGCAGGTGCTCGAGTTGATGCCCGACGCGTCCCGCTGGGCGGATCTGGGGGCTGGGGCGGGGTTTCCGGGTCTCGCCATCGCGTTTGGCCTTATGGAGCGTGGCGTTGAGGCGGGGCATGTGTTGATGGTGGATTCCGTCGCCAAGAAAATGGCCTTCGTGAACCAGGTCATCAAGGAGACGAAAGCCCCCGCGATTGCGCGTGCAGACCGGGTGGAATCGATCCATCCTGTCCCTGAGATGGATGTTGTGACCGCTCGGGCCATGGCGCCCTTGGGTAAATTGCTCGGTTATGTCCATCCTTTTGTGGAAAAAGGGGCTGTGGCCCTGCTTCCGAAGGGCGCGCGGTATAATGAGGAATTGACCGAGGCGCGGAAAAGCTGGACTTTCGAAGTTGAGGTCTTGCCGAGCCGCACATCGCCCGAGGCCGCTATTCTTAAAATCAGGGGACTTGCTCGTGTCTGAAAGCTCTCGCACCGCGCCGCCCAAGGTTATCGCCGTCGCGAACCAGAAGGGGGGCGTGGGCAAGACCACGACCGCCATCAATCTGGCCACGGCGCTCGCCGCCATCGGTCAACGTGTCGTCGTTCTCGATCTCGATCCGCAGGGCAACGCGTCTACCGGTCTGGGCGTATCGCGCGCAGATCGACGGGCGACCTCCTATGACGTGCTGGTTGATGAGCGTCCGCTGCAGGATGCCTTGATCGACACCGACGTTCCGGGCCTGGCGATCATCCCGTCTGATGAGAATCTGTCGGGCGCCGAGCTAGAATTGTCGGACGCCCCGCGCCGTTCCTATCGTTTACGCCACGCCATTGATCGCTTCCGCCGGACGCTCTCAGGGATGGGCGAGCATTGCGATTATATTCTGATCGACTGCCCACCGTCGCTGAACTTGCTGACGGTGAACGCCATGACGGCGGCGGATTCCGTGCTTGTGCCGCTGCAGACCGAGTTCTTTGCGCTGGAAGGTCTGACCCAGCTGATGCGGACGATTGACCTTGTGCGTGGAAACTTGAACAAAACCTTGGAAATTCAAGGTGTTGTGCTGACCATGTATGACCGCCGCAACAATCTTTCCTCCCAAGTGGCCGCAGATGTGCGCGAGCATTTCGGCGACAAGGTCTACAAGACGGTCATACCGCGCAATGTGCGCGTGTCCGAGGCGCCGAGCTTCGGCAAGCCTGTCTTGCTGTACGATCTCGAATGCGCCGGGGCGCAGGCCTATCTCAAACTGGCCAGTGAAGTGGTCAAGCAGGAGCGGCGCGCTGCTGACGCGCTGACCCCGGCATGAGTGCAGACGAACGCAAGCCGAGCCGTGGCCTGGGCCGCGGCCTGTCCGCCTTGCTGGGCGAGGGGGAAGAGGCGGACGCCGTCCGCGCGGATACCGCCAACGCCAAACGGTCGAGCTCAAGCCGGGACGGGGTCCAGATCTTGCCCGTGGAACTGGTTCAGCCCAATCCTGACCAGCCGCGGAAAACCTTCACCGAAGCCGATCTGGCCGAGCTGACGGAATCCATAGCCACCAAAGGGCTTCTGCAGCCCATCCTGGTGCGGCCGATGGGCGGTGAGACCGAGCGCTACCAGATTGTCGCCGGTGAACGCCGGTGGCGGGCGGCCCAGCGGGCTCAGCTACATGAAGTCCCATGTCTGGTTCGTGAGCTAACCGATCGCGAAACCTTGGAAATCGCGATCGTCGAGAACGTCCAGCGGGCCGATCTCAACCCGGTCGAAGAGGCGCGCGCCTTCCGTCAACTGGTAGAGACGTTCGGTCATACTCAGGAAGACGTGGCCAAAGCGGTCGGCAAGTCGCGTGCTCATGTAGCGAACACCCTGCGGCTTCTGGCGATGCCCAAAGCTGTGCTGGCCCATCTGGAGGCGGGCACTCTGACCGCCGGCCATGCGCGCGCCATCGCGACCGCCCCAAACCCCGAAGCGCTGGCGGAGCAAATTATCCGTGACGGCCTGTCAGTGCGCGCTGCGGAAGCCCTGGCGCGCAACGCTTCAGGACAGGCGCCGGAGCGCAAGTCGGCCTCCAGCGGGTCCCAGCCGAAAGATGCGGATACACGGGCGCTCGAAGCAGATCTTTCCAGCCGGCTTGGCCTGGCGGTCGAGATCAAGGCGAAGGGCGAGCAAGGCGAGCTGCGTGTGCGTTTTTCCAGCCTCGAGCAGCTGGATGATGTGTGCCGTCGGCTCAGCCAGACGGGATCAGGCGCTTATTAGCCTGAAAATCTGTTTCGCTGAGAGCGCTTGATCCGTAGACAGATGCGTCTATCGAAATTTTAGGCGCTCTCAGCGAGATATTTATATAAGTATTTGAAATAATATCGCTTATCGACGCGCATTTGCGGCGGCGCGAGACAGACGCAAAATCAGATCCCCGACAAGGGCCTCGGCCGGGGCGCCAGAGCGTTTCACCGCGCGTTCGGCGTCAAAGGCATATTTGCGCGCCTGGTCCAGACGTCGTCCAGTCCACAGCCGCGCCGATCGTTTGAACTGATCAGCAGGAGGGCCGAAGCGTGGGGCGCCCGCACGAGCCAGAGCCCCGGCATCGCCGCCGCCGGTGTGGAAGGTGTCGAACTGATCGATGCGGCGTTGCAGCCCACGCAGCACGCCGACCGGGTTCAGACCGGCGGAGAGGCCTCGGGCATAGGCGGCGTCCGCCGCGCGTACATCCCCGCCGAGGGCTGGATCCAGAATCTGGTCCATGGCCGCTTCGGAACCGACGGCCGAGATGTCTGCGATGTCTTGCCGGGTGATCTGCGCGGGCTCTCCGCCGCGTTGCGCGGCGAGACCCTTATAGAGGATGAGCTTTTCAATCTCACTGCGCGCCAGGGCGCGATCGCCTTCAAGGAAGGGCGCCAGCATGGCCCGCGCGTCCGGGTCCAGGGACAGGTTTTCCGCGCGAAACATCTCTTCAGCCAGACCGATCAGGTCACGCGCATTATCGGCATAGCAGGGCGCAGCGAGGCTGCGCTTGCCGTCTTCGGCGGCTTTGCGCAGCTTTGAGGTTTTCCTGAGATCGCCTGATTCAATCACCAAAGTGGCTTCTGACGGCGTCACGCCGTGATCGACTTCAGTCAAAAGGCGGGCGACCGGGGCTGAATCGCCAGACAGGCGCACGCGCACCAGGCGCGGATCCCCGGTCATCGACAAAGCGGCGAGTGCGTCGGCCAGCGCAGCGGGATCGGCTTTCACGTCGTCATCGGTGAGGCGGGTCACCGCAAACGGATCATCAGGATCCTTCACCAGCGCTTTTGACAGGGTGTCGGCGCGTTCGCGCACCATGCCCAGATCCGGCCCATATATGAGATAGATCCTATAAGAGCCGTCGGGCTGGGACAGCGCCCGGTCCGCATCGCGGGGTTTGAGCTTCACCGGCGCTCAATCGCCTCGCGCTGACGCAGCGCGACGGCGATCTCCTGCACCAGACGTTCCGCCATGGCTTCAGACGCCTGCTCTTCGGCGTTAGAGGCGCCGGAAACGAGGGAATAAGGATCAGAGCTCGCATCAAACAGGGATTCTTCGCGCAACCGGCCTTCAGCGATTACAGCCCCGCTGGCGTCGGTCAGCGTGTAATCGGTTGTGATCACCAGCGCATATTGACGCGCGATGCCCGTGGCGCTGAGGCCGAGCGAGCTTTGCGTCGTCTCATTGTCTAGCGTCAGGTGATAGGGGCTGCGTCCATCCCCCAGAAAATCACGCAGGGCGTCATCAATCAGATAGTCCACGCGCTCTTGCCCGCGGCTGACTTGCAGCCCGGGCAATTGGCTGAACCCTGCGCCGCCATAGAGCGGTTTGAACCCGCAGGCGGACAGGCTGATCAGAGTGATCACCAGAACGCCGGTGCGGAGCAGGGAGGAGCGCAAGGACAGCATCGTAAAAGATTAGTCCTGAATGGTCTGGATGCGCAGCTGACGCGCGCGGGTCAGAATGGCGTTCTCGATCTGGATCCGGGTTGCGGGATCAACCTCTGCGTCCGCCCAGCCGCCATCGGCGCCGCGAACCTGTTTGAACAGCTGCACCGACAGGGCGTCAGCGCGCAGGCGGGTGTCAAGAATGTAAACGGTGGCCTTGAACCGCTCGTTCTGAATCTCGGGATTGGCGTACCAATCCGTGATGATGACGCCGCCGAACGGATCGACTTCAGAGAGCGGCATGAAGGACAGAACTTCCAGGGAAGAGCGCCACAGGAAGCTGTTCACGCCGATGCCGGCTTCGGGCGCATCGCTGACCTGACCGCCGCCGCCGAACACGCCGCCCAGAAGACCACGATCCTGACTGTTGTCGCCACGCGACGCGCAAGCTGCCAAGCTCATCACACAAGCGGCGACGGCGAACGGAGTGATCAAACGGCGAAACAACATGTAAACGGCTCCCGGCCAAGCGGTTTAGCGCCGGTTTCCGACGCGTCTTTATCTTATTGCTCTATAGCATGCCGGTGCGCGGACGCCAGTGTTGAGGCTGGCGCTCTTGGCGGTACAGCTGTTGTTTTCATGTCACAAATATTCAGTTCCGCCGTCAGATTCGGCCTGTCAGCTTGACGGTCAGCACCGGTTGGGCGGAGAAAACGAGGGCACGTCCGGGGGGACGGGGCCGTTCGGCGAGGCCACGAGTTATGACCTGTTTCCGTAAGGCGCTGATTATAAGCGTCTTCTCAGGCGGGCTCGTGGCCGCGCCGACAACTGCTTGGGGCCAGTCGGCGCCGGCGCGCTTTTCTTTTCTCTCTGAAACCATCTTCGAGTTTGAAGCGGATCTTGATCTCGTAGTCGGGGTCGGAGAGTCCGCAGTCCGAAAAGATTCGCCCTATGCCGATCTCACACTGCGCGGCTCCAGTGAAACTCTGACCGACCAAGGCTGGCGCTATGGCGCCGAGCTGGAAGCGCGCTTGACCAGCGGGGATGGACACCGGGGTCTGGCGCGCCCGGGGCTGACCGGACCTCGCGTCTCAGGGCGTCCGGTTGCAGGCCTGTTGACCGGTTTGTCGGGCGAGGCCGGGCTTGATGACGCCAGCGCGCGCGTGATTGCAGACCAGGCGCAAGTCTATCTGCAGACAGCGTGGGTGAAGCTGCGCGCGGGATTGGGCGAGACTGCGGCCGAGCTTGAAGCGTCTGATTCCTTACACGTTTTTCGTCTGATCCGCGCCCAGGGCGGGAAGTTTGATCTGAGCGGCCTGAATATCGCGGATACAGGTTTGACGCTGGCCGACGCCGCGCCGACCGTGTCGGTTCAATCCCGGCGTATCGTGGGATTGCGGTTCGCCGCGTCCTTTGCGCCCGACAGTGATCCATGCGCTCAGGCGTGTCATCCGGCCGGGCCAGAAGTGCTGCGCGCTGATCTGGGCGCGATCTGGTCTGTGGCGGCGAGTTTTGACCGGCGGGCGCCGTCCACCGGCGTGCGCTGGAACGCATCTTTGGGCTTTGAGACGGCGCAAGCTGAGGGACCGGTCGCCGCCATGTTTGACGATCCCTGGCTGATGCGGGGCGCCTTGGTGCGTCAGGCCGGCGATCTGACCCTCAGCCTGTCCGGTCTGACGGGGTCTGACGGCTACCAGGACGCTGAATACGACAGTCTTGGCTTTGGGTTGGCGTATGAGCAGGGCGACTGGCTCTATGGGGCCGAGCTGGGGTATGGCCAGTCTGACCTGGTGGGCGCCGAGACCGTCAGCGTTCTTTTGGGCGTGTCCCGCTTGGTGGGCGCGAACGGATTGCTGGGTCTTGGGGTGATGAGCGTGCGTGAAAGCGCAGGTGGAACGGATCGCGACAGCGTCCAAGTGCTTGTAGAGACAGGGTTGCGTTTTTGACACGCCCCAAGCGGATTGTGCCGGTCGGCCTCTTTCGGCGCCTTACAAGCGTCACATGGCTAGGCTATGTATGAGGTTGAACTTGTTGGGATGGACTGATGCGTTTGAACACGCTCCTTGCGACATTGCTGTGCACCGGTGCTCTTTGCGCCGGAACCACCGCGTATGCGCAAGAGTCCAATACCGATAATGCGTTCGCGTTGACGGGCGGCGCCAGCCTGGCGCCCGTGCTGGACCCGTTTACGCTGTCTTTGCGCACGTTTGATGCGCTGGACGCCGCGCCTGACGCCGTGATGTCTGATCCTGTGGCCCTGCCATCGCGCCCGACCGTCATTGATGATCGCGGCTCGGCGTCAGCCTTGCCCTGGTATGAGCGGTTCACGCTTGCGCCGTCCGCCACGCGGTCGGTCTGGGCTCAGCCGTCAGACGAGTTTCAGCTTCAGGCGGGTGACCGTTGGGGCGTGACTTTGGGCTATACTGCGCCGGCGCGTGGTGATCAGGGCGTGGATCTGGAAGATTTCAGCGCGGGCGCCTTTATCGAGTTTTCCGACCATTTCCGCTTTGGCGGTGAAGTGCGCTTCACCTCTCCCGAAGAGCAGGTGTTTGGCGAAGACGGTGAGGACAAGGCGCCGGAAATCCGGTTTGAGTCCGCCTTCCGATTCTAGGGCCTTCCAGCTAAAACTGCGTAGAGCCTGACAGTGCGCCCACCGCGCCAACTCCCGAAATTCCCAAATGATTGAGCCGTTTGATGGTGCGTGTGTTGACGCCGCCAAGTGCATAAACAGGCATTGAGTGAGGGCGCGCCAAGGCGGCCAGCCGGAATGCGCCCATCGGGCGTGTGGCGCTGGGACTGCGAGAGGGAAAGACCGTCGAGACGAAGGCGAGATCCGCCAGGCCTTGGGCGCGGCGCAGCGCAGACGGGCTATGCGCGCTGGTGGAGATCAATCCGTGAGAGCGCCTGACATGGGCGCCGGTCAGCCAGCGTTCCGGCCAGTGAACGCCGTCGGCTCCGATCTCTGCCGCCAGTTCAGGCTCCGCCGCGATCAGGCATAACCCCCCCTTGTCATGTCGGATTGTCACAAGATCAGCGGCTTGCGCGTGAAGCTCGTCCCGCCCGAATAATCTCAGAATCAACCCGGCGCCGTCCGGAAGCGCGCGAGCCAGAGCCTTCAGATCCGGTGTGCGCTCGGGATCGGTGAGGCAAAACAGGCCCGGCAAGCCCTCTCGTGGGCCGTCCAATGCGTCCGCCAGCCTTGCCAGACGGGCTGCGCCGTCATACCCAGTCTTCGCCATGACAGACCTATACCCGAATTCCATTGACGGCATCGCCGCTGCGCGCGCCGAGATTTTGACCCGGATCGCCAAAGCGGCCAAGCAGGCGGGACGGTCAGCGGATGCGATTGATCTGGTCGCCGTCTCCAAAGTCCAGCCCGATGACCGGATCGACGCCATGCTGGCCACAGGTCAGCGTATTTTTGGCGAAAACCGGGTGCAAGAGGCGCAAGGTCGCTGGAGCGATCGCCGCGAAGCCTGTCCCGATCTGCAATTGCACCTGATCGGTCCGCTTCAGACTAACAAAGCGGAAGACGCCTGCGCCCTGTTTGACGTCATCGAGACGCTCGATCGTGAGAAGCTGGCGGGCGCTTTGGTCAAGGCGATGGAGAAAACCGGTCGGACGCCGCGGCTCTATGTGCAGGTGAATACGGGCGACGAACCGCAAAAAGCGGGTCTCACGGTCGGGGAGTGCGTGGCGTTCGTGAAGCATTGCCAGTCAGATCTGGGACTTCAGATTGAAGGGCTGATGTGCATTCCGCCGGTGGAGGAGCCGGCCGCGCCGCATTTTGCACTCCTGGCCAAGCTCGCAGCGCGCGCCGGGCTTGAGAAGCTGTCCATGGGGATGAGTTCGGATTTCGAGCTGGGCGTGCGCCTGGGCGCCACATCGGTCCGCGTGGGTTCGGCGCTGTTTGGCGAGCGGGTAAAGGCCTAGGGCGCGATCTCGATCCAGTCATCGGTTGTCAGGCGGCCGACAAGCTCAATGAGTTGGTCGCGCGCAATCGCGACGCAGCCCTCTGTGGGTTTGAATTCCGGCGAGGCGCAATGCAGGAAGATGGCGGATCCGGCGCCCGGCTGGGGCGGATCGTCATTATGGCCCAGCACCACCAACAGATCATACAGACCGTCTTCACGCGTCATCGTCTCGCAAGATGCTCGGTAAGGCAGGCGCACAGGTTGATTATAGGCCGGATCTGACGCCGCATCGCACCAGCCGTCATCAGGCCGGATCGGATCGATCACCAGGACTGTGTCGGGTTTGTCGATCCGGTCGGCCCGAAAATAAGCGCGGCGCACCCGCCAGCGCCCGATCGGACTGGCCCCATCGCCTTCAGACTTCAGTTCCGCCGCAATCACGCCTGAGCGTCCCAGAGCGCACGGGGCGCTGAAATCAGGACCGTCCAGTGCGGATTTTTGGGCGCTTGCGCAGTATACCGTCATCACGAAACTCCTGCATGGCCGCGGACTATCCCTTATGTGAAACATAGCTCTGGCGCCGTATGAGGGTCGGCGACGGGGTCCGTTTCGCCTTTTGACAAGGCGTTAGCGGACCCCGTTCGCCTCCCCCACCACGGCGGGCGGCCTCACGAAAAAATTCGCAAGGCTCACAAAGGCGTCAGGCAAGTTTCACGCCGTTTGGAGTACACCCGCCTTGTATTGAGATTGCGCGTTTGCAGTTGCGCAATCAGGTGCGGACAGGCAAGGCTTACCGGTGAAAAGTGACCGGTTGGCGCAGTTTGCCGGGCCCCGCCTGACTGGAGACAGAGCCATGACGAACAAGAAAACGATCCTTCTGGTTGATGATGACGACGATCTGCGCGAAGCCCTGGCTGAGCAGTTCAGCTTTGAAGATGATTTCAAGGTGCTCACCGCAGACGCCGCAAAGCCGGGCATGGAGCTGGCTCGCTCAGAGCCTGTGGACATCATCATTTTTGATGTGGGCCTGCCCGACATGGATGGCCGCGAAGCCTGCCGGCATTTGCGCAAGGACGGCGTGAACACGCCGATCCTCCTGCTGACCGCCCAGTCCGGCGACGCCGATCACGTGCTGGGTTTACGCTCTGGCGCGGATGATTTCCTGGCCAAGCCGATCAGCTTCGTGGTGCTGCTGGAACGGGTGCAATCGCAATTGCGGCGGCATCAGCAAAGCGAAGACGCGGTGCTGCAGGTGGGTCCTTACCGGTTCAAACCAAGCATGAAGCTTTTGGTGGATGGCGAGGACAAGAAGACGCGCCTGACAGAGAAAGAAACCAATATTCTCAAATACCTCTATCGCGCGGGCGGCCAGCCTGTGGCGCGTGAGGAATTGCTTGATCAGGTCTGGGGCTATCACCGCGAAGCCAACACCCACACGTTGGAGACCCATGTCTATCGGTTGCGTCAGAAGATCGAGCCCGACCCCCAGCACGCCCGGCTCCTGATCACTGAAAGTGGCGGGTACCGGCTTCAGATGTAGTCAGATATCAACATCTGAAAGGGGTTGGCCGACGACAGGCATGGCCTGGTCGACGCGAATGATAATCATTGAATTCTCGAGTGTGTCCAAGCGCTTCAGGCTGGGCTGATCAGGAGAGCACCGACGAGCGACTGACATTAAGATTCTGTAACCCATATTAATATTGTGTATATAAAATACCTTGAGATTGTATGCCCTTAAAGCACATCTCACTGACTAAAACAGGGGGGTGGTGCTTGATCACGTCGGACGACACTGAGGTTGGAAAATTGCTGCTGGCGTATCGGCGAGAGACGGGCGCCAAACAAGCATCAGTGGCGGAGCAACTCGGTATCAGCCAGGCTCATTATTCCAGAATTGAAACGGGCGCCCAGCAGCCTTCCTTTCACCTACATGCCCGGATCATGCGGTTGCTCGAAGATGTCCGGTTTCAGTATTCCTTTGATCGATGGCGCCTGACTGTGCGCATGTCTCCGACGCTTGTGAGCTTGATCCGCGCCAGGGGAAATGAAATTGAACTCATTGAATTTTCAAAAGGGTTCAGAGCGTTAGGGGGTGTTTACGCCCTGGTTGAGCCCGGAGATCGGCTGGACGGCGTCCTGGGCGAAGACGCAGATAATCATTTCCAGCGTCTCAGGCAGGTCGGAGCCTTCAATGGTGAGGTGCTTCTGGTTGAAAACACCTGGCGGTCTATCACGCCTCATGGCGAGGCGTTTTATCAGGCTGTTTCAACTGCGATCCCGGATGATCAGTGCGGGACAGCGCTACATAGCCATCATCGTCCGATCAAACAGCACGTCTATGAAGAGACCATCCGCGATGTCGGGGATTTCAGAATCCTGATGCGCTAGGGGTCTTGAGACCCGCTTCCGCGATCACACCACAGCGTCGAAGCAGCAGCCCGCGATTGATGATGGTTTGAACGCTCACCGTATCAAAATCGATCTGGGCCGGTTCACCAGAGGGCAGAAATGCAGGAGCCGCGAAGCCGATAGACCAGTCTTTGAAGGTGCGCACTTCAAGCGCGCCGACGTGTTTGAGCTGAACGCCGAAATGTCTTCGATCATGCTGGATTCGATCAAAGGTCTCTAGGACCTTGGCGGGCGGTCCCTCAAGGATCTGAAAGAAGCGGTTCACCTCGACACCCAGAATGCCACTGATCTGATTACGGGAATTGTGTTCCCGACCGGCATTCATGATCTCTCCCAACGCACCTGTCAGCGAGCCGGGGCGGATCGGGAAGGCCGGATAGGAGGTGTAGATGAGTTGGGATAAGGCCATGGTTGCTGTCTAACCCGCCACTCGAAGTGTGGAGAGAAAACGCTCAACGGACTCAGACAGGCTGGACGAACACGTCTGCACTTCCGACGCTGCGGCGCTCATGACGTCGACGGAAATCGATGCGTCTCTGGCGGCTTGCTCCATGTCTGATGATGCAGATGCGACGGCTTCATTGCCCTCAGCGGCGCTCGTCGAGCTGCGTGTAATCTCGGTGGTGGCGCTGGCTTGCTCTTCGACGGCTGCGCCAATTCCCATCGACGTTTCAGAGATCTTGGAAATCGTGTCCTGGATGTGCGACATCGCTTCCACGACAGTGCTGGTCGCAGCCTGAATCTCAGCGATTTCACCGCCTATTTCGTCAGTGGCTTTTGCGGTTTGATTGGCCAGGGTTTTGACTTCCTGGGCGACAACGGCGAAACCCTTGCCCGCCTCCCCGGCGCGCGCGCTTTCAATCGTGGCGTTGAGCGCCAGCAGATTGGTTTGTTCAGCGATTTGCTGGATCAAGGTGACGACGCCGCCGATTTGTGACGCCGCCTGATTGAGGCGTTCTATGTCTGTGACAGCAGAGGTGGCGAGCTGCTCTGCCTTCCGGGCGATGTCGCTTTGGCTGTTTGCGCGCTCTGCGATTTCGCGGGTTGCAGATTCCATCTGATGCGAGGCCGCGGCCACGGCCCGAACGCTGGCGGCGGATTCTTCTGCGCCAGAGGCCGCGCTCACCGCCCGTTCCAGAGTGGCTTCGACCGTGGACGCGACTGTCTGCGAGGCGTCGCCAATCGTTTCCGAGACAGACGTCAGCGTGCCGACCAGATTGCCGACATTTTGCTCGAATTGTGATGCGAGTTCATGTCTTTCGCGCGCTGCGCTGGCTTGGGTTTCTTCAAGATACAAAGAGACCGCCAGTTCCATGTCCAGGAAGATGGCCTTGACCAGAGCATCCAGCTGGCTGTCCAGCAGGGCCGCCTGACGTGGACGAAGCCCCATGATCCCGGCGTTTTGAGACTGGACGACTGCTCGGATCAGGGCGGAGGCCAGATGGGCGTAGCCGCCGATATAATAGCGCGGTTCAAGTCCAAGCCGGCTGTGTGCGAGACCAATCTTGCGAACACCTTCAAAATAGGCGCTGTCAAAGCGACCGGAGACGATGGACATCCAGTGGGCCTGCTGACGCCCTTTGGCGCTGTCCATGTGATCTTCATCTGTGAAGAACTGTGCGGCCGCCGGCGTCGATTTGATGACGTCGTAGAACGCGGAAAGCGCCTGAGGCAAAGTCTCTTCAATGGCCGGACGACATTGAGACAAGGCCTCTCGCGTCGGCGTGTCAAACCCCAGAAAGTCCAGACGTTCGGTACGATCGTGTTCTTGCATGCGTCCCTCCACAGTTGATTTGACTGTGTAGAGATTCATTGGATCTACAATGGTAATACATATACGTATTACGTATACTTTATACGCACTTGTATTAAGACTTATTAAGCATTCTATCCTAAGCGCAGAGTTACCGGCGCATGGTCTGAGGGTTTCTCCCAGCTGCGGGCTTCGTCCCAAATCCAGAAACTGTCGCGCCCGTCTTTGAGGGCGGCGTCCTTCAGCGCCGGGCTGACCCAGATATGATCCAGGCGCCGGCCGCGGTTCGAGGCGCGCCAGTCCTTGCTGCGATAGCTCCACCAGGTGAACAGCTTTTCAGGCTCGTCAATCAGTTCGCGCGCCACGTCGATATACTCGCCCGCTTGCATCCAGGCGTTCAGCGCGTCCACCTCAACCGGGGTATGCGAGACGACTTTCAGAAGCTGCTTGTGTGACCAGACATCATGTTCGCGCGGGGCGATGTTGAAATCGCCGACCATCACGATCGGGGCGTTTTCCTTGGCGCGATCGGCGGCATAGCCCTTGAGCCGATCCAGAAAGTCCAGCTTGTGCTTGAAGCGGGGATTGATCTCGGGATCCGGTTCGTCGCCGCCCGCGGGGATGTAATAGTTCTGCAGCTCAACCCCGTTCACGAGCACACGTTGAAAGCGTGCTTCGCCGCGGGGGCACAGTGCGTCCTGGTCCAGCACCTCGATCGGGGTGCGTGACGCGATCGCGACGCCATGCAGGCCCTTCTGGCCCACAATGTGCAAATGGGGAAGGCCCATCTCTTCAAACGCGGCGCGTGGAAACTGATCGGGCAGGCATTTGATTTCCTGCAGGGCGACCACGTCCGGCTTCGCTTCCTCCACAAAGCTCGCCACATGCGGGGCGCGCAGGCGGACCGAGTTGATGTTCCAGGTGGCGAGGGTGAACGGGGTCATGGGAAATCCTGAGAGAAATGCGTGTCGATGAGATCAGAGAATATTATAAGTCGCGCCGGCGACGCCGACCGGCCAGCGCCCGCGCACATACAGCCGCCAGCGCGCCAGGAAGGGGTGCGGGGGCTCTTCGTCTTCCGCTTCCGCCATCAGCACCAGCACAGCGCCATGGGCGGCCTGCACCAGACCGCCAGCGGCGGCGTTGATCACGGTTTCATCAAACATGTCGTCCATGGAGGCGCTGGCTTCGGCGGCCTCCTTGGCGAGTTCGCCGATTTTCGAGGCGACAAGCGTCAGCGCGGCCTGCAGCGCCTGTTCATCCAACCGCTCCAGGGCGCGTTCGACCAAGGCGGAGCGTTGCATTTCCTCCGCCTCCCAGGCCCAGGGGTCCCGGTCCAGGGTTTCCGCAGCCGCAATGGCGTCTGACCAGTCGCCCATCTCTGCGGGTTCGGCCTCGGGCATGCCCAGACCGTCCAGATAGGCGCGGGCCAGGGCCAGCTCCCGTGAATCGAGCGGTTCGCCCAGGCGCGAGAAAAAGGCGGGATCACCGATGGATTCTGCGAAGGCGCGCGCCTTGTAAAGGAGCGGGATTTCATCAAGCAGGCGCGCAATCTCGTCTTCCGCGCCGCTATAGTCCGAAGGGGAGGGATCAAAATCGGTCATGCCCCTGTTTAACGCGCCTTGCGGGAAGACGACAGCGGTCATGATAGTGAGGCTGAACGAAAATCGCCCGGCGACCTGGGGTGAAGTCGCCGGGCGTTTCGCCTCGCGTCCATCAGGAAAGACGCGGTGTCATGACGCTGGGGGGAGCATCACGACGTCCTGAAGCGTCGGGGGGACGGCGCGCATTCAGGAGCAGCCCTCAGCTGCAGGTGTAAGAATGCCACATATTTTTAGAAAAGCGAATTAAAAAGTGGAAATATCTTGTAAGTGATATTTATACATCATTCCAGGAGGAGTTGAAACTAGCCGGCCACACTGTCCTGGCCGCCCGCTGACGCAAATGAGACCAGCTCGGCGAAGGGCATGGGCCGGCCGAACAGATAGCCTTGAGCCAGCGTCGCGCCCAGCGCCCGCAGGGCCTGATGCTGGTCATGAGTTTCGACGCCTTCGGCCACAGTTTTCAGCTTCAGCGATTTGGCCATGGCGAGAATGGTCTCGACCACGATGCGAGCGTGCTCGTCCTGGCTCATGTCGCGCACGAAGCTCTGGTCGATCTTGAAGACGTCAAAAGGCATGCGGGTCAGATACGAGAGCGAGGAATGGCCGGTGCCGAAATCGTCGATGGCGAAGGTGACGCCCAGACGGCGCAGCGGCTCGATCTGCTCGATCACGCGTTCAGGTTCGCGCATGGCGGTGGATTCGGTCAGCTCGAGCTCCAGCAGTTCAGGCGGCAGGCCGCTATCTTGCAGCGCTTCCAGAACCGTCTGGGAGAAGCCTTCGCTCTCAAACTGCATGGCGGAGACGTTCACCGCCACCGGAAGATCGAACCCGCGCTCTCGCAATTGCTGGGCTTCATGGCAGGCGCGGCGCAGCACCCAGTCGCCGATTTCACCGATCAGGCCGCATTCTTCCGCTGCCTGGATGAAGGCGCCGGGCGACAACAGACCCGCCGTCGGGTGGCGCCAGCGCACCAGCGCTTCAGAGCCGGCGATGGAGCCGTCGACCATGGAGACCTTGGGCTGGTAGAAGACCACAAGCTGGTCGTCGCGCACGGCTTCACGCAGCTCGTTTTCCAGCACCAGGCGCTCAAAGGCGCTCTGGTTCATTGAGGTCTCGAAGAATTCGCAGGCATTGCCGCCAGCGCGTTTGACCGACGCCATGGCGAGGTCTGCGTGACGCAGCAGGGTTTCAGGGTCAGAGCCGTCGCGTGGGAAACAGGCGATGCCGGCGGAAATGCCCAGAAAGACCTGATGGCCTGAAATTTCGAAGGGACGACGGACTGAATCCACGATCCGGCGCGCCAGGCGTGCGGCGTCGGCGCTGTCACGCAAGCGCGGCAGCAGAACAGTGAATTCATCTCCGCCCAGGCGTGCGACCATGGAGGGTTCCTTGGTCAGATCGCCCTGAGACAGATCCCAGCCACGAACGGCTTCGCGCAGACGGCGTCCGACGGCTTCAAGCAGACGGTCGCCCTCGCCGATGCCCAGAGAGTCGTTGACGCGTTTGAACCGGTCGAGATCAAGAAACAGGATTGCGCCTTCTTCTCCGGCTTCAGACGCCTCGCGCGCCACCCGCTCGACTTCCTTGCGGAAGCGTTCGCGGTTGGGCAGTTCGGTGATCATGTCCACATAGGCCAGGCGATGCACGCGCTTCACGGAGGCGTCGAGGCGCGCGAACATGCGGTTAAACGCGTTCGCCAGCACTTCCAGCTCATCGCCCGTATGCACTTCGATGCGCAGATCGAGCTTGCGAGAGGAGGCCAGGCGCGCCGCTTCGGTCAGGCGTCGGACCGGGCCAAGCGCCTTGCGCACGATCAGCGCGACCAACGGCAGGAACACGATCAGCGCCGCGGCGGCGATCAGGACCTGACGAATGATGATGTCGATGGCCGGCGTCACCACGGCGGACATGGGCACGGTGGCGACCACGGCGCCGATCAGGCGACCATTGTAGAAGACCGGCTCGGCGACGCGAATGTCATCTCCAACGCGTTCAACCCGCGTGTCCACGGCGCCGATCGCCGATTGCACCAGATGGTCCGCGGCGCGATCACCGACGCTATAGGGAACTTCTCCGTTGAGAGCGAGCACGCGTCCGTTCACATCGGCCACATAGACAGAGCTGACATCAGGCCGTGCGCCGAAATCCGCCAGCAGACGATTGGTCAGGCCTTCAATGTCGCTAACGGCGATGGCGTTGGCGGCGGTGGAGGTGAACAATTCGGTGATCAGCTCGGCATGAACCAGGCCTGCCGAATTATTGTCCTGGGACTTCAGCTGGTATTCGACGGCCATGATCGCAGTCGTCGCGGCGACGAGGATCACCCCGCAAAGCAAAGTGAACTTCATCACCAGAGATCGCATCACTCTGGAAATTGCGTGTCTGATAGGCGCCATCAGGACCCCAGCTGCAGGCGAAAGGCGTGCGGAATGCACACGAAACACCGTGAGGCTGAACTGATGTGCTAAAAATCAGGTTAAGGACGAAGAGAAAAGTCAAAAAGGACCCCGCCGGGGCGGAGTCCTTGATGAAGTCTTATGCACTTTGCAGATCAGTACAGGCTGATCTTTAGTCCAGCGTGACGCCTTTCTGCGCCGCCAGATCCTTCAGCGAAACCAGCGGGCGCGCGCCCATGTGTGAGATCACTTCGGCGGCGGCGATGACGCCCAGACGCCCGCAGGTGTGAAGGTCCGCCCCGCGTGAATACCCGGCGAGGAAGCCGGCCGCGAACTGATCGCCAGCGCCGGTCGTGTCCACAATGGTGTCAACGGGATCGGCGTCCACGCGCACTTCCTCGTCGCCGGATACGATCACCGCGCCCTTTTCAGAGCGGGTGATGGCGGCGACGCGGGTTTCGGCGCGGACTTTGGCGAGAGCCGTTTCAAAATCATCGACTTCATAGAGCGCCTTGATCTCGGCCTCGTTGGCGAACAGCACGTCGATATGGTTTTTCACCAGATGGCGGAAGCTGTCGCGGTGACGTTCGACGCAGAAGGTGTCCGACAAGGTTAGCGCCACGCGGCGGTTGGCGGCCTGGGCGAGCTCTGAAGCGCGCACGAAAGCGGCTTTCGCTTCAGGACGGTCAAACAGATAGCCTTCCAGGAAGGTCACGGTCGCGGATTTCACCAGCTCAGGGTCGATATCGGCTTCGTCCATCAAGGTGGACGCGCCCAGGAAGGTGTTCATGGCGCGGCGCGCATCGGGCGGCACAGCGATCAGGCAGCGCGCCGTGGAGGGGCCGTCCTTGAGCGGCTTGGTGTCGTAATGCACGCCGATCGAACGCAGATCATGGGCGAACACTTCACCCAGCTGATCGTCAGCGACCTTGCCGATATAGGCGCCGCGCACGCCAAGGCTCGCCACGCCCGCGAGCGTATTGGCCGCAGAGCCGCCCGAGATTTCCTGAGCCGGCGGAAACGCCTCATACAGGGCCTGCGCCCGCTCCTCGTCGATCAGCAGCATGGCGTCTTTGGCCAGACTGTGTTGCTCGATGAAGGCGTCAGTCACAGACGCGAGCACGTCCACAATGGCGTTGCCGACGCCGAGGACGTCGTAGCGGGTTTCGGTCATGTGAGGATCATCCTGAAGCTGAAATCGGGGGGCGTGTACCGCGGGGGCACGGCAAACTCAACCCGCAGAAGGGTTCTGGAAAACCTCTATGGGACGGGTTAAGCGGTTGCGCCAGCACCATCTGACCGAGGAAGCCCATGACCCGCATCTGTTTTCTGACCTCCGCCGACATGATGAAGGATCGTCCGGGCGCCCGCGACGACTGGTTCGAGTTTGATCTTGAGTTCGGCGCGTTGTCCAAAGCCTGCGCGGCGGACGGGATCTCACTGGAAGCGTGCATTTGGGACCAGCCGTTTGACGCCTCGGTTTATGACGGCTTCATGGTGGGCACGGTCTGGGATTATCCGCCCAAGCTTGAGCTGTTTCTGGACACGCTCGATCGGCTCCATGAGATCGCGCCCGTCTATAACAGCCCGGCTTTGGTGCGCTGGAATATCGAGAAAACCTATCTCAAGGCGCTGGATGAGGCGGGCGCCCCCTCTATCCCTACGCTCTGGGCGGACAAGGCGGATGCGGACGCCATTGCAGCAGGGTTTGACCGGTTTGGCGGCGACAAGATCGTGGTGAAACCGCTGGTGGGCGGCGGCGCCTGGCGTCAGGCGCTGATCAAAAAGGGCGAAGCCTTGCCCGCGGCGGACGATCTGCCGCTGGGCGCCTGCCTGATCCAGCCTTTCCTGCCCGGCGTTCCTGAAGACGGCGAATACTCGATGATTTTCTTTGGCGGGCGTTTCTCCCACGCGCTCAACAAGCGCCCCAAATCAGGCGATTACCGGGTGCAGTCGCTGTATGGCGCCACGGAAGTGCGATGGGAGCCGTCAGAGGCGGATCTCGCTTTGGCGCGTGAAGTGCTTAGCGCCGCGCGTTCGATTACTGGCGAGGACGAGTTTCTCTACGCCCGCGTCGACATGGTGCGCGGCCTGACCGGCGGGCTGGTGGTGATGGAGCTCGAAATTATCGAGCCGTATCTTTATCCCGAACAAGGCCCGGAGATGGGCGCGGTGTTCGTCGAAGCGCTGAAAGACAAGCTGGCCTAACTCGCGTCCGGTTTGGCGGTGAAGCGCGTGATCAGCGCTTCGGGGTCGTAGGGCACAGGGCGTCCGGGGCGGAAGGCGAAGGCCAGATAGCCCCCGAGCGCCGCAAAGGGCAGGCCCGCCAACGCTAGCATGGCGCTTTGCGCATTCAGCCCCATCCAGACCATATAGCTGATCGCCATGCTGGCCATCACCACCCCGACGCCGCCCAGGATCAGACGCGAGCCCAATGTTTGCCCCTCGGTGAAGCGGACCGCGCCAAACCGGGGCTGCAAGGCCTTGTGAAGCGCGACCAGAAGCGATTGGAACTCCAACGCATTATCTTCCCAGTCGCTCAAGGAGACGGCGCGCCGACTGCCAAACACGATCTCGCCGGACGGGCCGGTCACCCGGCACATGACCTGGCTTTGGGCGCCCGCCATCTCCACTGACAGGCGCACCCCGGTCACGGTGTCCAGCGCAATCCGGCGTTCCAGGCGCCCCTCTTCCACCCATTCGACACGATCAGCGTACAATATGATCTGACGCGCCGGGCGCAGGGCGTTGCGTTGATCCGTGATCTGGGCGATGGGGGCGTCGGTCATGGCGATATGTCTCAGCGGGCTGCGTCATGCGCCCTCTTGCCGGAAATGACGGAACGCGGCAACGTCGCAGATATGAGCACGCCGCGTAAATTCCTCCTCATCGCCGACGGGACTGAAGAAAGCCGCTCCGCCGCCTATTTCGCCGCCCGCCGCGCCCGTAATACCGGCGGGGTGGTCACCGTGCTGGCCGTGGTGGACACTGAAGGCGGGTTCGAGCACTGGCTGGGCGTGGGCGAAACCATGCGCGCCGAAGCCCGAGAAGCCGCTGAAGCCGCGCTTGAAAGCCTGTCTGAGGATGTTGAAGAGGTCACCGAAACCCGCCCGGAAGTGATCTTGCGCGATGGCGATCTGATCGAGGCCTTGCGTGATCTGCTGGAGACTGACCCGGCGATTTCAATCCTGGTTCTGGGCGCGTCGACCGGCAAGGACGGGCCCGGTCCGCTGGTCAGCGCGCTGGGTCGCGGCAAGGGCTTGTTTGAAGATCGCACCATTCCGGTGACGGTGGTGCCGGGCAATCTGTCGCGCGCTGATATCAAGGCGCTGACCTGATCGGCCATGATCCCCTACTGCGTCTGGGGTTGAACGCCGCCGCGCCACGGGCCATTTCAAGGGTTCACTGACCCGCGCAGGATACCCGATATGTTTATTCAGACCGAAGACACCCCGAACCCGGATACGCTGAAATTCCTGCCCGGCCAGTCCGTGTCCATGGAAGGCCCGCGTGATTTCGCGACACCGGAAGACGCGGAAGGCTCGTATCTGGCGCGTGAGCTGTTTCGCGTGGACGGCGTCGTTCGGGTCTTCGCCGGTCAGGATTTCATTTCTGTGACCAAGGCGGAAGGCGTGGATTGGCCCCATATCAAGCCCGCTGTGCTGGGCGCGATCATGGATTGCCTGGACAGCGACAAGCCCTTGTTTGGCGACGTCGAGCATGACGGCCACGCGGCTTATGAGGGCGAAGCCGCCGGCATCGTTAAAGAGATCAAGGACGTCATCGACACCCGCGTCCGCCCTGCCGTAGCGCGCGATGGCGGCGATATCGTCTTTCACAGCTATGATGAAGGCTCCGGTGTCGTGCAGCTTCACATGCGCGGCGCCTGCGCCGGCTGTCCGTCCTCAACCCTGACGCTCAAGCAGGGCATCGAAAACCTGCTCAAGCACTATGTGCCTGAAGTGAGCAGCGTCGAGGCTGTGCTTTAATCGCTTTAGAACCAAATCAGACAAGTATGATCGATCTTTCATGCGATCGCCTTCAGGCTGATTCACCTGTTTTCTTCGTATCGGAGCCGCTTTTATGACCGACACCCAAGCCCCGCTCGCCCTGGAAGACCGTCATGGGGTGCTGCCCGATCACGCGCTGGACCAATTGTTCCGCGGCGCCCGCACGTTTTACTCGTGGGAAGACAAGCCGGTGTCTGAGACCACGATCCGCGCGCTCTACGAGCTGCTGCAATATGGTCCGACCAGCGCCAATCAGTCCCCGGCGCGTTTCTTGTTCCTGCAGGGCGAAAACCAGGCGCGGCTCAAGCCGCACCTGATCGAACCCAATATCGAGAAGACCGTCACCGCGCCGGTGACGGTGGTGCTGGCCTGGGACTGGAATTTCCACGAGAAAATCCCCCAGCTCTTCCCGCACAATCCCGAAGCCAAGGACTGGTTCGCCTCTGACGAAGCCCGGTTTGAAAACGGCTTCCGCAACAGCTCGCTGCAAGGCGCCTATCTGATCATGGCGGCGCGGGCGCTGGGCCTGGATTGCGGCGCGATGTCGGGCTTTGACAAGGATGGCGTCGACGAGGAATTCTTCAAGAATGATCCTGACATGGGCGCCTGGCGCTCCAATTTCCTGATCAATCTTGGATATGGCACCACCGAGAAACTCTTCCCGCGCTTGCCGAAGCTCAGCTTCGACAAAGGCGCCAAGCTGATGAAGTAAGCCATGAGCGAGCCCGCCTTTCTGGTGGTGGACACGATCGGTCCCTGGTGCGCCTGCGCGGTGAAAGTCGGGGACCAGATCGTGATGCGGGCGGAAGAGATCGGCCGTGGTCATGCCGAACGCCTGGCGCCGATGGTGTCCGAAGCGCTTGAGGACGCTGGAATCAGCCCGCAATCACTGACCCGGATCGGCGTCAATATAGGTCCGGGCGGCTTCGCCGGAACGCGCGTCGGTGTCGCCTTCGCGCGCGGCCTGGCGCTCTCGACCGGAGCAAAGGCGCTGGGCGTGTCCTATCTGGATGCATTGGCCCTGCGCACTGACCCCAAGGGCGAACGCACGGTGATGGCCATCCATGACGCCAAGCGCGGCGATCTGGTCTGGCGGGTCTATACGCATGGACGTCCGGTGACAGGCATCTGTCATGGCAACGCCCATGACGCGCAAGATGAGATGGAAGCCTTTGGCGGCCTGTACCTGACCGGGTCTGGCGCAGCGCTAGTGGGCGCCGATCCCAGTCATTTTGATCCAGCGCCGCCTTTGCGCGAATTGCTGCAACTGACCGAAGCCGCGCCTTCTGACGCGCCCGCTCCCTCCCCGCTTTACGCGCGTCCGCCGGATGCGAAACTGCCCGGCGGCCAGACGCCGGCATGAGCGAGCCTGAGGGGTTTGAAGCCGGAGTTGAGGCGGCGGAGCTGTTCGCCGCGCTTCACGCCGAGTGTTTCCCCGATCCCTGGAGTGAGGCGGATTTTGCCCGTCTGCTGGCGTCATCCGGCGTCAAAGGCCTCATCGCGCGCACAGAAGACACACCGCAAGGCCTGTCGCTGATCCGTACGGTGGCGGGGGAATGTGAGCTGTTGACCATCGGCGTTCTGCCCGACGCGCGCCGGTCGGGCGTCGGAGCGTTCTTGTTAGCGCAAAGCGAAGCGGCGGCGCACCGGTCCGGCGCCCGGCGTCTGTTTCTGGAAGTGTCCGAGCGCAATACCGCTGCAAGCGCCCTATATGAGAGCAAAGGCTATCGTCAGATCGGCTTGCGCAAGAGATATTATCGCGACGGGGCCGCCGCATGGGTTCTGGCGCGCGATCTGGTCTGACATCGAACTCGCGCGACATATGGACACGCCCCGCCGAGGCTGGCTATCAAGGACGCAACGGGGCGCACGCCTCACAGGATAGGGAGTTGGCGATGCCGGATCGGATTGAGAAGCTCTGCGTGGAAAAAGGTCTGCGCATGACCGAACAACGCCGCGTCATCGCGCGCATCCTGTCGCAAGCGGAAGACCACCCCGACGCGGAAGAGCTGCACCGCCGCGCCTCGGACGTGGATTCGCGTATCTCGCTGGCCACGGTCTACCGCACGGTGCGCCTGTTTGAAGAAGCAGGCATCATTGAGCGCCATGACTTCCGCGACGGCCGCTCTCGCTATGAAGAAGCCTCTGAAGACCATCATGATCACCTGATCGACCTGAAAACCGGCGAAGTGGTCGAATTCATGGATGAAGAGATCGAGCGTCTGCAAGAGGCCATCGCCAAGCGCTTGGGCTACAAGCTGGTTGATCACCGGCTGGAGCTCTATGGCGTGAAGATCGAGGACGGCAAATAGAGGGCGTTAACCGCGCTTCAGACAGCGGATCGCTAAGCGGCGCCTTGCATCCGCCCCACTCTATCCCCATAACCCGTCCTCCCTTATCCACAGACTTTCGCCGCCAGGGAGGCCGGCTCCGCCCATGACCGATATCATTCGCGACGCCGACACCACGACCAAAGACCGCAAGCGCCTGTTCATCAAGACCTATGGCTGTCAGATGAACGTTTATGACTCAGAGCGCATGCGCGATGTCCTGGCGCCTCTGGGCTATGAGCCTGCAGATGAGCCTGACGGCGCGGATCTGGTGATCCTCAACACCTGCCATATCCGCGAGAAGGCCGCCGAGAAGGTCTATTCCGAGCTGGGCCGTCTGAAGCCCCTCAAGGAAGAAAAAGCCTCCACCGGCAAGCCGATGACCATCACGGTCGCCGGCTGCGTGGCCCAGGCGGAAGGCGCGGAGATCCAGCGCCGCGCCCCGGTCGTCGATCTGGTGGTCGGCCCGCAAACCTATCACAAGCTGCCTGAACTGATCGCCAATGTGCATCGCGCGCGCGGCGAAGCGCTCGACACCGAGTTTGAGGTCGAAGAGAAATTTGACGCCCTCGCCGGACCGGAACGCCATGTGGAAGGCTTCACCGCCTTCGTCACCGTGCAGGAAGGCTGTGACAAATTCTGCACTTTCTGCGTGGTGCCCTATACGCGCGGCGCGGAATGGTCGCGTCCGGTCGACCAGATCGTCATGGAAGTGCGGGCGCTGGCCGCCAAGGGCGTGCGCGAAGTGACTTTGTTGGGCCAGAACGTCAACGCCTATCATGGCGATGCGCCCAAGTCTGACGCGACAGGCGGGGTCTGGGGCCTGGGGCAATTGGTGCGCCATCTGGCGAAGATCGGCGGCATCGAGCGGATCCGTTTCACCACCTCTCACCCGAAAGACATGGAAGACGACCTCATCCAGGCCTTTGCGGACGAACCCAAGCTGATGCCGTATTTCCACCTGCCGGTTCAGTCGGGGTCCGACAAAATCCTCAAATCCATGAACCGCTCGCATACGGCGGCCGAATACATGGAGAGCATCGAGAAACTGCGTGCGGCCCGGCCCGACATCGCCATTTCCGGCGATATGATCGTGGGCTTTCCCGGCGAGACCGACGCGGATTTCGAAGCGACGATGGAGCTGGTGCGCCAGGTCAATTACGCGTCGTGCTTCTCGTTCAAATATTCCAAACGCCCCGGCACGCCCGGCGCCGCCATGTTCAACCAGATCGACGAGGGCGTGAAAAGCGAGCGCCTGGCGCGCTTGCAGGCGCTTTTGTCAGAGCAGCAGGTCAGCTTTAATCGCTCCATGATCGGCAAGACATTGCCGGTCCTGTTTGAGCGCGAAGGCCGGTTTGAGGGCCAATTGTCAGGCCGCAGCCCCTATCTGCAGGCGGTTCATTGCGAAGGCCCGCTTGAACTCATCGGTCAGATCGCCAATGTGGAGATCACAGGGGCAAGCCAGAACGCCCTCTCCGGACGTCTGATTACAAAGGAAATCGCAGCCGCGTGAGCCGCTCATCAAAACCGCGTCGCCCCAAGCGGGCGGCGTCCGAAACGCTTCATTTTGAAGATTCCGATCTTGTTCGCATCCTTGCGGGGCCGGGTCACGAAAACTTCGCCACGCTCGAGCATGAACTGGAGGTTCAGCTCGAAGCGCCAGGTGGCGGTCAGATCGTGATCACCGGCGAAGAGGCGCGTGCGCGGATCGAAGCACGCCGCGTGCTCAATGCGCTCTATGGCCGCGCCAGCGAAGGCCTGCCGATTGATCCGCCCGCGGCCCGGGCCGCCTGTCTGATGGCCGATGACGACGCGGGTGAAGAGATTGATGCGGTCATCCGGGTGCCGCGCGGCGCCAGCTTTGCGGCCCGCACCGATGGTCAGCAGGGCTATGTGAGATCGCTCAAAAACGATCGCGCCTATGACATGATCTTCGGCGTCGGCCCGGCCGGCACGGGCAAGACGCTGCTGGCGGTGGCCTATGGCGCGTCGCAACTGGCGCTGGGCAGCGTGGACCGGTTGATCATCACCCGTCCTGCGGTCGAGGCCGGCGAACGGCTGGGTTTCCTGCCCGGCGACCTGACCGAGAAGATCGATCCGTATCTGCTGCCGATCTGGGACGCCCTCCGGGATGCGCTGGGGCAGCGGGTGAGTGAAAAGATGCGCGAGGAAGGCCGGGTCGAAGTGGCGCCGCTGGCCTTCATGCGCGGCCGGACGCTCAATAACGCCTTTGTGGTCGTCGATGAGGCCCAGAACGCCACCATCCCGCAAATGCGCATGGTTCTGACCCGATTGGGGGAAGGCTCGCGCATGGCGGTGACCGGCGATCCGACCCAGACCGATTTGCGCCGGGGCGAGCCTTCAGGCTTGCCGCATGCGTTACGCCTGCTTCAGGATGAGCAAAGGATCGCCGTGCATCGCTTCACCCGCCATGATGTGGTGCGACACGGTTTGGTGGCGCGTATCGTGGACGCGTATGAACGCGATGACGCCGTTCGCAGCGATGAGACGAGCCATGTCTGAAGTGGTGATGGATGCGCAGAGTGTGGAGTTCGTTATAGAAGACGAGCGCTGGGCCAGCCATGACGGCCTGCTGGAGCGTTGCCGTTCTGCGATCGAAGCCGGGCTGGATCAGCTTGAGGACGCGCGCTCCGGAGCTGCCGTCATCTTGTTTTCAGATGACGCCACCGTGCATGAGCTCAATCGCCGGTTTCGCGACAAGGACAAGCCCACCAATGTGTTGTCATTTCCGGCGCCGGAGCGTGAAGGCTATCCCGGCGATGTGATCCTGGCGTACGACACATGCGCATATGAGGCGCAGGCTGCAAAAGTGTCGCTGATTGATCATGCGGCGCATCTGGCGCTTCACGGCGTTTTGCATTTAAACGGGTTTGACCATCAGGAGGAAGACGAGGCGACCGAGATGGAAGCGCTGGAAACGGCGGTTCTGACCGGTCTGGGGATGTCAGATCCCTACCTCGTGCAGGAATAGGTATGAACGACGATCCGTCTTCGCGAAGTCTTGTGGCCCGTTTCAAACGGGCCTTTGGCGGGGGGCGCCCCGAAATCCAGGACGCTGAGCCGATTGTGAACGGCGCGCCTGATCCCATGGACGCCGGGGCTTTCCTGGTGAATATGCGCGAGTTTCAGGACATGCGCGTCGATGACGTGATGGTGCCCCGCGCCGACATTGTCGCCATCGACATCGAAACCCCGCTCAAGGAGCTGGCGCGCACTTTTGGCGAAGCCACGCATTCGCGCCTTCCGGTGTACCGCGAGACTCTGGATGACCCGGTGGGTCTGGCGCACATCAAGGACGTGCTGGGCTATATGTCCCGTTTCGCCGAGGAAGGCTCTGACGGCGGCCCGGATTCCTGGGCGGAGATGCGCATCCTGCCCGCCGTTCGACGTCCTTTGCTCTATGTGCCCGCCTCCATGCGCGCGTTTGACTTGCTGCTGAAGATGCAGTCGCGGCGCATGCACATGGCGCTCGTCGTGGATGAGTTCGGCGGCACGGACGGGCTCGTGACGCTTGAAGACCTGATCGAGCCCATTGTGGGCGATATCGAGGATGAGCATGACGAGGCGGAGACGCCCAACATCCTCGCCAAGGGGCCCCATTGCTGGGAAGCGGATGCGCGCGCCATGATCGAGGATCTCGAAGAGGTGGTGGGCTGTGATATCGCCACCGAAGAAGAAGAGAACGACGTGGATACGCTCGGCGGGCTGGTTTTCCACCTGGCGGGACGTGTGCCCGAGCGCGGCGAGGTGTTGGCGCACCCGTCCGGCTTTGAATTTGAAGTGCTCGATTCGGATCCGCGCCGGATCAAGCGCCTGCGCGTGAAGCCGGGCGCCGGTTCGACCTTGGCCGGCGATGAAGCCAGCCGGATGGCCGCTGGCGCCATCAGTCCGGATTAGAGCATGACCGGCGTCCTGCCCCGCTTGCGCCAGCTTCGGGCGGGATATCGCGCGCTTTCTGGCTGGCGGCTTTTCGCCGTGCTGTTCGCGCTGGGCGCATTCGGCGTGCTGGGTCATGCGCCGTTTTTCATCTGGCCCGCTTACGCGGTGGCGCTGACCGCCCTGGTTTTGACGCTGGATGACGCCAAGCGTCGCCCCAAGCCCTTGCGCAGCGGTTTTGCGCGCGCCTGGTGGTTCGCCAGCGGACAATTTCTGGCGGGCACCGGTTGGGTGGCGAACGCGTTTCTGGTGAGCGCGGGCGACCACGCCTGGCTGATCTGGGCGCCGCTGATCGTTTTGCCGGCGGGGCTGGCGCTGTTCTGGGGCTTGGCGGGCGCGGTTTATGTGCGGCGCGCGCCAACCCATGCAGGCCGGATCGCAGTCTTTATCTTGCTCGTGATGGCGGTGGAGTATCTGCGCAGCACGGTGCTGTCCGGCTTTCCGTGGAATTTGCCCGGTCATGTCTTTGAGGCCGGCGGCGCCATCAGTCAGAGCGCGGCGCTGGTCGGCGCTTATGGCTTGTCAGTGCTAGCGCTCTGCCTGTTCGCGGCCCCGGCGGCGCTGAGCGGCCCAGGCTCGCGCCTGTCGCGATCCATCCCCATGGTTTGCGGGCTGGTTCTGATCGCTGCCAGTTGGGGGTTCGGGCAGTTCAGGCTGGTTCAGGCTCAGACATTAGCCGAAAGCGATTATCAGTTGCAACTGGTGTCTCTCAACCTGCCTCAGGAAGAGAAACGCTATGCCGCACGTCATGACATTCTCGAGCAGTATCTGGCGCTGTCGTCCAATCTGGATGATGTGGATGCGATTATCTGGCCCGAAGGCGCGATACCGGCGATGCTGCTTGAATCACCGGACCTGTTGGCTGAAATCGCAGACACCTTCCCGTCCGGCATGCGCTTGATCACGGGCACGGCGCGAGTGGAGCGGGGGCTCAATGGCCGCGCCCACGCCTATTATAATTCTCTTATCTCACTGAAATTAGAAAATAATCGCCCTGTTCTTGAAGCACAATATGATAAATCGCGGCTGGTGCCGTTTGGCGAGAGCAACCCGTTACTCTCGCTAACGGACTGGATGGGTTTTGACTCTTTGTCCGAGCTTGCGCCCTATTACAGTCCTGGAAATGGAGCGCAAACGCTCCAACTGGACGGCTTGCCGGATATGGCGCCTTTGATCTGCTATGAGGCTGTGTACTCCAGGTATTCACCAAGACAGTTAAATAGACCTGCTTGGTTGTTGAATATTTCAAATGACTCTTGGTACGGGAATTCTGCCGGCCCTCAACAGTTGCTTAACCAAACACAATATCGCGCGATAGAAGAAGGATTACCCCTAGTTAGAGTCGCAGCTGCTGGCATATCAGGTCAGATCGATCCTTATGGTCGGCTCATTGAATCCATTCCGTCAAGATCAACTGAAGTATTGTCGATTACATTGCTTGAAGGGTTAGACGATACGCCGTATGGGGTGTATGGAAATGCACTCTGGTTGATTGCTTCGCTTGTTTTGGCTGCAGTCATGCATTGTCTAACGGTTGTGTCACTTGCGCATTCAGGTAGAGGGGCGCGACCGGCTGAGGGGCGTTGAGCGTATCGCATCAGGCCAAACTATGGTTGTATGCTTACGCAGATAAGGAATTTGAGATGACTGCCAATCCGAGAGGTCCGAACGCGGTTGATCGCCATGTGGGATCGCGCATCCGGCTGCGGCGTCAGCTTCTGAATCTGAGCCAGGAAAAGCTGGGCGAAGAGCTCGGCGTGACCTTTCAGCAGGTTCAGAAATACGAGCGTGGGACGAACCGGGTTGGCGCAGGGCGTCTTTGGAACCTCGCCCGCGTGCTCGATGTTCCGGTCTCGTTTTTCTATGACGGTGTGAATGAGGGCGCTGGCCAGCCGGGCTTCTCTGAAGGCGATCAGACTCCGATCGTGGATGATTTCATTCAATCGGCTGACGGTGTGGCGCTGGCGCAGGCGTTTGCCCGCATCAAGGATTCCAAAGTGCGCCGCCGAATTCTTGAGCTGGTGCGGACTTTGGCCGCTGAAGAAGCGGAAGCGACGGCGACCGAGGCTGCATCCTGACTCACGCGTGACCGGACGGGTCTTGCTTTCCGTGCGCCAATAGGCTTTAAGCCAGCCATATAAAGATCGCTTTATATGGAGCACGCCGTTGGCCCGTTCGTCTTACCTCTTTACCAGCGAAAGCGTGTCCGAGGGTCACCCGGACAAAGTATGCGACCGCATTTCCGACGCGATTCTGGACTTGTTTCTGTCCAAGGATCCGGTGGCGCGTGTGGCGTGTGAAACGCTGACGACCACGAACCGTATCGTTTTGGCGGGCGAGGTGCGTTGCGCCGGCGCGATCAAGGATGACGAGATCGAAGCGGCTGCGCGCCGCGCCGTACGCGATATCGGGTATGAACAAGACGGTTTCCATTGGGAGACCGCTGACGTTCAGAATTATCTGCACGAACAGTCTGTCGACATCGCCCAGGGCGTGGACGAAGGCTCGGGATCTTTCGCCGATGAAGGCGCGGGCGATCAGGGCATCATGTTCGGGTTCGCCTGTGACGAAACGCCGGAGCTGATGCCGGCGCCGATCACCTATTCCCACCAGATCCTCAAAGAGATGGCGCGGCAGCGCAAATCCGGCGAGCGTCCCGAGTTCGAACCCGACGCCAAATCCCAAGTGACCTTGCGCTATGAAAACGGCCGTCCGGTGGGCGTGACCTCCGTGGTGGTCTCCACTCAGCACAAGGATGGCGTGAGCCTGGATGATGTGCGCGAGTTGGTGCGACCGGTCGTCAAATCTGTGCTGCCCGAGGGCTGGTTCCCGCCTGAGGACGAGTTCTACGTCAATCCGACCGGCAAGTTTGTCATTGGCGGCCCTGATGGCGACGCCGGTCTGACGGGCCGCAAGATCATCGTGGACACCTATGGCGGCGCGGCGCCCCATGGCGGCGGCGCCTTTTCAGGCAAGGATCCGACCAAGGTGGACCGCTCGGCGGCTTATGTGGCGCGATACCTCGCCAAGAACGTCGTGGCGGCGGGCCTGGCGCGCAAATGCACCATCCAGCTCAGCTACGCCATCGGCGTGTCCAAGCCGCTTTCGGTCTATGTGGACACCCACGGCACCGGCGATGTGGACGAAGCCAAGCTGGAAAATCGCCTGCGCGAGCTGGTCGATCTCAGCCCGCGCGGCATTCGCACCCATCTGGGTCTGAACCGTCCGATTTATGAGCGCACCTCAGCCTATGGCCATTTTGGCCGCACCCCGACCGAGGATGGCGGCTTCTCCTGGGAGAAGACCGATCTCGTCGACGCGCTGAAATCGCTGGCCTAAGCGTCTCGAACGGAAAGTGCAGGGAGCCGGGTTGTTTCAGCCCGGCTCTTTGTTTTTTGGCGCAGGGCCGTTAAAGGGCCGTCATGACCCAGACTCCGCCCGACGCCCAATCTCAAGATCGACCCCAGAACCGGCGCCTGTATGGCCGCGCCAGCGGGCACAAGCTGACCGAGCGTCAACAGACGCTGGTGGACACGCGCTTGCCGGCTTTGCAATGGCCGGACGAGGGTGATCTGGATCCCGAGGCGCTGCTCCCGGGCTTTGAGACTTACGTGCTGGAAGTGGGCTTTGGCGGCGCCGAGCATCTGATCGGTCAGGCGCAGCGGGCGCCGCAGACCGGCTTTTTCGGGATCGAGCCGTTTCTGAACGGCGTTGCGAAAGCGCTGGTGGGCATCGACGACCACGATCTTGAAAATGTGCGGGTCAAGCGCTCGGACGCGCGTGATGAAATGATCCGCATGCCCGATGGCGCGTTCCAGATGATTTTCCTGCTCTTCCCGGATCCCTGGCCGAAAAAGCGCCACGCCAAGCGCCGCTTCGTCCAGCCCGACACGGCGGCCGAATTTGCGCGGCTTCTGAAGCCGGGCGGGCGCTTGCGCGTGGCGACCGATGTGCGCGCCTACGCCGATCACGCCCTGCCGATCCTGATGAACACGGATGGGCTGAGCTGGACCGGCGAGCAGGCGTCAGACTGGACTGAGAACCCGCCCGATCACATCGTCACCCGCTATCAATCCAAGCATCTCGGGGACATCGACCCGGTCTTCTTTGATTTCTTGAAGGACTAGTCGTCACAATGGCCGCCATAGGCCATTGAATACGGCTGATCCCAGCATGCGAGCAATCCATCCACCACGCTGAGGTTTTGCGGCTGCTCCACATAGCCGTCCGGCATGGTGATCTGAGGGTTTTCCGCCAGAAATAGGCGCCGCGCGGCTATCTCCTCCTCGCTGGGGCGTAGGGTGGACAGTTCCGCGCGCGCGGCCTCCGCCGCCGCTCGGTCCCGGCGCATGAAGGCGAGGGTGGCGTCGACATACAGGGTCCACTCTGGCGAGCCGCTGCGTTTGGCTTCGAAATAGGGGATCGCCAGCTCGACCTGTCCGGCCATGGCCAGCATCTGTCCCGCATGCCAGCCGATCACGCCGGGCCGCTCCGGATTGAAATGCGGCGAATGATCCATGTAGGCGATCAGCAGATCCGCGGCGGCCCGTTCGCAGCCCGTCTTATCGCCGACCGGTCGCCAGCCGCCAGAAAAGTCCTGATCGAAGCTTTGAGGGTCCAGCGCCATGAGGGCGTCAAAGCGCGCGGCATCCACTTCGCAGGACTCAAGTCGAGCCTGCGCTTCAGGGTCAAGCAGGGGGTAGGCTGATGCGGCGGGTTCAGACTGATTGGCAAGGGCCATCGAGGCGAAAATGAGAGCGATCATTCCCTGACCTTTCATGGTTGTTTATGGCGTATCCTAGTGTAATCAGGGCGCAGGGTCCGGGCCATCTTTGTTAGAGCGGCTGACCGCCCCCATTGCCTTTCGGGCTTTGTCCGCGTATAAGCCCCTCAAATGTTCGATATGCCGGACGGCATGTTCGAGCGGCTCGGCATCCGGGCCGCTTTTTTCGTACTCGCAGTTCGGTCCAGACACAGATATTTGACGCCCATGAAAGCACGCAGCCCCCAAGACCAGCGCATCCTCGAGATCGCAGAACCGATCGCCGAAACGCTGGGTCTTGAGATTGTGCGCGTGCGGGTGATGGGCGGCAAGAAGACCCTGGTCCAGATCATGGCTGAACGTGATGATGGAACCATGGTCGTGGAAGACTGCGCACGGTTGTCGCGCGCATTGTCTGACGTTTTTGAGGAGGCGGATCCGGTCTCTGGCGAGTATGATCTTGAGGTCTCCTCGCCCGGTATCGACCGCCCCCTGACAGCGCTGTCGCATTTTCAGCGCTGGGAGGGTTTTGAAGCCAAGATCGAGCTGGACCGGCTGGTGGAAGGGCGCAAGCGCTTTCGTGGTATGCTGGCCGGGATCGAGGATGAGACTGTGCTGATGGATCTGGCGGGCGAGGACGACACGGCTGTCATCCCGTTTGACTGGATTGCGGACGCCAAGCTGGTGATGACCGACGCTCTGGTGGAGGCGAGCCTGAAGGCCCGCGGTCCCATCGAGGGCGAAGACGGTCAGGCCGACGAGTAGAACGAGAAGGAACGCGGATATGGCCATCGGGGTCAGCGCCAACAAGCTGGAAATCCTGCAAATCGCCCGCGCGGTGGCGCAGGAGAAGATGATCGACGAGTCGATCGTGCTGGAAGCCATTGAAGAGGCGATCCAGAAGGCGGCCCGCTCGCGCTATGGCGCGGAGCTCGACATCCATTGCAACATCAACAACAAGACCGGCGAGATGCGTCTGACCAGCCGCACGACCGTCGTCGAAGAGGTTGAGAACGAGGCGCACCAGATCACGCTGGACGACGCCAAGAAACGCGATCCTGAAGCCGAAATCGGCTCTTTCTACGAAGAAGAACTGCCCCCGATCGAGTTTGGCCGCGTGGCGTCTCAGACCGCCAAGCAGGTGATCACGCAGAAAGTGCGCGAAGCGGAACGCCAGCGTCAGTTCAACGAGTACAAGGATCGCATCGGCGAGATCGTCAACGGCATCGTCAAGCGCGTCGAATACGGCAATGTGATCATCGATCTGGGCAAGGCGGAAGCCATCATTCGTCGCTCGGACGGCATTCCGCGCGAAAGCCTGCAGGTCAATGACCGCGTGCGCGCCTATATTTATGACGTGCGTGAAGAGACCCGCGGCCCGCAGATCTTCCTGTCGCGCGCGCATCCGGACTTCATGGCCGCCCTGTTCGCTCAGGAAGTGCCGGAAGTCTATGAAGGCGTGATCGAAATTCCGCGCGTGGCCCGCGATCCGGGCAGCCGCGCGAAAATCGCCGTCATCTCCAATGACAGCTCCATTGATCCCGTCGGCGCTTGCGTGGGCATGCGCGGCAGCCGGGTTCAGGCGGTGGTCAACGAGCTGGCTGGCGAGAAGATCGACATCATTCCGTGGAACCCTGATCCTGCGACCTTCATCGTCAACGCGCTGCAGCCGGCGGAAGTCGCCAAAGTGGTGCTTGATGACGAAGCCGAGCGCATTGAAGTGGTCGTGCCTGATGATCAGCTCTCGCTCGCCATCGGCCGCCGCGGCCAGAATGTGCGCCTGGCCAGCCAGCTGACCGGCTGGGCCATCGACATTCTGACCGAGGAAGAAGAATCCGAGCGCCGTCAGAAGGAATTCTCTGCGCGCACCGGCACCTTTATGGACGCGCTGGATGTGGACGAGGTCATCGCTCAGCTGCTGGCCACGGAAGGCTTTGCCGAAGTGGAAGACATCGCCTTTGTCGATCTCGAAGAAATTGCGGTGATCGAAGGCTTTGACGATGACACGGCCCAGGAAATTCAGACCCGGGCGCGCGAATATCTCGACAAGCGTGACATTGAGCGCGATGCACGCCGCAAAGAGCTGGGCGTGGAAGATGCGGTCATGGAGGTCGAGGGCGTCGATCTGCCGATGGCGGTCAAGTTCGGCGAAAACGAGATCTGCAACATTGAGGATCTCGCCGGTCTGACCCCGGACGATCTGCGCGGCTGGTATGAGACCCGCGACGGCGAGCGCGTGCGCGAGCCGGGCATCCTGGAAGGCTCTGACATGTCGGCGGAAGACGCCGAGATGCTGATCATGCGCGCCCGCGTGATTGCAGGCTGGATTTCCGAAGAGGATCTGCCGCAGGTCGAGCCTGAAGCTGAAGAGGTTGAGGCCGAAGCCCTTGACGCAGAGGCTTCCGATGTCGATCTGGAAGACATCGACCTGTCCGATCTGGAAGCGGAAGCGGAAAAGCTGGGTGTTGATCTGGCTGACCTTCTGGACGCCGACACGACGGAGGAAGACGAGAAGTCGTGAGCCGCGGGGCGCGACATGGCCGATCCAAACCGGTGCGCGAACGCCGATGCGTCGCCACCGGAGAGGTGAAGGGGGAGGAAGACCTTCTCCGCGTGGCGCTGAGCCCCGAAGGGCGCGTAACCCCCGATGTGGCTGCGCGCTTGCCTGGCCGAGGCGGCTGGGTGACAGCGGATAGGGTTCTGGTCGACAAGGCTGTGAAGAAGCGCCTGTTCAATCGGGCGTTCGAGCAACCGGTCGAGGCCCCTGACGATCTGGCCGATCAGTTCGAGGCGCTGCTGAAAGCGCGCGTTCTGAACCTGTTGGGGCTGGCGAGACGCGCCGGCCGGTTGGAGCTGGGAAGTGATGCGGTGCGTCTGGCGCTGCAGACCGAACCCGGTCCGGCCTGGAGACTTGAAGCCAGTGACGCCGCCCCTGACGGGCGGAAGAAGCTGGATCATCTGGCGAAGGCGATCGAAAGCGACGCGCCGGTGCTGGGATGTTATGACGCCGATACGCTCAGCCGGGCGCTCGGCGTGGGAAATGCGGTTCATGGTGCTTTGTCCCAAGGACCGGAAGCGGCGGGGATTTCCGCCCTTGCGTTCAAGCTTGCAGGGTTCGTTAACCTCGATCCTGCGGCCCAAGACGCACAGAAGAGTTGAATCGCCTTGGAAGCTGGCTAGTTTAGCGGGCCTTCAGGCCGGGTCTTCCCGGAGGCGACCTGAACAGATGACGGACCCTGGCGCACGCGGCGGCGAGGGTCCGCCCGAAGATGTCTAAAGCCGCGGCAAGGACGCTTATGAGCGACGCTGACGAACGCAACAATTCGGGCCGCAAGCCTCTCTCCCTCGGTGGACGTTCCTCTGGAACCGTGCAGCAAAGCTTTGCGCGCGGACGTCAGAAGTCTGTCGTGGTGGAGAAGAAGCGCAAGCGCCCCGGGCCTGCCGGCAAGGACGCCGCGACGGGCAAATCCGGCGCGCCGCTGACCCAGAAGGACAAGGCGCGTGCGGCGCTGGCCGCCAAGGCCAAGCAGCTGGGTCTGTCTGAAGAAGAACTGATCAAGCGCCAGCAGGCCATTCTGCGCGCCCGCTCCGAGCAAGAAGAGCGCGCCGCCAAGCAGAAGGTCGAAGAGCAAGCCCGCCAGGCGCGCGAAGACGAAGAGCGTCGCGCGCTGGAGGATATGCGTCAGCGCGAGAAGGAAGAGCGCCAGCGCCGTGAAGACGACGAGCGTCGCGCTGTGGCTGAAGCCGAAGCTGCGCGTCTCGCCGCTGAACAGGCCAAGATCGCCAAACCGGCCAAGAAGTCTGCGCCGGCTGATATCGAACAGCCCGAGGAGCCGTCCGCCAAGACGCCGTCTCGCAAGGCTGACAAGACCAAGGACAAGGCTGAACGCGGCGACACCGAGGATAATCGCAATATCCTTGAGTCCATGGGCGGCCGTGTGAAGTCCAAGAAAACCGCGCCGGGCGGCGACAAGGCGCAGCCGTCGCGCGCCAAGGAGCCCAAGCGCCGTCAGGGCAAGCTGACCATTCAGAACCTCGTTGAGGATGATGAAGGTCGTCAGCGCTCTCTGGCGTCCATGCGCCGGGCGCGTGAGCGTGAAAAACAGCGTCGCAGCCAGGGCGGCCAGGCACGGGACAAAGTGGCCCGTGAAGTGGTCATCCCTGAAGCGATCACCGTCCAAGACCTCGCCCAGCGTATGGCGGAGCGTGCGGCCGACGTGGTGAAGTTCCTGATGACTCAAGGTCAGATGGTGCGCGCCAACGACATGCTGGACGCCGACATCGCCGAGCTGATCGTCGAGGAATTCGGTCATACCGTGAAGCGCGTTGCGGAAGCGGACGTGGAAACGGGCTTCATCTCTGATGAGGATCCGGAAGAGAGCAAGAAGCCGCGGCCGCCTGTGGTGACCGTGATGGGTCACGTTGACCACGGCAAGACCTCGCTTCTGGACGCCCTGCGCTCCACCGATGTGGCGGCGGGCGAAGCCGGCGGGATCACCCAGCATATCGGCGCCTATCAGGTGGTTCTGAAGACGGGCGACAAGATCACCTTCCTGGATACGCCAGGCCACGCGGCTTTCTCATCCATGCGGTCGCGCGGCGCTCAGGCGACCGATATCGTGATCCTGGTTGTGGCCGCCGATGACGGGGTCATGCCCCAGACCATCGAGGCGATCAGCCACGCCAAGGCGGCGAACGTGCCGATGATCGTGGCGGTCAACAAGGTCGACAAGCCCGATTCTGACCCGCAAAAAGTGCTGCAGGAACTGCTTCAGTACGAAGTGTTCGTGGAAGACATGGGCGGCGATGTTCAGGCGGTGCCGGTGTCGGCGCTGAAGAAAACCGGCCTTGATGAGTTGATGGACGCCATCAACCTTCAAGCCGAGATCCTCGAGCTCAAAGCCAACCCGGACCGCTCTGCGGAAGGCGTCGTGATCGAATCCCAGATCGACAAGGGCCGCGGCCCGGTCGCAACCTGTCTCGTGAAGCGCGGCTCGCTGAAGCGCGGCGACATCGTCGTGGCCGGCGCCCAATGGGGCAAGGTGCGCGCACTGGTCAACGAACGCGGCCAGCAAATGAAAGAGGCGGGTCCGTCCCTGCCGGCCGAAATCCTCGGCCTCGACGGCGCGCCAGAACCCGGTGAAGTCTTCGCCGTGGTCGACAGCGAAGCGCGTGCGCGCGAGCTGGTGGAATACCGCGAACGCGTCAAGCGCGACAAGGCTGCAGCGGCCCGGACGGGCGGCGGCGCATCGCTTGAGCAGATGATGGCCAAGCTCAAGTCCAACGAGGTTCAGGAGCTGCCGCTGCTGATCAAGGCGGACGTGCAAGGCTCGGCTGAAGCGATCATCGGCGCTCTGGAAAAAGTCGGCAACGAGGAAGTCCAGGCCAAGATTGTCCATGCAGGCGCTGGCGGCGTGTCGGAAAGCGATGTTCTGCTGGCTCAGGCCTCGGGATCGCCGATCTTCGCGTTCAACGTCCGCGCCAACAAGCAAGCGCGCGACCTGGCCGAAAAAGAAGGCGTGGAGATCCGCTATTACTCGGTGATCTACGATCTGATCGACGACGTGAAAGGCACGCTGGAAGGCATGCTGGCGCCGGAAAAACGCGAAACCTTCATCGGTTACGCTCAGGTGCTGGAAGTCTTCAACATCACCAAGACCGGACGTGTGGCGGGTTGCCGCGTGACCGAAGGCGTGGTGAAGCGTGGCTGTGGCGTGCGTCTGCTGCGCGACGACACGGTGATCCACCAAGGTCATCTGTCGACCCTGCGTCGCTTCAAGGACGAAGTGCCTGAAGTGCGCGCCGGCACCGAGTGCGGCATGGCCTTCGAGAACTATCAGGACATTCAGCCCAATGATGTGATCGAGTGTTTCGAAGTCGAGGAAATCCAGCGCTCGCTGTGATTTCGCTTTGATGGACTGAAAATGATTAAGGGCGGCTCATAGAGCCGCCCTTTTTTGTTTGTCGTTTGGGCGCTTGGCTTCAGTCCTCCAGCAACCTGTTCGGATGCATGCCGTTCACATGACCCATGAAGGGCGGGTGGATCTGATAGCCCAATAGCGAGGGTAAGGGGGCTTTGAGGGCTTTTATGATGTCTGGCGGTACGGCTTGGCTCATATTTTCCTGCGTCCGCAGCCAAGGCGCGCAGTATTGCGCGGTCAGCGCCAGCCGGCCTTCATTCGTGGTGTTCTCGCCGCCCGCATGCCAGAGCCCTCCATGGAAAACGAGGGCGTCGCCCGGCTCCAAAAGAGCGGGCGTCCAGGGATCTTCAGGGCCAGGGCGGCGCTCGGCGGGCCAATGATGACTGCCGGGCCAGGTACGCGTGGCGCCATTCGCGGCGGTGAAGGGATCAAACGCCCAGATGACAGACAGGCCATGGCGGGCGTCCGGCCGCATATCGGGGTAAAACCCGTCATCGGCATGGGGCAGCTGCGGCGTTTCGCCGGGTCCGATATTGATGGCGAGACTGGCGGACAGCAGCGGCTGGGCGTGGAGCCGCGCCTTGAGAATCCCCAGGATTTGCGGATGCGCGATCAGCAGGTCCAGGGCGCGTGTCTTGGCCAACAAGGCATAGGCGCGCTGAGTGTTGAAGCCTTCAAAGTCATTGCGGCCCGTTGGACCCAGCAGGTCGCGCAAGGCGGTTTCAGCGGTCTCGCGCACCGCGTCGCTCAAAAGTCCCTTTAAAATGACATAGCCGTCGCGATCATAGGCTTTGAGCAGATCACTGGAGGGCGGATGGCCAATAACTTCGGTCTGTTTATGTTTGCCAGCCAGATCCTTGGTGAAAAGGTCATTCTGAACTTCAAGAGTTTGCGTTCTCGTCATGATTTGCTGCCTTCTCTGAGACCGACGCTCTGGGCGATCAGGACCCAGATCGCGTGGGCGAGCTGATCCACGTCCGGATTGGCGGCTTTGAACAAGGCCAGCGACATGCATTGCCTCAACCCGCCCAGGACGAAAGCGGCGGCGATATGAGGGTCGGCTTGCCGAGGCAGGTCTCCGTCCATCTGGCCTTGAGCGATGTTACAGGCGCCGCGCTCGATCAGCATGGCCATGCAGGCGCTCTCGGCCTGCATCACGCTGCTGGACCGGCCCAGCGGGCCGAACAAGGTGCGGGTGAAGGGCTCTTCGAGGAAGAACCGGACGACCGCTCGTACGCGTTGCACTTCGCGCTGGGCCCAGGTTTCGCCCCGGAAGGTCTGGTTCGCTACCCGCGCGTATCGATCATAAAAATCCTCAACCACGGCGGCCACAAGACCGTCCTTGGAGCCGAAATGATGATAAGCGAGCCCGGCCGAGACGCTCGCGCGTTTGGCGATATCGGTGATCTCCGCCGCGCCTGCGCCTTCAATCAAAGCGCCACGGGCCGCATCGATCAGTTTTTCTCGTGTGCGCCGGCCCCGCAGGGTTGGCGCAGACACGATATCGGCCTGTTCGGCTTTCAAGGGTGTAGCAGTGCTCATGATCGCCTCCTGTACAAAGTCTGAATTGAATTCAATTCAAACTCAAGTACGAGCTAGCGCGGGTTTCAGTCGCAAGAGTCCTGAACCGTCTGGGCCGCCGCGATCGAAACTCTGGGTTCAGGCCTGGTCGAGGTGATCAGCCCCGTGGGGAACTTCGCCAGACTGCCGGCCCGGGCGAAATAGCGGCTATGCTTGCAAATGCTGTTGGGGCGCTTGGAGATCCTGCTGGCGCACTATGTTCTGACTGCGCGCTTCTGGATGCGCTGACCCAGCTGTGAAGGAGGCTGATCCATGCCGATCAACACGCTCGCCCCGTTTATTCTCACCGCTATCGCCGGCGCCATGGTCGCGGCGCAACCGGCGTTCAACGGTCAGCTTTCAGGGCATTTGGGTTCGCCGTTGCGCGCGGCGCTGGTCAGCTTCACCGCCGGGGCGCTGATCATGCTGGCGGCGGTGTCGGTGCTGGCGTATCGCGCCGGCTGGCCCAGCCTTGAGCGCATCACCAATACGCCGCCGCACCTGTTCGTCATCGGCGGGGCCTTGGGCGCGATCTTTGTGACCACCGCGTCCTGGGCGGCGCCCAAGATCGGCACGGGGTCGTTCTTTGCGCTCTTGTTCGCCGCCCAGCTGATCGCGGCCATGGCGATTGACCATTTCGGCCTGTTCGGGATTGAGGAGCGTTCAGTGACCCTGCTTCGCGTTCTGGGCGCCGGCTTTCTCAGCGTCGGAGCCTGGCTGGTGGTCAACCATTAGCCGCGCCACCCTTGCATAACAGGGCTGGGCGCCGTACACACGCGCCCTTCGCAATCTCGATGCGTCCCGGTTGGACTCCGGACGCGTCCAGGCGACCCAAGAGGAATTCATGAAAGCCCAATCCCAACGCCAGCTGCGCGCCGGCGAGCTCGTGCGTCGCGCGGTGTCGGACATTATTCGCGAAGGCCGCGTGCACGATCCGCATGTGAACACGGCCGCCGTGACCATTACCGAAGCGCGCACCAGCCCGGATCTGCGCCACGCCACGGTGTATGTCGACCTTCTGGGCGGCGGCGACCGCAATGCGGTGGCTGAAGCGCTCAACCACGCTTCGGGTTTCATCCAGCGCGAGCTGGGCAAGCAGATCGAGCTGAAATTCACCCCCAAGCTACGCTTCGCTGTCGATGACCGCATCGAGGATGTGGCCCAGGTGGACGCGGTTCTGGACCGTCCCAAGGTCAAACGCGATCTCGATGACGAGGGCGAGGACTGATGGCGCGCCGCAAGAAGGGCGAGAAGATCCATGGCTGGCTGATCCTCGACAAGCCGCTGGAGATGACCTCCACCCAGGCGGTGTCGCGCTGCCGCTGGCTCTTGAAGGCGCAAAAGGCCGGCCATGCGGGCACGCTGGACCCGCTGGCGTCGGGCGTCTTGCCGATTGCGTTTGGCGAAGCCACCAAGACCGTGCCTTTCGCCCAGGAAAGCTCGAAAACCTATAAATTCACCCTGCGCTGGGGCAGTTCCACCACCACGCTGGACGCCGAAGGCGAAATCACCGGCGAAAGCGATGTGCGCCCGGACCGGGACGCCATCAAAGCCGCGCTGGGCCAGTTTATCGGCGATATCGAACAGATCCCTCCCAAATTTTCCGCCATCAAGGTGGATGGTGAGCGCGCCTATGATCTGGCGCGGGCTGGCGAAGAGGTCGAATTGGCCTCTCGCCCTGTGCGTATTGACGATCTGACGCTTCTGGATGCGCCGAGCCCGGATCTGGCGGTGCTGGAAATGAAGTGCGGCAAGGGCGCTTATGTGCGTGCGATTGCGCGCGATCTGGCGGCGGCTTTGGGGGCGGAAGGACATGTGGCCGCGCTGCGCCGCACCAAGGTCGGTCCGTTCAGCGCCGCACAGGCCGTTTCGCTGGACGTGTTTGAGGATTTGGTCCATAAGGGCCACGCGCTGGAGGCCCTGCTTCCGGTCGAGACCGCGCTGGACGACATCCCGGCGACGGCCGTGACCGAGGACGAGGCGTTTCAGTTGAGGCAAGGACGGTCGATCGTCTTGCCTCCCCGGCGAGCTTCAGAGCTGCGCAGTCTTCGCCAACCCCGCGACATCGCGGGGAAGGATTATTCGAAAGCTGTTGTGGCCATGGGGTCGGACCGGGCCGTTGCGATCGGCGAAGCACGCGCGGGTCAATTTTCGCCTGTTCGTGTCTTTCAATGGGATTAGGAGCCCGATAGACGATGTCGATTACGGCAGAACGTAAAGCCGAACTGATCAAAGAGCATGCCCGGGGCGCAAACGACACCGGGTCTGCTGAAGTGCAAGTGGCGGTGTTGACCGAGCGTATCGCCAACCTCACCGAGCACTTCAAGACGCATAAAAAAGACAACCACTCCCGCCGCGGCCTGCTGAAGCTGGTGTCCCAGCGTCGGCGCCTTCTCGATTATCTCAAGAAAATCGACGAAGCTCGCTACAAGGCGATTGTGGCTGCTCTGGGTCTGCGCCGCTAGGCGCTCCCGATGAAACGCCGGCCGCCACGGGGCGCGCCGGCGTTTTCATATCCGGCGACCGCAATCCGGCGGCGCCGCACATGACCGTACGAACGAGAGATAAATGTTCGATATCCAAACCGAAACGATTGAATGGGCCGGCCGTACGCTGACCCTCGAAACCGGCCGCATGGCGCGCCAGGCAAACGGCGCAGTGCTCGTCACCTATGGCGAGACCACTGTTCTTGCGACAGCGGTCGCACAGAAAGAGGTCAAGCCGGGGATGGATTTCTTCCCGCTGACCGTCAATTACCAAGAGAAATACTTCGCCGCCGGCAAGATTCCGGGCGGCTATTTCAAGCGTGAAGGTCGTCCGACCGATAAAGAGACGCTGACCTCGCGTCTGATCGACCGTCCGATCCGCCCGCTCTTCCCCAAGGGTTTCAAGAACGACACCCAGGTGATGCTCACCGTGCTCAGCCATGATCTGGAAAATGATCCTGATGTGGTCGGCATGGTCGGCGCCTCTGCCGCGCTGTGCCTGTCCGGTCTGCCCTTCCTGGGTCCGATCGGCGCGGCGCGCGTGGGCTACAAGGATGGCGACTATGTCATCAACCCGACCGTCGACGAGCTGGACGATAGCGAGCTGGATCTCGTGGTCGCCGGGACGTCGGATGCTGTGATGATGGTGGAATCCGAAGCGAAAGAGCTGTCGGAAGAAGTCATGCTCGGCGCCGTGATGGCGGGCCATGAGGCGTTCCAGCCGGTGATCGACATGATCATCCGTCTGGCCGAGAAAGCCGCGAAAGACCCGTGGGATTTCGAGCCGGTCGACAATTCCGCGCTCGAAGCCAAGGTGCGCGGTCTGGTCGGCGACGAGATCGCCAAGGCCTACACCATCACCAACAAGACCGAGCGCCAGGCCGCTGTCTCCGCCGCCAAGGAGAAAGCTGTCGCAGAGCTCGCCGCCACCGAAGACAATCCTGACGGCGCCGAAATGGCGGTCCTCAAGGATGTCCTCAAAAGCGTGGAAGCCAGCGTCGTGCGCGGCGGCATCATCAAGACCGGCAAGCGCATTGACGGCCGTTCGCTCGATCAGGTTCGCCCGATCGTGTCGGAAGCTACTGTTCTACCCCGCACCCACGGTTCAGCCCTGTTCACCCGCGGTGAAACCCAGGCGCTGTGCGTGGTGACGCTGGGCACCGGTGAAGATGAGCAATTCATCGACGCCCTGACCGGCACCTACAAAGAACGCTTCTTGCTGCACTACAACTTCCCGCCCTATTCGGTCGGTGAAACCAGTTTCCGTCTGGCCCCGGGCCGTCGTGAAATCGGTCACGGCAAGCTCGCCTGGCGCGCGCTGTCGGCGGTGATGCCGAACGCGGAAGCCTTCCCCTACACCGTGCGTCTGGTGTCTGAGATCACCGAATCCAACGGTTCGTCCTCCATGGCGACCGTCTGCGGCGGCTCTCTGGCGCTGATGGATGCAGGCGTTCCGATCACCCGTCCGGTGTCCGGCATCGCCATGGGCCTGATCAAGGATCCTGAAGGCGTGGCCGTGTTGTCCGACATCCTCGGTGATGAAGATCACCTCGGGGATATGGACTTCAAGGTTGCCGGCACGTCCGAGGGCGTCACCAGCCTTCAGATGGACATCAAGATCGCCGGCATCAACAAAGACATCATGCAGACCGCGCTGGACCAGGCCAAAGGCGGTCGCATCCACATTCTCGATGAGATGAACAAGGCGCTGTCGGGCACCCGTGAGGCTCTCAACGAGCACGCGCCGAAGATCGAGACCATCCAGATCCCGGTCGACAAGATCCGCGACGTGATCGGTTCGGGCGGCAAGGTCATCCGCCAGATCGTCGAGGAAACCGGCGCGAAAGTGGACGTCAATGATGACGGCCTGATCAAGGTCTCCGCCGTGTCCGCCGATTCCATCAAGGCGGCTCTGGACTGGATCAACGGTCTGACCGCCGAGCCGGAAGTGGGCAAGATCTACAAAGGCAAAGTGGTCAAGGTCGTCGATTTCGGCGCCTTCGTGAACTTCTTCGGCCCGCGGGACGGCCTCGTGCACGTCTCCCAGCTGAAGAACGAGCGCGTGGGTCACCCCAAAGACGTCGTGGCCGAAGGCCAGGAAGTCTGGGTGAAGCTGCTGGGCTTTGACGATCGCGGCAAGGTGCGCCTGTCGATGAAGATCATCGACCAGGAGACCGGCGAAGAAATGGCGGAAGAAGGCGGCGAGGACTAATCCTCACCCCTTTCGATCGCAAGGTCATGAAGAACCCCGCTGGCGCAAGCCGGCGGGGTTTTTTGTCATCTCTACGGGTTAGCGCCACCCCCAGCGACGGGGGAGGCAGTGCGTGTCGTCCGGCGCCTGCACGCGCATCAGCAGTTCCCGTGCAATGGAGTCATAGACCGGGCAGCCCCGGACATCTGACTCAAACATGTCGAGTTCGGGGCTGAAGCGATGGATGGTGCGCAAGCTCGCGGCCAAGTCCTGGCGGTCCAGCTGACGGATGGAGGCGTCCAGGCCCTCCGGTTCGCGCCCGGTGGCGCGATAATAGCGATAGAGCAGTTCTCGCCTGTGGCTCTCTACGTACCGGCCTTCGTGAAGGGCGAGCGTGCATACGATAGCGTCAGGGTCGCCTTCATGGACGGCATCCGCCATTTGATGAACATCGCCGCCATACGTCTCAAGGCACGCACGCCAATGAGGCAAAATAATCTGTTCGGGCGTAGTGCTGGCTTGCGGTTGTGAGCACGCGCCGGTGATCAACATCAGGCTGATAATACTGATCGCGCGCAACATCTCCGCCCCCCAGAGGACCACCCCTAAACTCCAATTCCCATATTGGAGGGTAAGGATGGCCACATGCAACTTGAGACTATTGGAGCGGTTCGATTGCGAAGCGCTTGCGGAGAAACGTGCCCGGGCGAATAGCGTTATCGCGGATGATCAGCGCCTGCGAGACAGTCTGGTGGCCCAAATCCGGCACATTGAGATTCAGATCGCCCATAAAAGGGCGGATATAGAGCAGCTCCGTCACCGCCGGTCTGAACCGAGCCCGCCCGGATTTGTCACTATTGGACGGACTGGTAGGCTCGGACGCTATCGACTCGGTAATCTGGCCGTCGACACTGCACCAGCTGCCGCGCAATTTGTTCAGGCTCGGCGCGTTACGCGTCGCCTTGAAGGTGATATCAAGGCGCTTGAGAGAGAACTGCCCGCTTTAAGACAAGCGTTGTGGGATCGCACCGAGCGATTGAATGAAGCCATTGCGTCACGGGCCTGCATCAATACAGCGAGGCGCGCCAAGGGCTGCATCGGCGCCTGAACGCCAGACGTAATCTTATAACCTTACCAATCCGTCATCCCCCGGCCAGCATTCCTCCGCTATGCTTCGCCCAGACTGCGAAAACGCAAATCCGGGGAGGGCTTTATGTCCATACTTATTCGTGCGGCGCTGGGCGGCGCACTGAGCATAGGCGTCACCATGGGCGCAGCGTCGGCCCAGGACGGCTATCGTCTGCCGCCGCAAGAGATCGTCGATATCGTGGATGCGCCCAACGCGCCCTACACCACGCTGTCGCCAAACAAGCGCCATTTGCTGCTGCTGCATCGTGAAGGCTTGCCGCCTATTTCCGAAATGGCGCGCCCGATGGAGCGTCTGGCGGGGTTGCGGCTGGATGCCGAGACCAATGGTCGTCATGGCCCGCGCTCGGTGATCGGCCTGTCGGTGATTGATCTGGAGACCGGCGAGGAAACCACGATCCCTACGCCCGATGATGTGGGCCTGTCAGGCTTCACTTGGTCGCCGGATGGTTCCAGAGCCGCTTTCCTGGTGACCGATGAGGACTCGATCGGCGTCTGGGTCGCTGATATGGAGCGCGCTCAGGCGCGCGAGATCATCGACGAAGGCGTCAACGCGGTGTTCTCCGCGCTCGACTGGATGAGCGACAGCGAAACTTTGCTCGTCACCCTGACCAGCGATGAGCGCGGCCCACGCCCGGAACGCGCCCGCGTTCCCGCAGGTCCGGTGATCCAGGAAGCCGCCGGCTATGAAGCGCCGGTGCGCACCTATCAGGATTTGCTCTCTGACGCGGACGATGCGGCGCTGTTCGCCTGGTTAGCTGAGAGCCAGATCGTCTCCGTGGACGTCACCGCGCGCCGTTTGCGCGTGCGTGAGATTGGCGAGCCGGGGCTTTATTACGCGGTCGATCCGGCGCCGGGCGGTGAGTATCTGCTGGTAGAATCGCTCGAACAGCCTTTCTCCTATGACGTGCCCTGGTCGCGCTTTGCGGAAACCAGCGAAGTCTGGACCCTGGACGGGGATCTGGTCGCTGAGATCGCCAGCCATGACATCGCTGACGGCGTGCCGATCGGCGGCGTGATCGAAGGGCGCCGCTCCATCACCTGGCAGGATTCTGCGGCCGCGCGCCTGGTCTGGGCGGAAGCGCTGGATGGCGGCGATCCGCGGGTGGAAACTGACGAACGCGACAGCGCCTGGGCGCTTGAGGCGCCGTTTGACGGCGAGCCCATGGAGATCGCGCGCTTTGAAGATCGCTATTACGGGACCCAGTTCACCTCAGAAGGTCAGATCGGCATCGCCACCGAATATGATCGCGACACCCGTGTGGTGCGGTCCTGGCTGGTGGATTTCGCGGCCTCCGGTGCTGAACCGCGCTTGCTCAATGAGCGCTCGATCCAGGACAATTACGCCGATCCCGGCTCGCCCCTGAGCGTGCGAAACGCCTATGGCCGTGACGTTGCGGCCGTGGTGGATGGCGCGATGTATTTCACCGGCAACGGCGCCAGCGCCGACGGGGATCGCCCCTTCCTCAGCCGCGTAGATTTTGACACGCTGGACACCGAGATCCTGTGGCGCAATTCGGGTGAGAGCTATGAGCGCGTGATTGACGTGCTGACCGACGACGCTTCGGTGTTCCTGACCTCTTATGAGGACCCGACCACCCCGCCAAACGTGCAGCGTCATGAGGGCGAGACCGTCACCCGCATCACCAATTTTGAAAACCCGCACCCTCAGCTCAATGACATCCGCAAGGAGCTGATCACCTATGAGCGTGAGGACGGCGTGCCGCTGTCAGCCACACTCTATCTGCCGGCTGATTATGAAGAGGGCGACACCCTGCCCTTGCTGATCTGGGCGTATCCGCTGGAATACAATTCCGCTTCTGACGCCGGTCAGGTGCGCGGCTCGCAATACCGCTTCTCGCGCGTCGCCGGCACCAGCCCGCGCTTCATGGTGACCCAGGGCTATGCGCTTTTGGAAAACGCCACCATGCCGATCGTGGGTGATGATCCGCTGACGGTGAATGACACCTTCGTCGACCAGCTGGTGCTTTCGGCTGAAGCCGCCATCGCAGACAGCGTGGCGCGCGGTTATGGCGATGGTGAGCGCGTGGCGGTCGCTGGTCACTCGTACGGGGCCTTCATGACGGCGCACCTGCTGGCGGGCTCGGACCTGTTCCGCGCCGGCATCGCCCGGTCGGGCGCCTATAACCGGACGCTGACGCCGTTCGGCTTCCAGTCCGAACGCCGCACCTATTGGGAGGCGCCTGAATCCTATTTCAGGCTTTCGCCCTTCATGCACGCCAATGATATCGACGAACCCATGCTGATGATCCACGGCCAGATGGATAATAATTCGGGCACCTATCCGATTCAGTCCGAACGCATGTTCGCGGCCGTCAAAGGCAATGCCGGCACGGCGCGCCTCGTGATGCTGCCTTATGAAAGCCATGGCTATCGGGCGCGCGAGAGCGTCCTGCATGTGCTGGCGGAATCCATTGACTGGCTGGATGCGTATGTGAAGCCGGACGAGCCGGTGGTGCCGCATACGCCGGATCAGGGCGAACGCGAAGTGGAGTAAAGCCTCTACTCGCACCCATTAAAAACCCCGCCGGAGCGATCCGGCGGGGTTTTCTGTGTCTGGTGGGTGGGAGCCTAGAAGCTCGCCTGAACGCCCAGCGCCAGCACATTGGTGCTCGCATCGCTTTCAGACCAGCTTTCGCCGGTGGGCAGATTGCCGCCCGACAGGAAGTTCAGCGGCACCCAGCCTTCGGTGCGGATCAGCTCGCCGAAGAGATTGACCGACGGGCTGATAAAGTATGACCCGCCCAGAACCCATTGGTCCTGTTTCTCCCAAGGGGCGCCGTCATCGCCAGAGACGAAGCGGCTGAATTCGAACGACAGGGCGAAGTCTTCACTCGATTGCAGATCAAACCAGTAGCGTCCGCCCAGGGTGAAGGCGTTCGGCGCCACCGCTTCAAAAGCGGAATAGATCGGGACCGGCGAGGCCGTGCCCGCCCAGTCATCAGTGGTGGACGCGTATTCGCCCAGCAGTTCCAGACGGCCCAGATCAGCGCGGGCATAGACCGCCCAGCCCGGATTGCTGTCATCGCACGGATTGAAGTGGAAGACCGGATAGGCCTGGCAATAGGCGGTGGCTTCAGTATAGCTCGCGCCCGCCATAACCGTGCGGCCTTCAGACAATGCGGCGGTGTAGTTCACATCGACGGCGAAATTGTTCACCCGGCTGGGAACATTGGTGTCTTCGACCGGGGCGTTATGGGCGCGGAATTGCGAGCCGCCCTGAATGGCCATGGCGCGCACATGCAGGCCGTTATTGGAATAGCCGACCATGCCGCCCGTCGCGAGACCGGCGAACGCATGCCAGCTGGTGGAGTTGGTGAACGGGCTGACGGTGTCGTTCAAGCCAAAGGGCGTATCCATCTTGCCAATGGCGGCGTACCAGGGGCGCTCTGACAGATTGCCGAACAGCACGAAGGCGCGGCGCAGCTGGATCTGGTTGCGATTGAGATCGGTCAGCGTGCCGGACCCGAAGCTCTGCTCGGGGTCATAGAGCATCTCTGAATAGAGCGTGATGTTGTCCGTCATCCGGCCGGTGACCGCCAGCTGGGCGGAGTGGACGATGAATTCCGATACCGTTTCGCCGATCTGGTTGGCGGAGGTCGGGTGACGCATCAGCCAGCCGAATTTGGTGTTGGAATTACTTTCCTGGTAATCGCCCAGCGCCGTCACATTGCCGCTCAGGGTCACCCGTCGATCGAGATCACCGTTTTCAATCGCGCTCAGAATGGTCAGGGCGCGCGTGTTTACGCCCTCGGCGTGATCCAGGATCTGATAGCCGTATTCGGGGCTGACGCCGACCAGGTTCTGGTGGAAGTCATCACCATGACGGGCGGCATGTGCGCTCTGCTGGGCGTGATGATCATGGGACGCCGTGTGCATCGGAGCATCCGCCGGGGCGGGGGCGGGATGATGCGGCATGACGGGCGCCGCGGGCGCGTTCGCTTGCGGGAGCAGGCCCTGGGCGGCCAGCACTTCGAGCAATTGCCGGTTTGTCGCTTCCAGCTGCGCGAGGCGGGCTTCCAGTTCTTCAATACGGGCGTCGTCATCCGCCAGAGCCGGTGCGGCCATAGCCAGCGACAGCAGGCTGACGCCTGCGATCAGTACGAATTTCATGTGTCAGTCCCCAAAAGGTATAAAAAAAGCGCTGTCCCGTGCGCCTGAAGGGCACCGGCCTATGCTCTAATGGTTAACGAGATATTTACTGAATAAATTCAGCGATTAAACATGTGTGCGATAGCCGCGGCTCACCGGCAGGATTCGGCCGTCTGACAGGCGCGCTTCAGCGTCGCCGTCGCCGGTGGGGACCAGTTCGCGGATCGCCTGACGGACCGTCATGTGAGAGCGGTGAAGCCGGACGGGCTCCGCCCCCGCCGTTTCCAGCAGGCTGATCAATCGGGTCAGGGTCATGCGCGCCAGATGCGCGCCGGTGGGCGTGATCACTTCCACATAATTGCCTGCCGCGCTGGCGCTGATGATGTCGCGGGCCGGCAATCGAATCTCCCTCCCGCCGCTGCGCAGGGTGATCACATGGTCGGCGTGGGCGTCCTCTCGGGCGGCCCGCAGGCGCTGGCGGGCGTCTTCCAGCTCGCGCATGATCGCGAGCACAGCGAGCATCAGCGCATAGGTCAGCACATCTTTTCGAAACTCGTAGAAAAACTCACCGAACGGACCGCCATAGGTTTCATAGGCGAACCCGAACATCAGGGGCCAGAGCCCGGCGCGCAGGCTGTCCATGGTCACAACATGGACGAGTGAGAAGGCTGTGACCCCCAGCGCATGCACGGGCAGAGCCGTCCGCCAGCGTTCCAGGCTCAGGGGAAAGCGACGCTCCAGCAAGGCGACGGGAACAAACAGGGCCAGAATGACCAGATTGCTGGTGCCTTCCAGCGTCAGGGCGCGCAGCCAGACGCCGGTGTCGCCCGCCCGCCGCCATTCTTCGGCCAGGGACAGGCCGTTCACCAGCCAGAAGCCCAGCGAGGCGATCAGATAAAACAGAAAGGCGCCGCGAAGGACACGGCGTTCAAGATCGGGCGTGTGCATGGCCTGATCTTGCCCTGATGCGTCCGGCCTCGCCAGCGTGGGGCGCCGTGTTTCATCCCGTTTGAGCCGCGGTTCGTCCCAGGGGCGCCGGTCTTGGTCCCACGGGTCCGTTGTTTGTCCTTTCAGGCCTGCCTTCATCGGCAGCGGACGGCAGTCTCGCCGCTGGTTCGATTGGGAGACTGAGATGACTGAAACCGGCCCACGCATCAGCGCGCCTCCGACCCGCCGTTATGATCTTGATTGGCTGCGCATCATCGCGTTCGGCCTGTTGGTGCTCTACCATGTGGGCATGTTCTACGTGCCCTGGGGCTGGCATGTGAAAAGCGTCCATGCCGGGCCGGGCGCCGAGCCGCTGATGAGCCTTTTGAACCCCTGGCGGCTTTCGCTGCTCTTCTTCATTTCAGGCGTGGCGTTCCGCTATCTGCATGACAAGAAGGGCGGTTTGGCGTTCGCGGGTGAGCGCACGCTACGTCTGCTTCCGGTCATCCTGTTCGGTATGATCGTGGTGGTGATGCCCCAGACCTATTTCCAGCTGCGTGAGATGGGCGAGATCGAGCCGGGCATTCTGGCGTTCTGGCCGCGCTATATCCTCGATTGGGAGATCGCGGGCATCGCCGTGCCGACCTGGAACCATCTGTGGTATGTGGTCTATCTCTTTGTCTATGCGCTATTGCTTGCGCCGGTCATGGGGCTTTTGAACGCCTTCGGACGCGGCCCGGGCTCCCTTCTGGGTCAGATGCTGGACAGCCGCTTCGGGCCGCTGTGGCTGATCGCCCTGGGTTTTGCGCCGATGATGGTCTACCGGGTCTTTCTGGTCCCGCATTTTGAAACCACCCACAATCTGACCTGGGATTGGGCGAACCACGCCATCAGCTTCACCTATCTGCTCTATGGCGTCTTCGCGGCCAAATCCGAGCGGTTCTGGTCCGCCATTGACCGGGCCTTGCCGCTGGCGCTGGGGATTACGGTGGGTCTGGGCGTGGTCCTCACCCCGAGTTGGGCCTTGTGGTGGGACCAGATCACTGAACACGAGGTCATGCTCTGGATCGCGCGCGCCGGTCGTGTGCTCTACGCCTGGTCGATGATCCTCACGCTCTTAGGTCTGGCCCGGCGCTTCCTGACCGGAAACGGACCGATGCGGCGCTATCTGACGGAGGCGATTTTCCCGGTCTATATCCTGCACCAGACGATCACCGTCTCAGCGGGCTATATGCTGACGCGGATGGGCTTTGACGTCTGGACCGAGTTCGCGCTGGTCACTTTGATCACCTTTGGCGGGGCGTTCGCCGGGTTTGAGATCATCCGCCGGATCAAGCCGCTCAGGCCTGTGTTCGGGCTGAAGCGCTCCTGACTTAAATGCCCCGCCCTGACCAGGGCGGGGCATTGCAGGTGCTGAATATCACAACACTGATCTAGGCTGGACCCTCTGTGAGCGTATCAGGGCTCACCACGGGTCTTCATTCACGGAAAAGGGCGTTTCCGAAACGCTCAACTGCGCATTCGTGGCCCGATCAAAGCGCATATAGGTGCCGACGAAGACCTGGTAGACGCCCGGCTCGGCAGGTGCGAACACCAGCTGGGCGCGCTCGTCCACCTCACCCATATCATCCGAGCAGATCGCTTCGCCTGAGGGCGTGATCACATCCATGACCACATCGGCTTCGCCTTCAGCCATAAACACCAACGGCCCGTTTTCGCCTGACCAGCTGATTTCGGCGGTCGGAACCTCACCGGTCCAGCCCGGGCAGCGGCCCGTGGCGTCTTCGCCATAGACGTCCATGGATCCAAGTTGAAAGCCGTAGCCGGTCTGAATGTCGATGACGACCGGGTCGGGCATGAAGCCCGGCGACAGCGTCAGAGTTTGCACTGGCGCATCCAGCGCCCGGGCGTTTGGCGCACCGAATGGACGAGAAAAGGGGGCGGCGTCAGACAGGATCAAAAGCGTGTCCGACTGACGATCATCAAAATCGCCAACCCAGACTTTCCAGGCCCCTGGGACCGGATTTGAATATGACAGCGCGGCGTTCGTGCCGCGTCGCGCGCCATCATCATCACATCGCCATTGACCGTCAGGGTCGAGCACGGCCAGCGTCGTGTCGGCGCGCCCGGCGGTGAAGAGCGTGAGCGCGGCCTGTCCCGGAGCCACTTGCACCTCGACAGTGGGAGCGGACGTCACCACGCCATAACAGCCATTGGGAAAGCCGGATCGTCTCGCTGCGAGATCACCCCCTGATCGAACGGAGATGACATAAGGGTCCGGGCCCTCATCAGAAAAGGCGTGCGCGCCGTAAAGCGCCGGCGCTTCAGGGTCTGCGGCGCCGGCCTGCCCGCCAAATCCAAACACTTGTGCGTGCGCAGTGACGCCGCACCCCATTATCAGCGCGACACACATCGCCCCCATGCCCAGTTTCATAGAGATATCCCCCAGTAAAATTACAGCGAAACGATATGGAGCGGACATGTGCGGCACAAGACAAAGATTTGTGTGTCGCTAAAGAGTCTCTCGACTCCCTCAGGTCCAGGTTATACCAGAGAGGGAGCTACTGGGGGGATGACTATGGGTTCTTTATCAAGGGCGGCCCTTGTTCTGGGCGTGACGCTTGCGGGCAGCGTGGCGGCGGTTTTCGGGGCGGACGCCCTGCGCGATGCGGGTTATTTGCCAGCGCCGGGCGAAGCCGGTGCGCCTGCCTCAGCCGCGCCAGACACTGCGCCAACTGCGCGTGTTGCGACGCCGTTTGATCGTTTCATTCAGGCTTCGGATCTAGAAAACCGGGCGGCGGCTGCGAATGCGGCGTGCGGGTTTGGCGAGTCCCTGTCTGCGGGCGAGAGCGGGTTCTGGTACGTTGGCGATGCGCCCGGCACTCTGGGCATCTACCGCGCCGAAGCGGGGGAGGGAGGCGTTCTGCGCAGCTTCACCGCCTCTGGCGATAATCTGCTCGCATACAGTGACTTATACGGCGAACTGTTTGTTCAGACCGGTGAGGGCGCGTTCAACAGCCGGACGTTTGTGCTCGATGACGCGGGCGAGGTGACCTTCACCGAACCCTTGCTCGAACGCGCCCGGATCGCGCTGACCTGTGACGACGCCTCTGCGGCGGCCGATGCGTTGAACGCTGAATTCCAGGCCTCTGGCGCGAGGGTGGACCCGGTCCGGTCGGGTCTGAACGCCTTTGTGGCCGGGGACGGGTATGAGCACTGGGTCTATCCGCGCGTAGACGGCCTGGTCGAGGCGTGCGCGCCCGCTGGCGGCGTTGCGGCGCTTGAAGAGGGCCAACTGACCCTGATCGCTGCGGAATTTGACGCCGACGCTCAGTTTAGCGACATGATCTATCACGAGATGTCAGGCGAAAGCCTGTCAGGCTCGCCGGAACCGATGGTGTATCTGACGCTTGGGCGTGTCGACAGCGCATCGGGATATGGCGATATCGAGGTGTACAGTGCGCCGCTGATCTGGCGTGCGCTGCTGGCGGATGAGGAGTCGTTCGCGCTGGTCTATCATTTTGAGGCGATGGAGCTTGTGGGCTTCACCATCAGCGGCGACGGATCACGCTCTCACAGCCAGAGCATGGGCGGTGTGATGGATGAAAGCTTTCCGTGCGCAGACCCTGACCGTGCGGTGGCTATCCTCGAGCAATTGGCGGACGACAGCCGCGCGGCTGGCCAGTAAGCGCAGGGCCCCGTCTTGGGGGCGCGCTAGGTCTTGGCGTCCCGCATCAGCTTGATCGCGATGCGGGGGGCGTCCCACAGCGAGGGCAGCAGCATCAAGGACACCGGTGCGCCGGTGATGACGATGAATTGCTGCAGCTTGCCCACGGCGCCTCCGCCATTGCCGGCGCTGACCAGCACGATGGCCATCGCCGCCATCACCAGACCCCAGAAGGCGCGCATGCCGCCCGACGGCTCGCCGTCTTTGCTCAGCGCGCTGGAGATGGCGAAGGTCATGGAATCGCCCGTGGTGGCGACAAACACCGTGGTCAGGATCAAAAACAGGATCGAGACCGGCAAGGCTAATGGCAGGCTCTGGGTGATCGCGAGCAGGGCGGCGGGCAGGTCAAAGCCTTCGAACGCGCCTGACACCGAGCCCGGCTCCGCCAGCTCGAACGCCAGCCCGCTGCCGCCCAGAATGGTGAACCAGAAATGGGTGGCCAGAGGGGCTGCGACCGACAGGGTCAGGATGATCGAGCGGATCGAGCGTCCGCGAGAGATGCGTGCGATGAAGATCGCCATCATGGGCCCATAGCCGATGAACCAGGCCCAGAAAAACAGGGTCCAGCCGTTCAACCAGCCGCTTTCGCCAAACAGGCCCGCGCCGTCACGCTGCAGGGCGATGGGGAAGAAATTGACGAGGTAATGGGTCATCCCTGACAGGAAATGCTGGATGATGAAACCGGTCGGGCCCACCGCCAGAATGAAGACCAGCAAGGCGGCCGTCAGGATGATGTTGAAGCGGCTGAGGATCTGGATGCCGCGCGACAGGCCGGTCAGGGCGGAGGTGATGTAAATCGACGCCAGTGCGATGATCACGCCGATCTGGGTGGGCAGACCTTCGGGAAAGCCGAACAGGTTGGACAGGCCGGCGCTGACCTGAAGCCCCAGAAAGCCGATCGGCCCGACCGTGCCCGCGATGACGCCGATCAGCGCGAAAATGTCTGCTGCGCCGCCCAAGGGACCATCAGTGAGTTTACGGCCTAGAACCGGATAGAGCAGCGTCCGCGGCGCCAGCGGCAAGCCCTTGGCCTGCTCGTAGTACATCAACAAGATTGCGCTCAGCGCGCCGAGGCTCGCCCAGGCCGGGAAACCCCAGTGCAGAAAGCTTTGCGCCAGCGCGATGTCCACAGCGGCTTCAGCGCTGGCGGACACGTCGGCGTTCGGCGGCGGGGTCAGGAAATGCGCCAGCGGTTCCGCCGCCGCCCAGAACACGCCGCCCGCACCCAAAAGCGTGCAGGCGATCATCGCCGACCATTGAAAATAGGGAAATTCAGGCGTGTCGCGACCGCCCAGCCGGATCTTGCCCGCGGGCGACAGGGCGATCACAAGCGCAATCAGGAAGATCGCGGGCAGCAGGATTTGCCAGTACAGGCCGAAACCGCGGGCGACCAGGCTTGATCCGGCATCCACCCAGTTTGACAGTACGCCAAGGTCAATCACCGCCAGCGCGCAAAACCCGAGGCAAAACCCGGCGGTTGCGAAGAAGACGCCGAGGCGCGTCCCGCGCCAGGCGCGAGCCAATAGATCGGTCATAAGGGAGGCTCCTCGGGTTGCGTCGGCTTTGTAGGTCTTCGCGATTGCCCAAGGCCCGTCAGGCCCTCGACTGATCCTGGCTCGCGCCTTTAAAGCGCGTTTAAGTTAGTCTTCGATGTCCGGCACGGCGACGGCGTGGAAGCCCGCGTCCACGTGCAGGATTTCACCGGTGCACGACTTGCCCAGATCACTGAGCAGGTAGAGCGCGGAACCGGCGACGCCTTCCATGGTGGTGTCTTCTTTCAGCATGGACCAGTCCTTGCCGGTCTTCATCAAGGTGCGGCCGCCGGAAATGCCCGCCATGGCGAGGGTCCGCATCGGGCCGGCCGAAATGGCGTTCACCCGAATGCCCAGCGGGCCGAGATCGCGGGCGATATAGCGGGTGGAGGCTTCCAAAGCGGCCTTGGCGACGCCCATGACATTATAGTTCGGCACGACGCGCTCTGACCCCAGATAGGTCAGCGACACCATGGCGCCGCCGCCCTCTTCCTTGGACGGCATCAGGGCGCTGGCGCGCTTTGCGGCGTCCACGAAGGAAAACGCTGAAATATCCATGGCGCGCTGGAAGCCCAGGCGCGTGGTGTTGTGGGTGAAGCTGCCCTGAAGCTCGTCCTTGCCGGCGAACGCGATGGCGTGGACGAGGAAGTCTAGCTTGCCCCATTTGTCTTCAAGCGTCTTGAAGCAGGCGTCCATGGAGGCGTCATCGGTGACGTCGGCGGTGACCATGAACGGTTCGTCCCCGAGGCTCTCCACCAGCGGACGCACGCGCTTTTCCAGCGCTTCATCCTGATAGGAGAACGCCAGTTCGGCGCCCTGGGCGTGCAATTGCTGGGCGATGCCCCAGGCGATGGAGTTCTTGTTGGCCACGCCCATGATCAGGCCGCGCTTGCCCTTCATCAACGTGCCGGTCGGAAACTCGGTCTCGGCCATGGCCGTCCCCTTCTTCATTCATTGGCGCCCGTGAATCAGGCGCAAACTGGATGGACGGCGCAGCGCGTATCGGTGCGGTGCGCCCGGTGTCAGGGCTCGCTGATAGCGCACACCGGGCACGGGTGTCGAGATTGACTGCGACGTGATGGCCGTCACAGCGTTTTGGCATTGGTTAAACATTCCCCGTCATGCATTGTATGCAACGGCTGGGCGACCGGGCATGATCAAGGCGCGGTTGTATGTCAGGACTGTTGAGGACACGCATGAAAGCCACTCCGACGCCACGCTCGGTGGCGATCCAGAAGCGCTGGAGCACTCTGGACTGGGCGAGCGTTTTCGCCGCCATCATCTACCCCGCACTGGGCGTCTTGGGGCTCATCACCGCCTTCACGCTCGGACTGGCTCTGAACGGGCTGACCCTTCACTGGTGGTATCCGGTGCTGGCGCTGTTCGTCGGCGCCGTGACCTTGGTGATCTGTAATTTCGGCATCGGCGTTCTGCACCGGGTCTGGCAGCACAAGGCGGGCGAGCTGAAAGCCCCCGCCCAGATCCTGACGGCGCTCAACTGCGTCATCGCCATGCAGGGCCGGCTGAAGGACTGGGTGAATTATCACAGCCAGCATCACCGCCTGTCGGACAAGGCCGGTGATCCGCACAACCCCCATGAAAGCAAGATGTGGGCGTGGATGGGCTGGTTGATCTTCCGCGATCCCAATGATCTTCAGCGTCCCACGGCGATGTGGCTCAAGGATCTCAAGACCGTGCAGATCCTTGACCGGCATTATTCGCTGATCACCCTGTTGGTGCATCTGGTGCTGCCGGCGGTCATTTACCTCACGGTCTGGGCGCTGGGCGGCTCGCTTCTGCTGACCTTCATCCTGCACGCTGCGGCGGTGACGGCGCGGGCGATCCAGTTTCACGCCACCATCCTCGGGGTGAATGTGTTCGGTCATCTCAAAACCCCGCGCTGGGCGGATTACCTGCTGGCGATCCTGACCGGCGGCGAAGCGTTTCACGACCATCACCATGACGAACCGGTCAGCGCGCTGCACCTGCCGCGTCGCGGTCTGATGAACCGCCTGCTCGATTATAACGGCACCATCTTGCTGGTGTTCGAGAAGCTGCGCTGGGCGCAAAACCTCAAGATTGCGCCGCAATTCAGCGTTCCGGCGCGCATCGCAGCCTCCTGAGGCGGTCGTTAACGTCAGCTTCACAGGCGTCGCGGTCTTCTGACGCCTGTGGGTTCGGGGCGACCCGGCCCGCAGCGTCAGGAGGGGACAATGTCGCGCGAAACATCAATACTGTTTGTGTGCACGGGCAATATCTGTCGCTCACCCACAGCGGAAGCGGTCGCCAAGGCGCTGGCGCAAAAGGCCGAGAAGAATCTGGTGCTCGATTCCGCGGGCACCGGCGACTGGCATGTGGGCGAGCGCCCTGATCCGCGCGCCATTCAGGCCGCACAGGCGCGGGGCTATGATTTGTCGAGCATCACTGCGCGCGCCGTGACCGATGATGATTTCATCCGCTTTGACCATCTGGTGGCCATGGATGAGGGTCATCGGCGCTGGCTGGCCGAGGCGCGCAGCAGCCGGCAATTGCCCGAAACCAAGATTTCCCTACTGATGGACTGGTCGGTGGGCCTGGCGCGCACCTCCATCCCCGATCCCTATTACGGGGACGAAACCGATTTCGAGCGCGTGCTCGACCTCATCGAAAAAGGCTGTCAGGGGCTGGTGTCTCGGGTTTGAGACTCAGTCATGGGTCCCCGGGTCGAGCCCGAGGACCGGGATCATAGCGCTAAATCTTTTCGGCCTTCGGACTTGATCCGGAGGCCCATGCGACCCCTCACAACCCCATCTGTTTGACGGCCAGATCGCGCATGATCTCTTCTGAGCCGCCGCCAATGGCCATCACCTTCACCTCGCGATAGATGCGCTCGATCGCGCAGCCGCGCAGATAGCCAGCGCCGCCCAGGATCTGCATGGCTTCATTGGCGCAGAACTCGGCCGTTTTGGACGCAAAAACCTTGATTTTCGCCAGCTCTGCAGCCGGCATGGCCGCGCCGTTATCGGTCGCTTCATTCACGCGCCAGGCGACCATTTGCAGATAGGCGTCCAGCGCGTCGATCTTGCCGGACATGTCCGCGATCTTGTGGCGGATGGCCTGATGCTTGATCAGCGGCTTGCCGAAGGTTTCGCGCTGTTGGGCATAAGTGATCGCGTCATCCAGGCACCGCTTCGCCATCCCCAGGCACCCCGCCGACAGGGTCAGGCGCTCATAGTTGAAATTGTCCATGATCGCCAGAAGACACAGGCCTTCCTGACCCAGCTGGTAGCGGGCGGGGATGCGGCAGTCGTCAAAATGCAAGGTCGCGGTGTCTGAACACCACCAGCCCATCTTGTTCTTGATTTCGGTGCGGGTGAAGCCCGGCGCGTCTGACGGGACGAGAAACAGCGAAATACCGCCAAACCCCTCGCCGCCCGTGCGCGCGCCGACCACGAACCAGCTCGCTTTCATGCCGCCGGTGATGAAGGTCTTCTCGCCGCTGATCAGCCAGTCGTCGCCGTCTTTGCGGGCCTTGGTCTGGATGCGCGAGAGGTCCGAGCCGCCCGACGGTTCGGTCATGCCCAGAGCGCCGCCGGTTTTGCCGGATACGATTCCGGGCAGCACGTCCGCCTTGATCTCATCTGTGGCGAGGGTGTGGATCGGGCCGGTCATGATGCCGCGCGAGCCCAGCGAGGCGTTCACCCCGCCCACGCCCGCATAGCCCATGGCGATGCCCGCATCGACGCGCATCAGCGCGTCTTCAAACCCGTTCCCGCCATAGGCGGCGTCAATGCCGAAGCCGAACAGACCCAACGCGCCCGCTTTCTCATGCAACTCCCAGGGAAAATCACCCGCCTCGTCCCACTCATTGGCGAAGGGCTCGATCTCGCGATTGATGAACCCCTCCACGCTCTCGCGGAACGCCTTGCGCTCGGGCGTGTCGAAAGGCCGGGCGAGGGCGGAAGTGGGTGCGTTGGACATGAGGGTCTCCCGAACGTCTATTTTCCCAAATGGTAATATAGCTGACGTATACGTCAATTGTATTTGAAATAGATGCGACTTCATCCCTCTCCCCTCCTGGAGGGGGGAGGTTAGTTGAGGGGTGAGCGGCGCTTCATCCCTCTCATGTCTCACAGATTGAGACGCACCCCCTCACCCGGCCTCTCCCCCTTTAGATAAGGGGGAGAGGGGAAGACCCGGTCCTGGCGTGTCCTCTGAACAATCGCCCTTCCTCTGAGGTGAGTTCCGCGTTACCTCCCGCGCCCATGAGCCTGATCACCCTCGCGGCCTTCGCCGGCGCCATCTTCATCCTGTTTCTCACCCCCGGACCGGGCAATATCGCCATGGTGGGCCGGACGCTGGACGCCGGGCCGAGCCATGGGGTGACCTATGGGCTGGGAATTTTGACCGGTGATATTGTCTGGCTGACGCTGGCGGTGTTCGGTCTGGCCGCCGCCGCTGAAGTCGCAGGCGAGTACGCGCAGTTTTTCTGGATCGCCAAGATCATCGGCGCCGGCATCTTGCTCTGGTTCGCCTGGGGCGCGTTCCGCGGCTGGCGAAATCCGGCGCCGGCGGACGCGCCCCTGGCGCGGGTCAGCAAGCGCGGCCTGGCGATGACCTATGCGGCGGGCGTGGCCATGCCTTTAACCAACCCCAAGCCGATCATCTTCTATCTCACCTTTCTGCCAGCGTTTTTCGACCTGAGTGTTGTGGGCCCGCTGAGCTATCTGGCGATGATCGGGGTGATGGGCGCGATGTTCGTGCTGTTCGCGCTCGTCTATGTGGGCCTGGCGCACAAAGCGCGCGGCTGGCTGCGCGAGAAAGGCGTCAAGCGCTGGGCGGACCTCGTCACGGCGGTGATCATGACGGCCGTGGCGGTCTTGCTGCTCGCGCGGTAGAGCCGCGTTCAGAAAAGTCCACACCTGCAGTGCGTTCAGACATGGTGACAACGCCGCGAACGCGGTAAAAGTATGTCATGTCAGAGACACCGAATCAGGAATACGGCGCGGAGTCGATCAAGGTCCTCAAGGGCCTCGACGCCGTGCGCAAACGCCCCGGCATGTATATCGGCGACACCGATGACGGCTCGGGCCTGCATCACATGGTCTATGAGGTGGTCGATAACGCCATCGACGAGGCGCTTGCCGGGCATTGCTCGCAAGTGACTGTATGCCTGCACGCCGACGGCTCCGCCTCCGTCACCGATGACGGCCGCGGCATTCCCACCCAGATCCACGCCGAAGAAGGCGTGTCGGCGGCTCAGGTCATCATGACCCAGCTGCATGCGGGCGGGAAATTCGACCAGAACTCCTACAAGGTGTCCGGCGGTCTGCACGGCGTGGGCGTGTCGGTGGTGAATGCGCTGTCGGACTGGCTCGACCTGACGATCTGGCGCAATGGCCGCGAGCACACCATGCGCTTTCGGCGCGGCGATCCTGAAAACGGTCAGGACCTGCGCGAAGTGGGCGATGCCGGCGGGAAAAAAGGCACTCAGGTGCGTTTCATGCCGTCTGAAGAGACCTTTTCCAACATTGATTTTGAACGCAACCGGCTGCTGCACCGCTTGCGTGAGCTGGCCTTCCTCAATTCGGGCGTGAAAATCGTGCTGCGCGACGAACGCGACGCCGAACCGTTTGAAGAAGTGCTGGAATATGAGGGCGGCGTGGCCGCTTTCGTCAAACACCTAGACCGCACCAAGACCGCGATCTTCCCCGATCCGGTGCTGATCACCGGCGAGCGTGAAGGCGTCACTGTCGAGGCTGCGCTTGAGTGGAATGACAGCTATCACGAGAACGTTCTGTGCTTCACCAACAACATCCCCCAGCGCGATGGCGGCACGCATTTGGCGGGCTTCCGCGGCGCGCTGACGCGTGTGGTGAACCAGTATGCGGGCAATTCGGGCATTGCGACCAAAGCCAAGGTGTCCATCACCGGCGATGATGCGCGCGAGGGCCTGACCTGCGTTCTGTCGGTGAAAGTGCCTGATCCGAAATTCTCGTCTCAAACCAAGGACAAGCTGGTCAGCTCCGAAGTGCGTCCTGCGGTCGAAAGCGCGGTCTATGACACGCTGACCGAATGGTTTGAGGAACACCCCGCCGAAGCGCGCCAGATCGTGACGAAAATCGTCGAGGCCGCCTCCGCCCGTGAAGCCGCCCGCAAGGCGCGCGAGCTGACCCGGCGCAAATCCGCGCTCGACATCACGTCCTTGCCCGGCAAGCTGGCGGACTGCTCGCAAAAGGACCCGGCGAAATCCGAGCTGTTCATCGTGGAGGGGGATTCCGCCGGCGGTTCCGCCAAGCAGGGCCGTCATCGCGAGAACCAGGCCGTGCTGCCGCTACGGGGGAAAATCCTCAATGTGGAACGCGCCCGCTTTGACAAAATGCTGTCCTCTGATCAGGTCGGCACGCTGATCACGGCGCTGGGGACCGGCATCGGCCGCGACCAGATCGATTATGACAAGCTGCGCTACCACAAGGTCATCATCATGACCGATGCTGACGTGGACGGCGCGCACATCCGCACGCTTTTGCTGACCTTCTTCTACCGTCAGATGCCCGAGCTGATCGAACGCGGTCATCTCTTCATCGCTCAGCCGCCGCTCTATAAAGTGATGCGCGGCAAGTCCGAGCGCTACCTCACCGACCAGGCCGAAATGGACGCCTTCCTGATCGAGGAAGGCAGCTCGGAAGCGGTGCTGGAGCTGGCGACCGGCGAAAAAGTCTATGGTCAGGATCTGGCCGAACGGGTGAAGGCCGCGCGCGGCATCGCCCTGTCGCTGGACCGCCTCGCGGCGCGGGCTCCGAAATTCGCGCTGGAAGCCGCCGCCCTCACCGGCGCGCTGCATCCCGACGCCAGCCAGGACCAGGTGGACGCCGCCGCTGAGCGCCTCGCCGCGCAATCGGATGAAGGCGAAGACGGCTGGGTCGGCCAGCTGCTGCCTGAAGGCGGCATTGTGTTCAAACGCACCGTGCGCGACGTGGTGGAATCCATCACGCTGGATGACAAGATCCTCGCCAGCCCCGACGCCAAGCGCCTGTCTGATCGCGCCGACGCGATCGCGGCCGATTATCAGGGCCTCGCCATCTTCCGCCGCAAGGGCGAGGAGACCGAGATCTTCTCCCCGAACGCTCTGGTCAGCGCGGTGCAAGCGGCCGGCGCCAAGGGCCTGAAAATCCAGCGCTATAAAGGGCTGGGCGAGATGAACCCCGACCAGTTGTGGGAAACCACGCTCGACCCTGAAGCGCGGTCCTTGCTGCGCGTCTCGGTCACCGAAGCGGATGTGGCTGATGAGCTGTTCTCAAAGCTCATGGGCGACGTGGTCGAACCCCGCCGCGACTTCATCCAGGAATTCGCCCTGGAAGCGGAGGTGGATGCTTAGGCGTCTGCGCTTCGCGATCTGAACAGAACCCCGGCCCGGCGCACCGCTTGGCCGGGGTTTTGTTTGGGGCCTATTCCGCCAACCTCTCTCACACTGTCATTCGCCGGTTTATCCGGCGAACCCATGCCAGAACCTGTGATCGAAACAACCGGCATGGATCCCCCGTATGAAGCGGGGGATGACAGGTTTGAGGGAATGCGTTGGTCACACGGAATCCGTCATCCCGGCCTTGAGCCGGGATCTACCGGCTTCATTTCTGTGATCAGAACAGAGCGGTTTCGGTAGATCCCGGATCGCCTTTGGCGTCCGGGATGACACTTGAGGGGCTTTGTGTCATCCCTCTTTCCCGGCGAAGGCCGGGACCCAGAGATCATCAAGCGCTTGCGCATCAGGCTCTGGGCCCGGCCCCTGCCTGCGCAGGGGAAGAGAAAAGTGTTTATCCCCACCCTCTCCACTTACCCCCATACTGCCCTCACTCCTCCAGGGCAGGCGGCCGGCGCGTTGGGTTCGGGAGGAGTGGTGGTGTCCCGAGCGGGCGCGGTTTAACGCACCGCGTCGCAGCGAAAAGGCGGGACTTCGTACATTCCGGCGATCCTGTTGGAGCCGTGCCCTTGGGGCAGGAATCCCTTGGGCGAGTCGTAAAGAAGGCTCAGCTTGGGCAGGCTGCGTAGAAATGGCGTCAGCAAGCCGGTCGAGGCCGTAGAAAACACCATCGCGCGCGGGAGCCTTTTCGGGCTCCATAACACATAATAATAGACCCAATATTCGCCCGGACTGCTCCCGCGCGCCCTGCTCATACCCTCGCCGGAACCCGGCGGGGACGGATGTGTTTGGTCTATTCTTTTCGCTGTCATCCCGGCCTTGAGCCGGGATCTACTGCAGGCGTGTCTGTTATCCGAACAGAATGATTCCGGTAGATCCCGGATCGCCTCCGGCGTCCGGGATGACAAGAATGGATTCGTGAGTGTCTTCAAGCCAAACCTATGAGAGCGTCATCCCGGCCCTGAGCCGGGATCTACTGCAGGCATCTCTGTGATCCGAACAGAGCGATTCCGGTAGATCCCGGATCGCTTCGCGTCCGGGATGACAAGACAGGGAGGTGAGGGGAGACTGGGGGGATGAAGCAGTTCGCCGTCTATATCCTGACGAACAGGCCTAGGGGCGTTCTCTATACCGGCGTCACGAGTGATCTTGTCGGGCGTATCTGGCAACACCGTGAAGGCGTCGTTGAGGGTTTCTCGACCCGGTATGACATCAAGCAGCTCGTCTGGTTTGAAACGCATTCAGACGCTGAAGCCGCGATCATGCAGGAACAGCGGATCAAGCGTTGGCGGCGTGACTGGAAACTCGATCTGATCGAGACGGCCAATTCGGGCTGGAAAGACCTGTGGCCTGAGATCTCTCGCTAGCGTCATCCCGGCCTTGAGCCGGGATCTACCTGTTTCTTCTCTGTGATCAGGAGAGAGCAGGCAGCCCCTACAACCCGCCGCCGACGCGGTTTTTCCAATAGCCCACATCTTCGGCGTATTTGCCGACCACCTCGCCCAGCACCTGGTTGAGTTTGAGGGTGTGGAAGCTGATCCACTCGCCCTGATCGATTTCCTCGAGCGCTTTCATCGAATTGCTCAGGAAGAAGGCGTAGAGCATGGCGATCAGGATGAAGAGCACGGGGAAGACCCAGCCCAGCGCGATGATGGTGGCGAAGGGATTGAACAGGCCGAGCCCGGCGGCGAGCCCGAACAGCGCCGTCACCGCCAGGAGAAAGCCCGCCGGGACGAACAGCAGGTAATAGCTGGAGTTCCGGGTGATCTGGAACACCACATTGCGCACATAGCTCTCGATGAAGAAGACGCGCAGGGCGATCCAGTTGATGTTCAGCGTCCACAGGCGCGCTTCCGCCGAGAGCTGTTTGGAATCGCGCTCTTCGCCCACGGTGACCGATTTCGCCCGACCGATGGCGGTGCGGTAATGGTCGTTCAGCCGCGCGCAATACCGGGTCAGGAAGTTCGCCATCTCACGCGCAGTGTTGCGCTGATAGGGGCTGTATTCGGTATAGTAGAGCGCCCACATCACCAGCGCCGCCAGGACGCACGACCCGGCGCCGAACATCAGCGAATTGAGCGCGCCAGCGGTGTTTTCGCCGAACAGGTCGCCATGCAGCGGGCCGAAGGCGTCCACCACGCCCACCGCATTGAGGACGATGTTCGCCACCAGCACCAGAGTCAGGATGGACGACAGCCAGATCGACAGTCGGCGCACATTGGCGTTCATCAGTTTGCGGCTTTCGTTGAGCATGTACAAAAGCCCGTGCTCGCTATCGGCGAATTGTCGGGCGATCACCGCGCCTTCCACATCCTCAAACAGAGCGCGGGGATCGGAGACGATGGGCACGGGCGAGCCCAGAAACCGGTCGGCGAGCTCGGCATAGTCTTGCGCCAGCGTGTCGGTCATTTCCTCGGGCATGCGCATGAAACCCACGCGCACCATCATCCATTTGAAAATCAGGCCCTGACGGGAAATGAAGCTCTCTTCATGGTCAAAATCCTCACCCAGCGTGGTTTCCAGCAGGGTTTTGTGACCTGACACCGCGCCGGCCCAGGCGCCCGGACCCATTTCGCTGGCGCGGCTGGGCGAGGTTTTCTTGCCGAGCCCGAACAGGCGCAAGACAAGACGGAACGGGAAGGACAGGCCGCGCAAGAGGCCGGCGCCGAACCGAGACGCATAGCCGCGCAGGCCATAGAGCAAAAGCGCCAGAAACAATCCGGCCGTCAGCCCGGCAGCAAACCCTGTGACAGTCATCAATCCGTCCATGTCCGAGGCCCCCCTCTGAGTCCCGGCCCTGAAAGCCGAAGTTCATGGGGAGTCTAGCCGGAATTCATGACGGATGCGAGCAAAGGTTAATCGGGATTTACCCTTAGAACGGGATCCAGTTGCGCTGCCGCGAATAGGCGAGATAGCCCACATTGGCGCCCGCGCGCAGACCGACGCCCGAGCGGATCGGCGCCAGGGTGATGCCGTCGGCGCGTTGATAATTCACGCCCAGCCCCGCCACGAAATAGGCCGAACCCTCAACGCCGGGAAAGCGCTGATACAGCCGGTCCGTGTCATTGAGGCGATAGACCAGCGTGAACACGCGGCTGGCGTTGCCCCCGGCGTCAAAACCGATGCTAGGGCCTTGCCAATAGACTTTCTGCTGATCGGGGCTGCCTTTGAGGCTCAGATAACCCTCGCCATAGCGAACACCGATGCCGGCGGCGCCCGAGACTTCCTCGCCAGCGATATAGCCCACCGGGCGTCCAAGATCGGAGAACACGCGCTCCAGAGCCGAGGCGGCGGCTTCGGCGGTGACGCCAAAGAAGTCGGCGGTGACTTCCACCAGCTCTTCACGCGAATAGGTGTCGATATTGGACTGGTACTCGCTTGGCTGTCCGTAATCAGGATCGTCCGCACGCGAAGCGGTCTGCGTCCCGTCCATGCTCGCACAGGCGCCGAGCGCCAGCGCCAAGGCTGTCGTGGTGAGTGTGGAAATGAGCGATCGTGTCATCATGGTGCGCCTGCCTTGTCTGACCGGTTTCATGCGCCGGACGCTGAACGTCAATTAGGGCCTCGGTGAGGCGAAAGGGTAAACGCTGCGTAAACACGCGGCCCGGAGGCTGGCTTTACTGCCAATAAGCTTGGCGCGGAGGCTTGCCAGTGCTAACTCCCGCGGCATGAGCACAGATCCGTCCCTGATCCGAAATTTCTCCATCGTCGCGCACATCGACCACGGTAAATCCACCCTGGCCGATCGCCTGATCCAGCACACTGGCGGTTTGACCAACCGCGAGATGAAGGAACAGGTGCTCGACAATATGGAGCTCGAGCGCGAACGCGGCATCACCATCAAGGCGCAGACCGTGCGTCTGAGCTATACCGCCAAGGATGGTCAGACCTACGCGCTGAACCTGATCGACACGCCCGGCCATGTGGACTTCGCCTATGAAGTCAGTCGCTCGCTGTACGCCTGTGAAGGTGCGCTGCTGGTGGTGGACGCCGCCCAGGGCGTCGAGGCCCAGACGCTGGCGAATGTCTACGCCGCTATTGATGTGGATCTCGAGATCGTGCCGGTCCTCAACAAGATCGACCTGCCCGCGGCGGAACCCGATCGCGTGAAAGCCCAGATCGAGGATGTGATCGGCATCGACGCGTCTGACGCTATCGAGATTTCGGCCAAAACCGGCCTTGGGATCGAGGATGTGCTCGAAGCCGTCGTCACCCGCTTGCCGGCGCCCAAGGCCGGAGACCCGACCGCGCCCTTGAAGGCGCTGCTGGTGGACAGCTGGTATGACCCGTATCTGGGCGTGATCTGCCTGGTGCGGATCATCGAAGGCACGCTGAAAAAGGGCATGCGCGTGCGCCTGATGGGCGCCGAGGCGAGCTATGGCGTGGACGGGGTGGGCGTGTTCACCCCCGCCAAGGAAAACCGCGATGCGCTGGGACCGGGCGAGATCGGCTTTCTGAACGCCTCGATCAAGCAGGTGCGCGATGCGCGCGTGGGCGACACCATCACCGAGGAAAAACGCCCCACCGACTCCATGCTGCCGGGCTTTGAGCCGGCGGTGCCGGTGGTGTTCTGCGGCCTGTTCCCGGTGGATGCGGCCGATTTTGAAGACCTGCGAGACGCGGTGGAGCGCCTGGCGCTCAATGACGCTTCCTTCAGCTATGAGATGGAGACGTCGGCGGCTTTGGGCTTTGGCTTCCGTTGCGGCTTCCTGGGGCTTTTGCACCTTGAGGTCATTCGCGAGCGGCTTGAGCGCGAATACAATGTGGACCTCATCACCACCGCGCCGTCGGTGGTCTACAAGATCAAGATGACCGACGGCTCCGAGATCGACATGCACAACCCGGCCGACATGCCGGATGTGGTGAAGATCGACAATATTTCAGAGCCCTGGATCAAGGCGACGATCCTGGTGCCCGACGAATATCTCGGCGGCGTGCTCAAGCTCTGTCAGGATCGCCGCGGCATACAGCTCGAGCTGACCTATGCCGGCTCGCGCGCCATGCTGGTCTATGAACTGCCGCTCAACGAGGTGGTGTTTGATTTCTATGACCGGCTCAAATCGGTCACCAAAGGCTATGCCAGCTTTGACTACCAGTTCATCGAGCATCGCGAGGAAGACCTCGTGAAAATGTCGATCCTCGTGAATGAAGAGCCGGTGGACGCCCTGTCGATGATCGTGCACCGCTCGCGCGCCGACATGCGCGGCCGCGCCATGTGCGAGAAGCTCAAGGAGCTGATCCCGCGGCACATGTTCAAGATCCCGATCCAGGCGGCTATCGGCGGACGCGTGATCGCTCGCGAAACCCTGTCGGCCATGCGCAAGGATGTGACCGCCAAATGCTATGGCGGCGACGCCACCCGCAAGCGCAAGCTTCTGGACAAGCAAAAGGCCGGTAAGAAGAAGATGCGCCAGTACGGCAATGTCGAAATCCCGCAGGAAGCCTTCATCGCGGCCCTGAAGATGGACGACGATTAGAGCGCGAGCGCTTTATATTGCTAAATCTAGCGGCAAATCTGAAATATCACGCAATCTTCGACCATTTATCATAATATCCAACAAGAGGAGTGCGTCATCTAATCCAGCCAATACAATGGCTTCTCTGAGTTCTTTAAGGGCTATGTGATAAACGCAATCCAGATCGCCGGTCCCTAAAGCTATAGACGCAATCCTAGCGGGAGTAGGTTCTGCAGTAATTACTGCAATTCCGGGCAATCTACCTTTACGATTCCTAATAAGGTTAAGCCCTTCAGATCGAGAGTTTTGTGCCCGATCACTGCGTATTGTCCATTTGCAGCTTATAGAGGCATGCATAATCTTTTTTGAGTTATTTTGAGCCCGGATAGGGCTGTATAGACCATGTTGTTTATCGATTACATTATGTGTCGCGTTGATGAAAACGTCACTTTCTGGGGCGCGTGAAACAATGATATCTGGCTTAATAAGATAATCAGAACCTAGCGCTGCCCTAACGGCAGGCTTATCTTTGATAAGCGCATCAAGCTCATCAAGATGACCATACTGATCAAAGTTGCTTATGAGGCCTCCTTTGACAACATCGAATGAGCCTGGTCGAATAGTACCTAGGTGGGTGAAAGTATCACGCACAAAGGTCGCGCATATATCTTCAAATATCGATCCAGCTGTCTGGCCTTTAATCTTACTAGGGATAGTTTTAGGGTCACCTAATTTGTTAATTAAGTTCCTTGATATTGCTATGCTTGCTCTATTTTTGTTGTCGGCGATGCTGGGAATCTCATCCCCTGAGATGGTGAGAATTTTATCTAGTAGAGATTTGTGAAAATCGGACCGTGCTTTGGAAATAATTGACATCTAAGCAACCGTTCTAACTTGAAAGACTCGATTCGTTGCCATTAATGCATTGCTGAGATTAGTCGCAACCGCCCGTGCAACGGGTGGTGGGAAGGCATTCCCGACTTGCCTATATGCGGCTGTTTTCTTGCCTGAAAACTTCCAGTGGTCAGGGAAGCCTTGGATTCGTGCGACCATAGGAACGGTAAGGCGCGGCATGCCTGTGAAATCTCTATCCGGGGCTTCGGGCGCAATTGTCTTGCCGTTTACGCCTAAAGCTTCCCAGGCTCTTTTTGCGCGAGTAGGGCCTAAGTCAGGGCCGCCATGCTTTTTTGATCCACCAACAATCGTGGGAGCAATACTGTCGGCTTTTTGCGCCCAATCATGTGCGCCCGGCCAACCATTCTCGGCCATAAGATCAATCAGGGTCTCGCCAACGGTTGGCGGTTCGTGCGTAATTGGGTCTGGCCATTTGAAGTGCTCTGCGAAAGCATGGCGTATAGCAACAATTACCACACGCGGCCTAAGCTGAGGTACTCCGAATGACGATGCATTCAGAAGTTCCCAGTCAGTTTTATAACCAAGTGCATGAAGCTTGGCTCTGAGCTCTTCGCGGTAATCTTCAAAAACTGGCCCTAGAAATCCGCGCACATTTTCAATCATTACCGCGCCAGGGCGGATTTCATCGATAATGCCGAGTGCGGCTGGGAAGAGATTACGTTCGTCGCGTTCACCAAGTTGCTTTCCAGCTACTGAGAAGGGCGGGCAAGGCAGGCCGCCAGCAACGATGTCTACACCTTTGTAGGCTGAGGCATTAAAGTCTTTGATGTCACCTTCCCAAACATTCCATTCGGGACGGTTCAGCCTCAAGGTTGCACATGCGTCCTTGTCAATCTCAGCGACGCATTCATGTGCAAAGCCCGCTTGTTCCAAGCCTAAAGCTTGGCCGCCAGCACCGGCGCAGAGCTCCACAGAACTCAGCATATTTGACATTGGATGATCTGCGTGACGCGACATTTGGTGCCTCCTCAGAATCTTAAACACTATATCAAGTGCAGACTCATCCCAAACGAACAAAAGAAGAACATACTTGTTATTCACATCAGAAGTCAATCTGACCATACGAAAAAGCCCCGGCCATTGGCCGGGGCTTTTTGCATTCAGGACCGGATATCGGCGCTACTGACCGTCACCCTCAGACGCCTCGGTTTCACCCTCGCCGCCCATTTCATGACGGTCATGGCCCATCGCGCCCATTTCCGGGTCAAGCTCCGGGGCGGTGTCGCGCACGGGGAGGGTGATGGCGAGGGTTTCGCCGTCGGCGAACTCAAGCGTCAGAGCCATCTCGCCGTCTTCGAGCTCAGCCGGGTTGACGCCGAAGATCATCAGATGGTCGCCGCCGGGGGCGAGGCTCGCCGCGCCGCCCGCGGGAATGTCGATGGCGTCCACATGGCGCATGCGCATCACCGCGCCGTCCATGGCCATGGTGTGCAGCTCGATGGCGTCCGCTTCCTCGGTCGTCGCACCCACAAGTTGGCCGCCGGGCGCGCCAGCGGTCAGGGTGACAAAGCCTGCGGTGACGTCGCGTCCGCCCAGAGGCGCACGCACCCAGCCTTCAATGACGGCGTAATCAGCGGGTTCGGTGCTCGCCGGCGCCTGTTCGGCGGGCGAGCAGGCGGCGAGGGTCAGAACGCTGAAGGGGGCGAGGGCGTAGAGGGCGCGTTTGAGCATGTCATCTCTCCATATGAGACGGGCGACGCCCGTGGCGCCGCCCGAAACCGGTCGTATTCAGATTTGGCGCGTGGCGCGCCTTGGCGCAAGCGTGCAGCCTGCGGCGTTTACGCGCCCCAATAGCCGATCAGTTTTTTGACTTCCGCCATGACCGGCTGGGCGGCGGCGCGGGCGCGCTCGGCGCCGTCTCTCAGTACGGCGTCGATTTCCGCTTTATCATCAAGCAGTCGGGCGTATTCCTCGCTCACCGGTGCGATGTATTCCACGGCCGCTTCAGCCAGTTTCGGTTTGAACGCGCCAAAGCCTTCCCCGCCGAACTCGCCCAGAACCTCGGCCACGGAGGCGCCGGTCAGCGCGGCGTAGAGACCCACAAGGTTCTTCGCTTCCGGGCGATCTGCGAGCCCCTCAGCGGTGTCGGGCAGGGGTTCGGGATCGGTTTTGGCTTTCTTGATCTTGCGGGCGATCGTGTCGGCGTCATCGTGCAGATTGATCCGGGCGTTGTCGCTCGGGTCGGATTTCGACATCTTCTTCGTGCCGTCCTTGAGCGACATGACACGCGCGCCAGTCGGCAGGATCACGGGTTCGGGCTGGGGCAGGATGATCTGGTCGTCGCCGAAATCGCGGTTAAACCGTGCGGCGATGTCGCGCGACAGCTCCAGATGTTGTTTCTGGTCGTCGCCCACGGGCACATGGGTCGCCTTGTAGACCAGGATGTCCGCCGCCATCAGCACCGGATAGGTGAACAGGCCCACGCTGGCGCGCTCGGCGTCCTTGCCCGACCCGGCCTTGTCCTTGAACTGGGTCATGCGCTCCATCCAGCCCATGCGGGCGACGCACTGGAGCACCCAGCTCAGTTCGGCATGTTCGGGCACGGCGGACTGGGCGAAAATGGCGCTGCGCTTGGGATCGACGCCGGCGGCGATATAGGCGGCCGCCACGCCGCGCACCCGGTCAGGCAGCACGGAGGGGTCGTACTCCACCGTCATGGCGTGCATGTCCACCGCGCAGAAGAAACATTCTTTGCCGCTATCCTGCATGGGCACCCAATTCTTCAGCGCGCCCAGATAATTGCCCAGATGCAGGCCGCCAGTGGGCTGCATGCCGGACAGAATACGTTCGGGGCCGGAATAGACAGGCGTCGCGTCAGTCATGGGTTTTCGCTCGGGACAAAGGGTCAGGAAGGCTGTGTCTTAAAGGGCGTGGGGCCGGGCCTCAAGCACCTGTACCGTCTTTGGTCTGATCCTCGACGGACGGCGCCGGGGCTCGCTTGAGCGCGCCCAGTAATTCCTGCGGTCTCAATCCGCCCAAGGCCAGCGTGCTGACGCCGAAGACAAGCAGACCGTAGAGCACGAGCAGCCCCATCCAGACGAGGGCGATCAACGGTGTCGGGAGCCAGGCGTTTATTGCGGCCAGAATGGGCGCTTCAGCCAGCTCGACGAGCGCACACAACGCCCCCATCATCACCAGACAGGCCAGAATGATGCGCGGCAAACGCTGCGTGAGACGGGCGTCCGGCATGAATTGTCGGCGGCGGATCAAGGTGAAACCCAGAAGTACGGCGTTGACCCATCCCGCCAATGTTGTGGCGAGCGCCAGTCCTGCATAGCCCAGGGGACCAAAGAACAGCACAACGCCGACGATCATGTTCACCGCCATCGAAGCGGCGGCGAACTTCATCGGGGTGAGCGTATCTTCGCGGGCGAAAAAGCCGGGCGAAAAGACCTTGATCAGCACAAAGGCCGGAAGTCCGGCCGCATAAATGGCGAGCGCCAGCGCGGTGCGCGCCGTGTCAGATTCCTCAAAGGCGCCGCGCTGAAACAGGCCCGCCACCACGGCGTCCGGGATCACCAGCAGAGCGGCGGCGGCGGGCAGGGTCAGCGCCATGGAAATCTCGATCGCCCGGTTCTGGCCGCCCATGGCGCCCGCGTCATCCCCAGCGCGCAGCCGTTTGGACAGGGCGGGCAACAGCGCGACGCCCATAGCGATGCCGATGACGCCCAGCGGCAGCTGATACAGGCGCTCGGCATAGTAGATCCAGGACCGCGCACCCTCTTGAAGAGTCGCAATGGACCCTGACACAAGCTGGTTGATATGGGTCACCCCCGCCGCCGCCGCGCCGGGTACGCCGAGCACGATCAGGCGCTTCACGCCCGAGGTCAGCCGTGGGGCCTGAAAGGTCAGTTTGATGCCCGCTCGCCGGGAGGCCCAGTACAGCCAGGCGGTTTGCAGCACGCCCGATAGGGTGACGCCCGCTGACAGCCAGAGCGCCAGATCTTCCCGAGACCCCGGCGCCGCCAGAAGCGTGCTGATCAAGACGACATTTAAAAGGATCGGCGCCGCGGCGGCGGTGGCGAAGCGGGCATGGGTGTTCAGCGCGCCTGAGATCATCGCCGCCATCGACATGCACAGCAGGTAGGGCATGGTGATCTGGGTCATCAGCACGGCGAAGCCGAACAGACCGGGATCGCTGATAAATCCCGGTCCCAGAAGATACATGAGCCAGGGCATGAATATCTGGGCGAGGACGACCAGCGCCATGACCGAAAGAGTTAGAACCGACAGGACTTCAGAGGCGAACCGGTCGGCTTCTTCAGCGCCTTCGCCCTCCAGCCGGCGCGCATAGAGCGGGATGAAGGCGGAATTGAACGCGCCTTCGGCGAAGATGCGCCGGAAGAGATTGGGGAAGGTCAGGGCGACGAAAAAGGCGTCGGTCAAGGGGCCAGCGCCCAGACGGGCGGCCAGCAGTATGTCTCGCGCCACCCCGAAGAACCGGCTGAGCAGGGTGAAGCCGCCAACAACAGCAGAGGAGCGCAGCAATCGCATCCTCTAGCGCCCTGCGCTGGCGGGGGTGGCGACCAGGCCCTGTTTGGCGCGGTGCATGGCGACGGCGTCTTCGGCGTCGGAGAGAACGTTCATCAATTGCACCTTGATGCCCACAAGCCGGGCGTCGCCAGAGGGTTTGCCGCCTTTCTCGGTGACGTAGAAGGTGTCGACGGCGCGTTCTCCATAGCCGTCAATGCGCGCCGCCTCCAGCGACAATCCGATATCAGACAGGGTTTTGGCGAGCGCATGCAGAAGGCCGGGGCGATCGCGGCCCGTCGCTTCGATAACAAGGGCGGTGTCGGACGCTTCCAGATCAAGATTGACGGATGGCGTCACGGTGAACGCCGCTTCGCGTCGGCGCAAAGGTTTCAGGGCCGCCAGCGCATCGTCTTCAGGGAGGCCATGCTCTGCGGCGTCTTGGACGCTGTCTCGCAACCGGTCCTGAATATAGCTGTCTGACCAGCCAAAGGGGCGTCCGCCCTGTTCCTGAACGTAAAACACGTCGAAGGCGCGCCCGTCGGATGTGGTGGTCACTTGCGCGCCCACCACATTGGCGCCCTGCTTGGACAACGCCCCGGCGATATCGGCGAACAGGCCGTGCCGGTCAGGCGTCAGCACCATGACTTCGGTCGCCGAGCGGCGCTTGTCAGTGCGCACGCCGACGCTGGTCGCCTGTCCGCGTTCAAAGGCGGCGCGGGCAAAGGCGGCGTGGCGGAAGCGATCATCCTCGCCAAAGGCCAGCCAGTAGGAGTGATCGAGCACTTCGGTCCAGATCTGTGTGAACTCCGGATCAATGCGGGAGAGCGCCTCTTGGAAATGATTGCGGGCGAGTGCGGCGCGTTCCTCCAGCCGGGCGCGCGCCTCGGCTTCGTCACGCCGTTCGCCGCCGCGCAGGACTGCGGCGGTCGCCTGATAAAGGTCGCGCAGCAGCTGGGCCTTCCAGCCATTCCAGACGCCTGGACCCACCGCGCGAATATCGACCACGGTCAGGATGGTGAGAAGATTCAGCCGGTCCATCGTGCCGACCTTTTGCGCAAAATCGAGCACGGTGCGAGGGTCTGACAGATCGCGACGCTGGGCCACATCGCTCATCTCGAGATGGTTCTCGATCAGCCAGGCGACGAGATCAGTCTCATGATCATCCAGCCCCAGACGCGGACAGACCTGGCGGGCGTTTTCGCCGCCCTCCACGCACTGATCGCCCTTGCCCTTTCCGGTGTCGTGCAACAGGACCGCGAGATGCAGCGCCCGGCGATGCAGGATTTCCGGCGCCAGCTTGGAGGCGAGCGGATGGTCGGCGTTGAGCTTGCCTTGTTCGAGCAAACGCAGCAGGCCCAGCGCATTCAGCGTGTGCTCATCCACGGTGAAGCGGTGATACATGTTGAACTGGGTGCGAGCGACAATGTCGCCGAACTCGGGAATATACGCGCCCAAGAGTCCCGCTTCGGTCATGGCGCGCAGGATGATGCGCGGATCATCCGCGTCCATCAGCACCGCAAAAAAGCTGCGCGCGGCGCGCGGATCGGTGCGGAAGCGATCATCAATCTGGCGCAGGCCGCGACTGATGGCGGCGACGGCGTCGGGGTGCAGATCCAGATGACGCGCGGCGGCCTTTTCAAACAGGCGCAGCATCATCACCGGATCGGTTTCCGGCGCTTGCGGATCGGCGAAATCAAGCCGCCCGGCATGCAGAGTGAAGCCGCGTTCCGCCAGCTCGGTCTCGCTGGCGCTGCCGTCGGCGGGCAGGAAGCGGCCGCCGGGCGGGTCCTTGAGTTCTTCAGCTTCCAGCTTGGCGCAGACCAGACGGGTCAGCGCGCCCACATCGATCGCTTTAAGAAAATAGCTGCGCATGAAAGCTTCCACGCCCAGCTGGTCGTCAGTGTCTTCAAACCCCATGTGGCGGGCGATTTCAGGCTGCAGATCAAAGGTCAGCCGGTCATCCTTGCGCCCGGCCAGGGCATGCAGGTGAAAGCGCACAGTCCAGAAGAAATCCGCCGCGCTGAGATAGCGTTTCACATCGTCGATGGAGAACAGGCCCGCCACCACCCAGCGTTCCAGCGCATCGTCTCCGTAAAGGATTTGCGCGAGCCAGCGCAGGGTTTGCAGGTCGCGCAGCGCGCCCTTGCCGTCCTTGATATTGGGCTCGACCGCATAGCGGCTGTCGCCCTGGCGATCCACGCGTTCATCGCGTTCAGCCAGCTTGGCGGCGGCGAATTCGGCGTCGTTCTTGATGCGGATGTCTTCATCGAAGCGCGTATGCATCTGGCGAACCAGACGGATATCGCCCGAGACGGAGCGCAGATCGAGCAGGGCCGTGCGTTCAGACAGATCGTCCTGGGCGAGCGCGATGGCTTCATCGAGCGTGCGCACAGCCCCGCCGCCGATCTGCAGGCCGCTATCCCAGATCGCGTACTGGGTCTGTTCGATGATCGCCTGGGCGAAATCAGGCGGCGTATCCGAGGTGAGAAACACCAGATCGATATCTGATTGCGGCGCCAGCTCCCCCGCGCCATAGCCGCCCAGCGCGCACAGGGCGAGACCGTCCAGAGGATCGTCGGTGTAATCAGAGGTGATGGAATCAAACAGGGCGCGCAAAGCCGCGTTCATCACGCCCGACCAGGTGCGCGCCGCCTCCAGCCCGCCTTCGGGGCCAGTGAGGCGCGTCCGGGCCAGCGCCCGGCCCTTCTCGAGATAACGCTTGAGCCGGGTCATCGCCAACTGGCGATTGGCGGGCTTGTCCCAGCCGTCGCGGGTGGCGGCGGACAGTTCGGCGCGCAAGCGCAGCCCATCAAGACTGGCGGGGAGGGTTGTGGGTCTCATGGCGTTGATTCTACGCGAGCGCGGCTGGCGCGTCAGCCAGAGTTTTGGCTCAAGGCTTTCAGCGCATACAGCACGTCCAGTGCTTCGCGCGGCGTCAGGCTGTCCGGATCAATCTCTTTCAAGCGCTCATCGCTGGCGCTGGGCCGGGATTCGGGTTCCGGGGCGAGGCTTGAGAAGAGCGGCAGGTCCGCAAGCGCTGCGGCTGGCGCGTCATCGCTTTCCAGCCGCTTGAGAATGTCCGTCGCGCGTTTCACCGCCGCTTGGGGCAGGCCGGCGCGTTTGGCGACCTCCACCCCGTAGGACCGGTCGGCGGGGCCTTTTTGCACTTCGTGAAGGAAGATCAGATCGCCCTTCCATTCCTTGGCCTTGAGCGAGCAATTGCCCGCCGCGTCCAGCTCGTCGGCCAGACGGGTCAGTTCATGGTAATGGGTGGCGAACAACGCCCGGCTCTGATTGACCGCGTGCAGATGTTCCACCGCAGACCAGGCGATGGACAGGCCGTCAAAGGTCGCGGTGCCGCGCCCGATCTCATCCAGGATCACCAAAGCGCGCGGCCCGGCCTGATTGAGAATGGCGGCGGTCTCGATCATTTCCGCCATGAAGGTCGAGCGGCCGCGCGACAGGTCATCCGCAGCCCCGACGCGCGAGAAGAGCCGATCCACCAGCCCGATGCGCGCCGATTTTGCGGGCACATACAGCCCCGCTTGCGCCAGGATCGCCATCAGCGCGTTCTGGCGCAGAAAAGTCGATTTACCCGCCATGTTCGGTCCGGTGACCAGCATCAGGCGCGGATGATCCCCGCCAGCGCCGTTCAGATGACAGCCATTGGGGGTGAAGCGCCCTTCGCCGGAGCGTTCCAGCGCGCGTTCGACGACGGGGTGTTTGCCGCCCTCGATATCAAAGGCGAGGCTGTCATCCACATGGGGGCGCTCCGCGCCGGTTTCCTCGGCCCAATGGGCTGTGGCGGCGGCCACATCAAGACCCGCCAGCGCTTCGGCCGCACGCCGGATGGGCGCATCCAGCGCTTCGATCCGCGTGCGGAACGCGTCAAAGATCTCAAGCTCCATCGCCAGGGCGCGCTCGCCCGCCTGAGCGATTTTCGCTTCCAGCTCGCCCAGCTCCGGCGTGGAGAAGCGCACCGCGTTCGCCATGGTCTGGCGGTGGATGAAGGCCTGATCCCCCATCAGGGCGTCGGCGTTCTTCGCGCTGACCTCGATGAAATAGCCCAGCACATTGTTGTGTTTGACCTTCAGCGCGCTAACGCCTGACTGCTCGGCATAGGTCGCCTGAAGCCCGGCCACCACCCGGCGCGATTCATCACGAAGGCCGCGCGCTTCATCGAGCGCCGGGGTCCAGCCTGGCGCGACAAAACCGCCATCGCGCGCCAGCAGCGGCGGTTCTGCGACGAGAGCTTGCTGGGTCTCCTGCACCAGGCGCGCCAGTTCGGGGTTTTGCGCCAGCGACAGGGCGTCGAGCGCGCGGTTGATCGGCGCCGGCGGGGCGTTCAGCGGGTCCTTGGCGAAGCCCGCGATCAGTTTTTCGCCTTCTTTCAGGGCCCGGCTCAGTTGCGCCAGATCCCGTGGTCCGCCGCGCCCTAAAAGCAATCGCGACAGGCAGCGCGCCGGATCACCCGCAGCCTTTAGCCGCTCGCGCGTCTGTTCGCGCAAGGCGCGGTTCTCCAAGAAGAAGTGCGCCGCGTCGAGCCGATCCTGGATTTCAGCCAGGTTCATCGACGGCCGCGCCAGCCGGTCCGCCAGAAGCCTGGCGCCGGGCGCGGTCAGGGTGCGGTCGATGGCGTCGATCAAAGAGCCCTTGCGCGACCCCTGAAGCGTGCGGTCGATCTCAAGGCTCATCCGGGCCGCAGGATCGATCACCATGGCGGCGCCGGACGGCAGGCTGAGCGGCGGGCGCAGACGCGCCGGCGCGCCCGCTTGCGACAGCTCGAGATAATCCAAAAGCGCGCCCAGCGCGGACAGCTCAGCCTTGGTGAAGGCGCCAAACCCATCAAGGCTTTGCACATTGAAACGTTGTTTGAGGCGGCGCTCCCCCGCGCCAGAATCAAACTTGGCGCGGGCGCGCGGCGTGATCACTGCATGCGGCGCCAGCTCAGACGCCAGCTTGCCGTCCTCGTCACAGCACAAAACTTCAGACGGGTTCAGCGCCGCCAGTTCCGCTTCCAGCCCGTCATTGCCGACGCGCATGCTGGCGAATTCACCATCTGACACATCCGCCCAGGACAGGGCGCACTCGCCGGTGGCGAGACGGGCGATGGCGGCGATGCGATTGGCGGCGCGCGCTTCTAACAGATCATCCTCGGTCAGTGTGCCGGGGGTGACGATGCGCGTGATGCCGCGCTTCACCACAGATTTCGCGCCGCGCTTTTTGGCTTCGGCGGGATCTTCCATCTGCTCGCCGACGGCGACCTTGAAGCCCGCCTTGATCAGCCGCGACAGATAGACGGGGGCGTTATGGACGGGCACGCCGCACATGGGCACGGGTTCGCCCTGGTGCTCGCCGCGCTTGGTCAGGGCGATGTCGAGCGCTTCGGAGGCGCGCACGGCGTCATCAAAGAACAGCTCGTAAAAATCGCCCATGCGGTAGAACAGCAGAGCGTCGAGCGGCGCTTCGGCGCGCAGCTCCAAAAACTGCACCATCATCGGCGTCCCGCCCTCTGGGGTCGGGAAAGCGCGGGCGTTCAGGGCGGTCGGATCGGCGTGTGACGTCATGGGCGCAAGGTAACCGCGCCGTCGCCCGCCGCAAGTGTGACAGCGCGTGATTTGCTGTACGCCGCGAAGCGGCTAGTGTGCAGGTCCACACCTGTCCACCGCCCTTTTTTCCCGGATCCGCCATGACTGACCGCCGCTCCCGTGTCGATGACGAAGAAGCCCTGAACTTCCACCGTTTCCCGAAGCCCGGAAAACTGGCGATGACCGCCACAAAACCGATGGCGACCCAGCGCGATCTGTCGCTGGCCTACAGCCCGGGCGTGGCCGCGCCGGTCAAAGCGATCGCCGAGGATCCGGACCTCGCCTATGATTACACCTCCAAGGGCAATATGGTTGCGGTGATCTCCAACGGCACCGCCATTTTGGGCCTCGGCGATCTGGGGGCCATGGCGTCCAAGCCGGTGATGGAGGGCAAGTCGGTGCTCTTCAAACGCTTTGCGGATGTGGATTCCATCGATATCGAGGTGGATGAAAACGATCCCGAAGCCTTCATCGAATGCGTGCGCCGCTTCGGCGCCAGCTTTGGCGGCATCAATCTTGAGGACATCAAGGGCCCTGACTGCTTCATCATTGAAGAGAAGCTGCGCGAATATCTCGATATCCCGGTCTTCCATGACGACCAGCATGGCACGGCGATCATCTCCGCCGCCGGGATCATCAACGCCTGCGAGCTGTCGGGAAAAGATATCAAAGCGTTGAAAGTCGTGGTGAACGGCGCCGGGGCCGCCGGCATCGCCGTGCTTGAATTGCTCAAGGCCATGGGCGTGCAGCATGACAACGCGATCCTGTGTGATTCCAAGGGCGTCATCTTCAAGGGCCGCGAAAACGGGATGAACCAGTGGAAATCCGCACACGCCGCTGACACCGATGCACGGACGCTGGACGAGGCGATGAACGGGGCGGACTGCTTTATCGGTCTGTCAGTGAAGGGCGCGGTGACCAAGGAGATGGTGCGCTCCATGGCCGCCGATCCGATCATCTTCGCCATGGCGAACCCCGATCCCGAGATCACCCCAGAAGAAGTGCGTGAGGCGCGTTCGGACGCGATCATGGCCACGGGCCGGTCTGATTATCCCAATCAGGTCAACAATGTTCTGGGCTTTCCTTACATTTTCCGCGGGGCGCTGGATGTGCGCGCCCGCACCATCAATGAAGAGATGAAGATCGCCGCCGCCAAGGCGCTGGCCGAGCTGGCGCGCGAAGACGTGCCCGATGAAGTCGCCGCCGCCTATCACGGCGCGCGTCCCACATTCGGCAAGGAATACATCATTCCCGCGCCGTTCGACCCGCGCCTGATCAGCCATGTGCCGCCCTATGTGGCGCAGGCGGCGATGGAGTCCGGCGTGGCGCGCAAGCCGATCTCCGATATGGAGCAATACAAGGCGGCGCTGGCGCGCCGGCTCGACCCGACGGCGGCGATCCTGCAATCCATTCAGGACGATGTGCGGTCGGGTGAGCGCAAGACCATCGTCTTCGCTGAAGGCGAAGAGCCCTCCGTCATCCGCGCCGCCTACGCCTTCCAGAACCAGGGTCTGGGCGAGGCGATCCTGATCGGTCGCGAAGAGACCGTGCACGCCAATATGCGGCTTTTAGGCGTTCAGTCCGACGCCATCCGCATCGTCAATGCGCGCCTGTCTGACAAGAACGCCGACTATGCCGATTTCCTGTTCCATCGTTTGCAGCGTCAGGGGTATTTGCGCCGCGACGTGCAGCGCCTGGTGAACAATGACCGCAACGTCTTCGCCGCCTGCATGGTCGCGCTGGGCGATGCGCACGGCATGGTCACCGGCGTGACGCGCAATTACGCCCAGGCGCTGGGCGATGTGAAGCTGGTGCTCGACACCGCCGAGAACGAGCGCGTCATGGGGATGAGCTTGGTGCTCTCACGCGGCCGGACCCTCTTTATCGCTGACACCAATGTCACCGAATTCCCAAGCCCTGAAGCGCTGGCGGACATCGCGGTGGAGACAGCGGCGGCGGCGAAGCGCTTCGGCGTCACCCCGCGCGTGGCCTTCCTGTCCTATTCGACCTTCGGCAATCCGTCGGGCGACCGGGCGGACGCGATTCAGAAAGCGGTCAGCTATCTGGATGCGCGGAGCGTGGATTTTGAATACGAGGGCGAGATGAACGCCGATGTGGCGCTCGATCCTGATCACCGCCGTCTCTATCCGTTCTCGCGCCTCACCGGCCCGGCGAACGTGCTGGTCATGCCCGCCATCCACTCCGCCTCCATCGCCACCAAGCTGATGCGCGCCGCGGGCGGCGCCACCGTGCTGGGACCGATGCTGGTGGGGCTTGAAAAGCCGGTGCAGATCGCCCGTCTCGGCGCCAGCGTGAACGACATTCTGACGCTGGCGGCGCTGGCGGCGCACGATCTTTCAGATGAGCGAGCGGAGAAGGCGGCGGAGTGATTACTCCGCCTTTTCGCCCTCTGAAGCGTTTTCGGTGGTCCGGCGTTCGGCGAATTTGAACTGACCCTTCGCCGCCGTCGGCCCCCATCCCAGCACCAGCGCCAGAAGCACGGCGGCCGGCAGGGTCCAGCCTGCGGTCAGGATGAAGAACCACACCCAGCCCACAGAATCGGCCAGAACGCCAGAGAAGCCAGCCATGAATTTGGGCAAGAGGGCGTAAAACGAGCTGAGCATGGCGTACTGGGTCGCCGCGTTCTCGGGGTCCACAAGGCTCGACAGATAGGCGATGAACACGGTCGTCACAAAGCCGCCGGCCAGATTATCGCCCACCACTGCAAGCGTCAGCTTGCCCAGATCGTCCGGCCCCGCCGTAGCCGCTAGCCAGGCATAGGCGCCATTGGTGATCAAGGTGATCACAAGCCCGATCACCAGCGCCCGCATCATGCCAAAGCGCATGCTGGCGATTCCGCCCAGAAACAACCCTGTCATGGTCGCGATCAGGCCGGGTCCGCCCTGAATGCCGCCCACCGCGTCGCGCGCGAAGCCCAGATCGGAATAGAGCGGGGCGGCCATCACGCCCATGGTGAAGTCACTGATGCGGTAGAGGGTGATCAGCAAAAGGACCGGCAGCAGCCACCAGCCGAGACGCCCCAGGAATTGCTTGAACGGGTCGACCACCGCCTTGACGATTTTCTGGGGCAGGGAGCCGGTCAGGGCGTGCTTATAGGTTCCTGTGGCGGGCTCCTTCATCAAGAAGACCAGGCCTGCAGACAGCGCCATCGCCGCGGCCATCGCCAGGAAGGACCAGTCCCAGTCCGCCCATTCGGAAATCGCGAGCCCAAGCCCAGAGGTCATGTAGGCGACGCGGTAGCCCAGCGAATAGGCGGCGGCCATATTGGCCTGCATGTCATTGGGGGCGCTTTCAATACGCCAGGCGTCGATGGCCACATCCAGCGTGGCGCTGGAATAGGCGAGCAGAAATGCCGCGATCGCCACGGGCGCGAGCCCTTGGGTCGGGTCGGTCTGGGAGATAATGACCAGCGCGATGACCGTGCCGGAAATGGCGGTGACGATCCAGGAGCGGCGTGGGCCCAGCAATTTGGCGAGAAACGGGATCTGGACCCGGTCAATGATCGGAGCCCAGAGAAATTTCAGCGTGTAGGACAGGGTCACCCAGTAGAAAAAGCCGATGGTGGAGCGCTCGATCCCGGCGTCGCGCAGCCAGTAAGACAGCTTCTGGAACACCATGTAGAGGGGCAGGCCCGAGGCGAAGCCCAGCACGATCATCGAAAGCATGACCGGGGTGAAATACACCCGCACGGTCTGCGCCCAGCTGTGCGCTGGCGGGTTTGTTTCCACGGTCATGATCGTCCCTCGTCTGGTCCTAGGCGAAACTGGCCCGGTTTTGCGGGGCGCACAAGCCGGTGAGGATCTCGATCAGGGCTTGGGGCTGCAAGGGCTTGGTCAGAAACGCGTCCATGCCGGCGGTCAGGCAGGCTTCGCGGTCGTCTTCGGTGGCGTTTGCGGTCAGGGCGATCAAGGGCAGCGCCGCGACGGGGCTTGTCAGGCTACGAATGGCGGCGGCTGCCTCCAGACCGCCCATTTCGGGCATGCGCATATCTAATAGCGCAGCGTCAAACTGGCCGCCTGCAACCGCTTCCAATGCTGCGCGGCCCGTATCGACCACCGCCACGTCTGCGCCGAGCCGGGTCAGCACGGTGCGCGCAATCATGGCGTTCACCGGATCGTCCTCGGCCACAAGAATATTGAGACCTTCCAGCGCGCGGTCGGGCAGCTTGGGGGCGACGGGCTCTTCAGGCTCGATCTCAAGGCCCTGGGCGTAGGCGGCCAGCGAGCTGAGCCGGACCGGCGAGACCAGCCAGCCATCAATGCCGGGCGGGCCGTCCTTATGGGTGAACCGGTCTTTCGTACGCGGTTCAGCCAGCACCAGAATGCGAAGATGGGGCGCCTGCGTCTTGAGAGCGGGGGCCTGGTCGGCCCAGTCTGCGTCCAGGATCAAGGTGGCGGCGTCATCCGTTCGGGGCACCAGATCGGAAATGGCGTAAGTCGAGGCGGTTTCCCGAGTGTCTCCGCCCAGGGCCTGCGCCTTGAGGGTCAGCGCTTCACGGCGAATACTGGATGCGGAGGCGATGATGATGGTGCGACCGGCCAATGGGCGCTCGCTGGGCGGCGGCGCCAGGGCGGGGGCGGGAAAGCGCGTCCAGAACACCGCGCCCTGACCGGGTTCTGAGCTGACGCCCACATCCCCGTCCATGGCTTCGGTCAGGCGCTTGACCATGGCCAGGCCCAGCCCGGCGCCCGGCGTGGCGTTATGCTCCGCAGCGCCGCGTTCGAAATGTTTGAAAAGGCTTGATTGTTCGCTTTTGGCGATGCCGGGGCCCGTATCCTTGAAGGCGAGACTCAGCTCGCCCTCATGATAGCTCGCCTGCACCAGCACGCCGCCGGTTTCGGTGAACTTCACGGCGTTGCCGCCCAGATTGAACAGGATTTGCCGCAATCGGGCGGGATCGGCGCGAATTTCCGCCGGGACGTCTGCGCTGATGGCGTGGGCCAGGGCCAGACCTTTTTCCGCTGCGCGGGTGGCCAGGATTTCGCACGCATCTTCGATCAGGCTGCGCAAATCAACCGGCTCAGCCCTCAAGGTCAGGCGTCCGGCCTCCAGCCGTGACAGGTCCAGAATATCGTCGATCAGGTTCAGCGCATGCTGGGCGCTCGAGCGCACGGCTTCCAGATAGGCGGCTTGGTCAGGATGCAGGCCACTGTCTTTAAGCAGCGCCGCGGCCCCGAGCGCGCCTGATAACGGCGTGCGCAATTCATGGGTGACCGAGGCGAAAAAGACCGATTTACCCGCTGCCGCTTCGCTGGCTTCAGCACGCTCGCGGCGCTCGTCGCTGACATCGCGTCCGATGGCGACCGTCCCGCCCGTGTCCAGCGTGGTTTCCGACCACTCAATCCAGGCGGCGCCGGCGCGGGTGCGCATGGCGGCGTCATAGCGGCGGGCCTGACCGGGCGTGCTGGGGGCGGGAGCGACGGCGAACCAGCGCCCGATCCAGTCAGAGCGCGCGCCGCCAAATGCCTTGAGGAATGCGGCGTTGACCTCGGTCACGCGCCCTGATGAATCCCGTGCAAGCACCAGCTCCGCCATCGCGTCCAGAAGACTGCGCTGGGGATGGGGGTTTTCGGCGGCAGTGTCCCATTCACGCTCCATGAACCCTGTTTACGCGCCGCGCGTTAACGAAGCGTCGAAAGCGAGGGGGCGCTTTTCAGTGCGTTGGGAGTGGAGATCGCCTGCCCCTGCGTGGCGGCGCGCCGGGCGCTCAGCGCCTCGGCCACATGGATGCGGCGCACCTGTTCGCACTGATCAAGGTCGGCGAGGGTGCGCGCCACGCGCAGGACGCGGTGATAGCCGCGCGCGGTCAGCCCCATCGCCTCGCACGCCCGCAGCAGCAGCGCCCGCCCGGGTTCGTCCGGACTGGCGAATTGATCAAAGGCCTCCCCGCTCAAATGCGCGTTCAGCGCGCCCCGCTCGTTCTGGATGGCGCGGGCGGCGGCGACGCGCGCCGCAGCGTCCGCCGTGCCTTCAGGCGCAGGGGGCAAAGCCAGATCCGCCGGGGTGACGGGCGGTATGTCGATTTGCAGGTCGATCCGGTCCATCATCGGACCGGAGACGCGCGCCTGATAACTCTGGGCGCATTTGGGGCCGCGCGCGCAGGCCTGCCCGTTCTCGCCGGCCCAGCCGCAGCGGCACGGATTCATCGCCGCGATCAGTTGAAACCGGGCGGGATAGGTGATGCGGGCATTGGCGCGCGCGACCGCGATTTCTCCGGTTTCAAGCGGCTGGCGTAAACTGTCGAGCACCTGGGGATGAAATTCGGGCAATTCATCCAGAAACAGAACCCCGTGATGCGCGAGAGACGCCTCCCCGGGGCGGATGCGCGTGCCGCCGCCCACCATGGCCGCCATGGAGGCGGAATGGTGGGGGGCGCGAAACGGGCGATTGCGCGACAGGCGCCCCCGTTCCAGCAGACCCGCCACCGATTGCACCATCGACACTTCCAGCAATTCTGACGAGGTGAGGGGCGGCAACAGGCCCGGCGCGCGGGAGGCCAGCATGGATTTGCCGGCGCCGGGCGGTCCGACCATGAGGAGGTTGTGTCCGCCGGCGGCGGCGACTTCGAGCGCGCGCTTGGCGGTTTCCTGTCCGCGAACATCGCGCAAATCCCGGCACGGATCCGCTTCGATGAGATCGCCGGGCGCGGGCCGGGACAGCACCTGTCCGCCCTTGAAATGATTGACCAGCTGGATGAGTGAAGCCGGCGCCAGAATGGGCAGTTCGCCGCCCGCCCAGGCGGCTTCCGGCCCGCAGCTTTCCGGACAGATGAAGCCCAGATCCTTTTCCTGCGCCAGCATGGCGGCGGGCAGGGCGCCGGGCGAGGGCGACAATCCGCCATCAAGCCCTAGCTCGCCCATCACTAGATGCTCGGCGAGCATATCCACCGGCAAGACGCCCATGGCGGCCATCAGGCCCAGCGCGATGGGCAGATCGTAATGGGCGCCCTCCTTGGGGCGGTCGGCGGGCGCGAGATTGACGATCAGGCGCTTGGAGGGCAGTGACAGACCAACGGCGGCGAACGCGGCGCGGACACGTTCACGGCTTTCCGCGACCGCCTTGTCCGCCAGTCCCACAATCATGAAGTTCGGCATGCCGCCAGCGATCTGGACCTGAACATCCACCAGTCGCGCCTGTGCGCCGTCGAAAGCGGCGGAGTATGTGCGGATGCCCATGGCGCCCTCATTCAATGAACTTGATCAATCAAACAACACGGTTAACGCGAGTTATCCACATTGGCCGGAACAGAGTTGTTCAAAACAAGAACATTAATAGAATAAGTGACGTGACACGGTCAACCTGTCGGGGAAATTTTCTCTATAAAACGCGTTTTAGGCTATTCCCGCAACCCAAAAGTTAAGAGGTCTTAAGGCGGGTTAAGCGTCCGGTTCGCCAGCTAAATCACACGCTTGAGCTTGTTGCGCTCCACGTGCGGGCAAGTCCGGCGCCACATCAGGGGCCCGGGTCAGGACCACCACGCGTTCAACGCCTTCCACCAGGGCGGCGTGAGCGGCGGCGCGTTCGCTTTCCTGCGAGCTGCGCGCGAAGCCGAGCAGATAGACGACGCCGGAATGAGTCTCGATATTGAAATTGAGGCTGCGGATGGCGCTATCGGAGGCCAGTCGCGAGCGTACTTGCTGGGTGATCCAGCTGTCGCGTGTGGCGTTTGCGATGCCGCGACGCCCGCCCAGTTCGATCTGGTTGGAGACCGAGCGAACACTCTGCACGGACCAGGCGAGGCACTCGGCGTAAATCCGGTCTTCCGCACGCGGGGCGTGACCGGTGAGGAGTGCAACGCCTTCAGTGATCTCAACATCCACGCCATTAAGCGCATAGCCCTCGGCGCGCAGCATGGCTGATTTGAGCGAGACCGAAGCGTTGAAGTCATCGACCTGTCGCCCCACGGAGCGTCCGGGCTGAAGGGCGGCGCAGCTCGTCAGAGCCACAGTCGCAAGAACAAGAAGGACAATTCGGATCGAGGTCATGGGATTTGTCTTTCTGTGTGACACGCAGATGGTCAATTTAGGCGTGACGGGTGAGCATTGGGTTAACCAGGCGTTACCACCATCGCTGCCGCACAGGTCAGATCAGCCCGGCCAGATCGTCGGTCTCGATCATGAAGGCGCCTTTTATATGACGCGGCCAGCCCTGTTCGGGCCAGGCGATGACGTCAAAACGGGGCTGCAATGCAGCCAGCGCGCCATGTCGGCTGCGCCACAGACTGGCGGCGCGTAACAATCGACGTTTCTGATAGGGGGTGACCGCGATCAGCGCCGCGTCGAGACTGGCGCGATGCTTGACCTCGATAAAGGCCAGAACCTGTCCGCGCCGCGCCACCAGATCAAGCTCTCCCGCCGCGGTTCGGGCCCGTTGATCGAGAATTCGCCAACCTCTGAGCTGCAGCCAGAGCGCGCTCAGCGTTTCGCTGCGCCGTCCGCGGCGTTCGGCGTTCCGCCGGGCCTGTGTCATCAGCGCGTCACCCGCTGCGCGCATGCTTGCCCCTGACGCAGCCCGCGGTTAGCTTCAGCGCGGACAAGGGCGGCGTCGCAATGCGCCGGTCGGGGGGAAGAGGTGGCCGTCATGGTTGAAAACTGTACACCTGCAGCGGGCAAGACGCGAGTCGGCGCCGCGCTTGGGGCGCTTGGTGCTGCCCTTGTGCTCAGCGCTTGTACGGCCTCCGCGCCCAGTGCTCCGATCCAGACCGTGCCAGATCGCCCCGTGGTCGGTGCGCCGCCTGCGCCCGCAACGCTGCCGGTCGAACTGGCGGATCGTGGATACACGCCCGCCTTTCTGGAAGGTGAGCCTGATCTTGTGCGGGTGGCGCTTCTTTTGCCGTTCAGCGCGTCATCGTCTGCGGCCAGAAGCGAAGCGGCGCAATTGCTGCGCGCTGCAGAGCTGGCGGTGTTTGAACGCGGCGGACCCAATCTCGTTTTGTTGCCCAAGGATACGGCCGGTGACCCTGCAACGGCTCGCACCGCCGCTCAATCCGCCATTTCAGACGGCGCCGATCTGATCATCGGTCCCTTGTTCCAAGACGCCGTCGCTGAAGCCGGTCGCGCCGCCCGTGACGCAGGCGTGCCGATGCTCAGCCTGTCGTCTTCCAGCGCTGTGGCGGGTGATGGCGTCTATCAGCTGAGTTTCCCACCCGATGAAGAAGTGCGCCGGGTGACGGAATATGTGGGCGCGCTGGGCGCGACCCGTTTCGCGTTCATCGGCCCGGCCTCGGCTTATGGCCAGGTGACCCAGGCCGCTTACGCGGAAACCATTGAAGACTTGCTGGGTGACTTCCCGCTGCCTGAAACGGTGATGCTGGAAGAGCCGGTTTCTGACGAGGAAGACGCCGAAACCGTGATGGTCGAACGCACCTTCGACACCGGTCTGGTGGCCAGCCAGTTTTATGATGGCGGCGTATCGGCGATGACCGAAGCGGCGGCGCGTCTGGCGACAGTGGGTGTTGAAGAGCTCGATCCGGCGCAGGCGGCGGTGATGAGCGGGGCCAATTGGGCGCCGTCTCCGGGATCCGCCTTCCAGGTGGTGTTGCTGCCTGAAGGCGGTGATCAGCTACGCATGCTGGCGCCGGTGCTTTTGTATCAGGATATCGACCCGCTTCTGGTGAAGTTTGTCGGCACCGGCCAATGGCTCGACGACTCCTTGGCGCGGGAACCGGCGCTGGCGCATGGCTATTTCGCTGGCCCTGACCCAGAGGCCCGCACCCGCTTTGAACAGGTGTTTGAAGAGTATTATGGCGCCACGCCGTCTCGCCTTGCGGGGCTGGGCTATGACGCCGCATCGCTGGCGGCCTTGCTGGCTGAGGGCGGTTATGGCGCAGATCGTCTGACAGGCGCCGATGGATTTGTCGGCGTGGACGGATTGTTCCGATTCCGCGCTGACGGCACGATCGAGCGTGGCCTCGCCGTGTATACAGTCCGCGGCGGCGGGTTCCGGGTGCTCGATCCTGCGCCGGAACGTTTCGGCCCGGCTGAGATGTCTGATGATGACATGTCCGGCGCGGACATGATGGACAAGCCGGTCTCCGAACCGGCTTTCTAGGCGTCGAAATCCGGGATCAGCGCTTCGGCCGCATGGTCGGCGAACGCGCGTCCATACTCTGTCAGGACGAGCCTTGACCCGATGTGTGTGATCAGCGTCTGGGCGGTCATGCGCTCAAGCCCGCCTGGGTCAGGTCCCAGCCCGGTGCGCGCGAACAGGCGATCAAGGTCCAGTCCCTCCTCGGTGAGCCGGATGCCCATCAGCAAGCGTTCCGTCAGCTCCGCTTCGGCGTTCAGCTGCTCGCGTTCATGAGCGTCTCCTGCGGCGACGCCTTTGATATAGGCGTCCGGGCGTCGCTGGGCCGCCGCGCCTTCCCGTCCGCCGCTATCGAACCCGCCCGTGCGTGAGTGTGCGCCCGGCCCGATGCCGATCCAGTCTTCGCCTTCCCAATAGAGCCGGTTGTGCACCGACTGATCGCGCCGGCTTCGGGCGTGGTTGGAAATCTCATAGGACGGCAGGCCCGCCTCCGCGCAGACAGATTGCGTCAGCGCATACATGTCCGCCGCCGCGTCGTCCGTAGGCGGGGCGAGCGCGCCGCGCTTGAGTTTGCGCTCGAACGCCGTGCCGGGCTCGATGGTCAGCTGATACAGCGACATATGGCCGGTCCCGAAGCCAAGCGCGGTCTCCAGCTCGATGCGCCAGTCGTCTGGGGTCTGGTGCTCGCGGGCATAAATGAGATCAAGCGACACCCGTTTGAAAAGGTTCTGCGCGCTCTCTAGCGCCTGTAGCCCTGTACGCGCGTCATGATCGCGACCGAGACGTGTGAGGCTGGCGTCATCGAGCGCCTGCACCCCCAGCGACATGCGCTCGACCCCGGCCGAGGCGATGCCGGCGAAACGTTCATGCTCCATCGGATTGGCTTCCAGCCCGATCTCACAGCCCGGCTCCAGCCCAAACAGAGCATCAGCATGCTCAAGAATGGCGGCGATGGCCGCGGGCTCCATCAAAGAGGGCGTGCCGCCGCCAAAATGCACGCTGTGGATCGTGCGCGGCCCAAGCCTCTCACGCCAGTGCGTCAGATCGTCGAGCATGGCGGCCAGCAGCGCTTCGGGCTGCGCGTGGGCGGCCTTGTAGACGTTGAAGTCGCAATACGGGCAGATGCGCGCGCAATAGGGCCAGTGCACGTAAAGCCCCAGGCGTGCAGGAGCGGGACTCATGCGCCGAACACATCCTCGACCAGAAGGCGGAAGGCATGGGCGCGATGGCTCATGGCGTGTTTGATCGCCGGATCCATCTCCGCGAAAGTCAGCTCATGACCGACAGGAATGAAAATCGGGTCATAGCCAAACCCCTTGTCGCCGCGTGGCGGGAAGGTGAGATGGCCGCGCACCTCGCCTTCATAGACGCGGGTCTCGCCATCCGGGTGCGCCAGCGCCAGGGCGCAGACAAAGCGGGCGCTGTAATCCGTCGCCTTGCGGGCTTCCAGCTCTGTGCGGACCTTGTCCATCGCGGCGCTGAAATCGCGCGGCTCGCCGGCCCAGCGAGCGGAATAAATGCCTGGCGCGCCGTCGAGCGCCGTGACTTCAAGTCCGGAATCATCGGCCAGAGACACCAGTCCGCAGGCCTCGGCGCCGGCCTTCGCTTTCAGAAGCGCATTGCCTGTGAAAGTTTTTTCAGTCTCTTCAGGCTCGGGCAAACCCAGCGAATCCGCCCCTTCCGCAGCCAGTCCATAAGGCGCGATCAGCTCAGCTATCTCTTTGATTTTTCCTTTGTTATGGCTGGCGATCGCCCATTTGGGAGCCGTCGAGAAAAGGGTCATGGAGGGGTGTCCTTTCATCCGTACATATCGCCTTTCGAAAAATTCATATCGATTTTCGATATTTTTTTGTTGCGAAGCGATAGGGCGTGGGCTACATAGATATTCGTGGCGAGGGGGAAACACCCCGGACCACACCGAAGACCCCCGGCGATAAAGGATCGGAACGGCTTCGGAAACTGGTTGGTCGAACAAGAGACTTAGGAGAGTATGAGATGGTCAGGTCCAAAAACAATGCCGGTCACAGTGCAATCGCAATGGTGATCAATCTGGCTCTGGTGGCGGGCGTTTTCGCCGGTATGGCCGCTGCGGTCAGCTCGCTGGTCGGTTAATGAATGTCCGGATCGAAGGCCGGGTGAGACGAGACACGCCGTTCCTCCCCTCGCGGAAGATGTCTCGCCGCCCGGTCGACGATCCAGCCAACAAGCCCTTGGGGGATGTATGAAGACGCTGGGTCAGGGATCGCTGGCTTCATTGCTGAAGATCCTCCTCGACATCGTCTATTATCTGCTTTGGGCGGTATTGGGGCTGGCCAGTCTCATTATCGTTCTCATCGTGTTTGGCGGGATTTCCCGCCTTTTGGGCTTTGGCTCTGAACTGCCGCTCAGCATCCGCCAGTTTCTGGCCATGGATGTGGTGCTCGCCCTGCCGCTCGCCATCGCCGCGCTGGCGGCGGTCACCTTCGTGGTGGACCGGTTGCGCCGGATCATGGCGACCTTGATCGCCGGCGATCCGTTCGTTCAGGAAAACTCCAATCATTTGCGCGCGATCGCCATCGGCATCGCCGTCTATCAGCTTTTGCATTACGGCGCGCATGGCGTGCTGTCGCTGATGATCACCCTGTTGGGCCGCCCCGTTGAAGGCGGCGCCCGCGTCGTTCCCGAATTCAGCCTGAATCTGGGCGCCTGGTTTGCTGTGCTCGCCATGCTTGTGTTGGCGGAAATTTTCCGCGAAGGCACTCGCATGCGTGAAGAACAGAAACTGACAATTTAGGGAGCGCGGATCACACACATGCCCATTCGCGTCACCCTGGACCGTATGCTTCTGGACCGCCGCATGTCGCTGACCGAGCTCTGCGACCGCGTCGGCATCACCATGGCCAATCTGTCGATCCTGAAAACCGGCAAGGCCAAGGCTGTGCGCTTCTCTACTTTAGAAGCCTTGTGCCGCGAGCTCGATTGCCAACCCGCTGATCTTCTTGTGTTTGAGGACGAAGAGGAAGAGGCGGACAGCGCTTAGCCATCCGCCTGACTCCCGATTTTACTGACCGAGCGCTTTGAGCTGGGCCGCGCACAGATCGGTCACGCCCCGGCGCGCCAGGGCGAAGATCTGATCAAACTGGCTTTGGGTCATCGGGGTGTCTTCGGCAGTGGCCTGCACCTCGATCACGCCGCCAGTGGATGTGAGCACGAAATTGGCGTCGGTTTCCGCCACCCGGTCTTCTTCATATTCAAGATCGAGCACGCAGTCGCCGTTCACGACGCCCGCCGAGACCGCGGCGATCTGAGCGATGACCGGATCTGTTTTCAGAACGCCTTCTTCCATCAGGTAAGCGACGGCCGCTTTCAGAGCGAGCCAGGCGCCAGTGATCGCCGCGGTGCGGGTGCCGCCATCAGCCTGCAGCACATCGCAATCAACCACGATCTGACGTTCGCCCAGCGCTTTGAGATCGACCGCCGCGCGCAAGGATCGGCCGATCAGGCGCTGGATTTCCTGAGTGCGGCCAGACGGTTTGCCCGATTGCACTTCCCGGCGATTTCGCTGATGTGTGGCGCGGGGCAGCATGGCGTATTCGCCTGTCACCCAGCCCTTGCCCTGACCGCGCAGCCAGGGCGGCACGTTTTCTTCCACGGACGCTGTGCACAAGACTTTGGTGTTGCCGAAACTGATCAAGCAGGAGCCTTCGGCGTAAGGCGACCAGCCCATTTCAAAACTGAGCGGGCGCAGGGCGTCGGGTTGGCGGCCTTCAGGGCGCATGGGTCATCTCCGAATGTTCGTGTGTCTGTGGCTCTCGTGTTAACCGAGCGAACGCGATGGCGCAAAGCGCTTTGCGCGCAATCTTGGTGATTGCGCCGGACGGGGAGCGACACTAACTCTGAAAGCGTGATGACCCATCCACCGTCTTCTCCCTCCGGCCTGATGGCGCTTGATGAGCGCTCGCGCTCGATCTTTCGCGATCTGGTGGAGACCTATCTGGATACCGGCGAGCCGGTGGGCTCGCGCACCCTGTCCAAGACGTCCGGGCTCAATCTGTCGCCGGCCTCGATCCGCAATACGCTCGCGGATCTGACATCGGCGGGCTTGCTGGCCTCGCCGCATGTGTCCGCTGGCCGCATGCCGACGCATGCCGGCTTGCGCCTGTTTGTGGACGGCTTGCTGCAGGTGGGGGATCTGGAGGCGGATGACCGCACCGCGATCGACACCCGCGTGTCTGCGGTGGGTCGCCGTCCTGAAGATGTTCTGTCAGAAGTTTCGAACCTTCTATCGGGCCTGGCGGGCGGCGCAGGTCTGGTGGCGAGCCCGGCCCAGGACGCGCCCTTGCGCCATGTGGAGTTCGTGAACCTGTCGCCCACAGAAGTGCTCGCGGTTCTGGTGACCGAAGACGGCAATGTCGAAAACCGGCTGATGCGTCCGCCGCCCGGCCTGCCGCCCGCGGCGTTGATCGAAGCGGGCAATTATTTGTCCGCCCGGCTTCGGGGCCGCACCCTGGCCGAAGCGCTCAGCGCCATTCGCGAAGAGATTTCCGCCAAACAGGCCCAGCTGGACGGCGCAGCGTCCGCGCTGGTGGAGGCCGGTCTCGCCGACTGGGCGGGACCCGAGCAACGTACCTTGATCGTGCGCGGCCAGTCGCGGCTGCTGGAAAGCGTCGAGGCGGCGGAAGATCTGGAACGCATCCGGCTGCTGTTTGATGATATCGAGCGGCAGGAAGGCCTGTTGTCGCTGCTGGACGAAGCGCGGCAGGCGCAGGGCGTGCGTCTGTTTATTGGATCCGAGAACCCGTTGTTTTCGCTGTCGGGATCGTCGGTGATCGTCGCGCCCTACAGAAATCGAGAGAACCAGATCATCGGCGCGATCGGGGTGATCGGCCCCACGCGTTTGAACTATGCCCGGGTCATCCCCATTGTTGATTACACCGCCCAAATGGTCGGCCGGCTTCTGGCCGGGCCGCGATAATCGCCCGCCTTGGTGAACCTTTGGGTTGACGATCGCCCCTCTAGCCTTGAATGACCGCACGTATGAGCACCGAAAACCAGACCCCCGAAACCGAAGACGCTGAACTGAACGCTGAAGCTGACGCTGCGCTCGCCGCCAAGGCCGAAGCGGAAGACACCGCGTCTGAAGAGCCCGATCCGGCTGAGGAAATTTTCAACCTCAAGGACCAGCTGCTGCGCGCGCTGGCGGAGATGGAAAACACCAAGAAGCGCGCCGAGCGCGAGGTGAAGGACACGCGCGCTTACGCCGTGACCGGTTTCGCCCGCGACATGCTGGACGTGGCCGACAATCTGTCGCGCGCTTTGCAGTCGATCAGCGAGGAATCCAAGTCCGAAGCGGGCGAAGCGCTGAAAACCCTGCTGGAAGGCGTGGAGATGACCGAGCGTCGTCTTCTGTCGTCCCTGGAGCGCCATGGCGTCAAAAAGGTCGAGCCATCCCCCGGCGATGCGCTCGACCCCAATATGCACCAGGCCGCCGCCCAGATCCCGGCGGATCAGCCCAAGGGCGCGATCGCCCATGTGATGCAGCCCGGCTACAAGATCGGTGATCGCACGCTGCGCGCCGCCATGGTGGTGGTCAGCGCCGGCCCCGCCAACCCGCCTGAAGGCGGGGAGGCCGAAGGCGGCGTCGACGTCAGCGCTTGATCGCGGCGTTTGAAACGCAATCAAAAAAGGCGGCTCAGCGAGCCGCCTTTTTTCATGCCCTCAGGAGACGTTAGCGTGTCGCCTCATCTCGGAGAGTCTGGACGTTTTGCTCGGCTGCTTCAGCCGCGTCACGCCCGCGATCCTCGGCGGTGTTGACGGATTCCGTGACCACTTCAGACACCGCGTCGAGGCCATAGGCCAGGCCGCAGCGCGCATGATAATCTTGGATATGGCCTGAAATCAGCGTCAACGCGCCCTCTCCATCGCTGGCGAGGATGCGCTGGCTGAGTTCCGTGCGCATTTCGGTCCGGCGTGAGCGCACGGCGCTTTGCAGCGTGCGCGTCGACTGGCTCTCCAGAATGGTTTCTTCGAGCGTGCTTTGCGCGCCGGTGAAGAAGGTGGAGATGCCCGCCAGCAAGTTGGCGCTGCGTTGCGGCGCGGACAGGCCGGCCGCCGTTGAGGTGCCCAGCGCCACCAGGCTGAGCGAGGCGCGTGTGGTGTTGGCGGTGGTGGTGATGGAGGCGAAATACTCGTCACACTGCCGGTCGGATTCCGCAATCAGCAGCATGGCCGTGGCGCGGTCCAGACGGTCGTTTCGCGGCGCGCTGGCGCGGGCAGCCAGAACAGCCGACGCCTCCAGCGGTTCGTCGCCGGTATGGTTGATCTGCAGGCTGCGTGCGGTTTCAGCAGAGAGCGCCAAGGGTCGCCATTGCGGCATCCCGTCAACCGCGTCGCTGAACGAGCTGCAGCCTGTGAGACAGGCCGCCGCGGCGAGACTGAAAAGAATTCGGATCATGAACGCCCCCAGAGCTGATTGATCGCTTCACCATATCAACCGATGAGGGAAAGTTAATAGAAATATTACCCTATTTTGGGCGTGTTTGCCCTTGCCTGGCGACAAAAAGGGCGGCGCAACGCGCCGCCCTGTTGCAGTGTGCTGTGTGAAAGCCTAGCGGCGCGGGGCGCGGGTCCGCGGCTCGCCGTTTTGCCAGAACGTGTCGCCGGTGCGGTAATCGGTATAGTAGGACCGGCCCGAATACTGGTCGTAGATCAGCTCTGAATGATTGGGATTGTTGGCGTTATAGCCGCAGCCGCCCGGACGGGTGCAACCATAGACCGCGCCCGCTGCAGCGCCGACGCCCGCGCCGATCAGCGCGCCGGTTTCAGCGTTGCCCGAGCCCACATTATTGCCGATGATCGCACCTGCGACCGCCCCGACGCCGGCGCCCACACCCGCGCCGCGAACGCCCTGGTTGGTCGCACAAGCGGTCAGCGCCAGCGGCGCAGCGATCATGATAGCGATAAGACCTTTAGTCATGGCGCAAACTCCTTTGCTCGCGCCCTTTCCCAGCCGGACGCTTCAATTAATCATGTCAGGACAAGCTGGGCGGAAACAAGGCCCGGACGTGTCGGTTTGTTGAAAATCTAGTTCACTCGCCGCAGGGTCAGATTGAGGCGTCCCGGCCGCCAGTCTGGCGGCAGCAGCGTCGAGCTGCCGGCATAAATCCGGTCCACGCCATGATGAAAGCGCCGGCTCTCCCCGCCCAGCACGACCACATCGCCCGAATTGAGACGCAGGGAGCGCGTCGACCCCTTGCGGGTCGGGCCACCCAGTCGGAAGCGGGCTGAATCGCCCAAGGAGACGGATACGACCGGCGCGGTCTTCGCGTCTTCATCTGCATCCACATGCAGCCCCATGCGCGCATCGGGGCCATACCAGTTCACCAGACAGGCCTGGGGCGGATCGGGCCAGCCGGAAACAGCCTCCCACAAGGCGAGAAGGGTTTCGGGAATATCGGGCCAAGGCTCATCGGTGACCGGATGACGGCTCTGATAGCGATAGCCGCCTTGCTTGTCGGTCATCCAGCCCAGAGGACCCAGATTGGTCATTATCACGCTCAGGGGTTTGCCGGTGCGCGGCATGGACGGCTGATACAGCGGCGAGCGCGCGATACGCTTTAAAATTTCTCGCGCCAGCGCGTGTTGCGCGGCGCGGTCAAACCAGCCCGTGTGAAGGGCGAAACCATCTGGTGTTTCGATCATGGCGTGATCACGTCCTTGTCACGTCTTCGCCAGCCTGGTTCAGCTTTGCGGCCCGCCGGTCTAGGCTGGAGCAGCTTTGTTGCGGGGGAAGACATGATACCGTCCTGGGTGCTGGATATTCTGGGGGTGATGGCGCAGCTCTTCATCGTCCTGGTCGGCGTGGTCGCCGCTCTGATCGTACTGTTCTGGCTGATCGATTCCAATCAACGCGCTGACGCGGTGCGCCGCAATTATCCGGTTGTGGGCCGGTTCCGCTCGCTGTTCATCCGGCTGGGCGAGTTTTTCCGAACCTATATGTTTGCGCTCGATCGCGAGGAATTGCCTTTCAACCGCGCCGAACGTGAAGCGGTGAACCGGATGAGCCAGGGCCATGGCAATATCATCCCGTTCGGCTCGACCAAACTGCTGACGCCTGCAGGCACAGTGTTGTTCGTCAACTGCCCCTATCCGGTGCTCGAGCAGGATGTGGCGCAAACCCAGCCTTGCGAGTTCGGCCCCTACGCCGACAAGCCGTATCTGGCCCCTTCGGTCTTCAACATCTCCGGCATGAGCTATGGCGCCTTGTCAAAACCCGCCGTGCGGGCGTTGTCGCTGGGCGCGGCGAAGGCCGGGATCTGGATGAACACCGGCGAAGGCGGGGTGAGCCCCATGCATCTGGAAGGCGGGGGCGATATCGTTTTCCAGATCGGCACGGCCAAATACGGCGTGCGGGACAAAAACGGGCTGATGTCTGACGACAAGCTGCGCGAGATCGCCGCTCATGACACGGTGCGGATGTTCGAGGTCAAGCTCGCCCAGGGCGCCAAGCCGGGCAAGGGCGGCCTGTTGCCGGGCGAGAAGGTCAACCGGGAAATCGCGAAGATTCGCGGCATCGAACCGTTCAGGGATTCTGTCTCCCCCAATCGTCATCCTGAAATCTTCGACAATGGCTCGCTGCTCGATTTCATCGCCCATGTGCGCAGCGTCACCGGCAAGCCCACGGGCATCAAGACAGTGATCGGCGCTTATGGCTGGCTGGAGGAGCTGTGCGATCTGATCTGGGAGCGCGGGATTGAGAGCGCGCCTGATTTCATCACCATTGATTCCGGCGATGGCGGCACCGGCGCCGCGCCCATGCCGCTGATGGACAATGTGGGTCTGACAGTGCGCGAGGCGCTGCCGCTGGTGTGTGACATCCTGATCCGCAAAGGGCTCAAGGACCGGATACGCCTTGTGGTTTCAGGCAAGATGATCACCCCGTCCGGCGTCGCTTGGGCCCTGGCGGTGGGGGCGGACGCCGTGGTCTCCGCCCGTGGTTTCATGTTCTCGATCGGCTGCATCCAGTCGCTCAAATGCGATAAGAACACCTGTCCGACGGGGGTCACCACGCACAAGAAATCGCTCCAGCGCGGGCTTCAACCCAAGCAAAAATCGATCAAGGCGGCGGAATACGCCCAGGCGGTGATCAAGGATGTGGAGATGATCGCCCATTCGTGCGGCGTGCCAGAGCCCCGCGCGCTCAAACGCAAACATGTGCGCGTGGTGGGCGCGGACGGAACGACCCGGCAGCTTGATGAGATCATGCCCTATCCCGAGGTGGAGCCGAGACGCTAAGGCTTGCCGAAAAGGCGTCCGATGATTGTTCTGATCCAGATTGCGCATTCCCTGATCTATGTGCTGGCGGTGCTGTGCATTCTCGGCGTGTGGGTGTTTGCGCTGACCGGGCGGGCGCGCAAGCTGTTGATTGTGACGCTGGGCGTGCCGATCGTGATCGGACTGGGCCTGCTCCTGAACGATGGCGAATGTGTCTTTCAAAGCTGGGCCCGCGCCCTGACGGATACGCCAGAGGGCGTCTGGAGCCGGGACCTTCTGTTCCTGCCCGAAGCGATCGCGCGCAATACGCCCTGGATCTTCACACCCGTTTTCCTCCTCGGCGCGGTGCTGGCGCTGCATCGGATAGGGCGACATAACCGCCTGAATGCGTAAGCAGCCCTTGCACCCCCGCACCCGCCTTCCTAAATCGCCCCATGACACGCATGGCTTTTCACGAAGTCGTGACAGTGAAGACCATCAAAGCGGTCCAAGAGCAGTCGTTTGCGGACCAAGTTGTTGAAAATTTGAACGCGAGCAAATAGGGGGGCGGCTCCGGCGAGAGGGAAGCGCTTCGGGCTTCTCACCACCCCGCCCCGCCCCGCCGCTAAAACAGGAGAGACGCACGCGATGAGCAAAGTTATCGGGATTGACCTTGGGACCACCAATTCCTGCGTCGCCGTCATGGACGGTGACCAGGCCAAGGTGATCGAAAACGCCGAAGGCATGCGCACCACCCCCTCCGTGGTCGCCTTCACCGAGGACGGCGAGCGCCTGATCGGCCAGCCGGCCAAGCGTCAGGCCGTGACCAACCCGGACCACACCTTCTTCGCCATCAAGCGCCTGATCGGCCGGACCATGAGCGATCCGACCGTGAAGAAAGACGTGGACATGGTGCCGTACGGCATCGTGGAAGGCCCGAATGGCGACGCCTGGGTTCAAGGCCGTGACAAGAAATACGCGCCGAGCGAAGTGTCCGCTTTCATCCTGCAAAAGATGAAGGAAACCGCCGAGAGCTATCTGGGCGCGACCGTCGAGAAGGCCGTCATCACCGTGCCGGCTTACTTCAACGACGCCCAGCGTCAGGCCACCAAGGACGCCGGCAAGATCGCCGGCCTGGAAGTGCTGCGAATCATCAACGAGCCGACCGCTGCGGCGCTCGCCTACGGCCTCGACAAGGGTGATAACCGCACCATCGTGGTCTACGACCTGGGCGGCGGCACCTTTGACGTGTCCGTGCTCGAGATCGGCGACGGCGTCTTTGAAGTGAAAGCCACCAATGGCGACACCTTCCTGGGCGGCGAAGACTTTGACATGCGCATCGTCTCCTACCTCGCTGACGAGTTCAAAAAAGAGGCCTCCATCGACCTGCGCCAGGACAAGCTGGCCCTGCAGCGTCTGAAGGAAGAGGCTGAAAAAGCGAAGAAAGAGCTGTCGTCCGCTTCGTCCTACGAAGTAAACCTGCCCTTCATCACGGCTGACGCCTCTGGCCCGAAACACCTCAACATGAAGCTGTCCCGCGCGAAGCTGGAAAGCCTTGTGGAAGACCTGATCAAGCGCACCATCGAGCCGTGCAAGGCTGCGATGAAAGACGCCGGCGTCTCCACCTCCGAGATCGACGATGTGGTGCTGGTGGGCGGCATGACCCGCATGCCCAAGGTGCAAGAAGCGGTGAAAGGCTTCTTCGGCCGCGAGCCGCACAAGGGCGTGAACCCCGATGAAGTGGTCGCCATGGGCGCCGCGATCCAGGCGGGCGTGCTGCAGGGCGACGTCAAAGACGTGCTGCTGCTGGACGTGACCCCGCTGTCTCTGGGCATCGAGACCCTGGGCGGCGTGTTCACCCGGTTGATCGACCGCAACACCACGATCCCGACCAAGAAGTCCCAGACCTTCTCCACCGCGGACGACAACCAGACCGCTGTGACCATCCGGGTCTTTCAGGGCGAGCGCGAAATGGCGGCGGACAACAAGCTTCTGGGTCAGTTTGACCTCGTGGGCATCCCGCCGTCGCCGCGCGGCATGCCGCAGATCGAAGTCACCTTCGACATCGACGCAAACGGCCTTGTGAACGTGTCGGCGAAAGACCAGGCCACCGGCAAGGAACAGGCGATCCGCATCCAGGCCTCTGGCGGTCTGTCTGACAGCGACATCGATCAGATGGTGAAAGACGCCGAAGCCAATGCCGACGCGGACAAGAAACGCCGTGAGCTTGTGGACGCGAAAAACAACGCTGAAGCGCTGATCCACCAGACCCAGAAACAGGTCGAGGAGTTCAGCGACAAGGTGTCCGCGGAAGACAAATCCGCGATCGAAGATGCGATCAAGGAACTGGAAGACGTCAAGGACGGCGAAGATCCTGAAGTCATCCAGCAGAAAACGCAGGCCCTGATGCAAGCGGCCATGAAGCTGGGCGAAGCCATGTACGCGGCTCAGCAGGCGGATGGCGGTGAAGCCGCTGCGAAAGCGGATTCCGACGCTGAAGAAGGCGTGGTCGACGCAGAATTCACTGAGGTGAAGGACGACGACGACGACAAGAAGAGCGCCTAAGTCTGATCCAGACGCGGCGCGCGGCCCCGTCCCGCACCCGGGGCGGGGCCGCGCTGCTTCTGTCTAAACGTCAAGCAAGCGGACCCTACGCATGAGCAAACGCGATTATTACGAGGTTCTGGGCGTCGCCAAGGACGCGGACGCGAAGGCGATCAAATCGGCCTATCGCAAGCTGGCGATGAAATACCATCCCGACCAGAACCCGGATGACGCCGAAGCCGAAGCCAAATTCAAGGAAGTGGGCGAGGCGTATTCTGTCCTGTCTGAAGAGGACAAGCGCGCCGCCTATGACCGCATGGGACACGCGGCCTTCCAGCAAGGCGGCGCAGGCGGCGGCCATCCGTTTGGCGGCGGCGCCGGATCAGCGGATTTCGCCGATATCTTCGAACAGGTGTTTGGCGACGCCTTCGGCATGGGCGGCGGACGCCGGGGCGGCGGCGGGCGTCGGTCCGGACCCGCGCGCGGCTCTGATCTGCGCTATGACATGCAGATCAGCCTGGAAGAAGCCTATCACGGCAAGGACGCCAATATCCGTGTGCCCACCACCGTGACCTGCGAGCGCTGTGACGGCGATGGCGCAGAGCCTGGCACAGGCGTCACCACGTGCGAGACGTGCGCCGGGGCGGGTCGTATCCGCCGCACGCAAGGCTTTTTCACCATGGAGCAGAGCTGCCCGACCTGCGGCGGACGCGGCTCTTACGTGGAAACACCCTGTCAGGAATGCGACGGGGCGGGCCGGGTGCGCAAAACCCGCGATCTGCGCGTCCAGATTCCGGCCGGTGTTGAAGACGGCATGCGTATTCGTCTGGCCGGGGAAGGCGAGGCGGGCGCCCGCGGCGGACCCAAGGGCGATCTGTATATCTTCGTCTCTGTCGGCGCTCATGACTTGTTCGAGCGCGACGGCCCCAATCTGTATTGCCGCGCGCCTGTGTCCATGGTGACGGCGGCTTTGGGCGGCGAGATCGACGCGCCGACCATTGATGGCGGCAAGGTGAAGATTCGCATTCCTGAAGGCGCCCAGACCGGCGAGCGCATGCGTTTGCGCAATAAGGGCATGGTCAAGCTCAATGGCGGCGGCGCCCGCGGCGACATGTATGTGGAGCTGTTTGTGGAGACCCCGCGCAAGATGACCGAGCGGCAGAAAGAAATCCTGCGCGAGTTCTGCGAGATCTCCGGCGATGGCTGCAACCCTGAAAGCGACGGGTTTTTTAACAAGGTTCGGCGCTTCTGGGATGATCTCAACGGCGAAGACGAGCACGGCCAGCGCCCCGAAGCCTGATCGCTTCGCATAAGGGGCGTTACGCTTTCTTCACGCAATCGCGCGATGACCAATCGTTAGGTTGTGAGGGGGCGTCATGTCAGAATCCAGCATTCATATCGCAGTCACCGGTATTTCCGGCCGGTTGGGGCGCGCCATCGCGACAGAAGTGATCCGCGCCAATGACTTGTCGCTGGTCGGCGGCATGGTCAGCTCTGACTCTCCCAATCTGGGCGCAGATCTGGGGGAGATGTGCGCCGCCGGGTTCATGGGGATCGAAGCTGTCGTCTCTTTGGAACAGGCTACGGATCAGGCCGATGTGCTGATCGACGCGTCCTTGCCCAAAGTGACAAGCGCGATCGCGCCGCGACTGGCGTCCATGGGCCATCGCGCCCTGGTCACCGGCGTAACGGGACTGGATGACGAGCAGCAGGCGGCGCTCTATCAAGCCGCCGAAGTCATCCCCGTGCTTCAAGCGAGCAATTTCTCTCTCGGCGTAGCTCTGGTGGAGCGTCTGCTCGCCCAGGCGGCCAAGGCGCTGGCGGCGGAGCACTTTGATATCGAGATCATTGAGGCGCATCACAAGCGCAAGGCGGATGCGCCCTCGGGGACGGCCCTGAGCCTGGGCGAAACAGCGGCGCGCGCGCGGGGCGTTGATCTGGACAGCGTCGCTCAGTTCAACCGACCGCGCCATGATGGGCATCGCCCGATGGGCGCGATCGGATTTTCCGCCATTCGTGGCGGCGGCGTGGTGGGCGAACACGAGGCGCGTTTCCTCTCGGCGTTTGAAGAAGTCAGTATTTCCCACAAGGCCTATGACCGGTTTATTTTCGCCCAGGGCGCGCTGGAGGCGGCGCGCTGGATCAAGGGCAAGGCGCCGGGGCTGTATTCCATGCAGGACGTTCTGGGTGACTGATAAGGCTGACACGCTGCGCGGGCCTTATCTGGAGGTTCGGCTGCACCAGGTGTCGCCTTTGCCTCCCGTGCTGAACGGCGTGCTGGTCAGCCTGAGCCTGTATGGCTTTTATCTCTTGCTCTCAATGCAGGTGGGCCAGCCGATCATCGAGCCTGCGGATCAGGGCGTGCGGTTTAATCCGGCGGCCTGGGCGGCGCTGGTCATCTGCCTGATTTTCGGCGTGGCCACGACCATGCCGGCGATCACGCAGGCGCAATGGCGCGCCTCTCTACCCCAGGTGCGTGCGGTTCTGGACGCTGCAGGGCAAGACAAGGCCGAACAGATCGCCATTGGGCCGACGCGGCGTCAGTCGCGGACCTCTCTTGTGGCCTTCGCGATCGGGGGGATTGTCGGCCTGTTGGTCAATATCTGGCTTCTCAACCCGCCCAACATGCCGTGGCGTGACTACTGGACCTCCATCTCGCCCTTTTTCGCCATCATGAACACGGTGGTGTTCGGGCTCGCGGCGCGGGGCGGCTATATGGTCCGGTATGAGGATCGCGAGATGAAGCGCCTGGTGGAAAACCATCTTCAGGTCGATCTGGCGCATCTGGAGCAAAATCAGGTGTTTGGTCGGCTGGCCTTGCGCGGGGCGCTGGCCTGGCTGGTGATGACGGCGGTCATCTTGCTGTTTTTCGTGGAATCAACGCCGGCTCTGATCTCGGCGACGGCGCTGGGCTTCGCCTTGCTGGCGGCGGGTTACGCCTTTGCGACCACCATAGGGCCCGTTGTGCGAAAGTGTTCCGATGTTCGCGACGAGGCGCTCAAGACCGTTCGGGAGCGTATTCAAGCGCGCGCCAATATTCTGGTGACCGGAGCGCCCGGCGAGGCGGCGCCGGTGTCCGAGCTGATCGCCTATGAAACATGGCTTGAGAAACTTCCGGTCTGGCCGATCTCCGCGCCTGTGACCCGGCGCTTGGCGCTTTATGGCTTTATCCCGGTGCTGGCCTGGTTTGGCTCGGCGGCGGCTGAACTTGTGCTCAACCGCGTCTCCTGAGCTCAGGCGTGCCCGAACAGGTCCGGCTGACGGGTCAGGGTTTCAAAGTCCATACGCTGGGCGGGGCGCCGCAGACGGGTGAGCGTGCGGCTTGGCGGCGGTGCGACCATGGGGGCGGGCGCTTTGAGCGTCAGGCCCAACGCGGCGGCCTTGGTGCGAATGGCGCTGTCAGGACGGCCTAGTTTCAAACTGATCAGACGCAGGCTGGCGCCCTGGCGCGCGAGCGCCTTGAGCAGCTTCACATCCTCGCCACGCCAGCGCTTGCCGGCGTTGCGCGCATACCCTGCGGACTTGGTTGCATAGGCCATTGTTCCACTCCTTATGAAGTAGAACATAAGCGGAACATTGTGGAACGTCAAGAGGTCTGAAAAAAGGCCCGCCATGCAGGCGGGCCTTTGAGCGCTGACGCTCTTACCAGCTGCCGGTGTTTTCCATGCTGGCCCAAGGCTCTGAGGTCTCCAGCGCCTCGCCTTGCTGCAACAGCTCCACTGAAATGCCGTCGGGGCTTTTGACAAACGCCATCCGGCCGTCCCGCGGCGGGCGGTGGATGACATAACCCATGGCGGCCAGGCGGGCGCACAGGGCGTAGATGTCTTTCACCTCATAGGCCAGATGGCCGAAATTGCGGCCGCCGGAATAGGGCTCAGGGTCCCAGTTATAGGTCAGCTCGATCATCGGCGCGCCTTTGGGCAGAAGCTTTGAGTCTGCGTTCACGCCCGATTTGGCGATATCATCCGGGCTGGCCAGAAAGACGAGGGTGAAACGTCCGGCGTCGTTCTCGCTGCGGCGCACTTCCTTGAGGCCCAGACCGTCGCAATAGAATTTCAGTGAGGCGTCAATATCGGTGACGCGCACCATGGAATGCAGAAAGTGCATGTGGGGCTCCTTTTGAGGGGCTTAGCTGTCGGTCTCTGAATCGGCGGTGTCGATCTTGATCTTGCGCGCCCATTTGGGGCGGGGCCGCCATCCGGTGTCTTCAATGGGCTCGCCGCGCGCCCGCGCCAGAGCGTGGTTGAACGGTTCAGGCGCGCGCAAATGGTGCAGGCGCGCAATGAAGGCCGCCAAAGCCGCCCAGATGAACACGACGCCGAAGAAGAGCGAGAACATGAAGACATAGCCCGTGCGTCCGCCCCAGTCCGGCGCCCCGTTGGCGCGCCAGATCACGTCATAGAGCGCCGGCACCGCCAGAAGCGCCGCGGGGCTGACAATGATGGCGGTCGCAGCGGCTGCGGCGGCGTAGAGCGTCCAGCGCGGCTGAAAGCAGGTGACGAACAGGCGCACGAACGCGTCCTGGCTCACCCCGCGCACGCTGGCGGGCTTTTCCGCGCACCGCGTCTGGTATTCCTGCGTCGCTTCCTGGGTCAGTCCGCGCACGGCGAAGGCCCAGCGGCTCAGGCTGGCGAGGATGAACAGGACGAAAACGCCCCCGAGAATGTATAGCGACAGATCAAACATGGGACGGGTTTTAACCCGTCGCGGCCTCATAGGCGAGCATTGCGCGCTTACGATCGAGACCCCAGTGATAACCGGTTAGTCGGCCGTCTGCGGCGAGCACGCGGTGACAGGGAATAAGCCAGCTGATCGGGTTCGCGCCCACGGCTGCGCCCGCCGCCCGCGCCGCCTTGTCGCGTCCCGCCGCGCGGGCGATATCGCCATAGCTGACCGTGCGGGCGGGGGGAATCGCCAGCAAGGCCCGCCAGACCTGTCGGCGGAACGGCGCCCCATAGAGCGCGAGCGGCAGAGGGGCTTCTCCAGCCTGGGCGTCAAACACCCGGCCCGCCCAGTCGCGCGCCCGGGCGTCATCTCGCACGAAGCGCGCCATCGGAAAACGCCGGGCGAGGTCATCAAAGGCTTCGTCTTCTTCCCCTCGATTGCAGAAGGCCAGCCCGGACAGGCCGCGGGGCGCGATCAGGAACACGGCGCTTCCAAAGGGGGAAGGCGCAAAGCCATAGCTGAAATCAAGCCCGGATCCGCCGCTTTTCACCTCGCCGGGCGTGGCGGCTTCTTCGGCGATGAAAATATCGTGCAGGCGCGACGGACCTGACAGGCCGGTCTCGAGCGCTGCATCCAGAACACTCGCCCCGTCCACAAGCAATTTGCGGGCGCTGGCGTGGGTCAGGGCCTGAACCAGCTTTTTCGGACTCGCGCCGGTCCAGCGGGTGAAGACGCGCTGGAAATGATGCGGGGACAGGCCCGCGGCCCGCGCAGCGGCGGCGAGGTCGGGCTGGTCGCGCCAGTGCTCAGACAAGTAATCGAGCGCTGCGGTCACGCGCTCATAATCCGCTGCGCGGGTCTGCAGGCTGTCGGGATCGGCGTTAAGGGGCAAATCGGTCGTCATGAACGCACAGTGCCGGTCGCGTTCAGGCGCCGCCACCTGATTCTTGCGCCAGCTGCGGCCCGCGTGCCCGACGCGCATCCTCGAGCGCGTTGCGGACGGCGTCCGCCAGGCTTTCGCGCTCCTTGGGAGACAGCCAGCTGCCGATGATCAGGCTTTTGCCCATGGCGCTCAGCCGCGCCTGTACATCGGGTTCGCCCTCACCTTCGACGCTGACCCGGGTCCAGGCGCTGGGCAGGATAAACTGGGTGAGATGGCCGGTCGGATAGCGCCGGGTGATGCGGATTTCCCGGCGCGTGATCTTGATCGTCTCCATGCGGCGACCGTCGCGGTAGGACATCTTGAAGCCCAGCCAGATCAGGAACACATCGAGACCGAAAAAGCCCAGGACAGGCCAGGCGCCCATCAGCATGAAGCCGATTCCGGCGGAAAAGCTGATCACGGCCATGGCGATCATCAGCGCGATAAAACCGGGATTGGGCAAGGATCGGTTGGGCTGCACCTGCGCGTCCATATACAGCGCTTCATCTTCAGCCAGCGGCGGGGCTGAAGGGTCTGCAGGCCAGGTCTCATAAATCCGGCGACGTTCCATATCTGGCAAAATAGGGCGCAGGTCGGGCCTTGGCCAGTTGTCGGCGATGAGATCCAAACACTCAGGCAAACACAGTGACCATCTGCCGGCCCTTGGCCACGCAGGCGCCATCCGTGTTCCAGATGGTCATGTCCTGGGTCGACAGCCCGCCGCGCACATGATCGGCGCGGCATTCCAGAAGCCACCAGCCATCGCGGGTTTCAGGCGCATCGGTCAGCAGATCCATCATCCAGGTCATTGACGATAGCGGGGTGGGTTTGCTCAGCATCGGGGTCAGCGCGGGCGGCAGCACGTCGCCAAGGCACATCAGGCTCAGCGGATGATCGCGTGAGGCGCTGTCTTTGTGGCGCGCCCACATGCGCACCACCGCCTTGCCAGAGTTCAGGAACGGTATGCCGCCCCCAGCCCAGATAAAGTCGAAATTTCGGGTGAAGCCTGGCGCACCGTCAGGGAAGGTCAAAAGTTCGCTTTCTGCGCTCGGCGCCGTCGCGCGCTCGGGCATGGGCGCGGGGTCAAGCGACAGCGCGGACTCGCGTTCGCCACAAAAAGTGAAGACGGTTTCAAGCCCGATCCCCGCCTGGCTGGTCAATCGGCTGCGCACCGAACACGCCGTGCGGCCTTCGCGCAGTTTCTCAGCCGTCACCTCCACTTCGCCCTCGCTGGGTCCGACAAAGCTGATCTGCGCGCTGCGCAGCGGACGCCCGCCGGCATGGGGCAGCGCCCCGTGAAGACAGAGCGCCGCGGACAGGCCGCCATAGACCGTCCGCCCCTGCTTCCAGCTCTCTGGCACGTCCAGCGTGAACCCGGTCTCTGTGGGGCGGGCCCCAGTCATCATTTCAGCAAGGGACATGGGCGCAATCCTGTCGCAGTGAACGCTGTTCAATCGGGGCGGCATAAGACCGGGTTCCGCCAAGGCGTGCAAGCAGGCCGCTGAAGTCTGACGTGAATCTGAACGCTCCGGCCTTTCTCACGCCCAATTCAGGGTCTAGACAGACGGTATGAACACGACCGCACTTCTCCTCTCCGCCGCGCTGAGCCTGTTCACAGGCGCTCAAGCGACCGAAGCCCCTTTCGACACTGCTGCAGACGCGCAAACGGATGCGCCCGTCGCCGTTGAAGAGGCTCTGCCCGAACCGCAAACAGTCGAGGCTGCGCCGGGCCAGATCAGCCCCGAAGCGGGCGCTGCGCGCGCTCAGGCCTGGCTTGAAGGGCTCGACACCTTGCGCGCCCGGTTTGACCAGATCGCCGCGGATAATTCTGAAACCTCTGGCGTGCTTGAAATCGACCGTCCCGGCCGCGCCCGGTTTGATTATGATGATCCCAATCCGGTGCTGGTCGTGGCGGATGGGTCGACGGTGGCGATTGCTGACTTCGCTCTCGAAACCATTGACCGCGCGCCCATCGGCGCGACGCCCTTGCGGTTTCTGCTTCAAGACGAACTTAATCTGGCCGGTGCGGGCGTGGTTCAGGACGCCGGTCGCTATGAGGGCCGTCTCTATGTGACGCTGGAAGATCCCGATGGCGAGATTCAGGGCCGTCTGACCCTGGTGTTTGACGATGCAGACCCGGACGCCGCCCCTGACGCGATGATGCTGGCGGGCTGGTACACGGTGGACGCCATGGGCGGCATGACCGAAGTGCGCCTCAGCGAGATCGAAACCGGCGTGCGGATCAGCCCGCGCCAGTTCATTCTGGATGATGAAGACGTGATGGGCGGCGATGATCGCCGCCGCCGTGGTCGCTAGGGAATAGCCGCTAGGCGCTAGAGCGCCCACCAGAACAGCAAGGCCGCCAGGCCCAGCCGGTAAATCACGAACGGCAGGAAACCCAACCGGTCCACCACCCGCATCAGCACCGCGATAGACGCGAGCGCCGCGAAGAAGGACAGCACGGCGACGATCAGCCCGTCTGTCAATGAATGGGCGGAGTCCGCGCCGCGCGCCAGCTCGATCACGGCCAGAAGGCCGAAGGCTGCGATCACCGGCACGGCCATCAGCATGGAAAAGCGCGCCGCCTCGCTACGCGTCATGCCCAGGGCGCGCGCTGCGGTCATGGTCACGCCCGACCGGCTGGAGCCAGGGATCAGGGCGAACATTTGCGCCAGTCCGATCAGCGCCGCGCCGCGCCAGCTAAGGGTTTCTGTCGTCACCGTCTGTTTGCCGAAATGGTCCGCCAGCCAGAGCGGCAGCGCCAAAATCAGCGTCGCCCAGGCGATCACCAAAGGCGCGCGCAACGCATCCGCCATGCCGGAGACATAAAGCCCGCCGCCCGCGATCAGCACCGGCGGGGTGGCGATAGCGATCAGCAGCGCCAGCTTGCCGCCCGGCGTCATCCGTCCTTGCAATAGCGCCAGCTTGCCGGTGACCACGTTTGCAACATCGGCCCGGAAGTACACCAGAACCGCGAACAGGGTGCCCAAATGCGCCATCACGTCGATCAATGGTCCCTGATCGGCGTCCCCTAGAACTTGCGGTGCGAGGATGAGATGGGCGGAGGATGAGATGGGAAGAAATTCGGTGATCCCTTGGACGATCGCCAGAATAATGAGATGTAGAAGACCCATAATGCGTCGCTCCCCCGCGATTGACGCGGCGCAGAGTGCGCGCGATTGAACAGATCGCCAAGAGCCAATCCCTCTTGGAAAACAGATAAGGACAGACCGCCATGGCGCATGACGCGCTGGATGCAGGCCCGGGCAAGATCGCGCCCGCCGAGGCGCAACTCATCACCGGGCGCGTCACGCGCCTGTCGGTCATGGTGGCGTTGACGCTGGTGATCGCCAAGCTGGCCGCCTGGATCGCCTCGGGTTCGGTCGCCATGCTAGCGTCCCTGGCGGATTCAGGACTCGATCTGGTGGCGTCCCTGACGACGTTTTTCGCCGTGCGCTATGCGGCGAGCCCGGCGGACAAGGAACATCGCTATGGTCATGGCAAGGCTGAGGCGCTCGCCAGCTTGCTGCAAGCGCTTCTGGTGGCCTTGTCAGCGGGCTATCTGATCCATGAATCGTGGAATCGCTTCCAGAATCCTCAGCCGATTGACGCTGGGCCTCTGGCGCTGGGAGTGATGGGCCTGTCAATCGTGATGACCCTGGGGCTGGTCTATATGCAGACCCGCGCCGTCAAGCAGACCGGCTCCTTGGCCGTGTCGGGCGACCGCGCGCACTATTTCGCCGATCTGGGCTCGAATGTGGTGATCATCAGCGGTCTTGTTCTGGCGCTGGCGGGGTGGGAGCGCGCCGACCCGATCATGGGCTTTATCGTCGTGCTCTGGCTGTTCTGGACGGCGTTTGAGGTCGGTCGCGATGCGATCGGCTCCCTGATGGACCATGAATTGCCCGACGAAGAGCGTGAACAGATCCTCGCCCTCGCCGGTGACGATGACCGGGTATTGGGTGTGCATAATCTGCGCACGCGCGCCTCTGGCCCCTTCATCCATATCCAGATGCATATGGAGCTCGACCCCGATCTCACCCTCACCCAGGCGCATGCGATCCTGGTGGCGGCGGAAGCGCGGGTGATGATGGCTTATCCGGCGGCGGACGTGCTCATTCATCCTGACCCCAAGGGCCGCGCCGCGCCTCATGGAAACGCCTATTTCGATGAAGAAGACCCGGCGAGTGCAGGTCCAGCCGATGAACCGGCTTAAGCCGTATCGCGAACCGCGTTAGGGTGTCGCCATGCGTATTTTGCACCATTGGCCCCTCGACCCCTGGTCCCGACAGGTCCGCCTCGCCCTGGCGGAGAAGAAGCTCGATTTCGAGACGGAGTACCAACGCTTCTGGGACGCGCCTGACGACTTGCTGGCGCTCAACCCCACGGGCCTGCCGCCCGTTCTGGTCGAAGAGACAGAAAAGGGCCGCACCGCCCTGTGCGAGAGCCGGGCGATCCTGGAATATCTTGAGGAAACCCATCCCGAGCCGCCGCTCTTGCCGGGCGGGCCGGCCGATCGCGCCGAGGCGCGGCGCCTCGCGGCCTGGTTTGACGTGAAGTTCTCCGCCGAGGTGAACGCCTATCTGCTGCACGAAAAGCTCGAAAAGCGGGTGCAGTCATTGGGCGCGCCGGACATGGAGGCGATCCGTATCGGGCGGGACGCCCTGCGCTGGCACCTCGATTATATGTGCGGGCTCCTGGACCAGCGCGACGGGCTGGCCGGGCCGCGCTATACGCTGGCCGATCTGGTCGCGGCCGCGCATCTGTCGTGCGTGGATTATCTGGGCGATGTGCCGTGGGATGATTTTCCCGCCGCCAAGGCCTGGTATCAGCGCATCAAATGCCGCCCCGCCTTTCGCGCCGTCCTGGCGGATCGTCTGCCCGGATGCCCGCCAGTGGATGGCTATCAGGATCTGGATTTCTAGGCTAGCGTGTACCTATGGCTGCTTCCGAAGGACAATTGGCTTTGGAGTTAGTGCAAGCGCTCACGGCAGAGGCGCGGGCGCATCGAGAGTATCTGCAATCTTTATACACATTAATTGCCGGATTTGCCGGTGCTGCAGTAGTGATTGCTGCGGCATTGATCAGTGTTTTCAATAGAGCTGAATTAAAAAACTTAAGAAAAGAACTCGAAGCGACTTACCATAAGGAGGCATCCCAGGCGGCTGAGGAAGGCGTGAAGATGATCAAGACGGAAGTTGAAAGCCTCCGGTCCAAACTAATTGATCATGAGTCCGCTGCTAAAAGAATGCTAGATGATATTGCTAGATACTCTACAATTACTTCCGCTTCTAAAAGTGAAGAATCCAACATGGTATTGAGCGAGACGAATTTTAATTCCATTGGCACCCATGTTGATATTAACATAAAAAATATAGCCTCAAACTTCGGCTTGAATTTTATAGAAATATCGCAAAATACCGGCGGCATTGATGAAGAAATAATAAATAGTATGAGTGGAATCATATTTATTGACGTTAGAATGTTAGGTTTGTCCGCGTCGACAAATATAATGAATGATATTGTAGGAAAGAATACACAATTCATAGACATAATTTCTTATTGGCCGGAGCATTCCAACATTCCTAGCGTTTTTAAGAATTATACTGATGCGATTTCTGGATACTCATCTTTGATCAGTTCTCTCACGAAACTTTCGAACAGAGCGCAAAAAGCGAATTAGCGCTATGCATCATAATATTAGTACGCGTACCAATCAGGCCGAGCGAGTCAGGGCCCTGGCGCTGGAGGCCGGCTTTTCGGTCGTTCGCGTCACCCGCGCTGATGAGCCTTGGGAGGCTGGCGCGCGCTTACGCGAATTCGTCGAGGACGGGCGCCATGGCGAGATGGCGTGGATGGAAGACACGCTGGAGCGACGTTCCCATCCCACCGCCATGTGGCCCGATGCAAAATCAGCGGTGGTGGTCGGCCTTGATTACGGACCCGAGCACGACCCGCTGGAGATCCTGGAGCGCACCGACCAGGCCGCGATCAGCGTCTATGCCCAGAACAAGGATTATCATGACATCCTCAAAAAGCGCCTGAAGCGCTTCGCCGGCGCGTTTCATCGTGAAACCGGGGAGGACGTGAAGGTGTTTGTCGACACCGCGCCCTTGATGGAAAAACCGCTCGCTCATAAATCCGGGCTCGGCTGGCAGGGCAAGCACACCAATCTGGTGAGCCGCACCCATGGCAGCTGGCTGTTTCTGGGGGTGATGCTGACCGCGGCTGAGCTGACGCCCGATGCGCCGGAAACCGATCATTGCGGCTCGTGCCGGGCGTGTCTCGACATCTGCCCGACGAACGCGTTTCCAGCGCCCTATCAGATCGATGCGCGGCGTTGCATCTCCTATCTGACGATTGAGCATAAAGACCCGATCCCGGCCGAGTTTCGCGCCGCCCTGGGCAACCGGATCTATGGCTGTGACGATTGTCTGGCGGTCTGCCCGTGGAACAAGTTCGCGCAAGCCAGTTCCGAGGCCGCGTTTCATCCGCGCGAGGCCCTGACCGGCCCCAAGCTCGCAGAACTGGTTCAGCTTGATGATCCCGGGTTTCGGGAATTCTTCAGGGGCTCGCCGATCAAACGGATAGGCCGGGATCGATTTGTCCGCAACGTTTTGATTGCTCTTGGTAATTCGGGCGATCCAGCGCTGGCGGAGCGGGCCGCTGTCTTGCTCGACGATCCGTCAGAGCTGGTGCGCGGCGCGGCGATCTGGGCGCTGGCACGTTTGGACGCCGAGCGCTTCGCCGCCGAGAAAGCGCAACGCAGCGACGCGGAGCTCGATCCAGACGTCGCTGCGGAATGGATGCAGGTCTAGGCTTCGCCGATGCGCGGCGGGCCGCCCTTGTCCGCTTCGCTGGGGCCAAAGGCGCGGTTCAAAAGCTGGGTTGAATCCTGCGCCAACTCGATCGCTTCGGTGAGGTGATCGAGCACTTTGACGTTATTGGCCAGCACATGCAGGGCTTCGGGGCGTTCATCGCTGGAGATCTTGGTGCAGCGGGTCAGTACATCGGCCCGCAGCTCCATCAGGATGTCTTCCAGCTTTCGGCCGGTCGGGTTCTCGTGAGACACCAGATAGCGCGTCATGTCCGCCTCCGTGAATTGCAATCAGGAGGTTATGTGTACGCCCTGACCCCCTCATTTTTCGTAAACGCAGGGTCTGGCCCTTGAAGCGCGGACCGTTTGAGGCCAGCTTGCCCCACGACAGCTCAGGAGGACATCATGGCGGACAAGATCGGCGCAGACGCTTTTCTCAGGCAGTTTGACGGCTGGACGGCGGTTGAGGATCGCGACGCGGTGCGCAAAGTCTTCAAGTTTTCTGATTTCAAAAGCGCTTTCGCCTTGATGACCCAGGTCGCGATGAAGGCGGAGCAGATGGACCACCATCCAGAATGGTTCAATGTCTACAACACTGTGGATGTGACGCTTTCGACCCATGACGCCGGTGGCGTCACCGAACTGGATGTGGAGCTGGCGCGCTTTATCGAAGAGCGCGCTGCTATCCTGAACGCTTGATAGCGTTAGGCGATCAATTGGCGTGAATGATCACAGTATCGAGCACGACCGTCGCCTGTCCCGGCCCGATCAGGCGGTCGGTTTCCGCTTGCAGCAGGCGGGCGATGGCGTCTGCGTCGGGAATGTCGCCCCAGCGATACATGCGGCCCGAATACATCAGCATGGCCTGGGAATACGCATCGCGCAGCCAGAGCTGGCGTTCGGCGATGGTCTGGCGCGTCCGGCTGTGCGGCGCATCCAGCGCCAGACCCACCTGCAACAAACCACGCATGCGGTAATCAGCTTGCACCGAGGCCCGGATCGGCTCTATCCGGACATAACTGCGCGCGTGGCTGAGCGATCGTCCGAGCGCTTCTTCGGGCGCCGCCTCCGGGGCGGGCGCTGCCGGAGCGCCGCCCAGAGCATGGGCGGGCGCAGCGCAGAACAGAGCGCACACCGCGAGCAGACGCAGGATATGATCCAGAGTTTTCATACCTTCGTAATGACACATCGAGGTAAAGAAACAGTATGGTCTTTTGAGTTGGCGTAGCAGGCGCTAGGGTTGCAAACGCTCACGCCCTGAGGGGGAATGGAATGAATACATATTTCGCATCAGCACTGGTTGTGGGCGCACTGGCCCTGACGGGAGCGAGCGCGGCTCAGGCTCAAATCGCCGAAGGGTCGCAAGCCAGTCCCGTGCCGACCAATTACATCGCCGCCGGCGCGGCGATGCTGCCCGATTACGCCGGCTCTGACGATTATCGGGTCATTCCTTTCGGTGCGGCGCGTTTCGAGCTGGGCGGGGTTGAGTTTCGGACCCAGGGGCCGGGTCTGGCCGCCAATCTGTACGAGACCGGGCCGTGGGAATTTGGCGCCTATGTGCGCTGGTCGGGCGGCCGCGATGATGTGGAAGACGAGATCGTAGATCGCATGCGCGACGTGGACTCCTCCCTGATTGCAGGCGGGTATGCGCGCCTCACGGTCGCGGAAGGCGTTTTGACCGAGCGTGACCGCTTCGGCCTCGGCGTTGATCTGGGTGTGGACGCCCTGGGCAATTTTGACGGCCTCGCCTGGAGCGCTTCGGCGGATTATGGCGTCATGGTCTCGCGCGGCGTGTTTGCGGCTTTGTCGCTGTCCGCCAGCGGTTTCTCCGATGATTACGCTGACACTCTGTTCTCGGTGGATGCTGTGGACGCGGCGGCGACCGGTCTGTCTCTGTATGCCGCTGAAGGCGGCGTGCGGGATGTGGGTCTGACCGCGATTGTGGACGTTTCTGTCTCGCGCAACTGGTCTGTAACGGGCGTTGCGGGCTATTCGCGGCTTCTGGGCGATTACGCCGACAGTCCGATTGTGACCGAGCGCGGCAGTGAAGATCAGGTCTTCCTGGGTCTGGCGCTGGGACGGCGGTTCTAGAAACAGGCTTCAGACAGTCTTGGACGCCCCTGCAGACCGGTCTGCAGGGGCGTTTTTGTATTCAAAATGAGTGGTCGCGCCTGAATAAGACGGGCATGGCGCAGTGAGTCACAATCCCGTAAACTCAGAAGGGTTATATAACGCTTCTGAAGGCTCGCATGATTACGCTGACCATCAATGGACGTGTTGCTGAGGGTGAAGCCGGACTGACCGTGCTTGACGCAGCGCGTGCGGCGGGCGTGTCCATTCCGACACTGTGCTGGTATCCGGGCCTGCCGGCTCATGCCGTCTGCCGCATGTGTCTTGTTGAAATCGAAGGCGCCCCCAATCCTCAGCCCGCGTGCACGACTGTGGTCAAAGATGGCGATGTCATCGAAACAGAAACGAACGCCCTGCGCGCGTTTCGCCAGACCAACGCCGAATGGCTGTTGGCGCGCCATCCCAATGATTGCCTGCATTGCGAGGTGAGCGGTGCTTGCCAGCTCCAGCGTCTGGTGCGCGAGCATGAATGGGAGACGCATTGGCCTGCATCCGCGGGTCAGGCGCCTGACGCCCATGATCCTGACCTGACCGATCATACCTCGCCAAGCATCTGGCGAGATCTGTCCAAATGTATTGAGTGCGGTCTGTGCGCGGAGGCCTGCGGCGAACCGGGGCAACAACTGAATGTGATCGGGTTCGCCGATCGGGGGGAAGAGCGTCGGCCGGTCACCGTTTTTGATCAGCCTTTAAGCGAGACCGATTGCATTTCCTGCGGTCAGTGCACGCTTGTATGCCCGGTCGGGGCGCTGATCGAGGCGCCGCATTGGCATGAGGTGCTCAAGCGGCTCGATTCCCGTCAGCAAGTGTCTGTGGTTCAGGTGGCGCCGGCGACGCGGATCGCGATCAGCGAAGAGTTCGGCTTCAAGCCCGGGACGATCAGCACCGGTCGCTTGATCAACGCTTTGCGGCAATTGGGCTTTGACTATGTGTTTGACACTAATTTCGCGGCGGATCTGACGATCATGGAAGAGGGTTCAGAGCTTCTTGCCAGGGTGAAGGCCGAGACAGACCTGCCGCTTTTCACCTCCTGTTGTCCGGGCTGGGTGAACTGGGTGGAATTGCACCGGCCTGACCTGTTACCGCATCTAAGCACCACGAAGTCTCCTCAACAAATGCATGGCGCCTTGTCCAAGCGCAGCCTGTTCGCCCGCTCTCTGGGCCCCGAATACGCCGACGGCGCCAAAGAACCCTATGTGGTCAGCGTCATGCCTTGCACGGCCAAGAAAGACGAGGCGGCGCGCCCGGGCCAGTCTGGCGATGTGGACCATGTGCTGACCACGCGCGAGCTGGCCCGGATGATCCGCTCGCGCGGCATCGCTTTCGGCGCTCTGGATGAAGACGGCGTCTTTGATAATCCGCTGGGTGACAGTACGGGCGCGGCGCAAATCTTCGGGGCTTCAGGTGGCGTGATGGAGGCGATGGCGCGCACGGCCGCGCACCTTGTGGATCCAGACGGTGCGCCAACACTGGAATGGCGGGCGTTGCGCGGCGTGCATGCAGGCGTGAAGACCGCTGAGGTCCCGGGTGTCGGCGCGGTCGCCGTCTGCAACGGCATCGCCGCAGCGCAGCGCATGCTGCAAACAGATGACTGGCGCACACACTATGTGGCGATTGAGGTGATGGCGTGCGTCGGCGGCTGCCTGGGCGGTGGCGGCGAGCCGAAATCCATGGATCCAGACGTGCTGACCAAACGCGCTCAGGCGATTTATGCGGTGGATGGACAGGCGCCGCGTCGCCGCTCTTTTGAAAATCCCGACGTTCAGACGCTCTATGACAAACAGCTGGGGCGCCCCAATTCAGCGGCCGCCCAGGCCCTCCTCCACACCCGATATGCCGAAAGACGCTCCAAACGGGCGCTTTTGATGCGGTTTCTGGACTGCGTCGACCGGCGAGACGGGCGCGCGGCGGCAGCGTTGTTTCATCCTGATGGGTCCTGGTCCACAGCGTCGCACTTTGGTGATGTTCAGGGCTCGGATAAGATTGAGGCTTTGATTGCATCCCGTTTGCCGCCGCGGCGATACGGCCCGGCATTTTTGCGGCATCAAATGGCCTCAGCGGCCGATGGCGACGACCTCAGGGTCGTCATGCCAGATGGTCAACGCTGCCGGTTTGAACTCGAGCTTGAAGCGGTCCAGCGGGAGGGGCCATCCACACCATTGATCAGGTCGCTGGTGCGGCATGCCGATTGAATGGGCTTGGGAAAAATCTGGTGGAGCCGAGGGGAATCGAACCCCTGACCTCGTCATTGCGAACGACGCGCTCTCCCAACTGAGCTACGGCCCCGTTCCAGAGTGGGCGTGAGGTAAGAACCTCGCCTGATCTTGTCAAGAATTTCGACATACGTGGCGGATGATTGACGTTTGCGTAAACGGTACTTCGTTATAAAACATGCGCCATGGGTGAGGGGACAGGAATTTTCGGTGAAGCCTTGCTTCATCAGTTCGGCATGGGAGACGAAGCGGAGCCGCTTGTCTTTCATATGCTGACGCACGCCCTGGTGTTCTGCGCCTATGCCCTGATCGCAGGCACGCTGATCTGGCAAATCCGTCGAAACAAGAAACTGCTGCGCCTGAAAATGGTGCGCATTGTGATCGTCCTGGCGTCTCTGGCCGGGCTGGCGCACTTGGCGGGCCTTTTGTCAGTGGGCATGCCTCATCCGCGTCTCGATGCTGTGGTGCATCTGCTCAGCGCGGCCTTTGGATTGTGTGGCGCGATCCTGCTCTGGTATTGGCTGCCGCAAATGCTGGCCATGGCGCAGGAGCGGCGACTGACGCCGGTCAACATGGTCAGTCGCGCCGATTTTCAGGCTTTGCAGGCGAAGCTGGATAGAACGCATGAGGGGCTGCAGCGCTTTGCCGCGGCTGCGTCGCATGATTTGCGCGCTCCGCTGCGGCATATTTCAGTGTTCGCGGGCTTGATCGAGCGTGAGGAAGGCGCCCAGCTCACGCCTGCCGGTCGTGACTATCTGGAGCGTCTGAACACGTCCGTGACACGGATGCAGAGTTTGACCGACGCCCTTGTGGAGTACGTGCGCGCGATCAGTGCGACGCATGCGCCCTCCCGGCTCGAGTTGCGCGACAGTCTCGTTTCGGTTCGCAAGGAGCTGGAGCTGGACATCGAGAGCCATAAAGCGGTGATCGAAGTCGCGCCCATGCCGTCTGTCTGGGGGGATGAGCAGCTTGTCTCGATGGTCTTGCATAACCTGGTCGAGAATGCGTTGAAGTTCTCCAAGGATCCGCCGGTCATCAGGGTTTATGCGCGGGACGCCAAAGACGGGTGGGTGGAGATCGTTATCGAGGATGAAGGTCCTGGTATCGATCCGCGCCAAAGCGAAATGATCTTCGACGTCCTGTTCCGCATGTCTTCCGGTCCTGTAGAGGGCGTCGGGCTGGGACTGGCGCTCTGCCAACAGATTGTCGAGGCTGCGGGCGGGCGAATCTGGCATGATCCGGACTATGACGCCGGGGCGCGGTTTGTGTTCACGCTGCCCGCTGCGCCTTGAGGGCGACCGAAGCCGCTTGTCAGCGCGGGCCGGTGAAGGCTAGACCAGCACCCAGTGAAGAGAGTTCTGAACGCGAGCGCTGATATCCATGGAACACATGTCTCTGGCGCAGGTCCTGGTTTACCTGTTCCTCCTGATCCCGCTGCAATTGCTGGTTTATGTCATCTTTGTGGGGGTGATCCTGAGCTGGCTCATCTCCTTTAACGTGGTCAACGCGCACAATCAGCTTGTCAGCACCATCTGGCGGCTGACCAGCACCATCACCGAGCCGTTGCTGCGTCCGATCCGTAATTTTCTGCCGCCTCTGGGCGGGTTGGACCTGTCGCCGCTTGTCTTGTTGTTGTTGATCATGTTCGTGCGCAACTGGCTGATCCTTGGACAAATCTTCCCCCGTCTCGCCTAGCGGCCTACCCGCTCAGGCGCAACAGGGCGGCGTGCGCCTGTTCGTCAGGGTTCAGCCCAAAGCGTCACGCGCCGGATTTGAAGGCGTTCGCGAGGGCGCCGACGGACGGGTGCGTCTGACGGCGAAAGTGCGCGCCGCGCCGGACAAGGGCGCCGCCAATACAGAGCTGTGCGCGATGGCGGCCAAAGCGCTCGGCGTGGCCAAATCCGCAGTCAGCGTGGTCAGCGGCTCCACCCAGCGTGAGAAAACCCTGTGGGTTGAGTCTGGTGAGACAAAGGCGCTGCTTGACGCCGTCACGGCCATGCTTCATGACCCCGCTCCATGACCGACATCATCACGTCCTCTGACGCGGCCGCCAAGCTGATTGACGGCAAGGCCGCCGCCGCCGCCGTTGACGCCGCCGCCGCAGACGGCGCGCGTCAGATTGAAGCCGCCCTGGGCCGTCCGCCGTGTCTGGCCGTTGTTTTGGTGGGAGATGATCCCGCCAGCCAGGTCTATGTACGCAATAAGGGCCGCCGCACCGAAGCCGCGGGCATGCGCTCGGTGGAGCATCGCCTGCCTGCCGACGTCAGTCAGGCCGACGTCGTCGCTCTGGTGCAGGCCTTGAACGCAGACGACGGGGTCGACGGAATTCTGGTCCAGTTGCCATTGCCGGCGGGCCTTGATGAAACTGAAGTCGTCCAGACTATCCGCCCAGATAAGGATGTGGACGGGCTGACCGCTCAAAGCGCCGGCGCCCTGGTCTTGGGCGCGCCCGGCATGCGGCCCTGCACGCCGTCAGGCAGCGTGTTCCTCGCCAAACAGGCGCTGGGCGATCTGACGGGCAAGTCCGTGGTGGTCATCGGACGGTCGATCTTGGTGGGCAAGCCGGCGGCGCTGTTGTTCCTGGCGGAAAACTGCACGGTCACTCTGGCCCATTCGCGCACGCAGGACCTGCCCGCAGTCTGCCGGCAGGCCGACATTGTCATCGCAGCGGTTGGGCGTCCCAATCTCGTTAAAGGCGATTGGATCAAGCCCGGCGCTTGTGTCATCGATGTGGGGATCAATCGCGTTGAGGGCGAGGCGGGCAAAAGCCGTCTTGTGGGCGATGTGGATTTTGATCAGGCCATTGAAACCGCAGGTTTCATCACGCCGGTGCCTGGGGGCGTGGGTCCGATGACGATCGCCATGCTGCTTGCGAATACGGTCGCCGCTGCAGCCAGGCGTGCTAAAGTATCCGTACCGGACAGCGTCAAAGATGTTTTGCCGGGTTAAAACCTGCTTAATCATGCATCCAGTAGTTTAGTGCCAACGGGAGAGAGTGATGCCGCAGAGTTTGTCTGTTCTTCATGTTGAAGATGACTTCGCAGACGCGATGTTGCTCCAGCACGCGCTGTGCGATGCAGGCGGCTATGACATGGAGCTTCAGGTCGTCCGGACGCTGCGTGACGCCCGCTTCAAGCTCTCTCGCAAGACATATGACCTTATCATCGCCGATTTGCGTTTGCCTGATTCCACCCAGCCCAGCGAAACGGTGAATTTGCTGGAGCGTCAGGCGAAGGGCACGCCCATTCTGGTGCTCAGCGGCTCAGCGGGTATCGACCTGCAGAGCAGCGGCGATCAGGTGAAGTTTCTCGACAAGAATGATTTCCTGAACAAGGATCTCGACGAGAAGAGCCATGAATTGCTGTTCTGGGTGAAAAGTATCGCCCAGGGTCCAAGTACAAGTGTTATTCTGGATGATTCATCAGGAACTTACGAGATCTGATCTGGTCTCATGCTGGATGGAGTAGGCGCGCAGCCTATTTGCCGATCCATGACTGATTTAGCGACATTTCCAGAGGGATTCCGCGCCCTGATCGTGGGCGCATCCGGTGGCGTGGGGCGCGCTCTAACCACGCAGCTTGTGGATCATCCAAGGTGTGCGGAGGTATTCGCCGCCAGCCGGTCCGGCGTCGACATCGCAGGCGCTCAGTCCTTGTCCATCAACTATGATGACCCGCAGTCAGTGGAAGACGCGGTCCTGGCGGCTGCTGAACAGGGTCCGCTTCATCTCGTGATCGTCGCCAGCGGCGTGCTGGTGGATGACGCGGGGCGCGGGCCTGAAAAATCCTGGCGCCAGATTGATGCTGATCACATGAAGGACGTGTTTAAAATCAATACGCTCGGCCCGGCTCTGGTGGCGCGCAGCGCGCTGGACACGCTGGCGAAAGGCGGCAAAACCGCTCCGGAGAAGGCTGTTTTCGCAGCCCTGTCAGCACGCGTTGGCTCCATATCGGACAATCGTCTGGGGGGCTGGCACAGCTACCGCGCGTCCAAGGCGGCCCTGAACCAGATATTGAAAACTTGCGCCATAGAGCTGGCGCGCAAACGCCCGCACGCCGCCTGCATCGGATTGCACCCTGGTACGGTGGACACGTCCCTGTCAGAGCCGTTTCAGGGCAATGTGCCTGAGGGAAAGCTGTTCACGCCCGAGTACAGCGCGGGACGTTTGCTGCAGGTCGTCGATCAGGTGACAGCTGAGCAGAGCGGCTGCGTTTTTGACTGGGCCGGCGACATTATCGACCCTTAAGCGCTTGAGCTTTTCATCAAGAGCGGTTTTCCTCCCTGTCTGACGCATTCAGGGAGGACATCATGACCGGACACATCGACCCCGCACGCGAGGCGTTCGCACTGTTCAAGGATTTGCCGCGCGACGAACCGATTCAGATGCTCAACCTGTTGCGCTTGCGTGAGAAAGCCGCTTATCCCGATGGGCGCGATGTGAGCGGGTTTGACGCATACAAGACTTACGGGAAAACGTCTGGACCGATTTTTCAACGCGTGGGCGGCACGATTGTCTGGCGCGGTGCGCCGCAACTCACCTTGATCGGTCCGTCCGATGAGCGCTGGCATCTGTCTTTTGTCGCCGCCTATCCCAACGCCGCTGCTTTTCTGGAGATGGTGACGGACCCCGTCTACCAGGGCGAAGCCGTGCCGCACCGTCAGGCCGCCGTGCTCGACAGCCGTCTGGTGCGCCATACTCCGTTGGAGCTGAGCTCTGAATTCAGCTGAGGCCTTCCTTGAGGAGCCCTAGCTGCATCGCCATCCGCACCAGATGTGACAGGCTTCGCGCCTGCATCTTCTCCACCACGCGCGCCCGGTGAATCTCCACCGTTCGGGCGCTGATGCCCAGCTTGTGAGCGACCACTTTGTTGGGGTGACCCGCGGCGACTTCGATCAGCACTTCGCGCTCACGCGGGGTGAGGTTTTCAAAACGCTCGGCCAGGGACGCCAGCGCCTGGCTGGCTTCGGCTTTTTCCTGGCCTGCTTGCAGCGCCAGCTCGACGCTTTCAAACAGGCGTTCTTCTTCATACGGCTTTTCAATGAAGTCGAGCGCGCCAGCCTGCATGGCGCGCACCGCCATGGGCAAATCTCCATGACCGGTGACGATGATCACGGGCAGGGTCGCATTGCGAGCGCTCAGTTCTTCTTGAACCTGAAGCCCGGACAGGCCCGGCATGCGCACATCCAGCACCGCGCACCCCGCCCAGTCAGGCGCATACTCGGCCAGAAAGGCTTCGCCGCTGTCAAAAGTCTTCACCTCATGACCGGCGGAAAGCAGGAGCGCTTCCAGGGATTCGCGGGCGGCGGCGTCATCATCAACCACGTACACGAGGGGGGAAATATCAGTCATGCTCGGTCTCCTGGCGTAATGACGGGCAGGCAGAAGCGAAAGACCGCTCCGCCACCGGGGCGGTTCTCTGCATGGATGTCGCCGTCATGGTCTGAGATAATGGAATGGCAGATCGACAGACCCACGCCCATGCCATCGGATTTACTGGTGTTGAAGGGCTGAAACAGTTTCGCCTGCTGGTCTTGCGACAGGCCGGGGCCCTGGTCGGCGACCTCGACCCAGATCTGCTCATTGCTGCTCCAGCACGCCACATTGATGACGCCCTGCGCCTGTTCGCTCATGGCTTCGGCGGCGTTGCGGATGAGATTGAGCAGGACCTGCTGGATGTTCACCCGCTGCAACAAGGTGTGCGGCGCGTCCGGATCCAGCTCGCACGACAGCGACAATCCGGCGGCTGTGACTGCTGGCTCGATCAGGGGCAGCGTGTCATGGATCACGTCATAGGGGCTGGCGAACTCGGTCTCTGCTTCTCCTTTGTCGAGGAAGGTGCGCAAGGAGCGGATGATTTCACCGGCGCGGGACGCCTGCGAGATCGCCTTCTCGACCATTTGAAGGGTGCGCGATTCGCCGTCGAACTCGGTTTTTGAGAGGCGGCGCGCGGCGGCGAGATAGTTCATCACCGCCGACAAGGGCTGGTTCAGCTCATGAGCCATGGCCGAAGCCATTTCCCCCATGGCGCTGACGCGGGAGACATGGTGCAGCTCGCTTTGCAGCGCCCGCGCGCGCGCTTCAATCTCACGACGAACGCTCAGATCCGTGGCGAGAACCAGAAGGCCTGTGCGGTTGGCGTAGCGGATGCGGCTGGCGGACAAGCGCACCGGAATGCGGTCGCCTTCAGCTGTGACGGCGAATGGCGTTTCGGTTTCCGCCGCGCCCTCGCGTTGAACCTTACGCCAGAAGGCCGGGATCTCACCGGGGGCGCCCACAAACAGGTCTTCGGCGCGCAACAGCCGTAATTGCGCTTCGCTATATCCAAACAGCGCGCAGGTTTGCTTGTTCTCGTCGAGAACGAAGCAGGTTTCGGCGTCGATCAGGAAGCCGGCGGCGTTAGAGCCGTCAAACATGGCGCGGTAGCGCTGTTCGCTATCACGCAAATCCTGCTCGGCGCGTTTGCGCTCGGTGATATCGCGAAACGACACCACCGCGCCTGCGATCCGGCCATCATCCCAGATGGGCGTGCTGACATACTCCACAGGGAAAGACGTACCGTCCTTACGCCAGAATACATCATCATAGATGCGGTGAATCTTGCCGTCGCGCGTTGCTTCATGGATGGGGCATTCACAGCTGGGGAAGTGTCGACCATCGGCATGGGAATGATGCACCAGCTCATGCAGGTTGCGCCCGAGCATCTCGTCCACTGAATAGCCTGACATGCGCGCCGCTGCGGGGTTTACAAAAGTTGAGATGCCTTGGACATCAATCCCGTAAATCCCGTCGCCAGACGCCATCAAGATGAGATCGCGCTGGCGGCGGAACAGGTCAGCCGGATTCTCACCTTTGCTCAGGTCTGTGTCTGACATGCGCGATCCTTTCCCCCCAGCCGATAGTTCTAGACCAGAAACTTCAGGTCTGACGAGAAGGTTGGGTACGCATAGGTCATCGTCGCCAGATCGGTCGCCGTCAAACCGGTCTTCATGGCGAGCGTGAACAGATGGATCACTTCTTCCGCGCCATGCCCGGCCAGATGCGCGCCCAAGATCAGACCGGTTTCCGGATCAATCAGCACTTTGGCGAAGGCGAGGGCTTCGGCGTAAGTCTTGGCGGAGCGCCAGTCGCGCAGATCATTGATTTTCACGACCGGATTATGGCCTGCCGCCTTGGCGGCGGCTTCATCCAGACCGACGCTGGCGATGGCGGGGACTGTGTAAACAGCTGACGGGATTGTCGAATAATCCGGCCTCGCATCAGCGCCCAGAATGGCGTTTTCGCCCGCAATGCGGCCTTCATAACTGGCGACCGGGCTGAGCTGCGGCGAGGTGGCCAGCGCGTCTCCCGCCACATAGACGCATTCATTGGAGACGCTGCGCAAATGGGCGTCCACGTCAATCCGGCCCCGATCTGCTTTGATATCGCCTGCTTCCAGATCCAGCGCTTCAACCGCTGGACGACGCCCGGCGCCATTGACCACCAGATCGGCGTTCAACGAGACGGTTTCATCGCCGATGACGGTCTCGACAAGAAAGGCGTCATCGTCTCGTTCAATGGACTGGACCGTGACGCCCGTATGGATCGTGACGCCCAGGCTGCGGGTGTACTCCACCAGCGTATCCACCATGTCCGGATCAAGACGCGGCAGGACCCGCGGCGCCGCTTCCAGGATTGTCACCCGAGCGCCGGCGCGGATCAGGACATGGGCGAATTCAAGCGCGATGACGCCGCCGCCGATGAAGACCACTTCGTCAGGCAAGGCTTCCAGCGTCAGCAAGTCGTCACTGGTCACCGTATGCACCCAGCCCTTGATCGGCAGGGTTGCCGGCGCGGATCCGGTGGCGATGACGATCTTGTCAGCCGTATAGGTCTCGCCCTCCACCTCGACGGCGTTCGGGCCGATGAAGACCGCCTTGCCCGTGACCAGCGTCATGCCGCGGTTGAGGATCGAGGATTTGAACATGTCCGGCACGCCGTCCACAAAGGTGCGCTCGCGCCGGATCAGGGCGGGCCAGTCGAGCTGGACCTCGCCTGTGGTTATGGCGTGTTCGCCCGCACGGGCGATGACATCGAGGCTGGCGGCGGCGGCGACCAGCACTTTCTTGGGCACGCAGCCGCGAATGGCGCAGGTGCCGCCCACATCACGCGATTCAATCAAGGTGACGGATTTGCCTTCGCGATGAGCGACTCCGGCGGCGGCCATGCCGGCGTTTCCAGTGCCGAGAACCAGAAGGTCTGAGTGATGGGTCATGGGTCAGTCTCGCAATGTGTGTGGGGTCAGGCCGAGCTGCGCACGCCAGCGCGACGCAGGGCTTTGACTTCGGACAGCAGATCCAGAAGCCGGGTTTGCAAAATGTCGGTGGGATCGAAGTTTCGATCGGTGAAGCAGTGATACCGCATCACGCTGCGCGCCAGCGCGAAGCCGGCGGCGGCGGACGCCAGGGTCAGAAGGCTGAAGGGCGCGATGTTCGCCCAGCCCCAGAACCGGATCAGGCCGGCGCTCAGCGCCAGTCCGGCGGCCAGGCTGAACAGATTGAGGGCGGCCAGAGACAGTCCCGCCCAGTCCCGGTCACGCTGGATCACCTCCACATGGCGCCATTCAAACACCACGTCCTGAACGCCTTCGATCACGTATTGATCGTCATCGCGGGCCAGGCGTTCCGCCGCGATGGAGGCGCGCATGTTCACCCGGCGAAACAGCCGATCAAGCCCGTTATGGGTCTCAAGCCAGACGGCGCCCTCGGACAGGGCCAGCCCCAGCGCGCCCACGCACGTCGCGCTCAGGACCGCCGTGCGGGTCTCGACGCTCAAGGCGTACAGCGTGATCAACACCAGCGCATAGAGCGCCCCGGCCAGCGGCAGGGTCAGCCCATGCATCAGCATCCAGCGCCGATATGTGCGCTCAAATTCCGTGTCGGACGGGCGGGCGGGACGGGTCATGATCTACTCCCGGAAACGGGGGGAGGCGGAGGCTAGAGCCGCCGCTCATCCTCCTTGATCGCAATATCGTTGACGCTGGATTCGCGGCGGCGCATCAGACCGTCCGCGTCGAACTCCCATTGTTCATTGCCGTGCGAGCGGAACCATTGGCCGGTTTCGGTCTGTTTCCATTCGTAAAAGAACGCGACGGAGATGCGGTTGCCGGTGAAGGCCCATAGCTCTTTTTTGAGCTTGTACTGATCCTCACGGGACCATTTTTCGCGCAGGAAGGCCTTGATGGCGGCGCGTCCCTTGAAGAATTGATCGCGATTGCGCCATTCGGAGTCTTCTGAATAGGCCAGCGCGACGCGTTCAGGGTCGCGGCTGTTCCAGGCGTCTTCTGCAAATTGCACCTTGGCGCGGGCGGTCTCTTCGGTGAACGGGGGGAGAAGTTGGGTGGCCATTGTCTTTTCTGTTCTTGTAGTTTGGAGCCAAAATGAGGGCCCGGCGGCGATGGGGGACGACCGCCGGACCCTCTTAGGACCCGTCCCTCGTGGAGGGGCAGACATTCAGGACGGGGATCGGGTTAGCGGCTATAGGCCGCGGTGATGGCGCCGACCGTTTCATCGGTGTCGCCCACATGGTTGGCGATCATCCGAAAATTGGTCATGGCGGCGGCGTAGCCGTCATAGCCGGGCACCTGGGCGGCGGCGGTGGCGTCGGTGACGACCAGCACTTCAAAGCCCTGTTCGATCAGCTCGCGCATATGGGATTCGGTGCACAGATTGGCGGACATGCCGGCCAGGATCACGCGGTCCACATTCTGCTTGCGCAATTGCAGGACCAGATCGTTGGTTTCAGGGCCATAGACCTTGTGCGGCGAGGTCACCACGGTGTGGTCATGCTCGATATGCGGGCGATACTCTTCCAGCCAGTCTGCGCCCGAGCCTTCAAAGCCTTCAAGATCGAGCGGGCCGGCGCGATCGAACATGCCGATGGAGTGCATCAGCGCTTCCAGAGCGCCTTCAAAGCGCCATTCATGGTCATGCTCGTAGTAATAGTGCGGCGAGACGAAGACCGGCATGCCGACCTCGTGGGCGGTCTCGAACAGGCGGCCGATATTCTCCACCGTGCCGTTTTCGGTGACGTTCTGGCCGACGACGCCCCAGGTGACGCCATCCGGGCTGAGGAAATCATTCTGCGGATCGGTGACGACCAGGGCGGTGACGCCGCGCTCGATCTGCATGCCCGGATCGGGCAGTTGCGCCAGGGCCTGGCCGGTGAACAGCGCGACACCGGCGGCGGCGCCGGTCAGCACGGTGCGGGAGAGAGTTTTATAAGCACGCATGGTCCGTATCCTTTGTCTGCGAGCAAGGAGGTCTCCGGGGGGAGGAGGATGTTTGCTCTGGGACAACAGATACGCAGGGACAGGCGCGCGCATAATTCGTTTTAGTGCGTAAGGGGAATTGCTTACTCTGGAATACGCGGCGTGTCAGAAGGCGGGGGGCAAGGTCGGCAACGCGATCTTTACCTCGTTTTGCTCTACTGACGCTTAAAGGGAGAGACGTTTGAGCGGTCTGTTTGAAATCCTGATCGCCATAACCAGCCTGTCGGCGGGTGCGATCCTGTTTTTGAACCTGCGTCACATGGCGCGGTTGCGGCGCGGCAGTCAGCTCATCGTCGGCGGATTGCTGGTGATCGGTGCTTCAGCCCTCATTGATTCCTCAAACGGTTTCGTACCGTATTCGCCCGGTCAGCTTGAACCGGTCCACGACTGGATCGAAGGCGTGTCCTATATCGGCGACGCCGTGGGATTGTTTCTGATCAGCGTCGGCTTTTTCCGGTGGCTGCCGCTTCTGCGGCGCGTCGACAGCGAGGTCACGGCGCGCAAGGCGGCCGAGCAAAGCTTGCAACGAACCCTGGATCGCTCGCGCGAGCTCAATCAGCTCAAACGCGAACTGGCGCAGGACCATCTCAACAAGGGGTGGGATTACGACCATATGACGCGTCAGGTGGTTCAGCGGCTCGCTGCAGCTCTGGATGTGGATGAAGCAGGCTTGTGGCTGTTTTCAGAGGATCACACCGCCTTGCGCCCGCACTGCGTCTGGAGTCCGACAGAGGGCGAAATTTTCAATGCGCCGCGACTGACCGAGCATAAGGCGCCCGCCGCTTTTCGGTTCGCCAGCCAAGGCGCCTATATCGATGCGGCGGAGATCGACGCAGCACACGATGACGCCCGAGCGCTGGGGCAGGCGCTGCATCCGGTTTCAAAGGGCGCTGTGCTCGCCGCTCCCATCTTGCAAGAGCACAGCGTCAGCGGCGTTTTGAGCATTTGCAAAAAGGGAGAGCGCCATGAGTGGACGCCTGAAGAACAGGCGCTGATCTATGCGCTCGCCAATTACATCGTCGTTGCTGAATTGGTGCTCAACGCCCGGACTTTGACGCGGAGCGCGCGAGATGCGCAAAGCGCCGCGGAGCGAGCCAGCGAGGCGAAAACCGAGTTCGTCGCCAATGTCAGCCATGAATTGCGCACGCCATTGAACGGCATGCTGGGGTTGGTGCGGGTCCTGTCGGAAGCAGAGCTTGAGCCAGCGCTGCACGACAAGGTCGAGCTGCTGAAAGTGACGGGCGACCAGCTCTTGCGAGTCCTCAATGATCTCCTGGATCTGTCACGTCTGGAGGCGGGCCGGTTCCAGCTTGAACCCGAGGCCACGGATCCGACACGCTTGCTGAAAGAGGTCAGCATGCTGTTCCGGCCGAGCGCTGAGGAGAAGGGCCTCACGCTGGACGAACAGATCGACGCGTTGCCCGCCAGCGTGGAGCTGGATCAGACACGCTTTCGCCAGTGTGTGTTCAATCTTTTATCCAACGCGATCAAATTCACGCACACAGGCGGCGTTAGCTTGCATGCCTATGCCCGGCCTGTGTCGCAGGGCCAGTGCCGCATCACTGTCTCGGTTAAGGATACAGGTCCTGGTCTTGAACCGGCTGAGGTGAACAAGCTGTTTAACCGGTTCGAGCAGGGCGACGGGGATGCGGGTTCGCAAAAAAGCGTGGGATCAGGCCTGGGTCTGGTGATCACCCGCGAGCTGGCGCGGCGTATGGGCGGCGATGTGACGATTGAGAGCCAGCCTGGCGACGGGGCGTGCTTCACACTGACCTTGATGGCGGGCATGCGTGTGGATGAACCGATCATCGCGGCGCATGCTGACGCATCGCATCCTGGCGCGGCCACGCTTGCAGGCGCGCGCATACTGTTGGTGGATGACAATGACATCAACCGTATGGTTGCGCGTTATATGGTGGAGCCGACAGGCGCTGAAGTCACCGAAGCCGCTTCCGGGACTGCAGCGCTTCATTTGTTTGCAGACCAGCCTTTTGATCTGGTGCTGCTGGACGCCAGCATGCCGGTCATGTCGGGGGAAGAAACGCTCAAGCGTTTGCGCGCCATGAACGAGGCGGGCGCGCAAGTGCCTGTCATCGCGCTGACCGCCCATGCCGGACAGGGGGAACGCCAACGGTTCCTCGCCATGGGCATGGATGACTACATCCCCAAACCCATTATCGAAGATGAATTGATCGCGGCTTGCGAACGCTGTCTGAAACAGTCCCATCCCGCTTGACCGTGACCCCATAGGGTTCGCAAGCGCAATGCGCGCCCGCAGCTTTAGCGAGGATCGACCGAGCGGAGACGAGGGAGAACAAGAAAAGAGTGGTGCCGCATAGGTGACTCGAACACCTGACCCCATCATTACGAATGATGTGCTCTACCAACTGAGCTAATGCGGCGCCGGAACCAGGCGAAAGCCTGCCTCAGAGGGCGCGGAAACTAGCCTTGAACGGCGATGGGGGCAAGCCGGTTTTGCCAGCTGGAATGAGTCCGCGTCAGGCTGTTCCGAACGCTTTGACTTTTTCCACGATAGGCGCAGCCAGAGCATCGAAAAAACTGCTCAGATGATCGGCCGGGCGGGCGGCCGCCGCGTCATTGCGGATCAGGATGTCGGCGTATTCCTTGTTGGGCGAGGTCCATTCATGATGCATGGGCCGCACCGTGCGCAAATACTGGTGCACCACGGAATGCGAGGTCCGGCCCCGCTCGTTCACATCGCGCAACAGACGGCGGGCCAGACGTATATCGTCCGGCGCCGAAACATAGACCTTCAGGTCCAGGCAATCACGCACGGCTTCATCGCAGAACAAATGAATGCCTTCCACGATGATCACATCTGCGGGCGCAATGGTGCGCGTGTCGCTGCGGCGGCGGTGGATGGTGAAATCGTAGATGGGCCCCTTAATGGTCTTGCCGGTCTTCAGCGCGGCCAGATGCTGGGCCAGCAGCGCATGGTCGCGCGCCTGAGGGTGGTCGAAATTGAAGTCTGACGGTTCAAAATCAGGCTTGGAGCCGTGATCAGCGTAGTAATCGTCCTCTGACAGGACCAGCGCGCTCATCGGGTCTGCAGCGCGTGCGGCGGAGCGCGCGATTTCGGTCTTGCCCGAAGCCGAGCCTCCGGTCACGCCAATGATGAGGCGCGGGCGAGCTGAAGCAGATGCGGTCATGAGCGCTGAGAAACCCTAGGTGTCGCGATCAGAAGCGCCGGGATCGTCCGGCGCGGGTCCGGGTACATAAAAGTTCGGACCCGCTTTGTCCTCCGTCTCACTGCGCTTGCTCGCACCGTTTGCAGTCGGGCGCGCTTCGATCAACATGGTTTCCGGCGCGGCGGCGGCGGCGATTTCATAGCGCTCATGGCGTGGGTGGATCAGCACGGCGTGCCGGCCCCAACTGTCCACCATCCGTTTCCAATCCGCGTCCGTGTAGAGAAACGCCTGGCCGTCTTCGCTGATGTCGGACCAGTCTGCTTCCGCGGGCGCGTGGGAGGCGCGCGCCATCCAGCGCTGGGCCTCCGCGTCCTGATCGTCGAGCTTGGCGAGGCGCGCCGCGAGGGCGCAGGCGCGCGCGGAGACCGGCCCGGTCTCCAGCACCGGCTTGAAGGCGGCGTGCGCCGCTTCGCGATTGCCCTGGTCGAGCGCGGTTTCCAGCAGTAGCAAACGGCTCTCGCGATGTTCAGGATTGAGCGCGGCCAGCTCTCGCAGGCGTTCGGCGCGTTTCGCCTTGGTGTCCGAGCGGCGTAGATTGGCGAAGGCGCGCGCCAGCGCCGGGTGCGGCGCATGCTCCCAAGCGGTTTCCAGAACATCAGCGGCGCGGCGGTGGCGGCGATGGGCGGCGAGCAATCGACCCGCGAGTTCAGCAGCGGGCGCAAAACCGGGGGAGGCGGTCGCAGCGCGGTCCGCGAGTTTGGCGGCCAGTTCAGCATCGGTCGCTTCAATCCGCCGGGCTTCCGCGGTCAAGAGCACGGCGCGCATCCGGGCGGCTTCAGCGCGCTCGATATGGCCGCGGCGTTCGCCCTCGCTCAGCGTGGTTTCCGCTTTCGCCCATTGGGCGGCGTTGACCTGGGCTTCAAACAGGGCGTCAAACGCCCAGCGGGCCTGACCGGCCTGATCAAAAGCGTCGGCGGCGTGGGTGAGCAGGGCTTGTGAATCAGACCGGCTCTGGGCGATGCCCACCAGTCCCCGCTGGGCCACCAGCCGGGTTTTGGCGTCCGCCAGCATGGCTTCGTAATGGATCTGCGCGCTTTCCAGATCGCCCGCCGCTTCTGCCGCCCGCGCCGCCAGAAGACGCGACAGGGCGGGACGGTCCAGCAAGGCTTCGGCGCGAGAGGCTTGCCGGACGGCCAGATCGCCCTGCCCGGCGGCGGAGGCGATCAGCGCGCGTTCCAGCGCGTCAAAGCCCTGATCCCGGCGGCGTCGCAGCGAGAAGCGTTTCCAGGCGTCTGGCGCCGCCCAAAGCTTGGCGATGATCCACCAGGCGACGACCAGCAGGAAGGTGGCGACCAGCAGCGCGCCCAGGGCGAGCGCGAAGGGCGCCTGGGCGTTCATGCCCAGAAAATCGATGGTCACCACGCCGGGATTGAGCGTCAGAAAGACCGCCAGCATGGCGGTCAGCACGCATAAGATTACGGTGAGGATCAGGCGGATCATGGCTTATCGCGCTCCGTCTTGCTCGGCCTGCCGGTTCAGAGCGGCGCGCATATCATCCAATACGGCGTTCAAGGCTTCGCGTTTGCGCGCCTCATTCAGCCAGCTCTCCAGCGGGACTTGCGCCGCCTCGGCGTCCAGCGCTTCGGTGACCCGGATCGCTTCGCTGAGCGCGCCTTGCTCCAGCAGGCTGACAATCTGGTCGGCGGCGCCGTGATCATCACCGGCGCGGCGCACTTCGATCACGCCCCAGAAGCGCTGGGTCTGGCCCAGGGCTTCACGCACGGCCTGGGCCGGGAAGCTGCCCGTGAGATCGTCCAGAGTGGGCGCGCCCGTGCGCGCAGGCTCGGTCAGCGCGATCAGATGGGCGCGGTTGGGCCAGATCTGGCTCAGCATGGCGTATTCCATGGCGAAGGGCTGGGCCTGGGCCGCCGCTTCGGCGAGGTCTGAGAAAGCCAGCGCCTGCCGCGCCAGAGAGACCGAGGCGGTCTGCGTCTGGCCTGTTTGCGTTTCCAGCCCTTCAATCCTGCTGTCCAGCGCGTCGATCCGCTGCGTATCGCCCGCTTCGGCTTGCAGGGCGCGCACAGCGGTCTGAAGAGCTGCAAGATCACGACGCAGCGTGGACACGACGTCAGGCGAAACACCGGTCGTCTGGGGCGTGGGGCGATCATCGGGCTGAGCGAGCGCTTGTTGCAGGGCTGATTGCGCGGTCTGGGCGGCGGCGAGCGCCGTTTGGGCGTCGTCAGAGGTGGCGCTGAGCTGGCGTTCGAGACTCTCAAGCCGTGTCGTGATCTGATCGCTTAAACCGGCGTCGCTGCCGGCGCCGGGCTCGAGCGCTTCAAGATCGGTGCGCAGGGTGGCCACGTCTCGGATCAGCTGCTCAAACGCGTCGGTGCGCAGTGGTGCTCCGGCGGTCTCTTCCTCGACGGTTTCCAGTCGGTTCTGAATTGCAGCGAGCTGGTCCGTTGAAGCGGTCTGAGCTTCCAGCGCCTCGATCCGGCTGATCAGTGCAGGGTCCGCAGCGCCTTCTCCGGATGCTGGCAGATACCGGCCCAGAACCCAGCCTGCGCCGCCCCCAACGCCCGCCGCCAGCACGGTCAGGCCGATGAAAGCGAGGACAGGCGTTTTGCCGCCGCTCGACTTGGCGGCTTTTGGTGTTTTGGGCTTGGATTTGGTGCGTGAGCCGCCGCTATCCGGCGCGGGCTCGAACTCGGCGTCGACCGGTTCTGCAGCGTCTGGGCGGGGAGTGTCGGCGCTCATGATGTCCTCGGGGGCGCGGGGCCAGTTGGTGCGTGTCGGCAAGTCTAGGCTGCGTCGGGTCGCGACGCCACCATCAGCGCGTTTCGCCGCACTGCTTTTCCAGCGCGTCAAACAGCGCGCTTTCATCGGGGCGCGCGGCGATGCTCAGCTTTGAAACGCCGTGACGGCGCAAAGGTTCAGCGGCCGCCTGCGAGAGGGCGATCACAGGCGCAGCGCGCAGCATTTCAGTCTGGTCCGCCGCTTGCGCCAGCGCCCAGAACCGTTCCGCTCCTTTTGCGGAGTGAATGAGCACGCAGGCCTCGGCTTCAAGGGCTTGCCAGACAATGTCCGGCAGCGTGGCGACAGGCTCGGCCGCATAGAGGATTTCAGAGCGGGCTTTCAGGCCGTGCGCCTTCAGGTCAGCGCTCAGATCACCGGTCTGGTCGACCCCGCGCACATGCAAAATCTCGTCGTTTGGCGCGTGCTCGCGGATCATCGCCAGCAGATCACCAGCGTCGCCGCTGGCGCTTGCGACATGCTCGAACCCCGTCTCTTGCAGCCGCGCCGCCGTCACATCGCCGACAGCGATCACGGGCGTGCTGCGATCAGATATGGCGTTCGCCAGACAGGATGCGCCAAAAGGGCTTGTGACCGCGATCAGGCTGACGCCTTCAAGGTCCAGCGTGACAGGATGCGCCCTCAGATTCGCAGTGGCGGCGTTGATCGCCTCAAAACCGCGCTCGCTCAGCGCGGCGCAGGTGCGGGTCGCGCCGGGTTCGGCGCGGGTGACGAGCACGCAGGGTCTGGACGCCGCGCCCATGATCAGCCGGTCTCGGCGACGATCCGCGCCAGCGCATCCCCGCCCGCGCGCTTCACCTCAAGACCCAGCTCATAGCCCAGAAGGCGCGCCGCGCCGGGATCAAGCTCAGGCAGTTGCGTGCGGGTTTCATTGGCCCAGCGTTTGGAGCCGTCCGGCGTCAGGGCTTCCCCGCGCAGGTGAATTTCCAGATCGTCCAGCGTGGCATGGGCGGCGATGGGGGTGCGGCACGACCCGTCCAGCGCCTGCAAGAAACCGCGCTCGGCCGCGATGCAGATCTGGGTGGTGAGATGATTGAGCGGCTCCAGTGCGCGCCGCGCCTCGTCGTCGTCTGAACAAATCTCGATCCCCACAGCGCCTTGCGCGGGCGCCGGGATGACGGCTGACAGCTCCAGCGGCGGCAGCTCGCCTTGTTCACGCCCGAGGCGCCGCAATCCGGCGCGTGCCAGGAAAGTGGCGTCCATCTCGCCCGACCGCAGCTTTTCAAGCCGGGTGTCCACATTGCCGCGAAGCAGGACGATGTTGAGATCAGGGCGCAGCGCCAGCGCTTGTGATTGCCGTCGGATCGAGGCGGTGCCCAGCGTCGCGCCTTCGGGCAGGTCTTCGATGCGGCTGATCCCATCGCGGGTCAGAAGCGTGTCGCGCGGATCCTCGCGCTCCAGCACGCAAGCGATCTCGAGGCCTTCGGGCAAGGTGGTCGGCACGTCTTTCATGGAATGCACCGCGAAGCGGGCCTTGCGGTCCAGCAAAGCGCGCTCAAGCTCTTTGGTGAACAAGCCTTTGCCGCCCGCCAGCAACAATGCGCGGTCGGTGATCTTGTCGCCCGTGGTGGTCAGCCCCAGGATCGGGAAACTCTCTTCGGGCTCTTTTTCGCCATGGGCGCGGGCGAGCCGGGCCTGGACGTCGCGGGTTTGCGCCAGAGCCAGGGGCGAGGTGCGGGTCGCAATCGGCATATTGAACAGGTTCACGACAGACGCACTCCTTCACGCGCTTCAAGGTCTCGCCAGCAGAGGCTGATGATTGCGCCGAAACGCCAGCGAGGGTACTGCAAGGTCATGGCGTTATCCCATGATCAAGTCCACCCGCAACCGGGCGCGGCGCCGCAGGGCGCTTTAACCGTGCTCGGTCTTGAATCGAGCTGCGATGATACCGCAGCCGCCGTGCTGCGCCGTCACGGCGATGGCCGCATCGAAATTCTGGCCGAAGCGGTATTGGGACAAAACAGCGCTCACGCCCCGTTTGGCGGCGTGGTGCCAGAGATCGCCGCCCGCGCCCATGCCGAGCGTATGGATGGTCTGGCTGCAGGCGTGCTGAACGAGGCGGGGCTAAGCCCGTTTGATCTTGATGGCGTCGCCGCGACCGCAGGGCCGGGCCTGATCGGCGGGGTGATGGCGGCGCTGATGACCGCCAAGGGCATCTCGCTGGGCGCTGACCTGCCGTTGCTGGCGGTGAACCATCTGGAAGGCCACGCTTTGTCGCCGCGCCTGACGCAATCTCTGGCCTTTCCCTATTTGCTGCTGCTGGTGTCGGGCGGACATACCCAGCTTGTGATCGTGGAAGGCGTGGGCCGGATGACGCGGCTGGGCTCCACCCTTGATGATGCGGCGGGCGAAGCGTTCGACAAGACCGCCAAGGTGATGGGGCTGGGCTTTCCCGGCGGCCCGGCGGTGGAGCGCTTTGCGCAAGATGCTGAAGCGCCGGATCGCTTTCCCCTGCCGATGATGCTGGCGCGGGACACATCGTGTAATTTCTCGTTCGCGGGCCTGAAGACTGCGGCGCGCCGTCACTGGGACGGTTTGGACGCGCCCGATGATCGCGATCGCGCCGACCTCGCCGCATCCATGCAGGCCGCGATCGCACGTCATCTGGCGCAGCGGGCGGGCCGGGCGATGGAGATTTTCAAAACCCGCTTTGAGACTCTGGACGCGCCCTTGCCGCTGGTGGCGGCGGGCGGAGTAGCGTCCAACACTGCCGTGCGCGCAGCGCTGGAGGCCGAAGCGCAACGCCATGGGTTCGCGCTGATTGCGCCGCCGCTGAAATACTGCACCGATAACGCCGCGATGATCGCGCTGGCGGGCGTGGAGCGATTGGCGTTAGGTCTGACAGACGGGCTCGACGCGCCCGCGCGGCCCCGCTGGCCGCTGGATCAGGACGCCGCCGCCCACGATCCCGCCAGCGGGTCGGGCCGAAAAGGGCCGAAAGCGTAAGCGTGCAAGGGAAGAGGACGGACATGGCGAGCTATCAAACCATCGGTGTGATCGGTGCGGGCGCCTGGGGCACAGCCCTCGCCCAGTCCGCGGCCCAGGCGGGCCGTTCGGTGAAAATCTGGGCGTATGAGCCAGAGGTGGTCGAGGCGATCAACACCGCTCATGAAAACACGGTTTTCCTGCCCGGGGCGCCGCTCAACCCGTCCATCACCGCCAGTTCTGATCCGTCTGATTTGTCTGATTGCGACGCCTTTTTGATGGTGGCGCCGGCCCAGCATGCCCGCGGCATTCTCACCCGTTTTGCGCCCCATATCGCCAAGGGCGCGCCGGTCTTGCTGTGCGCGAAGGGGTTTGAGCGCGAAAGCCTGGCTTTGATGACCGATGTCCTGCGCGAGACCGTCCCGCACGCGATCCCGGCGGTCCTGTCCGGGCCCAGCTTCGCCATCGATGTCGCCAAGGGCTTGCCGACGGCTGTGACTTTGGCGTGCGAGGATCGCGATACCGGTGAAGCGCTGATGGAGGCTGTGGGCTCGCAAACCTTCCGCCCCTATTGGTCAGGCGATCTTGTGGGCGCTGAAGTCGGCGGGTCGGTCAAGAATGTGCTCGCCATCGCCGCAGGGATTGTGGAGGGCCGAGGCCTGGGCAAATCCGCTCATGCCGCCTTGATCGCCCGCGGCTTTGCAGAAATGACCCGTCTGGGGCTGGCGCTGGGTGCGAAGCGTGAAACCCTGACCGGATTGTGCGGGCTTGGGGATCTGGTGCTCACCTGTTCCTCGCCGCAATCGCGCAACATGTCGTGCGGACTGGCGCTCGGGCAGGGTCAAACGCTTGAAAGCGTTCTGGGCGCGCGCAAGGCGGTCACAGAAGGCGTCGCCACGGCGCCCGCCGTGGTGGCGCTGGCGAAGACACAAAGCGTCGACATGCCCATTTGCGCCGCCGTGGACGCAGTGCTGGCGGGCCGGATCAGCGTCGATGACGCGATCCAGGCGCTGCTCAATCGCCCGTTCGGGCCTGAAACTGACTGATCAGGGAAGACTTATGCTGTTTGCCGTGACTTGCACCGACCGTCTGGGCGCGCTGGATATGCGCCTCAAACACCGCTCCGAGCATTTGCTCTGGGCCTCCGCGGAGGACTCCCCCGTCAAGATGGCGGGGCCTTTGCTGAGCGCTGAGGGAGATCCCGTCGGCTCGCTTCTGATCGTCGAGGCTGAAGACGAAGCGGCGCTGCGCGATATTCTGGCGACGGACCCTTACGCCAAGGCGGATCTGTTTTCCGACGTGTTCTGGATTCCCTTCAAATGGACCGTGAAGGCGCCGGAGGGTCTTTAATGTCTGATGAGACCGAAACCGTTCTGCCCGCGCCGGGTACGGTGCTGAAAACTCTGAGCGAGATTCCCGATCCAGGCGGCCTGCCGGCGGATTTCGCGCCGACGCCTATCGTCATCCTGCGGTCGGGCGAAACGGTGACGGCGTATCTCAATGTCTGCCCGCATGCAGGCCGACCGTTCTCCCTGCCCTCGGGCAAGACTTTGGTCAGCGAAGGCCGGTATCTCGTCTGCCCGTTTCATGGCGCGAGCTTTGAAATGGCGACCGGCGCCTGCGTAGGCGGTCCTGCGGGCAAGTCCACCCTGAAACCGGTTGCGGTGACGGTGGTGGACGGTCAGGTGGTGGCGGCCTGACGCGCCGTGCCCGGCTAGCGGCTGAAGAACGCCGTCACGTCCTGAATGACCGCTTTGCGCGCCGCCTGGACGATGGTCGCGCCCTTTTCCGGCGTCGCCTGGGCGGGGTCTGATCCGATCCGCCCGTCGGGGAAGGTCTTGCGGTAATCATCAGCGTCTGTGAAGCGCCCGTTGGGGGCGATCTTCGGGCTCATCTTCACGTTTTTGACGTGCTCGGGATAGGCGTAATAGGTCACCGACACTTCCGACGCGGTGGCGTGGCTGCCCTCGCCCACGGGAAAGAGCGAGCGGCACACATCCATAACGCCGGGCAGATCCCACCAATTGCGCTGCATCAGCTCATAGGGGCAGGCTTCGCCGTCAAACGACCAGTTGGAATAGCTTTCCGCAAACGCCGCGCCGATGGTGGCGATGTTTCCGCCATGCCCGTTCAGGAAATAAATCTTCTCAAAGCCATGCCGGGCGAGGGAATCGATCCAGTCATTGAGTGCGGCGATCATGGTGGTCGGCCGCAAGGTCATCGAGCCCGGAAAGCCCAGATGGTGCTGGGCGACGCCCACATTGAAAGTGGGGCCGACCAGGATTCCTGCGTCTTCTCCCGCTTCGCGCGCAATCACTTCGGGGCAGATCGCATCCGTGCCGATCAGCCCGTTGGGCCCATGTTGCTCGGTTGAGCCGATGGGAATGATGATGCCCGTGCTGGTTTTCAGATAGGCTTCAATTTCAGGCCAGGCGGCGGTGTGCAACAGCATGAAGCAAACTCCGGACAAGACGATGCGTCAGAGGACTGGATACCAGACGGTTGAGGTTCACAAGCGCGCGTAACACGTTCGTCTGTCTTGCGAGGATGCCGCGCGTGGCGCACACCTAGGCAAAATAATATGCCCGAGGGAGGAGCTGACCATGTCCGAGACCGTCATCGGAATTCCGCAAAGCTTTGCGGACGCCAAGATCAACGCTGAGCGTTACGCCGACATGTATGCGCGCTCGATCAATGAGCCGGACGCGTTCTGGGCGGACGAAGCCAAGCGTCTGGACTGGTACAAAGAGCCCACGAAAATCTCTGACGTGTCCTTCGCCAAGGACGACTTGCATATCCGCTGGTTTGAGGATGGCGAGCTCAATGTCAGCTATAATTGTATTGATCGGCATCTGCCTGAGCGCGCGAGCAAGGTCGCGCTGATCTGGGAAGGCGACAACCCTGCCTTCCATCATTCGATCACCTACGCCCAGCTGCACAATCATGTCTGCCGCTTCGCCAATGAGCTGAAAAAGATCGGCGTCAAGAAAGGCGACCGGGTCACGCTCTACATGCCGATGATCCCGGAAGCCGCCTACGCCATGCTGGCCTGCACGCGGATCGGCGCGGTGCATTCAGTGGTGTTCGGCGGGTTCAGCCCTGATGCGCTGGCGGGCCGGATCAATGATTGCCAGTCCGAATTTGTCGTCACCGCCGATCAGGGGGTGCGCGGCAATAAGGGCGTGCCGCTGAAAGCCAATGTGGACAAGGCGCTGGAACAGGCGCCGGACGTCAAGGCGGTCTTGTGCATCCGCCATACCGGCGCCCAGGTGCCGTGGGTGGAAGGCCGGGATTTCTGGCACCATGACCTGGCGCTGGAAGTGGACGCCAAATGCGAGCCTGAACCGATGAAGGCGGAAGACCCGCTTTTCATCCTCTACACCTCAGGCTCCACCGGAAAGCCCAAGGGCGTGCTGCACACCACGGGCGGGTATCTGGTCTGGGCGTCGATGACCCATGAATACACGTTCGATCATCGCGAAGACGACGTGTTCTGGTGCACCGCCGATGTGGGGTGGGTGACCGGGCACACCTATATCGTCTATGGCCCGCTCGCCAATGGCGCGACCTCCTTGATGTATGAAGGCGTGCCGACCTGGCCGGGACCGGACCGGTGCTGGCGGATCGTCGCCAAGCACAAGGTCACCACCATCTACACGGCTCCCACCGCCATTCGCGCCCTGATGCGCGAGGGGGATGAGCCGGTCAGCAAGCATGATCGCTCGTCCTTGCGGCTTCTGGGTTCGGTCGGCGAGCCGATCAATCCTGAGGCCTGGCGCTGGTATCATGAGGTGGTGGGGGACAAGCGTTGCCCGATCGTCGATACCTGGTGGCAGACCGAGACCGGCGGGCATCTGATTACGCCGCTGCCGGGCGCCCATGAGCTCAAGCCGGGCTCTGCAAGCTTCCCGATGTTCGGCGTGCAGCCGGCTTTGGTGGATACCGAAGGCAACCTTCTGCCTGATGAAGGCGCGCAGGAAGGCAATCTGGTGCTGCTTGGCAGCTGGCCGGGCCAGATGCGCACGGTTTATGGCGACCATCAGCGCTTCGTCGAGACCTATTTCTCTACCTATGAAAACATGTATTTCACTGGCGACGGCGCGCGCCGTGACGCGGATGGATACTGGTGGATCACGGGCCGGGTGGATGATGTTCTGAACGTGTCGGGCCATCGTCTGGGCACCGCCGAGATCGAAAGCGCCCTGGTGGCCCATGACCTGGTCGCCGAAGCCGCAGTGGTCGGCTATCCCCACGACCTGAAAGGTCAGGGCATTTATTGCTATGTGACGCTTGTGGCGGGACTGGAGCCGACCGAGGACACCGAGAAAACCCTTAAGGCCCACGTGCGTCAGGAGATCGGTCCGGTGGCGACGCCGGATGTGATCCAGTTCTCGCCCGGCCTGCCCAAGACCCGCTCGGGCAAGATCATGCGCCGGATTTTGCGCAAGATCGCCGAGGGCGAATACGACAAGCTGGGCGATATCTCGACTTTGGCGGATCCCGGCGTGGTCGAGGATTTGATCGAAGGGCACAAGCTGGCCCTGATGTGACAGGGCCAGCTTGAGGGAATTTAGCGGCGCGCATCCATGATGGCGGTGTGCGCCGCTTTCCAGCCTTCATCGGTCCGGGTCAGCACCAGATGCATGTGCGTACGCCGTGCGCTTTCACCTGCAGTGCGCGACGGGCCGCGATTGCCATCCGTGTAAACATGGATCACTGCGGCGTCGTCTCCCAGAAGGCGCATTGAAATCAGCTGCATGTTCGCCGCTTCGGTGATGGAGACGTGTGGGTCGAACTGCGGGAACAGGCGTTCTTGGAGAAACAGTTCAAGAGTGTCTGCATCCTGAAACATGCGGGCATAGGCGTTGATCCATTCGGTGTCGACGGTGTGCAGCGCTGCAAGGGCGGCGCTGTCCTCGCGCGCCCAGGCGTCGCGATAAGTCGCAAACCAGTCCGTCAGGGCGCGGCGGGCGGCGGCGTTATCAGCCAGACCGATCTCTCGATACACTGGAATATCGCGCCGTTCCTGAGCCTGTGTCACAGGCGCGGACGCTATCAGCGCACACAGAGCGATCGCGGTTGCGGTGACGGTGTTTTTCATTGCATGTCTCCAAAAAAAGTCTGTCATCACTCATCGCCAAAATACAGGCGATGACGGGTCGTGGCGCGACCTGAGCCATGAAAACAGGAGCTTGTCGTGAAATGTCCGCGATAGACGTGAACGGTCGCAGCGTACCCGACTGGAGCGCCAACCCCTGGCATCGCAATGTCGTTTTGCTAACCGTGCTAAGCGTGTTCCTGGCGTTTGTTCTGACGCTTTCAGGCGCGTTTGACACCGATGATCTGGGCCTTGTGCACCGGCTCGGGCTCTGGCTGTTGGTGAGCGCGCTGATGGTCTTTCAGCCTGTCGGGTTGGAGCTTTTGTTCGCGCGCGCTCTGCCGCAGACCGCCGTTGGTCGTTGGTCGGGCAAAATGCTGGCGATGCTGGTCAGCATTCCGGTCATCGCCGTTGAATTGCACATGCTGAAATTCACACCGCTCCTGCCAAAGGCCCCCGACCCGTGGGTCGAGTTCATCCCTTTCGTCACGCCCCCTGTACTAGCCATTGGAGGCTTTACGCTTGTGCTGCGCCTGATGTGGGAGCGTGCCTTTTTGGGGGCGCAGCATATCACCGAGGCGACAACGCCTGAGTCTCACCCGTCGTCAGACACCGTAGGCATTGAAACCGGTGTCTTGTGGATGCGGGCGCGCGACCATTATCTTGAAATCATCACGGACCAAGGGCGGCATTTTCGCAGGGACCGTCTGGCGGACTGGGTCGAGCGCCTGAACGAAGGGTCAGGATTGCAGGTTCACCGGTCCTGGTGGGTCGCAGACCGGGCTGTGTCTCATGCGATCCGGGACGGACGCGATTACAAGCTGGTTTTGTCGACGGGTGACCACGCGCCCGTCGCGCGCTCACGTCTAGACGGGGTCCGGGCCGCAGGATGGCTCGACCGCGTCCGCGGCGCTCAGGTGGATCCGGCAGCCTGATTGCGCTTGCGCGCCTGCGCCCCATGACCCTACTTCTCATATACCTATAATCTGTAAGCGCGCCGGGGTCGCATTCCGGCGGGGTCGTCCTGCGCCTAGATACAGCGCATCAAAATCATAGAACGGACGACCTCATGCGATATCTCCCCTATTGGGTCGGCGGCTTCATGCTGCTGCCCTTCGTGCTCTGGGCCGGTCTTTTCATGGCCTTTCCCGGTGACAAACCCGGCATCACCGATGCGCCGCTGACCGCATCGCTGGTGGCGGTGTCCGTGCCGCTGGTGCTGTTTCACTACATTGCGGGCCTGGGTTTTGTGGCCAATTCCATGAGCGGTCAGGCGGGTGAAGTGCTTCCCGTATGGGGCCCAGCGCGCTGGGTGCAGCGGGCCATGGCGCCGCTGACGCTGATCGTGTCCGTGCTGGCGGTGGCCTTCCTCAAGCAGTCAGGCGAGGGCTGGATCACGGCGCTGGCGGTGGGCTTGGGCGGTCTGGTGATGGCGGGCGTCATGGTGGCGGCGCGGCGTCCCACCCGCTCGGCGGTGCTGCATGTGCGCCCCGGTGAATGGCTCGACAGCGCCGTCATGGGCTTGGGTCGCGCGCTGTTGCACGTACCGGTTCTGGGCGGCCTGCTGCGCGAAGCGGGACGCGATCCGCATCGCGGCGTGCCGCTCCTGCTATTGAATCTGGCGCTGTTGCTAGGGGTTCTGGTCGCGCTGTTCGGCTTCACCGTACTGGTGATCCCTGCGCTTTTGGCCCTGCCGTTTGTATTTTACGCGCTTTTGGTGCTGGCGTCAGGCTAGTAAGGCTCGTCCGCCGGGCGCCCATCGGGTCCCGGCGGAACCTTGTTGAGGTAAACCGACAGATACGCTTCCAACGCTTTCACCAGCTCGATGAACATTTCATCGACGTCTGCCGGGTCGCGCAACTGGGCGCAGCGTGTCTCGATGGACATGAAAATCTCAACCGTGAAGCGACCGACGAGTTTGGGGTCTCCGCCCGCAAATCCGTCAAGTCCGCGCGCCCAGCGATCGCTGAGCATGCTGGCCACCTGGTCGATCATGGCGGCCTTGGCGTCGCGCAATTCCTGGCTGGATTGCATCACCAGCAGCAATTTCCAATAGCTGGGATTGTCCACCAGGAAGCCATGCAGCCGCGTGATGATCGACCCGGTCACCTCGCGCCAGTCATCCCATCCGGGTTTTGACTGGGCGAGGGCGTCCTCGATAACCGCGATGATTTCCTCGTTCAGGTCTTCAAACAGATAGGCGAAGACCGCCGAGACGTTCTTGAAATAGCGATACACCGAGCTCACGGGCACACCAGCGCGATCCGCGATCAGGTTTGTGGTGATCGCTTCCGCCTCCATCTCTTCCACCAGCGCCTCGGCGGCGGTCAACAGGGCGTCGAGCCGCTGCCGCGCACGGCGTTGCTGAGGCTTGTCGCGCAACCGGGTTTTTCGCGGCGCTGTGTCGTTGGCGGGTGTTCCAGGCACGAGATGATCCTTGCTGTTTCAACGCCAGTAACTAGTGCGGCTTGATCCGTTTTGCAAAATGAGAATAGTATTCTGTTTCTGATACCGGACAGAGGGCAAAACCCCGCCGGTCTCTAGGGGGAGGAATGACTATGAAACATGCGCTCTTTATCGGCGTATCCGCTGGCGTGCTCGCTCTGGCGGCGCCCATGGCGCCGGCTCAGGCCCAGGAAGGCGTGTCCAATACAGGCGTGGACACGATCACCGTGACGGCTCAGCGACGCACTCAGGATATTCAGGACGTGCCGCTGGCGATCGAAGTGGTCACGGCGGAAAACATCGACGCGATCGCCGCAACCAATCTCAGCGATCTGGACCAGTTCGTGCCGGGCTTGAATGTCAGCGGCGGCAGCCCGACCCAGCCTCGTTTCGCCATTCGCGGCGTCTCCACATCCGATTTCGGCGTCGGCACGGACCCGGCGGTCGGCGTGTATGTGGACGGGATTTATGCGGCGCGCTCCGGCGCGTCCTTGCTGGCGTTCAATGATGTCAGCCGGGTCGAGGTGATCAAGGGGCCGCAAGGGACCCTGTTTGGCCGCAACTCGGCCGCTGGCGCGATCTCGATCACCTCCAATGCGCCTTCTGATGAGGTGGAGGCCGAGCTGGCCTTGCGGATGGGCGAAAATAATTTGCGGCGTTTCGAGGGTCTTTTGAACATTCCCTTCGCCGAGGAGTTCGCCCTACGCCTGAACATGGTGGTCAACAAGCGTGACGGAATACTGACCGATGCGGCCACAGGCGAAGATTATGATCGCCAGGACAATTGGGCGGTGCGCGCGGCGGTCGGCTGGACCCCGACAGAGATGACTGATGTCATTTTCCGCTATACCCGTGAAAAGCTGGATGAGGATGCACGGCCCGCCATCGGCATCACGCCGCTGCCCGCGGCCCCGGGACGTCCGGCTGTGCCCGTGGATGTCTCCGTCTTGCTCAACCCGTTTGAGACGCCGATCTATAATGACGTCTCACCGAATTTGGAACAGCGCGATCTGGACGAAGCTTCCATCCAAATCACCCATGATTTCGGGGCTTTCACCCTGCAATCCATTTCCGCCTTCCGGTATTTTGAGACGTCCAATCGTCAGGACGAGGACGGCACCAACCGGATCGAGCTCTATTTCGACACCAATAATATCGAGCAGAACCAGAGCTGGTATCAGGAGTTTCGGCTATCCGGCGCCAATGACCGTTTCGACTGGGTCGCAGGCGTCAGCTATTATGATGAAAACGCCACCCAGATCAGTGAAACCGGCGCTTTCACCAATTCGATCGAGACCGCCCTGTTCAATCTGGGCGCGGGCACGCCGTTCAGCGATCTGGAAAACGGCTTGTTGATCCCGTTCGGCCTGCCGCAGCGCCTTTTGGGGCATGAATGGACCGAGTCCATGTACAATCGCGGTGATTTCTCGGCCTTCGCCGCCTTCGCCGATGTGGAATGGCGTTTGACCGACCGCTTCTCTCTGATCGGCGGCGCGCGCTACACCCAAGATGAGAAGACCTTTTCCTGGCTTAATGGTCCGCGCATGGCGCCGGACCTGGATCAGGCGCTGGCCGAGCTGGACGCTCTGGGCGTGCTGGGTCTGGCGGGGGTCAGCCCGGCCGATTTCGGGTTCGACATCGTGTTTGATCTGTCCGGCGTCGCCGGGCTCGCCTGTGATAACGGCGTGACCGTAGCCGAAGGCGTTCTGTGCGAACGCTCTGACAGCTGGGACGATATCAGCCCGCGTCTGGTGGCGAATTTCAACGCCATGGACAATCTGTTGCTCTTCGCGTCCTACACCCAAGGCTACAAGGCGGGCGGCTATAACAGCGTCGAGGTCGGCTCGCGCTTTGAAAACGAAGACGTGGACAATTTCGAAGCCGGTCTGAAATGGACTGCGCCCGATCGCTCCATGCGGATCGCCGCCTCGATCTTCCATTATCTGTACAAAGATAAACAGGCCGTACGCCTGGTGGCCAATGTGGGCGGGTCCGGCGTGCCGCAATATGTGGTGGAGACCAGCGACGAGACCGGGACAGGCGTGGACTTCCAGATCGACTGGGCGCCGCTGCCTGGCTTTGAGGCCTATCTGAACCTTCAATATATCGACGTCACTTTTGACGAACGGATCACCCGGTCCGGCCTCGACCTGTCCGGTCAGCCCACGGGCACGCCGGAATGGTCGATCTCGACGGGCGCCAGCCAGACCTGGGCGCTGCCAAACGGCTCCGAATTCGAGCTGCTCGGCGCCTACGCCTACACCAGCGAGAACCGCTGCAATGAGGAAGCGCGCCAGCAACTTGGCTGTGCGGTGATCGCCGGCATTCAGAACGGCGAAGCCCAGCAGCGGCTCGATCTGCGGGCCTATTGGCGCGACAGCGCTGAGCGGTTCCAGCTTGGCGCCTACGTCAACAATGTCTTTGATGAGCAATATCTCGACGGCGTGGGCAGTCTGACCGCAGACACGTTCGGTACGACGCACGCTCAGATCACCCCGCCGCGCATGTGGGGCGTGGATCTGCGGATCCGCTACTAGACCCCTAAGAGGATGAAATTATGAAACAGTTCAAATCACTCCTGATCGCGACGAGCGTTCTCACCCTTGCGGCGTGCGGTGGTCCGGAGGAGAGCCGCGATGTCACAGGCTTTGACCGGGAGTACCAGACCGCGTTGATGAACGCGCTTCTGGACGCCCAGCCCGGTGATGTCATCGACATCCCGGCGGGCGAATTCATCATTGAGCGCGGCCTGTCTCTGACCGTAGACAATGTGACTTTACGGGGCGCCGGCATGGACGAGACGGTGCTGTCCTTCGCCGATCAGCGCCAGGGCGCGGAAGGACTACTGGTCTCCGGTGTGGACGGGTTCACTCTGGAAAACCTCGCCTTTGAGGACACGGTTGGAGATTCCGTCAAGATCTCTGATTCGACAGACGTGGTGATCCGCAATGTTCGCGTGGAATGGACTAATGGTCCGTCAACGGACAATGGCGCGTACGGCCTGTATCCGGTTCAGTCGACCAATGTGCTGATCGAGGGCGCGGTGGCGATCGGGGCGTCGGACGCCGGCATTTATGTGGGCCAGTCTGAAAACGTCATCGTTCGCAATTCGCGCGCCGAATACAATGTCGCCGGCATAGAGATCGAGAATTGCAACAATGCCGATGTCTACGGCAATGTGGCGACGAACAATACCGGCGGCATCCTGATCTTCAACATGCCCAATCTGCCCCGTCCCGGCGCCGGCACGCGGGTGTTTGACAATGATGTTTTTGAGAACAACACAGGCAATTTCGGCCATGCCGGCACCCCGGTGGCCAGCGTGCCCGCAGGGTCAGGCATCTTGATCAACTCCAATGACGATGTGGAGATTTTCAATAACCGGCTGCGCGACAATCGCACCGCCCATGTGATCATCTCTTCACTTTATACCTCAGGCTATGAAGACCTGGGCGTCACCGAAGGCTTTGATCCGTATCCGGAGCGTATTCACATCCACTCCAACAGCTATGAAGGCGGTGGCGGTAATCCCGACGGTCTGGAGCTGCAGGCCCTGCGCATCGCCCTGTTTGGCCCAACCGGTCGCATGCCCGGCGTGCTGTGGGATGGATATGTGGACCAGACCAAGATGGTGGACGGTTCATTGCCGAATGATCTGCGCCTGTGCGTGAGAGACGCCGAGGTGCTCAATGCGGATGCGCCGAACGATTTCTCCAGCCCGCAGCTGGCGGACGCCGCCTTGTTTGACTGCAGCCATGATCCGCGCCCTGCGGTGGAGCTTGATCTGTGATCAGACGTTTTGCCATGAGCCTGTGTGTGAGCGTCCTGCTGGCCGCTTGCGCACAGGACGCGCCGCCCGCGCCGCCACAGCCGAGCTTTATCGCCGACGGTCGCCCTGAAGCCTTGTCAGACTGGGGTCAGCTGGCTGTGGGCGGCGGCGCGCTCGTTCTGGGAGATCAGGTGACGCCCTATACACTCGCCACGGGGCTGTTCACCGATTACGCCCAGAAACTGCGCACGGTGTGGATTCCCGAGAGCGCTGGCCCAGCGGGGTATGAGACGGACGACGCGTTTGATTTCCCTGTGGGCACGGTCATCACCAAGACCTTTTATTATCCGCGCGCGACCGGCGGATTTGACCGGGTGCTCAAGGCGGAGTCGGGCATGGCGCATTATGCGGACCGCCAGCTTGATCTGGACGCCGTGCGTCTCATTGAAACGCGGGTTCTGGTGCATCGCGAAAGCGGCTGGGAGACGCTGCCCTATGTCTGGAATGAGGAGCAGACCGAGGCGCGCCTGTCGCGGGCCGGGGCGTTTGTTGATCTGACGCTGGTGTCCGAAGCGGGCGAGCAAGCGCTGGGCTATATGGTGCCGAATGTGAACCAGTGTGCAGGGTGCCATGAGACCGGCACGACGGACGGCTTGGGGTCGCGTCCCATCGGACCCCGGGCGCGGCATATGAACACCGATTTTGAGTATTTTGACGGCGTTGCGAACCAGATTGACCATTGGTCTGATCTGGGCCTGCTGGCGGATGCGCCGGCATCTGAAGGCGCGCCGCGCAATGCGTCATGGAATGGTGAGCTGCCGCTGGCGGGCGTCGCCCTTGATGAGGCGGCGCGCGCCTATCTCGACATCAATTGCTCTCATTGCCATTCGCGCACCGGCCCCGGCGACACCTCAGGCCTGTATCTGGAGGCGTCGGAGCCGGTCGGGCCGCATCTGGGCGTGTGCAAGCTGCCGATCGCGGCCGGCCGCGGTACAGGCAACCGCCGCTATGACATTGTGCCGGGCGCGTCAGAGGACTCTATCCTCAGCTACCGTCTGGCCAGCGTGCAGTCTGATGTGATGATGCCCGAGCTTGGCCGCGCGCTGAGCCATGATGAGGGCGTGGCGTTGATCGCGGCCTGGATTGACGCGATGAGCGGCGGCTGCGCTTAAGCGTTCGGGGTTTAGGGCTTGGCGGGCGGGGCGGCATTGGGCAAAGTGCCTGAAGTTTCACCGCCTGCCCCGGAGCCGCCCATGATCATTCGTTCGCTTGTCCTGTGCGCCGCATCCGGCCTCGTCCTGACTGCCTGCGCCACCTCCGAACCGGTGTGTCGCCCGGCTGAGATGAGTGAGCGCGCCGTTTTCGGCGCTCTGGTCGCCCATGACGAAGCGCGTCTGGCGCAAATGATGGCGCAAGGCCCTGGGGCTGATCAGGTGCGCAATCTGGACCCCCGTGTTGAAGCGCAGATTTTTGGCGTCCGAATGGGCGACGCAGCGGTGCGCACCGTGCTCATGCAGCCGCCGCTTTGCGTGGTGGACGGCCCGCAAAGCAATGGAGAGCGGATCAGCTATGTGTTCCCGCAAGCGCGTTTTCAGGCCTTGCAGAACCCTGATCTCGACGGGCTGGAGCGTGGGCGGCCGGGGCTTGATCACATCGCCTGCCGCTACCAGGACGGGCCGAACGGCTGGCGTCTGTCGGATGCTTGCCTGCAAACCTTTGCGCCGGTTGCTTCATCCAGCTGATCGCCCCGCGACTTTTCGCCCGCTGGGCGTAATCATCTTATCCGATACACTGATCTTCCCATCCTGTTAGGGAGGACAGACCGATGTCTTTGCACAAAGAGCCGCTTTGGGTCGCCGCGTTTGATGGCGGCAAGGCGAGGGTTTTTGAAAATATCGGCCCCCGCACGGCGCCAGATCTGGCGCTGCGGGCGGAGTTCGAGATCGACAATCCGCCGGATCGCGATCAGGTCAGTGACGCGCCGGGACGTCTCGCGGACGGCGCCGGGCGCAGCGGTGGAGCCGGGCTGCCAACGGGCGTGGCGGTGGGCGCGTCCAGCGTTGAGCACGCCGACGCCCATGATTTGGCTGAGACCGAGTTTGTCAGCGATTTCATTCGGCATTTGAACGCTGAGGCCGAGGCGGAGCGCTTCGGGGAGCTGATCATTCTGGCTGCGCCGCACGCATTGGGCGTCGCGCGTCCTGTAATGGAGCCTGCGCTGTCGGGTCGGATCATCGCGCAAGAGCCCAAGGATGTGGTTCGCGAATCCAGTTCTGTTATCGCCGAGCGGGTCGGCGCGATCCTCTTTCCCGATTGATGAGCCCAGAGGTAAAGGGTCAGCCTGGGCTGGCCTCAATGTGTTCAGGCGTCGTCAGCGGGTCGCGCCAGGCCATCTCGATAAAGGCGCCGGCGCCGGGAGACCCCTCGCCGGCGAGCCCTTGAGAAATAAAGCCCAGTCTGACGTAAAGCGCTCGCGCCGGGTTGAGCGGATTGACCTGTAAGGTCAGCGGCATGCGTTGCTGCGAAGCGGCCCCGCAGAGGCCGCGAATGACGATCTCACCAACCCTGCGACCGCGATAGGCGGGCAGGACATTAATGTCGAGTAGACGGATTTCGTGATCGCGAAAGTCGGCGTAAACACGCCCGACCGGTTCGTCGCACCATTCGATCACGGCGTATTTGGCCAATGTGAAGGCGTTGAAATAGGCGTCATGTTGCGCGCCGTATTGCTGCTTGTAGACGGTTGCGAGCAAATGGTCGTCCACCTGCCCGCGCAGCATTTCAAACTCCCACGCCCGGCCGGCATCATGCACCTGGCGTAAAAAGGCTTCGTCTCGCGCTTGGGCCGGGCGCAAGTGAATGTCGAGCGGATTGACATCCGGACGTGTGGTTTGGGGCGCAGACATGGAAATCCTGTTCAATTCAGAGCGTTGGGATTGCGCCATGCTCAGGCGCAATCCTCGCACTTCACCGACTTACCCGAAGACGATCTGAAACATCGGCTCTTCACTGGGGCCGACCCGATGGATCAGCAGGTCGTGCGATCCGATCGCGTCATGGCTCAGCGCATAGGCGCTCATTGGATAGAAGTCTTCCGGCCCGCTGAATTCCAGCGTGAACGGCGTCGGCAAGGACGGTGTCGGCGCCGTGCCTTCGGTGACAGTTTTGAGCGTCAGGCTGCGGCCTTCCATGTCGAAGGTTTCGCCCACAAGCGGCTTGAAAGCATCGGCAGTCAGTTTCTCGATCGTGGTCATATCAGGTCTCTCTTGATTAGCTGCGCGAGGGATAAAGGCCATACATGCAGATCTGGAAGTTCACCCCCTGATAGGGCGAACGGACATAGAGCGCGTTTCCAACGCCGGTCGTCTCGGTGTTGCCGGTGATTGAAATCTGCTGGGCGGGGATGGGAACGCCTCCCATCGTTCCGGCGGGGGAGGACAAAGTTGTTGCGTAGATCCGGGAGCTTGATGACGTGACGCCCAGATATTTGCCGTCAGGCGACGTGCCAAAGGCAGGGTCGCTGGATACCGGCATCATGGTTGTATCGCCTGATGTCTGCCCGGTTGCTGTGAAGCCATGGGCATGAGGCGGTATATCCACTTGAGTCACATAGGTGTCTTCAATCCCTCCCCGTTGTCCCATGATTATTGGGCTCAGCGGCGGCTCCGTGCCGCGACTGACAGGCTCGCGGCCTCTCAGGTCCGGCAACCCGAAAGAGACTTGGCCATTACCGCCAAACTGTGTGCCGAGCAGCGAAAAGAGCGTGGTGTTTTGAGCGATGGCTAGCAGGCCGCCGCCGCAATAACCCCAGTCGCGTATGATGAAATTGCAGCCGAATGCCGAGATCATCGACATGAATGTATTCATGAAAGTCTCCCTTCACAGGAGTTCGCCAGACCGTCAGGCGCAAACGAACGCCGTCCACGATCCAAGCGGAACGGGTGAACGCGCATTAGCTGCGCGAGGGATAGATGCCGAACATGCAGATCTGGAAGTTCACGCCCTGGTACGGTGACCGCACATAGAGTTGTTGACCGAGTCCGGTATTGAACGTCGTGCCGGACACGGAAACAGGCTGGGCGGGGATCGAAATCGGACCCATCTCGCCAGCAGGCGAAGAGAGGGTGCTGGAATAAATCCGGGTGCTCGAGCTGGTCACGCCCAAATAGTTGCCGTCCGGGCTGGTGTCGAACGCCGGGTCAGCAGAGACAGGAAGTGAGGTCGTCGCGCCGTCCGTAGCGCCCGTTGCGTTGAAAGTGTGGCTGTGAGGCGGCAAATGCGCGGTGCCGATGCTTGTGTATTCGAGACCGGATTTCTGTCCGAGAATGACCGGGTTCAGGCCCGGGCCGACGCCGAAATTCACAGGGGCGCGTCCGCGCAGGTCAGGCAGGCCGAAGCTCACGCGCCCATCGCCGCCATAAAAGTTACTCAGAAGCGAAAACAACGCGTTATTCTGACTGATGGCGATGAGGCCGCCAGAACAAGCGCCCCAGTCCCGAATAATGAAATTGCACCCGAACGGGGTGATCATTGAAATATAGGCGTCCATACGTCCCTCCCTTTTCACCAGGGGAGGGTGACAGACAGCACCGAGATCGCAACCAAAAATTATCCTCTAGGGGGATTTTTCAGATCAAAATCCCCCTAGAGGTGATTGGGTTCGGATCTGTCCCGGCGTCAGGCTGCGGAATCAAGATCTGTGCGGAATTTACCCAGTTCCTGAGACAGATGCTCTGCCGCTGACCGCAAACCTTCCGCCGCTTCGTCAAATTGACCCGCCGCCTGGTTGGCGCGTTCAGCCGCGCCGGACACGGCGGTGACTTCGTCGCTGACCCGGCCCGTAGACTGGGCGGCGTCGGCCGCCAGACGGGCGATCTCGTCCGTCGCGCTGGCCTGCTGGCTGAAGGCGTCCCGGGCGCTGGAAGAGGCGTCGCGGATATCACCAATGGTTGAACCGATCTGGTTCAGTGCGCTGCTGGCGGATTCTGCAGCACTGCGCATGGCGTTGATTTTCTTGTGGATGTCTTCGGTGGCTTTGCCAGTCTGGTCAGCCAGTTCCTTCACTTCGCTGGCGACGACCGCAAAGCCTTTTCCAGCTTCGCCAGCGCGCGCGGCTTCGATGGTGGCGTTCAGGGCCAGCAGATTGGTCTGCTCGGCGATGTCGCTGACCAGCTTGGCGATGTCCTCGATCTCGCGTGCTGCGGTGTGAAGCTCCTGCATCGAGCCGTCCGCCCGTCCGGCTTCAGATTCGGCGCGGACAGAAATCTCATCGGACGTTTCAAGGGTGCGCGTCACTTCGGCGATGGACGCCGCCAGCTCCTGCGCGGCGGAGGCCACGGCCTCTACGTGTCCGCTGGTCTGGTGCGCCTGATCGGACGCGGAGCCGGCGCTGCTCGCTGTCGCGCCTGAATCGGTGCGCAATTGACCCGCCAGTTCACTCAACTCACCTGATGCGGTCTGCAGGCGATCGAGCACGTGGCCGACGGTCTGCTCAAAGCTATTGGCGATGTGAGAGATATTTTCGCGTGATTGTTCGCTTTGCGCCTGACGCTCCTTGTCAGCCTCAAACAACTGACGCGCCTGGATGTTGGCGGCTTCCGCCTCGGTGATGGCCTGATCGGCGTCCGTCAGCGCTTTAGACACGGCGTGGGCCAGCCAGATCAGAACCGCTGTCTCGCCGATCACAACGACGGCGTGAAAGAGAACGCGCAGCACGTCGCCGCCGCCCGGGAACAGGGCTGAGGGCAGGATGAAGTTCAGACCGAGGTGGTGTACGGCGGTGACGCCGGCGGCTGCGACCAGGGCGCGCCAGTCGCACAGCAAGGTGACCATCGCCAGCGCGGCGAAGAAGGTCATGTGCATGTCGATCTGCCAGGCCTGTCCGCCCATCAGATACGTTAACATGGCGGGGAGGCCCACCATGCCGGCCCCGACCACCATACGGCTGGACGTCTCGCGCGGGGCTGTCTTCCACACCAGGGCAGACATGCCTGCGATCAGTCCCAGCAGGACCGCGCCAAACAGCGCTTTGCCCATATCCGTGAACAGCGCTTTGCCCAGATAGACGGGAATGGCGGCGACCTGAATGAGGACGAGCACCATCATCGCTTTCGCTTGTAGAGCTTCAAGACGGGTCATTTAGAGAAGTCCCCCGGTTAACGATCCGCTGACGGAACACCCGCCCAGAATAATCGGATCCGCAATGATCCAGGCCCCGGCGGCGCGGAGCGCCTCTGGGCTGGACGTATCGGTGATGTTGACGATCAGGGCGCCCGGCGCTGCGCCGTACCGCACCAGCTCCGCGCCAGCGTCTGCGATGCGCAGCAGCTGTTCAGATCGGCTCAAGCGCGGGTCCAGAAACACCGCAGCCTGTCCCTGGTCAGGGGCGTCCATAATGGCGCCGGTCACCGGTACCGTGGTGATCAGCGCGACCATCAGGCCCAGACAGATTTGAGGCAGGCGCTTCGACATATAGACGCACTCGCTGAATTATTTCATTCAGGCATGCGCTAATTTAATTAACCCATCGTTGAAGACTGAGGCGATTCAACCCCAGGGGCCCCCATACTTCCCCTCCGACGATGAAGTGTTTGAATCTGCGTTGCTCCAGGGTCCGAAATCACCCCAAGGTCCGCTGGCGGAGTGTGGCGCTGCGCCGCCCATTCGGCGCAGGCGGGAGATGCGATTCGCCGTGGCCGGGTGGGTTGAGAACAGATTGTCAGCGCCCTGACCGTTCAAGGGGTTAATGATGAACATATGGGCAGTGGCCGGGTTGCGCTCAGCGGCCACATTCATCGTCTGACGCGCCCCGCGTTCGATCTTTTCTAGTGCTGAGGCCAGCCAGAGCGGATCACCGCAGATCTCCGCGCCGCCCTTGTCTGCGTCATATTCACGCGCGCGCGAAATGGCCATCTGCACCAGGCCAGCGGCCATGGGCGCCAGAATCGCCAAAGCCAGCGCGCCGATAAAGCCGCCGCGATCGCGTCCGCCGCCAAAGAACAGCGCGAAATTGGCCAGAAAGCCGATGGCGCCCGCCAGGGTCGCGGTGACGGTCATGGTCAGGGTGTCGCGATTGCGCACATGAGCCAGCTCATGCGCCATCACCCCCATCACCTCTTGCCGGTTCAGCGTTCTCAGAAGTCCCGTGGTGGCCGCGACCGCCGCGTTTTGCGGATCGCGTCCAGTGGCGAAAGCGTTGGGCTGGTCGCTCTCAATCACATAAATGCGGGGATAGGGCATGCCTGCGCGGTCCGCCAGGCCTACGGTATCGGATGCAAACTGGCGTAGGGCGGGATCGCGTTCATCAGGCGTGATCTCGCGCGCGCCATGCATCCGGAGCACCATCTTGTCCGCGTTCCAATAGGCGAACAGGTTCATGGCGCCGGCCAGGACCAGCGCGATCATTGCGCCGCCTGCTCCGCCGATCAGATACCCGACGCCCATGAACAAGGCGCTCAGCGCGGCGAGCAGAACGAAAGTGCGAAGCGTGTTAGCAGTCATTGATGGCGTCACCTGTCTTGGCGGAACGGCCCCCGCGACTTAGGTAATTGGGCGTAGACAAGAAGGACTGCAAGAGATGAGCGATGCAGAAGCGCCTGAAGACGAGGCCCCCCGCAAACCGCTAAGCGAAGCCGCCAAACGCGCCCTGGCCGAAGCCGAGGAGCGCCGCCGCGAGGCGGAAGCGGAAGCCGAACGCGCCAAAGAGCTGGGCGGTCCCAAGGGCCCTGAACCCACACGCTTTGGCGATTGGGAGAAAAAAGGCATCACCTACGATTTCTAAGGCGCCGATCTGGCCGCTTCATCGCTGCGCCCTGTGTGCTATATTGAAACAATGAGCTGTCTTCTCGCCCTCGCCCTGATCGTCACTGATCCTGCGCCCTTGCTGGGCGGACCCGAGGATGCGCGCGTTCATACCCGCATCGTTCAGGCGCATCGTGAAAGCGCTTACGCCTATCAGGCTACATCCTATGGGCGTCAGGCGCGCGCCGTGACTGCAACTGATCACGCCGGTGATCGCGTGAAAGCCGGTGATCCCATAAGGCTGGACGCGGGGTTCTTTCAGGGCCCGCTGACCGGCGGCGTCGAGCAAGCTGCGCCCCGGATCATCGTCGTACGCACCCATCACCGCCCTCACTGGACCGAGCGCCGCGCGTACTAGAGCGCCCTGAATGATCAGGAAAAACAACACCCTAAATGGATTGAGGCGCTTAGGTTGGGAAGCACTCTCGCTGGAACCGGTCAATGATGTCTGCTGATAGGTTGAGAAGCTCGTCGAGGACTTCAGATACTTGGCGTCCGGCGAAGGCTTTGACAGCATCGTCGAACGCTACATGCGGTAAGATTGTGTCCTGGTAATTGACCTCGTGTTCAATGGGAACCTTCGAGGCCAGCGTCGCGCCGTGATCGGCCCGCACGTCTCTCCCGGCGGGCATGGTTGCTTGCAGTTTTTGGAAATCCAGCACGAGGCTGGGTGTCATCACGACCGTGCACACGGGGATGATGAGCAGGTGTTTGTCTTGGATGTCGAGCTGATGGAGCCCCCGCAGCGCGTCGTTTCCGCCCCAGTAAGGTTTTATGCCTTCGATGAACCGTTTGATGTCAGGCTCCCGGCCAACATCGCGCCGATCCGCGATCTTCGAAAACTCCGACTCCTCGCTGCAAAAGGGAAAGCGAACTTCGCGAGTGGAGCGTCCCCGAATGCGGAATGCTTCGCAAAGCATGATGTCCAGTGCTGCGCGAAGGTTGTGGATGGCGTCGCCAATGAGCAGCGCCATTTCGACAGGAAGGTGTTGGCGGACGGTGAGAATGTGGTCGCAGGTTTTCCCATCGTCGTTAGGCTTTTTGACGACTTCGTATGGCTTGGATTTGATGAAGTCTCTTTCGAACGCGTCGAAGTCAGCGATGTGTTTTTTGGCGCGGTTTAATTTGGCAAGACAGCCGGAGAAGGGGTTGGGATCGCGCTCAGGTTCCGCAGGTAGCTCTTCAACCGTTTTCGCGTCAGGGTTAAGCGCTTTTGCTTTGCATGGCACTTTAATGGTGTTGGTATCGTCGTTGGCCTTTGGGTTTACATTTTGCCCGCCCATGAAGACCGAGTAGGTGCCATCGGGCTTTATGGAGATCGCAGCGCGTGTGTAGCCTAAGCCGATAAATTCGACCGGCGCGGTAAAGCCTAATAAAGGGCCAGACGCGGTAGGCGCAACAAACTCTAGGCGACCGTCGCTGTGGCCGTACATTGCAATGCGGTCGGTCTGATTGTCGGTGGTGATAACAGTCTGATGGCCGATAAGTTGGCGAGATGCGAACGGCCACGGTTCCGGGGCCGTCATCTCAAAAACTAACGTGTAGCCGGTTTCGGGAGTGAAGCTCACAGTGTCTAAACCTCAAGAAACTGACGAACAGCGCCGCGACCGGGCGCAAAAGCGGATGCTGAACACGCCGCCGACGCCGCATAAGCCGAAGGCAAACAAGAAAGAGGCGGACGACAAGCGCCCGCCTCAGTCCAGGGACTAGGCCGCGTTGCGGCGCTGGTTGCGATGCCACGCGTTTTTGAGCGCCTGGTCCTCAACAAGGATGTTGCGCCATGCCGCTTCAACGGCTTCCACAACGAGCACTTGATCGTTTGCGCTCAAAAGCATGTCCATGTACTGGCGCAATTGCTCGGCAGAGCCGGGGAACGCGACGTACCAGACCGTTTCGAGAAGGCGCGCCTTCTCTCCCGGCAGCTTCAACAGGTGCTCATCGATGTCCGCATGTGACGGGGCGTGCCCGTTCAGGTCGTAGCTCAGAATAAAGTTAGCCATGGTTTCTCCGTTCGGCTGTTAGGCAGTGAACGGGGTTGGCTTGACTAAGGGGAGCAATCAGGGCTTCTTGCCCCGTGGAAACCGCGCCAACTTCCTGCGGCCAACCCCTATAGTTGGGATGCAGGAGCGCGAACCAAAGGCCGCTAAGGGATCCGACTCCTTTAGCGGCCTTCTTGATTCGCGCGTCAGGGTTAAGCCGACACGGATTCTGGTTGTGAGTCTAGGGTGTCTTCTTCCAGCGGACGAAGCGCACGCCCTTAATGGGCGGCACCGTGGAATTGAGCAGTCCGTCGATAGGTCAGGCGCTTTCCTTCCGCGTTGGCAATGATTGCAACGCGCTGCTCTCCCCTTCCGCGACACCGTCGCTTTTCCGACTCAGATAATTTTCCTATACTGGCGATATGATCGGATTAATCGCCCTCACTACGAGCATGTATGCCTCAATGCACCTTCAGGGTGCAGGCCCGGTTGCGGGGCCTGTGACGGCGGAGGTCGTCGAGGTGATTGACGGCGATACGATTGCGGTCAGGGCGCATATCTGGCCGGGGCATTTTGTGGAGACGCGGGTGCGCCTTGAGGGCGTGGACACGCCCGAAACCCGGCGGCCTGACTGTGAAGCCGAACGCGTGGCGGGCCATGAGGCGACCGCCTTTACGCGCGCTTGGCTCGCCGCGCATCCTGACATTCGCTTGCACAATGTCCGTTTGGGCAGTTTCGCGGGCCGGGTGATTTCTGACCTGCGCGCGCCGGTAAATGCCGGTGCAGAGCCAGTGCGTTTGTCAGACGCCTTGCTTGCGGCGGATCTGGCAGTTCCCTATGGCGAAGACGGCCCCTGGTGCCGCTCGGCGCCTGTGAGCGGTCCGGGGCAATCGCGCCCGCGCTAGGCGCCTCTCTTGGTCCAGGCGCGTTCGTGAAAGGTGTAAGCGATTGTTTGGACTGCCGGTTCGATCAGACCAATCGCCAAAGATGCTTTCCAGTTTTGTGTCAACGCATAGGCCACGCTGATCGCCACGATCAGGTGCATCACGCCATAGGTGAGCGGTTTGAACGCCCGTATCGGCAGGTCAAAGGGCAAGGCGCTGCGGGGGATGGATTGCAGGATCTCGGTCATCACAGGCTTCCTTATGCGAATCATTCGCAAGAAGGAAGATAGGGCGTTGAGCCGCATTTGTCATATGAATGCTTCTGATCCATTAGATCGGAAAAATCTATGACTATCCCGGCGTGCTCTGCACGGACCCGTTCTCATTCAGCGCCAGCACCTGACCGGCGAGATAGAGCGAGCCGCAGATCACCACGCGCGCGCCAGGATAATCGCTGATGGCGTCGCGCACCGCTTCGGTGAGGTCAGACGCGGTCTGGGCGGGCAGACCCGCTTTGCGCGCAGCTTCGGTGACGGCGCCAGGGCTTTGCGCACCCTCGCGTCCGCCTTGAAAATCAATGGCGATGACGCGGGCGGCGAGGCCTTCAAAATACGCCAGAAAACCGGTCGCGTCCTTGTTTTTAGAGAAAGCGCAGATCAGCACCAGCGGACGCTCGCGCCCGGCTTCCATCTCCCCCAGGCTCGAAGCGAGAGATTCTGCGGCGGAGAGATTATGTCCGCCATCAAGCCAGAGCGCGCCTTCGCCCTCGGCGATGATGTCAGCCAACAGCCCGTCAGACAGGCGCTGCAGGCGCGCGGGCCAGCGCGCGGTTTCAAGCCCTGTGCTGACCGCTTCAGGGCTATAGCCGCAGGCGCGCGCGGTAGCGGCGGCGACGCCCGCATTGATGATCTGGTGCGACCCGGCAAGGCTGGGCGGGTTGAGGTCCCACAACTCGTCTTCGGCCTCAAACACCAGCCGCCCATGTTCGGTATAGGCGCGGAAATCCTGCTCCCAGATCGAGAGCGGCGCCTTGAGGCGCTCGGCGGCCCGGCGGATCGCAGCTTCAGCGTCTGGCGTTTGCGGCCCGACGATCACCGGTACGCCCTGTTTGATGATCCCGGCTTTCTCCGCGGCGATGTCTGAGATCACGTCGCCCAGAAAGTCCTGATGGTCGAGACTGACCGGGGTGATCACGGTGCATTGGGGTTTGGCCAGCACGTTCGTGGCGTCCACCCGCCCGCCAAGGCCGGTCTCAAGGATCAGGCGGTCGGCCGGGGTTTCGGAAAACAGCAGAAAGGCCGCCGCCGTGGTGATCTCGAAAAAAGTGATCTCGTGATCGCCATTGGCGGCCTCGCAGCGCGCGAACGCGTCTTCAAGCCGGGCGTCATCAACGATCTCACCCGCCAGCACGATCCGCTCGTTAAAGCGCACCAGATGCGGCGAGGTATAGACATGGCAGCGCTCGCCCGCGGCTTCCGAAATCGCTTTCAGAAACGCGGCGGTGGAGCCCTTGCCATTGGTGCCGGCGATATGGATGACCGGCGGCAGGCGATCTTGCGGACGACCGAGCGCGTCAAGCAGCCGTTCGATCCGGCCCAGCGACAGGTCGATCTTTTTGGGGTGCAAGCGCGAGAGGCGTTCCAGCGCCGCCTGAATGGTTTCAGCGGTGGACGGGTGCGAACTCACACGCGATCTCCTTGTGCTCCCCTGCTTGCGGGGGAGCTGTCAGCTTTGCTGACTGAGGGGGCGGATAACGTCTCCCCCTCCGTCCGCTGCTTCGCATCGGACACCTCCCCCGCAAGCAGGGGAGGACATATCACTCGGTGCGCGCGGGGGTATTGTCCGCCGCGGCGGGGCGTTTGAGCAAGGTCCGCATCAGATTGCCCAGCACGGTGCGCAACTCGTGACGATGAACCACCTTGTCCACCATGCCCTTGTCCAGCAGGTATTCAGCGCGCTGGAAGCCTTCGGGCAATTTCTCTCGAATGGTTTGTTCGATCACACGCGGTCCCGCAAAGCCGATCAGGGCGCCCGGTTCCGCGATCTGCACATCACCCAGCATGGCGTAAGACGCGGTGACGCCGCCCGTGGTCGGGTCAGTGAGGACCACGAGATAAGGCAGCTTGGCGTCTTTGAGCATTTGAACGCCCAGCGTGGTGCGCGGCATCTGCATCAGCGACAGCGCGCCTTCCTGCATGCGCGCGCCGCCTGCGGCGGTGAACACCACCAGCGGGGTGCGGCGCTCAACGGCGGTTTCGCAAGCCTTGAGGAAACCCTCGCCTGCGCCCATGCCCAGAGACCCGCCCATGAAGGAGAAGTCCTGAACCAGTACGGTGGTCTCGATGGATTTGATCGAGCCGACGCCGATCGCCATCGCATCCTCGCGCCCGGTCTTCTTGCGGGCGGCGGCCAGGCGGCTGGTATAGGGCTTGTCATCCTTGAACTTCAGCGGATCCTTGGCGACCTCGGGCAGGTCCACTTCGGTGTAGTCGCCGTCAAACGTGTATTTGAAACGCAGGGCCGGGCCGATGCGCATATGGTGACCGGCGGGCGTGACATGCTGGGCGGCTTCCAGATCCTTGTTAAAGACCATCTCGCCCGAAATCGGACACTTAACCCAGAGATTTTCAGGGGTGTCGCGTTTTTCGAACATCTTTTGGACGCCCGGCGGGGTCAGTTTCTGAAGCCAGCTCATATCGCGTCACACCTCTTCAAACACTCTGTATCGCATCAGGCCGAGCGCCCGTCCCGCTAGCGTGCGGTATGGGCGGCGTCCGCCAGGGATCCGGCGAGATGCAAGGCCTGGTCCACGCCGTTTTGCGCCAGTTCCTCGACAATCGCCGAACCGACGACGACCGCGTCCGCCACCTTGCCGATCTCGGCGGCGCGCTCAGGCGTCTTGACGCCAAAGCCCACAGCCACCGGCAAACCGGACGCCGCGCGCACCCGCGCCACAGCCGCCGAAATATCGCCGGTCGCGCCCGATCCAGCGCCGGTCACGCCCGTCGTGGATACGTAATAAACAAATCCGGAGGTGTGCGCGACCACTTGCGGCAGACGCTTGTCGTCGGTGGTGGGGGCGGCGAGGCGCACAAAGGACAGACCGTTGGTGTCCAGCGCGCCGCGAAACTCGGTGTCTTCCTCAGGCGGAATGTCTACGCAGATCACACCGTCCGCGCCTGATGCGGCGACGTCAGCAGCGAGTTGCGCATAGCCATACGAGAAAAACGGATTGGCGTAGCCCATCAAAACGACGGGCGTGTCGGCATGGGTTTCGCGGAAGCGTTTGACGATGGCGAGGACGCCGCGAAGTGTCATGCCGCCCTCGAGCGCGCGGATTGCGGCGCGCTGAATGGTCGGCCCGTCCGCCATGGGATCGGTGAAGGGCACGCCCAGCTCGATGACGTCCGCGCCTTTATCGGCGAGGCCCTGCATCATTTTCAACGTCGTGTCGGCATCCGGATCACCCGCCATGACATAGGCGACGAACCCGGCGCGATTTTGCGATTTCAGAGCGGCGAAAGTGGGGGCGAGGCGGGTCATGGTCTTAGAGCTCCACACCGAGCGCTTCGGCGACGGAAAACACGTCCTTGTCGCCGCGGCCGCACATATTCATCAAGATGACGCCGTCCTTGCCCAGTTCCTTGGCGAGGTCACGCACGCGGGCGAGGGCGTGGGCGGGTTCAAGGGCGGGAATAATGCCCTCTTTCTGCGAGCAGAGCTGGAACATCTCGAGCGCTTCCGCGTCCGTCGCCGAGCGGTATTCCGCCCGTCCCACATCGTGCAGGAAGGCGTGTTCCGGACCGATGCCGGGATAATCGAGCCCCGCTGAGATCGAATGGCCTTCGGTGATCTGACCGTCCGCGTCTTGCAGGAGATAGGTCTTGTTGCCGTGAAGAATGCCGGGGCGTCCGCCGTTCAGACTCGCGGCATGATCGGGCGTATCCAGGCCCTTGCCGGCGGCTTCGACGCCGATCAGACGCACATCCTCATCTTCCAGGAAGGGATGAAACAGGCCCATGGCGTTTGAGCCGCCGCCAATACAGGCGACTGCGGCGTCAGGCAGGCGTCCGATGCGCTCGAGCATCTGTTCGCGTGCTTCACGGCCGATGACCGACTGAAAGTCGCGCACCATGGCCGGATAGGGGTGTGGACCCGCCACCGTGCCGATGACGTAGAAGGTCTCATCAGGATAGGTCACCCAGTCCCGCAGCGCCTCGTTCATGGCGTCTTTCAGCGTGCCGCGCCCGGAGGTGACGGCATGGATCTTCGCGCCCAGCAAATTCATGCGGAAGACATTGGGCTTTTGACGTTCGACGTCGGTCGCGCCCATGAAGACTTCGCAGGGCAGGCCGAAGCGCGCGGCCACGGTCGCCGTCGCCACACCATGCTGACCGGCGCCGGTTTCGGCGATGATGCGGGTCTTGCCCATGCGTTTGGCGAGCAGCACCTGACCCAGGCAATTGTTGATCTTGTGCGCGCCGGTATGGTTGAGCTCGTCGCGCTTGAACCAGATTTTCGCCCCGCCAAACTCTTCGGTCAGGCGCTCGGCGAAATAGAGCGGGCTGGGACGACCGATGAAATCGCGGCTGAATTCATCAAATTCGGCCACGAACTCAGGATCGGTCTTGTAATGCTCATACGCCTCCTGCAGCGCCAGAATGTTCGGCATCAGCGTCTCGGCCACATAGCGGCCGCCGAACTGTCCGAAACGGCCCTCAGCATCAGGCTGTTGGGAGAAGGCGTTGGGTTGGGTCATGACAGCGGTCTTTCACGACGCTCAGGGGCGCGAGGCGCGCAGCCCTGACAGGTTCTAAAGGTCAGCCTCAGAGAAGCCGGTAAAGCGAGGCGGCGCAAGGCGTCAGAGCGCTTTGACTGCAGTGATGAACGCCTTGATTTTGTCTAGACTTTTGACGCCCGGTGCGCTCTCGACTCCGGAGACCACATCCACGCCCGGCGCGCCGGATTGTGCGATGGCTTCCGAGACGGTCTCAACCGTCAGTCCGCCCGCCAGCAGCCAGGGCTGGCCGGGATCGAAATCCTTGAGCAGGCTATAGTCCCACGCCTCTCCCAGCCCCCCGGGGCGGTCGGCGTCCTTGGGCGGTTTGGCGTCAAAGACGAAGCCGTCCACATGGTCTTTGTAGGTGAGGGCTTTTTGAAGGTCGTCTGCGGTTGAGACACCCAAGGCCTTCCACACCCCGATTTCGGCGTAATGGCGTGCATCCAGGCACCGCATCGGGCTTTCACCGCCGTGCAGCTGGATAAAGTCGGGCCGCATATGGCGCAGCACCTCGCCCATCAGCATTTCATCGGGGTCCACCAGCACGGCGACGGATTTGGCGTCGCCTTTGCGCGCGGCGAGCGCGCCCATGTGTTCCAGTGACAGATGGCGCGGGCTTTTTGGGAAGTGGATGAAGCCCAGATAATCCGCGCCGGCGTTGACGGCGGCGTCCACGGCGTCAGCGGAGTTGAGGCCGCAAATCTTGATGAGGGGCGTGCGCGTCTGTGTCATGCGCCGGATGTAGCGCTGAAGCGCGGTCCCGCCAAGTCAGGACTGTGTGACAGGCTTAGGCGACCAGACCCACAAGCTGGTTGATCGATTGGGCGCGCGTCGTGGCGGCATAGGCGCCATTGGCCTGATTGATCTGCGCCGGCGCCGCAGCCTCGGCGCCGCTGAAGCCGAACGGCGCAGCTTGCGCGTCAGCCTCTTCGGACGGGCTCTGGGCGTCTGTCGATTGAGGGGGTGTGGAGGGCTGTGAGGGATCTGCAGGCGCCTCGCCAGGCGCGACCGCCTCGCGGTCTTCACGATCCTGCGCCGCTTGCTCGGCCCGCGCTTGCTGGCTGGCGGCGTCGGCGGCGGCGGCCACTTTACGGTCCTGAGCGGAAGGTTCGGCGGGCGCCAGGGCGGCGGCTTTGACCACGCGCATTTTCTCGATGGTGGCGGCCGGATCGCCGGGAATGGGGCTGGCGTCGATCTGCACCTCGCCGCCGACGGCGTATTGCTTGCCGTCCGGGCCTTGCTGGAAGTCATAAGAGGGGGCGCTGGCGTACTGGCCGCCCGCTGCCTGGTGCGCCTGCTCATGCTGGCGCACTTCACGATCGCGCTTTTTCAGCTCGGCGACTTGTTTCTGTTCAGCGTCAGAGAGTTGCTCGCCCGGTTGCGAGGCCTTGGCGGCGCTGGAGGATTGCGCGGCGGAGGCTGGGTCGCTGAAGTTTTGAGCGGCGGCGGACAGAGAGACCGGATCTTTGATCGCCGTGCGGGTCGAGGCGGCAGCGGCGGAGCGGTCAGGGGATGGAGTCAGCCGGTTCGCTTGAGCGGTGAGCTCACGCGTTGGAAAGGCGACGCCCGGTCCGGCCATGAAAGCCGGATCAGCGCCGCCCAAGCTCACGGGCGAAAGCGCCATGGATCATCCCGACAGATACAACTTGCCGGAGAGCATGAAGCACAACCCTTAAAGCTTTGGTAATGCGGGTTAAGGCCTAGGCCTTGCCGTCCACGCGCTCGCGCAGCTCTTTACCGGTCTTGAAGAAGGGCACGTGCTTTTCCTTGACCGACACCGGATCGCCGGTGCGCGGGTTGCGGCCCTGACGGGGCGGACGGTTGCGAACGGAAAAGGCGCCGAAGCCGCGCAGTTCCACGCGGTCGCCGCGCTCGAGCGCCTGGGTGATCTCTTCCAGCACCGTGTTGACCACCCGCTCCAGATCTTTCTGGTAGAGGTGCGGATTGTCTTCGGCGAGCTTCTCGATGAGTTCGGATTTGATCATGGTGCAGTCCCCTTGAAGACCTTCAGTGTAGGAACACCACAAGAGCGCCGTCAATCATCAACCCGATGTTGCAGACAAAAAAGAACCCCCAATGCAGGGCATTGGGGGTTCCAGCTCCCTCAGATGGGGAGGTTCAGCCGGTCAGAGGATTACTCCTCGTCCTGACCTTTCAGTGCGGCGCCCAGGATATCGCCCAGGGACGCGCCGGAGTCAGAAGACCCGTACTGTTCGACGGCTTCTTTCTCTTCCGCCATTTCCAGCGCCTTGATGGACACGGAAACGCGGCGAGAGGCCTTGTCGATATTGGTGACGCGTGCGTCGACCTTGTCGCCGACCGCAAAGCGCTCTGGACGTTGCTCGGCGCGATCGCGGGAGATGTCGGACTTGCGGATGAACGCCTTGACCAGGTTATCCGGGCCCAGGCTGACTTCCACGCCGCCGGTGGTGATTTCAGTGACGGTGCAGGTCACGGTCTCGCCGCGCTTGAAGCCGCCTTCATCCATCGGATCGCCGCCCAGCTGCTTGACGCCCAGGGAGACGCGTTCTTTCTCGACATCGACGTCCAGAACCTTGGCGCGCACGGAGTCGCCTTTCTTGTAGTCCTGGATGGCGTCTTCGCCCGAACGATCCCAGTCGAGATCGGACAGGTGCACCATGCCGTCGATTTCTTCGTCGACGCCGATGAACAGACCGAATTCGGTGATGTTCTTGACTTCGCCTTCGACTTCAGCGCCGACCGGGTGCGCTTCCGCGAACACTTCCCACGGATTGCGCTGGGTCTGCTTGATGCCAAGCGAAACGCGGCGCTTGTCCGGATCCACGTCGAGCACCATCACGTCCACTTCCTGGGAGGTGGAGACGATTTTGCCCGGATGGACGTTCTTCTTGGTCCAGCTCATCTCGGAGACGTGCACCAGACCTTCGACGCCCGGTTCCAGCTCCACGAACGCGCCGTATTCGGCGATGTTCGTCACGCGGCCTTTGAACACAGCGCCGTTCGGGTATTTCAGCGCCACGCCGTCCCACGGATCGGACTGCAGCTGCTTCATGCCGAGCGAGATGCGCTGGGTCTCTTTGTTGATCTTGATGATCTGCACCTGAACGGTCTGGCCGACTTCGACCACTTCGCTCGGATGGCCCACGCGCGACCAGCTCATGTCGGTGACGTGCAGCAGGCCGTCAATGCCTCCCAGATCCACGAACGCACCGTAATCGGTGATGTTCTTGACGACGCCTTCACGCACTTCACCTTCGGCCAGCTGACCGACGAGCTCAGCGCGCTGCTCGGCGCGGGATTCTTCCAGGACAGCGCGGCGGGAGACCACGATGTTGCCGCGCGGACGGTCCATTTTCAGGATCGCGAACGGCTGTTCCTTGTTCATCAGCGGCGCGACGTCGCGTACCGGACGGATGTCCACCTGAGAGCCCGGCAGGAAGGCCGAAGCGCCGCCCAGATCCACGGTGAAGCCGCCTTTGACGCGGCCCACGATTGCGCCGTTGACCGGCTCTTTGGATTCGAACGTCGTCTCCAGACGGTCCCAGGCTTCTTCGCGACGGGCTTTGTCGCGTGACAGGACGGCTTCACCGAGCGCGTTTTCGATGCGCTCAAGGTAGATGTCGACCTGTTCGCCCAGTTTCGGCGCTTCCGAGCCAGGACCGGTGAATTCGCGCAGGGCCACACGGCCTTCGGTTTTCAGACCGACGTCGATGACGACGGTGTCGTGCAGCACGGCGGTGACGGTGCCGCGCACGACAGCGCCTTCCATCAGGTCGCGGCCGGCGAGGCTCGCTTCCAGCATTGACGCGAAATCATCGCGGCTCGGGGCCGAGGTTTGGGTGTCAGACATATTAGAGGATGGCTCCAGGGGTTGTCGTCGTTTCCGGCCGGCCGGTTGTATCCGGCGGTCTTGCCGCGCGCAGCGGCTGGAAATCTCCAAAGCAGCCGCGAACGGCCGGAATACGCTTACGAAATGAGCGGAGCGAAACGACAGGGCGGCGCACATCGTGCCGAGGGTCTGAACCGACAAACATGAAGGATGCGCACGCCTGGCCGCGGAACATCGCCCGCCCGGCGAACGACCGGCCTGCTGACACAAGGTGAGCGCAGCAAGACAATCGCGCGCGGACTTACCGCAAATTCGCTGTCAGAGCAAGGCGCGCCGCCCTTTGAAGCTGACTCAACCGGCGCTGATCTCAGCGCCCAGAGCGGCCATATGATCGAAAAAGTCAGGATAGCTGGTGGCGATCATGCTGACATCATCGACGCCGACCGGCGCCTGTGCGCCGCAGCCCATGATCAGGGCGCTCATGGCAAGACGATGATCATGATGGGTTTTAACGCGTCCGCCGCCTGGAACACCGCCTTTGCCGCAACCGTGAACACTCAGGCTGTCCTCGCCCAGCTCGATCTTCACGCCATTGGATTCCAGCAGCGCGGCGCTGGCGGCGAGGCGATCGCTTTCCTTGGCGCGCAATTCCGCCAGACCCTTCATCACGGTCACGCCGTCGGCAAAGGCGGCGATGACGGACAGGATCGGATATTCGTCGATCATGGACGGGGCGATCTCTGCGGGAACCTCCACGCCTTTCAGCGCGCCCGATTTCACACGGATGTCCACCAGCTGCTCGCCGCACCGTTCGCCCGCGGAGGTCATACCGATATCCGCGCCCATCATCTTGAGCACCTGGTACAGACCGAAGCGGGCCGGATTGGTCATCACGCCGGTGATCGTGACCTCGCTGTCTGAGGTGACGAGGGCGGCGGCCAAGGGGAAGGCGGCGGATGACGGATCGCCAGGGATGGAGACGTTCGCCGGAGTCAGCGTCTTGCCGCCGCGCACACGGGCAATCAGGCCCGCCCCCTCGCGCTCTACGCTCATGTCCGCGCCATAGACCGGGGCCATGATTTCCGTGTGATCGCGGGTGGCGCGTGGCTCGCGCACGATCGTTTCCCCCTGCGCGCCAAGCCCGGCCAGCAAGATCGCGCTTTTCACCTGGGCGGAGGCGACGGGCGGCGTGTAGTCGATCGAATTGAGAGTGTTTGAGCCGCGCAGGGTCACCGGCAAGCGCCCGCCATCGCTGGCTTGGCTTTTGACGCCCATGCGCGCCAGCGGGTCGAGCACCCGCGCCATCGGGCGCGATGACAGGCTGTCATCGCCGACAAACTCCGCCTTGAGGTCAAACCGGCTCGCCGCGCCCATCAACAAACGCACGCCTGTGCCTGAATTGCCCAGATCCAGCGGCAGGGCCGGGCTGGTCCAGCGGCCTTGCCCGATGACGCGCCAGGCGCCTGGCCCATCTTGCTCCACCTTTGCGCCCAGGGCGGCGACAGCGCCAGCGGTCGCCAGCACGTCTTCGCTCTCCAGAAGGCCCTCAATGCGGCTTTGCCCCTCCGCCAGCGCAGAAAATATCAGCGCCCGATGTGAGCATGACTTGTCGGCCGCAGCCTGAAGACGTCCTTTCAGGGCATTGACAGGCCGGGCGGTTTTTGGCCCGTTTGCGGCTGAGGACGGTGTAGGCGTGGCGTGGGTCATGCGGACTCCGCAAGTGTGCAGATGTGAGAAGGCTTCAATCGGGTTTTGACAGCCGCTCCAGAACATGGCAACTGGCGCGCCGATTTATCGCCCTTCTCTGTGAAAGGATTTGGACTCGTGGCGAAAGCTGAACTTGGCACCAAGCGCGTTTGTCCGGAAACCGGAAAAAAGTTCTACGACCTGAACAAAGACCCGATTGTGTCTCCGTTCACGGGCATGGAATATCCGCTTTCCTACTACGAGGAAGTCTCCGCGACTCTGACGAAGAAGGCCCCCAAGCCTGAACCGGCGGAAGAGAAAGAGGCCGAGCCGGAAACCGAGGATTCCTCTGACGAGGATGAAGACGACGACGCTCCCGAACTCGATGAAGAGCCCATTGATCTGGGCGGGGATGAGGATGAGGACGAGGCCCCGGTCGCCAAGCGCGCCACGCCCGCCGATGACGATCTGGACGGCTTCTCCGATGATGAAGCCGATCTCGAGGATGACGATGATGACAGCGTCCTTCTCGGTGATGACGACGATGATCTCGATGACGACATCCCGCTCAAAGACGACGATGCCGACGTTTGATCGGGGGACTGTCATTGACTGCGCCAAGTGCTGAAAACAGGCTTGATTGCAGTCAAAGGCGCGGATAACGTCCGCGCTCTCGAAACGACGGGGTCCCGATCCCGCCCGCATCGTAAAGCGTTTCGGGGCCATAGCTCAGTTGGGAGAGCGCTTGCATGGCATGCAAGAGGTCGTCGGTTCGATTCCGTCTGGCTCCACCAAACAAAGCCCTGCGCGATATTCGCGCGGGGCTTTTTCTTGTCGCATTCGGCCGCAGCCGCACGCCTTGAACGTTTTGACAAGAAAACCCATGTCATTATCCAATATAACAATGCATGAGGCGTTGGATGGACATGGAAACAGATCTGACACTGGATACGACGCCGACGGTGTATGTACGCACCATCGACGCGTCTGAAGTGATGGAGCAAGCGGCGAACGCCGGGGTCAAACTGGACTCTGATGCGACGCTGTACGCCATTCACGACGAGAACGGCCAGCGCATGGCGGTGTTCTCTGACCGCGAGGCGGCCTTTGCGGCCGCGCGCGATCATGGCGCTGAACCGGTCAGCGTTCACTAAGGCTCGGATTATTCCCTAAACAGAACGCCCTCTGCCCGCGCAGGGGGCGTTTTTGTGTGTAAAGAGCGGTTTGCCTCCGCACAATGTGCCGGCTAAATCCCTTTTATGAGAGGTTATTTTGCAGTCGGCGTCGAAGGTATCTCCAAGGCGCGCAATCTGGGCGCTGTGATGCGTACGGCGCACGCCTTCGGCGGCAGCTTCGTGTTCACCGTTGGCGCGGCCAATCGCGCGCGCGAGTTGTTTCAGACTGACACCGCCAAGACCACCCAGAACCTGCCCTATTATGACTGGGAGACGGTCGAGGACATGGCGCTGCCGCGCGGCTGCCAGATTGTGGGCGTGGAACTGACCGAGTATGCGGTGGAGCTGCCCAGCTTCCGCCATCCGCGTATGGCCGCCTATGTCTTGGGCAAGGAACGCGGCGATCTCAGCCCCGCCATGCTCGAGCGTTGCTCACATGTGGTGAAGATTCCCACCAAATTCTGCGTGAACCTGTCTGTGGCCGCCGCCATCGCGCTCTATGACCGCACGCTGTGCCTGGGCGGATATCCTGAACGGCCGGTCATGCCGGGCGGCCCGCTGGAGGACAAGCAGCACCTCTGGGGCGCGCCGAAAAAGCGCACCTGAGGGCTCAGGGCCTGACTGTGTCTACAGGTGCAGCCTGTCGCCGCGCAGCAGCGCCGGCAAATCGCCCACCTCGCCGCCCGCCGTGCGCATGAAAAAGCGCCGCGCGGCCGGTATCTGATCGACGATCGACAAGCCCAGTCCGCGTGCGGCCTGGATCGTGCTGTGATCATTGGAGAACAACCAGGTGAACAGATGCGCGCCCAGTCCCACGGCGACCGAATCTGTTTTCCGCCAGCGCTCATAGCGCTGCAAGGTGGCGGGCGCGCCCAGATCAAGCCCGGCGCGCTTGGCGTCCACCAGCACATCGGCCAGCACCGCCGCATCGCGAACGCCCAGATTAAAGCCTTGTCCTGCGATGGGGTGAATGCCGCGGGCGGCGTCGCCCACCAGCGCCAGACGGTCATCGGTGAAGCGTTCCGCGAATTTCAGCGTCAGCGGATAGGTCCAGCGCGGGCTGACCGGTTTCACCCAGCCCAGGAAATCACCAAAGCGCGCTTCCAGCGCCTCCTGGAAGCCCTCATCGTCCATGTCCTTAAGCGCATCAGCCGCCTTGGGCCTTTCGCACCAGACAAGGCTGGAACGATTGTTTGGCAAGGGCAGGATGGCGAACGGGCCGGTGGGCATGAAGCATTCATAGGCCACGCCCTCATGAGGGTGTTCATGTTCAACGGTCAGCACCACAGCTTTTTGATTATAGGCGTAATCTGTGGTGCGCACGCCCGCCTGGGCGCGCAGGCCGGAAAACTTGCCGTCACAGCCGACGATCAGCGGCGCTTCGAGCACGTCTCCGCTCTCCAGCACCAGCCGGTTCCGGCCCGGCGTAACATCCGGTTCCATATGGCTGGCGCGGGCGGGCGCAAAGACCGTCAGTCCCGCCTCATCAGCGGCTCTCGCCAGCGCTACGCGCGTCCATCGGTTCTCGGCCATGTAACCGAGCGCCTCGCCGTCATCCTCGGGTGAGATTTCACGGCGATCAAAATGCAGCTGGTCAGGGCCGGGGCCGCCGCGCTTCAACCCGTCATAAGGGCGGCCATCCACCACCAGAATGTCTTCAATGGGCTGGACATGGTCTTTCAGATACTGGCCCGCGCCGACGGCGTTCAGCATGCGATAGGAGGTATAGGCCAGCGCCGAAGCGCGCCCGTCATGCTCTGGCGTCACATGCTCAGACAGCGCCATTGCATCAATGACGGCCACAGACAGCCCGGCTTTGTGCAGGGCCAACGCCAGTGTGAGACCGGCGAGCCCGCCGCCGGAAATCACCACATCGCCAGAAAAGATCGGTTTGCTCATAGGGCGTAAGATAACAACGCCCGAGCCGAAAGAAAGCGGCGCGGCGCCGCAGGGCGCCTAGCGGCTCAGCGCGCGCTGTATCCAGCCCAAGGCGCCGGTGAAGGCGAGCGGGCCGTCGGTGACGGCGAGCACGATGCAGACCTCGCCCTCATCCGCGACGGGTTTGTGAGTCGTGTCAGGATTGGCCATGCACACATCTCCGGGGCCGTAGCTGGCGCGGCCATCGGAAAAACCGCCAGCCAGGACCAGAGTGAATTCCGTGCCGTCATGTCCATGATGGGGGACGCCGCGGCCCGGTTCGATGCGGATCAGCTCGGCTTTCGCGCCGTCTTCGGTCATCAGCGGCATGGTGCGTACGCCGGGGCCGGCGAAGGACCAGCCGCCGCGGTCCAGCGCCAGATCGCGAACGGAGCCCGGCAGGTCGAGGAGTTCATCAATCGCCTGGCCGGCCTTTTGGGCGGCGTTACGTGACGATTCAGACCCGGTGCGAGCGCTGAAGCGCGCCGGACCAGCTTCGCCCAGGCCCGCTTCTTCGGTGTCGATGATGTCAAACAGGGTCGACAATGCATTCGGCGCCATCTCGGCGGGTGCTTCGCTTTCAAGTAGCACGCCTGCAGCCGCTTCGACGGTCTGGCGCGCGCGCGCCACTTCGGCGTTGACCGCCGATTGCGCGTCCAGCAGCAAGCGCATCGGGCCCGACAAGGCGCCCGAAGCGTAAGCAGCGTAAATTTCGTCACCCAGCGGATGGTTGGTCATGGTCTTCTTCTGAGTTGGCGTCTGGTACAGCGTGGCGGATATTGATCAGTTCAGGCCGTCGTCAAGTGATGGAGCGTCTTTTAATGCGCGTGCGTGCATTATTTGTTACAAGGTTTCAGAATCAAGCACCCGTCTGAGCTTATCGAAAGCCAGCCTAAGCCTTGATTTTACAGTGCCCAGCGGCATGCCGAGCTGCTCGGCGATGTCGCGATGGGACAGACCGTCAAAAAACGCCAGACGCAGCAGCGCCACCTGTTCATCAGGCAGATCCAGCATGGCTTCGCGCACCCGGTCATCGCGACCGTTTTCATGGGCGGCGTCGTCGGGCGGCTGAATCTCGGGCGGACGCAAGCTGGGATCTTCGCCGTCGAGCGCGGGCTTGTTCGCTTGCCGCGCCGCGTCAATGCGGCGGTTGCGGGCGATGCGGAAAATCCAGGTGGAGGCGGAGGCCTGGTCAGGATCAAACTGTTCCGCTTTTCGCCAGACCGTCAGCATGATCTCCTGCGCCAGTTCTTCCGCCAGGCTGTCATGGGCGTTCAGGCGCAACAGATAGGCTTTGACCCGCGGCGCATAGAAATTAAACAGCGCCGCGAACGCCTGCCGGTCGCGTTGTGCGGTGGCCAGCACAAGCGAATTCAGGGTCGCACGATCCGGCTTTGCGCCAGTGGAAAAGGGGGCGTCAGGCAAGTTTCACCCTTGAAGCTCGTTGCAGATCACTCTCACATTCGCACACATGACGATCAAGCCAGATCCTGCCTTGAAACCGCCGTCAGAGACCGCTTTAAACAAGAACAGGGATCGGCGCCAGTCGACCAAGCCAGCGTCAAACCGCTCATATCTGAATGGAAATCCACATGCGCGTTCTATTTGCCAGCCTGTGTCTGACCGTCTCCGCAGTGTCGCCTGTGCAGGCGCAGGAGGCGTCCGAACCTGAATTTCAGGGCGCGCACCGTGACTGGCGCGTGTTTACGCGCGGCTCTGGCGACGGGCAGGTGTGTTACGCGCTCAGCCGTCCTCAGGAATCCTTGCCGGCCAATGTGGACCATGGCGACGTGTTTTTCCTTGTGGCGAGCTGGCAAAGCGGCGCTGCCGAGAACCAGCCCAGCTTCCTCGCCGGATACGCCTTGCGCCCTGACAGTCCGCCCCGCGTGCGGGTCGGCTCGGACCGGTTTGAGATGTTCGTATCTGAACAGGAAGGGTTTCTGGAACAACCGGGCGAGGAGACCCAGCTTGTGCGCGCCATGCGCCGCGGATCGAATATGCGCGTCGAGGCCACCAGCACGCGCGGCACAGCCACAGCCTATACGTTTTCTCTGCTGGGCGTGACGGCCGCGCTTGAGCAAGTGGACGATTTGTGCGGCTAGGCGCGACGCGCGACGGCTTCGAAACACTCAAACAGATGCTGGCGAGCGGCGCTGTGCGGTGCGTTGGCGCGATAGATCAGCGCGGGCCGCACCACCAGATCGGGTGATGAGGGGGACAGCGGGATCAGGCCATGTTCGGCGGTCAGCCGGTCCACCACAGACCGCGGCGCGGCGAGAATATGATCAGACGCTGAGCATGCCAGCGCCAGCACGGTGTAATCATCACACACCAGCCCCGGGCGCGCCCGCCCCCAGGGCAGAGGCTGCCGGCTAAGACGGTCCGGCGGCGTGGCGGTCGCAAGGGGAAACCCGGCAAGCGCTTCGCCCTTGAGCGCCGGGTGATCGGGACGCACCAGCGCCGTCACACCCTCTTCGGGCAGCGGGTGCACCACCAACTCTGGATCATTGACCGCATCGCCCATATCTGCGGCGACCAGATCGAGCGCGCCGCGGCGCACCTGATCGACCAGCATTCCCGCTGCGCCCGCACGCACGGTCAGTTGCACCGTCCGGCCCGCCTGGTAAAAGCGCGCCACGGCTTCGGGTAGCAGGCGATACGTGACGCTTGGGCCTGCGCCTACGCTCAGAACCCCATCCTCGCCCGCGCGCCAGCGCTCCGCCTCGGCTTTCAGATCCTCAGCTTGCTGGACCAGCGCGCGCGCCCGGGGCAAGAGCGCTTCACCCAGTGGAGTCAGGATCAGCTTGCGCCCGGCGCGATCAAACAAGGCGCCGCCCAGATCGCTCTCAAGCTGGCCCAACGCTTTGCTGGCGGCAGGCTGGCTCACATGCAGGCGGTCTGCGGCGGCGGTCAGCGTGCCGGCGTCGGCGGCGGTGAGAAACAAGCGGGCGGTGCGCAGGCTGAGCATGCCTAGTCATAGCTTATAGTTATGGAAGAATGCAAAACTTGTATTAGAAGTTATGTCATCTACCAGTGAGGCTGAGCGTGGGAGGCGTTCGCCATGATCAACGAAAAAATCCTCGTACCCGCCATCTTCGCCAGTTTCATTGTGCTGGAGGCGGTGACGGGTCGGTTCTTGCAAAAAGAGCGCGGCTCGCGTCGGGATGTGATCATCGAGGTGCTGTCCTCGCTCACTATCGTCCTGGTTACTGTGCCGCTGATCTTCACGCTGGCGCCCATGCTGGTGGAGGCGATCCGGCCTGGCTCAAAAGACGCTTTAGCCTTTCTGCCCTGGTATCTGATGGTGGCGATCTTGCTGGTCGGCGATGACATGACTCAATACTGGTGGCATCGCGCCAGTCACACCTTCCCCATGCTCTACAATCTGCATCGGGCGCATCATTCCGGCGCCTATCTGTCGATCCGCACCGCCTATCGCAACAACCTGTTTTATTACCTGTTCATGCCGGGGCTCTGGATCGCCGCCGTGCTGGTGCATCTGGGGTTCTACCCGGTCTATGCGGTGTATCTGGTGGTGAAGATGACGGTGATCTTCGGGGCGCATTCATCCTGGCGCTGGGATGCGGCGCTGTACACAATTCCCGTCTTCGCACCGGTGATGTGGCTGCTCGAGCGCGTGATCTCCACGCCCGCCACCCACAGCGCCCATCATGGTCTGCACAAAGAAGACGGCGTCACCCATTACAAAGGCAATTACGGCAATCTCTTGTTTTTCTGGGACGTGGTGTTCGGGACCGCGAAGATCACCCGCCGCTATCCCGAGACCTATGGCATTGAGGGCCTGGAGCCGGTTAGCGCCGGTCGCGAGCTGCTCTGGCCGCTGGTGCGCAAATAAGCTGCGCGACGGCGACTGACGCTGCCAATCGGTCCGGATGAGGCTTCCTCTGGACACTGAACAGATGCGCTCGTCTGCAGGCGCAAGCCCGTCATGCATTCTCGCCCCTCGAAGTTTGTTCAGTTTTCCAGTATACGACGGCGCTATGAACGCACCTTTGAAAACACTCGACCTGTCTTTTTCCAACCGGCCAGAGATGTCCGGCCCGGTTCCGCTCGCCGGTCTGACCCGCGCGCAATTGCGCGACGTGCTGATCGCGCATGACCTGGTGGATGAGAAAAAGGCGAAGATGCGCGCCGAGCAGCTCTGGCGCTGGATCTATCATTACGGCGTCACCGATTTCGATGAGATGACCAATGTGTCCAAGGCCTTGCGCGAAACGCTCAAGGCGAAGTTCACGCTGGCCCGTCCCGAAATCACCGAGCGCCAGGTCAGCGTGGACGGCACGCGTAAATACCTCATCAAGCTGGAAAGCGGGATCGAGGTGGAGACCGTATTCATCCCCGGTGTCGGGCGCTCGGGCGCGTTGTGCGTGTCCTCTCAAGTGGGTTGCACGCTCAATTGCACCTTCTGCCATACCGGCACCCAGCCTTTGGTGCGCAATCTGACCGCTGCTGAAATCGTCACCCAGGTGATGATCGCGCGCGATGATCTGGGCGAATGGCCGACGTCCAATGAGGACCGCGAGATCACCAATATCGTCTTCATGGGCATGGGCGAGCCGCTCTACACGCTCGATACGGTGTCAGACGCCATCGATGTGATCTCTGACCATGAAGGCATCGCCATCGGGCGTCGCCGCATCACGGTGTCCACCTCTGGCGTGGTGCCGAAAATCCCGGAACTGGGTGAACGCACCAAGGCCATGCTGGCGATCAGCCTGCACGCGACCAATGACGCGTTGCGCAACGAGCTGGTGCCGCTCAACAAGAAATACCCGATCGCGGAGCTGATGGACGCCATTCGCGCCTATCCTGACCTCTCCAACGCCAAGCGCGTCACCTTTGAGTATGTGATGCTGAAGGGCGTGAACGACTCCCTCGCCGAGGCGCGAGCGCTGGTCAAATTGCTGCGCGGCATCCCGTCCAAGATCAATCTCATTCCGTTCAATCCCTGGCCGGGCAGCCCGTATGAGTGCTCGGACTGGGATCAGATCGAAGCCTTCGCCGATGTGGTGAACAAGGCCGGTTACGCCAGCCCGATCCGCACGCCGCGGGGCCGTGATATTTTCGCCGCCTGCGGTCAGCTGAAAAGCGAAAGCCAGAAAATCCGCGCCAGCGAGCGCCGGCGCCTGGAGCGCGAAGCGGAAGAGAAACAGGACGCCAGCCCAGAGGATCAGACGTCTCAAGCGTGAGGCCTGACATCAGCGAGGCAGCAAAGCGTCAAGACGTCTATGGCGTCTTGCGCCTCGCCCTCTGATCGCGTACCGCCAGATCATGGCTTTACCAATCAAACTCAATCCCGAACTTGAGTGTTCGGACGCTGCGCAGGCTTACGCCAGCGCTGGGTACGCCGCGGTGGAGGACGTGCTGGTCACGCCCGACGCCCGCCGCCTGCACAAGGCGGCGTCCGACTGGGCGGAGTGGAACCTTGTCGCCCTGATAGACGGTCAGCATCGCGATTTCGTCGGCGCTGAAATGGATAGGCTTGAGCCCGCGCGCCGTGCGCCCTTTGATCAGCTGGTCCTGCGAGAAGCTCAATCGGGCTTTGGCTATCTCTTTGAGAATGTGCCTCTTTATGATGCCGGCATGAGAGGGCGTTTGACCAACGCCGTCTTCAAGGCGGCTTTTGAGCTGACCCGTTCCGCCGCATTCATCGAGCTGGGACGGGCGTTGACCGGGGATGACGCGATCACGTTCGCCGACTGTCAGCTCACCCGTTACAGGCCGGGTCATTTCCTCACCCGTCATGATGACGGGGTAGAGGGCAAGAACCGCAGCGCCGCCTTCGTCCTCAATCTCACGCGGGACTGGTGCGCTGATTATGGCGGTGTGCTCAACCTTCTCGATGAAGCGGGGGATGTGCGCGCGGGACTGACGCCAGCGTTCAACCGGCTCACCCTGTTCAAAGTGCCTCAACCGCATTTGGTCAGTGTGGTTTCTCCCTTCGCGAAGGGCGCACGCTACGCGATTACGGGCTGGTTCCGGCGCGGCAAGGAGCCTGCGCTCTAAACCGGACCGTGCGGGATGCGCTTTCTTGAACAGCCTATGCGTGCTACCGCCTCGTCATGACTGAGATGCGCAAAGGGCCGCATCGGCCCGAACCTAAATCCTCCACCAAGAATTTGATGCCGCGCGGCACTGCGCTTGGCGCGGTCGAAGGCGTGCTCGCCAAGGGCGTGCCGCTCGATGGCGCTCTGGCTGGACGTCCCGAATGGAAACGCATGGAGCCGCGCGACCGCGCCTTTGCACGTGCCATCGCCTCCGCCGTGATCCGTCGCCCCATCGCGCTTGACGCCGCTCTGATGCAGGTGCTCGACAAGCCTTTGCCCGATGAAGAGATCAAGGCGCATCTGATCCTGCGCTGCGGCGCGGCCGAGCGCCTGATCCTTGAAACCCCGGCCCACGCCGCTGTGGACGCCTGGGTCAGCCTGATGGCGCAGGACCCTAACACCGCACGCTTCAAGAACCTTGCGAACGCGGTGCTGCGCCGGGTCGTTGATCAGGGCAAAGGCGCGTTTCTGGACTCAGATCCGCTTGAAGACCTGCCCGACTGGCTGGCCGAGCGCTGGGTGGAGACCTATGGCGAGCCGGTGGCGCGCGCCATCGCCATCGCCCGCTCGGTCCCGCCGACCCTCGATCTCACCGCCAAGCCGGGCTTTGACGCTCAGAGCTTCGCTGACGAGATCGGCGCCAAGGTTCTGGAAACCGGCACGATCCGGCGCCCCGATATTGGCGCCGTGGACGGCCTGCCGGGCTTTGAGGCGGGCGATTGGTGGGTGCAGGATGTGGCGGCGGCTTTGCCGGCGCGCCTGCTGAACGTCAGAGCCGGTGAAAAGGTGGCCGATCTTTGCGCGGCGCCGGGCGGCAAGACCTTGCAGCTGGCCGCCACAGGCGCGTCAGTGATCGCGGTCGACGCTTCACCCAAACGCCTTAAGCGCCTGGCGGAAAATCTCGAGCGCACCAAACTCAACGCCGAAATCGTCACCGCGGATGTGGCGGACTGGACCGCGCCCGAACCGATGGACGCGATCTTGCTCGACGCACCGTGCTCGGCGACCGGCACGCTGCGCCGTCGCCCGGATGCGGCCTGGGCGAAAGAGCCCGGCGACATCGCCAATCTGGCCGACATCCAACGCCGCCTGCTGGACGCCAGCTTCGCTCAGCTCAAACCGGGCGGGCGGCTGGTCTATTGCACCTGTTCGCTGGAGCTTGAAGAGGGCGAAGACCAGATCGCGGCCTTCCTGGAGCGGACGCCGGACGCGCGCCTTGATCCGGTGACGGCGGACGAGCTGCCGGGCCTGAAAGAAGCGCTGCGCCCGGACGGCGCCGTGCGCACCCGTCCCGATATGTGGGATGAACGCGGCGGCATGGACGGCTTTTATATTGCGCGGATCGTGAAGGGGTAGGGTTAGCACTGGCCTTCGTATGCGATGGCGTAAGGGTGATCAAAACACCGTACGTAGTTGTCTACGGTTCTCAGGGCAGGCGGCCAGCTTGGCGGTTCGTGCTCGGGGTGTTGTTCACGAATGCGCGCGACTATCGCTTGAAAATTAGGGGGCTCAGGCAAAGCCTGAAGGGCGTCCCTGGTTTCAATCAGGCGCTCTCGATCTCGCGTCAGGAAAGCGATCACAGCATCGGTTTTGTAGTGCATCTCCGGATGCGCCCCGAGCTCTTCAAAAGTCTGGCTGAATTGCTCAACAGCCAACTCGTACTCGTTGGCGTAAGCGTACATTTGCCCGTGATGCCAAATGATCGCGTGTCTGTTCCTCTGTGGGATCGCGTCACCTTGGGACGCTCGATAAAGCCCTATTAATTCAGCTGCTTCGATAAAGCATCCACGTTGGGCTAGGGGTCTCCACCCGTCTTCAGATTGATCGAAGGTTTCGGCACCTTGTTGTAGATAGTGAGTGCTGTCGTACGCGCAGGCATCTGGCTGAGCGGCGTCAGATGCGTATTGGACGACCAAGGCGAGAGCAAGAAGCAACATGAGATGTTCCCTAGGCTTCACTAAAGGTCGTTGGTGAACCTTTATACGGAAGCTTGGCACAGCTATTCGTTGAAGCGAAGTGTCTGCATGCCGGAGCGCCGGGTAGTTTGAACAGTTACATGGGTAAGGTTTCAGCCTAACCACCTCGGTCCTCGGGCTTGACCCGGGGGCCCATAGCGCCCTGTGATCTCTGGGCCCCGGCCTGCGCCGGGGAAGAGACATTCATCATATCTAATCCTGTCATCCCCCGCTTCATGCGGGGGAGCCATGCCGGTTGGCTCCATCACAAATCACGGCATTGGATCGCCGGATAAACCGGCGAATGACAATCTCAGAAATTCAAAGACAACTCCTGGACTTTGGTGAGCGTCCCTCTCCCATCTTTGAGGGGAGAGGACAGGTGAGGGGTGGGCACGTTTCACCCCGCGCAAGTCTCAAACATTGAAACGCACCCCCTCACCCAACCTCTCCCCCTTGTTCAAGGGGGAGAGGGGTAAGCGTGGTCTTACTGCCCCTGGCCGAGCGAATAGCCGGGCTTGCCGTCAAACTCGTAAAGCTGTTCGGTTTTCACAAAGTCGACGCCGCTTTTCTCCAGCCGGGCCAGAAGATCGACCACGTCGGCGTTCTTGCGCACCCCGTCGCCCATGAAGCGGCAGCGCCAATGATCGGTCTTGAAGGTTTCGGGCAAGCCTTGCGGCCAGACTTTCACCCCGCGATTGGTGATCATCTTCAATGACAAGGCCGCGCCGCCAGCTGCAAGGTTGAGCTTGTTCGCGAGGTCGTCGGGGTTCTGGGTCGGCATGTCGACAAAGACATCCACGCCCACCAGCGTCTTGGTCTGGCGTTCGCGGCGCTGATAGGGCGCGATGGCGACGCCGCCCGTTTCAGCGTTATAGCGCACGGGCGTGAAATGGGTCGGCTCCTGCCCCAGACGCGCGATCACGGCGTCGGCGAAGGCGTCTGTGCCCACTTGTTCTTTCGTCATGCCCTCAGAGGCGATGTCGACGGTATGCACGCCGTCCTCAAGGGTTTTCAGCCAGGCGTTATGGAGTTTCTCCGCCACATCGGCCTGACCGATATGGACCAGCATCTGCACGCCCGCGAGGATCAGGCCGGACGGGTTCGCCACATTCTGGCCGGCGATCATTGGGGCCGAGCCGTGAATGGCTTCAAACATGGCGCAATGCTCGCCAATATTGGCGGACCCGCCCAAGCCGACCGAGCCGGTGATTTCGGCGGCGACGTCAGAGATGATGTCGCCATAGAGGTTTGAGGTGACTATCACGTCGAACTGCTCTGGCGCATCGGCGAGCTTGGCGGTGCCGATATCAATGATCCAGTGATCGGTCTTGATGTCGGGATAGTCTTTGGAAATCTCGTCAAACACCTCATGAAACAGACCATCGGTCAGCTTCATGATGTTGTCCTTGGACAGGCAGGTGACTTTTTTGCGGCCATTGGCGCGGGCGTAATCAAACGCATAGCGCACGATCCGCTCGCAGCCGGGGCGCGAGATTAATTTCAGGCATTGCACCACTTCATCGGTCTGACGGTGCTCGATGCCGGCGTAGAGGTCTTCTTCGTTTTCGCGCACGATCACCACGTCCATGTCGGGATGGCGGGTGGCGACAAAGGGCGACAGCGCCGCGCAGGGGCGCACATTGGCGAACAGGCCGAGCGATTTGCGCACGGTCACATTCAGCGATTTGAAGCCGCCGCCCTGGGGCGTTGTGATCGGCGCCTTGTAGAAAACCTTGGTGCGGCGCAGGGACTCCCACGCGCTGTCCTCGATCCCCGCGCTGACCCCGTTGAGATAGACCTGCTCGCCAATGGCGATCGGCTCCGGCGCCAGGGCGGCGCCCGCCGCCTCCAGCACTTTCAGGCTGGCTTTCATGATTTCCGGGCCGATGCCATCGCCGTATGCGACGGTGATCGGAGTGGGGGTGCGCGTCGCCGTAGAGGCGGCGGTCGAGGCGGTGACGTGGACGTTCATTCAGATTTCCTCATTCCAGCGTGAGAACCCTCAAGAAGGCCGCGGGTGGACGCGGCGCTTCTGGTGTGGACGTGGTTTTAGCCAGTCAGAGGAATTTGAAAAATTGATTGTCATGCGTTCATGCATTTGAGAAACTCATAGCATGCAAACCGATCGTCTGGACCTTGATCTGCTCCGCGCTTTTGTCGCGGTGGCGCAATCACAAAGCTTTACGCGCGCCGGGGCGCTGTTGTTCCGCAGCCAGTCGGCGGTGTCGCTGCAGATCCGCAAGCTCGAACAGATCGTGGATGAGCGCCTGTTCAGCCGCACGGCGCGGCGGGTCATTCTGACGCCGGCGGGCGAGCGATTGATGGGGTATGCCGAGCGCATGCTGGCGCTCCATGATGAGGCGCTGTCGGCGTTCCGGCAGGGCGAGGCGCGCGGTCATGTGCGCCTGGGCACGCCGGAAGACATCGCCACGGCGCATTTGCCCAAAGCGCTGGCGGAGTTCTCCCGCGCGCATCCCGGCATTCAGCTTGAAGTGACCTGTGACCTGACGCTGAACCTGATGGATATGTTTCATGCCGGGCGTCTGGATGTGGCGCTGGTCAAGCGCGAGCCGAGCGCGGCGGTGGACGGTCAGCGCGTCTGGTCAGAGCCTCTGGTCTGGGTGGGGGCCGATGACAGCGTGTTCAAAACGGACGGCGTGACGGCGCTCGTGGTCAGTCCCGAGCCCTGCGTCTATCGCAAGCGCGCAGTGGAAGCGCTGGGCCGGGCCGGCGGGCGGGCGAGAGCCGCCTATGTGTGCGGCTCGCTGGCGGGGGCGCTGGCCGCGGTGCGCGCGGGGCTGGGCGTTGCGGTTTTACCGCGTGATTTCGCGCCCGATGACCTCGCGATTGATGAAGGCGCACGCATGCCGCCGCTTGATGACGCCGAGGCGGTCTTGCTGACGGCGGCCGACGCCGGGCTGGCCGCCCGGCGCCTGGCTGATCATCTGGCGCATGCTTTGGAAGACGAGCCCGCCCGGTTTTAGGGGCGGGCGATCGTGTGTGGGACGCCTAGGCGGGCTGGGCGTCCGCAGCCTTGTGGATTTCATTGACCAGATCGGGGTCGAGCTCCAGCCGCGCCGCCAGCATTTGCAGATAGGCGCGCTCGGCGGGGGTGTCGACTTCGATCGCCACCAGGGACGCTGCGTAGATCTCGGCGGCGTGCTCGGGCGTATCGGCCGCTTCGACGACGGCGTTGATGTCGAACGGCGCTGACAATTCGTCAAAGACGAACGCCTTGTCTTCCGCGCTCAGATCCATGGCGTTCAGCCGCGCGAAGATCGCCTCTTTCTCTTCGGCGTCGACCTTGCCGTCCGCCTTGGCCGCCGCGATCATGGCGCGCACTAAAGCCTTGCCCAATTGATCGACCGCCGCTTCGTCAGACGGGGCGGGCAGGAAGGCGGAGTTCTCCGGCGCCGGGGTGAAGTCTGCATCCTGGACTTCAGCGGGCGCCGCCGACGCTGCTGCGGCCTGGCCTTGCTTGTTCTGCTGGCTCTTCTGCCAGGCGTGATAGGCGAGACCGCCAATGGCGGCGACCGCGCCATACTTGGCCGCTTTGCCCACCATCTTGCGTCCGGATTTGCCCATCAGCATGGAGGCGGCGAAGCCCGCTGCGACGCCGCCGCCGCCCGCCAACGCGGTGCGCTGGGCGTTGGGATCGGTCTGGAGGGCGGTGATGATCTTGTTGACGTCAAACATGGCGGACCTTTGCGTCGTGTGAAGGGTCGGCGCGGCGTGTGGCCGTCCGTCCGTTTGAGATTGAAATATGCGTGGGGGAGCAATTGGGAATACCGCTCTTCGGGTGCAAGAACCCATGACAGGTTTTTCACGCAGATAGAGCAGCGTTAGGTCCTTGACTGGCGCGGTGTATTGGGTACTTTCCGCCGCCTTACGGTGAGGTGGCCGAGTGGTCGAAGGCGCACGCCTGGAACGCGTGTAGGCGGGTAACCGTCTCGTGGGTTCGAATCCCACCCTCACCGCCAGATTCCTTAGAATTCAGTCTCTGTCCCGAAACGGGCGGAATACGCGGGTAGTGTCCGGCGGTTGGAAAACCGCCAGCAGTACCGAGACCTCACGAAACTGCCTTTTCCAGGCCCAAACCCGGCGAAGTCTCAGTCGCGACGATAACGCAGTCCCGTTACTCTGCTCTGGGCCGATGAACAGGGATTTGCAACGGAAACCACCCCATTCTGGTTGATGGGAAATCCTATATATCGCAATATATCAATTACTTAATCTAGAATTTCCTGCGCAGTTTCGTAGGGAATTTTCACCAGCGATCAGGGAAACTGGCCGGCACGAGAACAATCGCGCTGAGAACTCATATCTCCCGTTGCGACGGTGAGAACGGGCGATGGCGCGGTTGCGGCAAATGCGAAGTCTGCAGAAGTTCGCCGCCGCCCACGCCTCCGTCCACAATCACTTCAATCATGACCGATCCTTCGAACGCCGGCCCCGTTTTAAATCGCTCCGCGACGAAGCGCTCGCCGAGTGGCGTCAGCTGCTGGCTGCATAAGCGTACGCCGTACGATTTTCGAGACCGGTCCGCTTTTGTCTGACAGCACCCATCTCTTCGTTCTTCAAGCGATACGCTGCACGAGGCGAACTCAGCCGCAACCCATGTGCTGGCCTTGCAATCAAAAAGGATAGGGGAGAGGGAAAGGGGCGCGCGCCCTACAACGTCGCTCAGCTTCAAAGGCTGTTTCGGACGCCTCGATTTACCGCGCGGATCCGGGGAACGGGAGCATTCGTTTCGATGGAGCGTACTGGGTCCCTCTAATCGCAGCATTCACGGGAATGCGCCTCGGGGAGATCTGCCAGTGACGTGACCCCTATCGTTCATCCAGCCGAGTTGTGAGTGAGTTCGCTCTTCGCTTTAGTCGCGCCGTCAATCGCTGGTCGCATGAGGGTGCGGCTCGTGGCTTTTTGAGACTAATCCGGTTTAGGCTGGTAGCACCTCACCAGGCGCTAAGCCGACGTGTTTTGACATGAGTTCAGTGTGTGAACATCCTTCTGGTTGAAGATAATCAAGAAATCGCCGCCTTCGTCTCTCGCGGCTTGAGTGAAGCCGGTGATGTGGTTTCGGTCGCGACATCGGCGCGGCAGGGCCTGATCGAGGCTGCGGCGAACGCATTTGATGTGATCGTTTTTGATCGCCTGCTGCCTGGAATGGACGGTGTAGACGCAGTTCGCGTCTTGCGTCAGTCGGGTGTTGCAACCCCGATTCTGATCCTGACCGCGCTCGACGGGATTGACGATCGCGTGACTGGCCTCGAGGCGGGCGCGGATGATTACCTAACCAAACCCTTTGCTTTCGCGGAGTTGTATGCCCGGCTGCGCGCCCTGGCTCGTCGCCAGCCAGTGATTGACACTGATCCCACACGTCTCGAAGTCGGCGACCTGGTCTTGGAGCGGCCGACCCAGATCGTGACCCGGGCGGGGGTGAGGCTGGATTTGTTGCCGCGTGAATACAAAATCCTCGAATACCTCATGATGAACGAGGGACAGCTCGTCACCCGCACGATGTTGCTTGAAAAGATCTGGGGGTATCGTTTTGATCCTAAAACCAGTCTGGTGCAGACACACGTGAGCCGTTTGAGGGCCAAGGTCGACAAACCCTTCAATGGTGAGCTCATTCGCACGGTGAGGGGGGCTGGTTATGTCATCGGTGAGCCCTAGAGCCCTGTTCGGATCGACCATTTTTCGACGCACTGTGCTTTCAGGCCTTATTGGGGCCGTCGGCTTGATCGTGCTGGTCTGGTTGGGATTCGCTGTTCACAGAGCCCAAACGCTCGGCGAAGTGCGAGCCAGCCTTGACGAGGAAATGGAGGCCCTTGAGGGGCTTTACGCCAGTGAGGGACTGAACGGCCTTGTGGCCGCCCTCAGCTTTGATGGTCGAATGCTCTGGGATTCCGATTGGTTGTACGCGATCCTGGAGCAGGACGAATTCATTGCACGCGTGGTCACGGGTGAGGATGAAACATTAGCGGGCTTTGAGGGGATTGATCCGCCAGGTGGCCAAGCCAGCACATTTGTCGAACATGCAGAGCTGTCCGGTCACCGTGTGCTGTCTTTCCGAATGCCACTGGAGGGGGGCGAGGTCGAGCTAGTCGTGGCTCGCTTTGTGCCAGACCGCCTGTTGATCCTCGAGAAGTGGTTGGTCCGGGCGAGCTGGCTGGTTCTGCTGGCCGTGACGCCGATTTCCCTTCTGACCGGCTTTATCACGAGCCGAACGGCCTTTCGCCGCCTGAACACGATATCGGCGACCGCTGAGGCGATCGACGAGGGACGCTTGGATATGCGTGTCCCGCTGGAGGGCGACGGGGACGAGTTTGACCGACTATCGTTTGCCGTGAATGACATGCTTGACCGGATCGGGGCATTGACCCGAAACCTTGAAGGGGTTTCAGCCGGAGTGGCGCATGACTTGAAAACTCCGGTGTCGAACCTCGCGGGGCGACTTCAGTTGCTGGAACGCGACGCGGGCGATCCGGAGGCGGTGGTCGCTCACGTCGCGGCAAGCCAGGCGCATATAGCGACGCTCCTGCGTACGCTGGACGCGATGCTGCGCTTAGGTGAGGTGGAAGCCGGCGGGCGCCGCCGGGCTTTTGCCCCGATGGATCTGTCGGATCTGGTCGAGGATGTCGCTGATAGCTTCCTTCCCCTTTTTGAAGACGCAGACAAACGGTTTGATGTGCGCATAGAAGCACGGGTGTCTGTGGATGGAGACCAGGACCTGCTCACCCAATTGCTCTCCAATCTACTTGAAAACGCGTTGGAGCATTCTCGTGATGGGGCGAACACCTGGGTTAGGCTGCGCGCATCAGGCGGTAAGGCCTGGCTTGAAGTGGGCGATGACGGACCAGGCTTGCCTGCTCCAGCCGTCGATAGCGTCTTTGACCGATTTGTGCGGCTGGACGTCAGTCGATCGACGCCGGGCAACGGCCTTGGCCTCAGCCTGGTGCGCGCGATCGCTGAAGTGCACCACGGTGAAGCCCGCGTTGCGCAGACCGCGCCTGGTGCTGTTTTTGAAGTGAGCTTTCCGCTGCGCGAAACCTAACAAAACATACAAATCTGTATGGATCTCCAGCCTGACTTGTAAAACCCGCACCACCCGCACCGGGTTACAAGTCTCCTGCAACAGCGATGTCACTGTTCAGGAGTTCGAGGTGCGAACGAAATGCTCCCATGCCGTTTCAAGCGCGCTGCTTGGCGCCCTTATGCTTGCAACCGGGTGTTCAGATGGCGGCCCGTCAAACGTCGCGAACGACCCGATCGGCGCGCCGCTGCCTCCGCCCCCGCCTCCGCCACCGCCACCGCCTCCTCCACCGCCGGGACCCAGCGGGGCGTTCGCGACCGAAGCTGGCACCTCGCGTTTCCTGACGCAGGCGACATTTGGTCCGACGCCAGACGATGTGAGCGCGCTGACAGGCACGCGTGCATCCGACTGGTTCCTGTCAGAGCTGGAAAAACCTGCAAGCCTGCACCGGCCACAGCTTGCGGCTTACCGCGCGATGATCTCCGACCCTGATGAGGATTTTCCGCTACTGGCCGTGCAGTCGAGCACGTTTTCCTTTTGGCGCAATGCGATTGAGGGTGACGATCAGCTGCGACAGCGCATGGCCTTCGCGTTGTCCCAAATCCTGGTGGTGTCAAATTTTGGCGGTGAGATTCTGACTGATATCCCGGAGCCGGTGGTCGGCTATCAGGATATTCTGGTGGAGGGCGCGTTCGGGAATTACCGCGACCTTTTGGAAGCCGTCACCTACTCGCCGGCCATGGGCTATTACCTGACTTATATGGGCAATCAAAAAGGCGACCCAGCCACCGGCCGGATGCCTGACGAAAACTATGCCCGCGAAATCCTGCAGCTTTTTACAATTGGCGTGGTCCGGCTTGGTCCAGACGGAGCGCCGATCCTGGTCGACGGCCAACCGGTCGAGCTCTACGATAACATGGATATCACTGGTCTCGCGCAGGTCTTCACCGGCCTGGACCTGGATGGGTTGGACCGGCGGCGCTTTCCGACTGTCGAGGATGCGGTAGACGAGTGGGACGGGCTTGAGCAGGCGCTTCTGGCCCCTATGGAGGTCATCGACGACCGCCATTCAAACGAAGAGAAACGGTTTCTGGATTGCGCCATCCCTCCAGGCGCCAGAGCAGCGCAAAGCATCGATCAAGCGCTCGATTGCATCATGGCGCATCCCAATGTCGGGCCCTTCGTCTCTCGTCAGTTGATACAACGCTTCACCACATCGGCACCGGAGCCAGACTATGTCCAGCGCGTGGCGTATGCTTTTGATGCTGGTCGTTACACCTTGCCAAACCAGACCCGGGTGGGCGAAGGGCGCAAGGGCGATCTAGCCGCCACTCTGGCAGCCATTCTCTTTGACCCCGACGCTCGAGACGACGCAGCGCTTACAAACACCCAATTTGGCAAGGTCCGCGAACCTTTGCTGCGCTTTGCACATTGGGCGCGGGCGTTCGATGCCGATGCGTCCCGGCCAGAATATGGACTGGAGTTGTTTGACTTATCATCGCCGGATGCGCTGTCTCAACATCCCTATCGCGCGCGGTCAGTCTTCAACTTTTATCGACCGGGCTTTGTGGCGCCGGGCACAGAGTCCGGCGCGGCAGGTTTGACGGTTCCGGAGCTGCAGATCGTCAATGCAACCTCGACCACCGGCTACATCAACTTCATGACTTTTTGGGCCTTTGGCGGCCAGTCAATGATCCCAACCGACGAGCTCGCCATGGAACTTGAAGAGATGGGTGTCCCGGTTGATGAAGCGGCGCTGGAACGGGCTTTTGTCCCGGACTATGGCGAGGAAATTGCGCTTGCAAACGACGCATCCGCGCTGGTCAACCATCTTGATGCCTTGCTCGCCTACGGCTCCCTGTCGTCGGACACCAAGTCAGCCATCATTCGGGCGATCAAGGCTGAAGCGATCGATGAGCCGGGCGATCAACAGGCGCTGCAGGACCGCGTCTCGCTCGCGGTGATGCTCGTCATGACGTCTCCCGACTATCTCGTTCAGCGTTAGGTAAGAGCCATGGCAAGCAACCGTAGAGACTTCATGAAGGCCCTGGGCGCCAGTGCGCTCGCCCATACCGCGCTCAGTGCAGTGCCGACAAGATTTACCGCCCATGCTGCAGATCGCAGCGGCTACAAGGCGCTGGTTTGTGTCTTCCTGTTTGGCGGGCTGGATTGCCACGATCTAATCTTGCCATACGACGCAGAATCCTATGATCAATATGCCCAGTTGAGGTCTTCGCTGCTGGACCAGCAAGGCACCGCACGCCAGCGCAATAACCTTCTGCCCATCACGCCTGCGACCAGCACAGTGCTGGAGGGTCGCCAGGTTGCGTTACCGCCGGAAATGCCCCAGCTGGAGCGGCTGTTCGCGCAGGGCCGAGCAGCCATTGTGGGCAATGTTGGTCCGCTGATAGAGCCGGTAACGCGTGAGCGTTTCGAAAGTGGGTCCGCGCGCCTGCCCCCCCGGCTTTTCTCCCACAATGACCAGCAGGCTGTTTGGCAAGCCAGCCAGCCCGAAGGCGCGCAATTTGGTTGGGGAGGGCTATTCGCCGACGCGCTTCTTGCCTCGGGGGCTAATGCCTCATTGCCGCAATTCACAACGATCACAACTGAGGAGGTTGGCCCGTTCCTGACCGGCCGCTTTGCAGTCCCCTACCGGGTCAGTGTCGCCGAGGCCGCTCGCGTGGATTTTCTGGAGGACTATTATGACGGTCTGGCCGGCGAACGTGCGGAACTTCTGGAGGCGGTGCGCAATCAGTTGACGGCAAGCAGCTATCGCGGCGACCACCTCCTTGAGCGCGACATGGCCGCTGCATTTTCAGGCGGCCTTGAAACGAATGAAGCCTACAGTGAGGCGCGCCAGCAGGGGATATCGCTTTCAACACGTTTTCCGCCGACACCGCTCGGCATGCAGCTCAAGACAGTGGCTGAAACCATAAACGTGCGTGATCGCCTGTTTGCCTCCCGCCAGATCTTTTTTGTGGGCCTTGGCGGGTTTGACACCCATTCGGCCCAGGCGCGGAACCTGCCCAGATTGCTGTCCCAGATCGATGGGGCGTTCGCCGCCTTCCAGGCATCCATGGAGTTTTTAGGGCTTGGCCGTGATGTGACTTTGTTCACAGCGTCAGACTTTGGCCGCACCCTGGCGGTGAACGGTGATGGCACTGACCATGGCTGGGGTGGTCACCAGATCGTGCTCGGTGGGGCCGTGAAAGGCGGCGAGATTTATGGCTCGCTTCCGCCACCCACGCTTGGCCACCACGCAGACAGCGGCGGTGGGAGACTGATTCCGTCCATGGCGGTCGACAGCTACGCGGCGGAGCTTGGCCGATGGTTTGGCTTGAACGAAAGCGAGCTTTCAGCGGCCCTGCCAGGCCTGACGAATTTCGACTCCCTTGCGGACACCTTCATCTGAACCGAATCGGGGAGCTTGAGCTCATGAAAATCACGCATCTATGTGTTGGCCTGCTCGCTTTCGGCCTTGTAGCGTGTTCCGGCGGGGGCGGCATCGACGCCCCGCCTGAGACCCCTCAAAATCGGGCCCCGACCTTTTTGACGCCACCAATCGAAATCAACATCGAGGAAAACACGACGGGTCCAATTGTTTCAATTGATGCCCGTGATCCAGACGGCGACAGCCTAGTTTATTCGATTATCGGCGGCGATGCCGGAACCTTTGACTTTGATCCAGCGACACGCGGTCTGAGTTTTGCGACCGCGCCTGACTTTGAAGCGCCCGGTGATCAGAATAGTGATAACGTCTATGAGGCCGCACTGCGGGTCCGCGATCCGGGTGGCCTGAGCGCGACGCTACAGATCACAGTCACTGTCACGAATGTTGATGAAGATGGAGATCCGGTTCGCTATCGCGATCCTGTTTTCACCGCGCTTGAGGTTGAGGACGGTGTCGCCTTCGCCACGATTGACGGGGAGACGCTGCGGCTCACGATTTACACGCCTCAATGCGATACGGTGACGGATCGACCGGTCATGATTGTGGCCTCTGGCGGCGGCTTCGTGGAGCAGGACCGGGAAAGCGTGGCGCCCATCGCACAAGATTTCGCCCGTCGCGGCTATGTTGCGGCGACCATGGATTATCGCGTCCTGGGACGCCAACCCTTTGATGCCGATGAACTCGCCATCGCCGGATTCAAGGCGGCACAGGATATGTTCGCGGCAGTGCGGTTTCTGCGCGCAGAAGGTGAGGGCGACAATCCGCGCGGCATACGCCCGAACGCGATTTTCGTCAGCGGAGAATCGGCTGGCGGCGTGATGGCGATGCTCGCAGCGACACTCGACCCTGATGATGTGATTTCACGCCCGACGCTGGCGGAGTTCGCGACGGAGAACGGCGGCGTGTATGGTGCGGTGGGAGACCTCGATGCCACGTCTTCTGAGGTCCAGGGCGCCATGCCGTTATCAGGGGCGATCTTCGACACCTCGACTGTGGATTCCAGATCTGGCGTTTTGTATGCCGCACATGAAGAGCGGGACCCAATCGTACCCTGTGGGACCGAAGAGGAGGGGTCGAGCCTTACTGGATTGGTCGTTTCGGGATCGTGCGACGTTGTCCCAGCCTATGCGAATGCGGGTCTAAGGGCTGAGTTGTTCCTGGTTCGGGATGCTTTTCGGCATGTAGAATTTACCGACGATCAAAGACGCGAAATCTATCAGGGCGCTTCGGAACTCTTCTTCGATGCTGGTGTCAATAAAAGTGTCCCGAAAGTACAATCTAACGCGGCTTGCACCGAAGAGTGAGGCGTTGTCGGAGGAAGTCGTCACGGATCGGCTTCGGTCGTACGGCGCAGCAATGCGCGAGATCGGGAACGAAGGTCGACAGGTCACTGGCCGGCACGAAAACAACCGGGTTGAAAACATACACCTGCCGTTTCGAAGGCGGGAGCGGGCGATGGCGCGGTTCCGGCGAATGCGAAGTCTGCAGAAGTTCGCCGCCGTCCACGCGCCCCTCCACTATTACTTCAATTACGACCGATCCCTCGAACGCCGGTCCCGCTTAAAAGCTCTCCGCAACGCGGCGCTCGCCGAGTGGCGTCTGCCGCTGGCTGCATGACGCTGCGCGTCGTGATTTTCGAGACCCGTTCGCGTTCGTCTGACAGCTCCGCCATAGGCTCCCTAATTCTGCTCGCGCAGACGAATGAATGTCATGCGTGCTGTGACCAGAGCCGTATCGTCATCGACGGCTTGCACTATTCCTTCGACCCTCGCCTGCCGACCCGTGCGATGGGTCACGCGAGCTTCGCAGATAATCACAGTCTGACCCGGGACCGGGGCGCGATAAACCAGCTCCGCCTTGCCGGTCACCCAGCGGCCTTCGGCAGTGGCGTTGGCGGCGAGCCCGCACGCCTGGTCGAGCATGGCGGCGCTTTCTCCGCCATGCACGACGCCGGCGAGATTGCACCGGCTCGCAGCGGGGGAGAGGTCGAGCACGGCGCGGTCTTCTTCCAGAATGGCGATCCGGGCCTTCAGTTTCGCCCAGAAGGTGTCGCGGCTGACAGCCCCGTCGAGCTCGGCGCGCATGGCGTCCAGGCGGATGTCCAGGCTCATGATGTCTCCGAAAACTGCCGTACAAGATCGGTTCGCATCAACTTGCCCAGTCCATTGCGGGGGAGTGCGTCGAGCACATGGATGCGCTTGGGTGTCTTGACCGGGCCCAGCCGGTCTCGCACGGCGGCGCGCAGCGCGTCGATATCGACGCGGCCTCCCTCAGGCGCGGTCACGGCGGCCTCGACCCGCTCGCCCCAGTCGAGGTCTTGAGCGCCAAAGACGCATGCGTCCCCCACCGCGCCGGTCGCCAGAAGTGCGGCTTCGACCTCTGAGGGAAAGACATTGAACCCGCCTGAGATGATAAGCTCGCTCGCTCGGCCTGTAATGAAGAGCCGGCCTTGTATATCGATCCGTCCGAGATCGCCGGTGTGAAGTCGTCCGTCTCGGATCGTTTCGGCGGTTTTTTCGGGGTCCCCGAGATAGCCGTCCATTATCAGTGGACCGGCGAGTGTGACCTCTCCGGTTTCTCCAGGGGCGAGCGTTTCGCCGTCAGCGCCGAGTATCGCCACAGTGCTCAAGGGCGCCGGGCGTCCCACGCTGGTTCTCAGCTCGGACTGGGCAAGCTCGGCCTCGTCGATCGTTGCTATGGTCATCGGCGCTTCGGTCTGCCCGTAGAGTCCGGCGATGCGCGGTCCCAGGGTTTCAAGCACACGGGTGAGGGCGAGCTCGGGAAAGGGCGCCGCGCCATAGATCAGCCGACGCAGCGCGTGAAGACGCGCACCGCTGTCATGGAGCGCGGCGGCGAGGCGCTGGATGGCGGTGGGCGCCGCGAAACCGGTGGTCACGTGCTCGTCGACCATGATCGAGGCGAGCGCGGACGGCGATGCGCGATCAACCAGCACCAGTCGCGCGCCAGCGGCGAGGGCGGGCAGGATGAAGTGCGAAGAGCCATGGGTCAGCGGCGCGCTGGCCAGAACGACGTCGTCAGAGGCGAGCGGGAAGCGGGCGGCCATATTGATCCGGTTGGCCATGACCGACCGGCAGGACTGGACGACTGCCTTGGGCCGGCCGGTCGAGCCGCCTGTGAACTTGATCGCCATGGTCTGCGCGCCGCTGGCGTAGGTCGGGGCCAAGCGCGCCGTGTCGGCGTAAAGCGCATCCAGCGCAAGTGCGGCCCCGGCGCCCGCCGCGTCCAGAAGCCGCGCTCCGGCTGGATCGGTGCAGATGAGGTCAGGGCGCGCAAGCGACAGGGCGTGCGCTGTGGCTTCAGGCCCGTTCGACAGCCCGAGCGGGACCCAGACGCGTCCCGATATCTGCACGCCCAGCCAGACGCAAAGATGGTCGATTGAATTGCCGGCCGCGATCGCGACGCGGCCTCCTTTTGGCGTACGCCGGCCGATCTCAGCCGCGGCTGAGTGCGCGGCGGTCAGCAAGTCTCCGGCGGTGATCTCGGCGGTCTTGCGCGCTTCAGCATCATAGCAAACGGCGGCGATGCGCGCGGGATCCCGGCCAAGCCGGTCCATGGCGTCGGCTGCTGGGGCGGTGTCGAGGTGCAAAGTCATCGCGTCAGCACCGTGACCAGCGTTGCGGCCTCCTCGATGCCGAGAAAGCCGCCGCCATTCTCGGCGACGGCGACGCGCGCGCCCTCGATCTGAAGGGCGCCGGCCTCTCCGCGCAATTGCTCGACCAGTTCGCAAATCTGGATCACGCCTGTGGCGCCGACCGGATGACCTTTGGCGACGAGACCGCCGGAGACGTTGACGGGAATCCGGCCGCCGCGCGCTGTTGCGCCTGAGGCGGTGAACGGCCCGCCTTCGCCCCGAGGACACAGGCCCAGATTTTCAATCTGCAGGAGTTCGGCGAAGCTTGTGGCGTCGTGCACTTCGGCGAGATCGATCTCTTCTGGCCCAAGGCCCGCCGCTTCATAGGCCTTGAGCGCAGCGCGCCGGCCCAGATGATTGTCGTAATCCTCCAAGGCTCGATCTGAAGCGCTCGTCCAGCCCGTCCCGGATAGAGTGACGCCGCGTTGGCCAGCCTCACGCGCCGGGCGCAGGACAAGCGCTGCTGCGCCATCAGAGATCGGCGCGCACATCAGTCGGGTCAGCGGCCAGACAACCGGCTTGTCGGCCAGCACCTGGGCGGGGCTGGTCTGGCCCCCATACTGGGCGCGTGTATTGCGCGCGGCGTTGGTGTGGTTCTTCGCGGCGGCGTACGCGATCTGCTCGGGCGTCGTGCCGAAGTTTTCCATGTGGAACCGCGCCAGCCCGGCGTAAATGTCCATAAAGAAACTGCGTCGGGGCGCGGGCGTATAATCTTCAGGCAGGAGCGCTGCGCCGCACGCCGCCATGCGTGCGGCGGTCTCCTCAATGCGCTCCACATCGGTACCGCCGCGGAAGGCCTTCATGACCAGCTCGTCACGGTCGCGATAGACCATCTTCTCGGCGCCCACGACCAGAACGGTCTGTGCGCGTCCAGCTCGGATCATGTCCGCGCCTATCGCCACGGCCGAGGCGCCCGAGGCGCACGCGTTCTCGACATTGACGATCGGGATCGTGTCGAGCCCAAGCGGGGCGAGAGCGATTTGTCCGCGGACAGCGTTTTGTCCCTCAAGGATAGGCTGACGCGTGTTTGAGAAGAGCGCCGCCTCGATCTGGCCCGTCGCGACTCCCGCATCGGTCAGCGCCGCCGTGACCGCTTCGCGCACCAGGTCCTTGACTGACCGGGCTTCATGTTTGCCAAGCGCCGTCATGCCCACGCCCGCCACTGCGATCTTCATGTCATCTCCCGATCTGGTTCAGCGCGCGGAGTTGCTCTTGCGCTAGTAACTTTGATAACGATACTCTATCGGCCTACAAGTGCAAACGCCGTGACTTTCGGCGCGTTCAGCCTGACCGGAGAGACCTTAAATGACCGCAATCGCCACTCAGACGCGCTCAGATCGTCGCAAGGTCCTCGAGGCCGCTCTGGAGGCCGTTCAGCTTCGAGACCAGTTCAGCCCCTTCAAGGAAAGCCCGTCGAAAAAGTTACATGGCGAGGCGGCGCCGCGACTGGGCAAGGAACGGTTTCAGGCGCGGCTTGGAAAACCCTTTGAACTCGACCAGCCTGGCGAGATCGGCCGGGTGGGCGAGGCGGAAATATCGCCCTATACGCGCAAGCCGCTGGGCATTGACTATCCGCGCTGCGATCCGGACGCGTTGATCAAGGCGGCGCGCGCCGCCATGGGGAGCTGGGCCGCAACGCGCCCGGATACACGTGCGGACGTGCTGACTGAGATGCTGTTCGAGCTGGAGAAGGACACGTTCGAGACCGCACACGCCACCATGCACACAGCCGGGCAAGGGTTCGTCATGGCGTTCTCCGGCTCGGGCGCCAACGCGCTGGACCGCGGACTTGAGGCGCTGGTCTATGGCTATAAGGCCCAGATGGACGTGCCCGATACGGCGCGATGGACCAAGCGCTTTCTGGATCCAGAGCCGGTGACGCTGGACAAACGTTATCACCGCGTCCCGCTTGGCCCCGCCGCTATCGTATGCTGCGCGACCTTTCCGTTGTGGAACGCCTATCCGGCTCTGACGGCCAATCTGATGACTGGCAACGCGGCGATCCTCAAACCTCACCCCAGCTCCATCCTGCCCACGGCGATGGCGGTCGCGACCTGCCGCCGGGTGCTGGAGCGGGCGGGCTTTGATCCCAATCTGGTCCTGCTCGCCACGGACAGCCCGGATCATCCGGTGACCAAAGAGCTGATCTCACATCCCGATTGCCGGATCATCGACTATACCGGCTCTCAGCGCTTTGGGACCTGGATCGAACAGAACGCCGGGGACCGTCTGGTGTTCACCGAGACGGCAGGCTGCAATTCGGTGGTGTTTCACTCCGCGCAGGATTTCGAAAAAGCGGCCGGCGCGGTGGTGCGCGCCATGAGTTCTTTCTCAAGCCAGATGTGCACCGCCCCGCAGAACTATTTCATACCCCTCTCCGGCGTGCGATCCGGCGACCGGGTGATCGCCTATGAGGAGGCGGTGCAGATCCTTGTTTCGGCCATTGACCGAATTGCCGGCGACAACGCCACGGGCGCGGCGGTGTGCGCAACGGTTCAGGCTGAAGCCACGCTTGGCAATGTCGAGGCGATGACCGCACGCGGCGAACGCGAGGGGCGGATTCTGCGCCACGCCTCGCCGGTCGCCAATCCTGATTACCCCGATGCGCGGACGTGCAGCCCGGTCCTGATTGAATCCGAGGCTGACAATGAGGATTTCTATGGGGAGGAGCGGTTTGGCCCGATCGGCTTCGTCATTCCGGTCGAGACCGCCGAAGAGGGTGTGGAGCGCGCCACCCGCCAAGCCCGGAGCCGCGGTGCGATCTCTTCGTATCTTTACTCGACCGACGAGGACTTCATCGAGAAGGCCCTGCCTGCTTACATCGCGGCGGGCGCCTCGGTCAGCGTGAACATAGACGGCGGCATGCCGGTCAATTTCATGGCGGCCTATTCAGACTATCACGTCACCGGGCTGAATCCGGCTGGCAACGCCAGCCTGACCGATCTCGCCTTCGTCGCGCCGCGCTTCCGCGTCGTGCAAACCCGCCGCAAGACGGGGTGAATTGGGCGTCTTAGTTAGTTTCTCTATAAAAGTCGCCTTGAGTCAGTTCGTTTAATGAAGTTATTATTCTCTCCGCATGTCCGCCGGACACAGAAAAACAGGCGGGTCAGCAGGGGAGGAAACACAATGGCTTATCGCAGCAATGCCTTATTGGGCGCATCCGCGCTCGTTCTCTCGCTTTTGGCCGGAGAGGTCGCACTGGCCCAGGCCGAAAGCTCAGACATCATCACCATCACGGCTCAACGCCGGGCCCAGTCCATTCAGGACGTGCCGATTGCGGTCAGCGCGTTTGACGAAGAGGCGCTGCGCGGCAGCGCGATCGAGGGGATTGGTGGGATCGCCGATCGGACGCCCGGCTTCACCATGAGCGAATTCAACATTGGCGAGCCCCAGCTCTATATCCGCGGCGTGGGCTCGACGTCAGACAGCGCGGCGGGCGACCCTTCCGTGGCGGTCTCCATCGATGAAGTCTATATCGGCCGCGCCGGCGGCGGGGCGATCAGCTTTTTTGACCTGGAGCGCGTCGAGGTTCTGCGCGGACCGCAGGGCACGCTCTATGGGCGAAACGCAGCGGGGGGTGCGGTCAACATCATCACCGCGAAGCCCGACGGCGACGATCCGTTCACCGAAGTGACCGTCGGATATGGCGAGTACGAGGACATCCAGCTCACAGGCGTGGCCAATGGCCCGATCGACGAGAATGTGGCGGGACGTATCGCGCTGCTCTACCACGAACATGCCGGCTATGCGGAGAACGCCGTGACCGGCCAGGATCTGCAAGGCGCCAAGACGATCGGCGGGCGTGGCGCGATCAGTTTTGAGACCGGTCCGGTGAGCGGGTTATTCCAGATCGACATCTCTCGCGACGAGACGGATGGCCAGGCGCGCATCCCGGTCCCCGGGCCAAACACCGCCCCGCCGCTTGTGGCGCTGATCGGCGCCTTGCGCAGCGGTCTGGACGAGCGCGAAAGCTTCTCCAGTCCAAACACGTTCCAGGAGCGCAACACATATGGCGCCCAGGCCCGGTTTGATGTCGAGCGTGACGCTTTCACGTTCACCTCGCTGTCGAGCTGGCGGGCGACAGATTTCTCCTGGTTCGACGATCTCGGCGGTTTGCCCACGCCGCCTTATGTGCTGCTGGTCGAAGACCGGGCCGACGAGGATTCAAATCAATTCACTCAGGAGTTCCGCTTAACGTCGAACACCGATTCCGGTGTGTCATGGGTGGCGGGGCTGTTCCTCTTCCACGAGGATGTGAACCGCTCCGAGAACTTCGTGGTGGACGCTCTGCCGCCCTTCCCGACTTTCGTGGGCGGAGACGTGACGTTCACCCAGAACGCAACCAATCAGAGTGTCGCAGGCTTCGCCCAGATGACCTGGCCGGTGACCGAAACCATCAACCTGACGGGCGGTGTGCGGCTGACCTGGGATTCCAAGGAAATCTTTGCGCGAGGCATTGATAATGACACGCCCGGCGGGCCGTTTCCGGGCATTCCGCTCGGCCCGCCCCCGCTCGGGGTGTCCTTTCCGGGCGGCGTGACCGGCGAAGAGAGCTGGACCGAGCCGACCTGGCGTCTTGCTGCGGACTGGCGTCCAAACGACAACATACTCGCCTACGCCAGCTATGACCGAGGCTATAAATCGGGTCTGTATCCCAGCCAGGCACAGAATGCGGGCCAGGCGAGCACGCCGCTGGATCCGGAGATTCTCGATAATTTCGAGATCGGATTGAAGACCAACTGGGACAATGGCCGGTTCATCCTGAACGGCTCCGCCTTCTTCACCGATTACCAGGACCTTCAGGTTTACGAGCTGCTCGGCTTGGCGCTGGTGACCTCGAACGCAGATGCCGAGATATTCGGTGTCGAGATCGAGACCCAGGCGCGCCTGACCGACAACTTCATGGTCGGGGGCACCTATGCCTATCTGGATGCGGAATACGTGTCCGACGCCCAGTCCGCAATCGGTGTTCTGCCCTATAACGGCAATCAGCTCACCCGCGCTCCGGAGAACAAGTACACCGTGTTCGCTCAGCTCGATGCGCCGATCGGACCCGGCTATGCGCGTCTGCGCACGGACTATCAGCACACGGGCGAGTATTTTTTCGACCCGTCGAACAATCCAGAAGTCCTCGTGGAGTCTTATTCCAGCGTCGACGCGCGATTGTCATGGCAGCCCATGGATGAAAGCTGGGAAATCGCGTTGTGGGGCAAGAATCTCGGCGACGAGACCTATCCTCTGCACATAATCAAGAATAACGGGATCGGCTTCAATGTGTTCGCGCCGCCGCGCACATGGGGCGCGAGCCTGCGGGTTCGCTTCGGCGGCTGACCGGCGGAGCCTATAGGGATGAGGCGGGCGCGGGTCAGAAATGGTTCGCGCCCGTTTCGTTTTGGCTTAGCCGCTTGCAGCCTGTGTGCGGTCTGTATGAGTGCGCGCGGGGGCGGCTCTGACACTGCGGGGATCGATCACTTCACCGGTTAATGCGTCGGTCAGGCGGGGCAGGACCTGCGCCCCGGTCACGCGGTCGACCAGAATCACCGGCGCTGTGTCTTCCGGGCATAGCCAGCGCTGGCCCCAGGCGAAGAAGGCGAGCACGACCGGGTAAAGCGCCAGGCCGCGTTCGGTCAGCACATAATCAAAGCGCTCGGGCCGGGTGCGATAGCGTCGCTTCTCCAAAATGCCGTGGGCAACCATGGCGTTCAGCCTGTCGGCCAGCACGCTGGTGGAGATGTCCAGCTTGGACAGAAAGTCGTCATAGCGCCGGATACGGTAGAAAGCCGCAGCAAGGACCAGATTGGTCCAGTAATCGCCGAACAGCTCCACCCCCAGCTCGATCGGCCCCGACGCGCCGCGCTGGGCGGGTTGGACGCGGCGGCGGCGCATCGCCTTCATGCGAGGGGCGAAGTCAGGGTTCGGTCCAGGCGCCGGCATGACGTCATAGGGCGAGAGCGCCCGGGTCGGGTCGTCGCCGGACATGATAGGGCGCACTTCTTCTCCGCTGGAGCGGCGCATGAAACGGACTGCACGCGCGGGATCGGCGCGCGGTGACCAATCCTGCTCCCATAAAGTCAGCATGACCGCCACGCCGAACAGGTCTCGCCCCATTTCCGTGAGCAAGTATTCGTAACGTTCCGGCCGGGTCTGATAGAGCCTGGCTTCGAGCAGCCCGGCCGCCGTCATGATCTTGAGCCGGCGCGCCAGCACCGAGCGCGCAATGGTGAGTCGTGAAAGCCAATCTTCAAATTGGCGCGCGCCGCGGAAAGCCTCGCGCAGTATCAGCATGGTCCAGGCTTCCCCGACCACGTCGATAGCGTGCGAGACCGGATTGTTCTGGATCATCCTTTTTAGCGTCACTGGCATGACGGGAAATAGAGCCGATCGAGACGAGGCCGACAAGTGGCGGCCAGCGCCTCTTGTCAGCGCGGATTCCAGTCTGTAGGGTGAGTTTCACTAACAAAGTGACATAGGGTCTGACCCATTCGAGACCGGCTTTGGAGAGAGTGATGACGCGGCTATCTGAAACGCTCACGCGCAATCTGCGTCTGCCTGCGGTGTGCGCGCCGATGTTCTTGATTTCCGGGCCAGCGCTTGTGATCAACGCCTGCAGGGCTGGGATGATCGGCGCCTTTCCCGGTCCAAATTGCCGCACAATCGAGGATCTCGACGCCTGGATGAGCGAGATTTCCGGTGCGCTCGGACCGGACGATGCGCCTTGGGCGTTCAACATGATCACCCATTCGAGCTATCCGCGCTTCGAGGCGGAGCTGGAGCTCGTGAAAACATACCGCCCGCCGCTCGTGATCACCGCGCTGGGCGGACCTCAGCGCGTTATTGAAGCCGTTCACGAGTATGGCGGTCAGGTCTTCGCTGACGTTAATTCCGTCGCGTTCGCACGCAAGGCGGCGCTGGCGGGCGCGGATGGGCTCGTCCTCGTCTCGTCCGGCGCGGGCGGTCATACCGGATTTCTCGCAGCCAATGCTTTTGTGGAAGCGGTGCGCGGATTTTTCGACGGTCCGATCGCGGTCGGCGGGGCGATCTCAACCGGGCGCGGCGTCGCGTCGGTCGAGGCGTTGGGCGCTGACCTTGCGTATATGGGCACAGCTTTCATCCCCGCTGAGGAGAGCCTGGCGGCCCAAGAGTACAAGGCGATGGTGGTCGCTGCGGACGCGACCGATCTTGTGGTCTCTGATTGCATGACGGGCGTGCCGGCCAGCTGGCTGAAAGAGAGTCTGCGCCGCGCTGGGCTCGATCCGGACGACCTGCCCAAAAAAGGCCGCGTCCAATTCGATGACCCCTCCAAAATCCTGAAGGGATGGAAGGATGTGTGGTCCGCCGGCCAAGGGGTCGGCGCGGTCAACGCGATCGAGCCGATCAAAGACATTATCGCGCGCCTTGCGCGCGAATACGCTGCTGACGCCTCTGCGTTCAGCGGACCATTTCAAGACAGGAGACAAGCTTATGAACGCCCCACGCCTTAGCGATCCTCTGCGTCTGGAGCGCGACGCTCCCACTTGGCTCTCCGATGTTGAAAATCCATATTTGCGGGGGCTTTACGCACCCGTAAGGGCTGAGACGACGGCCGAAGATCTGGAGGTGATCGGTGAGATTCCGACCGATTTGTGCGGCGCTTACATGCGCAACGGCCCCAATCAGGTCTATCCTCCTGCATCCAAGCATCACTGGTTTGACGGCGATGGCATGGTGCACACCGTCGCGTTCAAGGACGGCCAGGCGAGTTATCGCTCGCGCTTTGTAAAAACTGACCATTTCAAGCTCAACGCTGCAGCCGGGCGCGAACAATGGCCCGGTTATATGGGGCATCCGAACCCGGACGCGCCTCCCGGCGCGGGGTCTGACGGTTGGCTGAAGGACAGCGCGAACACCGATCTCATCGTTCATAATGGCGAGGTGCTAGCCCTCTGGTACCAGGCGGGCGTTCCGGTGCGCATCGACCCGGCCACCGGCGAAACGCTTGGGCCGCAGACCTTCGGCGGTCAGCTCCAGCGTCAGGTGTCGGCTCACGCCAAGACCGACCCGGCGACGGGAGAGATGTTCTTCTTCGATTACAACACCAAGCCGCCTTACATGACCTATCACGTGGTCAGCCCGGACGGGCGGATGAGCACGGTGGAAATCGACGTGCCTGGTCCGCGCCTGCCCCACGACATGGCGCTGTCGAAGAACTACGCCATCTTGCACGACCTGCCGCTGTTCTGGGATCCTGAACTTCTCAAGACGCGCGGACTGCACAAGGTGACGTTCTACGAGGACATTCCGTCGCGCTTCGCGGTGATCCCGCGCTATGGCTCGGCTGAGGATGTGCGCTGGTTCGAGGCTGAACCGGGATACATTTATCACGTCACCAACGCCTATGAGGACGGCGACTGGCTGATCATGGAAGGGTGCCGGGTCACGGATCCGTGTCCGGACAGTCAGCCAGGCCGGGGCCAGTATGCGCGGATGATGGCCTTCTTGCTGCTCAAAGCGCGATTCCATCGCTGGAAGTTCAATCTGAAGACCGGCGAGACCAAGGAAGAATGGCTCGACGACCGCAATGCGGAATTCCCGACCATCAATATGGACGTTCAGGGCGTGCCGTCGCGCTATTCCTACCATGTCTCGATCCCGACCGATCGTGAAACCATGGTGTTTGACGGCCTGATCAAATACGACACCCGCACCGGGCGATCGCAGAGCCTGCGCTTTGAAGAGGGCTGGTACGGTTCGGAGAGCCCGTTCGCCCCGCGCCTGAACGGATCAGGCGAGGAGGATGACGGCTATCTCGTCAGCTTCGTGTCCAACGAAGCCGAGGGCCGCTCGGAAATCCAGGTCATCGACGCCTCTGATATCGAGGCCGGGCCCGTCGCCCGGGTCAAACTGCCCGTGCGCGTGCCGGCGGGTTTTCACTCCACCTGGGTGCCGGGATCGGAGATGGGCTGGGTCTGACGACCCGCGAAGACGGCCGCGCGGCTGGCGATAGACCAAAAAAGACCGCGCGGCTTTTGTGTGAACAGGGGAGGAGACGACAGCGATGAAGCTCGCGTCGGCCAAGAAGATCGCCGCCTATACCCGGAAGGGATGGTGGGGGCGGGAGACGTTCTATGACCTTTTCACGCGTGTGGCGAAGGCGCGTCCCGGCGCCCCGGCGACCGTGGATCCGCCGGATCGCGAGACCTTTCTCGGGGATGGCCCCAAACGGTTTGATTGGCGACAGCTGTCCGACCTGACCGAACGCTACGCCGCCGTCTTCGCGCGGGCGGGGCTGCGGCGTTCCGACGTCGTGGTCATGCAATGCCCCAACATTGTCGAGGCGGTCGCTGTGTATCTCGCTGCGGCGAAAATCGGCGTCGTCGTCTCGCCGCTGCCGGTGCAATACGCGGGCTATGAGCTGGGATACGTGATCAAGGCGGTCAATCCCAAGGCCGTGATCGCCGCAAGCCGGTTCAAGGACCGCCATCTCGCCAAAGCGTGCCGCGACGTTGCAGGCGCCGGCGTGATCGTGTTCGCCATCGGGCCGGATGCAGGGGCGGATGGTCTCGTGGACTTGAGCGCCGAGGCGGCGTCCGTCTCTCTGCGAAAGGGACCGCTGGGCGTGTTCGGCCCCGCCTCACAGCAAGAGGGAGAGGCGAACGACGCCTTCACCATCGCCTGGACGTCAGGCACGACCGGGACGCCCAAAGGCGTGCCGCGGTCTCATAACCACTGGCTCGCCATCGCGCCGGCGACCTTTGACGCCATGGCGATCGAGCCGGGCGAGCGTCTGCTCAACCCGTTCCCGCTGACCAATATGGCCGCTATCGGAGGCATGTTCGCCAGCTGGCTTTTGAGCGGGGGCGTGCTGGTTCTTCACCACCCCTTCGAGCTGCCTGTGTTTTTAAGCCAGCTTGCCGAGGAGGAGATCACCGCCACTATTGCGCCGCCAGCGGTGCTGACCCTCTTGCTTAAGCAAGGCGATCTCCTGGACCGGTTCGACCTGTCCAAGCTGCGCGTGATCGGGTCGGGTTCGGCCCCGCTATCGGAGTTTATGGTTGCGGGCTGGAAAGATCGCGGTGTGGAGATCGTCAACCTGTTCGGCTCGAACGAGGGCGTGTCGCTGGCGTCAGGCCCCCGGGAAGCCCCGGAGCCGGCCAGACGGGCCAGCTGGTTCCCGCGCTTCGGCCATCCCGGCGCGGATTTCTCAAACCGCATGCATGAGCGCTTGCAGACCAAGCTGGTCTCGCTGGTGACAGGAAAACCGGTCGAGCAGCCCAGCGAGGAGGGCGAGTTGCTGGTCAAAGGGCCGGCGGTGTTTGAAGGCTATTATGGCGATACGGGCGAGGCGCGCGACGAGGTCTTTGATTCTGAGGGCTATTTCCGTACTGGAGACCTGTTCATGATCGCTCCGGAAGACGAGAATTTTCTAGTCTTCAAAGGGCGCGCCAAGGACATCATCATCCGGGGCGGGGTCAATATATCCGCCGCAGAACTCGACACCTTGCTCGACGGCCATCCCAAGATTGTCGAGGCCGCGGTGTTCGGCATGCCTGACGATGTCATGGGTGAGCGCATCTGGGTCGCGGCGGTCGCCAAGGAGGGTGAGACCGTAAGCCTTGAAGAGGTGATCGACTGGCTCACCGCCAAGGACATCGCCAAATATAAGCTTCCCGAGAAACTCGTGCTCGTCGATGCTCTGCCGCGCAACGCCATGAACAAGGTTCTGCGCTGGAAACTCCGGGAAATGGCGGAGGCGGAACCCGCATGAGCGTCTATATTCTCGGCGGCGCGCAGAGCGATTTTGCGAAGAACTGGACCCGCGACAATAAGGGCCTGTTCGAGCTGATGAGCGAGACCACTTTGCGGGCGCTCGATGAGGCTCGTCTCGACGCTGAAGCGGTCGAGGTCATTCATATCGGCAATTTTGCTGCCGAGCTGTTCTGCGGGCAGGGGCTGCTGGGCGGAATGGCGGCGCATATCCATCCGGCCTTCTCCGGCCTGCCCACCAGTCGGCACGAAGCGGCCTGCGCGTCGGGATCCATGGCGATCTTTGCGGCCAGCGCCGATATCGAGGCGGGGCGGTACGGCCTGGCTGCGGTGATCGGTGTTGAGCTGATGCGCAATGTGCTAGGCCAGGTCGCGGCGGAAAATCTGGGCGCGGCGGCCTGGGCCGGGCGCGAAGCCCAAGGCGCGCGCTATCTTTGGCCGGCCATGTTCTCTGATCTCGCCGAAGAATACGACCAGCGATACGGGCTCGACCCCGCGCATCTCGCCGAGATCTCGCGGATCAATTTCGACAACGCAAAAAAGAATCCCAACGCCCAGACCCGCGACTGGGCCTTCGGGCCGGACAGCTTCTCCCAGGATGATGAGGCCAATCCCGTCATCGAAGGCCGCATGCGTAAGTCTGATTGCGGCCAGGTTACCGACGGGGCGGCGGTGGTCTTTCTCGCCTCGGAAGACGTCGCGCGCGAGTATGCTTCGGCACGGGGGCTCTCCCTTGGGGATCTGCCGCGGATAAAGGGCTGGGGCCACACGACTGCTCCGCTCTTGTTATCGTCCAAACTCGAAGAGAGCGCCGGGGGCGAGGGCTATATGTTCCCCTGGGTCAGGAAGGCGATCGCCGACGCCTATGGGCGGGCGGGCTTGTCAGGCCCGTCCGAGCTTGACGCCGTCGAGACCCATGACTGTTTTTCGGTCACCGAATACATGGCGATTGAGCATTTCGGACTCGCCGCGCCCGGCGAGGCCTGGAAAGCGATCGAAGACGGCGCCGTCGCACCCGGCGGGGCGCTGCCTTTCAATCCCTCTGGGGGGCTGATCGGGCTCGGCCATCCAGTTGGGGCGACCGGCGTGCGCATGGCGCTGGATGCGGCGCTTCAGACGCGCGGCGCGGCCGGGGACATGCAGGTGGACGGCGCGCGCACGGTGGCGACCTTCAATGTCGGCGGTTCGACCACCGCGAGCGCCTGTCTCATCATCGGAACTTAACGGAGCGCCACGCTTGGACATTTATCTTTACGACGCCGTACGCACGCCGCGTGGCAAGGCCAAGGACACAGGCGCCCTGGCCAGCCACACGCCACATGCGCTTGTGGGAAAACTGATCGACGCTCTGGGCGCGCGCAACGGGCGTGATGAAGTTGCGCGCGCGGCCTCGCTTGTGCTTGGCAGCGTCGGACAGGTCGGCGCGCAGGGCGGTCACCTCGCGCTCGTTTCTCGCCTGCACGCCGGTTTGCCGGCCAGCATGCGCGCTCTGACGATCAACAATTTCTGCGTCTCCGGTCTGACCGCAATACGGATCGCGGCCGACGAGGCGCGAGGGGCGAGCGATGATCGGCTGCGCCTGGCCGGCGGGGTCGAGATGATGAGCCGGGTGCCGTTTATGGGCGATAAGGCTTTTTACTATTCCGACCCCGAGACTGCACGCGCTCTGCGCTATGTCCCCGTGGCGCTCTCGGCCGACCTGATGGCGACGCGCGAAGGCTTCGAGAAGGCCGATCTCGACACAGTCACGGCCCGTTCCCACCAACGCGCCGCCGCTGCGTTCGATCGCGGCGGTCTGGAGGAAATTGTGCCCGTAGCAAGTGATGGAGGGGTGCTCGATCATGACGAGCCGGTGCGGCCGGGCACCACCGTTGAAACGCTTGCGAGGATGGAGCCAGCCTTCACAGGCCTTGGCGCGACAGGCTTTGACGCCCTGATACTGGAAAACCTGCCTGACGTGTCGGAGATCCGCCATGTCCACTCGGCCGCCAACTGTCCGCCGCCTTGCGACGGCGCCGCGCTCGCACTGCTAGGCTCGAAGGCGGCGGGAGAGGCTGCGGGCCTGAAGCCCAAAGCGCGAATTCTTGCAATCAGCGAGGCGACCGGGGATCCGGTGCTGCAGCTCACATCCGGCTTTGACGCTCTGGACGCCGTGATCAAGCAAGCCCGTTTGTCGCTCTCTGATTTTGACAGGATCGAGTTCATGGAGGCTTTCGCCGCCCCGCCGCTCAAATTCGAGCGCGACTACGCGCCGGATATGGATCGGGTCAATCCCGAGGGCGGGCATCTGGCCATGGGCCATCCCATGGGGGCGTCCGGAGCGATCCTGGCGGCAACCGCGCTCTCTGGGCTTGCTCGTCAGGATGGTGCGCTGGGCCTGGTCGTCACCCATGGAGGGTCCGGCGTCGGCGCGGCGATGGCGATAGAACGGCTTTGATCCGCCGACTGTCGTAGACGGGTCCGCTTTTGTCTGGCGGCGCCGCTAGTCTTCTCGGGGAGTCGTGAGCGGCTTTTCGGGTTCGTATCCGGTCATCTCCAGATAGCCGCGGCCGCTGTGACTTCCCGTGATCGAAACCGGCCCTTCCCAGTATGGGAATACGGTCGGCATCCAGCTTTGCCCGTTGACAGCTTCAATCTCCACGTCCAGTCCACGCGCGGGCAGCTGCACGCGCCAGCGCACGGGTATGTCTCGCCCGCGCACGCGCGCCGTTTCAAGCGCGGTCAGGGTCAGGGCGCCGTCCTCAAACGCGGTGAGCGCGCCGTCTGGCGTGATCCAGCTGGCCGAAGTGTAGACCGCGCCATCAGTCTGTCGCAGCTGAAACCCCATGAGTTTCTCACCCGTGTCCAGGTGCAAAGAGACCCAGTCCCAGCCTGTCTGGGTTTCCGCCAGGGGCTGGGACGCGTATTCGCGATCCAGCCAGGCCTGACCGGTGACTGTGACCTCGCCTTGCGGCAGCTGCAGCGTGCCTCGGACGTCGTAAAAGGGTTGGGAGTAATAGTAACTCGCCTGACCACTGGCGGATTTAACCGAAAAACCCGCCTCGCCGTGAAACACCAGCGGGCCGTTTGCATCCAGCTCCAGCGCATAGGAGAAATCCTCGCCGCGTGCGCTCAGATCGAGCGCAGACAGCGCATCCGCTCCGGGTGCCAGCCGGTCAGGGGCGCTTTGCATGGCCCATTCATCGATATGGGCGCGGAAAGGGGCGCTCTCGACGCCGGCGACGCCCAAACCGCCGCGCGCCAGGCGTTCGGCATGATGATGCGTGTCGGGCGTGGTGAGGGCGGCATGGCCCATCCACAGCTGCGGCGACTCCCAGCCTTCGCCTTCAAGCGGCGCCAGCGCGGTGCGAAACAGCGTCCATTGCGCGCCATATTGCGTGCCGCTCTCGTCTTCGAGCACGGCGGTCAGATACCACCACTCGATCCTGTAGTCGGGGTGCGGTCCGTGATCGGCTGGAAAGTCAAACGATCGGCCGGGTTCCGGCGCCGCGAATGCGTCTGATGCGGCGCCCAGACCCGCGAAGCCCTGGCCGGACGCCGGGTTGGCCATCGTGGTTGCTAGGGCGGCGATGAGCGTCAGGGTGGTGGCGAGGTGTCGCATCATGGCTCAGCGCTCCTGGGTGAAGGTTTGCAAAAAAGCGCGCGGCGACCGGGTCGCCAGCGCCCGCGCCGGCCAGGCGGCGGCCAGAAGGGCGGCCAGCGCCGCGAGCCCCGCCAACCGCAGCCAATCGCCCGCGAACAAATGCATGGGAAGCCGCCAGCCGAACGCTTCCACATTGACCACCGCCAGCAGCGCCCAGGCCAGAACCAGCCCGGTGGGCAGGGCGATCAGAAAGGTCAGCAGCGCCAGCACCAGCGCCCGCAACAGCTCAAGCTGGGCGAGCCGGGTGCGCGTCAGCCCCAGCGCCCAGAGCGGGGCCAGCTGGGGCAGGCGCATAGCGGCCAGCGTGGTCAGACTGGCGAACATGGCGAACGCCGCGACCGACAGCGTCAGCACATTGAGCGCGGCGGTGATGGCGAAGGTGCGCTCGAACACCGACAGGGAGAAGCGTTTCACGCTCGCCTGGTCGATGACGCCGTTGGCGGGCAGGTCAAATCTGGCCAACAGATCCTCGCTCAGCGCGTTCGCCTGATCGGGGGCGATCCGGACGCCGTAACGCAGGCGCGAAACCGTATCGCCAAAGCGCGCCGTCAACCGGTCCAGAGCGATGATCGCCTGGGCGTTGGGGTTACCGTAATCGGTATACACTCCGGCCAGCGGCATAGCCGGGCCGTCGCCAACGCGCACCGGCTCGCCCAACTCAAGCCCCAACCGGCGCCAGCTTTGCTCGTTGAGCAGCACCCCCTCGCCCGTCATCACTGCATCCCAGGCGTCGGGCGCAGACAGCAAGAGCGGCCAATGGTCCCGATAGGTGGCGTGATCGACCACGCCGAACACTTCGCCGGGCTGGTCCTCTATGGCGGCGTCGGCGCTCCAGATCGGCAGCACCGCATCGCTGCGCGCCTCCAGAAACGTGCGAACCGCCTCGGACTGGGCGTCGTCGCGTGTGGTGACATACAGCTCCGCCGCCAGGCGCTGGTCGAGCCAGCCCTCGAACGTCAGACGAAAGCTCGACACCATGGTGCCGACGCCGATATTCGCCGCCAGAGCCAGCATGAGCGCCATCAAGGCCATCGAAAGTCCCGGCAATTGCTGGCGCGTGTCGGCGATGAACCACTCCGCCACCGGTCCGCGGATCAGCCGCTGGGCGCCGGTGAGCGCCAACGCCAGGGCGGGAGGTAGCAAGAGCGCTGCTCCGAACAGCAAGCCCGCCATCAATGCGAACCCCGCCACCACCCCGGATGCGATGGTCGGCAGGAGCGCGGCGGCTGCGAAACATGCGCCCGCGCCCAGCGCCTGTATTTGGTAGGTCCGGGCGGAGGCCAGGGCCCAGGCGCGCGGTTGCCCGGACGCCAGCAAGGGCAGGCGCGCGGCTTTGACAAGCGATTGCGTCGTCGCCGCCAAGGCGCCGATCACAGCGATGGCGAAGCCCGAGAGCCACCATTCGGGACGGATCGTCAGCGCTCCGGGCACGCTGGCGCCATACAGACCGCGCAGGGTGGCGGCCACGTCGGGCAAGAGCGCGCTCGCCACGCCATAGCCCAGCGCCACGCCGACGGCGCCGGCGATCAGCGCGAAGACCAGAACCTCGATCAAAAGGGCGGCGATCAGGGTGGAGACCGGCGCGCCAAGCGCGCGCAGCGTTCTCAGCATGGCGCGCCGTTGCTCGAAACTCAGCCCGATCGCCGCGTAGACGATGAACAATCCCACGGCGAAGGATAACAGGCCGAAGGCGGTGAGGTTGAGGTGAAAACTACCGGTCAGGCGAGAGACCTCGCCGGTCGAGGCTTGTGTGGCGCTGTTCAGCTCGGGCGCCAGCACGGTCAAGGGCGTCTGTCCGGGGCGCGCGGCCGGATCAATCAGCACGGCGTCGATCTGATCGCCGCGCCTCAGAAGCCGCGCCGCCACGGCGATGTCTGTGATGATCTCGCCGCGTGCGATTTCGGCGCGCGCGGCGATAGGCGGCAGGTCGAGCCCGGACGCCTCAAGCTGGCGGGCAGTTTCCGGAGCGGTCAGCAAAACCCCCGGCCTTGTCAGAAACTCAAGCCCGATCGCGCCCCCGCCGCTGATAGGCGTGTCTTGCCGGCCCGCAGCGCTTAACGGCTCCACGCCCCGAAGCGTCAGCGCCGTCTCTTCGACGCTCAGAATCCCTTCGATGACCGGGGTGGCGGCCCAGCCGTCCCGGCGCAGCTTGACCCAGGTCTCGAGCGGGAGAGGGCCGTTCTGGGCCGTGAGCACGATCAGCGCGCCGCCGCCCAACGTTGCGCTGGCCTGGTCGTAGCTCGCGCGTGCTTCGGCGTTGATCGCCTGAACGCTGGTCCAGAGCGCAGTGGCGAGGCTCAGCCCGATCAGCAAGGTCGCCAGCTGGCCGGGCTTGCGCCGCCAGTGCGACACCAGCGTCAGCAAAACTGTTCCGATCACGTCAGCCGCCCCCGCGACAGGTGAACGCGGCGCGACGTTTGACCCGCCGCCTGCAGGGAGTGGGTGGCCATGATCATCGCCGTGCCGGCGTCTGCGCAGAGCTCAAGCATCAGCGTCAGCACGCGGGCGCTGGTCTCTTCATCGAGATTGCCGGTGGGTTCGTCCGCCAGCACGAGCACAGGTTTGGCCGCCAGGGCGCGCGCGACGGCGACGCGTTGTTGCTGGCCGCCCGATAACTGTTCGGGATATCGCGCCTGGAAGTCTGACAGGCCCAGACGCTCGACAAGACTGGCGATCCAGGCGGGGTCGAAACGGCGGGCGAGCCGGGCCTGCAACGCGATATTGCTGGCGACGGTCAGGGAGGGCGCCAGATTGAATTGCTGGAAGACAAGCCCGATCTGCTCGCGGCGGCGCTGGGCCCGGCCCGTATCGTTCAGGGTCGAGACGATGTCTCCGTCCAGGATGATCTGGCCGGCGTCCGGCGCATCCAGCAGACCGATCAGGTGCAGAAGCGTGCTTTTGCCCGAGCCGGACTCGCCCGTGATCGCCAGGCTCTCGCCGCGATCAAGCTCCAGGCTGACGCCGCGCAGCACGTGCTGGCGATCCGCGCCATCGCCATAGGCTTTTTCCAGATTCTCAAGCTGAACCAGCATGGGCGCTCCAAATCTTGCTCTCCACCATATAGGCTGCTTCGTTCGCCGGGCACGGACGATCCAGGCGAAGTCATGGGTTCAATGAGCAAACCCTGTCCACCGAGCGTACGCTCCCTTCATATGATGCATGGCTGGGCGATTAAGGCCATGCTGGCTCGATGCTGGTCTGACCGCACGATTTGACTTTGAGCGCACAGATTGCGACCACAACAGGCCGTAGGCGTGCATGCAGCTGCCGGTCGCGCAGTTCGCTGATGCGTCTGTCCTGTTCACCCTCAAAAAGGGTTCTACCATGCAGACAGCAAAAAAGGGCGACACCGTCCTGGTGAATTACGTCGTTCGCACCACGGACGGCCGGGTCGTCGGAAAGACAGAAGACAATGATCCCGCCGCCCTGACCATCGGCGGCGCCGAGATCTTCCCGGCCGTCGAAGCCGTTCTGGACGGCATGGAAGTCGGCAAAGAAGAATCTGTCACCGTCGGCGTCGCCGACGCGTTCGGTCCGCGCCGCGAAGACTTGATCGTCGAAATTCCGCGGGCGCAATTGTCGGGCGATAATACGCCCGAGCCGGGCATGACCCTGACGGCGGCCCAGCCTGACGGCTCGACGGTGAATCTCACCATTACCGAAGTCGGCGCCGAGACGGTGACCGCCGACGGTAATCACCCATTGTCCGGTGAAGACCTGCATTTCGACCTGAAACTGGTCGAGATCAAGTCTGCGGCCTGAGGTCGAGACTACGGCGTTGGCGGTCATGATCGCCAACGCCGTCATGCCTGAGCGTTGATGCGCCAGCCTGTGTATCGACTACAGCTCAAAGACTTGGTCTTGCCGCGGCGCTCGGGCGTCCCAGCCAAGCTCACGCTTGATGCGTACGCGAAGCGCGTCAGAGGATTCAGGTTCTCCGTGAACGACGAACACGTCTTGTGGCGCGGTCTTGAAGCCGGACAGCCAGCGTATCAGCTCATCACTATCGGCATGGGCGGAGAGCTGTGACAGGTCAGCGATCTCCGCCTCGATCGCGATCCACTTGCCGTGAATTTTCACCTCGCGCTTGCCATTTAAAAGGGCGCGTCCTCGGGTGCCGGCGGCCTGGTAACCGGCGAAGAGAATCGTATTGCGAGGATCCCCGCCGAGGGCTTTGAGGTGATGCAGCACACGCCCGCCCGTCGCCATGCCGCTCGCAGAGATCACGACCTTGGGGTAGGGGCTCGCCGTGACGGCCTTCGACTGGTCGACGCTGCGCGTATACTCGGCGATGGCGCACATGTTCCGGCAACTGTCGCGGTCCAGGCGGTGATCGTCGATATGGGCGTGCAGCAGCCCGGTCGCGTCGATCGCCATCGGGCTGTCGAGATAGATCGGAACCGAGTTCAGACGCCCCGCCTGCTTCAAGCGCCACAGATAATACAGCAGCAACTGCGCCCGCCCCACGGCGAAGGATGGAATCAGCACGTTGCCGCCACGCTTTATGGTGCGCTCAATGATGTCGCCCAGTTGCTCGATCGGGTCCCCCGGCGTGTGCAGGCGATCGCCATAGGTGGATTCAATCACGACATAGTCTGCGCGTTCCACGGGTTCCGGATCGACCATCATGCCGTCGCCATAGCGCCCCAGATCCCCTGAAAACACGATGCGTCGACCGCCCCACTCAATCTCGGCCGTGGCTGCGCCGAGAATGTGGCCCGCGCGGCGAAACACCAGTTTTGCGCCGCCCGGCAAGGTCGTGACATGGCCAAACGCGGTCGGGGTGAAATGACCCAGCGATTGCTCGGCTTGCTCAAGATCATACAGCGGCAAGGCGGGCGAATGTCGGGTGAAGCCCTTCCGGTTGGCGTATTCGGCGTCTTTCTCCTGCAGATAACCGGAGTCGCGCAAGATCAGCTCGGCGACGTCGCACGTCGCGGGTGTGGCGAAGACCGGCCCTTCAAAACCGTCTGCGATCAGGCGCGGCAGATACCCGCAATGGTCCAGATGGGCGTGGGTGAGCACGACGGCGTCGATACTGGACGGATCAAGGGGCAGCGGGGCCCAGTTCAGCTCGCGCAAATTCTTCAAACCCTGAAACAGGCCGCAATCAATCAAGATCCGCCGTCCCTGATGGGTCAGTAAATGTTTGGAGCCGGTGACGGTTCCGGCGCCGCCAAGACAGGTCAGTGTCAGCATGCATCCTGTATAGGCTGTTTGAAATGCGGCCGGTAGGTGCTGAATTTATCAGCGAAGCTTAAGAGGCTCGCCACACATGAGAGCGCGTCTTGCCTCATCCCTGCCTTAGGCGGCGTCAGGTCTGCACGCAGAGTTCCCCTGGGCGCGCTTGCACGCCAAGGCTCAAAAACTACGGTATGGTCATCAACCATAAAAGCGCCACACGATAACGAGCGCATACAGGGGGTTGCATGGCGAATATTGCAGGTGGCGCAGCCGTTGACGGCAATGCAGGTGAGGCGGGTCGAAATTACGGTACGCCGCGGTATCGCTTTTATGTCCTGAACGCCTTGCTTGTGGTCTACATCCTGAATTTCGTCGACCGGGGCTTGCTGGCGGTTGCGGCGGCGCCGATCAAGGCGGAGCTCGGGATCGACGATACCGGGTTCGGCCTGCTCACGGGGTTTGGCTTCGCCATGCTCTACACGCTGGCGGGCATTCCCATCGCCCGGCTGGCGGAACGCAAGAACCGTGTGATCATCATCGCCGTGTCTGTGGCCTTCTGGTCGCTCATGACGGCGATGTGCGGTCTCGCCATGGATGTGACGATCTTCGGCTTCGTCATCGGCGGGTTCTGGTTGCTCTTGCTGTTCCGCATCGGCGTCGGGCTGGGTGAAGCGGGCTGCACGCCGCCCGCCAATTCCTTGCTGGCCGATTATTACGCTCCACAAAACCGATCTTCAGCGCTGGGCTATTACGCCATGGGCGTGACGCTCGGCTCCATGCTCGCCAGCCTGATCGGCGGCCCGGTCACCGATGCATTCGGATGGCGCGCCGCCTTTTTCATCCTGGGGCTGCCGGGCATCGCCATCGGCGCAGTGTTGTGGCTGACCATCAAGGAGCCGCCGCGTGGCTATACCGATCCGCCGAACGCGCCGCGTCCGGAGAAAGCCGATTTCGGCGCGGCGATGAAAGAGCTACTGGCCAAGCCGTCCTACTGGACGATGACGGCCGGAGCGACGGTCGCCGCGTTTTGCGGCTATGGCATTTCGAGCTTTCTGACGCTTTACGTGGTGCGTAGCTTTGAGCTGACCACAGGGCAGGCGGCGGTGTACTTCAACGCGCCCGCTGCGTTGGCCAGCGCCATCGGCACGTTCGCGTTGGGGTGGCTGGCGACACGCCTTCAGAAAAAGAACGCCGCAGCGATCGCTTGGCTCGCTGCAGGCGGGCTGGCTTTGTCCGTGCCGTTTTATCTGGTCGCCTTCACGACCGAGATCGCTTGGCTGTGCGTGCTCGCCCTGTCTCTGGGCGGCTTTATCAAATACGGCTATCTCGCTGCGCAATACACGATTGGCCAAGGCGTTGTGAGCACGCGGGTACGTGCGACGGCCACCGCGATCTTGCTGTTCGTGGTGAACTTGCTGGGCTATGGCCTGGGCCCGCTGTTCGCCGGCGTGGTGAGTGATTTCTGGTTCGTCCGGATGCGCGCCACGGCGGATCTGGGCTTTGCCGTGGACCGGGCGGCGTGCGACGCCGCGCAAACGGCTGCAAACGCCGCCCGACTGGCCGGAGAAGCCGCCACCGGAGCGCCTGACGCGCTTTATGACTTCTGCGTGCAGGCAAATGCGGCGAGCACGGAATACTCCATGGTCACCATCGCCCTGATCTATGTGGTCGCGGCGGGTTTCTTCGTGCTGTGCGCGCGCAAGCTCAAGCAGGATCTGGTGGCCTGAGGCGCGCGGGCGGCGCTAGTTGAAAGCGCCGCCCGTTTCCGCCGTCTGACGCAGACGCGCGCTGATCTCAAAGCCTTTGGCCAGTCGTTCGGCATGCCGCTCCAGCCCCTCGAGCACCGTCCTGGCCCCGATCTGGTCAGCCCAGAACATCGGGCCGCCGCGATAGCTGGGCCAGCCATAGCCATACACCCAGACCACGTCGATGTCGGAGGCGCGCTGGGCGATGCCTTCGTCCAGGATTTTCGCGCCCTCATTCACCATCGGGTAGAGCAGGCGCTCAAGGATTTCCTGGTCTGTGATCTCGCGTCGAGCATAACCAGCTTTTTCGGCGAACTGCGCGATCACCGCGTCCACATAGGCGGAGGGAACGCCGCGGCGATGGGCGTCGTAATCATAGAAACCGGCCTGGGTCTTCTGTCCGCGCCGCCCTTCCTCGCACAGGATCTCGCGCACGGTGGACGAGGCGGTTGTGTCCGGATCCCAACCAATGTCGAGACCGGCCAGATCCGCCATCTGGAAGGGTCCCATGGGCAGGCCGAACTCCACCAGCACCCGGTCCACATCCCAGGGCTTGGCGCCTTCCAGGATCAGGCTGTTGGCCTCGGCATGGCGCTGGGCGAGCATGCGATTGCCGATGAAGCCGTCACACACGCCCGAGACGACTGCGACCTTGCCGGTCTTGCGCGACAAATCCATGGCGGTCGCCAGCACGGCGTCAGAGGTTTTCGCGCCCCGCACAATCTCCAGAAGCTTCATGATGTTCGCGGGCGAGAAGAAGTGGAGACCGACGACCAATTCAGGCCGGCTGGTCGTGGCGGCGATCTCGTCGACGTTCAGATAGCTCGTATTGGTGGCGAGGATCGCGCCTGGTTTGACGATGGAATCGAGGCGGCTGAAGACCTCTTTCTTGATCTTCATCAGTTCGAACACCGCCTCGATCACGAGATCGCAGTCTGACAGCGCTTCCATCTCCAGCGTCGGCGTCAACAGCGCCATGGCTTGCTCGACCTGCTGCTCGGTAAGTCGCCCCTTGGCGGCGCTGGCCTCGTAGTTTTTGCGGATGGTCGCCACGCCGCGGTCGAGCGCATCTTGTTCTCGCTCCACCAGGGTCACCGGGATGCCGGCGGACAGAAAATTCATGGTGATGCCGCCGCCCATGGTGCCGCCGCCGATAACGCCGACCTTCGTGACCGGGATGCGCGGCGTGTCCTTGGGGACGTCATCAATCTTGGCGGCGGCGCGTTCAGCAAAGAACAGATGGCGCAGGGCGGCGGACTGGTCCCCGGTCATCAGCTGGGCGAACAGGGCGCGCTCTGTCTTCAGCCCCTCTTCCAGCGATGTTTCGGTCGCGGCCTTCACGGCCTCGATGCAGGCCTGCGGCGCTTCAAGGCCCCGGAAGCGCCGGGCATTGGCTTTGGCGAACGCGTCAAACGCGTCCCGGTCTGTGGAGAGCTTGTCAGTGCGAGCGCCCGTGCGCGGGATCGGCTGGCCGATCATCTCTTGCGCAAGGGCGATGGCGCTATCGCGCAATGCGTCCGGCGCGGCCAGTTTGTCCACCAGACCCAGGTCTTGGGCTGTTTCAGCACTGATCGGATCGCCTTTGGCGATCATGCCAAGCGCGGCTTCGACCCCGACAAGGCGAGGCAGGCGCTGGGTGCCGCCAGCGCCGGGCAGAAGTCCCAGCTTCACCTCCGGCAGGCCCAGTTTCGACCCCGCAGCGGCGATGCGGTAGTGCGCGCCAAGTGCGACCTCCAACCCGCCGCCGAGGGTGGTGCCGTGAAGCGCGGCGACCACGGGTTTATCCAGCGCCTCGATCTGTTCGATCAAGTCCGGCAGCGACGGCGCTTGCGGCGGTTTTCCAAATTCGGTGATGTCCGCGCCGGCGTGGAAGGTGCGGCCGTCGCAGGCGATCACCACGGCTTTGACGGCCGGGTCGGTTCGCGCGGTTTCGATTGCGGCCAGCAGGCCAGAGCGTACGGCGTGCGACAGGGCGTTCACCGGCGGGTTGTCGGACGTCACAACCAGCACGCCGTCAGTGATCTGTGTGTTCACGCTCATTGTCGCCCCTCCTTTTCCCCCGCGCAGTCTCATACCCGGTTTTCTATTGCCTGCGATACAGGGTCAAGACTTGCCCCGTGAGAGGGTTTGATGGCCGGGCCCACCGGGTTCGGATCGCGTGACGAAAACAATACATACAAGAAAAGGGAGGTGGATGATGGGCGGAAATGCTTGGCCGGTCCTGTCTGTGAGTGAAGCGAGGCGGCGCTTGTGCGAGCCGGGGTCTCTTTTCGAATTAGACGTGCGTGAGATCAATGGCGGCTGAGGCGGTCCGGCGCCGCCCCGCCTGAACGTGAAGGGGGCCAGAGCGGTGACCTTGCGCAAGACGCGCTATAAACTGTCGGAATGACTGAGATCGCTTCCCCAGCCGCCGCCAGCCGTTTTGATCGCAAGCGCGACCAGATAGTCTCTGCCGCGACCGAGCTGATGAACGAGCTGGGCTTCAAGGGCATGACCCTGACCAAGGTGGCGCACGCCATCGATCTCAACACCACAAGCATCACCTATTACTTCAAGCGCAAGGATTTGCTGGCCGAAGCGATCCTGTCGGACGCGATCCAGCGCTATTCCGACATTGTTGAGCGCGCTGCGCTTGAGCGCGACCCTTATGACAAGCTGCATTGCATGGTCTGGTCGGTGTTGGAGCTGTTTGCGGCGATCCGTTCCGGCGATGCGGCGCCGGTGGCGAACCTCTCTCACATTCGCAGCCTGGAAGAGCCTCTGCGCTCGCAACTGAGCGGCACATACATCGCCCTGTTTCGCCGGGTGCGCACTTTTTTTGATCGGGATGAACCCGCGCGCAAGACGCTCGCCACGGCGCAAACTCATGTGTTTCTGGAAAACCTGTTCTGGGCCCAGGCCTGGTTACGGCGCTATTCGCTGGGAGATTTTGAACGCGTCGCCCGCCGCTTCAGCGAAGTTCTCGCCTATGGCGTATCTGCCAAGGGGCGCTGCTGGGATCCGGTCGCGCTGACGGTGAACCAGCCCGAGACCCTTGAGGGCTTGGGCGAGATGAATGTCGCCTTCCTCAAATCCGCCGCCATCACCATTAATGAATGGGGGTATCGCGGCGCGTCGGTAGACAGGATCGCCGCCGAACTCTCCGTCACCAAGGGCAGTTTCTATCATCATTTGCAGAGCAAGGATGATCTGGTGCTGGCCTGTTTTGATCTGAGCTATGCACGGGTGTCGCTGGCGCAGCGCGCGGCGGAGCGGATCGAGGGCGATCACCATACCAAGCTCTGCGCCTCAGTGGCGTCCTTGCTCGATCTGCAGCTTCATGGCGATTCTCCGTTATTACGCACAACGGCGCTTTACGCCCTGCCGCCAGATGTGCGCGCGGGCGTCATAGAGCGCTCAAACCGTATGGCCCGCAGGTATGCCGGGGTGCTGATTGACGGCATCACCGAAGGCTCCATCAAGGCGATAGATCCCTTGATCGCCGCCCAAATGGTAATAGCGACGCTGAACACTGCGTTTGAGATGCGCCGTTGGGCCGCCGACCAATCTCCAGACGTTGCAATCGAGACCTACGCCTCGATAATCACGCGCGGGATCATCCAGGACCTCTGACAACCAGACGGTTTGAGAGCCTGACCGCCGGCGTGCTCGACTGAGCCGCCGACGGTCGTGCCTTCAGGACGCGGCGAGCTTGAGGTAACGCGCCATATGCGCGTCCTCATCGCCGAGCACATGGTCGAGCATGATCAGACGCTTGGCGAAATGCGAAAGCGGCATCTCCCACGACATGCCGATGCCGCCATGCATCTGGATGGCCTCTTCCGCGGTGAGTGCGCCCACCTTGCCGATGGTGTATTTCGCCGCCGAGCCGAAGCGGTCGCGCACTGCGGGCTCTTTGTCGAAGTGCGCTGCGGCGTTGATGGCGGACGAACGCGCCTGTTCGATCTCAAGCGCGACGGTGGTCATGCGGTGCTTGAGCGCCTGGAACGCGCCGATGGGCACGCCGAACTGCTTACGGGTGCCCAGATAGTCAATCGTGGCGTCGCGCAGGACTTCCATGATCGCCACCGCTTCCCAGACCGTGGCCACAAGGCCAATGGCGCGGGCCGCGTCGAGGGCCTGTTGGGCGCCGCCTGCGTCACCGATCAGACGCGCGGGCGTGTTGTCGAGCGTCAACTCGCCGGCCGCGCCGCCGTCCACAAGCCGATAGGACCGGCGCTTGAGGCCGTCCGCATCGGAGTCCACGAGGAAGGTGGAGGGGCCAGCCTCGGTTTCGGCGGTCACGACAATCAGATCCGCCGCGCCCAGATACTCAACGACGCCCTTCGTGCCGCTCAGTCGCCAGCTCTCGCCGTCCTGGGTCGCACGGACCGGGGCGACCACGCTTCCGTCGGCGTTTATGGCGGGTTCGTCAGCGAAAGACAGCAGACGAGATCCGGCGATCACCTCGCCCAGCGTGTCCGCCTCGCCTGCGGCTTCCAGCACCTTGCCCGCCATCAATGTCGCCAGGAAGGGTCCGGTGGCGAGCGCCTTGCCGACTTCTGAAAACACCGCGCCTGCGTCAAAGGCCGAGCCGCCATAGCCGCCCGCTTCTTCTGAAAACAACATCCCCAGCACGCCCAGTTCCGTGAGGCCGGACCACATCTGACGGCTGAAGCCGTCTTCGCTGTGGGCGGCCGCCTGACGCGCCTCCCAGTCCAGCGTGTCGGAGAAATACCGTGACAGCGAATCCGCCATCATGCGGCGATCGTCACCCAAGGAAAAATCCATGTCCTAGAGCCCCATCATCGATTTGCCGATGATCTCGCGCTGCACCTCATTGGAGCCGCCAAAGATCGAAAGCTTGCGATAGTTGAAGTATTGCGAGGCCACCGGCGCCGCCCAGTCCGGGCCGACCGGCTCGCCATTGAAACCGCTTTCCATAGCCTCTTCGAGGAAAGGCTGGGCGTAACGCCCGGCGGCGCGGCGCATCAGGGCCGTGATTTTCTGGCGGATCTCTGTGCCGCGAATTTTCAGCATGGAGGATTCCGCCATCGGCGTCTGGCCGCGGCCCACGCTGTCGAGCACGCGCAGATTGGTGGTGCGCATGTTTTCCAGATCAATCTCGATCTCGGCCATGCGGGCGGCGAACAGTGGGTCTTCCATCAAAGCGGCGTCGCCGCGACGGGTGGTCCGTGCGACTTCTTTCAGCCGCTCGAACGCGGCCATGGAGGAGCCGACGCCGGCGATATTGGTGCGCTCATAGCTCAAAAGGTATTTCGCGCAGGTCCAGCCCTTGTTCTCTTCGCCGACCAGATTCTCGACAGGAACCTTCACATCAGAGAACCAGACCTCGTTGACCTCGTGGTCGCCGTCCAGAAGCTTGATCGGGCGCACTTCCAGGCCGGGCGTGTCCATGTCAATCAGCAGGAAGGAGATGCCTTCTTGCTTCTTGCCGTCCTTGCTGGTGCGCACCAGGCAGAAAATCTTGTTCGCGTATTGGGCCAGCGTGGTCCAGGTCTTCTGCCCGTTGACGATATAATGATCGCCTTCACGCACCGCCGAGGTCTTCAGCGAGGCGAGATCGGAACCGGCGCCCGGCTCGGAATAGCCCTGACACCACCAGTCGGACCCGTCCAGAATGCGGGGCAGCCAGTAGTTTTTCTGTTCTTCGGTGCCGAACTTGTTCAACACCGGGCCCAGCATGGAGACGCCGAACGGCACGATGCGCGGGGCATGCGCCAGGGCGGTTTCAGTCTCGAAGATGAAACTTTGCACCACGCTCCAATTGGTGCCGCCGCGCTCTTCAGGCCAGTGCGGGGCCAGCCAGCCGCGATCATTGAGGATGGCGTGCCATTCCTCCATGTCCGCCTTGCTCAGGTGCTGACCCTGGCGCACCTTGTCAGACAGCCGCGCCGGCAGCTTGTCCTTGAGAAATGCGCGCACTTCCTCGCGGAAGGCTTCGTCTTTTTCGGTAAAATCGAGATCCATTGAGGTCTCCTCCCGCTATTATTGGTCGACCCGTTCAAACAGCCCGGCCGCGCCCACCAGGCGTGACCCGGTCATGCCGAACGGATGCCCGACGGCGATGGCGCCTGCGTTGACATTAAGCGTCTCGGGATCAATTCCCAGCCGGTCGCGGCAATAAACGATCTGGCTGGCGTCGCCGGTTGTGACGTATGCGCCGTCCGCCGCGGTCGCGCCGCCGCTCCACACAGGCTTCAGCGCCAAGACCGCCTTAAGGGGCGTTCCAGGAGGCACGCCTTCATCGTCGATCCGGTCAGGATCAATCCCGGCCCGGTCTAGCGCCGTGGCGTTGAAGGCGCCGCGATGGGCTTTGCCGATGGGCGTGCGGGCGGTGGAGACGATGACGGCTTCACTAGTCATGGCGGTCCTTTCCGAGCGTCAGGGCGCGTCCTGCAATGCCATACCAGTCTTTCTATTTTTTCAAGAGCCCTGTGCCGCAGTCCCGTACAAGGGCCAATATAGCTCTCTTTATGGTCGACCTTGTCACTGCCATCAACCGTGTTGACGCATACTCATATAACAAAATCTCTGGAAGGGCCGCGTGTGGGAACCAAGTCCCTAGAGTGATGAGGACGCGGGCGAGCTGTGTTGTCTTCGTTGCTCAGACCTTCACGCATCAGCGTGCTGGTGGGGGATGTGGTGAGGAGCAGGAAGACGGGGCCTGCCCTTTGTGGACATGCATGTGGCCATGGGAGGCTGATCGACTTCGCCGTGCGCCAGACCCAACCATGAACAGAAGCGACGTCAGGCCGTGGGCGAGGCCAAGGCGAGATTGAGGGCGATGATCGCGTCCGCCAGATCCGCTTCGCTGTCCACCAGCGCCTCGCGGCTGCCGATCAGGGTGCGCTGGGCGTCCAGAACGTCGATGAAGCTGGCCAGGCCTTCGCGATAGAGCGCATTGAGCTGGTCATAAGCACGCTCGCTCTCGGTGACCGCGATCTCCAGATCCGTGAGCCTCGCCTCGACGCTTTCAATAGCCACCAGACCGGTCTCCACCTCTTCCAGCGCGCCCAGCACCGCCTGCTGATAGGCCAGAGCCGCCTCCGCCGCACGCGCTTGTGACGCGTCGACCTCGGCCTGACGGCGGCCAAAATCAAATAACGGCACGTCCAGAACCGCAGACAGGCTGGCGGCGATGGCGTCCCCCGGACCATCTGACAGGTCGGCGGTTACAGCGCCGGGCAAGCGCAAGGCTGGATAGAGGTCCGCCTGCTGCACGCCGATGTCTGCGGTCGCCGCGATCAATCGCGCCTCGGCGGCGCGCAAATCAGGGCGCTGGCGCAGCAGATCGGCGGGAACGCCCACGGGTATGGCGGCGTCATAAGACAGGCCCAGCGCGTCACTGGGGGCGTCCGTGCGCGCGCTCAGTGCGTCCAGCACACCTCCTGGAGCCTGTCCCAGAAGCACCGCCAGCGCGTTGCGCGCCCGGGCGTCCTGGAGTTGCAAGGCGCCGCGCTGGGCGCGGGTGCGCGCCAGATCGGCGGTCGCCCGGCGGACGTCGAGATCGGCGGACAGGCCTGCCTCGGCGCGTCGTTCTACGATATCGAGCGTGCGTTGTTGCAGCTCGAGCGAGGTGTCCAGAAGCGTCAGTCGCGCCTGGGCGCGGCGGGCGTCCACACAAAGCGACACCGCTGTGGCGGCGGTCAGACGCTGGATGTCCGCGAGCTCGAAGCGCGTGGCCAAGACAGTGGCGCGGGCGCGTTCCTCCGTGCGGCGCAACCGCCCGTTCACATCCACGATCTGGCTGAAGCTCAGCCCGGCAGATGCGGTATCCCGCCCGGATGTGCGCAGGTTGGCGTCTGCGCTGGCGTCGAGCGTGGGAAAGAAATCTGATCGCGCCGCACCGGCCAGCGCCTCGGCGGCGACCAGGCGTTCCGCGCTCTGGCGAATGTCGAGATTGCGGGTGAGAGCAGTTTCAACAAGCGCGTCGAGTTCCGGCTCTGAAAAGCCGGTCCACCAGGCGTTTTCAAGCGGACGGGCGGGCTCGCGCTCAAGCATGCGGCTGTATTGGGCGGGTTCGGGCGTTTGTGGGGCCACATAGTCCGGGCCGACGGCGCAACTTGCGAGCAGGAGCGTCAGCAAGGCGGGGGACAGCTTTTGGGTCAGTATCATTCCGCCGGCCCCGGCTCGATCCCGGCCTTTTCAGCCGTGTCGAGTTCTTCGGCCAGACGCTGTTCGGCGGCGATGCGCGGCGTACCAAAGCGCGCCAGCCCCAGATAAACCACCGGCGTCAGAAACAGGGTGAAGGCGGCGGCCAGACCCAGCCCGCCGAACACCGTCCAGCCGATGGAGGCGCGCGCTTCCGCGCCTGCTCCGGTCGCAAGGATCAGCGGCAGGGCGCCGAGCACGGTTGAGATCAGCGTCATGGCGATGGGGCGCAAGCGCAGGGTCGCCGCTTCCTCGATCGCGGCGCGCACGGATTTGCCTTCGGCGCGCAGCTGGTCGGCGAACTCCACCACCAGAATGCCGTTTTTCGCCATCAGTCCGATCAGCATGACCAGCCCGATCTGGGAGAAGATGTTCAGCGACGTGCCGGTGAAGAACAGCGCATAGACCGCGGCGGCCAGAGCGAACGGCACTGTGATCAGGATCACGATGGGGCCGGTCAGGCTTTCAAACTGGGCCGCCAGCACCAGAAAAACGATGATGAGCGCAAAGCCATAGGTCAGCGCCAGTTCCCGGGTGGCCTGGTTCAGCGTTTCCGCCTCGCCTGCAAACAGCATCTCAATGTCTGAGGGCAGGGTCTCGTCGCCCAGACGCCGCATTTCATCGACAGCCTCGGCGATCGTCGCGCCGCCGACAATGTCCGCTTCCAGCTCAATGGCGCGGCGCTGTTCAGTGCGATCAAGCTCGGCGGCGACGCCTTCTTCGACAATCGTCGTCAGCGCGGACAGCGGGATGAGATCACCCGTATTGGCGCGGACATACAGATTGCGAAGATCGGAGGGATCGCGCACCGCGCCGCTTTCGCTCTCCAGGATGATCGGAATGGCTTGGTCGTCCACATTGAGATCGACGAGATTATCGCCGTCCACCATGGCGCGCAGGGTCACCGCCAGCTCGCTCAGCGGCACCCCCAGATCCGCCGCTCGGCGGCGGTCGATCTGGATGGAGAGCTGGGGCTGGGTCGGCTCATAACTGATATCAGGGTTTTCAAGACTGTCGGACCGGGCGTTGATCGCGTCCGCCAGCGCCCGGGCCGCCTCGAAGATTTCAAGGTAGTCGCCACCGGTCAGCGCCACTTCGATGCCGCTGCGCTGGCCGCCGCCTACATTCAGGCTGCCGCGTCCGAACGGGCTGGCGCGCACGCCGGGGATTTCAGACAAAGGACCGCGCAGGGCCTCGACCAGCTCCTGCTGGCTGATGTCACGCTCTTCCCAAGGGGCGAGCGGCGCTGTGATGAAGACCCGGTTGGGGTCCCAGCGGCCCACCACAGTGAACAGCGACTGGATCGTGCCATCATCCACATAAGGCTGAAGCACCGCTTCGATGGCGTCGGTCTGGCGATCCATGTAATCTAGGCCTACCCCGTCCGGCCCGCCAGCCCAGACATAGATGACGCCGCGGTCTTCCTGCGGGGTCAGCTCTCGATCAAGCGCCAAGGCGGCGAAACAGGCGCCGACTCCCGCCAGGGCGCAGACCCCGACGGTGATCCAGGGATGGTTCAGTGCGCCACGGATCGCGACGCCATAGGTGCGGTCGAGATAACCGCCGACCCGGCGAAGGGGCCCGCGCGTGTCGTCGTTGGCGGTCAGATTCAGCCGCGCCGCGAAAGCCGGAACGATCGTCAGCGCCACGAAGGATGAAATGATGACCGCCAGCGCCAGCAAAAAGCCAAATTCGCGGAACAGGCGTCCGGCGGTCGATGGCAAAAACGAGATGGGGACAAACACCGCGACCAGAACCGCCGTGGTAGCGACCACGGGGAAATAGACCTGACGTGTGCCGATGACCGCCGCGGCGCGCCGTCCCATCCCTTTGGACTGAAGGCGATGGATGTTCTCAAGCACCACGATGGCGTCGTCCACGATCAGACCGGTGGCCAGAACCAGAGCCAGCAGCGTCAGCAGGTTGATCGAGAACCCGAACACCCACAGCCCGGCGATCGCGCCGATCAGGGCGGCTGGAATGGCGGCGGACGGGATCAGGGTCGCTCGGAATTTCCCCAAGAACAGCCAGATGACGCTGACCACGATCAGAACCGTCAGCGCGAGGGTGAGCATGACTTCCTGAACCGAAATGCGGATGAACTGCGCATCGTCGGAGGTGACCTGAATGTCCAGATCGTCAAAGCGGTCGTTGAGTTGCTCGACCCGCGCCTGCACCGCATCTGAAATATTGATGGTGTTGGACCGGGCTTGCCGGACCACGCCCATGCCGATGATGTTGCGGCCATTCAGACGGGTGAAACTTGAAGCGTCGGCGGGCGCGAAAAAGGCTTCCGCCACATCGCCGACGCGTGTCTGGCCGTCAATGATGACGTCCTTGACCCGTTCGGGGGTTGCGGCGGTCGCTTCCGCCCGGACGATCAATTGCTGGTCTTCAGAACGAAAACTGCCCACCGGCACGTCAAACGGCGCTTGTCGGAGGGCGTCCGCCACATCGCCGACCGTCAGGCCGAACCGGCTGAGACGGATCGGATCGATCACCACGCGTAGCTGGCGTTCGCGGGTTCCGAACAGGTTGACGGCGGCCACCCCGTCCACGGCGGTGATTTCGGGCACGATGTCGTTCTCAACCAGGCGCGTCAGCTCCTGCTCGTCATAGACATCGCTCAAGATCGCCAGGCTCAGGATGGGTTCAGCGTCGTTGTCCGCCTTGATCACCGTCACCTGTTCGACCCGGTCAGGCAGGCTGCGGCTGACGCGGCTAACCGCTTCACGCAGATCGGACGCCGCCGAATCCAGGTCGACGCCCGGGTTGAATTCAACCCGGATTCGCGCCGAGTTCTCTTCACTGGAGGAGCGAATTTCACGAACGCCGGACACGCGCGCGGCCGCGCCCTCGAGAACGCTGGTCACTTCGGCGTCGACGGTTTCTGGCGCAGCGCCGGGGAAAGAGGCGCTGATCGTAACGCGCGGCCTGTCCACATCGGGCAGTTCACGCACCTCAACGCCCAGCAGGGCGGCCAGACCGGCGATGACGATCATTAGATTGAGAACCACCGCCAGGATGGGGCGCTTGACGGCGAGGGCGGGGAGATCTGATACGGGCGTCTTCATTGCGCCAGCCCGTTTTCGGGCGCCATGACGGCGCCCGCTGTGGTGCGTGCCTCGCTGTCGGCCTGACGCCGAATATCGAGCAGTTCAACAGCGGCGCCTTCACGCATGCGCTGCACCCCTTCGGCGACCACGAGCTCGCCGGCCGAAATGTTTCCACTGACCAAAACTCGGCCCTGCCGGCGCTGGACCAGCGTGACGGCTTCGCGTTGCGCGCGGCCTTGTCGAACCAGCCAGACGTAAGCGCCGTCACTGCCCCAGCTGATTGCGGCTTCGGGCACGACCGGACGGGCGTTGGACAAAAGCTCGAAACCGACCCGAAAGCTCATGCCCGGGCGCAGGGCGTCAGCCTGGTTATTGATTTCGGCGCGGACGGTGAAGGTGCGCGAGGTCGGATCAATCCGGCTGTCCACATTGATGATGCGGGCGGAATAGGATTGTTCGGGGCCGGCGAAGGGCGTCGCCTGCACGCTGTCGCCGACGGTGATGCGGCTGAACACCTGTTCTGACGGGTCGAAATCCACATACAGGACTGACCGATCATCCAGCTCTGTGAGGGCGGTGCTGGTCGTGATGCGCGCGCCGGCGTCAATATCGGTCAGGCCCAGATAGCCTGAAAACGGTGCCCGGACCGTGCGGCGAGCCAGGGCGATGCGCGCCTGTTCGAGTTCGATGCGCGCCGCATCCAGCGCGGTTTCGGCTTCGTCGATCTGGCTGTCGGATACGGCGCCCGTGTTTTCAATGCGCCGATAGCGGGCCAGAAGCTGCTCGGCTTCCCGGACAGCGACCTCGGACAGACGCACTTCCAGACGTTCCTGGTCTGCTTCCAGACGGACAAGCGGCGCGCCGCCCTCCACCCATTCGCCCGCGGAGAAAGCGACCGCTTCCACCTGTCCGGCGGTTTCAGGGTAAATCGTGGCGTTCGCGCGGGCGCGAGCGGTGCCCAGCACTTCGATGCGCTCGGCTTCTCGCTCTATGGTCACCTCTTCGGCGATCACGCCGACGCTTCTGGGCGCCTCTACCGCACCCGATTGACCGGGCTCCGGAGAGGGCTCCTGCGAGCAGGCAGAGACGACAAAAGTCGCCGCGAGACAGACCATCAAGCGTTTAAACATGCCCCGGTCTACGCAGTCCGGCGCCGACCGGATCACATATCCAGAGTATCGCGCCTCAGGCGGGATCGCTCTCGGCGTCTGCGGCTTCCTCCACGGCGGTTTCCGCCCAATACTCGCCGCCGACCATGGCGGCGGGCGCCAGCAGGTAATCCTCGGTGGCGTCGGGCGCGTCACGGCGCGTGATCCGATAGACCGCGATGGCGGACAGCAGCAGACACAATCCGATGAGGTAAAAAGCGAAGCCGCTGGGGCCGATCAGCCCCATGAGAACGCCTGTGCCGATGGGCCCCATCACCGCGCCGGCGCCGTACACCATGACCAGGGCGCTCGACGCCGCCGTCATTTGATCAGCCTCAAGCCAGTCGTGTGTGTGGGCCATGGAGAGCGGATAGAGCGTCATGGTCAGCCCGCCGGCGAAGAATCCGGTTATGGTCAGTGCGACCAGGCCCATTTCAGCCGCTATGGGCAGCAACGCCGCAGCGACGGCGGCTGCAGCCGCGACGGCGCCGATGATCACACGGCGGTCGACGGCGTCAGACAGGCGCCCGATGGGCCATTGCAGGGCCGCGCCGCCCACCAGGGTCGCGGCGATGAACAGCGAGACGCCGCTGACCTCCAGCCCGATGCGGCGCGCATAGACCGCGCCCATGCCCAGAATGATGCCGTTGGCCACGCCGGCGCAAAAACTGCCCGTCAGTCCGAGCGGAGAAATCGCGAACAGCTTGCGCAGGGTCAGGCGCTCGACCTCCAGAATGTAGTGCGGCTGGGGCGCCGAGCTGAGCAGGATGGGCACCAGCGCGCCCGAAATGATGATGGAGGACAGCACGTAGAGCGTCAGGCTGGCTGTGGGCGCGGTGTTCATCAGCCCTTGCCCGATGGCGAGGCTGCCATGGGTGATGATCATGTAGATCGCCAGCAACGCCCCGCGATAGGTGTTTGAGCTTTCGCGGTTCAGCCAGCTTTCGGCCACCACATAAAGACCTGCGAAGCTGAATCCGGTCAGAAAGCGCATGCCGGACCAGACGATGGGATCGATCAACAGGCCATGCACAAGGATCGCGATGGAGCCGATTGAAGCCAGGGCGGCGAAGGTGCGCACATGGCCGACCTTGGCGATCAGGCGTTCAGCGCTGGCGGACCCGGCGAAAAAGCCAGCGAAATAGCTGGTCATCACCAAGCCCGTCAGGGTGGCGGAAAAGCCAGAATCCTCGGCCACTACGCCCAGGAGCGTGCCTTGCAAGCCATTGCCGGCTAGAAGCAGCGCGATCCCCAGCAAGAGCGCCCAGAGCTGAACCACAGCGCCCAGCAGGCTGCGCTCCCCGGTCTGTTGTAGATCCGTCATGTGCGGCTCCTTCGCCATACGCTTTCGCGTGTGCCTGAGACCGCGGGTCAGCGTCAATCTTTCTTGCAGCCGGGCTGAGACTGACGCGCGTCGTTTAGTCTTGCGCGTTGTCTTGAAGGAGGCGTTCGGCTTTTGCGCGCCAGTCTGCGGGCAGGCCGACTGCTTTGCGCGCCTGGGTGTCGAAACAGACCGAGACGGCGGTCATCCGCGCGGCCCGTTCATCCCGGCCGATGATCATCATGTCATAGACCAGGGTGACGGATTTGCCGCCAAGCCGTTCGAGACGGGCATTGATCTCCAACAGGTCGCCAGCGCGCACCTCGGCTTCATAATCGAGCTCATGACGCACATCGACAAACCCGGTCCCGGTCGCTTCGGCGTCTGATCCGGACCAGCCGAACACGGCGTTCAGAGCGTGATAGGAGGCGTCATCAAACATCGCCATGTAATAGCGGGTCGTCAGATGCCCCATCACGTCGCAAAGCCAGGGATGCGCGACGGCGCGGAACGGGGCGATCATGCCGCCGCCCGCAGCTTTTTCATCTCTTCAAGCTTGCGCAGGCCCAGCGTCTTGCGCGCCTCTTCAGGCGTCTGGATGCTGGCGCCCATCATTTCCACGATGGAGCGGGCGCGGTCGACCAGCTGCGCGTTTGTCGCTGGCTTGCCTTTGGCCAGATAGAGATTGTCCTCGAGGCCCACGCGCACATGACCGCCCATCAGGGCCGCCTGCGCCGCCATCGGCATTTCATTGGCGCCCAGACCGAATGCGGCCCAGTTGGCGCCTTCAGGCAGGTTATCGACCATGGTCTGCATGTTGCGGGTCAGGCCCTCTGCGCCCCATTTCACGCCCATGCAAAGCTGGAACAGCGGCGGCTGTTCGAGAAGTCCTTCCGCCATCATCTGCTTGGCGAACCAGATATGGCCCAGATCAAAGACCTCCAGCTCGGGTTTGACGCCGATCTTTTGAAGCCGCTCGGCGCCGATGCGCAACATGCCGATGGAGGAGACGTAGACATAATTGGGGACGTTGTAATTGAACGAGCCGCAATCAAGCGAGCAGATCTCCGGCAGGAGCATCTCCACATGCTCCATGCGTTCGACCTGGCCGACGCAATCGGTGTCCTTGCGGTCAAAATTCGTGGGGTCGTCATCAGGCCCCAGGAACAAATCTCCGCCCATGCCGGTGGTGAGGTTGATGATGACATCGGTGTCGTGCTCGCGAATGCGGTCGACGACTTCCTTGAACAATTCCGGATCGCGGCTGGGCGCACCGGTTTGCGGATCGCGCACGTGAATATGGGCGATCGCGGCGCCGGCTTTTGCGGCCTCGATGGACGCCTTGGCGATCTCTTCGGGCGTTACGGGCACATGCGGGGTTTTGCCGGCCGTCTCGCCCGAGCCTGTCACGGCGCACGTCAGGATCACATTGCGGTTCAGCTTTTGATCTTGAACGGTCAATAAATCACTCCAAAGGTTGCGGGTGGGGATCGTCAGAACGGTCTTTCCCCTGGGGAGGCTGGTCTTCAATCAGTTGGGCCATCAGCGATCGCGCCATCACCAGACCGATCAGGACGACCGGGGCGGACGCGATCAGCGCGGCGGTCTGAACAACGCGCAGTCCACCGACGAACAACAGCGTGATCGGCAAGGCGCCCAGCATTGCGGCCCAGAACAGGCGTTGCCAGAGCGCGGGGTCCTGGCCTGACGGCAAGGACCGGGTCGCGCTCGAGGCGAGAATGTAGGAGGCGCTGTCATAGGTGGTGGCGGAGAACACCACGGCGGCGACGGCGAACAATCCCATCGCCCACACATCCAGCGGCAAGGCGTCCATGATGGCCACGATCGCCTGGGCTCCGCCATCCGAATTCAGGCGCTCGACCACGTCCACCGCGCCAGTCAGCTGCAGGTTCAGCCCGTAATTGCCAAGGATCACAAAGAACAATCCGGCGCCCAGACTGCCATAGCCGATCATGCCGAAAATCACCTGACGGATGGTCCGGCCGCGTGAAATGCGCGCCACGAACAGGCCCACCACAGGGCCGTAGGCGATCCACCAGGCCCAGTAGAAGATCGTCCAGTCGATCACGAAGCCCGTATCGCCAAAGGGCTCGGCCCAGCTGTTCAGGCGGATGAAGTTCTGCGCGACCAGCCCGTAGCCGGTCACGCCGGCTTCGATGAACAGGCCCGTGGGACCGGCGATGAAGACAAGCGCCAGAAAGGCGAAGATCAGTCCGACATTCAGATCGCTGAGCCGCTGAATGCCCTTGCGCAGGCCTGCAGCGGCGCTGAGCGCGAACAGCACCATGGTGACCACGAGGGTTGCGACCTCCAGCCCGAAGCTGGCTTGGACGCCCAGGATCCGGGCGGCGAGCGCAGCGATCATCGGGGTTGAAAATCCCAGCGATGTGCCGGCGCCGCCGAGCAGGCTGACCATGAAGATGGTGTCCACCAATCGTCCCAGAGGTTGGTGCGCGCCAAAGCCGGGCGTCCCCGCGCAGCCCGTGCTGAGCCTGAGATAAGGAATGCCGCGATTATGATAGGCGTACCCGATGGCGAGGGTGGGCAGGCAGTAGAACGCCCAGGCGGACGGCCCCCAGTGAAACAGGCCATAGGCGGACGCCCATTCAATCGCTTCAGGCGTGCCGGGCGGCAATCCGAAGGGCGGCGTCTGGAAATAATAGGCCCATTCGATCCCGGCCCAGTACATCAGTCCCGCGCCGATCCCGGCGCAAAACAGCATGGACGCCCAGCCCAGCGTGTTGAATTCCTCGGGCGCGTCAGCGCCGCCCAGGCGCACGGTTCCAAACCGGCTCAGCGCCAGCCAGACCAGAAACACGATCAGGATCATGCCCAGAATAAGATAGAGCGGGCCGATCGTTTCCGCGACGAAGCCGTAAATCTGCGGCAGCAACACAGCGCCGGCGTCCGGATCCAGGACCAGGCCCAGACAGACCAGTCCGACTATTCCGGCGCTGACGCTGAAGGCGATCCAGTCCGTGCGTACGCGTTGTGTCATTGTGCATCCTCCCAGCCGAGACGCGGGCATAAAGCCCTGTCCAGCGGTGCACCTTCGGTGAGTGTTTCATCCCAGATCAGCAGTGCGCCTGTTGCTGAATATTCAGGCCAGGTCGTCGTTTCTGTCACGGGGTTCGGATCGCCAGTGCGCGCGAACCGCGCCCAGCTTTCATTCATCAACGCGCTGAGCACACGGTCGATCGTGTTCGTCGGAAGCCAATCGTCATGGGTATTGAAAACATAAGGGAGCTCGGCGCCGTGATAGGCGCGCAAGTCATCGTCCGCTCCATCCCGAACACGCTCGAACCGGTAAAGATAGACCGGGGCGCCCTGAGCGGAGACCCCGCGGGCGAACGCCTGACCCGGACACCGCATCCATTGCGCCGTCTCCAGCCGGTCGATCGCGCCCAGTTCCGATCCCTCTTCGGTGATCAGCGCCTGGACGACGGCGTCTCCTACCTGTTCTCGCCAGTCGTCGAGCGTTTCGTCCAGCCGGTCAGCGTCCACATACATGCGCCATTCGTCCCGGTTCGTCCCGATGATCAGGGGGACCGCATTCAGCGCGCCCTGCCGGAGCGCGTCTCCGGGCGAGCGGGGCAGCTCTGAGGGGCCGTAAACCGGACCGAAGTCATAGTCAGGCAGCACTTCGCCCGTCGTTTTCAGGATGTCTTCGGCGGAGGCGCCCAGCGGATCGCCATCAAGCGCTTCCGCCAGACGGTCATAAGCTGCGTGGGCGCTCCCGGCTGGGCGGTCTGCGGCAAACTCAAACCCGCCGCTCTGGCTGATGGCGCGATGAAACAGGCCGTCTGCGGCCGGGGACGCCAATAACGCGCCGACCGCTGCGGCTCCGGCGCTTTCGCCGAAAATCGTCACCTGGCCCGGGTCGCCGCCAAATGCGCTGATATTGGCCTGCACCCATTCAAGCGCCGCGATCTGGTCAAGCAATCCGGCGTTCGGCGTGGCGCCCGGCGTATCGGGCGCAAGATAGCCGAAGGCGCCCAGACGATAGGCGATGGAGACCAGGACTACGCCTTGATCGGTGAAGACATCACCATGGTAATCGGGTTCGTAGGACCAGCCGCCGGTATAACTGCCGCCGTGGATGTAGACCATGACCGGCGCGTTTGCGTCCGGGTCGAGGTCAGGCGTCCAGATGTTGAGATAGAGGCAGTCCTCGCTCACGCTTAGCGGCTCGGGGGCGCGATCTCTTGGCTGGCCGAAGCTTTCCGCGATATCGGCGTACCAATCGACATTGGACCGGCTCTGCATGCAGGCGGGAGCGAAGGATTGGGCCGGGCGCTCCCCGCTCCACGCCTCGACGGGGGGAGGCGCTGTCCAGCGCAGATCGCCCACAGGCGGGGCGGCGAAGGGCACGCCCTTGAACACCCCGCCATCGCGGTGACGGTCAAAGGCCAGGCCGATCAGCGGGCCTGACTGGGTCTCCACACGCGGGGGCTCCGGCGCCTGCTCCTTGCAGCCGACCAGGGCCAGCAGGGCGCTGGCCGCCCCGGTGATGAGACTTCGAACCTTCAATCGATCAGACCTCCTGCACGTTGATGATGACGGCGCCACGGCGGTCGCCAGCCTCCACCGCTGCATGGGCGGCGGCGCAGTCAGCCAGCGGATAGGTTTCTGCGATCCGATGGAGTAGTCCGCCTTCAGGGTCGGATTCTAGTTGGGCGATATCTTGAATGGCCTGAGATTTGGCGTCTTCCGGCATGGCGTAGACAATGATCATGCGCACGGTGAGATCCATGAACATCATGCGGTAAAACGGCAGGGTGGGGGTCATGTCCTGGGCGGAGGAATAAGTGCAGATCGCGCCGCCGATGCGGATGCACTCGAGCACTTCACCCAGATTGGCGCCGAACTCGACCTCGACGACCTGATCCACCTTGCGTCCGCCTGTGGCTTTCAGGACTTCAGCGCCCCAGCCGTCCTGACGATGGTTGACCACATGGGCGGCGCCGGCTTCCCGGCAGGCTTTTTCGTCTTCCAGATTGCTGGCGGTGGCGATCACGGTCGCGCCGGCGCGAGCGGCCCATTGAATGGCGTAATGGCCGACCCGGCCAGCCCCGCCGGTCACGAGGATGAGTTTGCCGTTCGGGTCGCCCTCGGCGAACACGCAGCGATGGGCCGTCATCACGGGTATGCCGTAGATGGCCCCGACCTCGAAACTGATGCCGTCCGGCAGAGCCGGCGCACGCGCTTGCTCGATCACCACATAGTCAGCGGCGGTGCCGAAGCGGCGACCGTACTGGGCCTGATAGAGCCAGACTTTTTCGCCGAGGCGCGACGGGTCGACGCCCTCTCCCACTGCATCAATGACGCCTGCGCCGTCGCTGTGGGGAATGACATAGCCGTCATCGAGCAGGTTCGGGAACGAACCGCGACGTTTCTTGACGTCAGACGGGTTCACGCCGCTGGTGGCGATCTTGATACGCACTTCGCCGGGGCCGGGTTCGGCGCGTGGCTTGTCGCCCAGAACAAGCGTGTCTTCAGGCTCGCCGAACGCTTCGAAATAAATGGCTTTCATGGCCGCCTCATTTGACCGGGAAGGACAGGGATTCGGTGTGCCCATCGACTGCGATGGACTGACCCGAAATGCGTTCGCCGCCTTTGGAACTCAGGAATGTGCACATATTGGCGACGTCTTCGGCGCGAACGAAAGTCTGCATCGAGGATTGGCCCTCATAGGTGCGACGCACCGCGTCGGGGCTTACCCCGCGGCTGGCGGCTTCCCGCACGATGACGCCTTCGATGCGAGGCCCTTCGACAGAGCCGGGACAGATGGCGTTCACGCGAACGCCGTACGGCCCCAGCTCCATGGCCAGGGTTTTGGTCAACCCGATCAACGCCCATTTGGACGCGGCATAAGGCGTGCGGTAGGGAAAGCCGAACAGGGCGGCGTTGGAGGCGATGTTGATGATCGATCCTGATCCCGCCTCCTTCATCGCGCGCGCGGCGTGTTTGATGAAGTTGAAAGCGCCCACGAGATTGACGTCCAGGCACTGGCGAAAGCTGTCTGCATCAAGGTCTTCAACAGGGCCTGTGGGACCTGCGATCCCGGCATTGTTCACCAGAGCGTCCAGACGACCATAGGACGCCAGGACTTCCTTGACGACGCACTCGGCGGCTGCGGGGTCTGACACATCCGCACGCCGGGCGCCGCTGCCGGGATAGGCTTCAAGAAAATCCGTCAGCGCCCGTTCGTCCACATCGCACACATGAACCGCCCAGCCTGCATCATAATAGGCCTTGGCGATGGCGCGCCCGACGCCAGAGGCGCCCGCTGTGACAAGGGCGACCGGTGCGGCGGCGCCCTGGGGCGCCGCCGGTATGTCTTGGGTCATTGTCGATCCTTCTTATGGCTCGTCAGAGCCAAGCACTAGAACCGCTGGGACAGGCTGAGCCCGAAGGTGCGCGGCTGGTTGGTCGTGATGCGGCTGTCAAAATCTGTCGCGTTGCGATAGAGCTCGGCGCGTTCATCAGTGGCGTTGCGCACATAGGCGGTGACGGTCCAGTTCGACCGGCTCAGGCCCGCCGACAGGTTCAGCAAGGCGTAAGCCTCCTGCTCGGACCGCGAGGCTATGAACAGGTCATTGTAGGATTTGCCGACATAGGATCCGCGTACGTTCCAGAACGCGTCAAAGTCGCGCCAGGCGAATTCGTAGCGCGCGTTCAGATAGCCCTTCACGGATGGAATGTATGGCAGCTCCGTACCGTCGGGCGCATCGGGCGTCGCCGCGTTGATGTTCTGGCTGAAGTCTTCACTCAACTCCGCCTGCAAAAGCGTCACCGCCCCCGTCAGGGTCAGAGCGTCCGTCGCCAGCCAGCTTACATCCGCTTCAAGGCCGAGCACTTGCGCCTGACCCGCGTTCTGGGTCAGTCCCAGCGGGGATTCAGACGGATCAAAGCGGGTGAACTGGACATCTTCCCAATCCATCAAGAAGGCCGAGCCGTTAAAGCGCAGGATTCCATCCGCCAGCGTCGTCTTCCACCCGAACTCGTAATTGGTGATCAGGTCGGAATCGTAAGTGCCGGGGATATTGGACGTCGAGGCCCGGTTGACCCCGCCCGGCCGGAAGCCCTCAGAGATGGTTGCGTAGAACAGGCGGTCCGCGCTGGGCTGCCAGGTCAGATTGAATTTGTACAGGCTGCCCGATTCAGACTGCTCCACATCCACTTCAGGATTGGCGGTGAAGACGGTGCCGACAAAGCCCTGGATCGAGCTTTCGGTGTCAAACACGCGTCCGCCCAATGTGGCGGTGACCGTGTCGGTCAGATCGTAAGACAATTCGCCAAAGAGGGCGGCTTCCGTGTCTTCGCGCACCTGATTGGTGGTGAAATAGGCCGTGCCGCCGTCCACCGCCATGCCGGGCTTGATGGTCGGAATGTTCCAGTCGAAGTCGAAATCATGCTCGGCGCGCTGGTAGAAGACGCCCGCGATCAACCGCAACCGGTTTTGCTGGGGTGTCGCGAGGCGGAATTCATGGCTGTCGCGGGTGTACTGGCTGCGGTCCTGAAACTGGATTCGCGGGTCTTCGCAGGCATAGAAATCATACGCGCCTGCTGCTGAATCATAAGCGTAATAACAGGTGTAATAGTCGATGAAGGACGAATATTCCGCATAGGCGGAATAATCATTGTCATACTCGACTTCGCGATCGAGATACGAGCCCGAATAGGTCAGGTCCACACCGCCGATATTGCCTTCGATAGTCGCACCGACCTGAGTGAAGGTGTCTTCGGACCGGTCATTGAAGAACCGCGCGACTTCCAGATCGCCCACATCTTCAGGGTCATGATCCCAGACCCCTTCGGTTTCCTGCGTCTGATGCAGGGCGCGGGCGGTCAGGGTCCAGTTGTCGTCGAGATCGATCTGCAGCGCGGCGCGGGCGCCGGACGTGGTTTCTTCATTGAAGTCCTCCTCCGCATACGCCGCGTTGTCCACAGTGATCCCGGACCGCGAGAACGTCTGCGTGGCGGGAACATTGTCGATATAGCCTGCGGACTGGTCATGCCAGCCGACCAGGCGCAGCGCGGCGCGGTCGCCGAGCGGCAGATTGACGAAGCCCTCGGCGGAATATCCCACGCCGCCTTCGCTGACGCTTTCCGTGGACAGATCATAGCCTGCTTCAAAACCGCTGCGGTCCGGCGCATTGGTGATGATGCGCAGGGTGCCGGCCTGTGAATTCGCGCCGTACAATGTGCCTTGCGGGCCGCCGAGCACTTCGATGCGCGACACGTCGTAGATGTGAACGTCGAGATTGCGGCCGATGGCGGTGACGGGCTGATCGTCGAGGTAAAGCCCCACGCTGGGCTGGGAGCCCGAGGCGTTGCCGTCGCCGCCGTCAGACACGCCGCGGATATAGATCTGGGCCGAGCCCGGTCCGACGGCGTTGAAGGAGACGCTGGGCAGGAGCTGGGCGTATTCTTCGAAGTCGGTGATCTGTTGCTGATCAAGGAAGGTGTTGTCGAGGACCTGAACGCTCAAAGCGACGTCCTGAAGGCTCTCCTCGCGCTTTTGAGCCGTAACCGTGATCACTTCGATCCGGCGTGGCGCGGCGTCAGACTCAGTGGTCGTCTGGGCCAGCGCGACCCCCGGCAGACCCAGCGCAGCTGCGCATGTGGTGGTCATCAACCATTTAGCGCGCACGCCCTTGGCGCGCGGGTTCAGGGCCGTTTCAGAACCTGCCATTGTGCGTCCTCCCTCGATCTAACGATGCGTCATTTCATGCGCATTTCTCTCAGACCTTAAGGGAGGGAGGGTCTGGCCGACGACCCGAAAAATCTCGCGTATAGGTGAATTAAATTCATCTATCCCAGTGTCTTTGGGGGGTCAGCTCGGATTTCAGCGTGGTCTTCAAGGGGCCGAGCTGGTCCTCAAAATTCAGCCATTGTGTTGTTCCGCTTTGGTAAATGGGTTGCCGGACTTGCTCGGAACTCGCGGTGCGCACAGCGCGATCTGTTGAGTGAAAGTTCACGCAATCTGGATGAAAGTCGACGCCGACATAGGCGAGCAGGCGGCGCACATTAGGTTCGAAATCCGCGACCAGATCTTCGTAGATCACCCGTAAGGCCGCCCCAGGTTGCGCTGTGTCGAAGGCTCGCATCACCCGCAAATAGTCTGAGTAATACTGGCCTATGTCCTTCAGATCATAACTGAAGTTCTGCCCGCGGGCGAACAGTTGCTTGAAGTTCGAAAACCCGCAGGCGAGGGGATGCCGGCGCGCATCGATAATCTTCGCGTTGGGCAGGATCAGCCGGATCAGGCCCACATGCATGCAGTTATTGGGCATTTTATCGATGAAATACGGCGCGCCCTGCCGATGCGTCGCCGTGCGGTCCAGATATTCAGTCCCTAGCGCACGTACTTCGTCGGGGCTCAGCGTTTCAAGAATGCCGGGATAGACGGACTCATCGGTTCGATGTTTCTTGCCCGACAGGCGGCGTGCGATGGAAATGATGTCGGGCAGCTCGAACGTGCCGTCAATCTCGGGATGGCTGGCGAGTATCTGTTCAAGCAAAGTCGAGCCGGAGCGCGGCAGGCCCAGAATGAAAATGGGGTCAGGCGACGGATCGCCCCAATCCTTGCGCGCCTCGAAAAACTGCGCTGTGAAGAACTGCGTCACGCGATCGGTTTCAGCCCGTGTTCGGTCGGCGTCATACAGCACGGTTTTCCGGCGCAGGGCGTTCCCGGCCTCGTAGGCTTTGAAGGCGTCGGGGAATTCACTGTAGTCTTCCAGCGCTTTGCCAAGCGCGAACTGCAGATGATAGCGATCTTGGACATTGATCTCATCGTGAGAGAGCGCGTCGCGCATACGCGCGATGTCCGTGTCGTCGAAGGTGACGGTTTTCAGATTGGCGAGGCTCCAATACGCCTCGCCCAGCGTCGGCTCCGCCTTGATCGCGGCGCGGTAAGCCTTGATGGCGTCGTCGCGTCGGCCAATGGTTTTCAGCGCATGGCCATAGCTCATTTGAATGCGGGCCTGATGCGGATTGTCGGTCAGGATGCGCGCATAGATCTCGCAGGCGTCTTCATGGCGGCCGGTTCGGACGCGGAGCAGCGCCAAAAGCACTCTATGACCGGGATGATCGGGTTCCGCTTGGGCGAGAACGGCCAGCTCATGCTCAGCTTCCTCAAATTTTTGCAGTTTGATCAGGCAATTGGCGTAATCATGCCGCGCCATGTGAAAGTCCGGCGCCAGCTCCAGCGCACGTTCCAGCAAGCGTTTGGCGTCTTCCAGCACGCCCAGCCGCAGGGCGACGTCCGCAAGCAGGCGAATGCCGGACACATCGGTCGGGTGCGCTTTCACGAAGCTGCGCAGAATGTGTTCGGCGCGTCCCAGCTTGCCCGCCTGGATAAGTTCTGCGGCTTCGATCAATTCAGGCGGGCGTGCGCTGGCCTCCGCCTGGCGCCGTGCGGCGTCCATCGCCCCGGCTGTGTCGCCCGCCTTGTCGCGCAGTTCAGCCAGCGTACGCCATCCCGGCGCAAAGCCCGGTACGGCGTTCGTCAGGGCTTCGACGCGCGTGATGGCGTCTGCAAGACGTCCCAGCTCCGCCAGGGCCCGCGCCGCCTCGAGCGTCAGCGCGGGATGCCCGATGTGTCGGCCCAGAGCCGCATCCGCCAGCTCCAGCGCCCGCTTTGGGTCGCCCATTCGGCGCGTCGCCTCCACTTCCACATGCATCGCCAGCAGGTTGTCCGGCGCCGTCTGGCGCTCTGATTGCGCCGCCGCGAGCGCTGCCTGCGGTTCACGCTCCACCCAGGACGCCAAGGTGCGACCGCTTCGTCCAGCCAGGGTCGGCCGCGGGCGTGAGCGGGCTGCAGTCATGAAAGGCTCCGATGTTTGTGTTTGACGCGAATACCCATCAAGCACGACTATCTGTTCGTTTTTCAAGCCAGTCAGACGTTTATTCATGCAGCGACGCTTGCCGCCCCTCGCTTCTCTTCGCGCCTTTGAGGCCGTGGTGCGCCTGCGCAGCTTCAAGGCGGCCGCGGCAGAGCTGAATGTGTCGCCCTCAGCGATCAGCCACCAGATTCGCCGTCTTGAGAACGAGCTCAATTGCCGACTCATGCAGCGCGACCGCAATGGCGTGGTCCTGACCGCGCAGGGGGAGCGTTACGCGTTTGGTGTGATGCGCGGAATCGAACGCATACAGGAAGCGACCGAAGACCTGTTGTCTGACACCGGCAATTGTCTGACGTTGCAGACATATTCCACCTTCGCCATTCGCTGGCTTGTGCCGCGTCTGGCGAAATACGGCCGGGCGACCGGACAGAAACCCATCCGCCTTGTGACCTCGCAAAGCGATGTGGATTTCAATGTGGATGCCGTGGACGCCTGCATCATGATCGGGCACCCGCAAGACCCTCAAGTCGCCTATCGGCCCATGTTCAATTCCCAGGTGTTTCCGGTGGCGAGCCCTGATTACGTCAAACGGTTCGGTCCCATCTCGGAACCGTCAGATCTGCGTGACCATCCCTTGCTGCAAGTTTATCCGTCTGCTGACGATTGGTCGACCTGGTTGACCGCGACCGGCCTGTCAGGGGTCAGTCCGGCCGGCGAAGGCCTTTTTGATAGTTATGATCTGGCTTTGAACGCGGCGGTTGGCGGAATGGGCGTCGCGCTGGCGATCGAGCCCTTCGCAGAAGCTGAACTTGAAAGCGGCGCGTTGATAGAGCTGTTCCCGGATCGGCGCACCGCCTTGCCGGGGAACTGGTATTTCGCGACGCCGTACGCCAAGCGCGGGCTGGAGAAAGTCGCCGCATTCGAACGTTGGCTGATTGATGAGCTGGGCCAGGATCCAACCGTGCATGCACGCGTGCTCTCAGGCGATTAAGGTGCGGGCGCCCGACAATGAGCGCTACCGGGCATCACCACGGGCGTTTTCAAGCGTGCTAATCAGGGCTGCTTCGGGATTGAGATCAGCCATACGCCGTCCACTCGTCCCACGATCTGGCCCCCCAGAGCCTCGGCGTCAGATCGAGACAGGCATCCCGCCAGTATTCGCGTGTGATCGAGATATGTGGAAGTGGCGGGGGACTCCCCCAGACGACGACAGGGTGCGCCAGCATCAGGAAAGCCGTCATCAAAGGCGTTCACACTTTCGGGGAAAGGCTCATTCGCAGACATGCCCCTTTGCGCGTGAGGCGTAGACATACACCCCGCCAGCACGGCTGAAACGATCACAAGCGCGGTGGCCAGGGACATGGAGCGGCGATGGGGCATGCTGCATCCTTCAAGGAGCGGGCTCATGGATGGCGCATCAAGAAGCTTTCAATTGGAAGCGATCGCCAAGGCTGCGGCTTCGCAGTTGCGCACGATGGGAACTTTGGAGTTGTGTTGTTATTTAGCAACTTTGAGGTCAAGTAATTGAATTATTTTCGTTAAAAATCATAAACAATTGTCGCTCAGACGGCTTACTAAGACGTCGAAAGCTTACGGTTGAAAGTAATTCTGGTCAGCGCCTCACGGTTTGTCTAGATCGGCATCATCATAATCAATTGGAGAGCGCTAAAAGATGAGTCTCAAAAAAACGAGTTCTCGCGAGCACCATGTTGTCCGCCGCCATGGGCGTCGCCATGGGCGGCATGGCCAGCGCGCAGGTCGATCGCATCGTCGTCACCGCAACCAAGACCGAACAGGATTCCCAGAGCATCCCTGTCGCCGTCTCCGCGATCGGCGCAAATGATCTGGCTGAACTCGATGTGGACGTCTTCGCCGATTATCTGGTTCAGCTGCCTGGCGTCACCGCCGGCGGCAGCGGCCCCGGGCAGAACACGATTTACATCCGCGGCGTCGCTTCGACCACGCCGAACCTGACGACAGCGGGCGTGGCCGGTCTTGCGCCGAACGTGGCCTTCTATCTCGACGAGCAGCCGCTGGCGCAGCCGGGCCGAAATCTCGACGTGTACGCCGTGGACCTTGAGCGCGTGGAAGTGCTGCCCGGTCCGCAAGGCACGCTGTTCGGCGCCTCCTCTCAGGCCGGCACCGTTCGCATGATCACCAACAAGCCTTTGCTGGGTGTTTATGAAGCGGCCGCCAATTTCGGCCTGTCCTTCACCGAGGGTGGTGAAGCCAGCTATTCCACCGACGTCATGGTCAACGTGCCGGTGAGCGACAAGTTTGCGCTCCGCCTGGTGGGCTTCTGGGATCATCAGGGCGGCTATATCGACAATGTCGCCGGCACGGTGAACACGTCTGAGTCTGCCCGCTTCCGTCCGTCCGGCACGGTGCGTTCCAACGGTGTGCCCGTGAACGCCAATCGCGGCGGCTTCCAGGCCGGCGCCGATCTGTCGGCCGTGACCTTCATCGACGCGAACAATTCTGCGCTCGTTGAAGATGATTTCAACGACACCACCTATGCGGGCTTCCGGGTTTCGGGCCGCTACGAGTTCAATCCTGACTGGCGTCTCACCGTGTCAGCGATGAGCCAGCAACTCGATACAGATGGTGTCTTCTTCCAGGATCCCGAACTCGAAGACTATGACGTTCAGCGTTATAATGATGAGTTCCTCGAAGATGATTTCGTCAACGCGTCCTGGACCCTCGAAGGTCGTCTGGCCATGCTGGACGTGGTCTATACTGGCGCCTTCACGGACCGTGATTCTGAACAGATCATCGACTACACCGAGTACATGTTCGTGGGTCAGTACTTCCCGTACTACACCTGTGAAGGCTCTGTGAGCTATCCGGGCGCGGCTGCGCCGTCGGGCACTTGCTACAGCCCGGAATCGGTCGTGGCCTCCACCACGAACACCCAGGTTGAAAGCCATGAATTGCGCTTCAACACGCCGCAGGACCAGCGCTGGCGTGTCACGGCGGGCGGGTTCTATTCCAGCACCGAAGTGCAAGAGCGTAACGACTTCACCTATTTCGGCAGCGTTGATGCGGATCCGTTTGGTCCCTTCGCGCCGAACTTCCCGTTCCAGACCGGCTTCACCTCTGATCCGGGGCCTTTCCCGGAGCCCGTGATCTTCCGCAACGACGTCAAGCGCACCGATGAGCAGATGGGTCTGTTCGGCGAGGTCAGCTATGACCTGGTCCCGGGCGTGTTCGCCATCACGGCGGGCGCACGCTATTACGATATTGAAGTGGATCTGGCCGGCAGCGCGAACGCGTCGTTCTGCAACTCCGGCGGGACGGACGCCAATGCGTTCGGCACCGACATTTCCGATCTGTATAACGGCGACGGCGAATACACCTTCCGCGGCACCTGCGACACCAGCCGTCACATCACCTATAACGACACCCAGTCCATCGCTGACATTCTGGCGATCGACCCGGCGCTCAGCCAGGCTCAGGCCCAGCAAATCTTCAACGCGGCGCGTGCGCCAGACGTTGCGGCTACGGACGGCTCGATCTTCAAGCTGACCGGCACCTGGACGCCGGCTGCGGGCATGCTGTTCTATGCGACCTATTCGGAAGGCTTCCGTCCGGGTCTGCTGAACCGTCCGGGCGGCGCGCCTGGGCCGAACGGCTACACCGTGCCGTTCGCCATCGATTCTGACGAGCTGACCAATTACGAGCTGGGTTGGAAACTCGACCTGTTCGATGATCAGGTCCGGTTTAACGGCAGCGCCTTTTTCGTCGAAATCGAGGACCTGCAGACGACCATTTTCGACCCTTCCATCGTCAATCTGTTCTTCTCGGACAATGCGGCGGATGCAGAGATCATGGGCCTGGAAGGCGATGTGACCTGGGCGCCGGCGGATGTGCCGGGCCTGACGGTCTCTAGCGCCTTCTCGATCCTCGACAGCGAGATCACCGAAGTGCTCGTGCCGACCAATGATGTGGTCGTGGGCGAAGAGCTGGCCTACGCGCCCAACCTGCAGCTGAATGCTCGTGCGCGTTACGAGTGGGACCTTGAAAACAGCTGGACCGCCCACGTGCAAGGTCAGGTGATCTATTCGAGCGATAGCCGTTCGGACATCATCGAGATCAATGCGGCGGATGTTGAAGGCTATACGACGCTTGGCCTGCGCACAGGTCTGACGTCTGAAACCTGGAGCGCTGAGCTTTTCGTGGACAATGTGACCAACGAAAATGCTGAGCTCGCCAACAACTACATCAATGACCGTGAACGCGTCACCGTGATGCGTCCGCGGACCTACGGGATCCGCTTCGGCATTTCCTACTAAGGCTCTGACGCCCGGCCTGTTTTCCAGGCCGGGCGTTCTCACGTATGCGGCGTCCCATTTGGCATGGGGCGCCCATCGTGTTTTATGGAGACGTGATGTCCACTGACGACCCGCACTCACCAGCCTTGCGCGCCGCTGAAACGCAGATGCGGACCGGCGCGTTCGATACGGCGCTCTCAGCGTTGCAGCCGGTGTTGCAATCAGATCCTGACATGGTGGACGCGCTTTACATGGCGGCGGTCTGCCAGCGTTATCTGAAACAGACCGATGCTGCGCGCGCCACGCTGGACCATTTGATGCGGGTCGCTCCTGATTTCGGGCGTGGGTTGCAGGAAGAGGGGCATCTGCATCGCGATGAGGGCGATGGAGACCGTGCGCTGGCCTGTTACCGCGCGGCGGTGCGCGCCAACCCGGCTTTGCATGCCGCCTGGACCGCGCAAGCTGACATTCTGGACGCCAGCGGCCATGGCGACGAAGCCCGCATGGCGCGCGTTCAAGCCCAACAGATCAAGACTTTGCCGCCCGCGCTTCAGGCGGCCATGCACCATCTGCATGAAAACCGGCTGCTGAAAGCGGAAAGCCTGTGCCGGTCCTGGCTCACGAAGCATCCCAAGGACGTGGCCGGCATGCGGCTTCTGGCCGAGATCGGCTCGCGCCTCGGGGTTCTGGAAGATGCGGAATTCCTGCTGGAAAGCGCGGTGTCGTTCGAACCTGACAACGCCGATCTACGGGTTGATTACATTCGTATCCTGCGCAAACGGCAAAAGTTCGAAAAGGCGCTGGGCGAGGCGCAAGCGCTGTATGAGCGCGACCCGGCGAACCCGGTCTTCGCCTCCCAGCTCGCCATCGAGCGCATGCAAACCGGCGATTATGAGCAGGCCGTCGCCTTGTTTGATGAGGTTCTGGAGCGCGCGCCGGGTGATCCGTCGACCCTGACCTCGCGCGGCCACGCCTTGAAAACCTGGGGCCGGTCCGAGCCGGCGATCCAGTCCTATCAGGCGGCTTGCGCGTCCGACCCGGCTCATGGCGATGCCTGGTATGGCCTCGCCAATCTGAAAACCTATCGATTTTCCGCCGATGAGCGCGCTGTCATGCAGCGCGAAGACGCGCGGCCCGGCCAGACGCTTCAGACCCGGATCAATCTCAATTTCGCGCTGGGCAAAGCGTTTGAGGATGAGGGCGAGTTTGAAGCGGCGTTTGAGCATTATCAACGCGGCAATGCGCTCAAAACCCGCCAGACGCGCTACACCACTGAACAGATCAGGGTGGAGTTCGACGCGCAAAAGCAGTTTTGCACGCCCGCGCTCTTCAGCGCTGATGCGCCCAAGGGTGACCCGGCGCCCGACCCCATTTTCATCGTGGGTTTGCCGCGTGCCGGCTCGACGCTGCTTGAACAGATTCTGGCGTCGCATAGTCAGGTGGACGGCACGCTGGAGCTGCCTAACATTATCTCGATCAGCCATGGTCTGCGTGGCCGTGATCGCGCCAGCGACAAGACGCGGTATCCGCGCATCCTGTCAGAGCTGGACGAAGATCAGCTGGTCAAGCTTGGGCGGCGCTATCTCGATGAAACCGCCATTCACCGCAAGGGCGCGGCGTTCTTCACCGACAAGATGCCCAACAATTTCCGCCATGTGGGACTGATCAAGAAAATTTTGCCCCAAGCGAAGATCATCGACGCGCGCCGTCATCCCATGGCGTGCTGCATGTCGGGCTTCAAGCAATTGTTCGCCGAAGGCCAGGAGTTTACCTACGGGCTCGAAGAAATCGGCGCGTATTATCGCGGCTATGTGGAGCTGATGGATCATTGGGACGCGGTGATGCCGGGTCAGGTCCTGCGGGTGATCCACGAGGATGTGGTCAGCGATCTGGACAGTCAGGTGCGCCGGATCCTCGACTATTGCGACCTGCCGTTCGAGCAGGCTTGCGTGGACTTTCACAAAACCAAACGCGAAGTGCGCACCGCCAGCTCCGAGCAGGTGCGCCAGCCCATCAACACCAAAGGCCTTGAGCAGTGGAAGGCGTATGACGCCTGGCTTGACCCGCTGCGCGAGGCGCTCGGCCCTGTCTGTGACGACTGGCGCAGGGATTCCTCGATTGAAATCGCCGTCCGCTCCTAACGAGAGACCGTCTGCTTATGAAAAAGTTTGAACCCGCCGTCTTCATTCCGGCCGCTGTTCTGATCTTCGCCGGCGTCGCTTATGCCGTGCTGGCGGGGGACCAGGCGGAAGCGCTCTTTGGGGATCTGCGCACGCTCATCACCGTGAATGCGGGGTGGGTGTATTCGGTCGGGGTGGGCATATTCCTGGTCGCCGCCGTCATCGTGGCGCTGTCTGATTGGGGGCGGATCAAGCTGGGGCCAGACGATTCAGAACCCGAATACGGGTTTCTGGGCTGGTTCGCGATGCTGTTCTCGGCGGGCATGGGCATCGGCCTGATGTTCTTCGCGGTCGCTGAACCGCTGACCCATTTCGTCACGCCGCCCAATGGCGATCCCGAAACGGTCGCTGCGGCTGAGCAGGCGATGGTCCTGACCTTCTTTCACTGGGGCGTCCATGCCTGGGCGGTTTACGCCATCGTGGGGCTGAGCCTGGCCTATTTCGCTTTTCGCCATAACCTGCCGCTGACTATTCGCTCCGCGCTCTACCCGCTGATCGGGGAGCGGATTTACGGTCCCATCGGGCATGCCGTGGATGTGGTGGCGATCCTGGGCACGTTGTTCGGCGTCGCGACATCGCTGGGCTATGGCGTCAGCCAGATCAACGCCGGTTTGAATTCGCTGTTCGGCTTGCCGATTTCGCCGCCAGTCCAGGTCGGTCTGATCGTGCTGATCACGGCGCTGGCCACCACGTCCGTGCTGGCGGGGCTGGATGCGGGCATCAAACGGCTCAGCGAGTTGAACTTGTTTCTCGCCATTGGCTTGATGATCTTCGTCTTCATCGCGGGGCCGACCCTGTTCCTGATCGGCGCCTATGTTCAGAACATCGGCGATTATGTCGATCAGCTGGCGCTTCTGACCTTCAATGTCGACGCCTATGGCGACGGCGTGTGGGTGAATGACTGGACGCTGTTTTACTGGGGGTGGTGGATTTCCTGGTCGCCGTTCGTGGGCATGTTCATCGCGCGCATCTCACGCGGGCGGACCATCCGGGAATTCATTCTGGGCGTTCTGTTCGGCCCGACCCTGTTCACCTTCTTGTGGATGACGATTTACGGCAATACGGCCCTTCTGCAGGCGGTGGGCGGCACGGCCGAACCCTTGTTGCAACTGGTGCGGGACGGCGATACGCCCTTGGTTCTGTTCACCTTCCTGGAGAGCTTGCCCTTCAGCGCCATCACTTCGGTTCTGGCGATCATTCTGGTCACCACTTTCTTCGTCACCTCATCGGATTCCGGCTCGCTGGTGAAGGCCACCCTGGCGTCAGGGGGGGATTTGACCCCGCCGCTCTGGCAGCGTTTCTTCTGGGCGGTGCTCGAAGGTGTCGTAGCGGCGGTGTTGCTGTTGACGGGCGGACTGGCGGCCCTGCAATCGGCGACGATCGCGGCGGCTCTGCCCTTCACCTTTGTGATCTTCCTGGCTTTCATTGGATTGATGCGGGCTTGGTCGATGGAGACGGCGCGCCGAGCTGGCGTAAAGACTGCGCCGCAATTGCCTGTGGAAGGCGCCGCCGTGCCTTGGCGGACCCGGCTGAAGCTGATGTTCTCTACGCCCAAACCTGATGATGTCCGCGCCTGGATGAAGGAGTCCGTGGAGCCCGCTTTTCAGGAGGTGATCCCCGAAATGGAGCATCAGGGATTGAGCGCCCGGATGGAGTGGAGCGAGGACCAGGATCGCGTCTGGCTGACGATCCAGCATGGCGATCAGCCTGATTTCATCTATGGCGTTGAGTTGAAGAGCTATAACGAGGCGCCGGCGCCAGGCGCCAGCCCGAGCCAGCAAAACTCACGCGGCGAGGTCTTCCTCACCGAGGGCGGTCAGCACTACTGCATCTATGGCTATTCCAAAATGCAGGTCATTCGCGACGTGATCCGCCATTATGAGCGCCATCGCCAATGGATCCACCATCTGGTGAATGTGAACTAGGGCTGCTGGATCAGACCAGATCGCCGGATTCGGTGACGATCTGAAACGCGGACGCCGCATGCGATAACCTGACCGAGGTCAAGGGCGCATCCCTGAACCGTGTCTGCCGTTCGATCACGAAGACTGGATCGGTGGCGGGCAAGCCCAGATGGGCCTGATCGATGGGGTGCGCCAGCTCGGCGCGCAACGCGGTTCGGATGAAGGAATAGGGCGCGCGCTGGACCAGCCATTCATTGGGGCTGACCGTCTCAAAGGGCGCCTCCGCCGCTTCAGGCACCGTGTCGAGATTGATAAAGCGATCTTCAAGCTGGAACGGCTCGCCATCGCTGAGATGCAGGCAGCGGATATGGCGCAGCGGCGCGCCCTTGAACAAGGCCTGGTCCAGCGGCGATGACGCGCCGTCATCCATACAAATGCGCTGATAGCCGTAAACTGCGCCGCGGGCTTCGATCTCATGACGTACGATGGGGATGGTCAGGGTCGAGCTGTGTCCGCGCCGGTCCACGACGCGCGTGCCGGCCCGGCGCTTTCGCTCGATCAGGCCGGCCTCAGACAGGCTCGACAACGCCCGGCGGATTGTGCCGCGCGCGACGCCGAATTCCTCTGCCAGATCATCTTCCCGGGGCAAGGTGTGACCCGCCGGCCAGGTCTGGTCGTTGATCCGGCGCAACATCTCGGTGCGGATGGTTTCATAAGGGTGCATGACGCTGTTTTAAGCACGCTCGGCTGAAGAGCAAAGCCTAGCTTGATCAGCAGTTTTTATATGTATAGACATATTCGAAACTCAGAGAGGCGTTCCATGAAACTTCTCACCGATCTTGTGCTGGCCGGCTTTGACGCTCCAACCCCGTATGGGCGCATAGAGGCGGGCGTTCTGGTGTTGGAGGGCGACGCGATCGCGTTCAGCGGCGCGCGCTCTGACCTGCCTGACCGGTATGCCGATCTGACGCCGGTTTCACTGGGGGGGCGCCTGGTGACGCCGGGCCTGATCGATTGCCATACGCATCTGGTGTATGGCGGCAGCCGGGCGCACGAGTTTGAAATGCGCCAGTCGGGCGCCAGCTATGCCGACATCGCCAAAGCCGGCGGCGGCATCGTCTCCACCGTAGCGGCCACCCGCAAGGCCAGCGAAGAGGCGTTGATCGAACAGGCGCTGCTCCGGTTGGATCGCTTGATCGCGGACGGCGTCACCACCGTAGAGATCAAGTCGGGCTATGGTCTGGACCGGGACACAGAGCTCAAACAGCTGCGCGTGGCGCGCCGTCTGGGGCAGCTGCGCGCGGTGCGGGTGGTGACAAGCTTTCTGGGCGCCCACGCCATTCCCGAGGGTATGGAGGCGGACGCTTATATCGATACGGTCTGCATCCCCACGCTCAGGGAGGCCGCCGCCGAAGGCCTCGTCGACATGGTGGACGGGTTCGTTGAGTCCATCGCCTTCAATCCCGCCCAGATCGCGCGGGTCTTTGATGTGGCGGTCGAGCTGGGCCTGCCGGTGAAGCTGCATGCCGAGCAATTGTCGGATCAGGGCGGCGCCGCGCTGGCGGCCCGCTTTGGCGCGAAATCCGTCGAGCATCTTGAATATGTCCGCGATGAGGAGGTACGAGCGCTGGCTCAGGCGGGCAGCGTCGCCGTCATGCTGCCCGGCGCGTTCTACTTTCTCAAAGAGATCCAGAAGCCGCCGATCGATTCATTCCGGCGGGCGGGCGTGCCCCTGGCGGTTTCCACCGACTCAAATCCCGGCTCGTCTCCCATGACCTCGCTGCTGCTGGCGATGAACATGGCGGCGACGCTTTTTGGCCTTACCCCGGAAGAAGCCTTGCGGGGGGTGACGGTGAACGCCGCCCGGGCTCTGGGCCAGGATCGGCTGGGCCGACTGGCGGAGGGCTATCTCGCTGATGTCGCGGTCTGGGACGTCACCGATCCGGCAGAACTCACTTACCGCATGGGCGACGCCCCGCTTCATGCTCGTTATCTGGGAGGCGATCTGTGCTGACGCCCGGTTCCGTAACGCTCAACACGCTTGAGCATATCTGGCGCAAGGGCGGAGAGATCCGCTTGGACCCCGCCGCGCGTGACGGCGTGCGCCGCTCGGCTCGGCAGGTCGAAGCCGCAGCCCGCGGGTCCGAGGCCGTCTATGGCGTCAACACGGGATTCGGCAAGCTCGCCTCCATCCGCATTGCGCCTGAAGACACCGCCGCGCTGCAGCGCAATCTGATCCTGTCGCATTGCTGCGGCGTGGGCGAAGAGACGCCTGAAGCCGTTGTCCGCCTGATGATGAGCCTGAAGCTCATCTCGCTCGGTCGTGGCGCGTCTGGCGTGCGTGAAGACATCGTCGATCTGATCGAAGCCATGCTGGAAAAGGGCATCATGCCGGTCGTGCCCGCGCAAGGCTCGGTCGGCGCGTCGGGCGATCTCGCCCCGCTCGCCCATATGGCCGCCGTGATGATCGGGGAGGGCGAAGCGCGCTTTCAGGGTCAGGTGCTGTCCGGCGCTGATGCGCTTGAGCAAGCCGGGCTGAGTCCGGTGGTGCTGGGTCCCAAGGAAGGGCTGGCGCTGATCAACGGCACCCAGTTTTCGACCGCCTATGCGCTCGCGGGCCTGTTTGAAGCGCGCCATGCGGCAAGAACGGCGCTGGTGACCTGCGCGCTCAGCATGGATGCGGCCATGGCCTCGACCGCGCCCCTGCTGGAAGAAATCCACGCCCTGCGCGGCCATCCCGGCCAGATCGCAGCCGCGCGCGTGATGCGCGAGCTGCTCGAGGACAGCGAGATCCGCCAGTCCCACCGCACCGATGATCCACGCGTTCAGGACCCTTACTGCATGCGCTGTCAGCCCCAGGTGGTGGGCGCGGCGATGGACATGCTGGATAACGCCGCGCGCATGCTGGAGCGTGAAGCGAACGCCGCCACCGACAACCCGCTGGTGCTCGCCGATGAGGGCGTCATCGTGTCGGGCGGTAACTTCCACGCCGAGCCGGTGGCGTTTGCGGCCGACATGATCGCGCTCGCCGTGTCGGAAATCGGCGCCATCGCCCAGCGGCGCATCGCGCTTCTAGTGGACCCCACGCTTAGCTTTGACCTGCCGCCCTTCCTCGCCGCCGATCCGGGGCTTAATTCGGGGCTGATGATCGCGGAAGTGACCAGCGCGGCGCTGATGAGCGAGAACAAGCATCTCGCCAATCCCTGCTCGACGGATTCAACACCGACCTCCGCCAATCAGGAGGATCATGTGAGCATGGCCGCCCATGGCGCGCGGCGCCTGATGCGGATGACGGCGAACCTTTTCCATATTCTGGGCATCGAGCTGTTCTGCGCGGCTGAGGGCGTGCGCTTTCGCGCGCCGTTAAACACCAGCGCGCCGCTCTGCGCGGTGCTTGATGTGTTCAACGCTGACATTCGTCCGTTGTTGCAGGACCGTTATCTCGCCCCGGATCTTGAAGCCTCGGCGCGCCTGGTGCGCGGCATGGCGATCCTCGACGCCGCCGGGGTGACGCCCTCAGACCTGGAGAGTGTGTGATGACCGATCGCCGCCAGAACGCCCGTGAAATCCGCCCCCCCATGGGGACCGAACTCAACGCCAAGTCCTGGCTGACCGAAGCTCCGCTCCGTATGCTGATGAACAATCTGCATCCGGACGTGGCCGAGAATCCCGACGAACTTGTGGTCTATGGCGGCATTGGCCGGGCGGCGCGGGACTGGAACAGCTTTGACAAGATCGTCGAGAGCCTTAAAGCGCTTGAGGATGACGAGACCTTGCTGGTCCAGTCGGGCAAGCCGGTCGGCGTGTTCCGCACCCATGAGAACGCGCCGCGCGTGCTGATCGCCAACTCCAACCTGGTGCCGCACTGGGCCAACTGGGACCATTTCAACGAACTCGATAAAAAGGGGCTGGCCATGTACGGCCAGATGACGGCGGGCTCGTGGATTTATATCGGCACCCAGGGGATTGTTCAGGGGACGTACGAAACCTTCGTGGAAGCGGGCCGCCAGCACTATGACGGCGACCTCACGGGCCGCTGGATTCTGACCGCCGGTCTTGGCGGGATGGGCGGCGCCCAACCCTTGGCGGCGGTGATGGCGGGGGCGTGCTGCCTGGCGATCGAGTGCGATGAGACTCGCATCGATTTCCGTCTGCGCACGGGCTATGTGGACGAAAAGGCGACCTCTGTGGACGAGGCGCTTCAGATGATCGAGCGTTGGACCAAGGCGGGGGAGGCCAAGTCCGTCGGCCTTCTGGGCAACGCCGCCGAACTCGTGCCCGAGCTCTATGCGCGCGGCGTGCGCCCGGACATGCTGACCGATCAGACCAGCGCTCATGATCCGCTGAACGGCTATCTGCCGGCGGGGTGGAGCGTGGCGGACTGGCGCGAGGCGCGCGAACGCGATCCAAAGCGCGTCGAAGCGGCCGCCCGCGCCAGCATGAAAACTCATGTGGAGGCCATGCTGGCGTTTCACGCCGATGGCGTGCCGACGCTCGATTACGGCAACAATATCCGCCAGGTTGCGCTCGAAGCGGGCGTTGCGGACGCTTTTGATTTCCCCGGTTTCGTGCCCGCCTATATCCGCCCGCTCTTCTGTCGCGGCGTGGGGCCTTTCCGCTGGGCGGCGCTCTCAGGCGATCCGGAAGATATCTACAAGACCGACGCCAAGGTGAAGGCGCTGATCCCTGATGATCCGCACTTGCACCAATGGCTCGATATGGCGCGCGAGCGCATCAACTTTCAGGGGCTGCCCGCACGCATCTGCTGGGTCGGTCTAGGCCAGCGTCATCGTCTGGGCCTCGCCTTCAATGAGATGGTGCGCACCGGCGAGCTGAAAGCGCCGGTGGTGATTGGAAGAGATCATCTCGATTCCGGCTCTGTCGCTTCGCCGAACCGCGAGACCGAAGCCATGAAAGACGGGTCTGACGCCGTGTCGGACTGGCCGCTTCTCAATGCGCTTTTGAACACCGCCAGCGGCGCGACCTGGGTCAGCCTGCATCATGGCGGCGGGGTCGGCATGGGCTTCTCCCAGCATTCGGGCATGGTGATCTGCTGTGATGGCACTGAAGCCGCGGATACGCGCATCGCCAATGTGTTGTGGAACGACCCGGCCACCGGCGTGATGCGGCATGCCGACGCCGGATACGAGATCGCCCTCGACTGCGCGCGTGAGACCGGGCTCAACCTGCCCGGCATCCTTTAGGAGCGTTGCATGAGCGTCACCCGCACCCAAGCGCCAGAGTGGACGGGTCGGTTGGACCCTGAGGACGGATCCGATGCGATCCGTCTGCATCAGCTTGTGACACCGGACGCCAAGCGCGCCGTCATCGGGTTTGCATGTGACGCAGGCGTGAAGCGCAACAAGGGACGGGTCGGCGCCAAGGACGGCCCTGCCGCCCTCAGGCAGGCGCTTGCGAATCTCGCAGCGCCTCAGAACGCCCTGGCGTTCTCAGACCTCGGCGATGTGGTGGTGACGGGTGATGCGCTGGAAGCGGGGCAAGACACCCTCGCCAACGCGATCGCTGACGCGCTCAGCCTTCATGACCGGCTGGTGGTCTTAGGCGGCGGGCATGAAACCGCCTTCGCGTCCTATCAGGGCTTGCGCAAGCGCTATCGAGACGCGCGGATCGGCATTCTCAATCTGGACGCTCATCTGGATCTGCGTTTACCGGGCGAAGCGGGCGGCTCGTCCGGAACGCCCTTCGCACAAATCCGGGCGCTTGATCCTGAACGGTTTGACTATCTGTGCGTGGGCTATGCGCAAGAGGCGAATACCCAGGCTTTGTTCAAGCGCGCGCAAGACTGGGGCGTCGGGCTGGTGCGGGATCATGATCTGATCGCGGATCCGCTGGCGGCGAATAGAGCCATATCCGAGCTGATCGCGCGTAATGATCGGGTGTATCTGACGATAGATATTGATGTGCTCAGCCATTGTCAGGCGCCGGGCGTCAGCGCGCCCGCGGCGCGGGGCGTGCCGCTGGCGACGATTGAACAGATTGTGGGCTTTGTCCTCGAAAGAGCGGGCGACCGTCTGGCGCTTGCCGATCTGGTGGAGCTTTGCCCCGCTTATGATCAGGACGGGGTGACGGCGAAGACCGCCGCTTTATTGGCGCGCCGCTTGTTAATGAGCGTGTGAGCGTTGCGTGTGAAGCACGAGCCTTGCAGTTTGCGTGATCTCTTGAATGTCGTATGGCTTCAAAAAAATATGCGACACGCCCAGATCCTGAACGCGCTTGCACGTGCGCGCGGTGGCGTCGGCTGTGACAGCAATGACCGCGGGGCTTTTTCGCCCGGATTGGAGCCAGATTGTCTCGATGGCTTCATCCCCCGACATGAGCGGCATATGGATGTCCATCATGATCAAGTCGGGTTGCCAAAGTTTTGTTTTTTCTATTGCTTCCAGGCCAGAATGCGCCCGTTCAATGCTGTAGCCGTCTTGTTCCAGCGCCGCTTTGAGGACTTCGTAATTGCTCAGCTTGTCCTCGGCGATCAGGATTTTGAGGGGCGGACCCGATGAAATCGTAGCGTGCGTCAAGGGGCGGGGCGTGCGCACTTTGGCTCTCCGATTGGATTGGCTCGCCTGAGGCAGCGGCCATTCGAACCAGAACGCCGCGCCTTCGCCGGGCCGGGACGTAACACCGATGGACCCCCCAGCCAGCTCCACAAGCTCTTTACTGATCGCGAGACCGAGACCAACGCCATCATGGCGTTTGCACTCAGATTCATCCACCTGACTGAATCTGCGGAAAATGTGCTCGTGTTCCTCAGCCGCCAGACCCGGTCCTGTGTCGCAGACTTCGAATCTCATCTGATCACCAGGACCGCTTCTCACGCTCAATGACACTTCACCGGAGTCGGTGAACTTGATGGCGTTGCCCAGCAGGTTGATCAGAACCTGCTGCAGTCTTTTCGCGTCGCCCAGTCGCATGACAGAAGGCTCTTTGGTCCAGTCTAGATTGAACGTGAGTCCCTTCTGGGCGGCCGATAGTTCAGTTATGGAGGCTGTGGTCAGAATGAGTTCATCAAGCTGGAAGAGGGTTTGCTCCAGTCCCAACTCACCCGCTTCAATCCTTGAAATATCGAGGATGTCGTCGATCAACACTTTCAGGATCTGACCGGATTCTTGCAAGATTTCGACATGCTTGCGCTGCACGCCTTGAAGTTCAGGGCTGCGCTTGAGCAGCTGGCTCATCCCCAGCATACCGTTCAGCGGTGTGCGGATTTCATGGCTCATATTGGCGAGGAACCGGGATTTGGCCTGATTGGCGGCGTCGGCGGCCTTGCTGGCGCTTTCCGCCTTAGCCTGCAAATCCTCTGCGCGCTTGAGCGCTTGTTCCAGCATCAGGGCGTGTTTCTTGGTTTCGGTAATATCCTGGAACACGCCAGCCAGTTTGATCGTCACGCCATCTTCTTGATAAGCGATTCCGCTGGCGCGCACCCAGATGCGTCGCCCCTTTGCGGTGATCAACGGGGCTTCAAAGTCCCAGCCAGTCCCTTGATCAATGCCTCGCTGAACGACCTCGGCGACCATGTCACGCGCTTCGGGGGCATAGAAATTGATGGCGTCTTCAAGCGCAGGCGTGAAGCCGGGCTCCACGTCGTGGATTCGGCAGGTCTGATCATCCCAACGCGCGCACATCGCCTGCAGGTCGACTTCCCAGCCGCCAATGCCGGCGATCTCGGCCACCTGCGCCAGACGGTCCCGAGAATTTTGAAGTTCTTCTTGAATTTCAACGCGTTCGTTGACTTCAAAGGCAAAGAAATAGATCAGCGAATCTTCACCCAATGACGAATGCCACTCAATCGAGGTGTAGCCCCCATCTGAGCGGCGATAGCGATTGACGAAGTGACAGACGGCTTGGCCGCTTGCCAGGGCTTGAACGGCCAGCAAGGTGTCAGCGATATCCTCAGGATGCACAAAGTCGAGAAAGCTCAGGCCTTCAAGGTCAGCGTGGTCATAGCCCAGAACTTCAGACCAACGGGGGTTGAGAGAGACGAAATGGCCATCAAGCGAGGCTGTCCCTATCAATCCCGGTGCATGTTCGATCAGTCTGTTCAGGTCCATCAACTTCATCCTGCACGGGTGAGCCACAGCTTGAGGTGGAATAGGTAAAAGCGTTCCTAAGCATTCGTGTGAGACGGTGTGAACGCGAGCGATGATCATGCGAGAAGTCATGTCCAGATTGCGAGGCGGGACCTGCTAGGCGCACGCGACGGAACCCGCTAATGAAGAAGGGGAGTTAGAGGGTCGCTCATGAATGTTCGGCGCAATTTGCGGGTGCGCGATATCCGAGGCCTGATCGAATCGCGCCTGTGGGCGCAGATTCTTGTGGCCATGGTCATGGGCGTCGGCGTCGGATTGCTGCTCTCGCCGCAGACTGAAGGACCGCTCTCGCTGGAGCCCGCAGCGGCGGAGCATCTGGCGGAATGGCTGCGCCTGCCGGGTCAGATCTTCCTCAACGTCATCCAGATGGTGGTCATCCCGCTGATCATCAGCTCGATCATTCTGGGCCTGACATCGGCGGGAGATCCGGCGTTTCTGCGCAAGGTGGGATTTCGCATCGCGCCGTATTTTGTCGGCACGACCACCCTTGCTGTGATGTTGGGCGCCGCCGTAGCGACTTTGATCAAGCCAGGCCGATATATTGACGGTGAGCGCTTTTCAGACGCCGCGATGACCGAAGCAGGCGGGACTGGCGAGGCGCTTCTGGAGGCGCCTTCCGAATTGATGTCGGCGCCCGCACAGATCGCCAATCTGGTGCCCGCCAACATTGATAACGCCATGCTGACCGGCAACATGCTGCAGATCGTGGTCTACGCCTTGTTCATTGGCGTAGCGATGTCGATCATCGGGCCGGACCGGTCCGAACCGCTCAGCCGCCTGCTGCAGACCGTTCAGGAAGTGGCGATGAAGATCATCGGCTGGGCCATGCGCCTGGCGCCCATCGCCGTACTGGGCTTGATCTCTGATTTCGTCATCCGGGCCGGATTCGACGCCTTGATCGGCTTGTCGGCCTATATCGTCTCGGTTCTGATCGGGCTCGCCGCCTTGCTCGCCTGCTATCTTGTGATCGTGCTGGTGCTGGGACGCCGCATTCCATTTGCGTTCGCTGGCAAGATCGTCGATGCGCAGCTTTTGGCGTTCTCGACCTCCAGCTCGGCGGCGACCATGCCGCTCTCACTGCGGGTCGCCGAAGACAGGCTCAAGGTTTCGCCGCCGATCGCGCGCTTCGTCATTCCGCTGGGCGCGACTGTGAATATGGACGGCACGGCGCTTTATCAGGTGGTGGCGGCCCTGTTCATCGCCCAGCTGTTCGGCGTGGACCTTAGCGTCGCGCAGTTCGCGCTGCTGGTGATCACCGTGGTGGGCGCCAGCATCGGCAGCCCGTCGACACCGGGCGTGGGCATCATCATCCTCGCCACCATCCTGCAAGGCATGGGCATCCCGGCTGCGGGCGTAGCGATCTTGCTGGGTGTGGACCGCATTCTCGACATGTGCCGGACGGCGGTGAACGTCACTGGCGATCTCACCGCCTGCGTGGTGATGGACCGCTGGCTTGAGGATGTGAAAGAAGATCCGTTGCCTGAACCTGCGCGAACGAATGCGTCCGCGTCATAGAGCGAGCTTCAGCCCTTCATGGCTGCTAACGAAGCCCAAGCTTTCGTAAAACCTCAAAGCGTCTGTGCGCGTCTTGTCAGAGGTCAGTTGCACCAGTCCGCAGTGTTTGATGCGGCATTGCTCGATCGCCCACTCAATCATGGTGCGGCCCAGCCCGTCGCCCCGTCGTCGCCGGGCGATGCGAACGCTTTCGATCTGACCGCGCCACATCCCCAGGCGCGATAGACCTGGGATGAAACTGATCTGCAGGCATCCCGCCACGCCCGCATCGTCTTCCAGTATGGCGAGGAGCTGGTTGGGATCGGACTGGATGGCGTCAAACGCGGACAGATAGGCCGGATCAGTGGGTGTGCTGACACGCTCTCGGCTCTGCCCAAGGTCATCATCGGCGAGCAGAGCGATGATCGCTTCGAGATCGTCGCGTCTGGCGCGACGAAAGGTGAGAGCATCAGACGTCATGATGCGGCCTCCTGTGAACACAGATAGCTGCGGGTCAGCGCTTTCATGTGATGCAGATACTTCGCTTGCGGCCAGCCGCAGCTTTGAGTCAGCGCTTCCCAATTACGTACGGACAACAAAGCCCAAAGCAGCTCCGCCGCCGTTTGGGCGTTCAGTTCGGGGCGCAGATCGCCATCTGCTGCGAGGGCGTTGATCGCCGCGTCGCAGCCCTGACGCATGGCGGTCATGCGATCAGTCCAGGCCAGGTCCGCCGCCTCATCGCCGGGGGCCATCGCCATCAGAGCGCGTCCCACGGGATAAATGACCGGGATGTATCCGCCCCAGGCCTCGATATAGGCGTCCAGCCTTTCAAGGCCGGATTTGGCGGCGCGGCTGGGCGCCAGCCGGGCCGCCACATCCTCCACCTCGTCAATGTGGCGCGTCAGGGCGATCAAAAGCTCCGCCCGCGTTTTGAAGTGCAGATACACCGCCTGTCGGCTGAGCCCGGCGGCTTTGGCGATGTCGCTCATCCGGGTCGAGCCGCCGTCATCGCTGATGAGCAGCGTGTGACAGGCGTCCAGGATTTTTGTGCGGGTGTCCGGTGCGTCGGCCATTGCGGCGACTCCGTCAGCTGAAAGATTGGGGCACATTTGATTGCGCTTGACATCGTGTCAAGAGACGCCTACTTGACGCAGTGTAAAGTTTACATCGCGTCAAGTGACGCCAGGAGCATGACATGGCTATTTTCAACGCAGTCCGCCGTGCGTTCACGCGCACCTCTCCCATTCTGGTCACGGGCGCGACCGGCAAGACCGGCGCCCGCGTGGCGCAAGTGCTGGCCGCGCAGGGCCACCCCATCCGTCTGGGCTCGCGGCGGGCGGACATTCCCTTTGACTGGAACCAGCCTGACACTTGGCCTGAGGCGCTGGACGGGGTGAAGGCGGTCTACATCGCTTATGCGCCGGATCTGGCGGTCCCCGGCGCCGTCTCGACGATCACGCGGTTTGTGGACGCCGCGGCGAAGCAGGGCGTGCAACGCCTGGTTCTGTTGTCGGGCCGCGGGGAAGCTGAAGCGCAGGCGTGTGAGCGGATCGTGCTCAATAGCGGGCTGGAAGCGAGCGTGGTGCGCGCCAGCTGGTTCAATCAGAATTTCTCTGAAGGCGCATTCGTCGACATGGTGCGCGCCGGTCAACTCACACTGCCCGCTGGCGATACGCCTGAGCCCTTCGTGGACGCCGATGATATCGCCGAGGTGGCGGTTGCGGCTCTGACCCAGCCTGGCCATGACGGCGAGATCTATGAGGTCACGGGTCCTCGCTTGATGACGTTCAAGGATGTGGCCGCAGCTCTGTCAGACGCCACGGGCCGGACCATAGACTTCGTTGAGATCCCTCATGGGGCCTTTCTGGACGGTGCAAAAGCAGCCGGAGCGCCGTCAGATGTGGTGTGGTTGATGGATTACTTGTTCACCACGGTCTTTGACGGCCGCAACGCGCATGTCAGCGACGGTGTGCAGCGGGCGCTGGGTCGCCCCGCCACGGATTTCGAAACTTACGCCCGCAAGACCGCCGCCCGCGGTGTCTGGTTGGCGGCGGAGCAGGTCTAGAGCGATGCTGGAGGTGGAGATGACTGTGTATGGTATCTTGCTCGCGGGGCTGGTTCTGGCGACAGGCCTGACCGCTGGCGTGTTCCTGGCGTTTTCAGATTTCATCATGCGCGGCCTGTCTCAGGCCGCGCCCGGCGCCGGCGCGGCTGGCATGATCGGTCTGAACCGGACGGTGTTGCGATCAGTCTTTCTGACCAGCTTTTTCCTCATCATCCCGTTTGCGGCCGGGCTTGCCTGGTGGGCGCCGGATGCGGCGCCGACAGCTGTTCGTTGGCTTATCGGTCTGGGCGTGGGCGTTTACGCCGTGCTGGTCTTCGGCATTACGCTTTTGGCGAATGTGCCGATGAACAAGGCGCTTGAAGCCAGTGGCGGTGCGGAAGATGTCTGGCAACGTTATCAGCGCGTCTGGACCGCCTGGAACCATATCCGCACCCTGGGGACGACATTGAGCTTTGCCGCCTTCTTGACGGCTTTGACGATGCTGACTTGAGTGCATCATCAAGTATGGGCGATCATCCAGGCTCACGATTGAGGCGCATCTAGCAGGGGCGGAGCCATGGACCGTTTACTGACGCTGGAGGTTTTCCGGCGGGTGGTCGAATGTAACGGCTTCAGCGCGGCTGCGCGGGATCTGGGCGTCTCAAACGCTGCGGTCAGCAAGGCGGTCAAAGATCTCGAAGCCCGGCTAGGCGTGCAGTTGATCGTGCGCACCACCCGCTCTCTGAACCTTACCGATTCGGGCGCGGCCTATTATCAGCAGGCTTGCGCTGTGCTGGATGCGCTGGCGGAAGCTGACGAGCAGGTGCGCGCCGAAGCCACGAGCCCGCGCGGGCGGCTGAAAGTGTCAGCGCCAATGTCGATGGGATTAACGACCCTGTCTGACGCCTTGCCAGACTTCTGTCGTCAGTACACGGACATTTTGCTCGACCTGCATATGAGCGACGAAGTTGTAGACCTGGTGAGCGGAGGGTTCGATCTGGCGATCCGAGGAGGATTATTGCAGGATTCCAGCCTGAAAGCGCGCAAATTGCTCGATCTCGACAGGATTGTCTGTGCGGCGCCGAGCTATCTGGAAGCTCGGGGGCATCCTGCATCACCTCAGGATCTGAGCGCGCATGACGCTTTGGTTTTTGCCGGGTCAGACGCGCCGGAAACCTGGCCGCTGTTCAGCGCCGACGGCATGCAAGCTGTCTCGGTCAAGCCAAGACTGCGCATCAACAATTCGATCGCGCTCAAGTCCGCTGCGATGCAAGGGCTGGGTCTTGCACTTCTGCCCAATGTTTATGTGCGTGAGGAGATTGCATCCGGCGCCCTGGTCGACGCTGTGCCGGGGTGGCGCGGTGAAGCGCAGGCGCTATACGCCGTCTATCCTGAACAGCGCGAGGTCTCTCGCAAGGTGAGGGTCTTCCTCGACTTCCTGGTCGAGCATTTCAGGACACTGCAGGCCTGAGATTCATATTTCACGAAACGTGAAATATGAATCAACAGAATCCCTAATTATTTCACTTTTGGCGATCAGTAAGATTCGACCCGTTATCACACGGGAGAGCGCCATGCGCACGCAAATCGCCATCGCCTATCACACCGGCTACGGCCATACCCGCGTTCTCGCGGAGGCCGTCGCTCAAGGGGTTGAGCGCCAGTCTGGCGCGCGGGCCGAGCTGATCGACGTCACTGACATGAACGCTGAGCGCTGGGCTGTGCTCGCGGCTTCAGACGCGATCATTTTTGGCTCGCCAACCTATATGGGCGCGGTCTCGGGGCCGTTTAAAACCTTCATGGACCAGACCTCCGCCATCTGGCTGGCGCGGGGTTGGGCGGACAAGCTGGCGGCGGGTTTCACCGTCTCCAGTTCGCAAGCGGGCGACAAGTTCGCCACGCTCAGCCAGCTCGCTACGCTGGCGGCCCAGCACGGCATGTTGTGGGTGAGCCTCAACCAGTTGCCCGGCAATAACAGTTCGACCGCCAGTGTGGACGATCTCAATCGTATCGGCGGATCGCTGGGCGCCATGGCCCAGGCCAATAATGACCAAGGACCGGATCTCGCCCCGCCCGCCGCGGATCGCGAGACCGCGGCCAGGCTCGGCGCCCGCGTCGCAGAGCTGGCGCAGCGTATGGCCGTAGGTCGCGCGAAGATCGCAGAGCCTGCCTGAGGCGGTTGCATTCAATTATTCAGTTTACGGAGAATACTATGACACGCCTGTCATCGGCGCTGATCGGCGCTGCTTTATCCGCAGTCTTGTGCGCCGTTGCATCTGCGCAATCGGACCTCCCTGAAGTCGGCGTGAGCCCTTGGGGGGCAGACGATGAGATCGGACGGCTCAACCTGATGACGCCGACCAGCCAGGCCGCCATTCTGGGCCGGATCTCGGGCGCGGCGCCCTATGATCTGTCTGTGGAGTATTTCATCGGCATGCCCAGCTGGCAGGCCGCCGGCGACCCGCACTACCGGATCTGGATGACCCACACCCCGCACGGTACGGGCGTGGATGACCCGCTGGGGGTGGGCCACGCCATGAACGACCATGTCAGCTACACGGGCGCGGTGGTGTCGATGTACACCCATACCGGCACCCATATCGACGCCCTGGTCCATTTCGGACTGAACGCGCAAGTGTGGAACGGCTTCACGGCTGAAGAGCATCTTGGCGATCGCGGCTGGCGTGTGGGTGGAGCTGAGGCGTTGCCGCCCATCGTGGCGCGCGGCGTGTTGATTGACCTGCCGGCGTTTCTTGAGGTTGATCAGCTTGCTGACGGTCACCGGATCAGCCGGGGCGAGCTGGTCGGCGCATTGGCCGCTCAGAACGTGACTTTGGCGGACGGCGATGTGGTTCTGATCCGCACCGGCCGCATGCAGGTATATGAAGACGCCCAAGCATACATGCAGAACCCGCCCGGGCTTGGCATGGAGGCCGCCCGCTTCCTGATTGAGGAGGCCGGGGCCATGGTCGTCGGCGCCGACAATCTCAGCTTTGAAGCGTTCCCCAGTGAGGACCCGGCCAATTATGTGCCGGTGCATACCTATCTGCTGGCGCAACAAGGCGCGCCGATCCTCGAGCTCGTGTTCCTGGAAGCGTTGGCGCGCGATCAGGTCTATGAGTTCGCCTTTATTGGCGGTGGTTTGCGCCTGCGCGGGGCTGACGCCGCGCCGATGCGCCCGCTCGCCTTCCCGCTGCGCTAGGGGAGGAGCCCGTCATGCCACGCCTGTTTGACCTGACCCTGACCGGGCTCGCGCCCATGGTCTGGGGGACGACCTATATCGTCACCACCGAGATGCTGCCCGCGGGCTATCCTCTGACCCTGGCCGTCTTGCGCGCTTTGCCCGCCGGTCTGCTGTTGCTGGTCGCCCTGCGCCGGTTGCCGGTCGGGCGGCAATGGGGCGAGGCGGCGGTGCTGGGGGCGGTCAATTTCGCCATTTTCTGGGCCTGCTTGTTCGTCGCCGCCTATCGCTTGCCCGGCGGCGTGGCGGCGACAATGGGCTCGCTACAGGCGCTGATCGTCATTGGACTGGCGCGGGTGGTGCTGGACCAGCCGGTGCGGCGTCTGGCGGTGATGGGCGGGATCACGGGCGTGCTGGGCGTGGCGTGCCTGGTCCTGGGGCCAGCCGCCGGTCTTGATCCTCTCGGCGTCGCCGCGGGGCTAGGCGGCGCAGTGTCGATGGCGACAGGCACAGTATTGAGCCGGAAATGGCGGCGCGACACCCCGCTCCTGACCTTCACCGCCTGGCAACTGGCTGCCGGGGGGATGCTGCTTCTGCCGTTCGCTTGGTTCCTTGAGCCGCCATTGCCGCCCCTTGATCGTGAAGCGATTGCGGGCTTGCTCTGGCTTGGCCTCATCGGAGCGGCGCTGACCTATGGTCTATGGTTTCGCGGCGTTCAGCGTCTTGATCCTGCTGCGGTGTCCACGCTCGGCTTTCTCAGCCCTCTCACGGCGGTGCTGATCGGTTGGGTGCTCCTGGGCCAAAGCCTCAGCCTGGTTCAGATGGCGGGCGTGGCTCTGGTGCTGGGCGGGGTTTGGGCCGGAGGGCGGTCTGCGCCCTTGCGCGCGCGATTGAGCGACTAGGCCCGGCGCGTTCGGCGGAGCTTTCAGCAAGAATGTCCGAATCTGAACTATCGTTTCACGCGCCTGCGCTCCAGACTGGTCGGGTATCAGGCGGGAGAGCGAGATGCGGATTGTCTTCGGGGTGCTGGTTGGTCTGGGCGTTCTCGCCGGACTGATCTGGGTGATCGCGTTTCGTTGGCCGGCTGAGATGTCGGGCCGTGAGCCGGCGCCCGCCATCCTCATTGAAAATGCGCGTCTTGTCTCCATGGTCGCTGGCGAGCCTGACGCGCTTGAGGCTCAGGATATTCTGGTGATCGACGGCGTCATCGCTGACCGCGCGCCTCATAGCGCTCTGGATGGCGATCCGCGCCTTGAAGGCGCTGAGCGCATTGACGCCGCGGGCCGCACCCTGTTGCCCGGGCTGATCGACGCCCATGTGCATGTCTGGGATATGCCGGAGCTGGCCGGGTATCTCGCCCATGGCGTCACTAGCGTGCGCAATGTCGCCGGCCTGCCGGTTCATTTGCGCTGGGCGGACAGGATCGAGGACGGCGCCCTTCTGGGGCCGACGCTTCTGACCACTGGGCCGATTTTGAACTCGCCCGGCCCGAACGCCCAGCAGAACCATGTTCTGGTGATGACCGGTGAGGAGGCGCGCGCCGCAGTCCGTCGCCAGCACCAGCAGGGCTACCGGCATCTGAAAGTGTATTCAAACCTGACCGAAGACGCTTATTTGGGGATTCTGGAGGAAGCGCGCGCTCTGGGGCTGACGGTGTCGGGCCATACGCCCGAAGGTGTGCGCGAGCCGGGCATTCCTCTGGAGCGCGATTTTCTGATCCCTTTCACGAGCGTGCTCGATGACGGGTTTCTGACCATTGAGCATACCGAATCCATCGTCTGGCACGGCCTGCGCGACCGTCTGAACGCGGACCGCATGGAGGTTCTGGCGGGCGAGATGGCCCAAGCCGGCGTTGTCGTGACGCCCACCTTGATCGCCCACGACAATCTGGTGCGGGTGGCGGAAACCGGCGGCGCCTATCTGGAGCGTCCTGGGGTGGAGACCCTTAACCCGCTCTATGTGCGCATCGATGCGGATGTGTACGCGTATTGGGCGCGTCAGGACCCGGCCGTTCGCGAAGAAGCGCGGCGTCAGTTCTATCGTCAGGCCACCGATATGATGCATGACGCGGGCGTGACGCTCATCGCTGGCACCGATGCGGGCATCTTCACCAATCTTCCAGGCCGGTCGATGACGCGTGAACTTGAATTGCTGGTGATGTCGGGGTTGAGCCCGCATGCGGCGCTGCAGACCGCGACCGCCAATGGCGCACAGGTTCTGGGGCTGACCGATCGCGGCCGGATCGCGCCGGGATTGCGCGCTGACCTGGTGCTGGTCAGCGGCGACCCGCTCAGTGACGTGTCCGTGGTCGAGTTCCCCGACGCTGTCATGGTGAACGGGGTCTGGCTTGATCGCGCCGATCTTGACGATCTGGAGCGTGCTGCGGGCAAGGGCTCGCTCTTGCGCAGCGTTTTGAACGTCCTGCCGATCTTGCTGGGCCGGCAATAGGAGCGGTTTGGCGGAATCTGCGTGTTTGCAGGCTTTCCGAATTCCGCGTTCCCGGCGCACTATCAGCCCATGACACGCGCCGCTCACCCCCCGCTCGCTGATACGCCGCTCCTTCATGTGGTGATGGTCGCTTATCCCGACGCCCATGTGCTGGACATCACCGGTCCCATGGAGGTGCTCTCCGGGGTCAAACTGTTCCGGGATGGCGGCGTGGGCGGGTATGAGCTGACCCTGGTCGCTTCTGAGACAAGTCCGATCCGGACCACATCGGGCCTGTCTCTGGTCCCCGATATGACCTTCGAGCAGGCGCGCGCCAGTGGTTTGCCCATTGATGTCCTGATGATCGCCGGCGGACATGGAACCCAGGCCGCGCTCAAGGATCGACGGTTGATGGAATTTGTGGCCTGGGCGGATCAGCAGGCCGCGCGCGTGATTTCGATCTGCACCGGCGCTTTCATCCTGGCGGAGCTGGGGCGTCTGGACGGCAAGCGCGCCTCAACCCATTGGTGGTGGTGCCCCGTGATGGCGAAACGCTATCCCGAGGTCGAGCTGGACGCGGATGCGATCTATGTGCGCGACGGCAAATACTGGACCTCGGCCGGGGTGACGTCGGGCATGGATCTGGCCCTGGCGCTTGTCGAAGCGGACTGGGGGCACGACATGGCGCTCAAGGTGGCGCGCTATAACGTCATGTACATGATGCGTCCGGGCGGTCAGGCGCAGTTCAGCGCTCAGCTGGTCGCTCAGCAGGTTGATGACGGCCCGATCAACCGTACGCTTGAGCACATCCTCTCAAATCTTACCGATGAGCTGAACGTGGCCGAGCTCGCCACATTGGCCTGCATGTCCGAGCGCAGCTTCGCGCGCAAGTTCAAGCGTGAGACGGGGGAGACGCCCGCCGCTTATGTGGAGCAGGCCCGCCTTCAGGATGCGCGGGTGCGGCTCGAGCAGTCTGACGACACGATTGACGTCATTGCGCTCAAATCAGGCTTTGGCGCCGCCGAGCGTATGCGCCGGGCGTTTCACAAGCATCTGGGGGTGACCGTGCGGTCCTACCGGGAGCGCTTCCGCCCGAACCGCGCGGGAGCGGACGCGTAAGATGAGGTCACAGCTCATGGCCGTGCGCGACGCGGATTTCCGCCCAGCTGTTGGACCAGTCACGCAAGGCGTACAAAACCGGCCCCAGCTCTTCAAGGAGCGCGGTGGGTTTGTAGCCTTCGTCCGTGCTTTCCAGCAGCAGCGTGTCTTTCAAAAGCGCCAGACGCTGATTGAGCACGGTGGGCGAAATCTCATCGCACTGGGCGCGCAGCTCGCGAAAGGTCAGCGGGCCGTTGCGCAGCTCCCAGATAATGCGCAGCACCCATTTCTGACCCAGCACATCAAACAGGGCCAGGACGGGCCGCGAGGTTTCAGTCAGTTTCGCCACAATTTTACCTCGAAAGGGTCACTTGCGCTACGGAATGCGTAGCGATAAATATTGCTACACAATACGTAGCAGCGGGCGCCCGAATCTGAAGGGCGAGCTTTCAGGGGGCTCTCCCTGAACTGGTTGGTCAACCCTTCCGCCTGAACACCGGAAAACCGGGAGGGCGGAGACTACAGGAGACGCCGAGATGGCGCACAGTATCGTCAGGACGATCGTCCCGATATTGCCCAAGGGCGCAGCCGCCTTGAGGGCTGCAGGGTTCGCCTTGCTGTTTTTGACCCTGACCCTGGCGATGATGATCCCTGGAGGGCCGCTGGTGCTGCGAGATTACACCTATCTCGAGGGAGTCTGGGCGACTGGTTTCGTGCCGTTCTTGCTGGTCGCCACATTGCTGGCGGCGGCGTCCGGCACGGGGCTGATTTGCAGACAGGGGTGGGCGGTGGTGCTGAGCCTGTGTGTTGCAGCGGCGTATCTCACCCTGCTTGGGGTCCATGTGCATCATGGATGGGCGCAGGCCGAAACGGCGCTGCATCAGGCGATCAGCCTTGTTGAGAGTTTTGACGCATTACCCGCCTTCGCGGTGGTGGTGCTTGTCATCAGAGGGCGGATGTCCAACGCGGACGCCGCTTAACAACCCGGCCCGACAGGGGGCCATGCTTCAGGAGAGACAGAATGAAACGCAGTTTGACTGCGCGCACGGCTTTGTGCGCGTTGCGGGGCGGGTGCGCCCTGTTGGCGGGGGGCGTTGCGGCGCTGGCGCTGGGAGCCTGTGCGGGCGGCGGCGCGGATTACGCGCCGGTTGTGGATGGCCCCCGCTCGGTCGCTTACCAGGCGGATCTGCAGGCCTGTCAGGCCCTGGCCCGTGAACGCGCCTTGATGAACGCGGATACGCGAACCGATATGGCCATTGGCGCAGGGATCGGCGCGCTTGCCGGACTTGCTGATGACGATGTCACCGATACCGAAGGCGCCTTGGCGGGCGCCCTTGTGGGTGCAGCCGTCGGCGGGATGAGCGGGGCGCTCGAAACGCGCGACGAACGCCGCCAGATGGTTGTGGATTGCTTGCGTCTGCGCGGGCATCGCGCCATCGGGTAACACCCGCAGCGGCTCTGGAGGGCGGGATGGGATCTCGTCTTCCAGAGCTGTCTCGTCAGATAGACCAAACTGCCGCAAGCGCGGGGAAAACGGACGGCGCATCTTGCTCATCCAGCGGGCCGCTGATACGCAATCAGCATGGCCCATTCCGCGATTATTTCCCCTTCGATTCTCTCGGCTGATTTCGCCCGCCTTGGGGAGGAAGTCAAAACCGTTGACGCCGCTGGCGCCGACTGGATCCATATTGATGTGATGGATGGGCATTTCGTGCCGAACCTGACCATTGGCCCGGCGGTGGTGAAAGCCCTGCGGCCCTGGTCTGAAAAGCCCTTCGACGTGCATTTGATGATCTCGCCGGTGGACGCCTACATCGCCGATTTCGTCGACGCCGGGGCGGACATGATCACGGCGCATCCCGAAGCGGGACCGCATTTTCACCGCACCGTCCAATCGATCAAGACCCACGGTGTGAAAGCAGGGGCTGCGCTCAACCCCGGCACGTCACTGGATTGCATCGACTTTGTGCTGGACGAGCTCGATCTGGTCTTGATCATGAGCGTCAATCCCGGTTTTGGCGGGCAGAGCTTTCTCAGCTCCCAGCTGCGCAAGATCGACACGCTTCGAAAGACCATTGATCGTCGCGGCCTGGACACGATGATTGAGGTGGATGGCGGGGTGAACCCGCAAACGGCGCAGCAATGCCTGGCCGCCGGTGCGGACGCGCTGGTCGCCGGGTCGGCGGTGTTTAAAGGCGGCCCGGACGCCTACGCCCAGAACATCGCCGCCTTGCGGGGCGCATGAGGCTTTGATGAAACGCCAGGCCAAGACCCGCGAACTCGCCGCCGCCCTGGCGTTGCGCGGTCGTCGGGAGCTGTCAGATCTTCTCAATGCAGCGCCGCCCTACCGCATGCTGACGCAGAACCAGCGAGCGCCTGAGAGTTTGAGCAAGCCCCCCCGAGTGTTCGTCAAAGGCGATAAGGCCTATGGCGCGGCTTTGCTGGGCGGCCGTTTCGCCCTGGCTGGCGAGATCGTGGAAATCCCTGAACAGGACTCTGTCTGGGATCGCACAGCGCCCTCCAAACGCTTCGCAGAAAGCCTGCACCGTTTTGATTGGCTCGCTGACCTTTTGGCGGTCGAGGACCCGGAAGCGCCGCTGATGGCGCGCCGGCTGGCCGATGACTGGCTGACACGCTTTGGCAAGTGGAACTGGTTCAGCTGGGAGCCGCATATTCTGGAAGGGCGTTTGTGGGCCTGGATGATGGTGAGCGACACGCTCTTCTCCACAGACGACGCGCACACGCCCAAACGGCTCAAATCCGCGGTTCGCCAGACATTGCGGCTATCGCGCTGTCTATCCTTGATGCCGCAGGACAAAGCGCGGCTCTTTGCGGCGATCACTTTGCGGCTGGCCGTGCTGACGCTGGATATGCCGGCGGGGCTGCAAGCGCGGGCGCAAGCGGCGCTGGATCATGAACTGGCCGCGCAACTCTTGCCTGATGGCGGTCACGCCAGCCGCAATCCGCGGGTCACTGCGGATGTTCTGATCGCCCTTGTCGTGCTGGATCAGGCCGCGGACGCGCGCAGCGTCGCTTTGTCCGATGAAGTCAATCGCGCCATGGACCGGGCGGCGGCCTTCATCCGGTTTTGCCGTTTGCCGGGCGGTGGATTGTCTGTGTTTCATGGCGGCGACGAAGGCGATTCCCGAGCCATTGAAACCGCGCTCAAGCATGTGGGCGGCGGCGAGGGGCGCGGCTTCAATGTAGCGCCGCACAGCGGGTTTAACCGCGTGCAAGCCGGCGGCGCCGTATTGATCATGGATTCTGCGGGTCCGCCCACAGGGCCGCACTCCGCTGATGTGCACGCGAGCGCGCTGGCGTTTGAGTTCGCCGCGCCGGGTGGTCGGCTTGTGGTCAATTGCGGCTGGTCTGAGGATCAGCCGCGCACCTGGCGTGAAGCGGTGCGCGCAACGGCGGCGCATTCAGTGCTGACGCTGGAAGAAACCTCCTCGACGCGGCTTCTGTCGCAAGGCTGGCGGCGATCACTTTTGGGGCCGCGCGTCGCTTCGGGACCGGAGCCGGTGAAAGCCCGGCGGAATGAAGAAGATTTGGGCGTCTGGCTGGAAGCCAGCCATGAAGGCTATCGGCGCGAGTTCGGATTGTCGTTGCGTCGACGGCTGTTCCTGGCGTCCGACGGCGGAGATCTGCGCGGTGAGGACAGCCTGTTCAGACCTGTCGAGGACGGGGCGCCGGACAATCCCGAACTGCGCTATCGCTTCTCCATCCGCTTTCATCTGCATCCCAGCGTTCGCGCGTCACTTTCAAGGGATTCCTTGAGCGCACTTCTGGTTGCGGGTAATGGTGATGGATGGCGGTTCCGGACCGATGGCGGCCCGGTGCGTCTGGAGCGGTCCGTCTACCTGGCGGCCGGGGGGAAGCCCGAACGTTCGACTCAGCTTGTCGTTTCGGGCGAGGCCGAGCCGTATGGCGGCGGCGAGCGCCCTCCCAACCGGGTCAGATGGGCGTTTCAGCGTTTGGGTCGCGTGGGGGCGGCGGGTTAAACATGACGGGCGGATCACGGATCGAATTCGCTGTCGGAGGGGGGAGCCGGCGATATGAGCGATAAACCCGAAGAGGCGGTTCAGTCGCCGTCCGCCATGAAGGGCGTGGCGCTGACCACCAGCCTGGTGCTGCTCTATGATACGCTGGCGGCGGCGGGCGCCATGTTCGCCAGCCTCGTCATCCGGTATCACTTTTCTCAGTACAATGAACCGCCGGGCGCGCTGGAATACTTGGCGACGGCCGTGTTCGCCCCGATCAGCGCCGCCGTGTTCCTGGGGCTCGGCGTGCACAGGGGGCTGTGGCGTCATATGTCCATGCCGGACCTGTTGCCGATCATTCAGGCGGTCCTGCTGTCACACCTGATCTTCTTGCCCGTCTTCTTCGTGATGAACCGGCTGGAGGATTTTCCGCGCTCGACCTTCGCGCTGTCCGCGCCCTTATTGGTCTTTTTGCTGGTCGCGCCGCGGGTGGCGGCGGCGGCCTGGCGTTCGGGCGATTTGCGGTCGCTGGTCCAGCGCGGCGATGAAAGCGCGCCCATGGCGGTGCTTGTCGGCGCCCGCGAGCATTTGGCGGATGTTCTCAAGGCGCATCTGCGGCGCGCATCCGGTCCGAGCTTCCGGTTTCGCGCGCTTGTGGAGACCGAAGGCCAAGCGGGCGGTCGGGCGCTGTACGGAATTCCAATCGAAGGCGGGCCTGACAAGCTGACGCGTGCAGTGTTGCGGGTGAAGCGCCTGGCGGGCGATGGCGCGGTGCGCATCGTGCTGGCTGATCCGATGCCTGATGCGACCTTGGTCAATGAAGTGGCGCGCGTCGCAGGACGCACGGGTGTTCAGTTGAGCCGCGCCCGAGGCGGCAATGGCGCGCGGGGGTTCACCTCGGTTGAGGCGTCAGACCTTCTGGCCCGTCCGCCGCGCGCGCTGTCGCGCGATGGCGCGCGGCGATTGATTGCGGGCAAACGGGTTCTGGTCACCGGTGCGGGGGGAACGATCGGGTCCGAACTGGTTCGGCAGGCGGCGGCTCTGGGGCCGGAGCGTCTGATCTTGCTCGATTCCGCCGAACCCAATCTCTACGAAATCGATATGGTCTTGCAGACCATGAAGGACGCTCCCAGCTGGCGCTCGGTTCTGGGCGACATCAAGGACCGCAAAGGCCTTGATGTGTTGATGGCCGAGGAGCGCCCCGAAGTGGTGCTGCACGCCGCTGCGCTCAAGCATGTGCCTTTGATGGAGGGCAATGTCTCTGAGACCGTCCGCACCAATCTGATGGGCACCCGCAACGTGGTGGAATCCGCCGCCGAAGCGGAGGTGGAGGCCGTGGTCTCGATCTCGACCGACAAGGCGGTGGACCCCAGCTCGATCATGGGCGCCAGCAAGCGCGCGGTGGAGCTGTATCTGGCCGCCGCCGCCGACAAGGTCGAGCCCATGAAGCTCGCCTCCGTGCGGTTTGGCAATGTGCTGGGATCGGCGGGCTCGGTAGTGCCTTTGTTTGAGCGCCAGATCGCCGAAGGCGGTCCGGTCACGGTCACCGACAGCGACACCACACGGTATTTCATGACCGTTGAAGAAGCCGCAGGCCTGGTTCTGGAAGCTGGCGCCCAGGCGGGCGCGGTCGGATTGTCGGGCGGCGATATCTTTTTGCTGGATATGGGCGAACCGGTGCTGATTTCACGATTGGCGCGGCAATTGATCAGGTTGCGCGGGCTGGAGCCTGAGCGCGATGTGAAGATCGTCTTCACCGGCTTGCGCCCCGGTGAAAAGCTGCACGAAGCGCTGACCCACGCCTTTGAGAGCGTGTCGCCGGCCGGACCGCCAGGGGTGATGCGCATAGAAACGCCGAATCTGGATCTGACTCGCGTGGACTCAGCCCTGGAGCAATTGATCGCCGCGGCGCAACGCCGTGATGACGATCAGGTGCGAAACCGGCTTAATCTGGTGATCGAAGCCGGCTGGCCCGAGGGTGTCGCGGCGATCAGTCAGACGCTTCCCGCCGCGCGTGACGCGTGATAATGGGGCCGTCTTCGTTGCTGGCGTAGATTGAAGAGCGCCGAATGGGAGGACGTTTCCATGGATGCTTCTGGCCTCGCCCCGCTCAAGCGGGCTCTGATTTCTGTTTCCGACAAGACCGGTCTCGCCGAGCGCGCCGCCAAGCTGGCTGACGCCGGGGTCGAGCTTTTGTCGACGGGCGGCACCTTGCAGGCGCTGCGCGATGCTGGCCTGGACGCGCGTGACGTCTCCAGCGTCACCCAATATCCAGAAATGATGGATGGCCGGGTGAAAACCCTGCACCCGCGCATTCATGGCGGGCTGCTGGCGCGCCGGGACAATGAGGATGATCTGGCGGCGATGGCCGAGCATGGCATTCCTCAAATCGATCTTCTGGTGGTCAATCTTTACCCGTTTGAAGAAACCGCACGCTCCGGCGCCGATATCGACGCCTGCATCCAGAAGATCGATGTGGGGGGCCCGGCGATGATCCGCGCAGCCGCCAAGAACCACCATCATGTGGCGGTCTGCACCGATATGCGCGATCTCGACAAGGTGCTCGAAGTAATGGCTGAACATCACGGCCAGACCACGCTGGCGATGCGCCGGCATCTGGCGGGCAAGGCGTTCGCCCGCACCGCCGCTTATGACAGCGCGATCGCCGCGCGGTTCGAGCCGGAAGTGGAAAAACCCGCCCATAGCTGGTTCACCATTGGCGGACCGCGGCTTGAAAAACTGCGTTATGGCGAAAACCCGCACCAGGATGCGGCGCTGTATCAGGCGCCGGAGCAGCGTCCCGGCGTTGTGTCCGCGCGCCAGATTCAGGGCAAGGCGCTATCTTACAACAATCTCGCCGATGCTGATGCGGCGTTCGAGCTGGTCAGCGAGTTTGATCCCGAAGAGCGCGCCGCAGCGGTGATCATCAAGCACGCCAATCCGTGCGGCGCAGCGGCGGCGGACGATCTGGCGACCGCTTATGAGCGCGCGTTCGCAGGCGATCCGATTTCTGCGTTTGGCGGCATCGCCGCTTTCAACCGTACGCTGGACGCCAAGACGGCTGATGCGATCACCAAGATCTTCACCGAGGTCGTGATCGCGCCGGATGCGGATGAAGCGGCGCTGGATATCCTGTCCTCCAAGAAAAATGTGCGCGTGCTTCTGACGGGCGCCCTGGCTGATCCCACCCAGCCGGGCTGGACGACCAAAGCGGTGGCCGGCGGCCTGTTGGTGCAGGAGCGTGATACCGGCCATGTGTTGGCTCAAGACCTGAAAGTGGTCACCAAACGCGCGCCCACCGAAGAAGAGCTGGCGGACATGCTGTTCGCCTGGCGCGTGGTCAAACACGTGAAGTCCAACGCTATCGTCTTCGCAAAAGGCGGCACGACCGCAGGCGTCGGCATGGGCCAGACGTCTCGCGTGGAAGCGGTGCGCCTCGCCGCCCGCAAGGCCGAGGACGCCGCCAAGGAAAATGGCTGGGACGCACCGCGCACGGCTGACTCCGCGTGCGCCTCAGACGCCTTCTTCCCCTTCCCTGATGGTTTGCTGGAGGCGGCCAAGGCTGGCGCGCGCTGCATCATCCAGCCGGGCGGGTCGGTGCGGGATGAAGAAGTGATCGCGGCGGCGGATGAAGCCGGTCTGGCGATGGTCTTCACCGGCATGCGTCACTTCCGTCATTAAACGCGATTGACGCTGTGATCTTGGCGTTCGTCCCTGATGGTCTTAGGTCTTGTATCATGATCATCAGGGGCGAGCCTTCATGGACAAGCTGATCTGGGTTCTGGCCGTCGTCGGCGCCGGTGTTCTGGCGTTTGCGCTGCACATCGCCTGGTCTTTGTATCGGCGCTTGCGCGGCCAGCATCTGGCGCGCAAGCCCTTCGCCGATCATGTCGCCTTTCTCGAGCCATATGTGCGGGTGTCCTATCCGCCGGGCGACGGCCCGTTTCCAGCCGTCTTGTTGTTTCATGGCTGCGGCGGCGTGCGTCAGGTCACCGAGAATTACGCCGCGCTGGCGGTGAAGTCCGGCGTGGCGGCGGTGATTGTGGACAGCCTTCGCGCCCGAAACATCTCCTATGAAGAGGCGCTGGCCCAGGTGTGCACAGGGCACAAGCTCTGGGGCCGTGAACGGGCGGCTGATGTCTACGCCGCGCTGGAGCTTGTGCGCCACGATCAAAAGATCGACCCGCAGCATCTGGCGCTGGCGGGGTGGAGCCATGGCGGCTGGACGCTTCTGGACGCGCTGACGCTGGCGCAGATGAAGCGCCAACCCGATGGATTGGCGGATGCGCCGGAACATCCGTTTGCGGGCGTGGCTGGCGTCTTTCTGTTTTACCCTTATGTCAGCGGGCCGTCGCTGGCGGTGCGCAACGACTGGCTGAATACCATTCCAGTGGAAGCGGTGCTGGTGGAACGTGATTCCATGGCCAGCGAGGCGGACGCCTCGGTCGTCTTCATGCGCGCCAGGCAACACGGCGCCCCCGTCAGCTGGTCGGTTCTGGGCGGGGTGACGCACGCCTTCGATGAGCCGGATCATCATCCGGACTCCACGTTGCGATATGACGCCCAGGCGACTCAAGAGACCGAGGGACGATTTCTGGATTTTCTGTCCCGACGGCTGGAACAGAGCCCTGACACGCGAAAAACCGCGTCCTGAAATCCACAATTCTTCAGAATATGACGGTCATGTAACCCGTCATTGCTGAAGGAACGCTTTGATTTCGCGCTCATCCCGTTAATGTCTGCGGCGACTTTGTGTTCGGGGAGCGACACCAATGGAACAGTTTTACGCGCTAGTTGACCAGGTCAGCGCGGCGATTTGGGGCGGGCCGATGATCCTGCTCCTTCTCGGCACCGGCCTGTATTTCATGATCCGTTTGCGGCTGCGGCCGCTGCGGCGGCTTTTCCCGGCCTTCGGCGAGTTGTGGGCCGGCCGTAAGGGCGGCGGCGGCGCGGGTGACATCACCCCGTGGCAGGCTCTGTCGACGGCCCTGTCCGGCCAGGTAGGTACAGGCAATCTCGCCGGCGTGGCGACGGCGATCTCTCTGGGCGGCCCGGGGGCCGTGTTCTGGATGTGGATCACGGCGCTGGTCGGCATGGCCGCGGCCTATGCTGAATCCAGCCTTGCGGTGCGCTATCGCGAAACCCACCCGGACGGCCGCGTTCATGGCGGCCCGATGTATTACATCAAGAACGGACTGGGTAAGCCTTGGGGCTTCCTGGCGGTTTTGTTTGCGGTCGGAACGCTGTTTTCTGCTGTCGCGACCGGCAACATGATCCAGTCCAACTCGATCACCCAGGCGATGACTGAGGCGTCCGCGCCGTTTTCTGACTCCATCCCCTGCCAGATCTCGGTGGGCCGCAGCGCGGTGGAAATCGGCGGCGCGTTCGTCAACGCCTATTCCTCGGCCTGCTCGGTTCAGGATGCACTGGCCAATGGCGGCCTTGTGTCCGTGGAACGTTCAGGGCAGACCTTCGAGCTGCCGGCGGAATCCTTCACCGTGATGATCGCCAACTGGGTGCCGGGCCTCATCCTGGCCATTCTGGTGTTCATCGTGATCATCGGCGGCATCAAGTCCATCGGCTCGTTCGCCGGCAAGGTCGTGCCGTTCATGGCGGTGGTTTATCTGATCAGCGCTATGTTTATTCTGGCGCTCAACGCCCCGGCGCTTCCAGGCGCGATCGGCTTGATCTTCACGGACGCCTTCACCGGCACTGCCGCCACGGGCGGCTTTGTGGGGTCGTCTATCATGATTGCGCTGCGGTTCGGCGTGGAGCGGGGGCTGTTCTCCAATGAGGCGGGTCAGGGCTCCACGGCGATCGCTCACGCCGCCTCGCAAACCAATTCCCCAGTGCGGCAGGGCGAAATCGCCATGCTGGGGACGTTCATCGACACCATTGTGATCTGTACCATGACGGCGCTGGTGATCCTGGTGGTCCAGGGCGCTTATCCGAACGGGGGCGATACGGTGGGCTTCGCTTGGCAATCTCAGCTGGAAGCGTCTGAAGTGACGACCGCCGTGTTCCGCGAAAGCGCCATTCCGTTCGGCGGCATACTGATCGCGGTTTGCCTCACAATGTTCGCGTTCACCACCATTCTGGGCTGGTCCTACTATGCCGAGCAGGCGCTGACCTATCTGGTCGGTGACTGGGCGACCAAGCCGTTCCGCCTGATGTGGGTGGTGATGGTGTTCTTTGGCGCGCTGCAGCAGGTGGACTTCATCTGGAAGTTCGGCGGCATCGCCAACGCCGCCATGGCGGCGCCCAACCTGATCGCCATATTGCTGCTGTCTGGCGTGGTGATCGCCTACACCAAGAAGGCTGACGAAGAAGGGCAGGGCTCCAACCCGTCAATGGTCGAGCCTGACAACAAGCCGGGCGAATAATCCGCCTGACCTACTGAGAAAACCCCCGGCGTCCGGCGCCGGGGGTTTTTTTATGATCGGGCGATGGTTTGCAGAACGCGGGCATAGGCCTGCTGCAGGGCCTCAGCCGCCAGCAGTCCGATGAGGATTCCGATCAGATCGGCGACGAGGTCCGCCAGAGACGCTGTACGGCCCCAGCCGGTCAGGCTCTGTCCCAGCTCGATCGCCAGGCCGTAGGTCAGCAAGCCAAGGGCGCCGGTCCGGCGCGTCATAGCCGGCCATGCTGCAAACAAGAGCACGGTCAGAACGATGAAGGCCATGATATGGGACAGCTTGTCCCAGCCGATCAGGCTCGGTTCTCCTGGCTCCCCCGGCAGCAGGGCGATCGTGAAGACGGCCAGACACGCGGCTCCGAAAACGCTGCGGCGCACACCCGGACTGAGATTGGCGACTTGCCGCGCGCCCCCCCGCTTCTTACCGTCGCCGTCGTTTTGTACAGGTCCAGAGGCGCTCATGTCCCAACTTCTCAATGATCTCGACCAATTGGCCGTCCCGCGTCATGACTGGACCCGCGCCGAGGTCGCCGCCATCCATGACGCGCCGTTTAATGATCTGATCTTCGCCGCGCAAAGCCTGCACCGCCAGGGCCATCGCCCAAATACGGTCCAGAAATCACGCCTGCTGTCGATCAAGACCGGCGGCTGCGCGGAAGATTGCGGCTATTGCAATCAGTCCGCCCATTTTGACACCGGTCTTAAGGCGTCCAAGTTGATGGATCCCGAAGAGGTCGAGAAAAAGGCGCAAGAGGCCAAAGATCAAGGCGCCACCCGGTTTTGCATGGGCGCCGCCTGGCGCGAGCTGAAAGAGCGTGACGAGCCGAAAATCCACGACATGATCCGCCGCGTGAAAGCGATGGGGCTTGAGACCTGCATGACGCTCGGGATGCTGGGCGACGGACAGGCGGAGCGCCTGGCGGCAGCAGGGCTCGATTACTACAATCACAATCTCGACACCTCGCCGGAATACTACAAGCAGATCATCACCACCCGCACCTGGGACGACCGGATCGACACCCTGTCGAAAGTGCGCGCGGCGGGCATGAAGACGTGCTGCGGCGGCATTATCGGCATGGGCGAAAGCAAGGAGGACCGGATCGGGCTTCTGGCGGAGCTGGCGAGCTTGCCGGTTCACCCTGAAAGCGTGCCGGTCAATCATTTGGTGGATGTGGACGGGACGCCGCTATCGGGCTCTCAACCGCTGGACGGGCTCGATTTCGTCCGCGCCATCGCCACGGCGCGCCTGATCATGCCCAAGAGCGTGGTGCGTCTGTCTGCAGGCCGCGAGACCATGTCACGCGAGCTTCAGGCGCTGTGCTTCCTGGCAGGCGCCGGGTCGATTTTCGTCGGCGATGAACTGCTGACCACGCCGAACCCGGACGAGAACACGGATGCGTCCCTGTTGTCTGATCTGGGCCTGAAAGCCGATCAAACAGAGCTTGCGAGCGCGGGCGCCTGACGCCCGCCCGGGTTATTCTGCGCTCAGCGAATGACTGCCGGGGAGGTCCAGCTCGGGGGCGGATTGAGAGCTGGTGATGCGGGGCAAATGGCACGTTACGCGTGTGCCTTCGCCCGGCTCGCTTTCCAGCTCCACCCAACCCCCATGCAGGCGGATAATGTCGTTGACCAACGCCAACCCCAGGCCTGCGCCGCCGCCATCACCGCGTTCAAAGCGCTCAAAGATCTTCGCCTGACGGTCAGGCGCGATGCCGACGCCGTCATCGGCGACCCAGATGGAGACATCCTCGCCGGTGACGTCTGCGCCCACTTCCACCGCGCCGCCGGGATTGACGTGATCCATGGCGTTGGTCAGCAGGTTGTAGAAGACCTGTTTGAGGCGTTTGGCGTCCGCGCGGACAAGCGATCCGTCCTCGTCGGCGTTCAGCGACAGCTTGATGCCCGAATGTTCGGCGCGCGAAGCGATCAGCTCAGAGGATTCCTCGGCCAGGGCGTGCAGATTCACATCGCCCAGCTCCAGCTCCAGCTGGCCGGCGTCAATGGCGGCGATGTCCAGAATATCGTCGATCAGCTTACCCAGCTGGCCAGACGCGGTCTGGATCGCGCCCATATGCTCTTTCTGACGATCTGACAGATCGCCCGCGAAACCGCCCGCGAGAAGATCGGCATAGCCATGGATCGTGGTCAGCGGCGTGCGCAGCTGATAGCTCACATGTTCGACGAACTCGGTCTTGATGCGCTCTGACGCTTCCAGCGCTTCGGCGCGGTCACGCAAGGCGGATTCAATGCGGCGGCTGTCGGTGATGTCGTCCCAGGCGATCACGGTCGCGCCGTCGGGCAGCGGCCGTGTCAGCCAGGTCAGCACAGACTGGTCGGCGCGGCGGATTTCGCCGGTCATCGCCTTGCGCGATTCCGGGCTGGGATCGGTGATGCGGGCTTTGAGCTGCCCCCAGGCCTCGCCATTGTCGTAAAGCGGCTGGCAGGCGGTGACCACATCATCAAAATGCACGCCGTCCAGCGTATCGGGGTCGAGCTTCCACAGCGTTTCAAAGGCGGCGTTGCGTAGTTTCAGACGCCCGTCAGACCCGAACACCGCGACCGCTTCATGCAGCTTGTCCAGCGTGGCGCGTTGCACCTTGATTTGCGTGTTGTAGCGCGCCTGCAGCGACAGCTGGTCGGTCATGTCTTCAAAGATCACCAGCAGACCGCCCATCGGGTGACGCTGGCGCGCCACGCGCAGGGTGCGGCCATCAGGCAACGCCCATAGCTCGTCCGGTTCAGCTTCCGAGCCCGGCGCGGCTTCATAGCGCGCCAGCTCGGCGGTGCGCCATTGGCTGTAATCGGCTTGTTCGGGCAGACGGCGTTTCTCGCGCAAGCGGTCCAGCAACACGCCATGCGCCGGGCGGTCATTGAGGAAGGCTTCTTCCACATTGAACATCTGGCTGAAGGCCTGATTGTAAAAGACCAGCTTCTTGGCGCGGTCAAAGATCGCGACCGCCTCGGTCATATGGTTCAGCGTCAGATCGTGTGCTTCGCGGAACCGGTTCAGCGCCGCTTTCGCCTCTTCGCCATCGGTCACGTCCACGGCGAAGCCTGCGACGCCGCCTTGCACAGGATAGCTGGTCACCGACATCACCCGGCGCTGTCCCGCCAGCACCACGCCGCGGGCGCTGGTGCGGGTTTCGACGGCGTTGAGCACATCACGCGCCTGATCGCCCAGGCTGGGCTCTAACAGCATCTGCCGCTCGATCACTTCGGCCACATCCCTGGCCTCAACCGCTTTGACATAAGCGGCGTTCACCCAGGTCAGCCGGCCTTTTTCATCCAGACGCCAGGCCGGAACCGGATTGCGGCCCATCATGTCCATGAAGCCGATAGGATCATCATGACCTGTTGCGTCCGCGCTCTGCGCGGCGTTTTCGGCCTGACGCAAGGCGGTGTCGGTCAGCCAGATCACCAGTTGGCGCCCGGCGGGGCGGCCATCGACCTGGATTTGCCGTCCAGACGGGCCGGAGATGGTCAACGAGAACGGCGCGCCGTCGCTCATCAGGGCGCGGGCGCGATCGCGGAAGCTCGTCGTGTCGCCATTGGCCGTGCGAGCGGTGAACTCGGAAATACTGTCGAGGATATCGGTGGCGATCTGGCCGTTCGGACCGCCAGACTGGCTCAGCTCTGCAAATTGCAGCAAAGAGGCGAGCGCCGCGGGCGAGCCATAAAGCCTGGGCGCGGACCAGTGCTCGGCGTCAGCTTTCGGCGCACCGTCCCAGACCACCACGACGCCGGGATGGGCGGCGAACAGGCTGTCATTGCGTTCAGCGCGGTCTTCTGCGGCCAGGATTCGGTCGCGCCAGAGCTTGCGGGCCTTGCGGGCGCCGGCGGTCAGCCTGTAGGCCCAGACCGAGGACGCCAAGGCGAAGGCGACCGAGCCGCCTGTGACGATGAGAGTGGCCAGTTGTACCGGTTCGGCTGCGGTCATGTCGCGCCATATCCCCAATTGCCTGGTGCGCCATCCCGCTGAAAACGCGCACACGTGCGAATCACATCTTACCGGAAGGTGAATTGAGACGCGATGGGGGGTGGAATCCCGAACGGGCTTTGTAAGGGTTGCGTTGTGGACAAGGTCAATAAAGGCTTAAAATTCAGCGTTTGCTAAACTATTCTGATTCAGCGAATCCGCACTTCGCCTTGGGTGAATTCAAACAAGACCACGCATCCGACCAAATGCGCGCCCTCGCTAAGGGGCGCAAACCGCCAGGCCTCCACCGCGCGTCGGGCTTCGCGGTCAAAGCTGCCGCCGGGCACGCCGCGCGCGACAGTGACGTTTTCGGTCTCGCCCGCTTGCGCCACGTCAAACTGCACAATCGACCAGCCTTGCAGCCCGCGTGACCAGCCCCGCGCCGGATAGTCGGGCAGGTTGGCGTCGATGGCGCGCAAGGGCTCGCCCGCGCACTGATCCGAGCTCGCAGCCCGCTCCACATTGGGCGGAACCGGCATGTCGGAGGTGGCGATGAAGGGCTGGGACCGTGGATCAGCGATCGGGTTCAGCGCTTCGGGAGAGACGCAGGCGGCCAGCACAAGCGGCAAGGCGAGACAGATCGGAGGCAAGATTTGGCGCATGCCGCGCACAGTGTGACGGGACGGCGGGAAGGGCAAGACGCAGGCGTGAAAAACCCCGCCGGATCGCTCCGGCGGGGTTTCAGATTCAGTCGACTGTGAGACTCTAGCGCCTAGTAGCGATAGTGCTCGGCCTTGAACGGGCCTTGCTGCTCGACGCCGATATACTCGGCCTGCTCGGTGGAGAGCTCGCTGAGATTGGCGCCCAGCTTTTCAAGGTGCAGGGCAGCGACTTTTTCATCGAGATGCTTGGGCAGGATGTAGACCTGGTTCTCGTACTGATCGCCGCGGGTCCACAGCTCGATCTGGGCCAGCACCTGGTTGGTGAAGCTGGCGGACATCACGAAGCTGGGGTGGCCGTTGGCGTTGCCCAGATTCACCAGGCGGCCTTCGGACAGCAGGATGATCTTGTTGCCGTCGGGGAATTCAACCAGATCGACCTGCGGCTTGACGTTGGTCCATTGGAAGTTCTTCAGCGCCTCGACCTGAATCTCATTGTCGAAGTGACCGATATTACACACGATCGCCATGTGCTTCATGGTGCGCATATGGTCGACGGTGACGACGTCCTTGTTGCCGGTGGCGGTGACGACGATGTCGATATCTTCGATCACGTCTTCCAGACGCACCACGGCGAAGCCGTCCATGGACGCTTGCAGGGCGCAGATCGGGTCAATCTCGGTGACCGAGACGCGGGCGCCGGCATTGCGCAGGGATTCAGCGGAGCCTTTGCCCACATCGCCATACCCGCAAACGACGGCGGTCTTGCCGGCCATCATCAAATCGGTGCCGCGGCGGATTGCGTCCACCAGGCTTTCACGGCAGCCATACCGGTTGTCGAACTTGGACTTGGTCACGGAGTCGTTGACGTTGATCGCAGGGAAGGCCAGCTCGCCTTTCTTGGCGAGTTGGTACAGGCGCATCACGCCGGTGGTGGTCTCTTCAGACACGCCCTTGATGGCGGCCTTGGCTTTGGCGAACCAGCCCGGCGACAGCTTGATGCGGTTGCGGATGGTCTGGAACAGGAAGGATTCCTCTTCAGACTTCGGCTCGCCCAGGAAGTTCGGGTCCGCTTCCGCTTTCTCGCCCAGCTGGAGATACATGGTGGCGTCGCCGCCATCATCGAGAATCATGTTGGCGGTTTCGCCGTTCGGCCAATGGAAGATGGCGTCGGCGTATTCCCAGTATTCTTCCAGCGTTTCGCCCTTATAGGCGAAGACCGGAATGCCGCGCTCGGCGATGGCGGCGGCGGCGTGGTCCTGGGTGGAGAAGATGTTGCACGACGCCCAGCGCACATCTGCGCCCAGCTCGACCAGAGTTTCAATCAGCACCGCGGTCTGGATCGTCATGTGCAGCGACCCTGCGATGCGCGCGCCCGCCAAAGGCTTTTTGCCTTTGTACTCTTCGCGCAGGGCCATCAGGCCAGGCATTTCAATTTCGGCCATCTCAATTTCCAGCCGGCCCCAGCGAGCCAGCGAAAGGTCTTTGACATAGCGGTCGTCGCCAGTGTTGGCGGCATTGAGCAGGGTCATGGGAAGGGGCCTTGTTTTTGACTTCGATCAGGTCAGAGCCTGATGGTTCCATATGAGACAGCGCACCTCTTAACACGCGTCCCAAAACGGGCAAACCATCTGTCGTACTCATCGTGAATGGGTGGAAAAACGCGTCACTTCTTAAAAAGGTCCTAAATCTGTATAAACTTTGTGGTAAGATTTTTGCTCGGGACCTGTGATATGGGCTCTTGCGGCATGGCCGCAGGAGACGCCGAGGGGCGGCGGACCTGAGCGACGGACTGAGGGGACTGTTGAAATGGCGAACTTGCCTACCGCTTATGCAAGCCAGGATTTTGGACGCAAGACGCTGGATTTCTACGCCGCCGCCGGCGAGGTGAGCGGGGCGGATCCGCGCGCGCGCGCCGATGAGCACAGCCTGACCGATTATGACGGCGCCAAGCATACCGTGCGCGTGATGGACCGTGATTTCGCGCTCGAAGCCGGCGACCAGGCCTCTGTCCTGCGCATGCAGACGGGACCGTCCCGCCGGTCCCGGCCTGTGGCCGTGGTCAATCACACCCGTCAGGGCTGGTCGCGCACCCATCCCGGCGCCAGCGCAATGCTGTCGCGCGCCGGCGTCGCCCGCAACGTCAACTGGTTCCTCACCGTTCTTCTGTTCGCGCTCGCCTCTCTGGTGATGGTGTGGCCGTATCTGCGCACCTTCCTCGTCGAAGTGGACCCGTCCCTGTTCGGCGCTGCGCCGTCCTTCAACATTTTCGCTCTGGCGCTCAGCGCTTTGCCCGATCTGGGCAATTGGAGCTTTTCGCAAACTGTCAGCCCGGTCAGCGCATTGATTGCGCAAAGCGTCCCATCCATGGCGGAGCAAGCGGATCAGATTGTCTTTTACGCCCTGTCCGGCCTGGCCGCGCTGGTGGTGTTCGCGACGCGGTCCTGGCGTTTGCTGTGGGCGCCCTTGTTTGTGGGATTGGTCGCCGCCGCCGCATTGGGGCTTGGCGGCGTCACCGACGCGCCGGGCTACGCCGTCATCGCTTATGGTCTCTCTGCTGTGATCTTTGTTGTCGGCGGGCTGATCAATCGTATTCGCGATGCAGCGCGTCTGGAACGACGCATCGCCCTGCTCGCTGATCACCTCCAGCGTCATGCGCCTGAGGAGACCATCGCGCGCACCGATGCACCTGACACTGAAGCTGACACGCTAGAAGACACCGCCGAAGAGACGACTGAAGATGTTGCGTCGATGGCGGCCGTCGCGGCGCCGGTCAGCGCCGCGCTCAGCGAAAGCCCTGACGAGACCCAGACTGACGAACTCCAGACTGACGAAACCCAAGCTGACGACCCCCAAATGGAGACGGCTGACGAGGCGGCGGCGGATCTGTCTGATGACACGGATATCGCCGTCGCCGAAGCGGACGCGTCGGCTGACGTATTGCCTGTCGAGGAAACGCCAACAGACGCAGAAGCCGCGGCGCCTTCAGAGCCGTCTGAGCAGGATGCTAACGGCGAAAGCGTGGAGGACGTCTCGACCGTCTCCGTAGGCGCTGAGGTCGAGGCTGAAGGCGTCGCTGACCCTGAAGGTCCCGCCGAAGCCGAGGCTGAAGCCATCAGCTCGGATCAGGATGAGACCGCCCCCGCACTTGTGGAGGCTGAGACGCCCACCGAAGAAGAGGCGGGAACGGTCGACCAAGAGATCGCTGTCGACGCCACTGCCGATGCTTCTGTCGCCGTTGGGAAGCCGGACGCAGAAACAGGCGATGCTGCGCCAGAAGAAGCGGATGACGTCGAAGCCGAACTTGAAACGCCCAGCGACAATGATGCTGAGGCTGACGCCGTAACCACTCAGGCGGCTGAAGACGTCGAACCTGCGCTGTCAGTCTCCGCAGAAGCCCCCGCCGTCGATGAAGCCGGTGACGCGCCGGACGCTGAGCCTGAGCTCGCCGGGCTGGAGGCTGAAGAAGCCGAGCGGATGAAAAATGATCCGCGCTATGCCGCGCGCGCCATTGTGTTGCCTTCGCCGCCGCCCATGCCTTCGGCTGAAGACAGCGAAGGCGACGGACTTGCGCCCGCGCAGCCCACCACACGCGAAACGCGCGAGCTGCGTCCAAGCGAGCCGCTGACCACCCGGGTGCTGTCGTTGTTTTCCAATCCGGTCGTGCCGCCCGCGCCGCCGGCGCCGCCCGCCCCGAGCCGGTCGCAAGAGGATGAAGACGCCTGATTGGGCGCAGCCTCTGACCCATACACAATAACGCCGCCGGAAAATCCCGGCGGCGTTTTTCATGCGGGCATGATCGACCTAGTCGTTTTCGTCAAAGCCGCATTCGACCAGAGCGCTGAGCGCGTCGACCGCCTCTGCGGCGTCATCCCCGTCGGCCTTGATGGTGATTTGTACGCCCGGCCCGGCGGCGAGCATCAGCAATTCCATGATGGAATCCGCGCTCACCTGTTCATGGTCGCGCGAAACGCTGATATCGGCGTCATAGCGGGCGGCTTCAGCGACGAATTTGGCGGAGGCGCGCGCATGCAGGCCACGTTGATTGCAAATCGTGACCGTACGCTCTGTGGTCACGCCGCGCCGTCCAGGATCTGGGAGGCGACGGCGATATAGCGTTTGCCCGCTTCACTGGCGCTTTCCGCGAGCGCGTTCATGCCCAGCCGGGAGCGCGCCTCGGCCAGCTTGATCAGCATGGGCAGATTGGCGCCGGCGATGACTTCGACCCGTCCCTTTTCCAGGAGCGAGATGGAGAGGTTTGACGGCGTGCCGCCAAACATGTCGGTGAGGATGATCACGCCATCGCCCTGATCCGCTTTCTCCACCGCTTCGCGGATGTCATCGCGGCGGCGCTCCATATCATCATCGGGACCGATGGATATGGCGCTGCAGGCTTCAAGCGGGCCGACCACATGTTCAGTGGCGGCGACAAGTTCGTCAGCGAGACGGCCGTGAGTGACGACGACAATGCCGATCATGGTGTGAGACTGGTCCTCAGACGTAAATATACCCCGCCCATGTAAACCCGGTTTTGCGTTGGGCGAAAGCCCTGTGCGACGTGCGTGCAACAGTGGGCTGCACGTGGATGACAGGCGCCGTTTTCGCGCCACACATGCTTATCGAATATAGGCGGGCAGGGTCACCGTGAAACAGGCGCCCAGAACCGTGCCCTGATCATCGAGCCGGTTTGCAGCTTCGATCTGTCCGCCATGCGCGGTGACGATCTGCCGAGCGATGGCGAGGCCCAGCCCGGAATGGGCCCCAAAGGCCGCGCCTTTGGGGCGCTGGGTGTAGAACCGATCAAAAATGGCTTCATGATTGTCTTCGGGAATGCCAGGGCCGTCATCCTCGACCCGAACCTGATGGGTTTGCCCCGGACCGCGCTCGATGGTGATTTTCACGACGCTCTGGGCGGGTGAGAACGTGACGGCGTTTTCGATCAGATTGATGAAGACGCGGCTGAGCGGATGTTCATGCCCGCGCACCCAGTGTCGTTCATTATCGTGACTGACGCTCACGCGCGGCGCATCGGCGTCCGGATCGTTCTGCAAGCTGGCGAGATCATTGAGCAAGACCACGAGATCAATCGTCTCGAGATCTTCCCGCGCCAGCTCGGCGTCCAGTCGTGACGCGTTGGAAATGTCAGTGATCAGCCGGTCGAGACGTTTCACATCGTGCTGGATCACGTCGATCAGCCGGGCGCGTTTGGCGTCATCCTTGGCGAGCGGCAGGATTTCGGAGGCGGAGCGGATCGAGGTCAGCGGGTTTTTGATTTCATGCGAGACATCCGCTGCGAAGGCTTCGATCGCGTCCAGCCGGTCATAGAGCGCATTGGTCATCTGGGTGAACGCGCGCCCCATATCCCCGATTTCATCGCGGCGGCCTTTCATGTCAGGCAGCGGCACGCGCCGTCCGCCGGCCAGACGCACTTCGCGCGCCGCCTCCGCCAGGCGCCGCACAGGCCAGGCGATCTGTATGGTCAGCACCAGCGCCATCACCAGGGACACGGCCGCCGCCACCAGCACATAGGGCAGAATGGCGGCGCGCTCTTGGGCGATCAGAGCGTCCAGGTCGTAGGATTCATAGGTGACGGTGCCGACGACCGCCTGAATAAGCTGGATGGGAATGGTCACCGACACCACGCGCCCGCCATCAGGATCGCGGCGCACGCCCGATTGCGCCTCGCCAGTCTGGAAGGCCTCGCGCACCTCATCGGCCAGAGTGCGATCCAGCGCTTCGCGATCCTGAGCCGAGAGAAAGAGCTGGCCGATCCGTTCCATGAGCCCGCGGGATAGGTCCTGCAGTTTCGAGATCGGGGTGTCGGGCTGGTCGTCAAGCGGCGGCAGCTCGATTTGATCCACATCTCCGGCGATCAGGTCTGAATCCGCAATCCTGACGGGTCCGGGCGCATGCAAGAGGGCGCGCGTTTCGTCCGGCACATAGAGACCTGACAAGCGCCGGAGCACTTCGCGCGCCGCATCGCGGTCCATTTCCGGGCCGGGCGCATCGCCGTAGACTGCGGTCTCGGTGATGATGTTGGCGATGATTTCAGCTTGGGCGGAGAGCGAATCCACCTTGGCGTCCACCAGGCCGCGCCTGTTTTCGGTGATGGCGAACATGCCGCCGATCACAACGCTGAGCGCCACCAGATTGGTCAGGATGATGGTGGCGCCCAGGCGCGACAGCAGGAGCGGTTTGAGCTGGGCTGAGAGGCGCAGGGCGGCGCGGCGCGCGACCTTAAGCCTCCTTATAACGGTAGCCGACGCCATACAGGGTCTCGATGCTGTCGAATGTGTCGTCCACGTCGCGGAACTTCTTGCGGATGCGCTTGATGTGGCTGTCGATGGTGCGATCGTCCACATAGACCTGATCGTCATAGGCCGCATCCATCAGACTGTCGCGGCTTTTCACGAAGCCCGGACGATTGGCCAGCGCATGCAGGATCAGAAATTCCGTCACCGTCAGACGCACCGGCTTTCCGGCCCAGGTGCAGGTGTGCCGATTGGGATCGAGCAGCAATTGACCGCGCTCAATCACCTTATGCTCTCCGGTCTCACCGTCCGCCGAGCCCGCCGGGTCAGCCTGGGCGCGGCGCAGCACGGCCTTGATCCGGCGCGCCAACAGCTGGTGGGAGAAGGGTTTGGCGATGTAATCGTCCGCGCCCAGGTCAAGACCCAGCGCTTCATCGAACTCGCCATCCTTGGACGTCAGGAATATCACGGGCAGGTTGGAGGACTGACGCACGCGGCGCAGTAGCTCCAGACCATCCATGCGCGGCATCTTGATGTCGAAGATCGCCAGATCGGGCGGCGTTTCAGTTAGATGCGGCAGCGCCTCGGCGCCGTCCGTGAAAGTGCGCACGTCATAACCCTCGTTCTCCAGAAACATGGAAACGGAGGTGAGGATGTTTTCGTCGTCGTCCACAAGGGCGATGGTCGCCATCGTTCGTATCCTGTCTTCTCTCGGTCAAACCGATGTCTATAGCGCTTCATACTATTTGTTGCGCAAGATCAAGCAAAGACATGGTTACCTAGGGTTAAGGCCGGTAGTGCATTACTGTCCGAAACTGCTGGGGAATGAGGCGGAAATGGCGCACGAAGACGTCCATTACGAGGTCTTTCTGAAGAAAAACGTGAAAGCGTCCTGGACCTTGGTCGAGGCGCTGAAGGATCGTAATGCGGCCATGGGGCTGGCCAAGAAGCTGCAAACCAACCATTCCAGCGGGTCGATCCGTGTCGTGCGCGAGGTCTGGGATGCGGAATCGGGCGGCTTTCGGGGCGGATCGATTTTTGAAGTCGGCCCGGAAAAATATGCGGGCGAAGAGAAACCCGCCGAAGCGAGCATTCCATGTCTGACGCCGGATGACCTATCAGGGCCTGCGGCGCGCGACACATTGCGCCGGGCCTTGTCAGACTGGCTTGAGCGCTCCCAGGTCTGCCCGATGGAGTTGCTGCATCGGCCTGACCTTATCGAACAGCTGGACGGGTCTGATACGGACTTGCAGCACGCTATTCAAAAAGTGGCGATCGCGCGGGCGCAGAACAGCGATGCCTCGGTGCACGCCTATGTGCGTCTGATCACCGAACTGGTCCAGCGCGGTATCGAGCAATCTCGCAAGGAAGCCAAGGCGGGCGGCAAGCCGCCTCGCGGCAAATCTTTTGCGGAAACCGCCAGCCTGGTGGCCGGAAAGTCTGCGCCGGAAAAACAGATGCGCCGCGCCATCGCGGATCAACTGTCTCAATCCTACGACATGGGCGAGAAAGTCCGGCGTTTGCTCGACATGCATGACGACCTGCCAGAAGACGAGCAGGCGCGCGCACTGGCGGCGACGCATACGGACGCCTTCATGGCTGAAATCCTGTCCTTTGATTCCGCCCTGCGCCGGGTTCTGGGCGATACGGTGGATCTGGGCGACGAAGTTTTGCGCCTCACAGGGATTTACGAAGGCGCGCCTGACAGTCCCGATCTCAGCCGGGCGCCGGACACAGCGCGCAGGCTCGCCAGCCAGATCAAGCAATCGTCTTTGCCGGCTGCGCATGATGAACTGGCTCAGCAAATTCTGGAAAAACTGCGCGCGCCCAAGCGGTTCCGCCCGCGCTCGGTGATGGCGGAGATCGAGCTGGCCCGGAAGCTCGCCCAACGCTTGATCGTTTCGGCCGGGCAAAACCTCAATCTCAATCCCGATGCGCTTGTGGACGCCTTCACCCACCGATCGGCGCGGTTGTTGCAGCCAGACGCCATCGAGGAAGCTCTGTCGGGCGCCCATACGCCGGTGGACCAGATCGAGCGCCTGTTCGCGATGGAAGACCATCTGGTGGGCGAGGAGAACAAGAAGAAGCTCGCCAGCTATATCCGCGGCAAGGTTCAGGCGAACACCACCGTCAATTTCTTCCTGCGCGGCGCGGGCCAGCCGCTCGAACGCCTGTCACAAGTGACCCATCTTCAGGCGCGCGCCATGAAGGGCGGCTTTCCCAAAGCGGACAAGCGCGAACTGGTTGAGGCGTTTGATACGCTGGGACTGGCGATTCTGGACGCGACAAAAGTCATGGACCGGGTGGCGGGATCGAACGCCCCAGTGCTCGACCGGGCGGCGGCGCTGCTCAAGCTCGCAGCCACAGGGGTGCTGCCCGAAGGGCGGTGCCGGTACGATGCACAAGCGCGTGCAGTGCGCATGATGGAAAGCGATGAGGGTCGGGTCGCGGCGGCGTCGCCGGGCGGAGAACAGAAAATGCTGGCGGTGCAGCAATTGCTGGCGCAGCTGGCGCCGCCTGAAACCCAATGTGCTCCCGAACAGGGCGCGCCTGAAGAGGGCACAGCCGCCTAGCGCGCCAGGCCTGCTGTTTTCAGCCGGTCTTTATAGGCGCTCAGCAATGCGTCGCTGTTCTCGCCTAACTCGCGCAGATAGTCCCAGGAGAAAATGCCGCTGTCATGGCCGTCGTCAAAGCTTAGCCGCACAGCATAGCGGCCCACCGTATCGGCGGCTGTGACCCGGACATTTGACTTACCAGGCACCAGCTTCTTCTGATCGGGGCTGTGCCCTTGCACTTCAGCGGACGGGCTTTCCACGCGTAGCAGTTCGAACGGGATGACGTAGCGCGCCCCATCGTCATATGCGATGTCCAGCACGCTGTCTGAGGCTTTGAAGCTGAGACGGGTCGGCCAGGGGCGATCACTCATGGATCAATCGTCCAGATTGCGGGCTTCTTCAGGCAACATGATCGGCACGCCTTCGCGGATCGGATAGGCGAGGCGGGCCTGTTTTGAGACCAGCTCATTGGCCTCGCGATCATACTCGAGCGGGCCGCGGCTGACCGGGCAAACCAGGATCTCCAGCAATTTGGGATCCAGAACGGCATGTTCAGATTTCACATCACTCATGGCACAACTTCTTACGCGGGCCTCTGGCGGGCGTCTAGCCTGCCGAGCCGCTTGAGGCTTGGCTGAGGCTGTCCTGCATCAGATTATCGAGCAGTTCGGCCCGCTGGGGGATGGAACTTGCTTCCAGCAGGCGTTGCTTGGCGGCAGGATCAAAGGGCGCCGCCATGGCCGTTTTGTTGATCACCAGAGACAACGGCGCCTGTTCCAGCGCCGGCCAGTCGGTTTCGATCCCGACCAGGTTGAAATAGGCGTGAAGCCGATCCAGAAGGCCCGCCACTTCGATCATCGGCGTGAGATGGGCTTCGACCAGGTCTTGAGTGAAGGGACGGTAATCGGCGCGCGCGACGCGATAGGGTTTGCGCACATCCAGCTCTTCATCCACAGCGAAGCGCATCACGCCTTCCAGCACCATCAAATAGCGCCCGTCGGAAGTTTCCTGATGACTGACGATGCGTCCTGCGCCGCCGACCTTTTCAAGAGCGGGCTTGTCGGACGGGCCGCTTGGCGAAGGCTGGATGACGCCGATGAAACTGTCGCCCGCCAGGGCGTCATCGACCATGTTCAGATAACGCGGCTCGAAGACGTTCAGCGGCAGATGCTCCCCCGGCGGCAGGATGCAGCCGCGAATGGGGAAGAGTTTGATCTCGCTCGGCGGATTGATGATCTGGGACATGGAAGGTCGCTCTTCATGCTGTCGAGTTTACCCAGATAGCCCGATCGGGACCGCAGTCGAGCGCTGCAGCCCCGAGATGGGTTCAGGAAAACAGGATGGATGAGAGACGGCGGCGGCCGTTCTTGGCCAGCTCGGACCCGGCGCCAGCGGATTCAAACACGCGCAGCAATAATTGACGCGCGGCGGCGTCATCATAGTCGCGATCCATCGCAATCGACTCAAGAAGCGCCTCCGCTGCGCCGTCCATGTCGCCTGCGCCCAGACGCGCGCGGCCCAGAGCGTGCCAGGTCCCGGCGTCGGGCGTGCGCTGAACCGCTGCTTCAGCCTCGCTGACCTCTGGCGCGTCCTGAGCTTCGCCGGCGAGCTCCATGGAGGCGCGCACGGCGGCGATGGCGGGGGCGGATTTCAGCGTTTCGGGGGCATTGTCCAAAATGGCCTTGGCCTGAACCGGATCGCCGCCCGCCAGATGCACGCGCGCCATGCCGGCGAGGGCTTCGGCGTTTTCCTTGTCCATCTGAAGGGCGGTGGCGAAGTCTTGCGCCGCGCCGCCCAGATCGCCTTGGTCCAGAGCCTCCTGCGCGCGCTCCACAAGGGCGGTCACTTCTTCTTCGGACACTTCGCCCGTCATGCGGTTGATGAAGTCATTAACCTGGCTTTCGGGGAGGGCGCCCATGAACCCGTCGACCGGCTGACCATCCTTGAAGGCGATGACGGCGGGAATGGACTGGATGCGTAATTGGCCCGCAATGCCGGGATTCTCGTCGATATTGACCTTGACGAGTTTCACCTTGCCGCCTGCCTTGCTGACGGCGCGTTCGATCGTCGGTCCCAGCTGACGGCACGGTCCACACCAGGGCGCCCAGAAATCCACCAGAACCGGCACGTCCTTGGACGGTTCGATCACATCGGTCATGAAGGTCTGATCGGCGCCGTCCTTGATCAGGTCCGCGCCAGCGGGCGCTTGATGACTGTTCGTTCCAAAATTTTCCATGACTGGAGTCTCCTGCAGGGAGCGAAAATGTTTTCTCTTAGGTGGCCGCTCCAGCGCCGCGATGCAAGCGCATCCACTCACTCCTCCAAGGTCACAATTTCCGGAACGCGGCCCAGCGCTGTGAGAAACCGCACAAGATCGCTCGAGCGAATGGCGGTAGTGGCGTCGTTCTTCAGCGGATGGAAATTGACGATGTCGTGACTCATGAGCGCCTGATCGAGAACGAAGCGCACCGTGTGTTCAGGGTCATTGATCAAGGCGAAGGCGGTTACGGAGCCCGGCGTCACACCCAGAGCTTCTTCCAGCAATTCAGCCTTGCCGAAGGATAACCGTCCGCAATCCAGCGTCTTGTGCAGCTGTTTGAGCGCGATTTGGGTGGATTGCAGGGCCGAGATCAGGATCAGCGCGCCCTTCTTGTCCTTCAGAAACAGGTTTTTCGTGTGGCCGCCCGGCATTTGGGCCTTGAGGGCTTCGCCTTCATCGACGGTGAAGATGGGCGCATGCTCGTGTGTTTCATGCCGGATGCCGAGTGCGTCCAGATACTCAAACAAGGCGTGGCGCGTGGCGGGGCGGACGGGAAGCGGGGGCGTTTGGGTCATGGCGTCAGCTCAACAGGACACGTTTGATGAGGCAAGCTGCGCATATACTGCAAAAGCTGTACAGGACAGGCTTGCAAAACGAACTTCGATAAGCGATATACCCGGCCTCGGCGCAAGCCGGACCCTGTACGCAGGTAGTGAGCGGGCGTAGCTCAGGGGTAGAGCATCACCTTGCCAAGGTGAGGGTCGTGCGTTCGAATCGCATCGCCCGCTCCATTTTCTTCAGACGACCATAAGGCTTGTACCTGCAGCCGGGCATCATGCCCGGACAAGCCCCCAGTCGCCGGCCCGTGGGCCGGCGAAACGCGTTTGAGGCTGCGTCTGCTGTCCTTGCCTCCAAGCAAGGATGGATGCAGACCGCGTATCAGGATGGACTTTGCGGGGCGGATCAATCGTCAGCCTTCCCCCGAGGCGTCAAACGGCACCCAATCCCTCTGGACCGCCTACGGCTTGATCCGCCCCGCCCCATCCCTGCGCACAGTGTTTCTCCAGTGGAAAGACACATTTCACGCAAGCGTGAGCTCAGGTGTGTGGCAAACGCGGCTGCCGCGTCCCATATGTGAATACGCCAAGGACGGATCGGGGCCCAACGGTCTCCTCCCCAACCGGAAGGCTCCGGAACGTTACTGCGTTTCATCGCCTCCCCGCGCCGTTCTTGGCCAATTGGCCACACGCCGAAAACAAGAAAAGAAAGAAGGTTCAACCATGGCCCGCGCCGTATCACTGGTGATCGCAACTGGAATTTTTCTGACTGTCAGCCTCGTCGCCGCTTGCGCTTCGGGCAATGGTCTCTACATCAGCTCTTGATGAACGAGATTCGCTGAAACCTGTCAGTGAGCGTTACAGGCCTCAGAGTGCGTCCCCCCAGCCTGCCCGATGAGGCCTGCAGGCGCCGCCGGACATGCCTGTCCCCGTCCGGCGGCGCCGCTTAAAATAAAAAAACCCCGCAGCCTCGAGCTGCGGGGTTTTTCATGTCCAAAAAGAGCGAACGTCCTACCAGGGCAGATCTTCGCCGCTGACATGGAAGAAGCGGCCGCTCATCGCCGGATTGGCGCGAGCGATCAGGTCAAGCTGTGCGCTGACCGCTTCGGTGGGCGTCAAAAGGCCGTTCGGCCCGCCCATATCGGTGCGCACCCAGCCCGGATGCAGGGTCAACACGACGACACCCTTGTCCTTGAGGTCGATGCTGAGCGATTTGCCCACCGCATTCAGCGCCGCCTTGGAGGCGCGATAGGCGTATCGGCCGCCGCTGTCATTGTCCGCGATGGAGCCCATGCGGCTCGATTGCAGGGCGATCACCTTGAGCTGGCTTTGGGCCACCTGATCGGCGAACGCTTCCGCCAGCGCCAGCGGCGCCAGCGTATTGACGCGAAACGTGTCCAGAAAGCCGTCATTGGCGGCCTCGCCGAAAGATTGTTCTTTCGGCCCCATGACGCCGGCATTGGCGAACAGAATGTCGATCGGACCCTTGACTTGATCCTTGAGCGCCTTGGCGGCGTTCAGATCGCTTGCGTCATAGGCCAGGATGTTCAGTCGGCCATCGCCGGGATCAAGCGCCTTGAGCGCATCGGCGCTTTCGGGGTCGCGCACGGCGGCGCTGATGGTCCATTCACGCTTAAGAAGTTGGCTGACATGCTCAAGGCCCAGGCCGCGATTGGCGCCGGTGATGAGAGCGTGGGGCATGGTCGTCTCCGATACGGAAATCTGTTGTTTTTCTAGCCTGGAATCAAGCACAGCCATGATTGCAGGTCTAGCCGCTCAGTACCGCTTGAACCCAGCGCCTGCGGGAGTAGGCTGCGAAGCATATGTTCAGCCTTTTTCGATGAACATTGTCCACCGTCCACCTCTTTTCCGTTTCAGGAGCCCTCGATTATGAACGCCGTGGTCAGCGTCAGGCACGCTTATGACAGAGAGGCCTTTTTAAAGGCCGCACGCAGCCGGTTTGAAGCGGCGTTTGGCGAGAACGGACCGGATTCAGACAGTTTCCTGGACCAGCTCTGGGGCGATGCGCTGGCCGATGACCTGGCGAGCGTGAGCGATCAGGATGCGATTTCGCTGGCCGAGGAATTCTGGCGCTATGGCGCAGAGCGCAACGCGGACAAGATTCTGATTCGTGTGCGCACCGCCCATGGCGCGGACGGACGCAGCCTGGATCGCGATATTCTTGAAGTGATTGGTCAGGACCGGCCGTTCCTGGTGGATTCGGTGATGGGTGAGATCGCAAGCCAGGGCTTGGACGTCATGGCGATGTTCCACCCGGTGGTGCGGGTGCGTCGCGGTGAAGACGGCGCGCGGGTGCAATCAGGCGGTCGTTGCCTGAACGAATCCATGATCCAGGTGCATCTCGACCTGCTCAGCGACGATGTGCGCGAGCGTCTGGAAGCGGGCGTCCGCGCCACGCTCGACGATGTGCGCGATGCGGTCGAGGACTGGAACGACATGCGCGCGGAGATGGACGATGCAATCGACCATCTGACGAACGCCAACACGTCAGCGTCCAAGGAAGAACAAGAAGAAGCCGTCGCTTTCCTGCGTTGGCTGCGCGACAACCATTTCGCCTTTCTGGGCAGCCGCACCTATCAGTTCGATTTCAACGCTGACAGCGAGACCTCGCACAAGCCGGAAGTGAAGTCGGAATCCGGGCGCGGCGTTCTGCGTGATCCCGACCGCAAGGTGCTGCGCAAAAGCGCAGAACCGATGATGCTGACCCCGGCGATCGAGGCCTATATGCGCGCGCCGTCGCCGGTGATCGTGGCCAAGGCGAACATGAAGAGCCGCGTGCATCGCCGGGTCTACATGGATTATATCGGCGTCAAACGGTATGACGCCGACGGCAATGTGGTGGGCGAAACGCGCTTTGTCGGCCTGTTCACCGCCGAGGCTTATGACCAGATGGCGCGTGAAGTGCCGCTGATCCGCCGCAAGGTCCGCCGCGTGCTCGACAAGGCGGCCAAAGCGCCGGGCTCGCACTCGGCGAAAAAGCTGCAGAACATCGTCGAGAACTATCCGCGCGACGAGCTGTTTCAGACCGACGAACAGGATTTGCTGGATATCTCGCTGGGCATCTTGCACCTGCACGACCGCCCGCGCACCAAGCTGTTCATGCGACGCGACCAGTTTGACCGCTTTGTCTCCTGCCTGCTGTTTGTGCCGCGTGATCGCTATAATTCGAAAGTCCGTGAATTGGCGGGCGAAACCATCCGGGCGGCGTTCAATGGACGCCTGTCGGCGTTCTATCCGCAGTTCGGCGATGCGCCGCTGGCGCGGGTGCACTTCATCATCGGGCTTGATCCGTTCAACCATCCCGAACCCGACCCGTCCGAACTGGACCGTGAGATCGCCGCTCTGGCGCGGACCTGGGAAGACGAGCTGCACCAGGTGGCGCGCGCTTCAGGTGAGGCGGATTTGCGCCGCGCCGTGACACGCTATCTCGACGGGTATTCCGCCGGCTATCGCGAGCGGTTCAACCCCGAAGAGGCGCTGGCCGATATCGGCCGGATGGAGCGCGTGACAGAGCGCGGGGAGACCGCCGCGCGCGCCTATCGTGTCGAGGGCGACGCGGATGACCGGCTACGCGTGAAACTCTATCGCTGCGGCGAGCCGGTTGCGCTGTCGGGCGTCATGCCAGTGCTTGAGAATCTGGGTCTGCATGTGCTGGCCGAGGCGGGCTATTCGGTGCACCGCCACTCGGAAGCAGGTGATGACGCTGTATGGGTGCACGAATTTGAAGCGTCGCTGAACGGTGAGAGCGCCGAGAAGGTTGAAACGGAAGCGGTGGCGTTTGAAGACGCGCTGCTGGCCGTGCTGGAAGGCCGGACCGAGGATGACGGCTTTAACAAGCTGGTGCTCGGCATCGGTGTGAGCTGGCGTGAAGCGGCCTTCCTGCGCACTGTGGCGCGGTATCGCCAGCAGACTGGACTGGACCCGTCACAGTCCATTCAGGAAGAGGCGCTGGCGGAAAACTCCGAGATTGCGCGCGGCCTTATGGAGCTGGTGAACACCAAGTTCAATCCTGATCTCGACTTTGGGGGTGAGAGCCGCGAAAGCCACGCCAAGGATGTCAGCAAGGCCATCCGCATCCTGCTGGAGCGGGTGGAGAGTCTTGATCATGACCGGGCGCTGCGCCGGATGCTGCGCCTGATCGAAGCGGTCTTGCGCACCAACTTCTTCCAGACCGACGACCAGGGGCGGTCCAAGCCCTGGATCTCGATGAAGATTTCCAGCCGGGATGTACGCGAACTGCCCGATCCCAAGCCTTATCGTGAGATTTTCGTCTGGAGCCCGCGCGTTGAAGGCGTGCATATCCGCTTCGGCCCCGTCGCGCGCGGCGGCTTGCGCTGGTCGGACCGTCGCGAAGACTTCCGGACCGAGGTGTTGGGTCTGGTGAAGGCCCAGCAGGTGAAGAACGCGGTCATTGTGCCGGTGGGCTCCAAGGGCGGCTTCTATCCCAAGCAATTGCCAGATCGCAGCGATCGCGACGCCTGGCTGGCGGAAGGCCAGGAAGCGTACAAGACCTTCTTGCGCGGCCTGCTCGACATCACAGACAACCTTGTCGACGACGCTGTCAAACGCCCCGACAATGTGGTGTGCTGGGATGACGAGGACCCGTATCTGGTCGTCGCCGCCGACAAGGGCACGGCCACCTTCTCCGACATGGCCAATGGCGTGGCCCAGGACGAGTATGATTTCTGGCTCGGCGACGCCTTCGCTTCGGGCGGATCAGCCGGCTATGACCACAAGAAAATGGGCATCACAGCGCGGGGCGGCTGGGTCAGCGTTCAGCGCCATTTCCGTGAAATGGGCAAGGACATCCAGACTGAACCGTTCAGCGTCATCGGCGTGGGCGACATGTCCGGCGACGTGTTCGGCAACGGCATGCTCTTGTCCAGAACAATCCGGTTGATCGCCGCGTTTGACCATCGCGACATCTTTATCGACCCGAATCCGACTGATACCGAGAAAACCTGGCAAGAGCGCAAGCGCTTGTTCGAGCTGGGTCGGTCAAGCTGGCAGGACTATGACAAATCCTTGATCTCCAAGGGCGGCGGTATTTTCCCGCGTTCGGCCAAATCCATCAAATTGTCCGACGAGATCCGCGAACTGACCGGGCTGGCCGGCAACACCGCTTCGGCCGCCAATCTGATCCGCGCACTTCTGAAAGCGGATGTGGAGCTGTTGTGGTTCGGCGGCATCGGCACGTACATCAAGGCGTCCTCCGAGCAGAACTACCAGGTCGGCGACAAGGCCAATGACGCCTTGCGCATCGACGGCAGGGAGCTGAACACAAAAGTCATCGGCGAGGGCGCCAATCTGGGCGTCACCCAAGCGGCTCGCATTGAATACGCGCGCAATGGCGGTCGGGTGAATGCGGACTTCGTGGACAATTCAGCGGGCGTCGACAGCTCCGACCATGAGGTCAATATCAAGATCTTGCTCAACCCGATGATGCGTGAGGGCTCGATGAAGCTCGAAGACCGCAACACCTTGCTTGAATCCATGACCGATACGGTCGCCGATCATGTGCTGGAGCACAACTATGATCAGACCCTGGCGATCACCATCGCCAAGGAACATGCGGTTGAAGACCTGGATGCCCATGAGCGGATGATGGAGCGGCTGGAGCAGGCGGGGCGTCTGGACCGGAAAGTTGAAGGTCTGCCGGCGCCTGACCAGATCCGTGAGCTCAAGGATCAGGGCCAGGGCCTGACGCGGCCTGAAATCGCGGTCCTGATCAGCTACGCCAAGATCGCGCTGTTTGATGCATTGGTGGAATCCGATGTACCCGATGACGCGCATTTCAACCGCTCTTTGGTGACCTACTTCCCTGACAAGCTGGAGAAATTCTCCGACGCCATGCAGGGCCACAGGCTGAAGCGCGAGATTATCGCCACGCGCCTGGCCAACGACATGGTCAATCTGGGCGGGCCGACTTTTGTGAACCGCGCCATCGAAAGCACCAGCGCGGATATTGCGGCGATCGCGCGCGCGTTTGAGGCGGGGCGGAGCATTTTCCGCTTCAAGGATTATAGCGACCGGATCAATGCGCTGGACAACAAGGCCCCGGCCGAAGTCCAGATCGCGCTTCATGATGAGGTGATCCGTCTGCTGCGCCGTCAGACCTATTGGCTGTCGCGTCGAACTTTGGGGCAGGACGCTTTGCCGATTGCGGACGTGATCGCGGCCTATCAGCCTGGCGTGGACGCGTTGAAACCGCTGGTGACCGAGATCGCCAGCCCGTTTGATTGCGAAGCATTGGAGAGCCGGTTCCAGTCTTATGTAGCGGCTGGCGCCCCTGAAGATATCGCCCGCGATGTGGCGCGGCTGCGTCCGCTGACCTCGTCCTCGGATGTGATTGATCTGGGCAAGTCGGCCGATTGGCCGTTGGCGGCGGCAGGGCGGCTCTATCACGCTGTGGGCGCCCGCTTCCTGTTTGATCAGTTGCGGGCGGCGGGCAATCAGCTCTCCTCCAATCTGCACTGGGACCGCTTGGCCATGCGTCGTCTGATCGAGGATCTGTATGGCAGCCAGCAGGCGATCTGCGAGGGCATGATGGCCTACGCCAAGGCGGAGCGGCCGGATCTGGTCAAGGATCTCAGCGCGCCGGATGCGAATTGGGCGTCAGAGGTCGTCAGCGCGTGGGCTGAATCCCAGAAGCTGATGGTGGCGCGCGCCGACCGGGCGCTGGAGGAAATCACCGCTACGGGTGGCTGGACGCTGTCGAAAGTCGCGATTTGCTCGACGCAATTGCGCGAGCTCGCGGCGACCGTGGACAAGAGCTAGCCAGAGCGCTGAGGGTTAGAGCCAACCGTTTTCGCGGGCGACCTGAAACGCCTCGATGCGGTTGGCTGCTCCCAGCTTTTGAGTGGCGTCGGCGAGATAGTTCCGCACCGTGCCAGGCGACAGGCTGAGCGTGCGGGCGATCTCCTTGTTGGACTTGCCCTCTTCCACCAGTTTGAGAATGTCGCGCTCACGCGCGGTCAGCATGACCGGCGCGCTCCAGGCGCTTTCCGCCAGCTCCGCAGCGATGGCGCGTTGACCCTGCGCCACCCGGCGCACGGCGTTCGCCAATTCCTCGCTGGGGGCGTCTTTGAGCACATAGCCCAGCACGCCCGCCTGCAGCGCCCGCTGAAGATAGCCGGGGCGGGCGAAGGTCGTGACGATCAGGACACGGGTCTCGCTGCCCGTCTGGCGCAAGGCTTCGGACGCCTCGATCCCGGTCAGGCCCGGCATTTCAATATCGGTGACCAGAACATCGGGTTTGAGGTCCTTCACAAGGCGCACAGCCTCCTCGCCATCCTGGGCCTGCGCCAGCAGCTCGATATCAGGTTCGAGCGTCAGAAGGGCGGCCAGCGCGCCCCGCAGCAGCGACTGGTCTTCAGCAATGACAATGGAAATCATGAGACTTGCTCCAGGCTCTGTTGGCCGGGTTTGGCGGGGGGCAGGCTGAGGGTGACGCGCACGCCTGTTTCCCGGCTTTCGATCGCCATCTCTCCTCCCAGAGATTCAATACGCCGGCGCATGCCGTCCAGACCGGTTCCGGCATGAAGCTCGCCGCCACAGCCGTCATCCTCAATGATCAGCGCGCCTTCCGGCGCAAAACGAATACGGGCGCTCCGGGCGCCGGAATGGCGAATGATGTTGGTGATCGCCTCACGCAAAGCCAGGCCCAGCGTGGAATGGGCGGCCTGGTCAAGTTCGGGCGGCTCGCCCTCGACGCTTAACCGGATCTCGGCGGCGGCGAGCGCGGATCGGGCGCGCGCCAGTTCTTGATGAACGGTGGTGACATGCATGCCCGCCACCGCAGCGCGCACGTCCTTGAGGGTGATGCGGGCGGCGTCGCGGATTTCGATGATCTCGGTTTTCGCCCGGTCGGCATCAGCATCCAGAAGGCGCGCGGCCAATTCCGATTTGACGGCGATTGTCGTCAGCGTGTGGCCCAACAGATCGTGCAGATCCTGTGCAATCCGTTCGCGTTCACGCAGCGCCGCCAGTTCGGCCTCCATGCGCAGATTGCGCTCGCGTGTGGAGACCCGTGCGGCCGATTCATAGCCGGCCAGCGTCGCCATGCCCGCCATTACGGCGATGAATTGCGACAGCACCATCTCAAAGATCGTGACGTCCAGGAGCCAGGAGGCGCACAGATAGAAGGCGCTCGCGCCGGCCATGACCAACAGGGCGGTTCTCTGCGGTCTCAGACCGGCCAGAAGGGTGATGGCGAAAATATGAAAATTGCCGCTCATCCCGACCACAGGGATCAGCGCCAGCGACAGGAAGGACGCGTAGCCGGCGGCCAGTAGAATGCGGTGGGGTTTGACGCCATTGCGATAGGGATCGCCGGCATTGGCGTACAAATAGACAGGAATGAAACTGCCCACGGCCGCAAAACTGATCAGAGCATCGCGCAGACCCGGCAGCTGGAAAAACCAGGGTGTGAAATAGAAAACCAGATAGATCAGATAGAAGGCCGGGCTTTCAGACAAGCCGCGCACGCGGCCCGTCCATTTGGGCCGTCCATCACGGGATGCCGCGCCAGCGGACGCTTTATCGGGTTTGCAAGTCGGTTCTGACGCCATGATAAACGCGTTTCCTGTCAGCAAGCGGCGGAGCCGGATCAGGTTCACCCTGCCCAGCTTCGCTCCTCAGAGCCAGTCTTTAGCGTTGGCGCGCCCAGGCCAGAAGCGCCAGGCCCGCTGCGATGACGGTGATCACCAGCGTTGCGAGGATATGGCCCAGCATGTCTTTGTCTCCGGCGGCTCCGCTGATCGCCAGCGCAATTTCAGCGAGGTGAAAGCTCGGCAGGACTTGGGCGATCTGCCCCATGATGCGCGGGAAGATGCTGACCGGCATCCACAAACCCCCAAGCACCGCCATCCCCAGATAGAGGATGTTGGCGACCGCGACGGCGGCGTTGGCCCCGAACACGAAGCCCAAAGCCAGCCCTATCAGGACAAAGGGAATGGCGGAGAGCACATGAACCAGCAACAGGCCGAGCCAGACCGCAGGGGGCAGGCTGACATCGGCGGCGAACGCGGCCACGGTGTAGATCGCAGCCAGCGATACGCTGGCGATCAGGATGGTTGCGGTGGTTTTCGCCACCAGCAAAGCGGATGCCGGCGCCGGCACTGCGCGCTTCAGCGTCAGCCAGCCCCGCTCGCGCTCCTGCGCCACGCCGGCGCCAAAGCCGAACAGAGCCGGCCCCATCACCGCAAAGACGCCAAAGGTCGAGAGCAGGTAGGGCGCGTTGTCGCGACTGCCGGGGATGATCACGCCAAACAGGGTGAAGAACATCACCGGCAGGATCAGCGTGGGGATCGCAAACTCGGGCATGCGCGAGAGTTTGAGGACTTCAGCCTTGATTTCAGCCAGATATGCATTCGCCATCAGATCAGGCTCCCTCTGGTTCAGATTGGCCCGTCAGCGCTTCGAAGGCGTCTTCCAGGGTGGGTTGAGCGACGCTGAGATCACTCAGCGCCGGATCCGCGTTCAACAGCGCTTTGAGGAAGGCGACCGACTCGCTCACTTGCAGGCGGACCTTTCGTCCTGATCGGGTCATCGCGATGAGCCCGGGCAAGGCGTTGAGCGCCTCATCCGACAGGCTGGTGACGCAGCTGATCACCGCGCCGCCCATGCGGGTGCGCAGACCATCCGCCGTGTCGTCAGCGATGATGCGTCCGCTTTGCAAAACAACCACCCGGTCAGCCAAAGCGTCCGCTTCTTCCAGATAATGCGTGGTCAGCACCACCAGGGTTCCCTGCGCCGCCACGTCGCGCACGATGGCCCACAGGGCGCGGCGGGCCTCGATGTCGAGCCCTGTGGTGGGTTCGTCCAGAAACAACAGGTCCGGTTGGCCCACCAGAGACAGCGCAAACTGGATGCGTCGTTTCTGACCGCCAGACAGCTGGCCGTAGCGCCGCTTGATGAAATCGGTCAGCGCGCAGCGCTCGATCAGGGCGTCGAGATTCGCCGGGTTCGGGTAATAGCTGGCGAACAGCTCTAGCAATTCACGCCCGGTCAGAGTGTGCGCCAGGTCTGTGTCCTGCATCATAACGCCGATCCGCGTCTTGATGGCGTGATCCCCGGGCTTGGCGCCAAACACGTGCAGGGCGCCCGAGCTGGGGCGAACCAGGCCAAGCGCGGTTTGCACAAACGTGGTCTTGCCGGCGCCGTTTGGCCCCAACAGCGCCAGAACGCCGGCGCCGGATACGCTCATGTCCACCGCATCAAGCGCCGTCTTGCGGCCATAGCGCCGGGTCAGCGCGCTCGCCTGTATGACAGGCGCAATGTCAGAGGATGAAGTCATAGGCTCTCACAGCTCGGTTCAGTTGAAACCAAACTCTGTCAGGCCAAGGCAAGAGATAGGAGTGACGCGCGTCATTCGACGCAGGTGACAGATGTCACCTTTTTCGGGGCTCAACCAAAAAGATGGATCGCGCCGCCCACCATCGCGCCCCAGAAGGCGCCGCAAGTGAAGACCAGAAAAGCGAGGGTGCGTCGCGGGCTCCAACGGTTTTCAACCACGGGGTCAGCGAACGCGGTTTCCAGGCGTTCCTGCAGGGCGTGCGCCGGAGAGGGGATGGCGTAAGCCGCAGACGGATCAGCTTTCGGAAACGGAGGAACAACGCCCTGAACAACGCTCTCCGAAGATTCGGCAGGGGCGGGTCCGGCGTGCGATTCAGTCTTGCGGTGTGCCTGCATGACGTTCCTCCATGATTATCGAAGGTAGTCGAAAAAGCTGAACAAAGCCCCAACCAGCGTTGTAAACAAAGTATTAACAAGCTCTAAATCATGAACGCTTAATTAAGCAAGATTAGGCTGAGCGCCCTTTATAGGACCGCCACCAGGCCACATACCGTTGCAAGCCTTCGGTGAGCATGATCTTGGGTTTATAGCCGATTTTCGCGTTCAGCCGGCTGATGTCGGCATAGGTGGCTGTCACGTCGCCTGGTTGCATGGGGCGCATGATTTTGTCCGCTCTCATGCCCAGAGCCTCCTCAAGGGAGGCGATCATATCCATCAATCCCACGGGCTGGCTGTCGCCGATATTGTAGATTTCGTGCGCGCCGCGCGTGGGCGGCTCATCCAGAACGCCGATCACGCCGTCAATGATATCATCAATATAGGTGAAATCTCGGGCCATCTGGCCCTGGCCATAGACCTCGATCGGTTCGCCGCGGGCGATCATCTCGGTGAATTTGTAATAGGCCATGTCCGGGCGGCCCCAGGGGCCGTAAACGGTGAAAAACCGCAAGCCCGTTTGCGGAAAGCCGTAAAGATGGGCGTAGCTCTGGCTGATCAGCTCGCAGGACTGCTTGGTCGCGGCATAGAGCGAAACCGGTGAGATGGTGGGATCGCTTTCCTTGAAGCCTTCGCCGGTCAGGGGCCGGTCGCCATAAACCGAGCTGGATGAGGCGTAGACCAGATGCTCGACTTCGTTATGGCGCGCCGCCTCCAGCACGGACAGGTGTCCGGCGAGGTTTGAGCGCTCATAGGCGAAGGGATTGTCGATGGAATACCGGACTCCGGCCTGGGCGGCGAGATGGACGATCCGCTTGGCGCCGGAGCGCGCGACCAGCGCATTGAGCGCGTCGTGGTCTGCAATGTCGGCGCGGACCAGCTCAAAACCCTTGTGCGCGCTCAGCCGGGCAGCGCGCGCCTCTTTCAGGGCGGGGTCGTAATAAGTGTTGAACCCGTCAATTCCGATGACAGTTTCACCACGCGCCAGCAGACGCTCCGCCGTATGCATGCCAATGAAACCGGCGGCGCCGGTGACGATCACAGGCGAGGTCATGCCTGCAGTCTCCCTCCCCGTCGCGGGACGCCGAGGGGCGCGCGAACGGCGTTATGAACCTCATCGTCTGCGTCAGGTCAGAACCTGGACGACCGAAGCCGATCAAGTTGCGCAGAGATGATCAGCCGTTCGAAAAGACGACTGATTCCTGGCTCGACCATGCCCCAAGCCGTCCCCAGCGTCCATATCTGGTCGCTGCGCGCGCAGGCGTTGCTTAAACGCCCTCGCCGGCGAACGCTTTCTCGACGACGAAATCGCCCGGCTTGGCGTTCGAGCCTTCTTCAAAGCCGCGTGCTTCCAGCATGGTTTTGAGCTCGTCCAGCATGGCCATGGAGCCGCAGATCATGACGCGGTCCGTTTCGGGATTGAGGGCGGGACGATCGATCCGCTCAAACAGTTCGCCGGTCTCGATCAGCGTGGTGATGCGCCCTGTGCGCGGCCCGTCCTCGCGGGTGACGCTGTCAAAATAGATTAGCCGCCCCGCCGCGGCCTCGCCCACCAGCGGATCGCTCTTGAGCGCTTCCACAAGGCCGCGCGAATAAGTCAGCTCGGCGCTGGTGCGGCAGGTATGGGTGAAGACCACCTCGTCAAACTGCTCATAGACGCCAGGCTCTCGGATCAGGCTCGCAAACGGTGCGGCGCCGGTGCCGGTGGACAGCATATAGAGCCGCTTTCCGGGCTTGAGCGCGTCAGTCACCAGCGTGCCGGTGGGCTTGCGGCCGACCAGCACCCGGTCTCCGGGCTGGATATGGCGCAGGCGCGAAGTCAGCGCGCCGTTCTCCACCTTGATGGAGTAAAATTCCAAGGTGTCGTCCCAGCTCGGGCTGGCGACGGAATAGGCGCGCAGAACCGGTTTCTTGTCGCCTTCCAGACCGATCATCAGGAACTCGCCTGGCCGGAATCTCAAGGTCGCGGGCCGCGCCGTGCGAAAGCGAAACAGATCATCGGTGAAATGCTCCACCTCTGTGACTTTGCAGGCGAAGAAGGCGCCTTGGTCAATCACGTCAGCGTCTTGGGCGGTATCAAGCATATCAGTCTCCGTCAGGCGCTGAGGTTTGCGCTGGCGTCCGGTTCCGTCCAGGGCGGAACCGGCAGCCCGCGGGCGCGCAGGAAGTCAGGGTTGAAGAGTTTGCCGGCGTAGCGCGCGCCGGAATCACACAAGAGCGTGACGATGGTCTTGCCTGGTCCGAGGTCTGTCGCGAGTTTCATCGCGCCCGCGATATTCACCCCGGCGGACCCGCCCAGCGACAAGCCCTCAGTCTGGATGAGATCAAACAGCAGGGGCAGGAAGTCAACGTCTTCGATACGATAGGCGTGGTCGACTTCCAGGCCTTCCAGTTGGCCGGTGATCCGGCCCACGCCAATGCCTTCGGTGATCGAGCCGCCTTCAGATTTCAGTTCGCCTTGAGTGAACCACGAATAGAGTGCGCCGCCCGCAGGATCGGCGAGGCCGATTGACACGTCGGGCTTGGCCGCGCGCAGGGCATGTGCGATCCCGGCCAGCGATCCGCCGGTGCCGGCGGCGCAAATAAAGCCATCCACCTGACCGCCTGTCTGTTCAAGGATTTCGCGGCCGGTGGTGGCGGCATGGAAGGCCTTGTTGGCAGGATTATCGAACTGGTTCGCCCAGACAGCATTGGGCAGGCTGGCGGCGATCCGCCGCGAGGTATGGACGAAATGGTGCTCGCTGGAATAGGGGGCGGGATCGACTTCAATGATCTGCGCGCCGGCTGCGACCAGGGCTTCGCGTTTGCCGGCGCTTTGCCCGCGCGGCATCACGATCAGCGCCTTGTAACCCAGCGCGCCAGCGACCAGCGCCAGACCGATGCCGGTATTGCCCGCTGTGCCTTCGACGATGACGCCGCCGGGCCTGAGCGATCCGTCCGCTTCCGCCGCGCGGATCAGCCCAAGCGCTGTGCGATCCTTCACCGAGCCGCCGGGGTTGAGAAACTCGGCCTTGCCGAAAATCTCGCAGCCCGTGGCGTCGGACGCCGCTTTCAGGCGGATCAGCGGGGTGTCGCCGATCAGCTCCACAATCGGTGCGGTCATGATGGGTCCTCTTTGATCAGCCGCCTCAGATCAGGCGGACGGCGCCGGCGCGTTTGGCGCGCTCGGCGCGAACGGGATCAAAGATGCCGCACTCTTCGCGGTCCTGGCCAGCCCAGCGGCCATCACGAGAGCCGGGCGCGTCAGAGGGCGCGGTGCAGGGCCAGCACCCGATGGACGCGTAACCGTCTTCCGCCAGCGGGTGGCGCGGCAGGTCGAGCGCCTTGTAGCGAGCCGAAACCGCTTCGGGGCTCAGGAAAGCGAAGGGGTTGATCTTCACCCGCTCGCCGTCAAATTCCACCGCCGGAATGTCGCCGCGCTGGCCGCCATGATAGCGCTTGCGGCCCGTGATCAGGGCGTCATACGGGTCGAGCGCCCGGCCCAGCGGCCGCACTTTGCGCAGATCACAACAGGCCTGTCCGTCACGGTCATACAGCGTCTCGTCAGGGTCCTGGGCGCGCACCTCGTCTTCATCGGGCGTCAGCACATGCAGATTGGACAATCCCAGATGCTCGACCAGACGGTCGCGATAGCGCAGCGTCTGGGGAAAGTGCAGGCCGGTGTCCAGAAACAGGATCGGCGTGCCTGAGGCGATCTGCGCCACCAGCGCCAGCCCCAGCGCGGCCTCAGCGCCAAACGAGGACAGCATGGCCATGCGTCCGCCATAAATCTCGGCGGCGCGCGTCAGAATGGTCTCAGGCGAGGCGCCGTCCAACTCTTGCGCCAGGGCTTCAGCCTGCGCCTTGCGCGCGGCCAAAGCCCGGATGTGCAGAGCGGTCGGGCGCGCCGTCACAGCGCCGGGGTCAGGTTGGTAGATATAGGGGGCGCCGCCCGTATTGCGGTTCCGCGTCGGGCCGTCGGGACGTTCGATATCTACTGCGTCAAAGCCCATCCGCAACAAATCGTCCACCTGATCGGGTAGAACAGGTCCCGTTGCCCGCAGCTCGCCCTCAAATCCTGAGCGACGCAGCAGAGCGGCGAGCGAAAAGCCGCGCCCATCCTTGAAGCTCGGGAACCGGATCACGACGCGCTCGGCGCCTGAAATGACGGTTTGAGCTTCAGCCAGCGACGTGTCGCCTGCAAGTTCCACGGGTTGGGTTTCGACCCGGGCGAGAGCATCACGCGCCATAAACGGCCTCCTTGAAGGGTTCTGTTCCCAGCCGGTTGAGGGTCTGGATGAAGGTTTCCTGGGCTTGGGCGTGCTCGGCATAGACGCGCACGCAGGCGATGACGGCGGTGACGGCGTCGTCCGCCGACAGGCCCGGGCCGAGGATCTTGCCGATAGCGGCCTGACCGTCGCCGACGCCCCCAAGGGTCAGCTGATAGACCTCCACGCCCGCCTTATCGACGCCCAGAAGGCCGATATTGGCCACGTGGTGATGGCCGCAGGCATTGATGCAGCCTGAAATCTTGATGGTCAGATCGCCGGTGGCGTCATCCAGTCCCGCGGCGTGCAAACCGGTCGAGATGGCTTGCGCGATAGGAATGGAGCGGGCGTTGGCGAGATTGCAGTAATCAAGCCCCGGGCAGGCGACAATGTCGCTGGCGCGGCCCGCATTCGGCGTGGCGAGCCCGGCTTCGTCCAGCAAGGCGAAGACACTGCCCAGCGCCGCCTTGTCCACATGGGGCAGAACCAGATTCTGCTCCTTGCTGACCCGGATCTCGCTCAGGGCGAAGCGGTCGGCGATGTCGGCGATCAGGTCCATCTGATCCGCGCTGGCGTCGCCGGGCGTGGCGCCTGGCGCCTTGAGCGGGATGACCACGATGGCGCGGTTTTTCACCTTGTGCGACTTCACATTCACCGCGCGCCAGCGGGCGAAGGCGGAGCCTGTGGGGGTGTTGGTCAGCGCGTCGCCTTCAGTGGGCGGGGCGAAATATCCGCTGACGCGCTCGATCTCTTCCACCGGCAGGGTCAGGGCGCGGCCGCGGCTCGCGGCGTATTCAGCCTCCACCGCCTCGCGGAAGGCGTCCGGGCCCATGGCGTCCACCAGGATCTTGATGCGCGCCTTGTACATATTGTCTCGGCGGCCTTCGAGATTATAAACGCGCAGGATCGAGGTCAGATAGGCGAGCAGTTCGCGCTGGGGCAAGAAATCACGGATGATTTTCGCCACTACAGGCGTGCGGCCCTGACCGCCGCCCACATGCACTTCAAAGCCTGTCTCGCCAGCCTCGTTGAGCACCAGGCGCAAGCCGATATCGTGCACGCCGATGGCGGCGCGATCCTCGGGGGAGCCAGTGACCGCGATCTTGAACTTGCGCGGCAGCCAGGTGAATTCAGGGTGAGTGGTGGACCATTGCCGGATCAGCTCGCACCAGGGGCGCGGATCAGCGATTTCATCCGCGGCAGCGCCCGCGAACGGGTCGGTGGTGGTGTTGCGGATGGTGTTGCCCGAGGTCTGGATGGCGTGCATCTGCACCCCCGCCAGATGATCGAGCACGTCAGGAATATCGACCAGAGCGGGCCAGTTATACTGGATGTTTTGCCGGGTGGTGAAATGGCCATAGCCGCGGTCATAAGTGCGCGCCACATAGGCGAGCGAGCGCAATTGCTCTGACGACAGAACGCCATAGGGGATGGCGACCCGCAGCATGTAAGCGTGCAGCTGCAGATAGACGCCGTTCATCAGGCGCAGCGGTTTGAACTCGTCTTCGCTCAGCGCGCCCGACAGGCGGGCATGAACCTGCTCGCGAAACTCTGCGGTGCGCGCATCAAGGACGGCGCGGTCAATCTCGTCATATTTATACAAGCTGGCCTCCCGTGCTCGAGGCCAGCTTGGTGGAGCCCGCGCTGGGGCCGGACAGGCGAATGGTCTCGCGCACATGCTTGCGGCCTGCTGGCGCAAAGCCGTCCACCTCAGCATCAATGTCGATGGCGTAGGGGCCGACCACGAGCAGGATATCGCGCAGGGCGACATTAAGCGCGGCTTCGACCTCATCATCTTTCAGACGGGTGGCCTCATCGGCGTTTTCGGTCCAGTGGTTTTCAGGCGTGAGATAGACCACACGGCCATCGGTGAGGCGGTTTGCTGTGATGGTTTTCATGCGGCGTGCTCCAGCGCTTTCTGGCTCAGGCTTGCGAGATGCTCAGGCGCATAGGCGACCACGTCACCGATCACGAGGACCGCGGGACCGCTGAGCTTTTCATGCGAGATGGTGTGCGCCAGCGCGTCGAGCGTGGTGAAAACCCGGCGTTCGGTGTTCAGGCTGGCGTTCTCGATGATCCCCACAGGCGTCGCGGGTGAGCGGCCGGCCTCCACCAGACGGCGCGACAAGGTCGCGGCCACCGCGACGCCCATATAGACGACGAGGGTGTGAGTGGCGGCGGCGAGCGCGGTGTAATCAAGATCGGGTCCGCCAAGCTTCGGTCGTCCCGTCACAAAGGTCACAGCCTGGGCGGCGTCGCGATGGGTCAGCGGGATCTGCGCTTGCGCGCCTGCGGCCAGGGCCGCGGAGATGCCCGGCGTCACATGGACTTCGATGCCCGCGCCGCGGACGGCGTCAACTTCCTCGCCGCCGCGCCCGAAAATGAAGCTGTCCCCGCCTTTCAGGCGCACGACCCGGCGGCCCAGCCTGGCCTGCTCGATCAGGATTTCGCAAATGCGCTCCTGCGGCACCGGATGGTCGCCCTGGCGCTTGCCCACATCAATGCGATGGGCGTCGCGGCGCGCGCGGTCGATGATCTCAGGCGATACCAGCCGATCATGGACGATCACATCGGCGTCCCGGATCAGACGCGCGGCCTTCACGGTGAGAAGTTCAGGATCGCCGGGACCAGCGCCCACCAGATGCACCACGCCTTTGGGGGTGGGCGCATCATCTCTCAGGGCGTCCAGAAGCGCATGGCGCACGCCGTCTTCATCCCCCGCATCGGCGAGCTGGGCCGCCGGGCCTCGCAAGGCGCGCTCCCAGTATTTGCGGCGGGCGTCCACGCTCGGGAAAACGTCTGAAACGCGTTGGCGCAGCCCCTTGGCGGTTTGCGCCAGCAGGCCCACGCCCGGCGCGATCACGCTTTCCAGCGCGCTGCGCAGATCGCGGACCAGAACAGGCCCGGCGCCGCCTGAAGACAAGGCGATGGTGATGGCGCCGCGATCAATCAGGGCGGGGGTGTAGAAATCGCACAGCGGCAGATTGTCGACCACATTGACGAGGGCGCCGGCCTTGCGAGCTTTATTCGCCAACTTCACCGCGCGCTTCTCGTCCTCGACTCCGATGAAGACAAGCCGGGCGCCCTTGAAGACGTCATGAGGCCGCGCCCGCGTGTCGATGCGGGTGTTCGGGTTTAGATCCGACGGCAGGGCCGGTGACACGCCCAGCGTGCACCAGATCAGCTCGCACGGCGCCGTGCGAAACAGGCGCAGCTTGTTCAGCGCGGGTTCGCCGGAACCCAGCACCACCACACGGGCGCCGGAAAGGGGGATGGCGGGCAGGAACTGGTCCATAGACAGAGGCCTCTTATCAATCGGCCCCGACTGTCGCCATCATGAGAGCTTTTTACAAATCAGTATTTTTGCGTCATATAGAAAGAAATTCTTTGTAATGGTGATGTGTGGCCGGTCTCGCTCCTCTCAACGCCCTGCGCGCTTTTGAAGCCGCCGCCCGTCAGGGCGGGTTTGTCGGCGCCGCGGAAGAACTGAACGTCACGCCCGCCGCCGTCGGCCAGCAAGTGCGCCAGCTGGAAGCGCTGATAGGCGCGCCCTTGTTTGAGCGCGAAGGCCGCAAGCTCGTTCTGACCGAGCGCGGAGCGGCGGCGCTGGAGCCTTTACGGCGCGGGTTCGAGCTGATGGGGGAGGCGAGCGCGGCCTTGCGGGCCGCCCAGGCGACGCCAACCCTCACGCTGGCGGCGGATCACGATATCATGACCGCCTGGCTCAGCCGGGATTTGCCAGGCGTCGACGTCGCGATCCGTTTGGTGGCGTCAGGCGAGGACGCAGACCTGACTTTCACACGCTCCAGCGTCGCCGCAGCGCCTGCGGGCGCCCAACGTGTCATGGATGACGTGCTAACTCCGTTGGCGCGACCAGGGCTGATGCCGCCGGATGCCGGATTGGGCGTGCTCGAAACCTTGCCGCTGATCGAAGATAGCCGTAGCGGGCTGAGCTGGGCGGACTGGCTGAGTGTGCGGGGCGGGTATGGGCTTGAGGCGCAAGCGCGTTTGAAAGTCAGCGAGTCTCAGACCGCGCTGGCGTTGGCGGAACAGGGTGGGGGGATTGTGCTGGGGCGCAAGCCTTTGGCTTATGACGCCATCCGGGACGGTCGTCTGGCGCCAGTGTTCGCCAATGGGGACCAGCCCAGCGATCAGGCGTATTTCCTTCACTATGCCGCCGGGCGATCGCCGTCCGCCGCGGCAACGCGCATCGCTCAGCATCTCAAGGCCTGCGCGGCGGCGCGTCAGGATCTCGCTGGCGAGCTGTGATCAGCTTGCCAGAACGGACAGCGGGTGAACGGGTCCCATTTCCGGCTCGATATCGGATGCGGGATGAACGTCAGGCCATAGCCAATGGGCCAGCGCTTCCAGGCTGTCGACGATGCGCGGGCTGGAGCGGCTGAACAGGCGGTTGCCGTCAAATACGGTCAACTGACAGCCCTGAGCCTCCAGCTGGCGCAATGCCGTAATGGCGTCCGGATCGCCTGCCATGTCTTCCAGAGTACGCGAGGTGGGGAAGCCGCAGGGCGCAATCACCAGCCGCTCAGGATTAAGCGTCAGAACCTCCGCCCAGCTGGTGGTCCAGCTCGGGCGATCAGCGGTATTGCCCGCATCCTCGCCACCCGCCAGCGTGATCAGCTCATGCATCCAGTGGCCGCCAATGAAAGGCGGGCTGGTCCAGTCCAGAAGCACGGTGCGCGGCCGTGGGCCGGGCAGGGCGTTTGTACGCTCGGCGACAGCATCAATCCGGGCCTGGAGACTTGTTCGAAGGGTTGTGGCGCGATCACTCACCCCGGCCGCCTCACCGATCATCGTAATCGTTTCAAGGATGTCGCCCAGCGAATAGGGCTCGAGATTGACGAGTGTCGGCTGCGGGCTGAGCTGGCTCAGAACCGTGCTGACCTCGGCGCCCGAGACCGCGCAGACATCACACAGCGCCTGACTGATCACAAGATCTGGCTTGAGCGCGGCCAGCGCTTGCGCGTCCAGGGCATAGATTGCGTCCTGGCCCTTGAGCTTGGCGCGCACGGCATCGTCAATCTCACGCGCGGTTTGCGCTTCGAACAGCGCGCTGGTCAAGGACGGCAAGTCTTGAACTTGAGGCGGCCAGTCGCAGCAATGGGAGACCGCGACCAGATCCTCGGTCAGACCCAGGGCGGCGACGATCTCGGTCGAGCTGGCGAGCAGGGAGGCGATACGCATTCAGCAGAGTCTAACGGTCAGAGGTCGGGCGTGCGACGAAGGGCGCGATGCCGGTCATCAGATGATAGATCATGCTGGCGGGCACATGTGTGACCGCGGGTTCGAAATCCTGATCCAACCGATCCACCCAGCCATGGGCGGGGCCTGGGTTGAGGAAACGGTCATGAATCTCGTCGATCATCGCTTTCACCGGCGCCTGGGGTGAACCCAGGGTGATATAGGTGCGGAGGCGTTCAAGCTGCGGCCACAACCGATAGCCGGCGTCGCCATTTCCCAGCACGTTCAGCGCCATGCCGTCTCGGATGCCATGGCTTTCAGTGAAGGCGTGAATCCGGCGCACCCAGCTGCCGCAATCGCGGCCCACAAGGCGGTCGGTCTCGCTCAACAGATAGATCCATTCATAGCAATGGCCCGGTTCGATCCGGTCATCGCGAATGCGCGTCCAGTCCGGACCGAAACGCTCGAGAACAGCGCCGGTTTCAGGCGCGAACATGAAGCGCTCGAACAGAGTGGCGATGGTCTGGATGCGGTCAGCGGAAGCTTGATCGCCCATGACTTCGTAATAGCGCAGGCTGGCTTCCAGAAGGTGCATGTGCGGATTGGACAGTTTGCCGCCGCCGCCTGTCTCGTGATCCACCCAGCCGCCATAAATGTCGTCAGCGAACAAGTCGTCGATGAGGGCGAAGGCTTCTTCCGCCAGCGCCTGCCCGCGCGCATCGCCCAAAGCGGCCAGTTCCGCGCCCGCCAGCGCCACAAAGGCATGATCGTAAAAGTCACGGCGGGGATCATTGATCTGACCTTGCCCGTCAAAGCCATGGGCCCAACCGCCCTGAGGCGCGCGCGCCGGGCCGTTCAGAAACTCGATGGCCGCTTCGATGACGGCGTCGGCGGAACCGTCAGGGTTCCAGCCCAATTGCTTGGCACGTGCGAAGCTGAATAATTGCCGGGGCGCGACCCGTCCGCGACGAGGCATGCCGCTTGCGGCCTCACCGGCCATGTCGAGGCCTTCAACAAAGCCGCCGGTTTTTGGGTCGATCGCCCGCGCGGCCCAGCCCGGCATGACGGTGTTCCACAGCCAATCGCCCAGGCGCTGGCGTTGGTCGGCGCGCAAAAGGGTTTGACCCAGAGTCTGGATGGCGGACACGGCCGGTTTGATCCCGGCGGCGCCGTCCAGGCTCGACACTAGCACGGCGTCGCGTGTGGCGATCACGGATATGGCGTCCAGGCCGTGCACGGCCACTTTGGGGCCAGAGGACTGGATGAACACCCGCTCGGCGCCGGGCGCCACCACGGCGCCGCGCAACACCACCGGGTCATGGCTCGCTTCGGCGTGCAGGGCGTGCACGGCGCGAAAATCACCCACATCGCTCCACCCCATGGAGACAGGCAGGACGGAGATATTGTTGGCGGTCTCCATGACCGCATAGTCGATGGATTCAGAGCGGCATCTGGAAAACGCGGTGCGATCCAGCTGGCCGTCCTCGGTCAGGGCGGCCTGCACGCTTTCCAGAATGTCGGGCGCATGAGCGGCCAGCGCCTCGCGCATCACCCGCGCGGTGAACATGAAGATGCCGGCGTTCCAGTAAAAGCGCCCGGTTTCGATATAGGTGCGCGCGGTCTCGACATCAGGCTTCTCAACGAAGCGCGCCACGGGCTTGGCGGCGCTGTCAGCGGGCAAGGCCTCGATATAGCCATAGCCGGTGGCGGGAAAGTCAGGCTTGATCCCGAAGGTGACGATCTGTCCTTCGCAGGCGGCGGGCTGAGCGTTGCGGATGGTGCGATGAAACGCAGCCACATCCTTGATGTGGTGGTCCGCCGGCAGGATGAGCAGGATTTCGTCAGGATCGGCCAGCAAGGTCGCCGCGGCGATGGCGGGGGCGGAATTGCGGCCCATGGGTTCGAGCACAAGGCGAACGCCGGGCAGTTCTTGCTGCAACGCATCACGGTGGCGGCTGGAGCCAATCGCCATGGCCGGGCCGAACAGGCCGTCATTGCTGACCCGCGCCAGGGTTTCCGCGACCATGGATTGCGGGCCGGTCAAAGGCAGGAATTGCTTGGGGGTGCGGGGCGTGGACAGGGGCCAAAGACGAGTGCCGCCGCCGCCGCACAATATGACGGGCGTGACTTTGGTCATGTTCGCTCTCCCCCGGATGGTCAATCCCGCGCCTGAACGCAGCCCAGCTATCGCAGTTGGACACACGCCTTGCAATCATTTGTTTGCAGAGCTTTGTCAGCAATCATCTGCAGCCAGGCTCAGGTGTAAGGGCGCCGTCGCTCAGTCGGGCTCGTGCTCGGATAAGTCATCGCTGAGCGCTGCCCAGGCATCGTGCTGGGACAGGAAAACCTCACCCGTCAGGCTGTCGAGAAAATGCGTGCCCTTGAGCTTGTCCATCACAGGGCCCTTAACCTCTGACAAATGTAGGCGAACACCCATCTCCGACAGTTGCGTGTTGAGCGTTTCCAGCGTCTCCAGCGCCGAATAATCCACCTCGTTCACCGCCGAGCACATCAGCACCACATCCCGGATCGTGTTGGCGTCTCGGCTGAGCCGGTTGAGGATCATGTCCTCAAGGAAGTTGGCGTTGGCGAAGTACAGGCTCTCATCAATGCGCAGCGTCAAGAGAGAGGGTGTGGTCTCCACATTGTGGCGATGGATGTTGCGAAAATGCTGGGTGCCCGGCACGCGTCCCACTTCAGCGATATGAGGTTTGAAGGTCTTGGTGATGTGCAACAGGACCGACAACACCACGCCAGACGCCACGCCCACCTCCACGCCCAGTGACAAGGTCAGCAAGATGGTGGCGAACACGGCGATGAAATCGGAGGTGGAATAGCGCCAGGTCGATTTCAGGATCGAGAAGTTCACCAGGCTGAGCACCGCGACGATAATGGTCGCCGCCAGGGTCGCCTTGGGTAGGAAATAGATCAGCGGGGTCAGCGAGATGGCGGCGAGCGCCAGGCCGATGGCGGTGAAGGCCCCGGCGGCGGGCGTTTGCGCCCCGGCGTCGAAATTGACCACTGACCGTGCAAACCCGCCCGTGACGGGATACCCGCCGGTGAACGCTGCGCCCAGATTGGCGGCGCCCAATCCGATCAGCTCCTGATCGTGATCAATGCGCTGGCGCTTTTTCGCGGCGAGGGTTTTGGCCACAGAGACCGATTCCACAAAACCGATGATCGAGATCAGCACGGCGGGAATGAACAGAGCGCGCATCAGCTCCGGTGAAAAATCTGGCGCCGTCAGGGGCGGCAGGCTCTGGGGCACGGCGCCCACCAGCGCGACGCCGCGCGCTTCCAGATCAAACCCCCAGGCGAGGGCGGTGGTCGCGGCCACCGCCACCACAGGCCCGGCCTTGGATATGAAATCGGCCAGTCGCGTATTCAGTCCGAGCCGGGTCAGTAGAGGCTTCAAGCCTGAGCGCACCCCGAACAGGGCGGCGATCACACCAAATCCAATGGCGGCCGTTAGCACATGAATATCGCCGGCATGGGTGACGAGCGAGAGGATCATCTCGATTAGCGTATGGCCGTCGGCCGGCACGCCCAACACATGCTTGAGCTGGCTTGCGGCGATCAGAACGCCGGAGGCGGTGATGAAGCCCGCGATGACGGGATGGCTGAGAAAGTTCGCCAGGAACCCCAGCCTGAATAGGCCGAGCATCACCAGAAATCCGCCTGAGAGGAAGGCGAGCGTCAGCGCCGCCGCGGCGTAACTGGCGGTTCCGGCTTCGGCCACCTGTCCAATGGTGGAGGCGGTCAGCAAAGACACTACGGCGACGGGTCCCACCGCCAGCGCCCGGCTGGTGCCGAACAGGGCGTATAAAAGGATGGGAACGATCGAGGCGTAGATCCCAGCCTCAGGCGGCAGGCCCGCCAGAAGCGCATACGCCAGTGACTGCGGGATCAGCATCAAGGTGACGATCACCGCCGCTGTCAGATCATGCCCCAGCGCGCGCCTGTCATAGGTGCGGCCCCAGTCAAAGATCGGAAAATAGCGTTTGAAGTCGGCCATGAGCCAGGATCGCCTTTCAACGGTGTTCGCAGGCCTCCAAAAAAATAGAGCTCGCCTGACATCGCGGCCTGCTGGTGCAGTATCGGTCCGTCTGAAGACTATGTCAGCCTGTAATCCCCTGAAATATAAACGCCAGCATACGGCTTCGTGTCGCCTGAGGCGGCGCAGCCAAGGAGCGCGAATAGTCAATCATGCGAGACGCCCCATCGGGGCGCATGAAACGCCCAGGCGTGTTCAATGATGGTTCTGGCGTCCGAATAGGCGGGCGCAAAGTCGAGCAGGTCTCGCGCCAATCGGGTGTCTGAGACCAGTTGCGCGGCGTCTCCGGCCCTGCGGGGAGAGATCGTATGGGGAACCGGCCGCCCAGTGACGCTCTCGACGGCGTCGAGGATTTCTTTCACGGAAATCCCTGTTCCTGTGCCCAGATTGCAGGCAAACGATGCAGAGCCCTCCCGCAAGCGATCAAGCGCCCTGAGATGGGCTTGGGCGAGATCCATCACATGGATGAAATCGCGGACGCAGGTGCCATCGGGCGTAAGCTCGACCACATGCTTCGTCTGGCCATAGACGTTGACCGGCGTGCGGGGCTCATCCTCTGTGATGGGCAGTGATTGCGGCTCGCCATAGACGGCGCAGGTCGAAGAGAAGACCAGGTGTCGAACGTTCGAGCGCTCCATCGCATTGAGCAGCGACACGACTCCGGCGACGTTATTGTCCCAGAATGCCAGAGGCTCACGCTGGCCTTCGCCCACTTCAATGTTCGCGGCGAAATGCATGACAGCGTCTATGTCATGCTCTGTAAGGGCTTCAGAGACGGCGCCGACATCGCGCACATCTTGTTCAACCAGAGGCCCCCATTGCACGGCATGGCGATGGCCCCTCGACTGATTGCACAGATCTGCGAGAACACTGTTTTCGTCTCGGCGACCAGCCGTGCAGCGCAGCATGGCCTATCCCCGGGCGGCGTCGGGCGTGCAGAGGCGAAGCCTTTCTGTTTACGGCGGACTTTCGCCTGACAAGACTTTTTCGGCCGGATTTCTCCCCCGGTGGTGCGCAGGGCTTAGCCTTGGCGCACCTTCAACAGGAGACCCACATGACCGATTTTCACGACCGCGCGTCCGGGCTCGACAGCCCGCCCATCGGGCTTTTCAACATCGTCCCGGACGAGAGTGCGGACCTGCCCCAATCCATCCGCGGCTTGATGGTCACGACGGGCGGCGACGTCGCACTGGTGACGCTGTCCGGGGCCAGCGGGGTTCTGCCCAGCCTGGCGCCGGGGGTGCAATATGCGATCCGCGCGCGCGCCGTGCGCGCTACTGGCACCACGGCGACCGGCCTTGTGGGGCTGGTCTGATGGGCGCGCTGGGTCTGGGGCTGTCCGCCCGTAATCAAACGCGCCCGGTCCGGGCGCGCACCCAGGCGGACTTCCTGCGCCGGGCCTATCGCCTGAACGGGCGTTGGGTCAATGAGGCGGAGTTCTTTCAGGCCGGGACCGTGTCCGGCGCGGGCGGTTCGACCCGTCGGGGCGGGCGGCTGACGCCAGCCGATGCGCCCCGGGTCGGCGACACAGGCCTGCTGATAGAGGATCCACGCACCAACTGGGTGACCGCCTATGCCGCGCCTGTGGATCTGGCCAGGGTCAGCTTGCGCATTGCGGGCGGCTCCGGCCCCGCTGCCCTGACGCTGGAAGAGGACGGGGCGGCCCTTGAGGCGGCGGGGCTGGATGCGATCACCGGCGGGCGCGCCTACAAGCTCGACAATCGGGCGGGAACGACCCCGGCCCGCCTCCAGATCCAGGGCGCCTCACCCGACGACCAGCCGCTGGCCTTGTCCGCCTATGTGAGGGGCGGGGCGGGGCGGTTGCGCACGGCCTTTACCGATCTTCAGACCGGCGGCTTCACCGCGTCCGAGGGGTATCGGCGCGTCACCGCCTTGCAGTCAGATGGCCTCGCTGCGGGCGCACGGTCGACCAATGATTTGTTATGGGTGGAGGCCGCCCCCGGCGAGGCGGTGTGGGTGGCGTGCCCGCAACTGGAGACCGGCGACTGGGCCAGCAGCTATATCCCCACCGATGGCGCTGCGGGGGTGCGGACGCGCGATCAGATCAGCTTTCCCAGGGCTGCGCTGGGTCTGAATCTCGACGAAGGGTCTTTGCGGGTTGAGCTGGGCGAACATCGGCGCGGCCGCGTCGCCGCCCGCATCATCGGCACGGACGGCCCCAATGGCGCTTCCCTGCTGAACTTCGTCGGCAATAGCGACACCCAGATCGGCACGTATAATGGGGAGAGTGTTTTAATCAGCTACACGACATTAGATACGGTAAGAGAGCCGTTTGTGTGTATGTTGAGCTGGGGGTTACACGGTCAAAAATTATCAGTAGGGGATGGCGTGAGTTCAGAAAGTAGTGAGCCTGTAGCCATATTCAGTAGAATTTATATTGCTCAGAATAAAGATGGAGACAGTGGTGCTTTTAACATGATGGTTAGGAATTTCGACATAAAATAGTTTTTCAACAAATTAAGAATATTATCAACAATTTAGCGCGCCTTATTAAAGATTCGTGCATATATTGTAAATTGTTAAAATGATTACTATATTTTATTTATATTATTTAGGATTATGTATATTTTCATAAATCTAAATAAATGCTGCGTTTTGATTGATTAAAAAATAGTGCTCGGCCTGACGCCGTTTTCGTGCCGGCCGCGAAAGTCGGCGGCATCCTGGCCAATGACACATATCCAGCCGACTTCCTCTACGACAATCTGATGATTGCAGCGAACTGCATTCACGCCGCGCATGAGGTTGGCGTCGAGAAGCTCCTTTTTCTGGGCTCGTCGTGCATTTACCCCAAATTTGCAGAGCAGCCGATCACCGAAAGCGCGCTGCTGACGGGTGCGCTTGAGCCCACAAACGAATGGTACGCCATCGCCAAGATCGCGGGCATCAAACTGTGCCAGGCCTATCGAAAGCAGCATGGCGCGGACTTCATCTCGGCCATGCCCACCAATCTTTACGGGCCGGGCGACAATTACGACCTCAAGGCCTCCCACGTCATCCCCGCCCTGATCCGCAAGGCGCATGACGCCAAACTGGCGGGCGCCGACAGCATTGAGATCTGGGGGACGGGCGAACCGCGCCGCGAATTTCTGCATGCGGACGATTGCGCTGACGCCCTGGTTCATTTGATGAAGGTCTATTCCAGCGACGAACACGTAAATGTGGGCTCGGGCGAGGATTTGCCGATCCGGGAGCTGGCTGAAAAGATCATGGACGTGGTGGGGTTCGAGGGAACTTTGACGCATGACCTCTCCAAACCGGACGGCACGCCGCGCAAGCTGATGAGCGCGGACAAGCTGCGCAGTCTGGGCTGGTCGCCCTCCATCTCGCTGGTGGACGGTCTCAAGGATGCCTATGTATGGTATCTAGACCATCAAAAAGACGCTCGAGGCGTCTGATCCTGGCGATGACAGGCGAATAGACGCGTCAGCCTCGCACCGTATTCCTCGCACGGTGTTGTTGATCGTGCGCATCGCCAAGGCGCGTTCGCAGCGTCTCCGAGGATCGACTGAATGGGCAAGAGACGTCATGGGGAAAAGGGCGCGCCTGAGCGGGCCAACTTCGAACCCGCAGGGTTCGCTAGGGCGACCGCCCGCCCGAAGCGTGAGCGAGGATCGACTGAGCGGACGCGAAAGAGAATAAGAAAAGTTGGCGCGCCTTAGCGGGCCAACTTCAAACCGCAGGGTTCGCAAGGGCGACCGCCCGTCCGCAGCTTTAGCGAGAATGTCTTTGAAAAAATGGCGCGCGTAAGCGTAGCAGATTCGAACCGCCTTTTCGCTGAACTTTCTGACTGGAATGAAATTCTCAAGGACGTTTCGGTCGATAATCTGGCCGAATTCGATGATCCTGCGAATGATCAGCCTGATGCCGACGAGGCCTTAAAAGAGGTGCTTGGAGGCGGTCATGACTGATCGCCCGACAAAGCGCCAGGCCCCTTTCTCGCTGCGCCTTTCATTTGAAGAGCGCGCAAACCTGGAACGGCTCGCAGCTGGTGAGAGCCTTTCATCCTTCATCAAGCGCCACGTATTCACCGAGGAAGGCCGGAGGAATGCTGCGCCGCCAACCAAACGCGGCAAAGCACCGGTGAAGGATCACATCCTGCTTGGGCAGGTCCTTGCTGCGCTTGGTCGCTCACGGCTTTCGCAGAACCTCAATCAACTCGCGAAAGCTGTGAACACCGGCAACCTGCCTCTCGCCTATGACGTGGAGCGCGATCTCAGACAGGCCTGCGGTGACGTGCAGGCCATGCGATCAATCCTGATGCGTGCGCTCGGCATGAAAACCGACGATGACGCAACGAGCCGTGAATCAGCGTCGCAGAGCTTCATGCGTTCGACACTCGATACGCGGGAGCTGCGGCCATGATCCTGAAAGGTTCACAGCGAGGCGGTGCGATCCAGCTGGCCACTCATCTGCTCAAAGCTGAGAATGAACATGTCGAAATCCATCAGATGCGTGGGTTTGTTTCGGATGATCTGCATGGAGCATTCAACGAAGCTCATGCGATCGCCAAGGGCACCAGGTGTCAGCAATTTCTATTCTCGCTGAGCCTCAACCCACCGCCCAGTGAGCGTGTTTCAACGCAAGCATTCGAGCGTGCAGCTGATGCAGCTGAAGAGCGCCTTGGGCTTGAAGGCCAGCCTCGTGCGCTCGTTTTTCATGAAAAAGAAGGCCGTCGTCACGCCCATGTTGTCTGGTCAAGAATTGATTCTGAGACCATGCGCGCGATCAACCTGCCGCACTACAAGCGTAAGCTCACAGAGCTATCGAAGGAATTATATCTCGAACACGGGTGGGATTTGCCGGACGGCTTACGCAACCGGCATATGCGGGACCCGTTGAGCTTCAGTCAGGACGAATGGCAACAGGCCATGCGGGCTGGCCGTGATCCACGAGAAGTTAAGCAGGTTTTCAAGCAGGCCTGGAAAAGGTCGGATAGTGCAAAAGCGTTTGGCGCTGCACTCATGGAAAACGGATTTGTGGTCGCACGCGGTGATCGGCGTGGGCATGTTGCAATCGATTACACGGGCGAAATCTATTCGATTGCCAAATATGCCGATGTGCGTGCGAAAGAGGTTCGCAAGCGACTGGGTGATCCGGCACAACTGAATAGCGTTGAAGATACCAAGGCGGCACTTCGTGACCGCCTTACGCCACGCCTGAAAGAATTCTCAGACCGGATGCAGGAGAAGCAGACCGATGAGCGCCGTCCGCTTAAAGATGAGGCCAGGCAACTGGCAAAAGCCCAAAAGCGAGAGCGTGAACGGCTTCAGGTCCAACAGGAGAAGCGATGGGAAAAGGAAGCTGCTGAGCGACAGGCCCGCTACCGGTCCGGCCTCAAAGGTCTGTTTGATCTCGTCACCGGAAAAGCAAAAGCGGTCCGAAATGCAAACGCTATCGAGGCATGGGAAGCCCTTAAGCGCGATCAGCTTCAGAAAGACCGGCTGATCCTGGATCAGCTGAAGGAACGTCAGGTGCTTCAGAGCCGGGTTGTCGAACTGCGCAAGGCCCAGATCATTGAGAGAACCAAGCTGGATCGAATGATCGGTCAGGTTCTTGGCATGAAGGGGCATTCGGAAATGACTCAGGCTGAAAGGAACCGCGAGCGCCTGAAGGAATATCTGGACTCCAATCAAAGACAAAAGCCCAAAACGCCTACTGACCGGGATATGGAGCGATAGGCCACCACGCTGGCGTGTGCTATAGCCCTAGACGCCGTTGCCCCATGCGGGCGCTGATCTTGGGAGCTACCTCATGAGCAAGTCTCCTCCTCCGACCAAGAAGGAGCTCGATGAGCTTAATGCCCAGATAAACAAGCTTAGAGCGCCAAAACCGCCGCACATGGCACCTGCTCCAGGCGGCTCCATGCGAAGGCAAGCGACCCAGGTGCAAAACGCAGAGACGCGCAAGCACTTGCAGAAGTTGGAAGATCGGGCGGAAAAACTCCGTGACGCGTTGGGTATGCCGAAACCTAAGGCTCAACGAAATAGCAAATCAAAGCCTGAGCCGAAGGCTGATTTCAATCGGGCAAGCGGTGCGCGTCCGTACGATCGAGAAAGATAACAATAGATATAAGTGTCTGTTTTGATATATAATTCAGAATGGACGACGATGATAATGAAGAGTATGAAAGTTACTGGGAATTTTTTCTGAGATCAAAATCCGGTAGGATTTATTGGGGGCAGCTTGAGTATTTCGCCTACTCAAGAATGTTTTACTTGCTTCACCATAAGGTCGCGCTTGAACCAGAACTTGTGGCTAAAGCTGAGAAACTAGCCGACCTCTACTCAGAAGACATTGTAAATGTGCTAGACGACGCGACACACGAGCTTGCCGAGGCGCATGACATAGAGCTGCCTGAATTTCACATTCCAGACGATAATGAGCTGACATTTCAGTTGCTCTGGAATCGTGCGCGCAAGCACTATTGGGACAAACAACATGTCGGGCACGGCTAAGACTGTTAAGGTAGCCTGGAGCGGTATGGCTCCGTACTAAACGCCATTTGCTTCCTCATTTTGAAGGGCCGCATGGACTGAGAGAACCCGACGATCAGGTCCTTGAATTCCGGCCCAGCTAGCGCCTGCGGCTCAACCACACGCTGGCGCGATCCGTCCAGCGGGCTTTCAAACATGCCCAGTGACTTGGAGAGATGGTCCGCCGTGCCGTCATGGAGTGCTGGGTTCATGTAGCACTGCACCCGGCAATTCCCGATCATGCCATCGGCATTGGGATAGATGTTTCTGAGCTGGCCAAGGCTTTGAGCGAACATCCAGAGCTTGATGCCGTATTGGCGACCGACTTCAAGGGCTTCCTCGATCGGCGGCATATTCCCAAGGCGCGGAACCTCATCAAGCATAAAGAGAACTGGCGGCGCTTTACCGTCGGGGACCTGTTGCATCAGGCCGCGCAGGTGCTGCGCGACCATGACCCGCAATAGCGAGCGATATGGATCGATTTCGCCAGGGCGAAGCGTGATGTAAAGCGTTGGCGGGTGCTCAGTGTGTTGGAAGTCTGAAACTTCCCAGTCATTGCCGGTGATAACGCGCTCGACACGTGGGCCTTCCCAGGCCGAAAGTGCGGACTGGGCGGTTTGAAGAACGCTATCAAGCGTCTTCTCGGTCATGTTCTCAATCGAATGTCCGGCGCGCATCATCGCGCGGATCGAAGAGGATTTCAGGATCGCGATGAACTCCTCCCAGTCCACACGATATAGATAATCAAGAACCTGCCCCATGCTGCGGTCATCCGGCTCGGCCAGCGCGCAAACGGCTGCAACAGAGGCGGTTATCAGGTCCTGGGCTTTGGTCTCCCAGAAAGGATCATTGGATTTCTTATTCGGAACCAGAAGCATGGAAGCCAGGAACCGGGAGTCTTCCCAGAGAAAATCATCATTGTTCCGGATCGTTCTTAACGGATTGAAGGCATGGCTTTCATCGGGATCGAGCGGCGCGAACCGATAGACCGGGAAGCCATTCTCAACACGCCACCGGGCTGTGGCTTCGAAGATTTCGCCTTTGACGTCGAGAACGATCGCTGCGCCCTGCCATTCAAGAAGGTTTGGGAGAACCTGTGCCTGGGTCTTACCCGTACCGGGTGAGGCGATTGTGATCAGTGAGCCTTCGCCGGAAAACCGGACCGGCGTGTCACTGCCGTCAAGGGTGCCGAGTAACAAGCCGTTTGAATGCGGGTCGAAGTCCCCTGTCAGATCACTGGAGGTGGCCCAGGCCCCGCCGCCGCGAAGCCGGGCCTGAACACGCTTTGAGAGCATAGAGTCTGGGTCCTTTTTCGCGTATTTCTCGATGAAACGAAGGAATGCACTGATTTCGCTATCAAGCGTGATATCGTGCGCTGCGAAAAACCATTGCAGGCAGCTGCGACCGTCCCGAATGCCAAGACTGGCACCGTCTTCAAAATAATAATTGTATTCTAATATTTCCGCCTTGCCGTCTGCCCAGATCAACGCGCCGAATATCCGATCGGTGTGAGATGCAACGCCGGTGGCGACGAAGTACTCGAACAGACGCAGCATCTCTCGCTCGCTCGGGTTCATTGCGGCAATCTCGCGATAAATCGAAGCCTCGACCTTTTCGAGTGCGGCTCCCCGCATACGCTTGTGTTTTATATCGAACTGATACCCGCCAAGCTTGGCGTCGAACTTTGCATCGACGTGATCAAGTAAGCGCGCGATTAGAAGATCAGTGTTGTGCGACATCGCGCCCTTTCAATCGATTGTAATCGTCCTGTTATCGTCGCCCAATCAGTGTAATGGATATCTATCTGATAGCAGCCGAGAAATGGAGCGTAACGTGTATAATCTTGACGGCAAATGGGCGCTTTCACTCACTAAAATTGGGCTTCCAACAGGGCGCATTATCCTGCTACGGGCGCGCAACCTCACGAGCGAGGAACTGCTCCCATTGAAGTTCGTCGCCAAAATCAAATCGGACGGGATCATTACTGACCGCCTGCGGCGTTCGTTCGGGGTTCTGCTGCCTGGTGAGACGGAGGAGCTTCGCCTGGTGAAGGCAACCGGTGACGGCAAAAAATCCAACGCCGGTGAGCACCGGATATCTCTGTATTTCGATCAGGCAGCGATTGAGTTTTCGGTCAACTCTATGGGCGCGTCCTTGGACGGGGAAATTCCAAACCGCGACGACATGTTCACCAAGTCGATCCTCGACACCCTCGAAGATGATGATTGAACCGAAAAGGCCTCATGAAGAGGCCTTTTCTTTGACAGCGCGATAGACGATCCGGCCTTTGCCTTGGAGCAATTCCATCGGCGTTGCTTTGAGGCTGAGGCTGCCGCCCTGGCCGTCCTTGTGCGGCCAGATTGCGCCGATTTCAGTCCAGCTGGCTTTGGCGTCATCTCCTACGCCGTCCTGAACCAGATAGACCCGGAAGCTAGGTCTCGCGCCGGTTTGGGCTGATTGTATCTGAGGCATGGGTTGTCCTTTCGTTTGGTGGTCCTGCCTGATTGCCGAACCTGATGGCAGAGCAGCACCACACCAGCCCGCTCAGGGTCATGAGCAATACGGGCCATCGCGCGCGATGGCTGGCGCGAGCCGCGTATTGACCGGAATTGAGCGGATGGATGTGGTCAAACAGACATCGGCCAGGTTCGGCGCTCATGCCTTGTTCAGACCGATCGAAAGAGAAAACCAAAGGCACTAAAGGATCAGTCGTGATCCGTGAATAGCGCCCGCAGGGCATCGAGTTGGTCGGCGTGGCGCTTGGGGTCATCGGCCTTGAACTTCGCCAGATTGAGAAGCTTCCAGCGGACGGCTGGCAGGTCTGCGGCCTGGGGCAAGCCGATTAAATCAAAGTCGGGCTCACAGATGTGAACGCTTTCAAGAAAGGCAGCCGCATCGGCGGTCAATTTGCTGCGTAGCTCAGAAACCAGCCGCTCACGGGCGGCGTATAGCGCTTCAAGTGGCAACGGCTTGGCCGTCATCCCTTCAAATTCGCGGGCGTATATATCGGCAAGATCAATCGGGCCGGGATCGAGCAATTCATGCATCGGCCTGCCTGAGCTGATCAGATAAATCAGTATCGCCTGAAAGAGCGCCTTTGATATGCCCTCTCCATCAAGAAGATGATGAACATCAAAAAGGTCACGCGGGTGCGCGCGATCGAGTGCAGCGATGATTTTGCCTGCGAAGAGTTCCTCAAATGAGATGACTTGCATCTCGGCAAAGCCGAATTTCTCTTCGACGGTTTCGTGCACGATCATCGGCTGCGGCGGAAACAATGTCCCCCGCATGACCGGCGAGACTTCGATTTTCACCTGGGCCTCTGGGGTGGCGACGATGATGCGCGTTTCCTGATTGCCGCCGCCCGGCACAATTGTGGCCCGCGCTCCGGCGATAGCGTTCTCGATCCTCTTGGCCAGACGGTCCAGCGCGCCCGCGATCGCATCCAAGCTCTCAGCCCGATCTTTGAGCGGTAGATAGATGAGGTCGATATCAACGGAATAGCGCGGCAGATCGCGGTAGAAGAGATTGATGGCCGTGCCGCCTTTAAGGGCAAAATCGGTTTCTTCAGCGACAAAGGGAATGAGGCGGACCAGCAAGCGTACCTGGGCGGCATAACGCTCACGCATCGTCGCCCTCCCGCCCAGTGGTCACAAAAGAGGCCGGGACCGTGATCCGGTATGTCGGGTGTATCTTGCCGCCTTTGACCAGCTGGCGATCGCCTTTGCCGAAATCGAGCTTGCTCTTATCGAGATGCTTCAGCCAGGCATGGCCATGGCGATCTGCGAACACGAAGAACAGGCGCACGACTTTTACCTTCCGGCAGTCTGTCAGAAGGGCCATAAGCTTGCGCGGGCTTAAGCTCGTCAGTCCCTGGAACACCATATCGAGCTGATCGAAGCCTGCGCCATCCGGCAGTTCGTCGAGGGTTTCAAGAACCGCACGCTCCGGACTTGAAAGTAAAAAGGACGCATCACCGCCAAAGCTGAAGCCAGTATTCTTGAGAAGCTCAACACCAAGATTTGGATCAGAGAAGAGGTTCAAGCTCCGCTCCTCGAAGCGGGCGTTGACCTTGATCTTGGAGAGCCAGCCGGGAAGCTTCTGCGCGTAAAGCGTGACCCGCTCTTCCCCACTCATCTGTGCATAGTGGCCATGGCCATGAAGGCTGAGCGCAGTCATGCCGCCAACATGGAATTGTATGTTCATCGTTGCGTCCATAGACACAACAACGGCCTGCCAGCTCAAAGGCTGATCCGCATCGTAGGTGCTCGCCGGTCTTAAATAGACGCCGTGCGCCAGGCGCTTTAGCCAGCCGTTCTTCACATATCCATTGACCGTTGGCCGGGCCACATCATGGCGCGCGAGCCATCCTGCATCGACGAGCCCGCCAGGCGGCACGGACGAGAGAAGGCTCTTTATTTTTTTCTCTTTTTGTTCGCTCATGACGAACAATTTCGCATATTTTCAAAGAAATGTCGAGAATTCTCTTTAGTATTCCTCAAAATTGTTCGCTCTGAGATAACTTTTTTAGCCATTTTCAAAGAGGCGTTACCGCATCCTCGCCTGCGCGGCTCAATGGTGGTCAGGTCATGCTGGCCAGCCCTTGCGGCGCGGCCATCCCCTTCCGCCCTTCTTGAGAGTCATTTGGCCATTGGCAAGCCACTGGATTGCAAGCTGAGGTCAGCTCCTAAGCTGCGCGCGGCCTGGGTAGAGGTGCAATCGTGAGCGCCCAATGGCGCGGCCACTCCCTGAAAGGGTCAGAAATGGGTCTGGCCTGAAAGCCCAGGGAGGCCATGATGATACCTGACTTCAAACCATGTGAGCTTTGCGCATTGAGTGATGACGAGCTGAACGCCCTCTTCGCCTATATCCGAAACCAGCTCTCCGAGACCAAACCGGACAGCGTTGAGCGCACAAAAGCGCTCGATCTGCTGGATGCGATCCGAATTGAGTTTAAGCGCCGGATCGCCAAGCGCTTCGGCTGGATAAACCCAGCCCCTTAAAGGGGCTGAGCGATCCAGGTGCGCCCCATGATCTCGACTTGCGTGATATCGCCGCCGAGGATCATGTCCCGCGCAAAGCTTTCCGTATCGAAGTAGTAGCGCAAGTGCTCAGGGATTTCGTTCAGGAGACCGGTGTCCTCGATATAACTCTCAGCATATTCGAGCGGCGTGCCCTCGAATAGATAGACATCATCGAGATGGCCCAGAACTTCGTCAGCGGAGCAGCTGAGATGCTCCGCGAGATAGATCGCCTTCACGGCATCGTCTTCGTCGAGGTCCTCGAACGCTTCGAACCAGAACTTGAGGTTGGCCTGATTGACGCCGATCGCTGAGAAAAGTGCGCAATTTTCGCCGTCGATGAACTGGATTTCATATTCCTCGACAGGATCACCGTATTCGTTGCGGTGAGACGCAGATTTTTCGAGATAATCCTCATAAGTGCTGAAATAGAAGCCAGCGGCTGAAATGTCGTAAGGTGTAGCGTGATAAATGTTGGTCATGTGTTCCTCCTTTGCTTTGAACGCGCAAAGGAACAGCGGGTGCGAAAAGTGGCGGGCACAATAGCCTTCACGGGGCCGTCAGGCCGTGGCGCGGAAGGTCTGTTGTGGCTGACACGGCAGCCGCTAATGATGCGGGTAACTCAAAGCGGGAGGAAAGGGTCAACCGGAGCCTGCTTACTTCTTAAATGCCCAAGCTAAGAAGGCAGTATACGATCGCACCCGATTAGGGCACCCCACTGCATAACGAACACCCCACCCAAATCCCGTTCAACAACGCAAAGCCTTCTAAAATTAAATAAATGATTATAAAATAAACACTGAGAATAACATTGTATTATATCTACATAATCCCTTCATTATTCGCCTTTTCAATGACTCCCAGAAGAATGCCGCTTTGCTTTTCGGTTGGAATTTTCTGTGGAATTTGCTCTGCAATCTTAATGATTTCGACTTCTTTTTCGGAAAAAATTCGCCTATGAATGCCGATTTGTCTTATTTTAGTCCACTTCTGCGCCGGGACTTCGAGCACTTTCTTTTGAGCATCAATGCCATCATCAACCTTCTGTGTTTTTTTTGCCTGCTTCTGCTTAATTTTCTGCTCATCAATGCTGACGAGACTTTTGAAAAAGCTTAAGTCGATATCACTCTCCAGCTGGTCAATCTTTTCCCGAATCCGATCCCAGCAGGAATCTTTCTTGCACCATTCAGATATGTTCGAGATCCCTTGAGGTGGCTGCGAGATATCGTCATTCACGAACTTAGCAGCCTTGCGCAGCGCCTCTTCAAGTTCGGGGTATACTTCTTGAGCGTTCCAGCATCGCCCAAAGTCGACAACCTTGTCGGCTCGCTTGCAGATTTCTTCAATGGCGGCGATGGCGTACGCTACGATGTTGGCGCGGTAGCCGCCGTTGTACCAAGGCTCTCCTGAGACCATTTTCTCGGTCCACCTGAATATAATCGCCCGGGATATAGCGCGTCTGAAGTAGAGTTCGTTGAAGTTGTCCTGATTTTTAGCCCAGCCTTTGCCTATCCGAGCGGCATAGCGCGCGAAGTTCTTCTGGGCGCCGAGGTTGACCCACTTTGGATGATCGTCCCAGACATTTTCAAACTTTGCGATGTCAGTCTTGGTGAACATCTGCGGCTTCGGATACTCAGCCTTGAAGCGTTTTTGCTCGCCTTGAGACAACTTGGACTGAGCGTCAGCATACTGCCCTCTTGCTCGCTCATAGAACCACTTGGTTTCACGCATAGCGCCACTGTGGGCCGGTGCCCAGATGCGCCGTGAGAACTCTTCCATCCGAACATGGAATGGGTGGTTGGAGAAGAAGTCAGCTGCATTCACGCGGTTCTGTGTGTTGGCATATTCCGAAATCCTCGGGACAACGATCTCACTGTCTTCGGGGCTGATGACCGAGAGCTTCATCTGAACGAACACGCCATCCAAGGCGGCCTTGTCACGTCTCTTGGTATGAAAGAGCGAGGCTGTGGTCTGTCCGCCGTTCACGATCTGAAGGTCTTTGATGCGAACGATTTCCAGTCCTTCGTCGCCTTGCTCTACTTCCACTTCCTGAGCTGTAGCCGTGATGCCGTTGTTGTAAGCAAAGAACATCCCCGGCTCGTTTAGTATTGTGGTGCGGATACCTTTGTTCACTTTTCCGCGTGCCTGGAGGAATGAGCGTACGTTCTGTTCGAGAAGGCGTGCTCCGTGCTTACCGTACAACGTAGCAAGCACCTCTCCGGGCATGACGATGAGGTATGACTGATAGGCACCGGAACCGAGGTGCGCTGGCAGGCTGTTCAACCCGCTCCCGAATTCTTCCTTGAAGTCGATATCCAGCGCTTCTTTATGACCGCGCGAACTGCGCTGCCGTTGAAGGCGCGAGATATCCCAAATGTGATATGTCGCCTCGATGTCGGAGACTTGCCGACCTTCGATGCTCTGCATGCGGTCGCTCAGCGCGCGCTCGGATACGAGGAAGAAGTTGACCTTACGAATGAGGGCCTTGCGATCCGATATCTGCCGGGACAGTCCGTATTCCGGAGTGGTTTCATCAAGGTCATCAAAGAGACGCTTTGAGAGACTTGCTTCGAAGAAATTCTCTACCCTCTTGAACGCGGCGTTCACATCTGTCTGCGTCAGCGACTGGAGCTCATCGCGACTGTCGAAGTCTGCGACGAACAGATCAAGTGCACCTTCATCATTGAACCAGTATCCGTCAACGCGCATTCCTCGCTGCGCCCGATAGTGACATAGCTCGAAGCCCTCGATGAATCCGGTTTCGATCAACTCGGTTGAGAAGGCCTCCATGAATTCGGAGAGCTGAAATGCTCCGTGAGCCTCGGCTCCTGCCATTAGCTCCTGACGAAAATCATGAAAAAATTCGGGGGTCGTTTGTTCCATCAGCTCCTCCAGATTTCATTCTGGTTACACTCGAACGTCGCAATCTTCTCCAGCTGGAGATTGTACTTCACATCAACAACGCCGTCCGGCAGTTCTGATCTCACCAGCCGTGGAAAGCCATCAACAACGCGGTAGGCGTTCGAACCGTTCACAAGAAACTTTGGGTTATCATATTCCCTCATTTCCACGTATCCGTAGGTCGCTAGTTTTCGCCAGTAGTCTTCGATTGCGTTGGCGTCACTCAATTCATGTCCGACAACCGAAACCAGCTCGTTAAGCGACTGGGCGGGCGTTCCGTCAGGTGCCTCAGTCAGGCGGTAGACTTTGAGAAAGAGGTGTTCGGAGACCGTCTCCAGCTGATCTTCAGACGAGACACGCACTTTGCTCCGATCCCGACCACTGATCGACTTCACTTCGACTGCTTTATTACCAAAGATGAAGTCCTGATGTATGCGATCAGGCCCGCACCAGGCTTCAACCGCTTTAGCATCGTCCAGGTGTTTTTCCTTGAGAAGCCGGAGAAAGCTCAGCTCTGCAAAAAGACCTCGCACCTCTTCCGCCGACAGAACTCGCGTTCGCTTGCCTGCAAGGAAAGCCTTCCAACGCTTGATGTGGTTCAGTGCGACACCCAAGGCAGCGGCAGGATCAGAAACCCCATCGAGATTCCCGATCAGCGTGTTGCAAAGGCCGTGAAAAAGATCGCGATCAACATGTTTTTCGAGAGTAAGGATCAGGCCCTGTTTGCCGGGTTCCGGCAACTGGCGCAGATCGACTTCAATACCGTTCACTGTGGTGGCGTTCTTTCGGAACTGCTCCGTGTGATCGCCCTCAAGCTGAACTATGAACAGACACTGCCCCAGCACGTCTTTCCCCCAGCACAGGGTAACGTCGCCCGGGGCGGTCAAATACCGGACGGTGTAATCACTGTCCGGGGTCTTCATTTCATCCCACGGTGCCTTGCTACTCGTCATAATCTTCCTCTTCGTCGGGCGTATCGAACGATCCGCCCTGCATACGTTCGATCCACACCTGGTTAGCAACAACTTCAACTTCGGTCTGGTAATGGCCTGGCGGGAAACTGAGGCCGAACGCAGGCACACGCGCATCGGCATCTTTCCCGACCGGCCCAAGAACGTGGAGCATTAACAGAGGCTTTTTGCGTGCTGAGCGGAAATGGAAGTCCGATGGCTTCTTGTCCTCGCCATCCTCGCGGGCAAGCTTCGCTGCTTCATCCTTTTGCAGGTCGGATAACCCTAGTTTTTCATCTCCACGGCTGGCGACGCGATCCTTGCTCGTTCGCCAAGCATCACCATCACGCCGGGCACTGGTACGTTCCTGAGTTCCGAGCACGTACTTGTCCGCGTCCTCACCCTTGGCGGAAACCGAGATCAGCAGGACATCCCCAGCACCATACTTGTCTGAAAGAGCACGGAGGTAACTCAGAGCAGCTGCCTTCCGATCTGCAAAGTCGGGGTGGCTGCGAAACTTAGTGAGTAACTCTTCTATCTCCGAGAGTTTTGCATCTCTTGCGAGCCAACCTTTCCCGGTCTCTTCCAATGCGGCACAGCCGAATTTCCTCTTCCAGTACTGAGCGATCAGTGCTTCATTTTCTTCATTGATCTTTTTGTCGAACGGCAGGAGATAACTCTCAACAATGCGCCCGCTGAAGTTCTGGTTGACGATGATCTTCTCGCCGGCTCTCATTTTGTTGGCGGCAGTAATTAGCAGCCGGTCAGGATGAGCTTTCACATACAGGCCGAACTGCTTCGGGCTCATTCTGTCGCGTCGCATTCTCTTAATCTGCTGTCGGAGCTCTTCTGAGGCTTCTGCTATGTGCCCGTACCAGTTGATGGAATCCGGCGACAAATGGACCCGGCAAACGTCTTCAAAGCCGGGTCTGTAACCAAACCAACGCCCCATCTGCATGAGCGTGTCGTACATGCGCGTGTTGCGGTACATGTAGCTCACAGTAAGGCCTTCGATGGTCAGGCCACGCGAGAGGCTCAGTCCGCCAATAGCGATGGCGGTAAGGCTGTTCCCGTCACGTTCGTACTTCTTGTAGTCGAGTGCTTCGTCGGACTTACTGTTCACTACGAAGATGCGAAGATTGTCGAAGATATCGTTCAGGGCGACTTTGATGTCGGACCATGCGAAGCCGCAATCAGAGAACTCTTTATCAAGGCATGCCTTTAATGAGATCATGACCTCGTTCTTTTGCGATATCGAATCCGGCATCGCGTAATTTGCTTTTACGGCCTCTCTGACTTTTTTCTCATAGAGGCTCACAAAATTGCGGACAGTGTTCTGCGTCGCTACAAATCTTGAAACGTTTATCATCATTGAGCAGTGTTTATTGACCTGCCCCCTTAGATTGCGGATCGCTCTTGCAACAATGAACTGATCAATAGCTTCATATAGACTGGGCGGAAGCTCCGGGACCGGATCATCCTTCTTATGAGAGAAGGGAAGGTAGTCTTCACAATCCCAGATCGGCCTCAAAATCCTTGCGCTACTGATATCATCGAGGAAAACTTTATCCGGCCCGAAGTAGGTGTTTGGCGCATCAAGGCTGACAATGAAATCACGCGGAAATAGCTCTTCATAGGCTTCCTCATCATAGGAATCCGGATTGATGAAGATGTTGGCGAACGGTGTGGCGGTGTAACCCACATAGCATGACTTCGCGAAGAGCCCGAGGATCTTCCGAAGCATCGCATTCGTTTTGGTGGGATCGAGCTCGGGCTTATTGGTATTGATCGAGGCGTTGTCAGCCTCATCGTCGATCATAAGCATTGGAACATCGGCAATCACGCCGTCCGCCTGCGCGTTCATCTCCTTAAGCCAGACATGAAGAGCTTTCAGTGTGCTGACGTTCTTCTTGATGACAAGGACAGTCGGCTTGTTTAGATCATTGATTTTCCATCCACTCTGGTTGGCTGTCTTCTTGCTGAAGTCATCATTGATGTTTGTGAGCGTTGCAGGATGCGGGTAGTCGCGGGTTAAGCCGACGCCAACTCTCTTGCGGTTTTCCGGATCGCTGGAGCGTCCAACAAAACCTTCGTCAATGCGCTCCTGGGTCTGCTTTCTCAGGTTGTTGTGAATACCTGCAATAACGATGATGAACTTGTATCCGGCGTCAGCAGCCTTGGCGATTACGCCCATGTAGTTTGCGGTCTTACCTGACTGCACGTGTCCAATAACAAGACCGCGACGATCCCACTTTCCTTCGCTCGTCGGGTCCTGCAAATGACCAAGAATTTTGGTTCCGACATCGCTAAGAGAGCGCACAACGGTTGGATGCATCTGTTCCTTCTTCAGATACTCCTCGTAGGCATCAGAATATGTCCAGGTGATATCGTCACGCTTGTACACCCACTCATCGTCGTGGTCAGCTTCGACATCGACAAGGGAAACACCAGCGCCCATGCGCGAGTCCACGGCGATGAGGGCATCTTCGATGACGGTTTCCAGCGGGCCATCATAGCCGAATGCAGCAGCAAGCTGTTTTGCTCGCTCCCCAACTTCCTCGCGCGTTGGCGTCTCCGGCAGCAGCGATAGCGCTGAAATAAGCGCGCTCGTGAAATTCTTCTGACTTTCGACCTTATTGAAATTCATTTCTTCAGCTCTTTCGTAATGTATTCTTCCGCCGCATCTTCGAAGCCTACGAAGAACCTTGTTGAACGCATGACTTCTCTGAAGCTCTCGACGTCAACTTCACCATCCCCAAAAAGGCATTCCTTCAAGGCGCTTAGGCGCTCATTGATCTCTTCCTGCGAGGTCTTGTTCTGATGGATATCGCGCGGATGGGTCGAGAAATCCGAGTAGATCATTTCTACCGGAAGAGAAGATGAGATTGCTTCGACGAGCGTCGTAAGTCGGCGATCATTCTCATCACTCAGTTCCGAGCGAAGCGCCTCGATCAAGGGATGTTCCTTGTTCAGCGCATATCGGATGTTTCCCTGATCAGCGTATCTTTCCCAGACTGGCGCTTTTATCTCATCGAAGAGCTTTTTCCCTCTGCCACGATGCACTGTTGTGCTGCGTGTGGAGACCTTATCAATGATCTGGCGCAGCCGGGCTCTGACCGGAGCTGGAGGGCGCGCTCGTGATTTCTTGATGTCAATCGTCCACATCTCATCGAGACTATTGGGGAAGTCGATCTGCACACGGGCCAGCTTCGTGGCTTCACCCTTGGGAATAAGTCGGAACCAGTCGCCCCAGGCCATAAGCCGACCGCCCCGATAAACATAGGCGCCCTGGTTGGAGATGAAGTCGCTGCGGTTCTGATAGAAGTCGTACTCTTTTGCGCTCAGTTTACTGTGGTGAGGAAGGATGTAGGGCTGCATGTGAACTGCTACGCCTTCAATTCTAACAACCTCTTCCGGCAGCATCTGCGTCGCTGAATTCTTCCGGCAGAACGGATCGAAAGGCTCGATGGGGTGACCATTGAGGGAAAGTGAGAGTTTCTTCCCGCCACGCACTTCGCCGCTCAGAAATCGATGGAACACCAGCGCCAGATGTCTCTCAACAACATCGAGCTTCTCGTTGACGATCTCGTCGCGCTTGGCTCCGGTCTCATCCTCAAAGAGTCGATCAAGGTTGCGCCATACGACTGCTGTTCCCTTACCCGTGAGCAGTTCCTGAAACGGAAGTTCTGCGATCTCTTCAGGTTCAAGGATGGCGATAACCCAGTCATCCTTCTCGTGAACTGTGGCAAGGTTCCATTCCGCTGCATGCAGACCACCGCCATCGTTGCTGATCACGGTAAGCCTTTCACACTGTGAGAATGAGGCGGTCTTGAGTCCCAGACCAAAACGACCAAGGTCCTTCGGTGAACGGGTTTCTGATGGGTTCTTCGAGCCGTGACGCAGGGCATCGATGATGCCTGCTTCGTCCATGCCATGGCCATTGTCGATGATGCCAAGAGTCGGGTTCTGCTGAGTCAGATCACAGAAGATATCGACCGAGGTTGCGTCTGCAGAAATGCTGTTATCAACGAGATCAGCAATCGCTGTTTCGAGCGAATAGCCAAGGTCGCGCATCGATGCGGACAAGGATGAAGCACTTGGAGGCAGACGATGCTCTCTAGCCATCGCGCCCCCCTTTCAACTGACTGCGCAAACCTTCGACAAGGCCGACCGCATCATTCTCCAGCTCACATTCCCAAACGGTAACAACATGCCAACCGCTCTCTATCAGTTCGGAACTCTTGCGCGCATCACGCTCGACGGTCTCCTCGAACTTCTTTGTCCAGAACGCAGTGTTTGTTTTTGGTGTGGTCGCCTTCGGGCACCCCTCGTGGCGATGCCAGTAGCAGCCGTTCACAAAGATAGCCGTTTTGTGTTTCGGCAGAACAAGGTCCGGCTTTCCGGGAAGCTTCTTGTCATGCAGTCGATATCGAAAACCGGCGCGATGCATCAGCGAGCGCAGCACGATTTCCGGTTTCGTGTCTTTGCCTCGAATACGAGACATATTCCAACTTCTGTGCTCTACCGAGATACGATCAGCCATCATCCAATCTCCCCAGCTCTGTCGAGTACATCAGCGATTATCGCGGCAATCTGGCGAGCGAGATATGGCGGTACGGCATTCCCTACTTGGTGGTACTGAGACGTTCTTGGTCCTTCGAAACGATAGTTATCAGGAAACGTCTGTAGACGTGCTGCTTCCCTAACTGTGAGACTACGACACTGCTTAGGATCGTAGTGGATGAAGTAATGACCGTCTTTTGAAATATGAGAAGTTATGGTTGTCGATGGCTGGTCGGGCAGCTGGACGCGGAAGCGGTCCGAAAACATTTTTCCTGCTCGACCATCTTCAACATTTGCATGGTTGGGCAACAAACTGATCGGGAAATCTGCGAGTTTGGGACTTTTTCCTGTAACCTTAGAAAAACACGCGGCATAGCTGTAGCGCCGAAGGTCAGACGGCATATGCGAGCGAGAAGCGTGGCCATTTAGGACTGAAAGTTCGGGGTCATATATGCTGTCCAACACATCGTGCGAATAGACTGGCCGCGCTGGATACTTTGTCGAAAGCTTTTCTAGCGGATTGGTTAGCTCCTCAAAATTTCTCCCTAAAAGCTCTACAAGTTCCTTCGTGTAGCTGTGTCCATTTAGTTCCTTTCGAACTGGCGTTGGATCAAGCTTTAAGATTTCGCGACGCCACTTTTCATAGCTGTCGCCGCCTTTTGAAATACCACTCCGTATCTTAGGCAGGTCACCAATCGTCTGTTCAAGGGTCGGTGGTTTATGGGACTTAAGCTGCCCCGGTCGAACATCGATATCACTCCTAATACCAACAAGAAACATTCGGTGCCGCGCTTGTGGAACTCCATATTTTTCTGCATGAACCAAAAATACCCGGGGGTCGACTTCCATTCCCGGAACTTCATCGTCAGTTAGAGAATAGAGTTTGTAAGCAAGACCGTTTGACGACATTCCCAGAGCGCTTTTGGGTGCCGACAAATCGGATAAAATTCGATTGATGACGAGTTCGCCTTTAACACGTGCCGACAAGAGCCCTTTAACATTCTCCATAACGAAAACCGGTGGAGCGTGATCAATAATAATCTTTAAGTATTCGCGATAAAGAAAGTGCCTCTCGTCTTTTTCAAATTCTGGATCACCCATCATGCGTGACCTGCCGACAAGTGAGTATGCCTGACAAGGTGGCCCCCCGACTAGCGCCCACTTCTTTGTTCTTTGGACTCTGCTGGCAATTACCTTACGCACGTACTCGTGGTTGTCAGCTCCAAGAGATATCCTAATCGCTGACCTCTCTGCGTGTGCCTTCTCGTTTGGGTGCAATCGATACAATTCTTCTATGGAAATATCGCCTTTCAGATACCGATAATAGTCATCAGGAATCTCATTTCCTTGGAAGGCTTTAACAAAGTGCCGGAGCAGAAGCGTTTTGTGCGCAAATTCATCTCGTTCGATAGACACCACGCTTCTAAAGTTTGCGTCAGATTCCTCACGGACCAGCGAGGAAAAACCCTCTCCAAGGCCACCGGGCCCCGCAAAGACGTCAACTAGAGGATAGGTCTTCGCTTGCATTAACCGGCCTCTTCAGAATTGGTTTGAGAAGGGTCAGAAATCAAACGCTGGTAACGCTCGATGCTAATGACAACGACAACGGGCCGACCATGCTTTTCGATTAGGACAGGTTCTTGTCGCGCAGTGTCGATAAGATAGCCAAATCGATTTTTTGCCGATTTCGCGGGTATTGATTTCATTGTTCGATGATCCATTAGAGCCATAATAGCCATTTTAAATATATCTATATGAAATTCAATACGCTTTTAGAATTGCGCCGCTGCCTGCTGGATCCGCTGAGATGTTCAGCGAAGCCCGTAGGCTTCTAAGTCAATTCCCATCGTCGACCTCGATGAAATCGTCCCGCTGAGGCGTCCACAGACAGTGTCTCCATGACATGGCCATGGGGGTATCGGGGGAGCTTGGAGGCTCTCCTGATCTGTGATCGAACGGCTGCACGTTCGGACATGGGGAGGTGTCGGAGGGGAGAGGTCATTCTCACCCTCTGATGAGGGATCAATCGGCGATACGATTGTATGGTGCTGAACGGGCTAAATGCCTGGGAAGCACCACGGCTGGGGTATCCAACAGGGGGTGCAGCGCCCCTTTGGCAAGATGTGTGGTACTACCACACACATCTTGCGCGCAGAATAAGCGGCTAAAACTGCGGATTAGTGCTCCCTATCGTCCCGATCTTTACCCTTGGCGCTTCGTTCGGGCACCTTCACCAAGGGCTCCATATCGCGGGCATCGCTGGGCCGTGTATCCGGCCTTCCCAGGGCCTCATATTTTGCGCTGAACGCAGCCACTTTCTTCGGTGAAACGGGGCCGCTCTGCTCGGCCTGAAATAGCTGCGGATAGGTCACGCGCTCGGCCTTGTCGGCAATGCCATGTTGTCCCGCCTGTCTCATCACATCGAGCGGAATTCGCCCGGCCTTGTCCCGTGTCCAGGGCGCGGCACTGGGCTCTTGAGTCAGCACCTCAAATAGCAGGCCGGATTTATCGGCTCCGGACCAGTGCAGCGGCGTCATACCATTCTGGTCCTGACGCTCCGCCAAGCCCGGCTCCCGCTTCAAAGCGGCGTAAAGACCGGCGGCATCCCCACTCTTTACAAGATCAAAAACACCGTGCTCGCTTTGGTGCGCGGCTACGCCCAGATCACGGCGCTCGTTCTCTGGAAGGCTCTGCACATAGGCTTCTAGCTGTTTGAGCCGATCGTCGCTGCTGTCGGTCATGAGCCGGTCTCCAGCTCGATCGTCGTGATCTGGAGTGAAAGAGCGTCACGTAGAATCGCGGTCAAGCGACCATCTTGGGCAACCGCGACACCGTGGTGCTTATGCTCGATGTCAACGCAGAAAGGCTCTGCCCCCTTCTGGGTTTCGACGCTTTGCGCAAGCGCGTAAGGGCGACCTTCCTCGGCTTCAATGACAATATAGAGCCCATCAATCTTATACTCGCCTGGACCAGGGGCATCGATGATCGACCCAAACCGGCAGATAGCCAGCCCAAGGATATCGGCATCGGTCAGCTCCGGGCTGATATCCTGCGGGCCGTATTTCCGGATCAGATAGAGATGCAGGCACGCCCAGAACTCGTATCTCGGCGTTGAGACAGATTTGAGCATCTTATCCATCGTCTGGTGGGACAGCTTTGCCAGCCAGGCTTCCGAAACACCGGTTGAGGTGATGAAGCGCGCCACCAGCTTCATATAGGTGGGCAATTTCACACCAGACGCTTTCCAATCTTCGAGCATAAGCCGCCGAATGCGCTGCTGCGCGTCCGGCGAATAATGGCTCAAAAGCCCGAATTTGCCAGGATCGAAGCTCATAAAGGTTAGATTTCTTTGTAATATTCCGGAATCTTCTCTTGACCCCGGTACTACCAGACCGGGGCTCAATGGCAATCTCACGGGCATGTTCCAAGGCTCAAAACCCCCCGAAATAGTGAGGTTGGCCATGAAAAATCGCCAAAGCCCCATAAAAACAGGCTCTTTCAGGAGTTCAGCTGAAATTAAGCTGAATCAATGGCTTAAGGATTTAAAACGCCGCAAACCCTTGCAATTGCTTGCGTTGCAGCATGTTGAACATTTGACGGGCATACCAGCAAATGTGGTAAAATATAATTGTAACGCACTGAATATTTTGAGTTTTTAGTTATGAGTAGGCATGACCTTGATAAATATATGCCTCTCGTCAGCTCATTCGATATTTCGGATGAACATAAGAGAGAGCTTCTGAAATCCGTCTGGCGGATTGCTCAGAGCTTCGTTGACCGCGCTTATAATATCGATTCTGCTCAGATTTCTGTTCAAAAGCGGATCGCAGACTCTAGCGGAAAACCCACAGATTCCTTATACTTAGAGCTGCCTCATAAAAACAGAAGCAACCTCGACGAAGGGCCGAAATAATGGGCGAAAAAGCTGTCATCTATTGTCGCGTATCGGATACCAAGCAAAAGCTTGAAGGCCATGGGCTGGATAGCCAGGAGGTGCGGTGTATCGATTACGCGCAGCGATGCGGCTATGAGATCGTCCAGGTCTTCAAGGATGATGCGTCCGGCGGTATCGCGGATCGTCCCCGGTTTGTTGAGATGCTCGCCTTTTTGGAGGCGCAGAAGGCTGAATCCCACATTGTGATCGTCGATGACATCAATCGGATTTCGCGGTCGCTCGAAGTCCACCTGATGTTCCGCGAAAAACTGAAGGCGATTGGAGCGCGGTTCGAGTCACCGACGCAGAAATTCGGCGAAGGTGCGGATGACCGTATGGTCGAGATGATGCTCGTCAATGTGGCTGAGTATCAGCGCCTAAAGAATGCCGAACAGACAAAAAACCGTATGTGGGGCCGTCTCAAGAACGGCTACTGGGTGTTCCAGGCCCCGCGTGGCTATAGGTTTGAGAAGGTTGCTGGGCACGGAAAGCTACTGGTTCGTGACGAACCCGCAGCATCGATCCTAAAAGAAGCTTTCGAGGGTTTCGCCTCTGGGCGGCTTGAGACCATTGCTGAGGTGAAGCGCTTCCTGGAGTCGTTTCCGGAGTATCCCCGTGACACCAAGGAGGGAGAGGTTCGTATCCAGAGGATACGCCCTCTGCTGACGCAGCTTCTCTACACCGGTTATGTCGAGCGGAAGGAATGGGGTATTGAGCGGACCAAGGGCCACCACGAACCACTGATCTCGCTCGAAACCTTCGAGAAAATTCAGGAGCGGCTCGACGGCAAAGTCGCCAAGGCACCATCAAAGCTCAATTTGAATGAGTTGATGCCCCTGCGCGGTTTCGTGAAATGCGGAGATTGCGATCGCCCGCTGACAGGCAGCCGCGTAAAGGGCCGGGCCAAGTATTACGTGTACTACGAGTGCCATAACAAGGCCTGCCCATCACACCGTAAGTCGATCAAGAAAGCCGATATGGAAGGCGACTTTGAAGAGCTGCTTGCGACGATGCGGCCCAGCAAGGAACTCTTCCACCTTCTGCACGCGATGCTGAAAGACCTCTGGGATGCCCAGGCAGCGCGTGGCGTGGCGCTCGTTGAGGCCGTGAAGAAGGAATTGGTGGATATCGAGCGCGACATCGAGCGCCTGGTCGATCGCACACTTGAGACAACGAATAGAACGCTGGCCAAGCGATATGAGGAACGCCTGAGCGATCTGGAGACCAGGAAGCTGGTTTTGGCCGAAAAACAGGGTCAAATCGGCCAGCCCCAGACCACCTTCGAGCGTACTTTTCGAACCGCCATGCGGTTTCTGTCTAACCCATTGATTCTATGGCGTTCTGATCGCCTGGAAGACAAGCGCGCTGTGCTAAAATTGACGTTTTCGGACCAGATTTCATATGACCGGAATCTGGGTTTTCGAACCGCCAATTTATCGTTGCCTTTCAAGGCCTTAGAGGGTTTTAAACAAGGAGAAAAAGAGATGGTGCACCCATCAGGATTCGAACCTGAGACCTCTGCCTTCGGAGGGCAGCGCTCTATCCAGCTGAGCTATGGGTGCGGACCAGGGTGTGTGTAGCTTGCAATGCGCTCAAATTCAATTGCGACAGCGCAGCCGGTGTGGCGTTTGGATGAGCCCGTCAACTGAATCCGATTTACACATATTAATCAAATGTTGACAGAGATAAATCCGTATGCGCGCAATGTGAGTGTTGTCCTCTATTACCCGTTTGGGGTCAGGAAGAAGGGGTGATGATGATGTCTTTCACGCCTCGAGTTCTGCTTGTGGAGGATGACCCGCAGGATTCCTTTCTTGTCCGTCGGCACCTGTCTGACCTGCCATATGGCGGTGAGGTTGTGTCCGTCACCCGTATTCAGGAGGCGCAAGCCCGCCTGAATGCCGCTACAGACATCGCCTGCGTGCTGGTGGATCTCAAACTGACGGACGGGTCCGGCGCGACGCTGATCGAGTGGATGCTGGCGCAGGACGCCCTCAAGGACATTCCGGTCATCGTCTTTAGCGGTGACCGCTCAGAGCATCCGGAGCTGGACACGTTTTCAAACGTGGCGTGCCTGATCCAGAAACCGTCGTCTGTCAGTGGCTATGAAGCCCTGGCGCAGGCGCTGCATCCCATCGTATCCAGCGCACTGGCGCGGTCGGTTTACGCCGCGCAATAAGGCGCTATTTCAGTGCGCCCGTGACGTAAATACGGATCTTCAGACCCCCGTGATCGATGGGGGCGCTGATTGTGTCAAAGGCGAGCCCCGTGGCTTTGGCCATCTTGTCGTCTGTGGTGATCAGCGCCGCCCGCCAGCCGCTGAAGCGCTCGCGCATCACCTCGCCAAATGCCTTGTACGCGCTGAAGACGGCTGATTTGTCGCCGATCCGAGCGCCATAGGGCGGGTTGGTCACCACCCAGCCCGGCGCGCCATCGGGGCGAGCCAGATCCTTGAGCGCCCCTTCACTAAATTGGGTGAGGTCTGAGACCTCGGCGCGCTCGGCGTTCTCACCGCTCATACGGATGGCGCCCGGATCGCGATCAAACCCCAGACAGATCGCCTGCGAACGGGCATGGGCCGGTTGGTTGCGCAGGGTCATGAAGGCGTTGCGGTCAAAAGTGGCGAGGCGCTCGAAGGCGAAACTGCGGGCGCGCCCTGGCGCCAGCCCCGCCGCCAGCTGAGCGGCTTCGATGACGAAGGTGCCCGATCCGCACATGGGGTCGAGCAATGGCGCGCGCCCGTCATATCCGATCTCACGCAGCACCAACGCGGCGAGGGTTTCGCGCAAGGGAGCCTTCGCCACGGCTTGCTTGTAACCGCGCTTGTGCAGCGGCTCCCCGGACGTGTCCAGGCTGAGGGTGACTTCATCATGATCGATCCGGACGCGGACGGTGATCTCGGCGTCGTCGCTGATCTCCGCCAGGGCCGTGCGGGCGATGGCGTCGCTCACACGCTCCGCGGCGGCGCCGTCATGATAGATGCGCGACTTGCGGCAGGTCGCCTCCACCTTCACCGGTGTTGCGGGGTGGAAGAGTGTTTGCCAGGGCGTTTGCCGGGCGTGCTGCCCAAGCTGGTTGAGATGCTGGGTCTTGAACTGGTCCACCACCGCCAGAACCCGGGTGGCGCCCCGGATCTGCAGATTGGCGCGCCAGACATCGCTCCACCCGCCCTTGATGGTGACGCCGCCCTGTCCAGGGCGGCATTTGGCGAAGCCGTTTTCCGCCAGTTCACTGGCCAGGGCGGCTTCTAGCCCTGGAGGGCAGGTGAGGAAGATGTCAAAGCGTTCTTGTGTCATGATGGGGCCTTCATAGGCCATGTCCGGGGCCGATGCGACGAGATTGCGCGGTGTTCGTCCACCGCTCTGTTGCAAATCCCTATAGCCAAGGCTGTCACAGGTGACGTACATGCACGGCCCAGCAAGCATGAGGACCTGATGAGTCGGCTAATCGTCTTTGATGTGGATTCCACACTGTTGAAAGTCGAAAGCCTCGACTTCGCGGTCGAGCATGCCTTGATGCAGGCGCCCGATGGGCCCGAGCGGACCGCGCGTCTGAAGGCGCTGACTGATCAGGGCATGTCCGGCAAGCTCGACTTCCGGCGTTCGCTGGAAGAACGGCTGGCTATCGCCGGGCTGACGCGAAACGCCGTCGAGACGGCGCGAGACATCCTGCGCAGTCAGCTCACCGATGGCATGGCCGACCTGATCGAGCGTTTGCGGTCTCGCGGCAATGATGTGGCGGCGGTCTCGGGCGGGTTTCAGGACCTGATCGAGCCGGCTTTGATCGATCTGGGCTTTGACAAGGGTGAGATGCGCGCCAATCGCTTTGTCTTTGAGGGCGATGCGGTCACCGGGTTCGATCGTCAGAACCCGCTGTCACGCTCTGGCGGTAAAGCGCCGGTCGTGGCGTCTCTCAAAACCCTGACCGGCAAGCCGCTGGCGATCATGATCGGCGACGGCATGACTGATTACGAAGCGTTCGAAAAGGGCGCGGCGGACAGCTTTATCGGGTTTGGCGGCGTGACGGCGCGTGCGCCGGTGCGCGCCAAGGCGCCGGCCTTCGCCGATAGCGTCGACGCCTTGCGCAAGATGATTTTAGGCTGAAGCCGGGTTATCGCGAATTGTCTTGCCAAAGTGGTGCGCCGGGTTCAAAAGCGCCCACCCTTTGGCCGGAGATGCTTTCGTGGACATGGATGTCTGCCCGCAGCCGTTCTTTTCTGACAATCTCACCGCGTCCCTGATCGTTGATCTTGAGGCGCGCGGCTGGGCTCATGCGCCCGATGCGCTGGACCCTGAGCTGGTTGCGGCCTTGCGCAACGAAGCAAAGGCGCTGGAACAGGCGGGGGAGACCTATGACGGCCGCGTCGGTCGCGCGCATCATGAAACCCAGGCGCTGTCGGTGCGTAAAACCCGTATCGCCTGGCTCGACGGCGCCAGCCCGGCCCAGAAGCGGTTCATGGCAGGCGCGGAAGCTCTGCGTATTGCGATGAATCAAGGCTTGTTTCTGGGGCTTTTTGAGTTCGAAGCGCATTTTGCAGTTTATCCTCCCGGCGGCTTTTACGCGCGTCATCTGGACGCGTTCACCCGGCCGAGCGCCAGCGCGGGGTCTCTGTCGGGGCGGAAAGCGGAACGAACGCGGGTCGTGTCCCTCGTCGCCTATCTCAATGAGGATTGGTCAGACGCTGATGGCGGTCAATTGGCGGTGTGGGAGACGACGCCCCTGGATGAGACAGGCCGCCCTGAGCTCAGCCGACTGGACGCCCTGCCTCCTGCCGCCGAGCTGCAGCCTTCAGGCGGAGGCCTGGTGCTGATGCTCTCAGAAGCCATCCCGCACGAGGTGCGCCTGTCGCACGCCGTGCGCTACGCCATACCGGGCTGGTTCCGGGTGAACGCCAGCGTGGGCGGCGCGCTCGATCCGTTGAGCTAGTCATCCTGCGGCCGCGGTGGCAGCAATGACAAAGCGTCTTCTGGAATGAGGTGAGGCATCATTTCGATATCATAGTCGGCAGCGACGGCGTTCATCACCGCGCCGGGATTGGCGTTAGCCCCAGCTTGCGCCAACTCCGCAGCCACGGCCTCGAAAAAGCCGTCGAAGTCTGATCCGCTGACGACCAGCAGAACCCGAGCGGGCTCATCGCCGACGTTCCAGAACCCATGCGGCGCCCCTCGCGGCAGGACCAACAAGGAGCCTGGGCCGACCGCGACAGTTTCGTCGCCGAGCAGCGTGGTGAGTTCGCCTTCCAGAATATAGAAAAATTCGTCTTCATGCAGGTGCTGGTGCGGCGGCGCTCCCAAGCTCATGGGCGGCTGGACGAATTCGAAAACCGACACGCCGCTCTCGGTGTCCGCGCGGGCGGCGAGTTTGACAGTCTGATGGATTGGAAAGCCGAGATCGTCCAGATTGTCCGCATGACGAACTTCGGCATGCATGGGGTGAGCCATCAACAGCGCGACGATTGAAAGTGCCAGCATAGTGTTCCCCAGTGCAGGTTATAACGATATGACACGCTACGCTCGACTGTGGGGGACGGCAATGGCTAGTGCGCCTGGCCCCAGGTGCTCGCAGCCTTGGCTTCGACTTCCAACGGCACGGACAGGGACTGAGCCGGCGCAGCGGCGCCCATCATCACCTCGGTGACCAGCTTGATCACCTGATCGGCTTCGCTTTCCGGCGCTTCAAACACCAGTTCATCATGCACTTGCAGCAGCATGCGAGTTTTCAGCCCCGCATCGGCCAGGGCGGCGGGCATGCGCACCATCGCGCGGCGAATGATGTCGGCGGCGGCGCCCTGGATCGGCGCGTTGATCGCCTGGCGTTCCGTGAACTGACGGACTGAGGGATTCTTGTCCTTGATGCCTGGCAAATGGATGCGGCGACCGAAGATGGTGTTGACGCAGCCCTTCGCCTTCGCCTCCTCCTTCATCGCGTCCATATAGGCCTTTATGCCGGGGAATTTTTCGAAATAGCTGTCGATATAGCGCTTGGCCTCATCGCGCCCGATGCCGAGATTATTGGCGAGGCCAAAGGCGGAAATACCGTAGATAATGCCGAAATTGATCGCCTTGGCGTTGCGGCGGGTGCCTGGGTCCATGTCCTCAAGCGGCACGCCGAACATTTCAGACGCCGTCAGGGCGTGAATGTCCTGGCCTTCGCGGAAGGCCTGCTTCAGGGCCTCCACATCAGCGATATGGGCCAGCAGACGCAGTTCGATCTGGGAATAGTCCGCCGCGACGATCACATGACCGGGCTCGGCGGTGAAGGCCTCGCGGATCTTGCGGCCTTCTTCTGTCCGTATGGGGATGTTTTGCAGGTTCGGGTCCGAGCTCGACAAGCGCCCGGTCGTGGTCGCGGCCAGCGAGAAGCTGGTGTGAACCCGGCCCGTATTGGGATTGATCGCGTCTTTGAGGGCGTCCGAATAGGTGGATTTGAGCTTGGCGAATTGTCGCCAGGTCAGAAGTGCGCGCGGCAGGTCATGACCTTGCTCGGCCAGCTCATCCAGCACGGCGGCGTCCGTAGACCAGGCGCCGGATTTGGTCTTCTTGCCGCCGGGCAGGCCCATCTCGCCAAACAGGATTTCGCCGATCTGCTTGGGGCTGCCGAGATTGAATTTATGGCCCGCCAGACCGTGGGCGGTCTCTTCGGCCTCGGCCATTTTCTGCGCGAAGTCCGATGACAGGCGCGACAGCTGGGCGACGTCAACTTTCACCCCCGCCAGCTCCATATCGGTCAGAACCTGCGGCAGCGGGCGTTCGAGGGTTTCATAGACGGTGGACAGGCCCTTGCCGGCGAGCCCGGCTTTCAACAGCTCCCACAGGCGCAGCGTCACATCGGCGTCTTCGGCAGCGTATTCGGTCGCGGTTTTGAGATCGATTTCGGAAAAGCGTTTTTGCGATTTGCCGGACCCGCAGACTTCTTTGAACGAAATGCATTTATGGCCAAGATAACGCTCTGACAGCTCATCCATACCGTGATTATGAAGGCCCGCCGCCTGCACATAGCTGATCAGCATGGTGTCGTCATAAGGCGCGACGCGGACGCCATAGCGCTGGAACACCGCCAGATCGTATTTGAAGTTCTGACCCACTTTCAGAATGGCGTCGTTTTCCAGGATCGCTTTCAAGCGGCCCAGCGCCTCGCCCTCGTCAATCTGTTCGGGCTTGCCGCCGCCATCGGCCAGATCGCCGCCTTCATGGCCGAGCGGAATGTAGCACGCTTCGCCCGGGGCGGTGGCGAGCGACACGCCCACCAGTCGCGAGGCGACGGCGGAGAGGGCGTCCGTCTCTACATCCACGGCGATGACGCGGGCGCGTTTGGATTTCTCGATCCAGCGCTCGAGCGCCTCGACGGTCTGCACGGTTTCGTATTTGGAACGGTCGATGGGCGCGGTGGCGTCGCCGGTTTCATCGGCGACCGGGCCGCCCAACCCTTCCTCGACCCGGCGGGTCAGGGTGCGGAACTCCATGGATTTAAGAAAGTCGACGAGCTTCTCAGCATCCGGCTCCGCCGCGCCGAACACGTCGAGCTCATCCGTGATTGGAACGTTAGGTTCCAAGGTGACAAGTTTCAGCGAGATGCGGGCGTCCTCGGCATGCTCGATCAGCTTTTCCCGGCGCTTGGGCTGTTTAATTTCTCCCGCGCGCTCCAGCAGCGCATCCAGATCGCCATATTCATTGATCAGCTGGGCGGCGGTCTTGATGCCGATGCCCGGAACGCCCGGCACATTATCGACGCTGTCGCCCGCCAAAGATTGCACGTCGATCACCCGGTCCGGCGCAACGCCGAACTTCTCGACCACCTCGTCATGGCCGATGCGCTTGGACTTCATCGGATCGAGCATGGTCACCTGGTCATTGACCAGTTGCATCAGGTCCTTGTCAGAGCTGGCTACAGTGACGCGCGCGCCCTTCTCGGCGGCGAGGCGGGCATAGGTCGCGATCAGATCGTCGGCTTCAAACCCTTCCATCTCGATACAGGGCAGCTCGAACGCCTGGGTGGCTTCGCGGATCAGTTTGAACTGCGGCACCAGGTCTTCGGGCGGCTCGGGCCGGTTCGCCTTGTACTGGTCGTAAAGCTCATTGCGGAAGGTCTTGGATGAATGGTCGAAAATCACCGCCAGATGGGTCGGCTGGTCCTCGCCCTTGAGGTCTTCGAGCAGCTTCCACAGCATGTTGCAAAAGCCCTGCACCGCGCCCACGGGCGTGCCGTCCGACCGGGTCAGCGGCGGCAGGGCGTGATAGGCGCGAAAGATATAGCCCGACCCGTCCACCAGATAGACATGGCTGGATGAATCAACAGGACGAGTAACGGCCATAACAAGCGCTCCGGCGGCAATTGGGCGAGGGAGCGCCACCCTATGCGGCGTCGGGTGAGGGGGCAATCGGGCGGGTGCGTTGGGGGCGTATCGGAAAAGACGTGAACCGGAGGCCAATTCGCAGTATTTTGCGTTCATGACTGATAAGACGCTTCTGTCCCGCATCACGATCACGCCCGGCGTGCTGGGCGGGCGCCCCTGTGTGCGCGGTTTGCGGATCAGCGTCGTGGATATCCTCGACATGCTCGCTGACGGCGCCAGTCGGGTCGACATCCTTGAAAGTTATGAAGACCTTGAGGATGCAGATATCTCTGCTGCGCTGGCCTATGCCAGTCAGGCGCTGAACCATCCGGTGATCGCGGCGGAATGAGGTTTCTCGTCGATCAGATGCTGCCGGTCTGGCTCGCTGACTGGATATCTGATCAAGGCGAAGAGGCCGAGCATGTCCGGCGGATCGGGCTCTCGTCTGCTCCGGATGCTGAGATTGCGGCGGAAGCCCAGCGTCGGAGTGCGGTTCTCATTACAAAAGATGCCGATTTCTCAAGGCCGCCGGGGCCGGGCGTGTCCGTAATCTGGGTCCGCATGGGCAATACGACTCACGCGGCATTGTCAGCGCGATGGCCAATGGTCTGGCCCGCGATAATCTCCGCGCTTGAAGCCGGTGAAACCCTGATCGAAGTGCGCCGTTCCTAACCCGGAAACGCCACCGAACTGATCAGACTGCTGACCAACGCGATCAGCGGCGCGGCCACCAAGTTAATGCGGAAACCCGCCTTGATCATCTGGGTCATGCTCGCCGCGCCAGACGCATAGACGATGGCGTTGGGAGCTGTGGCGACGGGCAGCATGAAGGCGCAGCTGGCCGACAGGGCCACGGGTACGATCAGATGCTCGGGCGGCACCCCGGCGGAGACCGCGACGGCGCCCAGTACCGGCAGGAAGCCCGACACCGTGGCGACGTTCGAGGTCAGCTCGGTCAGGAACACCACGATGAAGGCGAGGATCAGCACGGTCAGCGGCAGAGGCAGGGTTGAGACCCAGTTCAGATGCCCGCCGATCCAGCCCGCGAGCCCGGTCGCCTGAATGGCCGCCGCCAGCGACAACCCGCCGCCGAACAGCAAGATCACTTCCCAGGGAATGCGCTTGGCGGTCTCCCAATCCATCAGCGCCTGACCCTTGCCGGCTTTGCCGCCGGCCGGGATCAGGAACATGGCGAGCGCGCCCGCCATGGCGATCTGGGCGTTGCCGAGGCTCAGGATGATCGGCAGCTCGAGCTGGGCGCTGATCCAGGCCAGCAGCGGGTTCCAGCCAAAGGTGAGCTCGGGCTGGCCGATCAGGAAGCCGGGCAGGGTCCGGCCCATCCACAACAGCGCGACAGTCCCGAACGCCAGCGCCACGCGAAACTCCGGCGTGGTCATGGACCCAAGCTCGGCCTTTTGCGCCAAGATGATCTCGCGGCCCGCCTCATTGGGCGCATGGCCGTCCACCTTGAACACCCATTTGGTCAGGATCAGCCACATGGTGGGTATGATCAGCGCGGCGGCGGGCAGGCCGATCATCATCCATTGGGGAAAGCTGATCACCGCGCCGTATTCGCGCTCCATAAAGCCCATGGCGATCAGGTTCGTCGGTGTACCCACCGGCGTGGCGATGCCGCCCACAGACGCGGAATAAGCGACGGCCAGCGCCAGAGCGGGCGCGAACTGGCGGGCGTCCACACCTTCGTCTTTCAGCGCATCGGCGACTTTCAGCGCGATGGGGATCATCATCAGCGTGGTCGCGGTGTTGGAGATCCACATGGACAAAACGGCGGTCGCCGTCATGAAACCCAGCATCATCAAGGCGGGGCGCGAGCCGAAGGCGGCGACGATGTTGAGCGCGATCCGGGTGTGCAGATTCCACCGCTCGATGGCGAGCGCGACAATAAAGCCGCCCAAGAGCAGCATAACGATGGGATCGGCATAGGGCGCAGACGCCGCCCGCATGCTGAGGATGCCGACCACGGGAAACAGGGCGAGAGGGACGAGCGCGGTGGCTGCGATGGGAATGGCTTCGGTCGCCCACCAGCACGCCATCATCAAGGCGAAGGAGGCCAACAGCCAGGCGGAGCGGTCGAGGCCTTCGGGCACAGGCAGGACTTGCAGTCCAACCGCGATCACCAATCCGGTGATCAATCCGATACGCTGACGCATCGCCGACGCATTGGCCTGGCTCATCGCGCTCCCCCGTCTGTTGTTTCAAACAGGTATAGGGACAGCGTTTCCGCGATCAATCGAAACCGGAATAATTCAATGTCTTTTGGGGAAGGCGCTTAGGCCTTGGGGTCGGCTTTCGAGCCGCGCAGCACGAAACGGCGGTCGCAATAGCCGCACTCGACGAAGTCTTCATCGCCCATTTCATACCAGGTGCGCGGATGGCCCAGCGCGCCGCCGCCGCCATCGCACATGACGCGCTTCTGGTCGACCACGATCACTTCGGGGGCGGGCAGGGAGGAGGCGTTTGCGGTATCGGTCATGATGTGCTCTGCCGGTCTGTGAGAGGGTCCGGTGAAAGAAGATAGACAGCGGTGCGGCGTGGACGAGGCTCGCGCACGCCGCTAGGGTCCGCTCTGTCTTAAGGCGCGCGGCGTGCAGGCGTCAATTGCGCACGCGCGGCCCGCCCTCTTCGCTTGCAGATCATGAGCCCCTCCATGTCAGAGAGCCAGCCTGAATTCGCCCTTGAAGCCTATGGTCTGAAAAAGACCTATCCCGGCGGCAAGGGTTCGCCCGCCAAAGAGGCGCTCAAGGGTGTGGACCTGCAGATCCCGCGCGGTTCGATCTTCGGGCTGCTGGGTCCGAACGGGGCGGGGAAATCCACCTTCATCAATATCTTTGCGGGCCTTGTGACCAAGTCTGAAGGCACGGCGAAGATCTGGGGCGTGGATATCGACAAGGATCCGCGCCGCGCTCGCGCCGCTATCGGCGTGGTGCCGCAAGAGCTGAATATGGACGTGTTCTTCACGCCGTCTGAGACGCTGGAATTGATGGCGGGCTTTTACGGCGTGCCCAAAGCCGAGCGTCGCACACAAGAGATTCTCACCGCGCTGGGGCTGGACGACAAGCGCGACGCCTATGTGCGTCAGCTGTCAGGCGGAATGAAGCGCCGCCTGCTGGTGGGCAAGGCGCTGGTGCATAATCCGCCGGTTCTGGTGCTCGACGAGCCCACCGCCGGCGTGGATATCGAACTGCGCCGCCAGCTCTGGGAATATGTGCTGGAGCTCAACAAGCAGGGCGTCACCATCGTTCTGACCACGCACTATCTCGAAGAGGCGCAAGAGCTGTGCGACCAGATCGCCATCGTCAATCATGGTGAAGTGGTCGCCTGCGAGCCCAAGGCGGATTTGCTCAAGCGTCTGGATTCCAAGACCCTGGTGATCGAACCGGTCGAGCCGTTGTCCGCCATTCCGGCCGGGTTCGAGGCGCAGGACGCGATCATCCGTCCTGACGGCTCGCTCGCCATCACCTACAAGTTTGGCGAAGCGTCGGTGGCGGACATGATCGAGACCTATCGCGCCTCGGGCGCCCGCATCGCCGATTTGCGCACTGAAGAGCCGGACCTGGAAGACGTCTTCCTGGCGCTGACCTATCAGGCGGACGAAGCGAAAACCGCCTGAGCGTCATAAAATTCGGGAGCTTTCGGGCGTTAACCGCGTTATCATGAGACCATGAAACGGTTTTTCACACGACTCTTGGCGCTGGTCCTGTCTGGCGCAATCTTGATCGTTCTGCTGGCGGTGCTCTTGCAGATTGAGCCGGTCGGACCGGGCGGCTGGATCGTGTTTGCGATGTTCGCCGCGGGCGCAGTGCTCGTCCCCGTGGTGTTGTACCGTTTTCTGATGCGCCAGTCGCGACCGAGGCAAGACGTGCAGGACGCTGCGGGGGCAGGTGTCGCGGTCGGCATGGGGCTCGAGCAACAACGCCAGCGTCGCGAAGACGGCGATGACGATATCGATCTCGGCGTGGATTAGCGGCGAGACGGCGTGCGTCCATCTATCAGGCCGGAACGCGTGCGGGCTCTTGAACGATCTGCCAGACAAGTCACTGGCACGGTAAAATCTCCCAAAGGGGGAATTTACTTTCTGCGCTCGCCTATTATCCTGTCGGTGCTCAATTTTGGGTCGTGGCGTGCGATATTTGTGTGCCTGGGGGGGATCAGATGCTTGCTATAATAAAGACTTACGCTCGGAGTGCGTTTTTCGCGGCGTTGACGGCGATCTCCGTCACGGCGGCTCAGGCGCAGGATCTGGGCTCGCCAACAACCGTAACGTTCAGCTTCGGCTCTACTGGCGCGATCGCAAACCCTTATACTGATAGCAGCTTTTCCTTTACCTACAGCGGAGGAACCTTCGCGAGCGACAGCGGAGGAGGCGAAGGCGGCACCTCTGGTATTTTCGGATTTGACGACACGCCGAATGAAACCATCCGCATCGACTATTCCGGCGACAACTTCGATTTTAATTCCTTCTGGTATGACAATCAGGGGGGCGCGACGAACATCACCGTCACCGGCCATAACAGCTCTGGAACTGAAGTCGCTCGGGACACCTTCAACAGCTATACCGGCGCCAGCACGCTGACGATGACGGATTCGGATTTCAATTCCGTCGATCACGTCATCATTCAGGCGAGTGCAGGGTTTAATTCCGGGGTTCTGGACACCTTCGCCTTTGGTGTTCCCGTGGCGCCCGACACCACGGCGCCGGCTGTGCAATCGATCACCCGATCCGGCTCTCCCGGGGCGGGCGCGACGAGCGTGACGTTCTCGGTCGATTTTGACGAGACGGCCAATAATGTCAGCACGGACGACTTCACTCTGACGACGGTGTCGGGCTCCGCCACCGGAACCATCGCCAGCGTCTCCGCCTCCAGCGGTGATCCGATCAGCGTGACTGTGAACAGCATCACCGGCACGGGCGTGATCCGGCTGGACCTGAACGGCAGCACCAATATCTCTGACGCGTCAGGCAATTCCGGTCCTTCCGCGTTCACCTCCGGCGCGACGCATACGGTCGACCGCGACGCCCCCAGCGCCCCCTCCACCCCCGACATGACGGCGGGGACGGATACAGGGACCAGTAATACTGACAACCTCACAAGCGACACGACGCCGACCTTTACGGGCACGTCAGAGGCGAACGCAACCATCACCGTGAGCTCATCCGTCAGCGGCTCGCTGGGAACAACCACGGCGAATGGGGCGGGCAATTGGAGCTTCACCCCTGGCGGAGCTTTGCCAGCTGGCGCTCAGACGATCACTGCGACCGCAACTGACGCGGCGGGGAATGTGTCGTCAGCGTCTTCGGGCCTCTCCATCACGATCGATTCCTCGGCCCCGTCCGCTCCCTCAGCACCGGACATGACCGCCGCCTCGGATCTGGGCTCGAGCGATACGGACAATTTGACATCGGACACCACGCCGACCTTCACGGGAACCTCGGAAGCTAATGCGACAGTGACGGTGATCTCGTCCGCAGACGGGACTTTGGGCGTGACCACAAGTGACGGCTCCGGCAACTGGACATACACCTCCGGGGCGCTTTCCTCGGGGTCGCACACGATCACCGCCACGGCCACAGACGAGTCCGGCAATGTCTCGTCCGCATCCGGCGGTCTGGTCATCTCAATTGATGTCGCCGCGCCGACGATCACGTCTATCGTGCGTCAGACCCCGGCGGGTCAAAACACCAACGCCGACAGTGTCGTATTCCGGGTGACGTTCGCCGAGGCCGTAACCGCTGTCGGGGCGGCGGACTTCAGTGTCAGCGGTCCAAGCGGCGCCTCCATCGGCGTGAGTGCGGCATCCGCGCTCATCTACGACGTCACAATTTCCGGCGGCGACATGGCGAGCCTGAACGCAACCGTGGATCTCGGCTTCGCTGGCGGTCAGGACATCACCGATACGGCCGGCAATGCGCTCAGCAACACCACGCCAGGGTCTGAAGAGACCTACACGCTCGATAATACTGCGCCGTCCGGCTACTCGGCGACGCTCGACCAGGACCCTGTGAATTCCGGCAATCAGGGGGCGGCGTCGTTCACCTTTGCGAGTGCGGAAGTGGGGGCCGGGTACAGCTATACCATCACCTCGTCCGGCGGGGCGGGCTCGGTGTCCAATACAGGAACCATTGCGACCGCGACCGATCAGATCACCGGCATTGATGTGTCCGGATTACCCGACGGCACGCTCACCCTCTCTGTGACGCTCACCGACCCGGCCGGGAATACCGGCAGCGCCGCCACCGACACCACGACCAAGGAAGCGCAAGCGCCGCAGATCAATTCGATCACGCTGGCCGGGTCTCCCGCCGGCAATGCCACAAGCGTGACATTCACCGTCGCCTTTACTGAAGCTGCCTCCAATATCACGACTGACGACTTCTCGCTGACGACGACCGGTTCGGCGGCGGGCACGATCGCCTCTGTCTCTTCATCCAGCGGGACCAGCGTCACTGTCACGGTGAATTCAATTTCCGGCGCCGGCACGATCCGGCTGGATCTGGACGCAGCGACCGATATTCAGGACGCGTCCGGCAATTCCGGTCCGAACGCCTATACGTCCGGCGCGGTTCACACCGTGGACAGTGTAGCGCCGGCGGCCTTCGGCGTCGCCTGGCAGGACGCGTTGATCACCGCCACCAATCAGGCGGCCACGGATATCCGCTTTACAACGGCGGAGGTCGGGACGACCTATGCCTACACGGTGACCGACAGCGCTGCAGCGACGGTGACCGGCAGTGCGGCCATCACCACCGCCACTCAAGACGTGACGATTGATGTCTCCGGGCTTGCGAACGGAACCCTGACGCTGACCGCCACGCTGACGGATGCGGGAGGGAACGTCACCAACCAGACCGCAGCCGCAACCGTGACCAAATCGGCCACGCCTCCCGCATTCTCGATGGCGTTCTCGCCCGCGACGACGCTTGCGGGGCAGGCGTCAACGCTCACCTACACGATTGATAATAATGCGGGTCTGGTTTCCGCATCGTCTTTGGCGTTTTCCCATACGCTTCCAGCGGGGCTGGCTATATCCACGCCCCCCAACGCCAGCACCACATGTACCGGGGGCAGTGTGACCGCTGTGGCGGGGGCGGGAACCATCAGTTATTCGGGCGGGTCTGTGAATACAGGCGCCAGCTGCACCGTGCAGGTGGATGTCAGTTCAGCGAGCGTGAACACCTATGCGAACACAACGGGCGCTCTGACGTCCAATCTGGGAAATTCCGGTACGGCTTCGGCCAGTTTGACGGTGTCCCAGCCTGTGCTGAGCGTGAGTGACGCAAGCGTTGTTGAAGGCGATGCCGGCACAGCGAACCTGGACTTCACCGTGACCTTGGCCCCGGCTTCGCCCCTGACCATCACGGTGGATTACGCGACCTCTGACGGCACGGCGCTCAGCGCCAGCGATTACACGGCGGCCACCGGAACGCTGACCTTTGCGCCTTCGGAAACCACCAAAACGGTCACTGTCACAGTTGCTGGCGACGCCGTGATCGAACCGGACGAAACGCTGGTGCTGACCTTGTCCAATCCAAGCAACGCCACAATAAGCGATGCAACGGCGACGGGGACGATCACCACAGATGATTCAGCTGTGGTCGACACCACGAGACCTGTGCTCAACGCGATCACCCGTCTGACGCCTGCTGAAGCGCTGACCAATTCAGACACGCTGATCTGGCGCGTCGCGTTCAGCGAGGATGTGGTCAATGTCGGGGCGGAGGATTTCACCCTGTCCGGAACGACCGCGAGTGTGGCGAGCGTTACGGGATCCGGCGCCGCGTATCAGGTGACCGCGTCTGGCGGTGACCTGGACCAACTGGACGGCACGGTCGGGCTGGCGCTTTCTGGCGGCGCCAGCATTGAAGATGCCGCCGCCAATCCTCTGACAGGCGGCACACCGTCAGGGGCGGAGACGTATTTGCTTGATAATGCGGGCCCGGTCGCAACCCTGGCCAGTCCTGTCACCGAAGTGTTTGAACCCTTTACCGTCACCATCAGCTTTGATGAAGCGGTGACCGGGTTTGACCTGTCGGATCTGGCGATCGTGAACGCGTCCAGCGGACCTTTGGTCACGCAATCGGAGACTAGCTTTACGGTCCTGATCACACCGCCCGCATCTGGGGATCTGAGCATTGCTTTGCTGCCCGATACGGTGACGGACAGCTTGGGCAATCCAAACCTGGCGTCTGACGTCTTGTCGTTTCAAGTGGATGAAAGCCCACCTGTTGTGACGCACATTACGGCTGAAACCGGGCTCGTCACTAATGCCGATTCAGTGCGCTGGAGTGTTGAATTCAATGAAGCTGTGACAGGCGTCAGCGCATCCAGTTTCTCACTGTCGGGCGCTGGGGGCGCGGTCGTGTCGGTGTCTGGCTCGGGGGCGAACTATCAGGTTATCGCGTCGGGCGGCGGGCTGCCGGATCTCGATGGCGCGGTGCGTTTGTCAATCAACGCCTCGAGCTCGATCAAGGACTTGTCCGGCTTTGCCTATGAGGGTGAGGGGCCGACGGGAACAGATGAATCCACCATTCGCTTCGATAACACGGCGCCGATTGCGGAGCTGACGACGGATTCCCCTGAAGTGACCGGGCCTTTTGATCTGACCCTGGCGTTCAACGAGGCGGTTACAACACCGGATCTGAGCGCTTTGAGCGTCGAGAACGGCGCCGCGTCGACTCTGACGCAGATAGACGCCCAGACGTATACAGTGCGCATTGTACCGCAAACCTATGGCGAGATCGCCCTTTCACTGGCGGCTGGCGCAAGTGTCGATGACGCGGGCAATTCGAGCACGGCTTCTGATCTTCGCGTTGACGCGGTGGCTGAGGATGTCGAGGTCGAGGTTGAGGTCGATATCGATCAGAATGATCCCGTGGGCGTCGCGGCGACCGCCAGGGTCACCAATCCAGGCACCGAGCTGGTTCGGTTCCGCGCCAGCGTCGATGTGGAGTGGCTGACCGTCACACCTCTGGAAGGCGTGATCCCGGCGCAGTCTGACATCGATTTCTCGGTCGCAGTGAATGACCAGGCGGCGGCGCTCAATGCTGGCTCCTATACCGGCACCGTGACGATTGTGCGTGAAGCGGTCAGCGGTCCGGCCTCAGCCGCTTCTGCGGGGGCGTCCCGCGCGCAGGCGGTTGAAGAGGTGGTGCTGGCGCGGTTCCCCATCACTCTGGTGCTGACCACCCGCAAGGGCGCAGTCCAGCTGATTTCAACGACGCCGGCGGGCGTCTCGGGGGATGCAGACTTCGTGTATGCCTCCAGCATCGCCGCATTTGACGGCTTGCAGCTGTCGACGGCGAACGGTCAGGCGCAAAGCGCGTCGATCGAGCTTGATGAGGGTGTATACGAGGTCCGCCAAAGCGCTCCGGCGGGATGGCGTGTTGAAGCGATCAGCTGCGCGGGCGATCTGGATGGCGGCTCCACAGCCGATCTGGCCAATGGCGTTCTGACCCTTGATCTTGATCCGGGTGAAACCCTTGTGTGCACCTTCGAGAATGCGCGTGACGAGGATGTGGTCAGGCTCGCCACACAGCGCGCCATCCGCAATTTCATGCTGCGACGGGCCGACCGCATCATTGATGCGGCGCCCGATCTGTCGACGCGGCTGGGGGCGCGGCGTGAAACCGGGGCGGGATTGTATTCCGCCGATGTGGATCGTGGGCGGTATAATATGAGCCTGACGGCGTCGCTCGCAGGCGCGCGCAATCAGGCCAAGTCCCGTCACGCGGACGCGCCGGGCATGCCCTCGCATGTGCGAGATGATGAGGGACGACTGGACGTCTGGCTGTCGGCGGAGGTTTCCGGCGTCACCGATGATCGCGCCGGTGAGCGCGCAGAGAGTGATTTCGGTGTGGCGCAGCTCGGTGCTGACTGGGCTCTGTCCGATGATGTGTTGATCGGGGCGATGGTCCAGTTTGACTGGATGGATGAAACCGCTCGGGAGGTCTTTGAAGAGGCGGGCGCCATAGCCGGCGCACGCGTTGACGGCGAAGGCTGGATGGCCGGACCCTATATGGTCTGGCGCATGGCTGACCGGGTCATCTTTGATGGTCTGGCGATGTATGGGACCAGTTCGAACACCGTCAATCCTCTAGGGCTTTACGAGGATGAGTTCGAGACAGACCGCTGGATGGTGCGCGCCAACCTGACCGGCCAGTACGCGCGCGGTCCCTGGATGGTGCGGCCGCAGGCGACGCTCACCCATTTTGAAGAAAACCAGGATGCCTACACCGACAGCCTGGGGATCACGATACCGGGTCAGAGCGTCCAGCTGGGGCGTCTGTCCGCTGGACCTGAGCTGATCTGGCGGCATGAGCGCAGCAATGGCGCCCGCTGGGAGCTGAGCTCGCGTGTGAGGGCGGTTTGGGATTACCAGCCGGCGGATCTTCTGACCGAAAGCGGATTGTTCACTGACGAGGGTTCAGATTTCCGCGCGGACGGCGAGCTCGGAGTTTCAGCCATCTTGGGCAATGGCGCCATTTTGCAGGTCTCTGTGGGCATGTCCGGAATCGGACAATCGGATTTTGAAGCGAACTCAGCCCGCTTCAATGTGCGCTTCCCGCTCAGCCTGGGACAGTAAGGATCGCATGCAGCAAGGGCGGGCCCAGGCGCCCGTCCTTGGTATTTCATGTGATGTTCAGAGCGGTAATTCCGTCGTGTTCTTGAGCGCTTCCATGGCGAAGGAGGCGGAGACGTCTGACAGGGGCGCGATCGCGATCAGGCGTTTATAGACCGCGTCATAGTCCGAGATTTCCGGCAGCATGATCTTCAGCAGGTAATCCACGTCCCCGCCCATGCGATAGAACTCCACCACTTCGGGCATGCGTTTGACGCCTTTGGAAAACGCGTCCAGCCAGTCGCCGTCATGTCGGCTCGTCCGGATAAAGACGAATAAGGTGGTTTTCAGGCCCAAGGCGTCCGGATCCAGCAGGCTGACCTGCTTGCGGATCACGCCGGCGTCGCTCAGCCGTTTCATCCGGCGCGCGGTGGGCGTGGCGCTCAGCCCGATGGCGTCCGCATAATCCTGCACGGTGCGGTCTGAGTCATCCTGCATCAGACGCAGCAGCTTTTTGTCATAGTCGTCAAGCGTCATCAGATTCGCCTTTCGGAGTGAATTTCTCTACGTGCGGGGCAATATAGTAGAGAATTGAGCGATTATCACTCAGGGAAGGAGTGTTTCATGGGGGCAGCGGAAAGGCCCTGTCATGACTCATGCGCTCACCCCGGATCCGATTGACGCGGCACGCGACGCCTTGATCGGCGGGGACGCCGTCTTGCGCACGCCTTTCGGGCTCAAGCCTCTGGTCTATGCCGACTACGCGGCTTCAGGGCGGGGCGATCAACGCATTGAAGACCAGCTAGTTGCGCTGCAGCCTCTGTATGCGAACCCGCACAGTGATGACAGCGCGACCGGGCGTGAGGCGACGGCCTGGCTTCATCGCGCCGAAGCCCTGTTAAAGACCGCGATCAATGCGGGCGACCACGATGTGGTGATCGCGTGCGGTTCTGGCGCTACGGGCGCCATTGAGCGTTTGCAACAGATTTTGGGTGTTATTGAAGCGCCCGCCACAAAAGCCGCGCGCCAACAGGCGCTGGTCGAGATCCTGGGTCAGGCTGAAGCCGAGCGCGTTCAGGCTGAGCTGAACGCGCGCGCGCCGGTCGTGTTCGTGGGGCCCTATGAGCACCATTCCAACGAGCTGACCTGGCGTGAGGCGCAGGTCGAGATCGTCCGCATCGGGCTGGATGCCGAGGGCGGCGTGGATTTCGACCATCTGGCCCGTGCTCTGTCGGACCCCGCTTATGCGGATCGGAGAAAGATTGGCGCGTTTTCAGCGGCCTCCAATGTCACCGGAATGCGCACGGACGTGTCGCGACTGGCGCGACTGCTGCACGCCCATGACGCGATCTTGTGTCTCGATTGCGCGGCGAGCGCGCCGTATCTGCCAATCGACATGAATCCTGAGGGGGAGCCTGAGTCAGCGCCGGATGCGGTCTACTTCTCGCCCCACAAATTGATTGGCGGGCCCGGCGCGTGCGGGATTCTGGCGTTCAAGGCGAGGCTCTATCGCAGCGACTTGCCGCCGACTTTGCCCGGGGGCGGGACCGTCACCTATGTCACGCCGGACAGCCATGATTTCATCACCGACATCGCCGCGCGTGAGAGGGCCGGCACGCCGGGCGTGATGCAGATGATGCGCGCGGCGCTGTCGCTGAACGCGCTGGGCGCATTGGGTTATGAGCGCATAGAGCATCGTGAACACGCGGCCCTGAAACGGGCGTTCGACGCCTGGCGCGCACACCCTGCGATCAACATTCTGGGGTCTCGCGATCCAGACCGGCGCATCGGCATTGTCTCGTTCAATATCGGATCCCGGGACGGCGAAATGCTGCATCCCCGGTTTGTGGCGACCTTGCTCAATGATCTGTTTGGCGTTCAGGCGCGGGCGGGTTGTTCCTGCGCCGGGCCGTATGCGCATCATTTGCTGGATCTGGATGAACAGACCACAAGCGAACATCGCAGCGCTGTCCTGTCAGGTTATACCGGCCTGCGTCCGGGATGGTGCCGGCTCAGCCTGCACTGGGTTATGGATAAGGCCGAGATCGACTATCTGATCGCGGCGGTGCTGTTCATCGCCGAGCAGGGGGCGAAATTCCTGCCGCTTTATAGCTTTGACGCTGAGACCGGCGCCTGGCGTAACCGGCGACAGGGGGAAGAGACGGGTCTGGCTTCGCTGACGGGCGGCAAGGCGATGATGCAGGCCGCGTTAACAGAGGCTCAGGCCCTGGCGCAGACGCTCGAGCCCGAGCCGTGCTGCGGCCGCTTGCCAGAGAGCGTAGACGGCTTGCGGCGCTTCCGCGTGCCCGCCTGATCAGCGCGAGAGGCGTCGGCTGAGATTGGCGAACAGCTTCGTCACGGTGAGCATTTCCGGTGAGTGTGGCGTATGCTGACGGCTCAAGCTGGCGTGCAGGTTTTCAAGGTCGAACAATAACTCTCTATCCCCAGCGTCCGGAATATCGCTCTCAATCCATCCCACACAGACCCGGCGCACGCCCGACGTGACGGGCGACACCGCATGCAGATAGGTCGAGGGATAAACGAAAACGTCTCCGGCCTGACCTTTGACCGATTGGGTGGCGCCCGCCTGGTCGATGACCAGCTCGCCGCCTTCATAGCTGTCCGGATCCGACAGAAAGAGGGTGAACGACACATCGGTGCGAATGCGCGCCTCGCCGCGTCCCATGAAGGGATTGTCCACATGCGCGCCATACTCGCCGCCATCTGACGTCTCGGTGACCAGAAGTTTTGAAAAGCGCTTTGGACGTGTGGCCGCGTTGAATGTAACGTGTGCGGCGAGCGCGGATTCAAGCAGGGTTTTAAGTCTGGCGCCGGTGTTGGAGCTCAAATCCGCTTGTCGATTGCGTTTGACCCGGCGTGCGGTCGGGCCGGCGGTTTTGGCGCCGTCGCTCCAGCGCAGCTGGTCCATCAGGGCGCGGGCCTCCGCCAAACTCTCTGCACTCAAGATGCTACCGATTGTCAGATGCATGTTGACTTCCTGCGAACGATTTGCAGTTTCTACTTTATCCTTCCAATTTCGGGGTGAACAGGGGTTCCCATGAAACAGCAGTTCAAACGCGTCACCGCCATGGGCCTGGGCCTTGTGCTGACCGGCGGCCTCGTCGCTGCATGCGAGCCCGCCTCTGAGACTGGCGCTCAAGCTCCCGCCACCCAGTCCGCGCCTGATGACGCACACGCCGCTGCTTCCCCTGAGCCCTCTGCAACGCCGCCTGGTATGACCGGCGAGGGCGAAGGCGGGGTTGTGGTGGAAGACGCCGCCACTGATCCAGTGGTCTATGGCGCGGCTCTGGCCGTAGCCGAAGCTCATGTGATCGCCGCCCGCGACGCTCACGCCATGGGTGAGATCGACGCGGCGGGCGAGATGTTCGCGCACCCGGCCAGCGAAGTGCTGTTTGATATGGAAGACACCTTCCAGCAATTGGGCGTCGAACCGTTTGAAGGCCAGTTTCTGGATGCGTCAGCGGCGGTCTTCAATGACGCCAGCCATGACGAGATCGTTGCGCGCACGGACGCTATCATCGCGACCTTGCGCCAGGCGATGACCCAGGCGCCCGATGACGGCACGTCTCAGGCCCGGATCGCGGCTGGCGTCGCCGCAGACCAGATCGACCGCGCAGTGGATATGTATCGGATCGCCCAGGACAATCCGGCCTATGGCCCGTATCTGGATGGTTATGGCTTCTACATCGCCGGCAAGACTGCGTTTGAGGGCCATGAAGCCATGATCGACGCAGAGCTGCCTGAAGGTGCGGCGCGCATTCGCGACGCTCTGGCTTTGCTGGCTCAGGCCTATCCCAGCGCCGCGCCGCAAGACAGCTATCCGATGAACCGGGCCGAGCTGAACACGGCGTCTACGCAGGCGTCGCTCGCCGTCATGCGCTAGCCGCACTCGGCGTTCTGACGGTCAAACAACCCCGCCGCAGGCCATTGCGGCGGGGTTTTTATTGAACAAGGCGCGTCTGCGCCCCATGCTCTTCCCAGACAAGCCGCCGGAAACAAAGCGGTTCGCACAAGGGGAGATATCATGCAGGCACAGGCGAGTTTGCAAGCCTGGCGCGCCGCGGGCGCGTTTTTCAAGTATCGCGGCCACGACATTTTTTATCGCACAGGCGGGGATTGGTCCGAGGATTCCAAGCCGGTTCTGGTTCTGATCCATGGCTTTCCCACCGCCAGCTGGGACTGGGTGCAGCTCTGGGATGATCTGTGTAGGGATTACCGGGTCGCCGTTCTGGACATGATCGGTTTCGGCTATTCCGACAAACCGGTCCGATACGCGTATTCAATCATGGATCAGGCAGATTTGCATGACGCCTTTTTTGCGCATCTCGAGATCAAGGCCTGCCATCTCTTTGTCCATGATTATGGCGACACGGTCGCGCAGGAATTGCTGGCGCGGCATCTCGAGCAAGGGGATGCGTCGGCGGTGACGCTGCAGTCGATCTGTTTTCTCAATGGCGGCCTGTTCCCCGAACAGCATCGCGCCACACTGACGCAGAAACTGCTCCATTCGCCGCTCGGCCCGTTTCTGGCGCGCCTGATGACGCGGGATAAATTCGCCAAAGGGCTGAGTGAGGTCTTCGGCCCTGACACCCAGCCTGACCCTGAAGACATGGACGCCTTCTGGGCGCTTGCGCAGGAAAAGGGCGGCATGCCGCGCATCGGCCATAAGCTATTGGGCTATATCACAGAACGCCGCCAGCATCGCGAGCGCTGGGTGGGCGCGCTCGTCAATTCGACCCTGCCGATGAAAGTGATCGATGGCGGCCTGGATCCGGTCTCCGGTGCACACATGGTGGAGCGCTATCGCGCGCTTGTTCCGAATGCGGATACTCTCGTCCTGCCTCATGTGGGCCACTATCCGCATTGGGAAGACCCCAAGGCCGTGCTTGACGGATTTATGAATTTCCAGTCCGCTATGCCCAAGGCTCGATAACAGGGCCCTTCAATTGGGAGGAGCGCCATGACCCATCCATGGGACAGGGTGATTGTCGGCGGGCTTGTGTTTGATGGAACCGGAGCGCCTCCGGCAGTCGAGGACATCGCCATCAAGGACGGCCGTATTGCGGCGCGCGGGCCTGATCTGGATCGCACACAGGCGGAAACGGTCATCGAGGCGCATGGCGAATGGGTGATGCCGGGCTTGCTCGACATCCATACCCATCTCGATCTGGAAGTGGAGTTTGATCCGGCCCTGCGCGAAGTGGTGCGCCATGGCACGACCACTGTTCTGATGTCCAATTGCTCGCTCGGCCTCGCTTACGGCAATCAGCGCCGCAATGGCGAAGATCCGCTGGTGGATTGCTTCGCCCGGGTCGAGAACATGCCCAAGCCGGTCCTGCGCAAGGTCGCCGAGCGCGCCAGCTGGACGACCTCAGCGGGCTATTTCTCTCATCTGGATGATCTGCCGCTGGGCTGCAATGTCATCCCGCTCATCCCGCATTCCATGCTGCGCGCCCAGGTGATGGGGCTGAACGGCTCGGTCAGCCGTACCGCCGGCGAGGCGGATTTGCGCGGCATGGAAGAGCTGCTCGAACAGGCGATGACCGAGGGGTATGCCGGTTTTTCAACCGATTCCCTGCCCTTCCACTTCCTGTCTGAAGACCCCAATCGCCGGGTGAAGATCCCGTCCCAGTTTGGTCAGTATAAAGAGCTCAAGCGCCTGACCGCGATCTTGCGGCGCAATGACCGTATCTGGCAGGCCACTCCGCCCAAGGATAAGCCGCTGGCTGTGTTCCGGAATTTCCTTCTGACCTCAGGGCGCTTGCATGGCCGTCCGTTGAAAGTGACAGCGGTGGCGGCGCTGGACGTGGCGGCGAACCGGTCGCTGAAGAAACTGGCTATGATCCTCAGCCATCTGTTCAACTCCCAGCTTTTGAAGGGGCATTTTCGGTTTCAGGCCCTGGCTGCGCCCTTCAAGGTGTTCTGGGACGGGCCCATCAATCCTCTGGCCGAAGAAGTGCCGGCCCTGCGTGAGCTTAACGAGTTGGATCTTGAGGACGTGGACGGGCGCAAGGCGCTGTTGAAAGACACGGCCTTCCAGGCGCGCTTCTCGAAGATGTGGATGACGGGCAAGACCGGGTTCGGACCCGCCCGTTTCAAGCGCATGATGAAGATGGAGAGCCTGGCGTTCGACCGCGATTTCGAGCAGATGATCTTTCACTCTGGCGGTCCGGAAATCTGGACGGGCGAGAGCTTCCAGCAGGTCTTTGATCGCTATCGCGCCTGGCGCGTCGATCCGGCTTTCGCCCGCACCCATGCGGAACAAGGCGTGTTTGAGCGCCTGCCCGACACCGCTGCGACCGAAGCCGGCTTTGTGTTGGCCTTGTTTGAAGAATTTGATCTGGGGCTGCGCTGGTGGACGGTGTCCGCCAATCGCGATCCCGAGACGATCCGGGAGCTGATCAACCACCCCCTGACCTTGCCGGGCTTCAACGATTCCGGCGCTCACATCACCAATATGGCCTTTTATGACGGCAATCTGCGGGCGCTCAAGCTGGCGCAAGAGGAAGGTCTGGAGCGCGTGGCGAGCCAGATCCGGCGTTTGACGCGAGAGCCGGCGGACTTTCTGGGCGTCAAGGCGGGCCGGATCGAACTCGGCGATTGCGCCGATGTGACCGTCGTCAATCCCGAGGCGTTGGCGCGCTATGATTCAGAAGCCGGCAGCCGGTTTATCTGGCGCGAGGATTACGGCCACGAGCAGATGGTCAATCGCTCTGACGGGGTGGTGACGACAGTGCTGGTGGCGGGCGAGCCGGTTTACGCGCAGGGCGATTTCACCCCTGCAGCAGGCCGGACGCCCCTGGGCCGCGCGCTGCGTCACGAAAGCTGGAGCGGCGGCCGCCAGACCAAGCCCGAAGCGCTGGCGGCGGAATAAAGCGGGACTTTTTCTGTGCTCCCTCGCTCCGCTCGGTCGATCCTCGCTGCGCTGCGGGCGGCCTTTGGCTTTGCGAGCCCTAAGGGCTCGTGGGCGAGAGCATGGACAAGTTTCCTCCCCGAACCGAAGGTTCGCAAGCGCGAATGCGCGTCCGCAGCGCAGCGAGGATCGACCGAGCGGAGGCGAGGGAGAACAGAAACAATCCTGCGCCCGCAGCGAAGCGAGGATCGACCGAGCGGAGCGAGAGAGAACAGAAAACCCCCCGTAATCGGAAGCCGACAGGCTTCCTACTCACTCAAGGCGCGGGCGTTTTGTCCTTGAACTTGCAGATGTCGGCGATGGCGCAGCGCCAGCATTCGGGCTTGCGCGCCTTGCACACATAGCGCCCGTGCAGGATCAGCCAGTGATGGGCGCCCTTGAGATAGTGCGGCGGGGTGATGCGTTCCAGACGCTCCTCCACCTCGTCGGGCGTCTTGCCCGGCGCCAGACGGGTGCGGTTGCTGACCCGAAAGATATGGGTGTCCACCGCGATGGTGTGCTGGCCGAAGGCTTCGTTGAGCACCACATTGGCTGTCTTGCGCCCGACGCCGGGCAGGCGGATCAATTCGTCACGGGTTTGCGGCACGTCGCCGTCAAACTCCTCCAGGATCATTTTCGACAGGGCGATGACGTTCTTGGCCTTGTTGCGAAACAGGCCGATCGTCTTGATGTGCTCGCGCACGCCCTCTTCGCCCAGAGCCAACATTTTTTCGGGCGTGTCCGCGACCTTGAACAGCTTGTCGGTGGCCTTGTTCACGCCTACGTCGGTGGCCTGAGCAGACAGCGCTACGGCGACCACAAGGGTGAACGGGTTTGAGTAATTGAGCTCGGTCTCTGGCTCGGGGCGATCCTCGGCCAGACGTGCGAAGATTTCCTCTGCCTGCTCTTTGTTCAGTCCGGGCGGGCGGCGTTTGACGGGTTTTTTACGAGGCTTTGGCGCTTGGGTCATGGTTTGGCGATAGCCTTCTCGTTGAGCGCAGGCAAGTCCTGCACCTTTTCAATCTGTCGCCAGAGCGGCATAACGCACTGCAGCACACTCAGTTCCCGGTAGATCAACATGAAGCCTGACGCGTATCGCCTCAAACTCGAGACTTATCCCTTGGTGGTGTCCGTCCCCAGCCGGTTTCAGGATCTCGACCCTTTGGGCCATATCAACAATGTGGCGATCGGCGCCTTTTATGAAGAAGCGCGCGGCGCGCTGAACCGCAAGGCGTTTCCGCTTGATCTGCGCAAGGCCAACAAGATGCGCATGGTGATTGCGGATGTTCACATCGCCTATCTGGATGAGGCGTTTTATCCTGACGATCTGGTGGTCGGGTCCGGGATATTGCGCATCGGCGGGTCCAGCTACACGATCGGCCAGGGTCTGTTTCAGAACGGGCGGTGCATCGGCGCCAGCGAATCTGTTCTGGTGAACACGGATGGGAAAAAGCCTTCGCCCATCCCCGAAGAGGGCCGCAAGGCGCTTGAAGTCTTGATAATCAAGACAGTTTAGAGATGCTGCAAGATTGCAGGCGACAGTTTTGCACCCTCTTGCCGTTTTGCCGCCTTGCTAGCGCCTTTCAAGATTGGGCAAACTGGTGTGATGAAAGCGCTAACCTCTTCTCTCGCCGCAATCGCCCTTATTCTGGGCGCTTCGGCCTCCGCTCCGGCTCAATCGCAATCTGCGCTCGACCTGTCACGCTTGCTGCGTGAAGAGATGCGGGCCGCCGCTCAGATCGAGGATTTCGAAACTGCGCATCGCATGAATGCGGCGGCGTTGGAGCTCCAGCCCGGCCATCCGGGATTACTGAACAATGCGGTGCTGCTGGGCGCCATGGCCGGGCAGACAGAGCATCAGTTCGAAGCGCTTGAAACCATCGCGCGTGCTGGCCTCAGATATGATCTGGATGCAGCGGTTCGCAATCTGGCGCAGCTTGAAGCCGCTGATCCTGAGCGATTAAACGCCATTCGCGCGGCGCTTGTTGAAAACGCCGCGCCTGTGGGCCAGTCGGTCGCAGTGGCCACGCCGCCCTTGCCCCATGCACTGATCGAAGCGCTGGCGGTCGATAACGAAACCGAGCGTCTGTATCTGGGCGGGGTCGCCGAGCGCCGCATCTATCGGGTCGAACCGTTTGCGCCCGATGAGTTTGAAGTGTTCGCGGGCGAGGATGAGCCCATCGGCTCCATCTTCGGGCTCGCCGCAGACCGACGCCATGGCCGGCTCTATGCGGTTGAGGGCGTGGTGGACCAGACCCCGCTCGCCCCGGGAGAGCCGTCTGGCACGGCCTTGCTGGTGCTGGACCTTGAGACCGGGGAGCTGATTGCGCGCCATACGATCGAGGGCGCCGCGCGCATGGGCGATCTGACCGTGCGCGACGGGGTGGTGTTCGTCTCAGATGCAGAGGCTGGGCGCATTTACCGCCTCAACGGTCCCCGCGCCGAGCTGGAGCTTTATGCGCAGGATGAGCGCTTTGCGTCTCTGCAAGGTCTGGCTCAGGCGCGCGGGGCGTTGTGGGTCGTCGATTATGCAGTGGGATTGTGGCGCATTGATCCGGTCAGCCGGGTCGCGCATCTGCAACCCAGCCCCGACGGCGCCAGCCTGATCGGTATGGACGGTCTGGTGGCGGACCGGCTGGGGCGCCTGTTCGTGGTGCGCAATGGCGCAGCGCCTTTTGGTGTCTTTGAGCTGGTGTTTGATGACGCAAACCAGCTGGTCGGGCTTGAGCCGGTTTTGACCGGGGATGAACGTCTGGGCGAGCCGACCACGGCGCGGATCGCGGATGATCGTCTGTTTGTGAATGCGGATGCGCCCTGGGACCAGTTTCCGGCCGATGGCGCGGCGCCGGACGGACCGCGGCGGTCTCCGGTGATCCTGGCGCTTCCGATCCCGTAAAAACTGTCGTCGGTTAACGCCGATTAACCCGTCGGGAAGACTCTTTGAGGCAGTCTGGAGGCCATGACCATGGCGGCTGATCCCTCTTTGGAGTCTGAAACCCCGGTGCGACGCAGACCGGGGCTGATCGCGCGTGTCCGCACCGCATTGATCGGCGCTGTCATGACCGCTCTGGGCGTGTTCGTGATCGTGTCCATGCTGAGCCATAATCCCCTGGATCCCAGCTTGAACGCGGCGACCGATCGTGCGGCGACCAACTGGCTTGGCGGACCGGGCGCAGTGGCGTCTGATCTTGTCTTGCAGGTGTCAGGCTGGGCGGGCGCTGCGGCGGCGCTGGCGTTGATGGGCTGGGGCTTGATCTTGCTGGTTCGGGGTCCGCGAGGCCGCACCAAGACGGTCTCAGCCTTCCGGATCATCTCGGGTCTTCTGGGCGTATGCGGGTTCGCCATGGCGGTTTCAGCTTTGCCCATGCCCGCGAACTGGCCGTTCGCCACCGGTCTGGGCGGCTTGATCGGCGACGGGTTGCTGGGCTTGATCCAGGCGCTGACCCAAGAGGTCAGTGCGCCGGGCGGACGGGTGATCGCAGGCGGTCTGGGTTTGACGCTGGCGGTGTTCGGCGTGTTTTTCTGCTTTGGCCTGACCGTGCGTGACCTGACCGCGGCGCGCGACGCCGCTGAGCTGGTCTGGGCGACAGTCCGGGTCTGGATCGATCAGGTTCTGGGCGCCATTCCGCGCGCCTGGGGCCGCGGCGAGGTCGAGGTGCAGACCCCCGCTTCGCCGGATGGCCGCGCGGAAACTGCGCCGGCGTTTCTCAAGCGTGCGCGCAAGGCAGACACAGCTGCGCCGCGCATTAATCGCGAGCCTGTGTCTGAAGACGATGATGACGGGTATGACGATGCGGCCATGCCCAGCACGGGCGCACCGGCGCGTCCAAGCCCTGTGAAGGTGGCGCGCAAGAAAAGCGTGCGCGAATCAGATCGCGAAGCCCGTGAGGCTCAGGGCGCCTTGCCGTTCAGCGGCGATTCGTCCGGGTTTGAGCTGCCGCGTCTGGATTTGTTGTCGCCGGCGCCGCCGCGGGCCGACACGGTGGATGCAGACGCCCTGGCCCAGAACGCCGAGCTTCTGACCGGCGTGCTGGCGGATTTCGGCGTGAAGGGTGAAGTGGTTCAGGTGCGCCCCGGCCCGGTGGTGACGCTGTATGAACTGGAGCCCGCCCCCGGCGTGAAAACCAGCCGCGTGATCAATCTGGCCGATGATATCGCCCGCTCCATGGCGGCGGTGGCCTGCCGGGTGTCGGTCGTGCCGGGGCGCAACGCCATCGGCATCGAGCTGCCCAACCAGCATCGCGAGACGGTGTTCCTGCGCGCGCTGTTAGCCTCCAAGCCTTTCGAGGCCGCCAAGGCGGAGCTGCCCATGGCGCTAGGGGAGACCATTGGCGGCGAACCCTTCACCGCCGATCTCGCCAAAATGCCCCACCTTCTGATCGCGGGCACCACCGGGTCGGGTAAATCGGTGGGTGTGAATGCGATGATCCTGTCGCTTTTGTACCGGCTGCCGCCTGAAGAGTGCCGGATGATCATGATCGACCCCAAAATGCTGGAATTGTCGGTCTATGACGGCATTCCGCATTTGCTCAGCCCGGTGGTGATCGATCCCAAAAAGGCGGTGGCGGCGCTGAAATGGACCGTGCGCGAAATGGAGTCGCGCTATCTGAAGATGTCCAAGGTCGGCGTGCGCAATATGAAGGGCTTCAATGAGAAGGCCCGGCAGGCGCGTGAAGACAATGACGTGCTCAGCCGCACCGTCCAGACCGGCTTTGACAAGGAAAGCGGCGAGCCGGTCTATGAGACCGAGATCATCGAGCCTGACGCCATGCCTTATATCGTCGTGGTGATCGACGAAATGGCGGACCTGATGATGGTCGCCGGCAAGGATATCGAGGGCGCCATCCAGCGCCTGGCGCAGATGGCGCGGGCGGCGGGCATCCATTTGATCATGGCGACCCAGCGTCCGTCCGTGGACGTGATCACCGGCACCATCAAGGCGAATTTCCCCACCCGGATCAGCTATCAGGTCACCTCCAAGATCGACTCGCGCACCATTCTGGGCGAGCAGGGCGCCGAGCAGCTTCTGGGCATGGGGGATCTTCTCTACATGGCGGGCGGGGGCCGCATCCGGCGCCTGCACGGCCCGTTCGTCTCCGATCGCGAGGTTGAGGATGTGGCCAATTTCCTCAAATCCCAGGGCACGCCGGAATATCTCGACGCGGTCACCGAGGATCTCGATGAAGAGGGCGGCGAGGGCGCGCTCGATCTGGTGGGCGGCGGGTCGGGCGATGATTTGTTTGATCAGGCCGTCGCCGTGGTCGCGCGTGATCGCAAGGCGTCCACCAGCTATATCCAGCGCCGCCTTCAGATTGGCTATAACCGCGCTGCGACCTTGATCGAGCGTATGGAGGATGAGGGCATGATCGGCCCGGCCGATCATGCCGGCAAGCGCGAGATCTTTCTGCCTGAACACGGGGACTGACGGGCTTATTGCGCCGTTAACCCTCACGCCCGGATTCGCTGGCGTGAGGGCCAGTTTTCCGCCCATGCTCACATGTTGAGCGGGGTAGGAGATCGGCTAAAATGTTCAGCCGCCGTCCATATGATCTGAAGAACCTGATGCGGGGCGGCTCAACGCCGCGCGTGCTCGACCTGTGCGGCCTGCACAAGCGTTTCCCGGATCTGGCCCAAACCCCCAATCCGCTCTTTCGCCATCGCGGCCTGAACCGCTGCTTTCTGATCAAGCACAATCTGCGCCGCAATGAGCGCTCTCTGGTGCGGTCGGGCCGTAATATCGTGACCAAGCTGGTCATGCCCATTGATCCCAAGGATCCGGGCGCCGGCGCATTCTGGACCTTCATCGAAGCGCCAAACCTCGAAGCCTGGCTGGAAGAGGCGCTGGGGCGTGACCGCAACCTCTATGAAGAAGAATTCACCGAGGACGTGCGCACGCTGTCGCGGCTGAAATCAGCGCCGGCCTTTGATCCCTTCTTGCTGGAAGCCCTGTTCCCGGAGCGCGACCTCGACCCGCGCTATTTCACCATGGCCAAGGCCGACGAGGCCGAGTTCAAGATGTTCGCAGCCCGGCATATGGCCGACATCTCCGCCAAGGCGCTGGGCGAGTCCACCACGCGCAAACGTCCCGAACGCCTCGCCGCGGTATTGTTCAACGCCAAGAGCCACGCCCAGCGTGAGGATTTGCGCAACGCCCTGCGCATGGACCCCGAAGACTTCACCGTCGGCGTCTTCGGGTGGAAGGGGCTTTTGTATTATCTGTGGCGTATGAATATCATCACCGAAGAGCTGGCGAGCTTCCTGCGCGATCTGGCGCGACTGGAAAAGGAAGACGGCTCAGCGCCCTTCCGTCCGCTGGCGGCGCCCATCAGCCGCATTCGCCGCTCGATCCGGTTGCGCTGGGAAGACCTCAAGGCGGGGCGGGAAAACTATTACCGCGTGGTCTCCGCTTTCCTCGATGACGGCGACCCCATCGCCATGCGTATGCTGCTGTTGAAAGCGCCGAACCTGTTCAGCCGGATCGGCGATGATGTGGCGGCGCTGACCCACCTCACCACCTATTGGAATTACTGGCGCCGTCAGCGCGGCGAGGGCGTGATCCGCCATGAAATGGCGACGACCCTGCTGCCCGATCTCGCCGGCGACATCGCCCGCGATCTCGATGACGACATGCCGCTCTATCATTCGCGCGGCGTGGCTTAGGCGCTCCTTTCTTCAAACCCCACTCCTTGTCATCCCCCGGCCTGTCCGGGGGATCCATTCCGGTGGGTCTGATCATAGATCACGGCTTGGATTCGCCGGATAAACCGGCGAATGACAGTCTGAGCGGCAGGATTGACCCGTAGGCGCGGGTGCGCGTCCCTCTCCCATCTTTGAGGGGAGAGGAGAAGACTCCAAGCGTCCCTTTCCCGGCCTGCGCCGGGAAAGAGAGTCATGAGAGACGCATCCCAGTTTATCCGCCCCCCTCCCACCCTCCTCTATCCTGATCCTCTCCTCGCTTGTGAGAGGGCGGATCGCGACCGTCGGGTGGGGCGAGGAGAGGCGGCGCAAGCTGTCGGCTGAGCCTTGCGTGTGACAGGGTGAGGCCAGGCGCAGGGAAGGCCGGATCGGCGCTTTCGCAAGACTACCCCAAACCTCAAGCCGGACCGGTCTTCCTGCGTTCGCCCCTCGGCCCAATGGGCGCGAGGCGTTTGGGCGTGTCTCTTTCTATTCCCGCTCGGTTTGCTCCCGCTGGCCCATCGCTTGCAAAGACCTTGATGAAACGTGAACGCGTTTATGGAGGTGTGCCAATGCGAGATCGAATTCGGGTTCTGGACGCGCTGCGCGGCTTTGCCGTGCTGGGTTTGCTGATCGCGCATTTCCCGTCCACCGGCGGCACGAATTTCGCGTTTTCCGATCCGCGCCTTCTGGGCTGGACGCCGTGGGAGATGGGGCTGTGGGGGACGCAAGCGGTCTTTATCGACGCGGTGATGCGCGGCGTGTTCGCCAGCCTGTTCGGCGCCTCCATGGCGATCATCCTGTCAGGCTCTGGCGATATGCTGACCCGCCGGGCGGGCTTTCTGGTGCGCTGTATCGGTCTTCTGGTGCTGGGCGTGGTGCATATGAGCCTTCTGGCGTGGTCGTCTGACATTCTGGCGATCTATGCGGTCGCGGGCATGGGCGTGCTGGTGCTGTCCTGGCTGCCGCCGCGCTATCTGTTCGCCTTCGCGGCCCTGGGCTGGGCGGTGGTCGTGGCCTATGCGGGTTATCGCGACATCGCCACCGAAACCCCGACCTATGCCGAGATGATGGCGGTTCAGGCCGCCCATGCTGAGGGCTATTGGCCCCATGTGCAGGCCTCGGTTGAGACCTGGATCATGATGATGACCAACGCCTCGGTGCTGGGCCGGATCGCGGAAGCGGGCGGCTACATGCTGCTCGGTCTGGGGTTGATGCGCTCGGGCGCGCTCAATCTCTCTGCGCAAACGCTGGTGCGCGTCGTCTCGATCGCAGGCGCTGTGGGCGTGGCGCTGGCCGCAGGCACGGCGATCCATGCGGCGCTCTCGGGCTTTGTCTTTGACGCCAGCCTTCACCCGGTGATGCGCTTTTCCAAACCCTTCATCGTCATCGCCATGCTGGCGGGTTTCGTGCTGGCCATGCGGTCTGAGCTGTTCGCCCATGTCAGCAAAGTGATCTTCGAGCCGGTCGGCAAGATGGCGCTGACCGCCTATATGGGCAGCTCGCTGATGATGCTGTGGCTGTTTACCGGATTCGGGCTGGAGCTTTATGGCCGCTTTGATCGCGTCGCCCTGTGGGGGCTGATGATCCCGGCGGGCGGCTTTATCATCGTGGCGTGCAATCTTTGGCTCTCCCGGTTCAAGCAAGGACCGATGGAGAAAGCGCTGCGCGTCTTTGTGGATCAAGGGACGGGGCTGATTGCGCCGGTGCTGCGGCCCCGCGCCAAGACCCTGCCGGCGGAGTAGATGCCTGGCGGAGCGTTGAGGGGCGCTCCACCGCATCGTCTGTAGCCCGCTGGCGCGTGCGTCCCCGGTTTCTGGGAGCCGGGGACGCATCGATTCTGGCCAGGCGGATTAGTCGTTCTCGCCCAAGCGATGCTTGCGCTGGGCCAGAAGCTTCAGACGCAAGGCGTTGAGGCGGATAAACCCTTCTGCGTCCTTCTGGTCATACACATCATCTTCTTCAAAGGTGACGTGCTCGAGCGAGTAGAGCGAGCTGGGCGACGACCGGCCGACCACCAACACATTGCCCTTATAGAGCTTCAGACGGACCTCGCCGGTCACATGGCGCTGGGAATGGTCGATGGCGGCCTGAAGCATTTCGCGTTCCGGGCTGAACCAGAAGCCGTTGTACACGAGCTTGGCGTATTTCGGCATCAGCTCGTCCTTGAGGTGCATGGCGCCGCCGTCGAGCGTCAGCTGTTCGATGCCGCGATGGGCGGTCATCAGAATGGTCCCGCCCGGCGTCTCATAAATGCCGCGCGATTTCATGCCGACAAACCGGTTCTCCACCAGATCCAGACGGCCAATCCCGTGCGTGGCGCCCAAATCGTTGAGCTGGGTCAGGATGGTCGCCGGGCTCATCGCCTGACCGTTGATGCTGACCGCATCGCCGCGTTCAAAGCCGATGGTGACGTATTCAGGCTGGTCCGGCGCGTCTTCGGGATGGCGGGTGCGCAGGCAGACCTCGTTAAACGCCTCTTCGGCGGGGTCCTCGAGCATTTTGCCTTCAGAAGAGGTGTGCCAGAGATTGGCGTCGACGGAGAACGGCGCTTCGCCGCGCTTGTCAGACGGCACTTCAATGCCGTTCTCTTCGGCGTAGGCGATCAGCTTGGTGCGTGAGTTGAGATCCCATTCGCGCCAGGGCGCGATCACTTTCAGCGCAGGGTCGAGCGCCGCCACGCCCAGCTCGAACCGGACCTGGTCATTGCCCTTGCCGGTGGCGCCATGGGCGACGGCGTCAGCGCCGGTTTCATGGGCGATTTCCACCAGACGTTTGGAGATCAGGGGGCGTGCGATGGACGTGCCCAGCAGATACTGGCCTTCATAGACGGCGTTGGCGCGCACCATGGGGTAGACATAATCGCGCACGAATTCCTCGCGCAGGTCATCAATGAAGATGTCCTTGATGCCAGCCTTTTCGGCTTTTCGTCGCGCCGGCTCCAGCTCTTCGCCCTGGCCCAGATCAGCAGTGAAGGTCACCACTTCCGCCTGATAGGCGTCCTGCAGCCATTTGAGAATGACCGAAGTGTCCAGCCCGCCTGAATAGGCGAGCACGATTTTCTTGATGTTCTGGCTCATGGCGCGTCCCGGAGTGCGAGGTTTCAAACGGGCGGCAATCTAGACCCTGCGACGGTGCAGCGAAAGCGTCAGTCGCTTAACTGACTCACAAGGCTTCGTCCTTATGGTTTCAGTCAAGCAGAAACGGCCATGGGCCCTATCCAATGTCATTGCCTGATCCGTCAGACCTGACCAACACTGATCGTCTGAAGGCCGTCGCCGAGCTGGACGGATTGCATCCGGAAACGCTGAACGCGCTGGACAGGCTGGCGCATTTGACGGGGTTTGCTTTTAAGGCATCGATTTGTGTGATCTCTTTGGTTGGTGACCAGCGCGTTCGTTTCATCGGCAGATACGGGCTGACGGCAACGGAAGCGGATTGCAAGGACGCCATTTGCACGAATGTTGTGGCCTCAAACAAGCCGATTGAAGTTCTGAACCTGCTGGTTGACCCTGTTCTATCCCAGCACCCGGTCTGTGTCGGCCCCCCCTATGTCCGCGCTTATTGTGGTCATCCGCTGCGATCACCCGACGGAACGCCTCTGGGAGCGGTCGCGGTGGTCGATACGGCGCCGTTCTTCCGGTTCTCAACTGAGGAACACGAGGCTTTGAAGGCGGCGACCGAAATGGCTCAAAGCCTCATTTTCAACGATCTGCGCGGCCTCACTCAGTCCGAAGCGGCGGAATAGACCTCTCGGTCCGGGTCGGTTTTCCAGACCCAGTCAGACAGTGCGAGGTCGCCCGTCGTGATCTGGCAATCGCGCAACAGGCGCCTCGCCTCATGACGTCCGGAATGGACGAAGGCGGAAACAACATCTCACATATGACCTGTTTGGCCTGAACGCGAATTCGCGTTGATGCTAAGACAGTGGCGTCAAGATATGGAGAGCCCTGATGATCCGCACGCTGACCACCTTGTTGCCAATCGCCATATTGGCCGTCGCTTGCGGCTCCCCGCCGGAGCAATCTGGCTCGGACGCCTTGTCAGAGACCGAGCGCGTGCAGGCGCTGTCGCCTGCGGACCCGGCGTTTGACGGGCGTTGGGCGGGTGTGCTGGACGCTGGCGCTGAGCAATTGCGCCTGGAGCTGGAGATCGACCTGTCTGGCGATGAACCGTCCTTGATCCTGATCTCGGTCGATCAAGGCGGCGCGCGCGTGCCGATGTCCATCGTCCGGTTTGACGGCGCCGAGTTGCATTTCTCAACACCGGGTTTGGCTTTGCAATATGACGGCGTGCTGGAAGGCGGCGTGATCACCGGCACGTTTAATCAAGGCGGCCTGAGCACGACTCTGGTCTTTGAGCCCCACGAAGATCAGACGCGTGATGAGCCGTCCGCCGAGACCGCCCCGGTCTATGGCGAGGGCGTTGTCGTCGAAGTGGCTCTGGAAGACGGCGTGCTGGAAGGCGTGCTCACAGGCCCGACTGCGCCTCGCGCCGGTCTGGTTCTGATTAGCGGCTCCGGCCCGCAAGATCGCGATGGCAACATCGCCGGTCACCCGGTCTATGCCGCGATCGCAGACGCCATGGCTGAGGCCGGGGTCGCCAGCCTGCGGTATGATGACCGCGGCGTAGGCGGTTCGGACGCGCCACCGCCTCTGACCCCGTCTGATCTGGCTGATGACGCAGTGCGCGCGCTGGAGGTGCTACAGGCAGAAACCGGGCTCTCTTGCGTCGGCTATCTGGGTCATTCCGAGGGCGGGTTTCTGGGGCTGCTGGCGGCCAATGAATCGGAGGCCGACTTCATGATCACGCTCGCCGGTCAGCATCAGGACATGGAGACGCTGCTTTATGACCAGTCCGAAGCCCTGATCCGGGCGTCCGGGCAGGGGGAAGACGCCGTGGAGGCGAACCGCGAGCTTCAAACCCGCGTGTTTCAAGCCATCGACCAAGCCGGGCCGGGCGAAGCGCCCGCCGCCATCGAAGCGGTCTTGATAGAGCTGGGACTGCCTGAAGCGGCGGCGCGTCAACAAGGTGCGATGTGGGGCCAACCCTATGCTGTGGCGATGTTTGAGGGTGACCCGGCGGCCGCGGCCGCCGCGTTTGAAGGTCCCGTGCTGGCGGTGTTCGCAGAGCGTGATCTTCAGGTCCTGCCCGAAGCCGCTCAGGCCGCTCTGCTAGACGCGCGCGGCGACAAGCCGACCCGCACCGTGATCGTACCGGGTGTGGACCATATCTTTGAAGACAGCGAGACCGGTTCGCCAGCCGAGTATGGCGCGGCGGGGCATGCGCTTTCACCCACGGCCCGCGCGATCCTTATCGAGGAAACCCGGACCCTCATTGATCAGGCGTGTACGGACTGAGCCTCGCGCTTGGTTCTGGACAGAGCAGGGCGGAACGGTCACCTTCTTGATCTGAAAATTATCTGCGGATTGGAGATTTCATGGCCCGTCGTCTCGCTCTTGTGACAGGTGCGTCTTCCGGTATTGGCGCAGCGTTTGCGCGTGAATTTGCGCGCCGGGGCTGGGATCTGGCGCTGGTCGCGCGTCGCGAAGACCGGCTGAAGGATATGGCCGAGGAGCTCAAAGCCCAGTTCGGAGTGGACAGCTTGGTGATCGCTGCCGACCTCTCCAAGCCAGACGCGCCAGAAACGATCGTCAAGGCGGTGTCAGACGCAGGTCGCCAGATCGACGCCCTGGTCAACAATGCGGGCGTGGGACGTCCGGGGGCGTTCGTGGAGCTGAGCTGGGAGGATCAGGCCCAGTTCACGGAGCTGATGGTCACCAGCTATCTCAAGCTGATGCATCTGGTCGCCAAGCCCATGGCCGAGCGCGGTTTCGGGCGCATCATCAATATCGCTTCGGTGTCCGCGTTGCTGCCCGCCGCCAACGCCCACACCCGCTATTCCGGCACGCTCTATCCGGGCGCGAAAAGCCTTCTGATCAAGGTGTCAGAGGCCTTGGGGCTGGAGCTCAAGGACCGCAATGTGCACGTCACCGCCGTGGCGCCGGGCTATACCTGGTCGGAATTTCACGATGTGAACGGCGCCCGCGGCACCGTCTCAAACCTGCCCTCCTTCTGGATGCTGACGGCGGAAGAGGTGGCCGTGTCGGGTTATGACGCGGTGGAGCGCGGCGTGCCCCTGCGCGTGCCCGGCGCCTGGTACAAATTCCTCGTCGCGGTGTCGCGCGTGCTGCCTGATCCGGTGGGGCAGGCGATCATGCGCTTGCAGGAAAAGCGCATGGTTGCGAAGGCCCAGGCCAACGCCGCATCCTGACGCTTGATCACGGTCGCGCAGCGGTCTAGGTCGCTGGCTGCTTTTACTAATCGGGGATGATAATGACCGACCGCCGCCTGATCACTGCGCTCGACCTGCCAGCCATTTCAGACGCCGAGGCGCTGGTGGAGACGCTGGGCGAAGCCTGCGCGCACTACAAGATCGGGCTCCAGCTTCTGCCGATTGGGGGCATGGATCTGGCGCGATCCCTGAAGGCGCGCGGTCATGATGTGTTTCTGGATTTCAAACTCCATGACATCCCCGCCACCGTCGAAAAAGCCACGCGCTCGATCACGCAAGCGGGCGCGGATCTTCTGACGGTGCATGCCGAACCGCCGGTCATGCGCGCGGCGGTGGAGGGGCGTGAGGGCTCTGATCTCAAAATCCTCGGCGTGACGGTCCTGACGGCCTATGACGATCCGATGCTGACCCAGATGGGCTATGCCTATGGCGCGCGTGATCTGGTGATGCGCCGGGTAGACCAGGCGCTTGATTGCGGACTGGATGGGGTCGTCGCCTCGCCGCAGGAGGCTGAGGCCATTCGCGCCCGCGTGCCCGAAGATTTCCTGATCGTCACGCCGGGCGTGCGACCGGCGGGCGCAGCGCTGGGCGATCAGGTGCGCGTGGCGACGCCTGAGGCCGCTTTGAAAGCCGGCGCCTCGCATCTGGTGATCGGACGCCCCATCAGCCAGGCCGATGATCCGTTTGCGGCGGCGCAAGCGATCGCCGATGAAATGGCGAAAGCCTGAACAAGAAAAACCCCGGAAGCACGCTTCCGGGGTTTTCTGTTCTTGAAGATGGCTCAGAGCCTAGACGGCTTCGTTGATCCATTCCTCGATCTTGGACTTGGCCATGGCGCCGACCTTGCGGCTGACTTCTTCGCCGTTCTTGAAGATCAGCAGGGTCGGGATGCCGCGCACGCCGTACTTGCTGGGGGCCATCGGATTTTCGTCGATATTGACCTTGGCGATGGTCAGCGCGCCCGCCTTGTCGGCGGCGATCTCTTCGAGCGCCGGGCCGATCTGCTTGCAGGGGCCGCACCATTCCGCCCAGAAATCGACCAGCACCGGGCCGTCGGCTTTCAGAACATCAGATTCAAACGTGTCGTCGGTCACCGCTTGGGTCGCCATGAGCCTTGCTCCTTAACAAAAATCCAAAATGTCCGTCTCCGCCCGGAATCGGCGCGGCTGCGGGTTTGAAGTTGACCGGAGACCTAGGAAGCCCCAGCGCATCGGTCAAGCATCCGCTGGGCGCCCGGCGCGGCTGAGCACCGCATCCAGCCGGTCTCCGGGCAGTTCCATCAAACGCGGCGCATCTGTCCAAAGTAGGGCGCAACGCACCGGTTTGTCGGGGTGAAGTCCCTGCAATAGCGCGCGATAGGCCGCCATTTGCGCCAGATAGGCGCGGGGTGTGTCTTCCACCGTCAAAGGCGGCGGACGATTGGTCTTGTAATCGACGATCAGGACTTCGTGATCGGTGACCACAAGCCGGTCGATCTGGCCATTGATCACCATGCCGCCCGGCAGACCCGCCGCCTGGCCCGCCACCGCCGCCTCGGCGCGCGAGCCGGGCTGGAAGAGGGCCGAGAAGGCCGGGTCTGAAATCACCCGCAGGGTTTCCAACGCGATCTCCCGGCGCTGGGTCTCGCTGAGATCAGTCTGGTTTTCCAGGTATCGCAAGGCGGACGCTTCGCGGCGCTCAAGCTCGATATCAGGCAGGGTCTGAAGCAGCTTGTGGATCAGCTCGCCGCGGCGGAAGCGCGATTGCCCGCCCGCGGCCAGAGGAGACAGGGAGGCGGGCTCAAACCCGTCCTCTTCCTCGCCCAGAAGGTGGGAGGGCGCAACGGAGCGCACCGGCGCCGGATCCACCGGCGGCGGCAGCGTCGCCCAATCGGGCAGGGTCACAGGGGCGGGCGGCGGCGCCGAGCTGGCCACCAGCGGTTTGGGGTCCATGCCGAAGCGCAAGCCCTCGCTGGCGGTCCAGCCGTTTTCTTCGGCCACGGCGTCCAGCGTCGTGCGCACCGGGCGCCAGTCTTCGCCCGTCCAGCTGCGCTGACAGCGGTCATACCAGCTGCCCGCATCCACTTTGCCCGCAACGCCATGGGTATGCCCGCAGACGATCAGGCGATCGCGGGCGCGGGTCATCGCCACATACAAAAGGCGCTGATATTCGCCATCGGCGTCCAGCTCCTTGCGCTCGGCCATGGACGCCATCAACGGCGGCGGCGTTTTCATGTCCGGCGCCCAGAGCAGCCCCGCCTCTTCATGGGCGAACAGACCGCCCGAGCGGTCCTTGGGCATTTGGGTGGTGTCGGGCAAGAAGACGATCGGCGCTTCAAGGCCTTTCGCGCCGTGAACGGTCATCACCCGCACCTCGCCGCGACCCGCTTCCATCTCGCGTTTGATCTGGGCGTTATCGGCCTGCAGCTCGGCGACAAAACGCGACAGTGACGGCGCGCCTTCCACTTCATGGGCGAGCGCACGGTTGAGGAACTCTTCCGCCGGGTCGCGCGCTTCTTCGCCCAGCCGCGCATAAAGCCGCGCCAGACGGCTTTCGCCGCTGGGGCTGGCTTCGGTCAGAAAGCGCGCGAAGAAGGCGTAGGGGGCGTCGGTCTCCACCCGCGCTCGGGCTCTGTCGAGCACGGCCCGAGCTTCGGCGAAGCGCGGATCGTCACTGTGGCGCAGCTTGTCCCAAAGACGCGCGCCAGGCTGGCGGCTGAGGTCAAACAAGGCGTCGTCGTCAATGGGCGGGGCGGGCGTGTCCACGGGATGGAAGAACGGGCTTTTGAGCACTTCGGCCAGCGACAGATCGTCTTCGGGCAGCAGCGCGAAGCGGGCGAGGGAGAGTAAATCCTCCACCACCAATTGGTCGGGCAGGGTCATCCTGTCCGCGCCCGCTACAGCCACGTTTTTCAGCTTCAGCCGCCGGATGATTTCTTCAAACAGGCCGCCGCGGCGGCGCACCAGCACGATGATGTCGCCGGCATGGGCCGGGCGCAGCCGCCAGGGCTTGCCCTCTTCCCACACGCCATCGCCGCGTTTGAGAATGTCGGCGATCTCAGCGGCCACGGCTTCCGCCAGCTGATTGCGCGCGGAATCCTTGCGCTCGGCGTCCACGGGTCTGAGGTCTAGTTCGTCTTCCTGCCCGCCTTCGGGCTTGGGGACCGCCGGCCAGATCTCCACACAGCCCGGCGCATGGGCGCGGGCGGCGAGGTGGCCGTCATAGCGATGAAACGCCAGCGGATCACGCCGCTCCAGCGTTTCGGGATCGCTCATCAACAGCTTGGTTTCGAGGCCTTCCACCACATCCTTGCGCTCAGGGCTGAGGGCGGCCGCTTCAGCGGCGAAACAGGCGTCGACCGCCGCCAGCACTTCGGGGCTGGAGCGGAAGGAGACATTGAGCGGCGGACTCTCAAACCGCAGGCGCGCCAGCCGGGCTTCGGTTTGAAGGCGTTGGCGTTGGGCCAGAAACTCGCGCGGATCGGCGTTCTGGAACGAATAGATCGATTGTTTCTCGTCGCCGACGCAGAACACCGTGCGCTGAAGCGCGCCGGGATGCTGATCGGCATGGGCGCTTTCACCGGCGAAGAATTCTTCGGTCAGCGCATTGATCACTGACCATTGTTCAGGCGCTGTGTCCTGGGCTTCGTCCACCAGTACATGATCCAGGCCCTGGTCGAGCTTGTAGAGCGCCCAGCCGCGCGCTTCAGAATCGGTCAGCAGCAGGCGCGCGCGTTCCACAAGGTCAGAGAAATCCACCCGGCGCAGACGATTGAGGCGGGCCTGGTAATCGCTCAGCAAGCGCTCAGCCAGACGCAAGGCGGCGCGGGTCATCCGGTTGGCGGCGGCGGCGGCCAGCTTGGGCAGGATTTCATCGCCCACCCGGTGGATTTCCGCGCCTTCATCGCCAAACAGGGTCACCAGGATGCGGTAATTTTCGCCGGTCTTCTTGGAGAAGATGGATTTGGGCTTTTTCAGCGCGCCGGTCTTGGTGGTCAGAAACTCGATGTAATAATCAAAGGCCTCGGCGGCGTCTTCCTCCGCCACGTCGAGCACTTCCAGCAACGCTTGCGCGCTCGCCTGATCGGTTTTCGTCCCACCGGTCTGCAGCCCGCTCAAGGCCGCTTCCAGCGCGCCCACATCGGTATCCGCCCAGGCTTCGGCCAGCACCTGATCCACATCAAGCTCGGGGTCCACGCCCAGGAGCGCGCTCGCCTGTTCCAGCAAAGCGTCCAGCGATCCGGCCTGCGCCAGCGCCTGATTGATTTCATGGCGTTTGGACATGGCGAAGCTGGCGAGCCTGGGCAGGGCGTCCGCCCCGGCATTGTCAATCAGCGCGGCGATCGCCTGGGCGATTTCACCTTCAGGGTCTTGGTGCGCCAGTCCCGACAATGCATCCAGCGCCTCGGCCTGCAGCGCCTGACCTGATGCATCATCCTGCACGTCAAAACCGGGCGGCAGGCCCGCTTCCAGCGGAAAGCGCCGCAACAGGCGTTCGCAAAACGCGTGCAGGGTCTGGATCTTCAATCCGCCGGGGGTTTCAAGCGCGCGGGCGAACAAACGCCGCGCTTCAGCCAGCTCGGGGCGCTGGCCTTCAGTGACCAGCGCGTCCAGTTCCGCGGTCAGCGCATCATCGGGCAGGGTCGACCAATCGCCCAGCTTGCGAAACAGGCGCGTCTGCATTTCGCCTGCCGCGGCCTTGGTGAAGGTCACGCACAAGATGCGGTCGGGTTTGGCGCCCGCGAGCAGCAGGCGCGCCACCCGATCCACCAGAACGCGGGTCTTGCCCGAGCCGGCATTGGCTTCCACAAAGACGCTGGCGGACGGGTCCGCTGCGAGCGATTGCGCCGAGCTGGCGCTAGAGACGATGGCGGGATCAAATCCGGGCTGGCTCATGATGCGCCTCCCTCTCCGTTCTCGTCGCCGGGCGCGCTCGCCCATTCCTTCCGGCGGGCCAGATGGTCGTAATCGCCCCATTTGTTGACGAATTTCACCCGCGGCTGACTGGGATAGGTGCGCCGTGGATCGTCAAAATTCGCCACCCATTTCACCAGCCGTTCCAAAGCCTGCTCGGCCAGAATGCCGGCATCGTCGCCATCGGGATTTCTCACCATGGATTTAGGCTCGCCCGGCACGCGTCCGCCGGACAGACGTACATAAATGAGGTCGCCCGGCTCATGGCTGGGCGCATCTTCAAAGGCGCCGCGCGCGGCCATCGCAGCCTCCAGCGACAATTGCGGGGCGAAGCCAGCGGCGACTTCCTTGGCTGAAGGCGGCTGCCCGGTCTTATAGTCGATGATATCGAGCGCGCCCGAGGGGCGAAGGTCAATCCGGTCGGCGCGTGCGGTCAGGGTGAACAGCCCGCCGGGCGCCTCGAACGTGATATCGCCCAGCGCTTCCAGGGCGGTCGGCAGGAAGCCGTAATCGCGCCGCTCTTCTTCAAACACGATCATGTATTGCGCCACCCGCTCAAAGCGCTTCATCTCGACGCCCAGCGCATTGTCGCTGAACCCGGCCTGGATCAGCGCGCTTTCGCCGTCTTTCAGCAATCGCTCCAGCGCATCGCGCGGCATTGTGTCGGCGTCGCCCAGGCTGCGCACCCAGCTTTCCAGTGCGGCGTGATAGGCCGTGCCGCGTTCGGGCGGTCCGGGGGGGCGGTCCAGCGGATCAAGCTTGTCGAGCCGCAGGATTTTGCGCGCAAAGATCGAATAGGGATCGCGCACCCAGGTCTCGATCTGGGTGACGCTCAATTTTCGGGGGCGCGCCTCGACCGGCGGGGCGGGTTCGGGTGGTTTGATGAATGTGTGAGCCGTCGTAGCGTCCAGCGCGTCAGCCACCGCCAGGTAATCATATTGCGGCGCCATCGCCTGCTCTGAAGCCTCACCCAATGCGCCGCGCGCCAGGGTTTTCAAGCGCCACAGCCAGCGCGAGGCGACGGTGGGCGCGCCATCCAGCTTGGCGGACCGGGTCAGGGTGACATCGCGGGCGCAGGCGAGTTGAGCAAAGTCATGGGCGGCGAGGCCAAAGCGTTCTTCGGGCGCGGACAGTCCCGCCGCCATCCGCATGCCGCGGCTGAGGAAGGGATCGGATTTGGGCGCGGCGGGCCAGACGCCTTCATTGAGACCGGCCAGAATGACTTTATCCGCTTCCGCCAGACGCGCTTCGAGCGGGCCGAGAATCTGCAGGCGCGGGTGCGCGCCATAGCGGGGCCGGACCAGACGGGCGCGGGCTGTTTCCAGTACAGCGCGGGCGAAGTCATGAAGGCTCAGCGGGGGCAGCGCCTCGGCCTCTTCCATGAACTCACGCATCAAAAGCGCGGCGTTCTCACCGGCATCGGTCGCCCAGAGGCGGTCTGCGCCCGCCATTTCATCCGTGCGCGCCAGCGCTTCGGCGCTTTCAACCAGCGCTTTTGTCCAGGCGCGCATGGTGTGGGCGCCCTCAAGCGCGCTCAGCGGCGATAGCGCCTGTGCCAGCGTATCGATGATCCCGCCCCAGCGGTCGCGCCGGTCTTCGTCATCACCGGCGGCGTCGCGCACATGCCCGGCCAGCGCCATCCAGCTATAGCCAGGACGGCGACCGCGCAGGGCGCGGCGCTCCATAGCCCCCAGAACAGCACGTAGAGGTGCGCGCTCTTCGCCGAGTGCAAACAGCGGTGATGTCGCAAGCGCGGAGAAGGCGAGCGCAGACCCAGGATCGAGCGCAGCTTGCAAGACACGGATCAGGAAGGCCCCGGACGGGGTGTCTGACAAAGGCTGACCAGCGGAATCGTCCACCGTGACCCCAAAGCGCGCCATTTCGGTAATCACCCGGCGCGAGAGGTTCCGGTCAGGCGTTACGAGAATGCCGCGTGCGCCCGGCGTCTCCAGCGTTTCACGCAGCATCAGCGCGATGGCGCGCGCTTCCTCTGCGGGCGCAGGCGCATCAATCACGCTCAGCCCGTCCAGCGCGGCCTCGAACACGTCCTCGCCCCAGGCTTCTTTCAAATCCTCCACCCGGCGCAGCCAGTCAGCCGTGGCTTCAGCAGGGCGCAGGGCTTCAGCGATCACGCGCGCGCGGGGGGCGTCCTGGCGGCCTTCTTCGGCGCCCGGCCAGAAGCAGACCTGATCGCGATCAAGGCCGATCAGCTCGATCAGGGTTTTCATGGCGCGCTGGGGATGGCCGTCATCAATGGCCGCCCAGGCGTCCTCATCCATATCGCGCGCGAACCCCGGCAGCACCACACAGCCCTGCGGCAGGCTCGCGACCGCGCTCAACAGCTCGGCTGCGGCGGGGATGGAGCCGGTCGACCCCGCCGCGATCACAGGATCGGCGGGCGGATTGTCACGCCAGCGCGCCGCCAGCGCCTTGAGTAGCAGCGAGCGCCGCCGGGCCGGGTCCACGCGCTGCATTTCTTTCAGACGCGCGGGCCAGGCCTCCAGCACGATGTCGAGGAACAGCGCCGCTTCCTGCATGTGCGCAGGCAGGTTGGCGCGAATCTCTTCGGTCAGCGCGCCCAGATCATCCACATCCTCGGTGGCGAGATCATCCAGAAGGCGCGCCAGATCATCCGCCAGCGCCAGCGCGCCGCCCGCGCCCATGGACCGCCCTACGGCCTGCTCCTTTTGCAAGATCAGGCTGGCGAGCTCGAACCGGCGGCGGGCGGGCGAGACGGCTTCGGGGGCGATGTCGGCCAGCTCGCCGGGTTCAAAGGGCGGCTCGTCCGCGTCCACATCCCCGATGGGACGGATCATCGGCAACAGCGCCGCGCCCGGCGACAATCGGGTGAAGGCTTCGGCCAGTTCGCGCCCGGCCCGGCGGGTGGGGATCAGCACCGTCACCCGGCTGAGCGCGTCCGGGTCCGGGAAGGCCTGTTGCAGTCCGCGCGCCAGTTCTGTCAGGAACGGTGCGGCGGGCGGCAGGGTGAAAACCCGCGGCGAAGGGTATGAAAACAGATGATCAGCGCTCATGCGAGTGAGCGTAGCCGATTCTCGGCCGCTTCACGCGCTTCAGGATCGCCCACATGCATCCAGAACGCATCCATGACGCAGCCATAGACGCGCCCGGCCTTGAGCGCGGCGTTCCAGATGAGGTTGGTCGAGAAGGGCTCGACGGGCAGGCCCTTGAGCACCCGCGGGTGCAAAATCTGAACGCCGGTATAGGCGTAAGGGGCGCTCGCTCGTTCGCCGCGGCGAGTCAGCCGCCCGTCCTCGTCCATGAAGAAATCCCCCGGACCGTCAAAACCCAGCGTGTTCTCGGTCGGTGTGATCAAGAGCAGGGCGTCCATGCGATCTGGATCAAAGGCGGCTGCGAGTTTGCGCAGTTCGCTCTCCGCGTCGTCCTCAACCCAGACGGAATCGATATTGGCCACAAAGATCGGCGCTTCGCCCAGAAGGGGCGCCGCCTTGGCGAGGCCGCCGCCCGTTTCCAGCAATTGCTCGCGCTCGTCAGAAATGAGGATCCTGGGCGAGGTGCGGACGGCGAGGTGCGCCTCCAGCCGGTCGGCGAAATGATGGACATTGACCACAGCGGTTTCAACGCCGGCCTGAGCGAGCTTGTCGAGCGTCCAATCGATCAGTGGTTTGCCATGGAGCTCCACCAGAGCCTTGCAGCGATCATTCGTCAGTGGGCGCATGCGGGTGCCCAGGCCTGCGGCCATGACCATGGCTGTGGTCGGCGTCATGACCCGGCGTCCTTAAACAGGGCCGGGGTCAGGGCTTTGGCGACCGCGCGGACCGGGGCGAGCGCTGGATGGGCGAGGTCACGCACGAAGTGGCGCTCCACCCGCGGCAGAAGATCGAGATAGCGCGGCTTGCCGTCGCGCTGGGCGAGGCGCACGAAAATGCCCAGGATCTTGGCGTTGCGTTGGGCGGCCAGAACCGCGGCGGCGGCGTCGAACGCGTCGCGATCGCTGAGGCCCGCCGCGTTGAAGAAGCGGTCCGTCAAGGGCGTCGCCAGATCGGGCGCCACATCGCGTCGGGCGTCCTCGATCAAGGAGACCAGATCATAGGCGGGATGACCGAACAGGGCGTCCTGGAAGTCCAAAAGTCCAACCTTGGCCTCATGCTCTCGCTGAGGCAGCCAGATCAGGTTCTCGGCATGGTAATCGCGCAGCACCAGGCCCGGCGCATGCGCATTGAGGGCGGGCAGAACGTCCGCCCAGGCTTTGCGCCAGTCGGCTGTGTCGGCGTCGGTCGGGGTCTGGCCCTTATGGGGGGCGTACCAGTCGGTGAACAGCTCGGTCTCCGCGCTCAGCGCCAGCGTGTCATAGTCCTGAAGGGTCCAGCTATGACCAAAGGCGGTCGGATGGCGTTCAAACGAAGACCGATAGATCGCCGCCAGCGCCTCGACCGCGGTGGCGTATAGCGCGCCTTCATGCGCGACGCTTGGAATAAGGCGCGCGAACAGGGCGTCAGTCAGATCCTCGATAATCAGGAAACCCTGATCAATGTCCGCTTCAGAAATGCGCGGCGCGGAAAACCCGCGCGCTGTCAGGGCGCTACCGATGGCGGCGAAGGCGGCGGTGTTGTTGCCGGCCAAACGTGCGACGGCGTTATAGCCCAGCGCTTGCCGGTCTTCTTCGCTGGCGTCTACAGGACAGGCGGGAGCTTCGGAGCCGCCAGGCGCGTCCATCAGTATGGCGGTGTCATCGCCGCGATTCAGTCTGAAATACGAACGGCTGGAGGCGTCGCCGGGGAAGGCGCGCACATCTGCATCGCCCCAGCCCACCGCTTTGATGAACGCGGCGCGCGCCTCAGCGCGCGGATCAGTCTGCAAGTCCGCCAAGGCGAGTCTCCCAGCTTCCAAAAGCTTCAAGGCGCGCGGTGCGCCCGCCGGCCTCGGTTTCATTCAAGACTATCTCAAGCCGGTCCGCCGGACGCCAGCGTCCCATGCGGTCGGGCCATTCGATCAGGGCCGCGCCATGATCCAGCGCCTCGTCCAACCCCAGCTCATCAAGCTCCTCGGGATCTTCAAGCCGGTAAAGGTCGGCGTGCAGCAGCCCGAGCCCCTGATCGGTCTCATAGGGCTGAACGAGCGTGTAAGTGGGGCTGGGCGCATCTTTTTCGCCAGTCAGCGCTTCAATGACGCCGCGCGCCAGCGTGGTTTTACCCGCACCGAGCCCGCCTTCGAGCAAGACGGCGTCGCCGGGCTGGAGCAGACGCGCCAGGCGCGCGCCCAATCGTGCATTGGCTTCAGGGTCTGGCAGGGTCAGGGTCAGCACGGTCATGAAGAGGCTGATAGGACGGCTCGCGCATGGCGGCAAGACTTGGCGCAGCCTCGTTTGCGCAGCGCGGCGCTTGACTTGGGCCTTGTGGCGCGGCGCCATGGACCCATAAGAAACGAGACAGACAGGGAGCGCGGATCGCAGTGTCCGGAACGGTCATTATCGGAGGCGGCCAGGCCGCCCTGTCCGCAGCGGCTGAATTGCGCAAGCGCAAATATGATCAGCCGATCCTCATTCTGGCGGGCGAAGCCGCCGCGCCCTATCAGCGTCCGCCTCTGTCCAAGGCGTATCTGGCGGGCGAGCTGCCGGTGGATCGGCTCTGGCTCAAACCCGCTGAATGGTATGACAAGGCGGAAATTGATCTGCGGACCGGCGTGCACGTCACCGCCATCGACCGCAGCGCCTGCGACGTCATCACCGATACCGGCGACCGCATCGCCTATGACCGCTTGATCCTGGCCACAGGCGGAGAGGCGCGGCGCCTGCCAATTCCGGGCGCAGACCTGGATGGCGTCCATGTGCTGCGCACGCTGTCAGAAACCGAAGACCTCGCCGCCTCTTTTCAGGATGCGCGCTCCATCGCCATTATCGGCGCGGGCTATATCGGGCTGGAGGTCGCCGCGTCCGCCCGCAAGCGCGGACTGGACGTGACAGTGCTCGAAGCAGCTGAGCGCCCCATGGCGCGCACGGCGAGCGCGCTTCTGGGCGGCTGGTTCGGCGCGATTCATCGCGGCTATGGCGTTGATCTGCGCGTTCATGCGCCGGTCAAGGCGATCGCGGGCGAGGGCGGCAAGGTCACAGGCGTTGAACTGACCGATGGCGAGATTGTGAACGCCGATACGGTTCTGGTGGCCGCAGGGCTGACGGTGAACGACCCGCTGGCGCGCGCCGCCGGGCTTGAGTGCGAGAACGGCATCTTAGTGGATGAGACCGCCCGCACCGGCGATGACCGGATTTACGCCATTGGCGATGTCGCGCGTTTTCACTCCAAACGTTATGGGCGCTCGATCCGGCTGGAATCGGTTCAGAACGCCATTGATCAGGGCAAGGCGGCGGCTCAGGCGATATGCGGCATGGAGGTCGATTACGATCCCGTGCCCTGGTTCTGGTCAGACCAGTACGACATGAAGCTGCAGATCGCGGGCCTGATCGAAGGCGCGGACCAGATGATCCGTCGCGGCGATCCCGAAGAGGGCAAGTTCGCGCTGTTTCATTTGATGGGCGGGCGTCTGATCGCCTGCGAGGCGGTCAATTGCGCGCCGGAATACATGGCCGCTCAGCGCATGATCGCTGCGAACGCCACGCCTGATCCGGACCGCTTGCGCGATCCCGGAGTGGCGATGCGCGACTTCCTGTCCTAAATAGCGACCAAATGCGGGCTGCGCCTGCCTCACACAGTCTGGAAGACCTCTACATGGCCAAGATCACCTATATCGAGCATGACGGAACCGAGCATCAGGTCGAGGTTCAGGACGGGCTGACCGTGATGGAAGGCGCGATCCGCAATATGGTCCCCGGCATCGACGCCGATTGCGGCGGCGCCTGCGCTTGCGCCACCTGCCACGTCTATGTGGACCCGGCCTGGACGGACAAGACGGGCGAGCGGTCCTCCATGGAAGACTCCATGCTTGATTTCGCCAGCGACGTTCAAGAGACCTCACGCCTGTCCTGTCAGATTAAGGTGGGCGCGGCGCTCGACGGCCTGATCGTGCGTCTGCCCGAAGAGCAGGGCTAGCGCGCTTGACCGCGGGGCTGCGGCCCGCTTAAACAGCCTGACTACGCGACGGTTCTCCCGCGAGGGAGCGAAGAGGGAACACCGGTGCGACGCGCAAGCGTCTGGTCCGGGGCTGTACCCGCAACTGTGAGCGGCGAGGGATGCGCCTCATGCCACTGGATCGTCAGATCTGGGAAGGCGGCGCATCGCATTGACCCGCAAGCCAGGAGACCTGCCATCGCGGTCGCTCGTTCTGGGTGCGGGAACACACCAGGAGAACGCGGACGCCTTCCGTTTGCAGCGACGACCGGCGCGTCGAGCGTCGTCCTGACAATGTCGGGACGAAGCGCCGTTGCATCGCTGTCCGTCGAGAGCCGCTCACGCTCCCGGCGCCAACGGAGGCTTCATCATGAAAGCCCAAATCTCTCTCGCGGCGCTCGCCGTCGCACTGTCCGCCGCCCCCTCTTTCGCTGAGGATCAGTCCGAGGACACCGTCATCGTCACCGGCGTGCGCGCGCCCAGCCTGTTGGAGCGCTTGCCCGCCACGCTGGACGTCATTGATCGCGCCGCGCTCGATCTGAAAAACCACAACACCCTCGTTGAAGCACTCTCGGCGACGCCCGGGCTCGCCGTGGTTCAGTCCGGCCCGGCGGGATCAACCGCCAGCGTTTTTGTGCGCGGGTCGAACTCCAAACATATCCTCGCGCTTTATGACGGCATCCGTCTCAATGACGTGTCGGCCTCCAACGGCGCGTTCAATTTCGGCTCTGATCTTGTGGGCGACGCAGGACGCATCGAGCTGGTGCGCGGTCCGCTGTCTTCGCTTTATGGCTCGGACGCGGTGGGCGGGGTGATCAACATCCTGCCGCGCCGGGCGCCGGAGACTGGTTCCGAGTTTCACGGCGAAGCGTCCGTGGGCGCCTTCAACACCTATCGCGCCCTGATCGGCGGCGGCGTGCGCAAGGGGCGGTTCAACCTTGCCGCCACCGCGGAATATCAGGAAAGCGACGGCTATGACGTGACGCCGGACCGGATCTCGACCCGAACGGGCGATCCGGATCCGTCGCAATTCACGGTGCTTTCGGCCAATGGCGGGTTTGCTTTCAATGACGTGCTCAGTCTTGAAGCTCTGATCCGGCATCGTGAGTCCGAGGTGGATTTCGACACCTTCTCGGGCGGCCCCACAGGGTTCCAGCGCGCCGACGACCCGGATTTGCGCAGTGAAGACTCCCAGACGCTGTGGAGCCTCGGGCTGGTCTATGCCCGCCCGGCCCAGAACTTTGAGAGCCGCCTGCGCGCAGGACGCGTGGAGATGTCGCTCGACAGCTTCAATGACGGCGCAGCGACGGATGCCTATGACGGCGCGCGCGATTTCGTCCAATGGTCCAATGTCTGGACGCCGGACAGCCGGCCCGCCCTGATCGACCCCGTCATCAGCTTTGGCGTCGATTTTCAGGATGAAGAGGCGCAATCAGACACCGCGTTCAACGCGCCTTTGTCGGTCAGCGAGGATCTCTGGTCCGCCTACGCAGCCGTACAGGCGGGCTTGACCGCGCGCTTTGACGTCACCGGCTCGATCCGTCTGGACGATTATGAAGCGTTTGGCGACCAGACCACCTACAATCTGGGTGCGGTCTATCGTCTGGACGCGCTGAACACCCGCCTGCGCGCCAGCTATGGCACGTCGTTCAAGGCGCCCAGCTTGTCTGAACGGTTTTCCAGTTCCGCCTTCGTCGCCGCCAATCCCGATCTTCAGCCGGAAGAGGGTGAGACGTTCGAGATCGGCTTTGACAGCGCCCTTGATTGGGCAGGCCGTGAAGACGCCTTGCGCTTTGGCGCGGTCTGGTATGACAGCGCGATCGAGGATCTGATCGAGTATGTCTATGACGGCGCGCTGTTTATCGGTCAGAATCGCAATGTGGGCGAAGCGGACCTTCAAGGTTATGAAGCCTTCGCCGAATGGACCCCGATCGACCAGGCCTCCCTGCGGGTGGACTACACCCACACCGATGCGACCAACGCCAGCACAGGCGCGCCATTGCTGCGTCGTCCTGAAGACAGCTGGGCGGTGACCGGGACCTGGCGGCCCATCGAAATCGCCTCGCTGAGCGCGACCTGGCGCTCAGTCGGCGCGCGCACGGACGTCACTTATGATGATGCGGGCTTCTATGTCAGAGGGTCCGGCGCCGTGCCGTCCTTTGAAACGGTTGACCTGACCGGCGTTCTGGATGTGCGTGACAGGCTGCAGCTGGTTCTGGGCGTCCGCAATCTTTTTGATGAGACCTATGAGCCCGTCGCCGGATTCGCCGGCGCGCCGCGTGCGGTGACGCTTGGCCTGCGGGTGCGTCCGTAATGGTCCAGGCGGCGGTCTTTGTCGTCGCCCTGATGGTTGGGGGCGCCGTCGCCGGTTCGGCGGCGGCGCTCTCCCCGCGCGTGGTCTCGCTGGACTATTGCGCGGATCAGTATGTGCTGGGACTGGCGGACCGGGAGGCGATCGCGGCGGTGTCCACCCATGCCGATGACCGTCATTCCTATCTGCGCGCTCAGGCGCAGGGGCTGCCCCAGCTCAGAGACGACGCCGAAGACGTTCTGGCGCTGGCGCCCGATCTGATCGTACGCGGCTATGACGCCGGGGGTCGCGCCAGCGTCTATTACCAGCGTTTGGGCCTTGAGACTTTTGAGCTGGGCTTTGCGTCTGATTTTGACGACGTGGAAGCCATGATCCGTCGCACCGCCCTGGCCCTCGGCCAGGGCGAACGCGGCGAGGCGCGCATCGCTCACATGCGCAGCCAGCTGGCGCGCGCGGCCGACGGGCCGAGACTGCGGGCGCTCTACATGACGCCTTCGGGCCTCACCACCGGGTCGGGCACCTTGATGCACGCCTTTATGACGGCGGCGGGCTTTGACAATGTCATCGCCGAGCAAGGCATGACCGGCTGGGTGAGCGTGCCGCTCGAACAGCTGCATATGCAGGCGCCGGACGTCATTCTCGCCGCGTTCTTTGACGGCGAGACCGCGCCCATCGACAGCTGGTCGGCCAGCCGGCACTCGGTGTTCCGGAGAATGATGCAGACCACACCCGTTATTGAACTGGATGCCGCGGCGTTGTCGTGTGGGGCCTGGTTCATGGCGGATGAGGCGCTTCGGGCGCGGCAGGCCGCCAATGCGCTGGTTCTGGATCTGGGCGGGGCTGAAACATGACGCGACTGACCCTGTCCGCCGCCTTGGGGGCGTTGGCTCTTGTGGTGCTTCTCGCTTCGGCGCTGTTGGGGAGTTCAGAGCTGTCCTGGCCGCAGGCGTTTGCGGCGCTTTGGGGCGGCGGCGATGAAACCGCCCGCATCATCGTCTGGGAGATCCGTCTGCCGCGGGCGCTGGCGGCTTTGGGCGTCGGCATGGCGCTGGGGGCGTCGGGGGCGCTGATGCAGGGTTTATTGCGCAATCCGCTGGCGGAGCCGGGGGTTCTGGGCGTGTCGGCGTCCGCTTCGCTAGGCGCGATCATCGCGCTCTATTTCGGGATCAGCGCGCTGGGCGCTTTCACCGTGCCGGCTTTCGCAATTTTGGGCGCCTTGGCGGCGACGGGGGTTTTGAGCCTTCTGGCCAGCGTGCGGATCAGCGCTGTGCAGTTGATTCTGGCGGGGGTCGGCTTGTCGAGTTTCGCCGGCGCGCTGGGCGCTTTGGCGATGAACCTGGCGCCAAACCGGTTCGCACTGGCGGACATGGTGACCTGGATGTTGGGTTCGGTCACAAACCGCTCAATGGATGATCTGATTGTGATTGCTCCGTTCTGGGGGGGGGGCGCCATACTCGCCGTGCTCACAGCGCCGCATTTGCGCGCTCTGGCGCTGGGCGAAGAGACGGCGCAGACCCTGGGCGTTGATCTGGGCCGCACCCGGACAGGGGTGATCGGCGCCGCAGCGTTGTTGACCGGCGCCGCAGTCGCGATTTCAGGGGTGATCGGCTTTGTCGGCATTGTCGCGCCGCATATCGTGCGCCCCTTTGTGCGTCATGACCCGTCTGATCTGATCTGGCCCAGCGCGCTTCTGGGCGGGGTCCTGATCACCTTGGCGGATCTGGTGTTGCGACTGGCTCCGCTGGATCAGGAATTGCGCCTGGGCGTCGTGGTGTCCTTGATCGGCGCGCCGGTCTTCATCCTGATCGCCGCGCGCAGCCGGGGGATGGGACGATGAGCCAGACTGGAACCACCCGGATCGTTCTGGACCATGTCCGCGTGTCACGTGGCGGCGCTTGCGTGCTTGATGATGTCAGCCTTGTTGCGACGCGCGGGCAGTTGACCGCCCTGGTCGGACCCAACGGAGCCGGCAAGTCCTCTTTGATCAAGACGGTTCTGGGATTGCTGAAAGCTGAGAGCGGCGCGGTATGGGTGGATGGCGCGCCCGTTCAGATGCTGTCGCCGAAGGCGCGCGCCCGCGCCATGGCCTATCTGCCGCAAGATCGAAGCCTCGCCTGGTCCATGACCGGAGGCGATCTCGCGGCATTGGGGCGCTTCGCCTGGGGCGCCGCCGCCTATGATCGCCTGCCTCCGGCTGACCGCAGACAGGTCGACATAGCGCTTGAACACGCCAGCGCCAGCCATCTCAAGAACCGGCTGGTCCATGATCTGTCAGGGGGTGAACAGGCGCGCCTTCATCTGGCGCGCGCTCTGGCGTCCAATGCCCCGGTCCTGTTGGCGGACGAGCCCATTTCGGCGCTAGATCCGCGCCATCAGCTGGAGGCCATGGCGGTGCTGCGCCGCCAGGCGGATCAGGGTGCGACGGTGATCTGTGCGCTGCATGATCTCGAGCTCGCCCGCCGCCACGCCGATCAGATCGCCGTTCTTGATCGCGGGCGCCTGCGCATCGCCGCCGCCCCCGATCAGGCGCTCAATGACCAGATTCTGGCTGACGTGTTTGGCGTGCGGCGGACCCGGTCCGAAGGCTTTGAAATGCTATAGGCCCTCGGCTGCTTCTACATAACAACCTGAAATCAATAATACTTTTATCTTGGTCAAATCCGGGCTCGATGTTTGAGCGCCTTTAGCCTCCCACTGTTGATCAATCCAGCTTCGACCAATGTCGGGCTGCCCGGCCTTCGTCAGGACTGACACCCTTCCGGTCATACGGGGAAAACCCCGATGAATAGGGAGGAGCATGATGGCCGACTCAGACCATCCGACCACGGGCGAGCCGCCACAGCGGGCGCCCGGCGATCACAACATTTCCGAGGACAAGTATCGGCGCTACTGGCAGGAAAACCTCAACCTGATGGGGATCCTGCTCGCGATCTGGTTCACCGTGTCCTACGGCTTCGGGATCTTGTTCCGTGACGTTCTGGACAATTTCTCCATCGGCGGCGCGCCCTTGGGATTCTGGTTCGCGCAGCAGGGCGCGATCTATGTCTTCGTCATTCTGATCTTCGTCTACTCCGCTTTGATGCATCGCATCGAGCGCAAGTATGACGTCGACAATGAGCACGGGTAAGGGAGGCGGATATGGAATCGACCATTCTGGGTCTCGACACCACCTTGTTCTGGACCGCGTTTTTCGTGATCGGAACCTTCGGCCTCTATATCGGCATCGCCATCTGGGCGCGCGCCTCGACCACGGAAGACTTTTATGTGGCCGGTCATGACGTGCATCCGATCTTCAACGGCATGGCCACCGCCGCTGACTGGATGAGCGCCGCCTCATTCCTGTCCATGGCGGGGCTGATCGCCTTCATGGGCTATGACGGCTCGGTCTTCTTGATGGGATGGACCGGCGGGTATGTGCTGCTGGCGCTGCTCTTGGCGCCCTATCTGCGCAAGTTCGGCAAATTCACCGTGCCCGACTTTGTCGGCGACCGGTATTACAGCCAGGCCGCCCGCATTATGGCGGTGATCTGCGCCTTGTTCATCTCCTTCACCTATATCGCCGGCCAGATGCGCGGCACCGGCATCGCCTTCTCCAACTTCCTGGGCGTGCCGATCGAGATGGGCGTCATCATCGGCGCGATCATCGTGCTGTTCTATGCAGGGCTCGGCGGCATGAAGGGCGTCACCTATACGCAGGTGGCGCAGTATTGCGTGCTGATTTTCGCCTTCACCGTTCCGGCGGTGTTCCTGAGCTTGCAGATCACCGGCACGCCGATCCCCCAGCTGGGCTTCATCGGGAATACGGCGGACGGGACGCCCTTGCTGCTGAGTCTGGACCGGACGCTGACCGATCTGGGTTTCACCTCGTATTTGCAAGGTGAGAAGGCCATGATCGACGTGGTGGCCATCACTGCGGCCCTCATGGTGGGAACGGCGGGTCTGCCGCACGTGATCATCCGCTTTTTCACCGTGCCGCGCGCGTCTGATGCTCGCAAATCTGCCGGCTGGGCGCTGATCTTCATCGCCGCGCTCTACACCACGGCGCCGGCCGTGGCGGTGTTCGCCCGGACGAACTTCATCGAAACGATCAATGAGAGCACCTACTCCACTGAGGTCGCGACACAGCAGGCGCGTGCGTCTGATATGGGCGAGGGCGCAACGCCGCAATGGTTCTATAACTGGGAGCGCACCGGTCTTCTGGGTTTCACCGACAAAAATGGCGACGGCCAGATCCAGTATCGCGCCGACCCGGAAGTGAACGAGGTGACCACCCTCGACCGTGACATCTTCGTTCTGGCCAATCCCGAGATCGGCGGCCTGCCCGGATGGGTGATCGGTCTGGTGGTCTCCGGCGGCCTCGCGGCGGCGCTGTCGACCGCGGCAGGCTTGCTGATGGTGATCAGTTCGGCGGTGTCACACGATCTGTGCCGCAAGGTGCTGATCAAGAACATGTCTGACACCCAGGAACTTCTGGTCGCCCGGATTGCGGCTGTGGGTGCGGTGGTTATAGCGATCTATGCGGGCATCAATCCGCCCGGCTTCGTCGCTGCGGTCGTGGCTTTCGCCTTCGGCCTGGGCGCCGCGAGCTTCTTCCCGGTGATCTTCCTGGGGATTTTCTGGAAGCGCATGAATAAGGAAGGCGCCATCGCCGGCATGGTGGTCGGTCTGTCGATCACGGCGGCTTATATCGTGCACTTCAAGATCGGCTTCAGCCCGATCGTGCTCGGCGTGGTGGCCCTGATCATCAGCGCCATCTTGTTGATCATGTACTTTGGTCTCAAGGAAGAAGGGGACACCCGGCCCATGCTGATCGGCTCGATCGTGTTCGGATTGATCTTCCTGGGCGGCCTGTTCGGCATCTTGCCAAACATTCCCCAAGGGACCACCGATCAATGGTTCCTGGGCGTCTCGCCGGAAGGGTTCGGCTCGGTCGGCATGGTGATCTCCTTTATCACGGCGACTGTCGTGGCTCTGGCGACCAAGGCGCCGCCAGCGGAGATCCAGAACCTGGTGGAGGATATTCGCATGCCGTCTTCCGTGACCCATGTCACCCACACCAAGGCGGCGGGCCCGGCTGAATAGGCCGCGCTATCGCCTGAAATTGGACGCGGCGGCTCTGTGAGCCGCCGCGTTTGCGTTCAATCTGTGTGCTGGCTGGTCAGTGCTTTATAAAACCGGCTAACGTTCAAACCGTCTGAACGCTCAGGGTTTCCAGACGGGCAGGGAGGAGAGCTTTTGCCGCTCAGTCTCGCGCTAGTGGTGCTTGGCGCCTATGTGGCCTTGCTGTTTGTGCTGGCCGCCTGGGGAGACGCGCATGCGGCGCGCTTTGACCGCTCCGCCAGGCGCCGAGCCATCCTGTATACGCTGGCGCTGGCTGTGTATTGCACCAGCTGGACGTTCTATGGCGCGGTGGGCGAAGCCGCCCGCGCCGGCTGGGATTATCTGCCCATCTATCTGGGGCCGGCGCTGGTGTTCTTGCTGGGCTTTCCGATCATCCGCCGCCTTGTGGCGCTGGGGCGGGAACACGACACCAGCTCGATCGCAGACTTCTTGTCCCTACGCTATGGCAAATCTGCGGCGGTGGGCGCGCTGGCGACCCTGGCGCTGCTGCTGGCGCTCATTCCCTATATCGCGCTTCAGCTCAAAAGTGCGGCCGCCTCGCTTGATCTTCTGACCGGCGATCCGCTGGGGCGCGGCTGGGGCTTGCCGGTCGCGGTCAGCCTGGCGGCCTTCGCCATGGTGTTCGGGCAGCGTCACACCGACACCGCCGCCAGTCACCGGGGTCTGGTGCTGGCGGTCGGGTTTGAATCCCTCGTGAAACTCGCGGCGATGCTGGCGGTGGGCTGGCTCGCGGTCGAGGTGTGGGTGAACGCCTCGCCGCAAATGCGTCTGGACGCGCTGGCGCAATCGCCTCTGACGACGCCAGGCGTGGACTTCCGGTTTGTCGTGTTGACCGTTCTGGGCGCGTTCGCGGCGCTGTGCCTGCCGCGTCAGTTTCACATGATGGTGGTGGAGGCCTCCAAACCCGGCGACGCCAACCTGTCGCGCTGGGCCTTCCCGGCCTATCTGGCTCTGGTCGCCATATTGGTTCCGCCGATCGCCTGGGCGGGCGGCACGCTGCTGAACGGGCCCAATCCCGACGCTTATGTGCTGGCCTTGCCGCTGGAGCTCGATGCGCAGGGCTTGGCGGTATTGGTGTTTTTGGGCGGATTTTCCGCCGCCGCCGGCATGGTGACCGTGACGGCGCTCGCCATGTCCACCATGCTGGTGAACAATCTGGTGGGACCGTTGTTTCTGGCCGAGGCGCAGCGCGGCGGGCTGGCCAAACGGTTCCTGAACTGGCGGCGCGCCATGGTGCTGGGACTGGTCGGGCTCGCCTATTTGTTTCATCTGGGGCTGGATCAACAGGCGGCGCTGGCCGGGATCGGCCTGGTGGCGTTCGCCGGGGTCGCCCAGCTCGCGCCGGCCTTGTTGTTCGGGCTTTACTGGCGCAAGGCGAACCGCGCCGGCGCGCTGGCGGGCATGGGCGCCGGCATCGGGCTCTGGGTCGCGTTGGTCTTGATCCCCAGCTATGCCGGGGCGCCGCCGCCCGCGCCTGAGGGCGTGGACCCCTTCGCCTTCGCGGCCCTCATCTGCCTCGCCGCGAACATCATCGCCTTCATCGTCGCAGTGGCGTTTTCGTCTTCGGGGCTGGTGGATGAGTTGCAGGCGGACGCCTTTACAGGCGTGCGTCCGCTGGAGACCGCGCCCGCCATGGGCTCGCGCATTTCAGATCTTGAAATCGTGCTGGAGCGGGTTCTGGGCGCCGATCAGGCGGAGATGGCGTTATCAGACCTGTCTCGGGCGGTCGCCAGACCCTTGCGGTCAGGGGATGTTCTGACCTCTGCGGTGGCCGGCTTGGCCGAAGCGCGTCTGGCGCGGGCTGTGGGCGCGGCCTCCGCCCGGATCCTGATGACGCGCGTCTTGCGCGGCGCTCGCGTCAGTCCCGGCGACGTGGTCAAGCTGATTGACGAAACCGCCGAGCAATTGCGCTCCTCCGAAGACCGGCTGAAGGAAAGCGAACGCTCGATCCGGTTTTACACCGACAATCTGCCGGTCCTGCTCAGCTACGCCGACCGCGACTATTGTCTGCGCTTCGCCAATAAGGGCTATCTGGATTTCTTTGATCTGGATGCGTCCGTGATTGGCCGGCCGCTGGCCGAGCTTATGAGCGAGGACGAATACGCCTTGCGGCGGCCTTATATGGAGGCGGCGCTCAATGGCGAGCGCCAGGTGTTTGACATTTCCCGCCGCAAGGGCGGCGGGCGCGCCCGCTCCTGGCAGGTGGTCTACCAGCCCCGCACCGAGAACGGTGAAGTGGTGGGCTATTTCGGCGTCTATCAGGACAACACGGCTCGGCGTGAAGCTGAAGAAGGGCTCAAGCGCGCTTACGACATGCTGGAATCGCGGGTGGAGGAACGCACCGCGGCGCTGAAGGCGGAAAGCGAGGCGCGGCTGCAGCTGGCTCAGGACCTAGAAGCGGCCCGGCGCGAAGCGGAGGCCGCCACCCAGTCCAAGACCCGCTTTCTGGCCGCCGCCAGTCATGATTTGCTGCAGCCCTTGTCCGCCGCCCGGCTCTATGCTGGCGCTCTGGAAGGGGCGCTGGGCGAAAGCGGGTCTGAAGGCAATCGCAATCTCGCTCATCAGATCGAACGCGCCATCGATCATGCGGACCGGTTGTTGCGCGCGCTTCTGGATATTTCACGTCTGGATGCGGGCGGCGTGGCGCCGCGTCCCAGCGTGTTCGCCATCGACGAGCTGATCGAAGAGACCGCCGCCCAGTTCCAGTCGCGCGCTCTGGCCAAGGGCTTGAAGCTGCGGGTGGTCCCCAGCCGACTGGCGGTTTTGTCAGATCGGGGCCTGATGACCAGCGTGGTGCAAAACCTGATTTCCAACGCCGTCCGCTACACGCCCAGCGGCAAGGTGCTGGTGGGGGTAAGGCGTCAGGGCGATCAGGTGCGCCTGCAGGTGATCGACACCGGGCCGGGCATCGAGCCGGATCGCCAGCAGGCGATCTTCCGGGAGTTTCATCGCGGCGTGGTGGACGCCGGGGAAGATCAGGGCCTGGGGCTGGGCCTGGCGGTGGTGGACCGGATATGCGCGTCTCTGGGCCACAAGCTGGTCCTGAAAAGCGATTTGGAAGAGGGCGCGACCTTTGAAGTCATCCTGCCGCGCGCCGCCTCGCGGGACCGCCAGACCGTGGTTCAGGCGCGGCGTCGCCCGGGTGATTTGGCGGGACTGACCGTTCTGTGCGTGGATGATGATCCGGGCGTGTTGCGGGCGTTGAGCACGCTGCTGGAGCGTTGGGGATGTGATGTCCGGGGCGCCCGGGACGCCGCCTCGGCGATCGCCGCTGTCTCAGACCAAGCGCCAGACCTGGTGATTTTTGACTATCAGCTGAATGAAGAGATGACCGGGCCAGAGCTCTATGAGTCGCTGTGTGCGCATTGGGGGCGACGTCCGCCGGGGCTTCTGGTCACCGCAGAACGCAGCGACGCCGCCGGGGATGAGGCGCGGGCGGCCGGGCTGGATCTGGTGCGAAAGCCCGCGTCGCCGGCCGTTTTGCGCGCCAGTCTCGCTTCGCTCAAACGAAAAATAGAGGCGGGTTAGACAGACTGCTCGGCGGGCGGTTCGACGTTGAGCGCCTGAGCCACCAGCACCGCCTGGGTGCGGTTGATCACGTCGAGCTTTCTGAAGATCGCCGTCACATGCGCTTTCACGGTCGCTTCTGAAATCCCCATATCATAGGCGATCTGCTTGTTCAGGCGTCCGGCGGCGAGGCCATGCAGCACACGCATTTGCGCCGGGGTGAGCTGGGCGAGTTTCGCCGCCGCTTCCGCCGCTTCCTGCGCCTGAGGGTCGCCGCTTTCATCGGGCGCCCAGACATCCCCGTTCAAAACCGCCGTCAGGGCCTCCACCAGCTGAGCCATGCTGGCGGTCTTGGGGATGAAGCCTGATGCGCCAAACTCCAGCGCCCGCGCCGCCACGCCAGGCGACTGGCTGGCGGAGATGACCACCACTGGCGCGCTGGGGTGACTTTTGCGCAGCTCCGCGAGGCCAATGAAGCCGGAGCTGTCGGCCATGTGCAGATCCAGGCACACCAGATCCGTCTGACCGTCTTTCAGAGCGCTTAGGGTTTCAGCCAGCGTACTGGTCTCCACAAGGGTGCGTCCTGGCGCAGCTTTGCTCACCGCAGCGCAGAGCGCGCCCCGGAACAGCGGATGGTCATCGGCCAGAATGACCCGGCTTTGCGCAGAGTCTGGGGTCACACACGCCTCCTCATCTGAAGGTGTAGTCTAAAGGGCTTCGTCCAGGGTCGTCGTCTGAGCAAAAAGTAGCACATGTGAAGTCCTAAATTTCGACGAACGTCCCATACCGCCGGGCCCTCTGTACAACGATACTTTCAGAATAAGCCGAAAAATCGGCACGGGCCTCATGGCTACCCTTGGGAGGGACATCTCTATGACTAGGCTAGGTATTCGAAGCGTTCTGGCGGCGACCGCCTCAGCGCTTGTTCTAACGGCGGCGTCAGAGGCGCAGGACGTCACCGCCCTTGAAGACCGACTCGCGGCGTTGGAAGCCATGGTGGCGGATTTGCGCAATGAGCTGGAGGACGCGCGCGCCCAAGCGGATGCTGCGACTGACCGGGTGATTGAAATCGAACAGCGCACTGCGTCGGCGCCGGCGGCTCCGGCCGCCGCCGCGTCTTCTGATCACGGCTTCACCATGGGCAATACCCAAGTGACCTATGGCGGGTTCGTGGATCTGGACGCCCATGTCACAGACCTCAGCGACGGTGATATCGGAGCGACCTCGATTGCGCGTGATTTCTATATCTCCGGCGCGACGCCGGTCGGCGGCGCGGGCGACGGTGAAACCGATTTTGATTTCACCGCCAAGGCGAGCCGCTTCTTCTTCGCCACCTCAACCGAATCCGATATCGGCGCCGTGACCGGTCGGATCGAATTTGACTTTCTGGGGTCGCCGGGCGGCAATGAGCGCGTATCAAACTCCTACAATCCGCGCATGCGCGTCGCTTGGGCCCAGATCGGCAATTGGCGCGTGGGTCAGGACTGGTCGACCTTCACCAACACCGCCGTGATCCCTGAAAGCGCCAGCTTCCTTGTGGGCTCTGACGGCATGCTGTTCGGACGCCAGGCCCAAATTCGCTACACCAATGGCGGGTTCCAGTTCGCGCTCGAGAACCCCGATACGACGGTCACCCCGTTTGGCGGCGGCGGCCGGATCGATAGTGGCGACGGCGCGCTTCCAGACGTGGTGGCTCGCTATAACTGGAGCGGTGATTTTGGCGCCATGACCGTCTCGGCGCTGGGCCGCAACCTCGCTTATGAAGGCGGCGGCGTGGACGGCGAAGCGTTCGGCTGGGGCGTCAACTGGTCGGGCCGCGTGACTGTGGGCGAGGGCTCGGACCTGCGCTTCTCGCTGACCGGCGGTGAAGGCATCGGCCGCTATATCGGCCTGAACGCCGTGAATGGCGCGGTGGTGACGGCGTCGGGCGATCTGGAAGCGATTCCGGTCTATGGCGGGCTCGTGGCCTGGCGTCAGCAATTGGGTCAGGGCCGCCGGCTGTCGGTCGGCTATTCCATGCTGGAAGCGGATAATGACATCACGCTGACCGGAACGGGCGTGACCAAGAGCACCTGGTCGGCGTTTGGCGCATACTTCTTCCCCGTGGGTCCTGTGACCCTGGGGGCGGAAATCCTGTTCGGCGAACGCGAACTGGAAAACGGCCAGAGCGGGACGATCACGCGCGCCACGCTCTCAACGAAATACCCTTTCTGATGCGGCTAGCCTGACCTGTCAGCTGACAGGTCGGGCGTTGCCCGTTCGGAAGGGCTCCCCTGCGCTGGCGTCAGACATTAACCAGCGCGTCCTTGTACGGCCGACGCCCCCTCGTGTCGGCCGTATTTTTTTGGCGCACGCCTGGACATGGTGTCGGAGTGGAAGACGACGCTCAACCGGCGATGCATCTGACTGCGGGCCTCTTGCGGGCTCAACTTGTAGATCACGCAGCGCCGCAGAACGCCCAGATAAAGATCAAGCAGACTTTCCGTCAGCAGGTCCGGGCATTCATGCAGGTCGACTGAAGGGTCTTCAGCGGCGCGGGTCAATACGTCTCGAACGGGCGACCAGGCGGATTCCAGGCCGATATGAAGGGCTTTGAAATCGGCTTCATTGGTCAGCCAGTTATGTCCGATCGCGGCGCGGAAAAGCTCCAGGTCGTTGACATGGCGATCCAGATGATAGTCCAGCACGGCTGTGACGCAGGTGACCACATCGCCGTCACAGCGCCTCGCCAGTTCAGCGCTTTCAACACGCAAGCGTTCGAAATCATCCACCATCACTTCACACAACAGGGCGATCTTGGTGGGCGCCGCATTGAGCACGGTTCCCGGAGAGACGTTGGCGGCGCAGGCGATGTCGACGATTTTCGCGCGATCATAGCCTTGCCGGTGAAACTCCTCCCGCGCTGCACGCAAGACCGCGATTCGGGTCGCTGCTTTCTGGCGCGCACGTTTTGTCGTTGGCAGGTTCATTCGTTCGCCTGTCTTCCGTCCCGGTCTGATGGGGATGTCGTCTCTGGATATGCGTTCTTACATTAAAGCCTGTTAATGTGATCGCGCCAAGCACATGTTGTGGAATAGCCTTTTGCGCTCGCCTGTGACGCGCACCGGCTTGTCTATCAAGGACGTCATGTCTGAACGCTTTGACCTTGTCATACTGGGAGCCGGGCTGTCCGGGCTGGCGTTGGCGGGCGCTGTGGCCCGGAGCGGCCGACGCCTGCGAACTTTGATCATCGAGCCCAGACGTCTTGCGCCGAACCCGCGGCACTGGATGTTTCCAGCCGCGCCCGAGCATGGTCTGCGTCGATACGAGAGCGGCCGCTTGACCGGGTTCGAAGTGGAGAGCCCGACCGGCGCCGTGCTGCATCGACCTTTGAACCGGATGATCCTGGCGCGGGTTTGCGCACAGGCGGTGCAGGATGCGGCGCTGGACGCTGTCGCCGCCGAACCGCGTATGGTGCTGGAGGAGGGGGCGAACGTCGATCAGGTCCAGGCCGGTCGCGCTCACGTGGCGCTGGAGACAAGCGAGGGCCAGGTTCGAGCCAGCTGGCTGGTCGACACACGGCCGCTTGAGGATGTGGGCATGCCGGCGGGCCGGGTGGTGCAGCTGTCTCGCCTGATGACCGCTCCCAGTGAAGGCGGGCATGAAGAACGGCTCTGTCTCAAGCTCATGGGGTCTGAGGCTCCAGGCCTTGAGCAATTAAGCCTTGGTCGTGACCGTGTGGTGCATGAGCAGGCGCGCTTTGTGCTGGCGCCTCCGCCAGACCTACCGCCGCAACCACACGCAGACACAGTGCTGCAATGGGGCGGGCGCCTCGACGCCGTGCGTCATTCTCAGGGCGTCTGGCCTTTAAGCTATCGCGCCTTGAACCGTCAGGGCGGGCGCGTGGTCCTGGCGCCGGCGGACGCCTATGGCTTGCGCTTCGCCCCAGGCATGGCGGCGCTGCGCTTGCATGATTGGGCGCAAGCACAGGCGCGGCGGTTGAATTATGGGCTCAGCCTGTGCGCTCCGCCGCCGCCGCCCGTGTCGACACGGCTGTCGACAGCGCGCATCGAGATGATGATCCGGCGCGACCCGCGCCAGGCGGCGGCGGGCTTGCGGGCCTTGCTCTATGAAGCGCCGGCTGATGGCGTGATGCGCACCTTGTCCGGCGCCGCCCGCTGGGATGATCTCGCTCGCGCCTGGCGGTCGGGGGCATGGTAGAGGCGCAGCCGCTGGCGCTGCATTCGGGGCTCGTCTCGATTAGGGTGCAGACATGAGTGATTCCGCGATCTCCGCCGATCTCGACGCACCGCCTGAAAGCGGGCCGCGCCTGGTGCTGGTGACCACGCCGATCGGCAATCTGGGCGATATGACGCCGCGCGCCTGGGAAGTGCTGCGCGAAGCGGACGCCATCGCCTGTGAAGACACGCGCACGACGCGCCGCTTGCTCGAACAGGGCGGCGTCACCGACAAGCGCCTGATCGCCTGCCACGACCATAACGAGACGGCGAGCGCGGCCGGCATCGTCAAGCTGATCGAGGACGGCGCGACGGTGGCTCTGGTCAGCGATGCGGGCACGCCGGCGATCTCTGACCCGGGCTATCGCGTGGTTCAGGCGGCGCTTAAGGCGGGATTGACCGTCAGCGCGGCGCCGGGGGTGTCTTCGGTGATCATGGCGCTGTCGATCTCGGGCCTGCCGACGGATCGCTTCAGCTTTCTGGGCTTCCCGCCGCGCAAATCGGGCAAGCGCCAGGCGTTGTTTGAACTGTATGGCGAGCTGCCTGCCAGCCTGGTTGTGATGGAGAGCCCGCAGCGCCTGGCGGAATGCCTGGCGGACGCCCGCGCGGTGCTGGGCGATCGCCGCGCCGCGCTGAGCCTGGAGCTGACCAAGCGGTTCGAGCGGGTCTGGCGCGGAACCTTGTCAGAACTCGAAGCCCGGCTCGCCGACCCGCCCAAGGGCGAAGCGGTGATCGTGATCGCGGGCGCTGACGAGGTGCGCGAGAAAAAGAACAAATACGCCGCATTTTCCAAAGCCCCCAAACGCGATTAAGATTTCATTAGGATTTGCAATATGTGGGATCTACACCCTGCAGCATTGCGATCGGCGTTTGCATCTGCGTGATGGGCGCCGGGCCTCGACGCGCTGACCTCGCCTTCGCTAGGTTGCGCCTTCTGTTGACCAAGGAGTTATCGCCATGAACCGTCCACTGTTCACCGGCGTTCTGGGTTTTGCTGCAGCGTGTGCGCTAGGCGCGCAGGCGCAGGCGCAAGAACCTTTGACGCTCGAAGACCTGTTCGAAATCCGCCAGGTGTCCGGGATCGACATCTCGCCAAATGGCGATCATGTCGCCTTCACCGTGTCCACGCCGCGCAATGTTGTCGCGGGCGAAGACGACGGCACGCCGCAATCGGCGCTGTTCATCGCATCCGGCCCGGATGCTGCGCGCCCCTTCATCACCGAGGGCGGCGCCGGCGGTGTGGAATGGACGCCGGATGGCGACGCTCTGACGTTCCTCGCTCGCCGTGACGGCGACAGCGGATCAGCGCTGTATGAGATTGCAGCGGATGGCGGTGAGGCTCAGCGGATCTACAGCCATGACACCTCGATCCAGTCCTATGTGATCGCGCCCGATGGCGAGAGCCTTTATTATATTGCGCGTGAGAAGGCCGACCCGATGCAGCAGACGCTGCGCGATCGCGGGTTCAGGGCCAATGTCTATGAAGAGAGCGATATCTTTTCCTATGTCTGGCGCGCCGATCTGACCGATCCCGACGCGGAGCCGGTGCGGTTTGACCTGCCGGGTCATGCGTCGTCTCTGAGCATGAGCGAAGACGGCTCCCGCCTCGCCGTGGCGCTGGCGCCGACCACTTTGGTGGACGACTCGCTGATGGAGCGTCAGTGGCATGTGGTGAATGCTACAGACGGCGCGTTGATCTCGACGGTTGAGACGCCCGGCAAGATCGGCATGGCGGCGTTTTCACCCGACGCTTCCCGCCTCGCCTTCATCGCGGGCGCGGATCGCGCCGACCCCACCGCCGGCACGCTGCACATCGCGGATGCGCAGACAGGCGAATACATGGCCATCGCCCGCGACGCCGAGCAGCATGTGAACCAGCTCGCCTGGATCGACCGCAATTCCGTGTTGGCTCTGGCCAGCGTGGGGACGGGCACGGCGCTTGTGGAATACAACATCAATGGCCGTGAAGAGCGTCGCACGCCGACCGAGGCAGGCGTGATCTCGTCCATGGATTATGATCGCGATGACCGGGTTCTGGCGGCGACACTGCATGCGGCGACCCATCCGCGTGAGCTGTTTGTGGGCGACCGCCGCAATCTGCGCCAGTGGACCGATCACAACCCCCAGCTTGAGAGCATCGCCTGGGGCGAGCAGCGGGTGTTTGAGTTCGAAGCGCGAGACGGTGAACGGATCGAGGGCGTTCTCGTCACTCCGCAGGGCGACGCGCCCGAGGGCGGCTGGCCGATGATCATGACCGTGCATGGCGGCCCGGAAGCCCATGACAGCAATGGCTGGCTGAACGGCTACTCCAATCTGGGCCATATCGGCGCAGGCGAGGGGTTTGCGGTGTTCTATCCCAATTATCGCGGCTCGACGGGCCGCGGTGAACGCTTCGCCAAGCTCGACCATCTGGATGCGCCGGGCGAGGAATTCTGGGATCTGGTGGACGCCATCGGCGCCCTGTCTGACGCCGGCATTGTTGACGCTGAACGCGTGGGCATCACTGGCGGGTCTTATGGCGGGTTCGCCTCGTCCTGGGGTGCGACCATCGCCAGCGAGCATTTCGCCGCGTCCGCGCCGTTCGTGGCGCTGACCGATCTGATCAGCTTTTACGGCACCACTGAAATCCCGATCGAGATGGTGGATGTGCACTTCATGCAGCCGCCCTGGGAAGACTGGATGAGCTATCTGGAGCACAGCCCGACCTATCATGCGCCGGGCTCGACCACGCCGACGCTGATCCTGCATGGCGAAGCGGATACGCGGGTGGACACCAGTCAGTCCTTCATCCTCTATCGTATCTTGAAGCAGACCTCTGACGCGCCGGTGCGGCTTGTCACCTATCCGGGCGAAGGCCATGGCAATCGCCGCGCCGCCGCCCAGTATGATTACGGTCTGCGGGTCCTGCGCTGGATGCAGCACTATTTGCAGGGCGAAGGCGGCGAGCCGCCCGCGCCGGAGCTGGACCTGGCCGAGCGGTTGGGGCTTGAAGACGCCGAATAAGGCGCTGGAAAAGGGAGGCGGAAACGCCTCCCTTTGTCTTTTCGGACGACTGGTACGGCGAGATGTGAAATCCGCAAGCGCGCCCCCTCGCCATGGCTCCATTCCGCCGCTAACGTGGCGCTTAATGCATTAAGTGACGTGAACGGGAGGAAAATCATGTCCGAGAAAGATCTGTCGCTGGACGGCCGTGTGGTTCTGGTCGCTGGCGCAAGCCGCGGTATTGGCGAAGCCGCCGCCAAGCGCATGGCGCGCAATGGCGCCATGGTGATCTGCTCCAGCCGCAAGATCGCTGATTGCGAACGTGTCGCCGAAGAGATCAAGGCCGAGGGCGGCAAGGCGCGCGCCATCGTGCTGCACCTGGGCGAAGCCGATCATCGCGAAGCCGCGATCGCCAACATCAAGGAGACCGAAGGCCGTCTCGACGTGCTGGTCAATAATGGCGCGACCAGCCCCTATTTCGGCGAAGCCAAGGACACGCCCGAAGACGCCTGGGACAAGACGTTTGAAGTGAACGTCAAAGGCCCGTTCTTCCTGTCGAGCCTGGCGATCAACACCTTCATGAAGGATCAGGGCAAGGGCTCGATCATCAATGTCGCCTCGATCAACGGCATTCGTCCGGGCTATTTCCAGGGCGTGTATTCGATCTCGAAAGCCGCCGTCATCTCTCTCACCCAGGTTCTGGCCCAGGAATGCGGTCATCTGGGCGTGCGGGTGAATGCGCTGTGCCCGGGCCTGACGGAAACCAAGCTTGCTTCGGCTTTGACCTCAGATCCGAACCTTGAAGACATGATGAACCGCAATTTCTCCATCAAGCGCGTCGGCCAGCCTGAAGACATGGCCGCTGCAATCCACTTCCTCGCCAGTGACGCATCAAGCTATATGACGGGCCAGGAATTTGTTGTGGATGGCGGCATCACCCAGCGTGGTCCGCTGTAAGGGGAAAACTTCATGCTGACGCGCGAGGCCTGCGAGGCGCTGGACCAGAAAGACCCGCTGAAAGACGCACGCGACCTGTTCGCTCTGCCTGAGGGCGTGATCTATCTGGACGGCAATTCGCTGGGCGTGCCGCCCAAGGCGGCGCTCGCGCGTTTGCGTGAAGCGGCTGAAAACGAATGGGCGGTGGGCCTGATCCGCTCGTGGAACGACGCGGGCTGGATGGACTTGCCGCTGACGCTTGGGGCCAAACTCGCCCGGCTGATGGGCGTCAAAGCCTCCGAAGTGATCGCGGTCGACACCGTCACCATCAATTTGTTTAAGCTGGCGACCGCACTGCTGGAGCGCGATGGCGGCGGCATTGCGGCGGAAGCGGGCGAGTTCCCCACCGACAACCATGTGATGGAGGGGATCTCCCGCATCACTGGCGCGCCGATGCACCGGGTCGCGCCCAATACGCGTCCGAAAGACCTGCCAGACGGCGTGACCGTGCTGATCAAATCGGCGGTGCATTATAAATCCGCTCAGATCGCTGACTTTGATGGCTATGAGCGCGAAGCGGCGGCGCGCGGGCTGAGCATCATCTGGGACTTGAGCCATGCCACGGGTCTGGTTGATCTCAAGCTTGCGCAATGGGGCGCGAAATACGCCGTGGGCTGCGGCTATAAATTCCTCTCCGGCGGCCCCGGCGCGCCGGCCTTCCTCTATTGCGCCGAAGATCAGATCCAGACGCTGGAGCACCCGGTTTCGGGCTGGCTGGGTCATAAACGCCCCTTCGGGTTTGAAGACGCCTATGAGCCCGATGACACCATCGTGCGCTGGCGCACCAGCTCGCCCTCCATCCTCGCTCTGTCAGCGCTGGACGGCGCGGTCAGTGTTTATGACGGCGTGGACATGGCGCAGGTAGAGGCCAAGGCGATTGCGCTGGGCGATATCATGCTGCAGCAGGCTGAAGCGCTGGGCCTTGATCATGCCTGCCCTGGTCCGGGCGAGCGGCGCGGCGGTCATGTGGTGCTGCGTCATGAGCACGGATACGCCATTGTTCAGGCCCTGATCGACCGCGGGATTATTGGCGATTTCCGCGCGCCGGACCTGATGCGGTTCGGCTTCAACCCGCTCTATAATTCCTACGTAGAAGTCTTTGATGCGGCGCAGGCGCTGGCGGACGTGGTCCAGAGCCGCGCCTGGGATGATCCTAAATTCCTCGCCCAAAAAGCGGTGACCTGATCACGCTTGCCCGTTTCGCGCTTCTCCCCCAGAGTAAATGAAAAACAAAAGGGGAGGGCGCGATGCTGCGCTGGATTTTGGGCGGCCTCGCCGCTCTTGTCGTGATTATACTGATCGCCGCGCACGGTCCTGGGGCGCTTAGAGCCTATAAATTTGAACCCACAGCACCGGATCCAGCGCTAATGGCGCTTTATGAGACGGTTGCTGAGCCTGTGCTTCGTGAAGTGCCAAACCTGCACGGGGCTGAAGACCTCGAACCCGGACCGGATGGCCGGCTTTACGCCAGCCTGGCCGATGGCCGCATCATGGCGCGGGAGATTGACGGCGGCTGGTCTGAGTTTGCGAACACCAATGGACGCCCGCTGGGCCTGGCCTTTGCGCCGGATGGCGCCTTGTTTGTCGCCGATGCGCTGAAAGGCTTGCTGCGGCTGGAGGACGATGGCGCGTTTGACGTCTGGCTGGCTGATGAGAGCGAAGGCGGGCCGCTGGTCTTCACCGACGATTTGACGGTCTTGAGCGATGGCGCGGTCATCCTCACTGACGCCTCGCGCCGCTATGGTTATGGCGAGTACATGACCTCTTTGCTGGAAGGCGAGCAGACGGGGGTCATCTACAAGGTGACGGGCCCGGACCAGTACGAAGTGCTGGCAGACGGCTTTGGTTTCATCAACGGCGTCGATCATGATCCCAGCACCGGCCGGGTGTTTGTCAACGAGACCTGGGCGGGGCGGGTGATCAGTCTTGATCCTGGAACTGGCGATTACGCCGTGCTGATCGATGGATTGCCGGGCTATCCAGACAATCTCGCCTTTGACGAGGAGACAGGTCTGATCTGGATCGCCTTGCCCTCGCAACGCTCGCCCCAGATCGAGAGTCTGCATCCTAATCCGTTTTTGAAGCGTCTGGCCTGGCGGTGGATTCAGATCGCTGGACTGCCGCCCTTTCCTCCACGCCCGGTGATGGGCATGGCGCTCAACGCCGAAGGCGAGCCGGTTCATGCGCTTTACGGGCCGGACGATGCCCCGTTCGGCGTCACCACGGTGACCCCGTGGCGCGGTCAGATCTGGGTGGCGGGGCTGGAGCGAGACGGGGTGGACGCCTACGCCGTGCCCGAGGCGATCCAGTGACACAGACAGCCTTGATCTCGGGCGGATCCAGCGGGATAGGCCTCGCTCTGTCCGATCGCCTGCTTCAGCGTGGCTTTCGCTTGCTCTGGGTGTCGCTGGACGCGGATGAAATCGCCCGCGCGCGCCAATCGCTTTTGGAGCGTCATCCTAGGGCCGCGATCGAGGGGCGAGCCATGGACCTCGCCGATCCACAATCAATTGCGCGGCTGGTGCAATGGGCGCAGGGCGAGGGCGGGCTCGACCTTCTGGTCAATAATGCCGGTTTTGGCGTCTATGGCCCGTCCGTTTCGCTGGCGGTCGAGGCTGAGCAGGCCATGATCGACGTAAACGCGCGCGCCCTGCACGCGATGACGCGGGCCTTTCTGCCACTGATGGAGGCGGCAGGCGGCGGAACGATCATCAATATCGCGTCCAACTCCGCTTTCGTGCCGACGCCGGGGCTGGCGGTCTATGCCGCGACAAAGGCATTCGTGCGGCACTATTCAAACGCGCTGTCTCAAGAACTGGAACAGAGCGGCAGTTCGGTCCGCATCATGACGGTGTGTCCATCCGCCGTGTCGGACACGCCCTTCAAGGAGCGGGCGGCGGCCAATAATGTGCGCACCTTTTCAAGCTTCAGCGCCACCACGGCGGGCGAAGTGGCGTCTGATATTCTCAAAGGCTATGATCGCGGCGCGTCCGAAGTGATCACCGGCGCGGCCATGCGCCGGGCGATGTGGCTGATGCGGTTCTCGCCCGCCCCTCTGGTGCGCTGGCTGACGCAGAGAGAAACGCAGCGAATCTGAAGCCCCTATGCCGTGGTGTCCTTACGCTGGGCCAGGCGCGCTTTTGAGCCATTGTGGATGACGCGCAATTCATTCAGCGTCGTCTCGATCTCGGCTTTCTTCTCTTCAAGGCGTTCGATTTCCTTGGCGGTCATCTCGATCACGAATTCCAGCTGCCGCACGCGCCCTTCGCCTTCCTGGCCATAGAGTTCGAGGAAGGTTTTGATGTCGCTCAGCTTGGTGCCGATGGTCTTGGCGCGCAGGATCAGGGCGAGGCGTTTCTTGTCGGCGTCGGTGTAGACCCGTTGCCCGCCCACGCGCTGAGGTTTGAGCAAACCCTTGTCCTCATAAAACCGGATGGTCCGCGTGGTGATGCCAAACGCATCGGCCAGCTCGGCGATGCCGAACAGGGTGTCGTGGGTCTTCGTATCGGGCGCGTGAGTCATGGTGCCTGTCCTTGTCGAACTCCTTCATACGATGAAGTCTTGCCGCAAACAAGATGTGCTTGACGTATACGTTAAGCCCTGCGAAGCTCTCCTCAACACCGGCGATCACAGACCGGACCAGTCAGGGAGGAGACGGGCGCACAATGAGCGATAACGCCGCACACGCCCGCTATGACAGCGTATTTCGGCCTGACCTGTTTCAAGGGCAGGTGATCATCGTCACCGGGGGCGGATCGGGGATCGGGCGCTGCATCGCCCATGAGCTGACGGCGCTCGGCGCGTACGCCATTTTGGTGGGGCGCAAGCAAGACAAGCTCGACGCCGTCGCGCAAGAGATCGCCGATGACGGCGGCGCGTGCGAAACCGCATCATTCGACATTCGCGATGAAGAGGCGGTGGCCGCTGCTATAGCCGAAATGGCCGCGCGTCATGGCCGCATTCATGGCCTTGTGAACAATGCGGGCGGGCAGTTTCCCGCCAATGCTGAAGACATCTCCAAAAAGGGTTGGGACGCGGTGATCGCGACCAATCTGACCGGCGGCTTCCTGATGAGCCGCGAAGTGTTCAAAGCCTCAATGGCTGAGCAGGGCGGCGCCATCGTCAACATCACCGCCGACATGCATCACGGCATGCCGGGCATGGCGCATTCAGGCGCTGCGCGGGCGGGGATGGAAAATCTGACCAAGACCCTGGCGTTTGAATGGGCGCCCAAGGGCGTGCGAGTGAACGCCGTGGCGCCGGGCTGGATCGCCAGCTCCGGCATGGACACCTATGGCGGCGCTTTCCGCGCCATGATCCCGCTCTTGAAGCAGAATTTGCCTGCGCAACGCATGGGATCGGAGGCCGAAGTGTCAGCGGCGGTGACCTATCTGTTGTCGCCCGGCGCGGCTTTCATCACCGGCGTCCAGCTTCAGGTGGATGGCGGCGCGCCCTTGGGCGAGCGGCACTATCCGCTGACTGCGCATGATAAATCCGAGGTCTTTAACGGCTTTCACCGGGCGGTGGATCCGGCGGTGTTGCGCGGTGAGGGAGCAGAGTAATGGCGGTGCTGCACAGCCGGATCAATCCGGGCTCTGACGACTTCGCCGCAGCGCGCGCGAACATGGCTGAAAAGCTCGATGAAGCGCGCGGCGCGGAAGAGCAGGTGCGCGCCAACTCCGCCGCCAAGAAGTCCCGCTTTGACGAGCGCGGCCAGCTCCTGCCGCGCGAGCGCGTGGCGCGGCTGGTGGATCGCGATGCGTCCTTTCTCGAAATCGCGCCGCTGGCCGGTCTCAAAATGCATGATGATGACGGCGGGCGCGGCGCGTCTGGCGGCGGGGCCGTGGTCGGCATCGGCGTCGTCTCGGGCAAACGCTGCGTCATCGCGGCGTCCGACAGCGCCATCAAGGGCGGCACGGTCGCGCCCATGGGTTTGCGCAAATCCCTGCGGGCGCAAGAGATCGCGTTGCAAAACAAGCTGCCGATGATCCATCTGGTGGAGTCCGGCGGCGCCAATCTTCTCTATCAGGCTGAAATTTTTGTGGATGGCGGGCGCAGCTTCGCCAATCAGGCGCGTCTGAGCGCAGCCGGCATTCCCCAGATCGCCGTGGTCCATGGCAGCTCCACCGCTGGCGGCGCCTATCTGCCAGGGATGAGCGATTATGTGGTGCTGGTGCGCGAGAAGTCGAAAATCTTCCTCGCCGGGCCGCCGCTGGTCAAAGCCGCGATCGGCGAAGACGCCGATGATGAGTCTCTGGGCGGCGCGGATCTTCATGGCGAAGTGACGGGGCTCGGCGAATACGTCGCTGAAGATGACGCCCAGGCGCTCGCCTATGCGCGCGACATTATGGACAAGCTCAACTGGAGTGAAGCGACCCCGCCGGGCGGCGGTGATGCGCCGCTTTATGACGCGGAAGAGCTGATGGGGATCGTGCCGAGCGATGACCGCACGCCCTATGATGTGCGCGATGTGATCGCCCGCGTCGTGGACGGTTCGGACTTTCTGGAGTTCAAGGCGCGGTACGGCTCTGAAACCGTGTGCGGGCATGCCCGCATTGGTGGCCAGGCGGTCGGAATTATCGGCAATAACGGCCCGATCCAGCCGGAAGGCTCCACCAAGGCGGGCCAGTTCATTCAGCTGTGCGACCAGTCGCAAACCCCGATCCTGTTCTTGCAAAACACCACCGGCTACATGGTCGGGTCGGCGGCGGAACGCGCTGGCGCGGTCAAGCATGGCTCGAAAATGATCCAGGCCGTGGCCAATGCCCGCGTGCCCAAGATCACCATCGTGCTGGGCGGCAGTTTCGGCGCGGGCAATTACGGCATGTGCGGGCGCGGGTTTGATCCGCGCTTCATCTTCGCCTGGCCCACCGCCCGCACCGCTGTGATGGGCGGCGCACAGGCGGCCAAAGTGATGGAGATCGTCACCCGCGGCAAGAACGCTCGCGCGGGCGTGGAGACCGATGAAGAGGCGCTCGCCCAGATGAGCGCCATGATCACCCAGAGCCTTGATGAGCAGAGCCAGGCGCTCTTCGCCACAGCCCGGCTCTGGGATGACGGGATCATTGATCCGCGCGACACCCGCGCGGTGCTGATCGAATGCCTGAATATTTGTGCTGAAGCGGATCGCCGTCAGCTGAACCCCAACACGTTCGGAGTCGCGCGGTTCTAACAAGACGCGGCCCACCACCGGGAGGACACGCCATGCAGTTCAACGAGCAACACGAACAGCTTCGCGACACCGTCGCCAAGTTCGTCGCCAACGAGATCAATCCGTATGTGGATGAATGGGAGGCGGCTGACCAGTTTCCCTCTCATGAGGTCTTCAAGAAGATGGGCGATCTGGGCCTTCTGGGCCTGCGCTATCCCGAGGAGTTTGGCGGCGCCGGCCTCGACATGACCTATTCGCTCGTCCTGGCCGAAGAGCTGGGGATGATTGATTGCGGCGGCGTGCCGATGGCGATCGGCGTGCAGACCGATATGTGCACCCCGGCGCTGGCGCGTTTCGGCTCGGATGATCTGCGCAAGCAATTCCTGGCCCCGGCGATTGCGGGCGACATGGTGGGCTGCCTGGGCGTGTCCGAGCCGGGTGGCGGCTCTGACGTGGCGGCGGTGAAAACCAATGCGAAGTCTGACGGCGATGACTACATCATCAACGGCACCAAGATGTGGATCACCAACGGCCTGAAGGCCGACTGGTGTTGCCTGCTGGCGAATACGTCTGACGGCAAGCCCCATGAAAGCAAGTCGCTGATCATGGTTCCGATGGATCTGCCGGGCATTGAAAAGCAGAAGATCCACAAGATCGGCATGCACAGCTCTGACACCGCGCAATTGTTCTTTGATGATGTGCGGGTGCCCAAGCGCTATCGCATCGGCGATGAGGGCGCGGGCTTCATCTACCAGATGCTGCAGTTCCAGGAAGAGCGCATTTATGGCGCGGCGTCGTCTCTGAAAAATCTCGACAAGCAGATCGACCTGACCATCGAGTATACGCGCGACCGGCACGCGTTTGGCCAGCCGCTTCTGGACAATCAGGCGATCCATTTCCGTCTCGCCGAGTTGCGCACCGAAGTCGAGATGCTCCGCTCCCTGACATATCGTTGCGTGGATGATTTCAACGAAGGCAAGGACATCACCAAGCTCGCCTCGATGGCCAAGCTCAAATGCGGCCGTCTGGCGCGTGAAGTCTCTGACAGCTGCCTGCAATTCTGGGGCGGCATGGGCTACACGGCGGACAATCTTGTCAGCCGCTCCTTCCGCGATGGCCGCCTGATCTCCATTGGCGGGGGCGCCGACGAGATCATGCTCGGCATCATCGCCAAGCTCGAAGGCACGCTGCCCAAGCGCCGCAAGCCTGAAGGCAACACCTAGCCATGTCCGCGCCGCGCACCCTTCTGGTCGAACGCCGCGCCCGGGTTCTGCATGTGACGCTGAACCGGCCCGCCCTGCGCAACGCCATGTCGCTTGAGATGGTGGACGAGCTCATCAACGCGCTCGCCGATGCTGAACAGGCTGGCGATCGCGCCATCGTCCTGCGCGGCGCCGAGGGGCATTTCTGCTCGGGCGGCGACATCAAGGATATGGGCGCGGCGCAAGGCCAGCCTGTCTCTGACGGCGTCGACCCCATCGCGAACGTCAACGCCCGGTTTGGCGAGTTGTGTGTGGCCTACGCCAGCACCGGCCTGCCGGTCATGGCGGTGGTTGAAGGCGCGGTGATGGGCGGCGGCTTCGGGCTCGCCTGCGTGGCTGATGTGGTTCTGGCGTCTGAAACGGCCCTGTTCCGCTTGCCTGAAACAGGGCTCGGGATCGTGCCGGCCCAGATCGCGCCCTTCCTGGTGGAACGCCTTGGCTATTCAGAAGCGCGGCGCCTGGCGGTGACGGGCGGCAAGCTCGACGCTTCAAAAGCGCTGGACGTCGGGCTTGTGCACGCCGTGCATCCCACAGCCGATCTGGATGCGGCTTTGGAGGCCGAACTTGCGCAAATCCGGAAGGGCGCGCCGAACGCCATTGCCGCGACCAAGGCGTTGATGCGCCGCGCGCGTCTGGAAGCGCCCGCCAGCCTGGTTCAGGACGCGGCCGCGGCGTTCGCCAAGGCAGCGCGGTCTGACGAAGGCGCTGAAGGCATGACCGCTTTTCTGGAAAAACGTCCCGCCCGCTGGGCTCAAGAGGGATAGATCATGGCTGAAACGCCCTTCAACAGCGTGCTGGTCGCTAATCGTGGCGAGATTGCTGTCCGTGTGCTGAACGAAGCGCGCGATAGTGGCCGAACGGCCATCGCCGTCTATTCCGAAGCGGACGCTGGCGCCTTGCATGTGCGCGAAGCGGACCTGGCGGTCTGCATCGGCCCGGCCCTTGCCAGCGAAAGTTATCTCAATATCGAAGTCGTGCTGGATGCGGCCCGAAAAACCGGCGCCGAGGCGATTCATCCTGGCTATGGGTTCTTGTCAGAAAACGCCGCTTTCGCCCGCGCAGTGATCGAGGCGGGGCTGGTCTGGATCGGCCCGCCGCCCGAAGCGATTGACGCCATGGGCGACAAGGCGCGCGCCAAGGAGCTGATGATCAAGGCGGGCGTGCCGACCCTGCCGGGCTGGCAGGGCGCGGATCAATCGGACGCCAATCTGAAGGCTGAGGCGGACCGGATCGGCTATCCGCTCCTGATCAAGGCGGTCGCGGGTGGCGGCGGTCGCGGCATGCGCATCGTCCGTAAAGCGTCCGAGTTTGATGAAGCTCTGACGTCTGCCCGTCGCGAAGCGAAATCCGCCTTTGGCGATGACGCCGTCCTGATCGAGAAATTCGTCGAGCGTGGCCGCCATGTGGAGATCCAGGTCTTCGCGGATCAGGCTGGAAACACCATCCATCTGGGCGAGCGCGATTGCTCGGCCCAGCGGCGCCGTCAGAAAGTGATCGAGGAAGCGCCGTCCCCGGCGGTCGATCCGGATCTGCGCGCACAGATGGGCGCGGACGCCGTCGCGGCGGCGAAAGCCGTGGGATATGTGGGCGCGGGCACGGTCGAGTTCCTGCTGGAAGAGGGCGGCGGGTATTATTTCCTCGAAATGAACACCCGGCTTCAGGTGGAACATCCGGTCACGGAGGAAGTCACCGGAACCAACCTCGTTCAATGGCAGTTTGAAGTGGCCTCCGGCGCGCCGGTGCCGCTGAGCCAGGATGAGGTTTCGCTGGACGGCTGGGCCATCGAAGCCCGGCTTTACGCAGAAGACCCCTATAACGGTTTTGCCCCGCAATCGGGCTTGATCCTGTCTTATGACGGGGATGTCTCCAGCGCTGGCGGGCGTGTGGATGCGGGCGTTGAAACCGGCGGACGGATCGGGACCGACTACGACCCGATGGTCTCCAAAGTCATCGGCACGGGCGCCAGCCGTAAGGAAGCCATCGCGTCCTTGCGCGCGGCCTTGATGGATGACCCGCTTCTTGGTGTGACCACCAATCGTGATTTCCTGCTGGCTCTGCTGGACGGCGAACCTTTCCGTCAGGGTGAGATCTGCACCGCTGATCTCGATCTTTGGGCGGAAGAGGGCGCTGGTCCCTTCGCCAAGCCAGCCCCGGATCGCCGCGCTATTGCGCTCGGCGCGGCGCTCTTCGGCGCGGCCCCTCAGGGCGTGCTCCGGTCAGGTTCCGTCAGCCGGTTTGATCTGCCTTTGACGGTCAATGGCGAGCTGATCACCGTGCGGCTCGAGCAGACCGGCCCGGATGCGGTCAATGTCGGGTTCGAGGGCGAGGATGTCGCCAGCCTGGTGACGCTGTTGGGCGAAGACACGCCCGGCGAGATCGCGTTCCGTCTGGACGGCGTGGACGCCCGCGCCCAGGTGGCGCGCTCAGGTGACGGCGCGCTTCATATCGCCTTGGGTGCGCAGATCCTTGTGCTGGAAGAGGCTTCGCCCTGGGGCGCGGACGCGGCGTCTGACCCGTCCAGGATCACAGCCCCTGTCTCCGGCGCCGTGGTGGCGGTGAACGTCAAACCCGGCGACCAGGTGAAGGTGGGCGACGTTCTGATGGTGATGGAAGCCATGAAGATGGAGATGCGCCTGACCGCGCAAGCGGATGGCGAAGTCGCCGCCGTCAACGCCCAACAGGGCGGGCAGGCCGCGAACGGCGCTGTTTTAATTGAACTTGATATAGAAACGCAGGAGTAGACCGATGGATAAGGCCGTGCTGACCTGCGCGCTCAACGGCGTGCTGACAAACCCGAAGACCCATCCCGTTCCGGTCACCCCTGATCAGATGGCCGCCAGCGCGCGCGAAGCGTATGACGCCGGCGCTAGTGTCATGCATGTCCATTACCGCATGCAGGACGAAGATCATGGCCATTTCCCCAGCTGGGATCCAGACGTGGCCGCCAGCATGGTGGATGCGATCCGCGCCGCATGTCCCGGCGTGATCATCAACTCCACCACCGGCATTGTCGGCCCCGACGTGTCCGGTCCTGCCGCTTGTGTGAAGCGCGTAAAACCTGAAATCGCGGCGTGCAACGCCGGATCGCTCAACTATCTCAAGCTCAAGCGCGACGGGTCCTGGGCCTGGCCGCCGATGATGTTCGACAATCCGGTCGAGAAGGTTCAGGCCATGCTCGACGCCATGGCGGATGTCGGCGCGCACCCTGAGTTTGAGTGCTTTGACGTGGGCATCGTGCGCTGTGTGAACATGTATATCGAGAACGGCATGGCGCCGTCCGCCCATTATAATTTCGTGATGGGCGTCGCCTCGGGCATGCCGGTGGATGCGCGGCTTCTCAAATTGCTGCTCGACTACAAGCGCGAGGGCGATCCATGGCAGACCACCTTGATCGGACGCCAGGAAATCTGGCCCGTTCACCAGGCGACCGCCGATCTTGGCGGTATGCTTCGCACCGGACTTGAGGATACCTTCTATCTGCCTGATGGCGAACGCGCCACGGGCAACGGAGCCTTGATCGAGGCTTTGGCGCAGTGCGCCCGGAACGCCGGGCGTGAGGTCGCGTCGCCTGCTGAGGCGCGCGAAATTATGGGCCTGAACGCGGCGGAGACCGCTCATGCCTGACATGTTCTTTAGGGAGGAGACGCATGGAGGCGCGCGCGAGTGATTTGCCCCGTATAGGGGCAGACAACTGGTATCCGTCCACCCCGGCCCGATTGCTGGAAAAAGCTGAAACGCGAGGCTCAGACCCCGCCTATGCCGTGCGGCAGGGCGAGGGCTGGGCCTATACGACGTGGTCGGACTATGCCCGTGAGGTCCAGGCCGCCGCCCGTGCGCTTGTCGCGTTGGGGCTGGGCGAAGACGAGACCGTCGCCATTCTGGGCTATAACCGCCCCGAATGGACGATCATGGCCATCGCCGCGATGATGGCGGGCGGTCGGCCGGCGGGGGTGTATTGGACCAGCGCTCCGCCCGAAATCGCCTATATCCTGCAACACTCCCAGGCGCCCGTGCTGCTGGTTGAGACCGCCGAGCATGTGGAGCAGGCGCTTGAGCTGAAAGCGGAATGCCCGGCGCTTGAGCACATCATCGTCATGGATGGCGCAGCGGGTGATCATGCGGATGTGCTGAGCTGGGCGCAATTCATGGCGCTGGGCGTGGAGGATCACCACGATGCGGTCAGCGCCCGCATGGCGGCGATCAACGAAAGCCGGGTCGGCTCGCTGATCTATACCTCCGGCACCACAGGACCGCCCAAGGCGGTGATGCTCAGCCATGGCAATATTTCCTGGAGCGCCGCAAAGCTCAGCGAGATGTTCAAGGCCCAGCCCGGCGACCGGACCCTGTCTTATCTGCCGATCGCCCATGTGGCCGAGCAGCAATCGAGCGTCCACAACCATGTGATGAGCGGGGCGATTATGCATTTCGCCCAGTCCATGGAGACCTTGGCCGACGACCTGAAGGCGTGCCGCCCGAACGTGTTTTTCGGTGTGCCGCGGGTCTGGGAGAAGATGTCTGAAACCATCCGCGCGCGCCTGTCAGAGGCCACAGGCGTCAAGGCGTCGCTGGCGAAATGGGCGATGGACGTAAACCGGCAATGGCATGACGCCGAGCTGGATGGCCGCTCACCCTCTCCCTTAATCGCTTTGCAAAAACCTCTGGCCAATGCGTTGGTGATCAAGAAGGTGCAGGCGGCTCTGGGGCTTGAAGACTCACGGTTGCTGATATCCGGCGCGGCGCCGATCAGTCCCGAAGTGCTGCGCTTTTTCACCGGGCTCGATCTGCTGATCTGTGAGGGTTACGGCCAGTCAGAAACCAGCGCCCCCACGGCGTTCAGCATGCCCGGCTCTGTCCGGATCGGTTCAGTCGGCAAGATGATTGACGGCATGGACGCGCGAGTTTCCGAAGAAGGCGAGCTTCAGGTGCGCGGGCCAAACGTCTTCGCCGGCTACATGAACAATAACGAGGCCACCGAAAACACCTTCACCCGCGACGGCTGGATGAAGACCGGTGATGTGGTGCGCATTGACGAGGACGGCTTTGTCTTCATCACAGGCCGGATCAAGGACATCATCATCACCTCGGGCGGCAAGAACATCACGCCCGCCAACCTTGAAACCGATCTGATGAATGCGCCGCTGGTGGAGCATGCCGTCGTGGTCGGGGATGCGCGTCCTTATCTCAGCGCATTGCTGACCTTGAGTGAGGACGCTTTGGCGGACTTCGCCTCCAAGCAGGCCTTAAGCGTCAAAGAGGCGCGCCAGAGCGAGGCGCTGCAGGCGCACTTGCAGGCGGCGGTCGATGAGATGAACGAGCGCTATGCCCGGGTTGAGAATATCCGAAAATTCCGGGTGCTCGACGCGCCGTTGAGCGTTGAGACAGGGGAGCTGACGCCGACCTTGAAAGTCCGGCGTAATGTGGTGACCGCTCGCAATCAGGCCTTGGTGGACGCGATGTATGCCGAAGCCCATGACTGAGGCGGGCGCGCTCGAGCGCACAGACGTTCTCATTATCGGGGCCGGCATGTCTGGCCTCGCCATGGGGCGCCAGCTCAAACGGGCCGGGGTCCAAGACTTCCTTATCGCGGAACGCGCCGACGGGCCGGGCGGGGTGTGGCGCGCCAACGCCTATCCCGGCGCGGCGTGCGACGTGCCGAGCCATTTGTATTCCTACTCGTTCTTTCCCAATCCGGACTGGAGCCGGAAATTCGCGCCGCAGGCCGAGATCAAGGCCTATTTCGAACGCGCCAGCACAGCGTTCGGACTGGAGCCGCACATCCGCTACGGTAAAAGCGTCCGTGCACTGACTTATGAAGGGGTTGAAGGCGTCTGGCGTGTCGCGTTTGAGGATGGCGGCACGCTCATCGCGCGCGCTGTCATCAGCGCCGTAGGGCAATTGTCAGAGCCGTTTTCGCCAGAGTTTGAAGGGCGTGATCAGTTCAAGGGCCAGATCGTGCACACGGCTGAGTGGACGCCGGACGTCGACATGACGGGCCAGCGCGTGGTGATGATCGGCAGCGCCGCCAGCGCCATTCAAGTCCTGCCGCACGCGGCGAAGGCGGCGTCAGAGCTGGCGGTGTTCCAGCGCACGCCGAACTGGATCATCCCCAAGCCTGACCGGGCCTTTACGGGCGTGGAGAAATGGCTGTTTCGCCATCTGCCCGGATATCATTGGCTCTATCGCATGGGCAGTTTCGCGCTGCATGAGCTGCGCTGGCCAGCCTTTCGGTCGGGCGGTCTGGCGGCCGCCTATACGCGCCGCCGTCTGACCCGCCGGATCAAAACCCAGGTCGATGACGAAGCGGTGCTTGACCAAGTGCTGCCCGATTATGCGCCGGGGTGTAAGCGCATCCTGCTCTCCAATGATTTTTTTGAAACCCTGAACCAGCCGCACGTGCGTCTGGTGACTGATGGGGTGCAGCGCTTCACCCCGACGGGTGTGATGACGGCGAGCGGCGAGGCCATCGACGCTGATCTTGTGATCCTGGCCACAGGGTTCAAGGCGACAGAGTTTCTACCCAATCTGGATGTCATAGGCAGAGACGGGCAGAGCCTGAAAGACGTCTGGGGCGATAGCCCCACTGCGTATAAAGGCGTCGCCCTGTCGGGGTTCCCCAACCTCTTCACCCTGTACGGGCCAAACACCAATCTGGGACACAATTCGATCATCTTCATGATCGAACGCCAGACAGAGTTTGTCCGTCGTCAGATCATGCGGCTACTGACCGCGGATGCAATCAGCGTTGAAGTGAAAGCGGAGGCGCAATCGGCGTTCAACGCGCGTCTTCAAAAACGTCTCGACCAGACCGTCTGGGCGGGCGAATGCCCGTCCTGGTACAAAAGCCCGGACGGGATCATCGTCAGCAACTGGGCTGGTCCCGCCAGCCGGTATGCGCTGGCTTTATCGGGGCGGGACACCGACGCGTTTGCGCTCGAAGCGCCCTAGTTCGAAGACGGGGTCAGGATCGGTTCCGCCCATTGGGTCAAGCGATCCAGCGCCATATCCGCTTCCGGCAATAGCGGCGCGAATAACGGGAAGTCATGCCAGAGTGCGTCCCAGATCTCGCACTGGACGGCAACGCCCGCCTGTTCGAGCTTTTCTGCGAATCGAATGGAGTCATCGCGCAGGATTTCCGCATCTCCGGTCTGAATGAAGACCGGCGGAAAACCTGAAAGGTCGGCGAAGAGCGGCGAGGCTTCCGGGGTGTCGGCGGGCGTGTCTTCGAGATAGAGCGCCGCGCCGGCCGCCAGCCAGTCCGGCTTGAGCATCGGATCGGACTTGGCGCGCGTATGCGTGCTCTCGCCGCTGGCCGTCATGTCCGTCCACGGAGAAATCAGATAGACGCCCTGTGGCAGGGGGCGGCCATGCTCGCGCTGTCGCAATATGCTGGCCAGCGCCAAACCGCCGCCGGCACTGTCGCCCGCGATCAGGACCGGGCCGTCGCTATGCGTCATCGCCCAGTTCAGCGCGGCTGCGCCATCATCCACAGCACAGGGAAACACATGTTCAGGCGCCAAGCGGTAATCGACGGAGACAGCCTTGATCTTCAGAGCCTTGGCCAGACGGGTCACCAGCGGGCGGTGGCTTTTGGGCGAGCCCAGGCAGTATCCGCCACCATGCAGGAACAGCAATAATCCGGGTCGATGATCGTCGGGTGTGAAGCTCAGCGCGTTCAGACCGGCGAGTGTCGTGCTTTCAATCTTGACGTCATCCGGCGTCGGCAAACGGTCCGCACCCGCGTCCATGCGCTTGCGGGCGATCTGCCTGGGGTTTTCAGGCGACATCACCGTCTTGCCGGCGGTGCGCGCCATGTGCCGCGCCAGAAGTCGCCGGAGGCTGACGGCGCCCTGTTTGGAAACCCGTTCGATCACGCTGCTCTCCTCCCATGTCCTGACAAATAGCCTTCCCGTATTTTGTCGATATGACAAGCACTTCATAGATGTATCACCCGGATCTCAATCAGGCGTAGAACGGAACATTAATTTCAACCACGCAGACTAAAGGCTAATGCTTGGGAGAGACTGGAATGCCATTGGACCTGTCGGTCATCGCGGCTCATGAGTCGTTCATCGCAGGTCGGGCGGGCGGCTGCCGCGCCTTTTTCCGGTTTCAGGATCTTGCGGGCGCGTCCTTGATGAAGCGCAAGCTCGACGGCATCGAGTTCATTGGATGCGATCTCTCTGAATCAAACTTTGCTTTGGCCTCGCTGGTGACGGCCTCCTTTTACTGCTCAAGCCTGAAGCGCGCCGATCTGCGGGGCGCGGATTTGTCTCGCGCGGATCTGCGGGGCGCGATCTTGCGCGGCGCGGATCTGTATCGCGCCAATCTGGACGGCGCGGATTTTCGCAAGGCGGTGCTGTACAAGGATGAGCGCGACGCCGAGTTTAAACAGAACGACTGGGTTGTTGATGCGGAGGGCGATGGCCGTGATGGCGCCGTGGATTTCCGCGACTGCACGCTAAGAGGCGCGCGACTGAGCGCAGCCAAGCTTAAAGGCGCAGACTTTTCTGGCGCCATGCTCGACGGCGCCAAACTCAATCAGGCCGATCTGCGCGATGCGAATTTCGAAGGCGCAGTCCTGACGGGCGCAGACCTGAACGGCACGCGCCTTGACGGCGCGAACATGGAACGGGTCGTGCGCGATCCGGCGGCTGAGGCGATGGCCCGGGTTGAAGAGCTTCAACAAAGGCTCGAGCAGAGCGATTTGTACACACGCTCACGCGGCGAACAGGGCCAGCGCGGCAATTTTGAAGGCGAAGACCTGCGCGTTCTTGGTCAGGCTTTGCGCCAAAAAGGGCTGATCGGCGCCAATCTGCGCGGGGTTTGCGGCGTGGGACTCGATTTTTCAGGCGCTTCGCTCATTGGCGCTGTCTTCACAGGCTCTGATCTGCGCGGCGCAAATTTCACCGGCGCCAATCTGAAGGGCGTGAATTTCAAGGACTGCAATCTGAACCACGCCATCTTCAAATCTGCCGATTTGCGCGCTTTCACCGGCAATACTGGCCGCGCTTTCTTGCCGGCGTTTGATGGCGCGTCCACTCATGCAGCGCGCTTTGAAGGCGCCATGATGGATCGCGAAGCGCTCGGACTGACGCCTGCCGAAGACACTGTCTCCGTCTCGTCGTCAAAGCCCGAAGAAGCGCCGCTGCCGGGTGAGGTCAAAGCCTCCTAGCCTTGCTGGCGAGCCACGCGCTCCGCCCAGTCAGCGAAGTCCGATTGCGCCGTTTCATACCCGAGATCATTAAGTGTCTCGTGCCGCGCTTGCGGATCGCGCCGCATGGTCACGTCCGAGAAGCGCGCATTGTAAAGCCGTGAGGCGAGCACTTTGGCGGCCTGGCCCTTGTCGGTCGCGGGGTCTTCGCCGCCCGCCGCCAGATGGATGGCGAGGTCTGTGCGCATGGCGCGCAGCCGGTTTTCGCTCTCCCCCAGCTCGGTCCCCTCGATCAGATCACGCCAGAGCGAGATCGAGGCCGGCCAGCCGCACTCGGGATCATTGATATAGGCGTCCACTTCCTCTGGGATGCGCGACAGCCAGTCAAAATCGGTGCGGCGCCCTTTGACCTGCTTGCCCCAGGCCTTGAAGGTCAGGCCTTCCAGCCAGGTGGAGGCGGATTGGGGTTTCTTGAACAGGCTTTCGATATTGAGCACGGCGCGCATCAGGCCTGCCCGGCCGCCAATCGCCAGATTGGAATTCCAGACCGCAAGCCCTGAAATTTCGCCCTTGCGCTCCATGGCGTGATTCATCGCGACGACGCCGCCCATGGAATGCCCGAACACGATATGGGGCTGGCCGGGGAAGCGCGCCTTGAGATGGTCTTCCACCGCCAACGCGTCCTTGATGACCTTGGTCCAGCCCTTGGGCGCGCCGAACACGCCGCGCGGCGCGTCCTCGGCCGTAGTTTGCCCGTGGCCGCGATGGTCATGGGCGGCCACATGAAAGCCGCGGCCCGCGAGATAGGCGGCGAAGCGGGCGTAACGCGCGGAATGTTCGGCCAGGCCATGATGGATCTGGATCACGCCCAGCGGCTGAGCTTCGGCTTCTTGCACATGCAGGTGCAGGCTCGCGCCGCTGGGGCTCTCAAAAGTTTCCGCAACAAACGCCATGAGGGCATTCTCCATCCGGTCAGAACAGCTTAGCTTGACCTCTACCATAGACTGCCCGGAGCGTTTCACCATGTCCCGTCCTGCATTGCTGGCTCTTGATCAGGGCACGACGTCGTCGCGCGCATTGGTCTTTGACGAGACGGGGCGGGTCATCGCCACAGCCCAGGAAGAGTTCGCCCAAGGCTATCCCCAGCCGGGCTGGGTGGAGCATGATCCCGAAGTGATCTGGGCGACAGTGCTCTCAACCGCTCGCAAAGCCATGAGCGCCGCGGAGACGCAAGGCTGGGCGGTTCAGGCGATCGGCGTCACCAACCAGCGCGAGACGACTTTGGTCTGGGACCGGACAACCGGCCAGCCGATCCATAACGCCATTGTCTGGCAGGATCGGCGCACGGCGAAGACCTGCGCCAATTTGCGCGCTGAGGGCGCCGAAGCGCTGGTGCGCGACCGGGCGGGCCTGGTGCTCGATCCATACTTCTCCGCCTCAAAACTCGCCTATATTCTAGATAGCGTTCCTGGCGCGCGGGCGAAGGCCGAAGCGGGCAAGCTGGCATTCGGCACGGTGGATAGTTTTCTGATCTGGCGGCTGACGGGCGGGCGCGTTCACATCACCGACGCCACGAACGCCAGCCGCACCAGCCTTTACGCGCTGGAGGCGGCGGACTGGGATGAGGAGCTGCTGCGCCTGTTCAATGTGCCGCGCGCGGTCTTGCCAGACGTCGTGGACAGTGCGGGCCGGTATGGCGAGACCGAAAGCTCTATTCTGGGCCGGGCGATCCCCATTTGCGCAGCGGCGGGCGATCAGCAGGCGGCGGCGCTGGGTCAGGCTTGCCTGCATCCCGGCGAGGTGAAGTCGACATATGGCACGGGCGCGTTCTTGCTGGTGAACACCGGCGATGCGCCGGTCCGGTCTGAAAACCGGCTTTTGGCGACCACGGCTTGGCGCTTAAATGGCCAATCAGCCTTCGCATTGGAAGGCTCGATCCTGTCGGCGGGCGCGACCGTGCAATGGCTGCGAGACGGGTTGGGGATGATCGCGCGATCCTCTGAAATCGAAGCGCTGGCGCAAAGCGCGGACCCAGACTGCGGCGTCTATCTGGTGCCCGCCTTTTCAGGGCTCGGGGCGCCGCATTGGGATCCTGATGCGCGCGGCTTGTTATGCGGGCTGAGCCGTGGGGCGGGTCGGGCGGAGATTGCGCGCGCCGCGCTGGATTCCACCGTCTACCAGACCCAGGATCTTCTGACCGCGGTGGCCAGTGATGGGGTGGATGTGCGCACCTTGAAAGTGGATGGCGGCATGGCCGTCAATGACGCGCTGATGCAACGCCTGGCGGATATTTGCGCGGTCGAGACCGTCCGCCCGGTCAACGCTGAGGCCACCGCCTGGGGCGCGGCGTTTCTGGCGGGGCTGGGGATCGGGATGTTCTCGGAGCTGTCTGAAGCTGCAACGCTATGGCAGGCCGAGCGAGCGTTCGCGCCGCAGCTGGAAGACGCCGTACGCCAGCGCCAGATGGCGGGCTGGCATGACGCGGTGCGCCGCACGCTCAGCTAGGTCCTGCGACCGGTCGCCGCGTGCGACGTCGGGTCCTCTGCTCTGTCCAGGCTTCGCACGCTAAAGCGAGGCTATCTTGCACAGAGTTGGAGCCCGTCATGGCGTCCCGGATCAATACCTTGCTGCGCTATGGCCAACAGCGCAGCCCGCGTTACACCAGCTATCCCACCGCGCCGCATTTTCATACGGGCGTCGATGCGGCGGTCTATGGCGACTGGCTGGATACGCTGGATCGCGGCAAGCCGATCTCGCTCTATCTTCACGTGCCGTATTGCAAATCCCTGTGCTGGTATTGCGGCTGCAACACCCGCGCGACCACTCAGGACGGCCCGGTCGAGGCCTATCTGAAGGTTTTGCTGAAAGAGCTGACTCTGGTCGCGGATCGCTTGCCGGGCCGGATGACCGTGTCGCATCTGGCGCTCGGGGGCGGCACGCCCGCCATTCTGAACCCGGAGCAAATGGACCGCCTGATGAGCGCGATCCGCGACCGGTTTGATTTTGAGGCGGACGCCGAGCTCGCCATCGAAATCGACCCACGTCATTTCACCCGTGATGACGCCGAGGGCCTAGCGCGCAACGGTTTCACCCGCGCGTCTACGGGCGTGCAGAGTTTCGACCCAGCCGTGCAGCGCGCGATCAACCGCATCCAGCCTTATGAGCTGGTGGAGGCGGCGTTCAATCGGCTTCGCGAGGCCGGTGTGATGAAGATCAACGCGGACCTGTTGTATGGTCTGCCGCTTCAGACCGAAGACAGCGCCCGCGCCAGCGCAGAAGCCGCTGCGGCGTTGAACCCGGATCGTCTGGCGGTGTTCGGCTACGCTCATGTGCCGCACATGAAAGCGCACCAGCGCCTGATCAAGGATGAGGATCTGCCCGCCGCCAAGGCGCGCCTGAAACAGGCGGACGCCATGGAAGCCGCCCTGATCGAGTGCGGTTACGCCCTGATCGGAATTGACCATTATGCGCGCCCCGATGATCCCATGACGCGGGCGCTTGAAACCGGAACCCTGCGCCGGAATTTTCAGGGCTACACCACGGACAAGGCCGAGACGCTGATCGCGCTGGGCGCGTCCGCCATCGGCCAGGCGCCACAGGGCCATGTGCAGAACAAGGCGGATGTCCGCAACTGGATGCTCGATGTGGACGCCGGACGCCTGCCTGTCGGCAAGGGCGTTGCGGTGAGCCGCGAGGACGCCATGCGCGCCGCGATCATCGAACAGGTGATGACCTATCTCAGCGTGGATCCAGATGCGGTGGCGGCCTGCTATGGCTTGCCTGCGCCCCAAGCGGACCTTGAGGATTTAATTGCTTCAGGCGTGGTGACGATTGAGAGCGGCCGGATCCTGGTCAACCCGGCTTACCGTCCATTGGCGCGGCTCGTGGCGGCGGCGTTTGACGGCTATCTCGCGTCAAGCGAAGCCCGGCATTCGGTCTCGGTCTAGGAATTTGAAGGCGTGCGGCGCAGCAGGCTTTATGGACAGGCCCGAAGTGAGGATTTAAACGGAGATGAGCGTAATGTTCTTACGTTCATCCCAACCTCTTATTTGTCATAGAAGCCTGAAAATCATGTCGCAGGATAACATCCCGGTAGAGACGCGCCGTCACTCCGCAGCCCATTTGATGGCTGCGGCGATCAAGGACCTCTGGCCGAACGCCAAGTTTGGCGTGGGTCCGGCGACAGCCACAGGGTTTTACTATGACATCCAGCTCGAAGAGCCGCTGACGGTCGAGGATCTGCCCAAGATCGAGAAGCGCATGAAAGAGCTGCGCAAGAAGAAGAAAAAGTTCTACTGCGAAGCGCACGGCATCGACGAGGCCATCGATTACATGGCCAAGGAAGGCCAGGACTTCAAAGTCGAGCTTCTCAAACTGCTGCGTGACAAGGGCTCGACCGCCATCGCCAAGGAGACGGGTGATGAATCCGTCGCGGGCGAAGGCCTGGACGAGATCACTTTCTACCGCACGGGCGATTTCATCGATCTGTGCCGCGGACCCCATGTGGAGCATTCCGGCCAGGTGGGCGAATTCAAGCTGCGCTCCATCGCCGGCGCCTATTGGCGCGGCGACGCCAAAAACGCCCAGCTGCAGCGCATTCACGCTCTGGCGTACGAGACCAAGGACGAGCTTGAAGCGGAAGTGACCCGCCTTGAAGAACAGGCCAAGCGCGATCACCGCAAGATCGGCAAGGAGCTGGGCCTGTTCACCCTGGTGGAAGAGGTCGGCGCGGGTCTGCCCATGTGGCTGCCTGCGGGCAATGTGATCCGCGACGAGCTGGAAAAGCTCGCCCGCATCACCGAGCATCGCGCCGGCTATCGCCGGGTTTCCACCCCGCACATCACCAAGGGCGAGCTCTATCATCGCTCGGGGCATTTGCCGTTCTATGCGGACGACATGTATGCGCCGATCATGATCGACGAGCAGGAATACTATCTGCGCCCGATGAACTGCCCGCACCACCACATGATTTATGCGCACGACCAATGGTCCTATCGCGATCTGCCGGTGCGCCTGTCAGAATACGGACAGGTTTATCGGTATGAAGCGTCGGGCGGTCTGTCCGGCCTGATGCGGGTGCGCGGTTTCTGCCAGAACGATGCGCACATCTATTGCCGTCCCGACCAGGCCAAGGACGAGTTCCTGGACGTGATGCACATGCACGCGGACTATTACCGCCTGTTCGGCATTGATGATTTCTGGATGCGCCTGTCCCTGCCGGACATGGAAGATCTCGACAAATATGTCGATGACGCCGAGGGCTGGAAGACGGCGCTCGATATCCTCAAGCAGGCCATGGACGAGTCTGGCTATCCGTATAAGGAAGTTGAGGGTGAGGCGGCGTTTTACGGCCCGAAAGTCGACTTCATGGTGAAGTCGGTGGTCGGCACCGAATACGCCATTTCCACCAACCAGCTCGACTTCATGGCCACCAAACGCTTTGAGCTGGAATACACCGCCGCCGATGGCGACAAGAAGCCGGTCTATGTGATCCACCGGGCGCCGCTGGGCAGCCATGAGCGCTTCACCGCCTTCCTGATCGAGCATTATGCGGGCAAGTTCCCGACCTGGCTCAGCCCGACCCAGGCGGTGGTGATCCCGATTGCCGATCGCCATGAAGAGTATGCGCAAGCGGTGAAGGACAAGCTGTTCCTCGCCGAGGTGGATTCAGTAAACACCGGCGTCCGCGTCGAGGTGGATCTCGCCTCCGAGCGGATGCAGAAGAAAATTCGTAACGCCCAGAACCGCCAGATCCCCTACATGCTGGTGGTCGGCGACGCGGAAGCGGAAAACGGCGAAGTGGCCGTGCGTCACCGCGATCATGGCGATCTGGGCACGATGAAGGTCGACGATCTGATCGCCCGCATCGCCAAGGAGCAATCAGTCCGCGCTGATCTGCCCAAACCCGAATAGGCGCAAGTCGCTCTATCAGACATGAAAACGCCGGCCCTCGGGCCGGCGTTTTTCATTTGTAATGATCTGAGACCTCATGGCCGCCGTATAGTTTGGGCTTCGTAAAGTTCTTATTTGTAGGTCGCCATGCTCTTCTCACTTGCCGTTCTGACGCTTGCTGTCAGTCAAGCTGAGCCTTCTCTTGCGCAGTTCGCACCAGAAGAGGTCCGCGAAGACCTGGCCCTGGCGCGTGAAGCTTTGGAACGTCTGCATCCTGGGTATGATCGCTATACCGAGCGCGCTGAGCTGGACGCCCATTGGGCCGCTATGGCGCGTGCTGCGGAAGACGGGGCGGATTTACCAGAACTGTATCTGGGGCTCTCTGCGCTCTTGGCCGATATCCGGTGTGATCATACCAAGGCGGAGTTGCCTGACAGCGTTGAGCAGTCGCGAGAAACAGCGCCCACCTATCTGCCGATCCGCATGCGCCTGTTTGAGGGCCGGATGTATGTGGAGCATTTCGCGGAGGGGGTGGCGCTCGAGCGCGGCGATGAAGTGCTCCGCATTGATGGCGACCCGGTCTCAGACCGGTTGCAGGCTGCGCGCCGGTTCATGCCCGTCGATGGGTATACTGATCATGTGCGGGATGCGGAACTTGAACGATCCGGTGAATTCCTGGGCTCGGGCTTTGATCATTTCGACGCCTTGCTGAATCCTGATGATGATCAGGTCGTGCTTGAAGTTCGGCGCCCCGGAGAGCCTGGCGCCCGCACCATAACGCTGCCCCGTATTGGTTATGCACAGTTCCGGGCGCTGGGTGGAGAAGCACGATGGCGCAATTTTTCCGACCCGGATGCCGTTCGTATTGAGCGACCGGCAGACGGCGTCGCGGTGCTGAGCGTGGAAACGTTTGTGAACTACCGCACGCCTATCAGTCCCTATTCGGTCTTCCAGCCAATCTTTTCTGAGCTGAACGCAGATGGGGTTGAAACCCTGATCGTTGACTTGCGTCGCAATGGTGGCGGCTCAACCGAGGTGATGCAAAGCCTGCTCTCTTATCTCAGCTCGGAAACGCCGATTCAGCATACGTCCGAGATCTGGGTGACGACGATCGACTTTGAAGGATTGCGCGATCATATCCAGACATGGGATCCGAACGCCTTGTCGCCGAATCCCGATTGGTACCCTGAACGACCTGACGGACGTCGCGATGTTAGTGCGCGTGCCAATAATCAGACCAATCGCTTCGCTCGCGCCGGCGATGCCTTTGAAGGCGAGGTGATTATCCTGACCAGTCGGCGAAACGCCTCAGGGGTGACCCAATTATATGGCGTTCTGGCGGAACAATCCCGTGTCACCCTGGTTGGTGAACGAACAGGGGGGAGCCAGGAAGGGCCTACAGCGGGCGTCATCTGGTTCTTGAATTTGCCCAATAGCGGAATCGTTGTCCGCGTACCGTGGTTATACCAGCGCAGCGCCATGCAGAATCCAGAGTTTGGCCAAGGGTTCAATCCTGATGTGTTGGCTCCAGAAACCTATGAAAGTTGGCTTGAGGGGCGAGACCCCGCATTAGAGGCGGCCCTGGAGCTCGTCAGCGCTAGGCGCTAAGGCGTCGACGCCGCAAGACCCGCCAGCCGATAAACCCGCCGATAGCGGCCAGCACGATCAGTCCGATCAGCCCGGCGATATTGATCAGGACCAGCGCCACAACCAGGCCCACAATCCCCGCCAGGCTCTTGAGCGGCGCGCCGCGCAGATCGTCGATGATCAGCACCAGCGCAGGCAAGAGCATCAGGATGGAGATCGAGGCGAAGACCAGGCCCGCACCCAGCGACACCGCCATGGGCACCAGGAACTGGGCTTGCGGGCTTTGCTCGGCGATGATCGGCAAGAGGCCCAATGCGGTGGTCAGCGTTGTCACCAGGACCGGGCGAAAGCGGCGACCCGCGGCCTCGGCGATCGCGTCCACAGGCGACATGCTGCGTTCAGCCAGGTTGATATTATAGCGGTCGATCAACACGATCGAGGCGTTCACCACCACGCCGGACAGCGCCACCATGCCGAAAATGGACGGGAAGGACAGCGGATATCCAAGGATAAAATGCCCCAGGATCGCGCCGCCGATGCCGAACGGAATGGCGATCAGAATGATGATGGGCTGCACATAGCTGCGCAGCTGCGTGGCGAGCAGAGCGTACATGATCACGATGGCGATCAGCAGACCCTGGCCCAGGCTGGCGAAATCTTCAGCCTGTTCGCGCCCGGCGCCCGCCAGCGTCCAGCGCAGCTCGGGATATTGCTCCACCAGTTGCGGCAACATGACGGTTTCGACCTGCGCCCGGGCTTCGCCAGGGGTCAGGCGTGCTTCATCCACATCGGCGGTCACTTCCACGATGCGGCGTCCGTCAATGCGCTCAATCTGGGTATAGCTGCGGCTTTCGGTGAGCGTGGCGGCGACGCTGAGCGGCAGGCTCTGTCCGTCAGCGGTGCGAATGCGCAGATCGGTCAGGTCCGACAGGCCCACACGCTCGTCTTCGGGATAGCGCACAAAGACCCGCAGCTCGTCTGAGCCGCGCTGAATGCGCTGCACTTCTTCACCGAAGAAGGCCTGACGCACTTGCCGGGCCACATCGCGCGGGCTCAGGCCCGCCGCCTCGCCCGCAGGGGTGAGGGTGAAGTTGAGCTGGCGCTTGCCGATGTCGAGCCCATCCTCGATCTCGGACACGCCGTCGAGCTGGGCGAGAGACTCTGCGAGTCGGCGCACCGCCGCTTCCAGAGACGGGGTGTCAGGGTGGGACAATTCATAGGCGATATCTGAGTCTTGCGGACCAGCCGAGGAAATGATGGAGAGCTGCTCTACGCCCGCCAGCTGGCCGGTGCGTTGCCGCCAGAGCGCTTCAAGTTCGGACGAGCTGGTGGTCCGATCCGCGGACGGGGTCAGCTGGACCTGGATCTGGGCGGCGTTGGACGCGATGGTCGTGGTCGAGCTGGAGCCCGGCCCCCCGAACAGGCTGGTGCGGCCGCCGATTGTCGCTTCGATGGATTTGAAGACCGGTTCGCCGGTCTCGGCGTATTCGCGCTGGATGCTTTCCGCGGCGGCGATCATGTGTTCGGCGGCGTCACGGGTGGCCGCGAAGGGCGCCCCGTCGGGCAGGCTGATATCGGCGGTGATCTGTTCAGATTCAATCGCCGGGAAGAACACGAACCGGACGATCCCTGACGAGGCCAGAGACATCACCAGAACCAGGATGGCGATGCCGGCGGCCGCCACCAGCCAGCGCATGCGCGCCGCGAAGCGCGCCCAGCGGCTGACGGTTCCATCGGCGAAGGCGGTGAGAAGTCGGGCCACCCGGTCCTGAATCCGCGCCAGCGGTCCGCGCGACCAGTGTCCGCCATGCGCCAGGTGGGAGGGCAGGATCAAGAAGGCCTCGACCAGCGAGATCGCCAGGATCGAGATCACCACGATCGGAATGGGGCGCGTGATCTCGCCAAACGTGCCGCCTGAAAAGATCAGCGGGCCGAACGCGGCCATGGTGGTCAGAACCCCGACCAGAACCGGTGCGGCGACACCGGTGACCCCAGCGATGGCGGCGTCTTCGTCAGAGCGGCCTTTCTGGCGTTCGCGGTCGGTATTCTCGCCCACCACGATGGCGTCATCCACCACGATCCCCAGCACCACGATCAAGCCGAACGTCGTGATGAAATTCATCGTGACCCCGGCGATTCCGAACAGGGCGAATCCGCCCAGGAACGAGATCGGAACGCCCATGGACACCCAGAAGGCCAGGCGCAAATCGAGCACCAGAACCAGAAGCAGGAACACCAGTGTGAAGCCGATGATGGCGTTGCGCGCCAAGAGTGAAATCCGGTCACGGAAGATCTGGGATTGATCAACCACCAGCTCCATCTGCACGCCGGGCGGCAAGTCGAGGGCGTCCGCGAACGCCATTGCGGTGTTGCGCACGCCCAGAAGATCTTCAGACCCCTGGGTCTGGACATCAATGAAGACTGCGGGATGACCGTTGAAGCGCGAGATCAGCGGGTCTTCCTCAAACCCGTCATTGATTTCGGCCACATCGCCCAGACGGACCCGCGCCCCGGTTTCAGACGAGCGCAGGATGATGTTTTCAAACTCTGCGCCGGTCTCGCGCCGGGCGTTGGTGCGCAAAAGGATATCGTCGGCTTGTGTGCGGATTTCCCCGCCCGACAGGTCTACGGAGGCGTCGCGTACGGCGTTCGCGACTTCCGAGAAGGTCAGCCCGTACTGGCGCAGGGCGTCTTCGGAGACTGAAATGGAAATCTCCAGCGCCCGTACGCCGCGCAAACGCACGGTGGAGATGCCGTCAGCGGCCAGCATGTCGCGCTCGATGCGCGAGCCGGCTTCACGCAAGGACGCTTCATCCACAGTGCCGGTCAGCGCGAAGGTGAGAATGGTGGTGACAGGCTGAGGCACACGGATCTGGGGCTGCTCGGCGTCAGCGGGCGGAAAATCGGCGATGGCGGAAACGGCGGTCTCCACATCGTCCTTGACCACTTGGGCGTCGGCGAAGTCCTGCAGTTCGATGGTGACCGTGCCGCGGCCTTCCGAGGCGACCGAGCGGACCCGGTCCACGCCTTCCAGCCCGATCACGGCTTCTTCGATGCGGCGGGTGATGGAGTCTTCCACATCTCCGGGCGTTGCGCCGGGATAGATGACCGCCACCTGCACATTGCGGGGCTGAAGGGTGGGAAACACCTCTGTCTGCAGGGTGAAGGCTGTAATGCCGCCGCCCAGAAGAAACAGGACCATTAAAAGGTTGGCCGCAACGGGGTTGCGGACAAACCAGGTGATCAAGCCTTTGCCGGGCCAGGTTGAGTGCGCGGAAGGGGGCAGAGCTGGCTCGGTCACTGAGCCGCCCCGTCAGCGGTAAGAATGTTAGCACGGCGTCCCAGAGCGTTTTCAGGGACGGGGGTGATGATCACGCCCTGCCCGAAATCGAAGGGGCGGAGAAAGACCTGGTCGCCGACGCGATCCAGCACGACGACCTCGATCTCCTCGATGCGGCCGTCACGCACGATCCGGACCTGGTTCAGCCCTGCGAGTGCGGAAGCGGGCGTCACGACGCTCTCCTCCAGATCCGGTCCAGAGACCCGAACATCAACAAACTGCCCGGGGCGCAGGGCGTCTGGAGACGCCGGCTCGATGAACAGGTCGATGAAGCGGGTGCGCGCGTTCAAGCTGGCGCCCTCTCGAACGATCTCACCTTGAAGGTTCAAGGCGCTTTCTCCGACCGAGAGGTCGGCCAGACGCCCCACAGCCGGGGTTAGGCGTTCCAGATCGGCTGGGGCGATCGGAGCGATGATCTCAAGGCGGGCTATGTCATAGACCGAGCCATAATTTTGACCGGCGCTGACCAATTGCCCCGCTTCGACGCGGCTTTCAATCACACGGCCGCGGAAGGGGAAACTGATCGCGGTGCGTTCAAGATTGAGGCGGGCCTGGGACAGGTCGGCTTGGGCGGAGGCGACACGCGCCCGGGCGGCGGCCAGTTGCGGCTCGCGGGCGGCGAGGGGCGTGATCTCTCGATTGGGGTATTCGCGGCGCCATTCCGCGCGATTGATCTCAGCTTCAGCCTCAACTTGGTCGAGCGCGCTGCGTGCATCGGCGAGGCTGGCCTGTGCGCGAGACACCGCCACTTCGTAGTCACGCGGGTCGATGCGAAACAACACCTCATCCGGCTCGAAATGAGCGCCGGCGCGCACCGCCTCCGACACCTCAATGACGCGCCCGCCGACTTGCGGTGTCAACGTAACGTCAGACGGAGAGGCGACGGATCCGGTCAGAGCGATTTCGACCTGATGGGCGGCTTGCGTGGGGCGGATGATCTGTACGGGTGTGGCCGCGCGTTCAGGAGCGGCCTGGGGCTCACGCCCGCCGCCAGACGACAAGACGGCTGTCATGATCATCGCGAGTACGATGACCGCAATAATCACGGCGATCTGTATCCAGCCGACCCAGCCTGATTTCTCCGGCTCGGCCCCATCCTGTTTGGTCGAGGTCTGCATGCCCAACCAATCCCCTTAATAAACCCTGCCCACAACGGATTTAGCACGGACCTGCGGACCCGCCATCATTGAATGGCGTTTTTTACAGCTCTGAGGAGAAGCTGCGCCAAAAAAGACCCCGCCGGGACGACGGGGTCTTTGAAATGTAAGTTTTAAGCGGTGCGTTAGCGCGTATCAGAATTCGCGTCAGACGACTGAGCCAGGTCAGACACATCAGACGAGACCGGCTCGACCTGTGCGAAGCCCAGGGCCTCACCGATATTGGGCAGATTGCCCGTGGCCAGGAAGGGCAGCCCCAGAGCCATGGCCACTGAAATCACAAGGCCGATCAGCGCACGGATAATGTCAGTGGTCACGTCAAAAGCCGCATCTTTGACGCCACGCAGTTTGGCGACGAAGGAAATGGCCAGTTCGCGCCCGGCCAGCAGGCCCAGGAAGACCCAGGTCGTGCTCATGGGGATGTCGTTGATCTCTTTGAAATACATCAAGATGATGCCGAAGGCGAAATCGACGACGGTGGCTGCGCGCACATCCACGGTGTTGGTTTTGGACAAAACGATCTTTTGAATCTCGCCGCCGCGGGCCGCGAAGATCAGGGCGTGCAGGCCCAGCATCAGCAAGGTCGCGAAGACCAACAGTCCAAACGAGAAGGTAACGCTGACATCGCCGGACACCGGGTCCACAACGGTCTCGCGGGGAAGGTAGACGAAAATATTCGCCAAATCCTGCATCAGCCATTGCGACCACAAAAAGCCGGTCGAGAGCCATTGCAGTACGAACCAGGTGTTGAATCGATGGGTGGCGATCGCGACGACAACGCTGCCAGCGATGACGAGACCCGTGGCGATCCAGTTGGCGTCAGCGAGGTCCGGCAGGCTCGGCCCGTTCACCAGCAGGTAGACCAGAAGCGCGGTCAGCCCGGCGACCATTGGAATATGCCAGTTCGGCGTGCCGTGGTCCTCGACATCGGTCTTGAACACCCAGGTCTCAAACATGCGCGAGATCAGCGCGAAGAGCAGCGCACCAGCACCGAAGGCGACCAGATAACCCAGCAAGGACTTGATCATCATGCTGCCCAGCACGCCCGCAGTGGCGGAGCCGCCGGTCAAGGTGAAAATGGTCAGAACGAGGAAGGTGGTGGAGACCGGGATGCCGAACCGCGTCAGGATCAGCAACACAAGCGGCGGCAGGATATGCCACCATTGAATGCCGGTTTCAGGATAGGGGATGCGGTTCAGGCGTCCGAAGGCGATATCGCCGTCTTGGCCGAAATATCCGTAAAGCATCACCGCAACGATGATGGAGGCGGCGAAAGCCCAGAGAACCAGCCAGGGACGTTTGGCGTTGGACGCCAGAAAAGTCCCGAGCGTCTGGATGACATCGTTCGCCACAATGGCGTAGGCGGCGAACATGAAGCCTATCAACGCAAATAGCGGGACCCCGAAAACGCCCAGCTGACCAAGATCCGCCATGAGATCATATCCTAATTGTTCAGGCCCCTCGCAGCGCCGGAGCGCTGTTGTGCGCCACCCGATAGCAAGGGCGAGGCGATGCGGGAAGTCAAAGCATCGGCTGGAGCCGTCTTTTTCAAGATTCTGTCACATGAGAGGCCGTAGGGGCGTTCTTTGTAACAAAGTGTGTACCGTCTGGTCGGTTAGGGGTTGTAAAACCGTCCAGACGGTATAGATGCAGTGCAGCAAACACTGTCAGAGCGTGAGGCGCGGCCCTTGAACCACACTCCTACTGCAAGCCAATCCGAAGAAAAGCCGAGCACGTCCGAGCTCATTCTGGACGCGGCGGAACGCGTGGTCGCACGCGATGGCGCCAGCTTGACCATTGACGCTGTCGTCAAGGAAAGCGGGTTTTCAAAGGGTGGCGTTCTTTACAATTTCCCGTCGAAGAAGGCGCTGATCGAAGGCATGATTCAGCGCATGACCGACCGTTTCCTCGAGCGGCACGAGACTGCGAAGGTGCAAGCCGTCGCTGAAAACGCTCCGCTTCTACCGGCTCTGATCTCGGCGTTTTTTGACGACAAGCATGTGGATCGGCAGGTGCATATGGGCCTGCTGGCGGCGTTGGCGGAAAGCCCTGAGCTGATTGAACCGATCCGGCGTGTCCACCAGCAAATTCGCGAAGACATGCTGACCCACGCCTCTGACCCTTACGTCGCCCGGATCGTGATGCTGGCCGCGGATGGCCTGCATTTCTCTGAGATCCTGGGCCTTGAAACCTGTTCGCCAGATGAGCGTGGAGCCATAGAAGCCCGCCTCATCGCTCTTGTGACGGAGCCTCCCCGATGACTGTTCGTAATCTGATGTTTGCGGCGAGCGCCCTTGGCGTTCTGGCCGCATGTTCACCAGCAGAGCCTGAAGAGCAGGCCCCCCCGAGAGCGGCGCGCATTGAAGCCGTACAGGCGGCGGCGACCTCGAACCAGCGTGAGTTTGTGGGGCGTGTGGAAGCGCGGCTCACTGTCGACCTGTCCTTTCAGGTCGGCGGTCGACTTGCGGAGTTTCCGGTCTCCGAGGGCCAGCTGATCGAGCAGGGCGTCCTGGTCGCCCGGCTTGAGACCCAGGATTTCGAACGCGCCCGACGCGAGACGCAGGTTCAGCTGCAACAGGCGCGTCAAAACCTGGACCGGCAGAGAACGCTCAATGAGCGCGGCATCGCATCGGACGCTGCGTTGGAAGACGCGCAGACAGCTTACGATCTGCGCGCCGTCGCGCTCGACACCGCCCGTCAGAACCTGGAGTACGCGACGATCAACGCGCCTTTTGACGGGCTGATCAGCCGCCGGCTTGTCGACAACTACACCACCGTCTCGGCAGGTCAGCCAGTGGTGCGCATTCAGGATGTCAGCGAGTTGCGGGTCGCCATTCAGGTGCCCGAAAGCCTGATCGCTCAGGTGGATCGCGGTGACGAGCCGGAAATGGTGGCGCGCTTCCCATTCTTGCCCGACCAGAGCTTCCAGCTGGAATATCGCGAACTGGTGGCAGAGCCGGATCAGGCCTCCCAGACCTATACCGCTCTGTTTGCATTGCCGGACTCCGTGCCGGCCAATATTCTGCCGGGGATGACGGCGTCGGTGACGGTCAACCTGCCGCAAAGTCTGTCCAACCAGGCGCAAGGCGTTGTGGCGCCGCTGTCGGCCCTGGCGTCCAATCCTGACGGCAGTTTCTCGGTGTGGGTCTTTGATGCGGAGTCCGGCGCCGTAAGCCGTCAATCCGTGCTTGCAGGCCCGATCGAGGGCGGCCAGGTGGTCATCCATACGGGGCTGGAGCCGGGGGACGAAATCGTCACAGCTGGCGTGAACGCGCTGTATGAAGGCATGCTCGTGCGTCCCATCACCTCCACCAACCGCTGATCGACCGAGACACGGAGCGTCTGACCATGACCGAAACCGCCCAGTCTGCGGTCGGCGGCAAGTTCAATCTTGCCCGGCTGTCCATCGAGCGCCCGGTTCTGACCTGGCTTGTCATTCTGTTTTGCCTGTTTGGCGGGATCCAGGGCTTCATGTCGGTGGGGCGTCTGGAAGACCCGTCCTTCACCATCAAGGAAGCCATCGTGGTCACGCCCTATCCCGGCGCGACCGCCGAAGAGGTGGAAGACGAGGTCACCGAACGCCTGGAAACCGCCATTCAGCAGATGAGCCAGCTTTATGAGGTGTATTCGGAAAGTGCGCCCGGCGTCAGTGAAATTCATGTGCGCATGCGCGACGAGTTTGACGGCAGCGAATTGCCGCAGATCTGGGACGAGTTGCGCAAACGCGTCCGGGACGCCGCTCCGACCTTGCCGCCCGGTGCTGGCGCCTCTCAGGTTCTCGACGATTTTGGCGATGTATACGGCATTCTCTATGCGGTCACGGCGCCGGGCTATTCGGATCGTGAAATCCGCGATATCGCCGATGATCTGCGCCGCGAATTGCTGGTCGTTGAAGGCGTTTCCAAGGTCGAAGTCGCCGGTGTCACAGATGAACGCATCTACATCGAAATCTCTCAGGAGGACCTGGCGCGGCTGGGGCTTCCGGTGGAAGCCGTATTGTCGACGCTCTCCAATGAAAACGCCGTGGTCTCTGCCGGTGAGTCGCCCTCGGGTGACCGCCTTTTGCGCATTGAAATGCCCCAATCCATCGGCGGCGTTGAATCCATTGAAAACCTTCTGATTTCGCCACGCGATGCGGGTCAAACCTTGCGTCTGTCCGACATCGCCACTGTGACCCGTGCGCCGGTCCAGCGGGCGGACGTCTACATCTATCACAATGGCGAACCGTCCTTCACCTTGGGCGTTTCAGGGCTTGAAGACACCAATATCGTGGATGTGGGCGAAGCGGTGGAATCGCGGCTCGCTGAGCTTGAACAGGACCTGCCGGTCGGTGTGGAGCTGAAGCCCATCTATGAGCAACACACCGTCGTGGCTGAAGCGACGAACGGCTTCCTGGTCAATCTGGCGATGTCGGTCGGCATTGTGATCGGGGTGTTGTGCCTGTTCATGGGCTGGCGCGCCGGCGTGACGGTGGGCGTTGTCTTGTTGCTGACGGTTCTGGGCACGCTGTTCTTCATGAACGCGTTCGACATCACCATGCAGCGCATCTCTTTGGGCGCGCTGATCATCGCCATGGGCATGCTGGTGGATAACGCCATTGTAGTGACCGAAGGCATTCAGGTCTCTGTTCAGCGCGGCGATGACCGGATGAAAGCGGCCGAAGACGCGGTCAACTCAACCCAATGGCCGCTTCTGGGCGCGACAGTCATCGGCATCATGGCGTTTTCCGGGATCGGATTGTCGCCGGACTCGACCGGCGAGTTCCTGTTCTCCCTGTTCGCCGTGATCGGGATTTCGCTGGTACTGAGCTGGGTGCTGGCGATCACGGTCGCCCCAATGATCGCGTATCATTTGTTCAAGGGCGAAAAGGCCAGATCAGACGATCCGCATGGCCGCGGCATTTACGGACTCTACAGCAATATGCTGGCGACCGCGCTGAAGCACCGCATCCTGACAGTGCTCGCGCTGGTGGTGGTTTTCATCGCGTCCATCATCGGGTTCGGCTCGGTCAAACAGGCCTTCTTCCCGAATTCAAACACGCCGATGTTCTACGTGAACATGACCATGCCCCAGGGCTCGGACATCCTGGCGACCGATCAGGTGATCCGCGATGTGGCGCGCTTCGCCGGCGAACAGGACAACGCCCGTTCTGTGGATGCGTTCGTGGGCCGGGGCGCGACGCGCTTCATGCTGACCTATACAAGCGAGCAGCCCAATCCCGCCTATGGTCAATTGATCGTCCAGACGGAAACGCTGGACGAGATTCCGCCGCTGGCGGACGCCATCATGGCCTATGTGACCGAGACGTATCCTCAACTCGAAGCCCGGTCCGAGCGGATCGTGTTTGGTCCGCCCTCCGGCGCTCAGCTTGAAGCGCGTTTCATGGGGCCTGACGCAGAGGTGCTGCGCTCTCTGACCGAGGAGGCGTTACGACGGCTCAGCGTGGCGGGCGAGTTCCGAGACTTGCGGACGGACTGGCGCAATCGCGAGCTGGTGCTTGTGCCGCAAATCCAACCTGATCGCGCTAGAACTATCGGCGTCACCCGGGCGGATGTCGCGGATGCGCTCAGCTACGCCACTTCGGGCTCGCAAGTGGGCGTGTTCCGCGAAGGCGATCTGCTGATCCCGATCATCGCGCGGGCGCCCGATTATGAACGCGCTCAACCCGACAGCCTGACGGACCGGTTGATCTGGAGCCCGTCCCAGGACGCCTATGTGCCGATCAGCCAGGTTGTCAGCGGGTTTGCTGTTGAGCCTCATGAAAGCCTGATTCAGCGTCGCAACCGCGTGCGCACTCTGACGGTGCAGGGCAATCCCGCCTCTGATGACACCACGGCGGCCTCAGCGTTCCCCCGCTTTGCTGAAATCGTCAGCGGCATTGACCTGCCTCATGGGTATTCGGTCGAGTGGGGCGGAGAATACGAGGCCTCCAGCGAAGCTAATGAATCGCTGGGCGGCGTGTTGCCGCTGAGCTTCCTGGTCATGCTGGTGATCAGTTTCGTCCTGTTCCAGAGCGTGCGGCAGCCACTCATCATCTGGCTGCTTGTTCCGATGTCGATCTGCGGGGTCAGCATGGGGCTTCTGGCGACCAATGTGGCCTTCTCCTTCACCGCGCTTTTAGGGCTGTTGTCCCTGTCGGGCATGCTGATCAAGAACGCCATCGTGCTGGTGGACGAGGTGGACCAACGCATTGCGCGCGGCGATCCGCGCTATGACGCCATCCTCATGGGCTCGGTCAGCCGCTTGCGACCGGTGCTATTGGCGGCGGGCACGACGATCCTGGGCATGACGCCTTTGATCTTTGACGCCTTCTTCCAAGGCATGGCGGTGACCATTATCTGCGGTCTGGCCTTCGCAACGATCCTGACCATGATCGCGACGCCGGTCTTGTACGCCCTGTTCTTCAGGATCAAGGATGACGAGGTGACGGCCTAGCCGGCAAGCGGCGGTTTCTGACGGGGCTTGGGCGCGTCAAAGGCGCGCTCGGCCTTGCCGCTTGGGAAGATCAGCGAAAGCGTCGAGCCCAGCGTGTAATACGAGCGCAGGAATCGGAAGCCCATGTAAAGCGGCAGGATCGGGATGAGGTCGAGCCGTCTCCAGACGATCAGCACGAACAGCGCCAGCACAAAGGGCATGCCCATCACAACGGCCACGACGGTTGCGAAGCTGGGGTGGCCATAGACGCCGCCAAACAGGAAGAACACGATCAGGCCGTAGATCAGCAGCGGCGTCATCATCGCCCGCCGCGCGCCGTTGAGCAGGGTGAACGGCAAGGCGACATTGCCGATCACCGAGCCATTGCGGAACAGCATATCCCGGTTGTGCGCAGTGACATGGTAGAGCGAACGGAACCAGCGCGTGCGCTGCTCGCGCAAGAAGGCCAGCGTGTCGGGCGTCTCGGTGTAGAATTTGGCCTTGGGGTCGGCGACCATGCGATAACCCAGCGAGGTCATGCGCAAGGTGATGTCGGTGTCCTCGCCATTCATGCCCTCGGTGAAGCCGCCCGCCTCGTCCAGCGCCGATTTGCGATAGATCACGAACATGCCGGGCAAGCCGAAGACACCGCCGAACGCGCCGAAGCCCACCTGAACGAAGCCATGGCGCATCAGCACCTCGATGGCGCGCACCTTGGACAACAGCCCCTCATCCGCATGGGGCAGAGGCAGACCGCCGACGCCGCCCACTGCGTTGCGGGCGAAATGGCGCATGGCGGTTTTCAGCGTATCGGGCGCAATCACGGTGTCGGCGTCGATGCGGACGACAAAGCCTTCCTCAATCAGGTCGAGGCCGCGATTGAGCGCCCGGGCCTTGCCGGGAATCGTGCTCGTGTCGACGATCCAGCCCGCCAGGTTTTCACACCGCGCCAGGGTCGTCTCCGCCAGTTGCGCCGTGTCGTCATGGGAGCAGTTCTCCATCACGATCACCCGCACATCGCCGTCATAGTGCGCCGCCGCTGCATCCACAGCCAGAAGCGTTTCGCGGATCTGGTGGGCTTCATTGTGCGCCGGAATCATCACCGCGACCGGGGGCGAAAAGGCGCGGCGGCGTGAGATCTGGTTGCGCCCCCATCCCAGAACAGCCAGCTGCACCCCCATCACTTGTTGGGCCAGGAAGACGCCGGGTCCCATACCGCCCAGCAGCGCGATCGAGCGCAGATAATCAGCTTCAGGCTGGAAAACGGACGACACCAGAATGGCGACGATCGCCGCAACGCCGCCCGTGACGAACAACAGGCCGTATTCGTACAGCTTGCCGTCACGCAGCACCGCAGTTCCTGAAGCAGTCGGCAGGCGCGCCTGGCTGATCAGGGTGTGCGGAAAGATGATAAGCCCAGCCATGCCGGCGAGAAATTGCTGGAAATGGACCGGCCAGACCGCGCTGGCCCATCGCCAGCTCAGCCAGGCGGCCAGGTCGATCACGATGCAGGCCAGCGCAAGCTTGAGCATGAAGCTCATCGCCAGCACGACCCGTTTGCCCGGCGTGCCGTAGGCGAACAGCGCATAAGTCAGAAAGAAGCTCAGAAGGAAGGTGCGGACCGGCAGAACCGCATTCATTCGGTCTGCGGTGAAGCCGACGTAGTCTCGCGGTATGGCGACATCAAACAATGCGCGGCTCAGCTCGGGCAGCGCCAGAAGGATGATGGAGAAAAAGGCGAACGCGGCGAGGGCGAAGTCCTGAACCTCTCTGGGACGCGCGACGGAGACGCCGACAGGCGCAGAATCCACAGAGCGAAAGAAGTCCGCCTTGCGGCCCTGATCATCCAGGCGCACTCTCGCAGTGTCTCGTTTCAGGACCGTCTCGGTCTGTGCATCTGCGGCATGCGCTTTGCGAGAGGGATTGCGAAGGGGCGGGTCGGTGTCTTTGAGCATGGTCGGGACGCCTTACCGCTTCATGGCGCGTTCAGATTTGATCGCGTACTGGTTGACTGTGGCTTTTAACGAAGCATTAACAGTCGGAATTCGGAAGGGCAATTCATCCGGACTGACGGGTGAAGACGGGGGACATGATGGCGAATTCCATGCGTACCAGCATGTTGGCGGCTGGGCTGGCTGTCGTGAGCGCGGGCGCCGCCCAGGCTGACGGGCGTTTCGAGCTTCAATCGACCAACATGATCGCTCGGTCTGATCCGTTTTCAGCCGATGAGGCGTTGGCCTCCGCAGGGCCGGCGGTGTTCGATCTTGAGACAAGTTTTGACTCAAATACCTGGCTCCGCCGCGTACAGCCGCTTGCAGGCCGACAGGTGCTCCGTTTCGAGGGGCAGCTGCGCGTGCGCGGATACGCTGATCGGGACGAACTCAATTCGGTGCTGGTCACGCCGCGGGGGCAATATTGGAACACCACAGCTGATAACCGCCTGCAGGTTCGTCTGGCGGCCGGCTATAGCGCGCTGAGCCGGGATGGAAGCGCTCATTGGACGCGTCCGGAAGCCGAGGCGCAGCTGCGCTGGCGCCCGCAAGGCGATCAGCGACTTGAAACCGTCTTCCGCGTGCGCGCCAACGCCTATGATTTCGAGCGCGCCGATCTTCAGGGCTTGGACTCAGAGCGGGTGCGGGTCGGTCTCGAGCAGTTTTTCAGGCCTGCGGATGACACTCTGGTGATGCGCATCTCGGCTTATTTCGAACAGGCCGACGCCGAAGAAGAGCGGTTTTCCTTTGAGGAAGCCCGTCTGCGGGGCGAAGTCATCTGGTCGCTTGATGACAAAAGCTCGGCCGCGCTGGTCGCTGACTATCGTGACCGCGATTATGACGGCGCCTTTTCGGCGCTTCAGCCGGTCGCGCGTTCAGATCAGCGCTTTGAGATCGAGGCGCGTTACGAGCGCCAGATTGCAGAGCGGGTCAGCGCGTTTGTGGCGGCTGGGTATCTGGACAATGAGTCCAACATCCAGACCCGCGATTATGGCGGCGCCATCTTCCGCGCCGGTTTTTCTCTCCGGATATGAACGGTCACCACAATGATGACACAGTATCGCCGGGACGCCGCCCGAGTTGACGTCTTTAAAGGTTGGGTAAGAAACGCGTCGAAGGCTCACAGGTCTTGTCGTGAAGCGTTTTATCGCTGCGGGGGCGGCGACAGGTCCGGGGCTAATCCAGCATGAAAACCAATCGTGAGTACAAGCGCAGATTTCCCTGGTTTTCTGCATCCCTTGGCATTGTCGCGCTCGCCAGCGTGGCGACGCTCTTCGTCTCGGGACAGCTGAACGCCGGACAGGGCGAGTTCGGATTGTTCGTGCGCCAGGTCTTTGATCGCATGACCAGCGCGCAGGCGGCGCTTGGCCGTGATGGTCTTTATGACGTCAGCCTGGCGGACGCGGGCCATGAAGACGGCCTCGTCGTGTCTGGATATCCCTCTTACGCCTCCGCCAGCCTGCCTTTGGTGCGCGATCAGCGATCGCGTGCGGTCCGGCTCGTTCTGAGCGGCCGTCAGGATGTCAGCGTGGACGCCGTGACGGCGTTGCGGGTGACGGTGAATGGCCGACGCGTGATGGAGCGGGTGCTGGCGCCAGGCCAACGGGATTTCACCTGGGTGTTCGACCTGACCGAACAGCTTGAAGGCGCCGCGGATGCGCGTGTCGGCGTGCAGCTGGCTGGAGACGTATCCGCCCAGGTCTGCCATTCGGACCGCTCCATGGGCGCGGTGCTCAGCCTGGCTCCGACTTCCGGTCTGGAGATCGAGCTTGAGGGCCCGCTCACCTCGGTGCGCGACGTGCTGGCCTTGACCCCGCGCCAGGTGGTGATCGCCATGGATGACGGCGAGGCCTGGTTCGAGATCGCGACCCGGCTGGGCGCGCGGCTCAATCGGAACGGTTTTTCGGTCACCATGATCAACCTCGCTGACGCGTCGGCGGTCGTGGAAGCAGGCGCGGAAGGCGTGATCCTGGCGGGCTCGCGTGAAAACCTGCAGCGCGCAGGGTTTCTGTCAGTGGATGAACGTGCCCCTGCGGGCGCCAGCCTGTGGCGGCGCGCCGGACACACCATGGTCGCCGTCACGGATGCGGAGCGTATCGACACTGTGCGCTTTCTCACCAGCGAGTTGTCTGCCATCGCCCGTGGAATCTCGGTCAATCCAGTCCAATTCCTGTCGGGTGAAGGCCCGTCGGTGCTGACCCTTGACCGGCTGGGCGTGGACACCAGCGTGCAGCAGGTTGCTGACCGTCGCGAATGGCGCTTCAGCTACGTGTTGGCGGAGTCGCCGCAAGGCCGGGTCGCTGATGCTGTAGGTCTTGATTTTCGGCTGCCGGACGGTCCGACAGGGGTGACCACCGTCGCTCATGTGGCGCTGAACGGTGAACTGATTGATTCTCGCCGGCTCAGCGGTTCTGGCCAGAACCGTTATCGCGTGGATTTGCCGACAGCCCGGCAGGGTCTTGTGAATGATGTCGCCATAGCCTTGCAGCGCCAGCGCGATGATGGCGGGTGTGAAATCTCCCAGCAGCGCTATCCGGTCCAGCTGGCGAGCGACAGCGCGCTGTTGTTTGAAAGCGCGCAGGCCGGTCAGGGTTTCACCCATTTGCCCGAGCGGTTTGCCGACGGTGTGGAAGTGCGGTTGCCGGATGTGATGAGCGCCGCCCAGCGTTTGGTCATGGCGCGTGTGACGGCGAATGCGCTGGCCTTGTTCGCGCCCTCGAACGCCCCGCTCGCCTATGTGTTCTCCAGCACGGATAATGGCCGTTCCGGCCCCGTGGAGCGTCCCTTCCTGGCGATCAACAACACACCCCTGAATGCGCAGGCGCCCTTGCGGGTGTATGCGGACCGGCTGGTGATCGAAAACGGCGCCGGGGTGGATGCGGATGTGCGGGCCTTGTCCAACCTGACCTTGTTGCAGGTGTCGCGCGCTGAAATCGCGCCGGAGACTTCCCGGCAAGAGCCGCGCTTTGCGCCAGGTCTGGTGGTGCACGCCATTGATGATGCGCCCTCCATGCGCGGAGCCCATTTGGGACAAAACCCCGTGGCGATCATTCACGCGGACGGGGTGGCGATGTCACCTGGCGGTCAGGGCCTGCCCAGCGCCATAGGCTTCGATTAATCCATGTCACGCTATGTTAAGACCTTCGCAAGGTGAGTGCGATCTGGTGTCAGTCTAACTGACGCAGGGACCGGGGTGATTCGCTCCGGGAAGGGACTCATGGAGCTCGCCACCGCAGATGCTGTTCAACCCCGCGAGGGCGAGGCCGCGTTCATTCTGCAATTGCGACCGCCGGAAACCGCGAATGCGGACGCGCTGGCTTCGGGACTTGAGCGCTTTACCTCCTTGTTCCTGGAGCGGGCGGTCAGCGACCGGGTGCGCTTTTCCCCGCTTGGCGCTCTGACCTGGGCGCTGTGCGCGCCGACAGACCATGTGGACGATGTGGACGCCGCCTGTGATGAGCTGGCCAGCACCTTGTTCGGCGACCCCACGAGCGAAGCCGTCCATCTGGCGCGACAGCCAGACCTGCCCCGACAGGAAGATTACCGCATCCAGAATCAGGCGCTGTCTGATGAAGAGGGCGAAGCGGTGATGCAGGATTTGGCTGAACACGAATGGGATCTCGACGAAAAGCCTGAGAGCGCTGATCCTGCGGCGGCCCCCGATGACGACAACTTTGATCTGGATGATGCGACGGTTGATCTGGATGCGTTCGACGCGTCTGAAGAGGATGACTGGGATCTCGTCAAACCCATAGATGAAGACCCGGTCGTGATCCTTGATGAAGGCCCTGAAGACACGGAGCCTGAAGCTGAAGCTGAAACTGAGGCTGTGGTTGAGACAGAGACTCCGGACGCGTCTCTGACCCCGGTGGAGGCTGACTTCGACGATCACGATCAAACCGACGCAGACGGGGCAGAGCGCTCTGACGCCGAAGACGAGTTTGAGCTGGCCGTCACGGCTGACGACAGTGCGGACGAGGTGGGCGCGGACGAGGATACGGTCGCTGTAGACGCGTCGGAAGACGCTCATGAATCGTTTGATCAGAACGATGATGATGACTTTGTTCTGGCGCTGGAGGATCAAGACGGCGCAGCGGATCTCGACGCGTCGGCGCCGGACGCCGAACTCGCCAACGTGCTGGAAGATGCGCTCGACGAGATCAACGCCACGTCGCGCATCTGGGATGAAAGTGCGGACACGGTTGATATTGATGACATTGCGGCCTCGGCGCTGCATGAGACCCGCCTTGGAAGTCAGGTCGATATCGCCGCTGAACTGAGCGCGTTCCGTGAAGAGATGAAAACGATCGCCCAGTCCATTCCCTCGGGCGGCATGGATGCGGCGCTGTCGGATTTCCGGGCGGGTCTGGAAACCTTATCCGGTGAAATCGGCCAACGTGTTGATGGAGCGGCGCAGCGGATTGAAGCTGCGGTCGGCCAGCTGGACGTAAACCGCTATGACGCCGCCAGTCAGCGCGTGGAAAGCGCTGCGGCCTTGATGGAAACGAGCGTCCAGGAAGCCTTACAAGCGCTCAAGAGCGCCAGCTCCGCCATGGCCACGCCGTCTGCCAGCGACATGTTTGAAGAAGCCGACCGGGATTCGGTCTGACCCGAACCTTTCCGCTTGTTAATGAACATCGCGTAATGTTAGTCTTCCCTCGTAAGCGCCGGGGAGGGCGATATGCGGCTAATAGTAGTGATGGCGAGCGTCGGTCTGTTGAGTCTCGCACTGAGCGGCACTGCACTCTACGGGTTCTGTTCTGATATGTCGCAAGGCCGGGCGGAAGACGCCATGCGCTTTGTGGAGCGCTTCCTTGAAAGCGCGCCTGACGGCTTCAGTATTCCGCCTACGCGCCGGACCTGATCACTCGATTTATGACTCTGACCTGGGCGGACGTGGCACAAACGCTGAGGTTCTTGCCTTGTAGCGCGCATAATCCGGACGCCGGTCTTCGATATTCGCTTCCTGGAGCGTGACGCCGGACAGTTTGAGCAGCGTAAAGGTCACAAAGACCGGGCCAGGCAGGGCCAGTGCGCCCCAGCCGGTCTCCGCCGCGATCAGCCACAGCCCCCACCAGACGCAGGCTTCGCCAAAATAATTGGGATGCCGGCTCCACGCCCACAAACCTGTATCAAGCACCTGACCTTGCTTGGACGGGTCGTGTTTGAATCGGCTGAGCTGGGCGTCGGCCAGAGTTTCATACCCGATGCCGAACAGGGCCAACGCGGCGCCAGCATAGCCCAGAGCGCCCAACGACGCTTCGCTGGCGAACGCCTGGCCCAGCTGGACCGGCAGGCTGGTCAGCCACAACAGAACGGCTTGGGGCGCAAAAACGAACAGCGCCGTGGTCCGCGCATAACTCCAGCCGCGCTTCTCGCGCACATCACTGAGCAATTTGGTATAGCGCCGGTCTGCGCCTTCATGCCGCCAGCGCATCAACAGATGAACGCCCAGCCGCATCCCCCATAAGGTCGTGAGCCCGACAATCAGCATGTGTCGCCATGTCGCGCCAGGGCTGAGGGTGAAGCTCAGAACCGCGATCAGGACGATGGAGAACGCCCAGAAGGCGTCAATGAAACTGGGGTCCCGGTTGATCTGGGCGAGCGCCCAAAGGGCTGAAAACAATAATAAAACAAAGCCAAGATTGAGAGCGAGCAGAAGCATGGGGTTCATCAGATCGGCGACCTCCGGTCACAGCAAATGCGTCAGTGACGCGAACGCGAGGCTCGCCTGTGTCATAGGAACAGAAAGTTTGACTGTGAGGAAGACTTGTCACTAGCGGTCAGGATTTCAATTATCAAAACACGTAAGTTCAAATTGAATAGACAAGGGTCCCGATCCATGGGCGCCGAACTAGATCTGGTTGAGTTGCGCGACCGCGCGGATGAAGTCGCCAGCCTGATGAAAATTCTCGCTCATCCGGGGCGTTTGCTGGTGGCGTGCGAGCTGATGGAAGGCGAGTGTTCGGTCTCTGAGATCGAGTCGCGCACAGGCGTGCGCCAGCCCAATCTGTCGCGCGATCTTGCGCGCATGCGTGATGCCGGTCTTGTCACGCCACGCCGGGACGCCAAGCACGTCTATTACAGCCTGGCGGATGTGCGCATCCAAAAACTGGTGTCGGCCTTGTGCCAGGCCTTCGGCCCCCAGGCTCCCAAAGGAGGCGTTGTTTAAAGATGGCAAGCCCTGCTTCAACTCTGAACCCGACGGTCAAAGCCTTTTTTGATCCGGACACGTTCACGGTCAGCTATGTGGTCTCAGACCCGGCCAGCTCGAAAGCGGCGATCATTGATTCCGTTCTTGATTACGACCCCAAGTCGGGACGCACCGCTCATAAAAGCGCGGATGCCGTCATCGCTTATGTGAGAGAGCACGGGCTGGACGTGGATTGGGTGCTGGAAACCCATGTTCACGCCGATCATTTGTCCGCGGCGCCCTATCTGAAAGCCCAGCTGGGCGGACAATTGGCGATCGGCGCCAATATCCGCGCCGTCCAGTCGGTGTTCGGCGACGTCTTCAACGCCGAGGATGCGTTCCGGCGTGACGGCTCGCAGTTTGATCATCTCTTTGAAGAGGACGAGCGCTTCTTCATTGGCGAACTCGAAGCGCGCGCCCTGCACACGCCGGGGCACACGCCGGCCTGCATGACTTATGTCGTCGGGGATGCGGCCTTTGTCGGCGACACTTTGTTCATGCCGGACTTTGGCACGGCGCGGTGTGACTTTCCCGGGGGTGACGCTCGCACGCTGTATCGCTCCATCCAGAAAATCTTCGCCTTGCCTGACGAGACGCGCCTGTTCATGTGCCATGACTACAAGGCGCCGGGCCGGGATGAATACGCCTGGGAGAGCACGGTGGCGGAGGAACGAGCCTCCAACATCCATGTCGGGGGCGGTGTTGATGAAGACAGCTTTGTCGCCATGCGCGAACGGCGTGACGCGACGCTGGCCATGCCCAATCTGATTTTGCCCAGCGTGCAGGTGAATATGCGCGCCGGCGAATTGCCGCCCGCCGAGGATAATGGCGTTCATTATCTGAAAATCCCCTTCGACGCGCTTTAGGAGCGAGACCATGGTCTGTGTTCCGGTAACGTCTGACTTTTTCATTTCGGGGCAGATCACGCCCGATCAGGTGCAAGCGTTCGCCGATCAGGGCTTTGCCGCGTTGATCAACAACCGGCCTGATGACGAAGAGCCGGGGCAGCCCTCTTCAGCTGTGATCGAGGCGGCGGCTGGTGTTGCGGGTCTGGAGTATCTGCATGCCCCCATGCAGGGGGCGCAGATCAGTGTGTCTGACATCGCTCGTATTCATGCGGTGACGCAGCAGGCGTCCGGCAAGGTTCTGGGTTTTTGCCGGTCAGGCGCGCGCTCGATGCTGGGATGGGCGCTGGCGCAGTCGCAAGACCGCCCGGCGGATGAGATTATCGCACTGGCGCGCGGGGCAGGACAGGATCTGTCGCCGTTTCGCAACGTGTTCGAGGCTCGTTACGGATCTCGAGCCTGAGACATATGTCGTCACAGGTGAAAACCGTGTGCGTCATCCAAACTTCACAAAACCCTTAATGATATGTGCACCGGCGCCACACCTGCGTCAGGATCAGTGAGGACTGGCGAATCCAACTGCGTCCGAAGCGCGGATGGCGCTTGCGGCGCATAAGCAAGCCTCGCGCAGATGGCGTGTCACGGCTTCGTCACGCAATTGAGAACCTCGCGTAACATTCTTGCTGTCTTTTCACACCCCGAGCGACCGCCTGCGCTAACAGCCAGTGCGGCGTGTTTTGAGTGTTGCGCCACATAAAGTCCCTCGGGGGGTTCTGATGAAAGTTCAAATGTCCAAGCTGAAACTGCTGCTTGCAGGTGCGTCCTTCGCCGTGATCGCTGCGTGTTCGCAAGGATCCGATATCGCTTCTCCTGGCCCGTCAGCCCCAGGCACGCCTCCGGGCGGCGGCGGCGGCGGCGGTGGCGGCGGTGGCGGCACGGTGTCGTGCCCGACCGGCTTCACCCAAACCGGTTCTGTCGGCGATTTCACGGCCTGTGAAGTCAGCGGCCAGATCCTGTCGAACCTGACCCTGGAAGCTGTTGACGGCGTCGCTTACCGCCTCAACGGCCGGATCGATGTCGGCGCGGATATCGGCGCAGACGGCAACAAGGCGGGCGGCCAGTCCGCACGCCTCACCATCGAGTCGGGCGCAGTCGTCTACGGCGCATCGGGCGCTGACTACATCGTCGTGAACCGCGGTTCGCAGATCGAAGCGCTGGGCACCGCCTCTGAGCCGGTCATCATGACCAGCCAGGCTGACATTGAGCGCCGCGCTGCTGACGCTTCCGACCTGGGCGGCTCCAACACCGCGGAATGGGGTGGTCTGGTGCTCCTCGGCCAGGCGCCGATCAACCGCTGCCTGAGCGCTGCGGCGGCTCCGGGCTCTGTCGATTGCGAAAACATCGTGGAAGGCGTGACCAACCCTGACGCCATCTATGGCGGCGACGACGCCAACGACAATTCGGGCATTCTGCGTTACCTGCAGGTTCGCTTCGCCGGCTTTGCGATCAACACCGCAGGCAACGAGCTGAACGGCATCACCTTCGCCGGCATCGGCGCAGGCACCGAAGTCAATCACGTTCAGGTTCACAACAACGAAGATGACGGCGTCGAATTCTTCGGCGGCAACGTCAACGTCCGCAACCTGGTCCTGACCGGCAACAAAGACGACTCCATCGACACCGACAACGGCTATCAGGGCAACATCCAGTTCGCGATCGTTGTTCAGAATGACGACATCGGCGACAACATCGTCGAAGCTTCCAGCTTGGCTCCGGGCGCCCTGCCGGCGTCTGACGCGACGATCTCCAACTTCACCTTTGTGGGTAACCGTTCGAACGCGTTCCGCCTGAACACCGGCACCGTCGGCACCTATGTCAACGGCGTGGTCGATTACGGCCAGGAATGCTTCCGCTGGCAGGACAGCGCTGGCGACGGCAACACCAGCTTCAACGCAGCGACCGACCCGAGCTTCCGCTCTGTCGTGTTTGATTGCGACGGCGGCCTGGCCTCCTCGAACTCTGTCGCTGGCGTTCCGGCTGCAGCCGTTGCTGCGGATCCGAACAATCTGGTCGGCGCCAACTCGCTGGCCTCTCGCCTGTTCCCGGGTCCGGTCGAGCAGGGCGTCACCGCGGTCGATCCGACCACGCTGGACCCCTTCTTCGAGCCGGCCAGCTATGCCGGCGCTTTCAGCTCGGCTGAAACCGAGACGTCCAACTGGGCGGCCGGCTGGACCTTCGGCCTGTTCCCGGAAGCCGCTTGCCCGACCGGCACTGCGGACACCGGTCTTGAGCTGAACGGCGAAACCATCTGCCGTGTTTCCGGCGTTCTGACCGACGATCTGCGCCTGACGCGCGGCAATGTCTACGAGATATCCGGTCGCGTGGACGTTGGCATCGATGCCGGCGCTGACGGTACGGCAGCGAATGCTGATCCGGCTGTGCTGACCATCGAATCGGGCGTCACCCTGTTCGGCGACAGCGGCGCTGACTACATCGTGGTCAACCGCGGCTCTCAGATCTTCGCCAACGGCACCCGCGAAAACCCGGTGATCTTCACCTCTGAAAACGATCTGACCGGCAACCAGGTTGATCCCGACACCGCCACCGCGGAATGGGGTGGTCTGGTGCTGCTCGGCCAGGCGCCGATCAACCGCTGCTCGACCGGTTCGGTCGCAGGCGGCGACTGCCAGAACATCGTGGAAGGCGTGACCAACCCGGATGCGATCTATGGCGGCAACGACGCTGACGACAATTCCGGCGCGCTGCGCTTCATGCAGCTCAAATATGCCGGCTTCGCCATCAACACTGCGGGCAACGAACTGAACGGCATCACCTTCGCCGGCATCGGTCGCGGCACCACGGTGGAATACGTCCAGGTTCACAACAACGAAGATGACGGCGTCGAATTCTTCGGCGGCAACGTCAACGTCCGCAACCTGGTCCTGACCGGCAACAAAGACGACTCCATCGACACCGACAACGGCTATCAGGGCAACATCCAGTTCGCGATCGTGGTCCAGAACGATCAGCTGGGTGACAACATCGTGGAAGCCTCCAGCGCGGGTAACGGCGTCACGCCGCTGTCCAACGCTACGCTGTCGAACTTCACCTTCATCGGTAACCGTTCGAACGCGTTCCGCCTGAACACCGGCACCGTCGGCCGCTATGTCAACGGTGTGGTCGACTACGGCCAGGAATGCTTCCGCTGGCAGGACAGCGCTGGTGACGGCGTCGCCGGCTACGACATCAACAACGATCCGCGCTTTGACTCGGTTCTGTTTGATTGTGACGCCGGTCTGGCTCGCTCGGGTTCTGACACCGCCGCTGCACAAGGCGCTGTGGATCAGGGTTCGAACAACACCACCGCCACCGCAGCCACGCTGTCTGGCACGTTCGTCAACGGGACCGCTGAGAATGCGCGTCCGGTGTTCGACCCGACCACGCTGGATGCCTGGTTCGAGCCGGTCACCTATATCGGCGCCGTCGAGAACAGCTCTGACCGCTGGTGGGCGGGCTGGTCTTGCGGCCTGGAAGCGTCCTCTCCCTGCTAAGCGCACTTGAGCGCGGGCCGTCGGCGCAGTGCGTCGGCGGCCCCGCCTCCTGCAGCTTGCTGGTGATGACCTGACAAAAGGTTCTGATGATGAATACGATGAAACTCATGCGTGGAGCGCTGCTCGCCTCGAGCGTCCTCCTCGCCCCGTCCGCTGCCTTCGCGCAGCAGGCGGACCCGGAGGCCGCGTCCGCTTCCAATCAAGTCGAAGACGTGGTGGTCGTGCGCTACCAGTACGTCCCCGAACCCCAGCGTCGCACCGCACAGGTTGCGAGCTTTCTGTCGGCTGAAGACCTGGCTCGTACGGGCGATTCAGACGCCGCCGCCGCTCTGGCGCGCGTCAGCGGCCTCAGCATTGTCGGCGGCCGTTTCGCCTATGTGCGCGGCCTCGGGGATCGCTACTCCTCGTCCTTGCTGAACGGATCGGTGCTCCCGAGCCCCGAACCGCTTCGCCGCACCGTGCCGCTGGATCTCATCCCGTCTGATTTGTTGTCAGGCATCGAGGTCCAGAAAACCTATTCGGCCAACCTGCCGGCCGAATTCGGCGGCGGTCTGATCAATATGAGCACCGTGCGTCGCCCGGATGAGAACTTTTTCAGCCTCAAGGCCGGCGTCTCCTATAACAGCGAAGCCACGTTCCAGGATGGTCTGACCCATTCGGGCGCCGACCAGGACTGGACCGGCTATGACGATGGCCTGCGCAGCATGCCGTCTCCGCTGACGGATCTGATCGCGACGCGCACGCCGCTGAACAGCCAGAGCGATGCTTACATCGAAAACGCTGGTGAAAGCCTGACCAACTCGCCGGTCAACGTGATCCAGAACACCGAATACCTGCCGACCGGTTCGTTCAGCTTCGAAGCCGGCGCCTCGCACATGCTGGGCCAGCTTGAACTGGGCGTTGTGGCGACCGCTGGTTATGACAGCGACTGGTCATACCGCGAAGCCAGCCGCCAGCGCGTGCTGGGCGGCATCATCGGTAACGACCAGACGGCTGCTGAAGGTCGTTTTGAAGCCGCCACGAACGCTCTGGTCGCCCTGTCTGCGGGTCTGGACAACCATGAAGTCCAGGGCCTTGTCTTTTACTCGCATGACACCGACAAGCGCTCTGAAATCACCACCGGCACCGACTTTAACGCACCGGGCGCCACGGGTGAGATTCATGACGAGCAGACCGGCTGGTACGAGCGCGAGCTCACCATGTTCCAGCTTAACGGCGAGCACATCTTCGGCGATCTTGAGCTGAGCTGGCGCGGCGCTTATGCGGAATCCACCCGCGACGCGCCCTATGAGCGTACGCTGCGCCGTCTGATCGATCCGGTGACGGGTCAGCCGAGCTATCTCGTGGCCAACAGCTACGACATCCGCTTCAGCGATCTGACCGATGAAGCCACCAGCTTTGGCGGCGACGCGCTCTACAATCTCGACCTGATGGGTTGGGACACGGTTCTCTCGGCCGGTTTCGACACGTCGAGCACCGAACGCGAGTACAATCTGTACGCCTTCCGTTTCGTGGGCGGCAACTCGCTGCCGGACGATGTTCGCGTGGCGCGTCCTGACTTCCTGTTCTCGCCGGACAACATCGCGCCGACGCGGTTCATCTTGCAAGAACTCTCCACCACCAACGACTCCTATACCGGCGAGCTGGACGTGGACGCCTATTACGCCCAGGCCGACGTAGAGTTCACCGACTTCATCCGCGCCACCTTCGGCGTGCGTCGTGAAGAAGCGACCCAGTCCGTGCAAACCTTTGATCGCTTCGGCAATCTGGGCGCAGGGACGGTCGACCTTGAAAATGACTACACCCTGCCGGCCTTCACGGGCACCTGGACCTTCGCTGAAAATCTTCAGCTGCGGGTCGGGTATTCGGAAACCATCGCACGCCCGCAGTTCCGTGAACTGGCGCGTTCGAGCTATTTCGATCCTGAATCCGGCCGCGCCTATCGCGGTAACTCGGGCCTCGTGGACACCGAGTTCAAGAACTATGACGCGCGTGTGGAATACTATCTGGGCCGCGATCAGTTCATCACCGGCGCGGTGTTCTACAAAGAACTGACCAACCCGATTGAAGAAGTGCAGTTCTCGACCTCGACCTTCGTGTTCGAAACCACCTTCATCAACTCGCCGAAGGCTGTCGTTCAGGGCCTCGAGCTGGAATATCGCACCCAGTTCAACATTCCTGGCGACATCTTCTTCCTGTCGGATCGGGATTGGCGCTTCGGCATCAACTACACCTACACCGACTCAGAAGTTGAAGCGGGCGCCGGCGATCTGATCTTTGATCCGATCAGCCAGAGCCTGCAGCCGGCTGCGACCTATAACCTTGACGGTTCGGTGCTGCAGGGCACGCCTGAGAACATCATCAACGCACAGCTGGGCTGGGCGAGTGATCAGGACGAATTCAACCTGCTGCTCAACTGGGTGGATGACCGCGTTCTGCAACGTGGCCTGAGCCAGCCGGGCGCCGAGCTTCCCGACGTGATGGAAGATCCGGGCGTGATCCTGGACGCCACCTATCGCCGGGACCTCAACTACATCTATGAGGGCCTGTCGCTGAGCATCAATGCGCGCAACCTGCTCGATGAAGATCATATCGAGTATCAGGTCAGCGAAGGCATTGGTGAGACTCAGTTCAACACCTACGCCCGCGGGCGCTCCGTGTCTGTCAGCCTGACAGCGCGGTTCTAGGATGACTGACGGGGCGGCGTTGCGCCGCCCCGTTACGCCATTGCAGACCTAATACAGATGCAAGCGGGCGGACCTTGGGGTCTGCGCGCTTGTCTCTGCTTTCAGAGCGTGCCGCACAAGCGGGACGCGAAATCATGGGTTCGCGCCGATCCAACGTCCGTGTACGATGCACCACCCTTCCGTAGAGGCCTGACCGCACAGATGCTTACCGCGCACGCCAGCAAGACCGCAGCCAGCAGACCCGAGGCGATCTCGGGGCTTGCGATGCTGCGTCATGCTGTGGAGGCTGCGCTGGTCATTATGATTGCGTTGGTCGTATCGCAAGCGATCTGGTTCGCACTGTACGGCTCTGACGCCTTGCGCGCGGATGTCAGCCCGTCGGGCGGCGCAGCCCGATCAGCAGCATCAGCGCCGCAATCAATCGGCGATCTGAGCGGCGTGTTCGCCACGCTCGCCCAGAATACGGCGCCGGTCGCTCCGGAAAGCCGGCTCGGCTTCACATTGCGCGGTGTGCGAGTAGGCGCGACGCCCGGTGACGGATCCGCCATCATCGACATTCCCGGCGAAGGTCAGCTGCGGGTCGCGGCCGGTGAAACCCTGAGTGCGAACATCGTGCTGGAAGAAGTTCACGCCGACCGTGTGGTGATCAATCGCCGCGGCGTGCTGGAAAGCCTGTTTCTGACCGATGCGGGCCGTCGCCGCGCCCAGTCCGGCGCCGCGCCCGAGGCCGCAGCGGCGCCACTTGAGACCGTCGGCGCCAATGTGCAGATGAGCGAACGGCAGATGGCGCGTGGCTGGCTGACAGGGCTTAACTTTGAGCCGGATTATGCGAATGGCGCCGTACGCGGATTGCGCGTCAGCGGCGACACCGCTCAGCTTGCAAATCTGGGGCTTGAACCCGGCGATGTGGTGCTGAGCTTGAACGCGGCGCCGCTCACCAGCGAAGCGGCGGCTGTGCGCGCTTTCGCGCTGTTGGAATCCGCCGATATGGCGGTGGTGCGCCTCTGGCGCGACGGCGAAGACATCACTGTGGAAACGTCGCTGCGTTAGCGGCGCTCTAGGGGAAAGCCAAGCATCATGCAGGCGATCATGACATCATTTTCCGGCATCGCGACAGCGGTGGTTCTCGCGGTCGCGGCCCTGGCGCCGGCTTATGGACAATCCACTGGCCAGACCCTGAATTTCCGCGAGGCCGAGATCGGCGCGGTGATCGACGATATGGCCCTGATGACCGGCTATACCTTCGTCGTGGATCCCGAGGTGCGGGGTCGGGTGTCCATCGTCTCGCAGACGCCTTTGACGTCTGATGAAGCCTTTCAGGTGTTTCTCTCCACACTGCGGGTGAACGGATACACCGCCCTGCCGATGGCGCCGGGCGTCTATCAGATCGTCCCTGAAACGGACAGCGTGCGTATGGGCGCGCCATTGGCGGCCTCGGGCTCGGACTCTGTCATCCTCAGCTCCGTGCATCGCTTGCAAAACACGGCGGCGCTGGACGCGGTGCGCGCGATCGCTCCGATGCTCAGCCAGTATGGCGCGGCCAACTCCATCGCTTCTGGCAATCTGATTGTCATCGTCGATTTCGCCTCCAATGTCCGCGCCATCGAGGCGGCGTTGCGCGAAGTGGATCGCGATACCTCCACAGTCGAGATGCTGACGCTGGAGAACATCCCCGCCGAAGAAATGGCGGACATTATTGGGCGCTTGCAGGTGCAGTCCCAGAATTCGGGTGGCGACGCGCCCGCCAATGTGACGCTGGCGGCGGTGTCGTCTTCGAACGCGCTTCTGCTTCGAGGCGAGCCTGCGGCCGTGGGCGAGATGGTCTCGCTGGTGCGCCGCATTGATGCGGTCAGCGCCTCCAACCAGACCTTCCGCGTGGTGGCGCTGAACCATGCCCGCGGTGATGATCTGCTGCCGATCCTCGAGCAGTTCACTGAATCCATGAATGCGTCTGACACGGGCGGGCGTCCTGTCTCCATCGCGCACCATCCCGCGACCAACGCCATCATCATGAACGCCGATCCGGACGTGCTGCGCGACCTTGAACAGGTCATCCGCCGCCTCGATGTGCGCCGCCCGCAGGTGCAGGTGGAAGCCATTGTCGTCGAGATTTCAGACCAGACTGCGCGCGATCTGGGCGTCCAGTTCCTGCTGGCGGGCGATGGCGATGACGCCACCCCCTTCGCCTACACCCGTTATGGCTCGACCCGGCAGCCGGATCTTCTGGCGCTGACGGGCGCGCTTCTGACCGGCGGGCTGACATCGGATGGCGGCGACACGACCAGCAGCACAGATGTGAATTTGCGCAATCTGGCGCTGTCTTCGCTGGTGAACGCCCGCGGCGGCGCGTTCGGCTTTGGTGGTGAGCTCAATGACGGTTCGCTGTTTGGCGTCATCGTCAATGCGCTCGACACGGATTCAGATTCCAACGTGCTTTCCAAACCCCAGCTGATGGTGCTCGATAACGAGGAAGCCAATCTGATGGTGGGTCAGGAAATCCCGATCACCACGGGCGAGACGCTAGGCTCGAACAATTCCAATCCGTTCCGTCAGATCGAACGCGAAAGCGTCGGCGTGCAGCTTTATGTCCGCCCCCAGATCAATGACGGCAACGCCATCCGGCTTCAGATCCGTCAGGAAGTGTCCTCGGTGGCGGGGCCTGTCAGCGCAGATTTCGTTGAGCTGATCACCAATCAGCGCAAGATCGAGACGACAGTGCTGGCTGATGATGGTGAAATCATCGTGCTGGGTGGTCTGATCGAGACCGATGAGCAGGAAGCGGAAAGCGGCGTGCCGGGGCTGAGCCGTATTCCCGGCGCAGGGCGTTTGTTCCGCAATGACAGCCGCTCCACCACGCGACGCAATCTGATGGTGTTCATCCGCCCCACCATTGTGCGGGACGCAGCCAGCATGCGCGACGTCACCCGGACGAGCTATGATTATGCGGTCGGCCAGCAGCGTGACGCCACGGGCGGCGCGTCGAGCCTTGAATCCATCGTCGACATGATGATGGGCGGCGGCGATCCCTTCGCCCGTCCGCTGCCGGACGCGGATGCCGGGCAGGAGTAAGTCTTGAAGCCTCTGAACTACGGGTTTGCGCGCGAGCGCGGCGTGGCGCTCCAGACCGGGGACGCCCCGGCTTTCTTGCTGCGCGAGGATTTCGATCCGCTTGCGCTTCTGGAGGCGCGACGGGCGGCGGGCGCCGCGCTTGAGATGCGCACGCTGGATGCGCGCGCCTTTGATCGCGCCTTGTCAGAAATCTACGCCTTTGACGGTCTGGCGCATTCCATGTCCGACACAGCCGAGGATGCAGCGGGCGAGAGCCTGTCTGACATCATCAATGACATCCCCAAGACCGCAGACCTTCTGGATAGCGCGTCTGACGCGCCGATCATTCGCCTGATCAACGGGCTGATTGCAGAGGCCGTGCGGTCGGGCGCGTCTGACGTGCATGTGGAGCCGTTTGAGGACCGGGTGTCGGTGCGGCTTCGCGTCGATGGCGTCTTGCGCGAAATGGTCTCGCTGAGCGGGCGTCTCGCGCCGCCGCTGACCAGCCGCATCAAGGTGATGGCGCGGCTCGATATCGCCGAGAAACGCGTGCCCCAGGACGGGCGACTGACATTGACGCTGGCGGGCAAGGGCGTGGATGTGCGCGTGTCGACCCTGCCGTCACGCTATGGCGAGCGAGTGGTCTTGCGTCTTCTGGACAAGGACAGCGCGCGCTTCACCCTCGATCAGCTGGGCATGTCACCGGCCCAGCTCGCTGACTTCCAGACCGTGCTGGCCCAGCCCAATGGCGTGGTGCTGGTGACCGGCCCCACGGGGGCGGGCAAGACGACGACGCTTTATGCCGGGCTCAATCTGCTCAATGATCAGACCCGCAACATTCTGACCGTGGAAGACCCGGTGGAATATGCCGTTGAGGGCGTGGGCCAGACCCAGGTCAACACCAAGGTCGGCATGACCTTCGCCGCTGGTTTGCGGGCGATCCTGCGCCAGGATCCCGATGTGGTGATGGTGGGCGAAATCCGCGATGTGGAAACCGCCGAAATCGCGGTTCAGGCGTCCCTGACGGGCCATCTTGTTCTGTCCACCGTGCACACCAATTCCGCCGCCGCCGCGGTGACGCGCCTGCGCGATATGGGCGTTGAGAGCTATTTGCTGGCCACCACGATCAAGGCGGTGGTGGCCCAGCGTCTGGTGCGCCGGCTATGCCCGTCCTGCAAGGAGGCCTATGAGCCGGACGCGGGCGAGCGCCGCATGATGGAGCTTGGCGAGGGCGAGCGCGCGATCATCTATCGGCCCAAAGGATGTGACGCCTGCGGCGGCTCGGGCTTTTCCGGGCGCCGGGGCGTTTATGAGCTTTTAGTGGTGGATGACGCCATCGCCTCCATGATCCATGAAGATGCGCGCGAGAACGAGATTGCGCGTCATGCTTTCAAAACCCGCCATACGCTGTGGCGGTCCGGCGTTGAGCTGGCCAAGGCCGGTGAGACCAGCCTGGCTGAAGTGATGCGGGTGTGCCGCGAGGATGGCGAGCGCGATGGCGGCGTTTGAATACGAAGCCCTGGACGCGGCGGGCAAGCGCACCAAAGGCATGCTGTCGGCGGATTCTGAAACCGCCGCGCGCAAGGAATTGCGTCGCCGTCGGCTCGCACCTTTGTCGGTCGGTCGCGCCAGTGATCGCTCAGAGAGCGGCGTACTCAAAACTCTGTTCAAGCCCAAAGGCCTGTCTGAAGACGATTTGACCGGCGTCACCCGCCAGCTCGCCACCTTGATCGACGCCGGCATGCCGATTGAGGAAGCCGTTGGGCTGGTCGGCGGTCAGGCGGACAAGGCGCCGGTGGAACGCGTGCTGATGGGGGTGCGCGAGAAAGTCACCGAAGGCGAACGTCTGTCTGAAGCCATGGCCGCCTATCCTGACAGCTTCCCCGGCGTTTATCGCGCCATGGTCGCGGCGGGCGAAGGCGCGGGTGGTCTGGGCCGCGTGCTCGACCGGTTGGCGGAGTATCTGGAAAAAGCCGGCGCCTTGAAGCGCCGGGTCGGCGCGGCGCTGATCTATCCCAGCGTTCTGGGCGCTGTGGCGCTGTTGGTGGTGTGCGTGCTGCTGGTGGCCATCGTGCCGAAGATCGCCGAGCAGTTTGACACCATGAACATGACCCTGCCGCTGCTGACGCGGGTGATGATCGCGCTGTCCAATGGCTTGCAGGCGAGCTGGCCGGTCCTGGTGCTGCTGCTTCTGGGCGCCGGGCTGGCCTATGCGGTCGCGATCCGGCGCGAGCCGGTGAAGCGCGCGGTGCAAGGCGCGCAGCTGGGGCTGCCGGGGCTGGGCGGGTTCGCCCGCAAGGTGGAAGCGGCGCGGTTTGCGCGTACCATGGCGATCTTGATCAATGCCGGCGCGGTGCTGCCCGAAGCTTTGCGCGCGGCGCGGCGGGCGTCTGACAATCTGCCGTTTCAGGATATGATGAGCGACGTGATCGACAAGGTTGAGACCGGCAAGGGATTGGCGGATGCGCTGCGTCAGGCGCGCTGGTTCCCGCCGCTCATGGTCTACATGGTCGCGGCCGGGGAACGCTCGGGGCGGCTGGCGGAGATGTTTGAACGCGCCGCTGAACATATGGAAGCGGATGTGGACGGCGCCATCACAGTGGGTTTGAGCCTTCTGGAGCCGGGCATCATCATCGCCATGGCCGTGATGGTGGTCGGGATCGTGCTATCGATCCTGTTGCCGATCCTGCAATTGAACACCGCTGCGCTGGGATAGCGCGGCCAGCAAGGAGACTGAGACATGCTGCTCAAAGATCATGACGCGCGCCGTCTCGAGGATGACGAAGCCGGGCTGAGCCTGGTGGAGGTGATGGTGGTGGTGGTGATCATCGGGCTCCTGGCCACGATCATCACCATGAACGTCCTCCCCATGCTCGGCCAAGCGAACTCCTCGACCGCCACCACCCAGATCAGCCAGCTTGAGCAGGCGCTGGAGACCTATCGTCTGCGCATGGGGCGGTATCCCGGCACCGACGAAGGGCTGGACGCGCTGGTGACCCCGCCGTCTGATGCCCGTCTGGCGACCCGGTTTCCCGAAGGCGGCTTCATCAACAATTTGCCGACAGACCCCTGGGGCAATGAGTTTCTCTATCTCCATCCCGGCGAGCATGGCCGTTTTGACGTCTGGACCTATGGCGCGGACGGTCGTGAAGGCGGTGAGGGCGAAGACGCTGATATCGGCAACTGGACTGAAGAGACGTAGTGACCCGGACTGCGCCCCGATCCTGTCAGGCGGGCGTCTCGCTGGTGGAGACGCTGGCGGCGCTGGCGATCATCGCGCTGGTGACGGGCGTGGCCGTGGTGATGCTGCGCCCTGAAGACGCGCCCGAACAGATTGAGGGCGAGGCGCTGGTGCGGGCGCTCAATGAAGCGCGGCAGGATGCGCTGGTGACGGGGCGGCATGTGGGCTTTGCGGCGCGCCCCGACGGGCGCGGCTATCAGTTCTTCCAGTTCGAAGGCGACCTCTGGCGCGTGCGCACAGACCATCCGGCCTTTGACGCGCACCGGTTTGAAGATCCTGATCTGATGCTGAGCGTGCAGTCCGGCGCCATCGCGAGGCGGGGCGAGTCCGGTCTGTCCACCGGCGGCCCGGACGTCGCCATGCCTGAGGTCTGGTTTGATCCCACGGGCTTTGACCAACCCTTCGCCTATGAATTGCGCAGCGCGCAGGGCGTGCGCCGCATTGCGCGGGACGGGCAGGGGCATCTGAGCCTTGTTGATCCTCAAACGCCGGAGACGCCATCATGAACGAGCGTCTGCAAGCGGGGTTTTCGCTGATTGAAATGCTGGCGGCGCTGACGATCCTGGCGCTGGCGGGCGTGGCGTTGATGAATGCGCTGACCACGTCCACGCGCTCCGCTGCCCTGGCGCGGGAGATGACGCTGGCGCAAATCGCGGCGCAGAACCTTCTCAGCGAACAGATCCTCGATTCAGACCCCGGCCAGATGCGCGAGCGTAGCGGCGAATATGCGCTGGGCGGGCAGGCTTTCGCTTGGGCGCTGGAGATTGAATCCACCGGCCAGCCCGATCTTGTGCGATTGCGACTGGTGATCTCCGACCCTGAGACTGAAGCCGTCTATCAGGCGCTTGAAACCCTGCGGAGGACGTCATGAACGGGCGTCGTGAAGCCGGGTTTTCGCTGGTCGAAGTGCTGGCGGCCGTCATGGTCTTCGCCCTGATCAGTGCGATCAGCGTTGGCCTTCTGACCACGTCTTTACGCGCGAAGGAGACGTCTGAAGCCGTAGTGTCTGATCTGGCGGCGGTGCAGCGTATTCATGCGCTGATGGCCGAGGATGTGGGCCAGATGGTGATGCGCACGGCGCGCGATGAAGACGGCCTGACTGATCCGCGCCTGTTCGCGCTCGATATCGCGGGCGCCGATCCGCTGGCGCCGGCGCGTGAGGGCGAAGCGCGGGAAATTCTGGTTCTGACGCGCACGGGCTGGGCCAATCCGGGCGGTCTTCAGCCGCGTTCGGGGCTGCAGCGCGTGGCGTGGATTTATGACGGCGATGAGCTCTGGCGTGAAGCGGGCGCGTATCCGGATCAGGCGCGCGGCGCGACTCCGGTGCGCCAGCTGATCGCGTCGGGCGTTTCCGATTTGCGCCTGTCAGCGCTGATGGGCGCGGTGTGGACCGATATCGTCCAGGTTCGGCCTGTTCCAAACAGTGAGGGGACCAGCCAGGGCCCGCGCGCGCTGCGCCTGTCTTATACGCAGGCCGAGCTCGGACCGATGGAGCATGTGGTCTTGTCGCCCACAGCGGAGCGGGGCGCATGAGCGCGCGGCGGACAGACCCAAGCTCAGAGCGCGGCACGGCGCTCATCGCCGCTCTGTTGCTGGTCGCGCTGATGGCGGCGGTGGCGGTGCAGTTGATGGATGTGACGCGTTTTACGGCCTTCAGGACCGCCCAGATCGACCAGCGCGCCCAGGCCCTGTGGACGGCGCGCGGCGCCCGGGAGCTGGCCGAAGCGGCTTTCCTGAACGCCGGTGAGCCCGGCCGCGCCGTCATGCGCCCTGACGAGGCATGGCTGGCGGGTCCGGTGGTGTTCCCGCTGGAGACCGGTCAGGTGGTCGGGCAGGTCTTTGATCACAACAATTGTCTGAACATCAACGCTCTGGTGCGGCCTGAAACCTCGGGCTTGGACTCGCTCGAAGCCGAGGCGGCGCAGCTGGAAACCGAACGTTTGCGTCAGGGCTTTCTGCGTCTGTCCACTGAAATCGGCGTTCGGCCGGGCGAGGCCGAAAGCGTGCTCGCCCAGATCATAGACTGGATGGACATAGATGGCTCCACAGAGCCGGGCGGCGCGGAAGATCGCGCTTACGCCGCATTCACGCCGCCTTATCGGGCCGCCAATCAGCGCTTTGTCGAGCTGGAGGAATTGCGCGCCCTGCCGGTTATGACGCCAGAGCTGTATGCGCTCTACCAACCCTATTTGTGCGTCCTGCCCGTGTCTGAGCAGCCGCCGCTCAACGTCAACACCGTGTCGCTGGAGCGCGCTGTGCTGTTGGCGGTGCTGCTTGATGCCGGCCTGACCCCGGGCGACGCAGAGACTGTGCTGTTTCGCCGCCCGCCCGCCGGGTATGAGAGCCTGGAGGAAGTCTGGGCTGACCCTCTGATCGCTTCGCTGGAGCTGAGCGATGCGGCGAAGACGCGGTTGGGCTTGCGCAGCCAATGGTTTCAGATGGAGGTGAGCGTGCGTCTCGCCGATACGCAATTTCAACTTGAGCAGCTGGCCGAGCTGCGCGACAGCAATGATCTGCGCCGCCGCAGCCAGCGCTTTGGAGCCTTTTGATGACTGACGTGCTGATCCTTCAGCCGCCCTGCGCCAGTGCGCAACAGCCAGGTCTGCGCTGGAGCGTGATCCGGTCGGGGGCGGTGATCGCAGAAGGCGTTCTGTCGCCGGGCGAGGTGCTGGAGCCGCCCCAGTCAGCGCAGATCGACCATGCGGTCGTGCTGCTGCCGGCTGAAGATGTGTTCGTGCGCCGACTGCCGGTGCCGGGCCAGTCTGAACGGGATGCGCGTCGGGCGGCGCCCTTCTTGATAGAAGATCATCTCGCGCAATCTCTTGAAGACGTGCAAGTCGCTTTGGGGCCGGTCGGCGCTGATGGCGCACGCTGGCTGACGGCGGTGGACCGCACCGCGCTGAAGACATGGCGCGACATGCTCGCGGGGGTTTGGGTCAAGCCGGTGTATGCGCTGAGCGACGCCCTGGCGCTTCATGGTCAGGACGCAGATCTGGCGGTGATGAGCTATGGCGATCGGATCGTGTTCAAGACGCGGACGGGCGATCTGGCCGGGGCCGAGAGCGCGCCGGCGCGGGATCTTGATGCGGCGTTGTCTGATCCGGTGTGCGGCGCGATCGAGCCGCACCTTCTGACTCCGGTCCTGTCCGGCGTCGGACGCCGCCTCAATCCACGTCGTGTTCTGATCAGTGATGATTTGGAGTTCAGTCCTGTGGCGCAGGGCGAGGCGTCGGTCTCCATCACGCGCATAGCGGCGCCGGATCTGCGGTTCGCCGCCGCGGCTCTGACCGTCTCACAGCTTGAAAGCCTGCCGCGCGTGCTGGGCGATGAATTCGCCACTAGCCTTGATTGGGCGGGGCTGCTCAAACCCTGGCGCTGGGCGGCCGGACTGGCGCTGACCGCCTTGATCAGCGCGACCGCCCTGATGGCGGTGCAGGCGGCCTATCTGGATGATCGCGCCGAACGCTATGAGGCTGCGCAGGCAGAGGCGTTTCGCACGCTGTTTCCCGATGCGCGCATCGTCAATGTTTCAACGCAAATGCGTCAGGCGCTCAATACGATGCGCGGCGGCGCAGAGGGCGGGACCGGGTTTCTGCCCCTGGCGTCCGCGCTGGCGGATATGATGCGCGATGTGGACGAGGTGCGGGTGGATTCGGTGCGCTATGACGCCAGCCGCGGCGAGTTGTCGGTGAGCGCGCTTTATTCCGGCTTTGGTGATTTCGAGCGTTTGCGCAGCGCGGCTGAAGCGCGCGGGGTGGTGCTGGAAGATGGCGGCGCGCGTCAGAGCGCGGCGGGCGTATCCGCTGAATTTACGGTGAGGCTGCCATGACCGGGCAAGATGTTTTAACGCCTGTGCGACGGGCCTTTCTGGCGCGGACCGTGCGCGAGCAGATCCTGCTGGCGGGGCTTGCGGCCTTGCTGGCGCTGACTGTGATCTGGTTCGGGATTCTGGGGCCGGTGATCAGCTGGCGCTCTGATGCTCTGCGGGCCTTCTCCCGCTCGGCGGAAGGCTATGAAACCCTGTTGGTCCAGATCGAGGAGTATCGCGCGCTGGCCGCTCAAGTCACAGCCCCGCAGGATCAAGAGCCTTTGCGCACACTGGCGGATCGCACGGCGCGCGAGCGCGCTTTGGCGATCAGCCGCGTCCAGCCCCTTGAAGACGGCCGTCTGGGCGTCCGGATGGAGCAGGCGGACGCCAACGCCGTGCTGGCCTGGCTAGACGCTCTGGCGCGCGAGCAGGGCGTGGTGGTGGAACGGATAAGCCTGGATCGCGAAGCTGATGAGCGGGTGCGGGCGCAATTGACGCTGCGGCGCGTAAGCGAGGCGAATTGATGCGCGTTTTGCTGGGTGTGCTGTTCGTCATCGCTTTGATCGCCGGTCTGGTGATGTCTGCGCCGGCGCGTCTGGTCTATGACGCGCTTGTCCCCTCCGGCGTTCAGGCCGGGCTGGTGCAGGGCAATGTCTGGAACGGTCAGGCGCTTCGCGTGCGTGTTGGCGATCTGGAGCTTCAGCGGGTGCAGACCGCGCTTGATCCCGGCGCGCTCCTGTCTGGCCGGATGCGCGTGCAGACCGAGATCATGGACCCGCGCGTTCAGGGGCGTGCCGTCATCGGTGTGGGGTCGAACAGAATCGACATTGCGGACGCGCAGGGCGTGGTCGCCTTGTCCGCCTGGCCGGGCCTTGCCGCCATCCCGGCTTTCACCCTGGCGGGTGACGCCGTCGTTCAGCTGGACGGGGTGTCTGTGAGCCTCGATCATGAGGGGCGATGCCTGTCGGCGGAGGGCGCGATGATGAGCCCGGCGCTCGCTGATCTGGGCGTACGCTATGATGTGGATCTGCCGATCGTCGACATGGTGCTGTCTTGCGCAGGCGAGCAAGTGGCGCTCAGTCTGACAGGATCAGGCCCGACGCTGGATCTGGACGGCAGGATCGTGCTGAGCGCGCCGCAGCCGTCTTATCGGTTGCGGGCGACGCCGCATGACCCGGCGGCAGGTCCGGTGTTATCCTTGCTGGGCTTTCAGGCTGAGGGCGCGGACTGGATCGCCGAGAGCGGCGCGATGGGAGAGGGATGAGCATGCGGTGGATTATTGCAGGTCTGAGTGCGTTGGCGGTGAGCGCTTGCGCCTCGACCGCCCTTCAGCCCGGCCCGGCGCCTGCCCCGGCTCAGAGCGCGCCAGAGCGGGTGACCAGCCTGCCGCCGCAATCGCTGCCGGACGGGACATGCGGCGTCTTCCTGTTTGGCGTCGGCGAGCGTCATCCGTTTGTAGTGTTTGAAAACGAACGTGAAAGACGCGCCCTGATCGTTCATGACGGCGCCGTGTACGAGCTGCAGCTGGCGGCCCAATCGGGCGCTTTCGTTATGGGGCAAAGCTTTTCCCGGGTGTATGCGGCCTCTACCAGCGCGCAGACCTTCACCCTGAACGGCGAGGTGGCCGAGGAGACCGGGTCCGGGCCGAGGCTGACCAATGTCTTGTTGCGGGTGCGCGAAAGCGATGGCTCTGAAACGGTTCGGCCTTTGGGCGGCGTCTATTCGTGCCGTCAGGGATCGGATCGCATCGCTGCGTCCCGGCTCTAGAACCCGGCGGGACCGGACAGACCGCTGCGCTGCAACAGCCAGACAAGCCCGATCCCGAAGGCCAGAAACGGGCCAAAGGCGATCATGCTGTCAGCCGTGACGGGTTTACGCAGAATGAGCTTCAGGCTCAGCGCGTATACAAGCGCGGCCAGGCTTGAAAACAACAAGACGGCGGGCAAAGCCAGCGCGCCGCACCAGGTTCCGGCGGCGGCGAACAGCTTGGCGTCACCCCGCCCCAGCCCGGGCCGTCCGCGCAAGCGCTCATAGCTTTTCTCGATCAGCACCAGCGCGGAATACCCCGCGATCCCCCCCAGCGCATGCAGCCAGACCGGGGCGCCCAGAAGCGCCGCCGCGATCACCCCGCCTGCAATCAGCGGCAAGGTGATCCGGTCAGGCAGAATGAATCGCCGGGCGTCGATCACCGACAAGGTGATCAGGGCGCCCAGCAAGATCAGGGTCAGAAGAGGGCTGAGGACAGCGGACATATCGCCTTATCCCCTTCTGACGCCCTTTCGCCAAGTCAGGGCGGCAGGTCAGTGTGTGTCCGGCGCCGGCAGAACTGCGAACGCCTGGGCGATCACGTCCAGAAACACAGGGTTATGGGTGCGCTTGTACGCGTCCAGTGCAGCTTCGGTCAGCTTGATCATGTGATCATCGCCATGCCGGGCGGCGCGCCGGGCGGGATCGCCGGGGGGCAGGGCCTTGCGCGGAGCTTCGCTTTTTAGAGCGAGTGGCGTGAACGCCGCTTTCAGCGCCGCGCCATGTTCAAAGGCCCTGAACAGGAGGTGCCGACCGACAGCGTCAGGCACGATCTGTGACAGGGTTCGAGCCGCGGCGGTCCCGGTCACCGCATGGGTGAACACGATGACGGTGTAGGGCGTGCGCGCCAGCGATAGAAAGAGTTTCGCCATCTCGGTCATGAGCGCGTCAAATCGGGCGTCCAGATCGCCGGACAGGTCCACAAGGCTGACCTCCTCGGCGAAACCTGGCGCGTGGACCAGTTGGGCGTATCCGGCGGTGATCGCGCCTTCGCCCGGCGCATGGTCATCGCTTAACGGCTTGACCCAGCTCAAAGCCGCAGACACGTCCAGAACGCCCTGGTTTGGCTGGTCCTTGATGGGGAGCGAGCTATGGAGGCTGGCCCATCCCGCCAACGCGTTTGCCAGCGCGCGCAAGCGTAAGGGCGTCGCGTCAGACTGCACGGCGCGCACAGCGTGCGCGGTCTGCAGCACGCCATGTGCGGCCGAGCTTGAAAAGCCGAACGCCAGCCGGTTCACCCAGATGGCGACGACGTCTCGCCAGGCTTGGGTCTCCAGGGCGTCCTGAAAGTACGCGCGCCAGTCGGCATAGCGGCCGCGGGCGGCGATCAGGCCGCGCCAGTCGTCTGGATCGATAGGGCTGGTCTCGGCTTCGACCGGGGTGAAGCTGTTTGCTTCGCGCTCGAGCCATGCCAGCGCTTCGCGCCCTTGCCCCGTGGCGCTCAAGGCTTCCACCACCATGGGCGCATGATTGTAATAGCCATTGGTGAGCACAGGTGAGAGCGCGTCCAGACGCTCGAGCGCGGCGTCATGATGGCGATAATCGGGGCGGGTTTTCAGCGCGCTTCCAGCGGCCTGGGACAAGGCGCGATCTGCGTGCCAGCTGCGGACATGCGGTTGCGGGCAATCAAGGGCGGCGGTCATGGGGGGCTCCAACACTCAAACTCGTGATGTTGGCAATCGTAATTTCTCAAGCTAACTTGAGGTCAAGGTTTTAAAATCAAGGAAAAACAATCTGATGGCGCCGCGTCAAAAACTTCTCACCATTGGAGAGCTGTCCGCGAGGACGGGCGTGGCCGTGTCCGCCATCCGCTATTACGCTGATGGCGGGCTGGTGCATGCCTATCGCACCAATGCCGGGCAAAGGAGATTTGCGCGCGCTGATATCCGGCGCGTCTCCTTTATTCTCATCGCGCAGCAATTGGGTCTGAGCCTTGAGGAGATACGCAGCACGCTTGATGAACTGCCTGAAGGACGGACGCCGAACAAGGCGGATTGGGCGCGCATCTCGACGGGCATCAAGGCGCGTGTGGATGCGCGCATGGCGGAGCTGGAGCGAATCCGGTCCCGGCTTGACGGTTGTATCGGCTGTGGCTGCCTGTCGCTTGAAACCTGCCAGCTCTACAATCCCGACGACACAATGAGCAAACAGGGCGCCGGGCCCAGGCGTTTAGTGGCGGACTGACCCTGCACCGAGCAGGGCCAGTCCAACCATGCCGCTCTAAAGCGGGTAATCGCGTTCGGGATCCACGCCAGCCGATTCCAGGAATTTGCGCATCTGCCGGACTTCATCCTTGGGCAGGGAGTGAGAGGCGTGATGGAAATTCGCGGTATGGCCGCCCAGAGTGACGGCGAATTTTGCGCCGGACCGCTCATTGATCTCGGCGCCCAGCTCCACCAGAACATGCTCGACATCGGCCGGCGAGAGGTTGGCGGGCTCAGGGTGAGCGAACAGGGCGTGCAGGGTTTTGCGATGTTTATGGTTCATCTCGGTCTCCTCCCGGTGATTGGGTCTATACCCACATTCGCAGGCGGGAATTGAGAGGGGAATGCGACCTCGTGTCCATCTGCAGCGGACCGCGAAGTCCTTGTTAGCGCGTGTGGTTTCGAGACTATTCACGCTAAAGTCGTAGACGTGCTTGGCCACGTTCTGTCTTTCCGTTAACATTTTCGGGAAATGGAAAGTGAGACTGTGGGTTCCCCATGCATCAGCCTTTGAGCGGTCTTCGAATTCTAACCCTCGAACAATACGGCGCAGGGCCTTACGGCACCCAATTGCTGGCCTCTCTGGGGGCGGACGTGATCAAGATCGAAAACCCGTCCGTCGGCGGGGACAGCGCGCGCCTGGCGGGGCCGTATTTTCTTGGCGATCATGACAGCGAATTCTTCCAGACCTTCAACCGGGGCAAGCGCTCCATGGCGCTCGATCTCAAGGATCGCGGTGATCGCAGGATCTTTGACCGGCTGGTGATGAGCGCGGACGCCTGCGCGAACAATCTGCGCGGTGACCAGGCCTCAGAACTGAAAGTGGATTACGCCCATCTCAGCGCAGTGAAGCCCGATATCGTCTGTGCGCACCTGTCCGCCTATGGCCGGCAGGGCGAGCGCAAGCACTGGCCCGGCTATGACTATCTGATGCAGGCCGAGGCGGGTTTGATGGCGATGACCGGAGAGCCGGACACGCCGCCCACGCGCTTTGGCATGTCTATGATTGATTATATGGGCGGCACGATGATGGCGCTGGGTCTGGTCTCTGCGGTGCTGGGCGCCCAGCGCACGGGCCGGGGCTGTGATGTGGACGTGTCGCTGTTTGACGCGGCCCTGCACCAGCTCTCCTATTCAGCGACCTGGTTCCTCAACGAGGGCAAGTGCGCTGAGCGGCTGGAACGCTCCGCCCACCCTTCGGTGGCTCCCAGCCAGCTCTTCCGGACCGCGGATGGCTGGATTTTTGTGATGTGCCAGGTTCCCAAATTCTGGGGCGCGTTCTGCAAAGCGGTGGGGCGGCCTGATCTGCTGGACGATCCGCACTATGCCGATATGGCGGCGCGTCGGGTGAACCGGGCGAAGCTGCAAGAGGAGCTGGACGCATTCTTGTCGACGCGGACGACCGCGGAATGGATGACGATCTTAGGCGGCGTGGCGCCCGTGGCGCCGGTCAATTCCATGGCGTGCGCGCTGTCTTCGCCCCAGGCGCGCCATATGATCGAGACCGTGCCGCATCCCGACAAGCCTGACGGGCTGAAAATGATCCGCGACCCCTTCCGGATCAACGGCGCGCCGACGCCGACGCGCCGCGCGCCCAAGCTGGGCGAGGATACGCGCGCCATTCTCGATGAAATGCTGTCAGATTCCCATGGGGATCAGGCGGCGGAATAGGCTAGTCCACTTCGCGCTGCATGGTCATTTCATAGGTGAAACGATCCGCCGGATGCACGGTGTCGGACAGGGCGATGATGCGCCCGCCCTTGTCGTAATAACGCCGCATGGTGCGCAGCACCGCAGTGCCCGCTTCCGCGTCGAGCGCTTCAGCTTCAGTATCAGTCAGAAGCCCGCCTGAGATCGTCTGCTCGATCCGGGCGGTGGGCGCGCCACGTTCGGTCGCCATCCATTCAGTAACGCCGCCATTCAATTCGACAAACACGTCCACCGGCGGCGCCAGATCGGATCGGATATACATGTCCGTCAGGGCGAGCGGCGCGCGATCAGGCTGACCTCGCAAGCCATGCACATGCAGATAATCGCTGCCCGGCGCCACGCCGAAGGCGCGCGCGACCGCGGGGTCCAGCGGACCGGTATGCTGACGGATCGGTTTCAGACGCGCCGCACGCGTGTACTGCATCAGATCGTCCACACTGCCCAGGCGCTGGGCGAAACCCGCGCGCGCCTCGGAGGCGACGACAACGGTGCCGGCGCCGCGGCGGCGCGCGATCAGACCCGCCTCGGCCAGCAGGCGCAGCGCTTCACGCACGGTATGACGTGAGACGCCGTATTGCTCGGTGAGCGCGTGCTCGGTGGGTAAAAGCTCGCCGACCGCCGGATGACCGGATGCGATCCCGGAGCGAAGGGTTTCCGCCAGCGTCATATAGCGCGGCGCGCTGGAAATCGGTTCTACGCCTGAATGATCGGACACAGGATTCTCCCGTCTGAAGAGACGCGCTAACATAATCGCTGCATCCAGGAATGCGAGGCGCGCCTGCATGGTGCAGGGCAACACGAGGATCAGGGCTTGGGAAAATCCGGATGCCGTTTGTCCAGAAAGGCTTTGTAGCCTTCCTGAAAATGTTCGCCTGAAAACGCTTCCAGAAACAGCGCCCGCGTCTGTTCGCAATCCTGGTCCTGCCCGGCCTCAATCAAGGCGATCATCTGTTTGGTCACCTTGGCGGTGTGGCTGGAGGCGCGGGTGATATGGCTGGCATAGTCCTTGACGGTTTCCTTGAGGATTGCCGGCGGTGTCAGCCGGTTGATCAGGCCGATCTGCAGGGCGGTCTCCGCATCAATCAGCCGCGCGGTGAACAGCAAATCCTTGGCGGCTGCAGACCCGACCGCGTTCACCAGTCGGCGTGTGTCGTTGAAAGGGTACACAAGCCCCAGCCGCGCCGGGGTGACGCCGAATCGCGCGCCCTGGGCGGCGAAGCGCAGATCACAGGCCAGCGCGAGCGCGCAGCCGCCGCCCACACAGGCCCCTTCAATGGATGCGATCGTGGGTTTGGGAAAGTGTGCGAGACCATCCAGCGCGGCGCCGATAGCGTGTGAATAGGCTTCGGCCCGTTCTGGCGTGGCGTAAACGTCTTCAAACTCAGAGATGTCCGCGCCCGCCGCAAATGCGCCGCCTTTGCCGCGTACAACCAGAACCTGGATGTCGCTGTCAGCTTCGGCTTCCGCCAAGAGTTCGGAAATCTCCCGCCACATCGCTTCGGTCAGCGCATTATGCTTGGCGGGCCGATTGAGCACCAGGGACGCGACCGCGTCGTGTCGGGTGAGATAGACCGGTTCATCGTGCATGGTTTTGCCCTGGAACGTCTTGCAAACTGAAGTGTTTCTTGCGTCAGATTACAGTTAATCGTCAAGAAATTAGGGGTGAGGCGTAATGTCTCCGGGGGCGAAAAATTGTCCGTGTTCTGTCAAAAACTTGACACCGGCGCTGTAAAGTGACAGTTTTATAACGGTGAGCAATCAATGGAGGTCCACATGTCTCATCTTGTTGGTGTGGGTCTGATCGCCGCCTGGTTGGCTTTTGCTGTGTTGGCGCCGCGTTTGGCGTCTGCAGAAGTGACAAGCCTTCTGGCCTTGGTCGGCATGGCGCTGACTTTGGTCGTCCTGTTCGCTACTGGCCGGCTGACACGGCCGGATCCGCTGGCGTTGAACCTGACGGGACGGCGTCCGTACTGGGAAACGCGCTCATAAGCGCTGATCCTCGGACAGACCCTATAAAAAAACCCCGGCGCTTCGGCGCCGGGGTTTTTTGTTGCGAAGGTATTGGCTGGATCAGGAAAACGCCTGAAGCCCGGTCATGGCGCGGCCCAGGATCAGGGCGTGCACATCATGGGTGCCCTCATAGGTGTTCACCGTCTCCAGATTAATGGCGTGGCGCAGGATATGGTATTCCTCTGCGATGCCGTTGCCGCCATGGATGTCGCGCGCCTCGCGGGCGATGGCCAGGGCTTTGCCGCAATTATTACGCTTCATCATGGAGATGGCTTCGGGCAGCCAGGCGCCTTGATCCATCAGCCGTCCCAGCTGCAGCGCGCCTTGATAGCCCAGCGCGATCTCGGTCTGCATGTCGGCGAGTTTCTTTTGCACCAGCTGGGTGCCGGCGATCGGCTTGCCGAACACGACGCGGTCCATGGCGTAATCGCGGGCCGCGTGCAGGCAGAATTCCGCCGCGCCCATAGCGCCCCAGGCGATGCCGTAGCGCGCCTTGTTCAAGCATGAGAACGGTCCGCGCAGGCCTTTGACATGCGGCAGCAGGTTCTCTTCAGGCACGAGCGCGTCATTGAGCGAGATCGACCCTGTGATGGAGGCGCGCAGGCTCAGCTTGCCTTCGATCTTGGGGCAGTCGAACCCTTTAGTGCCCTTGTCGACGATGAAGCCGCGGATTTCGCCGTCAAGCTTGGCCCAGACCACCGCCAGATCGGAGATCGGCGAGTTGGTGATCCACATCTTCGCGCCATTGAGCACATAGCCGCCATCGACCTTTTTTGCGGTGGTGCGCATTGCGCCCGGATCAGAGCCGCCATCGGGCTCGGTCAGGCCGAAACAGCCCACATATTCGCCGCTGGCGAGCTTGGGCAGGTATTTGTGTTTCTGCTCTTCGGTGCCGAACGCCTCGATCGGATACATGACGAGGGAGGATTGCACGCTCATCGCCGAGCGATAACCGGAATCAATCGCTTCTACTTCGCGGGCGATCAGGCCGTAGGCCACATGAGACAGGCCCGCGCCGCCGTATTCCTCGGCCACGGTCGCCCCCAGAAGGCCCATTTCGCCCATCTCGGTCATGATGGCGCGATCAAAGCTCTCCTCGCGATAGGCGTCGACCACGCGCGGCAACAGCTTTTCGCGGCAATAGCTGCGGGCGCTGTCGGCGATCATGCGCTCGTCTTCGCTCAGCTGCTGCTGCAGATGCAGCGGGTCTTCCCAGGAAAAGCTGAGGCCGGTGTCTTTCGCCGCCATGGGGATATCCTTCTTCGTCTCTTTGAGCCTTATATGGCCCGTCACGGGCCCCAAGGCCAGCCGGGCCGACGGCCTGTCTTTGTTCATGGCCGAGGGTGGTAGCGGAGGGAGCGACCAGCGGGCAAGCAAGGCGTAACGTCTTCACTGTGATTTTCAGCGTCTGGCACAGGTGTGACGACAGGCGGCGCCGTCTCAATCTGGACCTTTCCACTTGAAGGGCGCAGGTTTGGACACAGATTTTGACGCTGTAGTCCGGAGCGCCCCGATGAACCGCCCAATTTTACCTGACGCGACTGAAATTGCGGATATGGCGACGCCTTATGGCTCGGCGCCCGATCCCAGGGGCGCGCTGGGAAACGCCGAATACGCCGCCCGCTCGGGCAAGCGCGTGCTGGCGGTGTTTGGCGCGGACTGGTGCCCGGATGCACGCCGCTTCGCCAGCGTGCTCGCTTTGCCGCAACTGCAGGACTTTCTGAGCGAGCGTTATGAAGTGGTGCTGATCGATGTGGGCCGGTATGACAAGAATATCGATCTGGCGGCCAGCTATGGCTTGGAGAAGGTTGAAGGCGCGCCCGCCATTATCGTGGCGGATGGCGATGGCCGGGTGATCAATCCCGGCGGCGCGTATGACTGGCGCACCGCCCGCTCGCGCCGCCCGCAGGAATTTGCCGACTTTCTCGCCGTCTACGCCGAGGCGCACGCCCCATGACACGCCAGGTGGTGCTGGTCGGTGCGGGGCACGCCCATATGGAGGCGCTGAGGCAGGCGCGCCGTTTCGCCAACGCCGGTCTGTCTCTGACCCTGATCGATCCGGGCGCCTTCTGGTATTCCGGCGCCGCCACCGGCGTATTGTCAGGGGCGCTGGAACCGGACGCCGCTCGCCTGAATCCGTCCGATCTCGAGGGACCGTTTGATCATGTGCGCCAGCGTGTGGTTTCGGTGGATCCGCACGCGCGGACGGTGACGCTGCAAGACGGCGAGCGTCGCGCCTATGACGTCTTGTCCTTGAACACGGGCAGCCGCATCGCCGAGACGCCCTTGCTGGCGGCGGGCGCGATACCGGCCAAACCTGTCAGTACGCTCGCAGGGGTGCGCGCAACGCTGGAGGCCAATCTCGGTCAGTTGCGGCTTGCTGTGGCGGGCGCTGGCGCGACGGGCGTCGAGATCGCCTTGTCCATGGCCAGTCTGCAGCGGCGCTTGGGCGCACGGCCGCAAACCCTGCTCGCCGGGCCTGATCTGATGCCGGGCTGGCCGGAGCGGGCGCGACGTCTGGCGTTGGAGGCGATGGCGCGCTGCGGCGTGGAGTATGTTTCCCATCGCGTTCAGGATCTATCGCTGGGCCTGGTACATTTCGGGCAGCGCAAGGTCGCGCCCGTGGACATACTTGTGGCGGCGACCGGTCTCAGCGCCAATGTTCCTGACGGGCTGGACGCGCCAGACACTGGCTTGCCGATCAACACGGATTTATCCTGGACTGGGGACGCTGCGGTCTTCGCAATTGGCGATTGCGCGTGCATGGTGAAACATCCCCGGCCCAAGCTGGGCGTGTTCGGGGTGCGCGCCGCGCCAATTCTGATCCAGAACCTGATCAACGCCGCGATGGGGCGTCCGGCGCGGCGACAGTACACGCCGCAATCGCGCTGGCTGTCGATATTGGATGTGGGCGACGGCACAGGACTGGCGCGCTATGGCGATCTGGCGTTTCAGGGCAAGCCGGCCTTGACACTCAAACGCTGGCTCGATGGCCGCTTCCTGCAACGCTACAGGGTGGAGCCCTAATGGAATTTCCCTACGCCGAGATACACGCCTTTCCCGACGGACAGGCCCCCCACACCGGCAATCCGGCAGGCGTCGTGATGCTGCATCGCGATTTGCCTGATGCGGACCTTCTGGGCGTTGCGCAATCCAACAATCTGTCTGAAACCGCGTATCTGAAGGCCATGGGCGAGAAGGACCAATGGGCGCTGCGCTGGTTCACGCCGGGGTTGGAAGTGGAGCTGTGCGGGCATGCGACGCTCGCCTCGGCCGCCTGGCTGTTTGAAACCGGGCGGGTGATCGGGCCCGAGGCGCGCTTTCACACCCTGTCGGGCCTTTTGAAAGTCACCGCGCTGGAGGCTGGCCGGTATCAGATGGATTTCCCGCAAATCGGATTCGAGCCGGGGCAGGGCGACGCCGCTGTCATCGCCGCCATGGGCGAGACCGCGCCAGAAGCCGTCTACGAGATCGAGCGGGTGCACGGCAATCGCTACCAGATGCTGGTCTATGCGGATGAAGCTGTGGTGGTCGGGCTCAATCCCGACATCAAGGCGCTGGCGGCGACGCGCACCAATGTCATCGCGACTGCGCCGGGGCGGGCGTCTGATTTCGTGTCGCGCTTTTTCGGGCCGGCCAGCGGCGTGGATGAAGACCCGGTGACGGGCTCTGCGCATTGTACGCTGGCGCCATACTGGTTTGATCGTTTGGGAAAAACGGCGCTGAAGGCTCGGCAAGTCGGCCCGCGCCCGGGCGCGCTGGACGTGCGCGCCGGAGCTGCGGGCCGTGTGTTGCTGGTCGGATCCGCCAAACGGTATCTGGACGGCGTGATCCGGATCTAGCGTGGATTAGTGGCGACCATATCCGTGACCGCGTCTGCGATCATGGCGATCCCGGCCGTGGCGGACTCTTACGACTTGGACAGGCACCGGGCCCCAGCGGGTTTCTGCGAAGAACTCGCCCGAGCGGCGGTCCAGATAGGCGCGGTCGGGGCGCAGGCGTTCGCCCGTGCGGCCCTGGCGCAATTCGCGGCGGCTGGGGACGTACTCCCATGAACGCGCCGGGCAGTCGATGACGCGGCGATCGCGGCGGTCTTCACGGCGGTCGCGCCAGCCGGTGTCATAGCGGCGATCTCGGCGATCTTCGCGCAGATCCGGGCAAGTGCGGGCGTAAACGACGAAATGGCCTTCCGGGCCGTTCCAGCGCCCGCGGCGATGATGCGGTTCATATCCGCGATTGCGGCCATACCCCTGTGCGGTCGCGGTTGAGGCGGTCGCTGCGGTCGCCGTCTCAGCCATTGCGGCGGAGGGGGCGACGGTGGCGGCCAGTCCCGCGAAGGCGGCGGCCGCAGCAAGCTTGGCGAACATATGCATGGTGTCTCTCCTTCATCGTGGGCCTGGCGGCCTGATGGGAGCACTTTGGGGGATCGCACCTGAACGCGGGCTGGGCTATGCCTTCATGTTCTATTCAACCAGATGAATGATAGTGTCGGTCAAAGGCGCATGGGGGCGCGCCGCAGACGTACTGGGGACCACCATATGATCAAATCCGTTTTGGCCGCCGCGGCGGGCCTCATGATGCTTGCGGGCGCCGCGCACGCTCAGGAACTCGACTGGCCGCAAGGCGCGGCTGACGCGTTCTCCAGCCGTGATTATCAGCGCCTGTTGCACCAGGTGACCAAGCCGGGCGCCAACCCTGTCGCCGGAGCCAGCGCCGTAGCCGGCGACGACAGCTGCCGCTACGCCAATGACAATGAATGCGACGAGCCGGGACTGGGCACTGGCGCGTGTACAGCGGGCACCGACCGGTCTGATTGCTGGCGACTGATGGCCGGGGTCGAGGATGATTCCTGCCAATGGGCCAATGATGGCGAGTGCGATGAGCCGGGCTTCGGCACCGGCGCCTGCGTTCAGGCCACCGACCGCACCGATTGCGGCCCGCTGATCGAGCTGCGTTTTCGCAATGACCAGTGCGACACGGCTTTTAACGGAATCTGTGAGGAGCCCGGCGTCGGCAATGGCGCGTGTGAAGAGCGCTCTGATCGCGCGGATTGCATTGGCCGCGAGCGCCCGATGAGCATTCAGGATCATTATTTCGGTAATGATGACCGGGTTTTGATGGATACCGGCGTGTTTCCGTGGAGCGTGGTGGGGTATATCGAGTTTGATGCCGGCGGGACCTGTACGGCGACCTTGATTGGCGAGGATGTGCTGATCACGGCGGCGCATTGCATTTCTGACAACAGTCGGATCGACGCCGCTGGCGTGTTCCGCACGGGCGAAAACCTGCCAGACGGCCCGCGTTCCGCGCGCGTGGTCGACTATCTGATGGATGAGAACTGGGACGAGGCGGCGTTCAGCGCGGGCGATGAGCTGGATGGCACGGACTGGGCGCTGCTGCGTCTGGACCAGCCGCTGGGCGCGGAGCTGGGCCATGTGGGCTATGAAGCGCTGATCGATGATCAAGGATCGCGCGCCGCCTTGCGCGCGCCGATCCGTCAGGCGGGTTATTCGTGGGACACCGGCACAAACCTGTCAGGCAATCTCGATTGCCGCATCATCGAAGTCTTTGACGACAATACGATGGCGCATAATTGCGACACCACGCGCGGCGATTCCGGCTCGCCCTTCATGACCGAGCGCAATGGCGAATGGCGTATTGTGGCGACGGATTCAAATTTTCGCTCCAATCCCGACGGCCCCTTCATCTATATCGCCGCGCGATCAGACCGCTGGACGCCGATGGTTGAGGATTTCGCGGCCGGTCGCATCGGCAATGGCGGTTTGCGGCTGCAAGGGCCCGGCAAGCCTGGAAAGCCCGAACCGGTCAAGAAATAGGGCGCGCCTAGAATTCCCGGATCAGGGCGAGGTCGGTGCGGCTGTCACCGGCCTCAAACCCGGGTTCGGGATCAAATTCATAGCGATAGCGATAGCGCACTTCCAAGGACCAAAGCTCGCCCAAATCCGTGTTCAGACGGAATAGCTGGTCAGCGCGTGCGCTGTTGGAAGCCAAAAGCCGGGTCTCGGATTCCAGGCGCATACTGCCGCTAAGCTGCAGCTCCATGTCCGACAACAGGTCGAACGCGCCTTCCAGATAGTCGCCATTGTCGACTTCACTGATATAGCGCACGCCGGGCGCGGCCCGCAGCGTCCACTCCACCTTCTCGCCTTGTAAGGCGCGATAGCCGGCGCCGACGCCCAGAAAACCGGTCCAGTCAAAGCCCGACACCTGGTCCCGCTCCCATTCGGTATTGCTGAACAGGGTCCAGCGCTCGCCTGCTTCGCGTTCCCCGCGGGCTTTCACAATCAATTCGTCCCGGCCCACATTATCGTCGACTTCGGAATAGGAATAGGTCGCGCTGGTCTCAAACCCCCAGCCCACCAGTTCGCGTTCCGCGCCCAGACCCAACGTGTAGTCCAGACGTTCCGTATCGCCGCTATCCGCGCGCACGCCCAGACGCACCTTGCCTGTCCAGAGTTCAGAGTGTGCTCGGCTGATCAGCTGAACGGCGCTGGCCGGCGCCGCGATCCAGAACGGGTCTCGCTTGGCGGCCAGCGCCGTGTCCCTGGCCGCGTCGGTCTCGACGGCGATGACGGCCGGCTCCGGCGCCGGGGTCACGGGCGCCATCGGCAAGCCCAGAATGCGACGGGCGGTCACGCCATGGCGGTGTGAGATCCGCGCGGCCCCTGCGGCAATGCGCTCCGCAGACCGGGTCAGCGCCAAGACGCTCACTGCGTTGGTGAAAATTGCGTCGTCTTCTTCGGCCGCCGCCGCCGTCAGCAATGCCTGATAGGGCGGCTCCAGCCCCTCCGCCGGAGACAGGGCGAGCGCTGAGGCGGCGAGAGCGGGCAAGATCATCGGCGAAAGACTCCAGACAAGGGCGGGATATCAACCACATCAGACGAAATGTGACAAATCTCTGGGGCCTGCAAAATGGCCCGGCGACTTGACGCTTGCGCAGGAAAGCGGCACGCCTTTGACCTGAATGGCGCCCAAACATGACGAGACTGTTTATGACCGACCCTGTCGCTGATCGCTACGCTCGCACCGAGCCTTTGTTTCCGGACTGGGCGGCGCCCATTTATCTGTGGGTCTCGGTGGCGGCCTCGGTGATTTATCTGGGCCTGGACCTGACCACCTATTCCATGCCGGGCCTGGCGTTGACCAAGGCGCTGGGGATCATCTTGCTGGGTGTTTACGCGCTGTTGAAGCGGGCGCCCGTGCTGGCGCTGGCCCTGATGCTGTCGGCGGGCGGCGATTATGCGCTGGCGATGAGTCCGCCGCAGCTCGAGGCCGGGATCGGGTTTTTCGGGGCTGCGCATCTCACTTATATCGTCATTTTCGCCCTGATGGTGATGGGCGGCGGCCTCAAGCGCGAGGGGCTTGTTCTGGCGGGCGGGCTGTTCGTGTTCGGCGTCGCCATGTGGCTTTGGCTCAGCCCGGGCATGGGGGCGTTGACCGTGCCCGTCAGCGTCTATCTGGGCATCATTCTGGTCATGGCGATGGCGGCGGGCCTGGTGCAGGGGACCAATCTGATCGTCATCGGCGCTCTGTTGTTCGTGGTGTCGGATTCCGTGCTGGCCATGCGCTGGTTCCGCGATGTGCTGGTCTTTGAAGACGGCCTGGATTGGGGCGGGGTGATTGTCTGGGTCACCTATTACGCGGCGCAGCTGTGCCTGACCCTCGGCGTGGTGCGCGCCAGGGCCGGGGCTCAAGCTCAGACTGTGAACACGGATGTTTCCGCCTAGGCGGGCATCAGGCCGCGTTCTTCAGCGAGCCGCTTCATTTCATTTTGCAGCTTTTCAAACGCGCGCACCTCGATCTGGCGGATGCGTTCGCGACTGACCCCATAGACCTGCGCCAGGTCTTCGAGGGTTTTCGGGTCTTCGGTCAGTCGGCGTTCCTGGATGATGTTCTGCTCACGCTCGTTGAGCGCGCCCATGGCCTCTTGAAGCAGGGTCATGCGGGTGCTGAATTCATCAGATTCCGCCAGCTCTTCTTCGGCGTCGTCCGCATCGTCATCGGCCAGCCAGTCCTGCCATTCCGCTTCGCCATCCGCGCGCATCGGCGCGTTGAGCGAGGCGTCGGGGCCGGACAGGCGCCGGTTCATGGAGATGACGTCGTCATCGGTCACGCCCAGCTTGGTGGCGATATGCTCGACCTGATCGGGGTGCAGATCGCCTTCTTCCAAAGCGCGCATCTGGCTTTTCATCCGGCGCAGATTGAAGAACAGCTTTTTCTGGGCCGCCGTGGTGCCCATTTTCACCAGCGACCAGGAACGCAGGATGTATTCCTGGATCGAGGCGCGGATCCACCACATGGCGTAGGTGGCCAGGCGGAAGCCCTTGTCGGGGTCAAACTTCTTCACCGCCTGCATCAGGCCCACATTGCCTTCGCTGATCACTTCCGCGATCGGCAGGCCATAGCCGCGATAGCCCATGGCGATCTTGGCGACGAGGCGCAGATGAGAGGTGACCAGCTGGTGCGCGGCGTCTGAGTCTTCATGCTCCTGCCAGCGTTTGGCCAGCATGAACTCCTGGTCTTTTTCCAGCATGGGGAATTTGCGGATCTCCGCGAGATATCGCGACAGACCGGCTTCCGGCGACATTGTCAGCGCTGATTTCATATTCGCCATGTGTCACTCCCCAGCGAGCCTTGGCGCCGACAGGATGAGCAGCGCCGCGTTCATTTAGGTAGCCCATTTCCAGATTAACAGGGGTCACAAGCCGGTGAGGCTGAAACACAATCCTTCGGGCCAGCAAAATAGAACAGAAAACGGCGCCCGGATTAAGGCCTGGCGCGGAAAGAATGTATTGCCCTGACGGACGAGCCCCGCGAAAACTCACTGCATGACTATTTCAGTGCGACAGGCCCGCTCGGGCGATCAGGACGCCCTGGCTCTGGTGGGGGCGGCGACATTTCTGGAAAGCTATGCCGGAATCGTGGACGGGGGCGCCATCATCCGCCATTGCGCCGAGCGTCACACGCCGGACGTCTATGCACGGGCGCTGGACACGTCCGGCCAGGCGCTCTGGCTGGCCGAGCAAGCGCCCGGCGCGGCGCCGGTGGGCTATCTGCACCTGACCGCGCCTGATCTGCCGGTTGAAACGCGCGCTGACGATCTTGAGATCAAGCGCATCTATGTGCTGGCGAGCCTGCATCGCTCGGGTTTGGGGCGGCGTTTTCTGCAGGCGGGGATTGATCATGCCCGCGCAGTCGACGCCGACCGTCTGTTGCTGGGCGTCTACAAGAACAATACCCGCGCGCTCGCCTTTTATGACCGCATGGGATTTGAGACAATCGGGACGCGCCAGTTCGATGTAGGCGGGCGCGTCTATGATGACTGGGTGCTGGCGCTGAAGGTTTGAGCGCGCCACGGAGAACCACAAAAACCATAGTTGAAATATGCCTTTATGCGCTCTCTTAAGCGCTTTAGGGTGGTGGTATGGAAAGTCTCTTTGCGCAAGTCCTGCTGCCGCTCGCCCTGGCCTTCATCATGTTCACGCTTGGCGTGGGGCTGACGCCGGCCGATTTCAAACGCATCGCTTTGCAGCCCAAGGCCTTTCTTGTGGGGACGGCGCTGCAATTCATTTCCTTGCCCCTGATCGCGATTGTGCTGGTGGCGTTCCTGCCCATCCCGCCCATCGTGAAAGTGGGCGTGGTGCTCCTGGCGGCCTGTCCGGGCGGGACCACCTCCAATCTGCTTACCCATATGGCGCGTGGCGATGTGGCGCTCTCGGTCTCTCTGACGGCGGTCACCTCGCTGGCGTCTGTGGTGACGGTGCCGCTCGTGTTGATGGTGGCGCTGGCTCTGTTCATGGGCCCGGATGCGCCAGACGTGGGCATGGTGTCGACGGGCGTGGTGATTTTCGCGCTGACGGTCATCCCGGTCGCGCTGGGCATGGTGTTGCGACAGGTCGCGCCAGGTGTCGCGCTCGCGCTCGAACGCAATTCACGCTTCATGTCGGCTTTGGTGTTCACTGCGGTCGTTCTGGCGACCATCATCAATGAAGGGGTGGGCGAGACCCTGCGCCGTCTGACCCAGGCGGGCGCGGTGTCGCTGGCGCTGAATGTGGCGGCCATGGCGGTGGCGTTCGCGGTGTCGAGCTGGATGGCGTTCAAGATGCGCCAGCGGATCGCGCTGACGCTCGAATGCGGCTTGCAGAACGCCACGCTCGCCATTGTGGTGGCGAGTTCCTTGCTGGGCGATATCGACTACGCCATGCCCGCCGCGATCTACGGCTTGATGATGTTCGCCACGGCGGGCGTGTTCATCCTGTGGGCGCGGCGCTGGTCGAAAGCGGCGGTGCGCGCCCGGGCGATGGCGCGCTAGATCCGCTCCAGAAAGCCTTCGAGCCTTTGCATGTCCTTGGGCAGGTCCGTTTCAAACCGCACAGGCTCGCCTGTCACCGGATGGGTGAACCCCAGAACGGCGGCGTGCAGCGCCTGACGGCGGAAATCCTTGAAGTCCTTGCCGCTATCGAGTTTGGCGAGCGGGGAGGAGCGGCCCCGGCCATAGACCGGATCGCCCAGCAGAGGACAGCCGATATGGGCCATGTGCACCCGGATCTGGTGGGTGCGCCCGGTTTCAAGACGGCAGCGCACCAAAGCGCACATGGGATGGCCCACAGACTTGCCGGGCTCCTGACCAAAGGTTTTCAGCGTCTCGTAATTGGTGATCGCGTGCTTGCCGGCGTCTGAACCCGGCCTGTCGATCACCGCCATTTTCTTGCGGTCATGGCTGGAGCGCGCCAATCGCGTTTCGATCCGCCCCGTCTTGGGATGGGGCGCGGACCGGGTGAAGGCGAGATAGGCGCGCTCCACCGTGTGGGCCGCGAATTGCTCGGACAGCCCCTGATGCGCCTTGTCGGTCTTGGCGGCCACCATGACGCCAGAGGTGTCCTTGTCCAGGCGATGCACGATGCCGGGGCGCTCCACCCCGCCAATACCCGAGAGCGATCCCGCGCAATGAAACAGCAGCGCGTGCACCAGCGTACCGGTCCAGTGACCCGCCGCAGGGTGCACCGCCATGCCGGCGGGCTTGTTGAGAACGATCAGATGCTCGTCTTCAAACAGGACGTCCAGCGGGATGTCCTCAGGTGTCGGCGTCGCTTCCACGGGGGCGGGCACGTCCAGACGGTAGGTCGCGCCTTCGCGCACCTTGGCGGAGGGATCGGTCAACACCTCGCCATCCACCGACAGGCAACCTTGCTCGACCAGCGCCTTGCAGCGCGAGCGGGAGAGGTCGTCCCACAGCGCAGCCATCCAGCGATCCAGTCGCGCGCCGGCGTCCTCAAGGGGTGCGATGTGCTCTCGTGGTGTGTCCTGCCCGGTCAAATAACTGCGCCTCTTCGTTCATGGAAGGGAGTGGCATTGCGGTAACATCTGCAATGCCGCTTCACTCAGCCTCAAGTCTTTGAGGAAGTGGTAAGTGAAAGGTCGTACTGCGTCCCTATCCGCTTCCAGTTCGCGTTCATCATCTTGGACGCTATGCCGCAAGATCAGGGATCCTGACAATGACGTTCAAAGCTCGCTTGTCTGTGTGCGCTGCGCTGATCGCGCTGTCGCCCGTCGCGCCCGCCTTTGCTCAGCACGGTGAGTCACAGATCACGGACGTGATCACCGTGACCACGCAGAAACGCGAGCAGTCTGTCACGGACGTGCCGATCAATCTGACCGCGTACAACACCCGGCGCCTTGAAGTCCTGGGTATCGAACAGTTCGATGAACTGTCTGATTTCGTGCCGGGCCTGGAAATTCAGGAACAGTCGCCCAATACGCCCGGCTTCGCCATTCGTGGCATTACGTCTGACGACACCACGGCGACGGGTGAAGCACGGGTCGCCGTGTTTCAGGACGGCGTGCCGATCTCCCGCGCCCGCGGCGCGTTTGTGGAGCTGCATGATGTCGAGCGCGTGGAAGTGGCCAAAGGCCCGCAGCCGACCCTGTTTGGCCGGGGCGCGCTGATCGGCGGCATCAACATCATCCAGAACAAGGCCCAGCTGGACGATGCGATGTCCGGCGCAGCGTCCTTCACTCTGGGCGATTATAATCGCGTTGAAGCGCGCGCTCATGTGAACCTGCCGCTTGGTGAGACGGTCGCCCTGCGATTGGCCGCTGCTCATAAAGCGCGCGACGGCTATGTAGACAATGTGCTGGGCGGGCCGGCGATGAATGCGGTCGACCTGGTGGCTTATCGCGTCTCCGCCCGCTGGGAGCCGACCGACGCATTGCGTCTGGACGTGATCGCCAATTATCAGGACGACACGCCGGAAGGCGGCACATCGTTCAAATCCGGAGTGTACGCGCCGGCGCCGGGCGTCTCGCTCGAGCCTTGGGACCCCGCTGCTTTGAACACCCTGCCGGTGCTTGAGGACGGCGCTCCACTGGGGATCGGCCGAAAAGTCTACGGCGTCACTGTCTTGGGGGATTATATCCTCAATGATGACTGGTCGATCTCGTCCATCACGGGCTGGCGCGCATTGGAAACCCGCGAAATCCTGGATTCGGACGGGTTTGCCGCCGAACTTCTGGCGGTCGGAGAGAACGGCTCCGGTCACCAATGGAGCCAGGAAATCCGGTTCAATTATGACGCGGGCGGCCCCCTGACCGGCTTCTTCGGCGTCTCATACTTCTATGAGCGTAGCCAGCAGCGCATTGCGCTGGCCAGTCATGAAGCTGCGGTTCAGGCTTTGCTGGCGCCCCAGCTGGCGGCGGGCGCCGGCCTGACTGTGGCGCAGGTGGAGGCTCTGCTGGCGCTGCAGGGCGTCCCCAATGCGGGCGGGTTTGACGATCCGCTCAATCCGTTGGGCCTGTCCGTCCCCAGCCTGCTCACGACCGGACAGATCGCGCCGCTGAGCTATTATCGCGAAGGCACCACCAATTTCGGCGAGACCACCGCCTTTGATGTCTTTGCGGACCTTTCCTACGCGGTGACGGATCGACTGACGCTGAGCGCCGGACTGCGCTGGACGCATGAAGACAAGGAGGCCGGGATTTCTGGCTGGCATTATGATGCGCCGAACCGCGTCACGGGGGCCCCGACCGTCTTCCTGCCCGCCACGCCCAACGGCGTGATGCTGGAGTCTGGCGAACGCAGCTTTGACGACTACACCTGGCGCCTGACCGGTCAGTACGATCTCAATGCGGCGGTGAACCTGTTTGCGTCCTATGCGCGCGGTCGCCGTCCGGACGTGATCAGTTTTTCAGACGGCCAGTTCGTGATCGCTCCGGCTGAAATTGTCGACAGTTACGAAGTCGGCGGCTACTGGACGCTGGACTCCACCAACATCCAGGCCTCCGTGTTCTATTCCGAATACGACAACTTCCAGAGCGGTCGCCTGGAACCGCAAAGCGCAACCTATATCGTAGATAACGCTGGAAGCGCGACGCAGTACGGATTTGAGGGGCAGGTCGATCACCAAATGACTGACGGCCTGTCGGTTTTTGCGACCTACGCGTACAATATTTCAGAATTTGACGACACGGACTCAGGCGGCAATCTGCAAGAATTCGCTGGCAACACCTTTCGCCTGTCGCCTGATCATGCGGTGTCGGTGGGCGTGCTCGCCGAGTTCGACGCAAGCTTTGGCCGATTATCGCTGATCCCGACCTGGACGTGGCAGTCAGAGGTCTTTTTCAACAATGATAACGATCTGACCGACGCCGTTCAGGACGAAGTCCAGGGCGATTTCGGCCTGATCAATGTCCGGGCGCGACTGGATCTGCCCAATGAGCGGGTCTATGGCGAGGTTTTCGTCAATAATCTGGCGGACGAGGCTTACATCATCGATGCAGGCAATACCGGCGATAGTTTCGGCATTCCAACCTTCATCGCCGGCTCGCCCCGCATGGCGGGCGTTAGGGTGGGCGCGAGCTTCTAGCCGCGCCTCCCCTGAGGTGAGCTGTTCTGTGTGTGTATTGGGGCTAGTTTCAAATGAATGAGCCCATTTGTTTATGCATACTGAGTGGCTTTTGGGTGACATCGCCTGCATTGCGTCGCCGCGACACTATTCTTTGATAAAGCCGTTAGCGAAGCGTCACACTTCGCCCCTAACAGCAGCCGGTCAGCGTTCATCGCGATGATCGCTATGTAAAAGTTCAGGGGTCCCACAATGACGTTCAAAGCTCGCATGTCTGCGTGCGCTGCGCTTGTTGCGCTTGCGCCTTCCGCACCCGCCTTCGCCCAAGAGGTCAATTCCCAGGTCACTGACGTGATCACGGTGACCACCCAGTTCCGCGAACAGTCTCTGGCCGATGTGCCGATCAATGTCTCGGCGTTTAATGAAGAGCTGATCGAGCGTCTCGACATCCGCAATCTCGAAGACATGGCCCTGTTCACCCCGGGCCTGGTCATTCAAGAGCAAAGCCCGAACAACACCGGCTACTCCCTGCGCGGCATCACCACCGACAGCGGCGTCGCGACCGCTGAAGCGCGCGTGGCCATGTTCCAGGACGGCCTGTCCATCTCGCGCTCGCGCGGCTCTTATGTCGAGCTGTTCGACATCGAACGTCTCGAAGTCGTCAAAGGCCCGCAGCCGACCCTGTTTGGTCGCGGCGCGCTGATCGGCGGCATCAACATCATCCAGAACAAGGCCGAGTTTGAAAACTCCGCCAGCGTCTTCGCCGGTCTGGGCAATTACGACGCCTATGAAGTGGGCGGCCATGTGAACTACGCCATCGCGGACAATTACGGCCTGCGCTTCGCCGCGGTGAACCGCGTGCGCGACGGCTTTATCGAGAATCTCGGTGACGGCGACGACCTTCAGGGCCGTGACGTCCTGGCTGGCCGTCTGGTTCTGTCTGGCGAGCCGATGGGCAATTTCAGCTTCGACCTGATCGCCAATTGGCAGCAAGACAACGGCCCCGGCACCTCGTTCAAGTCCGGCGTTCTGGCACCCGTGGGCGGCGACACCTCGCCTTACAGCGCGGCGGATCTGCGCTTGATCGACGGCTTCCTCAACGGCGAACCGCTGGGCCTGGACCGTTGGGTTTGGGGTCTGACCGCGCTCACCAGCTGGGACATCAACGACAGCTGGAACCTGGCCACCGTGACCGGTTACCGCGCGTATGACTCTCTTGAGATTTTTGACCCGATCGGCGGCGGCATCGAGTTTCTGAACTTTGCCGAAGACGCCACCGGCCGTCAGACCAGCCATGAAATGCGCCTCAGCTTTGATAATGGCGGCCCGCTCACCGCGTTCGGCGGCTTCACCTATTTCTACGAAGCCAACACGCAGCGCATTCCGGGCATCTATAACGAAGCCGCAGTTCAAGCCTTCTTTGCGGGTGCTGGAAGTTTCGATGGCTTCGTGCCGCCTCTGACCGACGAGCAAAAGAGACAAGGAGTAACACCCTTGGATATCATTGCTGGCGGCATTAGCCAGATTTTGCGTTCGCCAGTCTCGGCGCAAGATCTGGCTGACGTCACAAATCCGTTCCCGTACTCGATTGCCGGTCTCCTCGGAAGCGGTGTGGCGCTCCCGCTGCGCCCCAACTACACCGAGGAAGCGGCTAACGCCGGGTCCACCGAAGCGTTGGATTTCTTCGCCGATGCCTCTTACGCCGTCACCGATCGCCTGACCCTGACCGCCGGCGTGCGCTACACTGACGAGAGCAAACAGTCATCCGGTTATGGCGGCACCGATATGGGGCCGAACCGCGTCACCTTCGGTCCGATGCTGATCCTGACCGGCACGCCGAGCTTTGCAGCCGTGAACGCAAGCGCGGATTTCGACGCCTGGACCTATCGTGTGAACGCGGCCTACACGCTGACCGACCGCATCAACACTTGGGTCAGCTATGCCCGCGGCCGCAGCCCCGACCTTCTGTCTCTCGACAGCAACTCGCCGACCTTCTTCGCGACCGCGCCGGCCGAGATTGTCGACTCACTGGAGGCGGGCGCTTTCATCACGCTCGATCGCGGCACGCTGACGGCCTCGGTCTACCGGTCTGAGTATGAGAACTTCCGGACCTCAGTGTTTGATCCGCTGACGGCGACCTTCACCCCGCAGAACAATGGTGAAGCCACCCAGACCGGCGCTGAATTCCAAGGCGATTTCAACCTGACCGACACGTTCGATCTGATGGTCAGCTATTCCTACAACATGGCCAAATTCAACGACACGTCGGGCGGCCAGCCGCAGGCGCTGGGCGGCAACCGTTTCCGTTATGCACCAGAGCATTCGGTCGCGCTGGGCGCACGCTGGGAAGTGGCCGCGGGCGACTGGGGCATTCTGACCGTGCTGCCGAGCTATTCGTGGCAGTCCCATGTCTTCACCGACAACGACAATGATCGTTTCGTCGGCGTGCGTCAGGACGCTTACGGCCTGCTGCGGGCCCGTGTGCGCTATGAAAGCGTGGATGAGGGCTATTTCGCGGAAGTCTACGGCAACAACCTGACGGATGAAGAATTCCTGATCGACGCTGGCAATACCGGCGCCGGCTTTGGTCTTCCGACCTTCATCCCGGGTGCGCCGCTGACTTACGGCTTCCGCGTCGGCGCGACCTTCTAGGTCGGGCGGACTGAAAACGGCTCGTCTGGGGGGACGGGGCTGTGGCCGGCGCAAGGAGAGGGGCCTTGCGCCGGCCTTCTTATTTGTTCTCTACTTTTCCGTGACTCGTCGCGGGCGAGCATAATCGGGGGGAAGACCATGTCTGACGAGATGAAACTCACGCGCCGGGCGGCGCTGGCGGGCGTCGCCGGTCTGGGGTTGGCGGCCACCGCCTGCAGCCGCGAGGATTCCGCGCCCAGCTTTGCGCCGCGCCCACCCGCAGAGGGGCCTTTCAAGCACGGTGTGGCCAGCGGCGACCCCGATCAGAGCTCGATCATGCTGTGGACGGCGATCACCGCTGACAGCCTTGACGCCCCGGTGCGCGTTCAGCTGGCTGAAGACCCCGAGTTTCAATCGGTGCTGATCGACGCCGAAGCGGCGCCCGCCGCAGAACCCGTGCGCGCCATGACGCCGTTCAAACTGCTGGCGGACGGGCTGCAGCCGGGTCGGAGCTATTGGTACCGCTTTTCCTTTGGTGGAGCGTTGAGCGAAACCGGTCAGACCCGCACCCTGCCTGAGGGCGCGGTGGACAGCTTCAAGATCGCCGCGTTTTCATGCTCGAACTATCCGGCGGGCTTCTTTAACGCCTATCGCGCCGCCGCCGAGCGCGGCGATGTCGATCTGGTCGTCCATCTGGGCGATTATCTTTATGAATATGGTCGCGGCGGATACGCCATGGAGGACGATGAGCGTCTGGGACGGGTGGTCGAACCCGCTCATGAGATCGTCAGCTATGAAGATTATGTGCTGCGTTACGCCCAGTATAACGCCGACCCGGACCTCAAGGCGCTCAAAGCCGCCGCGCCCTGGTTGACGATCTGGGATGATCACGAGACGGCGAATAACGCTCATGTCACCGGCGCTGAAAATCATGATCCCGATGAAGGCGAGGGGCCTTGGCCGGTGCGGGTGAACGACGCCATGCGCGCCTATTATGGCTGGCTGCCTGTGCGTGAGCCTGACAATCGCCTGGCGCGTTATGGCGCCTTGGAGATCGGCGACCTGGCCACCTTGATCTTCCTGGAAAGCCGGCTGCTGGCGCGATCACAGGAAATGACCATGGAGGGCTTCCCCATCCCGCTGGATTCAGACCCTGAGGACCCCGAGGTGCAGGCGCAAGTGCAAGCCTGGCTGGACGAAACGGTCGGCGGCGAGGACCGCACCTTGCTGGGCGCCGAGCAGTTTGATTTCGTCATCCGAACACTTGAGCAGTCCGTCGTGGCCGGCAAACCATGGCGCATCTTCGCCAATCAGGTGCTGATGGGCTCGGCGACCGCGCCCGATTTCACCCGTGAGACTCCCTTCTGGCTGCGCTGGGGCATGCGGATCGCGGGCGGCGACATCTGGGATTTTGCGCGCCAGACCCAGTTTGGCGTACCGATGACGCTGGACACCTGGGACGGCTTCCCGACGGAGCGCGAGCGTCTGTTCGAAGCGGCTCGGAACGCCAACGCCGATTTCATCGTGCTGACCGGCGACAGCCATAATTTCTGGACCGTGGACTTGAAGACGGACGCCGGCGAACGGGTCGGCGTCGAGTTTGGCGTGACGTCAGTCACCAGCCCGTCCGACTATGAATTCGTCAATGCGCCAAGCGTGGATTTCGGTCAGATGACCTTGCAGGCCAACCCGCACATTCTCCACCATAGCGTGTACGCCAAGGGCTTTGTCTTGCTTACCCTGACGCCGGACGAAGCGGTCGCAGACTTTGTTACGGTCTCCACCATCAAGGATACGGCGTTTGAAGCGGGGCTGGACAGCCGCTGGCGCGTGACGCCCGCTTCAGGCGGCGCCGTCTCAGCGGTCGAGCGACTGGACGGCGTCTGACTTAGCGTTGCGTCTTTTTAAGGCGCATGCGCCTAGACAGGGGCATGACCGTAGGTCAGGTTAACGGTTCATTCGGGGGTGAAATAAGGGGTTCCCATGTCGTCTGACGAAAACATTGTGGCGCGCATCTGGCGCTATATCGGCGCGTTCCAGCACGGGATTTTGCGCGTCTTCGGGATCTTCGTGATCGCGTTTTTCCTGATCGCCTTCATCGGCAGCCTGTTCTCCAGCGACGAGTTCGACATGGCCGATAACGGCGTTCTGATCTTCGCGCCCGAAGGTCCGATTGTCGAGGAACCGACCACCCTGTCGCCCAATGACGCCTTCACCGCGTCTTTGCTGGGCGGCGGCCCGGGCGAGGAAGTGCTTCTGCGTGATGTTGTCGACGGCTTCCGCCAGGCTGCCGAGGATGATGACGTCACAGCCATCGTGATGAATCTGGAGCGCTTTGGCGGCGGCTATCCCGCAGCCCTGCATGAAGTCGCCCACGAGATGGAGGCCTTCCGCGAGGCGGGCAAAGAGATCATCGTTTATGGCGATAACTTCTCGATGAGCGGCTATTTCCTGGCGGCGCACGCCAGCTCAGTCTACCTGCATGATATGGGCGGCGCGAGCGTCAACGGCTATGCAGTCTATCGCACCTTCTTCCGCTCCTTGCTGGATCGTCTGTATGTGACGCTCAACGTCTATCGCGTCGGCACGTTCAAATCCGCGCTTGAACCCTATCTGGGCGATGAGATGTCGGAACCCGCCGCCGAGGCGAACCTCTACGTCTTTGGCGATCTGTGGAACGCGTATCAGGACCGTGTCGAGGCCGCGCGCGGCCTGCCCGGCGGCGCTTTGCAATCCTATGCCGACGGCTTCCCGGATTTGCTGGTGGCTGAGGGCGGCGATACGGCGGCCGTGTCCCTGAACGCCGGTCTCGTGGACCATGTGATCGGTCGGGGCGCCTATCGCGACCTGCTGGTGGAACGTTATGGCCGGGATGATGAAACCGGCGGCATCGTCGCCAGCAATTTCTTTGACTATGTGGAAGCCAATCGCGAGTTCCAGCTGCTTCCGGCGGACAAGATCGTCGTGATCAAGGCTGTGGGCGGCATTGTGGACGGTAATGGCGATGGCGGCGTGATCGGCGGCGATCAGCACGCGGAACTGGTGCGTCGGGCGCGTTTGGACGACAATGTCCGCGCCATCGTTCTGCGCATTGATTCAGGCGGCGGCTCAGCTTTCGCCTCCGAACTGATCCGCGAAGAGCTGGAAATGGCGCGCCTTGAAGGCAAGATCGTCATCGCCTCCATGGGCGGCGTGGCGGCCTCGGGCGGTTATTGGATCGCAACGCCGGCCCATGAGATCTGGGCGGAGCCGACCACCATCACCGGCTCGATCGGCATCTTTGGTTTCATCCCGACCTTTGAAAACTCTCTGGCCGAGATCGGCGTCTATGAAGACGGTGTCGCGACGTCTGCGACCGCGCGTCAGCCTTCTTTGACTGGCGGCGTGACCGAGGAATGGGACACCGTGCTGCAAAGCTCCATCGAGGCGGGGTATGAGCGCTTCCTGTCCATCGTGGCGGAGTCGCGCGACATGAGCCGTGACGAGGTGGATGCGGTCGCACAGGGTCGCATATGGACCGGTCAGCAAGCGTTTGACCGGGGCCTTGTGGACTCGCTTGGCGGCTATGACGACGCCATCGCCGCCGCTGCTGAGCGTGCAGGCCTGGAAGAGGGCGATTACCGGGTTGTGGAATTCCGCGATGAGGTCGATCCCTTCGCCCAGATCCTGCAAATGCTCGGTGAGGACGCCCGTCTCGCCGTCTTCGGCGACGGGCTGCTGGGTTCGGGGTGGCTGGGCGATATGGCCCGCGACGCGCAGGACGAGATCGAAACCATCAACATGATGAACGATCCCAATGGCGTTTACGCCAGCTGCGTGGAGTGCAACGCCTTCCGCATCAACCAATAGGCTGACGCACCCCTGAAACGAGAAGGCCCGGCTGGATCAGCCGGGCCTTTTTGTGTTCAGCGCTCAAACTGCACGCGAAGCCATTTCAGAAACGTTCGGACTTTGAGGGACTGTAGAGCCTCTTCCCGACCGGCGATCTTGTAGGCGGGTCCTTTCAGCCGGAGCACCGGTCCGACCGGAACCAGCAAGTCGCGCTGGATCAGAAGGCTTAACAGATGGGGGCTTCCCAAGAGCACGCCTTGCCCCGCCAGCGCGCACTGAACAGCGAATTGTTCGTCTTCGAAGGCGCGCTCCTGCGCGATATTGAGAGGCGAGCCCGTCTGTGCTGACAGGTCAGACCATCCGGGCGCCGCGCCGATCGGCATGCGCCAGCTTGGGCTGAGCAAATCCACGCTGCGCCCCGCCAGCGCCTTGTCGCGGAGGGAGGGGGTCGCGAAGGCGCCGAACTCATCCTCGACCAGTGTCTCTTCGTCCTCGTTCACCGGTCCATAGCGGATCGCGAGATCAATCTGGGTTGCGCGCTTCAGATCCACTGGCGCATAGGAGGTTTCGATCCGGACGCTGAGATCGGGAAGCTCCGTTTCGAGCTGCGCCAATCTGGGCGCCAGCCAGAGGCTGGCGAAGGCGGGCGTGACGGCCAGGGTGATCCGTCCTGACTGGGGTTCGAGCGCCGAGAGCGCTGCATCGATCTGGCGGAAGGACCCGGCCAGACGTTGCGCCAGCTGCTCGCCCTCGGCCGTGGCGCTCACGCCGCGCGAAGACCGGATCAGCAAGGGCAGGCCCAGCTGCGCCTCCAGCGCCTTGATGGAATGTGACAGCGCGGTGGGCGTTACCCCCAGCTCTTCAGCAGCGCGCGCCAGGGTTCCGTGCCTCGCTGCAGCCTCAAATGCCCGTAACGCGCGGTGTGAGATATGAGCTGACATGAGAAATACTCATCTCTGACTGAAGTCATCTCTATAGCGCATCGATGAGATATGGGGAAATTCAAAAGCCTCTTTTAATCCTGCAGGTCTTAGAGGTGAAAATTATGCATGTCTTGAGAGTGGATGCGAGCGTTCGAAAGGATGGCTCGTTGAGCCGTAAAATTGGTGACGCCTTTATGGAGGCGCTCCGGAAAACTCACCCCGCGGTCAAACTGACCGAACGCGATGTGGGCCTGAACCCGCCCTCCATCATCACATCCGACTGGGTGGCGGCCGCCTTTACGCCCCAAGACGACAGAAGCGCCGCGCAGTCTCAGCTTCTGGCGCCCAGTGACCAGGCCATCGCCGAGCTTCGCGAGGCGGAGATCATCCTGATCACAGCCCCCATGTATAATTACGGCATGCCGGCGGGCCTCAAGGCCTGGGTGGATAGCGTCGTGCGCAAGGACAAAACCTTCACCTTTGATCTGGCGCGCGGCGACTTTCCCTTGAAACCCATCCTGTCGGGCAAGACGCTCGTGCTGGCCACGGCCTGGGGCGAGTTCGGCTTTGAGCCGGGCGGCGTGCGGGACGGGCAGGGCCATCTAGTCGGTCATGTGAAGGCGGTCTCGGGCTATCTGGGCGCGGACCGGGTCGAGCATGTGGGCGTGGAGTATCAGGAGTTTGCCGATGACCGCTTTCAGGCGTCCATGCAGGCGGCGCTGGAGCGGGCTAGCGCTCTCGGGGCGAGCCTTTGAGCCAGAGACAGGCCCGGCAGACTAGCCGGGCCGTCTTGCTTGCCGTCTATCGAAGCTCGGTAAAGCGGGGTTCGCCCCAGTCAAAACGCGAACGACCATACGCATAGCCTGTTTCCTGCTCGGCGACTTGTAGAGGGACCTCGAACAGATGGTCGACATCGTCTCCGTTTGCATCAGAGACAGCCTGAGCCTCACCCAAACTCTGCTGGATTAACTGAAAGCAGGAAGGGGGCGTTCCTCCAACCTGCACGCCAAGATGCTTTTGCTCGGCCTGATAGAGCAAGCTCCAGAGGGCCTTGCCACGACAAGCGCTAAGGACGTGGCAATCCATCGTGGTTTCCAGCGCGACGCAGGCGATCACGTCAGAAGTCTGGGCCAGTGCCGTATAGGCCTGCTCAAAGCGCTCATCGGGCGTGTTGAAAAACAGGATAGTCCAACCGGTAGGCAGATGGGCCCAGCTCATCGGCGTTTCATTCACTTCGTCATGGACATACGTGTCCTGAACACCAAGCAGGTCCAGGATTTCTGATCTCTCAGGCGACCGAACGCCGATCCAGCCGATATTGAAGCCCATGTCATGTTTCCCGCGCGATCGACGACAGCATACTCGGCAAGCTGAAAAGGCCAAGAAAAAGCCCGGGAGCATGGCTCCCGGGCTTTTCTGATTGCGGTTCAGCCTGAGCCTAGCGCTTGGACTGCTCACACAGATTCATGAAGCGCTGGCGCAGTTCGGCGTTCGCCTTGAACTCGCCGCGGAACATGGTTGTGATGGTGGAGACGTTCGGATGGTGCACGCCGCGTGTGGTCATGCACTGGTGCTTGGCGTCCACAAAAATCGCCACGCCCAACGGGCTCATGGCGTCCTCAATCGCATCGGCGATCTGGGCGGTCATGGTCTCTTGCGTCTGAAGGCGCTTGGAGAAGGCCTCGACCACCTTTGCGATCTTGGAAATGCCCACCACGGCGCGGTCGGGCAGATACGCCACGCAGGCCGTGCCCAGGATCGGCGCCATATGGTGCTCGCAATGGCTCTCCACATCGATATGGGTCAGCATGACCATGTCGTCATAGCCCTGCACGTCCTCAAAGCGTTTGCCGAGGATTTTGTGCGGGTCTTCGTCATAGCCGCGGAACCAGTCCTGATACGCGTTCACAACGCGCTTGGGCGTTTCCAGAAGGCCCTCACGGCGCGGATCATCGCCGGCCCAGCGCAACAGGGTGCGCACGGCGTCTTCAGCTTCTTCGCGGGTTGGGCGGACGATGGCGTCGTCGGTGATGTTCACCAGGTTTTCTTTATCTGTCATGGCGTCCATGAGTGGCGGATCCTTTCGTTGACGGGCGCCGCCGCGTCAAACAAGACACGACGACGAAGTACCGGTTTCCGGATCCAGCAAGGGCGTGACGGTCAGAGCCGCAGGCGCGTGCCGGGTCTAGATGGTTTCCTCCGGGAAGCGGTGATCACCGCCTCCAGCGCTTAGTTAGTTTCGGTAATTGGAATGTCCAATGCCGTAAGAAGTCTTTTTCCAAAGCGATCGACGTTGTAGACCGGCGCACTGGTGCAACGCAAATCCCTGCGCTGCGCTCAGACTTTTGGAAAAGCTCAGATGACCGTCCTTCGACTGTATGACACCGCCGCTCGCAAAAAGCGCGACTTCGTCCCGATCAATAAAGAGCGGGTGACGATGTATGTGTGCGGTCCGACGGTGTATTCTGAGGCCCATATCGGGAATTTCCGCCCGCCCGTGGCGTTTGACGTTCTGTTTCGTCTGCTGCGGCACGTCTATGGCGTGGACCATGTGGTCTATGCGCGCAACATCACGGACGTGGACGACAAGATCAACAAAGCGGCGGCTGAGGCTGGCGTTGATATTTCCGTGATCACGGACAAATACACCGCGATCTATCGCGAGGACAGCGCCGCTCTGGCCATTCTGCCGCCTTCACTGGAACCAGCCGCCACCGCACACATGCCGCAAATGATCGCGATGATCGAAAAGCTGATGGCGGACGGCTTCGCCTACGCCGCTGAGGGGCATGTATTGTTTTCCGTCAGCGCGTATCACGATTACGGCAAGCTGTCGGGGCGTGATCTGGACGACATGATCGCGGGCGCGCGTGTGGAAGTCGCGCCCTATAAGCGCGATCCCGCTGATTTCGTGTTGTGGAAGCCCTCCAAACCGGGTGAGCCGGAATGGGAGGCGCCTTTCGGGGCCGGGCGTCCCGGCTGGCATCTTGAGTGCTCGGCGATGATCGAGGCGACTTTGGGAGAGACCATCGACATTCACGGCGGCGGCGGCGATCTGGTTTTCCCGCACCATGAAAACGAAGTGGCCCAATCTGTCTGCGCTCATGGCGGCGCGGCCCTGGCCAATTACTGGCTGCATAACGGCTTCCTCTCCATGGCGTCCGAGAAGATGTCCAAATCTCTGGGCAATGTGATCAAGCCCAATGATCTGCTGCAGGCCGGGGTGAAGGGCGAGACCATTCGTTATGCCTTGATGACGGGCCATTACCGGGCCCCGCTGGACTGGAACGCCAAGCTGCTTGAGGTCACCCAGCGCTCGCTGGATCGTCTGTATGGCGTCCTGCGTCGATTGAAGGCCGTTGAAGCGGCGGAGGTCGAGGTTCCTGAAGCCGTGATCGAGGCGCTGTGTGATGATCTGAACACGCCCAAGGCGCTGGCGGCCCTGTTTGAAATCGCCGGCCGCGCCAACAAGGCCGAGAGCGAGCATGACCAGGCGCAAGCCAAGGGCGAATTGCTCGCGGCGGGGCGTTTGTTGGGTTTGTTTGATCAGGATCCGGACGCCTGGTTTGGCCTCGATACGGTCGATGAAGCTTTGCGTGCGGAGATCGACCAATTGCTCGCCGAGCGTCTTGAAGCGCGCCAGGCCAAGGACTTCGCCAAGGCGGACTCCATCCGCGAAATCCTGACGTCGAAAAATGTTCAGGTGGATGACGGTCCCGAAGGCGCCACCTGGCGTCTGAAGGGCTGACGCCTTGAAATCGACCGCTTGGGAGCGGACATAACGCTCATGAGCGACATCTATTCCAATGACCTGCTCGAACTGGCGGCCGATATTCCTCATGTCGGCCGCCTGAGCGCCCCTCATGGCAGCGCCCACAAAGTGTCGCGCATTTGTGGGTCCGAGCTGACGCTGGACCTTCAGCTGGATGAGGGCCGCATTTGCGAGCTTGGGCTCGAGCTTCAGGCCTGTGCGTTGGGCCAGGCGAGCGCCAGCGTCTTCGCCCGATCGGCGATCGGGGCGGATCAGGACGAGATTCGTGCGGCACGCGAAGCGCTTAAGGCGATGTTGAAGGATGGTGCTGAACCGCCGAGAGGCCGGTTTTCAGCCCTTGTGTCCCTTCAGCCCGCCGCCGCCTATCGCCAGCGTCATGGATCCATCCTGCTGGCGTTTGACGCGGCCGTGGAGGCTTTTGAGGCCGCAATTGCTCACAGTCAGGCTGAATAGACGCCTTCGAAACGAGTTTTGGATTGATCACGCGCGGAACTGGGCTTCTAATGTGTAGACGAGCTGGATTTGAACGCTTGCCGACTCGCGTTGGACTGGTATTGCTGCGCGCTTATCAAATCGGACTGTCTCCGATTCTTTACGCGTTTGGCGTGCGTTGCCGACATCAGCCCAGTTGTTCAAACTACGCAACCGATTGCGTGCGTGAACAAGGGCTGTGGCGTGGGTCCTGGCTGGCGGCGGGACGGGTGCTTCGGTGCCGTCCAGGCGGCAGCTGGGGTTATGATCCGGCTCCCGAGCCGCGCCCGAAGACGGCGTGGTGGAAAGTCTGGGCGCTGCGCGAGGGGCCAGTGCCAGACAGGCGGGGCTACATACATCCGGCGGGTGAAGCGCCGGATCGAGAATGAGTGGGGGAACGGACGTGGATCAACCAGTCCGATCAGGCATCTCGGCGGTCATTGTGACCTTCCGTACGGGTGACGTCCTGCTTGAGTGCGTGGATTCCGTGCTGGCTGCGCCGGATGTGGACGAGCTCGTGCTCGTCAATCACGACAACCCCGCTGACATGGTCGACAAGCTCGAACAGCGCGCCCGTCATGACGGGCGGCTGCGGTTGATTCACACCGGCGCCAATCTGGGCTTCTCCCGAGGCTGTAATCTAGGGGCGAAGTCGGCTCAGGGCGATGTCCTCTTGTTCCTGAACCCGGATGCGGTTCTGAAACCGGGCGACGCAGCCCGTCTGCGAGAGACGCTTCAGGGGCGGGCCGAGCCCGCCATTATCGGCGCGCGTCTGATTGGCCCTGACGGCAAGGAACAGCGCGGCGCGCGCCGCGGCGCCCTGACGCTGGGATCCGCCTTTACGGGATTCTTGGGTTTGTCTTGCGCCTTCCACCGTGAGCATGAGCCGCTGCCCAGCCAACCGGTTCAGATGCCGACGGTTTCGGGCGCAGCGATGGTGATGACCCGTCGCGGATTTGAGGCGCTTGACGGGTTTGACGAGGGCTATTTCCTCCATGTGGAGGATATCGACATCTGCAAGCGCGCCCGGGATGCGGGCGGCGAGGTGGTGTTCGAACCGCGCGTGGAGATCGCCCATGTGGGCTCAACCTCCAAAATCAGCCAGGTGAAGGTGGAAATCTTCAAGGCGCTGGGGCTGGCGCGCTATTTCACCCTGCATGGCGGCCTGATCGGTCCGGTTCAGGGCTTTGTGCTAGGGCCGGTCTTCCTGTTGGGCGCGCTCGCGCGGACGCTGGTGTCGCGGTTGCAGGCTCGTACTGGCGCCGAAGCGCCGGCGGCGGATCTCTAAAGATTCCGGTCTGCACGCTCTGATGTCCGCTTATTGCTCAACGCGGCGGAAACGGTCCCGCCTTGCTGAGTGCGGATTCGATGGGGTGTTTGAGCGCGATCTGCTCTAGCCAGTGGGCCGTCTCGATCATCTTGTCCAGATCAATGCCGGTGCTGAACCCGCCGCGTTCGAGCATGTAGACCACGTCCTCGGTCGCCACATTGCCCGTGGCTTTCGGTGCGAACGGACAGCCGCCAATCCCGCCCGCTGACGCGTCGATCACATCAACGCCCGCTTCGACGGCGGCGTAGACATTGGCGATGGCGGTGTTGCGGGTGTTGTGAAAATGCAGGCGCAGGCGCGCTTTCGGCGCGGCCTCACGAACGATCTCTAAAGCTTTGCTGACCTGCCAGGGCGTCGCCACGCCGATGGTGTCGCCCAGCGCGATCTCGGTCGCGCCCGACGCGGCGGCCCGTCCAGCCAACTCGCCCAGGATCGCCGGGTCAACCTCACCGTCAAACGGGTCGCCGAACGCGACAGAAATGGTGGCGGAGAGGGGGATGCCGGCGTCATGGGCCAGCACCGCGATGCGGTCCAGAAGGTCGGCGGTGTCTTGCGGGGTGGCGTTCTGATTGCGCTTTCCAAAGCCTTCAGAGGCGACCATGACGTAATTGATCTCGTCACAGCGCGATTCGATCGCCTGGCGCATGCCGCGCTCATTGAGCGCCAGCCCGATAAAGGACACGCCCTTGTCGCGCGGGAGCTGCTCCATCACGGCGATGGAATCGGCCATTTTGGGCACGGCTTTGGGATTGACGAAGCTCGCCGCTTCCATGCGCTTCACCCCGGCGTCGATCAACCGGTCGATGAAGTCGAGCTTCACCGAGGTTTCAAGCAGGACCGGGTCGTTCTGCAGGCCGTCGCGCGGTCCGACTTCAACGATTTCGATAGAACGGCTCATGGTCGGCTCCCAGAGGTTTCGTCGGCGCTTGCGTCGCAGCCGGTGGCGGCGATCAGCAAAACCGTGTCGTCGCCGCGTGAATAATTGAACCCGTCAACCAGCCGCACCGCACAGGCGCGCTGCACAAACGGGCGCAGGGTCTCCGCAGCGTTATCGCTCCAGCGGCTCAGATCAAATACGTAAAGTCGCGGGGTGGAGAAATCGAGGCGCCCCGCCGCCAGATCTGCAGCGATCTCATCCGCATCACGTAACTGCACAGCCCCGCGCGACAAAAAGACAAAGCTGGGTTCAGTATAGGTGGACACGAGCTCTGCATCTCCCACAAGCGCGCGCATGTCGGCGACTTCCGCTGCGGCGGAAGCGGAGGGGAACAGAATGTCGGCGGACGGCGCCACCACGCCGCGGCCCAGCCCGTGCCAGCTCAGCCCGATCACCACCAGACCGATCAAGGCCAGATCATAGCGCCGCATATAAAGTGCGAAGGTTGCAGCGAGCCCGCAAAACACCATGATCCCGGTCGCCCAAAACGCCGCCCATTGCGCCCCGGAGAAGCGCCAGGCGAGCGCGATCAGAAGACCGCTGGCTGCAAGAACGCCCAGGCCCAGCAATCCCAGCCCTAAAAGGCGCCAGCGGCGCTCCACCCGTCCCCAGCGCGCCAGGCCCAGCCCGGCGATGACGGCGAGGGCGGGATAGATCGGCAAAGGATAATGGGGCAACTTGGTGGGGATCAGCTCCACCAAAAGCCAGGCGGGCGCGATGAAGGCGACCAGAAGGCGCGCCGCCTGGGCGTCCGGCGTCTGGTCGCGCCAATCCTTGATCAGGCTCGCCAGCCCCGTGGGCAGGCTGACGATCGCGGGCAGGAACAAGATCGGCAGCAACAGAAAATGACTGCCCGGCGGCGCGCCATGGCCTTCATGGCCGGAGGTGAGCTTGGGGGCCATGTCGCCGCCCAGCGCGTCGAACAGGAACGCGCCGTCCGTCGCGATCTGAACGCCGATCAGCCAGGGCAAAAGGATCAGGGCGGCCAGCACCGGGCCGGGCCAGTAGAAAAATACCTTGAGCCAGGTCACACGGCGTTCGAGCGCGCACAGCGTCACCACCGCCAGTCCCATCATGGCGGGCGTCACAGGGCCCTTGATCAGCGCCCCCAGCGCCACGAACACCCACATCAAAACCGCCCAGCGGCGGCGCCGAGAATCCGTTTTCGCCAGCCAGACCTCGACAAAGGCGAGAAAGCTCAGCCCGGTCATGGCGCATAGCAGGGCGTCGGTCTTGGCGATGCCGCCTTCAGACGCCAGCAACAATGTGACGGACACCAGCGAACCCGCGAAGACGCCGGTGCGGTGATCATAAAGGCGCCGTCCCGCCCAGAAGGCGCTGAGCGCGGCCAGCATCGCCCCCAGCACCGACGGCAGGCGGTAGGCCCAGATCTCACGCGCCTCCGGCCCGGTGGTCACAGCGACGCTCAGGCTTTGCAGCCAGTAAATCCCGATGGGCTTTTTGTGGCGCGGCTCGTCCTGAAACCGGATCTCGACGAAATCCCCGCTCTCGAGCATTTGCGCGCTGGCTTGGGCGAAGCGCGCTTCATCGCGGTCCAGAACCGGCAGGGTAAACACCCCCAGAAGACTGGCGATCAGGGCCAGACCGGCGATGAACAGGCTGGCCCGTTCGGTGTTTATCAGGCGATCTTGCAACGACATGAACGGCCCGGGCGCAGAGAAAAAAGAAAAAGGTCGTGCGTCTGTGTGAATAATCGGTATGAAACGCGGCAAGATATTCTTCAAGCAAGTCCGTCCAAGACGAAGCGTTTCATGACTGATCCCCGCCCAGAGCTAAGCATTATCGCGCCCATGCATAACGAGGCAGGTAATGCTGCGCGTCTTGCTGAAGAAATCTATAGCGTTCTGAAAGACCGGTCGCACGAAATCGTTCTGGTCAATGACGCCAGCACCGATGAGACGTTGGCCGAGCTGCTGACGGCGAAAGACGCCATCCCCACACTGCGGGTCGTCACGCATCGCAATAACGCGGGTCAGTCACGTGCGATCCGCACTGGCGTGCTGGCCGCCAAGGCGCCGCTGATTTGCATGCTGGATGGCGACGGTCAGAACCCGCCCGCCGACATCCCGACCCTGGTCGACGCCCTGATGGCGGCGCCGGAGACCACCGGCATGGTGGCGGGACGCCGGGTGGGACGCCAGGACAGTGCGTGGAAGAAAACCGCCTCACGCTTGGGTAATGGCGTGCGCAAAGCCTTGCTCAATGACGACGCCGATGACACGGGGTGCGGCCTTAAAGCCTTCCGGCGCGACGCATATTTGCTGCTGCCCTTCTTTGATCACCAGCATCGATTCCTGCCCGCCTTGATGAAGCGTGAAGGCTTTGAAGTGGGCTTTCGGGATGTGGGCCACAGGCCACGCACCGCCGGCCAATCGAAATATACCAACCTGGGACGTCTTTTCGCCTCTTTGAGCGATATGCTAGGTATGATGTGGCTCAACAGTCGTGCGCGTCAGCCCGGCGGCTGGGACGAGGCCTGATCCGGCGCCCGAAATCTTCGGCGCCGGTGGTGGACGGGCGACGGGGATAGGAGAACGGTCATGACCGGTCCGACGGGTTCAGGTGTCGCAGTGGGGCTCGCCAGCTCTGAAGCGCAGGTTCAACAGAGCGGGGGGCTCAACGTGTTTACGATTTTTCCGAAACTACTCATTCCCATGGCGGTTTACGCCCTAGTCGCCTATAGCGACGCCTTTTTTGGCGGCGAGGGCGCATCCATGCTGACCAATCCGCTGTTCACCCTGGGCCTGCCCAGCGGGGAATGGGCGGTGTCCGCCTCGGATCTGATCCTGACGCTGGCTTTGGTCATGCTGTTTATCGAAATGGTGGGATCAGCCAGCTCGGGCACGTCGTCCTTGCTTAATCACGGCCTGTCGATGGCGACCTTGCTGGTGGGCATTTTGCTGTTTTTGCTGGCGCCGGTTTTCGCCACTTCAACCTTCTTCCTGCTCATCGTGATGAGCTTGCTGGATGTTGTGGCGGGCTTCACCGTCACGGCCATCTCGGCCCGACGCGATCTTGGCGCCGGCTGATCGGCCGCCTCTGGACATGAAAACGGCCGGTTCGATTTCGAACCGGCCGTTTTTGATTCCGGCGACCTCTTGGGATCAGGATTTCGGCGTCCAGGCAAATTTCTGGAACGCGCTGTCCACGGGCGTCTTGGCGAGGTGGTTGGTGTAATTGGACATGATTTTCTGGCTGTAGCCCAGAACGACCTCGAGCACATTGCGCTGGGTGAAGCCAGCGTCGAGGAACGCCTGAACGTCGGCGTCATCAAGTTCGCCGCGCTGGCGGACCAGCTGCAGGGTGAAGGTGCGCAAGGCTTCCAGGCGCGCATTAGGAAGCGCGCTTTCATCGCGCAGGGCGTCGATGATCGCGTCATCCACCTTCATGCTTTTGGCGATGCCGGTGTGTGCAGGCACGCAATAATGGCAGTTGTTTTCCACATTGATGGTCTGCCAGACCACGGTCAGTTCATCCGCGTCAAAGCTGGAGTTCTGAAACAGCTCATGCACGCGCTGATAGGCTTCCAGCAATTCTGGGGATTCCGCCATCACCGCATGCAGGCCTGGCACCATGCCAAACGCTTTGAGTGAGTTATCAAGCAGCGGCTTGGACGCGTCAGGAGCGGTGGAGGCGTCGTGGAGGGTAAACTCGGTCATGCTGATATCCTTGTGTCTGGTCGCGGGGCTGCGATGACGAGACATCTAGGTATCTTTGAGTGATCACTCAATACGTAGTTTGAGCAATCACTCAAATGTGAGTTATACTCGCTCTGGAAGGCCTGGTCAGAGACCGGTCGCGAACCAGATTTGAGCTATGAAACGCGCAACCCCCTATAATCGTGACCTGGCGCTTGAGGCCGCATTGGACCTGTTCTGGCGCAAGGGCTATCACGCGACATCGCTGAAGGATCTGGAGCAGGCGTTGTCGATGAAGCCCGGCAGCATCTACGCCGCCTTCAAGAGCAAGCGAGCACTCTATCTGGCGTGCCTGGACCGTTATTTTCACGCGGGCCTGGACGATTTCAGCAATGCTGTCGCGCAAGCTCCTTCTTATCTTGAGGGCCTGGCGAGCTATCTGCGCGGTTTTGGCGCGGTGAAGTCCCCACAAGCGCGCGCTCGCGCCTGCATCATTGTTAAGACTGCCTTGAACGCAACCGATGAGGATGCGCAGCTGCACGAACAGTCGCAGATCTACCTTCGGCGCATGCGGTCTGAGTTCGAGCAGTGTTTCAAAAAGGCTCAAGCCGCCGGTGAGATGTCAGATGAGGTCGATCCGGCTCAGCTGGCCGTTCAGTACCAGGCCGATCTCACAGCGCTGCGGATTGAAGCTCAGCATGCGCTAGACGCTGACGCTCTCAAATGGCTGGCGGACCGGAAAGCCGACGCGGTTCTGGCGCTAGGCCAGACACAGCCTGCCTGAATTCATACGAGCTCAGATCATCACGAACAAAAGCGTGAGCACCCAACACCCATCCCAGAGCGGGCTGAACCGGTCCTGCAGGTTTTTGAGGGTGTAAAGCCCGCTCATGCCGACCGCTCCTCACCGCGTGCGGCGGGCTGGCGCATGAGGCCTTGCTGGGCGCTATCATAGGCGCGGGCATACCGGGTTCGCTCACTGGCGTCCGCCCGCAGGCCGCGCCGGGGATGGGGGAAGTCCGCCTGGACCTGAACGCCCATGGCGCTGGTAGCGCGCGAGATGGCGGGGTGAGGCGCCGGGTCTGCGTCACGGGATGTGCGGCGGTCGGGTCGGCCTTTTGTTCGGCGATCCTCACGCCGGCTTGGCGCGCCTGGCGTGACAGGTTGAACCTGATCAGCGCGGGACGCGGCGGGCGCGGGCAGCGCCAGACGGCGCGGTGAATTGGAGCCAGAAACAAACATGACCTGGACCGAGCAAGGTCCAGGCCAGGTTTAACGCTTCGTTTACGTCTCTAAACGCGTCATTAACCGTGATCGCGTTTCAAAATGGAACGGATCAGCTCTTGTTCGCCAGCTGATCAAGCTTTTGACGCATGGCTTCAAGCTCGTCGCGCAAGGACTGCACATCATCGCTGCGCGGGGCGTCGGATGCAGGAGCGGCGGGCATGTCGCCCATGGCGGCGCCGGTGGAGAAGGGGGTGAACATCGACATCGCCTGCTGGAACATCGCCATATTGCGCTTGGTCTGTTCTTCCAGCATGGCCATGGAATTGCCGCCCATCGCATCCCCCATGGCGCCCGTCATCTTCTCGCGCATGGCTTGATGCTGACGCGATAAGGTGTCCATGGACATCTGGAGATAGCTGGGGACCATGGATTGCATCGAGTCTCCATAAAACGAGATCAACTGACGCAGGAACTCCACCGGCAGCAGCGTCTCGCCCTTGGATTCCTCTTCGAAGATGATCTGGGCCAGAACGCCGCGCGTCAGATCATCTCCTGACTTGGCGTCTATGACCTTGAAGTCACGGCCTTCCCGTACGAGTTCGCGCAGATGGTCCAGCGTCACATACCGACTTGCGGACGTGTCGTATAAGCGGCGGTTCGCATATTTCTTGATGGTTACGACGTCAGACTTCTTGGTCTCGGTCACGCGGTGTCCTCCCTAAGATCCCTCTAATACTCCGATGGTCCCACAACATCCGGCTCGACTCAGCTGCAATTCAACGTCATTAATCAAAGGGGCGGCGCCGGGGGTCGGAGTGTGACGGTCACAGCTGGATTGCTGCGCGCGCCACATAGTTATGCTGCGCAGCATAACCCGGTTTGGGTCTGAAGGACAAAGGGGAATTCGTGATGCGCCGAACAGCTTTGGTGACAGGTGGGACGCGGGGTATCGGGCGCGCAATTTCCATTGCGCTAAAAACGGCGGGATACTCTGTCGGCGCGAACTATGCCGGCAATGATGAAGTGGCGGCCGCGTTTACCGAAGAGACCGGCATTCCAAGCTTCAAATGGTCAGTCGCCGATTACGACTCGTGCGTGGAGGGGATCAAAGAGGTTGAAGGCAAGCTCGGCCCTGTGGACGTGCTGGTCAACAACGCCGGCATCACCCGCGACGCGCCGTTTCACAAAATGTCGCCCGAGCAATGGCGAGAGGTGATCGACACCAATCTCAGCGGCGTCTTCAACATGACCCATCCGGTGTGGCCGGGCATGCGAGAGCGCGGCTTTGGACGGATCATCACGATCTCCTCGATCAACGGCCAGAAAGGCCAGTTCGCACAGGCCAATTACTCCGCCGCCAAGGCCGGCGATATTGGGTTCACCAAAGCGCTAGCTCAGGAAGGCGCGCGTAAGGGCATCACCGTCAATGCGATCTGCCCGGGCTATATCGCCACTGAAATGGTGATGGCGGTCCCTGAGGATGTGCGCAACCAGATCATTTCCACTATTCCTGTGGGGCGCTTGGGCGAAGCGCAAGAGATCGCGCGTTGCGTGGTGTTTCTGTCCTCTGACGATGCGGGTTTCATCACCGGTTCCACGCTGACGGCCAATGGCGGCCAGTATTTGGTCTAACTGTGATCAGTCGCAGACACACCTTGCTTGCGCCTCGAAATCGCCCTGAAGCGGCTTACACTCCATCGCCATGAAACGTGGTATTTTTGGCCTTCTTGCCGTCAGCGCCGGACTTTTTGCGCTGGGGACTGCGGAAGGCGTCGCTCAACCCAACCCGTTCCGGCGGATGCTGGGGCAGGACATACAGACCGTGGAGCGCTCGTTATGGTTCGAGCGCGCTGACGGTCGTGGCGGCTTTATTTTTGATCGCTCGGCGCGCATGCCGCTGATCCAGTCGGACAGCGATGATGAAGTGCTGGCCGTGCATCAGGCGCGCGCAGCGGGCGGCGGCGAAGTCTGGCTGACCGATACGGGTCGCGTGATGTTGCGTCAGTCCAATCTGGGCGGCTGGACCTATTTTCCCTCCGACCGACCCGATGGCGTGATCGTGGAACCGGTCGGGCAGGCGCGGGGATTTGAAGCCCAGCCTGTAGAGGACACCGCGCTGGAACGCGCTGCGACCGACATGGCGCAAGCGCTCGCCGAGCTGTCGCGCAATGAAGTGCGCGCTGAGCTGACCGCGCTCGATCCTGAAGGCAACGCCTATATGGCGGACGCCATGCGCATGGTGCAGCGGGGCGCGGACCTGGCGCCGCGGCGCAGTGTCCGTGACTTGCAAGTGGTGCGGCTGGGCGTGGGCGAGCGCCCGCGCGTCACCTATGACGGACAGGTTCTGGACATCTCGATCACCCCGTCCATGGGCTATGGCGGCCGGCCCAGCTCGGCCCTGATCCGTCAGAGCTTTGAAAGCCAGGCCCGCTAACACAGCGTGTCAGGGCGCGCCGTCCGGGCCGGGACGCCAGTCCTTCGGCGCCATTTCAAACCCCTCAAATTCAAATCCCGGCGCGACCAGACAGCTCACCAGCGTCCACGCGCCCAGGGATTCCGCTGTCTGCCAGGCGTGGGGAGGAATGACGAGTTGCGGGCGTTCTCCGGACCTCAGATTGGGGCCCAGCCTGAGATTGCGAGCGCTGACACCGTCTTCGCTCCAGCTTAAAGACAAGGGTGCGCCCGCCTGCCAGAGCCAGGTTTCCGCCGCGTCGACCTTGTGCCAGGCCGAAACCTGGTCGGCGGCGAGCAGGAAATAGATCGCCGTAAAGCGCGATCGGCCATCCGGGCCCGGCGCGGCGCGATGAGTTTCGACATAATGGCCGCCCTCAGGGTGAGGCGCCATGCCGAGCACGCGAATGATCTCGTTCACGCCCAGATCGCCGGTTGGAGTCATGATGCACTTCCTTTTGGCCTGAACTTTGCAAAACGTTCTCACAGTAGAACAGGTGCTGGTCCATGACCCAAAACATGTTTGGGAAATTGAAATTGCTCAAATCAGGCGGCTCGACAAGCCGTGTGATGGATTTGCTGTCGGTTTATGAACGCGCCGGCCCGTTGGGCATGACCAGCAAGACCGCCATGTTCAACACCAAACGCCTCAACACCAGCTTCATTGTGAAACACACTTTGCGGCCCTGGGAGCGAGAACAGCTGAGCGGCGCCCGCATTTCGGCCACCAAGATCATCATCCCGATTTCCGAATGCAATCTGGATACGGGCGGGCACAGCATTTTCGTCGAGGACCCGGCGCTTGATGAGAAACTGAGCAGCCATCTGGGCATATCACGCGCCTTGCCGCGTTTCCGCGATGACATCACGCGCCTGCGCGAGCTGGCGAAGCTGCCGTCTTTTGACCCTTATCTCTTGTTTGATCACTTCCGTTTGGCGAAACGGCCGGTGTCTGACGCCTATTTTGAGATGAACGAGCGTGAGCTCGGCGCCATCAGCGAGTTTGTGGCCGGCCAGATCAATCTTCTGGTTCGCCGGGCGATGAACTCAGACCAGGACGGCTCTTTGGCCAAGGCGCGCAAACTGGCGTCGACCCTGTTTGAAGATCATACCTCCTCCAGGCTCGATGTGTTGCGCCTGGCGCTGAATATGTCGCCCGAACAGTACCGTGACGGCGTCAACGGCTGGAAGGGCACGCTGTACTATTGTTGGCGCGCGGGCAGCTGTAATCGGGAATTGTCCGAGTTCATCGCATCCCTCAAGCAGCTCAATCTGGGACAGCTGAACGCCGGTGACCGCGATGAGTATCGCCAGGCTATGGGCGGGATCGCCCAGTTGGCGGGGCAGCGCTGGGCGCGGGTGCAAAACCGTCTGTCACAATACCACGACCAGTTTTCGCGCTTCATCAAGGATGGCGACGGCGCCGCCCTGTCGCAATTTCTGATCATGGCGCCGGACATGTTTGTGGAGATGGGTGAGGATATGAGCCGCATCCAGCATGTGTGCGCCTCCTGGCGGTTCTGGGTCGGAGACCGGGAACCGGCCGACCTGCCGGTCGCCGAAGCGCGAAGCCTGTTTGAGGATTTCGACGCCGCACTGAGCCTGGAGCCGCACGCAAAGGCGGCCTGATCAAAAAGCGTCCTTGCGCCGACGAAGCTCAGCGAAGACTTGCGCATCGCTGGCTGATTTGAGACCAAGCCGGTCGCGCAAGCCCTCATCATCCCATCTCAGGAACGGATTGGCCTCGCATTCCGCCGCCAGAACGGTCGGAATGGTCGGCTGGTCGTCTTCACGCAGGGCATCCACGCGGCGCGCATAGCTTTGCAAGGCCTGATTGTCGGGGTCGACGCTCAACGCAAATCGGGCATTGGCCTGAGTGTATTCATGGGCGCAATAGATCACGGTTTCCGGCGGCAGATTGCGCAACCGCGCCAGCCCGGCCTGCATTTGCTCGGGCGTGCCTTCAAACATGCGTCCGCAGCCCAAGGCGAACAGGCTGTCGCCGACAAAGGCCACGCCCGCATCCTCAAACCAGTAGGCGATATGGCCCAGCGTGTGGCCGCCCACATCAATCACCTGCGCGCGCTCATGGCCCAGCATCACCGTGTCGCCGGGGCTGACCGGCTGATCCACATGACCAATTGTGGCCTGTTCGGCGCGTGGCGCGACGATCTGTGCGCCGCTGGCTTTGGCGATGGCCGCGTTGCCGCCGGCATGATCCCAATGGTGGTGGGTGTTCCAGATCGCCGTGATGGGCCAACCCAGCGTCTGAGCCTCTTCAAGGATCACCGCCGCTTCGGGCGTGTCGATCACAGCGACTTCGCCGGTTTCAGAACACCGGACCAGAAAGCCGTAATTGTCCTGTAGGCAGGGAAACTGACGGATTTCGAGCGCCATGACGTCGCCTTTCACAGATTGGACTCTTTGAATGGAGCCAAGCCTTACCCAGATCAAAGGAACAGCCTAGCATGGGGCTGAACCGTGTTTCCATGAGCTGACTGATGCGAACCGACGCGCTGGACATCGCCCGCTTTTACCGCACGCCCCCCGGTCGGGCGGCGCGCGATATGGTGCAGCGTCGGATCCAGGCGCTCTGGCCCGATGTGGATGGGCTGGACATGCTCGGTTTCGGCTATGCGCCGCCTTTCCTTGAGCCTTTCAGAGATGGCGCGCGCCGCACCATCGCCTTCATGCCCGCCGCTCAGGGCGCGGTGCCCTGGCCGTCCCAGGGCGTCGGCAAGGGCGGGCTGACCATGCTGGGCGATGAACAGCGTTTTGGCTTCAAAGAGGCCCTCTTTGACCGCGTCATCCTGGTGCATGCCCTTGAAGAAGCGGCTGATCCCGCGCGTCTTTTGCGTGAGGTGTGGCGAGTCATGGCCCCGGAAGGGCGATTGTTGGTGATCGCCGCGCATCGCTCCGGTCTGTGGTCGCGTGTGGACTCGACCCCGTTCGGGCATGGCCGCCCGTTCTCGCGCAGCCAGCTTGGGGGCTTGCTGAGCGATGCTCTGTTTGAGCCGGTCGCCTGGTCGCGCGCGCTCTACGCCCCGCCCTGGCGGTTCGCTTGCGGCCCGAAGACCGTGCGCGCCTTCGAATCGACGGGCGAGCGGCTGTGGCCGGCCTTTGGCGGATTGATCCTCAGTGAGGCGGTCAAACATGTGGGCGCGGTGCGCCCGGGCGGCGCGACGCAGCGTGTGCGCAGAAAGAGCCTTGAAGGTGCGACAAGGCCCGCGCTATCTCCTCGCTCAGATACGACGTCGCATTCAGATGAGCAGAAAGGCGCATCATGACGCTTCAGCCCCGTCCCGGTCTTCTCGACATCAAACCTTATGTGCCCGGCGCCGCTGCGCCCGAGGGAGCGGTGAAGCTGTCCTCCAACGAGAACGCGCTAGGGTGCAGTCCGAAAGCCGCCGAAGCGTTCAAGGCCTCAGCGAGCGTCCTGCACACCTATCCCGACGGCGGCGCGACCGCGCTGCGCGACGCAATCGCCAAGGTGGAAAACATCAAGGCGGAGCAGATCGTCTGCGGGGCTGGCTCTGATGAATTGCTGCAACTGATCGGCAAGGCTTATCTGGCGCCCGGTGACAAGGTCGTTCAAAGCCAATACGGCTTTCTGGTCTATCGCCTGGTGGCGATGCAATCGGGCGCCGAGATCGTCTCGGCTCCGGAAAAGCATTACACGGCGGATGTGGATGCGCTGATCGAGACGGCGGGCGACGACGCCAAGATTGTCTTCCTGGCCAACCCCAACAATCCTACCGGCACCTGGATTCCGGGCTCGGAAATCCGCCGTCTTCGCGAAGGCCTGCCGGATTCCACGCTGCTGGTGGTCGACTGCGCCTATGGCGAGTTTGTCGATGCGCCTGACTATGAAGATCCGCTGGCGCTCGTGAGCGAATACGAAAATGTGGTCGTCACGCGCACCTTCTCGAAGATTCACGGGCTCGCCGGCCTGCGTCTGGGCTGGATGTATGGCCCTCAAGAGGTCGTTGACGTCATCCATCGCGTCCGCGGCCCGTTCAACGTCAACCTGCCCGCGATCGAGGCCGGCGTTGAGGCGATCCAGGATGTTGAGTTCGTCGCGAAATCAAAAGCCCATAACGACCAGTCGCTGGCGTTCCTGACCCAGCAATTAGGCGGGCTCGGCTTCGACGTGACGCCGTCGGTCTGTAATTTCGTGCTGGTGCATTTTCCTGAAACGCCGGGCAAGACCGCCGAAGACGCCAACCAGTTTCTCGCTGAGCGAGGCCTGATCGTGCGCGGCGTGCAGCCCTATGGCTTGCCGAACGCCCTTCGGATCTCGGTGGGTCTGGACAAGCATAACCGCGCCGTGGTGGAGGCGCTTGAGGCCTTCACGAAGGGCTAGGCGATCATCCCTGATCCAGCAAAAAACCCCGGACGGTCGCCGTCCGGGGTTCTTTTATGGAGCACAGTCGGTGACGCCTAGTCCAGCGCGCCCAGATCACCGATCCGGGCCGGCCCCAGGAACAGACCGCCATCTTGCAGCAGGAAGGGCAGAGCGATGCCGTCATCCCGCCGCGGCGCCATCATCGCGGCGAGGCGCAAAGCGGCGCCTTGTTCGTCGTAGACAAGCCGGGCGTCTTCCATCGCCGAGATCAGGCTTTCAGGATCCGACACGACAACGCTCAGCCGTCCGGCCGGGCGAATCTGACGATCCAGGGCCACTTCGCCAGCCCCTGTCAGCGCAGCCGGGCCCCAGTCCAGACGCGTCTGGCGGATGATCAGGCGTCCGTCCGCACGGGTCCAGGCCAGCGGATCGCCCGCCAGCGACAAGGTGTCAAACTCGGTCAGGACGCTGTCGAGCTGATAGAGCTGGACGGTGTCTCCAAATGCGGCCTGAAGCGGATTGTCCAGCCGGGAGTCGTCAAAGTGCAAGCCTTCCACGATGATCCCGCTCAGAAATTCACCGGTTTCCGAGATGCGGCCGGTCATGGCGACCCGCTCAATCGCCGAGGCGAGCGGTTGCGGGCCTGACAGCGCTAGCACCTGGAGCGCAGTGATCTCAGCGCCTATCTGGCGGGTGACGCCGTTGCGCGTGATCAGGCTGAACCGAGCCTGCTCGCTTAGCAGTTCGTACTGCGCAGGCTCTCCTTCGACGGCTGTGTCCAGCACAACGCGCTCGTTCAGGCTGACGATCCAATGGTTGAGATTGTAGAACTGGGCGCTGGCGGTGGCGTGATCGACGGCGATGCGCCAACCGCCGGCGTCCGCCGGCGCGGCGATTTCATTGTCTGACAGATGCAGGGTGAAGCGGAACGGATAGCCGCGCACAGTCATTGCGCTGTAATTGATCGCGTATCCCGCTTCGATCTTGTCTTCGATCCAGGTTTGCGCCGATTGATGGATCTGGCCGGACATCAAGACCCAGTAGAGGGCATGCACGAGAATGGCGACCGCCAGCAGCCCGAAAGGCACGTAGAGGCCAAGCCTTGTCGGCGGTGTGTCATTGGCCGGTTTGCCGATCATGCTGCGTCTTTCCTGGGGGTGTCCGCCAACAGCGCGTCAGACGCTGTTTCAATTCGGGTTTGGAGTTCGGCCATGAAGGCGTCTTTGCCCAGCCCTGGCGCGATGGCGGGCAGGAACTCGACAATGATCAGGCCGGGTTTGCGCACAAAGCCATGGGGCGGCCAATACAGGCCCGAATTGAGCGCCACCGGCACGCAAGGCGTTTTCATGGCGTTGTACAGTCCGATCACGCCAGGCTTGTAGGTGTCGTGCTCGCCGGGTTCCAGTCGGGTGCCTTGCGGGAAGATCACCACCTGCCGACCTTCAGACGCCCGCTCCCGCGCTTGTTTGAGCATGTTGCGCAGAGCCTTGGCCCCGGCGGCGCGGTCCACTTTGATGTTCTTGAGCTTCATCGCGTACCAGCCGAAGACGGGCAGGTAGGACAGCTCTTTTTTCAAGATGATCGCGGGATCGTCGAGGATCGCCCAGAAGGCCAGGGTTTCAAACATGGACTGGTGTTTGGAAGCGATCAGCGCCCCGCCTTCAGGAAGATGCTCGCGGCCGCGCACTTCGTAGCGGATGCCACAGATCCAATGGAGCCCGCCGAACACCAGCGCCAGATAGAGCCGCATGCACGCCTTCACGCCCGCGCGCGGACCCAGCAGGAACGGGGCGCATAAAATCCCCATCACCAGCATCAGCCCGTACATCCAGAATACAAAGATCGCAGACCTGAGTGCGGCCACAAACATCTCCTTGATGGTTCAGAAGGGCTTAAAGCGTGCGAAAGCGCTCGCGTCCATAGACGGCGGCGTATTTTACATACTCAACCATCCAGCGCCGGGCTTCATGGCCGCCGCTCCAGGGCGCCGGCGCCGGTACGCCATAGGCGCTCAGGCGCACATCCGGCATGGCCGCCTGCAGCTCCAGCAGCGCGCGCGGCATATGGTAATCGCTGGTCACCACGATCAAATGGTCATAGCCGTGCGACCGCGCCCAGGCGGCGGTCTCGGCGGCATTGCCTATGGTGTCGGCCGCCTGAAGTCCGATATCCACGCAGCATGCGAACAGGTCTTCGGACGCGCCGGCGGCGGCGGCGATGTCGGCGGGCGGGCTGTCAGGATTCACCCCGGAAATCAGCAGGCGGTCACCTGACCCGTCTCGCAACAGAGCGGTGGCGGTGCTGACCCGGTTCGGGCCGCCTGTCAGGACCACGATGGCCTCTGCGTTGACCGTCAGGTCGGGCGTGAAGGTGCGCGCTTGGCGCACAAACAGGGCGAAGCCGACCACAAAGGCGGTCAGCAGGATGAACGCTGTGAGGCGCAAAAACCGGCCACTGCTCATATCCATCGCGCCTTCAAATCGCTTGAGACCGCGGAGCGCGCCGCCAGGGCGGCGATCAGCGCCGCAATCAAGGCGGCCAGCGGCGGGATCAGCAAGGCGCTCCAGCCCAGCTCCAGCGTGGGAACGAAAAACAAACCGCCTGACGCCGCGCCGGCTTGCGCCAAGCCCAGCGCTGCGAGCGCTGCGGCGACCGAGCCGGCCAGCCCCGACTTCAGGCCGAGAAAGAAAAACCGTTCCTGAAACAGACCGGTGACATAGCGGTCTGGCGCGCCCACCAAATGCAGGGCTTCCGCCACATCCCAGCGCGCGGCGAGCGATGCGCGAGCGGCGAACGCGACCACAGCGGCGGCGGCGACGGTGAGCAGCAGCACCAGACCCAGAGCGAAATAGCGCACGGCGTTGGCGGCGCGCTGCACCGCATCTTCCCAGCGTTGATGGTCATCGACCAGTATTTCATAGGGCTCATCGGACAGCAGCGCTTCAATCGCGCCTGTGGCCGGCGGCGCCTCCGCGTTGATCTGAACCGCCACCAGACGCGGGATCGGCAGGTCTTCAGGTAAATCCGCCGAGCCGAGCCAGGGGCTGACCAGGCGCTCGGCTTCGGCCCGGTCCAGCGCGGTGACCCCGGTCACGCCGGGCAGGCGAGCGATGGCCTCCGCAGCGGCCACGGCGTCCGCATCTGCGTCCCGCCCATCGCCGGGCAGAATCTGGACGGTGATCTCAGCGGTCAGCTGATCCGTCCAGCCATCCGCGGCGCGCCAGGCGCCCGCCGCGCCAAAGGCGGACAGGCAGGCGAGAAAGACCAGAATGGCCGCCACCGCAAACAAGGGACGATCCCGCCCCGAATCAGGGGGCAGCAAGGGGGCGACGCGCGGGGATTTGTTCTGCTTCTCACTCATGCGGCGCGCACCTTGCCCACAAGGCGTCCATCTGACAGCTCCAGCACCGGGGCGTTCAGGCTGTTGACCAGGGTCAGATCATGGGTGGCCATCAGCACGGTCGCGCCCAGCCGGTTGAGCTCGACAAACAGGCGCAGCAGACGGCGCGCCATTTCAGGGTCGACATTGCCGGTGGGTTCGTCCGCGATCAGCAGGTCCGGCTTTGAGATGACGGCGCGCGCGATGGCGGCGCGCTGTTGTTCGCCGCCTGACAGGGTCGAGGGGAAGGCGTCCATACGGTCGCCCAGCCCTACCCAGGCGAGCAGTTCCGCCACATCCTCGGCATAGGCGGAGCGCGCCTGACCTGCGACGCGCAGCGGCAAGGCGACATTGTCAAACACGGTAAGGTGGTCAAGAAGCCGGAAATCCTGGAACACCACGCCGATTCGCCGACGCAAGGCGGGGAGCGCATCGCGCGGCAAGACCGAGGCGTCGCGACCGAACAGAGTGATCAACCCGCGGGAGGGGCGCTCAGCGCGATAAATAAGTCGCAACAGCGAAGACTTTCCCGCGCCGGACGGACCGGTGAGGAAATGGAAACTTCCGCTTGGTAAATCAAAGCTGAGGTCGCTGAGCACTTCGGGCCCCCGACCATAGCGCATGCCCACGGAATCAAAGCGCACCGTCGTCTCATTGGCTTGAGCTTCGGGCGTCATATCGTTCGGGTCTGAGCTCATGGGTCTGGCGTACCGCAGCTTGGCGAGAATTTGAATTCGACTATGCAGGACAAGCGAGGCGTCCGTCCATGATCGTGACCTGTCCCAGCTGCGAGGCGAAATATCGCGTGGATGCAGCAGCCCTGGCCGCGCGCGGCAATAAGGTGAAGTGCGCCGCCTGCGCACACTCCTGGGTCGTGGAAGATGAAGGTCTGACGCTGAACGAACCTGTGGAGCCGAGCTTTGAGGCTGATGAAGTCGCGCCGGAGCCGTCTGCACCCGAGTTTGAAGAAGACCCTGCGCCCTCCATCCGGGAGAAGCCGGCCGCCGCTGTGCGCGCTCGCGCCGAGCAGCAGCGCCGCAAGAAAGCCATGGCCGTTGAAGGCGCGGGCTGGGCCGGCGTCGCCGCTTGTGTCGCGGTCGCCCTGATCAGCGCGGTGATTTTTCGCGTCAATATCGTTGAAACCTGGCCGCGCACCGCCGGCGCCTATGCGGCGGTGGGCCTGGACATCAATCCCTATGGTCTGGAAGTGGGCATGCTGACCGCCAGTTTTGAAGACGGCGGACTGTATGTGGAAGGCGTGCTGGAAAACATTACAGGCGGGGAACGCCCGACCGTGCCGCTCAACGCCCGTGTGCTTGACGCCCAAGGCGCTGTTCTGAACAGCTGGCCGGTGCAGCTGGAATCCGCAGCCCTGCCTGCCGGCGGTGCGGAGCGGTTCTACACTCATCTCGAGGCCGTCCCCGAAGGCGCGGTCCGGGTGGAGGTGATCATCGCGGAAGAGGATGTGTCTGCGAATCACAGTCCTGCCGCTCCTGCCGCGGAGGAAACTGATCACACAACGCCCTCTCATGACGACGCTCATGACGCCTCAGAGCATGGTGAGACTCGGTAAGCCGAGCCGCATGCAACGGGGCATCATTAAAGTCTAGAAGCGCTCCAGCAGGCGGTCGATATAATCGAGCTCTTCCTGGGGGCGGCCGCGTTCAGCGGCGCGGCGACGCAATTCTTCCAAGATGTCACGGGCGCGTTGGCGCTCGCTTTCGCTGGGCAGGTTCGTGTCCTGACCCTCGGCGGCGCCGCGGCCGAGCGGATCTGAGCCGTCGCCGTCCTCGCCCTGGCTCAACTCGTCTTCCAGCGCCTGAGCAGCGGACTGGGCGGCGCTGCGCAGCCCATCCAGCGCATCATCCTGAAGGGCCAGGGCGTCTTCGCCATTGCCCTCGCGCAGGGCGCGGGCGGCGCCTTCCATGGCGCGGCGGGCGTCATCAAGCGCCTGACGCGCCTCTTCTCCAGCCTCGCCGCCGGGCAGCGCATCGTCCAGATCGCCTAAACCGCCGGGCAAATCTTCTTGAGGGTCAGCCAGATCGCGCAGGCTCGGGCCAGCGCCATCGTCCTGACGTTGAAAACTCTGTTCGCCGTCATCCACAGATCCGCCTGGCTCGGCCTCGCCCGGCGCCAGCGGGTCAGACAGGGGATCACGGCCGGAGTCGCCGTTTTGGTCCTGCTGGCTGTCACGCTGGGCGTTGAACGTATCCTCCATCAGACCACGTTGCTCGGTGATGGTGTCGCTCAGCTCTTCCAGAGCTTCGCGCAAGGCCTGCGCTGCAGCGCTTTCCCCTTCGCCGTCGCCATCACCCTGACCCAGGGTCACCTGCATGTTGCGCAGAAGCTCCGCGAGCATGGCGAGGGCCTGACGTGAACCTTGCGTATCGCCCAGCTCCGTCGCTTCGCGTAGGGCCTCAAGCAGCTGTTCGAGCATGTCCGCGCTCATGCCGCCGCCTCCGCCGCCCTCGGCGAAGCGGCCCGCTTCAGCGGCTTCACGCATCAAAAGCTGCATATAGCGGTCCATGGCCTGCTCGAACGCATCCAGCAGGGCGGAGATCTCGATCTGGTCCGCCCCGCGCGCCAACGCGTCCGCAAGAGCGCGTTCAGCGGCGGCGAGGGCGGCTTCCGCATCCGCCAGACTGCCCAGCTCCGCGCGCAAGGCGATCTCCCACAGATCGCTCTCCAGATGTTCAAGATCGCCCAGCTCTCGCGCCCGGCGCAGTTCCATCAAGGCGGTGCGCAGCCCCATCCAGACAACGGGGTCGTCAAAATAGCGCGGCGGGGCGTCGCTGGCGGCGTTGAGCGCCAGCGCCAGGCGCTGGACTTCATTGGGCGCGCGTTCGAGACGGCGACGGGGCTGGTCGTCGAGAAAGCCGGTATTGCGCGGCGGACCATCAGGCATCGCCGCATAATCATTTGAGACCTGAAGAAAGCGGCGGCGTTCGCCAGCGACCGAGCGGGCCAGCGGGTCCAGAAACACGCGCTGGGGCAGGGTGATCGTCATCTCGCCGCTTTGCCCGCGCTGACCCGCGCCATCCACGCCCGCCAGCCGGATCACCACGCGCTCGCCCGCCAACGGGTCGCGCGACAAGTCGATCTCAGCCAGGCTCAGACCGTCCTCTTCGGAGGGGCGGATCTGGCCGGGGCTGATCTCGTAGCGCTTGAAGTCTGACACGCTTGCGTCTTCGCTGTCCGGCGCCTCGGCGTATTCAAGATAAACCGTCTCCAGCCCGTAATCATCTTCAGCGACGAATTCGAGCTTGAGTCGGCCTTGCGCATCGCCCTCGGGTTCCGCCGCAAAGGTCAGATGGGGCGGCGTATCCTCGATCAGGGTCAGGTCCACGCTGTCGCGCAAGCGCCCGGCGCGCAGGCTGATCACGCCATCTGATTGCGGTTCGATGCGCGCCAGTTGCACGCCGTCAGAGAGGGTTTCGGTGCTCGACGGCGCGCCGGAAATGCTGGGCGGGCGGTTCAGACCTGCGATGCGGGCGAACAGCACCGAGCCTTCAGGGATTTCAGCGCTGCGCCGGTCACGCAGGAACAAGGCGGGCCGATTGGTGTAGTCTGGCGCCTCGACCCACAGATCCACGCGCGCATCCTGTCCGCCGCCCGCCAAAAGGCGCGGCGCAAAAGCGTCCGACAGGCGCGGGCCCGCCAGCTCGCCGGACAGGAACACGCCGGTGATCAGCACCAGGATCACGCTGGCGCGCAGACCATAAGGATCAAGTCGGCCCCAGGCCGATTTGGGCCGGCGCGCTGTCGCGTGCGCGAGTCGGGCTTGCATACGGGTGATATGCGCGTCCCACAGGGCGGGGTCCCCCGAAGCAGGGACGTCTCGCAACGCTTCGAACGGACGGTCCGTCAGGCCGCTATCATCTTCGATCCGGCGTTCGATTTCGGTCTGATCGGGCCAGGAAAAGGCGGGCAGGCGCCAGCGGATAAAGGCGGCGGCGGCGCCCAGGGTCAGCGCCAGGCTGATCAGCCGCCAAGGATCGCCCAGACGCTCGAAAACCCCAAACACCGCCAGGGTCAGATACAGACCCAGCAATGCCGCCGGGCCGATCAGCACCGGGGCGGCGCGCTCCCATAAAAGCGCGGCGCGGGCTCGAAAGAAGGCGGTGGCGCGTCGCATGTGATGAAAGCTAGACCGTCAGAGGCGGCTTTGCACGGGGGAATGGCCTAGCGCGTTTGCTCACTTGCAGTGGGCTCGGCTTCGGTCTCTTGCGTGGTTTCTTCGCTCTCAAAAGCGCGTTCGTCTGCGGTGCGCTCATCCGCGCCCCAGAACGGCGGCGGGCGTTCAAGGTCGCCACGAATGCCGCAACCTGACAGCACCAGAGCCGCCGCGAAGCCCAGAAAGGCGAGGGTCAGTCGTTTCATGCCATCTCTCCATCATCGCCCGTGTCATACAGGTCCAGTTCGAATTCGAAATGCTCCTGCCAGGCTTTGACCTGTTCCATAACCCGGACCGGGGCGGTGCCGCCATAGCTGGTGCGGCTTTCCATGGAGGCGCGGGCGGACAGGACCGAGAAAACCCGGTCATCGATCTTCGGCTCGATGGCCTGATAGTCTGACAGCGGCAAATCCTTGAGCGGGACGCCCTTGGCTTCGGCGGCTTTGACGGCAGACCCGGACACATGATGGGCGTCGCGGAAGGGCATGCCCAGCTCGCGCACCAGCCAGTCGGCGAGGTCTGTGGCGTCAGAATAGGATTCCCCCGCCGCCGCTTCCAGCGTTTCGCGGTTAAAGCTCAGATCGGCCGCCATGCCGCTCATCGCCGCAATAGCGAGCGCCAGATCGTCGAACGCGTCAAAGACGAGCTGCTTGTCTTCCTGCATGTCCTTGGAATAAGCGAGCGGCAGCCCCTTGCAGACGATGATCAGGCCTTGCAGCGCGCCTGAAATCCGGCCCGGCTTGGCGCGGACCAGCTCGGCGGCGTCCGGATTGCGCTTTTGCGGCATGATGGAGCTGCCGGTGGAGAAGGCGTCGGTCAGCTGGGCGAAGCCGAACCGGCCCGACGTCCACAGCACGATCTCTTCGGCGAAGCGCGACAGGTTCACCGCCGTGATGGTCGCAGCCGCCAGCGCTTCCAGCGCGAAATCACGTGAGGAGACCGCGTCCAGCGAGTTCGCCATCGGCACGTCAAAGCCAAGCGCGGCGGCGGTCATGCTGCGATCAATCGGAAAGGCGGTGCCCGCCAGCGCCGCAGCGCCCAGCGGACTTTCATTCAGACGATCACGGGCGTCCAGAAGCCGGCCCCGGTCGCGCTCTGCGGCCTCGACCCAGCACAAAAGATGGTGTCCCAGCGAAATCGGTTGCGCGGTCTGAAGGTGGGTGAAGCCTGGCATCACCCAGTCGGCATGGGTTTCAGCCTGTTTGACCAGCGCTTCTTGATAGGCGCGCAAACCCTTGGCGGCGTCATCGAGCGCGCCGCGCAGCCAGAGACGGAAATCGGTCGCGACCTGGTCATTGCGCGAGCGCGCGGTATGAAGGCGTCCCGCGGGCGCGCCGATCTTTTCTCGCAGCGCCGCCTCGATATTCATGTGGACGTCTTCAAGCTCGGGCTTCCACTCAAACTCTCCCGCGATGATGTCATCGCGGATGGCGATAAGGCCGGACGAGATGGCATGCTCGTCCTCGCTTGAAATCACGCCGCAAGCGGCCAACATCCGGGCATGGGCGAGGGATCCGGCGATGTCCTGTTCAAAAAGTCGTTTGTCCACGTCCACAGACGCGTTGATCGCTTGCATCACGGCGGAAGGTCCGGCGTTAAATCGGCCGCCCCAGATGCCGCTGGCTTTTGCGTTCTGGGATTTTACATCTTCGGTCATGGGCGATGCGTCCTTGGGCGGGGTTCTGGAGCGGAACCGATAGAAAAGAGGGTCGCTATGAAAGCGCCGAGTTTGAAAACAGGCATTCTCACAGTCGGCGCGATTGGCGTGCTGGGAATCCTATACGTCATTTCCAGCGCCCTTGTCAGTTCCACTCATGGTCCACTCGACAGTTACGCCGTTGGCGCCATGTCAAAGTTCCGCACCGTGCCCGAAGCGCCCGAGCAGCCACGCAATACGCTGATCACCGGCGAGGGCGAAGAGATCACCCTGGCCGATATGCGCGGCAAGATTCTACTGGTGAACTTCTGGGCGACCTGGTGCGCGCCCTGCGTGGTGGAGATGCCCTATCTCAACGACCTGCAAGGGGCGTATGGCTCGGACGAGTTTGAAGTCGTGACGATCTCCATGGACCGGCGGATCGAAGAGCCGCAGGCCTTTTTTGAAGAGCACGATCTTGAGCATCTGAACTTCTATTTCGATCCGGGCATGAGCATCGCCTTTGGCGTGATGGGCAGCGCCAATCGCGGTCTGCCCCTGACCATTCTCTATGATCGAAACGGGATCGAGATCGGCCGCGTCGCCGGTGAGGCCGAGTGGAACAGCCCGGACGCCTATGCCCTGATCGAGGCGGCGCTGGAGCGGTATTAACGCGGCTTCACTTGCCTTTTACGCGATAGAGCGTCCCCAATGCGGCTTTCAGTCTGGGGAGGACGCTGTCATGAAATATCTGCTGATCGCTGGCGCGGGCGCCGCCGCACTGGGCTGGGTCATGCCTGCGCACGCTCAGGAGACGCCGGGCGAGGCCGTAGAGGCGCTCTATGACGTCATCTCCGGTCCGGTGGGCGAGACGCGGGACTGGGATCGCTTTCGGGCGATGTTCCTTGAGGGCGCGCAGATGACCGTGCTGGCGCCCACGCCCGAAGGCGAGGAGCGCGTGGTGACCCTGACCGTCGAGGATTATGTCGAGCGTAACAGCGAGCGTTTATCGCAGATGGGCTTCACCGAAGCCGAAACCCGTCGTCAGACCCACATTTATGGCGGCCTCGCCACGATCCTCAGCGCCTATGAAGCCACGCGCGCTGATACGGGCGAAACGATTGCGACCGGCGTGAACACCATTGTGCTGGCCCGGCAGGACGGGGTGTGGAAGGTCGCGAGCCTCGCCTGGCGGTCAGAAACCGAGGACTGGCCCGTCGAGCGCGCGTTCGAAGCGCGCCATTAAAAAAACCCCGGAAGCACGGCTTCCGGGGTTTTCTCTATTCGGTCGGAAGGCGGCTTAGAGGCCGACTTTACCCAATTCGGCTTCGAACTCGGGCACGGCCGTGAACAGGTCCGCGACCAGGCCGTAATCAGCGACGGAGAAGATCGGCGCTTCTTCGTCCTTGTTGATCGCGACGATGACCTTGGAGTCCTTCATGCCGGCCAGGTGCTGGATCGCGCCGGAAATGCCGACGGCGATGTACAGCTCAGGCGCGACGACCTTGCCGGTCTGGCCGACCTGATAGTCGTTCGGCACGAAGCCCGCATCCACAGCGGCGCGCGAGGCGCCGACGGCGGCGTTGAGCTTGTCGGCGACCTTTTCGAGAATGGCGAAGTTTTCGCCATTGCCCATGCCGCGACCGCCGGAGATGACGATCTTGGCGGCGGTCAGCTCGGGGCGGTCCGATTTGGACAGCTCTTCGGAGACGAACTCGGAATTGGCTGAAGCCGCAGGCGCGTCGAGGCTCTCGACAGAGGCCGAACCGCCATCACCCGCCTTTTCAAACGTGGTCGGGCGGACGGTGATGACTTTCTTGGCGTCGTTGGACTTCACCGTCAGCATCGCATTGCCCGCATAGATCGGGCGCACGAAGGTGTCGGCGCTTTCAACAGCGGTGATGTCGGAGATCAGCATCACGTCGAGCTTGGCGGCGACGCGCGGCATGAAGTTCTTACCCACGGTCGTGGCCGGGGTCAGAATGGCGTCGTAATCGCCGGCGATGGAGACCACGACGGCTTCCATGGCTTCGGCGAGCTTTTTCTCGAGGTCAGCGGAATCCGCGTGCAGCACCTTGGCAACGCCGTCGAGCTTGGCGGCGGCGTCAGCAACAGCGCTCGCGCCCTTGCCGGCGACCAGCACATGGATGTCGCCGCCGATTTTCGAGGCCGCGGTCACAGCGGCGCGCGTAGCGTCGTTAAGTTCCGCGTTGTCGTGCTCAGCAATAACCAGAACAGTCATTTTAGATCACCCCCGCTTCGTTTTTCAGCTTGTCGACCAGCTCGGCCACGGTCTCGACTTTGACGCCGGCTTCACGTTTGGGCGGCTCGGAGACCTTCACGACTTCCAGACGCGGCGTGATGTCCACACCGAAATCGTCCGGGGTCTTGGCGTCGATCGGCTTGCGCTTGGCCTTCATGATGTTGGGCAAAGACGCATAGCGCGGCTCGTTCAGACGCAGATCGGTGGTGATGATCGCCGGGGCCGGGATGGCGAGGGTCTGAAGGCCGCCGTCAATCTCGCGGGTGACGTTGAAGCCTGTGTCGGTTTTCTCGACTTCGGAGGCGAAGGTGGCCTGCGGCCAGCCCATCAGGGCGGCGAGCATCTGGCCGGTGGCGTTGGAATCGTCGTCGATCGCCTGCTTGCCCAGAAGGACCAGCTCGGGGGATTCCGCTTCCACCACGCCTTTGAGGATTTTCGCCACGGCGAGCGGTTCGACCGTCGCATCCGTGGTCACGTGGATGCCGCGATCCGCGCCCATGGCGAGCGCAGTGCGGATCGTTTCCTGAGCCTGGGCCGGACCGATGGAGACCACGACGATCTCTTCAGCGACGCCCTTTTCCTTCAGGCGGATCGCTTCTTCGACAGCGATCTCGCAGAAGGGGTTCATGCTCATCTTGACGTTGGCCAGGTCGACCCCGGTCTGATCCGGTTTGACGCGGACCTTCACGTTATAATCGACTACCCGTTTGACGGGGACGAGGATCTTCATCGACGGCTCCGGTTTCTCTTCGTTTGAACTGTTCGGCGCGAGGGAGCCGATTGCTCCCGAAACCTGGCGCCGACTATGGTCAGGCTTGAACTTAGGCGCGGAAACTGCCCTTGCCACCCCCATAAGTCAACGCGGCATGCGGCAAGGTCCGGACAAGGCGGTGCAGCGCAGCACTTGGAACCTGCGACAGCCGCCTCAACCTGCGGGGAGCGGACATGAAAACGACCGGCGCTCGCTATGGAGGCCGGCCGTTGATCACGCCATCAGAAACATGTGGCGTCTGGCTGATTATTCTTCAGTGACGACCGTCAGCTCGGTGTTGATCTCGATGCGGACTTCATCGGAGACAGCCGGGGCCGCATAGCCCAGACCCCATTGCGAGCGCAAAATCTCGCCCGTTGCGGTGAAGCCCGCGGTCGGGGTTTGCGAGAACGGGTTCGGGCCGCGCTGGTTCAGCGTCACGTCCAATGTCACCGGATGCGTCTGACCCAACAGCGTCAGATCGCCCATCATCTGGCCGGTCTCGCCGTCTTCGGTTTCAAAGCCTGTGGCGACAAAGCGCGCGGTCGGATGCTCGGCGATGTTGAACAGGTCCGGCGAGCTCAGATGGCCCACGAAGCGGTCCTGATCGGCGCCGACCCAGAAGCCGTCTGAAAGGTTGAACGTCACGTCCACGGTGGAGTTCGCAGGCTCTTCAAAGTCCAGCATCAGAACACCGTCAAAGTCGGTGAACTGGATGGCTTGATGGGAGAAGCCCAGATGGGTCCAGGTGGCGCGGATCGCGGTGTGGGTCTTGTCAAACTCGTACTCGACCGGATCGGCGAAAGCGGTGGGGGTGAGGGCGGCGGCGCCCAGGAAGGCCGCGAGCGAGGCGGCGGCGTATGCGGTCTTCATCATGCTCTGTCCCTAATTGTGAACGGCGAAACTGCGGCGACAGGCCGCATGCTGATACATAGGGAGGGGCGCCCGCACTTTGCTACCCGTCAGGCGTGAATTTCGTTGTTTCCGGAATGGAAACGCTTCACGAGAGGGTGAGCGGGCGGCGGTAAAGAGCGTCAGCGGTTCGCGCCAGGAACCCACTTCACATCACGCGCGCCATTATCATTGGCGATCCGCGCCGCCACAAACAGATAGTCAGACACCCGATTGAGATAGGTGATCGCCGGTGCGCCCACGATGTCGCCCCGGCTCGCCAGCTCGACGGTCCGGCGTTCGGCGCGGCGGGCGATCGTGCGGGCCAGATGCAGCCGCGCGGACAATTCCGCGCCGCCGGGCAAGATGAAGCTGTCTAGCGGTTCGAGCTTTTCATTGTGGGCGTCGATGCGCGCTTCCAGCCAGTCCGTCTGCGCAGGCGTCATGCGCAATGGCTCCCAGTCGAGTTTTTCGCCTCGATCGGGCACGCACAGATCGGCGCCCAGATCAAAGAGGTCATTCTGAATGCGCGTCAGCTCGGGCGTCAGCGGGTGGTTCTCGCCCGCGCCGCAAACCGCCAGCCCCAACGCGGCGTTCAGCTCGTCCACCGCGCCATAGGCCTCGACCCGAAGGTCGTGCTTGTCGGTCTCGCTCATATCGCCCAGCCGGGTGCGGCCCGTGTCACCGGTGCGCGTGTAGATTTTCGTGAGCCGGACCATGGCGCTCTCCTTTGATTGAATGGGCAAACTATCGAGCCGACCCGACTTGGACAATGGGCGAGCTGTCGCCTTGCGGTGTCACCTTGAAGTTACTCTTGACGGGTTCGATCCAGGCTGGCAAAACTCAAAAAGTCACCTTTGCGTAACCTTTCTGAGGAGCCTGACATGAAAGTTCTGTTTGCTACGGCGGCGCTGGCCTGTCTGTCGGTCGCCCAGGCGCAGCCCCTGACGGCGCTGCAGTCCGTTGCAGATTCGGTCCTGTCGGAAAGCGGCGCTCCGGCTGCAGGCGTGGCGCGGGTGTCGCGTGATGGAGCGCGCAGCGTCGCGGTCGCAGGCGTGCGCCGTCAGGACGCGCCCGATGAAGTGACGCCGGATGATCTTTGGCATCTGGGGTCGAACACCAAGGCGATGACGGCGACGCTTGCGGCGCGTCTGGTGGAAGCGGGCGTGCTCGATTGGGACACCACGCTGGGCGAGGCGCTGTCAGAGCTGGGGATTGAGATCAGCTCTGAGTTCATCCCGGTGACGCTGGCGGACCTGCTGCACCATCGGTCCGGACTGCCGGCCAATCTGGGGCGGTTCTCCACGATCCGCTTTCTGGGCTCAGATGACAGCCGCGACGTTCAGGTGGACCGTTTGCGCTACGCCGAAATCCTTCTGGCGCAAGAACCGGCCCAGTCTCGCGGCGCGTTCGTGTATTCCAACGCCGGGTATGTCATCGCCGCTCTGATGATGGAGCAGGCTGCAGGCCGGTCCTACGAGACCTTGATGCGCGAAGAGGTGTTTTCCCCTTTGGGCATGGAGAGCGCGGGCTGGGGGCCGCCGGGCGAAATGGGCGCGAACGACCAGCCGCGCGGTCATGGCGCGGGCCTGTTTGGCGGTCTGTCAGCGCGAGAGCCGGATGAGAGAGCGGACAACCCGCCTGTGCTGAACTCGGCAGGCCGGGCGCATATGACCCTTGATGACGTGCTGGACTTTCTTCAGGTGCATCTGGACGCTGAAGACGCATCCTACTTGAGCGCTCGAAGCTGGGAAGTCCTGCATCGACCGGTGGGCGAGGAAGCTTACGCCATGGGCTGGGGCGTCACCTCAGAGGGCGCGCTGGGCCATAGCGGCTCGAACACCATGTGGCTGATCCGGGCGCGGATCGATCCGGTGCAAGGCCGCGCCGCGGCGGCCGTCGTCAATGATGGCCGCATCCAGCAGATGTCGCCGGTGCTGGGGCAGGCGCTGTCGCAAATGCTGGAAGGGGAGACGCCTTAGGCGCCCAGCTGGTTTTTCAGCCAAAAGCCGGCGACCAGCACCAGAACGGCGATGAACTGAATCGCCACACGCGCCCGCATGAGCTTGTTGGACCAGGATCGGCCGAAATCGCCGCCCTTGAACAGCGAGAAAATCCCGACGCACAGGACGACGAAGACAACAGCAAGCAAGACGTAGAGCAGAATATCGACAAATGTGATCATGCCGCTCATTTAGGCTGGAAGGTCAGGAGAGGCAATGGCGCGGCCTCAGACCCGCCAGAAAGCCGCACTACCTCCGCGATAGGATAAATTATACTCGCCTTTTGCGAGCATAATGAATGCGCTACCTGTTCATCTAAATGGAAAGCCCTCATACTCCGCGAATCGATGAATGCATTTAACGCCAGGACGAACGAAATGCGTGATCTTGCCGGAGGCCGCGTGACGCGCCGTGATATGAGGCGTGAAGCGACGAAAGCCGCCGTACTTGAAGCGGCTGAAAAAGTCTTCCTGTCTCAAGGTTATGTAGGGGCCACCATTAAGGCCATCGCCGATGAAGCCGGCGTGTCTCCGGGCACCGTGCTGAACGCCGAGCCTTCAAAAGCCGCTTTGCTCATGGCGATCTTGAGCAATGAAGTCGAGATCATTGCAGAATCCGTCGAGCAGATGGAAGCGGCGCTATCGGGCGGTTTGACGGACCGGATCATCGCTTTGCTGCAGATCATGCTTGAAGCTCAGTCGCGCAATAGCGAGCTGTTCGCCGCCGCTGTCGGCCATAGCTGGATGGTGGCTGATCCCACGTATCAAGCTGCATTTGATCAGATGGAACTGGCCTGGCGGCCTATCCGGCGCGTGATTGAATCCGGCATCGCCTCTGGCGAATTGCGACAGGATGCTAATCCTGACACGATTATCGCCGTTCTCAGTGATCAGTTTCTGGGGGCGATGCGCGCCAAACGCCGTAGCGAATACGAAGACCGTCCCATGGTCTCTCTCGAGGAGCGCGTCCGTCTGGTGATCGAGGGAATCCTGACGCGCTAGACGCCTAGGTTCTCCAGCGCAGCACGGCGGGTTTGACGGGGTTCTTGAACGCCCGACCTTCCGCCTTCGCGCTCATCCATTCGCGCTTCAGGCGGCGGTACCAGACCATCAAAGTGTCTGCGTCCGGAATCTGCATCAGCGGCGGATCATAGGACAGGCCTTCGCCCTGGAGTTTCATGATCCGGGCGTCCTGCTGCAAGAAGGCGTGGGTGAAGGGGCGCGCGATCAGCTTGACCAGGTTCAGGATCGGCACGTCCCAGTACATGATCTCGCGGATCTCACACAGAGTGTCATCAATCGGCGTGATCGCCGCCAGCCCGATGAAGCCGTATTTCTCGTTGCGGATGGATTCTGAGCGCAGGCCCGGCAGCAGGAACTGGATCTCCACCCGGATCTCGCCGCCGATAATGTTGTAGATATAGGAATTGACCGGCTTGTGAGAGAGCATGGTGAAGCCCATTTCGCTGGGCGCGTAATGCTTTTCTTTTTCCTTGAGCGTCTTGGAACTGCGCCAGAGCGGGCTCTTGTGCACGAAGGGTGTATGAGCTGGATCCAGTAAGCCGATCACGGCGTGGTCCTGATGACAGGCCAGCTCGGCGCGCTGGACGAACTTCACCTTGCCTTCGCTCTGCCCTTTGTGAAGCACCATGTTTTCAAAACGCGGCGGATCGCTGTCAGGCATGCCCGCCGGGTCGGTAGGCATGTAGATCCAGATCAGCCCGTCCTGTTCGCGAAGGGCGTAGTTGCGCACCTGGATCTTGCTGAGGTCAAAGGGCTGCCCCTCGACGAGAGACGGGATATGCGCGCAGCCGCCATCGGTGCGGAAGCGCCAGCCATGATAGGGGCATTCCACGGTCTTGCCGCCATCAGGCGCGTCCAGCATCTGGCCTGAAGATAAAGGCACGGCCCGGTGCGGACACAGATCGCGCAGAGCGAACGCCGCGCCGCGGCCATCGCGTCCCATGACGATGGGCTCGCCGAGGAATTTTTTCTTGTAGAGCTTGCCGGCCTTCAGCTCGTCAGACGTCATCGCCACATACCAGATGTCGCGGATCAGCGGGCCGCCCAAAGCGCGGAACGGATCGTCGCCGGTCTTGGGCGTGGACGAGGCGCCTTGGGCGCTGGCGGAGGCGGGAGCGGCGGTGTCGGTCATGGATCGGGTTTAGCCGCGCCTGCGCCCGGGGTCGAGACTTGAACGCCAGCGCGTTGTGCGGCGTAAACGCCGATCATCACCAGCGCGGCGCCGATCCATTGCAAAGGCGTAAAGGCTTCACCGAACAAGACCCATCCCGCAAAGGCGGAGACCACGGGCTGAATCAGGATGATCAAGGTGGCGAGGGCGGCGGGCGTATGGCCCAGCCCGTAGGCGACCCCGCCCTGTCCGCCCACATGGACGATCAGCGCCAGCGCCAATAGCGGCCACCAGCCCGACGGATCGGGCGGCATGAGCGGTTCGTTAAAACCGGTCGCCACGAGAAGTGCGATGGGTGTGGCCACGAAGGTGGACCAGAACATCACCTCGACCGTCGCGGCGCCCGCCTTGCGTGCGGCCCGGATGCTGAGAATGTATCCGGTGTACCAGACGGCGGTGAGCGCGGAGAGAATGTCGCCGCTGACCCGCTCTGGCGCGAAGCGTACATTGCCGCCCGCCAGGCAAATCGCGCCCAAAATCGCCAGCACGCCCGCAATGAACATGCCGCGCGTGGGTCTTTCTTGAAACAGGAACCAGGCGGCGATCGCCACCAGAATGGGCGTCAGATTGGCCAGCAAGGTCGCGTTGGCGGCGGTGGTGATCTTGATCCCGGCGTGCCAGAAGGCGAGATCGCCCGCAAAGAACACGCCCGCCAGCGCCAGGGCGCGCCATCCTGGCGGTTTGAGTGCGAACGGTTCGCCTGCGCGCCGCCTGGCCCAGAGGCGTCGGCCCAGCAGCGCCGCGAGCAGCGGCAATCCCAGCGACAAGCGCCAGAAGGCGATGGCTTGCGGGCCAAGGTCTGACGCTTTCACCAGGATGGAGGCGAAGCCCAGAATGGCCGCGCTGACCGCCAGTACGGCGACACCGGGGATTTGCAGGCGCGAAGACGAAGACAGCGGCATAGGCGAACGCCTGGACAAAGAGTGAGCGCAATCAGATCGAGCCATTTGCTGGACCATTGGCAAGCTTGTCCAGTTTTGTGATCGTGCGCGCGACTCAGAAAAGGGCTGTGCGATAACGCTTTGAGTTTGCATAGTCGATGCTCAGGCATGGGGAACACGCATGGATGACCTTGGAGCGACCGCGGGCGTCGTGTTGATCACACTGATCGCCTACAAGCTGGGGCTGATCCTGATCGGCGTCCTGGCGTCGCGCTTCACCCATGACGAAACCGACTTCTTTCTGGGCGGTCGGAAGATGGGGCCGTGGGTGGCGGGTCTGTCCTACGCCGCCTCCACCTCTTCGGCCTGGGTGCTCTTGGGCTATACCGGCTTTGTCTATGATCAGGGGGTGTCGGCCCTGTGGATGGTGCCGGGCATTCTGGGCGCCTATGCGGTCATCTGGCTGTTTTTCGGTCCGCGCCTGCGGGCGGCGTCCGCCAAGGACAAGCACATCACCGCCAGCGATTACATGGCGGCGGGCGCGGGGCGTTGGAAAGTCTGGGTGCGGAGCCTGGCGGGTTTGCTCGTGCTGCTCACCTTCATGGTCTATATCGCCGCCCAGTTCGGCGCGGCGGCGATCGCATTTGAGAGCCAGTTCAACATCAGTCATTGGGAAGGCGTGCTGCTGGGCGCCTGGGTCATCTTGATCTATGCGCTGATGGGCGGGTTTTGGGCGGTGTCGCTGACCGACACCTTGCAAGCGGGCGTGATGGCGGTGATCTCGGTGGTGCTGCCGCTTTTGGCATTGATCAGCGCGGGCGGGATTGACGGCGTCTGGACAACGCTGTCCGCGTCCATGCCCGCCGCGTATCTGGATCCCATGGGCGGGCGCGGCCTGTTCGCGTTTATCGGCTTTGCGACCGGGCTCGCTTCGATCGGACTGGGCGCGCTGGGCCAGCCGCATCTGCTGGCGCGTCTGATGGCGGTGCGTGATGACGCGGCGCGCAAGCGCGGCTTCGCAATCGCCATCGGCTGGGGCGTGATTGTCCACGCCGGCATGGCCATCCTGGCGCTTTCGGGGCGGGCGCTCGTCATGGACGCCGCGGATGGCGAGGCGCTGTTTTACCAGATCGCCGCCATGGTCTTGCCGGCGGTGCTGGCGGGCATCGTTATCGCCGCGGTATTGTCTGCGGTGATGAGCACGGTGGATTCGCTGCTGATCGCAGCTTCGGCGGCGGCGGTGAATGATCTGGGTCTGGCGCAGCGGTTTCCGGGTCGCGAAATGCTGATCAGCCGCTCGGTGATGTCTGTTTTATGCGCGCTGGCGGTGGCGCTCACCCTCAGCCTGCCCGCTTCAATCTTTGACCGGGTGCTGTTCTCCTGGTCGGCGCTGGGCGCCGCCTTCGGGCCTGTCATCTTAATGCGCGTCTGCGGAGTAGAGCCGCGCGGGCTGGCCATTCTGGCCTCGATCGTGACCGGCTTTGCGCTGACGGTGGTGTTTTATGTGTTCGGGCAGGTGGATGGCGCCGCCATGGGGGGGCTTCCGGCGCTTCTGTCGCGTCTCTCTGGCGTGCCCGGCGATCCGTTCGAGCGCATCTTCCCCTGGCTGATCCCGCTTGTTCTCCTCTTCACCGTCCGCCAGTCCCGGAGCTGACCTCTATGACCGCGACCGCTTGCCCAACTTTGACCACCGAGCGTCTGATCCTGCGCGAGACCCTCTATGAGGATTTTGAGCCCAGCGCGGCGCTGTGGGGCGATGACAGCGTGGTGCGTTATATCAGCGGCAGGCCGTCGAGCCGCAGTGAAAGCTGGGCGCGGCTGCTGCGCTTTCCGGGGCTCTGGGCCTTGCTGGGCTATGGGTATTGGACCGTGATCGAGCGCGAAACCGGCCGCTTTGTGGGCCAGGCCGGGCTGGCTGATTTCAAGCGCGACATGACCCCGTCCATCGAAGGCGTTCCCGATGCCGGTTACGTGTTCTCGCCGGCTTTTCACGGCCGTGGTTACGCGACTGAAGCCATGCGGGCGGTGATGGGCTGGGCGGATGACGTGCTCAAGGCGCCGCTGACCTGCGCGATTATCCAGGACGAGAATCTTGCCTCGATCCGTGTGGCGGAGAAGCTGGGTTTCGGGCGAGCGGAGACGGCGGATCTGGGCGGAACGCCCGTGACGCTGTACTGGAGGGACCGGCCCGCCACTGCGTGACAGAGCAGGCGCGGGTGGGACCCGCCGAGCGGTCGCGCAGGCTTCGATCGCCCCCCTCTGACGATTGTGTGCCGCGCTGGTACACGCAAGACGAGCCCCAAGCTGGTACACGCAAAGAGCGTGCAGCTCAGCCAATACACGTTCGCGAAACTCTGTGTCCGGAACTGTTCGACACGGCGCCGAAAATAGGACAAGCGCACACGAAACCGTGCGTTCTAGCTTTCGTAAGGCAGCAGTTCTGTCAGCTCGATCGTATAAGCGGTGTCGCCCAGATCATTGTCATGCCGATCGGTGTGCATCACGCCTTTGACATAGACCGGATCCCACAAACCCTGGATCTGGATCGGCTCTTCGGCATGCACATAGACGAGCTGGTTGGGCGGGGGCGGCGGCACGTGAATGCAGGCGCCCACATAGGGCACCAACAAGAAACGGCTGATCTCGCGCGACCCGGTGAAGTCAAACGGCAGGACGTAACCGCCAAGACGCACGATCTGGCCGTCCAGCGCATCCACCGTATTGAAAGTCTGCACCTGCGGCATCCGCTCGGCGCCGAAATGGTCCATGCCGTTCTGCACCGCCTGCATTTGTTGCAGCTGGGCGATGCGCTCGGCTTCGCCTTCGGGCAACAGATCAGCCCAGGACAGATCCAGGAATTGGGGTGTGGACTGCGCCTCGGCGCTGTCCGTGGCAAAGGCTGCGGTCGCGCCGGTCAGCGCGGCGCCAGCCAGAAAGGCGGAGAGAAGAAGTTTGCGCATCATGCCTCGCAAAATGCGCTCGCCGATGCTCAAGCGCAAGTTACGAGGCTGAAAAGAGTGCGCGTCCTAGTCCAGACGCAGGACGGGCCGGGCCGGGCTGAGATCCTGGGCCGCGGCGCGTGCACCGTCAAAATACTGCACTTCCAGCGTTTCAAACTGGTTGAACGCCTCAAACAGGCCTGACAGATCGATGTCAGAGAGGCGCTCGGGGCGGGCGCACTCAAACGTCCAGCTCACCACCACATCGGCATGGCCGTGACCGGCATGGTCGTCGTGGTCCCCATGGTCGCCGTGATCATCATGATGATCATGGTGGTCATTCTGATCATGGTGGGCGGATGCATCCTCATGCATGTGCTCATGCTCAGATTCATGGTCATGGTGATGCTCGCTTGACGCGTCGGCAGGTCCGCCACCCATTTGCGTCTGTGTGAGCGTGCATTGTGCGGCGCTGGACAGGGCGATCATGGAGGAGCTGGCCAGCGTGCGCGCCGCTTGCGCGACCACGGCCCGCTCTTCTGGCGTTTCGGGCGTGTGCTCGAACACATAAAGATTGAAGGCGGGGGTTGTCAGTTCGGCCAGAACGGCGCCCTCGGGGTCCGCGGCGATCGCCAGCTGGGCCGCGCCGTGCACATGCGCGCCCAGCTGCCGCATCGGGTCCGCATTCTGAGCCAGAGCGGGGGAAGACAGAAAGCAGGCGGTGAGGCAGACGATACCAAGGCGCATCAGCGGTCTCCTTCGGGATGGGAATGACGAAAGTCAGGCAGGATAGACGCCGCATGTCCATGGGAGTCATGCGAATGGCCGTCTGAATGACCCAGCGTCATGACGGCGGCGACGGCGGCGCCGGCGAAGACGGCGCTCAAGCCTTTGAGCCAGCCCGCCTGCGCGGTTTCGCCCAAAAGATGCGACGCGCCTACCTGCAACAGCAGGCCCGCGACCACAGCGAACAGCATGCCCAGCAAGGCCGGATCCACGCTCAGGGCGAACGGACCTGAAATGACGGCGGACAGAAGGGTGGTCGCGCCCGCCGCCAGAAATGCGATCACAGTCGCCGCGCGGTCTGAAAAGCCGCCGCGCTGAAGCAGCAAGAAGCAGATCAGCGTCTCGGGCATCTCATGCAGGATCAGTCCGGTCGCCGTGCTGATCGCCGTGTAGGGATCCATGGCGGAGGTGACGGCGTAGACGGTCCCATCCAAGGTGGAATGCACGGCGATCGCCAGAACGGGCGCCAGCGCCCGCATGCGTCCGGCGCTTGTCTGCGTCTGCATGGTGGCGCCCACCAGGACGTGCAGCACCAGCCCGAAGCCGAATCCGGCCAGCACCAGCCATCCTGCATAAGGGTGCAAGACCAGCGCTTCGGGGATCAGCCGCACCAGCGCCAGGGTCACCACCACGCCGCCGGAGAACGCGGCGAACAGGGGCGCGTTGGCGCGCGTGAAACCGCTGGCGCGATGCACCAGCACGAGCGCCAGGGCGCAAACAAGCGCGGCGGTCAGCCCAAGGCTGAGTGTGAGGAGATAAGCGGCAGACACGGAAGCGGGACACCTGAGTGTTATATTGTTTCACTCTGATAGCGGCTGTGACCTAAAGGGGCAAGCGCGCTGGGCTGTGAGGTCGCCTCTTGAGCCCGATGCAGGGTCTGAAAACGAAAACGCCGCCCAATAGGGGGCGGCGTTTCAGCGTCTGGTTTTAAAGACAGGCTCAGCCCATTTCGCCGGGCGACATCTGGCTTTGCATATAGCGCGCCTCGCCCACTTTCTCGATCAGGCCGAGCTGGGTTTCGAGATAGTCGATATGCTCTTCTTCGGATTTCAGGATTTCATCAAACAGCTGACGGCTGCCGTAATCGCCGACCTGTTCGCAATAGGCGATGGCGTCTTTGTAGACCGGATGCGCGCGGCGCTCCGCTTCAAGATCGCATTCCAGGCACTCTTTGAGGGTCTCGCCGATCAGAACCTTGCCCAGATCCTGCACATTCGGCAGGCCTTCGAGAAACAGGATGCGTTCGATCAGCGCGTCCGCATGCTTCATTTCGTCGATGGATTCTTCGTACTCGATCTTGGCGATCTTCGCGAAGCCCCAATCCTTGAACATGCGCGCATGAAGGAAGTACTGGTTGACCGTGGTTAGTTCCAGGCGCAGCGCCTTGTTGAGGTGCTCGATAACCTTGGGATCGCCCTTCATGGCCGTCTCCATCGTGATGAATTCAGGCTGTCAGGCTACTGCGTTCGGTCAATGAGGGAAGAGGGTTGGGCCAATTATGTTCGTCACTGAAACTAAGTTGCAGGATTGACCCCTTCAGGCCGCGGCTCCGGCCGCTTCCCCTCGGTCATGGCCCATCACACGCGCCGCTTCTTCAAAGCACCGCCCGCAGCGGGGCTTGGCGCCGCAGGCCTTGAACGCACTTGGGACATCGCCCGCGCCGTTTTTGGCGGCGGCTTTGAACTGGGTGCATTTCAGCGCGTTGCAGAGGCAAACATACATGGAGCAGATCCGTGATGCGGGTTGCGAGTGTGTCCGCAAATCATTCGCAATTAACATAGCCATTCTTGCGAATGAGTGTCAACGGCGATCTGGAGGGCGCGACTGTCAAAAGTATATCAGGTGTAAACGCCCTTGTTTCACTGGATTCTGAAGCGAGCCGTGTCTGATTGAACGGGCTCACGCTTGCGCGAGATGGCCTTCTCATGATGCAATGCAGCAAGAACGTCCGGACAAAGAGCGCCACAAAGACGCCGCGGACAGGCATGAGGAGACGGCTGTGCTGAAGTTTACAAGCACGGACCAGCGCTATCCGGACAAACGGTCCGCAGACGAGCGCCGGACCGACTTTGACGAAATCTATGCGCCTTTCAGCCTGGAGCAGGGTGAGGCGCAGGCCGAACGCTGTTCGCAATGCGGGGTGCCGTTCTGCCAATCGGGCTGTCCGCTGCACAATGACATTCCCGACTGGCTGATGCTGGTCGCTGAAGGGCGTCTGGAAGAAGCGTATGAGCGCTCCTCCGCCACCTCCGCCATGCCCGAAGTGTGTGGCCGGATCTGCCCTCAGGACCGGTTGTGCGAAGGCGCCTGCGTCATCGAGCAATCGGGTCATGGCGCGGTCACTATCGGCTCGGTTGAGACGTTCATCATCGAAACCGCGTGGAAGAACGGCTGGGTCAAGCCGATCCGCCCGGCGCGCAAGACCGGTCTGTCGGTGGGAATCATCGGCTCTGGCCCGGCGGGTTTGTCCGCCGCCGAGCGGCTGGCCCAGCATGGCCATGAGGTGACGATCTATGAGCGGCAGGACCGCGCGGGCGGCTTGCTGATTTACGGCATCCCCAATTTCAAGCTCGACAAATCCGTGGTCGAGCGCCGCACAAAACGCCTCGAAGAGGGCGGGGTCGTCTTCAAGCTCAATTTCGAAGTGGGCAAGGATGCGAGCCTGACCGAGCTTCGATCCCGCCATGACGCGGTCTATGTGGCCGCGGGCGCCTATGCCGCCCGCGCGCTGACCTGTCCCGGCGGCGGCGGGCGCGGCCTGGTTCCAGCGCTCGATTACCTCACGGCCTCCAACAAGGCGGGCTTCGGCGATGAGAGCGGACAGGGCGGCCGTCTGAACGCGAGCGGCAAGCGCGTTCTGGTGATCGGCGGCGGGGACACCGCCATGGATTGTGTGCGCACCGCCATCCGTCAGGGCGCTGACAGCGTGGCGTGCCTGTATCGCCGCGACCGCGTCAACATGCCCGGCTCGGCCCGCGAAGTGGTCCATGCCGAAGAAGAAGGCGCCATGTTTGACTGGCTCAGCGCCCCCGCCGCCATTCTGGGCGATGCAGAGACCGCCTCCGGTGTGCGCATCCAGAAAATGACCCTCGGCGCGCCTGACGCCTCGGGGCGTCGCCGTCCGGTGGCGATGGCGGGTCAGGAAGAAGATCGCGCCGCCGACATGGTGATCGCGGCTTTGGGGTTCGAGCCGGAGCACTTCCCCCAGACTCTGGGCGCGGAGGGGCTTGAGCTCAATCCGCGCGGCGCGATCCGTGTGACCGACCGCAGCCGCACCTCTCTGCCTGGAGTGTATGCCGGCGGTGACGCCGTGCGCGGGGCCTCCTTGGTGGTCTGGGCCGTGAAAGACGGTCTGGACGCCGCTGACACCATCCATGCCGATCTGATGGCGGGCGCGCGCAAAGCGCAGGCGCAGCCGATTGCGGAGCCTGCCGAATGAGCCAGTTTGATTATCTGACCGAACGTCAGCGCTTGATCGATGCGGGCGCGTATGAGCTTGAGAGCGAGCGCTCCGCCTGCGGCGTCGGCTTGATCGCCGATATCAAGGGTGAGCCGCGCCGTGAAACCGTGGAGCTGGGCCTGAAAGCGCTGAAAGCGGTCTGGCACCGTGGCGCTGTGGATGCGGACGGCAAGACCGGCGACGGCGCCGGTTTGCGTTTGGGAATCGCGCAGGATTTCTTCAAGGCGGCGGTGGCCCGCACGGGTCACGCGCCGAGCGATCACGCCATCGGCGTGGGAATGGTCTTCCTGCCGCGGACGGATTTTGGCGCCCAGGAAAAGGGCCGCACCATCGTCGAGACCGAGGTGCTGCGCGCGGGCTTGCGCCTGTTTGGTTGGCGTCAGGTGCCGGTGGATCCGTCCTGTCTGGGCGCGAAAGCCGCCGCCACTCGTCCGGCGATCGAACAGATCCTGTTTGAAGACGCGACGGATCGCAATGCGGACGAGCTTGAGCGCACGCTCTATCTGGTGCGCCGCCGCATCGAGCAGCGCGCCCGCGCCGAAGTTGTGCCCGAGCTTTACGTCTGCTCGCTGTCCGCACGCGACGTGGTCTATAAGGGCATGTTCCTGGCCGAGGCCATCGACCAGTTCTACCCCGATCTGCGCGATGCGCGATTCGTGTCGCCCTTTGCGATCTTCCACCAGCGCTATTCGACGAACACCTTCCCCGAATGGAAGCTGGCCCAGCCCTTCCGCATGCTCGCCCATAATGGCGAGATCAACACGCTGAAGGGCAATCGCAACTGGATGCAAAGCCATGAGATCCTCATGGCGCATTCCGCGTTCAAGGACGCCGAGGATGTGGTGCGCCCGGTGATCAGCCCCGGCGCGTCGGATTCCGCGGCGCTGGACGAGGTGTTTGAAATCCTCGTGCGTGCGGGCCGTTCGGCGCCCATGGCGAAAACGCTGCTGATCCCTGAAGCCTGGTCCAAGCGCGGCGAGATCATGCCGGGGTCTTGGCGCGGTCTGTACGAGTATTGCAATTCGGTGATGGAGCCCTGGGACGGGCCGGCCGCCGTAATTGCCTGCGATGGCCGCTGGGCGATTGCGGGGCTCGATCGCAACGGTCTGCGCCCGCTGCGCTGGAGCCTGTCGGAAGACGGGCTTCTGACCGTGGGCTCTGAAACCGGCATGGCCGAGCTCGAACCTGCGCGCGTCATCGAACGCGGCGCGGTGGCCCCGGGGCGCCTGATCGCGGTGGACCTCGCCGAGGGCGGCTTCCTGCGCGAGAGCGAAATGCTTGATCAGCTCGCCGCCAAGCATCCGTACGAAGACTGGCTGAAGAACGTCCGCGAGATCGAGTCCGAAGTCGGCCCCGGCCCTGAGCCGCTTCTGTTTGACGACGCCGAGCGCGCCCGCCGTCAGGCCGCCGCCGGCATGACGATGGAAGAGATCGAGATCATCCTCTCGCCCATGGCCGAGGACGCCAAGGAAGCCATCGGCTCGATGGGCGATGACAGCCCGCTGGCGGTGCTGTCCAATCGCTATCGTCCGATCAGCCATTATTTCCGGCAGAACTTCTCTCAGGTCACCAACCCGCCCATCGACCCGCTGCGCGAAGGCCGGGTGATGAGCCTGAAAACCCGGTTCAAGAATCTGGGAAATGTGCTCGAAGAGGACGCGGCGCAAACCGACGTCTTCGTGCTGAACTCTCCGGTGCTGACAAACGGCATGTATGATCGCCTGCGCGGCGTTTTGGGCGAAGGGGTCGCGCTGATCGACATCACCCTGCCTGCGGCCGACGCCACCGGCTCAGGCGCGGGGCTCAAGGCGGCGCTTGATCGCATTCGCGCCGAAGCCGAGGCGGCGATCAGCGAAGGCGGCGCCCAGCACCTGATCCTGACTGACGAACGCCAGAGCGAACGCTTTGCGCCTGTGCCCATGGCGCTGGCGGTGGGGGCGGTGCACACGCACCTCACGAGAAAAGGCCTTCGTACCTATTGTTCGCTGAATGCGCGCACGTCTGAAGTCACGGATCCACATGCGCTGGCGGTTCTGGTCGGCCTTGGGGCCACCACCGTGAACCCGTATCTGGCGTTTGAAACCGTGGCCGCACGCACCGAGCGCAATCTGTCAGGCATGAGCCCTGAGCAGAAGGCGAAGAACATGAAGACCGCCTTTGATGCGGGTCTTCTCAAGATCATGTCCAAAATGGGCATTTCGGTGGTCAGCTCCTATCGCGGCGGCTGTAATTTTGAAGTGCTGGGTCTCAGCCGCGCCGTGGCGAGTGAGTATCTGGGCGGGGTCACCAGCCGAATTTCCGGCATTGGCCTTGCGGGGCTTGAGTCAAAGCTCGCGGAACTTCATCGCTGGGCCTGGCGCCATGACGACGCCGTGCGCCTGCCCGTCGGCGGCTTTTACCGTCAGCGCAGCTCGGGCGAGGCTCATGCGCTGGAAGCAAGCTCGATCAGCCTGCTGCAAAAGGCCGTCCGCAATGAAGATTACGACGCCTATCGCGCCTATGTCTCAAAGCTCAATCATGAGGACCAGCCGATCCAGCTGCGCGATCTTCTGGAGCCGCGGCCTCTGAGCGGTCCGGTGGATCTGTCGCGTTGTGAGAGCGTGAACGAGATCCGCCAGCGTTTCGTCACGCCGGGGATGAGCCTCGGCGCGCTCAGTCAGGAAGCCCATGGCGCGCTGAATGTCGCCATGAACCGCATTGGCGCCAAGTCCGTCTCGGGTGAGGGCGGGGAAGACCCTGCGCGCTATCACCCGATGCCTAATGGCGACAATATGAATTCGGCGGTCAAACAGGTCGCCTCGGGTCGGTTCGGCGTGACAGCCGAATATCTCAACCAGTGCCGCGAGATCGAGATCAAGGTCGCCCAGGGCGCCAAGCCCGGCGAGGGCGGCCAGCTCCCCGGCTTCAAGGTCACAGGCTTCATCGCGAAAATGCGTCACGCCACGCCGGGCGCGACTCTGATCAGCCCGCCGCCGCACCATGACATCTATTCCATCGAAGATCTGGCGCAGCTCATCTACGACCTCAAGCAGATCAACCCCTACGCGCGCGTCTGCGTGAAGCTCGTCTCCGCGGCGGGCGTGGGCGCGGTGGCGGCGGGCGTGGCGAAAGCTCATGCGGACATTATTTTGATTTCCGGCAGCGTCGGGGGTACGGGCGCCAGCCCGCAAACCTCGATCAAGTTCGCCGGCGCGCCGCTGGAGCTCGGCCTGTCTGAAGCCCATCAGGTCTTGTCGCTCAACGGTCTGCGCGAACGGGTCACCCTGCGCGCCGATGGCGGCATCCGAACCGGGCGCGATGTGGTGATCGCCGCCATGCTGGGCGCGGAAGAATTTGGCGTCGGCACGACATCTCTGGTGGCTCTGGGCTGTCTTATGGTGCGCCAGTGCCATTCCAACACCTGCCCGGTGGGCGTGTGCACCCAGGATGAAGAACTCAGAAAGCGCTTCACCGGGCTTGCCGACCATGTGGTCAATCTGATGACCTTCATCGCCCGCGACACCCGCGAGATTCTCGCAGGCCTCGGCGCGGAGCGTCTGGAAGACGTGATTGGTCGCGCGGACCTCCTCGATCAGGTCAGCCGCGGGGCGGATCATCTTGATGATCTTGATCTCAATCCGCTTCTGGTGCGCGTGGACCCGCAGGCGCGGCCGCCGCGCTCGACCCGCACCCAGCGCAATCCGGTGGCCCCGGCGCTTGATGAGCAGATCCTCAAAGACGCCGAGCCGGTCTTCTCGCGCCGCGAAAAGATGCAGCTTGTCTATGACGTGAAGAACACCGACCGCGCCGTGGGCGCGCGGGTGTCCTCTGAAATCGTGCGCACCTTCGGCCCGGACGGGCTCGAAGACGGCCAGCTCACCCTGCGTCTGCGCGGCTCGGCGGGGCAAAGCCTCGGCGCGTTCTCGGCCACGGGTTTGCGGATCGAGCTTGAGGGCGACGCCAATGATTATGTGGGCAAGGGTCTGTCCGGCGCCACGATCGCCATTCGTCCCTTTGGCGGCTGTAAAGAGCATCGCCCCGGCGACGCCATCATCGGCAACACGGTCCTCTATGGCGCCACGTCCGGCCGCGTCTTCGCTGCGGGCGGGGCGGGCCAGCGCTTTGCGGTCAGAAATTCCGGCGCGACCGTGGTGGTCGAGGGCTGCGGCGCCAATGGCTGTGAATACATGACCGGCGGCGTGGCGGTGATCCTCGGTAAGGTCGGCGACAACTTTGCTGCCGGCATGACCGGGGGCGAAGCCTTTGTGCTCGATGAAGCGAACCGTTTGGAGCCGCGCCTCAATCCTGAAAATGTCGGGGTTCATGTACTGGCGGGCGAGGCCGAGGCCCGCTGCCGCGCCCTGATCGAGGATCATTACGCCGCCACCGGCAGCCTGCACGCCGCCGCGATCCTCAATGACTGGGAGACCCGCAAAACCGCCATCCGCCACATCGTCCCCTTTCCGCCCGCCACGGGCATGGAAGCGCAGGAGAAACGCGCTTAGGCAGGGTCAGCGTCCCGCCGCACGGCGCCGGGGGCGTGTCCGAACTGGCGTTTGAAGGCGCGGCTGAACGCGGCTTCGGAGCCATAGCCTGCGGTTTCGGCGATCTCGATCATCGGGGCTCGTGTGTCTGACAGGACGCGATGGGCGAGATGCAAACGCCATTGGGTCAGATAGCTGATGGCGGATTGGCCAAGCTGTTCGGTGAACCGCGCGGCGAAGACCGAGCGCGACAGACCGGCTTCGCGCGCGAGCGCCTCTAATGTCCAGTCGCGTTGCGGCTGGTCATGAAGTGCGGTGAGGGCGCGGCCCAGATGCGGATCGCGCAGGGCGGCCAGCCAGCCGGTCTGCGCGCGGGTTTCGGTCGCGAGCCAGCTGCGGACCAGCTGGATGACAAGCACATCGGTCAATCGCGTGATCACCGCTTCGCCGCCCGGTGAGAGCTGTTCGGATTCCCGCGCGATGATCGCCAGCGTGGAGGTGATCCAGCTGTCTTCGTCTTGCGCGCTTCTTGAGACGATCAGCTTGGGCAAATGCGCCATCAATTGCGCGCCCAGCACCTGATCAAAGCGCACCACGCCATAAGTGATCCGCGCTCGCGGGCCGGGGCCGTCCAGCGTCAGGGTTTCGTATCTCTGGCTCAGCGGCGTCACGTCCAGCTTGTCCAGCGGGACCCTGTCAGCCTCAGGATCGCTGAACAGGTCATGACGCGCCCCATTGGGGATGAGCGCCAGATCGCCTGCTTTCAGCAGAACAGACGATTCGCCTTCCAGCTGCAGCTGACAAGCGCCGTCGAGGACGATGGCGATCAGGGTCAACCCCTCAAACGCGGGCAGGGCGATGCCCCAAGGCGCCGCCATGTCGGTCTGGCAATACAAGGTCCCCGTCAGTCTCAGCTGATCGAGCAGAGCCGTCAGCGGATCGGGCCGGGGGCGAGGGTCGGTGTTGGGCGTGCTCATGAAAGCCCCGGACGGAGGGTCAATTTTCTCGGACGGGCGAGCATGGCCTGTTCGCAGCGGGAAACGCAATCTCCACCCGGCTTTTGGACAGGAGAACCGCCATGACTACACACGGGATTATTCGCGCGCTGCTCGGGATCAACGGTGTCGTGCTCACAGGGATCGGGGTGATGCTGATCTCCGACCCGCACGCCATGTTTGCGCTGAACGGGGTGTCGCTCAGCCCTGATCCCAATCTGCTCAGCGAATTGCGCGCGCCCGGCGGCGCGCTGGCCCTGGGCGGCGGTTTTGTGCTGGCCTCAGCCGCCTTGGGGCTCTGGATGAGAGCGGCGAGCGGAGTGAGCGCGCTGCTGCTGCTCGGCTGGGCGATCGGGCGTTTGGTCTCTATCCCCTTGGACGGCATGCCCGACGCCGGCTTGCTCATCGCTTTCGGGATCGAACTGGTCCTGGGCTTCGCCAGCGTCTGGGCGATGAGGGCGCTATCTGAGTCCTCTGCACTGGAAGCGGGACTTGAACCCGCCTAGACTCCGAGCATGACACGCCTTTTGCAGACCCCTTACTGGCTGGCGGCGGCTTTGCTCGTCGTCGGTCTCACCTGGACCGCCTCGGCAGGCCTTCTGGTGACCACGCACTGGAGCGCTCTGCTCGGGCCCTATGTCGGGACGGCGGCGCTTTTGGGGGTCGGTTTCATCAATCGTGAGCGCTGGCGCGCGGCGCCGACGCTGTGGCGCACCCGTGCCAGCCTTGCCGCGCTCGCGACGGCGCTGGTCAGCGTTATCATCGCCGCCTCGCTCTCTGGCCCCGCCGTGATCGGCATCGGCCTGCAACTGGGCGGTCTGGTCGGCTTTGCAGGGCTGATGATGATCGCGGCTCAGAAAAGGTATTAAGCTATATCCAAAATTCTTGTGGGGACGTCGGGGATGGCTCTCCAGATGTCAGCACCTCAGGAGGGGTGTATTGGGTGGTTTCAGGGCTTCCTGATTGTTGAACGATCTAGGGCGAATTCCGGGAGTTTTTTATGGGCACCAATAAAATCGGACGAATGTTGATAATAGGCGCAATTCCTAGTCTTGTGTCTTTTATTTTTACTTTTTCATACCTGTTTTTCATTATAAATTATTTAAAATACTATTTTTCAATATTGGACATATTTACTTGGGCCACTTTGGCATTGGGCGTTGTGGGGCTAGTAAGTTTGCATAAATGCTCATTAGGCATCACCCGCCGCAATTTAGATAACATTCGAAAGAAAAATTGAATTCTTATCTATGTTTATTGCGGCTGCGGCGGGCTGTGGGGCCGAGATGAACGTTCTGGTGTTTTAAAGATGCCTCTAGAGAGGCTCCCCTCTTCTCCACACCCATCACCCCCTCCCACCAAAGCCTGATCTGGCGCGCTTTGCCGACGCGGTCTAAGCTCACTTCCATGTTGAAACGTATCAATCATCCTCTGGTCTGGGGCGTTCTGATGATGCTGGCGGGTGCGGGCGGGCTTGTGGCCCAGGGCGCACTCGCGGGCGCGGGCTTGCCGGCCTATCTGGCGCTGGGCGCCGCTCTGGTTTTATTGCCTTTTCTGACCTGGACCTCGCGGGCGCGCTGGCAAGGCGCGGAGGATCGCGCGCTGGGCCGGATCGTGGTTCTGGCGCTGGCGGTGTACGGGCTGGTCATGGCCGTGATGGCGCTTGTGGTCGGGCAGATTCTGTTTGCGCCCTTCGCCGGGCTTTATGTGGGCGGGGCGGTGATGCTATTGGGGCTGCATTATGTGGCGCTGACCGCGCCGCGCACGGCTTAGGCGCGCGCTCGAATGGCTGGATCTGAAGACCAGGTGCGCCAGATCGAGCTGGCCGACCGGGCGCTGATGTACACGCTCAAACGCTCGGCCCGGCGCAAGACCATCGGCCTCAAAGTCAGCGAAGACGGCCTGACCGTCACCCTGCCCGTGCGCGTCCATGTGCGGGAGGCGGACGCCGTGGTGCGCGAAAAAGCGTCCTGGGTGATCGACCGGCTTGAGCGTCGGCAAGCGCGCACGCCGCCAGCGCTCAAGGGCGTGGATGGCGAAGTGATCGGCTGGCTGGGCGAGGAATTGCGCTTGACCGTCCGCCCCCATGACAAGGCGCGCAGCACGGTGATGCGCGAGGCGGACCAAGTGGTCGTCAGCATAGACCGCCAGTTGACGCCTCTGGACAGCCGCAAGGTGGTGCTGGCGGCGCTCAAACGCTGGCGCAAGGGCGAGGCGCTTGATCTGATGACGCCCAAGCTTGAGCGCTATGCCGAGGCGCTGGGCGCGAAACGGCCCAAGGTCAGCGTGCGTGAGCAAAAGGCGCGCTGGGGGTCATGTTCCTCAGATGGGTCGATCCGGATGAATGCGCGCCTGATCGCCTATCCCGAGGCGTTGGTTGATTATGTTTGCGCGCATGAGGCCTGCCATCTTCTGGTGATGGATCACTCGCCGCGCTTTCATCGATTGCTCGATGAGCTGATGCCGGATCAGCGGCGTCGTCAGCGCGCCTTGCGCGATACGCGGCCTGCCGGCGGGGCGTTCTAGCGCTCTGGACAAAAAGCGAGGCTGGCCAGCTCATAGCTCAGGCCCTCGCCCATCCATATTTCGCCATATCCTGGATCGCCTTGATTGGAGTACATGATAAGCGAGCGGTTCAGCGCGGGCGCCATCAGACTGCGTATTTCAACCCCTGACAGTGAACCGCGGCGTTCAATCAGGTTCAACGCGCCATCGCAGCCGTTTAGTGGCGCGGGAAAACTCCATGCGCCGAGCGCCACATAGCCGCGTTCTGGCTCGCCACGCCACAACTCGGCTCGGCTGGCCTCTGAAAGCAGGCGCCCATCCATCAAGGCGGCATTAAAGCGGACCAGGTCATGCACTGGACCAACAAGGCCGGCCGCAGGACCAAAAAGTCCCAAATCTATCGGGCGGATCCAGCCGCCTTCAACGGCGCGCCCGGCCACATCGCCAAAGTCCTGCGCATCGCCTAGCCGGGTTTCAGTCATGCCGGCAGGCAGGAAGACCAGCTCTGTCAGGACTGTTTCGATGTCTGCGCCATAGATCCCTTCGAGCACGCGTCCGAGCACCCAAGTGTCGCAGTTATTATAGTCAAACGTGCCACCGGGCGCGCTTTTGAGAGGGCCGAAGCAGTAGATGTCAGGATCAAAGCCGGTCCTGAACCGCTCTGGCGGAAGGTCGTCATAATCAGGTAAGCCGGTGGTGTGCCGCAAAAGGTCTCGAACCGTTATCTGGTCTGAAGACGTCAGCGGCAAGTCAGGTGCGTAGTCAGATAGCGGCGCATCAAGGGCCAGACGGTTCTCTTCAATCAGGCGCATAGCGGCCACCGCCATCACCTGTTTGGTCAGCGATGCCCACATCCAGTCAAGCTGAGGCGCCATGGATAAATCCGGACCGGCTTCGCCTTGGACTATTTGGCTCAATACCGTTTCCCCCTGAGTGACCAGAACGATTCCGGAGAAAACGGCTTGATCAAGGGTTTGAGCAATCGCCTGATCAGGTTCAGATGGCTTGTCAGAGGATGTCACAAGCGCCAAGGCGCCCAGCAGGCTGGTGAACATGGCGGTTCGTCTCCAATCGTTCTGAACAGGCAAGGTGTGGCCAGGTTGAAATCGATGACATGGTCCTGACCTTGAATCCAGCGCGATCCAGGCGCTTGGCGTGTTTAGTCGCCAAATCCGGATTGGCGTGATTTTGTCCGTGCATTTCTGCACCTCGCCACAGCTACGCCCCATTGACGCCCTCTGGGGCGGGCGGAGTAGGCTGCATGTTGCAGTACAGCAGGGCGATTTGACAGATGTCCCACGACGAAGAATTTTACCGCGAGCGGCGCTTGCCGCCTTATGTGTTCGCGGAAGTGAACCGGATGAAGCAGGCCTATCGCGCCGAAGGCCGCGACGTCATTGATTTTGGCATGGGCAACCCTGATCTCGCCCCCGCCCCGCACATCATCGCCAAGCTCGCCGAAGTCGCCGCCGATCCGCGCGCGCACCGCTATTCCGCCAGCCAGGGCGTGCCGTCGCTTCGCAAGGCGCTGGCGCGCTATTATGAGCGCCGGTTCGATGTGGGGCTGAACCCCGATACCGAAGTATGCGTGACTTTGGGGTCTAAAGAAGGGCTGGCGAACCTCGCTCAGGCGATCACGGCGCCGGGCGATGTGATCCTGGTGCCTGACCCGTCCTACCCCATCCATATGTTCGGCTTTCTGATCGCGGGCGCCGCCGTGCGGCCTGTAGGCTTTAGCGATCCTGAGGATTTCCTGCGCGAGGCGGTTCATGCCTGTCGCCGCTCGATTCCGGCGCCGTCGGCGCTGGTGTTGAACTTTCCGTCCAACCCCACCGCGCAAGTGGTGGACCTTGATTTTTACAAGGAGGCGGTGCGGATCGCGAAAGAGAACGATCTCGTTCTGATTTCCGACCTTGCCTATTCCGAGATCTATTTTGACGGTACTCCGCCACCCTCCATTCTTGAGGTCGAGGGCGCTAAGGATGTGGCGGTGGAGTTCACCTCCATGTCCAAAACCTATTCCATGCCGGGCTGGCGGATGGGGTTCGCGGCGGGCTCGGCGCGTCTGGTGGACGCGCTCAAACGGGTGAAATCCTATCTCGATTACGGCGCCTTCACCCCGATCCAGATCGCGGCGGTGGCCGCGCTTGATGGGCCGCAGGACCATGTGGCCGAGGCGCGCGAGACCTATAAAAAACGCCGCGACGTGCTGGTGGAGAGCTTTGGCCGCGCGGGCTTTGAAATCCCCAGCCCTCCCGCCACCATGTTCGCCTGGGCGCCGATCCCTGAAGCCTTCGCGCATCTGGGCTCGGTGGAGTTCGCCAAGAAGCTCCTGGAAGAAACCGATGTGGCGGTGGCGCCGGGCTTGGGCTTTGGCGAGCGCGGTGATGGGCATGTGCGCCTGGCCGTGGTGGAGAACGAACAGCGGATCCGTCAGGCGGCGCGTGCGCTCAAAGGCTTCTTCGCCAAGGGCTAACGCCTTGATTTGAAACAGGGTGAATGCCGTGTTCACCCTGTTTCTTTTCAATGTTTTAACAGGGATGAGCGAAGTCTGGACCCGTTTTGCGCAAGGGCGCAGCGAAGGGTCTGGTGATGCGCTGTCGACTGGCGAAATTCTGGGGCGATACCCGCGGCAATGTGGCGATGATGTTCGCCATGCTGCTGGCCCCTATGGTGGTCAGCGTCGGCGGGGCGCTGGATTATTCGCGCACCTTCACCATCGGCTCTGAAATCCAGTCGGCGATGGACGCCGGCACCCTGGCGGCGGCGTCGCTGACTCAAGGCGAAGACCCTGAAACGGTCGTGCGCAATTACATCACCGCCGCCTTGTCAGAACATAATGGCGTGCTGGAGCGGCTGAACGTTCAGGTCAGCTCGGACACCGCGATCAATTCACGCGAGGTGACTGCGGACGCGGTGATCAGCGTGCCCACCTTGATGCTGGGTTTGATCGGGTATGACGCGCTGACGCTCAACCGCACCTCGGAAGCCAATGAACGGGTGCGCAATCTGGAAATTTCACTGGTGCTTGATATTTCGGGCTCCATGAGCGGCTCCAAGATTTCGGCTTTGCGCGACGCGGCTGAAGAGTTCGTCCTTTTGATGATGGACCCTGATCTGGACGGTCTGACCAGCCTGTCCGTCATTCCCTATAATGGCGGGGTGCGCCTGCCGGCGACGGTGATAAATGATCTCTTGCCCGGCACGCCCAATGATAGCGGCTGTATCGAGCTGGGGGTCACTGACCCTGTCGAGATGGAGCTGGCGTCTGACGGGTATGACTGGCTGGATTGGCAAGACCGGGACCAGCGCGGTTGGCGGTCGTCTTCATTCTGTCCCGATCAATCTGAAGCCACAGTGTTTTTGGAGCAGACCCGTTCGGTCTTGCTTGATGTGATCGAAGGGCTCAGCGCGGGCGGCAATACCGGGCTGGATCTGGCGACGGCCTGGGGGGCGCGGGCGCTGGATCCGGTCTGGCGCGGGCGTCTGGGCGGGGATTTCACCGATCGCCCGGCCGCCTATGACGACACCTCCACGATGAAAGTGCTGGTGGTGATGACGGACGGCGCGGCCACCGCCCAGTATCGGCGGGCGCAAAACTGGCGCGGCGACTGGTACACTTACGAGCTGTACAGCGCCGCCACCGCGCGCGCCAATATGGAGGCGGCGTGTGACGACGCGGAAGCGGCGGGCGTGCATATCTACACGATCGCTTTTCAGGTTTCAGGCTCCACCAACCGCACCTTGATGCGTGAATGCGCCAGCAAGACCGAGAACTATTACCAGGTCGAGAGCCTCGATATCTCCTCCGCATTCAACGCCATTGCGGCGGACCTCAACAGCCTGCGCCTGGCGCGCTAGGTGTGTTAACTTTTTATAAACTATTGTTTTAACTGGTTTTTGGTCTGTTTGTTGCAAGATCATTCTTCGCATGTTCCGGCTTGGAACGGATTTTGGCGAAGGCGTTCAGATGCAAGCGCTCTTAGGTTTTCTTTCTCGGTGGTCTACAGATCGCCGCGGCAATGTGGCCATCGTCATGGCGCTGTGTTCAGGCGTTCTGGTGACGGCGGTGGGCGGCGCGCTCGATTATTCACGCAGCGCCACGGTCAGCTCTGAACTGCAAAGCGCTTTGGATTCCGGCGCCCTGGCGGCGGCGTCCCTGACCCAGGATCGCGCTCCGGCTGATGTAGTGCGCGCCTATGTGGAAGCGGCGCTGGAAGATCACCCGCAATTGCTGGCCAGCCTTCAGCTGGATGTGAACGCGGACATTTCGCTCAATTCGCGTGTGGTGACCGCCACTGCCAGCGTCGCCATGCCCACCACCATTCTGGGCCTTGTGGGCATCAATTCTCTCACTTTGGAACATTTCTCTGAAGCCATCGAACAGGTGCGCGATGTGGAGATCTCGCTGGTGCTGGACGTGTCGGGCTCCATGCGCGGCTCCAAGATCAATGCACTGCGCGATGCGGCGGAGGAGTTTGTCGAAATCGTTCTGGCGGCGGATGCCGCTGAACGCACCAGCATTTCCGTCATTCCCTATAATGGCGGCGTGCGCACGCCAAGTGACGTGAATGACGACCTTATCGACGGAAGCAATAATGAGCGACGCCGGTCAGGGTGTGTCGATATGGGAACCGATTATCCGATCGATATGGAGCTGCCATATCGGCAGATGGCGTTCACCGAATATAACGGTGACGAGCAATCGGGTAATAACAGCTCCTCCTTCTGCCCGCGCTCGAATATGGAATCTGAATTCCTCTCCCAGAATGAGGGACGTTTGCGCGGCCTCATCAATTCATTGCGTGACGGAGGCAATACAGGCCTGGACGTGGCGACCATGTGGGGGGCGCGCGCGCTGGACCCGGCCTGGCGCGGGCAGCTGGGCGGCAGTTTTTCGGACCGCCCGGCCTCCTATGAGGATCGCGACACCATCAAGATTCTGGTGGTGATGACGGATGGTCAGGCTACGGCGCAAATGCGCACGGAAGAGTACACCTATTATGACTGGTGGGGTCGTCGCCGGACCGGTACGCGCAGCTACGAGCTCTATTCCGCCCGTCAGGCGCGCGAAAACATGGCGGACGCCTGTGACGAGGCCGAAGACAATGGCGTACAAATCTACACCATCGCCTTCCAGCTCAGCGGCGACACCAATCGCGATCTGATGCGCAACTGCGCCAACAAGCCCCAGAACTATTATCAGGTGGAAAATCTCGACATCGCCGAGGCGTTTTCCTCCATCGCCGCCGACATCAACCGCCTGCGACTGACCCGTTAAGCAGCAAGTTCGGGAGGGGATTTGAATATCCCTTGTTTCCTTGCGGTTGAAAAACATGGCGTCTCAGACTTCATTGTGTCCTGAAATTCACAACGGAGTCAGAGATGGCGGATTCGCAGCCTCAAACCCCTGAAGCGCCAAAGCGCAACGCGTTCACACGCTTTCTCGATGGTGTGGAATGGCTGGGCAATCTGTTGCCGCATCCGGTGACGCTGTTCGCCTTGCTGGCGGCAGGCATCGTCCTGCTCTCAGGCGTCTTCGGCTGGCTGGGTGTCGCGGTTGAAGACCCGCGCCCTGCCGGGTCCAGAGGCGTGGCGGAAGACGGCATGATCCGGGCGGTCAGCCTGATGAATGGCGATGGCGTCCGGCGTATATTCACCAGCCTGACCGAGAACTTCACCAGCTTCGCCCCGCTTGGCGTGGTGCTCGTGGCGATGCTGGGCGTCGGGGTTGCAGAGAAGTCCGGCCTTCTGTCCGCCGCGGTTCGCGCCATGGTGCTGGGCGCGCCACGCCATGTGGTGACGGTGGCGGTCGTATTCGCCGGCATCGTGTCAAACACCGCCTCTGAAGTGGGCTATGTGGTGCTGATCCCGCTGGCTGGCGCGATCTTTTATGCGCTGGGGCGTCATCCGCTCGCGGGCATGGCGGCGGCCTTCGCCGGGGTGTCAGGCGGCTATAGCGCGAATCTCTTGATCGGGACGGTCGATCCGCTGCTGGCGGGGATCACCGAAGAAGCTGCTCAGCTGGTGGACCCGGCTTACACGGTCAACGCGACCGCAAACTGGTTCTTCATGATCGCGTCCACCTTCCTGATCACGATCGTGGGGTCGCTGGTGTCGATCTTCGTCGTCGAGCCCAAGCTCGGCGTCTATAATCCCGAGCGTGCTGACCCGACGATCCTGAACAAGTCCATGATGGAGGCCCTGGCCGAGCCGGAGAAGAAAGGGCTCGCTGCAGCCGGGCTCGCCTTTCTGGCTGTTCTGGCGGTCATGGCCTATACGCTGTTGCCCGATATCCGCTTTCCAGCCTGGACGCCGCTGCTTTCTGGCGCTTCGGTTCCAGAGGTTCTGCCCGGTTGGGGCGTGCTGCGCGATCCTAACACCGGCAGCGTCATGCGGTCGCCGTTCTTTTCCGGCTTCGTCGTCTGGATCCTGATCTTCTTCATCGCCGTGGGCTACGCCTATGGCCGTGTCGCGGGCACCATGAAGACCGATCGCGACATCATCGACGCCATGGCCGCGGCGTTGGCGTCTCTTGGGCTCTACATCGTGCTGGTGTTCTTTGCGGCCCAGTTCGTGGCGTTTTTCGGTTGGACCAATCTGGGCGCCATCACCGCCGTGACGGGCGCAAGCTTCTTGCAAGAAACCGGCATGACCGGGCCGGCCCTGTTCTTCTTCTTCATTCTGATGTGTGCGGTCATCAACCTGTCGCTGGGCTCTGCCTCGGCCCAATGGGCGGTGACCGCGCCCATTTTCGTGCCCATGCTGATGCTGATCGGATATTCGCCGGAGGTGATCCAGGCCGCCTATCGGATCGGGGACAGCTCAACGAACATCATCACCCCCATGATGAGCTATTTCGGGCTGATCTTGGCCTGGGCCACGCGCTATGACAAAAATCTCGGCGTGGGCACGTTGATTGCGATGATGCTGCCCTATTCGATTTTCTTCATGCTGACCTGGTCGGGCTTCTTCTTCACCTGGGCCTTCGTTCTGGACTTGCCAGTGGGCCCGGGGGCGCCGACCTTCTATCCGGCGCAATAAGACGCTGGAAGACACAAAAAAGCCGGGCGGAAGACCGCCCGGCTTTTTCTGAACGGCGTCTAGGATCGCCTATTCATCCATCATCGCATCGCGGATGGCGCGGAACTCATTATCCTCATACCAGTTCGGCCAGTCCTCAGAATCCGTCAGACGGCGCGAAACGTGATAGACCAGCTCGGTGGACTGCACGAAGCCGCCCATATCCCAGTTCGGATCAAACTCGTCGGCGGGCTTGTGATAGGCCTGCAGGCGATAGGCGGCCTCGATCTGCGCGCCATACTCGGCGCCGCCTTCTTCAGCGACGGAGCCGGAATCGGCATACAGCATCGGCACGCCGCGGCGGGCCAGGGTGACGTGGTCGGAACGGTAGAAATAGCCCGCTTCCGGGTTCGGATCGGGGCTGAGATACATGCCGTCCGCTTCCGCTTCCGCGCGCAACAGGTCTTCCAGCTCGGACGCGCCATAGCCGATCACCACGATGTCTTCGGTGCGGCCGATGGGCAGGATGCCGTCGAAATTGAAGCCGCCCACGGTCTGGTCCAGCGCGATCAATGGGTTCTGGGCGTAGTATTCCGATCCCAGAAGGCCCTGCTCCTCGGCGGTGACCGCGACGAAGATCACCGACCGTTCAGGCGGGGTGTCGGATTTGGCGTAAGCTTCCGCCAATTCCAGCATGGCGGTGACGCCAGTGGCGTTGTCGATGGCGCCATTATAGATCTGGTCGTCGCCCGAGAAGTTCAGACGCACGCCGATATGGTCCCAATGGGCCATGAACAGCACGTATTCGTCCGGACGCTCAGAGCCCGTGACCTGACCGGCCACATTGCTCGACGTCAGAGTGCGCAGCGAATTGGTGAGCGAAGCGCTCATCGTCGCGCGGCCCATATCCACCGGTGTGAAATCAGGGCTGACGGCGGCTTGGCTCAGTTCTACGAAATCGAGCTCCAGCGCATCAAACAGCTCAACGGCCTTGTTCTCGGTGATCCAGGCCTGAACGTCGGCGCGCTCCTGGCCGGCGGAGGAGGCGAGGGTGAATTGCGGCCCGGTCCAGCTTGATTGCACCGTGCCCCAAGGGTAGGCCGCCGGGGCGGTCTGGTGGACGATGATCGCGCCTTCCGCGCCCTGGCGGGCGGCTTCCTCGTATTTATAGGTCCAGCGGCCGTAATAGGTCATGGCCGAGCCATTGAACCAGCCCGCGTCCGGATCGGCGAAGCCTGGATCATTGATCAGGATCACCACCGTCTTGCCGGTGACGTCGACGCTTTCATAATCGTTCCAGCCATATTCGGGCGCGACCACGCCATAGCCCACGAAGACAAGCTCGGAGGCGTCCAGGCTGACCTGTTCTTCTGGGTTTTGGGACCAGAACACCACATCCACATTGGTCTGAAGGCCCATGGCCTCGCCATCGACCGTGATGTCGAGACTTGATGCGCTTTCATCGAGGGTGGATTCAATTAAAGGCACCGGCTGGAACCAGCCCTCTTCGCCGGCGGGCTCAAGACCCACGGCGTCCATTTCCTCGGCGATCCAGGTCGCCGCCTGCTCGCCATGTTCAGAGGCCGGGCCGCGGCCTTCAAACCGGTCATCGGCGAGCGCAGCGATGCGATACGCGAAATCCGCTTCGGTGATCGCCGCATCGCTTGGCTGGTGCGCCGGATAGGCGCTGCTGGCTTGCGTTTCAGCGGGCGCGGCTTCCGACCGCTCATCCGTCGCTGGCGTATTGGCGGGCTGGCTGCAGGCGGACAGCGCCAGCGCGGCCAGGCTAGACGTTATTAAATAACGTAACATTTTGACTCCCCACAAGAAATTCTCTGCGACGCATCGTGCATTGATCCTATACGCATGCAAGCCCGCCACGAGGAGGTCTCGACAGGGCGCGTCAAAGGATGCGAGGGTTCAGTAAACGCCGTTCACTTGCCCGTTCCAGAGGCGAGGGCGGACCGGGCTATGGCCGGGTTTCAGGGGAGGAGATCGCGCGCTATGGACATAGCTGCGTTAGACGCCGTGCAGATTGATCTGGCGCCCGGATCGCAAGTGATCTTGCCGATGCTGCTCGCCGTTTTGATGTTCGCGGTTGCTTTGAACGTGCATGTGGCGGATTTCGCCTTGGTCAAACAGCGGCCTGGCAGGTTTCTGGGCGCCGCGGCGGCGCAGATCCTGGGCCTGCCCTTGGTGACTTTGGGGCTTCTCTATGTGTTGAACCCGCCGCCCTCCATTGCGCTTGGGATGATCGTGGTGGCGTGTTGCCCGGGCGGCAATGTCTCCAATTTCTTCACCCATTTGTCGCGAGGCGACACGGCGTTGTCCGTCTCGCTGACGGCGACCTCCAGCCTCGCCGCGGCGCTTCTGACGCCGATCTCGATTCTGTTCTGGACCTCGCTCTATGCGCCTGCTGACGCGCTGGTGGACGCGATCGAGGTCTCCCCGATTCCCTTCGTGCTGCAGATGACTGTGTTGCTGGCCGTGCCCTTGGCTGTCGGAATGGGCATCGCGCACCGCTATCCGCGCATCGCCCACCGCCTGAGACCTGTCTTTCTGGCGGCGGGATTGTTCGGGCTAGCGGCCATGGTTGTGGGCGGCGTCTCGTCCAACTGGGCGCTGTTCACCGCCACCGCAGGCAGCGTGCTGGTTATCGCCATGATTCACAACGCCGTCGCCTTTGTCTTCGGGGCTGCATCGGCGCGGGCTCTGGGCTTTGAGACTGCCGGACGGCGTTCCGTGACCTTCGAAGTGGGCATCCAGAACACCGGGCTCGGTCTTGTGATCTTGCTCGGCCAGTTCGAGGGCGTGGGCGGAGCGGCGGCCATCACCGCGCTCTGGGCGGTCTGGCATCTGTTCAGCGGCGGTCTGCTTGTCGGGTTCTATCGCGGGCTCGACTGGGTCCGCATACAAAAGAGCGCCCGAACGGCGCCTTGAAACAACACATCATTCGGGAGGCTTCCATGGCGACTTACGATCTGAAAATCACCGGCGGCATGATTCATGAGGGCGAGGGCGGCTCGCCCTATATCGGCGATGTCGGGATCAAGGCGGGCCGTATCATGGCGGTCGGCGATGCGCCGGGCGACGCTGATGAAGTGATCGACGCCAAGGGCTGTATCATCACGCCGGGCTTTATCGACGTGCATACCCATTATGATGGTCAGGCCACTTGGGACGACCGGATGGAGCCCTCGATCAAGCATGGCGTGACCACCGCCGTTATGGGCAATTGCGGCGTCGGGTTCGCGCCCGTGCGCGAGAGCGATCATGAGCGCCTGATCAAGCTGATGGAGGGGGTGGAGGATATTCCCGGCACCGCGCTGGCGGAAGGACTGAGCTGGGACTGGGAGAGCTTCCCCGATTATCTCGACGCGCTTGAGAAAACCCCGCGCACCCTCGATGTGGCGGCCATGGTCGGCCATGATCCGCTCAGGGTTTATGTCATGGATCAGCGCGCCAGCTTTGATCAGCAGGCCAATGATGAGGAAATCGCCAAAATGCGCGACCTCGTCTCTGAAGCGCTGGACGCCGGCGCCATCGGCTTCGCCACCGGGCGGTCGGATCTGCACCGCACCGCGGACGGGGAGTGGACCCCGGCCAGTGAAGCCACCACCAAGGAACTCACCGGCATCGCCAGCGCCTTCAAGGGTCGCGACCATGGCGTCATCCAGGCCGTCTCCGATTTTGATCTCGAGCGCGATCAGTCGCGGTTCGAGGAAGAATGGAAAGTGGTCGAGGAGTATGTCCGCGCCGCCGGCGGTCGGCCTTTCTCCATGTCCCTGATGCAGCGCGATTTCGCGCCCGATCAATGGCGCAAGATCCTGACAGGCCTCGAAAAGCTCGACGCAGAAGGTTTCACCGTGCGCGCCCAGGTCGCCCCGCGCGCCATCGGCGTGTTCCTGGGGCTGCAATGCACTTTCCACCCCTTCATGGGCTTTCCCGCCTATAAGGAGATCGCCCATCTGCCGCTTGATGAGCGCGTGGCGGTGATGAAAACCGACGCCTTCCGCAAGAAGATTCTCAGCCAGACATCCGACAAGCTGGCCGGGCCCGGCAGCTCGATCCCGCCCATCGCCGATCTTCTGATCGAAAACATGGAGATGGTGGCGGGCAAGCTCTTCACCCTGTCGGAAAACCCCGATTACGAGCAGCCGCCTGAAAACGCCATCGGCGCGAAGGCTGAAGCCCGCGGCGTGTCTGTGTGGGAAGAGCTGTTTGACACGGTGATCGCGCGCGAGGGCGCTGAGCTGATCTATCTGCCGATCTATAATTATACCGAGCTGAGCTATGACAATGTGCTGACCATGATGCAGCACCCGCTCGCCATTCCGGGTCTGTCAGATGGCGGCGCCCATGTGGGCACGGTGTGTGACGCCAGCTTCCCCAGCTATCTCTTGAGCTATTGGACCCGCGACCGCACCCGCGGGCCGCGCATTGCGCCTGAACGCGCGGTGCAGATGCTGACCGGCGACATCGCCGATTATCTGGGTCTGTCAGACCGCGGACGCATCAAGCCAGGCATGAAGGCCGACCTCAACGTCATCGACTATCAGAAACTGCGTCTGCACCCGCCGCGCCTCGTCAAAGACCTGCCCGCGGGCGGCCAGCGTTTGCTGCAGGACTCGGAAGGTTATCGCGCGACGATCGTGTCTGGCGAAGTCGTGGTGCGCAATGACGAAGTGACGGAGGCGCGTCCTGGCCGGCTTCTGCGTGCGGGTCGGCAAGAGGCTATGGCGGCGGAGTAGAATGGTGTTTCTTGAACTCCACCGTCATCCCGGACGCGAAGCGATCCGGGATCTACCGGAGCCGCTTTGATCTGATCACAAAGACGCTGTCAGCAGATCCCGGATCAAGTCCGGGATGACGGCTGTTGATGATCCTTCTCTTTCCCCGCGCAGGCGGGGACCCAGAGCCGGTTTCGCAGCGTTTGAAGATCTCTGGGTCCCGGCTTTCGCCGGGAAAGAGGGATTATGGGAAGGGTGTGGAAGGCCCTAAGCCCCTACCGCACATAGCTCGCGCCATTGACGTCGAAGGTGGCGCCGGTGGCGCTTTTGCAGGCGCCGGACAGCAGGAAGGCGCAGAGGCGGCCCAGCTCGTCCGGGCTCGCCATATCGCCATAAGGCACTTCAGCGAGGGCGGCCTTGCGGTCGTCAGGGTCTTGCGGCGCCATTTCCGTGTCGATCCAGCCCGGCGAGATCGCGTAAGCGAGCAGCCCGCGGCCCGAATAGGCGCGCGCCAGCGTCTTGATCATTGCGATGAGCCCGGCTTTGGAGGCGGCGTAGGCGGGGTGGTCCGCATCATCGCCGCGGTGCGCCGCACGAGAGCTGATCGCCACCAGCGATCCGCCCTGCGCGCCATCCACCCAGTCCTGCGCGGCCAGACGCGCGAGATCGGCGCAGCTTTGCAGGTTGATCTGAAGCGTGCGCGCCCAGTTCTGCCGCCAGATATCCGCCGGGTCGTGAACGTTGGACGCTTCAAAAACGCCGTGATTGAGCACCAGGCCGTGGATCGGGCCGTCGGCGATAGTTTTCGCCTGATCCCAGGCGGGCTCCGCAGCGTCGGGATCAGAGAAATCCGCTTTCACCAGTCCGATGGCGTTATCGCCCAGCTCGCTCGCCATGGCCTTGGCGGCCGTGTCATTGCGGGCATAGCCCAGGATGACCTTGCCGCCAGCCTGAACGATCTGGCGGGCGATGCCGGCGCCAGCGCCGCGTGAGGCGCCGGTGACGAAAAGGGTCTGGTTTTCAAGGCTGATCATGGCGGGTCCTATTGCGGCGTCAGGGTCAGCACCTGGCTGCCTTCGGGCGCGGTTTCAACACTCCAGTCATCGCGGATCTCGAAATACTCGCCCGCCGCCCAACGGGGCGCGAGATCGCCATGATGGGGCGAAAGCGGGTGACCCGACTGACCGGGCGCAAACATGTAAAGCGAGTTGTTGAGGTCTGACAGATCATAGATCGACCGCAGCGACGCCGCATGGAACACGTCATAGCTGCCAGAGGCATAGCTGAAATGCGCCACATTGATGGTCGCGCCGTCGCCGGGTACGGGCACGCGATTGCCGAACATGGACCCGATCAGCGGCAGATTATCAAACGGGTGGTCGAAATCAGCCACATGCATGTCGCCCCAACGCCAGGCGTTCATGTCGCGACCAAACGCGTCTGCGGTTTCCGCCATGGCGGCGTCCAGCGCCAGTCCGGCGGTGATGGCGCAGCTTTCCACCGCGTCCGTGCGCACGTCATCGCACCAGGCCGAGGCTTCGCCCGCCAGAACCTCTTCGAGGAAGGCGCGGCGAGGCTGATTGAAAGCCGAGGCGAGCGTATCAAGCTCATCGTTCCAGATCGCGCCCGAGAGCACCCGCAGCCAGGCGGAATAGATCAACGCCTCTGGCGCATCCATATCCAGCGCGCCATCCCAGGCTTCCAGCCGCGCCAGAGCTTCCGCCCCCAGCTGGCTCTCAGGTTCGGAGCCCAAGAGCACCGGCAACAGGCGCAGCGCCTGCTCGCTGGTCACATCCATTTGCAGGTTGGCGAAGCTTTCCAGCGTATGGCGGTCACGTGCGTTGAGCTCACGCTCGATACGGGGCGCGCGATAGGTCGCGTATGAGCCCGGAAGCGGATAGGGATAGTCCGGTCCCGCCACCAGATTATTGCCCGACGCGATGAACCCGCCTTCGGGGTTGCGTACGCGCGGCAGCTCATCAAACGGGATAAAGCCCGTCCACTCGCCGCGCTCATCGCGGATCGGCAACAAACCCGCTGTCGTATATCCTATGGTGCCGTCCACGCTGGCGAAATGCATGTTCTGCATGGGGGCGGTCCAGCCGCGGCCCGCCTCGACGAATTCATCAAAAGTCTGCGCCTGCATGATCGCCAGGGTGGCGTCGGCGACCCGGTTGCCCGGCGCGGTCACGGTGGAGCGGCGCACCACGATGGCGTCCTCGTCAAAGCCGCGCAGGTCAAACCATTGCGGGTCCAAGACGGGGCCGTCGCCGGTTTCCTCGATCGTCAGCTCATACGCTTCGGAGCGCCCCTTGATCGCGATGGTTTCGGTGCGGGTGGTGATCTCTTCAGCGTCGCGATCGCGTTCGAGAATGTCGATCACGTCAAAGCCGGTATTGGTGAACCCCCAGGCGGCATGGGCGTTGCGCCCCAGAATGACGAAGGGTGAGCCGGGCACAGTGCCGCCGATGACCGGGCCATAGGACAGGTTCAGGCGCACATAATACCAAATCGCCGGCGTGCTGAGGCCCAGATGGGGGTCATTGGCCAGCAGCGGTCGTCCGGTTTCAGAGCGCTCGCCAGAGACCACCCAGGCGTTGGAACCGGGCTGGTTGTCTGATTGCGCGCCCGGCTGCGCGGGCTCGCTCAAGGGCAAGGTCTGCACATCGCCGAAACGGGCGCGCATATCCTCGGCCTTCAGCATGGTCGGCGCCCAGTCGGGGAAATTCATGGTGAACTGGGCGAGCTGCTCAGCGGACAGAATATCGTCGAGCAAGGCGCGATCCATGTCAGCGCTCGCCCCGGCAGCGAGATCATGGGCCAGCAGCACCACAATCGCGGCGCTGTCTTCCAGGCTCCATGCTTCAGGCGCCGTGCGCAATACGGCGTATTCAGGCGCGACAGAGCCTTCGGCCAAGCGCGCGTTCACGCCGTCGATATAGGCTTGCATCATCGCGCGGGTGTCAGCGGATGTGTTGGCGACGATCTCCTCGGTCAGACGACGGAAGCCATAGGTCCGGGTCTGGGCGTCAGCGCGCAGATAATCCTCGCCAAACAAGGCGGAGAGCTCGCCACGCATATAGCGCCGGGCCATGTCCATCTGGAAAAAGCGTTCGCTAGCATGCACATAGCCCAGCGCCGCCATCACATCGGCGTCGTTGTCGCCAAAGATATGGGCGATGCCGTTCACGTCGCGCACCACATGGGCGGGTTGGTCCAGCACCGACAGGGTGACCTCGCCGGACTGGCGCGGCTTGGACGCGTGGAACCGTTCCACCATCCAGGCGCTGACGCCCAGAACGCAGATGAGACTCAGCGCCAGCGCCGCCAGTAGAATGCGAATGATCCAGGTGTTCATGTGGGGCCTCCCCATGGCCAAAATCGGAAGTCGTGATGCTTTAAATCAGGCGCACCGTTCTCGAAGCGCCATACTCTTCATTAAGTTGTGTGAGTTACAGTCATAAAAAACCCAAGGGTGTTTCATGACTGTTTCCAAGCTCGCTGACGCTGATTGTGAAGACGCCGTCTGCCGCTGCGCTGAGCCGATTCCCGAGCGCCTGCGGTTTGCGTTTCAGCCGATCATCGATTTCAAGTCGCGGTCCATCTTTGCGCAAGAAGCGCTGGTGCGTGGCGCGGAAGGGCAGTCCGCAGGATCGGTCCTGTCCAAGGTGACCGCCGACAATATTCACGCCTTTGACCGTCACTGCCGCATTCAGGCGCTCAAATCGGCGAGCGCGGCTCTGTCGGATCGGCCTGAGCTGTTGTCTCTGAACACCATGCCCAATGCGGTCTATGACCCGGCGACCTGCCTGCGCACAACATTGGCGGCGGCGTCGGCGAACGGCTTTCCGATCAATCGCATCATGTTCGAGATGACCGAGCATGAAGCGGTCACCGACCCCGACCATTTCGCCATGATCGTGCGCTCCTACAAGGATATGGGTTTCCTTACGGCGCTGGACGATTTCGGTTCCGGCGGGGCGGGGCTGACGCTTCTGGCTGCAGTCATGCCCGACATTATCAAGCTGGATATGGCGCTGGTCCGCAATGTTCATATCAGCCCGGTCAAACGCACCATCCTGTCGGCCATGGTGGACATCTGTGAGCGCTTTGACATCAAGATCATCGCCGAGGGCATTGAGGTCAAAGCCGAGGCGCGCGCCTTGCTCGATCTGGGGATTCACCTGTTTCAAGGCTATTATTTCTCCAAACCGCAACTGGACGACGCCCCGGCGATTTCTGACATCAATTGGTCGATCGCAAGCTAGCCAGCTTGCAGCTTCTTGAAGAATTCAAACATCTTGCCATAGGGCGGGCGGATCAGCCGGCTGGGGTGCCAGACCGGGGCTTCAAACACGCCGCGCTCATGGGTGAAGGTCAAAAACCCGCTCTCCCCGTGATAGCTGCCATAGCCCGAGGCGCCGACGCCGCCAAACGGCAGGTCTTCCACCGACAGATGCAGAAGCGGGATATTCACGGCCGCGCCGCCTGAAATCGTCCGGCTCAGAAAGTCGCGCGCGGTCTGTTTGGACTTGGCGTAGACATAGAGCGCCAGCGGCCGGTCGCGTTCATTGATGAAGCGTGCGGCGTCTTCCAGCCCGTCATGGCCCAGCACGGGCAGGATCGGGCCGAAAATCTCTTCCTGCATTAGTTTGGAGTCGAGCGGCGGATTGACCACCACCGTGGGCGGGAAAATTCGCGTATTGCCCGCGGCGGCCTTGTCAAACGCCAGCTGGTGAACTTCAGCGCCCGCCTGGCGCACCTCTTCGACCATCTCGCTCAAACGGGCGTGATGGCGTTCCGAGATGATCGCTGTGTAATCGCCATTGGTGGCGACATCGGGCCACATCTCGCCGGTTTCATGCATCATGGACTTGGCGAAGTCTTGCTCAGAACCGCGCGGGACCAGGGCGTAATCAGGCGCCACGCAAGTCTGGCCGGCGTTCAGGAATTTGCCCCAGGCCAGGGTCTTGGCGGCTTCCGCGCCGTCAAAATCCGGCGCAATCACGGCGGGCGATTTGCCGCCCAGCTCCAGGGTCACCGGGGTCAGGTTGTCCGCCGCCGCCTTGGCGACGATGCGCCCCACCTGGGTGGAGCCGGTGTAAAACAAATGATCAAACGGCAAGGCGGTGAAGGCGCTCGCCTCGTCCACGCCGCCCTCAATGACCGCAACATGGTCTTCGCTGAACAGCTCAGCCAAAGTGGATTTGATCAAGGCGGCGGTGCGCGGGGTGAATTCGCTGGGCTTGATCATCACCCGGCAGCCTGCCGCCAGCGCGGCGACCAGCGGCGCAAAGGCCAACTGCATGGAATAGTTCCAGGGCGAGACGATGCCGACCACGCCCTTGGGCTCGCGCCGCACATAGGCCTTGCCCGGCGCCAGCGTCATCGGCACCGAGACGGGCTTTGAGCTCGCCCATTTGTTGAGGTGCTGGCGGCTGTGCTTGGCCGTGGCGATGGTGAAGCCCAGCTCCGCCAGCGCGGTTTCAGATTTGGAGCGTCGGCCGAAATCGGCGTCGATGGCGGCGGCGAACTCGTCCCCTCGGGTTTTGACCAGCGCTTCGATCTTCTCCAGATCCGCCTTGCGGTCAGACAGCGGGCGATGGCGCTCGGACTCAAACGCGGCTTTTTGCCGGTCGAAAACCGCCTGCATGGCGTCGATAGTGTCCGTGGCGGTCTGCATATGGGTATCAGGCATGAGTCTGTCTCCTAGCTCGCACGGATCATATCGGCGGCGCGTGTGGCGATCATGATGGTGGGCGCATTGGTGTTGCCGCCGACTATACGCGGCATGACGGACGCATCCACTACGCGCAGATTTTTTACGCCGCGCACACGGCATTGCGGGTCTGTGACCGAGAGCGCGCCGCTCCCCATCGCGCAGGTGGAGGTTGGGTGGTAGAGCGTTTCAGCGCGCTGTCGCACTTCCTCGGTCAGGGTCGCCCGGCTGGCCGCTGGATCGGCGGGCAGGTCCAGCTGATCAAACTCGCCATCAAACGCGCTGCTGAGCAGAAGATCGCGGGCGATCTCCAGGCAATCGGTCATCACCTCCACATCTTCCTCATGATCGAGATAGTTGGGATCGATGCGGATCGGCGCGCGCGGATCGGCGCTGTCCAGTTTCAACCGGCCCGTGCTTTGGGGATAGAGGTGACAGGCGTGCAGGCTGATCCCGTGTCCGGTCAGCGTGTCGCGGCCATGCGGGCTGGCCAGCGCCGGGATGAACACCAGCTGGATGTCGGGCAGGTCCCGCGCCCGGCTGGACCGCACAAAGCCGCAGCCCTGGACCGGGTTGACGGTGAATTTGCCGGTGCCCGTCAGCGCCCATTGCAACACGTCGCGGGCCGTGGCGGGAAATTTGCGCGCCGAATAGCCGATGGAAGTCGCCGATTTCGTGCGCGCGCGCGCCAGAATGTCGAGATGGTCCTGTAGGTTCTCACCGACGCCGGGCAGGTCGTGTTCGACACTGATCCCGTGTTCCCGCAGATGGTCGGCCGGGCCGATGCCTGACAGCATCAACAGATGCGGCGAGTTGATCGCCCCGCCCGACAAGATCACCTCGCGCTTGGCGGTGACGGACTTCATCTCTCCGTCGACCTCAATCAGCACGCCCTGCGCTTCACCGTTCTCGATCACGATGCGATGGGCCAGAGCGCCGGTGACGACGGTGAGGTTGGGACGGTTCAGGGCCGGTTTGAGAAACGCATCCGCCGCTGACCAGCGCTTGCCGCCTTTCTGGGTGACCTGATAGGGGCCGAAGCCTTCCTGCCGAGCGCCGTTATGATCATGGTTTTCTGGGATCTGGCGCTGGCGGCAGGCCTCGAAATAACGCTCGGTCAACGGATTGAGCGGGCCGATCGTCTTCACGTTCAGCGGGCCGCCCTGACCGTGGAAAGGTGCGCCATGGTTTTCATTGTGCTCGACAGATTTGAAAGCCTCCAGCGCCGCATCGCCATTCCAGCCTTCAGCGCCGTATGTGCTTTCCCAATCGTCGTAATTCTCAAGCGCGCCGCGCATGTAATGCATGGCGTTGATCGAGGAGGAGCCGCCCAGCGTCTTGCCGCGCGGCCAGTAGAGCTTGCGGTCGTCGAGATTGTGCTGCGGCTCTGTCCAGTAATCCCAGTTGATCGCCGGATTGGTGATGGCGAACTGAAGCAGCATGGGCGTTTTGATGACGGCCTTGTTGTCGGATCCGCCGGCCTCCAGGACGCAGACCGTCACATCCCGATCCTGGCTGAGCCGATCGGCGAGCACGCATCCCGCCGAACCGGCCCCGACGATCACATAATCAAACTCCATGTCTTCCACGCGGCTCATTGGCCGCCCCCGTCACGCGGCAGTCTTTGCACGTCCTGGAAAGCGCCTCTCGGCGCGACCGTCTCGGCGATGGCGCGGAAGACGGCGGTCATCTCCACGCTGCGCTCGCCCCAGTCTGCGTCGCCGGCGTTTTGGGCGATGACCAGATTCCGGGTCCGGTCTATCCAGATATACTGACCGAACACGCCGGCGGCGTAGAATTCGCGATCATAGTTTTCCGGAATCCAGAAGTGCAGACCATAGCCGCGATGAGCATACCGGCTTGCGCCCGGTTCATGCGACGGCGTGGGCGGGGTGGACACCAGATCCACCCAGCCCTCAGGCAGAAGACGCTCGCCGTTCCAGACGCCGTCCTGCAGGTAGAGCTGGCCCAGACGCGCATAATCCTCGCTGCTGGCCTGCAAGCAGCAATAGCCGATCGCGACGCCTTCAGGGCCGGGCTTGTGCTGCAGCCAGGTCGCGCGGTCGCGCATGCCCAGGGGTTCCCACAGCTCACGCTGGATGATCTCGGCGAGGCGGCCTTCATAGACGCCGCGCACGACCGCGGAGAGCACATGGGAGTTGGGGCTGATATAATGAAAATCTTCGCCCGGCTCGCGATCACGCTCAATCCGCGCGATCATGTCGTCAGGATTGCGGCGCATGATGAAGGCGTTGAAAAAGAGCGGGCGCACGTCAGAGGGCGCGTCGGCGCTGTATTCTTCGTTAAACGCCATGCCCGAGGACATCATCAGCAGATGGCGCAAGCTGGTCGCGCCATAATCGGTCCCGGCGTATTGCGGCGCATACTGGTCCACTCGGTCATCCAGGCTGTCGATCAGGCCCTCATTCAGCGCCTTCCCGATGAGGGTCGCAACGAATGACTTTCCGACGGACCATGAGGTGAAGCGAGACTGGGCGTCCGCCTCATAGCCATAGGTTTGGGCGATGACCTCGCCGCGAGACAGAACGGTCAGTCCTGTGACCTTGGCTTCGGCGAGGTATTCGCCAATCGTTTTGGTTTCCCCCTGCCACTCATAAGTGATGTCGAGCGATTGAACGTCGCGCGGGAAAGGGGCGGGTGCGTCAGCGTCGATCCCGGTGCTTGGCAGGATTTCGTCCATGCGCTGATAGGTCGTCGGATAGTGCTCCGGGTCGTCCAGCGACCGGATCTTGGCCGGCGCGAAATCAGACCAGGGCCTATAATACCAGCCTGCGCCCACGAGCCCGAGCAAAACCAACGCGCCCAATACGGCTGTCAGGATACGCTTCATTCAATCTCTCCCCGAACATGTTCGCCCGATCTCGCCGCAATCTGCGGGGCGGGCAAATCAGTTAGCCTTAAGTGAACACCTTTCAGAGAGTGAGCGCCAGTCAAAACCGGCTGTCCATGTCGGCGCCGGGGCGTGTTCACTCTGCGGGGGTCAGCCGCAAGACCTGTCCCTCCGGGGATTCCGCCAGCAGCCAGATTGCGCCGTCTGGACCGTTGAGGACTTGCCGGATGCGTTGTCCGCGTTCTGACAACAGACGCTCCTCGCCCACCACGACGCCGTCTTCCAGGTCCAGCCGGTGAAGCGCTTGTCCCGCCAGCGCCGAGACCAGAAGGTCGCCGCGCCAGTCTGCGAACAGATCGCCGTCATAAAGCGCCAGACCGCTGGGGGCGATCGAGGGCGTCCACACCCATTCAGGGGCGTCAAAGCCGTCATGATCAAAGAAGGGCGAGATTCGCGCGCCGTTATAATCGAGCCCCAGGGTGGCGATGGGCCAACCGGCGTTCGCGCCGGCGTTCAGTGCGTTCAGCTCGTCGCCGCCGCGCGGGCCGTGCTCATGGGTCCAGATCGTCCCCGTCTCGGCGTCCAGCGCGATGCCCTGCATGTTCCGATGGCCATAGCTGTAGACATAAGCGGCCGCCCCACCCTCTTCGGCGAAGGGGTTGTCGATGGGCCCGGAGCCGTCCGGGTTCAGCCGCAATACGGCGCCGAGATGATTGCTGCGCACCTGGGCCTCTTCGCGATAGGCGAAGCCTTCCCCGGCGGTCATCAGCAACGTGCCGTCCGGCAAAAAGGCCAGGCGCGCACCGTAATGGGCGTTGGTGCTGCGCATGGGCTCAGCGCGGAAAACCGTTTCGCCGTCCATCAGCTGTCCCGCTTCGAGGCGGGCACGATAAAGCGCTGGCGTATTGGCGTCCGCCGTGCCTGAAGCGTAGCTGAGATAGACGACGCCCGTGGTTTCAAAGTCCGGGCTCAGCGCCAAATCGAACAGTCCGGCCTGCCCCTCCGCGAAGACGTCATCCGGGCCGCCTTGCACATCAATGAGTACGCCATCACGGAGATGTTTGACGCCGCCATTGCGTTCGCTGATCAGCGCGGACCCATCAGGCAGAAATGCCATGTCCCAAGGTGTGAGCAGACCTTCTGCGATCAGTTCGACCTGATAGCGGGCGGGATCCAGATCTGTGGCGGGCGGCGCTGCTTGTGGCGCCTGGGAGCAGGCGCTGACAGCGCCCATCACAAGCGCGAGACCGCTCGGTGCGATGACGGATTGGATCAGCCGGATCATGATGGTTCCCTCGCGCGTGTGTTTGCGGCAGTCTCGCATTTATTGCGAGCGCCAGGCACTATGAGCGCTATGCTCGGTGCGTGCAAAGGGGGAATGGGCCATGACGATACTTCGAGTTTTTGGCGCTTATCTGGCGGCGGTGCTGGTTCTGATTGTGTTAGCCGTCATCACGCAGAGCCTTTTTGTGTTGTCTGCATTGACCGCTGTCGGCGCCGAGATCGGCGCTGGAGATGCGCTTGCAATGCTAGGTGACGATCTGATCGGGCTGGGCCCGCTCTATGGAATATTTATCGCCTTGGGATTGGCGGTCGCCTTGCTGGCGGCGGCGCTTGTGAGCCGTTTGCTGCCCGTGCCGCGCGGATGGGTGTTCAGCGCGGCCGGCGTGGTGTGCATGCTGGTGATGCTGACCTTGATGAAAGAAGTCTTTTTCGGGGTTCAGATTATTGCGGGCGCGCGCAGCATGACGGGGTTGGTGGTGCAAGCTGTCGCAGGTGGGATCGCAGGCGTAGTTTTTGTCCTGCTGACGCCGCAGGGCGATCTTTCTAAGTCACGCACTTAAAAGCGCGAATCTCGAACGCCCGCCTAACCATGCGGAGAGTCGAGGCGCGGGGTTGCGCCCAGTCTTTGGTGAATACCACTCATGCGCCAGTAAATATTTTTGTGCGCAGCATAAAACATAACCAACCAGTTTATGCATAAATATATCAATGCTTTGATTAAATTGCTGCGCTGCACGTGCAGGTTGGAATTGTGGCGTTTGCGCAACGGCTGGGTCACTGAACGAAGAAGTCTGCATGACAAAACGGTCAAAGCCTGCATAAGCTTAGGTCAAGTGCGGACAGCGATCCTGAACAAAATATCGCGACGCAACACCAATCAGGGGAGGAGACCTTCATGAACCGTTTGACCAAAGCCGCCGTTCTCGGGGCGACGGCGCTCGCAGCAGGCGTTGTCGCTGCGCCTGCGTTCGCTCAGCAACCGGATGTGATCACTGTCACCGCGCAAAAGCGCGAACAGACCTTGCAGGAAACGCCGGTTTCGGTGGCCGTGGTCACCGACACCGCGATCCAGCAATCGCAAATTCGCGATGCGGCGGACCTGCAGACCCTTGTCCCGTCTCTGCGTGTCGCCGAGTTCGCCTCGTCCACCAACACCGAGTTCAGCCTGCGCGGCATTGGCACCTCGAGCTTCAACCCCGGGCTTGAGCCGTCTGTGGGCGTCTTTGTGGATGGCGTTTACCGTCCGCGGGCGGGCGCGGCCATCAACGATCTTCTGTCGATCGAGCGCGTCGAAGTGATCCGCGGTCCGCAATCCACCCTGTTCGGCCGCAACACGCCGGCCGGCGTGGTGAGCTTCATCACCAAAGAGCCCGAATTTGAGCTGGGCGGCGATGCAGAAGTGACGTTTGGCGATTTCGGCCAGTTCGTCGCCAAGGCCACCGTCACCGGTCCGATCATCGAGGATGTGCTGGCGTTCCGCGTCGACGCGACCACGCACACCAACACCGGCTATCTGGACAATGTGTCCCCAGTGGCTCAGCGCCAGGAGCTTAACAATCGTGACCGCCAGTCCTATCGCGGTCAGCTGATGTGGTACCCGACGGACGCGACCGAAGTGCGCATCATCGCCGATCTGGGCGTGATTGATGAGAACTGCTGCGCGGCGCCCTTTGGCTATTATGACCCGATTGACCAGGGCGCGATCATTGCGCTGGGCGGTACGGCCCTGCCCGCCGACCCGTTTGACGGCCAGATGGCGGTCGACGGCAATGTGAACACCCAGCTTGATACGGCGGGCCTGTCCGCCCAGATCGATCATGAGTTTGACGGCTTCACCTTCACCTCGATCACCGCGTATCGCACCTATGACGAATCCCAGAATATCGATGCGGACTTCTCCGATATCGACCTGCTGGGCGCGCGTAATATTGACAACGAATACAATAGCTTCACCCAGGAATTCCGCTTCACTTCCAATGGCGGAGAGTTCGTCGACTGGATGTTCGGCGGCTTCTATTACAAGAACGAACTCGAGTTCAATCAGCGCCTGACTTACGGCGAGGACAGCAAGGCGTTCTTCGACCTGGCGTCTGCAGGACAAGTCGCCGACCTGGTCTCGGCGTTCGGCCTGCCGGCGGGTACGGGCGGCATTACGCTGACGGAATTCCTGATCGGTGCGAACAATCAATTGGGCGTCACCGGCGTTCCGCAATTGCCGGCAGGCGGCTATCTGCAGGCTGGCACGGGCGTCGAGCAAGAGAACTACCAGTACGATACAGAATCCTGGTCAGCCTTCGGTCAGTTTGACATCAACTTCACCGATCGTCTGACCCTGACGATTGGCGGGCGTTATACTGAAGAAGACAAGGAGATGGAGACCCGGATCAATATCAATGATCCGCTCTCGGCTCTGAGCTTCACTGAGCTGGGTGGAACGCTGCGCCTGCCTGAAGCGTCGCTCTGCCCGTCCTTCCCGAACGGCAATTCGTGCCCGTACCTTCTGACCACGGTTCTGGCTCAGCAGGCGGCTGCTGATCCAACCTTGGCGGCGCAATTGGAAGGCGCACTTCAGGCGTCCGGCATTCCTGGCGCAACGCTCGCCAATCCGTTCGTGGTCTATGATCCGACCGTTGCGGCCTTCCTGGCGAACACTCCGTTCAATCTGCTGACCGATTTCAGCGCGTTCCAGAATTTCGGCCCGGTGGACGCCAGCCAGTATCCGAGCTCGCGGTCAGACGACAATTTCTCTTACAACGCCATCCTCAGCTATGATGTGACCGATACGTTCAACATCTATGCGAGCTATTCCACCGGCTTCAAACCGGGCGGGTTCAACCTGTCTTATGAAGCGGCGGAGACCGGCATCTTCGAGTTCGAGGATGAGAGCGCTTCATCCTGGGAGCTCGGCGCGAAAGGCTCGCTGCTGGACGGCGCGCTCGTCTATGCGGTGACCTATTTCAACCAGGAGATCGAGGACTTCCAGTCCGAGGCCTTCGTGGGCACAGGCTTTGCGCTCGACAATGCCGGCTCCATCGAAGTCAGCGGCATCGAGTTCGATTTCAGCTACGCACCGACGGATCGCCTGTTCTTCACCCTGGGCGGCACCTATCTGATCGATGACAAGTTCGGCGATTATGAGTTCGCGCCGTGCCCGGACAGCTCACCGCTCTTTGGCCCGGTCTGGGATCCGGCCGACCCGACCTTCTCCAATTGTAATGCACCGCGGACGAATGATCGCGGCGAGACCGGTACGTTCAATAACCTGTCTGGCGTCGACCGAGGCAATCCTGAGCTGGTGGCGGCCTTTACGGGCACCTACACTCATCCGGTCAATGATCGGCTTGATCTGATTCTGCGCGGTGAGGCCCAGCACACCTCGGAGTTCAATCTGGTGGCGAGCCTGGACCCGCGGCCGATCGCCAATCAGGACGCCTTCACCCTTTACAACGCGTCTGTGACGCTGTCGGCTGCGGATGAGAGCTGGGCGTTGCAGTTCTGGGGCCGCAACCTCACCGAGGAAGACTACGCCAAGGGTGGTTTCCCGTCGGTGGGTTATCTGGGCGCCAGCTTCAATAACTATCCTGGCGATCCGCGCACCTATGGCGTGACCCTGCGCGCCCGCTTCTAGGGGTTTCGTACATAGAAAACTGGATCAACGGCGCCGGAGCCTTCCGGCGCCGTTTGTCTTTGTCGTATCTCCTCTTGCTTTTTCGCGGTGAACGGCGTTCAGTTTTGATATGAATGACAGCCTCACATATGCGCTGGCGCTGATCGGCTCTGCGTTCGGTATTGGATTGATCGTCCTGCTGAACATGGCCATGGGCTGGACGCGTCTACGTCTGAACACCGAAGATGAGGCGCAGAGGTTTCTCAAGCGCGACGTCATGGGCTTTCAGGTCGGCTCCGAGTACGTTCTGACCCCGGACCGGTGCGCCTATCTGTGCCTTGAAGCGAACGGCGCGCGCATCGGCCTGGTGCTGGCGCGTGGTGACAATGCGGTCGTGCGCGCGCTGCGCCCCGGGGATGTGCGCTCGGCTCAGGTCAGCGGGACGACCCTGACGCTGGCGCTTTTTGATTACACCTTGCCGCGTGCGGTGCTGGAGTTGGGCCGGGACGGTCAGGCGACAGACTGGGCGGATCGACTGCAAGACTTTGTGCGTGCGCCAGGCGGCGCAGCCGGAAATGAGGCGCCTTATGCCAAATCTGCCTGACCCGATCCTGTGGGCCATACCCGCCTTCATCCTGCTGGTCATCGCCGAAATGATCTATGGGCGGATGACCGGCAACACCCGGTTCGAGCCGCGTGACACAGCCGCGAGCCTGGTGATGGGGTTGGGCAATACGGTGTCGGGCGTGCTGCTGGGCGGAATTGTGCTGGCCTGGCTGCTGTTCGTCGAACAATTCGCGCTCTTTGATATCGGGTGGGCCTGGTACTGGTTCGTGCTGGCTTTCGTGCTCGATGATTTCGTCTATTACTGGAGCCATCGCTGGGCGCATACAGTGCGCTGGTGGTGGGCGGACCATGTGGTTCACCATTCCAGCCAGCACTACAATCTGTCGACAGCTTTGCGCCAGCCCTGGCTGAACCCGTTGACTCTGAAGTTCATCTTTCTGGGCAGCTGGCTGGTTCTGGTCGGCTTTCCGCCGGCCATGATCGCCTTCGTCGGCGCGCTGAACCTGATTTACCAGTTCTGGATCCACACCGAGGCCGTGGGCAAGATGTGGGCCCCGATTGAGGCGGTGATGAATACGCCCAGCCATCACCGGGTCCATCACGCCACCAATCCGCGCTATCTGGATCGTAATTATGCTGGCGTCTTCATCGTCTGGGATCGGATGTTCGGTACGTTTGAGCCCGAAACAGACGAAGAAGAGATCCGCTATGGCATCGTGCGAAATCTGGGCACCCACAACCCGCTGACGATCTGCCTGCATGAATGGTGGGGGATTTTAAAGGATATCCGCTCAGCCCGCTCACCGCGGGAGGTGCTGGGCTATTGGCTCGGCCCGCCGGGCTGGTCGCCGGACGGCAGCCGGGACACATCCGCCATGCTGAAGGCCCGTTGGCTGGAAGAGCAAGGGGGCGACGCGGCCTCGCGGTCTGACAAGCATCCGCCCATCGCCGCCGAATAGCGTGCGATGCAGCATGCAAGAATAGTTATATTGATCAACGCACAGCGCGAATTGCGTCGCCAATCTATGCTGTCATGCAGCGAAAATAATTCCCTGTTTCATTGAAAATACCTTGTCTTGCGCTGGACAGGGATGGGTCAGTTGATCCAAAGTTGAGAAGTGAACGCCGTTCATTGCTTGCCGAAGACAAGCAGGCGGCGTGGAGCTGGCGCGTCCGGCTCATCGCTGATCCGCGGGCGCGCAGGCTCCTCTCGCAGCAGGCAGGAGGACCTGATGACGGCTTTGCGTGACCTTTACCCCATGCCCGGTATCGACCCGCACTGGCATGTGCCGAACGAATTTGATTCCGTGTTCGACTGGCGCTTCGACGAAGGCCGCACCACGCTCATGCACCTGTACCAGAAGGGTAAGGACATGCAGTGGGATGCGGTGGACCGCATCGACTGGGAGCTGGATCTGGACCCTGAGAACCCGATGGAGATGCCCGACGAGGCGGTCTCGATCTACGGCTCTGACATCTGGAACAAGATGAACAAGGCTGAGCGCATCGAGCTGCGCCGTCACACCCAGGCTTGGAATATCTCGCAGTTTCTCCAGGGGGAGCAGGCGGCGCTTCTCGCCGCCTCCAAGATCGTGCAGGCGGTGCCCGATCTCGACGCCAAATTCTACGCCGCCACCCAGGTGATGGACGAGGCGCGCCATGTGGAGGCGTATCGCAAACTGCTGGGCAAGTTCGGCGTCGCCTATCCCATGACCGATCCCTTGCAGAGGCTGGTGAATGACGCGCTGTCAGACTCGCGCTGGGACGTGACCTATCTCGCCATGCAGGTGGTGATTGAAGGGCTGGCGCTGGCCGCCTTCGGCACGATCCGTGATCTGGCGCAGAACCCGCTGGCGCGGATGGTGAACGCTTATGTGATGGAGGATGAAGCGCGGCATGTGGCCTTCGGCCGTTTGTCACTGCGCGATTACTATCCTCAGCTGACCCAGAAGGAACGCGATGAGCGCGAGGAGTTTCTGGTCGAAGCCTGTTATCTGATGCGCGATCGGATGACCCAGTCCAAGGAAATCTATGAGGTTCTGGGCTTGCCCGAAAAAGAGTGCCAAGAATTCACCGAGAATTCCGACATCGTCAAACTCTACCGCACCATGTTGTTCCAGCGCATCGTTCCGATCGTGAAGGATATCGGCCTGTGGGGGCCGAAGATCCAGCGCGCCTACGAGGATATGGGCGTCCTGCATTTCGCCGAGCTGGATCCGCAAGCCTTGCAGGATGAGGACGAGCGCATCGCCCGCGAGATCGACGGAGATCGCACCGGGCAGGTGGACGCCGCCAAGGCGCGTCGCGACTATATCCATGCGGTTGCGGCCGAAGGCGCGGCCGGGGCTGCGGAATAGCGCCAGAGAGCCTTTTAGAGCTTGCCTCACTCGTCGCCCTGGCATTTGCGCTGGGGCGGCGATTTTTTTGACGGAAGCCTTCTGGAGTGAGACCTTAACGCCTGTTAAGACTGACCCGTCTGAGGGGGCGCACTCATCATGGTCTGGCGAAATTGGATAGCAGGTCTGGCGCTTCTGGCGTGTCTGTGCGCCAGCCAGGCGCAGGCGACGGGCCGTAACTGGACGGCGCGCTGGACCGATGCGGAAGTGGATGCGCTGGGCTATGCGTTGTCTGAAGCCTGGACGCATGGTCTTGACCCGTCCGCCTATCCGCATCCTGACGCTTTGCGCGCTTTGCCCTATGGCGCAGAGCGGGACGAACGCGCGCGCGCTGTCTGGTTCGCTCTCGCTGAAGATCTCGCCTTTGGCGTGGTTGATCCACGCGCGCTTGATCCCGACTGGACCGCCCCCATCCGTGATGTGGACCTGTTGACGGTTTATGCGGAGGCGCGCGAGGGGGCGGGGATTTATGAAAGCCTTGAAGCGCTGGCGCCGTCTCATCCCGATTATCAGGCTCTGCGGGCCGAACTCGTGCGCCGGGCGGCCTTGCAAGACGCGCCGATACTGGTGCCCCCAGGCGAGGGAGCGCTCAGCCTGGGCGATACTGGACCGCGGGTTGACGCCCTGCGCGCCCGCTTGCGGCAGCTGGGTTTGGTGTCGGGCGAGACCGGGCCGGGCGCGCCGTTTGACGCGCGTCTTGAAAGCGCGGTGATCCGGTTTCAGACCCGGCATAATCTGGCGGCCGATGGCGAGGCGGGCGCGTCCACCCTTTTGGAGCTCAACGCCGGAGACGCCCGCCGCATCAGCCAGATCCGGGTCAATCTGGAGCGCTGGCGCTGGTTGCCGTCAGAGCTGGGCGCGCGCCATATCCGGGTGAATATCGCCGATTATGGTCTTGAGGCCTGGGAAGATGGGGCGGTTGTGCGCACCCATGAGGTGATGATCGGGCGGCGCTATTCACGCACGCCGATCTTCTCTGAAGACATGTCCATCATCGAGATCAACCCCTATTGGCTGACGCCAACCAGCCTGGGCGCAAGCTGGCTGCGCAGGTTCCGCACCAACCCCGCCTATGCCCTGTCATCGGGGTATCGCCTGGTGGATCTCGATACCGGCGCGCGGACAAACCCCTATGAGGCGGACTGGGCGAACCGGCGCTACCGGGTGATCCAGGTGCCTGGACCGAACAACGCCATGGGTCGGGTCAAGTTCCTGTTCCCCAATGTGCATAATGTCTACATTCACGACACGCCACACCGTGACTTGTTCGCCAACGCCCAACGTGATGATTCCTCAGGCTGCGTGCGGGTTCAGAACCCTGAAGACCTGGCGATCTGGATCCTCTCGGATGAGGGTTGGAGCGCGCAAGAGGTCGTCCAGGCCTTTGACTCCGGCCAGACCCGGCGGATCCGGCTTCGCCATGTTGTTCCGGTTCATATCCTGTATTTTACGGCTGTGTCTGATGAGCTGGGGCGGATCCGTTTCATTCATGACGTCTATGGCCGTGATGCGGACCTGGTTGCAGCCTTGTCAGACCCGCCGCTTTATATTCCGCCCGAGCAGCGATCTTCCGCAGCCGATGATGCTGAGGATGAGGGCGAGGATGACGCGGCGGGCGAGCCAGAGACTGCAACCGCCCCCTCGCTTTGACAGGCAGCCTGTCTACACACGGTATTTGCCAAGTTCATCGTCTCTGACTACACCGCAGACTTTGTTTGTTCAGACAAAGGTCCGCAGCCATGCGCCATTTCCTGTCGACGGAAGACTGGTCCCGGAATGAATTGCAATCGATCCTTGATCGTGCGCGAGCGCTCCGATCCAGCCCGATGGGCGATGCGCTGAAGGGCAAGTCGGTCGCCCTGATGTTCTTCAACCCGTCGCTGCGCACCCGCTCGAGCTTTGACATCGGCGTGCATCAGCTGGGCGGTCACGCCATCATTCTCGATGCGCAGGGCCAGACCTGGCCGGTGGAATTTGAAGAGGGCGCTGTCATGGATAGCGGCCCTGAAGAGCATATCAAGGAAGCCGCGCGTGTTTTGTCACGCTATGCGGACCTGATCGCCATTCGCTGCTTCCCGAAGTTCCAGGACTGGGAGGCTGAGCGCGAAGATCCGCTGATCACCGCCTACGCCAAGCACGCCACCGTGCCGGTGATCAATATGGAGACCATTGTCCACCCATGTCAGGAGCTGGCGATGATGCTGGCGCTGCAGGATCGTCATGGCGATGTGTCGGGTAAGGATTTTCTTCTGACCTGGGTGCCGCACCCCAAGCCGCTCAATACCGCGGTCGCCAATTCAGCGGTGCTGATGGCGTCCAAGATGGGCATGAATGTGCGCATGCTGATCCCTGATGACGTCTATCAGCTTGATGAGCGCTATATGGACGCGGCTGAGCGTTTCTGTGGCGAGAACAATGCCCGCTTCTCCGTCACCACAAACGTGGAAGAGGCGTATGCCGGCGCGCATGCTGTCTACGCCAAAAGCTGGGGCGCGCTGCCGTTCTATGGCGCCTGGGAGGGGGAAGCTCCCTACCGCGCCAAAGGGGCGGGCTTCATGATCGACGACGCCAAGATGGCGCTGACCGACAATGCGACCGTCAGCCACTGCCTGCCCATGCGCCGCAATGTGAAGATCGCCGATTCCGTGGTCGACAGCCCGGCCTTCCTCGGCATCGAGGAAGCGGAGAACCGCTTGCATGTTCAAAAGGCGATGATGGAGCGCCTGGTTCAGGATTCTGACGGATGACGGACGTGAAATCCTTCCCCGAACGGGGCGGCGCCAACGCGCCGGTCCGGTCCGCCATCGTGCAGCTTTTGTCCAATATGCGCGACGGCAAGGAGATCCGCGAATATCTCAACCGGTTCTCCGAGCTCGATCAGGAGCGCTTTGCGGTCGTGAAAGTCGGCGGCGCGATCATCGAGGACGACCTGGATGCGCTCGCCGCTGCGCTCGCCTTCCTGCAATCGGTGGGGCTCGCGCCCATTGTGGTGCATGGCGGCGGACCGCAACTGAATGCTTCGCTTGAGGCGGCGGGCTTTCCTGAAGAGCGCAAGGACGGGCTGCGCATCACCCCGCCTGAGGCGATCGGCACAGTGCGCGATACGCTGACGGCGGTGAATGTGAAACTGGTGCAGGCGGTGCGCGATTGCGGCGGCCGGGCGGCGGCGGTGCCGTCAGGCGTGTTCGAGGCCGAACTGATCGACGAGGACGGGCTGGGCCGCGTGGGCGAGCCCACCGGCGTGCGGCTGGATCTGGTCGCGGCGGCGGCGAAGGCCGGCCAGGCGCCGATCCTGACCTGTCTCGGGGATACCGCAGACGGACGCCTGGTCAATATCAATGCAGACAGCGCCGTGCGGGCGCTGGTTCACAAACTGCAGCCCTATAAGGTCGTCTTCCTGACCGGCACGGGCGCGCTGCTGGATGCGGGCAAGCAGCCAATCTCGGCCATCAACCTCGCCACCGATTATGAGGATTTGATGGCGTCAGACTGGGTGGCGGGCGGCATGCGGCTCAAGCTGCAGGAGATCAAGCGCCTGCTTGATGACTTGCCGCTTTCAAGCTCGGTGTCGATCACCCGGCCTGATCAATTGGCCAAAGAGCTGTTCACTCATGCCGGCTCGGGCACGCTGGTGCGTCGCGGCGAGCGCATGCTGGAACTTGAGACGCTGGATCAGCTCGATCAGGAGCGCACGCGGCAATTGATCCGCCAGGCGTTCGGGCGCGCGCCGGTCGCTTCATATTTTGACAGCATCGCCTTTGATCATGCCTTCGTCACCGAAAACTACCGGGCGGCGGCGATCACCACGCGCCTCGATGACATGATCTATCTCGACAAGTTCGCCGTGCTCGATGAAGCGCGCGGCGAGGGTCTGGGCGGTGCGGTCTGGCGGCGTCTGATCGAGTATGCGCCGCGGCTCTACTGGCGCTCGCGCACCCATAATCCGGTCAACGAATTCTATTTCGCGACCTGTGACGGCGCGGTGAAATCGGGACCCTGGACCGTTTTCTGGCGCGGCGAGGATGATCTGTCCAAACTCCCGTCGCGGGTCGAGCGGATCGCCGCATTGCCGGCGACACTTGAGGAGGGCGGGTCATGAAAACCCTCGGACTGGTCGGCGCGCGCGGTCATACCGGGCGCGAACTGATCCGGCTGATCGCGGACCGCGATGACCTGTCGCTCGGCTTCGCTGTGTCGCGCGCCATGGATGGCCAGCCGGTCACCGATCTCGCCCCGGAAGCGCCTGCGGGCCTTCTGTTTGAAGCGCTCAGCCCGGATGACGTGGCGCAGCGCCAGTGCGACGGCGTGATCCTCGCCATGCCCAATGGCCAGGCTGCCCCTTATGTGGCGGCGATCGAGGCGGTTAAGCCGGAGACGGTCATCGTCGATCTGTCGGCTGATTATCGCTTTGACGAGTCCTGGGTCTATGGCCTGCCGGAGCTCTATGGCGAAGACCCGATCAAGGGCGCGACACGAATCTCCAATCCGGGCTGTTACGCCACCGCCGGACAATTGGCGGTCGCCCCGATGCGCAGGGCTCTGGCGGGGCCGGCGCACCTGTTCGGCGTTTCGGGTTATTCGGGCGCCGGCACCACGCCCAATCGCCGCAATGATGTGACCGCGCTCAAAGACAATCTGATGCCCTATGCGCTGATGGGGCATATCCATGAGCGCGAAATGAGCCGTCATCTGGGCCATGACGTGCGCTTCAGCCCCCATGTGGCCGCGTTTTTCCGCGGCATTGTGCTGACCGCGCAGATGGAGTTCTCAGAACCCGTTACGGAAGACGCGTTCCGCGAGGCCTATGACGACGCCTATGGGGCTCATCCGCTGATCCGGGTTCAAGATGACGCGCCTGAAGTCATTGAAGGCGCTCATAATCCGGGCGCCGTACTGGGTGGTTTCGCCTTGAGTGAAGATGGCCGCCGCGGCGTCATGGTGTGCGCGCTCGATAATCTCTTGAAAGGCGCGGCGGTCCAGGCGATGCAGAATCTGTGTCTGGGATTGGCGCTGCCCGGTTTCAAGCCGCAGCAAAACTGACGCCTTCGTGACTTGGCGGTGAGCGGCTTTGCCCCAACTCTCTAGGCATGAACCCCTATGGAGGCCCTGATGAAAGCTGTCCTCACCGCTGTATGCGCCGCGTTCGCCCTGTCCGGCGCCGCCCTCGCGCAATCAGATGACTATGTCCGACCGGCCCAGGCGGCGGGCGCCGACCTGCCTGACGGGCTGGCGCACGCCGTGTTTGCGTCGGGCTGTTTCTGGTGCACGGAGGCGGATTTTGAAAAGCTCGACGGCGTCGTCGAAGTGGTGTCCGGCTTCGCCGGCGGCACAGAGCCCAACCCGGACTATTACGACGTGGCCCGTGGACGCAGCGACCATCATGAAGCAGCGCGCGTGATCTATGATCCCAGCGTGGTCAGCTATGCCGCGCTGCTTGATCATTACTGGCGCAATGTGGACCCGTTTGATGAGGGCGGGCAGTTCTGTGATCGCGGCTCAGGTTATGCGCCGGGGATCTTCGTCGCCAACGCCGAGCAACGCGCGACAGCCGAAGCGTCCCGCCAATCGGTTCAGGGCCTGTTTGAGCGCTCGATCATCGTGCCGGTCGAAAACCTGACCACGTTTTGGCCAGCGGGCGTTGAGCATCAGGACTATTATCTGGAGCGTCCGGCGCGCTATCAGCGCTATCGCTTCGGCTGCCGCCGCGATGCGCGTTTGCGCCAGATCTGGAACGGCGTCGAGTAGCGATCAGTTCGTTTCAGCACGCAGATCCGCGACGCGGTTTTCGTAGGCCGCGTCGCGTTCGCGCCGTTGATGCCCTTGCGCCAGAAAAACCTGATAGGTGCGATAACGGTCTCCGCCCAAGGGAATTGAAACCTCGTCCACCTGTTCAAACTGCGCGAAATCCCAATCCATCAGCGGCGTTTCTTCGGGGCGTTCAGAGATGATCAGCACAGGGTCGGCATAGCCGTCGGGCAGGGGCCAGGTCTGTTCAGCGAAATTCTGCGCATGCTCAGCGCGCACCCACATGAACAGCTGGCCGTCAAAACCCAGGCCATAGCGTTGCATCTGGTGAAAGTCGTTGCGGTTGTCATAGACCAGCGTCGCGACGCTTTGCTCTTCTGCGATGCGCTCGACCGCCTGCACCGTTTCGGGCCAACCGCGCACGCGCTTGAAGGCGTTGGCGAGGCCTGCGGCGTCTGACAGCGGGGTGGAGGCGGCGAACGCCATCAAAGCCAACCCTGTGGCCATATGCAGCGCCAACGAGCCATAAAGCGCCCAACGCCGCCAGACAGGACCTTGCAAGAGAAACGCGATGACCAGGATCAACCCGGTCAGATAGGCGGAGGCGGCCCAGTTGGCGTGCGCCCGGCTGATGAAGGCCTGGGCGGCGACGATGATCAGCACGGGCAGACTGTAGGCTGCGAGCATCAGACGGGGGCGCGCCCTGTTCCATTCCAGCGTGGTTGTACGAAACGCCGAGATGACGGCCGCGATCAGAATGATGAAAAAGACCGGGCCGAACACGCCCAGCTGACCGGACAGGAAGTCCGCCAGCTCTTCGGGATGGAACAGCGTGCCGCTCCAGTTCGCGTTGGCGGCGGTGTGGCTGACCGTGGCGAAGTCATGCTGGGCGTTCCAGATCACATTGCCCGCAATGACGGCGGCGAACAGCGCCAGCGCGACGGCGCCCTGAAGTGAGATCAGCGCGCGCCGGGACGGGGCGTCGATGACGGCGCTGATCGCGAGGCCGATCAACAGATAGATCGCGGCGTATTTGGACAGGAAGGCGTATCCTGCGGCTGCGCCTAGGAGAAGCGCGAAGCGCCAGTCCGGCCCCTCACGCAGGCGTACCAGCGCGTAAAGCGCGGTGCTGAAGCCCGCCATCAACACGGCGTCCGTGGAAATGATGGTGGAGGACAGCCAGACCGCCGGCATCGTCGCCCAGCCCAGAGCGGTGAAGGCGCCGACCCTGGCGTCAAACAGGCGCGCTGCGGTCAGACCCAGCATTCCGGCGGTCAGGGTATGCAGGAAGGGCGCGGCCAGACGCACCGCCCAGTCGGCGTCGCCGAAGAGGCTGGTGGTGGCCGCGATGATCCAGGCGATCATGGGCGGTTTGGAGAAATACCCCCAATCCACCTCCCGCGACCACAGCCAGTACTGGGTCTCGTCCGCATACAGGCTGTTGGGGTCGGCGAGCAGGACCAACACGCGCAGGACCAGAAGGCCGCCCAGAACGAAGGCGGTCAAACGCAACCAGTTCACTGGCGACGAATCTGAGGATGTGGGTCTGATCTTTTCCATGAGAGGCTTCATGCGACTGCGCCGCCGGTCTGTCAAAGCCCTTCCCTGATGGGGCAAAAAGAGTGGCCTATATGCAACGTTCCCAGATGGGGTTGTGCAGGGCAACAATGCGGAAATCAGGGGTTTTCTCTGATGCTGGCGTTAATGGCGCTGGCGCTGGGGCCTGAATCTCCTTGCGAGCACTCGCTAATACTGAGTTAACGGCGCAAACAGGACGCTCTGTTGACGGAGTTGAGCCTTGAGCATCGTCGCAAAACCTTCACATCTGCGTCACGGAACCGTTAGCGCTGGATTTTAAGGCCCCCCTCGAAGCATGGGCGTAGTGCCCGTGCTGTCTATCAGGTCGATTTTTAGGGGACCCTCCACAATGGCGATGTTCAAAAAGTTCGCTTACGGCGCTTCGGTGGCCGCGCTCGCTGCGCTGGCGCCGATTGCCGCCGTGCATGCACAGACCACGTCTGCAAACCTGCGTGGCGAGATCGTTGACGGCTCCGGCGCTCCGGTGTCCGGCGCGACCGTCACCATCATCCACAGCCCGTCTGGCACCGCCTCGCGCGCTGTCACCAACGAAACCGGTCAGTTCTTCCAGTCCGGTCTGCGCGTTGGCGGTCCGTACAGCATCATCGTTGCAGCGCCGGGCTTCCAGGGCGAAGCTCTGGACGGCGTCAACCTGCGTCCGGGCAACCAGTCCCCGCTGACCCTGACCCTGAACCCACAAGCCGCTGACGTGATCGTGGTGACCGGCCAGGCCATCAACACGATGGACCTGAACAACGGCGTCGGCTCCAACTTCACCGCCGAAGACATCGCCAATCAGCCGTCCGCCAACCGCGACGTGATCGGCACCCTGGTGCGCGACCCGCTGGCGTTCTCCAACGGCGAAGGCCAGCTCTTCGTCGCTGGCGTGAACCCGCGCTTCAACGGCCTGGCCATTGACGGCTCGCTGCAGCAAGACGATTTCGGCCTCGGCTCAAACACCTACGCGACCGAGCGTTCGCCGATCTCCCTGGACGCTGTCGAATCTGCGTCGCTGGTGGCGTCTGACTATTCTGTGACCGCCTCTGGCTTCACCGGCGGTCTGGTGAACATCACCACCAAGTCGGGCACCAACGAGTTCGACGGCACCGCTTACTATTACTACCAGGACGAAGAGTTTTTCGGCGATCGGATCGACGGCCAGTCCGTCACCACCGCTGAGTTTGACGAAAAAGAATACGGCTTCACCCTGGGCGGCCCGATCATCGAAGATCGCCTGTTCTTCTTCGTGTCCTATGACGAGTTTGAATCCGGTTCCGGCCAGGACTTTTCCGTCGGTGACGCCAATGATGGCATTGAGCTGGGCCTCTACGACGCCCTGAACCAGTTCGTGCTGGACAATACCGGCTATGACATGGGCGGCCGTCCGACCGTCGTGTCTTCCCCGGTGACCTCCGAGCGCTTCATCGGCAAGCTCGACTGGAACATCAATGACGACCACCGCGCGTCGTTCACCTACCAGTCCACCGAAGAGAACGGCGCCAGCATCGACCGCCAGGAATTCGCCACCGCGGCGTATGACATTCCCGTCGAGCTGACCTCCTATTCCGGTTCGGTGTTCTCTGACTGGACCCCGAACTTCTCCACCACCGTGCGCGCTACGTACAAGGAATTCTCCCGTGGTCAGAACTGCCGCGCGGGCAGCGATGCGCCGCATCTGGAATTCCGCCTGACGCCGTCTGATCTGACCGGCACCGCGCTTGACGGTCTGCTGTCCCAGGGCGGTGAAGAAACCTTCGTCGGCGGCTGTGACCGTTTCCGTCACGCCAACGTCTTCAATGACGAGCGCCTTCAGCTGTTTGCGGAAGGCAACTACATCCTGGGCGATCACCTGATCACCTTCGGCGGCGAATACGAAGACTACTCGCTGTTCAACCTCTTCGTCCCTAGCTCCAACGGTCGTTTCATCTACCGTTCGCTGGACGAGATTGCGAACAACACCCCGCAGATCGACTACATCAACGCCAATACCAATGATGCGAACGACGCCGCGTCCTCTTGGGGCCTTGAGAAGTTCACCGCCTTCATCCAGGACACTTGGCAGGTGCGTGACGACCTCGAGCTGGGCTTTGGTCTGCGCTACGAGTACTACCAGCAGGACGACACCCCGCCGCTGGACGCCAATGTCGACGCGCTTTACGGCGCTGGCACGTCTGGTCAGACCCTTGACGGCCTGGACCTGATCATGCCGCGCGCCAGCTTCCGCTGGGAGCCGAATGATCGCACCACCCTGACCGGCGGCTTCGGCCTGTTCGCCGGCGGTGAGCCGAAGGTGTGGATCTCCAACGCATTCCAGGGCGCCACCGCGTTCTCGCGTCAGTCCTCGGGCACCCCGATCACCAGCTTCGCCATCCCGCAGACCCTGCTGGACACCGTGTCCGGTTCTCAGGGCTCCGTGATCGACGTGATCGGTTCTGACTTCGAAATCCCGTCCGATTGGAAAGCCTCGCTGCGCGTTGATTACGATCTGAACCTTGAGCGCTTCGGCATGGGCGACGGCTATCTGCTGTCCGCGTCCTGGCTGTACACCACCCCGCAAGACGCCTTCATCTGGCGCAACCGCGCTCAGACGACTTTGAATGCAGCGCAGCCGACCGGCGTCGCGCCTGACGGTCGCACCATCTATGCGGACCTGGACGATCTGGGCATCGCCAACCTGACCGAGCTGAGCAATGCTGACGGTTCGGAAAGCCATGTCTTCTCCGTCGCTGTACAGAAAGACTATGAGAACGGCTTCGGCTTCTACACCAGCTATGCCTATCAGGATGTGGACTGGGTCTCCGAAGGCGGCTCCTCGCGCGGCATCTCCAACTGGCGTGGTCTGTCGGCGATCGACCGCAACAATCCTGAAGTGCGCACCTCCTTCTGGGAGATCGAGCACTCCTTCAAGATCGGCCTGTCCTATGAGCGTGAGATCATCTCTGATCTGACCTCGCGTGTGGACCTGTTCGGCCAGATCCGTTCGGGCGTTCCGTACTTCCTCAGCTATGACGTGAGCGGTTCGAACTCTCTGTTCGGTCGCGCCGGTGCTGGCGAAAGCCCGTTCGACAACAACCCGATCTACGTCCCGAACCGCGGCGGTGACGCCAATGTGGTGTTCGCGACCGGGTTCGACACCCAGGGCTTCTACAACCTGGTGGATCGCGTCGGCGCCTCTGAAGGCGAAATCATGCCGGTGAACAGCGCCTCCGCAGCCTGGAACCAGCAGTGGGATTTCCGCTTCACGCAGGAACTGCCGGGCATTCCGGGCGTCGATCGCTTTGTCGGCGACAACAACTTCCAGTTCGTTCTGGATATTGTGAACCTGCCGAACCTGCTGAACTCCGATTGGGGCTCTAACACCAACTCGCCGGGCAATGGTCAGTTCACCACGGTTGACGCAGACCTCGTGTCGGCTGCGGATGTCGCGAGTGTCGGTGTCGATGCAGCGACTGCGCTGCGCGGCGACGCCATCCGCACCACCTGCACCACGCAGGCGTCTTGTGTGTACCGCTACAACGACTTCCGGGCTGCGGGCCGCGACATCAACACGCTGGACCGCAATGACTCGGTCTACGAAATCCGCGTCGGCCTGCGTTACGAGTTCTAAGAACTCCTACGCCGATACGATTGGATTACGGGAAGGGCGGCTCATCGAGCCGCCCTTTCTTTTTGTCGCCAGGGCTTCGCTTGATGCCCGGATCGTCGCAAAACTGTGACCCCGGCGCGGTATGGGAAGCCCACGCTGACAGCTTCTTGGCATGGGAAAAGATCATGGTCCGCACTTTCGCTTCTGCATGGACGCGTCGTTTCGTCCTGACCTCCGCCGCGTCCGGCGCCGCCGCCGCTTTGACGGCGGGCTGCACCATGCCGGTGACGCAAGGCTCTGCGCCGGTCTTTCGCAATGATCCGTTTTCCCTGGGCGTGGCGTCCGGCGAGCCGACCTCTGACGGTTTCGTGCTGTGGACGCGCCTCGCGCCGAACCCGCTGGATCCCGATGGCGGCATGGCGCCTGAAGCCGTCGATGTGGCGTGGGAGTTGGCGGAAGACGAAGCCTTCACCCTCATCGTGCGCTCTGGCGTCGAGCGGGCGTTGCCCGATTGGGGGCATTCCGTTCATGCCGAGCTTTATGGCTTGCCGGCGGGACGGGAGTATTTCTTCCGCTTCCATGCCGGCGGGGTGACCAGCCCGACCGGCCGCGCGCTGACCGCCCCGGCCTATGGGTCTGGCGTGGATGCGATGAAGATCGCCTGGTGTTCGTGCGCGCATTATGAGCAGGGTTATTTCCACGCCTATCGCAACATGGCTGAAGAGCGTCCCGACCTGATCGTGCACACCGGCGACTACATCTATGAATCGAGCTGGGGCCCGCAGGTGCGCCGCCATGTGACGCCCGAGCCCTATACGCTGGAAGACTATCGCCGGGTGCATGCGCTGTATCGTCTCGACCCCGATCTTCAGGCCGCCGCCGCCATCGCGCCCTGGCTTGTGACCTGGGACGATCATGAGGTGGACAATGATTACGCCGGCGATATCAGCGAGCAGCCCTTTGTCTCAGCCGGAGACTTCCGGGCCCGTCGTCTCGCCGCCTACCAGGCTTATTGGGAGAACATGCCGCTGCGTCGCCGCTCCATGCTGGAGCGCGCTTCGGGCCGGATGCGCATTTACGGGCAGAGCGTGTTTGGCGATCTGGCGGAAGTGAACATGACCGATGGTCGCCAGTTCAAGACCCCGATGGCGTGCCCGTCCGAAACCGATCGCGGTGGCAATATCGTGCCGGCCAGCTGTGAGGATCTCACCGATCCGACCCGCACCTATCTGGGCGAGGGGCAGGAACGCTGGCTCTCGCGCGGCGTCGCGGGATCGGGCGCGATCTGGAGCTTCATCGTTCAGCCGACCCTATTCTCGCCGTTCAACTTCTCCAACCCGGAAACCGGCGAAGCCATGGTCTGGACCGATGGTTGGAGCGGGTATCCGCTGGCCCGTCAGCGTCTGATCGACGCCCTGGCGCGTCGCGAAAACGCCAATCCGATCATTCTGGGCGGCGACACGCATTGCTATTGGGTCACCGATGTGAAGGCGGATTACGCGGACATGAACTCGGCGACCGTGGCGTCAGAGTTTGTCACCACGGCGGTCACCAGCCATAGCAGTAGATATGAGCAAACCATACCTTTCTTGCCTTCCAACCCGCATATCAAACACTATGACTCCCGCGAGCAGGGTTATGGCCTGATCCGGCTGAGCCGGGAGCGGGCCGAGGTGGATCTGCGCGTGGTGGGTGATGTGTCGCGTCGAGACGGGTATGCGCCACGTAACCAGAAACAGTACGTGATCGAAGCCGGACAGCCCGGCGCCGTGGAAGTCTGAGCGTAGCGATAAATCCGCTATTGCCGGGGTGCGGCGCGTGATATTGGCGTTTTATGACCACACGCTCCGTACCCCACGAAACCGCCCCTCAAACCGTCATTCACACCGCCTGGCCCTATCATGAGGATTGGGGCGATGCGCTGGAAGGCGCGCGCGAGGAATTCGCCCGTTTTCTGACCCTGGCCGCTACGCCTGGCGCGAAGGGCAAGGCGCAGCCGCTGACGATTTATGTGGCGAACGCCGAGACCGAGGCGAGCGCACGCCGCGCCATGGGCGACCGCGCGACCTATGTGCGCGTACCCTATGGCGATGTGTGGACGCGCGACACCGGCCCGGTCTTCGTGACCAGCGGCGAGGGTCTGAAAGCCGTGCGCTTCAAGTTTAATGGCTGGGGCGGCAAGTACGACTATCCCGGCGACGAGACCATCGGCGCCGTGATCGCCAAACAGGTCGGCGCCAAGATCGAGACGCTCGATTGGGTCTGTGAAGGCGGCGCACTGGAGTTTGATGGCGACGGGACCGTGCTCACCACGCGTGACGTGCTGCTCAACCCCAATCGCAACCCCAAGCTCAAGGCCGCGCAGGTTGAAGCCGATCTGAAACGCGCTTGCGGCATTGAGACAGTGATCTGGCTTGATGACGGGCTGGCGGGGGATCATACCGACGGGCATATCGACAATCTGGCGCGGTTTGCGGCGCCGGGCGTCGTGGTGACCCAGCGTCCTTCAGGTCTGGGCGATCCCAATACCGCGCTCTATGCGCGCACGATCCGCGCCCTCAAAGCGTCGAAGGACGCCAAAGGCCGGGCTTTGACAGTGATTGAGATTCCCTCGCCGGGCTTTGTCGCAGGCGAAGATGGCGGACCCGCCGCCGCGTCTCACATGAACTGGATCATCGGGCCGCGCCATGTGGTGATGCCGGCCTATAACCGCCATTCCGAAGCGGCGGTGCGCGCACTTTCCCACGCTTTTCCTGCTCATGAGGTTGTCGCCAGCCCCGCAAACCATATCCTGACAGGTGGCGGCGCGTTCCATTGCGTCACGTGTAACCAACCCGATCAGGCTGGATGACCCATTGATTGCACTTGCTTTACCGCTCAGCGTTTTGACCCTGGCCCTGTCTGATGTGTCGGCGAGTTCGCCCGCGCCGGAGCCGGAAGCGCCCATGCAGGCTGTTGAGCAAGCGCTTGATTATCTGGACGCCTTCCAGCTTGAAGTCGCCGATGTGGCTCATCATGACCGCATGGTGGGCTTCGCCGCGGCGATTCTGGAAAACGGCGAGCCGGTGGCGATCTATACCTCTGGTGAAACCGTGCGCGGCTCAGGCGAGGCGGTGACGGCGGACACGGTGTTCCGCCTGGCGTCGGTGTCAAAAACCTTCGCGGGCACCATGCTGGGCCTTCTGGATGAAGCGGGTCTGGTCAGCCTGGATGCACGAGTGCCGGAAAGCGTGCTCGATCTCAGCGGTCCGCGGCAGCCGACCTGGCGTGAGCTCGCCAGCCATCAGACCGGCTTGCCGCCGAACGCCTATGACAATCTGATCGAGGCAGGGCAGGACGCCCATACCGTGAGGGCGCGACTGACCGAGGTGCCGCTCCTGTGCCAAACCGGCGGTTGCTACACGTATCAAAACGTCGCCTTTGACGTGGTGCGCGACCTGATCGAGGACGCCACCGGGCAAAGCTATCCCGACGCGGTCCAGACCTATCTGTTTGATCCGCTAGGCATGCAGAGCGCCGGCTTCGGCGCGGAAAACCTCACGCGGGCCGCCAGCTTCGCCGCGCCGCATTTCGGGCGTCGGCAGAGGCTGGGCGGGACCGCGACCGATTATGACACCCTGCCGGCGGCGGCGAGCGTGTCGCTGAGCCTCAATGATCTGATCATCTGGGCGCAGGCGCAGATGGACCCCGAAGGCTATGGTTTGTCGCCGCAGGCTATTGAACGCGCCCACACGCCGCAAACCCGCTCTTTGCGTCAAACGCGCAATCTGCGCCGCCTGGGCCGGGTCCAGGACACCGCATATGGCTTGGGCTGGCGGATTTATGACTGGCAGGGCGAACGCACCCTGATCGTGCATGGCGGCGCGCTGGCCGGGTATGGCTCGCAGGTGGTGCTTGAGCCTGAAACCGGTTTTGCGTTCGTTGCGCTCTGGAATGCGGATGTGGGATTGCCGCGTCTGCTTTGGCCGACGGCTATGGATATGCGCACCGGCGATGGCCCTGGGGCCTTCGTAGACGATGCGATCGCGCGGATGAGATAATGAGCGACACCTTCACAATGGGCGTCCTGCAAGCCCCGCTGAACGCCGGCATGGACGAGAATATCAAGACCATTTCAGAACTGGTGCGCGACGCGGCCGGGCAGGGGGCGCAAGTGATCTTGCCGCCCGAACTGTTCCAGGGCCCGTATTTTTGCAAAACCCAGGTCGAGGACTGGTTCGCGACCGCCTATCCGGCGCTGGAGCATCCGTGCGTCATCGCCATGCAAAAGCTCGCTCAGGAGCTCGATGTGGCCATTCCCGTCTCGATCTATGAGCGTGAGGGGCCGCACTATTACAACTCCATGGTGATGGTGGACGCGGGCGGCCAGCCGCTGGGCGTGTACCGCAAGAGCCATATCCCGGACGGGCCGGGCTATCAGGAGAAGTATTACTTCCGACCCGGCGATACCGGCTTCAAGGTCTGGGACACGAAATTCGGCAAGGTGGGCGTCGGCGTTTGCTGGGATCAATGGTTCCCTGAAGCCGCCCGCTCCATGACGCTGCTGGGCGCGGACATGCTGCTTTACCCCACAGCGATCGGCGCGGAGCCTCAGGCGCCCGAGATGGACACGGCGGCGGCCTGGCGCCGGGCCATGCAGGGCCATGCGGTGTCCAATTGCATCCCCGTGGGCGCGGCCAACCGGATCGGCGATGAAGACGGGCAGGTGTTTTATGGCACCAGCTTCATCACCGATAATACCGGCGCGGTGAAAGCCGAGCTGGGCCGGACCGAGACCGGGGTTCTGACCGCCACGTTCAATCGCAAGGACCTCGACACCTTCCGGGCGGCTTGGGGGTTCTTCCGCGACCGGCGGCCGGATCTGTATCTCTAGACGCTGCGCAGGCCCGGAAACTTTCACGCGTCCGGCACGTTAAGGCTGATACGCGCTGGCTTTCGCCGGCATGACACATTTCAACGGCGCAGTGCGATCTTCACGATGGCGCGGCGCCGTTTATGGTGACCAGAAGGGAATATGAATGACCCAGACCCGCCGCTCCGCAAAACTTCTGGTCCGCACCGCCACATTGTCTGATGTGCCCGCCATTCTGGACCTGCAGGAGCGCGCGTATCCGGGATGGGATCCCGACACCCCCGCCATGATCCGCGGCCAGATCGCGAACTTCCCCGAAGGCCAGTTCGTGGTCGAGTATGAAGGCGATCTGGTGGGCTGGTGCGCCAGCTTCATCATTGATGAAGAGGCTGCGTTTTCCCGTCATAGCTGGGCGTCGATCACCGGGGGCGGGTTTGCGGCGCGTCATGATCCCGATGGGGACTGGGTGTACGGCATGGAAGTGGCGGTGGATCCCAGCCGCCGCCGCTTGCGCATTGGTCAGCGGCTCTACGATGCGCGCAAGGCCCTGTGCGAGGAATGGGGGCTGAAGGGCGTTGTGTTCGGCGGCCGCATGGCGGGCTTTCGCCGCAAGCGCAAGCAATACCCGACCCCGCAGGATTATCTCGACGCCGTGGTCAATAATGAGCTGCGCGACCCGGTTCTGAACTTCCAGATGCGGATGGGGTATGAGCCGGCGGGCGTCCTGACAGGCTATCTGCCCGATGATGCGGACTCTGGCGGCGCCGCGGCGCGCATGGTCTGGCGCAATCCCATGTATGTGGAGAGCAATGGTCCGGTGAACCGGCCCACGCCCAACACCGTGCGGGTGGCGGCGATCCAGATGGCCATGCGTTCCATGGAGACGCTCAAGGAGTTTGAACGCAACGTCGAATATTTCGTCGAGGTCTGTTCCGACTATCGCGCGGATTTCTGTGTCTTCCCGGAAATGTTCACCGTGGCGCTGCTGGCGCTCGAAAAGCGCAAGCTGACGCCCGAGGAAAGCATCGCCGCCCTGTCGCGCCATACGCCGGGCTTCGTTGAGCTGATGAGCACGCTGGCGGTGCGCTACAACATCAACATTGTCGGCGGCTCCCACCCCACGCGCACCGATGACGGCGACATCCAGAACGTCGCCTATGTCTTCCTGCGCGACGGTTCGGTGCATGCGCAGGAGAAGATCCACCCCACGCCGAACGAGCGCTATTGGTGGAACATCAAGGGCGGCGACGCGGTCGCCACCATCCCCACCGATTGCGGGCCGGTGGGCGTGCTGATCTGTTATGACACCGAGTTTCCAGAGCTGGCGCGGCGTCTGGCCGATGAAGGCGCAAAGATCATCTTTGCGCCTTACGCCACCGATGACCGGGGCGGCCATTTGCGGGTGCGGTATTGCGCCCATGCCCGGGCCATCGAGAACCAGCTCTATGTGGTCACGGCGGGCAATGTGGGCAATCTGCCCGGCGTTGAGAACATGGACATCAACTACGCCCAGAGCGCCATTCTGACGCCGTGCGATTTTCCATTTGCGCGGGACGGCGTCGCGGCGGAGACCAGTGAAAACGTGGAGACGATCGCGGTGGCCGATCTGCACCTGGATGATCTGGTGCAGGCGCGGCGCTCGGGCACGGTTCGCAATCTGCGCGACCGCCGGTTCGATCTGTACAGGATTGTCTGGAAAGACCGCGGCTAGCGCCAGGCGGCGCGTTTATTTCGCGGGACGTCCTGGCGCCATCAGCGCCAGCGCCACGGCGCCTGCAAGTCCGGGCCAGGTGAAGGCCACAGCCTGATCCAGCGCGCCGCCCATCAGGCTCAGCGCGCCCGCCAGCAGGCCGCCAATGGCGGTGATCGCCGCGAAGGCGAGGATGATCAGGCGAAACGACACGGAATGCAGGCTCCCACATCAACTTGGGTGAGAGCTTACACACCGCCGCCTAATAAATGGTAAGAGGCCGCAAACTATCCCGCCAGCAGCGCGCCGCGGATGCCGTCAAACAGGAATTGCGCCGCCAGCGCCGCCAGGATGACGCCCAGAATTCGGGTGATCATCGCCGCCAAGGTGTCGCCGATCAGTTTCATGATCGCGCCCACCGCCAGGAACAGACCCAGACACAGCAGCAGGTTTGCGCCCATGCCGGCGAACACCATGAGCTGGCCGCCCAGACCTTCGGCTTCATTCATGAACAGCATGATGGAGGCGATCGCGCCGGGGCCCGCCAGCATGGGAATGGCCATGGGAAAGACGGAGATGTCTTCGTTGGTGCCGGCGATCTCTTCATCCGCCTCGTTGAGCGCTTCAGCGCGTTCTTCGCGGCGTTTGGAGCGGGTCTCGAAAATCATGTCGAGCGCCAGCATGAACAACAGCACGCCGCCCGCGGCGCGGAAAGCGTCCAGGCTCACATGCAGAGCGCCCAGGAGCCATTCGCCCATATAGGCGAAGCCGAACAGAACCGCAGTCGCGATCAGCACCGATTTGATCGCCATCACCCGGCGGTGGGTGGGGGTGGAGCCTTCGGTCAGGCTCGCGAAAATCGGAGCTACGCCAATCGGGTCGATCACCACGAAAAAAGTGACCAGAGAGGCGGTCAAAAGACTCAGATCCATCGCGTCCATAGGTGTCCCCAGTTCGAACCGTACATTGCAATCCGGCCTAACACGCCCGCTCAGCCTTGGCGAGACCGCGTCCATGCAGGTCCGATCTGTGTCATAAGCAGAGCGTACTCAAACCGTCATCGCAAACACTGATTATTGGGCTGGGGTCTGCATGGGTCTGAGGGCGCGTGCGTCGCGTGCGGCGTCCTGGCGGCGCGCTTCGGGAAGGGCGATCAGGCCGCGTTCAGCCAGATAGCCGAACGGACCCCAAGCATCTTCGCTGGTCAGCTCTTCCACAAAGGGCAGCAGGCCCGGAGCGACGCCCACATGTTGGTTCTTGACGTAGACGAACAAGGACCGCGATCCGGGATAGACGCCGTTTGAGATGTTCTCGTAAGTCGGCGCGATCCCGTCGACCCTGGCGGCCTGAATGCGGTCGCCGTTCTGCTCCAGAAAGGAATAGCCAAAGATGCCGAAGGCGGCCGGGGAGTTGGCGAGAGTCTGGACGATGGTGTTGTCGTTTTCGCCGGCGTCCACCCAAGCGCCGTCCTCGCGGATGCGCGAAGCGAGACGTTCAAAGGCGTGCTCGTCGCTTTCAGACAGAGCGGCCAGGCAGTCCACCTCCTGTGCGCCCATGATCATGTCGAGCTCGACAAAGGCGTCGCGCGTCCCCGACGTGGGCGGCGGGCCAAACACTTCAATGCGCTGTGCAGGCAGATCAGACGAGATGTCAGACCAGCGCTCAAAGGGGTTGGCGATGAAGCTGTGACATGAAAACCCGGCGATCTCGCCAAAATTTCGGCCTGACTGCAACGCGCCCTGCTCGTCAAACAGCGACTCGCCCTCGGCCGTGATGGGCATGGGGGTTTCCGCCGCCAGCGCCAGGTAGAGCTGCACACGCTCAATATCCATCGCGTCCGCACTGATCGAGTTGCCCAGCACGATGCCGTCATAGCCGATCGGTATTTCGGTGATGGCGACGACGCCATTGTCCTGACATAGCTGATACTCGGTCGCCTTGATGGGGCGTGACGCGCCCGTCAGGTCCGGATAGCCCAGGCCGACGCCTGCGCAGAACAGGTTCATGCCGCCGCCCGTGCCCGTGGCTTCCACAACAGGGGTCGGAAACGTGCTCTTGGCGCCGAAACTCTCTGCGACCGCTGTTGCGAAGGGGAAGACGGTGGAGGACCCCACCATGCGCAAGCCGTCTCGTCCGCCGACGCCAGCGCCTGGGACAGGTGTCTCAGCGTCAGACGGCGCGGCCGGCGCGGCCGGCTCGTCCAGCAGCACAATGTCTTCTCGCGGCTCGCCGCAGGCCATAAGCGCCAGCGCGGCGCATGCGACAAGAAGGTGATCAGCGCGGAGTTGAGGCATCTCGTCTCTCCTGGAACTTATCATCGGATGCAGCGTTGGTTCTTCTAACGTGAAGGACGCATCAGTTTTATGACACGCGCGCAAGCAAATATTCACTGCACCGTATCAGAGAACGCGCATGCCATCCTTGAAAACGCCAAGGGTCTGATTAGGTGACCCCTTTGTGACGCTGATGGATACGCATGTGGATGAATCGACCCTCGCCGCCGCGAAAAAAAATCAAGACGTACAAATTTTCGACTTTACATGCAGGGTCACAGGATTTAATTCGCGCCGTCCCGGCGGAGGCGATCCGCTCGATGCCGGATTGGGTTAACAACAAGCAGGGGGTTCCGTGAGTTGTCTCATTACCATACGCCCCTGGACCTGGTCCGCTCTCGGCCTGTCGAAGGCCCGGTCGCCTGCGCGCGGCCCGATCGACTGACGATTGCGGCATCCTGGTTCCAGAACAATTTTCCCGGCGAAGTGCTCTACGCGGTCAAATCAAACCCGTCCGCGTGGGTGATCGATACGCTGTACGCCGCCGGCATGCGCTGGTTCGACGTGGCGTCGCTCAACGAGGTTGAGCTGATTGCCTCGCGCTGCCCGGACGCGACCATGGCCTTTATGCACCCGGTCAAAAGCCGTCGAGCCATCAACTCGGCCTATTTTGAACATGGCGTGCGCATTTTCGTGCTCGATTGTGAAGCCGAGCTTGAAAAGATTCTCGCCGAAACCGGCTACGCTAAGGATCTGACCCTGGTGGTGCGCATCGCTGTCTCCAATGACGGCGCGACTCTGCCGCTGGCGGGCAAATTCGGTGCGTCCGAAGATGATGCGGTGGATTTGATCCAGCGCGTGCGGACCTATGCCGACGAGCTGGGCGTGAGCTTTCACGTGGGCAGCCAGTGCATGGCGCCGAGCGCCTATCGTGCGGCCATGCTGGACGTCTCGCGCCTGATCAAGCGCGCGGCCGTCACCGTGGACATCGTGGATGTGGGCGGCGGCTTTCCTGTCGCCTATCCGGGCATGACTCCGCCGCCATTGTCTGAGTATGTGGCCGCGATCGAAAACGCGTTTGAAGAGATGATGGTTCTCGAGAACGCCGATCTGTGGTGCGAGCCGGGCCGGGCGCTGTGCGCGGAATCCACATCGATCCTCACCCGCGTCGAGCTGGTCAAGGGCGATCAGGTCTACCTCAATGACGGCGCCTACGGCACGCTGTTCGATCTGGTCCATATGAAATGGCCCTATCCGATCCGTGTGCACCGTCCGAAAGGCGAGCCGAGCGCTCAGACCGCGGCCTTCCGTCTGTACGGGCCGACCTGCGACGCCATCGACGCTGTTGCGGCGCCGATCGAGCTGCCGGCGGATTTGTCCGAGGGTGATGTGATCGAGTTTGCGCTCATGGGCGCTTACGGCGTCGCCATGGCGACACGGTTCAACGGCTTTGGCGAGGTGGAGACCGTAACGGTGTCCGACTTCCCTTGGGTCTCCGTCTATGACCGGCCTGTGGCGGATGTCGCCTCGGGTCACGAAGACGAGAACGACCGTGTGGTCTCCTTTCCGCGCCTGAACCGGCGCCGCCGCAACCGCATCATGAAAAGGCGTTGAGGATGGCTGACACCTCAAACCGCAAGGAAGAGCTGCTCTCGAGCCCGGTCGAACATATCGACATTGCGAGCTTTGACGGCCGCGTGATCATCGACGCCTGGGAGAAGATGAGCTTCACCTCCCGCGATGCGGCGCGGGCTGCGCGCATCTTGCAAGCGGCTCAGGAAGATCCCGACTGTTCTGTGATCCTGACCTTGGCGGGCTCCACGTCTGCGGGCGGCTGCATGCATGTGTGGCGCGACATGATCCGCAACAACATGGTCGACGCTGTGGTCGCCACGGGCGCGTCCATTGTGGACATGGATTTCTTCGAGGCGGTGGGCTTCAAACACTACCAGGCCAGGGACATTCCAGACGACCGGGTGCTGCGCGACCTCTATATCGACCGCATTTACGACACCTATATCGACGAGGAAGACCTGCAGGCATGCGACCATATCATCGGCGATATCGCCGACAGCCTGCCCAAGGGTCCGATCAGCTCGCGCGCCTTCATCAAGGCTATGGGCCAATGGCTCGCGGACGGCAACGCCAAGAAAGAAGGCTCTTTGATTGAAGAGTGCTATCGCCATGGCGTGCCGATCTTTGTGCCGGCGTTCTCCGATTGCTCGGCCGGGTTTGGTCTCGTCAAACATCAGGTGAATCGGATCAAGGCGGGCGAGGGCTATGTGTCCATCGATTCCGTCGCCGATTTCCGCGAGCTGACCGACATCAAGATCAAGGCGGGCTCGACCGGCCTGTTCATGGTGGGCGGCGGCGTGCCGAAGAACTTTGCGCAAGACACGGTCGTCTGCGCAGAAATCCTCGGCCATGACGACGTGGAAATGCACAAATACGCGGTGCAAATCACCGTGGCCGACGTTCGCGACGGCGCCTGTTCGTCCTCGACCCTCAAGGAAGCGTGTTCCTGGGGCAAGGTGGATGTAGCGCTGGAGCAGATGGTGTTCGCCGAAGCCACCACAGTGGCGCCGGTCATCGTCTCGGACGTCTATCACCGCGGCGCCTGGAAACAGCGCCCCCGCCGTCGGTTCGCCGACCTTTTCAACGACGCTTTTTAGAACACGGGACTGAGCGCGGCCGACGCGCCGCGTTCCCACATGGAAGGGACCTTCTCATGGACGGACTGACCCTGGCGGACAGCCCCCAGTACAACACCGACTTCGAACCGGTCGATACGAACGCCAAAGACGATCTTGATCACTTCATCATGGTCGACGGCAAACAGGTGGCCGGTCGCCATCTGATCATCGATCTGATGGGCGCGCGTCATTTGACCGATGAAGACCGCATCCAGCAGGCGTTCCGCGATTGCGTGACCGCCTGCGGCGCGACGCTGTTGCACATCCACACCCACGTGTTTGAGCCCAATGGCGGCGTGTCGGGCGTGGCGGTGCTGGCGGAAAGCCATATCTCGACCCACACCTGGCCCGAGCGCGACTATGCGGCGTTCGACGTGTTCATGTGCGGCGACGCCCAGCCAATCAAGGCCGTGGCGATCCTCAAGGAGGCCTTTGAGGCCGCCGAGGTGCGCGTCACTGAAATCCTGCGCGGCGAGGGCGCGTAAGCGCTTTCCGCCCGATGGGCTGACACACGGGAGCGGTTCTCACGAGCCGCTCCCTTTCCTTTTTTCTTGCCTTTGCACGCCGGGGGCGCGAAGCAACGCGCCATCCCTTCAAGGCGGCGCGTCCGCCTGTCCTGCACGCTTTTTCAGGAGACGATCATGACCGACACTCCCAAGCACACCTATCGCGACGCCAATGGCGATCTGTGGTTCCGGGAATCGCTGAGCGCGGGCATCGGCAACGGCCTGCGCATCGACAAACTTCTCTACGCCGAAGCGTCGGACGTTCAGGACCTGATCGTGTTTGAGAACGACGAGAACGGCCGCGTGCTGGCGATTGACGGCCTGGTCCAGGTCTCTATGGCGGACGAGTTCATCTACCACGAGATGGTCAGCCATGTGCCGCTCTTGTCGCACGGCGCGGTGAAACGCGTGCTGATTGTGGGCGGCGGCGATGGCGGCGCCATGCGCGAAATGCTCAAGCACAAGGGCGTGGAGTCGATCACCCTGGTGGAGATCGACCCGGACGTGATCGAGTTCTCGAAGAAATGGTTCCCCGACGTGTCCCAGGGCTCGTTTGAGGACCCGCGCGTCAATGTGGTGATCGCGGATGGCTCGAAATATGTCGAGGAGACCACGGATAAATTCGACCTCATCCTGATCGACTCTTCTGACCCGGTCGGGCCGAGCGCGGTGCTGTTCACGCGTGAGTTCTACACGGCTTGTTCAAAACTGCTCAGCGATGGCGGCGTCATCGTCACCCAGTCCGGTCTTGCCGCGATCCATCCCGAGCCGGTGAAATCCACCTCCGACAGCTTCAAATCGCTGTTCAAGCACTCTGGCTTTTACCTGATCTGCGTGCCGGCCTTCTCGGGCGGCTTCATGGCGCTGGGTTTCGCCACCAATGAGGGCGCGACGTTTGATCGCGATATCGAGACGATCCGCGAACGCTTTGCGGCGCTCGACATCAAGACGAAGTATTTCAGCCCCGAAATCCACAAGGGCAGCTTCGCCCTGCCGCCCTATATCGCGGAAAAGATTGCATAAGGGTGGAGCTTGGCTGGAAATGGACGAGGGCGGCGCCGCATGGTGCCGCCCTTTTCGTGCCTGCCTGCTACGGTTCGTCTTTTCCCAGGCCAGCCTCTTGTGTGCCGGATATGCAACACCTACTTCGAGAGGTGACAGGGCGGTGTGGGGATGCTTCCAAGAAGGTCACCGGCCCCGCCTGTCTCGCTGACACTCAGGAGACATGATTATGGACTTTGAAAAATTCACCGACCGGGCCCGTAGCGTCTTGCAAGCGGCTCAAGGGCTCGCCCTCAAGAACAAGAACCAGCATTTCGCGCCTGAACACCTCCTCAAGGCGCTGCTGGATGACGACCAGCAGCTGGCGATCAATCTGATCAAGGCGTCAGGCGGTCGTCCCGAAGTGGCTGCGGATCTGACCGAACGCGCATTGGGCGCGCTTCCCAAGGTGGAGAGCGCGACCGGGCAGATTTACCTGGCTCCCAAGACCGCCGAAGTGTTTTCAAGCGCCGAGGACGCCGCCAAGAAAGCGGGCGATCAGTATGTGACCGCCGAGCGCATCTTGCAGGGGCTGAGCCTGGTCAAAGGGCACAAGGCCGAGGAAATCCTCAAACAGGCTGGCGTGACGCCCCAGGCGCTCAACGCCGCCGTCAATGATCTGCGCCAGGGCCGCACTGCGGACAGCCAGTCGGCGGAAGACACGTATGAAGCGCTGAAGAAATACGCTCGCGACCTCACTGAAGTGGCGCGCGAGGGCAAGCTTGATCCGGTCATTGGCCGCGATGAGGAAATCCGCCGCGCCATTCAGGTGCTGTCGCGCCGCACCAAGAACAATCCGGTGCTTATCGGCGAGCCGGGCGTGGGCAAGACCGCCATCGCCGAGGGCCTGGCCCTGCGCATCGTCAATGGCGATGTGCCTGAGAGCCTGAAGGACAAGAAGCTTCTGGCGCTTGATATGGGCTCCCTGATCGCCGGCGCGAAATATCGCGGCGAGTTTGAGGAGCGCCTGAAATCGGTGCTCAACGAGGTGGAATCCGCGAACGGCCAGATCATCCTGTTCATCGACGAGATGCATACGCTGGTGGGCGCCGGCAAGACCGATGGCGCGATGGATGCGTCCAACCTTCTCAAGCCCGCCCTGGCCCGCGGTCAGCTGCATTGCGTGGGCGCGACGACGCTGGATGAATACCGCAAGCATGTGGAGAAGGACGCGGCGCTGGCGCGGCGCTTCCAGCCGGTCTTCGTGGAAGAGCCGAGCGTAGAGGACACCGTCTCCATTCTGCGCGGGCTGAAGGAAAAATACGAAGTGCACCACGGCGTGCGCATCGCGGACGGCGCGATCGTGGCGGCGGCGACCCTGTCCAACCGCTATATCACCGACCGCTTCCTGCCCGACAAGGCGATCGACTTGATGGACGAGGCCTCGGCGCGTTTGCGCATGCAGGTGGATTCAAAGCCGGAAGAGCTGGATGAGCTCGATCGCCGGATCATACAGCTGAAGATCGAGGCCGAAGCGCTGAAGAAGGAAGGCGACGACGCCTCCAAACAGCGCCTTGAAACGCTGCACAAGGAATTGTCCGAACTGGAAGGCCGGTCCGCCGAGCTGACCGCCGCCTGGCGCGCGGAGAAGGACAAGCTGGCCTCTTCCACCGAGATCAAGGAGCGGTTGGACCGCCTGCGCGCTGAACTCGCCGACGCGGAGCGCCGGGGTGATCTGGGCCGTGCGTCCGAGCTAAAATACGGCCAGATCCCGCAGCTGGAAAAACAGCTCAAGGACGCTGAGGACGCGGCCGACGGCGCCGCCAATGACTCAAGCCTTGTCAAAGAAGTGGTGGACGAAGAGCAGATCGCCGCCGTGGTCAGCCGCTGGACTGGCGTGCCGGTGGACAAGATGCTTGAAGGCGAGCGCGAGAAGCTGCTGGCCATGGAAGACGGGCTGCGCAAGCGCGTTGTGGGTCAGGAAGAGGCGCTGCAAGCGGTTTCTGACGCCGTGCGCCGCTCGCGCGCGGGCCTGAAAGACCCAAGCCGGCCCATCGGCTCCTTCCTGTTCCTGGGCCCTACGGGCGTGGGCAAGACCGAGCTGACCAAGGCGTTGGCGGAGTTCCTGTTTGACGACGAAACCGCGATCACGCGGATGGATATGTCGGAATATATGGAGAAACATTCCGTCGCCCGCCTGATCGGCGCGCCTCCGGGCTATGTCGGCTATGAAGAAGGCGGCGCGCTGACTGAAAGCGTGCGACGTCGGCCCTATCAGGTGGTGCTGTTTGACGAGGTGGAGAAAGCCCATCCGGACGTCTTCAACGTGCTCTTGCAGGTTCTTGATGACGGACGCCTGACCGATGGTCAGGGCCGGACGGTGGATTTCCGCAACACCATCCTGATCATGACCTCCAATCTCGGCTCGGAATTCCTGCTGTCCGGCGATGTGGAGGATGCCCGCGATCAGGTGATGGATGTGGTGCGCGGCGCGTTCCGCCCCGAATTCCTCAACCGGATCGACGAGATCATCCTGTTCCGTCGTCTGGCCGAGGAGCATATGGGCGCCATTGTCGGCATTCAGCTCAAGCGTCTGGAAGCGCTGCTGGAAGATCGCCGCATGGTGCTGGAGCTTGATGACGGCGCCCGGCAATGGCTGGCGGCCAAAGGCTATGACCCGGCTTATGGCGCGCGGCCGCTGAAGCGGGTGATCCAGAAAGAGCTGCAGGACCCGCTGGCCCGGCTTATTCTCGAAGGCAGCCTGCATGACGGCGAGACCTTGACCGTCTCAACCGAAGGCGATGCGCTGACGGTGAACGGCAAGGCTGTGAGCCGAAACGCCCAGCCGCCCAAGGCGGCTGTTATCCAGTAAGTCTATGTGCTGTCCTGACCGGGCGACCGGTCCGGGCAGCGCATCTCTATCATTAAATATTTATGATGCGATTCATCCATAGGAAAATTTTCATAAGCTGTTAACGCCCCCTGAGCAGAGTTCGATCTTGAATTAATTAATTCAGGATTCTGCGATGGGCTTCTTCAATAACACCATGAGCATGGTCGGTGCTGACATGGGCAACCACAGCGAGTCAGGGGCCCAAAACGCCGCCAGCATCGCCGACCAGATATTGGAGCAGGCGCTAGACGCCGTCATTCGGATCGACAGCCAGAATATTGTGACCTATTTCAACCCCTCGGCGGAAACGCTCTGGGGCGTCGAGGCCGCTCAGGTCGTCGGGCGCAATGTGAAATATCTCGTACCTGAAGAGTATCGGGATAATCACGACGATTTCGTCAACAGTCACAGACGGACAGGACAAGACAAGATTGTCGGCTCCAGTCGTGAAGTTGAGATTGTGCGGCCAAATGGCGAGCGCCGCTACGTATCGCTGGCGCTCTCAAAAGTGGAAGAGCCGGGGCGACCTCACGGGTACGCCGCTTTCGTGCGTGACATCACAGCCGAACGCGAACAGCGCGAGATCATCAGTCAGACTTTGGAGCAGGCGTTAGATGCTGTCGTGACGATTGACGACAACAATATCGTCACCTTCATGAATGCGGCGGCCGAGCGTTTGTGGGGTTATGACCGGAGTGAAGTGCTGGGTCGCAACGTCAAGATGCTGGTTCCGAAAATCCACCAGCCTCGCCACGATGATTACGTCAACGCCAACCGGACGACGGGCCAAGACAAGATCGTGGGCACCTTCCGAGAAGTCAATCTTGAAACCAAAAGCGGCGATGAGCTGATGGTTTCGCTGTCTCTGTCGAGGGTGAAGCTCGGCGGAAAGACGCTGTACACAGCGTTCTTGAGAGACGTGACTGAGGAAGTCAGGCAGCGTGAAGAAATCGCTATTCTGTCGCTTGTGGCGAATGAAACCGACAATTCGGTCCTCATCACCAATGCGCAGGGGCTTATCGAATACGTCAATCCCGGCTTTACAAAAATGACTGATTTCACCTTCGAAGAAGTCAGGGGAAAAAAGCCGGGCGACGTGCTTCAAGGGCCCGGCACCAACCCCCAGACCGTGTCGCGCATTTCGCAGTATCTAAAGAACGAGCAGCCATTTTATGAGGAAATCCTGAACTATACAAAGAGTGGTGAGCCGTACTGGATTTCCCTGGCCGTAAACCCTGTGCGCAATGCGCAGGGCGAAGTGGTCCGCTATGTCTCCATTCAGGCCAATATTAATGCGGTCAAGCAACAAGCCTTGGAGTTTGAAACCCGCTTGTCCGCCATCAGCGAGACCTGCGCGATCGCGGAATGGGGCGCGCCGCACCTTTCCGCCGAGATGAACCCATATCTCAGGACCAATTGTCCGTCGGGCGCAGCGACCCAATTGACCCATTTCCTGGACCAGAATGATTTGGCGCGGCTCGAGCGTGGTGATCTGGTGCGCAAGGATACGGTTTTTGGTGAAGGAGAGCTGGCTCTGGACGCCGTCTTCTCCGCCGTTCGAGATATGAACGGCCATATCATCAAATACTTGATGTTCGGTGTTGACATCACAACGCGCCGCCAGGCTTTGTCCAAAGCTGACGCTGCCATGGCGGATGTGATCACGTCTGGCGTTTCAATCAGTGAATTTGTGGCGGAAATCGACACAATCGCCAAGCAGACGAACCTGCTATCACTCAACGCAACGATCGAAGCCAGTCGTGCAGGTGACGCTGGACGCGGGTTCGCAGTGGTCGCAGCAGAAGTGCGCGAACTGTCCCAACGCGCTGCGGTGACCGCCAATAAGATTTCGGATGTCGTCAGCGGCAATGACTCGCAAGTTCGGGCGCTCAACGAATCTTTGCAACAGCTAGCAGGGTAAAGGCGGAGCATCATGCTCCGCCTCTTTTTTGCGAAATCACCGCGTCAGCACCAGATAGGGCTGGCCATCCGAGGTTTTCTGCACCGAGCGCCCCTGACGATCCATCGTCACGGTCACGCGTTTTCGATAGGCTGAAAAGCTGTCGAATTTCACCACATCCACCGCTTCGTCAAAGTCGAAACTGATCTGGTAGTGCGCCCCGTCATCGAGTTTCTTCAGGGCGTGTACGACGCCGGTGAAGGGCTGTCCCAGATAGGTTCCCGCCCATTGGCCTCCCATATGATAGGGCTCGCTGGGGCGGTTGCCGACCTGAGCGTGGAGCGTGTTCCAGTCCCGGCAGCCATACTGTCTGGCGATCAGCTCGAGCGCTTCGGAATGGGTGATGAAATCGCCGTCGGTCTCCAAAGCCGCGCGCAGGCGTTTGGCCTGAGCTTTCAGCTCGGTGAGGTCGGGCAGGATGTGAGTCGTCATGGTGTGCGCCTTTCATCAAGGCGGCCTGTTCGGCGGGGCCCGCATTGCCGCCGCGCCGCTTGATGAGCTGCACGACATGCACAAGAAAAAAAAGAAGACTTCACCAAAGACCAGAGGTCTCGCGGACGGCGGGCGCTTCCAGCCCGGCGGGGGATTTACGCCTTGGGCGGCGCCGGGTCAAGCGCTCAGATAAAGGTCAAAACGCGCCTGATCCCGGATCGGCTCTGTCCGTCGCTCCAGAAAGAGGTCAAACTCACGGCGTGAACACCATCAGGAGGGGCCGCCCGATGTCGCAGGCGAAAGACCTATTCAGCCATACCCTGTTTTCTGACGTGCTGGCCCTGGATGACCGGACGCCCTTCACCGAAGCGTTTGACTGGGAAGCCCAGGGCATGAGCCACCCCGTGCTGGTGGCGGGGGAGGGGCCCGGCGTCCTCTTGATGCATGAATTGCCGGGCTTTGTGCCGGAATTCTGGCGGCTGGCGCACTGGCTGGTCGCGGCGGGCTTCCGGGTCTATGCGCCCGCGCTTTATGATCCGGCCGGCACGCCGCATGAAGAGCTGGTGCAAGTGCATGGCAAGGTCGGCGGCATGGCGCGCGCCTGCATCAGCCGTGAAATCCGTCTGTTCGCACGCACGGGCGGCTCGCCCATTTCCGACTGGCTGCGCACGTTGGCGCGCGAGATTCATGAAGAGTGCGGCGGGCCTGGCGTCGGCGCCATCGGCTTGTGCCTGACGGGTAATTTCGCCTGGTCGGTGGCGGTTGAGCCGAGCGTAATTGCGGCGGTGGCCGGTGAGCCGGCCTTGCCGTTCAACGCCGCCCATTCCGTACATCTGGACGTGGACGAGGCGCAGGCGCTCTCAGGGCGCGATGATTTGGAAGTGATGGCCCTGCGCTTTGACGGCGACCCATCGTGCAAGGCCGGGCGCTTCGACGCGCTGCAAGAGGTGCTGGGCGACAAGCTGGAGACGCGGGTGCTGCCCGATGCAGCGAAAAACCCGAACGGCAATCCTTTCCCGCACGCGGTCCTGACCAAGGACCTGATCGCCGAGGATGGCCAACCCACCTATGAAGCCGCCCGCGATGTGCTGGCGTTTCTCAGCTATCGTTTGCAGAGACAGCGCTAGGGATTGCTAGGCGTCGCCTGCGTTATCAGCGGTCAAAAACGGCGCTGCCTCAGTGGCGTCCAGCGCAGGCGGGGCGCTGTCGCGGATCTCGATCAGCTGATCGCGTGCGCTCATGAAGTCAGCGAGTTCGTCAGATTCCAGTCGGCGGCCCGTAGGCAGGTCCAGGCTCATCGGATTGGTCGGGTTGCCGTTCAGATGCACTTCATAGTGCAGGTGAGGGCCGGTCGAGCGCCCCGTGGTGCCCACATAGGCGATGATCTGACCTTGCTGGACCCGGCTGCCCGAGCGAATGCCGCTGGCGAAACCGTTCAGGTGCGCATAGGCCGTCTCATAACCATTGCTGTGACGGATGCGCACATAATTCCCGAAAGAGCCGAACCGGTTGGCGCGCTCGATGATGCCGGCGCCCGCCGCCATCACCGGGGTGCCGCGCGGCGCGGCGAAGTCCGTGCCGTTATGAGGGCGGTTCCGGTTCAGCACCGGGTGGAACCGCATGCCGAAGGAGGAGGAGATGCGTGCGCCGTTGATGGGCATGCGCATCAAGAGGCGCTGCGCGCTTTCACCCTCGCCGGTGTAATAGCCGACTTCGCCGTCTTCCATTTCATAGCGGAAATATTCCAGAGGCTCGCCGCGACCGTCGAACACCACATACAAGATATTGCCAGTGCGCACGGTCTCGCCGCGGCTGTTCACAAACCGTTCGAAGACCACGTCGAACGGGTCGCCAGGCTGCACGGTGCGGAAGTCGACGGCAAAGCCCAAAATGTTAGCGAGTTCAAACACCACGCGGTCTGTCGCGCCCAGCTCGATGGCGGACAGATACAGGCTGGAGCTGACTTCGCCGGTGACCCGGACCACTTCGCGCTGCAGGCTGGCTGTGGCTTCGCGGGCGTGAAACTGGCCGTCCCCGTCGCGCGAGACCGTGAGCGTGCGTTCCTGGTCAGGGCGGAAAGAGAAGCCCGCCAGACGCGTTTCAGCGACAGGCGCATCGGTTGCGGCGGCCAGGTGCAGTTCTGAGGCTGTGGGCGTTTCAAAAAACAAGGTCAGGTCCTGACCTGCGCGCAGCAGGCGGGCCGAGAACAGCGGATCGAGCGCGTTGATCGCTCGCGCAGCGTCAATGCGATCTGCGCCAGCGTCCGCCAGCACGCTGGCGAAAGTCTGACCGCGGCGCACGGTGACGTCCCGACTTTGAACTTCGGGGCGAACGTCAGCGTTCGTGAACAGGGCGTGTTCTGACATCACCTGCGCTTGCGGCGTGTCAAAACGGCTCTGATCATCGGGCGTCGCTTCGGAACTGGGGGGAGGCTGCGCCGTATCGGCGGCGGTCTCGATCTGCTCGGCCCGGTCGGTCTGGGCCTGAGCGGAGAGACGCGGGTCAGACTGATCGCGACTGATCAGAAAGCCGACAGTCAGCAGAAGCGCTGCGCCGACGGCGACAAAAAAGATTAACGAGCGGGAACGCCGGGCGTCAGCCAAGTGCACATCAAATCCGGACATGTACGCAGATTATCCCTCATTGCTCCCCAGCAGCTTGGGGATGCTAGCGCGCCTGAAACGCATCTGGAAGTGCCTTAAGCTGCAATCTTCATTCCAGTTCGGCATGGCGCACGCGCAAAGACGTGACAAAGAGTTAGCTTTGTCTTTCGCATTTAGGGCGCATCGCTTAACAGGTTGCAAAGATAGTGAACACGCGACACCCCGCCGGGTCGCAGGAAAGGTTTGTCCATGAAGAGTATTATCCTCCTCAGTCTCGTATTGGGCGTGTTGCTTGCGGGCGCGGTCTGGGTCTCTGTCTATATCTGGACCAGCATGGATGGCGGCGATGTTGCGTTCAGCATCAGCTGGCATGGCTGGCTGGCCATGGGGTTGGGCGTCATCTTCACTGTCGGGCTGGGCGTGGGACTGATGGCCCTGGTGTTTCATTCCAGCCGTAGCGGGCATGACGACCTGGACGACGGCGCCTGAGGCGTCTGATCCTGACGCAGGCCGTTAACCCTTTTTCCGTCGAGAATCGCATTAAGCATAGCGTTATGAGCACTCAGATCGCCCCCACCGCCGCCGAACTCGCAGCCTTGCTGTCCTCCCGCGTCTGTCACGACATAGCGGGGCCAACCAGCGCCATGGGCGCAGCCTTGTCCGTTTTGGATGATGACAGTGCGCTGGACATGCGCGACGACGCTATTGCGTTGTTGCGCACAGGCGCCAAGCAGATCCGGGCCAAGCTGGAATATTCGCGTGTATGCTTTGGGGCCGCCGGCTCCCGGGGCGGTGAAGTCGCCCTGTCTGAGATCAAAACGCTTGCGAACCCGATGTTTGAGGATTCTCGCCCCGATCTTGTCTGGCCATCAGAAAACACTGCGATCAGCAAGACCGCAGCCCGTGTCCTGCTGAACCTGATCTGGATCGGCGTGGATAGCCTGCCGCGCGGCGGCGAGGTGATTGTCGAAACCTCCGCCAGTGCTGACGGGGGCGCGCGTTTGCGGGTCATCGCCAAAGGCGCGCGTTTGCGACTGGACGAGGCCTATCAGAAAGCCATCCGTGGCGAGCGTCCTGAAGACGGGTATGACGGTCGGTCCGTGCAGCCGTATTATGCAGGACTGATCGCCCGTGAAAGCGGCGGTCGGGCGGAAGCGCAGCTGGACGGCGACCGGGTTGAACTGGCGGCTTTAATCGGCCCTGAAGGCGGTCAGATTCAGGCGGCTGAATAAAAGATTACATCTTTTGTCAGAATGCGCAGGTTCCCAACCTTGCGTTAACTCTGGTCGTGACAGTCTTGGTGACAAAGCCGCTTTGTAACACCGGGGCTGACCATGGATGAATTGATCGGCGAGTTTCTCGCAGAGACGTCGGAAAGCCTCGACGTCATTGACGAAGAGCTTGTAAAATTTGAGGCGGATCCAACGGATCGCGCAACGCTGGATAATATTTTCCGGCTCTTGCACACCATCAAGGGGACGTGCGGCTTCCTGGGTCTGGAAAGACTGGAAGCCATTGCTCATGCAGGCGAAACCCTGCTGGGCAAGTTCCGCGACGGTGACATGATTGCGGACTCCACGGCGGTGACCGTCGTCCTCAAATCGCTTGACCGGATCAAAGAGATCACGAACGGCCTCGAGCAAAACGGCGTCGAACCTGCGGGCGAAGACCGTGATCTGATCGACCGCCTTGAAGCGTTGTCCATGGGCAAGGGCGATCCGGGAGAGGCTGGCGGCGCCGCCGCTCCGGTCGCTGAAGCTGAGCCCGTGCCGGAAGTTCAGCCCGAACCAGAACCCGAGCCGGAACCCGAGCCTGAAGTGGTTGCTGAAGAGCCGCCGACGGGCTTTGACGCTGATCTGGGACGCGATCTGCGGCCCGGCGAAGTGTCTCTGGCTGATCTTGAAGCGGCCTTCATGTCGACGCCGGGACCGGAGTTTGATGCGGAGGCTGAAGCTGACGCTGAAGTCGAATCCGAAAATGACTCTGAGGCGGAAGAGCACGAGGCCGAGGTTGAGGTGAAAGCCGAAGCTGAACCTGCGCCCAAAGCGGCGGCCGCCCCGGCTGCGGCGGCCAAGGCGCCTGCCAACGACGACGCTGGACAGCAAACCTCGCACCGCTCCCAGGCGACGATCCGCGTGAATGTGGATACGCTTGAAAACCTGATGACGACGGTGTCCGAACTGGTTCTGGCGCGGAACCAGCTGCACCAGATCGTTCGTGATTCAGACGATTCAGCCCTGAAAACACCGCTGCAGCGCTTGTCCTCTGTCACTGCAGAGCTGCAAGACGGGGTGATGAAGACCCGCATGCAGCCGGTCGGCGACGCCTGGCGCAAGCTGCCGCGCATTGTGCGCGATGTCAGCCAGGAAGTCGGCAAGAAGATCCGCCTGGTGCAGGAAGGCGAAGACACCGAACTGGACCGTCAGGTTCTTGAACTGATCCGTGACCCGCTCACCCACATGATCCGCAATTCGTGCGATCATGGCCTGGAGACCCCCGAAGAACGGGTGGCCGCCGGCAAGAGCGAGATGGGCACTGTAAAGCTGTCCGCCTATCACGAAGGCGGCGCCATCATCATGAAGATCATTGATGACGGCCGGGGCCTGAACGCAGAGAAAATCCGGCAGAAGGTTCTTGAAAAAGGCCTGGCCACGGAAGCCGAAATTGAGACCATGAGCGAAGCGCAAATCCAGCGCTTCATTTTCGCTCCGGGCTTTTCTACGGCTGCCGCCGTCACCAATCTGTCCGGCCGCGGCGTCGGCATGGACGTGGTGCGGACGAATATCGAACAGATCGGCGGGTCCATCGATCTGTTCTCCGAACAGGGCAAAGGCACCACATTCACGATCAAAATCCCGCTGACGCTGGCGATCGTCTCCGCTCTGATCGTCAAATCGGGCGAGCAACGCTTTGCAGCGCCTCAGCTCTCCGTGCGTGAGCTGGTGCGCGTCGGCGCAGGTTCATCTGTGGCGGTCGAGACCCTGAACGGCGCCAACATGATCCGCCTGCGGGACCGCTTGTTGCCGGTCATCGCGCTGACCGAAGTGCTCAACACGGCGCCGCATACCTCGGCTGAGGAAATGACGGGCTATGTGATCGTGCTTGAAGCAGCGGGCCGCAAGATCGGTCTTGTGGTCGATGACGTTCTGGATACCGAAGAGATTGTGGTCAAACCGCTCTCCGGGCCGCTGCGCAGCATCAATGTGTTCTCCGGCGCGACCATTCTGGGCGATGGTTCGGTGATCATGATCCTGGATCCCAATGGCCTGGCTCAGGAAACCTCGTCCGCCGAAGACGAAGAGAAAAGCGAAGCTGCAAGCGAAGACGCAGCCGCCGCCGAAGCGGCCAATGGCCGACAGCGTCTCTTGCTGGTGCGTGCCGGCGGTGAAGAACCCAAAGCGGTTCCCGTCAGCCTCATCACGCGTCTCGAAGACTTTGAATCCAACACCATCGAACAGACCGATGGTCGTTACGTGGTGCAATACCGCGGTCGCTTGTTGCCTCTCGCGCATGCTGGCGGCATGGACACCTTCAAGACCGAGGGCCGCCAGCCGGTGCTGGTGTTCGCCGAAGACGGTCGCTCTGCGGGCGTGGCCGTGGACGAAATTCTCGATGTGGTGGAAGAGCGTCTCGACCTGGAAATGGGGTCCGAACGTCCCGGCGTGATCGGCTCCGCCATCATCAAGGGCAAAGCCACTGAAGTGCTCGACATCGCCTGGCACATGCAACGCGCCTGGGCTGGCGCGCCGCAGCGCAAGGGCCGGACCGGCACGGGTCGCAACGCGGTGCTGCTGGTGGAGGCGGACGCCTTCTCCCGGCGCATGCTGGCCCCGCTTCTGGCGGCGGCGGGCTATGACGTCACGGTCGCCGGCGGTCTGCATGAAGCACGCGATGCTGCGACAATGGGTGCGGAATACGATGTGCTGGTCGGCGATCCGTCTGCACTTGCGCGTCTTCAGGAAGAAGGCGTTTACACCAATGTGCCTAGACTGGGCGTGGGTGAGCACGATTACGCGACGCCGAGTGATGGTTTTGTCGCCATCATGCCGGCAGGGGATCGTGGCGGCCTGATTGCAGCGCTGGACCAAGCAGCGCGCAGCGCGGCCTAAAGGAGAGCAGGCATGTCTGTCGAAGATAGCTTCGAATACGTCACGGTCCGGATCGGCGATCAGCTGTTCGGCGTCGAAGTTAAGCAGATCCGGGAGGTGTTTTCTCCGCAGGATGTCACGTCCGTGCCCCGGGCTCCGGGCGAGATCGCCGGTCTTTTGAATTTGCGCGGTCGTATCGTCACCGCCGTGGATGCTCGCCATCGTCTGGGTTTGCCCCCGCGTGAACCGGATGCGCCGGCCATGGCGCTGGGTCTTGAAGAAGGCACCGAGTTGTTTGGCGTTCTCGTGGATCAGGTTGGCGAAGTGATGCGGCTGAAGCCCGATACGCTCGAGCCGACGCCTGCGCACCTGGACCCGCAATGGCGCGCCTTGCTCAAAGGGGTGCACCGCTTGGAAAAAGATCTTTTGGCGGTTCTGGACATCAGAGCGCTGATCGCCTGGCAAGCCGGTCTTGCGGCTTAATCGAGGAGCATGGGTATGAAGACCTGCCTTGTAGTGGATGACAGCCGGGTGATCCGGAAAGTGGCGCGGAAAATCGTCGAGGATCTCGGTTTTGCCTGTGAAGAGGCGGCTGATGGTCAGCAGGCTCTGGATTTCTGCAAGAAAACCATGCCTGACGCGGTGCTTCTGGACTGGAACATGCCTGTCATGAACGGGCTCGACTTCCTGATCAAACTGCGTGAAGAACCGAATGGGAAGAAGCCGGTCGTGGTGTTCTGCACCACCGAGAACGATATGTCCCACATCACCCAGGCGCTGCGCGCAGGTGCTGATGAATACGTCATGAAGCCGTTTGACGGCGACATCATTGAATCCAAATTTGCTGAGACCGGCCTGGTCTAGAACGGATGCTTGCGTGAGCGTTTCTCCTTCTCCAGCCGGCCGGAGCGGTTTGCCCAGCGTCCTGATCATTGACGATAGCGCTGTTGTGCGCGGTCTGGTCTCGCGCTGGATTGAAGCCGATTCCAGATTGCAGGTGGCGGCGACGTGCGCAGACGGCGAAGTCGGCGTTCGCAAGGCGGCTGAACTGCAGCCTGACATCGTGGTGCTCGATATCGAGATGCCGCGCATGGACGGATTGACCGCCCTGCCTCAGATTCTCAAGGCTTGCCCGAAGGCCAAGGTGGTGATGGCGTCGACGCTGACCTTGAAGGGCGGCGAGATCACCATGCGCGCCCTGTCGCTGGGGGCGGCGGATTATGCGCCCAAGCCTGAAGCCGGCCGCGTGGCCGGGGCTGAAGCCTATCGCAAGGAATTGCTGGACAAGCTGGTCGCGCTCAGCCCGCGCTCGGCCAGCGTCGCGCCGCGTCCGGCGGCTGCGCGTCCGGCGACGCCGCGACCCGTCGCGCCTGCGCGCAAGCCCAGCCTGATCGCGATCGGGTCGTCGACCGGCGGCCCACAGGCGCTGCGCGAAGTCATCGCGGCTCTGCCGCGTGACATCACTGTTCCCATCGTCATCACCCAGCACATGCCCAAGCTGTTCACCGCCATCCTGGCTGAACACCTGAGCAAGCTTGGAATGCCCGCGGCTGAAGCCAAGGAAGGCGAGCCGCTGCGTCCAGGGCGCATCTATCTGGCGCCGGGTGATTTCCACATGACATTGCGGTCGGCCAATGGGGTGATCAGCGCCCATATTGACCAATCCCCGCCCGTGAATTTCTGCCGTCCCGCCGTGGATCCGCTGTTTAACAGCTGCGCCAAGGTTGCAGGCAATGGCGTGCTCGCTGTCGTGTTGACCGGTATGGGTCACGACGGACGCGACGGCGCGCGCACCATCCGCGAAGCCGGCGGCCAGGTGATCGCTCAGGACCAGGCGTCCAGCGTGGTCTGGGGCATGCCCGGCGCCGTGGCCGAAGCGGGACTCGCAGACCAGATCTTAAGCCTGAAAGACATTGGCCCGGAGCTGACCCGGCGCCTGAAAGGATCGCTATGAGCGCTCTGCCTTCCAATAAGTTTGACTTTCTTTGTCAGGATGTCCGCAAGCGTTCCGGCCTGGTTCTGGGGCAGGAAAAAGCCTATCTGGTCGATAGTCGGCTCGGCCCGCTTGCGCGGAAGGAAGGCTTTGCGTCTGTCGAAGCGTTGATTGACGCCATGATGCGCGGCGACACCCGGATTTGCGTGGCCGCCAGCGAAGCCCTGGCGACGCACGAGACGTTCTTCTTCCGTGACAAGACGCCTTTTGACCTGTTTGAAAACGTCATTGCTCCGGCGCTGAAGTCAGCCCGTATGGGACGGTCCCTGAAAATCTGGTGTGCGGCGGCGTCCTCCGGACAAGAGCCTTATTCGCTGGGCATGTTGCTGGACGAAATTCCGGGCTTGAATGCAGACATTCTGGCGACCGATATGAGCGCGCCCGTTCTGGAGAAGGCCAAGGCCGGCATCTACACTCAGTTTGAAGTGCAGCGCGGCTTGCCGATCCAGCGTCTGGTGAAGAACTTTGATCAAGTGGGCGATTCCTGGCGGATCAAACCCCAGCTGCGCCAGAAAGTGCGCTTTGAGCAGGCCAACTTGCTGGATGATTTTTCCCGCTTTGGCCGCATGGACGTGATTTTCTGCCGGAATGTGCTGATCTATTTCGACATCCAGACCAAGGCGAAAATCCTGGATCGGCTGGCGTCTCTCTTGGCGGATGACGGCTTCTTGTTGCTCGGCGCCGCGGAAACGGTTGTTGGTCTGACCGATAATCTGCGACCGATCAGCGGTCATCGCGGACTGTACGCCAAGCCGGCGATGGCGGCGAAGCTGACCAAGGCCGCTTGATGTTTCGTCACCAACGCGCGTGCAGGCCGATGCCGAGGAAGTGTTCGTCTTCCTCCCAGTCTTCGCGGCCGAGGTGAAATTCCCGCTTTTCGCGCACATAGCCGAAACTGGCGTGGGCGCGGTCTGAGAGTTTGACGGCGACGCCCAGATGGGTGTCGCCGATCACGGTTTCAGACGAGAAGGGCGCGACCGTGTATTCGCGCAGGCTTCCGGGCGAGACCGCATAGGTTTCCCGGCCTGCGCCGCCGACAATCCACCATTGCGGTTCGGCGGATCCGGTGTCCGGCGTCACACGCACCTGCAAGCCAAGCGCGGTCGCTGACCAGCCATCCCCGGATTCAGACTGGGCGCGCGGCGACACCGCAAACCCCTCCATGGACAGTTCTGGAGCGTCTGTTCTCGTTCTGCTGGTGAAAGTCTGGGGGGTGGATGACGGCGCCATGATCGCATTGGCGACCCGGCGCGAGGCGTCGGAAATTCGTAAATCGCGATAAAAATCAGGGTTTCGCAGCAAGGCCGGGTTAAGCCGGGGTGCGGGCAGGGCGTGACCTGTCAAGTTCGGGCTGAGATCGTGCAAGGGCGTTTCGGGTGCGGCCCCAGGAACAAAAGCCGCAAATAGTCCGCCGCCGCCAATCATGGCGGCCAAACCCAGCTCCAGTATGCGACGCCCCGTCATAGACCTGCCCAAGTCATACATCCCCAAGGCATTAATACCTCGGTAACACATGGGGGCAAGTTAAAACTCTCCTCACAGGCGTGCTAAGCCTTTGAGAGCTAGAAGTGAGCTCGAATGCGAGAGGGCCTACTGGGCGCGCTGACGCATCTGGCTTGCGATCTCGTCCATCTCGGCTTGCTCTGCGGCCTTGAGCGCATCCTGGATGCGCAGCAAACGCCGCTCTTCGAGCAATTCGTATTTCTTGAGATCAGCGAAGGCCGCTTCCAAACGTCCGCGCAATTCGTCCGCCTGAGCGTCGACTTCTCCCAGAGAAGTGCGCAGCTTGTCCTTGCGCTGGATCACAGAGCGCGCATAGCTGCCATAAGCGAGATAGCCGTCGCGGTTTTCATCGGCGATCGCCTGCTCTTCGGGAACGCTTTCCTCAAGCCGGTCGATCTGGTCGTTGATCGAGGCGCGGGCGCGTTCGATCTCGGCTATTTGCTTTTGCAGTTCTTCCACTTTGAACCGGGCCAGCCGGATCAGTGGTGCGTGAGAACGTGTCGCCATGTCTTATCCCTATCCATCACCCAATATCCCGGCCAGGGTCGCGAAACTCTCGTCAATGGACGCGTTTTCGTCTTTGCCCTGACCCAGGAATGCTTCAAGCGGTTCATTGACCGCAATCGCCCGGTCCACCTCCGGGTTCGATCCGCTGGAATAGGCTCCCAGTCGGATCAGTTCCTCCATGTCCGCATACGCGGCCAGGAGTTTTCGAGCTTCACGCGCAAGCGGCGCCTCTTCGGGCGCATAAACTTCGGGCGCAGAGCGAGAAATTGATTTCAAAACGTCGATCGCGGGGAAACGTCCGCGCTCGGCGATGGCGCGGCTCATCACGATATGGCCGTCCAGAATGCCGCGGACGGCGTCCGCAATGGGTTCGTTATGATCGTCGCCATCCACCAGCACGGTGAACAGGCCGGTGATCGTGCCGGTTCCCTTGGGGCCGGGGCCGGCGCGCTCCAGAAGCCCGGGCAGTTCGGCGAAGACAGACGGCGTGTAACCGCGCGTGGTCGGCGGCTCGCCCGCAGCCAGGCCGATCTCGCGCTGGGCCAGGGCGAAGCGTGTGACTGAATCCATCAGGCACAAAACGTTCAGGCCCTGATCGCGAAAATACTCCGCCGCCGCCATGGTCGTGTAGCAGGCCCGGCGCCGCGCCAGCGCAGGCGCGTCAGAGGTTTCGGTGATCACCACCGAACGGGCGCGGCCTTCCGGGCCCAGGACATCCTCGACGAATTCGCGTGCTTCGCGACCCCGTTCGCCGATCAGGCCGATGACGATGACATCCGCTTCACTGCCGCGCGCCAGCATGGACATCAGCACGGACTTGCCGACGCCCGAGCCTGCGAACACGCCGAGACGCTGTCCCAACCGCATGGGCGTGAAGACATTCATAGCGCGCACGCCCAGGTCCAGGCGATCACCCAGGCGTTGGCGGGTATGTGCGCTGGGCGGACGGCCCTTCAGCGCATACTCGACATCGCCCTCGGGCAAAAATCCCAAGCCGTCTTGCGGGCGGCAAAAGCTGTCCATGACCCGGCCCAGCCAAGCCTTGTGCGGGCGAATGGCGGCCCCGCGCGGATCCAGCGTGGCGATTGCGCCAGGGCGAACGCCCGTCAGATCGTCATAGGCCATCATCAAGGCGGTCTCGCCGCGGAAGCCGACCACTTCGAAACTGGCTTTCACCGGACCATCAAGATGTGCGCGTGCGCCCAGGGTCAGCGCCATCGCCGGCCCCTCCGCCTCGACCAACAGGCCGTTGACCGCTGATACGCGGCCTTTGAACGTTCGGGTCTCCAGATTGGAGATCCGGTCGATCAGGCTATCCACCGCACTTCTCGCGTTAGCTTGCGGGCGTTTTGCCCGTCTTGAACCCCTGCTTAACCCAAACGCGGTTTCAGCCGCGTAAACGTCGATGCGAAAATGCGCGAACCGCAGCGGGAAGAAACTACCGTAGCGCTGTTTTCTTTTGAGTGTGAACGGCTATGTTCCCCTCGGCTGCAAGGGCCGACGTGACGCGCTGATGCGACCACGCGCCCAATTGCCAGCTGTTACGCCGCTGATCTAGGCTTTTGCGAAAAGCTCTGGCGCGCGTTCGAGAGGCCGCCAGTCGGTGGCCCTCACTTGTTCACATCGCTGGCGCAAACGCCGCCGCCGAGTATTCGACGACGAGGAAGCCACATGTCGCTCAACGCCAAGACTGTGCGCATCGCAGGATCGCGCCCGAAGAAAAAAGCCGTTTCGCGTCAAAACAAAGACAATCTTTATGCGCGCATCGACGAGAGCAAATTCAATCGCTACGTCGTCCATGATCTGCCGCGATATCGTACATATCTCAGCGAAGGCGGAGCGGCGATCTATTCCGCTGACGAGCTGGACGCGCTGGAAGAGGCGGGGGTGTCTGATCGCCTGCCGCCGCGCGCGACGGGGTATTATCTCGATCTCGCCAAGCGCTCGGATGCGGTGAAGAACCTCATCAAGGCGCGCCCCGAGGAAATGGATGATCTGTCGGGCGAGGCGGATCCGTCCAACCAGCTCAAATACAGCCCCATTCCCGGCCTGCTGCACAAATACGAGCTGTGCCTCGTTTATGTGGTGCGCACCTGTTCAAGCTGGTGCCGGTATTGCTACCGGTCCGATTTCCTGACCGGGAAGACCGGCAAGGACACCGCCTCGATCCACGAGGTGAAGGATTATATCGAGACCCATAACGCCAAGGTCGAAACTGGCGAGATCACCGACAAACCCAAAGTGCGCGAAGTGCTGTTGTCGGGCGGCGATCCGATGGTTTTGTCGAACCGGAATCTCTTTGACTATCTGAATGGGTTGGCGGAAGCCGGGGTCGAGGTCATCCGTATCGGCACCAAGGAGATGGCGTTCTTCCCTGAGCGCTTTGACGACAATTTCTTTGAGATGCTGGACCTGTTTCATGAAGTGCACCCCAATGTGCTGGTCGCCTTCATGGTCCACTTCACCCACGCGGATGAATTCCTGCGCCTGAACGAGGCGGGCGAGTATGTGCGCAATGAGCGTGGCGGCTATCTGCGCAATCCGCTGGTGGAGCGCGCGGCGACCCGGCTCAAATCGCGCCCCTTCGTGACGCTTGAGAACCAGACGCCGATCATTGACGGGGTCAATGACGATGCGGACGCTCTGCGCCTGATGCAGCGCGAACTCAAGCGCATGGGCGTCAACAACCATTATTTCTTCCAGTGCCGCGAGATCGAGGGCTTCCGCGCTTTCGCCGTGCCGGTGGAGAAAGCGTGGAAGCTGCACGCTGAAAGCCAGCACGGCCTGTCAGGGATCGAGCGCTCGCGCTTCGCCCTGTCCACCGAAGCGGGCAAGATGGAGATGGTCTCCGTCATCGATGGCGATGAGCGTCTGCGCGCCCTGGGCGGCGAGCTGGGCGAGGCGCTGGCGGACGGACTTGTGATCTTCCGCCTGCACCGCACGCCGTACTCGGATCGTCAGAGCGATATCGTCATCGCGCGGCGCAATCCGGACGCTTTGTGGATCAGCGGATACGAGGATCGCATCCTCTATGACGGCCGCGTTCGTGACGCCGGCGACAAATGGGCGCCCTTGCTGGCGGCCCTCGCTCCGGCGCTTTTGCAGGCGGCGGAATAGGGCTGAACTTTTCCGAGTTTTCCACGATTTTGAAAAGCGCCTGCGGGGCTCCTCGCGGGCGCTTTTTTACGATTCGTGAGTTTTTGCAGAAAAAACCAAGCTCATGATTAAAATAGGATTTATAGCGCGACTCGTTCTGCAGGACTCGATTCCATTCCCCGAGTCAAACAGTCGTTAACTTCCCATAAGGGTTTCTCGCCTCTGATAGCGAACAAGGTTAACGGTTGTGGCGTCGTACGAAGGCGGTGATTCGTGCGTCGGACATGGGAGGGAACCGATGCGGGTTCTGCTGATCGAAGATGATCGCGCGACAGCGCAAGGTATCGAGCTGATGTTGAAGTCCGAGGGCTTCAACACGTATGTGACGGACCTTGGCGAAGAGGGTGTCGATCTCGGCAAACTCTATGACTATGACATCATTCTTCTGGATCTGAATCTTCCGGACATGCCGGGGTTTGACGTGCTCAAAACCCTGCGCGTGGCCAAGGTGGATACGCCGATCCTGATCCTGTCCGGCAACGCCGACATCGACAACAAGGTGCGCGGCCTCGGCTCGGGCGCTGATGACTACATGACCAAGCCCTTCCACAAGGAAGAGCTGATCGCCCGCATCCACGCTGTGGTGCGCCGCTCCAAAGGTCATTCCCAGTCGATCATCAAGACGGGCGACATCGCTGTGAACCTCGACGCCAAGACCGTCGAAGTGAACAGCCAGCGCGTGCATCTGACCGGCAAGGAATACCAGATGCTGGAGCTGCTCTCCCTGCGCAAGGGCACGACGCTCACCAAAGAAATGTTCCTCAACCATCTGTATGGCGGCATGGACGAGCCGGAGCTGAAGATCATCGACGTCTTCATCTGCAAACTCCGCAAGAAGCTCGCTTCGGCCACCAATGGCGACCACCATATCGAAACGGTCTGGGGCCGCGGCTATGTGCTGCGCGACCCGGCTGACGAGATCAGCGCCGCCAGCGCCTAGATCTTGAGCATGTCTGATTGAAAAGCCCCGGGCCCTTAATGGCTCGGGGTTTTTCGTGCGCGCTGCATTTGCGAGGATCTGGGCTTTGAGGGCGCCGCGCAGCCCAAGCGCTTCATGTCCATAACCCGGCAGGATGTCTGATGATCGCTCCCACGCCCATTTACGCCTATGAGATGTCTGACAACGGCGCCGCTGTCGCCGTCAGCGATCTGGACACGGCGTCGCCAGAGGGCGGCTATCGCTGGGTGCATCTGGATTTAAGTGATCCAGCAGCTTTCGCCTGGATTGCACAGCAATCCGACCCTGTCGTGGCGGGCGCGCTGATGCGCGCGGATACGCGTCCGCGTATGGCCGAACACGCTGACGGGCTGATCTTGATCATGCGCGGGGTCAATCTGAACCCCAATTCTGATCCCGAGGACATGGTGTCGCTTCGGCTGTGGGTGACGGACCGGCTGGTGATCACCACCCGGATGCGTCGATTGATGGCGGTGTCTGAGATCGCCGATCAAATGGCGCAGGGCTCAGGTCCCGCCACCCCCGCCGATCTGGTGTGTGCGCTGTCTCAAGGATTGACGATACGGATGGAGCCGGTGCTGGAGGCGCTGGTGGATGAGATCGACGATCTTGAAGAGCGCAGCGTAGACCGGGCGTTACGACTGCGCGGCGAATTGGCTGACATCAGGCGGAGCACCATTGCGCTTAGACGGTATCTGGCGCCGCAGCGCGATATTCTGGCGCGCCTGTCGCTTGAGGATGTGGGGCCTTTGCATCACCCTCATGTGCGGGTGACCTTGCGTGAAACCGCCGACCGCATCGCGCGACTGGTGGAAGAGCTCGACATGGTCCGCGAGCGTAGCTCCATCCTTAATGATCAGATGGTGGATGCGCGCGCCGAAGAGATGAACGCCGCCATGTTGCTCTTGAGCGTCGTCGCCGCGGTCTTCCTGCCGCTGGGCTTCCTGACGGGTCTTTTGGGAATCAATGTGGGCGGCCTGCCCGGCGCGTCCTGGCCCTATGCTTTCGCGCTGGTGTGCGCTGCATGCCTGGGGCTGGCGGGCGGTCTGATCTGGTGGTTTCGCCGCAAGGGCTGGCTCTAGGGAGCCGCTTTGGGCGTGAATAAGCGCGCCGGGACGCTCGATATGTCTGAGTGGTGGTCCATGCCAGCGTCATCGGATCGTGCAGTGCGAAGTGCTGTTTCTCTCTGTATTTTCAATCGATACTGAGATTAAGCATAGTTTTTTTGCTGCACCTGCTGCTGAGGCATCAATAGCGCACTGACACTAAAATTGAGCTTTTATGGGGCCCCCTGCTTGCTAACGTAATGATGATATTACTATCCTGCCCTTACTATCGCCAAAACAAAGTGTGCAGCACCAAAGCTGCCGGGCGACGGGGAGGACATTATGAAGCACTCGATCAGGTCGGTCGCGCTTGGCGCAACCGCTCTCGCCGCCGGTTTGACCGGCATCGCTCAAGCTCAGCAGCCTGATGTCATTACAGTGACCGCGCAAAAGCGCGAACAGACATTGCAGGAAGTGCCGATCGCGGTGTCCGTCGTGCAGGCTGAAACCATCCAGAACGCACAGATCATCGACGCGATTGACCTGCAATCTGTCGTGCCGTCCTTGCGCGTCAGCCAGCTGGAGCGCAGCTCGAACGCGACCTTTATTATTCGCGGGCAAGGCAATGGCGCCAACAATCCCGGCATCGAGCCGTCCGTCGCTGTGTATATCGATGGTGTGTTCCGCCCGCGTGCAGGGTCCGTTCTGTCTGACCTGATGGGGATCGAGCGCGTTGAAGTCTTGCGGGGGCCGCAATCCACACTTTTCGGCAAGAACGCCACCGCCGGCGTGGTCAGCATCGTCACCGAGCAGCCATCGTTTGAATGGGGCGGCCAGGGCGAAGTGACGTTCGGCAATTACGGCCAGTCCATTTTCAAGGGCTCTGTGACCGGGCCTTTGTCGGAAAATGTCGCCTTCTCGCTGTCTGGCAGCATGAACCAGCGCGACGGCTATTATGACAATGTCGGCACGGGCGGTGATTATAATGATCGCGACCGCTATGCGGTCCGCGGCCAGCTGTTGATGCTGCCGACTGATAATTTGGAGCTGCGCTTGATCGTCGATTACGACGAAATCGATGAGAAGTGCTGCGGGACCGACCGGATCACAGATGGCGCGGCGGGACCGGCCATCCGGGGACTCCTGGGCGGCCAGACCTCTGGGGGTCCGGATTTTGAGTATTTGATCGCGACGGATCGGGCGAACCAGAACCAGATTGAGAACTCGGGCATTTCCTTGCAGGCGGACTGGGAGCTCAGCGACAATCTGACTTTCAGCTCCATCACCGCCTTCCGGCAGTATGAAGATTTCGTCGATTATGAAGGCGACTTCACCGATCTTGATATTCTGGGCACCAATATCCGCGGTCTGGATGTGGACACCTTCACCCAGGAATTCCGCCTGACCGGGGATTGGAACAATCGCGCCTTCTTCTTGCTCGGCGCGTTCTATTCCGACGAAAACATGACGGTCGAGGACGCGCGCATCTATGGCGCCGACGCGCGCGCCTATGTGGACATTCTCACCGGCGGTGCGCTGGCGGCGTTTGAAACCCCGCTCGGCTTTGCGCCCAACACCTTCTACGCCGAAGGCGGCGGTACGCGGTTTACGGCCGAGCAATCGGACGAACAGTTTCAGATCTTCGGGCAGGTGGATTTTAACCTGACTGAACGTCTGGTTCTGACCGCGGGGCTGGCGTATTTCGAGACCAACAAGGAAGTTGACTTCACCAATGTCATCCGCACGAACCCCTTCTCGGACCTGAACTTTGTTGAACTGGGTCTGGGCAGCTTCTTGCAGAGCGCCGGCATCAATCCCAATGATCCCGCGCAAGTGGGTGCATTCGCGGCCGCTCAGCCCAGCGTCTTCGGCGCCTTTGTCAACGCGTCGTCCACGTTCAACTCTGTCGCTCTGAGCAATGGCGGCGTGCTGGTGAACGGTGTGGTCGTTGATCCGTTGACCGGCCTGCCTTTGGCCAACCCGCTTCTGGACTTCTTCCAGCAGGGCCTGCAGCCTTTGGGCGCGCTGACGCCGTTCCCGAACTCTGTGGAGTCTGGTGAAACCAGCGACAATGACGTGCCCTACACCTTCCGACTGGCGTATGACGCAACGGACCGCACCAATGTCTATGTCTCCTACGCGCGCGGTTTTAAAGCCTCGTCTTGGAACCTGACGCCGGACACCCGCCCCGATACGGCTGACGTAGCGGCGCTGCGCGCGGCTGGGGAGCTGGCTGCGGACAATGCGCTGGGCCTGCCGACCGTGGTCAACACGGCTGAAGCGCTTGGCGTTGCAGGCAATCAGCGCTTTGCACGCCCCGAGATCACGACCACGCTGGAAGTCGGCTTCAAGACCCGCTTCTCCTGGGGCTCTCTGGATGTGGCGCTCTTTGATCAGACCATTGAAGACTTCCAGTCTTCTGTGTTCCAGGGCGCTGGCTTTGCGGTCATCAACGCCGGTGAACAGTCCAGCCAGGGCTTGGAGTTTGACAGCACCATCAATCCGCCGGCCATTCCCGGCCTGACCCTGACCCTGTCAGGCATCTGGATGAACGCTGAATATGACAGCTATCCGGGCGCGCCTGTGGTGACTGGCAGCCAGGTTGATCTGGCGGATGGCGTTGCGGATGGTCGCGGCGATCTTTCCGGCCAGTCTGTGGCGGGGATTCCTGAATTCGCCGGATCTTTCGGCTTCACCTATATGCGTGAATTCTCTGCTGGTGAGGCGTTTATCCGCGCCGATTACCAGTACGAGTCAGAAGTCCGACTGCTCGAAAACCTGCCTGACACCATCACGCGTCAGGTCGGAACGTTGAACGCAGCGGTCGGTGTGAATCTCAATAACGGTCTGGAAGCGCTCTTGTGGGGGCGGAACCTCAACGAAGACGAGTACTACACCTCGGGCTTCCCGACGACGCTGCAGTCCGGCTCCTTCTCGGGCTATCCGAACCAGCCTCGGACCTATGGCGTGACGCTGCGCAAGCAGTTCTAAGCCAAGGTCAGAGCAGACGAAAAAACCCCGCCGGTTTGACCGGCGGGGTTTTCTTTTATCCGTGCCTGATTTGAGGACAGGCAAAAGGACCTAGTCAGCCTCGGCAGGAACCAGACGCAGGACAGAGCCTTCAAAATCATCGGTCAGCACGTAGAGCGCGCCATCCGGGCCGGTGCGTACATCGCGGAAACGCTGGCCCATATCCGCCAAAAGCGGCTCGACGCTGATCACCCGGTCGCCGTCAATTTCCAGACGCTCGACCGTACTGCCCGCCAGGGCGGAGACGAACAGATCGCCTTGCCAGTGCTCAAAGGCGTCGCCGGTGTAAAAATCCATGCCGGACGGCGCAATCGAGGGGTTCCAGTACCAGATCGGCTGGGTCAGCCCGTCGCGTTCACGCTCTTCGGTGATGATGGTGCCGTCGTAATTGATGCCGTAGGTGATCACCGGCCAGCCATAATTGTCGCCAGCGGCCAGGATATTGATCTCGTCTCCGCCGCGCGCGCCATGCTCCAGCTCCCAGACCGAGCCGGTGGCGGGATTACGGGCGATGCCCTGGGCGTTGCGGTGGCCGAAGCTGTAGACGCCTGGCGCGCCGTTTTCGATCACCGGATTGTCGCCCGGAATGGAGCCGTCGAGATTGAGGCGAACCACCGCCCCCAGATGGTTCTCCGGGTTCTGGGCTTCATCCTGGTAATTGCCGCCATCACCCAAAGTCAGAAACAGCGTGCCGTCAGGGTTAAACAGGATGCGGCCGCCAAAGTGAAAGCCGCGCGCCTTTTCAAAATTCACGTGGAAGATGTCTTCGACGTTTTCCAGCGCGGTCAGGTCTGCGCTCAGCTGAGCGCGGGCGAGGGCGGTGTTGTTCGCCTCCGCGGTCCCTTCGGCATAGCTGAAATAGATCGTGCGGCTGTCGGCGAAATCCGGCGCCAGCGCCACGTCCAGCAGGCCGCCCTGGCGTTCCACCAGCAGGTCTTCGGGCAGGCCGGTCACTGGCGCCTCGCGCAGACCGTTTTCATCAATGACCCGCAACCGACCCTCGCGCTCGGTCACCAGATACTCGCCCGAGGGCAGGAAGGCGATGGACCAGGGATATTCCAGCCCGCCTGCAACGGTTTCGATGATGAAGTCGGCTTGTTCGCTTTCAATGACATCCTGAGCATGGGCTGCACAGGACATGGCCAGCACGCTCAGGCTGGCGGCGGCGAAACGGATCATGGCGCTCTCCCCTAATTGGCTTGAGGGAAAGATAGGCGATCAGACGCCAAATGAAACACGCAATCGGCGCGCGGGATCAGGCGGTCAGTCGCTGAGGCGCCTTGAGAAAAGCCGCGCCCATGCGCTTGACGCGTTGGGTCAGCACAGGCTCCGCCGCCGCTGTATGCGCCCAGCGGCGACGCAGCTTCAGCGGCGCTTTCGACAGCGGGCCGGGCAGGATTTTGCATGCTGCTTCAGCGCTGTCCCAAGCCTTAAGGCTCGCCATGGCGGCGCTGGGTTTCATGGCGCGCCCGCCTTGCAGCACGGTCTCATAATCGGTGTAGGCGTCTTTATAAGCGTACTCGCCGCCGCCCAGATCGATGCGGTTGATGCGCATATTGGGCGCGGCTTCTATGATGCCTTGCAACAGAAGATGGCCAGGAGAGACGGCGCGGAAAGCCGGGTCATAGGCCGGCATCCAGGAATGATAGATGTCGCCGGCGACGATCCCCATTTCCACCGCGACCAGCTGATCGCCCAGATACAGAGACGCGACCAGGCCCCGGAACGGGCCAAAACTGCGCGAGGCGCAATTGCGGATCAGTGCGTCCACCCATTGGATATCAAACAGGTCCAGAAGTCCGGTCTGCCGGTATTGAGCGCTTTTCCAGGCGCGCAGGGTTTCAAAGCGTTCGCCCAGCGGGTCGCCAAACTCGATGCGGATCGGACCGAACTCGCGCTCGGCTTTACGCTGGCGCTGGCGCAGCTTCTTGAAATGCTTGTGCTGGGTCTGCTCTTTGCGCGCCATCCAGGTGGTGACGCCTTCGCTGAGATCAATGATGGAAGAGCGGGTCTGGCTGCGCACCTTGCCCAGCGCCTCGCCTTGCCAGTTGTCATACACCAGAACGTCCGCGCCCATGGCGGACAATAGGGCTTTCTCACAGACCTTGAAGCCGGGAATGGCGGCGAAGCCTTGATAGTCTGACAAGGGCGCGCCGACGGGGCGCGCAATGCCGCCCTGGGGGGCGTGATAGGCGAAATAGCCGATCGGGGCGCTGTTCTCTTCGGCGATGATGACATGCACGTCGTGCCGCTGGGCGTCCACCTCGTGGGCGAAATCTGGCAGGAGATAGGGGCTGGTCAGTCGGCCGTCAGGCCGCGCGAGATCGCGCCATAGGTCGAGATCGCGGACACCCAGTGCTGACAAAGGCGTATCAAACAGACGCATGTTCATCCCCTGAAGTCTTCTTTCAGGTGAAAATGCAAGGCGCGCGCCGAACGGGACTCATGTATGGTCCTGTTTCGTTCCGTTCTGACGCCGAGGTACGCCATGGATCCCGTTTCAATCGCCCTGATCGCCCTGGGCGGCGCCTGTCTTGTTTTGGGAATCGCGGGCGCTTTGGTTTTGCGCAAGGCCTGGTGCGAGGCGGATGGCTTGCGGGTTCAATTAGGCGACGCTCAGAACGCGTTGTCTGAGTCCCAGCTGGAGTTGCGCGAAGCCCAGACCGAAGCGCGGCGGGTGGATGAGCTGAAAGCGGAACTCTCAAGCGAACGCGCCATGCGCGACGCCGCCGAGAAGGCCCTGGCGGAGGCGCGAACCACTGCGTCGCGCGTGGACGGACTGGAAGAGCAGCTTGAAGCGACCCGCCAGGCGGAGACCCGGGCGTCGTCAGAACTCCGGGCGTTGAAAGAACGTCTCGAAGAACGCGAAGCGGCGGTGAAAGCCGAGCGTGATCGTCTGACGGCGCTGAGCCAGGAGATGCAGGATCGCTTCAAGACGCTGGCGGGCGAGGCTCTGGATGCGTCCTCCAAGAAACTGCTGGAACAGGCCCAGCAAAGCTTCAAGGCCCAGCACGAAAAGGCGGAAGGCGGCGTGAAGACGCTTGTGGATCCGATCCGGGAGCAATTGGGCCAGTTCCGTCAGCAGGTGGAGAAGCTTGAGCGTGACCGGATCCAGAATTCCGGCGCGATCGCCGAGCAGATCACCAAGCTGAGCCAAGGTCTGAATGACCAGCACAAGGAAACCTCCAAGCTGGTGAACGCCTTGCAGCGCAAGTCCACGACGCGCGGCCAATGGGGCGAGCGGACGGTAGAAAATATTCTCGAACTGGCGGGCCTGACCAAGAACATTGATTACGACGCCCAGCACCAGACCCGCGATACGGACGGCGCGGCGTTACGGCCGGACTTTGTGATCAAGCTGCCGGGCGGCGGCCGGTTTGTCGTGGACTCAAAAGTGGCGCTGACCGCCTATCTCGATGCGGTGGAGGCCGAGGACGAAGCGACCCGCCGCGACGCCTTGCGTCGCCATGCCGCTCAGGTGAAAACCCACGTCAAACAGCTCGCCAAGAAGGAATACGCCGCCAGCGTGGACGGCGCGATCGACTTTGTGGCGCTGTTCATCCCCGGCGAGAGCTTTTATTCCGCCGCCATCGAGGAAGATCCGGGCCTGTTTGACGACGCCATCAAGGCCAATGTGATCATCACCACGCCCGCCACCTTGCTGGCGCTGGCGAAAGCTGTGGCCTACGGATTTCGCCAGGAAAAGCTTGAACACAACGCCCAGAAAGTCGCGGCGCTGGGGGATGAGCTGTATAGCCGCCTGACCACCTTCACTGACCATCTGGGCCGTGTGGGCGCAGGCCTGAAGACGGCGACGCTCAATTACAACAAGGCCGTGGGCTCGTTTGACAGCCGCGTCCTGCCCAAGGCGCGCGACATGGCCCAGCTCAACGGACAGATGAAGCTGGTGGAGCCGCCCGCCCAGGTCGATGAATCCCCGCGTCTTCTGTCTGCGCCGGAGACCGATCAGGGTTGACCGGGCGCAGCGACAGCGAGACAAACTTGAACCTAACCTTTTGCACGATTACCTAACGGCTATGGCTATTCGAGAAATCCTCACTGTTCCTGATCCGCGCCTGAAGCTGGTGTCCAAACCGGTCGACGCGGTGGATGATGAACTTCGCGACCTGATGGATGACATGGTCGAGACCATGTATGCGGCGGACGGCATTGGCCTCGCTGCGATCCAGGTGGGCGTGGACAAGCGCGTCATCGTCATGGATTTGACCGATGAGCGCACCACGCCGAGCTTCTTCGTCAATCCGCTGATCACGCCCCTGACCGAAGACCTCAAACCCTATCAGGAGGGCTGCCTGTCCGTTCCCGATGTTTATGACAGCGTGGAGCGGCCCAAAAAGGTCAAGGTCGAGTTCCTCGACTATGACGGAGAAAAGCGCGAACTGATCGCTGAGGACCTGTTCGCGGTGTGCATCCAGCACGAGATGGACCATCTCGAAGGCGTGGTGTTCATTGATTATCTGTCGCGGCTCAAGCGCGAGCGTGCGGTCAAGAAAGTCCAGAAACTCGTCAAGCAGCGCGGCGACCCTGCCGAGGCGGCGGAATGATCCGCCTTAGCGCCCTGATCGCGGCTGCGCCGCTCATGCTCGCCGCCTGTGCGCCCGCCGCTCAGTCAGACCCGGATTTGTTTGACCGGCTCAGCGCCTATTGCGGTCAGGCTTTTGAAGGCGAAGTCACGTCCGAAGATGAACGCGATGCGGACTTTGCGTCTGAGCGCCTTGTCATGCATGTGCGTGAGTGCGGCGAGACCGAGCTGCGCGTGCCGTTTCATGTGGGCGAGGACCGGTCACGCACCTGGGTGATCACGCGTCTGGCTGAAGGCGGATTGCGCCTCAAGCATGATCACCGTCATGAAGACGGCTCTGAAGACGTGCTGACCCAATATGGCGGCGATACCGTTGGCCCGGCCGGCGTCATCCGCGCTGATTTTCCCGCGGATGCGGAAAGCCAAGCCTTGTTTGAGCGCGAAGGCATTCCGGTCTCCATGGCCAATGTTTGGTCAATCACGCTGTCTGAAGACAGCTTTATCTACGCGCTGGATCGCCCGGACCGGCACTTCGCGGTGGCGTTTGATCTCACCGAGCCGGTCAATACCCCGCCGGCGCCCTGGGGCGCTGAGGAATAGGGGCTGACACCCCATACTCTTTCCCGGCCTGCGCCGGGAAAGAGGAAGTTAGAGCTCAAACCCGCCTGGATATTGCACGAACGCCAGATAGAGCCCGTCCGGCGGGGCGACCGGGCCGCAGCGCGTGCGGTCGGCTGCATCCAGCGCCGCCTTGAAATCTTCAGGCGTCCATTTGCCGAAGCCGACTTCCACCAAAGACCCCACGATCGAGCGCACCTGACGGTGCAGGAAGCTGATCGCGTCCACCGTCACATGGATTTCCGCGCCCGATTGAAACACGGCGATCTGATCGAGTGATTTGACGGGGCTGTCCGCCTGGCACTGGGAATCGCGAAATGTCGTAAAGTCATGCGTGCCCACAAGATGCTGGGCGGCGGCGTGCATGGCCTTAACGTCCAGCGCTTGTGAGACTCGCCAGACCTGACCGCGGGTCAGGGTCAACGGCGCCCGGCGCGCCTGCAGGCGATAGATATAGCCGCGCCGGTTTGCCTTGAACCGGGCGTGAAACGCATCACTGACACGCTGGGCCTCCACCACCGCGATGGGATGCGGTTTGAGATGATGGTTCAGCGCATCGCGGACCTTGTCGGCGGGCAGATTCTTGTCCAGATCCACATGAGCGACCTGACCCAAGGCATGCACACCGGAATCCGTGCGGCCCGCGCCATAAATCTCACGCGGCGCGCCATCAAGCTTTTCCGCCGCCCGCTCCAGCGCGCCCTGCACCGACGGCCCATTTTTCTGGCGTTGCCAGCCCACAAACGGGCCGCCGTCATATTCAAGAGTGAGCTTATAGCGCGGCATGACTAGGCAAGAACCGTCCCGGCGGACACGTCCGTACCATTCAGGAACGCCTTCGCGTCCATCACGCCCTTGCCTTCACGCTGCAGCCGGGTCAGACGCACCGCGCCGCGCCCGCAAGCGATCAGCAGGGCGTCGTCCAGCACCTCACCGGGCTCGCCATCGCCTTTTCCGGGCTGAGCGAAATGGACTTTCACACGCACGGGCTTGGTCTCGCTCTCCAGCTCGAAATACGCGCCGGGGACAGGCGACAGGCCGCGGATCTGGTCGGCGACTTCGCTGGCGGGCTTGGTCCAATCGATGCGCGCGTCCTCGCGGGTGATCTTCTTGGCGTAGGTGACGCCGTCTTCGCTTTGCGGCGTTGCGCTCAGCGAGCCACGCTCCAGCGCGGCGAGGGTGCGCGGCCAGAGCTGGGCGCCTGTGCTCATCAGCCGGTCATGCAAGGTGGACGCGGTTTCGGTCTCGGCGATCGGGACCACTTCGCTCATCAGCACAGGGCCCGTATCGAGCCCCGCCTCCATCTGCATGATCTGGACGCCCGTGACCTCGTCACCCGCCATGATCGCGCGCTGGATCGGCGCCGCTCCGCGCCAGCGCGGCAGCAGCGAGCCATGCAGATTGAGACAGCCCAGGCGCGGCGCATCGAGCGCTTGCTGCGGCAGGATCTGGCCATAGGCGACGACGCACGCCGCATCGAGATCGAGGCTCTCGAACTGAGCGATGACTTCGGGGTCGCGGAAGCTTTCGGGTGTATGGACGGTCAGGCCGAACAGCTCGGCGAGCTGATGCACGGGCGTTTTCACTGTCGCCTGACCGCGTCCGCGCCGGCGAGCGGGCTGGGTGTAGACCGCGACCACGTCATGACCGGCGCCGACGATTTCGGCGAGCGAGGCGGCGGCGAATTCAGGTGTGCCCATAAAGGCGAGGCGTAAGGTCATGGCTCTAAATCAATGCTGTCAGGTTACGGGCCTGCACCTAGACCGAAGTGCGGCGGAGTAAAAGCCTTACACCGCCTTCAGCCCTGTAATCTCTTCACTCAGCGTCCAGAGTTTTTGCGCGGTCTGGGCATCGCGGATATGAGGTTGAACGCCATAAAACGCGCCTTCGGGCGGGTTCAGCGCGCCGATATTGCAATCCTCGCAATAGACCCCGCCGCGATCGTCCAGCAGGGGCGATGTCGCCGCCCACAGCGTGGTGGAGGCGCCTTGTTCGACCGTCTTGAAGACGTCCTTGGGCGAGCCGTCCTCGTTAAACCAGCCCATGGCGCGCATCTCTTCCTCGGCGAGGTCACGCTGTAGCTCGGTCATGATGCCGCCAGGATGGACCGAATAGGCTTTCAGCCCCCGATCCTCATAACGGCGGTTCAGCTCCAGCGCGAACAGGGCGTTGGCGCTTTTCGAGCGGCCATAGGCGGCCCATTTCTCATACGCGCCGGCCTCCCAGTTCCAGTCTTCAAGGTTCACATCACTGATCCGGTGCGCCAGCGAGGACAGCGCCACGACGCGCGCACCAAGGCGCTTGAGCAGCAAGTCCGACAGATGCGCGAACAGGGCGAAATGGCCCAGCTGATTGGTGGCGAACTGGCTCTCCCAGCCCTTGGAGTTGCGCCGCAAGGGCGTCGCCATGATCCCGGCATTATTGATCAGGATGTCGATGCCGTCGGGCGTCAGGGCGTGAATGTCGCGCGCGCCTGACGTGACGCTGTCGGGCTCCATCAGGTCGAGCGTCACAGTCTCGACGGGCAGTCCGTCAAGAGCGGATCGGGCCTTCTCTGGCGTTCTGACGGTGACGATGACGCGGGCGCCAGCGTCTGTCAGCGCGCGGGTGGCCTCAAGCCCGATGCCGGAATAACCGCCCGTGATGACAACACTCTTACCGGCCAGGTCGGCCGCTTTGGCGACCTCGGCCACGGTGGAGCGCATGTGAAACGGGCTGTCGACGGGCTGCTGGCGATCATCGGTCATAATCGAACCTATCCTCTCATTGTGCGTTTCAGTGTCGCGCGTCGCATCACGAGACGCCAGCTTTCTGATGGCGCGCCCTTCAGGCGCGGGTCAGCAAGCCGTGCTAGGCTGGCGCAGGCAGAGCTTTTTCAAAAGGGGACGACCATGCGCAGTATTCTGATTTTAATGGCGGTTCTGGTGCTGGGCGCCTGTAGCGCGGCGACGCCGGATGCGGGCCCTGTCAATGGCGGCCCTGATGGCGGCGATTGGCGTGTCGTCGGCTTGGGCGAAGCCTGCGGCGGCATGGCGGGCGTCAGATGCGAAGGCGCAGACGCCGGAGCCAATTATTGCGCCTATGCGCCCACGGCCCAATGCGGGGCGGCCGACCAGATGGGGGTTTGCACCGCGCGTCCGCAGATGTGTACGCGTGAATATCGCCCGGTCTGTGGGTGTGATGGCGAAACCTATGGCAATGCCTGTACGGCTGCGTCCGCTGGCGTCAGCATCGTACATGAAGGCGCGTGTTCCTCGCGTCAGTAAGCGCGATGCAGGCGGGCACGGCGTGTTTTGTGCCGGAATCCCGGTTCCACGACCAAGCGGAACCGGGTAAGCAGCCTGACTGAAATCAGGAGGCTTCTCATGGCGAAATTGACTGGCAAAACCGCTTTGATCACCGGCGCTGCGCGCGGTATCGGCGCCGCGATCGCAGAGCTGTTCGTCGCAGAGGGCGCTCAGGTGCTGCTTACGGATGTCGACGGCGCCGGCGTCGAGACGCTGGCCGCACGACTGGGCGAGCGAGCGCACGCCCGGACGCTCGATGTCGGTGAGCCAGCCGATTGGGCGGCGGCGGCGGACTGGATCGAGCAAAGCTGGGGCGGGCTTGATATTCTGGTCAATAACGCCGGGATCACCGGGTTCGGCGCGGCGGGGCAGGGCCTTCACGACCCCGAGCATGTGACGCTGGAGGACTGGCGCGCCGTGCATCGGGTCAATACCGATGGCGTCATGCTGGGCTGCCAATGGGCGATCAAGCTGATGAAGGCGCGCAAGGGCGGCTCGATCATCAACCTGTCGTCACGCTCGGGCGTGGTGGGCATTCCCGCGGCTGCGGCTTATGCGGCGTCAAAGGCGGCGGTTCTGAACCATACCCGCACGGTGGCGCTGTATTGCGCGCAGGCGGGCTATGACATTCGCTGCAACGCCATCCTGCCCGCCGCCGTGCTGACCCCCATGTGGGACGACATGCTGGGCGAGGGCGAAGCGCGCGACCAGGCGATCGCGGAGGTGGAGGCCGGCATTCCCATGGGCCGGTTCGGTCGCCCGGACGAAGTGGCGGATGCGGCGCTCTTTCTCGCGTCTAGCGCCTCCAGCTACATGACCGGCACGGATCTGCATCTGGATGGCGGCATCCTCGCCGGCGCGGCGTCCTCACCGCGCCGGGCTGAGGACTAAGCTTACTCCGCGCGCCAGACCACTTCGCCGTCGACTACCGTCATTACCGGGCGGGCGTCGACCAGATCGGCGTCGGGCACGGTCATCAGATCGCGGTCAAAGACGGAGAAGTCTGCGATCTTGCCCACTTCGATCGTGCCCAGCTCATCCTCGCGGAAGGTGGCGTAGGCTGGCCAGATCGTGAACAGCTTCAGCGCGGTTTCGCGATCCAGCGCCTGATCGAGATTCCAGTGCGCGTCGGCAAAGCCGCTGAGATCGCGGCGCACGGCGGCGGCGTAGAACTCGATCCGCGCTTCGCCCCGCTCCACCGGGGCGTCAGAGCCGCCCGCGATCATCGCGCCATCCTCAACCAGCGTGCGCCAGGCATAGGCGCCCTCCAGCCGGTTCAGGCCGATGCGGCTGGCGGCGAAGTGCAGGTCGCCAATGGCGTGGCTGGGCTGCATGGAGGCGATCACTTCCATCTCGCCAAAGCGCGGAATGTCATTGGGGTGCAGCACCTGGGCGTGCTCCACCCGCCAGCGCGGTTCGGCCACGGCGCGATCCTCGGCGGGGACAGCCTCAAAGCTGTCCTCCATCCAGTTGAGCACTTCGCGATTGCCCGCATCCCCGATCGCGTGAATGGCGAGCTGGACGCCGTCATTGAGCGCGCGCTGCATCATCGCTTCCGCGCGCTCTTCTTCAGACAGGAACAGGCCGGTGGTGTCGGGCGCATCGTCATAGGGCGCGAGCAAAGCCGCCCCGCGAGAGCCGAGCGCGCCGTCCATGTAGAATTTCACGCCGCGCGCGACGACCCGGCCATTCCCCTCGATGCGCGGCGCCTGAGCGGCGACGGCGTCATAGTCTTCGGGATTGGCGTAGACCGACACGCGGATCGGGAAGGCGCCGTCCTCGGCGAGGCGCGCCATGATGTCCACATCCGCATAGGGCACGCTCATATCATGCACGCTGGTCCAGCCCTGAGACGCCATCACTTCCGCGCCCAGACGATAGAGCGTCTCACGCTCAGCGGCGTCCGGTTCGCCCGCCAGCGCCGCGAAAGGCGCCATGGCGGTGTCGATGAACATGCCGTTGGGCTGGCCGCTGTCGTCCTTGAGGATGGCGCCGCCCTCAGGATCAGGGGTTTCGGCGGTGATGCCCGCCGCTTCAATGGCGGCGGTGTTGGCGACCAGGGCATGACCGTCCGCGCGCACCAGAATGACGGGGCGCTCGGCTTCGACCGCATCCAGATCGGCGGCGCTAGGGAAGCGCTCTTCGGGCCAATGGGTTTCAATCCAGCCCCGGCCGGAGATGATCGAAGCGCTGGCGTCCGAAGCGGCCTCGGCCACGCGCTCCTGCAGGTCAGTGATGGAGGCGGTCCCTTCAAGGTTCAATGAGCGCTCGCGCTCGCCGACGCCGATGACATGGGCGTGGGCGTCGGTGAAGCCGGGAAACAGCGTGGCGCCCGCCAGGTCCACGGTCTGGGTGTCTTCGCCAATGTACGCCGCGCCGTCCGCAGCGCTGCCGACAAAGACGATCCGTCCGTCATCAACCGCCACCAGCTCGGCATTGGGGCTCGCCTCGACGCCGGTATAGATCATCCCGCCGGTGAACACCCGGTCAGCGGCGTCAGCTCCCGCAACTTGCGGGTCGAGCGGCTGAGAACAGGCGCCGAGCGCCAGCGTGCAAACGCTTAAGGACAGCGCGGCCAGTGAAAACGTGCGGATCATGAAATCCCTCCCCAGGACGATGTGACGGGGAAACTAGCGCGGTGCGGGCCTCAGGTCACGGTCATGATCATCCAGTCGATGATCAAAGGCACGCCTGCCGCCGCCGCCGCCAGCAGGGGCGGCAGACCCAAAGCGCCATGCGCCACGCGCCAGTGCACGAACAGACGCACGAAATTATAAAGCGAGGTGACTTGCCCCATGGCGCCGGCGTCCGCCAGCCCGGCCGGGTAGAGCGCCAGCATCAGCGCCTGAACATGCACCAGCAGCAAGACGGTCCAGTTATGGGTCACAAGCCAGCTGGCGTATCGGTCCTTCACCCCAAGTACGATCACCATGCCCATGGCGACCACTGGGAAGACCAGCCAGAATCGCGCCCAGCTCAGCATCGCGTCCAAAAGCGAATAGCTCGCGTCTGCTTCGAAATAGCTGGCGTTATCGGCGATGAAGTAATTGATGCCGTAGATCAGGAAGATAAAGGCGGGCAGACCCAGAAAAACGCCGATGAAGGACCGGCCGACGCCGGTCACGCTCATGTCGAAATGCTTGCGCCAGTCGGGTTTGAACATCAACAGCGCAAACACGCCGTCGACGCCCGCGCGCATATCCTTGAGGGCTTGGTTCATCATGGAAACGTCTTGAAATACCGGTCGAGCACGTCTGCGTAGATCGCGGCGAGCCCGGTCACATCGCTGACGGGCACGCGCTCATCCACCTGGTGCATGGTTTCGCCCACCAGGCCAAATTCGGCCACCGGGCAGTAATCCTTGATGAAGCGGGCGTCGGACGTGCCGCCGCCCGTGGTCAGGGCCGGTTCGCGCCCCGTATAGGCCTTGACCGCGTCACGGAGCAAGCTGGTGAACGGGCCGGTCTTGGTCAGAAACGCATCGCCGGTGACGGTGAGATCGAGATCAATCTCGCAGAATGTGCCGGTTTCGGCGGCGGCGGCTTCTTCGCGTATCCACTGTTTCAGATCATCACCGGACTGGGCGGTGTTGAACCGGATATTGAACTTTGCGCTCGCCTTGGCCGGGATCACATTATGGGGGGCGTTGCCCACATCCATGGTCGTGACTTCAAGGTTTGACGGCTGAAAATGCGGCGCGCCCTCATCGAGCGTGCGCGTGGTCAGCCGGTTCAACAGATCGATCAGGACCGGGATCGGGTTCTCGGCTTTTTCGGGGTAGGCCACATGGCCTTGCTGACCCGTGACGGTGATCACCCCGTTCAGCGAGCCGCGACGGCCCACCTTGATCGTATCGCCCAGCACATGCGGATTGGTCGGCTCGCCGACCAGGCAATGGTCGAGCTGTTCACCTTTGTCGGTGATCGCCTTGAGCAGTTTCTTGGTGCCGTTGATCGCCGGGCCTTCTTCATCGCCCGTGATCAGAAAGGCGACTGAGCCTGCAGGCGCGCCCTGGCTTTGCAGGTGCCGGGCGACGCCCGCGACCATGGCGGCGATGGCGCCTTTCATGTCTGCGGCGCCGCGCCCCCACAGAACGTCATCGGCGATTTCCGCTTCGAACGGACCGCGGCTCCAGGCGGCGTCATCGCCCGCTGGCACGACATCGGTATGGCCCGCAAAGCAGAACACCGGCGCGGCGCTTCCGAGCCTTGCGTAGAGATTATCGACCTCTTCAAACTTGAACCGCTGGCAGACGAAGCCGAGCGCTTCAAGCGCCTCTGACAACACGTCGAGCGCGCCTGCGTCCTTGGGGGTCACGGACGGCGCCTGGATCAGGCGGCGAGCGAGCGGGATAGGGTCGGAAAGCGAAGACAGATCAAGCATGGCGCAGATTTAGGGCGTTTTCACCGCGCTTGCCATGGGGAAGTCTGTCTGAGGTGAGTTCCAAGTGTTGAAACCCCGGTCCAGCGCACCCCCTCACCCAACCTCTCCCCCTTGTTCAAGGGGGAGAGGGGAGGAAGCGCTAAACCCTATTCGCGCAGCAGCGCGTTGATCGAGGTTTTGGCGCGGGTCTGGGCGTCCACGCGTTTGACGATGACGGCGCAGTACAGCCCCGGCTTGCCGTCTTCGCCCGGCAGATTGCCCGGCACCACCACGGCATAGGGCGGGACCTCGCCGCGGAACATCTCGCCGGTCGCCCGGTCGATGATCTTGGTGGAGCCGCTGAGATAGACGCCCATGGCCAGCACCGCACCCTCGCGTACGATCACGCCCTCGGCGACCTCGGCGCGGGCGCCGATGAAGCAATTGTCCTCGATGATCACCGGATTAGCCTGCAGCGGCTCGAGAACGCCGCCAATGCCGGCGCCGCCGGAGATATGCACATTCTTGCCGATCTGGGCGCAGGAGCCGACGGTGGCCCAGGTGTCCACCATGGTGCCTTCATCCACATAGGCGCCGATATTGACGTAGGACGGCATCAGCACCACGCCCTTGCCGATGAAGGCGCCGCGGCGCACGGCGGCGGGCGGTACGGCGCGAAAGCCGGCGCGTTCAAACTCGGCGGCGTCCCAGCCTTCAAATTTCGAGGCGACCTTGTCCCACCACGGGCCATGATCAGCGCCGCCGGGAATGATCCGGTTGGGGTTGAGGCGGAAAGACAGAAGAACCGCCTTCTTCAGCCATTCATGCACCACCCAGTCGCCGTTTTCGCCCTTGCTGGCGACGCGGGCTTCGCCGCTGTCGAGCTGGTTGAGGGCGGTATTGACCGCATCGCGGATCTCGCCCTGGGTCTGGGGGGTGAGCTGGTCGCGGATGTCCCAGGCGGCGTCGATAACCGATTTCAGCGCATCAGGATTCATGGCGTCGTCTTCTTTGCTGTGTCCGCAGCACCATGCCAGTCGCCCAGAAAGGTGCGCAGGCAGTCCACGGCGTAGTGAATATGATCGGGATGGATCAGCGGTTCCGGCGTCGCGCCATCCGCCAGCGCTTCGACCGGCGGGTGCACCAGAACCGTGGTGAAGCCGATCTCATGAGCGGTTTGCAGGTTTTTGACGGAATCCTCAAACATCACCGTGCTTGTCGGCGTGATCGAGAAATGCCCGGTGAAGCGCTCAAATCCGGCGCGGTGCGGTTTGGGCGTAAAGTCTGCGGCCTCGATATCATAAAGGTCTTCAAACAGGCCGTTGAGCCCCAGACGGTCGATGACCTTCTCGGCATGCTTGCGCGAGCCGTTGGTGTAGACGATGCGTCGACCGTCAAGCGCGGCCACATGGTCGGCCAGTTCAGGGTCGGGCGTGATCACGGAGTGATCCACGTCGTGAACAAAATCGAGAAACGCGGCGAGATCGCGCACCTGATTGTTGACGAGCAGCCCGTTCAGCGTGGTGCCGTGGGTGGTGTAATAGTGCTGCTGCAGGGCGTGGGCTTCTTCGCGCGTCATCGAGAATTCGCGCTGCACCCAGTCCGTCATCTTCTCGATCACTTGGCTCATCACCGCCGCGTCGGCGGGGTAGAGCGTTTCATCCAGATCGAACACCCAGGTGTCCACATGGTGCAGGTCAGGGGTTTGGATCACGGAAGGGGTTCCTCAAAGTCATCAAGATCAAGCCGCATCAGGCTGCCGCCATTCTCTGCGGCGGGCGCGGCGCGGAACAAAGCGGGTTGAAAGCCGGACGTCTCACACTCCCCGCGCGCCTGGCTGGTGAACCGCGCGGGCGTGATGCAAAACGCTTCCGTGCCGGACGCCAGCGGGCGCAGCGCGTCGCCGTCGATCAGCTGGGCGTAGATATAGGTTTCGTCTCCGGTCAGTTGGGCGGACAGCGTCTGGGCGCAGCCGCCCGGCGCAATGCGCCACCAGCCGCGGGTTTCAAACCCGTCTCCAACCGCCCGCGCCACCGCGACCCCGACCGGCAGATTGGCGTCGTTACAGACCTGAAGTCCCAGTCCGGAATTGCGTTCCAGCGCTCGCTGATGCAGTGCTTCGATCAGCTCGCTCCGCTCTGCGCCAAAGCTGCGGCCCAGATCTGATTCAAAGGCTGTGACCTGACGGCGGGTGCGGCGTCCGGCATATCCATCAATGACATTGATGTCGTATCCGGCGGATTGCAAAAGGCGCTGGAGCCCCGCTTCTTCGGCCCGGTCGCCAAAATCGGCGACCTCAACCAGCACGGCGCTCTCGCGTTCCGCGTCGCTCAATTGCCGGAATTTTCGGGTTTCAAGCCCCAGCAAGTCGCAATCAGCGACGCCTTCGAACGAGAAATCCGCCTCATCCACGCAGATGTCCAGGCTGCCGCGCCATTCGCGCACGCCGCCCAGATAGGCGCGGGTCGTGCGCGCATAGAGATACTGCTCGGTGTCGGTGGCCGGGCCGATCTCGGCGCAGCCGCCCGGCGCGATCCGCGCCCAGCCTTCCACCGCCAGCCCGGTCGGCGTGCGCCAGGCCTTGGCGGCCTCCACCATGAAGCTGGTCTCATTGCAGACTTGGCCCGCCTGGGCGGCGCCGCCCAGGCCCAACACCATCACCAGGGCCAGAATGATCCGGTTCAGCATCTCAAGGCTCCCGTCGCTCCACACGCCCGTTTCACTTACATAATAGGGCGTGGCCCCGGTCCGCTACAGAGCCAGGGTGGAGATTTCCCCGCGCAGCTCGTCCAGCCCGTCGCGTTTGGCGCTTGAAGTCGCGGAAATCACCGGGAAGGCGGCAGGCCGCCGGGCGATTTTCTGCGAGGTCTCCTCAAGGCGCTTTTGCGCTTCATTGGGCTTGAGCTTGTCAGTCTTGGTCAGAACGATCTGGTACACTACGGCGGCGCTATCAAGAACCTTCATGATCGCTTCGTCAGAGGGCTTGATGCCGTGCCGGGAGTCGATCAGCAAGAAGACCCGCTTGAGATTGACCCGTCCGCGCAGATAGTTCTGCGTCAGGCGCGTCCAGCGCGCAGCGACCTCCTTGGGAGCTTTGGCGAAGCCATAACCCGGCAGGTCGACGATCCGCAGCCGGCCTTGCATGTCAAAGAAGTTCAGCTCCCGCGTCCGGCCCGGTTCGGTCGAGGCGCGGGCGAGCTGTTTGCGGCCGGTCAGGGCGTTGATCAGCGAGGATTTGCCCACATTCGAGCGGCCTGCAAACGCAATTTCGGGCACGTCTGAGTCCGGCAGCGTGTCCAAGGACACCACGCCCAGCATGAAGTCGATCTCACCGGAGAACAGCTTGCGGCCCGCTGCAAGGCGGGCCGCATTTTCAGCCTGGGCGTCTGGAGAGGGCTCGGTCAGGGCCGCCTCCTATTTCTTCTTGCCGCCGCGCGGCTTTTTGGCCGCGGGGTTGGAGCTGACCCGGCGACCCGGGGTTGCGGGCTTGGCCGGCGTCTCGGGGTTGGCCGGGGTTTCGCCGTCTGTGATCGCAGCGTCGGCGTTGGCGTCCTCGGCCAGCTCTCCGACCGCTTCTTCAACCTTGCCCTCGATCACCTGATTGGTGGCGGTCGGGGTGTCCTCACCTTGATATTTGGCGGGTACGGCCGAGCCGGTCAGCTTGGCGCGGACCTTGAAGAAGTTGCGGTCCAGCTCGGTCACCACGCCCTGACGGCGCATGATGAGGTATTGCTGGGCGATGGTCAGCGTGTTGTTCCACGACCAGTAGATGATCAGGGCCGCCGGGAAGGGCGCCATGATGATGGTGAAGATGATCGGCATGAAGGCGAAGATCTGGCGCTGGATCTTGTCCGGCGGCGGCGGGTTTAGCGATTGCTGCGCCCACATGGTCACACCCATCAGCAGCGGCCAGATGCCGATCGCCAGAATCTGACCGATCAGCGGTATGCCGGACGGATCGTAGGGCAACAGGCCAAACAGATTGCCGAACATGGTCGGATCGGGCGCCGACATGTCCTGGATCCAGCCAAAGAAGGGCGCATGACGCGCGTCCAGCGAGATGAACACCGTCTTGTAAAGCGCGAAGAAGATCGGAATTTGCGGCAGGATGGGCAGACAGCCCGCCACCGGATTGATCCGCTCCTTGCGATAGAGCTCCATCATGGCCTTTTGCTGGGCCTGCGGGTCGTCTTTATGGCGCTCGCGGATTTCTTTCATCTTCGGCGCGGCGGAGCGCATCTTGGCCATGGACGCGAAGGCGCGGTTGTTCAGCGGGAACAGCACCAGCTTGATCAACAAGGTCACGACCATGATCGCCAGGCCGTAATTGCCCAGAAGCCCGTAGAAGAAGTGCAGGGCGGCGAAGAAGGGCCGGGTCATGAACCAGAACATGCCCCAGTCGATGGCCATGGTCAGCCGGTCTATGCCCAGCTCGTTTTCATAGGCGGCCAGGATGGGCTGCGCTTTGGCGCCGGCGAACACATAGCTCGACGCTTCCAGGCTGGCGCCCGGCGCGAGGGTCTGCGCATCGCTGAGATAATTGGCTTCAAAGACGGGACGGTCAGGGCGTGAGACGACGCGGAACTGGGCGCGCACATTGCCCTGGTCCTGCGGGGCGACGGCGGCGAGCCAGTATTTGGAGGTGATGCCCATCCAGCCGCCAGGGCCGGAGCGCTCGATCAGGCCTTCATCTTCCCATTTCTTGAACTTGCGCGAGAAGTGCGTGCCGTCCACGACGCCGACAGCCCCTTCATGCAGAACGAAGAAATTCTGAAGATCTTGCGGCACCCCATGCTGGCGCACCAGCGAATACGGACGCAGCGACACGGCGGCGGAGCCGTTGTTCACGACTCGGTCAGACACGGTGAACAGGTAATTATCGTCCACAGAGATGGTGCGGCGGAAGGTCAGGTCGCCCGCCTGGTGTTCGAGGACCACGGGGGTGTCCGGCGTCAGCACATCGCCTTCAGCCAGGCTCCACTGCGTGCTCAGGCCCGGAAGACCCTGGGGCGCATTGGCGTCGCCCAGCCAGCCGGAGGCGGCGAACTGATACCCGTCAAAGCCTTCCGGGCTTAGTACTGTGACAGGCTCGCCGGAATCCACTTCGGTGTCGTAGCGCAGCAATTGCAGGTCATCGAGTCGCGCGCCGGAGAGCGAGAGCGAGCCAGACACCGCCTCGGTGCGGATTTCGATGCGCTGGGAGCGGGCCAGCGCGTCTTCCCGGCTGAGACCGTTCTCGCCGCTGCCGGGCGCAAACGCGCTGGGCTCGGCCTGGGGCGCGTCATCGGGGTTTGTGGTTTCAGCCTGGCTGGCGACTCTGGCCGCTTCAGCGGCCTCCCGGTCGCGCGCCATCGGATCCAGCACGAACACCTGATACAGCAGCAGGATGCCGATCGCGATGACGGCTGCGAGCAGGAAGTTGCGGTTCTCACCCATGGGAGGAACGATCCCTTACGTCTTTGAGGGCGTGTGATCCCGCAGATCGCCCGTCGATCCACGCTCACGCCGCGCGAGGCTTATCAACGCGGCTTTGACATCGTCAAGCAAGGCCGGCCAGGACCGGTTCGCCGTTTGAGCGCGCGCAATGAACACATAGTCGGTTCCGGGCCGCCCGTGGAGGGGCAGTAACAGGCGCGCTGCTGCGCGCAACCGGCGCTTGGCGCGATTGCGCGCCACGGCGTTGCCGATTTTCTTGGTCGCGGTGAACCCCGCGCGGGTCAGCCCGTCAGGGTCATCCTTGCGCGCAAGCATCTGAATGACAACAGACGGCCTGGCGATCCGCGGCGCGTCACGCGCGCGTAAAAAATCGCGCCGCTCGGTGATCCGTGCGGCGCGATCTGGATACATCGTCGTGTCGACTGTCGCCTGAATTAGGCGGACAGACGCTTGCGGCCCTTGGCGCGGCGACGCGCCAGAACCTGACGACCGGCTTTGGTGGCGGCGCGGGCACGGAAGCCGTGGCGGCGCTTGCGGACCAGATTGGACGGCTGGAATGTACGTTTCACGGTTCGGCTCCCATTGGGATCAGCGGCCGGGCCCCCGGCGCTTCAAAATTCGAGCCGCGGTGGATACGGGAGGTAGGACCTTGAGTCAAGCGCCCCACCGCCTTTGAGGGCGGCCATGTGCTGTTGTTTTAGCATATTTATCGTGCCTGTGCGCACATTGTCAGCGCACTTTCAGTGCGGACGCATTCAAAGGACGCACGCTATCGCCTTGCCTCACCCCGTAGAAATACAGACAGGGCGCCATAAGCGCGTGATTTTGAAATAAACTTTCACACCAAGGTGATGCTTGCTCATGGGGATGTGGTTTTCCCCTACTCGACACGTCAGTCTATATGCGGTCTCACAGCTGAGATGAGAAAAGGGGTTTCCCCATGGAAACTGAGTCGCACACCTCTGAAGCCGCGCCGACTGCGGCGAAGCCCGCCAAGCCGCTCTGGCGTCGGTTGGCGCCGCTGGTCGTTCTGATTGCGGGTCTGGTCGCCTTTTTTGCTCTGGGCGGGCCGCAATATCTGGATGCGGAGCGCGCACAGGGCGTTTTGCGCAGCGTGGACGGCTGGGTTCAGGAGAACCTGATGCTGGCGCTTGCAGCGTACCTGATTTTCTACGCGCTTGCAGTCGCCATTTCGGTGCCGGGCGCGCTGTGGTTCACCATCGGGTCAGGCTTCCTGTTCGGCCCCTATCTGGGCACCGGCGTCGCCGTATTCGGGGCGACCGCAGGCGCGACGATCATCTTCCTCGCCGCCCGATACGCCTTCGCAGACTGGGTGCGAGAGAAATTTCCCGGCTATGTGAAGAAGCTGCAGGACGGGTTCTCACGCGACGCCTTCACCTATGTTGTGATCTTGCGCCTGATTCCGGTCTTGCCCTTCTTCGGCATCAATATCGCCACCGCTTTGCTCAACGTTCCCGTGCGCGCCTATGCGCTGGGCACGCTGGTGGGCGTCATTCCCGGCGCCTATGTGTATGCGACGGTCGGCGCGACCATCAAACGGGCCGCGGACACCGGGGTGCCGTCCTTCGGGTCGCTTCTGACGCCTGAACTGATTTTCGCCATGGTGGCGTTCGCCGTTCTGGCGGTGCTGCCGGTGGTCTATCGCCGGATGACCCAGTCCAAGGGAGACGCCGCATGAGCCGCGAACGCATCAAGGCCGATCTCGCCATTATCGGCGCAGGCGCGGCGGGTCTCGTCACCGCCTCGGGCGCCGCGCAGCTGGGCCGCAAGGTCGTATTGTTTGAAGCGGGCGAGATGGGCGGCGACTGCCTCAATTACGGCTGCGTGCCGTCCAAGGCGATCCTGACCGCTGCACACAAGGTCCACGCCATACGTGAAGCGTCGAAGTATGGAATCAGCGTCGGCGAACCCAGCGTGGATTTCGCGAAGGTGCGCGAGACGATCCAGACCGCCATCACCACCATCGAACCCAATGACAGCCAGGAGCGGTTTGAAGGCTTCGGCGTCAAAGTGGTGCGCGAATACGCGCGCTTTGAAAACGAGGACACCCTCGTTTCAGACAGCGTCGAAGTGAAAGCCAAACGCATCGTCGTCGCCACCGGCACGCGCGCTTTCATTCCGCCGATCGAGGGCCTGTCCGGCGCGCCCTATCTGACCAATGAAACCATCTGGTCGCTCGAGACCTTGCCCGCGCATCTGATCGTTCTGGGCGCAGGGCCGATCGGCGCAGAGCTTGGACAGGCGTTCCGGCGTCTGGGCTCTGACGTCACGATCATCGAGGCGGGGGTTCCGCTGGCCCGGTTCGAACCCGAACACGCGGCTTTGGTGACCGACGCCCTGATGAGCGACGAAGTCACCCTGCATGCAGGCCTCAGCGCCACAAAGGTCAGCCATGACGATAAGGGCGTCACGGTGAACCTGTCTGACGGCCAGAGCGTCACTGGCAGCCATATCCTGGTCGCGACGGGTCGCAAGCCGGTGCTCGACGGGCTCAATCTGGAGGCCGCCGGTGTTGAAACCGATGCGCGCGGCATTGTCTGCGACGATCGTCTGCGCACCTCGAACAAGCGCGTGCTGGCGGCGGGCGACATCGCGGGCAAGGGCGGGCTCACGCATCTGGCGGGCTGGCATGGCAGCGTGATCTTGCGCAATCTCTATTATGGCCTCAGCACCGCCCAGTCCTCTCAGCCCATTCCTGGCGCGGTCTATACCGATCCGCCCATCGCCCAGGTCGGATTGACCGAAGCGCAGGCGCGGGCCGAGCATGGCGATACAATCAAAATCGCGAGCTGGGGGTTTGACGATAACGACCGCGCCATCGCCGAATCCGATGTGCGCGGCGGCGTCAAGCTGATCCTGGGCAAGGGCGGCAAGGTGCTGGGCGCGCATGCGGCCGGCGCCCGCGCTGATGATCTGATCCAGATTGCAGGCGGCGTGATGGCGCGCGGCGGCACGGTGCGCGATCTCACCAGCCCGGTGGCGCCATACCCGACCCGCGGCGAAATCTTCAAGCGTGCGGCGGGATCCTATTATGAACCGGTGGTGTTCGGCGCGATGGCGAAACTGCTCGCCCGCGTGCTCAGCGCCTTTCACTAAAGCTCGAAACCGGCTGGGGAGGCGGCGTGGAGATCAGGGTCAACAACCAGCACGGCGCCGCGCGCCAGGCCGCTGCGATCCAGGCGATCAAGGCCGTGCGCAAGGCGGTCCTGTCCATGCCGGGCAAATTGCTGGGCCTGTCCATCGGCTTTGTGATGCTGGCGGAAATCCTGATCTTCTTCCCCTCCGCCGCCAATTACCGCTCGGATTGGCTGATCGAGCGCACCGATGACGCCTATCTCGCCTCCCTCGCCGTTGAGACCGCGGATGAAATGGGGCTGGGCGATGAGATGATCGCCAATCTTCTCACCAGCGCGGACGCGGTGATCGTCGGCCGGGTGTATGACGGCATGAACGTGCCCTTGCTGGCGCGCCCCGGCGGCATCGGCGCGGCGCCGGTGAGGGAGGTGATGCTGGCGGAGGAAAACCTCTTTGAGCGCATTTTCAACACCATCGGTGTGTTTCTGGCGCCGGAAGGGCGGTATCTGCTGATCATCGACGAACCCATGGCGGGCGATGTGGGTCTGGTCAGCGTGGTGGTGCCGGAAGCGGGTCTGAAGGCTGATCTTCTGGAGTATTCGGGGCGGGTGCTCTGGCTGTCGATCTTCATCGCGATGATGACGGGCGGTCTGATCTATCTGTGCCTGATGTTCATGTTCGTGCGGCCCATGCGCAAGCTGGCCCAGGCGATGACCCAGTTCCAGCAAGACCCCGGCAATCCCGCTTGCACGGTGTCGGTGTCGCATCGCTCTGACGAGATCGGCGAAGCGGAAAGCGCGCTGGCGGCGATGCAGGACGAAGTGCGCACCGCTTTTCGTCAGCGTGAACGTCTGGCGGCGCTGGGCGGGGCGGTGGCCCGCATCAATCACGATTTGCGAAATGTGCTGACCAGCGCTCAGCTGATCTCCGACCGCTTGGCCACGAACGCCGATGACCGGGTGGCGGCCATGGGCGCGCGCCTGGTCCGCGCGGTCGATCGCGGCATCCGGCTGTGCGAGGACACGCTGCAATATGGCCGCTCAGAAGAGCGTCCGCCTGAGCTGCAACCGGTCTGGCTGCGCGCGGCGCTGGATGACGCGGCGGGCGACGCCTTTGCAGCCACGGGCGCAGCGGACTGGCGCAATGAAATCGAAGAGAGTCTGCAGGTCCAGGCGGATCCGGACCATCTGCACCGCATTTTCCTCAACCTGTTTCGCAATGCGTTGCAGGCCATGGAGAAATCTGACTCGCCTCTAATCCAGGTCCGCGCGCGCCTGTCTCGGGAGGGCGAGCATGTTCTGGTCGAGGTCTGTGATGCCGGGCCAGGCGTGCCGGACCGGATTGCAGAAACCCTGTTTGAGCCGTTCGGACGGACGGGGTCCAAGGGCGGGTCCGGACTCGGTCTGTCTATCGTGCGCGAGCTGGCGCGGGTCATGGGTGGCGATGTCTATCTCAAGACCCGCTCCGAACCCGGCGCCGTGTTTGAAGTGCGCCTTCCGGCCATGGGTGGCTAGACACAAAAAGGGCCGCGCACTGCGCGACCCTTTTCATCTTGAGGTTTGTGTCAGCGCTCAGGGTTGGGCGGCGATGCCGTCGCGGCGCGGATCAGCGGCGCCGATCAGCGTGCCGTCTTCCAGCGCGCGGATGATATGGATGCCGGAATTCTCCCCGCGTCCGCCTTGGATGGTGAAGCCGCGGGCGCGCAGTTCGGCCATCAGGGTCTCATCAAAGCCCTCTTCGATATTCACCGTATCGCCACGCGCGACCACATTGGGCAGGGCGGCGGCGTCTGCAGGGTTCAAACCCCAGTCGAGCATGCCCACCAGGGATTTGGCCGTGTAGGCGATGATCGAATTACCGCCCGGCGACCCGGTGGCCAGTTCGAACGCGCCGTCTGAATCGAGCACAATGGTGGGCGACATGGACGAGCGCGGGCGCTTGCCCGGCTGGACGGCGTTAGGCCGCAACCGGCCGTCCTCGTCACGCGCCACAAAGGAGAAGTCGGTCAGCTGATTGTTGAGGAAGAAGCCGCCCACCATGCGGCCCGAGCCGAACGGGCTTTCCACCGTGGTGGTCATCGAGACCACATCGCCATCTGCGTCCATGATCACGAAATGGCTGGTGCCCGGCTGGTCGTTCGTGGCGTCTTCGGGCTGCTCGTCGGCGCCCGGCGGCGTGCCGTGGGTGACGGCGGGAATGGCCTGGGCCGGATCAATCAGCCCGGCGCGCGCCGCGAGATAGTCGCGATCCAGAAGTCCCTCGACCGGCACGTCCACAAACGCCGTATCGCCCACATAATGATCGCGATCGGCATAGGCGAGGCGGCTGGCCTCGATAAACAACGCCCAGCCGTCCGGCGTTTCGGGGCCGTGCGCGCTCATGTCGAAGGTTTCAAGCATGCCCAGAATGGCGCCGACCGCGATGCCGCCCGAGGCGGGCGGCGGGGCCGAGCAGATCTGATAGCTGCGATAGGGCGAGCACAACGCGCTGACCTTTTCAGGCTCATAGTTCGCCAGGTCGTCTTCGGTCAGATAACCGGGGCGCGGCGCTTCATTGACGGTGGCGACGATGGCCTGGGCGAGATCGCCTTCATAGAAATTGCGCCAGTCCTGCGCGATCAGGCGCAGGCTGTCGGCATAGTCGGGATTGGTCAGCACATGACCGACCGGCCAAGCCTCGCCATTGGCGTCAAACAGATAGCTCGCGGCCGCGCCAGACTCTTCCATGTCCGTGAAACCGGCCATGCGCTGGGAAATATTGCTCAGGCGCGGGGCGACCTCGAACCCTTGGTCGGCGAGGTTGATGGCGAACGTGAAATTCTCCGCCCAGTCCAGCGCGCCATGGTCTGAATGGGCCATGTGCAGCATGGCGATGGCGCCGGGCGCGCCCGTGGACAGACCTGAGCGCCAAGCTTGCACATAAGGATAAGGCGAGCCGGTTTCGGGATTGATGAACAGGTCTTCGTCTGCGCTCATCGGCGCGCGCTCACGACCATTATAGACGCTGACCTCGCCCGTATCCGCCTCGTAATGGACCATGAAGGCGCCGCCGCCAATGCCGGAACTTTGCGGTTCCACAAGGCTGAGCACGGTCTGAACCGCGATCGCGGCGTCGACCGCGTCTCCTCCGGCGCGCAGGGCGGCGAGCCCGGCTTCGACCGCGTCCTGGTTTGCGGCGGCGACCATGCCTGAGGCTGGCGCCGCGGCGGCTGGCGCCTGTGTTTCCGGTGCGGGCGCGGCCTCGGTGTCAGACGGCGCATTGCAGCCCATCAGAGCAAAGGCGGAGGCGGCGGTCAGCAGGGTGAAGCGGGTCATGGAGTCCTTTCACAGCCCTTTGGAGGCCGGTTTCGCGTCTGGGCCGGTTTACAGGCCGGGAGTTTCAAACGGACGGGCCTCGTCCATCAAGTCATCTTTCAATCGCCGAGCAGCGCTATGAAGCGCCCGGCCTTCCGGCCAGACGATATGATATCCCCAGCCAAGTGGGGTCACGCCAGAGCCGATCAAGAACACCAGTCGACCGGCGGCGATATCGGGTTCCGCCAGGCTGCGTCGCGCCAGCACCAGGCCGCGCTGGTGGGCGGCGGCCTCCAGCACATGGTCGTGGCGATTATAGCGGTCACCGCTCAGCGTGTCGGTGCGTTTCACGCCGCGTTGGGCCAGCCATTGCGCCCAGCTGGGCCCTACCGGTTCGCCGCCCGTGCGTTCATGATGGACCAGCGGCAAGGTCTCAACGGCGGTGCGCCAGTTCACGAGATCGGGCTTGGATCCCAGAAGCGCCGGGGAGACCGCAGGCGTCAGGCTTTCGCTCAACAATTCCAGCGACTGCACGCCGGTCGGGGGCGTATCCGAGAAGCGGATTTCAAGGTCCAGCTGGAACCGGTGCAGGCTTTCGGGCGCAGGATCGGTGACCAATTGCACACGGTAGTCGCGATGTTCGGCTTCAAAGCGGTTGATGCGCGAGGACAGCCAGCGGGCGGCGAACGCTCCGGGCGCGCCCAGCCGGATCAGTCCGGGGTCATGATGCGCGCTCAACCGGATGCTGGCTTCGCGCAGTCGCTGAAATGCGTCATGGACCATTTCGGCTGTGGCGCGTCCCTGAGCGGTCAGCGCCATGCCGCGCCCGGCGCGCACCGTGAGTTTCGTTCCGATCAGCTCTTCTAGCAGCCGGATCTGTTGAGACACCGCGCCGCTTGTCACCCCCAATTCCGCAGCCGCCTGGGTCACGCTGCCATGACGGGCGACGCACTCAAACGCTCTCAAGGCGTTGAGCGGCAAGGGCGGTGAATGGCTAGGGGTTAGATTTTCTAAATCCATCTTCAGTGTTGCTCAATTGTGTTGCGCTGCGACATCGTTCAGCGTTTCGCTCGACATATCGTCGTATGGAAATCTGCCATTTGATATAGCAGGTATAAATTATGACGAAGTCGTGCGTGCATTGAGGGGTGCACTGGTTTTGTGTCTTTTGAGCAAAAGGGTGTGACACAATGAAGAAGATTTTGGGCGCCGTATCATTAGCTGCACTGACGGCTGCGACGGCTTACGCACAATCCGCTGATACCGAAGACACCATCGTGGTGGTGGGAACCCGGTCCGAGGGTCGGACCGCGCTTCAAACCACCGCTCCCGTCGATGTTGTCGATGTCAGCGCGCTAGAAAACACCGGCATCACCGAGCTCAACGCGGCGCTTGCTTACACCTTGCCCTCGTTCAACTTTCCCAGCCCCTCGATCACCGACGGCACCGACCATGTGCGCCCGGCGACCTTGCGCGGCCTGGGGCCGGACCAGACGCTGGTGCTGGTGAATTCGCGCCGCCGTCATGCCTCCGCTCTGGTCAATCTGGGCGGTTCCGTCGGGCGCGGCTCCGCCGCTGTGGACCTCAACACCATCCCGACCGCCGCGATCGGTCAGGTGCAGGTGCTGCGCGACGGCGCTTCGGCGCAATATGGCTCGGACGCCATCGCCGGCGTGATCGATGTTCAATTGCGTGAGGCCAGCGAAGGCGGACAGGTCAGCGCCACTTATGGCCGCTACGCCACCGACATCCCGCTGACCACCGGCGAGCGCACAGCCAGCGACGGCGAAACCGTCAACCTGTCCGGTTGGGTGGGGCTGCCGCTGGGCGCAGACGGGTTCCTGACCTTGTCGGCGGAATATCTTGATCGCGCGCCCACCAACCGGGCCGGTCCCGATCCGCGCCAGCAATATCCCAGCCTGTCCGGCGGCGGGTTGGATCCGCGTGAGCAGACCTTTGATCGCATCAATCACCGGTTTGGCCTGGCGGATGCGGAAGCGTTCTCCTTCTTCGCGAATGCGGGCCTGCCGATCAACGCGACCACCGAGCTTTACGGCTGGGCGGGCTATCAAACCCGCGAGGGTGAAGCGGCCGGCTTTTATCGCCGCGCTCAGGACAGCCGCAATGTATTGGCGATCTATCCGGACGGCTTCCTGCCGTTGATCACCACCGACATTGAGGATTTCTCCGCGGTTGGCGGCGCCCGCGGCGTGATTGGCGGCTGGGATTGGGACGCGTCCCTCGGCTATGGCCGCAACGAGCTGGCCTATGGCGTGGAGAACTCGCTCAACACGTCTCTGGGGGCGGCCAGCCCGACATCGTTTGACGCCGGTTCACTGATCTATGACCAGATCACCGGTAATCTCGATTTCGTGCGCTCTTATGATCTTGATGGGTTCGCCGGCCCGCTTTCTGTGGCGTTTGGCGCTGAATACCGCCTTGAAGGGTATGAAATCAAAGCGGGTGAGGAAGCCAGCTATATCACGGGCGATCCCACCAAAGCCGGCGGCAGCCAAGTGTTCCCGGGCTTCCAGCCGGGCAATGCGGTTGATGAAGACCGCGATTCCATCGGCGTCTATCTCGACCTGGAAGCCGATGTCACGGATCGGCTCTTGCTGACAGGCGCTGTGCGGGCGGAGAGCTATTCCGACTTCGGCGAAACCGTAACGGGCCGGGTGTCTGCGCGCTATGAGCTGAGCGAGAGTGTCGCCCTGCGTGGGGCGATCTCCAATGGCTTCCGGGCGCCGTCGCTGCAGCAGGCCTATTTCACCTCCACATCCACTGTCTTTGTTGGTACGCCGCCCACGCCTGTTGAAGTGGGCACCTTCCCCGCTGACAGCGCCGTCGCCGCGGCGCTGGGCGGTGAGCCGCTCGATGCTGAAGAGTCGATGAACTATTCGGGCGGCGTCGTCTTCACTCAAGGCGCGTTCAGCCTGACCGTGGATGCTTACGCCATTGATATCGATAACCGCATCGTCCTGTCCGAGAACCTCTCGGGCGCGACAGTGGAGAGCCTCCTGCAGGCGGCGGGCGTCAACGGGGTGACCCGCGCGCGCTTCTTCATCAACGGGGTCGAGACTGAAACGCGGGGCGTCGACATCGTCGCGACCTATGGCGTGGACACCGACCGCTACGGCGATTTCAATTTCACCCTGGGCTATAATCGCAACGAGACCGAAGTCACTCAGGCGCCCAGCTCTGAAGTGCTTCCGGGCGTCACCTTGTTCGCGCGCCGCGAGATCGCCCGCTTTGAAGAAGGCCAGCCGGACGACAAGCTGATCGGCTCGGTCAACTGGACCCGCGGCGCCTTTGGCGGCGTGCTGCGCGCCACCCGCTTTGGCGAGACGGTCGATCCGGGCTCGGCGGCGGACGGCTCCGGCGATGAAGTGCTGGATCCCAAGACCATTGTGGACGCGGAAGTCTCCGCTGATGTGTTTGAAGGGCTGACCGTGTCCTTCGGCGCGAACAATCTGTTTGACGAGTACCCTGACGCCACGTCGCTCGATCCCAATCTGGCGGGGACGTTCTCCGACATCTTCCCGTTCTCGGGGTTCAGCCCGTTCGGCTTCTCGGGGCGTTATGTCTACGGACGTATTCGCTACGCCTGGTAAGCTGATGCGATTGTGAAGCATCGACCCCCGCCGGATCGCTCCGGCGGGGGTCTTTTTTTGTCGGTCTTCCGGGCAAGCTGGGATACCGTGTCCAGATTGCGAACCGAGCGCTCTGGGGGAGCCTGTGCCGCATTTGGATCGACGTTCTTTCATGATGCTTGCGCCGACCCTGGCGTGCGTCGCTACGACAGGAGCCAGCGCCATGGGCGGACCGGCCAGCCGAAACGATATCACCGACATTCAAGGATTGCGCGTGGGGCGGGCCGAAAGCGCCAGCGTGAAGACCGGGGTCAGCGTCGTGCTCTGTGACCAGCCTTTCACTGCGGCGGTCGATGTGCGCGGCGGCGGCGCCTGCACGCGTGAGACCGATGTGATGAACCCGGGCGGGCTTGTGGAGACCGTCGACGCCATCGTGCTGTCGGGGGGCTCTGTCTATGGTCTGGCGGCGGCGGATGCGGTCACCGCTGCGCTGGGTGACAGCGGTCGCGGATACGCCCTGTTTGACATGCCGGGCGTTCCGGCGTCACCGATCGTCCCGGCGGCCTGCTTGTATGATCTCGCTAATGGAGGCGGGAAAGACTGGGGACGCACGCCGCCTTATCGTGATCTGGGCTTTGCTGCGCTTGAAGACGCGCATCGGGGCGGTCCCGTCATGATCGGCGCTCATGGCGCGGGGTATGGCGCAAGCGCGGGAACCTTGCCGGGGGCGGTCGGCTCCGCCAGCTGGCGCGGAGAGGATGGAATCACCGTAGCGGCCCTGGTCGCCGTGAACTGTTTCGGCTCGGTCACCATGCCCGGCCAGGACGATGTGTACTGGGCCTGGCCGTTCGAGGTCGGCGATGAATTTGGCGGACGGCGTCCGGATGTCAGCCAGCTGGCTGATCTTGAAGACTGGGGCGCCGCCAAACTCAATCCCGGACTGCGGACGCAAACAACACTGGCTGTGGTGGCGACGGACGCGGCCCTGACCCGTGACGAAACGCGGCGTTTGACAGTCATGGCGCAAGATGGACTGGCGCGGGCGATTCGGCCGGTACACGCTCCCGTTGATGGCGATGTGGTGTTCGGTCTTGCAAGCGGTGCACGAGAAATTGAGTCGCCGCGACCGATCACACTGACGCGTCTCGGGAATCTCGCGGCCGATTGCTTAACGCGTTCAATCGCGCGTGCGGTGCATCAAGCACGACCTTGATGAATGCGACAATAACTCTCCAAATAAAAAAACATAATTATATGCGTCTGTTTTTTAATAGTTTTTACCCCATTTCCCCTGTGTGGGGAGCACTCGATTAAGAGGCTGTTCACCGCTTTGCTCCATCCCTGCAATGAATAGGTTCACTATACTTTGTTGGGGTGTGAGAATGATCCGCATTTTAAGCGCAGCTGGCCTGGCCTTGCTGCTGAGCAGCGCGGCTACCGCGCAAACAACTGAGCGCGACCTGGCGGTCGTCGGGCGTGCGCTGAGCTTCCTTGAGGGTGCGTCCGGCTCCGACCGGACAGTCGCCATCGTGTATGACCCGGCCGGTCAGGCCGAAGCTGAAGCGTTGAACAGCGCCATGGCGGGCGGGCTCAGCGCGGGCCGCGTGACCTTGAACGGTCAGCTTGTCCCGCTTGGCCAATCGGTCAGCGGCGTTGACGCCGCCATGTTTGTCGGGGGCGCAGCCTCAGACGCCGGTGCGGTGCAAGCCGCGACTTCAGCCGGGGTGATGACGGTCTCCACCGACATGGCCTGCGTGCAGGCCGGCAATTGCGTCATGGGCGTCCAGAGCGAGCCCTCCGTGCGCATCGTGGTGAACAATGCGGCTGCAAGCTCGGCCTCCGTCAGCTTCTCCACCGCTTTCGCCATGATGGTCGAAGAAATCTAAAGCTGCCTCCTAAGGAATTGAGACGATGAAAAATACCCTGCTTTATTCCGCGGCGGCGCTGATCGCGACCTCCGCAGCCGCCAACGCCCAATCCATCGACTATCAGGTGATGGGCGACATGTTCGGCGAGCCGGTGACCACGGGCGCCACGGGCGCGCCGCAGCGCTCCACCGAAGTGCCCGCCACGATGATCATCATCACCCAGGATGATATCGCCAGCGCGCCGGAATACGACATCCCCGGCATTCTGCGCCATTACAGCGGCGTGGACGTGGCCCGGTTCTCCATGGGCCAGGGCGAAGTGGGCATCCGCTCCGCCGCCACGCCCTACACGCCGCGCCTTCTGGTGCTGGTGAACGGTCGTGAAGTCTATCTCGACAGCTATGGCTACACAGCCTGGTCGACCCTTCCGGTGAGCCTTGACGAGATCCAGCAGATCGAAGTGGTCAAAGGTGCGCAATCTGCGCTCTACGGCTTCAACGCTGTGGCCGGCGTGGTCAACATCATCACCCGCAACCCGGCTTTCGGCGACTACGCCAATGCGACGGCGGAAGTGGGCACCAACGGCTATCAGCAATATCGTCTGTCCGGCGGTCGCGCCCTGAATGATCAGATCGCCCTGCGTTTCAGCTATGGCCGCACCGACGCCCGCGAATTTGATGCGGAACCTGATGCGATCGAAGCGAATACGTTGCGAGCCGCCAACCCTGATTTCGAGCGCGAACATTTTGCGCTGGGCGGTTCGGTCCAGTTCACCGACAAGGTGGGGCTGACCTTCGAATACACCCAGTCCGAAGCCAATACGGTTGAACTCAGCTCGGTCTACACCTCCGTCGCAACCTCTTATGATCTGACGTCCTATCAGGGCGAGTTGGGTGCAGACACTGATTTTGGTTACATCACGCTCAGCGCGTATCGCAACGATTCCGAGATTGCCTACAGCTTCGGCGATCTTGAAGGCGAGCTGACCTCGTTCAAACTGCAAGATCTGATCAAGATCGGCACGAACGATACGGTTCGTGTGGCGGTCGAATTCCGCACCGCGCAGACGGCTTCTTTCCCGGACACGACGGCCGGTGATCTGAATTACGAGACCCTGGCGTTCTCGGGCATGTGGAACCACAAGTTCTCGAGCTCGCTCGAAACCACGTTCGCCGTGCGTTACGACATGGTGGACTGGAGCCGTGACGGCACGCCCAACCCGGCGCTCTATCCGTACACGCAAGCTGACTTTGACGTCAGCATTGAAGAGTTCAGCTATAACGCCGCGCTCGTCTACACGCCGGAATTCGGCGGCACGGTTCGTTTGTCCGCCGCCCGCGGCGTTCAGGCGCCGACCATGTTCGACATGGGCTTCCTGCTGCCGGTTGGCACGGCCGTTTTGATCGGCGACCCGGCGATCCAGCCGGCGATCGTGGACAATCTGGAAGTCGCGTATGACCGCACCTTGTCCAATGGCGTTCAGCTGCGCTCGGCGCTCTTCTGGCAGAACACCGATGATGTGAAGTCGTCCCTGGGCGGCGCGCCTGAGCTGTTCCCGCCAAACGTGCCTCTGACGGCCTATGTCTTCGGCAATCGTGGCGAATCCCAGCTCTGGGGCTTTGAAGGGTCACTGGCCGGCATGATCGGCGAGAGCGTGAACTGGGACGTCAATTATACCTACAAGTCTGTCGAAGATGATCTGACGCCGTTCCCGACGACGACGTTGACGGACTTTGAAGGCGTGACGCCCGAGCATACCTTCAATGCCCATATGGGCTGGACGGGCGGCAAGCTGAGCCTGGACGGCTACATGAATTATGTGTCGGAAACGACCATGCCGTTCCAGCCGGTGTTCGGCCTGGTGTCTTCGCGTGACATCGACGGTCATGTGTCGTTCTCCGGCCGCGCCAGCTACGCCCTGACTGACAATCTGGACCTCAGCCTGACGGCCCAGAACGTCAACTTTGACGATGGCGAGCTGACCACCCCGGTCTATGAGACCGAGGCGCGGTACTGGGTGAGCCTGCGGGCGAACTTCTAAAAGGCCTGATTGCGTCGCCGCCTCGTGTCTGACGGGGCGGCGAACGCTGCGACGAGCATCCATAACCTATTAATCATATCAGGCTTAGGTTGGTGATAACCATATGCTCGCGCTGGGATTACAAGGGGTCGCGCTATCATGTTCAAGCGTCTGAGATTTAACGACTGGCCATTTTCGCTCAAGTTCGGCGTCGCGCCGGCGCTGGCGGTTCTAGCCCTGATCGGCATCGCTCTGATGGGCGGTTTCGCCCTCAACGGAGTGGCCAAGAGCCAGGAAGAAACCGTTGAACGCCTGACCGGCGTGATTGCGCTCGACTCCTTGAGAACCGAGACCGAATCTCTCAACGCAGACGTCTACCAGACGCTGACCGCAGTCGCGGCGGGGCAGTCGGTGGACGTGTTCACTGCTTTTGACGGGTATATTTCCCGTGTCGGCGAACTGCGCTCAAGCTTCGCTGAGATCGGCGCCGAGGCGAGCGCCGAGAACCAGGCCGTGTTCGCCAATCTCGACGAGCAGCTGGAATTGTACGCGGGCGGCCTGGAAGTCGTCGGCTCAATGCTCGAAATGGATTTCGCCAGCGCTGTGGGATTTGTCGAACCGTTCGACGAAGTGTTCGCACAAATGAACGCTGATATCGTTGATCTGAGCGAAAGCGCTGTGGCCGAGGCGCAGGCGGGCGCGGACGCTGCAAAGGCTTCCGCCGCACAGACCAAATGGATGTTCGCCATCGTCACCTTGCTGGTGGCTTTGGGATTGACCGGCGTCGCCTTCGGCTTTGGCCGGGCTGTCAGCCAGTCTGTGAAAAAGATTGCTGATGCGACCCAGAAACTGGCGGGCGGCGACTTCACGGTCGAAGTGGCCTCTCTCAAGCGCGCTGATGAACTGGGTTCGATCGTTGAATCGCTCGAAACCTTCCGTAATAGCGGCCAGGAAGCCTTCAAGCTGCAAGAAGAGCGCCGTCAGGCGACCGAAGCCGAGGCTGAGCGCGCCCGCAAGATCGAAACCCTGGCGGCTGATTTTGACTCCGCCGTGGAGCGCACGCTGGAAGCGGTGACCATGTCCGCCAGCGCGCTGCAGGAAACGGCCGAAGTGCTGGTCGGCGCCTCCGCCAACACCACCAGCCGTGCAGGCGAAGTGTCCGGCGCCGGCGCTGTGGCGTCCCAGGCCGTGGCCACGGTGGCTTCGGCGGCGGAAGAGCTGTCCGCCTCGGTGTCCGAGATCGCGGCCCAGGTCGAACGCTCAAGCGATGTGTCGGGCCAGGCCAAGGACCGGATGGAGCGCGCCTCCACCGAGATGACCCAGCTGACCAGCGCCGCTAATGAAATCGACCAGGTGGTCAAGCTGATCTCCGATATCGCCGAGCAGACGAACCTCTTGGCGCTGAACGCCACCATCGAGGCGGCCCGCGCGGGCGAAGCCGGCAAAGGCTTCGCGGTTGTGGCCAGTGAAGTGAAGACGCTGGCGGAACAAACCGGACGGGCGACGGGTCAGATCTCAAACCAGATCACCCAGATCCAGTCCGCCACAGGCGCAGTGGAAAGCGCCATGCAGGAAGTGCGCGGCGTGATCGACGAGATGCTCAACGTGGCGTCTGCGATCAATGCGGCCATCGACGAACAGCGCGCGGCCTCCACCGAGATCGCCAGCTCGGCCCAGAGCGCAGCGTCGGAAACTCAGCGCGTGTCCGCCAATATCGAACAGGTCAGCCGCTCTGCGGACGAGACCAGCGGTCAGGCCGGCACCGTGCAGGAAACCGCCGCCACCGTCCGCGAACAAGCAGGCGGGCTGGCCAGCCGAGTGCGCGAATTCCTCTCCGCTGTCCGCGCAGCGTAAGGCATTTGAGCGGGCCGGTCGCAGTGAAGGGACCCCGCGTCTCGGCTGCAACCGGCCCGTTTGCAGTTAAGGTGAGAAAAGCGCAGCCCGGACGCTTGCCAAGCCCAAATCCCTTGGCTAGTTTCCGCGCCTCGCTGACAGGGACGCCACGCGCCCCCATCGACGAAACAGGCGCCGGTAGCTCAGCTGGATAGAGCACCAGACTACGAATCTGGGGGTCGGGAGTTCGAATCTTCCCCGGCGCGCCACCTTTTCTTATTCTCTTTCGCGTCCGCTTAGTCGATCCTCGCTCACGCTTCGGGCGGGCGGTCGCCCTTGCGTACCCTGCAGGTTCGAAGTTGGCCCGCTAAGGCCCGCCAGTCTTCCCAAAAGCAAAGTTATTATCGCTGGTCATCCTGTTCGCCAACAGGTTGCTGGACGCGCTGCCTTCGGGGCGTGCGCCATCTGATCGATCCGCCTTGCCCGGGCTCGCACCTCTGTCTAGTTTCACGAGCATGATGGTTCGCGCGCTCAAAATCGTGTTCGTGTCGCTGGCTCTGATGTTGCTCAGCGCCCAGATGGCGTGTGCGGCGGGGGATGCGGTGACTGGTGCCGGAACCGGGCATTCCATCCATCACGCTGAAGAAGCGCATGATGTGGACGGGCCGTGCACGGATGTCTGCGCGACGCATCATCTGGTGATTTTTCCCGATCTGGCCGGCACGCAAGAGCGCTCCGCTCTGCCGATCCGTCGGGCCCTGCAGCCTATGGCGTTCAGCTCCATCCCCGCTGCGCCCCCCGTCTCACCGCCCCGGAGCGTCGTCGTCTGATCCGTTTGAAGACGCACTGACCTCCAGGGACTGACATGACATTGACTTTAGACCGGGGGCGTTTCGCCCTCTTCCTCGCCGCGTGCAGCGCAGCGTGGAGCCTGGCTTTGACCGGTTGCAGCGATGCGGCGCCCGGCGAGCCTTCTTTCGACCCTGCTCACGACGCAGACCATGCTGAAGATCATGACGCTGATGCGCATGATGATGGCGAGCACGGCGGCGAACACAACACTGAGGCGGGCGGGGATGATCATTCCGGCCACGCTGACTCTCACACCGACATTGAGCTGTCTGACGCCGAGCGGGACGCGCTGGGCGTGGTGCTGGGCGCGGTCAGCCGCGGGCCGGTCGATGGCTGGATCGAGCTGCCGGGCGAGGTGCGCTTTGATGAAAACCGCATTGCGCTGGTCTCGGCGCCGGTTGAGGGCGTGATCCGCGAGGTGTTGGCCAGCGTTGGCGATCAGGTGCGGCAAGGCGATGTGCTGGCGGTGCTAGATAGCCGCGAGCTGGCGGAAGCCAAGGCGGCCTATCTGTCGACTTTGGCGTCGATGGAGCTGGTGCGCCCCGAATTTGAGCGCGAGCGCGAATTGTTTGATCGCGGCGTGTCCACCGAAAGCCGGTTCCAGACCGCACGGCGAGAGCTTGAAGAAGCCCGCATCGCCGTCAGAAGCGCGCAATACCAGCTGGACGCGCTGGGCGTGGATGAGACCGCCCGCGACGCCTTGGCGGATCCCGAGACAGGCTCGCTCAGTCGTTATGTTTTGATCGCACCCATGGACGGGGTGATCACCGAGCGCCATGCGGTGCGTGGTGAATTCGCCGAGGCTGGCGATGTGGAGCCGACCTTCGTCATCGCCGATTCGCGCCAGGTCTGGGTGGATGCGGCGATCTACGGCCCGGACATGCTGCGGGTCCGCCCAGGCGCCCGTGCTCGCATCCTGCTCAATAACGCCGGACTGATCCGTTCAGAGGTCAGTTTCGTGGCGCCCCAGATCGGCGAGGCGACCCGGACCGGTCTGGCGCGCTTGATCGTGGACAATGAGGACGGGCGGTTGATGCCCGGCGCCTTCGTGACGGTTGAGCTTGAGGACGCGGCGGCGGCGCAGAGCCTGAGGGCGCCGGCGAGCGCCATCCAGATGGTGGAGGGCGAGACGATCGTGTTCGTCCCTGAGGGCGACAGGTTTGAGACGCGCCCGGTGCGTCTGGGCCGGCGCGGGCCGGACTTTGTCGAGATCGTCTCCGGGCTCGCCCTGGGCGACGCGCTTGTGGCGGAGGGCGCTTTTGCGCTCAAGGCCGAACTTCAAAAAGGGGAGTTTGGTGATGGCCACGCCCACTAACACCGTTCCTTCTGCGGCTTTAAGCCTGGTGCGAAACATCGTCTCGGCGCGCAGTCTGGCGGCGCTGGTTTTCCTGGCCGTGCTGGCGGCGGGCGTCTGGGCCTGGCGCACCACGCCGGTGGACGCCTTTCCCGACATCACCCCGCCGCTGGTGCAGGTTTTCACCACAACGGACGGGCTGTCGCCGCAGGAGGTGGAACGTTATGTGACCTTCCCGGTGGAGACGGTGATGAGCGGCCTGCCGGGCGTGCGGCAGGTGCGCTCGAACTCGAGCTTCGGTCTGTCGGTGGTGACGGTCTATTTCGAGGACGGGACGGATCTGTATCTGGCGCGGCAATTGGTGTCTGAACGTCTGTCCGCCGCTCGCGACGCGATCCCGGACGGCTTTGGCGAGCCCGAACTCGGGCCTATCGCCTCGGGGCTGGGCCAGGTTCTGTTTTACTCTCTCGACAGCACGGACGGCGATCTGATCGGTTTGCGGACGGTGCAGGACTGGCTGGTGAAGCTTGACCTTCAAACCGTCCCGGGGGTTGCTGAAGTGTTGTCGCTGGGCGGGTTTGAGCGCCAGTACCAGGTCAATGTGCGCCCCCAGGCGCTGGTTCAGTACGATCTGAGCATGAGCGAAGTCGTGATCGCGCTCGAACGCGCGAACCTGAATGCGGGCGCGCAATACATTGTGGAGAATGACGAGCAATACACTGTGCGCGCCGAGGGCCTGTTGCAAGGCGAGGCGGATCTGCGCCAGGTGGTCGTCAAGGCTGTGGACGGCGTACCGGTGCTGATGAGCGAGATCGCCGACATCGCTGTGGGCGGCGCACCCCGGCAAGGGCTCGCCACCATGAATGGCGAGGGCGAGATCGTCGCCGGATTGGTCCTGAAACTGATCGGCGCCAATACGACCGCCGTCATCGAGGGCGTGCAGACGCGCCTCGACGCCATAAATGCGGCCCTGCCCGAAGGCGTGACGGCGCGGCCCTATTATGATCAGTCCGAATTGGTCAGTCAGGCGGTCTCCACCATGACGACGGCGCTGTGGCAAGGCGCATTGCTGGTGGGTCTGGTCCTGATGGTGTTCATGAGCGGCTGGCGACCTGGACTTATCGTCGCCGCCTCGATCCCGTTCTCCGTCGCCTTCGCCCTGATCGCCATGCGGGGCTTCGGGGTGTCGGTGAACCTGATGTCTCTGGGCGGCATCGCCATCGCCATCGGCATGATGGTGGATGGCGCCGTGGTGATCGTTGAGAACGCTCGCCGGCATGTGTCGGGAACGGCGCACAGCGATCGCGCGCGCGTTATCGCCGGTGCGGTGACGGAGGTGCTCAAACCCTTGAGCGTCTCCATCGCCATCGTGATGCTGGTTTTCCTGCCGATCCTCACCTTGCAGGGCGTGGAGGGGAAGACCTTCCGGCCGCTGGCCTTCGCCGTCATTCTCGCCATGGCGGGGTCTTTGGTGTTTGCGCTGGTGATCGCACCGCCCGCATCGCGGTTTTTGAAAGTATCGCGCTCTCAGATGGTCAGCACAGGACGGATTGACCGCCTTATGGGGCTGGCGATCGGGTTTTTCGTGGGGCGGCGCGGCCTGGCCGCCGGCTTGGCGGCGGTGATGCTGCTCATGGGCGGTGTGGCGTATACCCGGCTCGGATCGGAATTCTCGCCGCGTCTGAACGAAGGTGACATCCTGGTGCGTCTGACCATGGCGCCGTCGATTTCACTCGACGCGGCGGGCGAGACCGTCACACGGTTCGAGCGGCAAGTGCTTGAGCGCTTTCCCGAGGTCGAGCGTGTGGTAACGCGCGTGGGCCGCGGCGAAGTGGGGGCCCATGCTGATCCGGTCAACAATGCGGAAGCCTTTCTGGCGCTCAAACCGCGGTCAGACTGGGTGACGGCGCACAATCAGGCTCAGCTGCTCGATTTGATGAGTGAAGCGTTCGAGGATTTCCCCGGCGCCCAGTTCAACTTCACCCAGCCGATCGCCGCAGCGACCGATGAGCTGCTGACGGGATCGCGCGCCGAGATCGCCATCAAGCTTTTTGGCCCTGATACGGACGTGCTGGCGCGACAGGCTGACCGGATCGCTTCGGTGGTGGGCGAGGTGCGCGGCGCGGCGGATGTGCAGGTGGAACAGGTCACCGGCGCGCCGCAAATTCGCATTGTGGTCGATCGCGGGGCTATCGCGCGCTACGGCCTGCAGGTCGCAGACGTTCTGGAGACGGTGCGCGACGCGGTCGGCGGCGCCCAGGCCGGGCAAGTCTATGACGGCGTGCGCCGGTTCGACATTGTCGCCCGCTATGCCGAAGCTGACCGGGACACGCCCGAACGCATCGCCCGCACCTTGATTGAAACGCCCAATGGCGCGCGCATGCCGCTGGGCGCGCTGGCCCGGGTGGAGCGTATCGAGGGGCCACGGCAGGTGACGCGCGAGAACGGACGGCGCTTCATCACCATTCAGAGCAATGTAAGGGCGCGAGATATCGGCTCCTTCGTCGAGGCGGCGCGCGCCGCCGTGCAGCAAGAGGTGGATCTGCCGCCCGGTTATCTCGTGGAATGGGGCGGCCAGTTCGAGCTGCAGCAACAGGCCAACGCCCGGTTCGCCATGATCATCCCGGTGACTTTGGCGCTGGTCTTTATCTTGCTGATGCTGGCGTTCAACCGTCTCAAAAGCGCGGTCCTGATCGTGCTGAACATCCCGCTGGCGCTGGTCGGCGGGCTGGTGGCGCTGTGGCTGTCAGGGTTGAACCTGTCAGTACCGGCCTCAGTGGGCTTTATCGCCCTGTTCGGCATTGCGCTGGGCAACGCCATGGTTCTGGTGTCTTTCCTGGACCGTCTGGCGATCACGCAGCGCGACCGCCGCGCGTTGAGCGTGACAGGCGCGCTGTTGCGGGTGCGACCCGTTCTGATGACGGCGTCCACCACCTTGCTGGGATTGGTGCCGCTATTGTTCGCTGACGGCGTGGGTTCAGAGGTGCAGCGTCCGCTGGCGGTTGTAGTGATCGGCGGGCTGGTCAGCTCGACGCTGGTGACCTTGTTCATCCTGCCTGCAGTCTATGCCTGGTTTGCGCCAGCCTATCGCGATACCCCGCAAGAAGTTGAAACATAAGGAGGCCGTCAGGATCGCAAAAAACCGCGCCAGACTTAGGGTAAATCTGGTATTCTGGTGGTGGGAGGCGCGCATGTTTATTGGGTGCAGTCGAGGTCTGGGAGCCATGATGGCGGGGCTAAGTCTCGCGATCTGCGCCGATTTTGCGGCGCAGGCCCAGACCGCTCAGACGGCTCAGCCCGCGCGTCTGGCCCAGCCCCAGACTACCCCTCGGCCCGATCAGCCGGTCGCGGCCGAGGTGGACTGGGAGGCCGTGCGCGCTGATGTGGCGCAACGTCAGAGCGTCGGGCGGCTGACGGCGGCGCGGGCTGTAAGCTTTCCGGTTCTGCCGCGCAATCTTGAAGCGGGCCAACCCATCGAGACCGAAGTGCCGATCCTGACGCCCGGTACGGCGGTCTTGGAATTTGAGCGTCAGGCCGACGTTTTGCTGTTCGCGCGCGGAGACTTTTACACGCTCGTCATCCAGGGCGAGGGCGTCATCATCGAGGTGTTCGGCACAAGGCTGGCTCATGCGCAGGTCGAAGATGCGAGAACCGCGCGCTTCCTGCGTGGATCAGGTCCTGAGGGCTATCGCACGACGCGCACGCGTTCGGGGCGAGAGCTGACCTTCAACCGCTATAATGTCGCCTATTCCATCACGCTCGAGTGTGATGCGCCTGAGCAGGACGTGCGCTGCGTCGAGCCGGAGTATGGCGAGCGATTGATGCAATCGCTGCAAGTCATGCCTGGAACACGCGGACGGGAGGGCGCGGGATGAACCGGCGTTCGGTCGACTACGCACTCGCGCTTCTGGTCGCCATATGCGGCGGCGCGGTGCTGGTGTTCTGGCCGCACGCTTCAGATGCGCCTGCCCCGGAAACGCCGCCTGCGCAGGAGACGCCGGCAGAGCCTGCAGATACACCGGACGATGAGCCTGCGGTAGAGGATGAGCCGCCTGAACAAGAGGCTGAACCTCCCGCCGAGCCGCCGGAGGAGCCTGAGGCGGACGGTCCTGTGGTGGATGCGTCAGGAGATCCGGTCTCTTTCATGCCGCCAGGCGATCTGACCCCCGGCAGCGGGGCAGGGCAAGCCGAACAGATCAATTATGTTCCGGGCATGCGCTTTCCCATGGAGGTTGGGCAGGCCTACGCCAATTCTCAAGTCTATGGCCATGGCGGCTATCTGGGGCCAGGCGGAGGGCAATGCGATGCGGCGAATTACGCGTATGCCTGGCGCGATAATTTTTGTGAAACGCGGTCATACTCCGCGCCGCTCTGTCCGTCCGGCACAGGGCATCAGGGACAGGACATTCGCCCCGCAACCTGTCAGGACGCGGTGCACTGGGCCGTGGCGGCTGATGACGGCGTGATCACATCTGTGGGCAGCTATTCTGTTCGGCTGATGAGTGAGGACGGCGTTCGCTACACCTATCTGCATCTGGAGCTCGACAGCTTGCAGGTGGCGCCCGGAGACGCCGTCAGCAAAGGTGAGCGATTGGGCTTCGTGTCTAACGAGTTTGGCGGCACGCCCACCACCATTCATTTGCACTTCGAGATCAAGATGGCGCTTGAGACGCCTCAGGGCCTGCAGACCGTCAATGTTCCGCCCTATGTCGCGCTCGTGGAGAGTTATCAGACACTGCTGACAGCAGGCGAGGGCGACCACGGTTAAGCGCCTGACGCGTATGATTAACGCATCCATAAGTGGAATAGTCGTTCCCTCCAAGTCTCTGTGACCAGGAGGAAAAGATGGCGGCGGCGCTCCCAAGTCAGGCTGTGACGGATCCGGACCCGAAAGAGGGTGGGGCGTCGGGACGGCAGTTATTGAGTTTTCTGGACAAGGCGGATCCCAACGGGGTGCGGGCCAAGGCGATCTGGTCGCAACTGGAGCCGGCCTTGCCGCGCATTCTGGATCATTTTTACACCCATATTCAGAACCAGCCGCATCTGAACGCAATCCTGCAAGGCTCCCAGCAGGGCGTGGCCAAGCTCAAGGCGTCACAGACCGAGCACTGGCGCGCCATGTTCTGCAGCCCGGTGGACGACGCCTTCGACGCGCGCGCCCGCAAGGTGGGTGAAGCGCATGTGCGCATCGGCTTGTCCTCAGACTGGTTCATCGCCGGCTACGGCGTCGTACTGATGGAGGCGATCCCCGCGATCTTGCAGGCGCACCGCTTTACGCCGCAGCGCGCCGCGGGCGATTTGCAGATCCTTATATCGCGCATGTACCTGGACATGGGCGTGGCGGACGCGACCTATTCCATGGGCGTCAATCAGCAAGAAAGCCAAAGCTGGCGCGAAGAGAATGACTATACGAGCCTGAGAACCGTCGCGAGTACGATTGTCGAACTCAATGAAGTGATGCTCAACCTGGCCGTCCTCAGCAGCTCGACCGCGAAAACCACTACGGGCAGTCATGCGATTTCAGACTCAGTGGGGCAGCTGGTCGCAGCCATGCAGCAGATCGCGGAGACCTCGCAATCCGCCTCCAGCGAGGCCGAGCAAACTCACAGCGCGCTGCGCGACGGCGTACAGAGCATGATGCAGGCCAAGTCCGCCATTACAAGCGTAAGCGGCGCCGCTCAACGCTCCACGGAAAGTCTCAAAGCGCTGCAGCAAGCCTCTCAGGAGATCACTGACTTTTTGGGGGTGATCCAGTCGATTTCTGATCAAACCAATCTTCTGGCGCTGAACGCCACCATCGAGGCCGCGCGCGCGGGCGAAGCGGGCAAGGGCTTTGCGGTCGTGGCCAGCGAGGTGAAAGCGCTGGCCAGCCAGGCCGCGTCCGCCACCGAGGATATTGGCGGCAAGATCGAAGCGCTGCAGCGCGGGATTGAAGCGATCAGCGCCGGCTTCTCTGAAACTCATGAAGCCTTGCAGACCGGCGAAAGCACGCTGGATGAAACCAGTGTTCAGATCGAGGAAGCCGGCAGTCGTATGGGTTCTGTGACGCGCGGGATGGGCGAGGTCGCCAGCATTCTTGAGCAGCAAAAAAACTCAAGCACCAAGATATCCGAGCATGCCGGCGAGATGTCGGAATTGACCGAAGACAACGCCGAGCGTCTGTCGGCTATCGCAGAAGCCTTGCGAGCGAGCAACTCGCGCTTCGCGGGCACGGCGGATCAATGGCATCGCAACGCGTCTGACCGGTCTTTGTGCGAAATGGCGAAAATCGACCACGTCTTGTTCAAAAAACGCGTGGTCGAGGTCGTGCTCGGCAAGGAGAGCTGGGCGTCGTCTGACGTGCCTGACCATCATAGCTGTCGGCTGGGCCGGTGGTTCGATTCGGCGGCCGATCAGGCGCTCAAGCAGATTGCTCCGATGCAGGCGCTCGAAGCGCCGCACGCCCGGGTGCATGAGGTCGCCCGAGCGGCGTTGAAGGCTCATGAAGCCGGCGATCAGGACCGCGCCATTGAAGAGCTCAAGGCGCTTGAAAGCGCCAGCAGCGAGGTGGTTCGCTTGCTGGAAGAGGTGGCTACGCATCTCAGCGCTGGCGAGACCAAGACGGATCGCCGCAAGGCAGATCGGACGCCTGCAACCGGCGACACAGTGGTGCTGATCACGGATGATGAACGCCGTGAAGTGAAGCTGGTGGATCAAAGCGAAGGCGGTTTCAAAGTGAAAGGTTTGACATCGGCCGATATCGGGCGCCATTTCCATCTGGAATACGGAGGCAAAACAATACCTTGCCAGGTTCGTTGGTCAGATGGCAAAGGGGGCGGATTACAAGTACGCTTTTAGCAATACACGCTTAGGTCAAATTATTTTCTCGCCCCGGGAGCCATCGCTTCCGGGGTTTTTGTATTGAGTTCAAGGGCTTGAGCGGGAACCCTCCAGTTATTTGCATATAATTCAGGAATCGTGGAAATGGTTCGTTAAGACAATTCGACGAATCTATTTATTAGATGAACTCAATATATGCATTCATTATTGAGCATCGCCTTGGATAAATAGGGGGCAGACATGCCAGCTTTCGCCGAACGGACGGATTTCACCCTGCGTGACCCTGGTGCTCTGGGGGCGTTGCTCGTTTATGATTGGCGTTTGCGAAAACTCCTGACTGATGACGAGGTGATCACCGAAGCGGTGGATCGGCCCGTCTCGACCGGCGTTCTGCGTCACCTGCAACGTCTGGGCTTCATCAAGGCGGTGCACGGCGTACGCCCACATGGCGGACGCATGCGGCTGTGGCCGATCGTGGAAGTGCTCAAACTTCAGATTGTTCTGGATCTGCGGCATCTCACTGGCGCGCGGTTGTCCGCCTGTGTGGATGCGCTCAATCTCGACCCGACCGCCATTGAACTGGCGGTTGACGACTGGGAGCGTCATGTCGGCGCGACCGGTGATGAGCGCAGCGCTGTCAGCCGGTCGTCCGCCGGCGCGCACCCGCTGGCCGATCAAGCTTTCATCACAGGCCTGGCGGCCGCATCCGTTCAGGCGTTTATCAGCCGCAGCGGGTTTGACACCGTGTCTGAACCGGCATTTCTTTTATAGCTTAACTAGCTTGCGCGGCGCTGCAGCAATTGCTTTCCTGATCAAAACCGGTTCGCATGAGCGAAAAGACCGATTGATCAGGGAGGCATATTGCCATGAGCGATATTCGTTTTGACGGGCGCGTAGCCATTGTCACCGGCGCGGGCGCGGGTTTGGGCCGGTCTCATGCGCTAGAGCTGGCGCGGCGCGGCGCCAAAGTGGTCGTCAATGATCTGGGCGGCGCGGTGGATGGCACCGGATCGTCTCTCAGCGCCGCCGAAACCGTCGTTGAAGAGATTAAGGCCGCCGGCGGCGAGGCCATCGCCAATGGCGCCAATGTCACCAAGCCTGATGAAGTCGCCGCCATGGTCGACGCCGCACGCGAGCGCTGGGGCAAGGTCGACATCCTGGTCAACAATGCCGGTATCTTGCGCGACAAGAGCTTCACCAAAATGAGCCTTGAGGACTTCCACGCCGTGATGGAGGTCCATCTGTGGGGCGCGGTCGTGTGCACCAAGGCGGTCTGGGATCACATGAAAGAGGCCGGTTATGGCCGAATCGTGATGACCAGCTCATCCTCTGGAATCTATGGCAATTTCGGCCAGTCCAACTATGGCGCCGCCAAGATGGGGGTTGTGGGCCTGATGAACGTCCTCCATCTGGAAGGGCGCAAGAACAACATCAAGGTCAACACCCTGTCGCCCACCGCCCATACCCGCATGACCGAAGGGCTGATCCCTGAAGAGGCCGCCAAGCTGATGACGCCCGAAAGCGTCACGGCGGGCCTGATCGCCTTGTGCGCCGAGACCGCGCCCGAACGCACCATTCTGTGCGCCGGCGCGGGCGGATACGCCGCCACCAAGATTTACGAGACGCCAGGCGTCTATCTCTCGCCAGAAGAGCAGACGGCGGAGAACGTCCTCGCCAATATGGACAAGATCACGTCTGAACACGGCCAGGAAGAGTTTGAAGAAGGCGCGCGCCAGACCTTCAAATTCATCCAGTACGCCGCCAAGCATTTCGACCTCGCCCTGGGCTAGGTCGCGCCCCTCAACGCCAGCAAAGGAGCCTCACCATGCGTGAAGCGCTTATCGTCTCCACCGCCCGTACGCCGATCGGCAAGGCCTATCGCGGCGCGTTTAACGACACCCAGGCCCAGGAACTGGGCGGTCACGCCATCAAGCACGCCGTGGAACGCTCCAAGGTCGCGCCTGACGAGATCGAGGATGTGATCATCGGCGCCGCCATGCAGCAGGGTTCGACCTTCCAGAATATCGGTCGTCAGGCCGCGATCCGCGCCGGCCTGCCCACCGCCGTGTCCGGCATGAGCATGGACCGTCAGTGCGCGTCGGGCATGATGGCGATCGCCACCGCCGCCAAGCAGATCATCTCTGACGGCATGAACGTCACCGTCGGCGGGGGGCTTGAGTCCATCTCGCTGGTGCAGAACGAGCATATGAACATCCACAAGGCGTTTGATCCGTGGATCAATGAGCACCGCCCGGACCTTTACATGTCCATGCTGGAGACCGCGGAAATCGTCGCAGAGCGCTATGGCGTGTCGCGCGAAGCCCAGGACGAGTACGCCCTGCAATCGCAACAGCGCACCGCCGCCGCTCAGGCTGCGGGCAAGTTTGACGACGAGATCGTGCCGCTGCCCTCCACCATGCTGGTCAAGGACAAGGCGACGGGCGAGATCTCCAAGCAACAGGTCACGCTCGAGAAGGACGAGGGCAATCGCCCCTCGACGACGCTGGAAAGCTTGCAGGGTTTGAACCCGGTCTTCGCTCACGGTCAGCAGATCAAGGAAGGCAAGTTCATCACCGCAGGCAATGCGTCCCAGTTGTCAGACGGCGGCTCTGCTGCGGTGCTGATGGAAGGCAAGGAAGCGGAAAAACGCGGTCTTGAGCCGCTGGGCGCCTATCGCGGCATCGCGGTGGCCGGTCTGGATCCCGATGAAATGGGCATTGGCCCGGTCTACGCTGTGCCGAAGCTCCTGAAAGCCAATGGCCTGACCATGGACGATATCGGTCTGTGGGAGCTCAATGAAGCGTTCGCCGTGCAGGTTCTGTACTGCCGCGACAAGCTGGGCATCCCCAACGAGAACCTGAACGTCAATGGCGGCGCGATCTCGGTGGGTCACCCCTATGGCATGTCGGGCGCCCGCATGGTCGGCCACGCCCTGATCGAGGGCAAACGCCGCGGCGCGAAATACGTCGTCTGCACCATGTGCGTGGGCGGCGGCATGGGCGCAGCCGGCCTGTTTGAAGTGCTGTAGTGCGCTGCAACGCCCTGAAGTGTTAAAGGCCGGCCTGGATCACCAGGCCGGCCTTTTTAACGGCGTCTCAGGGTCTGCAGTTCCTGGGACGCCGTATTATCAAACTGGATTTAGACGGCGTTCAGAGCGTAGCCGGCTGACCGCACCGTACGGATCGGGTCGAGTTCGCCGCCGATGCTGAGCGCCTTTCTCAGGCGACCAATATGCACGTCGACGGTGCGCGCCTCTACATAAACATCAGAGCCCCAAACAGCGTCTAGCAGTTGTTCGCGTGAGAACACCCGGCCGGGGTGCTGCATCAGATAGTCGAGCAGTCGAAACTCGGTCGGGCCGAGATGAATTTCCGTCTCGGCGCGCACCACGCGGTGGGCCACCCGGTCGATGGTGATGTCGCCGACATTGACGGTGTCTTCGGCCAGGCCGGGCCGGATGCGGCGCAGAACGGCGCGGACACGAGCGAACAGCTCTTTCATCAAGAAGGGTTTGACGATGTAGTCGTCCGCCCCTGTGTCGAGCCCGCGAATGCGATCCGCTTCCTCGCCGCGTGCGGTCAGCATGATGATCGGCAGGTTGCGCGTTTCATGACGGCTGCGCAGTCGGCGGCAGACCTCAATGCCCGAAATTTTCGGCAGCATCCAGTCGAGCACCACCACATCGGGTTGGCGCTCTTCGACCAGCATCATCGCCTCTTCGCCATCGGCGGCGAGGGAGACCCGGAAGCCTTCTTTTTTCAGATTGTACTGAAGCAGCTCGGACAGAGCGTCTTCGTCTTCTACGACCAGGACATGCGGTTGCATGGCGATCCCCTTCGCTAGGACGTTTCAGGACGAGGGCCGCGCGGCCGATCGGCCGTCAGCTCTTGCCCGGTAACCAGGTAATGGACCACTTCGGCGATATTGGTTGCGTGATCGCCGATACGTTCGAGATTCTTGGCAATGAACAGAAGGTGCGCACCGGGCTCGATCATCGAGCCGTCTTCACGCATGGCGGTGACGAGATCGCGGAACAGCGCATTGTAATGCTCGTCCACATCGTCATCGCGTTCCCAGACCGCCACGGCCCGGCTGGCTTCGCCGGTCGCGTAAGCGTCCAGAACCTGATGCAGATGGCTTTGCACCACCCGTCCCATCCGCTCCACGGCGCTGTTGAGGGCGGTGGGTTCGGACGCGTTCAGCGTATGCACCCGGCGCGCGATGGATTTGGCCAGATCGCCCACGCGCTCCAGATCCGCGACGATTTTCAGCGCCGAGATGCAGACGCGCAAATCCTGGGCGATGGGCTGACGCAAAGCGAGCAGGCGGATGATCTTCTTCTCGATATCGCGCTGCATCTGGTCCACCTGCGCGTCGCGCTGGCGCACCTCGTCGGCCAGGTCGCCGTCACGACTGGTCGCGGCGTGCAACGCATCCCTGACCATGCTCTCGGCCAGACCGCCCATGGCCGCCACGTCGGCGGTCAATTGTTCAAGCTCTTCAGAGAAGGCTTTGACGATGTGCGGCGCGTTATGCGTCGTGTTCATTGCGATGGCCTTTCAAAGGTCCGTTGCCGCGTGAGGCTTATCCAAAACGTCCGGTGATGTAGTCCTGCGTGCGTTGGTCGAGCGGGTTCGTAAAAATTTCCTCGGTCGGCCCGTATTCGACGAGCTTTCCAAGGTGGAAGAAGGCGGTCATTTGCGACACCCTGGCGGCCTGGGCCATGGAATGGGTGACGATGATCAGGGTGTAGTTCTCGCGCAGCTCGTCGATCAGTTCCTCGATGCGCGCGGTGGCGATCGGGTCGAGCGCGGAACACGGCTCGTCCATCAAGATGACTTCGGGGTTCACCGCGATGGCGCGCGCGATCACCAGACGCTGCTGCTGGCCGCCTGACAAGGAGGTGCCGGGATGGTGCAGACGGTCTGAGACTTCATTCCAGAGCCCGGCCTTGATCAAGCTGGTCTCGACAATGTCGTCCAGCTCGCTCTTGGTGTCGGCCAGACCGTGAATGCGTGCGCCATAGGCCACGTTCTCAAAGATCGACTTGGGGAAGGGGTTGGGTTTCTGAAACACCATCCCAACGCGGGCGCGCAGCACCACCGGATCCACATCGCGGCCGTTCACCTCTTCTGAATCAATGCGGATGGATCCGGTCACGCGCGCATTGTCGATGGTGTCGTTCATCCGGTTCAGGCAGCGCAGGAAGGTGGATTTGCCGCAGCCTGACGGGCCGATGCAGGCGGTGACCGCCCGATCAGGAATTTCCAGCGAGACGCCCTCAAGGGCCGGCTTGTCGCCATAGCGCACGCTGACGTCTTGCGTGGCCACCTTGATGGGGAGCTGCGCTGTCAGCGGGTGATAGCGCGTCGGCTCGCCCTGAGCTTCATAATCGGGTTTCATCAGTGTGTTCACCTTACCAGCGTCTCTCAAAGCGGCGCCGCAGATAGATGGCGACGGCGTTGAAGCTGATCAGCAGCGTCAACAGCGCCAGAATGGCGGCGGCGGTGCGCGCTTCGAAGGCGCGCTCTGCGCTTGAAGACCAGATATAAATCTGAACCGGCATGACCGTGGCCGGTTCCGTGAATCCCGCAAGCCCCAGCGTGGGCGGGTCGGCGATAAAGGCCACCATGCCGATCATAAGCAAGGGCGCGGTTTCGCCCAAGGCTTGCGCCAGACCGATGATGGATCCGGTGAGAATGCCCGGCATCGCCAAGGGCAGCACATGGTGGAAGACCGCCTGGGTGCGCGAGGCGCCGACGCCCAACGCCGCCTCTCGGATGGAGGGCGGGACCGCTTTCAATGAGGCGCGCGCGGAGATGATCACCGTGGGCAGCGTCATCAGGGCCAGCACCATGCCGCCCACCAGCGGCGCGGACCGCGGCAGGCCGAAGAGATTAATGAAGACCGCCAGTCCCAACAGACCGAAGACGATGGAGGGGACGGCGGCGAGATTGTTGATGTTCACCTCGATGAAATCGGTCAGCCGGTTCTTCGGCGCGAATTCTTCCAGATAGATCGCGGCCCCGACCCCGATCGGCACCGCCAGGAACATGGTGATGATCATGGTCAGCACCGAGCCTGCCAGCGCGCCGGCGACACCCGCCAGTTCAGGCTCGCGACTGTCGGCGTTGGTGAACAAGGTGGTGTTCAGCCCGTTCTGGACCAGACCGCGCTCTTTCAGGGCGCGGGCCCACACGATTTGCCGGTCGCTGATGCGGCGGGCGAAGGCGGGGGTTTCAATCAGCCAGAGCGACCAGCTCTCGGCCCTGCGGTCTGCGACATCCGGTTGGATCAGCCATTCCCCGGTCGCCTGCCGGGCGTCGGCGCGGATGTCATTGACCCTGAGAACCCCGCCTTGGGCGCGCAGCATCAAGGAGGCGGTCTGCGGGCCCAGGGTGATGACATTGTCCGACCGGGCTTCGGCGCTCAGTCGCTCGGCCAGCGCATCGGCCCGCCGGGCTTCGTAGTCCAGGCTGTCACGGGCGTCGGCGTCAATCTCGCTTTGCGCGGCCTGACGCGCGCGCATGGCGCGCTGACGGGCCTCGTCAGCGGCTTCTTCAAGACGCAGGCGCACAATGTCGACGAATTCGGCAAACACCGGGGCGGAGGTTTCAGAGCGGACCTCGACACGCCCGTCCGCAGACGGCGCGAGCGTGATCGGCGCCGCGCCGGGCAGGCGGCGTTCATCGGTGGTCAGGCCCTTGAGATACAGATCCGCGTCGTCAGAGAGCGGAAAGGAGAAGGGGACGCGCTGACCGATCAGCTCGGGGTCGGAAACCACCTGGTTGAGCAAGCCAGCGGCGTTGACGGCGCTGTAAAGCCCGTACAGTTCGCGCAGCTCGCTGACCGTGTCGGCTTCGGGGAATTGCTCGCGCAGGCTGTTCTGGATCAAGGTGTTGTACGCGCCGCGCCGCAAAGAAGCCTCGCTGCGATCACCGCGCGGATCAGCGATCTCGGCGCGGATCTCCACGTCCAGCATCATGCGGTGCGCGGTGAAGGCGGGCAGCGATTGTATGATGATCGAGCCCAGCAGCAGGCACAAAAACAACACGGCTGCGCTGATCGCCGCCAGTCCGTAGAACTGGAAACGCTGCTCAGCGCGATGCCGGCGGGCCAGGCGCGCCTGAACCGCGTCGCGGATGGACGGCGCGTTACTCATAGCGTTCCCGGAAGCGTTGCACCACGCGCAGCGCGATGATGTTCAAGATCAAGGTCATCACGAACAGCACCAGGCCCAGCGCAAAGGCGGAGAGGGTTTTGGGGCTGTCAAATTCCTGGTCGCCCGTCAGCAGCATGACGATCTGCACGGTGATGGTGGTCACTGATTCCAGCGGATTCGCCGTCAGGTTCGCGCCCTGTCCGGCGGCCATCACCACGATCATGGTTTCACCCACGGCGCGTGACACCGCCAGCAGCAGCGCGCCGACAATGCCGGGCAGGGCGGCGGGGAACACCACATGGCGCACGGTTTCGGACTTGGTCGCGCCCATGGCGTAGCTGCCGTCGCGCAGGGCCTGAGGCACGGCGTTGATGACGTCGTCAGACAGCGAGGAGACGAAGGGGATGATCATCACCCCCATCACCAGCCCGGCAGACAGGGCGGACTGGGTGACGGCGTCTTCATAGCCCAGCATCATGGCGAACTGGCGCAGGAACGGCCCCACCGTCAACAGCGCGAAGAAGCCGTAGACCACAGTGGGCACGCCGGCGAGGATTTCGAGCGCGGGCTTGGCCCAGGCGCGCATGCGCGGGCTGGCGTATTCCGACAGATAGATCGCTGACAAGAGACCGATCGGCGCAGCGACCATCATCGCGATCAGGGTGATCAGGGCGGTGCCGGCAAAGAGCGGCACAGCGCCGAAGGCCCCGGACTGGCCCACCTGATCGGCGCGAATGGCGATCTGCGGGCTCCAGTGCAAGCCGAACAGAAACTCGTGAATCCGCCAGTCGATGGAGGCGAAGAAGCGAATGGATTCAAACAAGAGCGAGAAGACGATGCCCAAAGTCGTCAAGATGGCGATGGCCGACGTCAACATCAGCGCCAGGCCGACCACGCCTTCCACCCGGTCGCGGGCGCGGAAATCCGCCCGAATGCGGGTGCGGGCGAAGGCCAGACCGGCCAGCGCCAGAGACAGGGCCACGCCCGCCGCGCTCCACCGAAACAGGTCTTCCCAGGGACGCAGCGCCAATGCGGCGGCGCGCACGTCTTCGGTGTTGCGGCTGGCGAGGCCTTCGTTAAAGGCCAGTGCGCGGGCGTCGGCGATGAACAGTTCGCGCCGTTCGTGCGGCGCCCGCCAGTATTCAAACCCGGCGCGGGCCCGGACGCCCGGCACGGTATGCGGCGCACGGGCGGCGACGGAGGCTGCGATCATGGCCCGGCTGGCCTCGCGCTCAGCGGCGATTTCATTGCGTTCAGCCGTCAACGACCCGAGCAGGCGCAAATAGCGCTGCGCATCCCCGCCCTCACGTTCAGCGCGAAACATGTCGTCGCGGGCGGCTTGCGCCTCGGCCTCGATCCGCGCCGTTTGTTGCGCCAGCGCCTGATAGTCCGCGTCTGCGGCGATCTGGGCTTCATATTCGCGGATCAGCGGCGCCGCTTCGCGCTCCAGCTCGCCAAAGGCCAGCGTGTTGACCAGGCTGGCGCCGAACAGGCCATAGACCGCAAGCAGGATGAAGGCGGGCAGGCCGGTCCATAAAGCGAGGTAATAGCCATAATAATTAGGCAGGGAATGCAACCAGGACGCACGCCCGTTCGACGCCGCGACAGCGCGGCGACGACCGACCAGAAATCCGACCGCTGTCAGCACCAAAAGCGCCAGGACAGCAAAGAGAGACGATTGCATGAACCCACCGGGTGAGGGATCGGTCCGTACGATGACGGATCAGGCCCTTTTCAGATTGATTGAGCCGGGAACATGGGCGGGATCGATCAATCCAATATGAAGGAACGATGACAGTTTCGTGACGTAGGCGGCCAGACTATCGCACCGCGCTGTCTTCCGTGCGGGGAAGATCGGGCTGCGTCGCGATGTTGGAGGCGGTCGCCACCGGGAAAAACACCGTGAAAACCGAACCGGTCTCAGGCGCGCTTTCAACGGTGAAACCGCCGCGGTGACGATTGACGATGTGCTTGACGATGGCGAGGCCCAGCCCGGTTCCTGAGGTCGGTCCGCTTTTCTGTCCGTCCACACGAAAGAAGCGTTCGGCCAGTCGCGGCAGATAGCGCCGTTCGATGCCGCCGCCCTGGTCCTGCACGCGCACCACGCCGAAGCGGGCGTCGGGGTCCAGCGCGGGAGCGGTCAGGGTCAGTCGCCCGGATTCAGGATCAATGCGGGCGCCCAGATGCTCGGCGGCGTCGCGGGAGACGCCATGACTGACGCTGATGTCGACCTGTGAGCCGTCGGGCGAATATTTAATGGCGTTCTGCACCAGGTTTTCGACCACCTCGTACAGCTGGTCGCGCTCGCCGCGCACCAGCGCTGTCTCGCTGTCGGCTTCTAACAGCTTGAGGGTGATGTTGCGCCGCGTCGCCACAGGGGCGAGCGCTTCGGCTACATCGGCGGTCAGCGCGTTGAGATCGACCTGGTCGGTAGGCGGCATGTGCTCGTTCATCTCAACCCGGCTGAGCGACAGCAGGTCATTGATCAGACGACGCATGCGTTCGGTCTGGACGGTCATGATCCCCAGGAACCGGTCGCGCGCCTCTTCATCATCGCGGGCGGGGCCGGACAGGGTCTCGATAAAGCCCGCGAGCGAGGCGAGCGGCGTGCGCAATTCGTGGCTGGCGTTGGCCAGAAAGTCCGCGCGCATCCGTTCCGCGCGCTTGGAGTTGGTGTCGTCGGCCAGCACCAGCATGGCGCGAAACGGCATCGGGCCGGGCGCGGACAGGCGGATCGGCTCGACGAAAGCGCGCACATGGCTTTCCAGCGGCGCCAGCGTGGAATACTCGACCGTCGCGCCACGATCGCCCCGCAAGGCCGCGCTCACCGCTTCCAGAACACGCGGCTGCCGCAACACGGTGGACAGCAGCCCGCGTTCCGATCCCAGGCCCAGAAAGGTGCGGGCTGCGGGATTGGCGCGCTCGATTCGTCCGCCGGCGCCGATCAGCAAAACCGGGATGGGTAGACGCTCCAGCATGGTGACGCTGGCTTCGCCCTCAAGATCGCGCGGCGCGTTCACAGCTGTCGGGCGCGGATGCGGCTCAGCGGTGGTCAAGGCGGTGAGATAATAGATTAAACCCAAGGCGATAAAGGCCAGCCCGCCCCCCAGAAAAGCGCCGCCCGAGAGTTCGCCCGCCATCGTCAGAACCAGCATGACGCTGAGTCCGATTGACGCCGTCAGGGCGATATCGCGCCGGCGCGGACGGTCACCTTTGAGGCGCTTTTGAGGGGGGGAGCGGTCATCAGTCATGCCCTTTCGTAGCATGGGAATGTGACACCTCGGAAACCCTTGTTGTTTTATGGATTCAGCCGGCCACGATGTGGCGGCCAGTGTCTAAATTTTTTGTAATTCGAGAAACTTTTAGCGTTTTTCGATAATCTTTGATTGACTTTCGAGAGCGCGCTTTTAGGGTGCAATTCAGGTTTTGTACTTTTTGTTCGGGGGAGGGCCCGTGTCCCTTTTGCGTATTTCACCGTTTTTTGCGCCTTTGCTGCTGGGCGCTTGCGCCAGCGTCGTCACGCCAGGCGCATCGGACCTTGTCGTTTCTCCAGAAGCGTTTTCAGCCATCCCGTCAGAGATGGATGCGTCCGCGTCTGACTGGATCGCCGCGTTTGAGGATCCTGTTTTGCAGGCTCTGGTCTCTGAAGCGCTCGACGCCAATCCCAGTGTCGCGGCCGCGCTCGCCAACTATGATGCGGCGCAGGCCGGGGCGCGGGTGTCCGGGGCGGCGCGTTTGCCGTCTCTGGACGCATCGGGCGGCTATACTGATCGGACACCGGGCAATACGGGTTGGTCGTCAGGGCTTGACGCCAGCTGGCAGGCCGATGTCTGGGGCCGATTGAGCGATCAGGCCCGCTCCGGCGCGTTGACGGCTGAAGCCGCCCGCGCGGACTGGTACGGGGCTCGGTTGTCGATCGCCGCCTCTGTGGCGCGCTCCTGGTACGCCCTGATCGGCGCCAGCCAGCAAGCTGCGCTCGCTCAGGCCGATGTCGAGGCGCGCACCAATCAGCTTGAAATCGTCGAGCGCCGTTTCCAGCGCGGCGTCGTCCGTTCCTCGGACGTGCGCACCGCGCGCTCTGCTCTGGCGTCCTCTGAAGCCACTTTGGCCTCGCGTCAGCGGGCGCTGTCCAATGCGGCGCGCGTGCTGGAAGTGAATCTGGGCCGGTATCCCTCCGCCCAGATCCTGCCGGCGGAAGATCTGCCGACGCTGGGCGCCTTGCCCAATCCGGGCCGCCCCGAAGCCATGCTGTCGCGTCGCCCTGACGTGGTGGCGGCGCAGGCGCGTTTGGCGGCGGCGGGTTATTCCGCGTCTGCGGCGCAAAAAGCGCTCTATCCCGGTCTGAGCCTGAGCGCCAGTCTGGGCGATGGCGGCGCCGATCTGGCCGATGCGCTTGATTTTGACGATCTGGTCCGCACCGTCGCGGGGTCCATCACCGCGCCGATCTTCCAGGGCGGCCGCCTGCGCGCACAACGCGATCAGGCTGACGCCCAGGCCGAGCAGCTGTCCGCCCGGCTGGTGAGCACGGCGCTGACGGCGCTGCGTGAAGCGGAGGACGCCATCGAGGCGGATCGCCGTCTGGACCAGCGTGTCGCGGCCCTGACCGTGGCGGCGGATGAAGCCCGTGAAGCGCTGGCGCTGGTCGAGCGTCAGTACGCGTCGGGATTGTCGACGATTTTTGAATTGATTGACGCGCAGACGCGACAGATCTCCGCGCAATCGCAACTCATCACAGCGCGCAATGACCGGGTCGATAACCGGATCGCGCTGCATCTGGCCATTGCGGGCGATTTTCGCGCCGCCGGCGGCGTCACTGCATCCAATATCGAGAACTAGGACATCATAAGACCGGCATACCGGTCAGGGGACAAAAGAGGTTGGTCATGAGCAAGTTTGTTGGACGAATTCTGATTTTAGGGCTGCCGGTCGCGGTGCTCTTCGCATTCATCTTTATCTACATCGTGCTGGCGGCTGCGGCGCCGCAAGCGGAACGCGCGGAGATCGTCGCGCGGCCGTCCGCGGTGTTCGTCACCGAAGCCGCGCGGAGCCCGGTGCAATTGTCGGTCACCACCCAGGGCGAGGTCACCCCGCTCACCGAGATCGATTTGACGGCGCAAGTGTCAGGCCGGATCACCTATGTGAATCCCAATTTCGTGGATGGCGGGTTCTTTGAGGCCGGCGAAGTGCTGGTTCGCCTGGAAGACGCTGACTATCGCCTGGCGGTCACCCGCGCCGAGGCTCTGGTCGCCCAGAGCCGTCAGGCGCTGGTGCGTGAACAGGCCGAAGCCGAGCTGGCGCGTGAAGAATGGGCGTCGCTGGGCGAAGGCGAAGCCAGCGCGCTGACCTTGCGCGAACCGCAAATGGCTGAAGCCCGCGCCCAACTGGCCTCGGCTCAAGCCACTCTGGATGAAGCCCGGCTCAATCTGAGCCGCACCCGCATCACCGCGCCGTTTGAAGGCCGGGTGCGCGCCAAATCCGCCGATCTGGGTCAGTATGTGGGCCCGGGCGCGCGACTGGGCCGCGTGTTCGCCACCAATCGGGTGCAAGTGCGCCTGCCGCTGACGAACGCGGAACTGGCCACCTTGAACCTGCCGCTGGCGTTTCAGGCCAATGAGAGCAATCCGGGCCGCCCGGCGCATCTGAGCGCGAACGTGGCGGGGCAGGTGCGAAACTGGGAAGGTCTGCTGGTGCGCTCTGAAAGCGCCATCGACCCGCAAACCCGCACCATGAGCGCGATCATCGAGATCGAAGATCCTTATGGTGAAGCTGCTGAAACGGCTGGCGCGCCGCTGGCTGTGGGCTTGTTCGTCACCGCCCGTATTGACGGTCGCGAACTGGACAACGCCATCGTGTTGCCGCGCAGCGCCTTGCGCGGCGCTGACCAGGTCTTTGTGGCGCAGCTGGACGGCACGTTGGCCATCCATCGCGTGACGGTGATCGACACCAGTGCGGAACGCGTGGTCGTGACCGCTGGCGTTGAGCCGGGCGACCGCATCGTCACCTCGCCGCTGCGCGGCGCCGCGAACGGCATGCTGGTGCGCGCGCTGGACGCCAATGGCGATCCGCTCGACCCCGAGCCTGAAGCCGAAGACGAGTCTGAGGATGAACCCGCTACCGATGCCATGGTCGAACAGACCGCCACCGCATCGCGGGCCAATTAATCAGGATTGAGGAGAACGATCATGGTTCATAATCCTGAACATGACCAACACACCGGCATCCTGGCCTGGTGGGCCAAGAATTCGGTGGCCGCCAACCTTTTGATGCTGATCGCGCTGATCGGCGGCGTTGTGGGGTATTTCTCCATGCAACGCGAGAACAACCCTGGCGCCGTCTTCCCCGGCGCGTCGATCTCGGTCGCCTGGCCGGGCGCGTCGCCCCAGGAAATCGAAGAGCAGATCATCGTGCGCATCGAGGAAGCGCTGAGCGATCTGGACGGGGTGGACGAATTGTCCGCCGTCGCCCGCGAAGGCTCGGGCTCGGTCTATGTGTCCGGTCTGCCCAGCCAGGAAGCCTCAGCCTTCATTGACGAGATCAAGCTGCGCGTGGACTCCATCAACAATCTGCCGCGCGAATCTTATCGCCCGCAGGTCTCGCGCTGGCAGAATTCCGATCAGATCGCCGGCTTCGCCTTGCATGGCGAGGTCTCGCGCCGCGATCTGCAACGGATCGCCCGTGAAATCCGCAACGAGATCTCCTCCACCATTCCCGGCGCCTCTCTGGTCGAGATCATGGGCACGCTGGGCGAGGAAGTCGCGATTGAAGTGTCGGAAGAAGACATGCGCCGTTATGGCGTGGGCTTCGCCGAGATCGCCCAGGCGATCGCCAACACCTCCATCAACACCTCAGCGGGTTCGGTCCGCACCGATCTCGGGGATGTGCGCATCGCCTCGCGCGAGCTGGCGGACACCGCCTATGACTTTGAAAACATCATCGTGCGTCAGACGCCTGACGGCGGGGTGGTGCGTGTCGGCGATGTCGCGACCGTGCTCGACGGACTGGTGGACGCCAATCTGAACGCCACCTTCAATGGCGAGCAAATGGTGATCATCGCGATCCGCTCCACCGGCAGCTCGGACATCATCGATGTCTCCAACGCCATGAAGGAGTATCTCGAGCGCAAGAACACCGAACTGCCCTCCACCGTGCAGTTGTCGGTCTGGTGGGACGGCGCGGACCAGTTCAATTCGCAATTGCAGGTGATCGGCTCGTCCGCCCTGCTGGGGCTGGTGCTGGTGCTGGGCATTCTGGTGCTCTTCCTGCGGCCTGTCGTGGCGCTGTGGGTGACCATCGGCATCGCCACCGCCTTCGCCGGCGCCTTCCTGGTGCTGCCGATGATCGGGCTGACGCTCAACTTCCTGTCGCTGTTCGCCTTCCTGATCGTGATCGGGGTGGTGGTCGATGACGCCATCATCGTGGGCGAAAATATTCATGCCCGTGTTGAGCGGGGCGAACAGGGCCTGACCGCGGCGGTGGTGGGCGCCCAGATGGTCGCCAAGCCCGTGGTGTTCGCCGTGATCACCACCATGATGGCGTTCGCGCCCTGGATGATGCTGTCAGGACCTGAAGTTCAATTCACCCGCCAGATCTCGCTGGTGATCATCGCAGCGCTCAGCTTCTCGCTGATTGAATCGCTGTTGATCCTTCCGGCGCACCTGGCGCATATCAAACCCCAGCGCACGGACGGGTTCTTCGGGCCTTTCCTGAAGTTCCAGGCGATGATCGCCGATAGCCTGCTTGGCTTTGCACACGCGGTGTACGCGCCGATCCTGGCGACGGCGATCCGCCTGCGCTACGCCACTTTGACCTTCTTTATCGGGGTCTTCGGCCTGGCCATCGCCCTTCAGATGAACGGTTATGTGAAGTCCGCCTTCATGCCGGAAATCGAGAGCGACCTGATCCGGGTCAACATCCAGCTGGCTGAAGGCACGCCCTGGTCGCGCACCGATGAGATCCGGGCGCGTCTGGACGAGGCCGAACTGGAAGTTCAGCACGCCTATCGCGAAGAATTCCCGGGCGAGAATGATATGATCCGCTCGCGCTCCACCCTCGCCACGGATGGCGCGGTGCGGGCCTGGATCAACATCGCCCCGCCGGAAAATCGTCCGGGCCGCGTGCCCACGGCGGACGTGGCGCAGCGTCTGCGCGACGCTCTGGGTCCGGTGCCGGACGCCGAGGAAATCCGCTTCGAAGCGACGCTGAACGGCAATGGTCCGGCGATCCAGTTCGCCATCAACCACCCCGATCTTGACGTGCTGCGGACGGCGGCGGCGGAGCTGCGCCAGCATCTGGCGACGTTTGAGACCACCTATGACATCGTCGACAATCTGCAATCCTCCGCTGACGAGCTGCGCCTGACGCTGCGTCCCGACGCCCGGGCGCTGGGTCTGACGCTGGCGGATGTGACCCGCCAGGTCGGCCAGGCCTTCTATGGCTATGAAGTCCAGCGCCTGCCGCGCGACGGCGAGGATGTGCGGGTGATGGTCCGCTATCCGCGGGAGGCTCGGAACAGCCTGGATGCGGTGAACAATCTGCGCATCCGCACCAATGATGGTCGGGAAGTGCCGCTGGCGGCCGTGGTCGACGCCGATTTCGCGCCGGGGATCAATCAGATCCGCCGTCGGGAGCGTCAGCGCACCGTGACGGTCAGCGCAGAACTGACCGACAATGACGCGGCGGCCAGCATCCGCGAGGAGCTGCAAGAAGAGTTCTTCCCGCAATGGGAAGAGCGCTATCCGGGCATCTCCACCGGCGCCATCGGCGAGGCGGAGGGCGAAGCCCAGTTCCTGGCCGAAGTCATCCAGTATCAGCTGATGATGCTCGTGATGATGTATGTGCTGCTGGCGGTGGCCTTTAAGTCCTACGCCCAGCCCATCATGATCATGACCGCCATCCCCATGGCCTATGCGGGGGCGGTGTTCGGTCACCTGATCCTGGGCGAGCCCTTCGCGCTGTTCTCCATGTTCGGCATCGGGGCGGCGGCCGGGATCGTGATCAACGACAACCTGGTGCTGGTGGACTTCGTGAACCGGCTGCGCGACCGCGGCGTCGGCGCCATGCAGGCGCTGGTGGATGCGGGCGTGCAACGCTTCCGTCCGATCCTTCTGACGACCGTCACCACGTTTATCGGCATCCTGCCGATGATCGCAGAACGCTCCACGGCGGCGCAGTTCCTGAAGCCGATGGTGATTTCACTGGGCTTCGCGGTGATCTTCGCCTTGTTCCTGACCTTGCTGATGGTGCCGGCGCTCTATGCGATCGGCGCGGATATCGGCCGCTTCTTCAAAGGTCTGTGGACCGGCGAGAAACAGCCGCGGGTCGGCGAGAGCTATATCGGCCATGACTCTGGACCGGACGGCGTGGATGTCGGCCATCCTGAAGAGGGTGCGGCTCCGGCTGAATAAAACCCTCGACTGACTGCCGCGCGGGGCTCCGCCTCACTGGCTTCGCGCGGCAGCTTTCTACTCAGACGCCACGCTTTTTCAGGCGTCCGCACAAAAAATCTCAAAGGGGAATAGTATGAAACATCTTATGACCGGCGCTGCGTTCATCGTGCTCGCCGCCGCGGCGCCCGCTTTCGCTGTTCAAGACCCGGTTCTGGGCGATTTCGGCTTTGACGCCACCGGCATGAACGCCGCGCTCGATCCGGGCGATGATTTCTTCCAGTACGCCAACCAGGCCTGGCTCGAACGTACGGAAATCCCGTCCGACCGGTCCAATTACGGCATGTTCACCAAGCTCGCCATCGAAGCGGATGAGCATGTGCGTGAGATTATTGATGAAGCCGCCGCCACCGACGCCGCCATGGGCTCGAACGCCCAGCTGGTGGGCGATCTGTTCAAGTCCTGGATGGATGCGGACGCGATCAATGCACGCGGTCTGGCCCCGGCCCAGCCCTATCTCGACGAGATCAACGCGTCCAATAACTGGGAGGATTTCGCCCGCCTGTTCGCCACGGTCCATTATGCCTCGCCCTGGGGCGTGGGCGTGATCCCCGACCCCGCCGACACCAGCCGCTACACCCTCTATATGGGGCAGGGCGGTCTGGGGCTGCCTGATCGCGATTACTATCTGGAAGACGATGAGTCTTCGGCCCGCTATCGTGAGGCCTATCTCGCCTATATCGAGCGCATTTTTGATCTGGCCGGCCTTGACGGCGGCGCCGACAAGGCCCAGGCGATCCTGGCGCTGGAAACCGCGCTGGCCGAGGTTCACTGGACCCAGGAGCGCACCCGCGAGATCACCGAGATCTACAATGTGATGACGCTCGATGAAGTGGTCGAGCTCGCGCCGCAATTTGATTTCCGCGCCAATCTCGAGCGTTTCGGTCTGGGCGGCCAGGACAGCTTCATGGTCGCCACGCCAAGCGCCATCGCGGACGCCGGTGAGATCTTCTCCAGCACGGATCTGGACACGCTCAAGGCCTATATGACCTTCCATTTCCTGTCTGACCGGGCCAGCTGGCTGGGCGATGATTTTGATCAGGCCAGTTTCGAGTTCTTCTCACGCACCCTCAATGGCGTCGAAGAGCAACGCGATCGCGACAAGCGCGGCGTGGATCTGATCGGCGGCGCGCTGGGCCATGCCGTGGGCCAGATCTATGTGGACCGCCACTTCCCGCCTGAGTCCAAAACCCAGATGGATGAGCTGGTGCTGGGCTTGCGCGAGGCCTTCCGCATTCGTCTTGAGAATCTGAGCTGGATGGATGACGAGACCCGCGTTCAGGCGCTGGAGAAACTCTCCACCTTTGAATCACGCGTGGGCTATCCGGAAGTCTGGGACACCTATGAGGGTCTCGTGATTTCAGCGGATGATTATTTCGGCAACCGCATCCGCATGGCGGAACTGGGCTGGGCGGAGCAGCTTGAAGATCTCGCCGGTCCCGTGGATCGCCGCGAATGGAACTGGCCGCCGCAGATCGTCAACGCCAGCTATAATCCGCTTCTGAACCAGATCACCTTCCCCGCCGGCATCCTGCAGGCGCCGTTCTTTGATCCGAACGCCGACATGGCGGTCAATTTCGGCGGCATCGGCGCGGTGATCGGCCACGAGATCGGCCACGGCTTTGACGATCAGGGCCGCCGCTTCGACGCCCAGGGCCGGATTCGTGACTGGTGGACGCCGGAAACCAATGAACGGTTCGTGGAACGCTCTGACGCGCTGGTCGCCCAGTATGACACGTTCGAGCCGCTTGAGGGTTACACCGTCAATGGCCGGTTCACCCTGGGTGAAAACATCGGCGATCTGGGCGGAATGGAAATGGCGTACTCCGCCTGGCGCGCCTATGTGGACGAGCATTATGACGGCGAAGCCCCAGTCATTGACGGCTTCACCGGCGATCAACGCTTCTTCCTGGGCTGGGCTCAGGTCTGGCGGCGTCTGTATCGCGAAGACAACCTCATCAGCCGCCTGCGCACCGATCCGCACAGCCCGTCGGAATATCGGGTGAATGGCGTAGTGCGCAATATCGACGCCTGGTACGCCGCCTTTGAGGTGGATGAGAGCGATGATCTCTACCTGCCGCCCGAGCAACGCGTTTCGATCTGGTAGACCAGCCTCTGATCGAAACCGTTGAAGCCCGGCGCCTCGGCGCCGGGCTTTTTCATTGAACGTCAGTTCATTTCCGTGGGATTAATTCTCTGACAGACAGTCCGTTTCAGGCCTTCATGAGCAATTTTCAACTTTGTTCACGCATTCCATGAGCCCAGGCTAGATCCACTCAAGATCGGAGTGGGAGTGGGCTGGTCACTATGAAAATCGCAGGTTTTATCGGGTTGGGATTAGCGGTGCTCGCTTCATCAGCGAGTGCGCAAGACGCGCATCAGGCGGGGTTTCTGTACGAGAACCCCATTTTGGATGGCGTTCTGGATGATACTGCACAGTCTTTGCCACGCTACCATTTTCCGTACCATTTCACCTTTGATAATCCCCCCGTGGAACCCGTCCAGGTCGAGTATCGTCTCGGCTACACGCCGACCCATCTCTATGTGCACATACAGACAAGCGCCGAGGCGATCAGTTATCACAATCGGGGTTATCTTTGGGGAGACGGCTACAAGCTGCTGCTTGGCTTGCCTGAGGCCGGAGAAGGCACATCTCAGTACTACGAGATCGGCGTTTCACCGACGCTAGATGAGCGTATGAGGCCTCATCAGAACCGCATCCTCACGTATAATTTCCAGCAGGTGTACCGCCCGTTCGGACCGGACAGCGCCTCCGCGGCGAGCGTCAACCCTGACGGGTCGGGGTTTGAGCTGTTGATCGCTTGGTCTGACTTGCCGCCGTATCACCCCTGGATGAGCGATGACCTAGGGTTCAATCTCTATTTCGCCAAAGGTTTTGATACGCAGGCGCATGGGTATTTCACACATGGACATGCAGTCGTGCGTGATGAGGGAATCTGGGATGAGGAACTGCCCCGTCGCCAGATGACGCCGCTGACTTTCGAATCCCCGCCAGAGTGGCAGGCGATCCTGCTAGGCCAGCCGGCGAGGCGCAATCTGGCGATCAGTGAGCCGCTACCGGTCCAGTTTGCAGGACTGTCTGAGGATTCTCGCAGTGTTCATCTCTCTCTGATCGGTTCTGACGGCGAGGTGCAATTCTCACATGACCTCGACATCGGCCTCAATCCAGACCTCCGCGAGTTCGTTCAGACCTTGGCCTTGCCCGCTTTGGCGCCCGCGATCTACACGCTGAGGCTTGAGGGTGTGAACGGCGTCGCTGAGCACGAGATTGGAGTCCTTCCTGACTTTGACTTTCCATCTCTTCGCGAGAGCCTGAGGGCGAATGCGCGGGGTGCTCCAGAGGGGGCGGGAACCACGCTGTTGTTCAAGCTCGAACAGCTAGAAGCCGGTTTGGCTGCGCTCTACACTTATGAAACGGGCGCCGAGCTGTTGGAGCAATGGGCTGTTTTTGAAGAAGAATACGCAGCATTCGTAGCTGGTGAGGACCCTTATGCGGGGCGAGCCACGCCCTATCGACGCGCATTTCGTTCGGCGCAAGATGGCAGTTTGCAGCCTTACTCAATTAAACTGCCTGAGGATTATGATCCGTCACACGCCTACCCCTTGTTGGTGTTTCTGCATGGCAGCGGGACGGACGAGCAGGGGTTGTTGGATCTTGAGCGAGGAAATGGCCGGTTTATCGAACTCGCTCCGTTCGGGCGAGACAAGTTCCGCGCCTATTCCGAACCGCAGAGCCAGATAGATATCGTAGAAGCCATTGCGGATGTGGCGGCGCAATTCTCGATTGATGAGAATGCGATCGTGATAGCGGGCTTCTCAATGGGCGGGTATGGCGCCTTGCGCGCCTATTACGAAAATCCGGATCTGTATTCGGGTGTAGCCGTATTTGCGGGGCACCCTAATCTCGCCAATGAGTGGGTGGGCGGCGATCATCCCAATTTCCTGGAGCGAGAGGCGCAGCAGGTTTTTGAAGGAGAGCCTGTCTTTATTTATCATGGGCTAGCTGATGCTGGCCTTCCCGTGAATCTGATGCAGCAAACAGCGGACGGACTGTTATCTGCAGGGGCGGACGTGACAACGCGGTTTGTTGAAGGCCGCGGGCATACGTATCAGGATGAAGACACTCATGAAGCCTTCGGAGTCTGGCTGGATCAGATCATAAACCGAGCGCCTGACTGAACCCATCTTTCAGCAATTTCACTTGTCATCCACCTTGGAGATCGTGAGGGTGTGCCACAATTTTGACATCGTCCGGCGTTCCGGGCCGACGTCAGCTATGACGACCAAGGGGAAACCATATGAAACGAATTCTGCTGTCATGCTCGGCGCTCGCCGTGCTCAGCCTTGCGGCGTGCGGCCCAGCCGACGCGCCCGCTGACTCAAACGCGAACCAAGAGGTCGCCGCCTCGACCGAAACCGCTGCCGCGCCGGTATATGGCACGTTCGGTTTTGACGTGGACGGCATGGACGCCAGCGTTCACGCCGGCGACGACTTTAACCAGTTCGCCAACGGGACCTGGCTGACCGAAACCGAGATTCCGGGCGAGTTCTCTCGCTACGGCACCTTCTCGATCCTGGCGCTGGAAGCGGAAGAACAGGTCCAGGCGATCATTGACGACGCCGCCGCCGAGGGCGGTGAAACCGGCTCCAACAGCCAGCTGGTCGGCGATCTGTACGCCTCCTGGATGAATGCGGACGCGATCGAAGCGGCGGGCGTCGCCCCGCTGCAGCCCTATCTGGCTGAAATCGACGCGGTCGAAACCCTCGATGATGCGGCGGCCCTGTTCAACTCGATCCATCATCAATCGCCTTACGGCTTTGCGGTCTGGGCGGATCCGTCTGATCCGACCGTCAACGCGCTGCGCCTGTTCCAGGGCGGTCTGGGTCTTGGCAATCGCGACTATTATCTCGAGGACACCGAGCGCTTCCAGCAGTATCGCGACGGCTATCGCAACTACATCATCCGCCTGCATGAGCTGGCCGGTCTTGAGAATGGTGAAGCCAACGCCGACGCCATCCTGGCGCTGGAAACCCGCATCGCCGAGGCGCACTGGACCCGCGAAGACAGCCGCGACGTCACCCAGACCTATAACGTCATGACCATGGACGAGCTGGATGTGCTGGCGCCGTCCTTCAACTTCTCCGAGGGCGCGCAGGCGCTGGGTCTGGACGTTGAAAACCTGATCGTGGTGCAACCTACCGCCATCGAGCAGACCTCCGCGATCTTCGCCGAGACCGATATCGACACCATCAAGGCGTGGATGACCTTTCATTTCATCTCCGACCGCGCCTCCTGGCTGCCGGCCGAGTTTGATCAGGCGAGCTTTGAGTTCTTCGGCCAGACCCTGCGCGGTCAGACCGAACAGCGTCCACGCGATCGCCGGGGCGTGAACCTGGTGGGCGGCGCCTTGGGCCATGCTGTGGGCCAGATCTATGTGGAGCGTCACTTCCCGCCGAGCTCGAAAACCCAGATGGAAGACCTGGTCAACCGTCTGACGGTGGCCTTCCGTGGTCGCCTCGAGCAGCTGGAATGGATGGATGACGAGACGCGCGAACAAGCGCTGACCAAACTGTCCACCTTCGAGCCGCGCATCGGCTATCCGGAAATCTGGGACACCTATGAAGGCCTGGAAATCTCCGCCGATGACTATTTCGGCAACCGGGTGGGCATGGCTGAACGCGGCTGGGCCGAACAGCTGGAAGACCTGGCCAATCCGGTCGACCCGCGCGAATGGGGCTGGCCGCCGCAAATCGTCAACGCCAGCTACAGCCCGCTGCAGAACCAGATCACCTTCCCCGCCGGCATCCTGCAGGCGCCGTTCTTTGATCCCAACGCCGATCCGGCGCTCAACTTTGGCGGTATTGGCGGCGTGATCGGTCACGAAATCGGCCACGGTTTTGACGATAACGGCCGTCGTTACGACTCTGAGGGTCGCCTGCGCGACTGGTGGACCGAAGAGACCAACAGCCGCTTTGAAGTACGCTCCTCCGTGCTCGCCGAGCAGTATGACGGCTTCTGTCCGATCGACGGCATGTGCGTGTCGGGCCGGTTGAGCATGGGCGAAAACATTGGCGATCTGGGCGGCCTGCAGATGGCCTACACCGCTTGGCGTCAATATGTGGACGAAGTCTATGGCGGCGAAGCGCCGGTGATCGACGGTCTGACCGGCGATCAGCGTTTCTTCCTGGGCTGGGCGCAAGTCTGGCGTAACCTGTACACCGATGACGCCCTGCGCGCTCAGCTGGTGCAGGGCCCGCACAGCCCGCCGCAATACCGCATCAACGGCGTCGTGCGGAACCTGGACGCCTGGTACGACGCGTTCGGCGTGACCGAAGAGCATGAGCTCTATCTGCCGCCCGAACAGCGCGTGCGCATCTGGTGATCGCATTTCGTGCATCATTATGACTGACGACCCCGGGTGGCTCGCCGCCCGGGGTTATTTTTTGCTCCGCAACGGGGGCGGTGCGACTTGATAAAGCCTTGAGAGAAGGAAGAGACGAATGTCGACCATGTTACGTGCCGGACTATCCGCCATCGCCCTTATGGGGGCCGGCTTCAATGCTGGTTTCGCCCAGGCGCCGGACTGGGCCGATCAGGCCGACGCCCTGATTGACGCGCACTGGACGGGACAAACGCCGGGCGTTTCGGTTCTGGTGCGCCAGAACGGCGATGTGGTCTATGCACGCGGGGCCGGGCTGGCGAATCTTGAGACGGGCGAAGCCGTGACCCCCGACACCGTTTTTCGTCTCGCCTCCATCACCAAACAATTCACCGCTGCGGTGATCTTGCAGCTGGTGGAGGAAGGCTCACTCTCCCTCGACGATACGATCGGTGACCTGTTTGAGGGCTTTGACGAACCCGGCGCCAACGCCACCGTCCGCCAGCTGCTCAACCACACCTCCGGCATCCAGTCCTACACGAACATTCCTGGCTGGATGGTCGAAGCGAACACCAACCGAGCGTATACGACCGATGCGCTGATCGCCGAGTTCTCAGACCTTCCGTCTCCGAACGCTCCGGGCGAGACCTATGCCTATAACAATTCAGGCTATGTCCTGCTGGGCGCCATCATTGAGATGAAGACGGGGATGTCCTGGCACGAGGCTGTCGTCGAGCGCATCGCTGAGCCGCTCGGGCTTGAGACGCTGCGCTATGGCGAGGACAGCGGGTCCATGGCGAACATGGCGTCTGGCTACACGGTCAACGAGGAGGGTGCGGTCGAAGCGTCGACCCCCATTCATATGAGCGTGCCCCACGCAGCAGGGGCGCTGATCGCAAACACGCAGGATCTGGCGCTCTGGCTTGAAGCCCTTCATGGCGGCGAGATCGTGTCGCCCGCGCTCTACCAGCAAATGACGGCGCCGACCGAGATGCCGGACGGGACAGAGATTCCCTACGGCTTCGGCCTGTCTGTGGACGATGTGCGCACCCGTCCGGCGATCGGCCATAGCGGCGGTATTTTTGGCTTCACCACAGACAGCGTCTATGTGCCGGACGACACTCTGTACGTCACCGTGCTGGCCAATTCAGATCAACCGCCGCTTGAAGTGGGTGTCTTGATGCGGCGCCTCGCCAGCTATGCTTTGAACGACCCTTATCCGATGTTTGAAGCGGTGGAGATCGATCTCGCGAGCCTGGACGATCTGTACGGGGTCTATGCGATCGACGGCACGGCCGAGACGCGTCAATTCTTCGCCCGTGACGGCCAGCTTTACACGCTGCGCTCTGGCGGCAGCGCCAGCGAGGTCTTTCCGGCCGGCGACAACCGGTTTTTCTATGGCCCCAACAGCCTGACCTGGTTTGAGATTGTTCCGTCAGACGCCGGGACGTATCAGATGAACATGTATCAGCAAGGCGCGAGCGAGGCGGAGCCTGCGCTGTGGTCCGCTCCGATCCCCGAACTGCCTGACGTCATCGACCTGCCCGCCAGCACGCTTGAGGCTTATGTGGGCGCATACGCGCTTGGGGCTGCGGTGCTTGAGATCCGATTCGCTGAGGCCGGCGTTCTGGAAGCCCAGCTCACAGGCCAGGACCCGATCGCCATCAACGCCATCAGCGAAATGGAGTTCCTGGTGTCCGGCGTGGATGCGCGCCTGGTTTTCTCCGCAGGCGAACCCGCCCCCTCTGTGACGCTGCAGCAGAGCGGCCAGGAAATCCTGGCGGAGCGTGTCACGGAGTAGGGCTCTGACCACACTGCCACACGATCAGCCCCGGGCGTGAAGCGCCCGGGGTTTGTCTTTGGGGTGAGGCCATCTAGCCGTGCAGGGCCTGGGTCTTGATCGGGGTGAAGCGGTTTTCGCCGTCTTGCGCCGCGTAGACGGTCAGGCTGAGCCCTTCAAGCGTGTTGTCAAACAGATTGAAGCTCGGCGGTTCCCCCCGGGTGCGATGCGAGAGCGCCGTGCCGGCGCCGACAAACCAGCATGCCTTGCCGTCGGGACGGCGCTGAGGCAGGGCGAAGACCTGATGCAGGTGCCCGGTCACCACCAGATCCACGCCGCACTGGACGAAGATCTCTGCGGCTTCGCGACCGCCATGGGTCTTGGCCCGGCCGGTCAGCCCGCCCGGCGCCACCAGCGGATGGTGGGCCGCGACCACTTTGAGCCCGTTAAAGTCTGACAGCGACTGAGCGATTTTCGCAGCGTGCTTGGGGTTGGCCCGGCCCAGAGACCAGTCGAGCTGGGCCTGAAGCCCGCGCGCGGTGAGAAAGGATTCCACCGCCGCTTTCCCGGAGCGCCAGCTGGGCGTCACCCCCTGACCCAGACGTTTTTCAAAGCGCGCCCAGGGGGAGGCGACGCGGGCGGCCAGGTTGAGATAGGGCGTGTCATGATTGCCCGGCGCGGCGATGACGGGCGCATCAATGGCGCTGAAGAAATCGCGCGCGGCGTCAAATTCCCTCCGTCGGCCATATTGGGTGAAATCACCCGATGCGATCACCGCGTCGGGCTTGAGCGCGCTGAGGCTTTCAAGCAGGGCGTCGGGCAAGCCGGGGGATTCCGCCCCGAAATGCAGGTCAGAAATCTGGGCCAGTCGGGTCATGCGTCAGCCTCCGGGGCGGCGAACAGGGCGGCGTTGGGCTTGAGTGAGATGCGCAGCGGAGTTTTCAGGGTCAAGGTCTCGCCATCCAGCATCACGGTGACTTTGGACGGTCCATCCAGCACGGCGCTCTCAAGCGAGCGTTGGGGCGCGAGCTCCCCCATATTCAGCATCTCGCCCAGAAAGCTGGTCATCGCGCCCAGGGCGTCGCCCAGATCATCGGTATGGGTGAAGATATGCTCGAGCACCTCATCGCCCGGACGCGCGCCATGGATCATCGCCGCCGCGCCGCCGGGAATGGTCATCAACGCATTGGCGCGGCTGAGCTTGCGTACGTCGTCATCATCCAGCGTCAGGCGCAGGCGGGTCGTGGTGTAAGCTTTCAGCGCCTGGCGCAGGCGGGAGAGGGCGCGCAGCGGTTGACGGCCGTCTCCGTCAGGGCGCAGGGCCTCGCGCGCCTGGCCGACCCGCACGGGAAAGCCTGCCATCAAAGCGCAGAAAAACAGATTCCCCTCCACCTCGCCGGCGTGCAGCGGCTCGATGGGATAGCCGGGCGCTTCTTTCAAGATGGTCTCGATGGAACGGTCGCCATAGAGCCGTTTGGGCAGAAGATTCGCTGTTCCGAGCGGCAAGGCGATCACCGGGGTTTTGCACTGGGTGCGCACCAGCTGGTTGAGCACCGCTGCGGCCGTGCCGTCCCCGCCCGCCACGGCGATGTAATCAGAGGCCGCTGCGCAGGCCTGATTGATGCAATCTTCAAACCCGTCCTCGCAGTCATGCACGATCACCTTGGCCCAGTCGGCGGAGCGCGTGACAGCGTCCAGCACTTTTTCCTTGCCCAGCTCACGCGTGGTTCCGGAGTGAGCGTTCAGCACAAGCGACAAGGTTTTCAAGCGTCTACTCTCCTACAGGGGGGCGCGCCCGAAGCGAGGGGCGCAGGGAAGTCAGGCGAGATGCTTTGATCCGTCACATTCCCGCGTTAAACCAACGCGCAAGTTAGATGAGGGATCCATCATGATCATCCGCTCCATTCTTTTCTCTGCAAGCGCCCTGGCGCTTTGCGCCTGTCAGACCGTGACCGTCCAGTCCGATATCGACTGGTCGGGCCGCGAGGATGACGCGCCTGAAGCCGCCGCCGCTCCGGCGGCGTTTGACGGCCCGGGCGCTGAGTGGCGCACGCTGGCGCAAAGCGAAATCCTGGACCGGCTGGCGCGCCCCGAACGTGAAGGCCGGGCGCGCAATGTCATCGTCTTTATCGGCGATGGCCTGAACCTCAGCACGATCACCGCCGCCCGCATTCTCGACGGCCAGAACCAGGGCATGAGCGGGGAAGAGAATTACCTGCCCTTTGAGCGCTGGGGCCATTCGGCGCTGATCAAGACCTATTCCGACAACGCCCAGGTGCCCGACAGCGCTGCGACCGCCACCGCCATTCATGCCGGGGTGAAAACCCATTCCGGCGCGATCTCGGTCTATGCGCGCGACACGCTGGCGCCCTGTCAGGGCGGCCCGGTGCCGCAAACTCTCGTCGAAATGGCTGAAGAACGCGGCCTGTCCACCGGCATCGTCTCATCGGCGCGGCTGACCCATGCGACGCCTGCCACCACCTACGCCCACCTCACCAGCCGCAACTGGGAGACGGACACCGCGCTGCCGGCGGACGCGGCAGCGGCGGGCTGCACCGACATCGCGGCGCAATTAATCGGCACGCGCACGGGTGACTATGGCGACGGTCTGGACGTGGCGCTGGGCGGCGGCCGGGCGGCCTTCGTCACCCGCGATCAGGGCGGCCAGCGCGCCGACCGCGACCTCACCGCCGAATGGGCGGATCTGGGCGGCGTCTATGTGGGCGATCGCGCCGGGTTTGACGCGCTGAATGCAAATGACGACGCGCCGGTGCTGGGCCTCTTCACCAACTCCCATCTCAGCTATGAGCTTGATCGCGATGCGGCGGTGGAGCCGTCTCTCGCCGAGCTGACCGAATTCGCCATTGAGCGCCTCTCCAATAATGACGACGGCTATTATTTGCTGGTGGAGGGCGGCCGGATCGACCACGCCCACCATGGCGCCAACGCCGCTCGCGCGCTCAATGACGCGCTGGCGTTCTCTGAAGCCATTGATCGCGCTCAGCAGATGGTGGATCTGGATGAAACCCTGATCCTTGTCACCGCCGACCACGGCCATGTGTTCACCATTGCGGGCTATCCGCGCCGCGGCAATCCGATCCTCGGGCTCGTGCGTCCGCCCGCCCCGAACCTCAGTGACGCTGAAACCCCGCCGCTGCCAGCGGGCGATGGTCGTCCCTACACCACGCTGGGCTATCACAATGGCGGCCCGTTGCGTCCCCGCGCCGACGACGCCGAGCCCCTGACCGACGAAATCGTCATGGACCCTGATTACCGCCAGCAAGCGGCGGTGCCCATGGGCTCTGAAACCCATTCGGGCGAAGACGTCATCGCCTACGCCGTCGGCCCCTGGGCGCATCTGGTGGATGGCGCCATGGAGCAACACACCCTCCACCACGTCATCACCCATGCCTATGGCTGGAGCGCCACCGCCGCCATGGTCGAGGCGGATGAGGACGACGAAGACGAGGATGACGACGACTAGGTCGCGTCAATCCTGAAACGACAAAGCCCCGGTCGATGTGACCGGGGCTTTTTTCATGTCCTCTTTCCCGGCGCAGGCCGGGATCCAGAGATCATAGCACGCCGCATCTGCGGCTCTGGGCCCCGGCCTGCGCCGGGGAAGAGAGGGGGCCCCTAAATCACCACCTCGTCCGCAGGTTCCCGCAAATTATAGCGGCTGGCCATGACCGCGCCATAGGCGCCGGTTTCGGCGATGGCGATGACGTCGCCTTCTTGCGTGTCGGGCATCAGGCGGTCGGCGCCCAGAAGGTCGGCGCTTTCGCAGATAGGACCGACGATGGAGGCCATGCCCGTGCCGTCCTCGTCATAGCGCGTGAGGTTCACGATCTCATGTCGCGCGCCATAGAGCGCCGGGCGGATCAGCGAGTTCATGCCGGTCCCAAGGCCGATAAAGCGCGTGCCGAAGGCGTGCTTGATCTGCGTGACGCCTGACAGCAGCACGCCCGCTTCGGCCACCGGATAGCGGCCCGGCTCCATCCAGATTTCATACTCGGGCAGAGCCTGTTTGAGCGTGGCGAGCTCTGCGTCCACTTTTGAGAGGTCGAGCGCGGGCGCTTCGGCGCTTTCGGGCACGCCCAGCCCCCCGCCCACATTGAGGATGCGAATGTCAGAAAAGCCTTCGGCAGCGCGGGCCAGAATGGCCCCGATCTCGCGCCAATGGTTCGCCTCCACCACGCCCGAGCCCGCATGGGCGTGCAGGCCGATGACTGTCGCGCCCGCCTTGGCGGCGGCCTCGCGCGCGGCGTCGAGCTGATCGAGCGGAATGCCGAATTTCGCTTTCGGCCCGGCGGTCTGCACATGCTGGTGGTGGCCGCGCGGACGGTCGGGATTGATGCGTAGAATGATCTCCGCGCCCTTGAACATGTCCGGCCAATGGGTCAGCGGATGCAGGCCGTCAATGGTGAGGTTCGTCCCCAGCTCGATCGCGGCGGCGTATTCATGGCGCGAGGCGAAGTTGGGGGTGAACAGCACCTTCTTGGGGTCAAGCCCGGGGAAGGTGTCTTTCAGGCGCATCAGCTCGCCCGGCGATACGCATTCAAAGCCGAGACCCGCCTCGAAAATGGTCTTGAGGACCTCCGGGTGCGGGTTGGCCTTCATGGCGTAAAAGGCGCGATTGACGCTCTTGATGCCCGCCACCGCGCTGGCGCGGGCCTTGATCGTCTCAAGGTCATAGACATACCGCCCGCCGGTTTGCGGGGTCAGGCTGATCAGCTGGTCGCGCTTGGTCACCCACCAGGGCGTGGGGCGCTGAGGCTTGGCGGCTGCGGTGTCATTGAGCTCCGCCCAGCTGGGCCCGAACACCGGGCCGGAGGGGGCGGGGGCGATCAGTTCTTCATGCAGGCGCGCGGCGAGGGTGCGGCCTTCGCTTTCATCCACCACGACCGTGAAGTTGAGATCATTGGCGGCCTGGCTGACCAGCCGGATCGGCTTATCCTGAAACATTTCCAGCGCCGGAGCGAGCTTGTGCAAGATGCGCCGCACGCCATAGCCGACGAGCGACACGGCGGCGCCATCCTCGATGATCTTCACCCGGCAGAACGGCTCAAGCCGCGCGCGCAGGGCGTCGAGCCGCGCCTGGTCGAGGCTGGGGTCAGGATCAAGGCTGACGGTGATGTTGGTTTCAGAGGTGGAGACCAGATCCACCGAGACGCCGCACGCCTTGAAACAGGCGAACACATCGGCGAGGAAGCCCGCCTGGCGCCACATGCCCGCGCCTTCCATGGTGACGATGCGCACGCCGGTCTTCACCGACACGGCTTTCAATTGCGGCGCGTCATCGCCGGGCTCGGACGTGATGAGGGTGCCCGCCAGCTCCGGCCGCAAGGTGGAGCGCACTTCGAGAGGGACATGTCCGCGGCGGGCCGGGCCGATGCAGCGCGGATGCAGCACCTTGCCGCCCATGGTGGCGATCTCCTGCGCCTCGTCATAGGAGAGCGCCTGCAAGAGGCGCGCGCCCTCGGTCAGGCGCGGATCGGCGCTAAAGAGGCCCGGCACATCGGTCCAGATCTCAAGCTTTTTCGCGTTTAGCTTGTTGGCGAAATAGGCCGCCGAGGTGTCCGATCCGCCCCGGCCCAGCAGCACCGTCTCGCCGCGGCTATTGCGGGCGATAAAGCCCTGGGTCAGCACAAGATCGGCGGTTTCGAGCTTGGCCTGCAGCGCCGGATCGAGGCCCTCGATGACGGAATTGGACAGATAGCCGCTGGCGTCGGTGCTGTCAGAGGACGCTGTCAGCGCGTCGCGCGCGTCCAGCAGGACCGGGCTGAGCCCTTCCTGACGCAGGCGCTCCATGCCCAGCGCGCTCGCCATCTGTTCGCCCAGCGCCAAGAGCTCTGCGCGCACGCGCGGGCTGGCTTCACGCACCAGCGCAATCCCGGCGGCCAGGCGATCCAGCGTATCAAAATGGGACGCCAGCAAGGCGGTTCCATCGAGCGCCGCGGCTTCAGCGAAATCCAGATGGACCGCCTTGATGGCCGCGATCTCGACGCTGACATCGCCATTGAGCGCCTTGTCGGGCAGGGCCTCAAGCCGGTTTGAGACGCCGGACAGGGCGGAATGGACGATCAGCACCTTGCCGCCCGGTTTGTCCTGTTTGAGCCGGGCCTTCGCAAGCTTTGCGATAACGGCCCAGTTTTCCGGCTTGGCCACAGAGGTGCCGCCGAACTTCAACACAGTCCAGATACGGGAGGAGAGCAGGGATTGATCAGTCATCGGATCGTCCAAAATTACAACAGAGCGATGGACATAGCCCGCCATGTTGCAGTGCGAAAGTTTCTTATCGGGACCGTCACTTTACCCCGGCGGCGCCATAGGGTAGGGCGAGCGCAGATTTTACTGTCATCGCATGGGGATGCGTCATGTTCCGGTCATTTGTTCATACCGCCGCCGTTTGCAGTGCGCTGCTGCTCGCCAGCTGCGCCAGCGTCACGGATGCGGGCTCTGCGCCCGAAGCTGAGGCGCAGCCTGAGCGGGTATTGCTGATCGGTCTGGACGGGCTGCGGGCGGACGCTCTGGACATGTATGACGCGCCGACCCTTGAGGCGCTGGCCGAGCGCGGCGCGCGCGCCAAACGCATGATCCCGGTCATGCCGTCCAAAACCTTCGTGAATTTCTATTCCATCGCCACCGGGCTCTATCCTGAAAATCACGGCATGACCGAGAACGCGCCTTATGACCGCGAGGCGCGCACCGGGTTTGTGAACCCGATGTCGGCGCAGGATCCGTTCTGGTGGCAGGGCGAGCCGATCTGGACCACGGCGGAACGTGAGGGGCTCACCAGCGCCATCATGTTCTGGCTGGGCTCGGAAGTGGCGCATGATGGCCTGCGCCCGTCGATCTGGACGCCCTATCAGCATGACAAGCCCTATCAGGAGCGCGTGGACGAGGTTCTGGCCTGGTATGACGCGCCCGCTGAAGACCAGCCGCGTCTGGCGGCGGTCTATTTTGACCGCGTGGACAGCGTCGCGCATCGCAACGGACCTGAGAACGAGGCGGTCGCCGAAGCCGTCGCGGACGTGGACGGTTATGTGGCCCAGCTGGTGGCCGGTCTTGAGGCGCGCGGCCTACTGGAGACTACCAACATCATCATCGTCTCTGACCATGGCATGGCCCAGCTCTCTGACGAGCGCATCGTCGCGGTCGATGACTGGATCAACTTTGAGCGCGTGTACTCGCCGCACATGGAAGGGCGCTGGGGCGCGGGCGCACAGCCTTACATCTTCCTGTTCTCTGAAGATGGCGACCAAGCCGCGATTGATGAGGCGCATGACGCCATCAACGCCTCGGGCAATGAGCATGTGATGGCCTACAAGGCGGGCGAGATGCCCGATCATTACCATCTCGACCATCCCACGCGCGGCCCGGACCTGCTGGTCGTAGCGGAGGCGGGCTGGAGCCTGGTCGCGCCGAGCCTTGAGCAATCGCCGCGGCGCATCATTCCGGGCAATCATGGCTATGACAATATGGACCCGGTGATGGGCGCGACGTTCATCGCCGCCGGCCCCCGCTTTGACGGGGTGGGCGAGGTGGCGGCGTTCGAGAACGTCAACGTCTATCTGATGATCGCCTGCGCGCTGGAGCTGGACCCCGCTGAGACCGACGGCGATCCCGCTGAGGTCGCGCGTGTGACCGGCGGGCGCTGCCCCGCGCAGTAAGTCGCACGCTCCGGGTGGTCATCCCGGCTTGGAAGCGCGCGGAGATAGCGGTACGACTTAACAACCGCGCTTCGTGCGCACCTGAGTTTCAAGGAGGCCGTCATGGCAGACGAACCGCATCGCATCACTTTCCTGGCCAAGACGTTTTCGGCGGCGGCTCTCGAATTTCATCGCGGCCGTATGGCCGAACGCGGCTACCGCATGGAAGGCCGGATCGAGCCCACCGCCTTTCAGATGATTGACGAAGACGGCAAGACCGAGCCGGTGTTTGACGGCGAGCCGCTGTTCACGGTGACCTTCGTCAAGCGCGAGGACTAGGCCTTGGGCGATACCGACATCGTGTCACACGAGGCTGTCGAGAAGACCTTCAAACGCGCCGCCACCGCCACTGAGGCGGTGGATCGGCTGTGCGTGATGTTTGAAGCGTCGGTCAAGGCGCTGCGCGAAGAGCTGAAAATCTATCTCGAAGGCGGACCGCCGCCGTCGGAGGCGGATCGCTTTTCCGGCGCCTTCGCCTATCCGGCGCTGCGCATCGTCTACCAGCCTGACGGCGCCGTGCCGCCGATCAGCCGCGCCTTCGGCAAGTTTTCCGAAGCGGGCGTCTATGAGCAGACGATCACTCATCCTGAACAGTTCCGCCACTATCTGGTCGAACAGATCGAGCTGTTGTCGGACATGTATCCGGTGAAGATCGAAACCGGCCTGTCGGTGCAGGAGATCCCGTTCTCCTATGTGCTCGACGGCGCGGATGATCTGGATATGGACGCCGCCTCGCCCGCCGAGCTGGTGCGCCATTTCCCCTATGCGGATCTGGCGGGCATTGACGATGCGTTGCCCAATGGCGAGCGGCCCTCGATTCCGGGTCGGCCGCGGCCCCTGAGCCTGTTTGACGCGGTGCGCACTGATTATTCGCTGCAGCGCATCCGGCACTATACCGGCACGCCCTATGAGGATGTGCAGCCCTTCATCCTGTTCACCAACTACCACCGTTATGTGGATGCGTTCGTGGAATGGGCGGTCGAGCAGGTCAAGGACGAGAGCACCGAGTATGACTCTCTGTCCGCGGCGGGTTTCGTCCATGTGGACGCCAGCACCGAAGACCCGGTGGGCGAGATCAGCGGCGCGCCCTGGCGGCGGTTCCAGATGCCGGCCTATCACCTGAAGACCAAGACCGGTCGCGGCATCACGCTGGTGAATATCGGGGTGGGACCGTCGAACGCCAAGAACATCACCGACCATCTGGCGGTGCTGCGGCCTGAATGCTGGATGATGATCGGCCATTGCGGCGGTCTGCGTCATTCCCAGCGTCTGGGCGATTATGTGCTGGCGCACGCCTATCTGCGCTATGACAGCGTGCTGGACCGTGAATTGCCGGTGGAGATCCCGATCCCGCCGATCGCGGAAATCCAGCTCGCTCTGCAAGAAGCGGTGGAGACGGTCAGCGGCGATGATGCGAGCGAGCTCAAGCGCCGTTTGCGCACCGGCACCGTGGTGACCTATGCCGACCGGAACTGGGAGCTGCGCTATACCCAGGAAGCGCGGCGGATCAACCAGTCGCGCTCCATCGCCGTGGATATGGAAAGCGCCACCATCGCAGCCAACGGGTTTCGCTTAAGAGTGCCCTACGGCACATTGCTGTGCGTGTCCGACAAGCCCCTGCATGGCGAGCTGAAACTGCCCGGCGCGGCCAATCGCTTTTACGCCAAATCGGTGTCGGAACACCTGGCGGCGGGCATTGAGGCGGTGGAGATTCTCAAGCGGCAGGGCGCGGACGCGTTGCATTCGCGCAAGCTGCGCAGCTTTGACGAGCCGCCCTTCCGTTAGACTTGGGCGTCACGAACCATAGTGGGTGGCGGCCGGTTCAGCCGGTCGCCACATCACATCCTGCACCGCGGGCGGCGCGCCGTTCTCGGCCGGGGCAGGGCGTCCGATCAGATAGCCCTGAGCCTGTTCGCACCCCACCATGTTCAACAATTCCAGCTGGTCTGCGGTTTCAACGCCCTCGGCCAGGACGGGGATATCCAGATTGCGCGCCAGGGTCACCACGGCGCTGATCACGGCGCGGGACCGTCCGCCATCCGACAGGCCGTCGGTAAAGCCCTTGTCGAGCTTGATCTTGTCGAACGGGAATTGCCGCAAGGTCTCGAGCGCCGAGTATCCGGTGCCGAAATCATCGAGCGCCATGGACACGCCCAGCGCCTTGATCCGCCGCAGCACGCTGAGCGACTGGCGCAGATCATGGATCAGAGCGGTTTCGGTCAGTTCGATCTCGAGCTGGGTCGGACTGAGGCCTGTGGAGACCAGCGCCTGCAACACCTTGCCCACCAGATGCGGGTCATTGAGCTGAATGGCCGAGAGGTTGATCGCCACTTTGGGCGAGCCCGGCCAGCGCGCCACTTCCTCGCAGGTGGTCTCCAGAACCCAATCGCCGAGGCGACCGATCAGCCCGTTCGCTTCGGCCAGGGGGATGAATTCGGCGGGGGACACCAGGCCTCGGACCGGGTGGGGCCAACGCACCAGCGCTTCATAGCCGCATACATCGCCGGTCTTGAGGTCGATCTGGGGCTGATAATGCATTTTGAGCTGACTGGTTTCGAGCGCCCGGCGTAAATCCTGCGCCAGCTCACGCCGTTGCCGGACGGCCTCGCCCAGGGCGTGTTCATATTGCTGGATGCGGTGCAGGGGATCGGTCTTGGCCTTGTACATGGCCAGGTCCGCATTGCGCATCAAGGTCTCGCGGTCTTCGCCGTCGTCAGGGCACAGAGCGACGCCGAGGCTGGCGCTGGTGATGATTTCAAAATCCGCATGACGCACCGGCGTCTGGAACAGGGAATCGATCAGGTTCAGTTCTTCTGTCAGAGCCGCTTCATCCTCAACCGGGATGACAATGCCGAATTCGTCGCCGCCCAGGCGCGCCGCAAAGCCGCCCGGCCGCTCATGCCCGCGCAGACGGTCGGCGATGTCGCACAGCACTGTGTCCCCGGCCTGATGGCCCCAGACATCGTTGATTTCCTTGAACCGGTTGAGGTCGATCATCAGAACGGCCAGGCGCTTGCCAGCGCGGGTTTCGATGGCGTGATCGACCATGGCGGAAAAACAGGCGCGGTTGGGCAGGTTGGTGACGATGTCATGCAAGGCCAGATGGCGCATGCGCCGGTCCGACCGTTCGCGCAGTCCCGCTTCAACCGCATAGCCGATCCCGCCGGCGCCGACCACGACCAGCGTCGCGACCGCGGTGGTGAAGGCCAGGATCTGGAAGGTGACAGGGTTCAGGCCTTCAGACGCGCCCAGGGGGATCACGACCATGGCGCCCATTCCGGTGAAATGCAGGCTGACCACCCCCAGGGCGAGCAGCAGGCCCGGAATGAGTTTTTTCAGGCCTTTGTCGAAACGGTCAGACACTTCAAACGCCAATGATGCGAAGAAGACGCCCAGCACCACCGAGGCGATCACATAGCGCAAATCCCAGCTCACCAGAGCGTCCAGATCATAAGCGGCCATGCCCACATAATGCATGCCGGTGACCGACAGCCCCACAACAGCGCCGGCCAGCGCCCGGGCGAATGACCAGGACAGGGTCGCGACATAGCTGCCGACAATCGTGCCGCACACGATGATCAGGGCGGACAGCGCCGTCTGGTCCACATCCAGGGTGACCGTCGCAGCCGGGCGATAGCCCAGCATGGCGATGAAATGCGTGGACCAGATCCCGGCGCTCAGGCAGATGGCGGTGATGACCAGCCACGCCACTTGTACGCCGCCATTGCTGCGCTCGCTTCGCCGCTGCAGCCGCAGGCTGAGCAAACAGCTGAGGATACACACCAGCGCCGCCAGAATGACGCTGGGGAAATGATGTTCAAGAGAGAGGCAGGTGAGGACGCGCAAAGGGTTCTCCTTAAGGTGCAAACTGGGTAGCAGCACACCCTTAACTCGCGCTTATGGTTGGGAACTTCTCGGCGCCCTCTTGCTCATAAACGTATTCAGATTTACCTCATCAGAATGACTGATCGCGTTTTGCCTCTCGCCGGCGTTTACAATTTTCGCCATTTCGGCGCCTACCCGCTCAGCGGCGGGGGACAGGTGCGTGACCGCCTTTATCGGTCGGGACAGTTTTCCCGCGCGACCGATGAGGATGTGAAGGCCCTGGACGGGCTCAACATCAAGGTCGTGGCCGATTTGCGCCGCCCCAGGGAACGTGAGCTTGAGCCGTCTCACTGGGGCGGGACCGACGCCGTGACGGTGCTCAGCTCTGACCATGCCGGTCATGCCGAGCCGCCGCATCTGGCCTTTCTGCGCGAAAGCGATCTGACCCTCGATAATATCCGCGGCTTCATGCAGAAGACCTATCAGCGTCTGCCGTTCGATGCGGGCAACAAGGCGGTGTTCAAGGCCGGGTTCGAAGCGCTGGCGCACTCTGACCCCGAAGACGGCTTCGTGGTTCATTGCGCGGCGGGCAAGGACCGCACCGGCATATTCTGCGCCTTCTTGCTGCTCGAGCTGGGCGTGGACGCCGACGCCGTGCGCGAAGACTATCTGATGACCAACACCGCCGTAGATTATGACGAACTGGCGCCGCGTTTCGCCAAACGCATCCGCGACAACATGGGGCGCGATGTGGGCGATCGCGAGATCCGCGCCTTTTTAGGGGTTGAGGAGTCCTATCTCGACACCGCCATGGACGCCGTGGGCGATGTGCCGGGCTATCTGCGCAATGAGCTGGGCCTGAGTGACGCCGTGATCGCGCAATTGCACGAGCGGCTGAAAACCTCGTGACCGCGGCGCCGGATCGGGCGCCCACGCTGGACTGGGTAGAGCCGGTCCAGGCGCTCCGGGCGTTTGAGGCTGCGCCTTACACCTTGTTGCTGCAAGGCGGCGGCGCCCAGCCCTGGGGGCGCAAGAGCTATCTGTGCGCCTATCCCGCATTCACTCTTGAAGATCAGGACCCTCTTGCGGGGTTTGAGCGCCTCAAGGCGGGCTATCGTCCTGTCAGCTCGTCGCAGGGTGAGGGGTTTGCCGGCGGCTATGCGGGGCTGTTCGCCTATGATCTGGGCCAGGCGTTCGAAGACCTGCCGGTCTGCCCCCCGGCCCGGGGCGGATGCCCCGTCATGGCCATGGGCTGGTATGACGCGGTGCTGGAGTTTGATCACGGGGCGCGAACGATCCGGGCGTTAGGCGCGCCGAAGGCGGCGGCGCGACTGATTGAGGCGCTCAAGACGTCTGCGCTTGATCTCGACCCGTCCGTCAGCGCCGGGCGGTTGTCTCAGGACTGGCCGGATGCGCGATATCTCGAGGCTGTCGAGACCGCGCGGGATTATATCCACGCAGGCGACGTGTTTCAGGTCAATCTCTCCCATGCCTTCACTGGTCATATGACGGGGGAGCAAGCGCCGCTGGCGTTTTTTGAGCGTCTGATCGCGGACAGCCCGTCCGCTTTCTCAGCGTATTTCCGGCTGAGCGATGAGCAAGTCATCATCACCAATTCGCCAGAGCGTTTTGTTCAGGCGTCCGCGAGCGGGGAGATCGAGACCCGGCCCATCAAAGGCACCCGGCCGCGCCGAACAGACCCCGTTCAGGATCGGGCCGAAGCGGACGCGCTGGCGGCGTCTCTGAAGGATCGGGCGGAAAACCTGATGATCGTAGATCTGATGCGCAATGACCTGGCGCGGGTCTGTCAGCCCGGCTCAGTCAAAACGCCTGAATTGTTCAGCATTGAGAGCTACGCCAATGTCCATCATCTGGTCTCCACCGTTCGGGGGCGATTGCGCTCCGACCTCAATGTGTTTGACCTGATTGCGGCGACGTTTCCGCCCGGCTCCATCACCGGGGCGCCGAAAGTGCGCGCCATGGAGATTATCGCCGAGCTCGAGCAACAAAGCCGTGGACCGTATTGCGGGGCGCTGGGCTGGCTGGGCGCCGACGGCGCGTGCGATCTCAATGTGATGATCCGCACCGCCAGCTTGCGAAAAGCGGGGGCGGGCTGGGATGTGGAGGTGCGTTCGGGCGGCGCGATCACCATTGATTCAATCCCTGAAGACGAGCTGGCGGAAACCCGGGACAAGGCCGCCGCGCTCAAGGCCGCGATCGAGGGGCGCCGATGACAAAGCTCTGGCTGAACGGCGACATGCTGGACGCGGACACCGCCCGGATTGATCCGGCGGACCGGGGTTTTCTTCTGGGCGATGGCGCGTTTGAGACGATGCGGTATGAGGCGGGCGCGGTGCGCCGCTGGCCGCGTCACCGGGCGCGTCTTGAGAGCGCCTTGCTGAACATCGAGATCGCCTGCCCGGACTTTGACACGCTCGAAGCGGCGGCGGCGCAGCTCTGTGAGGCGAATGCGCTTGAGCGCGCCAGGGTGCGCCTGACAGTCTCTCGCGGCCCGTCCGGAGGCGGGCTGGCGCCGCCCGCGGACGCTATGCCGACTGTGCTGATCACCGCCAGCGCGCTGCCGGGCGCGCAGCAAGCTCAGAGCGCCACGATCGTTGAGAGCGCCCGGCGCGATGCGCGAAACATTTCCAGCCGGTTCAAGCTGACTGATTACGCCGACATGCTGATGGCGCGGCGCGACGCGGTGCGCCAGGGCGCGGACATGGCGCTGGTTCTGTCCGCTGACGACCATGTGTCCAGCGCGGACAGCGCCAATGTGTTCTGGGTGACGGAGGGGCGAGTTTATACGCCGGATCTGTCCTGCGGATGCCTGCCCGGGACCAGTCGCGCGGCGCTGATTGCGGCGCTCAAGGCCGAGGGCGAGGCTGTGATCGAGGGGAGGTTTACGCCAGAGGCCGTGATGCAGGCTGAGGCGGCGTTCGTCACCAACGCCGTACGGGGCGTCGTGCCGCTTGCGCGTGTGAATGACCGTGATTTTCCATCCGCTGACAGCGCGACCGCTCGTTTTGCGGCGCTCTGTGACGCTGCGCCTTAGCCGCGGCGAACCCAGGGTCCGCGACGGGGCCGCAGATAGGCGGTGTCTGACAAGGTGATCGGGGTTTTCGTCAACTCACCCAGATTGGTGGAGAAGACGTAATTGGCCTCCACCATGATGATCGAGTTCATCGGCGCCAGAAGACCTTCGGGCAGTTCGGGCAGGCTGTCAGTGTCGAGCGGGGTCATCCCCTCGCCATCGCTCCAGTCCACGAAGATTTCCTCATCGGCGTCCATCCGGATCGAGGTGATGCGCAGACTCAACGGCCCTGTATCGAACGGGTTCAGAATGGCGTCGCCTGCCGCGTAGATATCGATCAGGTCTGCATCCGTGATGAAATCGTCCTGGGTGACGAGGTCGGCCACGGAGTTGGCGACCTGAGAGACCTTGCGATCCGCGGTCAGTCCCAGCGTCAGCTGCACCGAGCCCAGATACAGCGCGATCATGAACGGAGCGAGCAGGGCGAACTCGACCGCCGACACGCCGCGTTCGTCGCGCCGTAAGCTCAGCAATGACTGAATGAACTGACGCATGGGGCTACTCAAAGGGTTCATTGCGGAACACGGCGGTCGCCGTGATCAGGCGTTTATTTCCGCCCATATTGGACATGCCAGAGACCACGCCCGGCGCCAGCAACTGCCAGTCATAGAAGACGCGCACCACAACCACATCGCCGCCGCCGCCGGGGTCGAATGTAAACGCGCTGTCGTCAATCTCGCCGTCCCCATTCAAGGGCGCGCTGGTCGAGCTCGAAGAGAAAGAGTCAAAGGTGCGCACATCCACACTGATGCGGCTGCAATCAGCGACCGAGCTGATGCGCTCGCAGATCGAGCCGCGAAAATCCGCCACAGTCTGGTTGGATTGCTGAAGCTGGCCTGTCCGGATGCTGCGCGCCGCTTCGTGGACGCCGTTCTCGATGATGGTTGAGCCTAGAAAGAACAAGGCGACTTCCAGCGTGGCGAAGATCAACAGGAAAAACGGGGCTGCAATCAGCGCAAACTCGACCGCCGCCGCGCCTCGGCGCGCACGGATGAAGCGTTGCAAGCTGCGTTTGATCGTCGCCTTCAGCGGCATGATCCCACCCTCTTATTGAAGGCGGGAGTATGCGGCAGAGCGCTTAATGCCCGATGAAACGGTAGAGTTAATTTTCGGCGGTTCCCGCGCCGTCACGGATCGCGTTGCGCTGGATGTTCATGTCGTTGAACCAGCTCTGATCATCGCCGATCTGAGGCAGGGCCTGACAGGTCGGCGCGCAGACATAGGTTTCCGGGCGGCCAGAGTTGCGGAAGATCTGAACGGTCCCGCTATCGGGCTGCGCCACCACAAGGTCAGAGGTATAGAGGACGCGGCCTGCTTCATCGAGCACGATGAGGTTGGTGCGGCCGAACACCTTCCCGGTCACAAATAGGGTGCGCGAGTCATAGAGCATGGCGTCGGCGATGCCGGGATTGCCCACAATTACGCCTGCTGCGTCGCCGGGCAGCCGGATCAGCCCCGCCTGATCGGCGGAGACGACAAATTCCCGCGCCTGAGCAGACCCCAGACCCAGACCCAGAACCAGACAGACGGCGATGGCGATAGCGCGAAAACCCATGACAGGCCTCTCTCTATAGAGTTGACGTCAGTATGGAGTTGGGCCGTGAAGGAAACCTAAACGCTCCTTCTGCATCCGGGGTTTGAAGCGCGACCGTGCGCAGGCTTAAGGAGAGATCAAGTTAGTTGATTGTTTATTGGTGTTGATGATCTGAGTTCTTTTGGGTTTTGTGTTTACTTTTTATTAGTCATGGCTGCGGGTTTTGAGATTTACCAAAAATAAAGCATGGATTTTTACTCGCTTTAAATCGTCTTCGGGTTTTACTCCACATGCATTCAGGACGGGGCGGAAACAAGGCTGCGCTCCTGGGGCCACAGAAAAATATCTATGGAGTGGATGGGATGAACAACCTGGTTTCGCGTTTTCTGAAAGATGAGTCTGGCGCTACTGCGATCGAATACGGCCTGATCGCTGCGCTTATCGCCGTCGTGATCATCACGGCCGTGACGACCCTCGGCACTAACCTCAGCACCACCTTCACCAATGTGGGCACGCAGCTCTCGACCGCAAACGGCGGCGCAGCTGGCGGCGGCGGTGAAGGCGGCGGCGAAGGCTAAGCCTCGCAGCGCTGACTTAAGCGACGCATGTGAAAAGCCGTCCCGAAAGGGGCGGCTTTTCTGCATTTGCGGTCGAATTGATCGCGTTTGAGAAGCCTTAAGCATAAGCGCCTACGCTCCGGACTCCTCTTGCTGTGTCCGGGTTCGGGTCATGATTTCCAATATCGCCCTGTTGGGTTTTGCCTTTCTGATGCTCTGCGCCGTCTGGTATGACGTGCGCAGCTTCACCATTCCCAATTGGGTGCCGGGCGCCTTGTTAGTCGGCTGGGTCGTCGCCGCGCCTTTTCTCGGCCTGGGCTGGATGGACGCCGGCTTGTCATTTCTGACCGGTCTGGGCGTGCTGGCGCTGGGCATGGCGCTCTGGGCGCCGGGCTGGGTTGGCGGCGGCGATGTCAAATTGCTGGCGACAGGCGCGCTCTGGTTCGGTTGGCCAGACGGGCTGGCCTTTGTGCTGATCGCCGTGGCGGCGGGCGGCGTGCTGGCGGTGATCCTGGTGATCGCGCGTCAGATCGTGAACATGCTGCCGATTTCATCGGATGTTCTGGGCGCGACCGCGCTCGCGCAGGGCGCGCCGGTGCCCTATGCGATCGCCATTGCGGCGGGCGCCTTGCTGGTGCTGCCCCAGGCCCAGATGTTCGCGGTCTATACCGGATAGTTAACGCGCTGATCACCCACCATTAACGCGGCCTTGAGAATTATCGGCTCTGATGCCTGCTGACGCCTTGTGCGCAAAAGGGTTTTGGGGTCCGACATGAACGCTGTCCGCTTGATTGTGCTTGCTGTCGCTGCGCTGGCGGCTGTCTTCGCCGCCGTGTTCGTGCGCGGCGCCATGCAGCCTGCCGCCGCGCCGGCGCCTGTCATTGTGGAACAGGCGGCCGCGCCTGAAGTGATGCAAGTGCTTGTCGCGGCGCGTGACATCAGCCCCTCCATGCGGGTCAGCGCCTCTGATTTTCGCTGGGCGGACTGGCCGGTCGAAGCGGTGATGCCCGCCTTTCTTAATCGCAATGACACTCCGGATGCGCTGGAAACCCTGAGCGGTTCGATCGCGCGCGCCGCCTTTGTGGATGGCGAGCCGATCCTGCCGGGCAAGCTGGTGCAGCCGGGTGAGGCGGGCTTCATGGCCGCCGTGATTGATCCAGGCATGCGCGGCGTCGCCGTGCCGATCTCGGCTGAATCCGGTGCGGGCGGGTTCATCCTGCCTAATGACCGGGTGGATGTCCTTGTGACGACTGACGGGCGCAATACGGGCTATATCTCTGAGGTCCTCGTCGAGAATGTCCGCGTGCTCGCCATCGACCAGACCTATGTGGAGGATGGCGAAAGCGTCGTGCTGGGCTCGACCGCCACGCTGGAGTTGACCCCGGAACAGACCCGCGCCGTGGCGCTGGGCGTGGCGGAAGGCGATATCGTGCTCGCCCTGCGTTCGGTCGCGGACCGCGAGGGCGGGCCCCGCCTGCCGGACGGATCGTCCAATGATCAAAACCAAAATGGCCGAGAAGTGCGCATCATCCGCTATGGCGCCGAACAGCGCGTCGCTCTGGGAGGGACGCCATGATGAGATCCATCACCCAGGCTGTCTGCGCCGCCGCTGTGCTTGCAGCGGCTTGCACGGTTTCTGCGCAGGCCCAGCTGTCGGGCGGCCGGACCGAAGCCAACAACACCTTGCAGGTTCATATCCGCGAACCGGGCGCAGGCCCGGCGTCGGAAAGCCTGCAATTGCCGCTGGGGCAAGCCGCTGTCATTCATCTGCCCGAAGACGCCGCTGATGTGGTCATCGCCAATGATGCGGTCGCCAGCGCCGTGGTGCGCACCACGCGGCGCGCCTTCGTTTTGGGTCAGGATGTGGGCCGCACCAATATCTTCTTTTTTGACGCCGACGGCGGACTGATCCTCGACCTCAATGTTCGGGTCGAGCGCGACATCGCCGCGCTGCAGGACGCGCTGGACCGCTTTGTGCCCGAAGGCCGGGTGCAGGCGGAAAGCATGAACAACAATATCGTGCTGTCTGGTCAGGTCCCGTCCGCCTCCGCCGCCGACACCGCCTTGCAGGTGGCGCAGCGCTGGGTGGAAAACCCTGACCAGGTGGTCTCTTTCCTGACCGTGGAGGGGCGCGATCAGGTCACCTTGCAGGTGCGCATCGTCGAGATGGAGCGCACCTTGGTGCGCCAGCTGGGCGTCAATCTCAGCGGCGAACAGGCCTTTGGCGAGTTCACGCCGAACATTCGCACCGCCGCCACCAATGATCGCGGCGACCCGTTGTTTGATCAGAACGGCGCGCCCATTTTCGAAGTCTATCAAGCCGGACGCTTCCAGAATTCGTCGTCTTGGGGCACCTCGAACGCCTTTGGCGTCGCAGGGGCGGCGCTCGGCGGTCTTGCGGGCACGATCGGGACCCGGAATCTGGTGGACGGCGTGCTGCAAAGCTCCATCTCCGCCACATTGAACGCGCTCGAGCGCGTGGGGCTGGTGCGGACGCTGGCCGAACCCAACATCACCGCCATTTCCGGCGAGCCGGCGCAATTCCTGGCGGGCGGGGAATTCCCTGTGCCTGTCGGCCGTGACCGCGACGGCAATGTCACCATCGAGTTTAAACCCTTCGGCGTCGGGCTGGGCTTCACCCCCGTCGTTCTGTCCGAAGGGCGGATTTCACTGCGGGTCTCCACCGAAGTCTCCGAGCTGTCCAATGAAGGCGCGATTTCTCTGAATTCGACCGTGATCACCGACAGCGACGGCAATGTCACCGGCTCGGTGCCGGGCGTGACCATTCCGGCCCTGTCGGTGAACCGCGCCGAGACCACGGTTGAGCTGCCCTCTGGCGGCTCCATGGTGATCGCGGGCCTGATCCGTGAAGAGACGCGCCAGGCCATGGACAGCGTTCCGGGGATTGAGCGCATGCCGGTTCTGGGCTCGCTCTTCCGGTCTCGTGATTTCGCCAACAATGAAACCGAGCTTGTGGTCGTGGTCACGCCGTATCTGGTGGACCCGGTCAATCCCAATGATCTGGAAAGCCCGGCGGAAGGGTTCGCCGTGTCCTCGCTGGCCGCGGGCGCCTTTCTGGGACGTCTGAACCGGGTTTACGCCGCGCCGGGCGCGCAGGTGGAAAACCGCGGCTGGTCAGGCCCGGTCGGCTTTGTGCTGGAGTAGCGTGATGAATCTTGTCTTCAAAAGCCTGATGGTCGCCGGCGCTCTGGTCGTCGCCGGCTGCGCCAGCGCCCCCGAGCCGCGTCCGCGCGCCACCGCCGCGGCGGAAACCGTCCGCGTCAGCATGGCAGTCAGCGCCATCGACAACGGGCTGACCTGGAACCAGATCGATGTGATCGAAGCCGTCGCCGCCGAGTACAAGGCGCGCGGCCATGGTCCGCTGGTGATCTCCTATCCGCAAAACGCCGGCAATGCCGACGCCGCCATCGGCGCCATCGCCGAGGCGCGGACGCGGCTTTACGCGGCCGGGCTCGACTGGCGTCAGATTTCCGGCGGCGCGTATGAAGCGGGCGGCCGGATCAGCGCGCCGGTGATCTTCTCCTTCACCCGATACGAAGCGATTGCGCCGGAGTGCTCGACCACTTGGACCGATATGGCCCGCGCGCGCCCCAATGAGACCTGGCCGCGCTTTGGCTGCGCCACCGCCAACAATCTCGCCAGCATGGTCGCGGATCCGCGCGATCTGGTGGCGCCGCGCACAATGGATGCGCCTGATTCCGCGCGGCGTCAGGGCGTGCTCGACAATTACCGGCGGGGCCAGTCCACCGCCAGTGAGCGCTCCGACCGCGAAAGTGGAGCCGTCAGCTCCAGCGTCGGCAATTAATTAGGGTATGGCTATGAACCGCACCGCTGACGCCTTTGAAGATGAAGCGTTCGACGTCGCCGACGAATTCGTCGCCGAGGACGCGTACACGCCGCAAGAGCCGTTGAACGCAGCGCCGGAAGATCCGTTCTATGATGCGGAAAGCATTGAACGCCGGATGCTCGGCGAAGAAGAGGGGTTTGGCGACGCGAACACGACGGCGCAACCGGCTGCAGATCCGGGCGCGCGCCCGTTCGGCGCCCGTCTGGCCGACGCCAATCAGCACGCCGGCTATGATGATGAGTTTGACGGGTATGAGCCGGCGGCGCCTTTGCGCCCGGCTCAGGCCCCGGCGGGCGACGCCAGGACGGATCCGTTCGGCGATGCGGATGCGATGCCGCTGACCTCTCCCATCGCATCGGGCGGCATGACGGGTGAGATTTCGGCTGTGTCCGGCCCCGATGAATCCCTGATCAATCAGCCGGTCCCGCGCATTGCGATCCATGCGTTTTGCGAGAGCCCGGAGACCGGGCGTCTGATCCATCACGCCGCCGATGATCGACGCATGGCGCGCACCCATGTGACGGTGGAGCTGGGCGGTCTGTCCGCCGCCATCGAGCGCTTTCATGACGAGAGCACGCCCGAGCTGCTGATCCTTGAGACCGGCATGCGCGGCCGCGAATTGTTCCAGCAGCTTGAAGATCTGGCCGCGGTCTGTGACGGCGACACCAAGGTGATCATTATTGGCGCCGCCAATGACATCACCCTGTATCGCGAACTCATCAAGCGCGGGGTGAGCGAATATCTCGTGCCGCCGATGACGCCGCTGCACCTGATCTCGACGATTTCCGGCCTGTTCCTGGACCCTGAAGCGCCGTTCGCCGGCCGCTCCATCGCCTTTATCGGCGCCAAGGGCGGGGTGGGCTCGTCCACCATCGCGCACAATGTCGCCTGGCAGATGACAGAGGGTCTGAGGTCGGATGCTGTGCTGGTCGATCTTGATCTCTCATTCGGGACGGCGGGTCTCGATTTCAATCAGGACCCGGCCCAGACCATCGCCATGGCGCTTGAGGAGCCTGACCGGCTCGACGACGCCTTGCTTGATCGCCTGCTGGTGCGGTGCACGGAACGGCTGAGCCTGTTCTCGGCGCCCGCAACCCTGGAACGCGACTGGGATTTCGGATCGGAAGCGTTTGAGACCGTGCTCGACAAGGTGCGCCGCCAGGCGCCGTTCGTGGCGCTCGATCTGCCCCACGCCTGGAGCCCCTGGGTGCGCCAGACCCTTTTGAGCGCGGACCAGGTGGTGGTGACGGTGACGCCCGATCTCGCCAGCCTGCGCAACGCCAAGAACCTGTTTGATCTGGTGCATAACGCCCGCCCCAATGACGAGCCGCCCAAAGTGGTGGTGAATATGGCCGGGTGTCCGAAAAAGCCCGACATCCCGCTCAAGGATTTCTCGGACGCTTTGGGCGCGGCGCCCGTGCTGGTGCTGCCGTTTGAGCCCGCCCTGTTCGGCAAGGCGGCCAATAATGGCCAGATGATCCCTGAAGTGGATCCCAAATCAAAAGCGGCGGACGGGTTCTCGCATCTGGCGGCCCAGCTCACCGGTCGGGCGCCCGCATCGCCGCGCCGCAAATCGCTCTTCGGTTCGCTTCTGGGAAAAGGCTAACGCGCGATCATGTTCGGTAAGCGCCCCACTGGTACGCAAACCCCGCCGAAATCGTTCGGCGGCGGCGCAGCGCGTCCGTCCCAGGGCGGCTCTGGCGGCGTGGCGACCCAGGCGCGCCCGCCTGCGCCCAAACCGGCCCCCGCAAAACCGGCGCCCGCCGCCCCGGCGGCGCAGCCTGCGCCTGCTGCCGCGGCTGCGCCCAAGCCCATACCTTCCGCCGCGCTCAAGCCCAAGGCCGCCAATCAGGCCGCCACCATCGGCGCGGAGCGGTCGGCGGAATACTATGCGGTCAAGACCACCATCTTTAACGCCCTGATCGACACGATCGATCTGGGCCAGCTCGCGCGCCTCGATAATGAGACCGCGCGCGATGAAATCCGCGACATCGTCACCGAGATCATCTCGATCAAGAACGTGGCCATGTCCATCGCCGAGCAGGAGCAATTGCTTCAGGACATCTGCAATGATGTTCTGGGCTATGGCCCGCTCGAGCCCTTGCTGGCGCGCGACGATATCGCCGACATCATGGTCAATGGCGCAGGCGACGTGTTCATCGAGGTCAATGGCCGGGTCCAGAAGACCAATATCCGCTTCCGCGATAACGGCCAGCTGATGAATATCTGTCAGCGCATCGTGTCCCAGGTGGGCCGCCGGGTCGATGAAAGCTCGCCGATCTGTGACGCGCGCCTGGCCGATGGCAGCCGGGTGAACGTCATCGCGCCGCCTTTGTCGCTTGACGGCCCGACGCTGACCATCCGGAAATTCAAGAAAGACAAGCTCAAGCTCCAGAACCTTGTGGAGTTCGGCTCGATCTCGCCTGAAGGCGCGCGCATTCTGGAAATCATCGGCGCTTGCCGCGCTAATGTGCTGATCTCGGGCGGCACCGGCTCGGGCAAGACGACGCTTCTCAATTGTCTCACCGGCTTCATCGGTGAAGACGAACGCATCATCACCTGTGAAGACGCCGCAGAACTCCAGCTGCAGCAGCCGCATGTGGTGCGTCTTGAAACCCGTCCGCCGAACCTCGAGGGCCAAGGCCAGGTCACCATGCGCGATCTGGTGAAGAACTGCCTGCGGATGCGCCCCGAGCGCATCATCGTGGGCGAGGTGCGCGGACCGGAATCCTTTGACCTGTTGCAGGCCATGAACACCGGCCATGACGGCTCCATGGGCACGCTGCACGCCAACTCGCCGCGAGAGGCGCTGAGCCGGATTGAATCCATGATCACCATGGGCGGATACAATCTGCCCACAAAGACGATCCGCGAGATGATCTCGGGCTCGATCGACGTGATCATCCAGGCTGCGCGCCTGCGCGACGGCTCACGCAAGATCACCCATGTCACCGAAGTGCTGGGCATGGAAGGTGATGTGATCATCACCCAGGATTTGTTCCTGTATGAGATCACCGGCGAAACGGAAAACGGCGATATCGACGGCCGCCATGTCTCCACCGGCATCGCCCGCCCGAATTTCTGGGAGCGCGCGCGCTATTTCGGGCTCGACGCCCAGCTGGCCGCCGCCCTCGACGCGTCGGAGGCCTGAGCCATGCCCCCCGAACTCGCCCTTTATGTCGCTGCTGGATGCGCCTTTATCGCCGTGGCCGGCGTGGGCTTTGCGTTTGTAGGCTCCGGCGAGGAGAAAAACCGCAAGATGCGCCTCGAAGGCGCGGTTGGCGGGCCGTTACAGGCGGGGCGTCGCCGGGTCTCGGCGGTGGACAGCGCCAACCAGAAACGGCGTCAGATCCAGGAAGGCCTCAAAGAGCTCGAAGAGCGCCAGAAGGCTGAGCGCAAAAAATCGCTGACCCTGCGCGCGCGTCTGGATCAGGCGGGCTTGTTGAAAACCGGACCGATGCAGTTCTGGATCGTGTCCGCCATTTTGGGGGTCGTCGCTGCTTTCGCCGTCCTCATTGCGGGCCTGAACCCGTTGATCTCGATCGCCGCCGCCATCATCGCGGGGCTGGGCCTGCCGCGCTGGGTGCTGGGGATGATGCGCAATTCGCGGCAGAAGAAGTTCACCGAGAATTTCGCCGATGCGCTCGACATCATCGTGCGCGGCGTCAAATCCGGCCTGCCGCTCAATGAAACCCTGAAAATCATCGCCCAGGAGGGCGAGGCGCCGGTGAAGCAGGAATTCCAGCTTCTGGTGGAAGGTCTCGCCGTCGGGGTGGACGTGGAAGAGGGGATGCGCCGCATGTATCGCCGCATGCCGCTGTCAGAATTGTCCTTCTTCACCACCGTGCTGGCCATTCAGCAAAAGGCGGGCGGCAATCTCGCCGAGGCGCTCAACAACCTCTCCACCGTATTGCGCGCGCGCAAGATGATGCGCGAGAAGGTCGGCGCGCTGTCGTCTGAAGCCAAGGCCTCCGCCTGGATCATCGGCTCCTTGCCGCCGGGCGTGGGGGTGATGGTGTCCATCATGTCGCCTGATTACATGACGCCGCTTCTGACCACCCCGACCGGGCATTTCCTGCTTCTGGGCGGGGGCGTGTGGATGCTCACCGGGATCTTGGTCATGCGCGGCATGATCAATTTCAAAATGTAGGGGGGCGGCATGAGTGATTTCATCACCTGGATCGTCACCCCGGCCAATCTGTTCGCGGTCATCGCCGCCGGGCTTGTGTTCGCGACGGTGTGGACCCTGTCCGCGCCGGCGTTTGGGGGCAATGACCTCAACAAGCGCATGAAAGCGGTCGCCAACCGCCGGGATGAGTTGCGGCGCAAGGCGCGCGAAGAGCTTGAGAAATCCGCCGCCGAGAAAAAGGGCGGGCTGCGCGGCAAGGATACCCGCTCGCTCTATCGCAAGGTGGTGGAGAAGCTCAATCTCGCAACCTTGCTGGAAGACGCCAATTTGAAGACCAAGCTGGTCCAGGCCGGTTATCGCGGCCAGGGCCCGGTCTACGCCTTCTATTTCGCCCGCTTCGCCATTCCGCCCGTGCTGGGGCTGATCGGCTTTTTCTATCTCTGGGTGGTCAATGATTTCGGCTTGCCGCTGATGCAGCGTCTGACCGTGGTGATGGGGCTGGCGGTGCTGGGCTATTATGCGCCGGGCATCTATCTGTCCAACAAGGCCGCCAAGCGGCGCGATTCCATCATGCAGGCCTTCCCGGACTCGCTCGACCTCCTGTTGATTTGCGTTGAAGCCGGCATGTCCATCGAAGCCGCCTTGCACAAGGTCGCGGCCGAAGTGGGCGCGAACTCGATGGAGCTGGCCGAGGAATTATCCCTGACCAACGCCGAGCTGGCCTATCTGCAGGATCGGCGCATGGCGTTCGAAAATCTGGGCAAGCGCACCAATCACGCCGGGGTGAAAGCGGTGGCGACCGCCCTGATCCAGGCGGAGCGGTACGGCACGCCGCTGGGGCAGGCGCTAAGGGTCATGGCCAAGGAAAACCGCGACATGCGCATGAGCAATGCGGAAAAGAAAGCGGCGGCCCTGCCGGCCAAGCTGACCGTGCCCATGATCCTGTTTTTCCTGCCGGTTCTGTTTGTTGTGATCATCGGCCCCGCCGCGATCAGTTTCCAAAACATGTAAGCCCCGCTAGGGTGAGGCTCGCGCTTTGGTCTATCACAAGGCGTCGCGTTCAGAGGGAGCCGTCAAGGCATGTTTGGTGGTGAAAAGGCTGTGGCCAAGCGTCGGGAGGCGATCCGGATCGCCGACCAGGCGGCGGAACACGCCCTGGACGCGCTGGCGGAAGGCGATCTCAATCGCGCGCGTGAGGAATTGGCGGCGGTTCCTCGCAAGCTCAAATTCGCCGATGGCGGCTGGAAGCCGGCTCTGGCCTCCGCCGTGGTGGATCTCGCCAGCGGCAAGCGCCGGTCCGGCAACGCCAAGCTTCTGGATGTTTGCGCAGGTCTTGATGAGACTTCGCTGACCAAGGACGACAAGGGCTATCTGCGCCTGTATGCGCTCTACCGCGCCATTGAAGCGTCCAAGGACGGGCGGGCGCCGGTGGAGCTGCGGGCTGAAGCGGAGAATTTCCGCTTTGACCAGATCATGGTCAGCCAATCGCTGAAGACCCGGTTTCCCTTGAAAAAAGTCGAAGACGTGCAGACTGCGCCGCCACCCATGGCGCCCCCGCCGGATGTGGGCGAGGTTTAGGCGCTCTTAAGGTCAGCAAGCTAACCGCCCAGCGCTTCGGAGCCTCGCAGCTGGTCCCAGCTTCGCGGGCTGCTCATCAGGGCGCGGATATATTCAAGATTGGCGTCCGCCATTTCCGGCGTGGAATCGATCAGGGCGATCTCGCGCGCTTCGTCAAATCGGCCTTGCAGCGCCAGCGCCATGGCGAGATTCTGGCGCACTTCAGGACCCGCCGTGACGTGTTGCATTGCCTGACGCAGGACCGTCTCGGCGCGTTCGGGTTCACCGCCCAGCAGATAGGACAGCGCCAGATTGTTCATGATCGCCGGCTCGCCCGGTGCGAGGCCCAAGGCTTCCTGAAAGCGTGCGCGGGCCTGGTCAGGCCGGCCGCTCTGGTCGAGCGCCACGCCCAGCGTGTTGATCAGACGCCAGTCCGGCTCGCCTGAATTGAGCGCCCGCATCAGATATTCCACCGCTTGCGCGCCGCGTCCGTCCGCGGTCAGCGCCATGCCGTAAGCGCTTAGAAGCTCTTGATCGGCCGGATACAGCGCCAGCGCTTGCCGCGCCACTTCCGCCGCGCGCTGGCTGGATCCCAGCTGGCGCAACACGTCTGACAATTCATAGGCGGCTTCGCGGTCGCCGGGATTGAGCTCATAGGCTTCCGCCCAGAACGCCGCCTGGGTCAGAAGGTCCTGATTGTGGATCGCCTCACGCTCCGCCGCCGTGGCGGGCGCGATGGAGCGTTCCTGCAAAGCTTCGCTGAGCTCGGCTTCCTGCTCGGTCGGTTGCAGCTCGGCATGGGTGGCGCAGCCGGACAGAACGCTCAGACTGGCGGTGATCCACAGCGCGGCGATTGCAGGAGATGGGCGGGCCATGCTCTACCTTTTTGACGTCAGGCTATATGCATCCAAATGTATGCTGTGAGAGTGCCTGTGAGCCGGTCAAGAAGTCGTTAACGTTTCCACCGTGTTCACCATTAGCGCCTGACGCCTGCAAGACCTGTGTGATTGAAAGAGTTAGCATGACCGACCTTTTCGCCTCGCCTTCAGATTTCGCCCGCACCGCACGCCTGGTCACGGCCTCAGGCCTTGAGGCGGAGCTGTCGCGACTGAGCGATTCCAGCGCCGCCCATGCGCGCGCCAGCGGGTTTGAAGCGGGACCGGGACAGGTGGTGATGTTGCCAGGCGAAGCGGGGCTCGATGCGCTGGTGGGCGCGGGCAAGGGGCAATCGCCTTTTGACGCCGCCGGCGCGGCTTTGGCCCTGCCCGAAGGCGACTGGGCCTATGACGGCCTGCCCGAGGGCTGGGACGCCACCCAGACCGCCATCGCCTTTGCGCTCGGCGGCTATCAGTTCACCCGTTACAAATCCCCCAAGCGCGCCCCGGCGCGTCTGGTGACGGCGCAAGATTGCGATGTGGCCGAGGCCGAACGCGTCGCCAAAGGGGTGATGCTGTCACGCGACCTGATCAATACGCCAGCGGGCGACATGCTGCCTTCTCATCTGGAAGCGGAAGCGCGCAAGCTGGCTGACGCGCATGGCGCCTCGGTCAGCGTGATTACAGGCGATGATTTGCTCGAGCAAAACTATCCCATGATCCATGCGGTGGGCCGCGCCGCGACGGACGCGCCGCGCCTGATCGAGTTTGAATGGGGCGATGAAAGCCATCCGCGTCTGGCGCTGGTGGGCAAGGGCGTGTGCTTTGATTCCGGCGGGCTCGATATCAAACCCGCCGACGGCATGCTGTTGATGAAAAAGGATATGGGCGGCTCCGCCACCGTGCTGGGCCTCGCCTCGATGATTATGGACGCCAAATTGCCGGTGCGCTTGCATGTGCTGATCCCGGCCGTTGAGAACGCCATTGCGGGCAACGCGTTCCGCCCCGGCGACATTCTGGCCAGCCGCAAGGGCCTGACCGTTGAAGTGGGCAATACCGATGCGGAAGGCCGACTGGTGCTGGCGGACGCCATCACCAAGGCGTGCGAATCCGACCCCGAGCTCTTGATCGACATGGCGACGCTGACCGGCGCCGCGCGTGTGGCGATGGGGCCGGACGTGGCGCCGTTCTACACCGATGTGGACGCCATCGCCGAAGGCGTCTCCGAAGCGGGCTTCGCCATTGACGACCCGGTCTGGCGCCTGCCCTTGTGGGACCGCTATGACGAATGGCTCGACAGCCCGATCGCCGATCTCAGCTCCACCGGCTCGGGACGCTTTGCGGGCTCGATCACAGCCGGTTTGTTCCTGCGCCGCTTCGGATCGGACGCAAAGCAATGGGCGCATTTCGACATTTTCGGCTGGACGCCCGCGGCGCGCCCGGGCCGTCCGCAGGGCGGTGAGATGCTGGCGGGGCGGGCGGTCTACGCCTATCTCAAGCAACGCTTCGGAGCCTGATCCATGAGCGCCGCCTCCACTGTCTATCAGGTCACAGCCGGGGTCTCGGCGCTACGTCGTACGCCGGCCGAGGACGGACCGATGGATACCCAGCTGCTCGCGGGCGAAGCCTTTGAGGTGGTTGAAGAGGCGAATGGCTGGGGCCGGGGCGTAGCCTCGCTCGACGGGTATGAAGGCTGGGTGGATATGGCGACGCTGTCCGCCCCGGCCCTGATCCCGACCCACACCGTCAAGGCGCTGCGCACCTATGTCTATTCAGAGCCGGATCTGAAAAGCGCGCCGGTCTGCCTGATCTCGATGAACGCCAAGGTCGTCGGCGCCCGGCGCGAAGGGCGCTTCATTGAGGCGCAGCGCATGGGCTGGGTGTTTGACGGGCATTTGCGCGCTGTGGGGGATGAGGTCGAGCCCGACTGGGTCGCCGTCGCCGAGCGGTTTGTGCACACGCCCTATCTGTGGGGCGGCAAGGAAAGCCTGGGGCTCGATTGTTCGGGCCTGATCCAGACCGCCATGGAAGCGGCGGGGCGCTTCATCCCGCGCGATTCCGGCCCGCAGGAAGCCTGGGCGAAAGCCAATGGCCGGGCTGTCGAGCTGACCGAGGATTTCAGCGGGCTGGAGCGCGGGGATCTGGTGTTCTGGCCAGGACATGTGGGCGTGATGACGGACGCTGAAACGCTGTTGCACGCCAATGGCCATCACATGATGACTGTGGCTGAGAACCTGTCCCGCGCCGCGCGCCGGATCGCCTTTCATTACGCGCCGCCGACCGGCGTCTATCGGGTGGGCTAGGGCTTCGTTCATCCTGTTGATTAAAGCTTGATCAAATTGCGTGTGTCATAGTCCGTGCCGTGTCTTCCAGAACTGCATGGATGAAGGAGACGTCTTTGCTCGGCAAAGTGAAACTGGGTGATGAACCGGGACGTCTTGCGGCGTTGCATCGGTATCAGGTTCTGGATACGGGTCCGGAACGTCCGTTTGAGACCATCGTCTCCTTGATCGAGGACATTCTGGAGACGCCGATCTGCGCGGTGACTCTGCTGGACGCTGACCGTCAATGGTTCAAGGCGCGGCGGGGGGTGAGCGTGTGTGAAAGCGCGCGCGACGCCGCGTTTTGCAATTACACGATCCAGCAGACCGAGCCGCTGATCGTGGCGGATGCGACTGCAGATCCGCGCTTCGCCGATAATCCCATGGTCACCGGGCAGCCGCACATCAAGGCCTATGCCGGCGTGCCGCTTGTATCCCCCGACGGCTATCAGATCGGCACGCTGTGCGCGATCGACACCAAGCCGCGCGACTTCGCCGACCATGAAATCAAGCTGCTGACAAAGTTCGCCAAGCTGGTGGTGGATGAACTTGAATTGCGCCTGGAAGCGGGCACCGACTCCCTGACCGGGGTGATGTCGCGCCGCTACTGGATGATGACGGTCGACGAAGAGATCCAGCGTGCGGCGCGCAACGCCAATTTGTTGACGATCGCCTTGTTTGATATCGACAAGTTCAAGCGCATCAACGACACCTATGGCCACGCCTTCGGTGATTTGGTGATCCGGACCGTGGTCAACGCTTGTCTCGATCATGTCCGGGCCGGGTCCAGGCTGGGTCGACTGGGGGGCGAGGAATTCGTGCTCCTGTTCACCGAATGCGCGCTTGATCAGGCGGTGGTCGCCGCCGAACGCTGCCGCCGGGCCATTGAAGCCATCCATCTGACCGCGCCCAATGGCGACGAGGTGCGGGTCACCGCCAGCTTCGGCGTCGCGCCGCTGTTTTCCTATGCGCTATCGCCGGATGATCTGATCGAACTGGCCGACCGGGCGCTCTACCGGGCCAAGGAGGCGGGCCGGAACCGGCTGGAAGTGGGGCAGGTGGCCGCCAATATCTACCCTGACAGCGCCTGATCAAATCAGGGCGTTCGCCAGATAGGGCAGGCTGACATCCATGCGATAATCAATGCCGGAATGGGTGTCTGGGAATTCTTCATAGCGGTGCTTCACGCCCAGCTCTGTCAGACGCCGGGTCAGCCGCCGCGCGCCATAGACCAGATCGTACTGGTCCACATCGCCACAATCGATAAACAGCGCCTTGAGGTCGTTCAGGCCCGCATGATGGCTCTCCACCAGGGTCAGAGGGTCCCAGTCCAGCCAGTTGGACCACAGCGCCTCTATGCGCTCACTCGTATCCAGACTCACCGGCAGGCGCACGCCGAAGGGCTGGCTGGGATCGGGATCATAGGTCGCCGCCATCGCAAACGTCATCAGGGCGTGAATATCATCGCCCTTGGGCTTGGGGCTGGTTTCAAGCTGTTCGATGAACGCCTCAACCGAGCCATGCTTGGCGAGCGCGCGCAGGGCCGCGGGAAAATCGCGCGCATAGCACAGCTCAAACGCCATATCGCCGGAATGACACGCCGCCGCCGCCCAGAATTCGTTATGCTTGAGCGCGTGGACGATCGATCCATACCCGCCCGAGCTTTTGCCGAAGACCCCGCGCTGGCCCGCGCCGCCGCACTGAAACCGCGCTTCCACTGCGGGCACGAATTCGGTGATCAGGATGTCCTCCCACGGCCCCATGACTGACGAGTTCACATACTGGTTGCCGCCCAGACGGGTGAAGCAATCGGGCATGGCCACCACCACCGGCGGCAGCACGCCGTCGCCGATCAGCCGGTCGAGGCGCTCAGGCAGGTTTTCGCCGAAATTCTTCCACGCTGAATGGCTCAGCCCCGACCCGGTATAGCCCGCCAGATCCACCAGAAGCGGCAGGCCCGCCCCGTCATGGCCGTGCGGCGTATAGACATCAATGTGCCGCTCGGTCGGATCACCCAGAAGATTGCCTTCAAGCAGTTTCGACTGGACCGTGATGCGGGTGACTTTTCCGGCGGGGTGCGTGGTGCGGCGGGTCATGAGGGCTCCTGAGTTGAAGCGCCATGACAGGCGGGTTGGGCGCCAAGATCAAGTGGGGTTTCAGGTCGCAGACTCACACACCCTCTCTTCCCCGGCGAAGGCCGGGGCCCAGAGACTATCGAGCGCCTTGCATCGGTCTCTGGGTCCCCGCCTGCGCGGGGAAAGAGGATGACAGCGGGTAATGAGGAGACTGATCAGGCCGGACGGCGCGACCGGAACGCCGCGGTCAGCGTGCCGTCGTCGAGATAATCGAGCTCGCCGCCCACCGGCACGCCGCGCGCCAGCGAGGTGATGTCCACGCTCGCCTCGGCCAGCTTGTCGGCGAGGAAATGGGCGGTGGTCTGGCCGTCCACTGTGGCGTTCAGCGCCAGGATGATTTCCTTGACGTCCTCACGGCCCGCCCGCTCGATCAGCCTGGCCACATTCAGGTCTTCAGGCCCCACGCCGTCGAGCGCAGACAAAACCCCGCCCAGTACATGATAGCGGCCGCGAAAGGCGCTGGCGCGTTCGAGCGCCCACAGATCACCGACCGTTTCGACGACGCAGATGACGCTGTCATCGCGGCGGTGGTCGCTGCACACCGCGCACGGATCGGTGACGTCAAGATTGCCGCAGGTCGAGCAGGCGCTGATCTTCTCCGCCGCCTCGGCCAGAGCGTCCGCCAGCGGCATCATCAATTGCTCGCGCTTTTGCAGCAATGACAGCGAGGCGCGCCGTGCAGACCGCGGCCCCAGCCCGGGCAGCTTGGACAGAAGCTGGATCAGACGCTCGATTTCAGGACCAGCGGACATGGAGGCCTCGATTGGGAATCACGGATGTGAGGGTAGGGCGTAGCGAGCGTTTAGACCAAGCGAAAGGCTGAGCAAGGGGGGCTATCACTCACTCTGTCATTCACCGGTTTATCCGGTGAATCCATGCCGTGACCTGTGATCGGAACAACCGGAATGGATCCCCCGCATGAAGCGGGGGATGACATTTTGAGGCGGTTGACTTGAAATTTCTTCCCTGGCGAAGGCCGGGGCGCAGAGATCATCGAGTGCTGCGCGTCCGGCTCTGGATCCCGGCCTTCGCCGGGAAAGAGGGAAAAAGAGAAAAGCCCTAAAACGGTCCCGGCTTGGTGCCGAAGGGCAGATCAATCCCCGGGGGCAGGCCCATGCCCTTGGTGGCGTCGCTCATGGCGTCGGCCTGGGCCTTGTCGGCCTTGCGCTTGGCGTCGTTATGGGCGGCCTTGATCAGGTCTTCCAGCATGGACGGGTCTTCGGGATCGATGACGGATTTGTCGATCTGAAGCCCGCGCATCTCGCCCTTGGCGGTGAGGGTCAGCTTCACCAGGCCCGCGCCGGCTTCGCCGGTCACTTCCAGCGTGTCCAGGCGTTCCTGGGCTTCGGCCATTTTGGCCTGCATTTCCTGGGCTTTTTTCATCAGCCCGCCAAGGTCTTTCATCGCGAGTTCTCCTGCCGCGCAGCGTTGTCGTCATCGTCAGATGTGGGGAGCTCCGGCGCTTCGTCAACGGTGATGATCTCCGCCCCCGGAAACAGGGTCAGCGCCTTGATCATGGCCGGGTCGCGCCGGATGGCGTCCATGCGTTCTTCATGCAGGCGCGCGCGGCGCTCCGCGATGGTCTCGCCGCCCTTTGTGTTGGGCTTTGAATCCACCAGCCAGCGCTCGCCGGTCTGCTCTTGCAAAAACGCGGCGATGCGGCCGCCCAGATTGCTGGGCGCGTTTTCGGTGGGTTCGAACACAATGGCGCCGGGCTTCATCGAGACCGGGCGGAAACAGCGCTCCACATCAAGCTTCAGCCCGATATCGCGCGCCGCGTCGATCATCGCGATCATCGCGTCGAGATCTTTGGGCCCTATCGGTTCAGGCTCAGGCGCGGTTTGGGGTGTTGGGGCGTGAGCGGAGTGCGGTCCGGACGGCGCTGAGCCCTCCGAACCGGTCTTAGGGTTTGCCCCACCGCCTGACGGGGCGATCCCGGCGAGCAGGCGGGCGGCGTCTTCAGGGCTCGGCAGGCTGGCCGCGGCCATCAGGCGAATGACCGCCATTTCCGCCGCCGAGACCGGGTCGGGCGCGTTGCGCACATCATCGAGCCCGGTCAGCGTCGTCTTCCACAGCCGCCCGAGGGAGGCGAGGGAATGGGCCTCGGCGAGCTTCGCCAGCCGGTCCACGGTTTCCTGCGCCTCGCCCAGATCCGCGTCCTTGCCCGCCGCCTTGATGCGGCTGACCGCGTGCAGATGATCCAGAAGATCACGCATCAGAACCTGCGGGTCGGCGCCAGAGTCATACTGGTGGCGCAGCTCGTCCAGCGCATCCTTGGCGCGGTTTTCAAGGGCGGCTTCCAGAAGGTCCAGCACGCGCGAGCGATCAGCGAGGCCGAGCATGTCGCGGATCTGCTGGGCGGTGACGGTCTCGCCCCGGTCGGCCTGCACGATCGCCTGATCCAGCAGCGACAGCGCATCGCGCACCGAGCCTTCGGCGGCGCGGGCGATGGCGGCCAGGCCGTCGCGGTCGACGCTGGTGTTCTCTTTGTCGCAGATGCGCGCCAGATGATCGGTCAGAACCTCGCGGTCCACCCGCTTGAGGTCAAAACGCTGGCAGCGCGACAGCACCGTCACGGGCACTTTGCGGATCTCGGTGGTGGCGAAGATGAACTTCACATGCTCGGGCGGTTCCTCGAGCGTTTTCAGAAGCGCGTTGAAGGCTGAGGTGGACAGCATGTGCACCTCGTCAATGATATAGACCTTGTAGCGCGCGCTGACGGGCGCATAGCGCACCCCGTCGAGAATCTCGCGGATGTCGGAAATGCCGGTGCGGGATGCGGCGTCCATCTCCATCACGTCCACATGAGCCGAGCGCGCAATGGCGTCGCAATGCCGGCCCGGCGGGGTGAGGGTGATCGAAGGCTGGTTTACCGTGTCAGTCTCATAGTTCAGCGCCCGCGCGATCAGGCGCGCCGTGGTGGTTTTGCCCACCCCGCGCACGCCCGTCATCATATAGGCGTGAGCGATCCGGCCCGAGGCGAACGCATTGGTCAGCGTGCGCACCATCGGCTCCTGGCCGATCAGGTCGTCAAAGGTCTGGGGGCGGTATTTGCGCGCAAGCACCTGATAACCGGGATCCTCCTGGGGCGGTTCAGGCTCAAGACCAGGCAGGGCCGGGCCGTCATAGGCCTCTGGCGCTTCTGATTCAGGCGCGTCGGAGTGGGGATCATCCATCACAGGAGAAAGTCCTTCGCGCGGGCCGCGCGCCCAAGGCTCGAGGGCTGCGGGGGATAAACTGACGCGGAAGACGGCGGAAGACCGGACGGCGACCCGAACCGAAACTCGTTACGGCTGCTTCCTTCCGGACCTGACCGGGTTGGCGAGGGGCTCGTCCGCCGCCGGCCTTCCTGTCTGCAATATCGCGATTGAGGCGGGTAAACGCAAGACGCGCGGGCAGATGTCCACAGCTTGCCAGATTTTCACTTTTCATCCATGCCCGACTGCGCTCGACTGGACGGCTCTGGCGGGGAACGGGCGTTCAGATCCGTCGCTGACCAGAACTGGTTGAAAGAAAAAGACACGAAAGACGGTCAAGATGAGCCTGAAGATCTGTGTATTCGCCCTCAGCGTGAGCCTGGGCGCGAGCCTGCCTGCCCTGGCGCAAGAAGACGCCCCCCATGTTCAATCGGTGGACGCCCACCGGTTCGCCGCGCTGTTTGACGCCCATGACGGCGCGCTCGATGCAGCGCTGTTGCAGGCTGAGTATCTCGACGGCGCTGGTCGGGGCGTTGAGGTGTTCACGCCCAGCCGTATCCAGAACGCGGACAATCTGGCCCGCGCTGTGGCCGAGGATCCTGAGGCGTATCGCCGGGGGATCGAGGTCTGCCTGCCCATCGCGGAGTCGATGAACGCCGAGCTGCAAGAGACCTACGCCGCCATGCAGCCGCTCTTCCCCGGTCGAGACCTGCCTGAGATCCATGTGGTCTTCGGCGCAGGCAATTCGGGCGGCACCGCAGCCTCCGACGCGTTGGTGCTGGGGCTCGAAGTGATTTGCCGTGTTGGGGTGGAGGAAGCGGATATCCGTTCGATCTTCCGGTTTTTCTTCGCTCATGAGGCGGTCCACGCCCTGCAGACCCAGAACATGGATGCCTTTGCGCGCGATCCCCTGCTCTACATGTCGCTGCTGGAAGGGCAGGCGGACTATGTGTCCTTGAGGGTGACCGGGCAGGTCCCCACCCAGAGCCGACATGACTGGGCGGTGGAGAATGAAGACTGGCTCTGGCCGGAGTTCGCGCAGGATCGCCGCATTCTCAAGGCGGCCGCAGAAGCGGGCGCGAGCTATGGAAACCTGCCGCCGGAGGCCGCGACGGCGCTGACGCGCTGGCACGCCAATGCCGGTCGCGCCCCTGATGGCTGGCCCTATGAGCTGGGCTATTGGATGGGACGCCAGATCGTGGCTGATTACGTGACCCGCGCAGACGACCCCGATCAGGCCCTGATCGAACTTCTGAACATCACCGACCCTGTCAGGGTGCTCAGCCAGACCCGATATTACGATCAGGCGGGCGCGGACGCCCAATAGAGCGATGACGCGGAAAGGCTTGGGCGATGTGCGCCCTTGCCATCTGCGCGTGCGGCATATCATCATGACCACGGGAACGGGGTGTGATGATGGCGGGGACGCTGCTCGATTTCATGGCGGAAAGCGCTGAGGCGACAAGCGTTGAGGCGCTGTGCCGTCTGTTCGAGCACTATGTCGAACCTTTCGGCGTTGAAGCAATCGGGTATCAGATCCTGCCCAGCCCGTTTGAGGCGTCTGACGCCGACAACCAGTTTGAGTACAACACCTTTCCCGATCTGATGAAGGACGCCTATCTGCGCGAGCGTCTGTTTGAGCATGATCCGGTCACCAGCCAGGCGGCGATGGCGCTGCATCCCCAATTCTGGTTTGAAGTCGAACAGACCACGCCGATCACCCGGTTCAGCCAGCGCATCTTTGACTTGTTGCGTGAGAGTGGATTCGTGGACGGGTTGACCACGCCCATTTTCGGCCCCGCCGGGCTCGCCGCTTATGTGGCCTGTGGCCGGTTCAGCGCGCCTTTTGATCTGTCAGCGATGGAGTGCCGATGCCTGCAGCACGCCTGTAACGAGCTTTATGCTCGTACGCTCACGCTGCAGAAGCGCAAGGCGCTGACGCCGCCAAACCTGTCCGAGCGCGAGGTGGAGGTGCTGCACTGGCTGGCGCGCGGCAAGAGCAATGCGGTGATCGCCGATATTCTTGGAATTTCGCCGCACACTGTGGATACGGTCATGCGGCGTGCCTTCAGAAAATTAGGGGCTTCAAACCGGATCGCCGCTGTGCTTAAGTCTCTAAGAGCTGGTTTGATAACGTTTTAATCGCTTTCACCTTACATTGCGTACGTCATTAAGGCGAAATTGTGCATCGAATAGGGCCGCTGCGCCCCTATTGGTCCCTGAATTACGGGACGTGACCTCCAGTCAAATTTAACTATACCCGCGCCTCCGGCGAAAAACCGTCAGCGACCTGTATCGGAGTGTGTGTTTGAACGATCATGAGTTCATCCAATTTGTCTTTGAGCAATTCAAGCAGATGAAATTGGACGGTGAAAATCCTGATCTGGCTCATCTTATCCCGGCAGTCAGCGCGCAAAAAGCGTCTGACTGGGACAGTATCGCCATCAAACTGGCGATCTGGCGCTGGGTGCGGATCCGCGGACAGGGCGACGCCGAACGTGAAATGAGTCTGTCTGACCGCCTGATCTATTCCGCCTTCCGCGACGCCGTGAAGCTGAGCGGGCGAGAAGAACTGGCCGCGCAAGCGGACTATGACAACGATTTCTACGCAGAGCTGATCAGCTCCGCCGCCTAGATGCGATCCGTGCTGCGCTCCAGCGCTTCGCGCAAGAATGCGGCATGTTGATCCAGCACCGCGATCAGGCTGACATCCCCGCCTTCCGCCACCAGACGATCAATCCAGATATCGACGACGCGCGCCTGGCTGTCGAGCCAGTCGGTGACGGACGGCGCGATCGGGACTCGGTGGGCGTTTGAAAATTCCAGAACTGCGCTGGCCATGGCGACTCTCCTAATTGCGAACCATTCTCATTCTCAAGAGTGACTCGCGGCTTGTCCAGCCCTGAAATGGGCCGCGGCGATCATGTTGCAGTTCAGGGTGTCTCGCCTTGGGGAATGAATTCGATCTCGCTATCCTGAGCGTTCTGGATCTCAAATTCCTGCTCAAGCGCGGTGTCGCGCCCCATAGCCATCAAAACGATGACCGCGCCCGCCATGCCGGCGGCCAGCGCGACCAGGACGCCACGGAACGGCGCGAGCCGGTTCGGCAGATCGCGCCAGAGCGCCAGTCCGGGGGGCGTGACAGGGGCAGGCTCAATCGGACGCGGCGTCTGGCTCAGTCGATAGCCGATCCGCGGCACGGTTTCGATCAGCGCCTTGTCGCCCAGCCCGCGTCGCAAGCGCGAGACAGCCTGGGTCAGCGCTTCATCGCTGCCATCCTCGTCCCAGACCAGAGCCAGAAGGTCCGAGCGGCTGATCGTCTGTCCGGCCTGTTGCGCCAGCACGCTCAAAAGACCCGCCAGTCGGGGCTCCAGCCTGAGACTCACCCCGTCATGAGTCAGGGTGTTGTCATCCAGATTGCAGATGGCGTCGCCGAGCTGAAACCGGCGCAAAGGGGCAGGGGCGTTGGGCGTCGACATGTTTCGGTCAGGTTTTCGTCAGGTCGGTCAGGGCGGGGGACGGCATCCAGAGCCCTGTTCTATCTCAAGGAAGGCCTCTGATGAATAAACACGTTATCATATCGCTCCTGGCCCTGGCAGGTTTGCCCTCTGTTGCGGTCTGCGCTGAAATCGCACCGGACGTCCAAACCCGCCCGCAGGTGCAGTTCGAGACTGTTCAGACCCGTCTGCAGGCGCAGTTCGAAGCTCTGGTGGAGGACGGCTTCACGGGGGTTGTGATCCTCGCTCTTGATGGTGAAACGATCTGGAGCGGGACGGCCGGCCTCGCCGACCCGGCTCAAGGCCGCCCGATTGACCTCGATACCCAGTTCGATATCGCTTCGGTGACCAAAACCCTGACCGGCATGATCGCCGCGGACCTGATCGATCAGGGCCTATTGGCGCCCGACACCCGGTTTGGCGAGGTGTTTGGTGATGCGCCGACACCGTTTAACGGCCTCACACTGCATCAGCTGCTCACCCATAGCGCCGGTCTGGTGGACGTGGTGGGCGAGGACGCCGAAGCGCTTGACGCCGAGACCCAACGGGCCCGCCTGTATCAGACCGAGCTGCGGTTTGAGCCCGGCCAGGGCTATTTCTATTCCAATCTGGGCTATTCGCTCGTCGCGCAGATGCTCGAGGCTGTGACCGGGCAAAGCTATGAGGCTTTGCTGATGTCATATCTGGCGCGGGCGGGGATCGACTCAACCGGGTACGCCCTGGCGGCGGACCGCGATCAGATGATCATTTTCGAGGATGGTCTGGCTCTGGACGAGGCGTCCTGGGGCGGGCATCCGCCCGGCTGGACCCTGATCGGCAATGGCGGGCTGACGTCCAGCGCACGCGAGCTGATGGCCTGGCGTCTGGCCTATCAAGCGGGCGAGCTGACAGCGCCCGAAGCCGTGGCGCGCGCCCATCAGCCCTATCAGGCCGAGGATCAGGCGGGCCGCTCTTATTACGGCTATGGGCTAGTGGTCGAGGACGATCCTGAGCGCGGGCGGATCTACTGGCACAATGGCGGCTCACGCCGGTTCAACGCCCATTGGCGCAGCTATGCCGATGACGGGCTGACGCTGGTCGCCTTATCCAATCAGTGGCAGGTCACGGCGGATCAGGTGGAACAGCATCTGAGCGCGGTCTGGTTTGACGCGCGTTAGGGGCATGCAAAACGGGCGCGGCCAGCTGGCCGCGCCCGTTCGCGTGTCGACAGTACGGAGCGCTTAGAAGCGGCGCACATAGCCGATGGAGAACGCGTCGGCGTCGCCGTCGCCTTCATACTCATAGCGGGTGTAGTCCAGACGCACGGCGTTCGGGCCGGAGACCGTCCATTCCAGACCGCCGCCGAACGCAAATGCGTCAGAGCTGTCTTCAAACTGAGCGCTGGCGATGGAGGCGTCGAGCTCATGATAGGCGTAGCCCAGACGACCGTAGACGGAGACTTGCTCAGCCAGCGGGTATTGCGCCTTGGCGAAGACGCCGAGGCCGTAATCCAGGCCCACATCGCCGGACACGGCGCCAATGGTGACGTCTTCGTCTTCGAGGCCGACCAGCAGCTCGCCTTCAACGCCGAAATACTCGGTGATGTCGTAGCCGCCGCGCACATTGATCACGTCGAGCTCAACATCGGAGGCGTCAAAATAGGTGTAACCGGCGCCCAGATGCCATTGGGAGTCTTGAGCGGAAGCGCCGCCAGCGATCAGCAGGGCGGCGGCGGTGGAGAGGAGGATCGTCTTTTGCATGGTTTTTGTCTTTCTGTGACGCTTTTGATCGCGGTTCTAGGCCCAGCCCGCGCCTATAGCTGCGCCTCGAAACCAGGTCTTACAAGACGTAAACTGAGGCTGAAAATGCGTGAAAATACGCAGTGTTGCACTTAGGCGACGCACTATGGCCAAGCGGTGGCGAAGTGGGGCGAGGCCGTGACGAAACCTCGCCCGAATTCCGTCACGGCATAACCTTGTTAACGTTTCGGCAAGGATCAGGCGGCTTCCGGCCGGGTCCAGCTTTGCGGCTCGAACGCCTCATCAACCGGGGTCTCGGCGACGTGGTTGGCGTAATTGGAGATGGTCTTCAGCGCGGTGGCGGTGATGACGTCGAAGATGTTCGCCTTGGTGAAGCCGGCGTCCAGGAAGGCCTTGATGTCGGCCTCGCTGGCGTAGCCGCGTTCTTGCACCAGTGTGCGGGCGAACTGAGCCAGCGCGTCCTGACGCGCATCCGGCAGGGCCGCGCCAGAGCGCAGGGCGTCAAGGGTCGCCGCATCGACGCCAGCGCCGCCCGCCAGGGTGGAGTGCGCCGCCATGCAGTAATGGCAGGTGTTTTCATACGACACCGTCAGAAGCACGATCTGGCGCTCGGCCGGGCTGAGGCTGGTCTTGTCCACAATGCCGGCGAGGGTGAGATAGGCTTCGGCTGCGGCTGGGCTTTCCGCCAGCGTGCCCAGAAGGTTCGGCACAAAGCCGAACGCGCCCTTGGCGGTGTTCAGAATCGAGCGGGCGGCTTCAGGGGCGTTGGTTTCGTCGTACAGGTTAAATTCGGTCATGGGAGGCTCCATCGGGGGAACAGCGTCGCGATGTGCGGCGCGGGTCGGTGTGACGATGGGCAGATGGGCCAAGCTGCGGCCATGCGGAAGCTTCTGAGCGATCAACACGTGTTCACAGGAATGCGAACGATCTGAGGCTCTGTTCGGGCTGGCGTCACTGCGGCGATGCGCGCTAGAAGCGCACCATGACACTGACCTTCACGGACGCCGCGCTTGATCACGCGGGATTGCTCCGGTCCAAACCGGACTGGATCGAAAGCCAGCTTGCTGATCGCAAGGCGCAGGCTGTTTTATTCGCCGGCGGCGATCTGGCGCTGAATGATCAGGGCGGGCCGCTGATCATGCGCGCGAAGTACGCCGCGCGTTTGCCCCTGAGACCGCCCGGTCTGATCTTCATCGGCGTTCTGGACGGCCAGCCCTGGTTCGCCGCCGCGCTGGAGCCGGGCGTAGCGGACAAAGGGCCTGACTTTCGGCATAGCGCCGCTGACGCGCGCCCTGACATGGCCAGCGTGCTAGGGCGTGCGCGCTCGCTATTGATGTGGCATCGCGAGCATTTGTTCTGTTCCAATTGCGGCGCCGGCACGGATGTGGCGGATGCGGGCTCCAAACGGGTCTGTCCCAGCTGCGGGACCGAGCACTTCCCGCGGGTCAATCCCAGCGTGATCATGCTGGTGCATGCGGGCGATCAATGCGTGCTGGGCCGGCAACCGAACTGGCCTGAAGGCATGTATTCCACCCTGGCGGGGTTCATGGAGCCCGGCGAGACCATTGAAGCCGCCTGCGTGCGCGAAGTCGCTGAGGAGGTCCATCTGAAAGTGACCTCTGTGGCGTATGTGGCCAGCCAGCCCTGGCCCTTCCCCTCCCAGCTGATGATCGGGCTGATGGCGGAGGCGGAGCCGGGAACCCTTGTGCCCGATGATGACCTGGAGGATGCGCGCTGGTTCACCCGCGACGAGGTGCGCGCGCTTTTCAACACCGAAGTCAGCCGAATGATGCCCCGGCACTTCTCAATTGCGCGCATGCTGATAGAAAGATGGCTGTCGGCCGACTCGGTCTGAGAAGTGCGACGCCCTGTCGCGCTTGTCAAAATGAGCTGGGCAATACCTTTCGAAGCGGTGTGAACTGGTTGCCTCTTTCGACGGAGCATGCCAAACACCGCGCACACTCCATTTGTCTCAATAGGGATCGGTGAGGACGCTCATGGGCTCTCTTTTCTTCAATAAACTGGCTGCCGCTCTCCTGGCGGTCGCCCTGGTCATTCTAGGGCTGACGACGCTGGGCGACAGCCTGTTCCATGCTGAACAGCCCGAGCAATTCGGCTATCCGGTGGATCTCGCCGCCCTCGAGGGCGCCAGCGGGCCCGCCGAGGAAGAAGTGGAAGGCCCGGTTGATTTCGGCGTTCTGCTCGCCAGCGCGGACATCTCCGCCGGGGAACGCGTGGCGCGCCGCTGCGCCAGCTGCCACTCTTTCGACTCCGGCATGGCGGACGGCACCGGCCCGCACCTCTGGGGCGTCATGGGCCGTGATGTCGCCGCCGTTGACGGCTTCAACTATTCCGGCGCCATGGAAGAGTATGGCGAGACTGTCAGCGCCTGGCTGTACGAGAACATGTACAACTTCCTGGAAAGCCCGCGCCGCTACATGCCGGGCACGGCGATGAGCTTCGCCGGTCTGCGGGACCAGGAAGATCGCATCAATCTGATCGCTTACATGCGTGAACAGGGCAGTTCGGATCTGGACCTGCCGGAACCGCTGGCGGTTCCCGAGCCTGACGCCGCTACGACCGAGGGCGAAGCGGCTGCTGACGCTGAGATCGTCGAGACCCTGGATGAAGCGGAAGCTTCGATCGAGGAGATGGGCGATGTCGACATCGAAGTCGACGCGCCGGCCGAGCCGCAGCCTGAAGGCGGCGAAGAGCTTTAAGCGGCTTCGCACCAAGCATTTCTGAAAAGGGCGCGTCCAGCCGGACGCGCCCTTTTTGTTGATGGGAGTGCAGGTTTAGCCGCCCTGACCGCTGAACCAGGCTTCAAACAGGGGCGCGGCGTGCGCGCTGTAATAGAGCGCTTCAGGGACATCCTTGCGCACGGCGGTGCGGGCCTCGTACCAGGCGCTGAACTCTGCTGCGCGCGCATCCGCCGGGCCGTACGCCGCAGCAAACTGCATCTCCAGCGTATCCAGCTCTGTCGCCTCGACCAGGATCCACACATGGGTCAGCGAACCGTCGGCGAAGACGAACTCGGCCAAGCGCGGCGCGCCGAGAAACGCATATCCCTGGCAGTCGATCTGAACATGGCTTGATTGCGCCAGCGGCAGCTGCGCCGGGTCGAGCGTGCGCCGGGTCTGGCGCTCGCAGATCCGGGAAAGGGCGGGGGCGTTGGTCTGTTCGGAGGCGCCCAGGGTGACGCCAGCCTCAAGCGGGAGCGTCAGGGCGAGGGTGAGAAGAGAGATGAGCATTCAGGTGCGCTCCATACCGGGCCTGCGCCCCAGCGGCGCAGTACGTATGGATAAGATGACGCTCAGGCCGGGTTTGGATGCAGGCGTGCGGCGGCCTCAGCCGCCATAGCGCTTCTTGACGCCGAACAGGATGGCGATGGCCCCGAAATACAAGAAGGGCCGCAGGGCGGCCGACAGGGCGTGCATGTCCATGCGGGCGAAGGCGAGGTCCAGTGCGAAATTGGCCGGCATGTCGCCTGCGCTCATGAACTCCAGCGAGAAGCGCAACAAGACGTCCACCGCATAGGCGATAAGGGCCGCGCCGGTCAGCTGTCCCCAGCGTCGCATGGCCAGCGCCGCGACAATCCCCGCCATGAGGATGAAGGACAGATCAAAAAGTGTGAAACCGGCCCATAACAGGCTCCAGGCGTCATTGCCCGCCATGCGTCCCCCCTTCGCCAGCCTCTGATCGAGGCGTTTGTCGCGTGTGTTGCCCCCCAGGGCTTGATGGTCAGCTTACTTGACGGCGACGCCATGCTCCAGCGCTCGCACGAGTTTGGCGATGTCAGAGGCGGCGTCAGACGCCGGATAGCGCGATTCCAGCATCACCTGGGCCCGAATCGCCTGGGGCACATGCGGATCGCGGCGCACTATGCCCGCCAGCGGCGGGCGGAAGCCCAGAAAGCTCTCACACGTCTTGGCGAAGCCCAGATAGGCGTTATGGGCGGCCGCGGGATCAGGGGCGTTGTTGACCACCACGAACGGACAGGCGCCTTCATCACGCATGCGCAGGGTTTTCACGAAGGCATAGGCGTCGGTCAGCGAGGTCGGCTCGTCATTGATGACGATGAGCACATCGTCGGCGGCGGCGGCGAGACGGATGGTGGAGCGCTCCGCCCCGGCGGCGAGATCAATCAAGGTGCGATCATAGGCCATGGAGGCGGCGGTGACGCCAGCCGCCAGCCGATTGACGTTTTCAAGGTCGAGCCCGGCCAGGGCGGCGGAGCCGGACGGCCCGGCGATCAGGTCGAAACTGCCTTCGCCCACACAATTCACCGCTTCCGCCAGGCTCAGATCACCGGCCACGACGGACGCCAGATCACTGGCGGCGCTGACGCCCAATTGCACGTCCACATTGGCCATGCCCAGATCCGCATCCACCAGCAGGCTGCGCTGGCCGCGGCGGGCGAAAGCGTGGGCCATGGCGATGGCGAGCGTGGTCTTGCCCACGCCCCCTTTGCCGGACGCGATGGCGAGCAGCGGTCCGGCCTGTCGCGGCGCGGTGAGCGCCAGGCTGGCGTCTGTGGCGAAATTGGTCATGCCGGGAGCTCCTCTCCGGGGTCTTCCAAGAGCAATCTGGACAGGCGCAGCGCGGTCGCGGGCGCCAGCCCGTCGCCGATATAGGGCGAGGCGGAGATCTGGGCGTAAGCAAGCCCCGCCTCTCCAAAGGCCAGCAATGCGCCCAGTCGGCGCGCAATGTCGAGCTTGGTGGCGATCACCCGGCCGGCGCCGATCGAGCTGAACAGGGCGGCGGCGTCTTCGGCGTCCCCCGGCGTCATGCCCGCATCCAGCACGGCGACGATTTCACCGTCTGCGGCGTCGGCGAGCCCGGCCAGATCATCGAGCTGATCCAGATCAAACGGGTTGAGCCCCGCCACATCGATCAAGACGGGGCCGGCGCGGCTTGATTCCAGCAAGGACCGTAATTCACGCGGGCCGGTCACGCCTTCAAACGGCAGATCGAGCGCGTCGGCATAGGCGGTCATCTGTTCGGCGGAACCAGCGCGGCTGTCGGCGCTGATCAGCATGGGCGCATGGCCTTGCGTGACGGCGCGCGCGGCCAGCTTGGCGAGGGCGGAGGATTTGCCGGATCCCGGCGGTCCGGCCAGCAGCACCGGGCGACCCGGATCAGGTTCCAGCGGATGCACGCCATAGCGTTGATCGAGCGCCCGGGCCAGGGTGGCGGTGGCTTCCCCGTCCTCAAGCGCCATGGCGCTGTCCATCAGCGCTTCAGACGCGCGCTCAGGCGGCAGGTGCCAGCCCAGCGCGCGGGCGATTTTCGTCAGGCCTTCATCGGCTTCGCCCCGCGCCTGGGTGCGCGCCTGATCGCGGCGCGCCAAAGCGGTTTCCGGCGTCTCGCCCTTGGCGTGAACCGCGCCGCGCTCGGCGGCCGCGCGCACTTCCACCCCGCCGTCAGCGGCGTCCGTGGTGGAAATGATCACCGCGTCCGGGCCCAGCTCATGGCGCACTTGCTCCATGACGGTGCTCAGGGTCTGTCCTGTGAAGGTGCGCAGGCGCATCGCGCCATTTCTCCTTTAGTCAGCGACTAGATCTGGCCGACGGTCTTGAGCCGGGCGCTGGGGTGAATTTCATTCTGGCTCATCACCACGGTTTGCGGGCGGAAGCGTTCGGTCAGCGAGCGCACATAGGGGCGCACATGGGGGCTGGTCAGCATCACCGGTACGTCGCCGCTCATGCCGGCCCGGTCAAAGGCGGCGCGCACGACTTCGACAAACTCACGCAGCTTGCTGGGGGCGAGGGCGAGCTGGCGGCGTTCGCCATCCCCGATCAGCGCTTCGGCGAAGGCCTGCTCCCATTGCGGGCTCAGCGACAGGACCGGCAGATTGCCGTCCGGGCCGCGATTGGCGTAGCAGATCTGGCGCGCCAGACGGCTGCGCACATGCTCGGTGATGGCGTCGAGATTGTTGGTCGCGCCTGACGCCTCGGCCACGCCTTCAACGATTGCGGCGAGATCGCGGATCGAGACCCGCTCTTTCAGGAGGTTTTGCAAAACGCGCTGAATGCCTGCGCGGGTCACCTGGCCGGGCGTGACTTCGTCGAGCAGTTTCTTGTGCTGGGGTGACAGCGCGTCGAGCAGGTTTTCGGTTTCGGCATAGCTCAGAAGCTCTGACATGTTGTCGCGCAGGATCTCGGTCAGATGAGTGACCAGAACGGCGGCGGGATCCACCAGCGTATAGCCGCGGAAGGTGGCTTCCTCGCGATTGGCTTCGTCGATCCAGGTGGCGGGCAGGCCGAAGGCCGGCTCCTTGACGTGGGTTCCGGGCAGATCGACCTGGGCGCCGGACGGGTTCATGGCGAGGATCTGGTTGATCTTCAGTTCGCCGACCCCGGCCTCCATCTCCTTGACGCGCAGCACATATTGCTCGCCGGGCATCTGCATGTTGTCGACAATGCGCACGCTAGGCAGGACGAAGCCGCTATCCTGGGCCAGATTGCGACGCAGCGCCTTGATCTGATCGGTCAGGCGGCGGCCTTCCACATCATTGATCAGCGGCAGCAAGGCGTAGCCGAGCTCGATCTTCAGCTCGTCGATATGTAGCGTGTCCTCGATCGGCGCATCTTGCGGATCGGGCGCGGCGGCGGCTTCCTGGGCGACGGCTTCGGCGGCTTCGTTGACCACCGCCTTGTCGCGTTTCTGCGCGCTTTGCCAGGCGAGCGCGCCCGACCCCGCCGCCATCAGCGCGAACGGGATGAGCGGCATGCCGGGCAGCAGGCCGATGGCGAGCGAGGTGCCTGACACCATCCCCATGGCGGCGGGATTGGCCGAAAGCTGGCCGAACACGGCTTCTTCCGCCGCGCCGTCCACACCCGCCTTGGACACCAGAAGGCCCGCCGCCAGCGACACGATCAGCGCCGGGATCTGGGACACCAGACCGTCGCCGATGGTCAGGGAGGAAAACGTGCTCGCCGCCGAGCTGAAATCCATGCCCGACTGGGCGACGCCGATGATCATGCCCCCGATCAGATTGATCGAGGTGATCAGGATGCCCGCCATGGCGTCGCCGCGCACGAATTTGCTGGCGCCGTCCATGGCCCCGAAAAAGTTTGATTGTTCTTCAAGCTCTTTGCGGCGCTTGCGCGCCTCGTCTTCATTGATCAGGCCCGAAGACAGATCAGCGTCGATCGCCATCTGCTTGCCGGGCATGGCGTCCAGGGTGAAGCGGGCGGCGACTTCCGCGATCCGGCCCGACCCCTTGGTGATGACGACGAAGTTCACGATCACCAGGATGATGAAGACGATGATGCCGATGACGAAATTGCCTTGCATCACAAAGCCGCCAAAAGCCTCGATGATGTCGCCCGCCGCCCCGGTGCCGTTCTGCCCTTCAGACAGGATCAGGCGGGTGGAGGCCACGTTCAGCCCCAGCCGAAGCATGGTCGCCACCAGCAAGATCGCCGGAAAGGCGGTGAATTCCAGCGGTGAACGGATAAACAGCGCGGTCATCAGGATGAGCACGGAAAAGCTCACCGACACCGCCAGCATCACGTCCAGAAGCGCTTTCGGAAGCGGCAGGATCAGCATGACCAGCAGGCCCAGAACGCCCAGGCCCATGGCGATATCGCCCCGCGCCAGCCGCTTGGCGATCTGGCCGAAATCGAAACCGCTTTGGGAGGAGGCGTTGGCGTCAGCCATGGATCAGGCCTGTTCTGGCAAGGGTGAAGCGAGGCGCGATTCTGCGCTCGCCAGGGTTCTGAGTGCCCGGATTCTCACGCGCTCAAAAGAGCGCCGCGCCTCGTCCATGCGTGGCGAGGAACGGTCAAGAGCCCGGGCGGGCGTCATCCCGCGAACCGGGATTCGCCGGGCGCGGGAACATCCTCGCCCTGTTCGCCATAGAGCTTGAGCTTGTTGCGCAGCGTACGGATCGAAATCCCCAGAATGTTCGCGGCGTGGGTGCGGTTGCCCAGACAATGATCGAGCGTGTCGAGGATGAGATCCTTCTCCACTTCCGCCACGGTCTTGCCCACCAGATTGATCGCTTCGTCAGCGGCTTGCGCGGCCTGGCGCGCCACCGAGGATCCGCCCGCGCTGGCGGGCAGGGGCGAGCCGTCGGGCAGGCGGATGGCTTCGGGCTCGATCTGCGGGCCGCTGGCCAGCAGCACCGCACGGTGCATGGCGTTTTCGAGCTCTCGCACATTGCCTTTCCAGGCGCGGGCGACGACCTGGGTCTTCGCAGCGTCCGACAGCGGGCGATAATCGACGCCGTTGGCCTTGGCGTATTTCTTCAAGAAGTGATCGGCCAGCGCCAGCGTGTCTTCAGGGCGGTCGCGCAGGGGCGGAATGGCGAGGTTCACCACATTCAGGCGGAACAGCAGGTCTTCACGGAAGCTGCCGTCGCGCACCGCTTCGCGCAGATCACGGTTGGAGGTGGCCAGCACCCGGATATTCACCTTCACGGGCTTGGAGCCGCCCACCCGGTCGATCTCGCGCTCTTGCAGGGCGCGCAGCAGCTTGGCCTGCAAGCGCACATCCATTTCGCTGATCTCGTCGAGCAGCAGCGTGCCGCCGTCGGCTTCTTCGAATTTACCGATCCGCCGCGCCAAGGCGCCGGTGAACGCACCTTTCTCATGGCCGAAGAGTTCTGATTCCAGGAGGTTTTCGGGGATCGCGGCGCAGTTCACCGAGACGAAGGCTTTGGACGCGCGCTTGGATTTCTTGTGGACATAGCGCGCCATCACCTCTTTACCCACGCCGCTTTCGCCGGTGATCAGAACCGAGGCGTCCGACGGGCCGATCTGATCGGCCAGACGCACCACGTCCAGCATTAGCGGGTCACGGGCGATCAGGGTGCGGTCATCGTCTGACACCGCTTCCAGCACCGCGGCGATCAGCTCGGGATCGGGCGGCAGATGGATGAATTCCTTGGCCCCGGCCTTGATGGCGCCGGCGGCGGCTTCCGGGCGCACATTCACGCCGCACGCGATCACCGGAACGATGATGCGCTCGGCCTCGTTGGCGGCGATCAGGCTGCCCACATCCAGATTGACGTCGACCATCAAGATATCGGCGCCCTTGCCGGCGCGCAGATAGCCGGTGGCCTGCTCGATAGTGTCCACATGGGCGACCTTGGCGCCGCGGTCCATGGCGATTTTCGTGGCGGCGGACAACTGGCCGCCCAGGCTTCCAACGATCAGAACGCGCATCGTTCGTTTCCTTTCCTATGGGCGGCCGGGGTCAGCCGGTGTCCCCGTCCTTGATGATTTCAGTCATGGCCACGCCCAGCCGGTCGTCCACGACGACGACCTCGCCGCGCGCCACCAGGCGAGAGTTCACATAGATGTCGATGGCTTCGCCGACCTTGCGATCGAGCTCCAGCACCGAGCCCGAGGTCAGGCGCAGCAGCGAATTCACATCCACTTGCGCCTTGCCCAGCACGGCGGAGATGTTCACCGGCACGTCAAAGACGGGCGCCAGATCCACCGCCGTGCGCACTTCCTCGTCGATCAGCGACTGGGCGGCGCCGGCGGACGGTTCGCCCATGGGCGTGGGATCAGGGTTCACGCCGGCCGGCTCGTCAGACAGATCGGGCAGGTTCAGATCGTCGTCACTCATGGCTTAGCTCCTTCAGGCCTGGGCTTGACCGCCCATAGCGGCCTGATCGGGGGTGGCGTCCGCATCGGCGTCCAGAGGCTGGGCGAGCCAGTTTTTCACGGCTTGCTCGATGCGGGCTTCAATGTCCTGGGTGGTGCGTTCAATGGCGCCTGAGCGCCATTCCAGCACGCAATCCGTGCGCGCGACGTCGGCGTCGGCGCGCACGATCAGCGCGCCCTCCATTCCGCGCTGGGCGGCTTCGCCTTCCATCACTTCAGCCAGCGCGTCCGACATGCTTGGGTTGACCCGGACGGCGATGCGCGGCTCGCCGCGCAGATCGGACAGGGCTTCGGTGATGCAGGCTTTCAGCGTGTCTTCGCCAAATTGCTCCAGCGCCGCGCCGGCGATGATGCGGGCGGCGGCCAGCGCCAGACGGCCTGCGTCTTCGCGCATGGCTTCAGATTCCGCCTGCATCCGGCCCAGAAGCGCCGTGACCTGGTGTACGACCTGGCCGGCGGCTTCGGCGGCGGCTTCCTGGGCTTCGATTTCGGCGACCTGACGGGCGGCTTCGGCGGCCTGTTCGGCCACCATCTGCATTTCGTCTTCGGTATAGACGCGCTTGAACGTGTCGCCTTCTCGCAGAATGCGGCCGTCCGGAGCGAACTCCCGGTCAAAGTCGAATTTTCTGAAGCCGTCAGTCACGAAGCTTCGGCCTCCCTAGTAAATGAGTTCATCTTCGCCGCCGCCTTCTGACAGCAGGATTTCGCCCTTGGCGGCGAGGTCTTTGGCCTGGTTGACCATGGTCTGTTGCGCGGTATCCACATCCTTGAGGCGCACCGGCCCCATGGAGGCCATGTCCTCGCGCAGGATTTTCGCCGCGCGCTCGGACATGTTGGAGAAGAACAGGTCGCGCAGCGTGTCCGACGCGCCCTTGAGCGCCAGGCCCAGCTGGTCTTTCGGCACGCCGCGCAGCAGGGTCTGCACCCCTTGCGGGTCGAGTTTGCCCAGATCTTCAAACACGAACATCAGCGAGCGGATCTTCTCCGCGGAATCGCGATTGCGCTCTTCCAGCGACGCCAGGAAGCGGTTTTCGGTCTGGCGGTCGAAATTGTTGAAGATGTCCGCCATCAGCTCATGGCTGTCCTGTTTGGAGGTGCGCGCCAGATTGCTCATGAATTCAGAGCGCAGCGTCTCCTCGATCTTCTCCACGATCTCGCGCTGCACCGGCTCCATGCGCAGCATCCGGGTCACCACTTCCATGGCGAAGTCTTCGGGCAGGGCGGCCAGCACGCGCGAGGCGTGATCGGGACGCACCTTGGAAAGCACCACCGAGACGGTCTGCGGGTATTCGTTCTTGAGATAGTTCGCCAGAACCACCTCGTTCACATTGGCGAGCTTGTCCCACATGGTCCGGCCGGCGGGACCGCGCAGCTCTTCCATGATCTGGTCGACCTTGTCCTCAGGCAGGAAGGAGGACAGAAGGCGCTGCGCCTGATCCACCGAGCCCGTGATCGACCCGGTCGAGGACATGGAGCCGACAAACTCCATGATCAGTTTTTCAACGGCCCCGGAGGTGACATTGCCCAGATTGACCATGGCCTGGGAGACGACGCGGATTTCCTCGTCATCCATCATCTCCCACAGCTGACGCTGTTCATCGCCCAGCGCGAGCAGGATCACAGCCGCCTTTTCGGCGCCGGACATGTCTTTGGGGTCGTCGACTTTACGACCGCGAGGGGCTGGAGCGTCAGACATCAGATCACTCCCCGTCGTGCATCCAGGTGCGCAGGATGCTCATGGATTCATCAGGGTGCTGCTCCACAAGGGCGGCCACTTTGCGCACCGAGGATTTTTTCACCTGACCTTCGATCTGGGCCACGTCGATATGGTCGTCCGGGCCCGGCTCTTCAGGCAGCATCATCCCGCCTTCGGGCGTGCCCAGCAGCGCCTGGACATTCTCCGGCATGCCCGCGCCGCCAGCGCCCGCCAGCGCGGCGGTCCGCCCGCCAGAGACATTGCCGATCGCGCCCTGAACCAGCGGGCGCGCCACCAGCAAGATCACCAGCAGGGCGGTGATGAACAGCACGACGATCTCGGCGATGCGCATGAAGTCCAGGCTGCCCAGGTTGAAGCCTTCAGGGGCGGGCGTGCCCAGCGACAGGTCGGGACGGTTAAAGCGCATGGAGGTGACTTGCAGGATCTGCTCGCCATCGGTCAGCGTGGTGTCGGTTGGAAAGCCCACGGCGGCGGCGACCAGGTTTCGGATCTGGGTCAGCTCTTCTTCGCTGCGCGGCTCAAACGTCAAACTTCCGTCTTCGCCCACGCTGGCGACTTCATCCACAACCACGGACACCGCCAGGCGCTGCAGATCGCCCGCCTGAATGATGGAGACGGTCTCTTCCTGGGTGTTTTGATAATTGCGTTCGGTGATCGAGCTTTGGCTGTTGGCCATCAGGGGCGTTTCCCCGTCTGCGCCCGCTTCGCCGTCCGGCGTGTTCTCGCTGACGGAGACGCCGCCGGAGGTGACGGGTTCGGAGCGGCTTTGCTCTTCAGCGCGGCGGCTGACTTCCACCTGGCCGTTGGGGTCGTATTCCAGTCGGGTGCGGGTCTGGCTCTGGCGATTGAGCTCGGCGGTCACCGCGACGCGCACGCCGCCCGAGCCGACGACGCCCTCGACCAGATCGCGGATTTTCTGCTGCAAGTCGCGCTCGATCGCGCTCTGACGGTCATCGAGCATGGCGCCGATCAGATCGCCCTCTGCGTCGCTGGGGGCAGCCAGGAGCCGGCCCTGATCGTCGGCCAGGGTGATGCGGTTGACCTGAAGGCCCGGCACGGCGGTGGCGACCAGATTGCGGATCGTGGCGATCTGGGAGCTGGACATTTCCCCGCGCACGGAGACCACGACCGAAGCGGAGGGCTGTTGCTCGTCGCGTGAAAACAGGCGGCGTTCGGGCAGCACCAGGTGAACGCGGGCGCCGGTGACGGAATTCAGCGTGTTGATGGAGCGAGCCAGCTCACCTTCCAGCGCACGCTTGGCGTTGACGTTCTGCACAAAGCTGGTGGTGCCCAGAGCGTCGGTCTCGTCAAAGATCTCATAACCGACCGAGCCAAAGCTCAGCGCGCCGCCTGACGCGACGCGCATGCGCGCTTCGTCGACCTGATTGGTGCTGACATAGACCGCCGAGCCGCCTTCTTGCAGCTCATAGGAAATGCCGGCCTGGTCCAGGCGCTCGCTGACGGCGGCGGCGTCAGATGGCGCCAGCCCCGAAAACAACAGCGCCTGACCATTGGAGTTCATGCTCATGGTGAAAAACACCAGAGCCGCCGCTGCGCCGGCCGTGAGGCCGAACATAGCGATCAATCGGCCAACACCGAATCGGGAAAGCTGTTCCAATAACGCGTTCACGCCGGGCCGCCCTTGCTCGTTTCCGAATCAGAAAACGCCGCTCCCTGAAGCGGCTAGGCAAGTTTTTCCCACTATCCGCGTAAACGGGGTGTTAACGCGTTGAATCAAAAAACACGATCAGCGCGGCGAGCAAAGGCTCGCCGCGCTGAATTCAGGCCAGAAAAAGAGAGAGGGGGGCGTACCGCCTATTGGCGGTAATGCTGTATGCGCGTGGTGCGCAATCCGGCCAGTCCATGCCGGTCAATTGAGCGCTGCCAGGAGAGAAACTCCTCCACGGTCAGCCGATATCTGTCACAGGCTTCATCCAGGCTCAGAAGTCCGCCGCGAACCGCTGCGACCACTTCCGCCTTCCGGCGAATGACCCACCGCTTGGTGTCCGGGCTCGGCAAATCGGCCACGGTTAGCGGGCTGCCATCTGGACCGATGACATAGTTTTCCTTCTTCGCTCGACGTTCCATCCGACCCATCCTTGTTAGAAGACACGTCTTACGCGCGTCCTTAGTGAGGAGGGTTATACGGGAGGGCCTCTTAAGGTGAGCCTAAAGCTCAAGGTAAAAGTACGGTAAATCAATTGTTTAGAAAAAATTCACCCCAGCGCCGAAGCGCCGGGGTGTCAGTCGGCCGGTGGGACGGCGGTGGTTTAACGCTTCATCTGGATCGCTTCGGCGAGCATTTCGTCCGCCGTGGTGATGATCCGGGAGCTGGCTGAATAGGCCCGCTGGGTGATGATGAGGTTTGAGAATTCGGTGGCGATATCCACGTTGGAGTTCTCCACCGTTTGCGCGGCGATGGTGCCCGATGCGCCCGAACCGGGCGCGTTCAGGGTGAAGGCGCCGGAATCTTCGGTGATCTGGAAGCTCGCGCCGCCGACCGAGGCCAGGCCGTTGGCGTTGAACACGGTGGCGACCGGCATCTGGTATACTTGGCGGACCACGCCATTGGTGAAGCGGGCCGACAGGAAGCCGTCCTCGCTCACTTCCACCCCGGCGAAAGCGCCGAAGATCGCGCCGTCCACAACGGTGGAGTCAAGGTTTGAGGGCGAGTTGAACTGGGTGATGCCGCCCGGCGCGCCCGCCGTGCCCAGATCGAGCGCCAGGGTCTGCGCGCCCACGCCGGTGGTGGTCGACCAGCGGATCGCGCCCGCGCCCACAGGTCCCGCCGTGTCCGAGCTTTCAAACGCGATCGTGGTCGGAAAAGTGGTCGGCGCGCCGGACTGGATTTCGCCGTTGGTGTCAAAGGCCACAATGCCGGTGGCGATCTGACCATCGACCAGCGGCGCGCCCGTGGTCACGTCCGCCGCCGGCTGCACATGCATTTCCACATGCCATTGGTTGGCGTTGGTGGCGTGCTTGAGGAAGGACATGGTGACCGAGCGCACGCCGCCCTGGGTGTCATAAATCTGAATGGTGCGTTCAAAGTCAGGCGTCACATTGCCGGACGCCATATTGTTGGCCGTGGTCCCCGCGGCATAGGTCGCCGCCGCGGCGGACGGCGTCGTGCTCGCCTGCAGGTTGGCGTTGATGCGCACATTGGAGGTGGCGTTGGCGGTGCCGCCGATATTGGACAGGTTCACCGCTTCAAGCTGGTCGAGATTGGACGGGTTCTGGTTCACCGTGCCGTCCGCCTGGACCGGCCAGGCGTACAGATACTGGCCCGCATCATTGCGCAGATAGCCCGAGGAATCCGTCTGGAAACCGCCCGAGCGGGTGAACAGCACGGCGTCAGAGCCGGTGCCGGAATTGGTCGGGGTGGGACGCACGACGAAAAAGCCGTCGCCATCGATCGCCATGTCGGTGGCCGAGACGCCGGGCGTCAGAAGGCCGGACGAATTAACGTCCAGACGCGAGTTCGAGCTGACGCCCGAGGAGGCGTACCGGCTCGCGCCGCCGCCGCCGATCTTGTAGTTCGGCGTGAAGATCGTATCGACGCGCTTATAGCCGATCGTGTTCACGTTCGCGATATTGTCCGAAATCGCCGCCAACGCCGAAGAGTTGGCGATCAGTCCGGACGCGCCGGCGGCCATGGCCGAGTTGATACTCATATCGTGCTTCCCATCGTTTGTGCCCGGGCTCCCGGTCCTTCTGGTCAAGAGCCTCGATTTTGTTGCGGAGCGGTTCGGGCTCCGAATGTCCCCATTCGGGGTTAGGCTGCGGCTTGAGACTCGTCTTCGGTCTCATCGCCAGTGTCTGTGGTGTTCGGGGGCGCGGTCTGGCCTTGCGATTCCCGAACGCTGGTGACCAGGCTGGCCGGCAGCACCAGTTCGCCATTGGCGAAGCTGACTTGCGCCTGGCCGCCGCTCATCTCCACGCCGGTGACCCGGTGGGTGACGCGCACGGCGTAATCCAGGATGACGTCGTCAGCATCCTTGGCCACGACTTCCAGCTGGTAGACGCCGGCGGGCATGGTGTTGCCCGCTTCATCCTTGCCGTCCCAGACCACGTCATGAACGCCTTCAGAGGTGTCGCCATCCAGACGGCGGACCTGCTTGCCGTTTTCATCGGTGATAAGCAGCTCCACGCTCTGCGCTTCCTGCGGCAGGCCGTATTCCCATTTCGCCTCGCCATCCTTGAGCAAGCTGTAGGTGGTGTTCACCGTGGCGTCCTTGCCGATGAACTGAAGCGAGGTCAGCTGAGCGTCTGATTGCTGCAGCGCCAGCAGGGCTTCCAGCGATTCATTGGAGGCGATCTGTTGCTCCACCGAGGAGAACTGCACCAGTTGCTGGACGAATTGCTCGGACTCCATCGGGTTCAACGGATCCTGGTTCTTCAGCTGCTCGGTCAGCAGGGTCAGGAAGGTGTCGAAATTGTCCGCCAACCCCGCAGTGGCCAGTTTGGACTGGGTTTGCGGTTGCTGGGTTTGTGCGGCGGCGGATACGTCTGTCATGAGTTCGCTCTTCTTCTCAGGCGATCAGGTTGACGCCGGCGCGCTGGCTGACGGCGAAGCCGTAGAGCGCGTCAGCCAAAGGAGCTCCGGGCAGGTCAGCTTCGACCTCCGCGGTGAACCGGTTGCGGGCGGCGAAATCGTTGGCGGAGTCGCCAGCGTCATCGTCGAAAGAGGTGAAAGCGCCGCCATCCTCGCTCAGCGAGAAGGACAATCCGTCCTCGCCCAACTCAAGGCCGGCGTCGGTCAGCGCTTTTTCAAGGTCGCGGGCCGAGCGTTGCAGTTCTGACAAAGTGTCAGCGCGTTCCGCGCTCAGCACGGCTGAGACCTTGTTATTGGGCCCCAGCTCCAGACGCACCTCGACGCGGCCCAGCTCGGGCGGGTCCAGGCGAATGTCGAACACCCGGGCGCCGTCATTGAATTTGCGGGCGATCTGGGCGGCCAGCGTATGGGTGGTGGTGGGCGCGAAACGGGCGGCTGTGTGCGCCTGGGCCTGCCCCGGACGTTGCGCCTCGGTGCGCGCATCCTGGCGGGCCATGCCCATGTCCAGATCCGGATCGATCGTATCGGTGTTTGTGTCCAGGGGCGTCTCGCTCGACAGCGCCGTATCCTGAAGCAGGAAGGTCAGCGGGTCTGTATAGGCGGTCACCGCAGGCGCGGGCATGGCGGCAGGCTTGGCCGCGGACACGGCGGGCTCGGCGCCGGTCGCTCCGGTGCTGGCTGCGGCGGCGCTCTGGGCGGTGTTGGCGGATGTCTTGGCCGCTGACGGCGCGCCAGTGTCAGACTGACGCGCTTTATTCTGGGCGCCGGGCGCGCGATCTGAGTCCGCGCGGTGCGTCAGAGCGGCCTCATCTTGCTGAGCGGCCTGGGCCTGTGCTTGAGCCTGAGCCTTGGATTGACCCTGAGCCTGAGCCGCAGCGTCAGACGGGGCGGCGGCTGATGACGCAGAAGACGCGGCGGCGTCAGGTTTCACGGCGTCGGACGCGGGAGTTGCGGCGCCCTGTTGGGCTGTGTCGCTCCGGCTTTTGGGGGCGGCGTCAGCCTGTGCCGCTGCGCCCGGTCCTGCTTCTTTGGACGCGTTGGCGTTGGCGGCGTCAGAGCGTGTCTCAGACTTCACCGTCTCAGCTGTGCGCGCCTGCGCCGCAGTGTCTGCCTCGGCTTCGGCGTCGGTCGCGCCCGCAGAGTCAGAAGCCGCAGCCGCCTTGGTCTGTGCGCTGGCGTCATCAGCCACGCCTGCCGCGCCAGTGGGGGTGGCGCGGCCATCAACCGGTTGAGCGCTCTTGCCCGATGGCGTCTCGGCCTCAGGCCCGGATGCAGCGCCGGTCTGCTGCGCTTTATCGCCTGAAACAGGTTTGACGGCGTCCGGACGCGCGGTTTCAGCGCCGTCATCGGCGGTTCCGGCGGGCGCGGCGCTCGCCGCAGCCGTCGGGGCGGCGGCTTCAGCTTGCGCCGGCTTGGCCGATTGTGCGGCGTCAGCGGTTGAAGACTTGGCGTCGGCGCCGGGTTTCATCGCCGCGTCTGACGCGTCTTCAGACCCTTGAGCCGCGCCCGCCTGCGCCGACACACCTGGTTCGGAAGCCTCGCCGTCTTGAGGCGCCGAGGCGTTGGCCGCCAGGACTTCATTGAGGCTGACCACATTGGCTGCGGTCTCGCCTTGCGATGTTTCCGGGGTTTCGGTCGAGTTCTGGGTCTGCGCGTCTTGCGCGTCATTGGCGGCGTCACGTTGCGCGTGTTCGGCCTGGGATTTTTCAGTGCGCGCCTGATCGGCCTGCACCTTGTCGCGCGCCGTCGCGGCGTTGCGTTCGGCTCTGTCAGACGCTGCCGGTGCGGATGTCGGCTTGCGATCCTGGGTCTCAGGCAGGGCGAACGCCTGTCCGCCCGTCTCCGACGCGCGGGAAGCGCGTTGGGTGGACGGGGCGGTCGGCGCCGGGGCCGGAGGCAAGCGGTCGAGCGGCATGAGCGTAAGGCTCCGCAATCATCAAGCTGATGCGCCGCGTTTTGCTGCGTCTGAGGTGTCGAGCCTTTTGCCCGAGCAAGCGTTTGCATGAGCTTTCAAGGGGCGTGCCAATTTCATCATTCCGGAAAGCTGTTTTAAAACAATGAATAAACCTGTTGTTAGGGTTTGAAATCGGCGCCGGTCGGCAGATTCTCCCTGCTCTTGGATGACGGATTTGCCGACCCGGTCAGGGGGTTTTCACTTGGCCCGGTGCTTGCGCTGTCTGTCTTGGTCAGTTTCGGAGCGCGTGTGAGCGAAAATCCGACGAAGGCATAAAAAGCACATTTAATTCAGGTGCTTGTTTTGAACTTCGCGCAGCGCTCAGGACTCAAGCTTCACCGGCTGACCGGGAAATTATTGCCGCTCGATGGGTAAAATCACCCGCGCGGGCGAATGTTGGAGGCGCACATGGCGCTCAATTCTGTGATCGGCAACGCCCTGTCCGGGCTGCAGGCGTCTCAGCTCGGCTTGCGCACGGCGTCCAACAATGTCGCGAACGTCAACACGCCTGGCTATGCGCGCACCGAGCTTGCGATCACGTCACGCAATGTGGCGGGCCAGGGCATGGGCGTTCAGGTGCGCGGCGTCGAGCGCATCACCGATGAATACCTGCTGGCGGCCTCGGTGCGCGCCCAGTCTGATTACTCTGCAGCCATGGCGCGCAATGGCGCGCTGGACCGGCTTCAGGCCCAGTTTGGCGGCACGGATGACGAAGCGTCGCTCTTTGGCCGCTTGAACGCCGCGTTCAGCTCGCTCAGCGCCGCGGCGGCGGACAGTGCGGAAACCGTGTCTCGCCTCAGCGCAGCCTCTGAATTGCAGAGCTTTTTTGATGAGACTGAACGTTTGTCTGTCGAGATGCGCACGTTGCGCAATGAGGCGGACACAAGGATCGGCGCCGGGGTCGGACGGATCAACGAGATTCTCGAGGAGATGCAGGATCTCAACACGCAGGCGCAATCATTAAGCGCGAGCGCGTCCGACACCAGCGGCGCGGCGAACCGGCAGGTTGAATTGCTGGATGAGTTGTCGAGCCTGATTGATGTGCGCACCCAGCGACAGCCCGACGGACGGGTTTTTGTCTCCACCGCCGATGGCGTGGCGCTTCTGGACAATTCACGGCTGGAGCTGGAATACACACCGGCCGGCACCGGCGCCTATGGGCTGGATTTCGGCGAGATCACCGCTGTGGTCTCCGCGTCCGGCGCGCGGGTCAGCCTGACCCACAACATCACCTCGGGTGAAATCCGCGGCCTGATCGATCTGCGCGATCAGGATCTGCCGCAGCTCGCGGCGGCCCTGGGCGAGTTCACTGCAGGGGCGGCGGACGCGCTGAACGCGGCGCATAACGACGCCACCGCCTATCCGCCGCCCAACACTTTGACCGGGCGCGACACCAGCCTTGTGGGCGGCGATGTGCTGCAAGGCTCCGGCGCGGCGACTTTGGCGATCGTCAATACTGACGGCACGCTGGTCCAGCAGGTGGCCATTACGGTCACCGGCGCCGGCTTCACGGTGGACGGCAACGCCGCGAACTCGATCACCGATCTGGTCAATGAGCTGAACACCGCGCTGGGCGCCAACGGTACGGCGAGCTTCACCAATGGCCGGCTGAGCATTGACGCGACCAACGCCAATCATGGCGTCGCGACGGTGCAAGACGAGACCACGCCCTCATCCATCGGCGGGCGCGGCTTCGCGCATTTCTTTGGTTTGAACGACATCGTGGATTCCGACCGTCCGGGCTTTTTCGAGACGGGTCTGACGGCGACCAGCGCTCATGGCCTGGCGGCAGGCGGCGTGATGAGCTTCAAGGTGCTCGGACCCAGCGGCGCCCGCACGGCCGATATCGACGTGACGGTCGCAGGCGCGACCATTCAGGATCAGCTGAACGCCTTGAACGCGGCGGGCACGGGGCTGGGCGCCTACGGCTCGTTCGGCATGGACGCGAACGGCGAGATCAGTTTCACCCCCGGCGCCGGCTACGAGCAGTATGAGGTCGTGGTCACCGGCGACACCAGCATCCGCACCGGCACAGGCAAATCCTTCACCACGATTTTCGGCTTGTCCGAAAACGCCCGGATGAGCCGGTCTGAAGGCTTTGAAGTGCGGCCTTCCATCCGGTCGGACTCCATGCTGCTCGCCATGGCCAAGCTGGATGTGACGGGCGCGTCCGCGCCGGGCGATCTGGTGGTCAGCTCGGGCGATAATCGCGGGGGTCAGGCATTGGCCGCAGCCGGGCAGGTCAAACGCACCTTTGATGATGCGGGCGATATGCGCGGCGGGCAGTCCACCTTGGTCGAGTATGGCGCGCGGGTCGCCGGCAAGGTCGGGTCGGTCGCCGCCGCCGCCCAGCGTCAGGAAACCGCCGCCGCGTCGGTCAAGGAAGCCGCCGATATCAAGCGCTCGGATGTTGAAGGGGTGAGTCTCGATGAAGAGCTCGCCCGGATGATCCAGTTTCAGCAATCGTATAACGCCGCGGCGCGTCTTCTGCAGGCCGCGCGCGAAATGTCCGATACGTTGCTGCGTATCGTTTAGGTCGGGACGGGAGCTTAGAATGAGAATTTCCACCCAAGCCGCATCCCAGGCGGCGCTGATGGACCTGATGCGCGCCCAGCGCGAAGCCTATGATGCGCGCGATCAGCTCGCCAGCGGCAAGAAAGCGCCGGACCTCAAGGGCTACGCCAACACCGCCGAGACGATCATCTCGGCGCGGGCCGCCCAGGAGCGCAGCGAGTCCTTCGCCAGCGCCAACAGCCGGATCATGAACCGGCTGGAGATCCAGGATCTGGCGTATCAGGAATTGTCTGAAGCGGCGACGGACCTGCGGACGGCGCTGACCACTAATGACGGCTCGTTCATGATGGACAAGGTGCAAGAGGTGTTCGACCAGGCCTCGGCGGCGCTCAACATGCGCTTTAACGGCTCTTACGTCTTTGGCGGCGTGCGTACGGACGCCTTGCCCTTCACCGCGGACACCATCGCCGACCTGCAGGCGGCGGCGCCGGATGTTTCGGCGATGTTTGACAACGCCGCACGGCGCCAGACCACGATGATCGAAGAGACGATCACCATGGACATCAACGCCACCGCCTCTGAAGTGGGCACGGACCTGATGGCGTCCATCGAGCGGATCGCCGATTTCAACGCCGGGCCGGACGGACCCTTTGACGGTCAGATCACAGAAAACCAGCAGGCGTTTCTGGAAACTGAATTGGCCAACATTATCGCCGCCTTTGATACGATCAATGTGGCGCAGGCGGAGAACGGATCGCGTCAGAAACAGGTGGAGAACGCCATCACCGGCCATGAAAAGCGCGCCGATTACCTCACCATCATGGTGGCGGGGATCGAGGATGCGGACATGGCCGAGGCCGCAACCCGCTTCCAGCAGGCGCAAACCGCCGTGCAAGTGTCCGCCCAGACCTTCTCGACGCTCAGCCAGATCAGCCTGCTGAATTTTCTCTAGAGCCTTTTCAGCGAAAGTGGGAACCGGTTTCGCGGTTCGAAAAGGCGTCCGGCAAAGGCTGAGCCTTTTCAGCGAAAGTGGGAACCGGTTTCGCGGTTCGAAAAGGCGTCCGGCAAAGGCTGAGCCTTTTCAGCGAAAGTGGGAACCGGTTTCGCGGTCAGACTCTTGCGTATTCGTCTGAGAACCGGCTTGAGACTCTGTCCGGCGCCGGGGTTGAGGCCGAGTTCAGCTATGACGCCGAGGGGCGGCGCAAGCGCATGCTGGTGGGCAATACCAGCACCGCGTTCGTGCATGCCGGGACCATGGAGATCGCCGAGTATGACGGCGATAGCGGCGCCTTGCTGCGGCGCTATATTCCGGGGCCGGGGGTGGACCAGCGGGTGCTGATGATCACCTGCGGCAGCTCGACCAATTGCGCGCCGAACCAGTCCGGCGCCGACACCTATGCCTACACTGCGGACCGCCTGGGCCATGTGGTGGCGGTGACCCATACCCAGACCGGCGCGATCGAGCGCTATGTCTACTCGCCCTATGGGGTGGAATTGCGCGGCGATGAGTCCGGCAATCCGTTCCGCTATACGGGCCGCCGCTATGACGCCGAAACCGGGCTCTATTACTATCGCGCCCGCTATTACGACGCCGATCTGGGGCGGTTCCTCTCCACCGATCCCATCGGCTACGCCGACCAGTGGAATCTCTACGCCTATGTGGCCAATGATCCGCTCAACGCGACCGATCCGACGGGGAGGGAGTCATACATAGTTAGTCGGCGCATCTTTACTCCAGTTGAGGCCCGAGCCGCTGCCACTGCTGCCTACGCTGCAGCCCGAGGGACGCATACAATGAGAGCGAGAGCTGGGGCCGCTGCCTATAACGCAACAATCAATACCAAGCATGCCTTTCTCGTCGTGACAGAGGCAGGAACGTCAATCTCCGAGGGTCGTATTGAGGGCGTCTATTCGTACGGCCCAGAAAATGCGAACCGAAGTGCGGGTAGGCCTTCAGGAAATACCGTGCGTCAGAACTTTGGCACGAAGACACTTTTCGATGACGTCGAGGCGCTTGAGTCAATCATTAATGGAGAGGCTGTGCCGGGAGTATCCTATGAGGAGATTGTGGGCTTAGGTAACGATGATGCTCATTTTCTCTTTGGAGTCGAAAGCGATCCGCGCCCCTATAGCCCGGTTCCTGCTGCTGTTCCGGGCTCAACCAACAGTAACGCCGAAGCTTTCGCGCGCGGTCAGGCGGGTGCGGCCTTAGCGGGAACTAGGTTCGTTGCGCCATCCGGCATACATCCCGGCGCAGGGCAGGCAGAGCGGGTGACCTGTACAGGGTCCCGGATTGCGCGCGATTCGTGTTAATGGAGCTGGACATGAAACTACATATATACGCAGGAATGGCCTTTTTTGCTGTATTGTCACTAATAGGGATTTCAGGCTGCGCACCCCTCAATTCAGAAGGTGCAGAGTGCAGTGGGCTGCTATATCGCCAATGCGATATCACGGATGGCGCTTACGCCGGTCTTGCAACCAATATGACGTACCAAGAAGCTTTTAGCGCAGCCTGCCGTAACATCGAGGAGGGACGGTTTGCGCCGCAGGTGGTTGTAGTTTCTGCGGAGGGTGTGCCAGTATTTTCACGAGGGCCGTTCTGCGAACAGGACGTCACTGTGCACCAGGATGAATACTGGAGCTTCAAACAACCCGGTTTCATGAGGGACGCCCGCGTATCCGCTCGTTTTCATGATGGTCAGATTGTTGAAATAAATGTTGGCTATAGCGGATGGGATCCATAGCAGTATTACTCAGCAGCCAACTTGATTTCCGTTCGGTCGCCGCTCGGAAGTGCCTATGCCCATCCCATGGGTCTGCGCACTTCGGCCGTGCATGACGGTTTGACCCTCAGCTATGGCTATGACGCCTCTGGGCGGATCAAGTCCCAGACCCATCAGAACGGTCTGACGGTGTCTTACGCCTATGATGTGACGAACAATCTCGTTGAGCTCACCTATCTCGACGCCAGCCAGGTGGCCTATGGCTATGACGCGCTGGGGCGGGTGATCTGCGCGGAAGAGGGCGCGGCGAACTTTAACGACCCTTGCGCCTCCGCGGGGCGGCGCCTCGCCAGTATCGCCTATGACGCCCAGTCGCGCCGGCAGAGCGTCAGCTACGCCAATGGTTCGACCGCGCTGTTTGACTATTCCGCGCGCGGGGATATCCGCTGTCATGACATCAATCTCACCGGCCCAGGCCGGCTCACCGCTCAGCGCGAACTATGTGGCCAATCCGCTTGATCAGTACGAAAGCGTGGACGGTCAGGCGTTCAGCTATGATCTGAACGGCAATCTAACGGCCTATCGCGGTCAGACTTTGGCGTATTCGTCTGAAAACCGGCTTGAGACCTTGTCCGGCGCCGGCGTGGAGGCCGAGTTCAGCTATGACGCGGAAGGCCGACGCAAGCGCATGCTGGTGGGCAATACCAGCACCGAGTTCGTGCATGCCGGGACCATGGAGATCGCCGAGTATGACGGCGATAGCGGCGCCTTGCTGCGGCGCTATATCCCGGGGCCGGGCGTTGACCAGCGGGTGCTGATGATCACCTGCGGCAGCTCGGCGGATTGCGCGCCGAACCAGGCGGGCGCGGACACCTATGCCTACACTGCGGACCGCCTGGGCCATGTGGTGGCGGTGACCCATACCCAGACCGGCGCGATCAAGCGCTATGTCTACTCGCCCTATGGGGTGGAGCTGCGCGGCGATGAGTCCGGCAATCCGTTCCGCTATACGGGCCGCCGCTATGACGCGGAAACCGGGCTCTATTACTATCGCGCCCGCTATTACGACGCCGATCTGGGCCGGTTCCTCTCCACCGATCCCATCGGATACGCCGACCAGTGGAATCTCTACGCCTATGTGGGCAATGATCCGGTGAACGCGACGGATCCGACGGGGATGGCGTGTGCGCCAGCCGTATAGAAGGAGGTGGCGGCTATGTGCAAGAGCATAGATATGCGCTCCATGGGCCGGAGAGAGCAGGGCAACTCGGCCCGCCCTCTCCCTGTGATGGAAGGCGTACCCCTTTCAGTTACCAGCCGTGAGCTTGACTTCCCGATGCCTGCCGACGCTTCAGGAGTAAAGATTACTGTTCGGCGTTATGGGGATCCAATTGATCCCCGAGCTGCAGCAGCTTTCGGAAGGACGGTTATTCGAAATGTTGATGAGGCTGCTGAAATGCTGGAACGCCAAGGCATCGAAACTTTTTTAAAAGATCAATTCTTACCAGATACCGTAGTAAGAATAGACATCTCAGTGACGAGGGTAATCGGCGATGAGTAGAGTCGGCACTACTCGTCAGACACACAACGTCGGTTTTGAAACGCCTGGAAGTGTATGGATCGATAATATGAATTATAATAATTTCAGAGTACGTGTCAGATTGGATGCAGGGATTGGACAAACCTTAGTGTATCGCGTGACGCCATTTGTAGGTATTCCGCGAGAAGTTATTCGTGGTCGCGTCCCCAGCTTGTCGCCGGATTACAAAATGTCTAAGTTAGTTGTTTTGGTTGTAGTTTTGATTTTTATTACATCCTGTGAAAATGGTAGTAATTCTATGCAGTCAAACTATGAAAGTCAGTGCATATACAATATACATAAATTTGGAATTATTAAGGAAGAATTTAGTGTAGCGGAGTTAGAATTAATTGAGTATAATATTGACGAATTAGGCGGTAGTGTTATTAGTCGAAACTCTGAAATTATTCAGGCAAGGGCTCGGTGTGGTTTGAATTCGTACGACATTGCTGGGTATGACATTACCGTATTGGTTTCTATTAGTGAAATTTGATATTTAAATTCAAAGTGAATTCTACAATCGTAGTTTACTGAACTTCGTATGTTTGAACTCTTATACAGCCGGCGACCATCGCCTATGACGGCCAGTCCCACCGGCAGAGCGTGAGTTGCGCCAATGGCGCCGCCGCGCTCTTTGGCTATTCCGCGCGGGGATATCCGCTGTCATGACATCAATCTGAGCGGCGCGGCGGCTGCGGCGTGTAACGGCGCGGGGGCGGAAATCGCCTCTGACTTCACGTCGAACGGCGTGGGACAGATCTTGTCTGAAACCCTTGTCAGCACGCTGGCGGGCGAGGATCTGGTCTGGCGGCCGTCTTTCTCGGCGACTGATAACTACGCCAGCAATGGGCTGAACCCGTACACCTCGGTCACCGGCGTCTCGCTCGGCTATGACGGCAATGGCAATCTGACCTCGGACGGGCGGGGCCGCACTCAAAGCCTTTTCAGCGAAAGTGGGGACCGGTTTCGCGGTTGGGCATTGCGTCCGGCAAGGCAGGCCTGAGCCTAGTCGCCCGCGCTCTGGCTGCCCATTTTGCGGCCCCGACGTTCGGCGGCGGAGACCGCATTGCGCACAAGCCCGGGCAAACCGCCTCCGTTCATCAAAGCGTCAAGGCCGGCCTGGGTGGCGCCGCCGGGACTGGTCACAGCGCGGCGCAGCTCATCCGGTTCGCCCTGGCCCGCCTTCATCAAGGCGCCAGCGCCGGCGACGGTCTGCTTGGCGAGGGTGAGGGCGAGCGCACGCGGCAGACCTTCCGCTTCCGCCGCTGCGGCCAACGCTTCGGTGAACAAGAACACATAGGCGGGTCCCGAGCCCGAGACCGCCGTCACCGCATCCATCAGCCGCTCATCGGAAATCCACTCCACCAGCCCGGCGGGCTTGAGCAGTCTTTCCACGCGTTTTTCAAACGCTTTGGTGTCGGCGATCGGATTGGCCACGCACACGCTCATGCCTTCGCCGATGGCGGCGGGCGTATTGGCCATGGCGCGCACGATGGGACGGTCCGGCAGGGCTTTCGACAAGGTGCGTAGCGGAACGCCCGCACAGATCGAGATCACCAGCGCGTCCAGCGGCAGGTCGTCATTGAGAGCGCTGAGCACCGGGCGCACCTGGTCGGGCTTGATCGCCACCACCAGCGTGCCGAGCGTGCGCGCCAGCTCGGGCGTCAGGGCGTCCGCCTGCGCCACGCCGCGCGTCTCGATCAGCGTCTGAGCGCCGACGCCGGGCCGGGGGTCGATCAGAATAATGTCGTCGGCGCTAATGCCGCCGCGCGCTTTGCGCAGCCAGCCCTGTGCCAGTGCGGAGCCCATTCGGCCCGCGCCCAGCAGGCCGATCCGGCCCTCAATGTCTGACATAAGTGCGTTCGGGTCCTTTTAGGCCTCTCCGGCCGTGTCGAACATGGCGGCGGCCACGGCTTCGAGCGGAGTCTTACCGCTCCAGAGCAGATAGTGGAACGCCGGATACAGCCTTTCACCCGCTTCTTTCGCTGCTTCGATCAGCGTGGCCCCTTGCGCGACGGAGACGTTTTCCGCTTCCGGCAGGGTCAGCGCATGGCGAAAGACGACGGAGCCGTCTTCATGCCAGATCTCGAAATGACCGATCCAGAGGCGCTCGTTCAGGCGCGCCACCAGCTCGCAGACATCCTTGTAACGGCTGTCAGGCGCCTTGAGGTCGAGCGCGGAAAAGACGTGAATTACATCCAGATCCGGTCGATAGGCGAACCAGACCTGATGGTCGCGCCAGGACCCCGGCACCGCCATATGCAGTTCCAGATCATCGCGCTCATAGGCGTATTGCGCCGTCAGGACGGCTTGTTCAATGCTTTCCAGCGGATCCATCGCGATGATGGTTTCCTGGGTGGTGAGATCCATGATGGTCCTCTAGCCCCTCGCTGCGCCCGGCGACTCAGTTTGTCGCCCATGTGGAACGGTATGCGCCCCGATCCCCGGGGTGCAAGCGCTCAGCGTTAGGGAAATTGTAAGTGGTTTATTCAGCGGATTTTTTTGCTGTGGATGTCTTGGCGGCCGGTTTCGCCCGGCTCGGCTTTTTCGCCGATTGGGCTTCCAGGTCCGCCAGACGGGCCTCCAGCGATTGAAGCCGGGCGGCGCTGGCGTCCGCTTCGGCCCGCAGAGCTTCAAACTCGTCGCGGCTGACAAGATCAAGTTCGGACGCCATGCGTTCGGCCTGGGCGCGGAACACCGCGCGCGCTTCATCGCCTGCGGCTTGCGCTGCGCTGAATGCGTCGGTCATCAGATCGGCCAGATCTGCGAACATTGGGTTGCGGGACTGCATGACATCACCGTGTGCTCTGCTATGAAGACCCATATAGGCGTCCGCGGCCCCGCTAGGCAATGCGGAGTCGCGCCGTCTAACAGTTAACAATCGGTCTTTACGACCGAATTATTTTTCTGGAGCCGTCCATGATAGGCGCATGCCCCGCCAGCTTCGACCTGATCGACCCGGTATTATTCTCGATTCCCGAAATCGCCGGTCTCGGCCCGTTTCCGATCCGCTGGTACGCGCTCGCCTATATCGCCGGGCTGTTCATCGGCCTGTACTGGGTGTTGCGGCTGGTGTCCCAGGGGCGGCTCTGGGGGCTGACGCCCAAAACCCAGACCGCGCCGTACAGCCGCGCCTTTGTGGATGATCTGGTGCTATGGATCATGATCGGCATCATTGGCGGCGGGCGGCTGGGCTATGTGCTCTTCTACAACACCTCGATGATCTGGGAGGAGCCGCTGCGCGTGGTCACCGGCATCACCGATGGCGGCATGAGTTTTCATGGCGGGCTGTTGGGGGTGACGCTGGCGATGGTGTTCACCGCGCGCGCTTACAAAGCGCCCTTGCTGCGGGTGTCGGACGCCGTGGCCGCGGCGACGCCCATCGGATTGTTCTTCGGGCGGCTGGCCAATTTCATCAATGGCGAGCTGTGGGGGCGTCCGGCGCCAGACCTGCCCTGGGCCATGCGCTTCTCCGCCGACCCGACCTGCCAGCTGCGCCATCCCAGCCAGCTTTATGAAGCCGCGCTTGAGGGCGTGGTGTTGTTCGTCATTCTGACGGTGCTGATCTACCGTTTCAGGGCGCTTAGCCGTCCGGGCCTTCTGACCGGCGCCTTCCTGGCGGGGTATGGCGTGTTCCGCGCTTTCGTCGAGGTGTTTCGTGAACCGGACCAGCAAATGCCCGACGCGCTGCAGGGCTATGTGACCATGGGCATGGTGCTGTGTATTCCCATGATCGCCGTCGGCGCCTATCTGATCTGGCGGGCGCGCCGGAACCCGGCTGTGGGCGCGCGCAAAGCCTGACCCGATACGAGGACGCCCTGTCATGAGCGATGATGACTTTCGCCCCGCGCAGATGATCTCAGAGCGCCTGATTGAGCGCATCCGTTCAGAAGGCTCGCTGTCGGTCGCCGCCTACATGGCGGAGGCGCTGTTTCATCCCATGGCGGGCTTTTACGCCACAAAGGACCCGCTGGGCGCCGCGAACGACTTCATCACCGCGCCCGAGATCAGCCAGATGTTCGGCGAATTGCTGGGCCTGTGGGCGGCGGAGTGCTGGATGCAGATGGGCGCGCCGTCGCGGTTCGAGCTGATCGAGCTGGGGCCGGGCACGGGCCGCATGATGAGCGACATGCTGCGCGCGGGCCGCGCGGCGCCGGGCTTTCTGGACGCGGTGCATGTGACTCTGGTCGAAGCCTCGCCGGCGCTGAAAATGGTGCAGGGCCAGACGCTGGCGAACGCACAGGTTCCGATCCACTGGGCGAAAGCGTTCGAAAAAGCGCCCTCCGGGCCCGCCGTGGTGATCGGCAATGAGTTTCTCGATTGCCTGCCGATCCGCCAGGCGATCCGGCATCAGGGCCAGTGGCGCGAACGCGTGGTGACCTTGCATCCCGAAGACGAGGACCGCTTCGGTTTCGGGCTCGGACCGGTGCTGAGCGAGGCGGATGTGGGCTATATCGCTCCGGCCCTGCGCCAGGCGGAAGACGGCGCGTTGGTGGAGCTGCGCCCCGGCGACCAGCAGCAGATGGAGCAATTGGCGGGCCGCTTCAAACGCGATCCGGGCTACGCCTTGTTTGTGGATTACGGCTCGTCACAGCCGGAGACCGGCGACACGCTGCAGGCTATCCGCGCTCATCAAAAGGTGGACCCGCTCGATATGCCTGGCACGGCGGATCTAACGGCCTGGGTGGATTTTGACCGGTTGTTGCGGCTGGGGCTCGATGCGGGGCTGACCGCGTACGGCCCCATGACTCAAGGAGCGTTCCTGACCGAGCTGGGGATCGAGCAACGCGCGGCGGTTCTGGCGAAATCGGTGGACGCGGCGGGCCAGGCCCGGCTCAAGCGCCAGATGCATCGCCTCGTCTCGCCTGAGGATATGGGCGCGCTGTTCAAACTGGCGGCGTTCAGCTCGCACGGTCTGCCGCCCGCGCCGGGGATCGCGCCGTTTACGCGCTAGTTCGGCGTCAGATGCGCCTCGATGATGCGGGCGATCACGCGCTCGTATTCGTCGATGTCAGAGGGTTTGACGAAATAGCCGTCGGCGCCCGCTGCGAGCGCGATGCGGATTTCGTCCTTGAGATTAGAGGTGGACAGGCTGATGCACGGCACGCCCGCCATCTTCTCACAGGCCTTCACAAGGCGAATGAAGTCGGCGCCGGACATGCCGGGCAGGCGGCTGTCCACCAGACAGAAATCGGGGCGGCCTGGCTGGGTGCGGATAAACTTGATCGCATCTTCGGCGCGCTCGAAGACCTGAAGGTCGCCAAATCCCTGCGCCGTCAGCGCATCCGTGATCAAGGTCGCGTCGATCTGGCTGTCTTCAATGATCAGGCTTGTCATCTGCAAACTCCTCAAACGGTGGGAAACTGAGAATGAACCGCGCCCCGTCATCATAGTCGGGGTCGACTATGATCTTGCCGTCATGAGCCTCCATGATCCGGGCGCAAAAGGCCAGCCCCACGCCTGACCCGGGCACGTCGCTACGATAGCGCTGCATCATCTTGAAAGCGCCTTCGGCCTGATTGGCGGGAATGCCGGGGCCGTTGTCGGCGAAACGGACCACAAGCCCGTTCGCGGTTTCATGGCTGTCTAGGGTGAGGACGATCTTGGGCGTGTCAGCATATTTGACGGCGTTGTCGACCAGATTGCGAAACAGGTGCGCCAGCAAGGTCTCATCGCCTTGAACGGTCGGGTCGCCCGTGACGTTCAGCGTGATCGGCGCGTCGGGATAGTATTCACGCAGCAAGGTTTCAAGCAGGGGTTTGAGTGCGGTCGCGCTCGACTCCGCCTTGGTTTCCACCAGGTCTGAATAGCTGAGCAGCGTATCGATCAGCATCAGCATATCGCGCGATTTGGATTTCACATCATGCAGATAGCCCAACGCTTTAGGGCTGGCGGCGCCGCCGAGCTCGCGCTGGGCGAGGTCGGCCAGCAGCGAAATCTGTCGTGCGGGCGCCTTGAGATCGTGTGAGGCCCCGGCCGCGAAATCTCGCAAGGTGCCGTTAGAGCGCTCCAGCTCGGAGGTGCGCCGTTGCACCTGACGTTCCAGCGAATTGGTCAGTTGTGTGAGCTGGCGTTCGGCGCCCGTGCGCAGCTTCACCTCGTCCTGAAGGCTTTTATTGCTCTGCGCCAATTGCTCGCTGCTGGGCATGGCCAGCGCTTTGGGCAGGAGCGGCCAGAGGACGACAGCGGTGGCCACCGAAACCACGGCGGTGGCGAGTTTGAGCCCCCCTTCGATGAAATAGGCCGGCGTCCAGACCGTGTAGATCGAGAACAAATGCGTGACGCCGCAGAAAATGATGAAAAGAATGAACAGATACGCGATTGGCCGGAACAGGATGTCAGGCCGTTTGACCGAGATCCACCAGATCACGACGGGTATGGACAGATAGGAGAGGCCGATCAGCACATCCGCCAGAACGTGCATGATCAGAATGTCCAGACGCCACAGATAACACATCCCGTGCGGCATGAATCCGTGAAGTGATTGCATAAAGCCCTCTAGACGTCAGTGCGCTTGAACTCAAAGCCTTCAGCTAGTCCCCTTAAGACAATGTTCCAGTAAAAGGCGAGTGATGCGCCTGACAGGGGAATTTCGTCCGTTTACGTCTCGACAGCCATGGCAGCAGACAGGGCGCCCCGCCGCTTTGCCGCGCGCACTTATCCTGCTATGAGCGCCGCGACCCAGAACACCGGAGAGGGCAGATCATGAAACTGATGTGCGGCAACGCCAACCGACCCTTGGCGAAAGCCATTGCAGATTATCTTGACGCCCCTCTGTCGGACGTGGAGATCGAGCGCTTCGCCGACGGCGAATTGTTCGTGCGTATTGACGAGAATATGCGCGGCCAGGATGTCTTCATCATCCAGCCCACTTCCGAGCCGGCCAACGACCATTTGATGGAGCTGTTGATCTGCATGGACGCGCTGGCGCGCGCCAGCGCCAACCGGATCACCGCCGTCATCCCCTATTTCGGCTATGCCCGGCAGGATCGCAAAACCGGCGGCCGCACCCCGATCACCGCCAAGCTGGTGGCCAATCTGGTCGCTGAAGCGGGCGCTCACCGGGTTCTGACCATTGATTTGCATGCCGGTCAGATCCAGGGCTTTTTCGATATTCCCACCGACAATCTCTTCGCCACCCCGGTGATCGAGGACGACATTCGCCAGCATTACGATGTGGAAGATCTGCTGATCGTCTCGCCTGATGTGGGCGGGGTGGTGCGCGCGCGCTCGCTGGCCGGGCGTCTGGGCGCCGACATCGCCATTGTCGACAAGCGCCGGCCCAAGGCGGGCGAGTCTGAAGTGATGAACATTATCGGCGATGTCGAAGGCCGCCGCTGCATCATCTTTGACGACATCATCGATTCGGGCGGCACGCTGTGCAACGCCGCTGCGGCGCTGAAAGAGAAAGGCGCCAAGGAAGTCTCCGCCTACATCACGCACGGCGTCTTGTCGGGCAAGGCGGTGGAGCGCATCTCCAACTCGGTTCTCAAGGAGCTGGTGGTGACCGATTCCATCGACGTGACCGCCAAGGTCAAGGCGGGCAAGAATATCCGCTCGCTGTCCGTGGCGCCGCTTCTGGGCGAGGCGATCCGCCGGATCGCCAATGATGAGTCCGTTTCCAAGCTCTTTGACTAACCTTTTCGCCTCGCGCCGCGGCGAAGAGTCAGCGGATCGCTTGCGCTCAACGCAAGCATCCGCTATACGCCGCGGCTCGAAAGTTCTTACTCAGTCACTGATGGCTGAACGAAGCGCGCGCCGCCAAAACCGGCGGCGCTTGCGTTTAAACCGATTTCGTATGGGACCGGATCATGAGCGATATTGTTCTCTCCGTCGAAGTGCGCGAGCGCACGGGTACTGGCGGCTCGCGTGAGACCCGCCGCAACGGCCTTGTGCCGGGCGTTCTCTATGGCGGTGACAAAGGTCCCGTCGCGATCGCGCTGAAAAACAACGAAGTGGTCAAGGCGATCAATTCGGGGTCCTTCCTGGCCTCGATGATCACCATTGATCACAAGGGTGAAAAGCAGACCGTGCTGACGCGCGACGTGCAATTCCACCCGGTGCGCGACGAGCCGGTGCACATCGACTTCCAGCGTGTTGACGAAACCACCGTCATCACCGTCGAAGTGGCCGTTCAGTACCACAATGAAGAGAAGTCTCCGGGCCTGAAGCGCGGCGGCATCCTCAATGTGGTGCGTCACGCTGTGGAAGTGAACGTGCCGGCGGGCTCGATCCCCGATCAGATCGACGTGGACCTGTCTGGCTATGACATCGGCGATTCCATTCACATCTCCGCAGTGACCCTGCCGGAAGGCGTGAAGCCGGCGATCACCGATCGTGACTTCACCATCGCCACCATCCAGAACTCGCGCGCTGCACGTGACAGCGACGAGGCTGAGGCTGAAGGCGAAGACACCGAGGCTGAGGCCGAGGGCGGCGAGGCGTAATCCTCTTCCTTTCGCCGGAAACGGACTTAAAAGGCGGCTGGCGGACATTCTGTCCCGGCCGCCTTTTTCATTTGTGGAGCGCGCCATGCATTTGATCGTGGGCCTGGGCAATCCGGGCGGCCAATACGCCGGCAACCGTCACAATGTCGGCTTCATGGCGCTGGACGCCATCGCCGAGGATTGGCGGCTGGGGCCGTGGAAGAAGCGTTTTCAGGGTCAGACCGCCGAAGGGATGGTGGAGACCGCCAAAGGCCCGCGCAAGGTGCTCCTGCTCAAGCCTGAGACCTATTACAACGAAGCGGGGCGTGCGGTGGCCGAGGCGGCGCGGTTTTACAAGATCGAGCCTGAGAACATCCTGGTCTTCCATGACGAGCTGGATCTGGCGCCGGGCAAGTTTCGCCTCAAGACCGGCGGCGGTCATGCCGGCAATAACGGCCTGCGGTCGACCAAGGCGCATATCCGGGGCGAGTTCAAACGCGGGCGCATCGGCATCGGCCATCCCGGCGACAAGAACCAGGTGACCCACTGGGTGCTGGGCGATTTCTCAAAGGCGGAAGGGGTTTGGCTTGGCCCGCTTCTGGACGCGATCGCCCGGTCTTTCCCATTGATTGTGGAAGACAATGACGACGCCTTCCAGACCAAGGTGACCCATCTCGCGCCTGCGCCTTGATGAACAGACGTTCACAATTCCGCCTGTTTGCGGACGGGAATACGCCGTCAAATCTTCTCCAGAAGAGCACGCTTTCGACCCTCTGCCGACACAAGCGACCCTCATCTTCGATCCTGCCAGACGACGGGGCGACCCTCAGACGCCGCGTCAGAGTCTGGCTCTAGAGCAAGGAGAGAGACTGATGAAACGCCAAGTTCTGATTTCGACGATCGCCGCCGCCGCGTTCGCGGGGACCGCATTCGCCCAAGCCCCGATGTTTGACGATGTCGACACCGATGGTGACGGCGTGGTGACCGTGTCCGAAGCGCAAGCTGTTGCGCCGGAGCTGACCGAAGGCGAGTTCGCCGCCTATGACGTCAACGCCGATGGCGGCCTGGACCAGGGCGAGTTTGACGCCTGGTCCGCAACCCTGCCGACGGACGATCACGGCGACCACCAGTAAACACGACGCTTCACACCCTCGCACGTTCCCCAGCGTGCACGGCCAGGGCCGGTTGCCATCGCAACCGGCCCTGTGTCGTTTCGGTGCTGACTTGGGATATCCAGATGAACGCCCTGTCAGGCTTGCGGCGAGGCGGCCTTAATGCCGCCCCGAGCTTTCCTTGTTGCAGCCCTTAAGAGGTCACAGCGCGCGATGAGAGTGAACCTGCTCCTCCCCGAGCACCCGCCGCAAGGCGGACGAACCTTCCCATCTGGCCGGCTGCTTCGTGCAGCCGGTCATTTTTTTGGCAGGCCCGCCTAGACGGGCAGGCTGGGCGGGTTCAAGAGCAGCAGGACCGCAAGATAACCGACATAAGCCAGCGTCAAGGCGACGCCGGATACGCGCCCGATCGGACGGCGCAGAACGGCGTAGGCCACAATGGCCAGCGCCGCAGCCGTCATCACCCAGAAATCGAGCTGGAGGAATTCCGCCTCCACAGGCGCGGGGGCGCCCGTCACTGCCCCGGCTGCAATCCCGGTGATGCCGCCGACGGCGCAGATATTGAAGATGTTGGAGCCGACTACATTGCCGATCGCCATGCCGCCTTGTTTGCGCATGGCGGCGACGAAAGCAGTGGCCAGTTCCGGCAAGGACGTGCCGAACGCCAGAATGGTCAGGCCGATGACGGCGTCTGACACATTAAAGAGCTCGGCGATGCCGACGCCGCCGTCCACGATCAGCTTTGCCCCCACAGGCAGCATGACCAGGCCGCCCAGCAGGAACAGCGCCACCATCGGGGCTTTGCGGGGCAGTCCCTCCATCTGGTCGATGTCGGTGAGCTCGGCGATCATGGGGTCATCGCGATGGGTTCTCGCGGTCAGGGCCAGAAACCCGATATATCCGATGATGCCCGCAGACAGGATCGCGCCATCCACCAGGCCTAGCCCGCCATCCCAGCACAAGGCGATGAACAGCGCGGTGAAGGCGAGGGCGATCAGGGCGTTGCGTCGAACCCCGGTTGTGGTGGAGGCGATCGGCGCCAGGATCGCCGGCAGCCCGAGCACCAACAGGACATTGGCGATATTGGAGCCGACAATATTGCCGATGGCGAGGCCGGGCGCGCCTTCCACGGCGGCGGCGGCGCTAACCATCATTTCAGGGGCGCTGGTGCCGAATGCGACGATGGTCAGCCCCACCAGAAGCGGCGGCACACCCATCTTGCTGGCGAGCGAAGTTGCGCCGCGCACCAGAATGTCGCCGCCCGTCAAAAGGACGACGATGCCGCCAAGCACCATCAGGCTGAACAGGAATATATCAGGCATGGATGTATCCGGCGCGGACGGGATCTGCTCCCGCCGGCGACCTTAATCCAGGCGCTTGTTGTCGATCAGGTTGAGGATCGCAAAAATGCCGAAAGCGAGGCCAAGGGCGACAAGAGCTGCCATGAAACCGGTCCTTCTGATGAGTCGGGTTTGCGCGATGCGCACGTTCACCCGCGCATATAGCGCGCCGCAGCGTTGAGAGGAAGACTCCCCGCTCGAAGTTCACCAGTCATTGACACCGGTCAGCGATGATCGCTTGTATGGATATTACCCAAGCGGGGAGTTCGTTCATGGCGGACGACACCACATCTGAATCCAAGAGCCGCCGTCTTCTGGAAGCCATCTCCGAAGTCCAGGCGATCTATATCGGCGGCGATGAGGACGCGCACGCCTTTTTCCAACGCTTGCTGGATATTCTGCTCGACATCACGGACTCCGAATACGGCTTTGTCGGCGAGGTCGTCGGCGCGGGCGACGGGGTGAATCCCTGGCTGCGCACCTGGGCGATGACCGATATCAGCTGGGATGAGGCCTCCCGCGAGCGCTATGGCGCCTCCGGCGTCATGGAGTTCACCAACACTGATTTGTTGTTCGCCTCGGTTCTGAAAGACAGTCAGGCGGTGATCGCCAACGCCGCGCCGGGCGAGACCCTGGACGTCCGGCTGCCAGATGGCCATCCGCCCATGACCTCTTTTCTCGGCCTGCCGATGATGAGCGGTGACGCCTTGCTGGGCGTGGCCGGCGTCGCCAATCGAAATGGCGGATATGATCCAGACTTCCCCGATTTCCTGAAGACGCTGACCAATACGATGGGCGCGTTCATCAAGGCGCGCCGGTTCGAAGACGCCGCCCGGAGCGTCCAGCAGAAGCTCGAGCACTCAGAGAGCCGCTACGCGCTCGCAATCCGGGGGACGGGCGCGGGGGTCTGGGAATGGAATGCGGACGATCAGACGCAGTACTGGTCGCCCCGGCTGAAGGCGATTCTCGGCTTTCCTCCCGGATATGAGCCGCCGGCCTCCAGGCTCGGTGCAGATTTCGTCCATCCTGAGGATTTGCCGCGATACCGCGAAACGCTCCGCAGTCATATGATCAGCGGCGAACCGTTCCAGCTGCGCGTCCGCTTGCGGCGCGCGGACGGCGTCTGGATCACGGTCAATTGTCACGGCCAGGCGGAACAGGACCGAGATGGCGTGCTTCGGCGCATGGTCGGCACCATGGTCGATGTCAGCGATCTGGCGGATGCAGAGGACAATGCGCTGAAGGCCCGGTTGACCGCGGAGGTGGCGATCTCCAGCGCGAATATGGGACGCTGGTTGTATTCCGTTGATGAGGAAGCGATCCATCTGGACGCCCGGTTTGCAGCGCTGATTGGGCGGTCTGAACTGGGCGGCAAGTCCTTTTCACTGTCTGAAATGTTGTCTCTGACGGTGCCTGAGGACCGCGACAGATTGGTGTCCGACATCGCCTCGGCGCTCGATACGCCCAGCGGACGCCTGAGCGTGTCGCATCGCATTATCCGGACGGACGGAGAGGTGGTGTGGCTGCAGGTGGACGGCGCCGTCATTCGCCGGGACGAAGAGGGCAGGCCCCGCGAAATGACGGGAATCGCCGCCGATCATACCCCCTTGCGCAAGGCGGAAGACGAAGCCAACGAATTGCGCCGCCTCTATGAGCTTGCGATCACGAGGTCCGACCAGGCGGTCTTCGACATTGACTTCAAGGCGGACCAGGTTTTCGCCTCGCCGGGCTATTACGAGATGCTGGGCCATCCGCAACCCAGCGCCACGCGGCGGATGACCGATTTCCTCCAAGCCGTGCATCCAGATGATCTGTCCGACGTGCAGCGTGTTATGCGGGAGCCTGATCTGGATGAGAGCGGAGAGGGCCCTCACAAACAGAATCTGGTGTTCCGATTGCGCCGGGCCGACGGCGGCTATGTGTGGATTGAAGGCGCCGGCGAAGTGGTCTGCGACAGCGAGGGGCGTCCCGAGCGCATGTCCGGCACCTTGCGCGACATCACCGAGCGCCGACGCATCGAGCAACGCGCGCGTGAGGCGGGGGTGCGGGCGCAGATGGCCTTGCGCGTGGCGGGCCTGGGCGTCTGGGAGCTGGATGTGCCCCAAAACATGGTGCGTGTGGATGAGACGCTGGCGTCTATCGTGGGCGCGCCTGCGCTTGCAGACGGGCTGAGGGATCCCGAAGAGCTGTTCAGTCTGGCGCATCCCGATGATGTGGAGCTGGCCCATAGACTCTTTGACAGCCTGCTGACCGAGGCCGCCGACCAGCTGGTCATGGAGCACCGGGTGATCACCCCGTCAGGCGCGGTGGTGTGGATCAAGGTGCATATCCGGGTCACGGATCGCGACGAAGACGGAGCCCCCTCGCGTATTGTCGGCATTGTCGAGGATCTCTCTCAGCAAAAGGCGGCGGAGGACACGCTGAAAAGCGCCCTGGCGCGCGCCGAGGCGGCGAGCGACGCCAAATCCCTGTTCCTCGCCAATATGAGCCATGAAATCCGAACGCCTCTGAACGGGGTGCTGGGGATCGCGCAATTGCTGGCGCTGACCGATCTGACCGAGCGGCAAAAAGAGTTCGTGCAGACCATCCGCACGTCAGGCCGGGCGCTGCTGTCGATCATCGAGGACATCCTGGATCTGTCCAAGATCGAGGCCGGCAAGCTCAATCTGGTCAAGCGTCCAAGCCGCCCGTCAGACATTATTTCTGAAACCTGTCAGGCGCACACGCCCGAAGCGGCGCGCAAAGCTCTGGCCTTGACCGTGAACCTGGCGCCGGAGCTGTCCGGCATCTCGATGATTGACGCCAATCGCTTGCGGCAGGTGCTCAGCAATCTTTTGAGCAACGCCGTGAAATTTACAGAGGCCGGCACGGTTCATGTGGCGGCGATGCGGTTTGAAGACGACGTCTTGCGCGTGGAGGTGCGAGATACCGGCCCGGGGCTGAGCGAGACCGTACAGAGCCGCGTTTTTGGTCGTTTCGAGCAAGCCGACATGTCCCACAGCCGCAGCCATGAAGGGTCCGGCCTGGGGTTGGCCATCGCGCGCGAGCTGGTGGAGCTGATGGACGGACGCATCGGGGTGGATTCCCGTGTCGGCGAGGGGGCGTGCTTCTGGTTTGAGATACCGGCTCCGCCGGCCAGCGCGGATGACGCTCCGGTCGAGACGATGGCGTCTGACCGTTTGATCCGTCCTGATGGCGCTGATGATGACACGCACATGCGTGTGCTGGTGGTGGATGACCAGCCGGTCAATCTTGATGTGACGGCCGAAATGGTGCGCCAGGGCGGCTGCCATCCCGTCGTCGCCGCCAGCGGACGCGAAGCGCTTGATTTGTTGCAGGCGGAACGGTTTGACGCCGTTCTGATGGATTTGCACATGCCCGGCATGGGCGGAGAAGAGGCCATCCGGCGCATTCGCGCAGGCGAGGCGGGGGCGTCCGGGGTTCCCGTCTATGTGATCAGCGCAGACGCCACTCTGGAGACGCTCACGCGTGTCGGGGCGCTGGAAGTGGACGGATATTTCACAAAGCCTGTGGAGATGCAGGCGCTGGTGGAAGCGCTGAATGGGTTGAAGGGCCGTCCTCTGTCACAGGCGACCAGCTTGGCCGATTCCTCTTCCTGAACTTGAGACGTGGTCGTTTCACACTATGTGAAGTGTATCGAAGATCATAAAGGAGATGATATGACGGAGAGTCTTGAAAAGAACGAAGCACGCCAAGCTGTGCGAAAGGGTTGGCAGGAAAAAGTTCTGTACGCATCCTTGGCGGGGTCGGCGCTTGTTTTGGCTATTGCCGCCATCGTATTCATCGCCTGATTTTTTATTCCAATTTCCGGCCTGGAATTCTTTGAAGTTCCGGTGACGTAGCGAAGCCCGTTTCCGACCACCGCGACGCGAATTCGAGCTAAGCCCTTGCCCCCGCGGCGTGTGTGGCGTTTCATAGCGCCCATGGGGGAAGAGGGATGACACTGTTGTACAGGATGATCAGACAGAGCGGCCACGCGTGCGTCGGGGCGCTGGTTCTGGCATGTCTGATACTCGCATGCAGCCCGGCTCAGGCGCAGATGACGGGGCCGGAAGGGCGCGTCTATGAGGTTCGGACGGAGCGAGACAATTATACGGCCCGGTTTCAACCCGGCGGCGTGTATCAGGACGACAGGCCGCGAACGGGGCGTTGGCAGTTTGACGGCCGCACCTTGTGCATGCTGATCGCAGCTGCGGGTCCCCGAGCGCCCGAATATGAAGTGTGCACGCCCTGGCGCGATCTTGAGATCGGCCAAAGTTATGACAGCCGATACTGGACGGCGCAGGGCGCACCAGCTCGCATCACCCGCATTCAATAGGGCCGTCGCCGCTGGGCGAGGTTAAAGCCCTCTTAATTAAAGCTGCGTCCTGGCCACAAGCAATGCTAGGGTCGTCTCGCGTCGCCCGTGGGGAGGTGGACGCTACGGATTTGAGGGAGGCCGAAATGGGGCTGATCTTCGCGCGCGCAACCAATGCGACATTCACGATTTTTCTGTCATTCGTCCTGTCCTACATCATGCTGATCGCCATGGGCATTCTATGGCCCGAGGGGCTCGACTGGCTGGTGCAGCGCGCCAAGGAAGTCGAAGCGATGGTCGTGCGTCCCGGCATTCCGGTTCGCTACAAGGTCTGGCTCGACCTGTTGATTGAAGAGGGCGCGATCCTCTTGCTGTTCTTCACCATGGTGGCGCGTATTCTGGTGGCGATCGTGGGCACCGCGCTCAGCTCTCCGTTCAAGAAGCATTAGCGGGCGTTTCAGGCGCAGAAACGCAACTGGTCAATCGTGACGGATTTGGGCAGTCTCGCCCCTATGACGGACATGCGCCCCGCCCATATTCTGGTTGTCGATGATGATGACCGCATTCGCGATCTTCTGACGAAGTTCCTGCGCGCGCGCGGCTTGCGCGTCACCGCGGCGCGCGATGGGGCGAAGGCCTTGTCTTTGCTGGCGCAGATGCGCTTTGACCTGATCATTCTGGATGTGATGATGCCCGGCGCGGACGGGTTTGAAGTCACCGAGACCGTGCGCCGCAGCGACGCCACGCCGATCTTGCTGCTGACCGCGCGCGGCGAGCCCGAAGACCGTATCAAGGGGCTCAGCCTGGGGGCGGACGATTACCTCGCCAAACCGTTTGAGCCTGAAGAGCTGGTGCTGCGCGTGCAGGCGATCCTGCGCCGCGCCCTGCCGCAGATGCGCGGGCCGTCGGCGGTGGCGTTCGGCCCGTGGCGGTTCGAGATCGAAGCGGGGCAGTTGAGCCAGGACGGCGCCTCGGTGCGCCTGACCGGCGGGGAGACGGCGCTGTTGGCCGCGCTCGCCCGGTCCAATGGCGAGGCGGTGTCGCGCCAGGCCCTGTCTGAACAGGCCGCCAATGGCGCCGGGGAGCGGGCGGTGGACGTGCAGATCACCCGTCTGCGGCGCAAGATCGAGACCGATCCCAAATCCCCGCTCTATATCCAGACCGTGCGCGGCTCGGGCTACAAGCTGGTCGCCGATCCGGTCTATGACGGCGCCGAGCCCTAGGCCCGATGCGCTTTTCCCTCAAACCCTATCTGCCCAAAGGTCTGTTTGAGCGCTCGCTCCTGATCATCGTGCTGCCCGTCGCGCTGATGCAAGGGGCGGTGACTTGGGCGTTCTTTGAGCAGCATTGGCAGACCACCACGGCGCGCCTGAGTGAAAGCGTCGCCGGCGAGGTGGCGCTGGTGGTCCGGCTGTATGAGCGCGACGGCCCCGAACAGTTTGACGCGCTGGCCAATCTCGCCTTCGCCACCACCGATCTCAGCGTCGAGTACCGCGAGGGCGACACCTTGCCCACCACGCGCCGCACGGCGTTTTTCCGCGCCCTCGACCGCACGCTGAGAAGCGCGCTGGGGGCGGAGCTCGATCACGCCTTCTGGTTCGACACCACCCGCTATCCCTCCTACGTCGACATCCGGGTGCAGGTGGATGGCGGCGTGTTGCGCTTTATCGCCGTGCGCGACCGGGTGTTCGCCACCACCGGGCATATCTTCCTGATCTGGCTGTTTATCGCCACGGGGCTGTTGCTGATCGTCGCCATCTTGTTCATCCGCAATCAGGTCAAACCCATCCGCCAGCTCGCCGAAGCCGCCGAAGCCTTTGGGCGCGGCCAGGATGTGGAGCGGTTCAAACCCGCCGGCGCCCGCGAAGTGCGCCGCGCCAGCGCCGCCTTCCTCGATATGCGCGGCCGGCTGAAACGCCATATCGAGCAGCGTACGCAATTGCTCGCCGGCGTCAGCCATGATCTGCGCACGCCCTTGACCCGCTTGCGGCTACAGCTCGCCTTGATGCCCGCCAGCGAAGAACGCGACGCCGCCCGCCGCGATCTCGCGGACATGGAGGCGGCGCTTGAGGAATATCTCGCCTTCGCCCGCGGCCAGGCGGGGGAGGAGGCGGATGCGCTCGACCTCACCGCCCTGTGCGAAACCCTCGCCGACGACGCGGCGCGCGAAGGCGTGGATCTGGAGCTGGAGCTGGAGGACGGGCTGACCGCTTCGGCGCGCGAAAGCGCGCTCAAGCGCGCCCTCGCCAATCTGGTGTCGAACGCCGCCGCCCATGCCCAGACCGTGCGCCTTAGCGCCCGGCGCAATGGCTCGCGCATTGAAATCCTGATTGACGATGATGGCCCCGGCATTCCCGGCGATCAGCGTGAGGAGGCGTTCAAACCCTTCTCGCGCCTGGATGAAAGCCGCAACGCCAATCGAAAGGGGGTGGGCCTCGGCCTCGCCATCGCCCGCGACACCCTGCGCGCCCATGGCGGCGAGCTGCGCCTTGAAGATTCGCCTCTGGGCGGTCTGCGCGCGCGGGTCAGCCTGCCGGCCTAGGCGCGGACGGGCGCTCTTCCAAGACCTCAGTCAAGAAAGAGCGCCGTCTGCCGGTTTACTGATTGTCGAAGCCGAAATCAGTCAGCCCGCCCGTCCGTGTGACGGCGAAGCGCCGCATTTGCACTCTGTCAGCGAACTGATCTTGACTGGCGATGATGCGGAAGCGCGCATCCGCACGAATAAAGGCTCCACAATCTCTCAGGTCGTTCGCCAAGATGACGTAATCGTTTTCAGTGCCGCGTTCTGGAAGGGGGGTCAGCGTGCAGTCACTGAACTGACCGGTGAAACCGTGTCCGGCGGCGTTCTCGAGCGCCACTTGGATGGTTGTGGGCGCGCCGGACAGCCCGGAAATTCTGAAAACGTTTTGCGTTCCGACTGAGCTGTCTCCAGTCCATTCAAATGTGCCGAAGTCCACACGAGCCTGACCAGACTGAAGCGCGACGGGCTCTATAGCTGAGGTTGGATCATGGTCGAAACCGAAATCTGTGAGGTCGCCATTAGCGCCCAACGCAAAGCGGCGCATCCGTATTCCATCGGACATTTGGGATTCGTTCGCTGATATGCGAAATCGCAGATCGGCTCTTCCGAATGCACCGCAAGCGGCGAGGTCCTCCTGCCATATCAGATAGTCGTAGGCACCTGAACGAGCAGGATTAATGGTCAAAGAACAATCATCGAAAGTACCTGAGAAACCAGAAGAGCTAGCGTTGTTCAGAGCCACATCGATCCGGTGCGGAGCGCCCTCAAGGCCTGCTATGCGGAAAATATTCTGGGTGGGGGCGCTGGCGTCACCTGTCCACTCAAACGGTCCCATAATGATTTCAGCTTCACCGTTTTGGGTGGGGGTCGGTGGATACGGCGTGCTGTCGGCATGATCGAAGGAAAAATCGCTGACCGCGCCTTGCGGCGTGACCACCAAGCGTCGGATGAATAACGGCCTCGATTGAATTGCATAGACGTCACTGATTTCAAAGCTGATATCAGCGCGTCCGAACTCGCCGCATTGGGCGAGGTCTTCAGGCGTAATCCAGTATTGACTGCCTACCCGATTGTCCGGATTTACGGGCAGACTGCAATCATCAAGCGTCCCTTCAAAGCCCGGTTCAGAGGCGTTGTCTATGGACACGCGAAATGACTCAGGCAGGCTGTTTCCAGCTAGGCTCGTCAGAATAAAATGATGTTGACGCTGGCTGGAGCTCGATTCTGTCCATTCAAACGGGCCGATGACCTCGTTCGTACGTGTCGCTCGATTCCTCAGAGGGCTCCGGTCTGAACTGACATCCGTCAGCATGCCTGAAGGGCTTAGGCGGAAACGGCGTAACGCCTGCACACGGGTTAAGTCTGCGATCCGAGGTATGACTTCAAAACGCAAGCTGGCACGTCCAAATGCGCCGCAATCTGCCAGGTCGCCCGTCGTGATCAGATACTCTGCGCCGGAATGACGTTCGGGGCGGATATCAAGCGTGCACGATGTCTCGTCGACATTGGATGATGAACCGGCCTGTCCTCTCAGCCACACCGTGATGCTGCGGGGAGGTCCTTCCGCTAGGCCGGTTAGACGAAAAATGTCTGAGCTCTGCGCCGTGGTGTCATTGACCCAGTCGAACGGGCCGAAGGTGCGCAGTTCACTCTTATTGATCCTGATAATTTGGGGGCTGGACATGCCGGTGTCGAAAAACCCGGTGAAATTGCCGGCCTTGTCATTCAGAGTGACCTCCACCTCATACGCGCCGGTGGTGAAGCCCTGCGGCATGGTGAGAAAGGTTACGCCTGTCGCATGGTTGGCGCCGTTCAAGGGGATGTCCGGCGTCATGCGTTGTGCGCCGGTGAGGGAATGATCCTCGTGCCGCAGGCGCACGACCAGGCTGTCCAGGCCCGATCCGCCAGCATCGCTCAGGTCATACTCAATTCGGACGTATACGCGGTCCGTGGTCACATCAAGCTGGTCGGGAGACAGGCTGAGGCGATTGATCCGTGGCGCGAACGTATCCCCGTCGGGATTGATTATTGTCAGCGTCTCTTGTTCGAACGGTTCATTGACGCCGAAATACCCCCAGTTCCAAGCTACGTCGTCGAGATAGACCACAGGCTGGTAATCGCCGGGCGGCGTATCGGCGGGAATGTTCAGGCTATACACGCCCTGAGCGGTCGGCGCGCCGTTGAAATAGATGCCCTGATCCTGGATGGGGGTTGCCGAGCCTCCATCTTGCCGGACAAGCCGGATCTGCATGCGTTTCAGCCCAGAGGGCCCTACGTCCTGGATATCATAGCGGAAATGAATCTGGTCGTTTTGGCCTCTCAGAGTCACTGTGTCGGACTCGGCGCTCAGCGTGTGGATCACAGGGGCGTCGCGATCCTCGTTGGAATTGCGGACTCGCACCGTGGACCGACCGGTCATAGGCGGCCGTCTGTAGATGTAGGAATAATTGCCGGCCGCGTCCCACAGGCTTATGCGAAGTTCATAGTCATGGTCCCAGGCGAATTCATTGGCTGTGATCGTGACTGTGCCCTGTCCGGTCTTGGCCTGATTAAAGCTGACGCCTGACGACTGGATCGTCGGCTGCCGCGCCTGCCAGTCCACTTGCACGAGCTGCATGGACAAGTGTTGGAGCCCTGACTCCGGATCGGCGACATCATAAGTCACCTCAAAGCTGGTCTCTCCCGTATCCATATTTATCTCGCCGGGGCTGATCGACATGGAATTGACCACCGGGCCTGTGGTGTCAGCCCTTGGAGCAGAGACCGGCGGCCCTGCGGCCGCGCGGACGGAAGGGACGGGCGCAGCGTGCTGGTCCAGTGCGACGCTCCATTCAAGCGCCAGCCTGTCCAGCGTCTTCAGAAGGTCCGCGCAGCCCTCCGTCTGCGCATCTGCGCACCGGGCGAGGGCCAGCCGGTAGGGATGCAGCGCTTCAGCCGTCAGGGCCTGCAGCCCGTACGGCGCAACTGGTGAAGAGTCCCGAACCAGAGCGGCGCGGGCGGCGAGCGTGTCCAGCATCTCAAGCCGCGCCTGGCCGGCTGTAGCGTCACCGCTGTCTTGCGCCAGCGCCGATCCCGTCAGCGCCGCAGCGCTTGCGAACACGGCGCAAAGCCCGGCCTTGATGGATGAATGCAGCATACTTCCCCTCCAGATTGCGCACCCTGATCTGACGCGCACTATAGCGGGAAACCCGGTCCTGAAAACCAATGTTTAGAAAGTATTAAGATTATTCCTCAGCGTCTGCCCCTCCCTGTCTGGCAGTCGTGCCCCGCCTCACCCGCCCCGTCTTCCGGCCGGGGCGGGAGGCCCAGTGCGGCGCGGTGCGCGGGGCTGAACTCTGCGTCCGGCTTCAGCCCGGCCTGCTGGCGCAGATGGGCGGCGAGGCGGTCGAGCCGGGCGTCCAGCTCGTCATAATAGCGCGCGCCGTCCTCCTCCGCCGCCTCGGGCGCCGGCGCGGCGCAGCTCTGCATCCGCTCGTAGCGTTCGGCCAGCCGCAGCGCCTGCTCGGCCTGGCGCAACCGCCCGGCTTCAGTCAGGCGCAGGGCGCGCTGTTTCAACCCCCGCGCCATCGCCGCCCATTGCGCGGGCGTGATCTCGGCGGCGTCGCTGTCCCCCTCCACCTCCACTTGAATCCCCGGCCCTGAGCCGGGGCCTCCATCAGAATGGAGCGCCAAACGCGGCGGGAGGTCCCGGCTCGCGCTGCGCGCGTCCGGGACTTCAGGAGGGGCGGGCGCGTCACCCCGCCCCGACGCGGCCCAGGCCGCTGCCTCCAGATCACAGACGCGAAAGCCATACGCCTCGGCCCAGCGATAAATCGTGCTCACCCCCACGCTGCAGGCGCGCGCGATCTCGGCGGTCTCCGCCCCCGCCTCCCGCATCGCCCTGGCCCGGGCGATCCTCGGATCTGTGATGTCAGGACTCTCAGCGCTCATGCCCGCAAGGATAGGGGGTGAGGGCGGGGTGGGGGATAGGGGTGGCGTTTTCCGCTTTAAACAACCTCTTTCCCGGCCCCCAATCAAGTTGAGGGTAAACTCCGTCCGGGACCCAGAGATCATCAAGCGCTGCGACTCCGGCTCTGGGCCCCGGCCTTCGCCGGGGAAGAGAAGAGGGAGTGAATCCCTGGCCCAGATACTGCGACCGCGCCGGGGCCTCTCTCCGCGTCTGGCGCTTTATCCTGATGGAGGTCCCGGCTCACGCTCCGCGCGTCCGGGAATTCAGTTTTGGAAGGGCGGTGCGTCCCCTCTCCCCCTTGACCAAGGGGGAGAGGCCGGGTGAGAGGGTGCGTTTCAACCGCGCTGCGGTTCAAGCCTGCCCCGCCGCTCACCCCTCACCTGTCCTCTCCCCTCAGGAAAGGGGAGAGGGACGCGCGTCGCCCGCTCAGGCCCACCCGCAAGCCATATACACCCCCTCTGTCCCGGCGAAGGCCGGGATCCAGAGATCATGAAGCGCCGCGTAACCGGCTCTGGGCCCCGGCCTTCGCCGGGGAAGAGAAGAAGAGCTTCTCCCCTCGGTCGTCGGGCTTGACCCGGGGACCCAGACCCAGCCGAGCCGCCGCATGGGCCTCCGGGTCAAGTCCGAAGGCCGAGAGGTTGGGGGCAATCACCCCCATACCCCCAATCGTCATCCCGGCCTTACACACCCCCTCTTTCCCGGCGCAGGCCGGGATCCAGAGATTATGAAGCGCTGCGTAACCGGCTCTGGAACCCGGTCTTCGCCGGGGAAGAGAAGTGGGGATTGCTCCCCACTCGTCATCCCGGCCTTGAGCCGGGATCTAACGCAAGCGTCTCAGCGATCAGAACAGAGCATTTCCGGTAGATCCCGGCGCGCTGCGCGTCCGGGATGACATGAGAGGGTGGTGATTGAATAGAGATCGTAGCCACCCCCTCCACGGGCGCAGTTACCCTGGCCCAACTGACATCATCTGAGAGGATTTCTGATGGTCAGGTGCAGGCCCCGCCGGAAGGGCCTGAAGCATAAATAAGGCTCAACGCTTTCTAGAAGGAGAAGCAATATGGGACTGTCATCGTACAAGCATATGGAAGTTTGCCCTGTATGTGGGGAGCAGTACCAATACGGACCTCATAAGTATGAAGGGCATAGGCTAGAGGCCTATGACATGCGGGTCTGTGATTGGTGCGAGGTCGGCAATCACGATGGATGGGCGCCTCATCACGAGGCGAAAATTCTGGAGCACTTGAAGGCTCGGAATTTGCCCGTACCGGAAAGGCTGCCAAATAAGATGCTGCCGTTTAATCCCTAGCCTGCCCAGCTGTCATCTAAGAGTTGAGCCGGGATACAGGGAGCTATAAAGCGCACCTCGCTGATTGCAAAGGGCCAAATAAAAATCAGGCAATATTTTTAGTGTTGTAGATAATCAGCTCTCATTGTTTTTTTGCCTGTCGGCAGCCCTCATTACGCGGTTTATTTCTTTTTCGAAATCAACTCTAGCTCGTGTTATTGGATTTTTAAGCCAATGACTACCTAGGCCTGCTTTCTGCGATGCAGCAATAATCGGACTGCGATGCAGCAATAATCGGATCAATTTCAGATTCGCAATAATCAAAAAACTCGCGAACGGCTTCTTTACGCATCTTAAGCCGTTTCGTTGGATCTTTCTCTTTGTAAATATCAGAGAAAAGAGTTTTAATTTTAGACCAGCTGTCGCTATTTGATATAAATGTATCATACAGCATATTTTCCAGATACACGAATAGAGTCACTAGTTCCCTCATGGTGTATCCGCCTAAACGCGTAGGAGAAATTATTGCATCAATAGTAACGGCCTGATGTGAGTTAGTAAATATTAACCTGCCTCGTACAAGGTCTTGAAGTACTTTGAGGCTAAATTTTTGGCTAATGCCAATTTTTTCTAAATCTTCAATTATTTCCCGCGCCTCTACGCCTTCAAATTTTTGATCACTTGCTAGGTTTACAATAGCATTGAGGCACACTAGTCTCAAAAACTGGATTTCTGATCTATGAAACTTTGCATCGAAAATATTCATAAATTCAGAGTGATTATCTGAATATACAGAGCTATTTCCAAGCATGATTGCACGAATAGCCTCGTGTTCCGCTAAGCGAAAGCTAGAGGCGGATCTGGGATCGTCATATCTAAGACGAAAATACTTTTCGATCGATGATGAATATCCAAACTGAAGAAATTGCCTCGTCATACGCAATGAAAGGCGGATGTCTCCGGTGGACGCAATGGAGATGAAGCGCCCAACATTTGTACCCAAAATACTTGTTTTCAACACTGAGACAATGTCAGCAGCATTGTCTATAATTATTTTCTTTCCTCTTCTGTCAAAATCCTCAACTTTTTGAGCGTGTAACAGCTTTTCAGCAATTTTGAATCTTGATGACAAAACTGCTTCGACTGGTGGTGAGTCGATATAAAAAGCATCATAATCAAATGCATCAAATATAGGTAAGAATCTATTTTTTACAAAAGTTTGATCTCTCATTGCTAAGAGTAAGTGGGCATTAATATTTCGAGCGAGTGATATAGCCTCGCTGAAAATAGACCCTTGAACGTCATCACTATCAATTTGGTCAACGTTGTCGACGACCAGGTAAATTGGGTGATTGTTAGAAATGAAGCTTAAGACTTTATCGACATATGGCTCTATGTCCTTAAAGTCTTTTTGAATATGGTTGTAGATTGCTGTAGTTTGAACGCTCTCATCAGTGAGAAGTGATAGGGGGCCTCGTTTAAGACCTTCTATTTCCGCTTCGTACGCAGGTTTGATATATGCTTCAAAATCTCCCAACTCTTCATCATGCAAAATGAATTCATGTATTAATTTATACAGAAAATCACGCGGAGAAGAAAATGGAGAAAAATCCCTAAAGTCACAATAAATCCAAATGGCGAATCCTGAGTTGGACCTGTCAAAAACTTCAGAGCAAGAAACATTTCTTAAATGGTGTATGAATGTGGTTTTTCCGGCACCCACTAAGCCTAGAGTCACGGTTGCGGTGGGTTTCGATATTATTGCTATTGACTCAATTTTTTGCTTGGCTTCTCTTAGGCCTTTGTTTGAGAGGGGGCGCATTGGCCGTGTTTTAAGAACTTGGTCTCTTTTCCTAATAGTCATGCCAATTCGTTCGTCGAAACGTATGCGATCCGGGGTTTGAACATAAGCATGTTCAATCACCTCAGGGTTCGTAGTAAGTAAATCTTCGGCGAAGGCTGTAACCATTGCTGGTTCAATGTGTTTATAGAGGCTAGTCCTAGATGGTTTGGAGAAGTGAGTAGGGTAAATTTGATTTATACGTCGAGTATCTTTTTGATTTTCTATGCCTCCAAGTAATGAATCGTCAAGAGATCCGGAAATCACACTTGAGCGTGAAAAAAGAGAAAGAAATTCTTGTCTGCTATTTCTCAATGCGGATTCGGCACTTGAGAATACAATTGCTGAACTATCCTCAAATGCTATTCCATCACGACGATTAACGGGAAAAAACACCCACACTTGGCCATTTGTTACTCCAGCAAAGCCAGCACCCTTTGACCTAGCTCCATCGCGTGCTTGTCTGATGGCCTGACCTAGAGCGCTGTTGAGCCATTCGCCCTTTAATTGAATTCTCCGTGACGTTGGTGCGTTTGAAAAGTCAGCACCAATTCGTTTTGCTTCAATCGCTATAATGTGTTGAGCAGTTGATATGGTGTAATCGATAAACTTATCTGAGCCATCTTCTCGCGTTCTGATTTCTACATTTACATCATCTCGATCCCAGCCAAGAAATTCGAAAACTACTCTATCTATGATTTTGAATCGTGTTTGCGCTTCATTGAAGTTTTGATTCTTGGCGCTAGAAATCTCACTTAAAATTATTTCAGTTTGCGTATCTAAATCTGGTTGGCTGGACGTTGAAGTCATTTAAATGCTCCGTGCCTACTTCTCGAATCTCTAAGCTATCTCATCAATAAGAAAGTTATTTACCCTAAAGTGAGCTTGCAACTGTAGGGAGGTATGTTTGCCGGAATCAACTCACGTAAGCGCTATCAAGAAGCCCCCTCTAGCTTCTTGATCTCATCCCTCAGCCTCGCCGCTTCCTCAAACTCCAGATCGGCCGCCGCCACACGCATGCGCTTCTCCAGATGCGCGATCGTGGCCTTGAGATTGTTGGGCTCGAAGCGGGCCTGATCCTCCGCCACTGCGCGCTCGCGTTTCTTGTCGCGGGATTTGCCGCGGCCTTTGGCGGTTTGCTCCATCACGCCTTGCAGAATGTCGCTGACGCCGCGGACCACGGTGCGCGGGGTGATGCCGTGTTCGAGATTGTGGGCGATCTGTTTTTCGCGGCGGCGCTCGGTCTCCTCCATCGCCCGCTCCATGGAGCCGGTGATGCGGTCGGCATAGAGGATCACTTTGGCGTCGGCGTTCCTTGCGGCGCGACCAATGGTTTGCACAAGGCTGGTTTCAGAGCGCAGGAAGCCTTCCTTGTCCGCATCGAGAATGCCGACGAGGCCGCATTCGGGGATATCCAGACCCTCGCGCAAGAGGTTGATGCCGACGAGGACGTCGTATTCGCCGAGGCGCAGATCGCGGATCAGCTCGATCCGCTCCACCGTGTCGATATCGGAATGCATGTAGCGGACCTTCAGCCCCTGCTCATGCATGTATTCGGTGAGGTCCTCGGCCATTTTCTTGGTGAGGGTGGTGATGAGGGTGCGAAAGCCCTTTTCGGCGGCTTTGCGGGCCTCCTCGATGATGTCGTCGACCTGGCTGGAGGTCTCGGTCTGCACCGGGCGGATTTCGACGGGCGGGTCGATCAGGCCGGTGGGGCGGATGACTTGCTCGGTGAAGACGCCGCCGGTCTGGTTTAATTCCCATTTGCCCGGCGTCGCGCTGACGTGCAGGGTTTGCGGGCGCATGGCCTCCCATTCCTCAAATTTGAGGGGGCGGTTATCGAGGCATGAGGGCAGGCGGAAGCCGTGCTCGGCCAGGGTGCGCTTGCGGCTGAAGTCGCCCTTATACATGGCGCCGAGCTGGGGCACCGTGACATGGCTTTCGTCGATGAAGACCAGCGCGTTATCGGGCATGTATTCAAACATGGTGGGGGGCGGCTCGCCGGGCTTGCGGCCGGTGAGATAGCGCGAATAGTTCTCGATCCCCATGCACGAACCGGTGGCCTCGAGCATTTCAAGGTCGAACTCGGTGCGCTGTTGCAGGCGCTGGGCCTCCAGCAGCTTGCCATTGGCCTCCATCCATTCCAGGCGCTCTTGGAGCTCGGTCTTGATGCTGACAATGGCCTGGTTCAGCGTCGGGCGCGGGGTGACATAGTGGGAGTTCGCGTAGACGCGGACCTTGTCGAGCGTGCTGATCGGATGGCCGGTGAGGGCGTCGAACTCGGTGATGGACTCAATCTCGTCGCCGAAAAAGCTGATGCGCCAGGCGCGGGCGTCATAGTGGGCGGGGAAGATCTCCAGCACGTCGCCGCGCAGACGAAACGTCCCGCGCTGGAAGGCGGCGTCGTTGCGGGTGTATTGCAGCGAGACGAGGTCGCGCATGACCTGGCGGGGATCTTTCTCCGCCCCCACCTCCAGATCGAATACCATGGCGGTATAGGTCTCCACCGAGCCGATGCCGTAAATGCAGGACACCGAGGCGACGATGATGACGTCGTCGCGCTCCAGGATCGCGCGGGTGGCGGCGTGGCGCATCCGGTCGATGGCCTCGTTGATGGTGGATTCCTTCTCGATGAAGGTGTCGGTGCGCGGCACATAGGCTTCAGGCTGGTAGTAGTCGTAGTAGGAGACGAAATACTCCACCGCATTATGGGGAAAATACGCCTTGAACTCGCCGTATAACTGGGCGGCCAGGGTTTTGTTCGGCGCCAGAATCAAAGCGGGACGCTGAACGTTTTCAATCACTTTCGCCATGGTGAACGTCTTGCCGGAGCCGGTGACTCCGAGGAGAACCTGGTCCTTCTCCGACTGATTGACCCCCTCCACCAGCTCCGCGATCGCATGGGGCTGGTCGCCGGCGGGTTCGTAGTCGGAGACCATCTGGAATTTCTGGCCGCCTTCGGATTTGTCCGGGCGGTCGGGGCGGTGCGGGGTCCAGTTCGCAGGCAGGCTCAGCGGATCCTTGATGGATCCGGACACGGGTTTGTCCAGAACGAAATCGGCCTGGGCCATGTCCTCGACGCCTTGCGGGGCGAGGGCGCTATCATCACGGGTCAGCTTGGGCATGAGCGCAATATGGGGGCGCTGCAACGGCTTGAACAGGGGGCGCGGAGCTGCAAGTCTTGTTTAACCGTTTGTGAGGCAATGTGCGGGTCACGGACATCAATCAGCAGGGTCGCTAAAGCGCCATGTCTCAAGGCAGTTTTGAACGAATCCGGGTGCTTATCGTTGAGGATAACGCCCACATGTCCTCGATCTTGCGCACGATTTTGCAGGGCTTCGGGGTGCGCTCGGTGATCGAAACCCGCGATGCGGCGGACGCGTTCGAGCTGATGCGCAACGCCAATCCGGATCTGGCGCTGGTCGATTACATGCTCGGCGATGTGGACGGGCTGGAATTCACCCGGCTGATCCGCACCGCATCCGACAGCCCCAACAAATATCTGCCGATCGTAATGGTGTCGGGCCACACCGACCGCTCGAAAGTCTTTGAAGCGATCAATGCGGGCGTGAACGAATATCTCGCCAAGCCGGTCCGTCCGGTGGACCTATATAATCGCCTTGTGACGCTAATTGAAAAGCCGCGGCGCTTTGTGAAGACGCCGGGCTATTTCGGTCCGGATCGCCGCCGCCGTCAGGACCCGCGTTATGCCGGTCCGTTCCGCCGCCATGGCGACAAGGAAGAGGGCAAGGGCTAGCCATCCAGGTTGAAAAATTCGCGTTCAGGGGATTGTTTTTCCCGTAATACGTGCCACGGTTCTCCTGTTGATTGAACAGGGAGTGACCGACATGCTTACGCTAATCACTGTCTCCATGGCGCTGGCCTTCAGCTCGCCGGACGCGGATCTCAAGGATAAAACCCAGCTTCAGCCTGCACAGGCCGAGCAGACCGTGGACATGTCCAAGCGGTTGAGCTCGGCTGAGCTGACGCGCCTGATCCCCGGCCAGCTGCCCGAGTATTGCGAAGCGTATTCAGGCCTCGAGCCCGTTACGGGCGACCTTCAGTGCGACTATGTGATTTGCCGTCCGCCGGGTGGTTTCTGGTCCTTGCATGAATGCTGGGAGTTCGGACTGTAACACTGGTCTGTCAGGCGCGGCGCTCTGCGCCGCGCCTGTAGGCATAACAGACGCGCGCGCTGGATCGCACTTCAGCGCGCGGCGTCCAGCAAGGCGCTGATGTCGGCATCTGTCGTACACCAGCTCGTCACGAAGCGGGCCGAGCCGTCCGGCCAGCTGTAGAACCCTGCGCCCGCCTCGCGCAGGCGAGCCGCAAGCCCGTCCTCAAGGCGAATAAAGACTTCATTGCCGTTCGTGGGATGCACCAGCTCGGCGCCGTCCACAGCCGACAGCCCGTCGGACAGACGCTTCGCCGCGGCGTTGGCCTGTTGCGCCAGATCCAGCCAGAGCCCCTTGTTCAGCCAGGCGCCCATCTGGGCGGAGACATACCGCATCTTGGGCAGCATCAGCCCGGCGCGTTTCTGATTGGCGAGCAGCTGGGGCAGGCGGTCCTTGACCGAAGGGAACAGGATGATCGCCTCGCTGGCCATCACGCCGTTCTTTGTGGCGCCCAGGCTGAGCGCGTCCACGCCGCGCTTCCAGGTCATCTCGGCGGGCGTGCAGCTCAGGGAGACCAACGCGTTGGTAAAGCGCGCGCCATCCATATGCACCAACAGATCGCGCGCTTTCGCCTGGCCGATCAAAACGTCCAACTCGTCCAGCGTATAGGCGCAGCCTGACTCATTGAGCTGGGAGAGGCTGAGCACGGCGGGCGGCGTGGCGTGGACGAAATCACTGGGCCATTGCCTTAATGTGTCGGCCAGCGCGTCAGGATGGATTTTGGCGTGCTCGCCCGCCAGCGGCAGCAGCTTGGCGCCGCGAGTGAAGAATTCCGGCGCGCCGCGTTCATCGCGATGGATATGCGCCTCGTCATGGCACAACACCATGGCGTCGGGCGGACACAGAACAGACAGCGCCAGTGCATTGGATGCTGTCCCGGAGACCGTGAAGACCACCTCAAGGTCCGTTTCAAACAGCTCGCAAAGCTGCTGCTTTACGGCCTGGCTGACCGGGTCGGCGCCATAGCTGGGGGCGAAGCCTTCATTGGCGCGAGCGAGCGCATCCAGCAAAGCGGGGTGGGCGGGGGCGGTGGTGTCGGACAGGAAGTTCATGGCCGCATGCAAGCGGTATTTCCCCCTTGCGGTCAATGCCGCAAGGGGGCGAGCCAGGATCAGGCTGCAGCTGGAGTAGCGCCGGCGGCGATAATTGTTTTCAGGGCGGTGTCCGTCAGCGGCTCGGCAAATTGCAGGCCCGCTTCGTCATCTTGCACCCAGATCACGGTCGCTTGGTTGTCCAGCGAGGGGCTGGCCAGCTTGATGCTCTGGCTTTCCTTCAGCCCGTTGCAGCTGACCCGTAATCCACGTTTCGTGACGTCGATCAGGTCGGCGCTGCGCCGCTGGTCGCCCACAAGCAGTACAGCGTTGTGGTCGGAGGGCTGACGCGTTTCACCACGGCTATCCGCCGCAGCGACGGCTTGCTGAACAATCTTGGGAATCGCCGTGCTGGCTTCATTCGCTGTCGTGGCCATGGTTTGCACCAGGCCCGCCATGCCTTCCGCATCCTTGGCGGAGCGCGTGGTCATCTCGACCAGTTCACTGATATCATTGCTCACGCGCGTCAGCGCTTCGCGGTTCTGGTCCACAAAGCTTGAGAGCGACCCTGTGGACGCGGATTGCTCTTCCATCGCGGCGGCGACGGACGCTGTCACCTCGCCAATATTTTCGATGGACTGGCTGATGGCGTTCATCGCCTCCACTGTCGATTGGGTGCGGTTCTGAATCTGGGAGACGCGCTCTGCGATCTGGGTGGTGGACTGGTTGGTCTGGGCGGCCAGCGCCTTCACCTCGCTTGCGACCACCGCGAAGCCCTTGCCGGCGTCTCCGGCCCGCGCGGCTTCGATGGTGGCGTTCAAAGCCAGAAGATTGGTCTGCTCGGCGATATCGGTGATGATCCCGATGAAGTCGCTGATCTGTTGCGCAGCTTCATTGAGCTCTTCCACGCTTTGCCGCGAGCGGTTCGCTTCGCCCATGGCGTTGCGCGCCAGGGCGTCGCCGCGTGTGATTTGCTGGGTGACTTCGCCAATGGCCGCCGAAAGTTCAGACGCCAGTTCTGCGGCGCGGCCGGTATGCTTGACGTTTTGCTCAGTCGCCTGGGTGACCTGATCCGCCCTGTGACCGGCCGATTCCAGCGTGCCGCGGATCGTGTCGCTGTTGGATTTGAGTGATTGAGCGGCGTCGGCGACGGACCCGACTGATTCCAGTGTCGCCGCTTCCACGTGGATCGCCATCTCGCTAAGGACCTTGCGGCGCTCTCTCATGGCCGCCTGTTCCATGCCTGCCCGCTCCTGGACCGCTTTCTCTCGCTCATGCGTCGCCGTACGGAAAGATTCCGCGGTTCGCGCCAGAACGCCGATCTCATCGCCACGGTCCGCGCCAGTGATCTCCACGTCCGTATCGCCGTCCGCCAATTTATTAAGGCAGGTGGTGATCACCCCTAGAGGGCGGACCACGGACCACATGAGAGCAGTGGTCGCCAGCAGCGTAATCACTGCGATGATGACAGTCAGCGCCAGCATTTGAAGGGCGCTCGATTGGGCGCTTGCCCGCAAGTCAAAGGCGTTGCGAATGATGGCTTGGGAAAGGTCGGTTTCCAGCGACATCAAGAGTTCTATGCGCGCACTGGTCAGTTCAAACCAGTCGGTGCCGGACATATCCGCCAGCGGCGCGCCATAGCCCGCAGCGATAAGGTTCTCACGCGCCGCCTCAACGGCCACAGCCTCGGGTTGCGCGAGAAGGGTATCGAGCCTTTGCGTCCAATCTGATCCCATCAATTCACGAAACTCGACGAAATAGGCGGACTGTTGCGCCATCAGATTGATCGCGCTTTGGTGACGCGCCTGAGATAGGGAACGTGAGGCGTATACATTGGAGCCGACAGCGCGTTCGATGCCGGCTTTCTCTTTGGCGGACATCAGATTGAGCAGGCCGATCAATTGTCCCGCCAGATCCGCCGAACTTGTTAAGTGAGACAGCTCCGCCACGGTCTCCAGCATCAATGTGATGGTTTGGGTATAGTGTCCGACTGTTTGACCCGTCGTCAGCGACAAGTCGTCAATTTGCATGCGATGGGGGCTCAGCTCCGCCAGGTGTTCATCCACCTGTTCAAGCAGATGATTGAGTTTGGGGTGGTCGAGCATGACGCCGGCTCTGATTCGCGATGTCCGGTATTGATTGAGGGCGCTGTCGGTTTCGGCGCGCTGATTGTCCAACAAGCGTCGGTATGTGTCGCCGCCCTGGCTGCCGACAAATCCGGCGGAACGACCGCGCTCGCGCTGAAGTTGATGAACTAAAAGACTTATCTCGCGACTGAATTGCGTCTTTTTTTCAACCTTCTTCATGTCCTCGGAGATGGCCCATTGGCCAAGGACCATACTGCCAGCAAAGAAAAGAAGCGCCAGTGTTGGCAATAAGGCGGACAGGACCATCCGCACAGTCACAGACAAGTTGGACAACATCGCAAGATCTCCCAGAGCGCGCGCAGAGCGTCGCCTTCTTGGGTTGCTTAGCGATTAACCACTCGCGTGGAACGCGCATGCGGTCAGTCAGGCGCGTATGGATCAGAAACCGGATTGCCCAGATTGTCCGTTCGGGCGTCCTGATCGCGCTGCATGGCGCGGGTCACGCCGGGAGTTGCGATCGCTTCATGACGCGCTTCGCTGAGCGCCAGCATGATCCGCTCCACTTGAGAGGGGTTCGCCCCCAGCTGACGCAACTGGAACGCCATGCGATCCATGTCTTCGATGAACTCCGGCGACGCCTCGCTCAGGGCCTGAAGCCCGAAGCGCGCCAGCTCGGCGGATCGCGGATTAGGACCGTCCGGACACTCCCCCGCTTCAAGATTGGCTTGGGATGAGGACAGACAAAAGCTCTCTCGTACAGTGCCCGCCACGCCGTTCAGGGACAGGGCGATTTGAAAATCGGCAGGGTTCAGACGGGTTTCAGCCCGCGCCAGAATATCGGCGAAACTGGGGAGCCGGGCGGCGGCGCGCGGCGGCGACGGAGTGATCTGGGTTGTGGCGACAGGACCATTTGCGGACGCTAGGGCGGGCGAGACCGTCTGGCCCGCGCCAGAGGCGCGCGAACGGGCGCCGGGCGCAGGCGCGTCGGCCGTGACGGCTGGGTCGGTTGTCTCTGCCGCCGGGCCGGGTACGGGTTCGTCAGGCGACAGAGCCTCGTCCACAGGGGCGTCCGCGCCGGGGTCTTCAGAGGTGACGGGCTCAGCGGCGGCGATCTCGTTCACCGGCGCCGGCTCAGCTGTCGCCGGGTCGGTTTCAATGTCCGCCAAGGGCGGTTCGACCAGTCGGGCGTCGCTTTCGGCGTCCGGGGCGCTGACTGTGTAAAAGCGCACATCCAGTCCTTCGATGACGTTCGTGATCCGAAACAGCTCCGCCGGAGGGGTGCGGATCAGCAGCGCCAGCATGGCCAAGTGCACACTGATCGCCAGCCCGAGCGGCAGGCTGCGCCGGATCGCGTCGCGCAACCGGTCAGGGCTGAGGGCGGGGAGCGGGGAAGCGGAGAGACTCACAGCGCAACAGATGAGGCCATTGCGCCGGGGTTTCAATCTCGTATCAGTCTCTGAGGGCGCCGAGCACTGTCGTTCGTGGCGCCTCATGGGCGATAAACAGGGAGTCTGCGCCGCTGGCCGAGCCCGCATACAGCGTCCAGGCGGCGGCGACCAGGCACAGGGCCGCGAGGCTGAGGCCCAAAAGGCCCATGCTGGATGTGTTCTGCTTCATCGTCTCGCCCTCCCCTGACCTGCCTAGTGTGCGGCGTGTGAACCGAACATGAATCAGCCTCAGCCTGTCCCGAGGCGGCTCCGGGGCTGAAATCGGGCGAAGGCGAGGTCAAATGTGTTGATTTGTGGGCGGAGCGGTTGTGCGCGATGACCGGGGGGCTAGGCTGGCGATGGATCACGGGAGTATGTCGCCATGTTGACCGCGTTTTTGGGGCCAGAGGGCAGTTTCACCCATCAGGCGGCCGAGCAGCTGGTCCCGCAAACCAGCCTGCTGGATCCTCATGACACGCTTGAATCGGTGCTGGACGCCCTGCGCGGCGGCGCCGCGCGGTATGCGGTCGCTGCGATCGACAGCGCCGCCGGGCCGATCGCTGAAACGGTCGCGGCGGTAGAAGAAGGCTGGGCGCAGGTGCTGGCCGAGCACGCCATCGAGATCCGCTTTGATCTGTATCGCCGCATTGTGGACGAGACCCCGCTGATCGGGCTGGTCGGTCATGAAAAAGCGCTGGCTCAGCTGGCGCCCTATATCGACAACAAGCGCTTGCGCACGCGCGCGTTTGCTTCAAATACTGCCGGCCTGACGGCGATCAGCGCTGAGTCCGAGCCCGGATGGGGCGCTGTGGGTCCGTCGGGCCTGGCCCGGGCCTATGGGTTGAGGGTGGCCGAGCGCGCCATTGAGGCGCCGGCGCGGCTGGTGACCCGCTTTGTTTTGTTGCAGCGTACGCCTGATTGATGCGCTGCAGCGAAATTTGTTCTTGAGGAGTATGTCCATGACCGAGTCTGCATCCGCCGCGCAGGATTTGCTGCGCGCCTCTGAGGCGCTGTCCCGCGTCAAGCCGTCGGCCACCATTGCGGTCAGCCAGAAGGCGCGCCAGCTCAAGGCGGACGGCAAGGATGTCATCGGTCTGGGCGCGGGCGAGCCCGATTTCGACACACCGGACCATATCAAGGAAGCCGCGATCAACGCCATCCGGTCCGGCCAGACCAAATACACCAATGTGGACGGCTTGCCGGAGCTGAAAGAAGCGATCTGCGCCAAGTTCAAGCGCGATAACGGTCTTGATTATACGCCAGCCCAGGTGAATGTGTCGCCGGGCGGCAAGCCGGTCATCTATAACGCCTTCCTGGCGACGCTGAACCCGGGCGACGAGGTGGTGATCCCCGCGCCCTATTGGGTCAGTTATCCGGAAATGGCGTTGTTGTGCGGCGCGGAGCCGGTGTTCGCCTCGGCCGGGGTGGAAGACGGCTTCAAGCTGACGCCCGAAGCGCTGGAGGCGGCGATCACGCCCCGCACGCGCTGGGTGATCCTGAATTCGCCCTCCAACCCCACCGGCGTCGCCTATACAGCCGACGATCTCAAAGCTCTCGCTGCGGTTCTGGAGCGTCATCCCCAGGTGCTCATCCTGACCGACGATATGTATGAGCACATCGTGTATGACGGGTTTGAGTTCGCCACCCTCGCTCAGGTGGCGCCCAATCTTTATGACCGCACGCTGACTATGAACGGCGTGTCCAAGGCCTACGCCATGACGGGCTGGCGGATCGGCTACGCCGCCGGGCCTGAAAAGCTGATCAAGGCCATGGCCAAGGTGATGAGCCAGACCACCTCCAATCCCTGCTCGATCAGCCAGTGGGCGTCGGTCGCGGCGCTCAATGGCGATCACGGCTTCCTCAAGCCGCGCAACGCCGCGTTCAAGGCGCGCCGGGATTCCATGCTCGACAAGCTGAAGGATGCGCCGGGTCTGATCGCGCCCACGCCGGAAGGGGCGTTCTACATTTTCGCGGATTGCGGCGGTCTGATCGGCAAGACCTCTCAAGGCGGCAAATTCCTGAAATCCGATCTGGATGTGTGCGACGCCTTGCTGACCGAAGAGGGCGTGGCGGTGGTGCCGGGCACGGCGTTCGGCGCGTCTGCGGGCTTCCGCCTGTCTTACGCCACCGATGACGCTGCGTTGGAAGAAGCGGGCAAGCGTATTGTCCGTTTCTGTCAGGCCGCCGCTGAGGGATAGAGAAACTCTATAGGTTTCCGTCAAAATCTCAGTTGGCGTTCGGGGGCGTTCATCCCCACATTGTCGTTATGGATTTCACCGCAAAGGAGGCGGCAATGGACATCAATATGGGCCTGAGCAAAGAGCAACGCGAAACCATGGCCACGGCGGTCACGGCGCTCCTGGCGGACACGTATGCGCTCTATTTCAAGACGCACGCCTATCACTGGAACGTCACCGGGCCGCGCTTCCACGACCTGCACACCATGTTTGAAGAGCAGTATACCGAGCTGTGGACGGCCACCGACGAGATCGCCGAACGCATCCGGGCGCTGGGCGTCCTGGCGCCGATTTCATACGAAGAGATGGGCGCGTCCGCCAAGATCAAGCATGACAGCTCCACGCCGGACGCCAACACCATGGTCGCCAATCTGGTGGCGGGCCATGAGCAAGTGGTGCGTACAGCGCGCGATGCATTGAAGCTGGCTGAAGAGCATAGCGATGAGGCGACGTCGGACTTGATCGCCCCGCGCATCACTTTGCACGAGAAAACGGCCTGGATGCTGCGCGCGACGCTGGGCTAGGCCTTCGAGCTTTGCCGGGCATGAAAAACCCCGCCAGCGAAGACGCTGGCGGGGTTTTCTGTACGTGCGCTCGAGGGGGAGGGTGCGCACGTCCATGACGTCCATGGCGGCTGACTAAGCCTTATATAATAAGAAAAGAGCCGGCCCCGCGTCTGCGGTGACCGGCTCAGTTTTGCATACCCTATCGGGGAGGAGACGGTATGCGCTCAAAGGGGAAAGCAGATGAGCACCTGCTGTCGGGGGGATATATGCCCCCCTCCCGCATGTGAGACAACAGACCGTTCGCCATAGCCGTTATGCGTTTTTGCGGGGCTGCAACAATTGTGTCAGCTCCCCGCCGCAATCGTGTCGCAATTGGACCGAAACCGGCTCAAAACGGGTCAAATCGGCTATTCGCGCCAGAGTTTGACCTCTTCCATGATGAAATCACGGAAGGCTTTCACCCGGCGAGACGCGCGCAATTCCTCAGGGAAGATCAGATACACTTCGAAGGGCGGCCCCTCGATGGTGTCAAACTGGCGTTTGAGCTTGTCGTTTTCGCGGGCCACATAATCGGGCAGGCCCACCAGGCCCAGCCCGGCTTCGGCCAGCCGCATCATGCCGTGAATCGTGCTCGCTTCGGCCAGCGCCTCGCGCGGCTTGTCGCCCGGCTCCCGGCCCAGATCCAGATGCCAGTTGAGATTGGGGATCGGCGCCAGATTTCGCGGGCCGTAGCCGACAAAGTCATGGCGGTCGAGATCGTCAAAACTCTCCACCTTGCCCTTGCGCTGCAGATAGGCTTCGGACGCGTAGAGATGCTGGTCCACCACCATCAGCTTGCGCTGGATCAGATCATTCTGGGTCGCCGCCCAGGGGCGCAGCGCCACATCGGCTTCAAGATTGGCGATGTCGAGTTCATGGTCGACCAGCAGCAAGCGGACCCGGATATGCGGGTAGAGCGCATTAAAGCGCGCCAGTCGCGGCGCCAGCCAGGTGGCGCCCATGGCGGTGGGCGCGGTGACCCGCAGCAAGCCGCTGGGCTCATCGCGGCAGTCGAGCACATTGGCTTCGGCGAGCGCGATCTTGCCCGCCACATCCTTGCTGGCTTCAAACAGAACGCGCCCCGGCTCGGTCAGAAGCAAGCCGCGCGTATGGCGATGAAACAGTTTCACCCCCAGCTCGCCTTCAAGCGCTGAAATCTGGCGACTGACAGCGGATTGCGACAGCGCCAGCGCTTCCGCCGCTCCGGTCAGCGATCCCACTTCGGCGGCTGCGTGGAAGGTTTTGAGCTTGTCCCAATCCATGAGGGGAGCGCCTTTACAGTTTGATCGTCATGCCGTCAGCGAGCGAATTGCGATAGGCGCGCCAGGCCGGAAACAGGCCCAGCAGGGCTGCAGCCCCAGTAACAGCGCCGACAATGGCCAAATCGTAAAGGCCCGGCGTCAGCCCCGGCAAAACGATGCCGAACCGCGCTTCCAGAACTGGGGAGAGCACGTTCAGCGCGCCATAGGTCGCCAGGGCGCCCAGAACAGCGCCGGCGAGGGCGACAATGGCGGCTTCCGCCACCAGCAGGACGAAGACATGGCCGGGCCGTGCGCCCAGGGCGCGCAGGATCGCCATTTCGCGCCGTCGCTCGTTCAGGCTGGTCAGAATGGCGGTCAGGATCGACACCAGGCCCGTCAGCACCACAAAGGCGGCGACGGCGGCGAGGGTGCGTTCGGCCACACCCACAATGCTCCACAGCTGCGCCAGCGCCACACCGGGGATCACGGCCTGCAGCGGTTCTTCGGGATAGGTGTTGATGGCGCGCTGCAGCCTGAGCGCCGCCACCGGACTGTCGAGCCCCACGAAAAACGCGGTCAGCTGGTCCGGCGTCAGGTCCATGGCGCGCAATTCATCAGCGGGGAGTGTCGCGCCAGATCCGGTTGCGCCGCCCAGATGGATGGCTTCGATCGCTTCAAGGGTGACCATGACGGACTGGTCCAGCGGCGTGCCGGTGGGCGCCAGAACGCCCACGACGGTAAACGGATTGCTGTCATGTTCGATAAAGCCGACATCGCCCATGCCATGCGCGACGATGATGTCTTCACCTGTCTGATACCCCAGCTCCCGCGCGACGGCGGCGCCGATCACGGCTTCAAACAGGCTGTCGAAAGAGCGACCGCTGGCAAACTCCAGATGGCGTCCGCGGCCATACTGGTAGTGCTCAAACAAGGTCGGATTCGTCCCGATCACCCGATGACCGCGATGGGAATCGCCCAGGCTGATCGGCACGGTCCAGGCCACGCCTGGCGCGCCCGCCACCGTCTCATAGCTCTCCCAGGTGATGTTGTTGGTGGCGTCGCCGATGTGAAACACTGAATACAGCAACAAGTTCACCGGGCTGGAGCGTGCGCCGACGATCAGGTCCACCCCGGAAATGGTGTTCTCAAAGCTCTCGCGCGCGCCATGACGCACTTTTTCCACGCCCAGAAACAGCATCACCGAAATGGCGACGGTCAGGACTGTCAGGATGGCGGTGGCGCGGCGGTTGGCGATGGAGCGCAAGGCGAGGTTCAGGACAGGCAGACGCGCCATCATGCAGGCTCCTTCGCGCCAGCGGTGTTGATTTCGCTCAGATCAAGCGCGCGATCAAACTGGGACGCGAGGCCGCCATCATGACTGACGAACACCAAGGCGGCGCCCGAGGCGGTGCATTCTTCCTTGAGCAAGGCGATGAAGGCGTCCCGGCTGTCGGCATCCAGCGCCGAGGTGGGTTCATCCGCCAGGATCAGCCCCGGCTTGCCGATCAGGGCGCGGGCGGCGGCGACGCGTTGTTGTTGGCCGACGCTAAGATTGGCGGCGCGTTGGGACCAGACTGCTTTGGCGTCAAGGCCCAGCCGTTCCAGCAGACGGCGCGCTTCGGCCTGTTCGCCGCCTGCAGCTTCGGCCTGGCGCGCCCGTTCGGATGAGAACCGGCAGGGCAGCATGACGTTCTCGCCTACCGGCAGATAGGGCAGCAGGTTGAACATCTGAAAGATCACGCCCAGATGCGCCGCCCGGAACGCGTCGCGCTCCGCAGGGGAGAGGGTTTGCATCGCCTGACCCAGGATTTCCAGATCGCCAGATCGCGGCGCCAGAATGCCTGAGATCAGCCCCAGAAGGGTGGACTTGCCTGACCCGCTGGCGCCGCGCAGGAAAATCCGCTCCCCCGCCTGAACGTCAAACCCATGGATGCTTAAGACCGTTGAATTGGCTGTGTATCCGAAAGTCAGATTCTGGATCGACAGGACAGTCTGCGTTTTAGGGGGAGAGGACATTTTACCCTGCGGAAGTCTACGAACGACTGGGGCTTTATCCTTAGCGTCCTTCGGGTGGGTTGTCGTCCCTGTCCACAAGTTGTCCCTGAGCGCCGCCGCTGCGAGAGTGATCTGAATCCTCTGTCGCGATATCCGTCACGATGACGCGTCCCAATTGCCCGCTACGCAGCAGGCGCAAGCGGCGTTGTTGAACATCGACGATAAAATTACGCGTCGTTGGCGGGATGGGATTGCATCCTGCGAGGGAGGACGCCGAGCCTTCTGAACCGCTGGATACGCCAGCGACTTGTTCAATATTTCTGCGAACCCCGCCGCCGCATGGGCCGGCCCCATTGGTCAGGTCAGCAACATTCCAATCATACTGGCTTCTGACAACCCGATTTGAACCCTCGAGAAGTTCAGCCACATCGTCATCAGCAAAGCGGTCCAGATGCGCGATCAGGTCCTGAGGCCAGTTCGGAAACATGTGTTGCGCTTCAAAATACATCGGCGATACGCGCAAAGGCGGCGCGGTGTTTTCCACCCCTCGCAGCGCGTTCACATATTCCTCGGCGTTCCGGTTCAGCAAACGCATCACATTCGTGCCGGTATAGGCGCGGGCCTGAAGGCTGGGGCTGCTCACCCCACCTGAGAAGAACCCGTACAGGACAACGGGATTATCCCAATGTCGCGCTACGATATTTAACCGGATATCATTCAGGCTGAGCGGGACGCCCTGAATGGTGGTGACATGGCCTTCGTGCAAAGAGCCGCCGTCTTCAAGTCGAATTCTGTCTACATTGCGCAACGGATAGCGCTTGGCGATTTCGTCAATGACGATGACGTTATGCAAGTTAATCCAGTAGGCGAGTTGTTCGTTCCGCCCCAGATTTGAAAGCGGCATGCTGTCCGGCAGGACTTCCAGATCCTGGCGGTATGAACTGATCGCTTCTTTATGAAAGTCTTCGAGCAAGTGAAAAATGACTCGATTGCCCTCAGTGCGATAACGAGAGGTGCTTTGCCCGGTAATGCGGCTGCCTGTTTCAATAATCCGGCCCTTCGGAACGTACCGGTCACTCATGCCCACATCAAAGGTGATGGCTTCGAGCATTTCGCTCCAGACCTGGTAATCGATCATGGTTTCGCTATCGGCGGTATAAGGCGCGAAAACGTCAAATGAGGGGGGCTGATTTTGGGCGCTCGCCACGGCTGCACTGCTCAGAGACCAAGCCATGATTGCAGCAATCATATGTGTCCACGTTTTGCTCATGATCTCACGCCCCTTGTGAAAAATGCAAAATTCAAAGTGGTTGAGACCACACGCTTTTCAAGTGAAATTCGTGTCATGTCACGGTTTCTCAGGCCCAGTATAAAGGCCGCCTGCGCGATGCAGGCGGCCAAATTCATCCGTGCAAGACGGGCCTGGAACGCGAGGCGCGCTCATTGGCATCACACATGCTCATGCAGCGTGGACGCCGCGCCCCGTGAATTGAAACCGGGTTAGGCTGCGTCAGACGCCTTGTCGCGCGCAGCGTCGAGCGCGGCGAGATAGCGTTCCGCTTCCAGCGCCGCCATGCAGCCCATGCCAGCCGCCGTGATGGCCTGGCGATATTTGTCATCGGTCACATCACCCGCGGCGAAAACGCCGGGGATGGTGGTGGAGGTGGAATCGGGGGCCGTGACCAGATAGCCGCCTTCCTTGGTTTCCAGCTGACCGGTGAACAATTCCGTCGCCGGGGCGTGACCAATGGCGATGAAGACGCCGTCGGCGGGGCGATCCTCGATCTCGCCGGTCTTGACGTTTTTGAGCCGCACGCCGGTGACCGATTTGACCGGCTTGTCCTCGCCCGTGACCTCTTCCAGCTGGCTGTCCCAGACCACTTCCACCTTGGGGTGATTGAACAGGCGGTCCTGCATGATCTTTTCCGCGCGCAGGGAATCGCGGCGGTGCACCAGCGTCACCTTTGAAGCGAAATTGGTCAGAAACAGCGCTTCTTCCACAGCGGTGTTGCCGCCGCCGACCACGAAGACTTCCTTGTCGCGATAGAAGAAGCCGTCACAGGTGGCGCAGGCGGAGACGCCATAGCCCTGATACGCCTGCTCGCTGTCCAGCCCGAGCCATTTGGCGCTGGCGCCGGTGGCGATGACCACCGCGTCGGCGGTGTACACCGTGCCGCTATCGCCGGTGAGCTTGAACGGACGGGCGCTGAGGTCGGCGTCGACGATCAGATCGTCGGCGAAGGCCGTGCCCATGTTTTCCGCCTGGGCCTTCATCTGGTCCATCAGCCACGGGCCCTGAATGGGGTCGGCGAAGCCGGGATAATTCTCCACATCGGTGGTGATGGTCAGCTGGCCGCCCGGCTGCATGCCGGCGATCAAGAGCGGCTCCAGCATGGCGCGGGCGGCGTAGATCGCGGCGGTGTAGCCGGCGGAACCGGAACCGATGATGACGAGTTTGGCGTGACGGGTCTCGGCCATGGCCGGCTCCTTCGTATTCATGGGCCGCGCAATAAACCCTGAGTCGGGCCGTGCGCAGGCAGATCAAGTTTGATGGCCCTGATGTCGCCTTCCTAAGACAGAATATCAAGCACGGTGTGCGCTGCCCTGTCGGTTTCGTGAAGCGGATCATAACTCCAGCTCTCAAGCCGGCCCAGATAGGGGCGCACGGCGCCGGCGCCTTCAAGCCCGGCATAGAGGAGACGAAATTTGCCCGGATCGCCGTCCACGCCCAGCCGGTAGACCGGCGCGCCGGTGGCGGCGGCCTCACACAGCATGTTGGTTGAGTCTTCCGTCACGCAGATCCAGTCCGCCGCGGCCAGAAAGGCGAAATAGGGGTTGGGGCCGTCATCGTCATGAAACCAGACCCGCTCGGCCTGCGCGTAGCGACTGCGCAGCGCTTCGGTCAGCGCATCCGGCGTGCGGCGCGATACGGTGATCATCAGCGATCCCGCCTGACGCCTGATGGAGTCCGCCTCGTCCAGCAGATTTGCGCAGGCGGCGTCGGTAAAGCGGTGATGCTTGCTGTCGCCGCCGATCAGTAAGGCCGCGTGCGGTCCGGGCAGAGCCTGAAGCTGCTCGGCGAAAGCACTGGCGCCTTCATTCAGGCGTTGCGGCGTAATCCGGTTGGGTGAGCCCAGAATGTTGAGCACGTTTGATCCGCGCATCCGGTCATGGCGCGGCGCGATGATCAGGTCAAAGAGGTCGGCCTGGCTGCGCGGTTTCTGCACATAGACAAAGCGCGTCCGCCGCCAGCGTCGTCGATGCAGCGCCGCCGCGCGCACCGCCGCCCGGCCGCAACCGATCCACAGATCGGGCTCGATCATGCTCGCATCCGGCAATTTCCCGGTGCGGGGGACATGGATGGGCAGGATCTGGAGCGGGGTCAGCCGCCCAAGCGCTTCGGCCAGGCCAAGCGCCTGATTTTCTATGCCCCGACGCCCGTCCGAGACCACAATGCATGAGCGTGTGTCCATGCCCGCCATCGTCGCCGGAATGCCTTTTGGGTCAAGCGCGAAGGGCGGTGAGTCAGATATGTGTTGACGCCTGTCGGAATCGTGCGACACTTGTAACGTAAGCAAGCGAGGTGTCACATGGCGGCCGAACCCAATCCCAGCGAGCTTGAAGTGCTCAAGGCGCTCTGGTCCCATGACCGGCTCAGCGCGCGCGAAGTCCACGACAAGATCGGAGAAGCGCAAGGCTGGTCCTATTCCACAACCCGCACGGTGATTCAGCGCATGGTCGACAAAGGCCTGGTGAACAAAGACAGCGTCCACGGCCTCGCCGTGTTCGCGGCGGCGGATCGCAAGGTCGATCTGATCAGCCGTCTGGTGCGCAGCTTCACCAAGCGTGTGCTTGAGGTAGACGGAGCTCTACCGGTTTCAGCTTTTACCGGAAGTGCTTTGTTGAACGCTCAAGAGCTTGAAGAGCTTGAGCAGATTTTGGAAGCGCCGGCTACGCCCAGCTCTGAGAAGCGATCATACTCATGAGTGCGCTATGGGGCGAAGTGCTGACCGGCTTGCTGCTCAGTCTGCCTCTCGGTCTGCTCAGCTACAAACTGGCGACCCGTCTTGAAGGGGCTGCCGGCTCTCGGGCAGATCGGGTCTGGACCCTGGCCCTTCTGGTTACGCTTGCCCCGCTTCCCCTCGCAGTCGTGACTCATTTCGCGGGTGAGCTTTGGGGGCCTCTGCAGGTCTGGCCGACCTTGAGTGGGCTGCCTGTCTTGCCGTCACCTTCGGAAGGGGCCGTGAGCCTGGCGCCGCTCGGCCAGATGGCTGAAACTTACTCTCTCACCGGTATCCTCGCACTGATGTGGGGCGCGGGGGCAAGTTTGCGGCTCGCAATCGAACTGAGCCGCTCCTGGCGCTTGCACAGGGCCGTAATGCGCGCCTCGATCGCATCCTCTGATTTGAGGCAGGTGGTTTCACCTCGGGCCAAGCATCAGGGCGTGCATCTGCAGATACGTCAGTCCGGGCAGATCGGCTCGCCCTTTATCTGCGGCGTGTTTCAGCCCTGCTTGGTGCTGCCGCTCTACTTTCGTATGACGCAGGCACATCTGGACATCGTTGATCATGAGTTAGCGCATGCACGCCGGCATGACGTTCAGACAGCTCTGCTGATGAGAGTTTTCGGGCTCGTCTTCTGGTTCAACCCGGCCTGGTGGGCGTGTGAACAGCGCCGCCAGCTCGCCGTGGAAATAGCGTGCGATGCAGACGTGTTACGCCGGAAAGATACTGAAAGTGTCCGTTCTTACGCCCGGGCGCTTTTGGACACAGTGCGTATGGAGTCGGGGTCCTCACCTGCTGTCAGTTTCGGCGTAACGTACAAAGAGGCGCTCAAAATGCGATTGATTTCAATTCTGTCTCCCGCTCCATCTCCGAAATGGCGACGGCTTGCTCTTGGCGGGCTCGGGGCGATGAGCCTGGTCATCGGCTCGGCGGGGTTGCAAATGGCCCAGGCGTCAGGTCGGGCGATCAGCACGCCAGTTTTTTCGCATATCGTGTTGGAGGGACGGTTCACGTCCGGGTATGGCCTTCGCAACATACCTTCAGGGCTGCCTGATCGGACGCGGGACCATGGCGGTGTGGACGTCGCTGCGCCGCTCGGCTCACCCGTGTATGCCCCCGCACCCGGCCACGTCTTTTACGTCGGCGACAATTATCAGGGTTCGCCAGCTTGGGGACATGTCATCGGGATTGATCATGGCGCTGGCTGGACCACTCTGTACGCCCATTTGGGCGACATGCATGTGGCTGTCGGCGACCAGGTCACAGCCGGGTTCGTCATTGCGGATGTGGGCCAGACAGGACTGTCGACAGGCCCGCATGTGCACGTGGAAGTGCATCAGAATGGCGAACGGGTCGACCCGGAAATGTATCTGCCGGGCCTTCATTCGATAGCTGCTCCATAGGGCCGCCCCGAACGGTCCTCAGTCAGGCGGGTCAGACAGGACTGATCCGCCTGACGCCAAGAAGCCGGCGGATCTCTCCGCCGGCTTCTTCATGTCGTCTGTAATTTGGCCGAGCCTATTTCCACTCGACCTTGAGGATCTCATAGCTTTTCACGCCGCCTGGGGCGTTGACCTCGACCACATCGCCTTCTTCCTTGTTGATCATGGAGCGGGCGATGGGGGAGGAGAGCGAGATCTTGCCCGATTTCACATCGGCCTCGTCATCGCCGACGATCTTGTAGGTGCTCTCCTGGTCGGTGTCCTCGTCCACCACGGTGACGGTGGCGCCGAATTTCACCTGGCTGCCCGACATCTTGGAGATGTCGATGACCTGGGCGCGAGCGATCTTGTCTTCAAGCTCCTGCACGCGGCCTTCGATCCAGCCCTGCCGCTCCTTGGCGGCGTGGTATTCGGCGTTCTCGGACAGATCGCCATGTTCGCGCGCTTCGGAAATCGCGGCGATCACGGCAGGCCGTTCCACGCTCTTGAGGTGTCTGAGTTCTTCGTCGAGCGCTTTATGGCCCTCGGCGGTCATCGGAATTTTCTGCATGAATGTCCGGTCTCGTGATCAGTGCTCTGACGAACTGACAACTCTACTCAGCCGCCAGACGGCCTATTACGATAGGATTGCAAGGAGCGCGGTTCAAGCTGGCCTGCATCAATCGCCGCAATTGACTTCACAGCAGCCCGTGAAGCCGACGCTGTCGTATAACATGGAATCTTCATTTCCAGCGCAGTTCTGCGGATCGAATAGCTGTCGATCATCGACCGCTGACCCTCTGTGGTGTTGAACACCAGCTGGACTTCGCCGTTCTTGATGGCGTCCACAATATGAGGACGGCCTTCAAAGACTTTATTGATCGGCTGAACCGCGACGCCGGCCTCTTGCAGGGTCGCCGCCGTGCCGGAGGTCGCCAGCAGTTTGAAGCCCAGAGCGGTCAGGCGATGACAGGATTCAATCATCATCGGCTTGTCTGATTCTTTGAGCGAGACGAACACCGTGCCCGATTTGGGCAGGTTCACGCCCGCGCCGAGCTCCGCCTTGGCGAAGGCGGCTTCAAAGCGCTCGTCAATGCCCATGACTTCGCCGGTGGAACGCATTTCCGGGCCGAGAATCGGATCAACGCCGGGGAAGCGCGAGAACGGCATCACCGCTTCCTTTACCGCGATATGGCGGCTGGGCATGGCCGGGGTTTCAAATTCAGACAGCTTCGCGCCGGCCATCACCTTGGCGGCGATCTTGGCCACCGGCGCGCCGATGGTTTTCGCCACGAACGGCACGGTGCGGCTGGCGCGCGGGTTCACCTCGATCAGGTAGACCATATTGTCCTTCACCGCGTACTGCACGTTCATCAGGCCTTTGACGCCGATGGCTTTCGCGAGGGCTTTGGTCTGGCGCCGCAATTCGCTGACGGTCTGGTCAGAGAGCGAGTAAGGCGGCAGCGAGCAGGCGCTGTCGCCCGAGTGCACGCCCGCTTCCTCGATATGCTCCATAATGCCGGAAATCCAGACATCCTCGCCATCGCACACCGCGTCCACATCCACTTCGGAGGCGTCTGACAGATAGCGATCCAGCAGCAGCGGCGCCTTGCCCGACACATGCACGGCTTCGCGGATATAGCGGCTGAAGCTCTCGATATCGCGCACGATCTCCATGCCGCGACCGCCCAGAACGTGCGAGGGGCGCAGCACCAGCGGGAAGCCCAGCTCTTCGGCCATGACGCGCGCTTCGGCTTCGTCATGGGCGATGGCGTTCGGCGGTTGTTTCAGACCCAGATCGTCCAGCAGCGCCTTGAAGCGCTCACGGTCTTCAGCGAGGTCGATGGCGTCCGGCGCGGTCCCCAGGATCGGCACGCCGGCTGCTTCGAGCTCCGGCGCCAGTTTCAGCGGGGTCTGGCCGCCATACTGCACCACCACGCCTAAAAGCTCGCCCGATTGCATTTCGGTCTCGATCAGCTCGAGCACGTCTTCGGCGGTCAGCGGTTCGAAATAGAGCCGGTCGGCGGTGTCGTAATCGGTGGAGACGGTTTCAGGGTTGCAGTTCACCATGATGGATTCAATGCCCATCTCGGCGAAGGCGAAGGCCGCGTGACAGCAGCAATAGTCAAACTCGATGCCCTGGCCGATCCGGTTCGGACCGCCGCCCAGAATGATCGCCTTCTTGCGGTTGGTCGGGGCGCTTTCGCACTCGCCGCCGCGCTCATAGGTCGAATACATGTACGGGGTGGGCGAGGCGAATTCGGCCGCACACGTATCCACGCGCTTATAAACCGGGCGGACGCCGAAGGTTTTGCGCAGCGCCTTTACCTCGGTCTCCTCGACCTTGGCGAGGGTTGCGAGGCGCTTGTCGGAAAAGCCCATGGATTTGAGCTTTAACAGCTCATCGCCATTTTGCGGCAAGCCCAGCATGCGCACCTGTTCCTCGGCGTGCACGATCGCTTCGATCTGACGCAGGAACCAGGGCTCATACAGGCATGCGCTCTGGATGCGCTCCACGCTCAGGCCCTCGCGGAAGGCCTGGGCGATCACCAGCAGCCGATCCGGGGTGGGCTGTGACAGCGCCGCCAGCACGGATTGATGCCGCGCGGCTTCGTCTTCGGCCTGATCCAGACCGTCAATCTCGATCTCGTCAAAACCCGACAGGCCGGTTTCCAGGCTGCGCAGGGCTTTCTGCACGCTTTCGGCGAAGCTGCGGCCCATGGACATGGCTTCGCCCACCGACTTCATGGAGGTGGTCAGCGTGGCTTTGGCGCCGGGATATTTCTCAAAGGCGAAGCGCGGGATTTTAGTGACCACATAGTCGATGGTCGGCTCAAAGCTCGCCGGGGTCGCGCCGCCGGTGATGTCATTGTCGATCTCATCGAGCGTATAGCCCACGGCCAGCTTGGCTGCGACCTTGGCGATGGGAAAGCCCGTGGCTTTGGACGCCAGCGCGGACGAACGCGACACGCGCGGGTTCATCTCGATGACCACCATGCGGCCATCCTTGGGGTTCACGGCGAACTGCACGTTTGAGCCGCCGGTCTCCACCCCGATCTCGCGCAGCACGGCGATCGAGGCCGAGCGCATGCGCTGGTATTCCTTGTCGGTCAGGGTCAGGGCCGGGGCGACGGTGATGGAATCGCCGGTGTGAACGCCCATCGGGTCGATGTTTTCGATCGAGCAGATGATGATGCAATTGTCCGCTTTGTCGCGAACCACTTCCATCTCGTATTCTTTCCAGCCCAGAACGCTTTCCTCGATCAGCACTTCTGTGACCGGAGAGTGATACAGGCCTGAGGTGACGATCTCGCGGAATTCTTCAACATTATAGGCGATGCCGCCGCCGGTGCCGCCCATGGTGAAGGAGGGTCGGATCACCGCCGGCAGACCCAGCTCTTCCAGCACGATCTCGGCTTCCGCCATGGTGTGCACGGTGCGGGAGATGGGGCTTTCAAGGCCGATGGAATCCATCGCCACGCGGAAGCGCTCGCGGTTTTCCGCCTTGTCGATGACGTCGGCCTTCGCGCCGATCATCTCCACATTGAACAATTCCAGCACGCCGCGCTTGTCGAGCTCGAGCGCGCAATTGAGCGCGGTCTGCCCGCCCATGGTGGGCAAGAGCGCGTCGGGGCGCTCCTTCTCGATCACCTTGGCGACCATTTCAGGGGTGATCGGCTCGATATAGGTGGCGTCGGCCAGGTCCGGGTCGGTCATGATCGTGGCGGGGTTGGAGTTCACCAGGATCACCCGGTAGCCCTCTTCCTTGAGCGCTTTCACCGCCTGAACGCCCGAATAGTCAAATTCGCAGGCCTGGCCGATCACGATGGGACCGGCGCCGATGATCAGGATGGACTGGATGTCTGTGCGCTTGGGCATGGCCGGCCTCTTAAAGTTTTGCACGCGCGCGCGAAAACGCAGCCTCTGACAAGCCCGAAACGGGGCGGAGGCGGCGTGCGGCGCTGATGATGTACGCTGAAACCCGTGCTTAGACCGGAATCGGTCGCTTGGCGAGAGGCGATTGCGGGCTTTTCCGCAATTGAGTCACCTGACGAGCGCCATCCCGCCCGCAAGTGATTTGTTTGCTCGCCTAGTTGTTTGCTTCGTGCGGGAGCTCGGCATCCAGCGCCTGCATCAACGCCCACAGCGCGGCTTCGGCGGAGGTGGTTTTTTCATTGGCCATGGCGGCGACATAGACATTGTGCCGGGGCGACCAGGCGACCACGCTGACAAAGCCGCTGATCCCGCCTGAATGCATCAGCATGGCGCCGGGGCCTACGGGAAAATCGGCGATCTGCACGCCCCGGCCATAGCTGAGCTGGTCATGGCCGAACAAGGGCCAGCTCTTCGCCGACATCAGTTCAAGCGAGGCCTCTGAGATGACGGCGCCCGACAGCAGGGCGCGCCACCAGATCACCAAGTCCTCCGCCGTGCTGAGCACGGGGCCCGCCGCATAGGGCCAGGCGTAATCAGCGGTTGGCAAGACTTGGCCGTCATGATGGCCAGCGATGAGGCCAGGCCGGATGCGGCCGGTCTCGACGGCATAGGTCTGCTCAAGGCCCAGCGGGGTCAGCACGCGCGCTTCAAGGCTCTCGGCGAAGCTGCGCCCTTCAGTCGCCGCGATGATGTCGCCAAGAAGCATGTAGCCCACATTCGAGTACGCCCAGTTCGTGCCAGGGCAGAAGAGCACGCCGTCCTGCTGAAGTCGGGCGTAAAGCTGATCGGGGGATTGAGGCGCGCTCCCGGGGCTGTCCTGGGCGATGAAATAACCCGAGCGGTGGCTCAGCAGGTCGTCAATCGTGACCAGCTCCGCATGGGGCAGGTCAGGCCGCCAGGCGTCCAGCGTATCCTCCGCGGAAAGCCGTCCCTCCTCGATCAACTGAAACACCAGGGCCGCGGTCATGGATTTGCCGATGGAGGCCGCCGCGAACACGCGGCCCTCGGGATTGTGGCTCCATGCGGCGCCATCGGTGCGGCTGACGCTCAGGCTCCAATCAGGCGCCTGAGTTGAGATGCGGTCCACCACCGCGTTCAGGCGCGCAAGCTCTTCATCTGTGAAACGCGCTGTGTCCTGAGCAAAGCCGGGAGCCGGCAAGATGATCTCGCTCGGACGAGGCCTTGCGGGCGGTCCGTCATAATCCTGGCCCGCATGACACGCCTGAACAGATGCAGCGCTGAGCCAGAGCGCGGCCGGGAGGAGTGCGAGCAACATGATGAGGTTCCCTTCAGGAGCAGACCGGGTTAGATTAAGTTACGCTATGAAAAATTAAAGTGAAACTTTATGAATAATCCCGCACCCCCCGATCTGAGCGATTTTGCGTCCCCCTCGACCGGGCATCGTTTGGCCTGGTTTCTGGCCGGTCTGTGCGCGCTGGGCGCTGTCGCCTCACCGGTCTTGAACCTGGTGGTCTGGCTGGGACCGGAAGCGCTTCATGCTCAGCCTTTGCAGCGGTTCACCGGCCAGGCGGATATGAGCTGGTTTGACTTCCCCATCGCGCTGGGGGCCACAGCAATCACCAGTGTGAATGCGTTGCTGCTGGCGTATGGGCTGTGGCGCTTGCGCGGATTTTTCATCTGCAGCGCTACCGATCGTGCGTTTTCGATCCCTGCGCTCACTGGCTTTCGCGCCTTCGCCTGGATTCTTGTGTCGCTGGTGATTGTGCGCCCGTTTGAGCTGGCTGCGCTCAGCGCGTTTCTGAGTTGGTGTGAGCCTGGCGAGGGCGGGTCTGTGATTGTGGATCTGGGGACGCATGACCTGGCGATGCTGTTTTTCGCGCTGGTCTTCGTCAGCGTCGCGCATGTGCTGCAACAGGCGGTGCGTCAGCGCGATGAGCTGGACGCTTTTGTATGAGCGGACGCATTGATGTCAGGCTGGATGTGCTGCTCGCCGAACGGCGCATGAAATCAAAGGATCTGGCTGAAGCGATCGGCGTGTCAGAAGTCGCGCTGTCCCAGATCAAGACCGGCAAGATCAAAGGCATGCGCTTTTCCACCCTGCTGGCGCTGTGTGAGGCGCTGGAGTGCGAGCCTGGGGATTTGCTGGTGCGGGTGCGGGACGCCGACTAGCGCGTCAGCTTCGCCAGTTCGCGCTGCATATTAGCGCGCGCCTGCGCTTCAAACCGATCTTGATAGGCGGCGGTGTGAAACAGGCGTTCTCGCTGGAGTTGGCGTGTGAGAAACGCTGCGCGCCCCTTTTTGTAAGACTGCGGCGGCGCCCAGAGATGTTCTGCGCGCACTTGCCGCGCATACTGATCATAGGCGTCAGGGGCGGTCCCCAAAATGGCGCAGTCCATGTCCAGAAATAGCGCGTCATCTGCATCGATCCCGCCGCCGGCATGATCCGCCGTCGCCAGGATGAGGCTGTGCACACGCGACGCCAGGTCTGAGGTCGCGCCCATGTCCACAAGCGCCGCCTGCGCCCAGTCCGCGCTGCGCTGTTCGTTGTCGTTGCGCCAGCTCTTGTAGATCGCGTCATGAAACCAGGCGGCGTAGGTCAGGCGCGGCAGGTCGCTGATCTGATCAGCCTGGGCTTCGATCTCGGCGAATAGAAAGCCCAGATGCTGTAGCCCATGATAGCGCCGCAGCCAGCCAGACTGGTTGGCGATCACGGCCTTGCCGGTTTTCAAATGCCGATCATCAAGCGCGAACCGGACCAGATCCGCGCGCCAGAGGGTGAGGGCGAAGTCTTTATTCATGGTCTATCTCAGCTCCAGATCCCGCCAGAGCTGAGGCTGGATCTCGGTCGATGTCCGCGTCCGGTCCGAGACCAGCCAATAGGCCCGCTCATGCAGGAGCGGGATGTTCGGCATCGCTTCCAGAAAAACCGCTTCCGCGCGTCGGAACTGCGCGGCGCGTTCTTCGGGGTCGATCATGGCGTAGGCGTCCGCCATCAAGGCGTCGAACGTCTCCCGCGCCGCGCCGGACCAATTGGTGTTGTCAGCGAAGCCGTTGCGAGAGAAGGGCTGCAGCATGAAGTCGGGGTCCGATTTCAGCCCGCGATCAAACCTTGCGAGCGCCACATCGAAATCGCCAGCATCCACAGCCTGATAGAGATCGAGCGGATAGCTGGCGAGCAGCTCGCCCTCCACGCCGATCCGCGACCAGTCATCCAGGAGGGCGATGGCCAGGCGGTCGCGGTCGCCAGCGGTCGCACGTACGGTGAGTCTCAGGGGCGATTGCGCGGTGAAGCCTGCTTCGGCCAGCAAAGCGCGGGCGCGCTCCGGGTCTGGGCGCGGCGGCGTATAGGCGTCGCCCTGACGCGGGATCACGGTGTCTGAGGCGTGCGCCTCGTCATTGAAGAAATGCGTGTTCAGGAACGCCCGGTCGAGCCCCAGGCTCAGCGCGCGCCTTACCCGCGGATCGCTCAGATAGGGCTGGGCGCAATTGAGCTTGAGATAGGTCAGGATCGGGGCGGGATAGGCGTGCAGCTGATCGCCCACTGTCTCGCGCAGAAAGCCGATCTGGTCGGTGGGCGGACGCTCGGCCAGATCATAATCGCCCGCTCGAAACCGACGCGCGCGGGCGGAGGGCGTGTCGATCACATCCACGCTGATGGCGTTGATCTTGACGCTGTCGGTGGCGGGGAAGCGCGGGTTCTTCACCAGCTGCAAAGACAGCGCTTCATAGCGATCAAGCACATAGGGCCCCGCTGAGACCCAGTGCTCAGGTCGGATCCAGTCATCGGGATAGGCCTCCACCTGATGGCGGGGCAGGGGGTAGAACTCGCGCATCAGCACCGGGAAATTGCCCACCGGGCGGTCCAGCTCGAACACGACGGTGCGCGGGTCAGGGGCGGTGACGGCGATGGTGTCGGGATGACGCTCGCCCGCCAGCGCGTCACGCGCGCCGATGACAGCGAAAAAGTCGCCCAGATCTGCAAAGCCTGTGGTCGGATCCACAGCGCGCCTTGCGGTCCACACCACGTCGTCCGCGGTCAGGGGCGCGCCGTCAGACCACGTCAGATCGGGTCGCAAGGTGAAGCGCCAGGTGCGGGCATCCTCGCTACGCCAGGTCAGGGCCAGTCCCGGCGCCAAACCGCCAGACGGGGCGTATTCGGTCAAAGGCGCATGAAGCTGTTTGTATAGAAGGGCTGAGGAGGCGAACTGACCGCGCAGCGGATCCAGGCTGTCAGGCTCGGTCTCGATCGCCACGCGCAAAAGATTGTCTGGCGCATCCGTGCGTCCAGAACAGGCGGAGACCGTCAGGCCTGTCAGCCCCGCCAATCCCGTGGCCAGCGTCTGTCGCCGTGTCAGCTCCGCCATGTGCGTCTCCCCCGTTCACACAGTGAGGAGATTAGCATTGCGCCGGACGGAGCCGCTAGCGCCTTAACCGGCTTTCAATGCGCTCACAAAGCTCTCAAAGACCTTGAAGCTGTCTTGCGGGCCGGGGCTGGCTTCAGGGTGGTGCTGGACCGCCCAGACCGGTTTGTCGGTCAGCTTGAAGCCGCAATTGGTGCCGTCAAACAGCGACACATGGGTCTCGACCGCGCCTTCTGGCAGGCTGTCGCGATCGACCGCGAAGCCGTGGTTCATGGAGACGATCTCCACCTGGCCGGTTTCGATATTTTTCACCGGATGGTTGGCGCCATGATGGCCCTGAACCATTTTCTCGGTCTTCGCGCCAAGCGCCAGCGCCAGCATCTGATGGCCCAGGCAGATGCCCAGAACCGGAACGCCGGCGTCGATGACGCCACGAACCGTATCGAGCGCGTATTCGCCGGTGGCGGCGGGATCGCCGGGACCATTGGAGACCAGAACGCCGTCCGGATTGAGTTTGAGGACATCGTCCTTGCTCGCCTTGCCCGGCACGACCTGTACGCGGGCGCCGGCGGAGACGAGACGGCGCAGGATGTTGGCCTTTACGCCATAATCGAGCACCACGACCAGCGGCCCGTCTTCAGGGCCTTTGGCGAAGCCTTCCGACCAACCCCAATCGCCGTCTGTCCAGTCATTGGCGGCGTCGCAGGCGACGGCGCTCGCCAGTTCGACGCCTTCCATCGGCGGGGCCTTGCTGGCTTGGGCTTTCAGCGCGGCGATGTCGAGCTTGCCGTCACGCGCATGGGCGATGGTGGCCATGGGCATGCCGGTCTCGCGGATGCGGCGGGTGATGGCGCGGGTGTCGACGCCGGTGATGGCGATGATCTCACGCGCCGCCAGCCATTCGTCAAAGCCGGTTTCCGCGCGCCAGCTCGCGGGCGGGGTGATCTCTTCACGGCTGACCATGCCCAAGGCCGCCTTGCGGGCGATCACGCTGGCGGCTTCTTCGTCTTCGGCGTTGGCGCCCACATTGCCCACATGAGGGAAGGTGAAACACACGATCTGGCCCGCATAGGAGGGATCGGCCAGGATTTCCTGATGCCCGGTCATCGCGGTATTGAAACAGAGCTCGGCGACGGCGGAGCCGGTCGCGCCGGCTCCCGTCCCGTAAAACACTGTGCCGTCTGCTAAAATCAGAGCGGCGGTGGCCCAATCGGGCTGGGAATCGGAAGAAGTTGATTGCATCGGCTCTTGATTCTTGATCGCTTCCGGCATAGGTGCTCGCCTCCTGACACGCGCGGGACCGCGAGCTGGGCTCCAGCGGCGGGCGGTTAAACGCGCGGAACGTAGGCGAGCGGTGAGGCCGGGTCAAGCTAAAGGCAGCGCTGCAAATTCTTGTAATTCCAATGGCTTGGCGCTTATTAGCAGCGCCGCCGAAAATAGGTGCCCTCATGTCGCTTCGCGACCGCATCCTCTCTGACCTCAAAGACGCCATGCGCACCAAGGATAGCACGCGCGTCTCCACGCTGCGCCTGATCCAGGCCGCCATCAAGGATCGCGACATCGCCGCGCGGGCGGAAGACCGCTGCGAGGGCTGCGACTTGCCCGAGATTCAGGCGATCTTGCAAAAACTGCTCAAGCAGCGCGAAGAGAGCGCCGAGACGTATGAAAATGCGGGCCGGCTCGATCTCGCCGAACGCGAACGCGCGGAAGCGGAGATCGTCAGCTCGTACCTGCCCGAACCCATGAAGCCCGCCGAGATCGCCGAGGCCGCCCAATCTGTGGTCAGCGAGCTGGATGCGGGCGGCCTGAAAGACATGGGGCGCTGCATGGCGGCGCTCAAAGAGCGCTATACCGGCCGCATGGATTTCGCCAAGGCTGGCAAGGAAGTGAAAACTTTGCTGCAAGGTCAGGCTTAGGCTCCTAGCCGTCTGACCCGGGCCGGTTTATGCTGTCGGGCTGGAGGATGTTCAGTTCGTGGCGATTCCCGACGGTTTCAAAGACGAGATCAAGACGCGCATCCGCCCATCCGAGCTGATAGGGCGTACGGTGCCGCTCAAGCGGCAGGGCCGCGAGTTCGTCGGATTGTCTCCGTTCAAGAAAGAGCGCACGCCCTCGTTTTTCGTCAATGACGAGAAGGGCTTCTACCATTGCTTCGCCAGCCAGGAGCATGGCGACATCTTCACCTGGCTTCAGAAAACCCAAGGCCTGAGCTTCATGGAAGCGATCGAGGCTTTGGCCCAGGAAGCTGGGCTGGAAGTGCCGCGTATGGAGCCGCGCGATCCTCAGCAGGAACAGCATCGCAAGACGCTTCTGGACTGGATCGCGCTCGCCCAGGAGTATTTCACGCGCTCTCTGTATGCGCCCGAAGGCGAACAGGCGCGCATGTATCTCGAGCGCCGCGGGCTCAGCCGGTCTGACATGGAGCGCTTTGGTCTGGGCTTCGCGCCGGATAATCGCCGCGGCCTGACCCGCGCGCTGACCCAGAAGGGCGCCAGCGCACAAGACTTGTCGGACGCCGGCCTGTCGATCCTGCCCGAGGATGGCGGCGAGCCCTATGACCGGTTTCGCGGCCGAGTGATGTTTCCGATCAAGGATGCGCGCGACCGGCTGGTGGCGTTTGGCGGCCGCGCGATGAGCAAGGATGTCCGGGCGAAATATCTCAACTCGCCCGAGACCGAATTGTTTCACAAGGGCTCGCTTTTATACCGCTATCCCGAAGCGCGCGCCTTCGCCCACGATCCCAAGGTGAAAGCCAAGGGGTTGATCGTGGCCGAAGGCTATATGGACGTGATCGCGTTCGCGCGCGCCGGGCTGGGCCAGGCTGTGGCGCCGCTCGGCACGGCGCTGACGGAAAACCAGCTGCGTTTATTATGGCGCGCCGGACCGGAGCCTGTGGTGTGCCTGGACGGCGATGCGGCGGGCACGCGCGCAGCCGCGCTGGCGGCGGAGCGGGCGCTTGAATTGCTGGAGCCGGGGCGGACGCTGCGCTTTGTGTTTCTGCCCGATGGACAGGATCCCGATGACCTGTTGCGCGACCAGGGCGCCCAGGCGCTGAAAGACGCCATCAGCGACGCCAAGCCGTTGATCGATGTGCTCTGGCGGCGCGAAGTGGAGCTGGAACCGCTGGACGATCCCGATCGCCGCGCTGGGTTCCGAAAGCGGATCAGGGCGTTGGTCGCCAAGATCAAGGATCCCGACATCAAGGCGGAATACCGCGCCGAGTTTGATGTGCGCATCGATGCGCAGTTCGGGCGCACGCCGCAGGCCGGGTTCCAGTCCGAGCGAAATCGCGGCGGATACGCCGGGCGCGGCGCCGGTCGGCGCTTCACCCCGCTGCAGCCGCCGACCGCCGAACTGGTGGCGCAGCGCAAGCACAAATCGCCGTCCGCGCCCTTGCGCCAGCTGCTTCTGGCGGTGATCGAATACCCCGAAATCGCCGAGGCGGACGCCGAGACTTTGCTGCAAATCTCGTTCGGAACGCTTGACAGCCTTAGGGACGCGATTCTAGACGCGTGTTTCTCTGGGGAACCTCTGCCTGTCGGCGGACTGCGTGATGCGTTGTCTCGACGGGGGTTCGGTCCTCAACTGACACGGTTGGCGGTAGACAAAGCGCCGATGCGCGCCAGCCTTGGGGGGAGTGAAGCGGATGCTGACAGCCGGCTTGAGGCTTGGCGCAGGCTTTCGGCTTCTTATATGGAAAGAGTTGCGCAAGACGCTCAGGACCGACCACGACACGCCGACTTCTTTGAAGAGGGTGATTCTGACGCCCTCAAAAATTACCTCGTCGCGGAGCGGCGGGGTCGACAGCGCTAGCGCGCGCCCACGCCGCCCTTTGTGCGCGCAGCCAATGAAATCCTCCGGGAGCATGATCACCGAATGAGCAAAGCCGCCGCTGAAAACGCTGAAGCGACCTCTGAAAATCAGGACGGCCCGCTGCTGGACCTGACTGATCAGACCGTCAAAGCCATGATCAAAACCGCGAAAAAACGCGGTTATGTGACCCATGACGAGCTGAACAAGGTCCTGCCGAGCGAAGAATTCAGCTCCGAGCAGATCGAGGACATCCTCGCACAGCTCTCCGAAATGGGGATCACGGTCGTGGATTCCGAAGAGGATGCGGACAACGAAACGTCCGGCGCCGAGGCCGATGACGAGGAGGACGAGGAAAAGTCCACCGCCGTCACCAAGAAAGCCAAGGCGGACGTCGTCGCGGGGCAGAACACCACCTCTGCGCAAGACCGCACCGATGACCCGGTGCGCATGTATCTGCGCGAGATGGGCTCGGTCGAGCTGTTGTCGCGCGAGGGCGAGATCGCCATCGCCAAACGCATCGAGGCGGGCCGCAATGCGATGATCCGCGGGCTGTGCGAAAGCCCGCTCACCTTTGAAGCCATCATGGTCTGGCGCGACGAGCTGCGCGAAGGCCAGGTCTTGCTGCGCGACATCATCGATCTGGACGCCACCTATGGCGGCGTGCGCGAAGACGCCACCGCGGTGGCCGAAGAGGGTGAAGACGGCGAAGCCGAGGGTGATGAGACCAAGGCTGACGACGCTGACGCCAAGTCTGATGATGAGACCTCTGACAGCGAGACCTCAGACAGCGAAGACGGCGAAAAAGCCGAAGGCGAGTCTGAAGGCGACAGCGATGACGACGATGATGATGACGGCGCGAACATGTCGCTTGCCGCCATGGAGGCTGAACTGCGCGACGGGGTCATGGAGACCCTGGACGCCATCGCCACCGATTTCGACGTCTTCCGTCAGCTGCAGGACCGCTTGGTCTCCTCGCGCCTGTCCGGCAAGCATCTGAGCGACAAGGATCAGTCCGCCTATGACGATGTGTTTGAACGCATCGTGGCGAACCTGAATTCGCTGCACCTCAACAACGCCCGGATCGAGGCGCTGGTCGAACAGCTCGACGCCATCAACAAGAAGCTGATGGGCATGGAAGGCAAGCTCTTGCGCATGGCCGAAGCCCATGGCGTGCCGCGCACCGACTTCCTCAAATCCTATCAGGGCCATGAGCTTGATCCTGAATGGCTGAAAGACATGTCGGGCAAGACCAAGGCCTGGACGCGCTTTGTCGAGCGTGAAGAGGTTGAGGCGGGCGAGCTGCGCGAACAGATCGCCACTCTGGCTCAGGAATCCGGCGTTCCGATCGATGATTACCGCCGCATCGTCGCCACCGTCCAGAAAGGCGCCCGCGAAGCCCGCGTCGCCAAGAAGGAAATGGTGGAGGCCAATCTGCGCCTGGTGATCTCCATCGCCAAGAAATACACCAATCGCGGCCTGCAATTCCTCGACCTTATCCAGGAAGGCAATATCGGCTTGATGAAGGCGGTGGATAAGTTCGAATATCGCCGCGGCTATAAATTCTCCACCTACGCCACCTGGTGGATTCGTCAGGCCATCACCCGCTCCATCGCCGACCAGGCGCGCACCATCCGTATTCCGGTGCACATGATCGAGACGATCAACAAGATCGTGCGCACCTCCCGTCAGATGCTCCATGAGATCGGCCGCGAGCCGACCCCGGAAGAGCTGGCGGAAAAGCTCTCCATGCCGCTCGAAAAAGTGCGCAAGGTGATGAAGATCGCCAAGGAGCCGATCTCCCTTGAAACCCCGATCGGGGATGAGGAAGACAGCCATCTGGGCGATTTCATTGAGGACAAGAACGCGGTTCTGCCCATCGACGCCGCGATCCACTCCAATTTGCGTGAGACCACGACGCTGGTGCTCGCCTCGCTCACCCCGCGCGAAGAGCGCGTGCTGCGCATGCGCTTCGGCATCGGCATGAACACTGATCACACTTTGGAAGAAGTGGGCCAGCAATTCAGCGTGACCCGCGAGCGGATCCGTCAGATCGAAGCCAAAGCCCTGCGCAAGCTCAAGCACCCGAGCCGGAGCCGCAAACTGCGTTCCTTCCTCGACAGCTAGAGCGCTGGCAGATTGCTGACACACAAAGCCCCGGTTCGATGAGCCGGGGCTTTTTGCTGTCTGGGCCGCAACCAAGAGGGCGCCCGGGCGTTTCATCTTGAGCGACTTTCTTTTTCTTGCGCCTTGCGCAAGGCTTTCTGGATGAATTCATTGATCCTGTCCCGTCCTCTCGCCCTGTTGATCCTTCTGGCGAGCGCCGTCTTGATGGTGAGCGCTCCTGCGTTTGCGCAAACCGAGGGGGAGCAAACCGGCGGCGAGATCGCGCTTGAAACCGACGCGCCGTCCGACGCCGCCATCGCGCAACGCATCGCCACGATCTTTGGCGAAATCGACACCCTGTCCGGCGTCGAGATCAGTGTTGAGTCAGGCGTTGTGACCCTAATGGGAGACACCCTGACTGCAGACGCGGCAAGCCGCGCCGAGGCGCTGGCGCTTCGGGTCGAGGGTGTGGTGACGGTGGAGAACCGGATCGATCGTGATCTGTCGGTCTCCACCCGCGTCGCGCCCGCCATGGGCGAGCTGGAGACGACGCTGCAGGACCTCGTGCGGATCATTCCGCTGCTGGCGCTGGCGATAGCGGTGTTTCTGGTCCTTGGCCTGATCGGCTGGATTCTGAGCCGGTGGGACGGCCTGTGGCGGCTGCTCGCGCCCAACAGCTTTGTGGCGGATCTTCTGGGCTCCACGGTGTTCAGCCTGTTTGTGGTGTTCGGACTGGTCTCGGCGCTGACCTTGCTGGACGCGACGGCTTTTCTTGGGGCGCTCTTGGGCGCCGCGGGGGTGATCGGCCTGGCGGTCGGGTTCGCGGTCAAGGACACGATCGAGAACTACATCGCCTCGATCATGCTGTCGGTGCGTCAGCCCTTTCGTCCCAATGACCATGTGGTCATCGACGGGCAGGAAGGGCGGGTGATCCGTCTGACCTCGCGCGCCACCGTGCTGATGACGCTGGAGGGCAATCATCTGCGCCTGCCGAACGCGCTGGTCTTCAAGGCGGTCATCCTCAACTACACCCGCAACCCTGAGCGCCGCTTTGATTTCACCCTCGGCGTGGACCCCGAGGATGATCCGTTATCCGCGCTCGAAACGGGTCTTGAGGCGATGAAGGCTCTGAACTTCGTGATGGCGGAGCCCGATCCGGCGGCCGGCATCAGCGAAGTGGGCGATTCCACCATCAATCTGTTCTTCTCCGCCTGGATCGACCAGACTAACTCCGACTTCCTCAAATCGCGCTCGGTGGCCATTGCGACCGTCAAGGCGGCGCTCGATCAGGCGGGCTTCACCTTGCCCGATCCGACCTATCGTTTGCGCATCGACAGCGGAGCCTTGCCAGCGACGGCGGCGCAGCCAAAATCCGCGCCAACTTCAAATCGCGCATCCGCGCGGCCCGCCAAGGCGCCGAGCCCTGAGATCACGGACGTGGCGCCAGACACCTCTCTGGCCGAACGCGTCGAGGAAGAGCGCCGGGAGGACACCTCAGGCGATTTGCTGTCCGAAGACGCGCCGAGCGAATAGCCGAGGGCGAGCCCTCAGCTTCATTTCACATCTCAAAGGAGATTCCATGAGCCAGTCAGACCTGACCGTCCGGGCCGCGCGCCCCCGCGATGCGGCGGAGATCGCGCGTCTGTCGCGCGAACTCAATCAAGTCGTCGGCGATTCAACCGAGCACTGCACGCCTGAAAACATCAAAACCACCCTGTTTGGTCATGACGCCAGCTTTCACGTTCTGGTCGCCGCGGCCGCGGATGGCGAGCCGATCGGCTATGCCGTCTGGCACGCCTATTACGATTCTGGCCATGGCGGCGCCGGCGCCTGGCTGGCCGAAGTATGCGTAGGCAAGGCGGGCCGGGGCGAGGGCGCCGGCCGGGCCTTGTTTGAAGCGGTGGTCGAGGATGTGCGCGAAAGCCCCGCCACCTTCCTGATGTGGACCAGCTCTGAAACCGAAGCCGCCGAAGCGCTCTATGAAAGCTCGGGCGGCTTCGCGAAACCCGTAAGGCGCTGGGAGCTGAACGGGCTTTAGGAGGACCCAGCCTGTCTTGCAGTCTTCACCTTGAGGGCTTGTCATTAGGGGCGAGACGCCCGCCATGTTAGGCGAGCGACGATAGGGGGAGAGACGGCATGCTCAGAACAGGCTTGATGATGCTGGCGCTGACGACCGCGCCGGCCCTGGCGCAAACATCGCCCGCGCCGCGCCTTCAGGCGGTGGATGCGGCCGTCAAACCGATCCTGCATGCGGGGCAGTTTCCTGGCGTCGTGGTGGCGGTGCTTGAGCAGGGTGAGCCCGTGCATGTGGGCGAGCACGGTTTCGCCAGCCTTGAGCATCAGGCGCCCGCAACCGCCCAGACCGTGTTCGAGCTGGCGTCTCTGACCAAGCATATGACCGCCCTGATGGTGCTCAGCCTGGCTGAAGAGGGGCGTCTGTCGCTGGAAGATCCGATCTCGCGCTATGTCGACGATACGCCTGAGGCCTGGTCAGAGATTTCGGTCAATCAGCTCCTCAGCCATATGGGCGGGTTGGCGCACCGGTTTGAGGCCATGCCGAACGGGCAGTTCCAGATCGCCTATTCCACCGATCAGATGCTGACCTCGGCGATCGAGACGCCTCTGGAGTCCGAACCGGGTACGGATTGGCGCTATTCCGATCAGGGCTATTTCCTGCTCGGTCTGGTGATCGAAGAGGTGACGGGCAATCCCTACGAGACGGCCCTTCGCGACCGGTTCTGGGCGCCGCTGGGCATGTCTCAGACCGCCATTCTTGATCAATCCGCCATCGTGGCTCATCGCGCGGAAGGCTATGGCGTTTATGAGGGTGAGTTGGCGAGAAACCGCCGGGTCTGGCAATTCGGCCTGACCTCTCACTTTGGCGTCACCTCATCACTCAACGATCTGATGATCTGGGAGGCCGAGCTAGATGACCCGCAGGTGCTGGCGCCTGCGGTGATCGAACAGGCCGCCGAAATCCAGCGCGCCTTTGACGCCGGTGAGAGCTGCGAACGCTGGGGCTATGCGCGCGGCTGGTGGAGCCATGATGTGGACGGTCGCCAGATCACCAGCCATGCCGGGTATTCGGGCACGGCCTATGTGCGCGACATGACCAATGGGCAGTCGGTGATCGTATTGACCAATCGCGAGGACGGGGAGGGTCTGATCTCCCCCATGGCCATCGCCTGGGCCGCAGGCCATGCCGCCGGGATGGACGTCCCCGAAGGCGGCCTGACCTGCTGGCGCTAGGCCTTTACCCGCAGCACGAGCCGCTAGAGGGCGCATGCGGGGATTTCAGCGTGAAGGGGTCGCCGGTCTCCTGACGCGGGGCGTCATTGGCCGGAGCCGGGCGCAGCTCCACCGTGGCGGAGACGAATTTCAGGCCGTCCAGTTTCTCGATCAGGGCTTCATCACTGATCGCAAGCGGGCGGTGGTCGACGAGCTCCGGCGCATCAAAGCCGGTGTCTTCAGCGATGGCGAGGAAGTCTGACCAGGCCAGCGCGCCCGCCAGGCATTCGCCATAGAGCACGGGGTCGGTGCGCAGCGCTTCCGGCACGGCGCGCTCGGCATAGACATCCGCGAAATGCATCACGCCGTCAGGTTTCAGAAGATGACGCACGCCTGCAAAGACAGCCGGCTTGTCGGTGGAGAGATTGATCACGCAGTTTGAGATGATCAGATCAAAACTGCCCGGCTCAAGGTCGAGCTGGTCGAGGTCCTCGATATAGCCCTTGAGAAAGCGGGTGTTGGGCTTGGCATAGCCAAAGCGGTCCGCGTGCCAGGCTTCATGCTCCAGCGCGACGGCAAGCTGGTTGTCGGTCATGTCCACGCCGACCACTTCGCCGCTCTCGCCCACGAGCTGCGCCAGCAAGAACACATCCCGCCCCGTGCCGCAGCCCAGATCGAGCACGCGCTTGCCTGTGATGTCGTCGGGCGCGATCAGGCCGCAGCCATAGTATTTGTTCGCCACTTCGGGGTGGATGTGTGTCAGCGCGTCACGGATATGGGGTTCGGGCGCGGAAATCTCGCAGCAGGCGTCAGATTTCAGATCGCCGCTCGATTGCAGCACATCGCCATAATAATCCCGAACCTGTTCGCGCATGTCTGACCTTTCAAGCCGCCGCTGAATTGATGGCGGACTGTTTCAGATTTACCCCTCAGGGTCGATACACAGACTGGTGAGGCTTGAGGAGACGCGCACATGCCGCAGACACTGCTGGAGATCGAAACCCGCGGGCCGGGGCTGTATGAGGTCACCCGCGAGGCGGCGCGGTTTGTTGAGGCGTCCGGCATGGGCGAGGGGCTTCTGACCTGTTTCGTGCGCCACACTTCAGCGTCATTGGTGATTCAGGAGAACGCCGATCCGGACGTGCAGCGCGATCTGCAGGCGTTTTTCGCGCGGCTGGTTCCACGCTCGGACGATCCGTCCATGGCTTGGCTCAGCCACACCACCGAAGGGCCGGATGACATGCCCGCCCATATCAAGTCCGCGCTGACGGCGGTTTCTGTGGGCGTGCCAGTCAGCGGCGGCCGGTTGATGCTCGGAACCTGGCAGGGGCTCTACCTGTTTGAGCATCGTGACCGGCTGCATGTCCGGCAAATGGTGCTGCACCTGTCGGCCTAGCTCGCCGCTTTTTTCCGGCGCAGCAGACGGCGGAAGCCGATGACGACGCCGGAGATCACCGGCACCGCGATCACCAGCCAGGGCAGGGCGCCGGCGAGGAACAGGATCAGGCTGGCGACGGAATTGGCGAACACCTCGCCCATCTCCTTGAACGCGCGGCCGATCGGGTTGAAGGTTTCAGGCTCCACCACCTGACGCTCGGCCTGATAGTTGAGCGTCAGCATCGAGGTGTTCACCCGCTGGCGCAGGGCGGCCAGAACGCTCGCCTGAGCGTCGAGATTGGCCTGTACATTCGCGAGCTCGCGCTCCACCGCCAGCAGGTCACTGAGATCGCCGTCGCGGGTTTCCAAAAGCTGTTGCAGGCGGTCGCGCAAGGTGGTCTGGGCCGCAACGCGCGCGGCGGTGTCCACAATGCGCGTGGTCAGATCCTCGACCGAGGTCTGGTCTGACAGCACCGTGCCGCCCAGATCTTCGGTCTCGGTTTCCAGCCCGGTGCGAAACTCCACGATCCAGTCCGGCGCGGCGCGCAGCTGCAGATAGGCGCTGGGGCGCGGCCCGTCGGCATTGTTCACCTGCGCGCGGATCACCTGGCAGGTCACAGGTCCTGCGGTCTGACACGCCGCCACATGGGCGCCTTGCGTCGCCGCCAGAACCTCGCCCGGCAGCTCAAGACTGGTTTGATAGGTGTAGGCCAGCAAGGGCGCGGAGACGTCTTCTGGCGCGTTCTGAGCGGGGCCGGAGCCTGAGACCGAGTCCAGTCGCGCGCGCATGGGGGCGGGGGCCGCCTGCGGGGCCTCCATCATCGCCATGTCCTCAGACATATAGCCCTCGGAATCATTGGTGTAGCGCGTATCCTGACCGCACGCGGTCAGCGCCGCGCTCGCGATCAAAACCAGTCCTGCCGTCCGAACCATGTGATCATCCCCTCTGGTCGCCCGTGTGAACCCTATCATGGGCAGAGCCTAGCTGAACGGGAGTTGAAAGGGCGAGGCGATTTCAAGGCGATTGCGAGGCGACCCCTCCGCCTCCCCTCGTCAGCGCCTGCGTCAGTTGGGCGGGTGCGCGCGCGCCGCGATTTGCTAGTCTCAATCAAAGCGCGGCGTGCTGATTCGCGCCGCCTCGCCAAGGAGCTCTGCTATGACCACCGCCCCGCTCGGATCCAAAGCCAATCCCAGCAAACATGACTGCCTGCCCGACCTCGCCGATGACGAGCCCTATTTCGTCATCCGCGCCGACGATCCGCTGGCGAACGCGCTTGTGGAGCTGCACGCCTATATCGGTGCGGGCCAGGCGGGCGCCGCCCATAACAAGCTGGCGGAGATCATGGAATTGACCCGCGAACAACCGCCCCGCCCCGCCGGCAGCCCCAAATACCGCGAAACCTTCGCCATCTCCCTGTCCATGGAAGCCTGGCGCGGCCAGAACCCGAAATAGGGGGCTCTGCTTCTTCTCCCTTGGGCATAGGGGAGGGAGGCGCGCCAGCGCTGACAGGATGTCTCTTTCCCGGACTTGATCCGGGACCCAGAGATTATCAAGCGCCGCGCCTTGCGGCTCTGGGTCCCCGCCTTAGCGGGGAAAGAGAGTTAGGAAGCGCGGTTTATACCCCCCCCAGCACAATCAGAACAATCGGGCGCGGGGCCGGCTGCGCGGCCAGTGCGGCTGTTCGCTTGACTCGCCGCTTCGTCCGCTCTTGCCAGGTGAAGGCCCCTTTGGGCTTCAGGCGGTCAGTCGAAGCATGGCGCTACAAGACTGCTCCAGCTAGTCTTCGAACAATGCTCCCAAATCCCGGAAGCCCTTCACCTCTATGACATTGTTGCTGGGATCGGCGAAGAATACAGTTCCCTGTTCTCCCACGGCGCCCGCAAATCTCACTGTCGGCTCGACCAGAAAGGTCAACCGCTTGGAGACAAGATCGTCGATCAACAGCACCCATTCGTCCATGGTCAGAATAATGCCCCAATGCGGGATGGGCACCTTGATCTTGTCGACCATCGCCTCCGCTTGGGATTGCTGCGCTTTAGTTTCATGCAAGGACAACTGGTGGCCGAAGAAATTGAAATCGGCCCAATTCGGCCCAATTCGGCCCGGTGCGGCCTGGCCTACATTCTAGCACACGGCGATAGAACGTGCTCGCGACTCGCAGATTCGTAACGGGAATCGAGATGTGAAACCGGTTTGTCATAGACCCCTCCTGACAGTGGTGGGAGGTATCTATTCGATCCTGGAAAAATGAGTTAGATTATTTTCACTTCATCAAACGAAAGAAATTCTTTTGGATGTGCGTTATGTGAAAACGCTTCTATCGGTGATTGAAGCGGGGTCGATCGCCAAGGCTGCGCAGTTGGAAAACCTGTCCGCTCCCGCCTTGGGGCAGAGAATTACGGCCCTTGAAGACCAGCTCAAGGTGCAATTACTCGTCCGCGCCAAACATCGTTCTCAGCCCACGCGCGCTTGCCAGCGCCTGATGCCCCTTTTTTTGGCGCTGGCGCAAACCGCTAACGACATCAGACATCTTGCGGACCCTGACGGATTGTCGGGACCCTACAGGCTCGGCATGGTCGGAACCGCGCTCGCGGACCACTCGAAGGCGATTGTGTCCAGCTTTCAGCATGAAGCGCCCAGTGCGAACTTGTCGATTATCCCGGGAAGCTCGATTGATCTTTACGAGAAGCTCGCTCGCGGCTGCCTCGATGCTATCCTGGCCGTCAGGCCGCCTTTCAGTGTCAGTCGCGGGCTCACATTCAAGACGGTCGACCGCTCACAAACGGTCTTCATCAGCCCCAAGGGCCATGATGACCCAGCCTCACTGCCGATCCTACTCTATGACAAGCAGGCTTGGGGCGGGGCCTTGATCTGGAACTGGCTTGTCACATCAGGGGGGGCGACTGAGGTTCTATGTGAGATGGATGAACCTCTCGTAATCGCCAATCTCGTCGCGACAGGTTTGGGAGCCGCCTATCTGCCCCATTGGAAAGCCCTTGATTCTGTAGGTGGGCTTGAGATGTCGGTCGTCAATATGGCGCCTGTGCGCGAGCTTGCTTTCATCTATCATGAGTCTGGCAATGCGCTGGATGACGTGGTGTTGCGGGCCGTCACAGCAGCCGGGGCCAGAGGCCCTAAAGCCATGCGCTGACGCGCCTCTGCAGTGCGATACGGTCTTTCTGTCCCGACGCAGACCTTATCTGCTGGCACTTGAGGAAATCAGGGGTGAAGCCTGCGACCTTCGATCAAGATGCGCTTCGTGAACGCATCTTGATATGCATAACCCGCCTTAGGAAGCGTCTCGACCAAGTCAACTTCGGTGCTGTGACAGTCATTGGCTATGGAGTAGAACAACTCGTGCGCCACGGAACAGTCTGCGCGGCCTTCCTCCCTCACGACACCCCCACCGGCCCCTCCGCTCCCGGCTTCAGCCAGTCTTGCAGTTCGGCGAGCCAGCCGGCTTTGCGGGCGATTTTGAGGCGGTGTCTTGGGTCGCACTCGGCGACCAGAATCTGCTCGTCGCTGCCGGCGCGGGCGAGGAGGGCGCCGTCGGGGCCGGCGATGACGGAATGGCCGGCATAGGCCTGGCCGTCCTCGACGCCGCAGCGATTGGCCATGGCGGCGTAGACGGAGTTCTGCATGGCCATGACGCCGATCTCATGGGCGAAGAGATCGAGATTTTCATGGGCGAGATTGCAGGCGGGGGTGGCGATGATTTCCGCGCCTTTCAGGGCGCAGGCGCGCCAGCTTTCGGGGAAGTGCCGATCATAGCAGATCACCACGCCGATCCGGCCCACGGCGGTGTCATAGACCTCAAACCCCTCGCCATGATCGTAATAGTCTTTCTCCCAGAAGCCGTCGAACTGGGCTACATGGACCATGTCGCTGACGCCCAGCACGGTCCCGTCGGCATCGATGACGGGGGAGGCGTCAAAGCGGCGGCCGTTCCGGGACATGTAGAGATTGGCCACGGTGACGAGCTTGTGGGCCTTGGCGAGCTCTGACAGGCGTTTGAGGGCCGGGTGCGCGCGATCCATCAGGTATTGGGCGGACGGGTCTTGCTTGGCGTTGGCGCGGCGCTTGGGGAAGAAGGGGCTGAGCTGCAGCTCGGGGAAGACCACCAGCCGCGCGCCCGCCTCGGCCGCGTCGCGCATCAGGCGTTCGGCGGTGTCGAGATTGGCGTCGATCTCCGCCGCCATGGCGTGTTGCAGGACCGCGATTTTGAACATTTTGACGTACCCCCCGGAGCGCTTGAGGCCAGCATGGCCTTAAAAAACGCACATGGGAAACCTATCTGACAAATCTGTCAGTGAAGGTTGGGCTGTAATTTCTTCACCAATAGCGTATACCGCAGTGCAACAGACACATTTTCATGACGAGGGCGACATGCAACTCACCATGATGAAGACCAAGCTTCACCGCGCGGCGGTGACGCAAGCGGACCTTCACTATGAAGGCTCCATCTCCATCGACCAGGACCTGCTGGAAGCGGCGGGCATTCTGGTCAATGAGCAGGTGGATGTCCTGAACATCAACAATGGCGAACGGTTCACCACCTACGCCATTTCGGCGCCGCGCGGCTCGAAAATGTTCGGCATCAATGGCGCCGCGGCCCGTCTGGCCCAGCCTGGCGACCGCATCATCGTCGTAGCCTATGCGGGCATGGCGGCGGAAGAAGCGCGCCAGTTCGTCCCCACCGTGGTGCTGCTGGATGAAAACAATGACGTGGTCAGCGTCGAAGAAGGCTCCGGCCGCAAGCTCGACGCCGCCTAGGCAGTCTGAGGGATAAAGTTGAAAAAAAGCCCCGCCGGGATCCGGCGGGGCTTTTTTATGCGTGCATCAACACGCATGGAGTCTGAAAGATTTATCAGGTCGCTTTTTCGAACCGCAAAACCGGTTTCCCCTTTTGCTGAAAAAGCTCTCCGGTTTAATCAAACAGCGCGTCGATGGAATCCTGGTCCATGGCCAGCAGGTCATCGACATTGTCCTGACCCACTTCCGGTCCGCCAATGGCCGGGCCGTTGAGGTGAAGGGCGGCTTTGCGCTCCTCCTCGGCCTTTTCGTTGGCGGTGGCCTCGGCGTCGTTCACGCCCATGGTCTGGGCGAAGCGCGCCACCCGCTCTTCAATATGCTTGAGCGAGCTGACAACCTTGGACACGCGTTGACCGGTGAGATCCTGGAACGAGCACGCCTCGATGATCTTGGTCATCGAATCGGTGACCTCCATCTTGTAGGCGTCCAGGTCTTCGGTCTCACTGCACATGAGCGTTTCAGCTTCGCTCATGATGGTTTCCGTCGCCCGTTCAGTGTCGGCGATCAGCGCTTCCAGTTCGGCGCCCGCACCCGGAAGCCGGGAATCGCGGATGTCGTTGGGGCGCAGATGGGCGATTTCATCGCGTGTCTTGGCGATATATTCCGCGATGGAATTGAATTCCTCGTGGATCGATTTGTCCAAGGAACCGAAAAACATCTGCATCGTGTCGGTGAGCTGTTGCGCCATGCGCAACACCTCAATCAGCTGTACGTCTTCGAGATCGGAAACTTTGACCGCTTCCAGAGACTGGCGTACCCGTGCGGCGACTTCTGCGGCAGGCATGTCGGTCTTCCTTTCACTCCAGCCCTAGCGGGACTTCAACAACACCGCCCCTAACGACTTGTTAGTCATGAGGGGCGGACGAAGCGCCCGCCCTAGAATTCGCCGATGACAGCGGTCATCTTGGCTTTTAGCGTTCCGGCATTGAACGGTTTCACGATATAATTGTTCACGCCGGCTTTTTTCGCTGCGATCACGTTCTCGGTTTTGGATTCCGCCGTGACCATGATGAAAGGGGTCGCCTTGACGGATTCGTCAGCGCGGACTTTCTGCAGCAGCTCATAGCCGGTCATCGGCTCCATATTCCAGTCGGAGATGACTAGGCCATATTTTTTCTTCTTCATCTTTTCAAATGCTTCGGTCCCGTCCGAAGCTTCGTCCACATTCTCGAACCCGATCTGCTTGAGCAGGTTCTTGATGATGCGAACCATGGTTTTGTAATCGTCCACCACCAGGATCGGCATCGTCATTTCGACAGCCATGACCCTTCCTCCATCCAATTAACGACCATAGCTGAACCCCTCAAAGCTCCTGATTGAGGGCTCAGTACAAAACTGACTGTAGACAAGCGCGGTCAAAATTCGGTTAAACACGCGCCGCAAGTGGAAAGGCAGTGACACAATGAGTGATTTTGAGGGCTACGGCATCAACGAGCTGGAGGTGGGGCAATCTGCTGAAATCACACGGCTCGTGGATGATAATACGGTGAAGCAATTCGCCGAGGTGTCCGGTGATTTCAACCCGCTGCATATGGATGAAGCGTATGCAGCCCGCTCTCCGTTTCGGGGCCGGATCGCCCATGGCGCGCTGGTGGCGAGCTTTATTTCCTGCGTTCTGGGCAATCATTTGCCGGGGCCGGGCGCTGTGTTCGCCGGCATGACGATGCGCTTTGAACGCCCCGTGCGGATCGGCGACACCGTGATCGCGCGCGCGACTGTCACCGAGGTGGACATCAAGGCGCGCCGGGTGAAACTCGCCTGCGTCTGCGAAGTGGAAGGCCAGACCTGTATGGAAGCTGATGCTGAAGTGATTGTCCGCAAACGCCGCAAGAGCCCGGCGTAAGCGCGTGTCGGTCTATCACGGCTATACCGACCTGCCTGAGGTGTCGCGCGGCTGCGTGGCGGCTTTGGGCAATTTTGACGGCGTGCATCGTGGCCATCGGGCTGTGATCGCTGCCGCCTGCGCTTTCGCCGAGACGCTGGACGCGCCCTGCGCCGGGGCGGTGTTCAGCCCGCACCCGCGTCAGGTGTTTGCGCCCGATGCGCCGCCCTTCCTGTTGATGACTGACCATCAGCGCGCTCGCGCTTTGAAGGCGGCCGGGGCGGAAGCGGTGTTTCAAATCCCGTTTTCAAAGGCCATGGCGGCGATGACGCCCGACGAATTCGTGCGCGACGTGCTGTGTGAAGGTCTGGGCCTGAAAGGCGTGGTGACCGGCGCGGATTTCTGTTTCGGCAAGGACCGGGCGGGCGATGCGGCGGCGCTCAAGGCGCTGGGTGCGCGCTATGGCGTTGCGGTGACCATCGCAGAAGCGGTCAATCTGGACGACGCGTCGGGCAAGATCTCCTCGACCAATGTGCGCAACGCCCTGCGCGACGGCGACGTGAAGGCCGCTGCAGCGCTGCTGGACCGCCCGTTCGCCATTGAAGGCGTGGTCAGCCAGGGCGATCAGCGCGGGCGGCTTTTGGGCTTTCCGACGGCCAATATCGGACTGGGCGAGTATCTGCGCCCGAAGTTTGGCGTCTACGCGGTGCGTGCGCACCTGCCCTCGGGCGACACTGTCGCCGGCGTCGCCAATCTGGGCTCGCGCCCGACCGTTGACGGGACCGAGGCGCGGCTTGAGGCGCATTTGTTTGATTTTGAGGCGGATCTTTACGGGCAGACCCTGGAAGTTGATCTGATCGACTTCATCCGGCCCGAGCAGAAATTTGACGGGCTCGACGCCCTGACCGCCCAGATCGCGGCTGACAGCGCTACGGCGCGGGACATGCTGAGGGTTTAGGGCTTTCCAGCGCCATTTCTTTCTACCTCTTTCCCGGCGAAGGCCGGGACCCAGAGATCATCAAGCGCCGCACATCCGCCTCTGGGCCCCGGCCTTCGCCGGGGAAGAGGACACTTTTAACCCTCTAGACCTGTCATCCCCCGCTTCATGCGGCCGATCCATGACAGTTGGATTGATCACAGGCCACGACATGGGCTCAAAGGATAAACCGGCGAACGACAGTCTGTGAGGGCGGGACTAAATCGCCCGCCTGAAAAACCGCACGATCGTGTCGCCCGCTTCCAGCGTGTCGAGCAGCGCCCAGCCCGGCGCGCTGACCTCGACGCCCTTGCGCTCTTCGAGCACGGCGAGGGCGCCCTCGGTCACCCAAGCGCCCTCAATGAGCTTGGCCAGGGCGATATCGCCCAGACCCTTGTCATAGGGCGGGTCGAGAAACACCAGATCAAAGGGCGTGCCGACTTTTTCCGGCTTGGGGCCAAGATCAATGGCGCTGCGGCGATGCAGCTTGGTGCAGCCGAACAATTGCAGCGCGTCCACATTGGTTCGGATGGCGCCGCGGGCGGCCGGATCGGTCTCGACAAACAGCGTGAAGCTCGCCCCGCGGCTGATCGCTTCAAAGCCCAAAGCGCCCGAGCCTGCGAACAGGTCGAGCACCCGCGCGCCGTCAAGCTCAACGCCCCAGGGCGCGTGGGTGAGCTTGTTGAATACGCTTTCCCGCACACGGTCGGTGGTCGGGCGGGTGGCGTCACCCTTGGGGGCGATGATGGCGCGGCCCTTATGGACGCCGGCGACGATCCGCATCACGCTTGCCTTCAGTTGATTTGCCGCCGGATTTTTTCGGGTCGGCGCGTTTGGATTTGGGTTTTTCATTGGCCTTGGGTTTGGCTTTCGCCCAGCCCTTGGCCGCTTTGGACTTGCCCGCGGGCATGATGGACTCCGCGTCCGGGCCCGATTTGTGTTTGCCGCTCGATGAAGCGCCGCGAGAGGCGGGCCTCACGGCGCGCGGCTTGGCTTTCGCCGTGCCGGTGCGGGTATCAGGCTGGGCGGTCTCGCCGGGTTTCAGCGGTAGGCCGCCATTATCGAGCGGATAGAGCTTGCCCAGCTGGTCGCGCAACACGCCCAGCTTGGCTTCCGACACATCGCCGCGTTTCAGCGAGCCGAGCTGGAAGGGGCCATAGGCCACCCGCATCAGCCGGTTCACGGTCAGCCCGACGCTTTGCAGCACTTTGCGGACTTCGCGGTTCTTGCCTTCCTTGATCCCGACAGTCAGCCAGACATTGGCGCCCGTCCGGCGATCCACGCTGACCTCGATCGGGCCATAGACGACGCCGTCGACCGTCGTGCCTTTTTCGAGCTCCGCCAGCGCCTTGTCGGTGGCGTGGCCATAGGCGCGCACGCGATAGCGGCGCGTCCAGCCGGTGCTGGGCAGCTCCAGCACCCGCGCCAGCTCGCCATCATTGGTCAAAAGCAGCAGGCCTTCGGAATTGAGATCAAGCCGTCCGACCGAGATCACCCGGCCCATATCGTCTGGCAGGGCCTGAAACACGGTTTCGCGCCCTTGCGGGTCGGAATGGGTGGTCAGAAGCCCCACTGGCTTGTGATAGCGCCAGACGCGCGTCGGCGGGCGCGCGCCAATGGATTCGCCGTCCAGCCGCACATCATCGCCAGCCCGCACCTTGAAGGCGGGCGTTTTCAGGGTTTCGCCATTGACGCTGACCCGGCCCGCTTCAATCAGTTTTTCCGCTTCGCGGCGCGAGGCGATGCCGGCATGGGCCAGCACTTTGGCGATGCGTTCGCCGCTGTCTTCAGGCGTGTCAGGGGTAGACGGGGTGTCTGTCAAAACTTGCCAGCGCTCCAGGCCAGAGGTAAGGCCCGCTCATGACGACGCAAAACTCGACGCCAGAACAGGATCGTGAAACGCGCTTTATGCGGCGAGCGCTGGGTATAGCGCAAGCCGCAGCCGCCGCGGGCGAAACGCCTGTGGGCGCCGTGATCGTCGATCCGGCGACGGATGAGATCGTCGCTGAAGCGGGCAACGCCCCGATTTCAGAGCAGGATCCGACGGCGCACGCAGAAATTCGCGCCCTGCGTCTGGCCGCCCAAAGGCTTGGCAATTATCGGCTTACGGGGCTTGAGCTCTATGTGACGCTGGAGCCGTGCGCCATGTGCGCGGGCGCGATCAGCCACGCCCGGATCGGCCGGCTGGTCTATGGCGCGTCCGATCCCAAGGGCGGGGCGGTGGATCATGGCCCGCAGTTTTTTGCGCAGCCCACCTGTCATTCCCGTCCGGATGTGACCGGCGGCGTTCTGGCCGATGACTCGAGCGCAATGCTGAAAGCCTTCTTCCGGGCGCGGCGGAAAAAGCGTCCGGTGGATTAGGCCCAGCCAAACCACATCATGATACCGCGGATCGCGCCGAGCGGGGCCAGCGCCAGATCAAAGATCAGCCAGAGCCATTTGAGCATCATGGCGTCGCGCACGACCGCGGTGATCCAGCCCGCCAGCGCCACAACGCCCAGGCATCCGCCGCCGAAACACCCGCCGCGTTCTCTGACTATGATCATCATCGCAAAGTGCTCCTGCCCCGAACGCTGTCAGTGTTTCATGTCGGCGTTCGGGATGACGGGATCAAGGCCTGGATTTGGGCGGCTGCGTTGACGCCCCGTCTGCGCCGCCCTGTTCGGCTTCCATTTCCATGTCATAGGCCTCGACCGTGGCGTAGACCTCGCCAATCTCGGTGAAGACGAAGGGCTCGCTCTCATCGCACACATGGCCGGGGGCAAACGTGTCCGCGAGGATGCGGGCGGCTTCATTGGCGTCTGTGATCTGGCTGGCGTCCACCACATAGAGCGGGCAGGCGACACGCTCGTAACTGTCCGGGTTGAGCGCTGTGATCACCAGATGGTCCTGGCGTTCGTCCAGACCTGAATCCGGACCGCCATTGGGATCCGCATCCATGGACGGTCCTTCGCTCACATAACGGTGGATGGTGGCGAAAGCGCCTTCTGAAGTGCGGCGCCATTCCATGGTCGAATGATAACCGCCGAACAAAAGTGTGCGGGGCGGCGTGTAGAACCCGGTGCGCTCGCTGCCGTTATAGGCATAGGCGATGGCGCTGCCGTGCTCTGAGGAGTGCAGGAAGATGCTCCAATTGTCATGGGTCAGGCAGGCGGTCTCCCAGACCGGCTCGCCGGGGAGTTGATAGCTGGCGCAGCTGTCGATCTGGAAATAGACGCTGCCGGGCTCTTCTTGGGCCAGAGCAGGCGCGGCGAAGGCGGATAAAGCGCCAAGCGCCAAAACTGTGCGAAGCATGGAAACGTCCCCTGTAAGTTGAGGCCCCATCATCACCGGTTGCCTCGCAAACTCAAGCGTTTGTCAGCCGTAAGTCCAGACGGGCCTGCACGCCCGGCCAGTCCTCGGGCAGGATGGAAAAGAACACCGTGTCGCGCCGGTCGCCGCGCCAGGTGCGGGTATGGCTGCGCAGCGTGCCTTCCCGGATCGCGCCCAGTTTCAGCATGGCGGCCTGGCTGCGCTCATTGAGGTGATGGGTTTTCAGCTCCACCCGCTGCGCGCCGCAACTGAAAGCGCGCTCCAGCAGCAAGGATTTGCACGCCGGATTGGTGACGCCGCCGCGCCAGGGCGCGCCATACCAGGTCCAGCCGATCTCAACGCGTTGATTGTCCGCATCGATCTGCAGGAAGGCCGTGTGGCCGGCATAGGCGCCGGTCGCCTTGGACCAGACGGCGTGGCTGATCTGGGTGCGGTTCGCCTGTCCTGTCAGCATCAGATCAAACCAGGGATCAAAATACGGCCCGTCCCCGCGCTTTGTGGTCAGCGCCCAGATCGTTTCCTCCTGCGCCAGCGGACGCAGGGCTTCGCGATGCTGATCGGTCAGGGGCTCCAGCCGCACATGCGCGTTCTCAAGGGTTTGCGGATCAAGCTGCATGGGCGCCGCTCAGATCAAGCGTCATGAAGACGTTGAAATCGGTTTCCTGATAGCACCCAAAAGGCGGGCATTGTGTGAAACCCAGCTTGGCGTAAAGCGTGACCGCCGCCTGAAAGCCCTGGGTGTTGCCGGTCTCCAGCCACAGCTTTTGTAAGCCTTTCTGGCGCGCCTGTTCGATCAAATGCTCCATCAGCGCGCGCGCCGCGCCCTGACCGCGGGCGGCTTCGGCCACATGCATGGATTTCACCTCGCCATCCGTGTCTGACAGGGTTTTTAGCGCCACCACGCCCAGAAGCGTTTCGTCCTTGCGGGCGCTCCAGAAGCTGATGTCTGGCGTTTTGAGCCCGGCCACATCCAGAAAATGACAGGTGTCGGGCGGGGATTCCTCCAGCGCGAACGCGGCGTGCGTTTGCAGGAGGGCGGTCACATCAGCGCGGGCGGGATCATCAGGCGCAATCAGAAGCGAGGACATGGCGGGGCCTTTCACCTTTGAAATTGCTGCACATGCTAGCACACCGATCTGCGGGCGCCATTGTGACGCAGGGTTTTAAGACTGGATTTTCGCGCCGGGATGACGATAATTAGATAAGCTCTTAAGAACTGTTCGGCGAACCGGGTCCGGATCGCCGCCAAGGGGAGGCCTATCGCCATGAATTTTGAATATTCCGACCTCTGCAAAGACTATCAGGCGCGGGTGCGCGCCTTCATGGACGAGCATGTCTATCCCAACGAGCCGGTCTACGCTGCGCAGATGGCGGCGTTCGGCACCGAGCGTTGGCAGGTCCCCGCCATCATCGAGGAGTTGAAGCAAAAGGCCAAGGCCGCCGGCCTGTGGAATCTCTTCCTGCCTGACAGCGAAGAGGGCGCGGGCCTGTCCAATTCCGATTATGCGCCGCTGGCGGAAGAAATGGGCCGGGTGCCCTGGGCCAGCGAGGTCTTCAACTGCGCCGCGCCCGACACCGGCAATATGGAAGTCTTCGTGCGCTACGGCACCAAAGAGCATCAGGAAAAATGGCTCAAGCCGCTGCTGGCGGGCGAGATCCGCTCGGCCTTCCTGATGACTGAGCCGGCCGTGGCCAGCGCCGACGCGACCAATATCGAATGCAAGATCGAGCGTGATGGCGACGAATACGTCATCAATGGCCGCAAATGGTGGAGCTCGGGCGCTGGCGACCCGCGCTGCAAGGTCTTCATCGTCATGGGCAAGACCAATCCCGATGCGGATGTGCACTCCCAGCAATCCATGGTCGTCGTGCCCGCAGACGCCAAGGGCGTGACCATTGAGCGCTTCCTGCCGGTGTTCGGCTATGACGACGCGCCGCACGGCCATATGGAAATCAAGCTCGAAAATGTCCGCGTGCCCGCCTCCGCCATCCTTCTGGGCGAGGGCCGCGGTTTCGAGATCGCGCAAGGCCGGCTTGGGCCGGGCCGCATCCACCATTGCATGCGCACCATCGGCGCTGCGGAGCGCGCGCTGGAGCTGATGGTCAAGCGCCTGATGAGCCGGGAAGCCTTCGGCAAGCCGATCATCAAGCATTCGGTCTGGGACAGCCGCATCGCTCAGGCTCGCATCGAGATCGAGACCTGCCGCCTGCTCACCCTCAAGGCGGCTTGGATGATGGACACCGTGGGCAACAAGGTCGCCCGCGGCGAGATCGCCATGATCAAGGTGGCCGCCCCGCGCATGGCGCTGAAAGTCATTGATGACGCCATCCAGGCCCATGGCGGCTGCGGCGTCAGCAATGACACGCCTTTGGCCTATTCCTACGCTGGCATCCGTACCCTGCGCCTGGCCGACGGCCCGGACGAGGTGCATGAGCGCACCATCGCCCGCCTGGAAGCCAAGAAATGGCTCAACGGCTAGCCTGCCTCTGAACTCACCCCCCTCAAAGCCCCGGCGCTCACGCCGGGGCTTTTTTCTTCGGCCAGAGCGCCCTGCGCGCCCGTGTCGCACACTGCATGGCTGGCTTTGGACCCTCATTTTACATACCATAAGTTATGTTATGTTTTTGGAGGGTGTCATGAACGCTTTGCTTCTGGTCGCTGCGGCCTTGTCGTTAGGAATATTCTTGCTCCACACATTCGTCGGCGGAGCGCGTATTGCGCGTCCTTTGCTGACAGCGCCCATGCCCAGCAAGCCCAAACACACCAGTTATTTTTGCTGGCATATTGTGACACTCGTTCTGGCGGCGCTGGGCATCATGTTCTTGTATGCCGGCTTGAGGCCGGGCGGTATGGATGTGGGCTGGGTCGCGGTCGGTCTGACCGCATCCATCGCTTTATACGGAATCGTCATGCCGCCCAGTCTTCGGCTTAAATATTCAGATCACCCGCAAGGCTGGCTCTTCGTGCCGGTTGCGCTGGTGGGGGCTTGGGGGTGTCTGAGTTGAAACAAGGCAAACGCTTGGGTCGAACCGACTGGCTGGATCTGGGATTACGCCAGCTCACGCAGCATGGCGCAGCCGGGCTGACGGTGGACGCTTTGTGCCAGGCGGCGCAGCGTACGCGCGGCTCGCTGTATCATCACTTCAAGGACCACAGCGCCTTTATCGACGCCATGATGCGTCACTGGCGGAAGCGATATACTGAAGACATCGCCGCGCATTCCGCCGCTCAGCCGCCGAGCGAGCAGCGTCAGGCCCTGACCGATCTTGCCGTGACGATTGATTCGGGACTGGAAACCGCCATCCGACGGTTCGCCCCGGCCCATCCGGGCGCGTCCGAGATTGTGGCGTCCGTGGACCGGATGCGTCTGGACTTCGTGATCGAGCTTTACCGGTCCTCGGGGCTTGATGACGCGCTGGCCAGACAGATCGGCATGATCGAGTACGCCGCCTATATCGGGGCGATGACTCTCTGGCCCGAAATGACGGCGGCAGAGCGCAAGGCGCTGGATCAACAGTTCAACGGTTTGCTGGAAAAGGCGGGGATGATCCGGTCCGAGATGCGCTGACGCTATTTATGACTGCTCATAAAGTGATCTGTCTTGCGTCGCCGCGCGTAAAATCGAACAAGCAGTCTTAGAGATGAGCATGATCGACTTTTCCGCGCCCTGGATTATCGCCGGTTTGGCCGCCCTGTTGGGAACGGCGATGGGCTTAGGCGCCCTGATCATGCCACGCTGGGGCCAATCGGTCGTGCGCCTGATGCCGGACCCGCGCTGGCAAGGGGGCTGGGCGGAGTTTCGCGCCAGCTATGGCGGCGCCTTGTGCCTGCTGCACGCTGCGGTGCTGCTGACGCTCATCATGAGCTTTCAGGCGGGCGCCGGCGCGGTGATGGGCGCAAGCTTCGCCGCCAGCCTGTACTGGCTGGGCATGGTGATCGGGCGCGCCTTGTCCATGCTCACCGACGCCGAGCACGAAACCCGCACCTCCTATAACGCCATGGCGCTGGGCTTCGAGCTGGTGATGGCGGGCGCGCTGGGCGCGCCCTTCCTCAGCCATCTGGGCGGGTAGACAGCCCTACGCGCCCTCAGCGATGCTCCAGGCGTACTCGGCCATGGGCTGGACGAGGGCGCCCATTTCCTTGGCTTTTTCATTGGACGCGTTGCCCTGCAGCGAGCGGGCGTAGACGCCCTGCACGATGCTGGTCAGGCGGAAGATGTTGTAGGCGAAATAGAAATCGAGCTTGGGGATGCCGTCCCGTCCCGTGCGCTCGCAATAGGCTTTGACGTATTCGTCTTCGGTGGGGATGCCCATCGCCTTAAGGTCCGCGCCGAGGAAGCCGTTGCGCATGTCTTTCGGCGTGCGCCATTGCATCAGCTGATAGGTGAAGTCCGCCAGCGGATCGCCCAGCGTCGACAATTCCCAGTCCAAAACCGCGATGACCTTGGGCTCGGTGGGATGGAAGATCATATTGTCGAGGCGATAATCGCCATGCACCACGCTGGTGCGCTCTTGCGCGGGGGCGTGCTCGGGCAGCCATTCGATCAGCTTGTCCATCGCGGCGATGGTCTGGGTCTCCGCCGCCTTGTACTGCTTGGACCAGCGGCCGATGGAGCGCTCGAAATAATTGCCCGGCTTGCCGTAATCGCCCAGCCCCGCGGCCTCATGGTCAATCGAATGCAGATGGGCGAGGGTGGCGTTGGACGCATCATAGATCGCGGCGCGATCCTCGGGCTTGAGGTCGGGCAGATACGGGTCCCAGAAAATGCGGCCCTCGACGAAATCCATGATGTAGAACGCCGTGCCGATGACGCTGTCATCCTCGCACAGGCCGAACATGTGCGGCGCGGGGAAGCCCTGCTCGCCCAACGCCTTCATCACCCGGTATTCGCGGTCCACCGCGTGGGCGGACGGCAGCAGCTTGCCCGGCGGCTTGCGGCGCAGCACATAGCGCGCCTTGGGCGTTTCAAGCTTGTAGGTGGGATTGGATTGCCCGCCCTTGAACTGCTCGATGGTCAGCGGTCCCTCAAACCCCTCGACGTGTTCCGCCATCCAGCGCTCCAGCGCGGACTGATCAAATTTCAGCGCGTCTGCGACCGGCTTGGTGCCGGTATAGGTGTCGTCAAGTTGGGACATGGGTCGGGGTCACTCTTGTTGTCTAAGTTGAAATCCCGGACGGTCTGAAAGACCGAGCCGGGACCTCTGTGCTGATTGGCGCCAAAGGCGAAGAGAGGTCCCGGACAGAGGCTCGCGCCGTCCGGGATTTCACGATTACTCTTCGTTCTTGTGCACCACGCCGCGGGCCATGACGAAGTCGATGTCCATCAGCTCTTCGATGTCAGACAGCGGATCGCCATTGGTGGCCACGATGTCGGCGGAGAAGCCCGGCGCGATGCGGCCGATCTCGTCTTCCAGCCGCACATGACGCGCGCCGATGGTGGTGGCGGTGGCGAGCGCTTCCATCTCGGTCATGCCGGCTTGCGTGTAGAGCAGGAACTCGCGCGCATTGTCGCCATGGGCGGAGACGCCGGAATCGGTGCCGAAGGCGATGGTGACGCCGCCCTCATGGGCGCGGCGGACCATTTCGATCATTTGCGGGCCGACCACGCGGGCTTTCGCCGCCTGAAACGGCGTCATCCAGCCGGCGTCGGCCTGGTTCGCCACCCATTCGCCTGCCATCACGGTGGGCACCAGAACCGCGTCATTGTCGCGGAACAGGCGGATGGACTCACGATCGAGATAGGTGCCGTGCTCAACAGAATCCCCGCCCGCGCGAAGGAAGGCGTTGATGCCGGTCACGCCATGGGCGTGCGCCGTCACGCGGCGGCCCATCATGTGCGCCGCGCCGACAATGGCTTCGAGTTCTTCCTGGAAGAATTGTTGCTCGACCCCGGCGCCGGTGGAGGACAGAACCCCGCCCGTGGCGGTGATCTTGATGACGTCCGCGCCCTCTTGCACCAGCTGGCGCACCGCGCGGGCGCAATCATCCGCACCGTTGCACGCATAGGGGCTGCCGCTTTCACGCAGGACCTGGACGCTCCAGCCATTGGCGTCGCCATGTCCGCCCGTGGGCGTGACGGCGCCGCCGGCGATGCGCAGGCGCGGGCCGATAATATCGCCGGTTTCCACGCCGTCGCGCAGGGCACGCACGGCTTCAATGTCCCCGCCCACATCCTGAACCGTGGTGAAGCCCGCCATCAGGGTGCGGCCCGCATACATCACGCCGTCAATGGTGCGATCCGCCGTGCCTTCGGTGAAGGCGGAGATGCGGCGACCGGCGCCTTGCTGATTGGTGATGTGCACATGGGCGTCGATGAAGCCGGGCATCACCCAAGCGTTCGACAGATCCACGATCTCCGCGCCGTCCGGCGTGACGAAACCGTTTTCAATCGCTTCGATCTCATCGCCGCGCACCAGGATCGAGACGCCTTCGCGCACACGCTCTTCGCCGGGGGCTGCGATCAGATGGCCGGCATGGATGACGGTGAGCGGCGCTTCGCCATGATGGTCGGCGAAAGCGGGTGCGGCGGCGAGCGTCAGCGCGCCAAGCGCAGCAATCGTGCGGTTCATATCTGTCTCCCCTTTGGTGCTCTTTAGAGCTTAACCGCAAAAGTGTCCGGCTCCGGGGCGAGTGTCAAACCTCAAACGGCATGAAACAGGGTCTGCTGAATGCAAAACGCCCGGCGCAGGGCCGGGCGTTCGCAGTTCTATTAGAAGAGCAGCGGCGGGGCTTACAGGCCCGGCAGCTTGCGGCGCACGGTGCGGCGGCGCTCGATCTCGACTTCTCCGCCGCCGGTCACGGTTTCGATTGCGGCGGTGACGGCGTCAGGATCAATCGGCTCGCCGCCTTGCTGGGCCAGGCGTTCATTGTCGCGCCAGAACAGGACACGGTCTGCAAAGCTCTGATCCTTGCGGATAAGCGAAGCGGTTTCACCATCAATGATGGCGCGCACATTGGGATTGGCGTCCGCGGCGCCTGCGCGGGATGCGAACAGGATCTCGGCGTCGCTGGCGTTGGTGCCGGACAGGTCACCGAACAGGGCGCGGCGCGCCTGCTGGTCCTGGAACATGTCTTCGGCACGTAGCTCGCCGGGACGCGGCGGCGTCAGATTGTATTCGGGCGGCACCGACAGCGGCGCAATCGTCACGACGCGGAACTCGTCCGGGGTGGTCTTGTCTACGCCAAGGGCCTGGCGGACGCCGGAATTACAGCCGGTCAACGCGAACAGGGCGGTGGCGGAAAGGATCAGGGCGGTGCGCATACGCATGGGTCGAAAGCTCGCTTTCATGGGCGGTTCTCACCGCTTGTATCAGACTGGCGCACGCTCTGGCCAGAGGCCCGGCGCCGCTGGAAGACCAGTTTAACGGTCCCCGTTCACGATCAGGTCCAAAATCATCACGGCGACGCCCACGCAGATGCCGGCGTCGGCGACATTGAACACATAAGGGAAGTAGAGCCCCGAGAAGTCGAAAAAGTCGACCACCGCGCCATAGATCAGCCGGTCGATGACATTGCCGATGGCGCCGCCGATGATCAGGGCGAAGGCCAAAGCCTGCAGCCGGCGCGTGGTCTGAAACATCCAGAGGATCAGCATGCCCGCGATCGCCAGGGACACGCCCGCCAGCAGATAGCGCTGCAAATCGGAATCCGCCTGGAACATGCCGAAGCTGACGCCATGATTCCACACCATGGTGAGATTGAACCACGGATCGAGCACCTGAACCTGTTGCGGCGTGCGCCCGTCGAGATCGAGCCCGTAAAGGATCCAGTATTTGCTGGCCTGGTCTGCGATCAGCACGAGACTGGCGACGATAAAGCCGAAAATCGTGAACGACCCGGCGCTGCGCCGACGCGAAAACATTCGCTGCATGATCAAGTCCCTGCATTCCCTCTGCTGAAACGCTTAGCAGGGCGCGCGCCACACGGTCCAGTGAAAGCGCCGCAATCTGACTGCGACAGAGTGTGGGGCGAAACAGTGCTTCACCCTCCATCGTCATCCCGGACTTGATCTGGGATCAACCGGACACACTCTGTTCTGATCGCAGAAATGAAGTGGGTAGATCCCGGATCAAGTCCGGGATGACGGGCTGGGAGGAGGCGTTTCTTCTCTTCTCCGGCCCCCAATCAAGTTGAGGGTAAACACCGGCGGGGCCCAGAGCCGCGGGTGCAGCGCTTGATGACCTCTGGGTCCCGGCCTTCGCCGGGAAAGAGGTAGGAGAGTGGCTACCGTCTCCCAAACAACCGTTCGATATCGGCGAGTTTGAGCTCCACATAGGTGGGGCGGCCGTGATTGCACTGGCCCGAATGGGGCGTGGCTTCCATTTCGCGGAGAAGCGCGTTCATTTCATCGCCGGTCAGGCGACGGCCTGCGCGCACCGAGCCGTGGCAGGCCATGGTGCCGACCACTTCTTCGAGCTTTTCCTTCAGCGACAGCGCTTCGTCATATTCGGCGATCTCGTCGGCCAGGTCTCGGATCAGCCCCTGCACGTTGAGGCGTTTGAGAAGGGCCGGCGTTTCGCGCACCGCCAGCGCGCCCGCGCCGAAGGGTTCGATGATCAGGCCCAGCTCGGCGAGCTGATCGGCGCGGTCGAGCACGCGGCGCGCCTCGGCTTCATCGAGCTCGACGATTTCAGGCACCAGCAAGGCTTGCCGCGCCACGCCGGTGGCGGCGAGCTGTTTCTTCATCCGCTCATAAACGAGGCGCTCATGAGCGGCGTGCTGATCGACGATGACGAGGCCATCCTCGGTTTGCGCGATCACATAGGTGGCGTGCACCTGCGCCCGCGCCACGCCCAGCGGGTAATCGGGATGCCGGGTTTCAGGCTCGGCAGCGCCGTCTACAGGTTCGCCGCCATAGGAGGGCTCGGTGCGCGCGGACATGCCCGGCGCGAGATCTGAGCGCTCATACTGGGACGTCTCGGTTTGAGACTCACCATAACCATAACCCGAAGTCTCGTGATGCTCGGACAGCTGGGTTTCCCAGGCGGGAGAGGGCCGGTTCGCCCAGCCGCTGGAGATCGAACTGCCGCGCGTCAGTGGCAAGGCGTGGCTCGGCGCGCCTTCAGGTCGCGCGCGGCCAAGCGCATAGCCTGCGACCGTGGTGGAGGCGCGATGCCCCGCGCCCGCCAAAGCATGACGTAAAGCGCCGACGATCAAACCGCGCACCAGCCCTGAATCGCGAAAACGCACTTCGGCCTTGGCCGGGTGCACATTCACATCCACATGGCCGGTGGGCAGGTCCACATAGAGCGCCACCACCGGATGCCGGTCGCGGGCGAGAAAATCCTGATACGCGCCGCGCACCGCGCCGACGATCAGCTTGTCTTTCACCGGGCGGCCATTGACGAACAGGAATTGGTGCTGGTTCGAACCGCGATTATAGGTGGGCAGGCTGGCGAGCCCGGTCAGATGCACGCCCTCGCGCTCCTGATCGATCACCAGAGCGTTCTCGCCAAAATCCGCGCCCAGGATTGACGACAAACGCCCGCGCCGGGCCTCGTCGCGATCCTCGGTGGTTTCCGCCGGAGCGGAGACGCGAGAGCGGCCCTCGACGGACAGGAAGAAGCCCACATCGGGCCGGGCGAGGGCGAGCCGCTTGATCACGTCTGCAACGGCGGTGCTTTCCGCGCGTTCCGATTTGAGAAATTTGAGACGCGCAGGCGTGGCGTAAAACAGATCGCACACTTCCACCCGTGTGCCACGGCGGCCCAGCGACGGCGCCGGGCGCGGGCCGGATTTGGTTCCGCCTTCAACGCACAGCTCCCAGGCGCCGCCCAGCTCTTCATCCTGGGTCGTGATCGTCAGCCGCGCCACCGAGCCGATGGAGGGCAGGGCCTCGCCGCGAAACCCCATGGAATGGATGTTTAAAAGATCGTCCTGGCCGTCTTCGCCCACGGGCAGTTTGGAGGTGGCGTGCCGCTCGATGGCGGTTTCCAGCCCGTCGGCGTCCATGCCCGAGCCGTCATCCTCGATGACGATGCGGGTCAGCCCGCCGCCCTCAATGCGCACGTCGATCCGGCGCGCGCCGGCGTCCAGCGCGTTCTCCACCAGCTCCTTGACGGCGCTGGCGGGGCGCTCGATCACTTCGCCGGCGGCGATGCGGTTGACGGTTTCTGGCGACAGGCGGCGGATGATGCTCATGGGACCAACCTCGCGACGCGGTGTGAGTCGGTCAAGAAAGCCGTGCTGTTTGCCATCTTCCGTTCGCGCAAAGAGACGTGATAGGAAAGCGATATGACCGATACTGATCTGACCGCTTATGATCGTGATTTCACCGGCGAAGCCATGCTTGAGTATGGCGACGCGGATTTCATGATCCTGAAACCCGGCGCCTATGTGAAATGCGCGGTGACGGGTGAGAAAATCGCCATCAACAATCTGCGCTACTGGTCAGCCGAGCTGCAGGAGGCCTATCTTGACGCCAACGCCGCTACGACGCGCTGGCGCGAGGTCTATCAAGGCCCTGGCAGCACCAAACAGCAAAAACCGGGATAATCACCATGGTTCTGATCGCCGCGCTCGCCCTTGTTCAATCCGTCGCCTCAGCGCCGGAGGGCGCGGCTGATCCCATGGCGGCGCTGATCGCGGAAAGCGCGCCGAGCGCGGTCTCGCCGATCAATTGCGCCGGAACCCATCGCCAGGGCGCGATGATCGTCTGCCGCACGGCGCCGGGCGCGGATGTGAGCCTGGGCGACATCACCGTCTCCGCTGATGATGCGGGCTGGGTGGTTCTGGGCCATGACCGGGACGCTGCGCCCCAGACCCTGCTGAGCGTCAGCGGGGCGGGGCTATCCTATGAAGAGACCGTCAGCGTCGCGCAGCGCGAGTATGATATTCAGCGCATTGAGGGCGTGCCCCAGCAATATGTCACCCCGCCCGAAGAGGTGCTCGACCGCATCCGCGCGGAGGGCCGCGAAAAGCGCGGCGCTTATACCTCGCGATGGGCGGGCGACGGCTTCGCCACCGCGTTTGAAATGCCGGTCGAGGGGCGCCTGACGGGCGTGTATGGCAGCCAGCGCTATTATAATGGCGAGCCGCGTCGTCCTCACTATGGCATCGACATCGCCGCGCCGGGCGGCACGCCGGTGATCGCGCCTGCGGCGGGCGTGGTGACGCTGGCTGATCCCGACATGTATTACGAAGGCGGTCTGATCTTTATCGATCACGGCCAGGGCCTGACCAGCGCCTTCCTGCATCTGGGCGCTGTGAACGTTGAAGTCGGCCAGCAGGTCGCGCAAGGCGAGGTGATCGGCGAGGTCGGCTCGGGCGGCCGCTCCACCGGCGCGCACCTCGACTGGCGCATCAAATGGCACAATCGCTATATCGACCCCGCCGCCGCGCTTGAGGTCGATCCCAGCGGGCTGCGTTAGGCGCCTGAAGTAACGGACGCGCAGCGATCCGGGATCTGGTGGAATCGCTCTGTTCTGATCGCAAAGACGCCTGCAGCAGATCCCGGATCAAGTCCGGGATGACGGGAAAGTGTGAAACGGTTGGGAGCGTCCCTCTCCCATCTTTGAGGGGAGAGGACAGGTGAGGGGTGAGCGGCGGGTCAGGTTCCAGGTGCTGAACACATTGAAGCGCACACCCTCACCCAACCTCTCCCCCTTGTCCAAGGGGGAGAGGGGAGGCCCCTAAGCCCCCTCCGCCTTCGCCATCTTGTAGAGCGGCTTTTCGAACCGGCGATGCACCCAGAACCATTGGCTGGGGGCTTCGCGGATGCGGTCTTCGATGAAGCGGTTGATGGTGGTGACGGTCTCTAGGATCGCCGCTGCGTCCTGGCCTGCAGGCTTGGGCAGGGGCTCATAGATCGTCACCTTGAAGCGGGCGCCGTCCTTGCGCACCACATTCATCGGCACCAGCGGACAGTCATAACGCAGCGCCATGCGCGCCGGGCCGGCGGCGGTCATGGCGTCACGCCCGAAAAACGGCGCGGCGATGCCGTCATTCATCTTCTGATCGTTCATCAGACCCACCGAGGCGCCCGCTTTCAGCGCCTGCATCAATTCCTTGGCGCCATGCCCGCCCTTGGGGGCCAGGATGTTGATGCCATAGGCCTTGCGCTGATCGATGATGCGCTTGTCGATCAGCGGATTATTGGCGTGGCGATAGGTGATGCGGCAGTCTTTCATGTGCTGCACGATCACTGCGGCGAGCATTTCCCAATTGGCGAAATGCCCGCCCACCAGCACGGCGGGACGCCCCTGACGGTCGAGCTCGGCGAGGATGTCCGCGCCCACCACTTCGACCTGATCGCTGTTCGGGCCGAGATCAAAGCGGTGCATGTTGGGAAATTCGCCGACCAGGCGGCCGAAATTGTCCCACATGGCGTCCAGCAGGCTATCGAGCTCGCGCTCTGACGCTTCGGGAAACGCGATCTGCATGTTCACGCGCGCCACATGATGGACCGACACTTTAGGCCCCAAAGTGCGCAGCAGCTTGGCGCCATAGTCCGAGGCGCGCTCCAGACCCATAGAGCGGAACAGGCCCTGATAGGCGTCCCAGCCCAGGGCTTCGGCGCGAAAGCCGATGGATTTCATCAAATCTGACATGGCTCTGGCTTAGCGGGAGTTGGCGAAGGAATCCATGGCCTGATCAATCAGCGCGTCCAGCCGCGCCTCGTCCTTGAACACGGCGCGCACCGGCCAGGCGATGACGGAGCCCTTGACGCCGCCGGGCAGGCGCACATGGTCTTTTTCCGTGGTGATCAGAGTGGCGTTATGGCTTTCAGCCAGATCGGCCAATTCCTCGATCTCGCCCCTCGTGAAGGCGTGGTGATCGGGAAAGCTCGCGGTGTCGGCCAGGGTTCCGCCGGCCGCTTCCAGCGCGTCATAGAATTTCTGCGGGCGTCCGATGCCCGCAAACGCCAGAAGCGGACCGGAGGGCGGCGCGGCTTCGGGCGCCAGCCAGGCGGTCAGCACCGGTATTTCAAGGTCTGAGAGCTGAAGCTTTTCAAGGTCGGGCGTGTATTCGGCGCTGGGACACATCACGATCACCGCATCCGCCCGCGCCAGGCCGGCCTTGACCGGTTCGCGCAAGGGCCCGGCGGGGAAGATCGTCCCCGGCCCCCAACCGGTCACCGCATCCACCACCACGATGGAGAGCGTTTTCTCTAAGCTGGGGTTCTGATGGCCATCATCCATCAAGATGAGGTTGGCCCCCTCCTGAGCGGCCATCAGGGCGCCCTCAGGCCTCTGGCGGGCCACATAGACCCGCGCCAGGCGCGAGAGCAGCAGCGGTTCATCGCCCACATCAGAGACGGAATGCAGCTTGGCGTCGACTTTCACAGGTCCTGCCAACTTGCCGCCCCAGCCGCGGCTCAGCCCCGCCGCTTTCAGCCCTTTTTGGTGCGCCGCGCGCATAAGGGCGGCGGTCACCGGCGTCTTGCCGACCCCGCCCACGGTCAGATTGCCCACGCAGATCACCGGCGCCGGGGCGGGCGCGGGCGTGGTGGTGCGGAGACGGCGCGCCCCGGCCCAGGCGTAAAGCGCCCCCAGCGGCGACAGCAGAGCGCGGGTCAATGCGGCGGAGCTGCGCGGGGCGGTGTCATCCCAGAAGGGCGGGGGTCTCATCGTGGGAGTCCTTGGTCCAACAGGCGGTTCAGGGCTGACAAGGTGAGGGGCAGCGCGCCGCCGGGCAAGGCGTCCAGCGCGGCGCGGGCGTTTTCGATCATCCTGCCGCCATCGCTCCAGCCCTGACGAACATGCGCAGTGATCTCGTCCGCTGTGTGCGCGACCCTTCGGGCGTCATGGGCGTCATAGACGGCGTAGACATCGGCGAAGCTGTCCACGTAAGGACCGGTCACGACCGAAGCGCCCGCGCGGCTGGCCTCGATCGGGTTATGGCCGCCAATCCCGTCAACAAAGCTGCCCGCGATCACCGCGATCGGGCACAGCGCATACCACAGCGCCATCTCGCCCAGCGTGTCCGCCAGCCAGACCTGAGCGCTCTGAGGCGTTTCGTCCTTGGAGCGCTGGGCGAAGCTGAGCTGCGCTTCTGTCAGGATCGCCGCCACATCGCTCGCGCGTTCCGGGTGACGCGGAACTAGGATCATCAGCGCATCAGGCTGCTCCTCGATCAGCGCTTTATGCGCGCTGGCGATTAGCGCTTCCTCGCCCGCATGGGTGCTGGCGGCCACATAGACCGGGCGGTCGCCGATCCAGGCTTTGACCTGCGCGAGCGTGTCAGGGTCGGGCGCAGGCAAGCCGCATTCGAGCTTGAGATTGCCCGCATTGATGATCGGCTGGCCGGTGAGGTCGGACAGACCGTCCGCGGTGCGTTGGTCCGCCGCCCCGATCCAGTCAAACGCGCCCAGAAGCGTCCGCGCGCTTTGGGGCCAGCGCGCCCAGCCATCGAGAGATTTGCGGTTCATCCGTGCGTTCATGAGCCCCAGCGGCACGCCGCGCGCTTTCGCGGCGAGGATGAGGTTCGGCCACAGCTCGCTTTCGGTGAACACCGCCAGATCGGGCATCCAATGATCGAGAAAGGCGCTCACCCAGTCTGGCGCGTCCACGGGCGGAAACTGATGGATCAGCCGATCGAGGCCGCGATGGGCGATGAGGTTTGCAGACGTGCGCGTGCCGGAGGTGATCAGCACATGAGCGTCTGCATGTTGATCAAGCAGGGCGTCAGCGACCGTCAGCGCCATCTGGCTTTCGCCGACGCTTGCGGCGTGCAGCCAGATCAACCGGCCCTCGGGGCGGGGCTCTCCGGCTTGCCCCAGTCGCTCGGTCAGCCGGTCTGGGTCTTCCTTTCCGGCGCCCGCCCGCCGGTTCAGAAGCCAGCGCGCCACAGGTTTCAGGGCGGTGCTGGCGGCGCGATAGAGCGACAGGCCGGGGGCGCTCATGCGGACTCCGTTTGGGCGTCCGGGCGCGGCGCGGCGGTGATCGCTTCGCCCCGGCAGGCGAGATCGGCTTCCATATTGGCGCTGATCATGCGCGCCTCCAGCGTGGCGCGGGCGTTTTCAAGCGCATCTTTATCGGCGCGCTTGTCGATGTGAACCGGCTCTGTCCAGACGATGACGCCCTTTCCAAAGGGCAGCGGCAGTACGAAGCGATCCCAGCTTTTGAAGATGATGGCGCGCGACGTGGAGCAGCCCATACCGATTAATGGCGCGCCTGTGGAGCGGGCCAGTTTGGCGACGCCCATACCGGCGCGCATGCGCGGCCCGCGCGGCCCGTCCGGGGTCAGCGCCATGGCGCCGCCGCCCTCGACCCAGCGGATCATTTCGCGAAACGCGCTCAGCCCGCCCTTTTCCTGTTCGGTTTTCTTCTTGTTGCGCGACGATCCGCGTACAACACCCACCTTGTGATGTTCGGCGACCTTGGTGACCACATCGCCCTCGCGAGAGCGCGAGATCAGGATGGCGGGCGGTTGCACCTGCTTGGGCCAGGCGGCGATCGTCATCAGGATGCGGCCATGCCAGAAGCCCAGGATCACGCCGTCTCCACCTGCCCAGATGGGGTCAATATGTTCGCGCCCGCGCACCTCCCAGCGTGTGGTGGCTTTGACAAGGCTCATATAGCCCGCCAGCAACGCAGCGATCAGCGCCTGAACCGGAGGCGAGGAGAGGATGGACTTCAACATGGTATGGCTGGATCGCCGCCCCGGACCGATCCGTCAAGCGTTCCGTACGCGTCAATCGCACGCAACAGGCCATTGCATAGGGCGTTCAAGCGCCTTACTTCACCCCGCCATGACGTATGATTTGAACGATCCGGCAGATTACAAGCGCGCGATGAAGGGCCTGATGTGGGGCGATCATGGCGTGCTGCGCCAAAGCTTTCACAACATGCACCGCGTAGGCGGCGAGATGTGGCGCGGCAATCAGCCCAGCCCCAAGCGCCTGAAAGCGCTCAAGGATATGGGATTCAAGACGATCCTCAACCTGCGCGGCACCCAGCCGGGGCGGCATTATTATGATCTTGAGCATCATACCTGCGACGCGCTCGGCCTTGAGATCGTCGACCTGCCCTGGGGCTCGCGCGAGGCGCCCTATGTGGAGCGGATCGAGCATCTGATCAAAGTCTTTGATGAGATCGCCTATCCCGCCTTCATGCATTGCAAGTCCGGCGCGGACCGGGCGGGCATCGTGGCGGTGATGTACAAGCTGCTGCACGAGAAGGCGCCGTTTGAAGAGGCGGTCGAGCAATTGTCGTTCAAATACGGCCATATCAAGCAGGGCAAGACTGGGATGCTGGATCATTTCTTTGATCTCTATCGTCAGAGAAACGCCGCCTCGCCGATCGATTTTCTGGACTGGGTGCGTACCGAATATGACCGCCAGGCGTGCCATGACGGCTTCATGGCCAGCTGGTGGGGGTCGGCCCTGACCGAGAAAATCCTACGCCGCGAATAGCTTGAGGTTGATGGCGCACCGCTTGCATCTTCAGGATGCAGGAGGGAGCGCCTCATGCCGATCACCAGTCATGTCCGGGCTCTGCAAAGCCGGTTTCCGCGATTTGTCGACGCCAAGGCCCGCGCCCAGCGTTTCATGCGCCGCACGCTGCGCCGCCCGTTCGAACGCGAGTTCTCGCTCTTGTCGCGCTGGCGGCCTGATCCCGGCGAGGTCTTTATTGATGTGGGCGCCCATCGCGGCCAGAGCGTGGACGCCATAAGGCTGTACCAGCCTGACGCCCTGATCCATGCGTTTGAGCCCAATGTGCCGCTGGCCTGCGCAATGGCGCACCTGTTTGACGATGATCCGGCGCTCGCGGTCTATGCCTGCGGGCTGAGCGACAAGGACGAGGCGCGGCGGCTTTACGTGCCGGTCTATCGCAGCTTTGTCTATGACGGGCTCGCCTCGTTTGATCCTGACCAGGCGGGCGGCTGGCTGAGCGAACACCGGGTGAGCGGATTTGATCCTGATCAGCTGGAAATGATGGCGGGTGAGGCGCGCACCTTCACGCTGGACATGCTGGGTCTCAATCCGGGCTTTCTCAAGATCGACGCGCCGGGCTGGTTTGACGCGGTGGTGCGCGGCGCCAAAGACACGCTCCAGCGCTGTCGTCCGCTCATCTTGATGCAATCCAACGAGCTCGCCGATCAGGTGCTGACTGAAGAGCTGGGCTATACCCGCGCCGCCTATGACGGCGGCCGCCTCCGTCCCGGCGAAGAAGGCTTTGAGAACACCGTCTATGTGCCCGGTGAGCGGGTGGGGGATTTGAGACGCTGCGGGTTGTGGCCGGGGTAAATCTCTCCATCTCTCTTTCCCCGCGAAGGCGGGGACCCAGAGATCATCAAGCGCCATGCAACCGGCTCTGGGCCCCGGCTGAAGTTTACCCTCAACTTGATTGGGGGCCGGGGAAGAGGAAAACTCATAGTCTGTCATCCCGGCCTTGAGCCGGGATCTACCCGTTTCGTCTTTGTGATCAGAACAGAGTGTGTTCGGTAGATCCCGGATCGCTGCGCGTCCGGGATGACAGTCTGAGAGCGTGTGAGCTGGATCTGACTCATGGGCCTCCGGATCAAGTCCGAAGGCCGAGAGGTATAAGCTCATTCATCCCGGTCCTCGGGCTTGACCCGGGGACCCATGACCTACCCGTCCGCGAACTGCAGCGCGCTCAATTGCGCGTAGAGGCCGCTCTCTTGGATCAGACTGTCATGGTCGCCGTTTTCCACGATCTCGCCCGCTTTCAGCACATAGATGCGGTCCGCCTTGCGCACGGTGGCGAGGCGGTGGGCGATGACGAGGGTGGTGCGGTCGCGGCTCAGCTCATCAAGGGCGTGCTGCACGCGCGCTTCTGACTTGGCGTCGAGCGCGCTGGTGGCTTCATCGAGCAACAGGATCGGCGCGTCTTTCAGGATCGCGCGGGCGATGGCGACGCGCTGACGCTGGCCGCCCGACAGGTTTGAGCCTTTCGGCCCCGCTTGCGTGTCATAGCCGCCCGACAGGCCCAGAATGAAGTCATGGGCGTCGGCGGCTTTCGCAGCCGTGATGATTTCGTCGTCCGAGGCGCCGAGCTTTCCCAGCGCGATATTGTTTCTGATCGTGTCGTCAAACAGGGTCACTTCCTGGCTGACGAGCGCCAGCTGACGCCGCAGCGAGGCGAGCTGGGCCTGGGCGATGTCCTGACCGTCGATCTCGACCGATCCTTCACGGGGGTCATAAAGCCGCGCAATCAGGTTCAAAAGCGTGGTCTTGCCCGAGCCTGACGGTCCCACTAGCGCGATCGTCTCGCCCGGTTTGGCCTCCAGCGTGATGTGAGACAACGCGTCCACGCCCGGCTCATACTGAAAGCTCACATCATTGACGCGCACATGGCCGCCCGTGAGGGCGAGGGGTTTGGCGTCGTCGGCTTCGGTGAGACTGGACTCTTCATCGAGCAGGGCGAAGACCCGGTCGAGCACCGCGAAGCCTTCCTGCAGCACGCCCGACAGCGAGGCGAGGGCGCGGATGGGCGAGCTCATCACCCCAAAGGCGACGATGAAGCCCAGAAGGTCTGACAGTTCCGTGGCGCCATTGAGCGCGCGCCAGCCCGCAAAGCCGAAGATCACCGCCAGCGCGACGCCGGCGGCGACTTCCATGATCGGCTCGATCCGGGCGCGCTGGGCGACCATGGCGAGCAACAGTTCAAAGCGCTGCTGGAAGCGGCCCTTGGCGCGGGTTTGCGACCAGTCTTCGAGCGAAAAGGTCTTGATCATGCGGGCGCCGGAAAAGCCTTCTTCGAGAAAGCTCGACACATCGCCCATCTGGTCCTGGATATCGCCTGAGCGCTTTCTGATCGCCTTGCCGATGACGGTGATGGGATGGCCCGCGAGCAGCAGCACGGCGAGCACCACCAGCGTCAGCGCCCAGTCGAGCCAGAACAGCACGATCAGGCAGCCCACCACGGTGAGGAAATCGCGGGTGAGGTTGTTGGCGGCGCGGATCAGCCCTTCGCGCAGCATGGTGATGTCATTGGTGAAGCGCGAGATGATCGCGCCCACCGGCTCTCGCTCAAGCCTTTGGAAATCGGCGGTGATCAGCCGGTCGAACATGGCGATCTGAAGATCGCGCATGATCGCCAGCGCCAGCCGGTTGGTGGCGAGGTTTTGCAGAAACAGGCTGACGGAACGCACGATCACCGCGCCCAGGATCAGCGCCGGGGCGAGCCAGAGCACGCTGGGGTCGCGGTTTTCCAGAAGGCCTGACGCCTGTTGCACCACAACGCCATAGCCAGACGCCGCGGCGGCGGTGATCGTCGCCAGCAGGGTCGCCCAGGCCAGCAGGGCTTTATGCTTGGTGATCTGCTCGCGCCATAACCGCGCCGCCAGCGCAAACGAGCGCGCGCGTTGAGGCTTGGGCGCGCCGGGCAGGGCGCCGTCCGTCACAGGCGGGTCAGCAGACAGGGCGCTTAGTCCTTTTTGGACGGATCCAGCATCTTGTGCGCGTGGATCACGAAATAGCGCATATGCGCATTGTCCACGGTGCGCTGGGCGGCGGATTTCCACGCTTCACGGGCAGCATCGTAATTGGGATAGGCGCCGACGAAATCGACCTGGGTGAGGTCTTTGAATTCGGGCGCGCAGGGGCCGATATCTTTCAGCTCGCCGCCGATCACCAGGTGAAGCAATTGTTGTTCAGACGTTTCGGTCATGGGGAGTCTCCCGAAAGGACGTTATGGGGTCTGCGTCAGGCGCTCTAATAGCAAGGCATGCAGCACCGGACCAGCCGCCAGCGGCGGGTCCTGAACAGCGCTTGTCCTGTTATAATACACCGGCTCGCCTTTCGACGAAGTGAAGACGCCGCCTGACTCCTCCACCAGTAAATGCCCCGCCGCCAGATCCCAGTCCCATTTGGGCCTGACCGCCACCACGGCATCCGCCTTGCCCTCGGCCAGACGGCACAGGCGCAAGGCGGCGGAATTGACCGTATGCGCTTCGGCGCCGAGCGCGCGCAAATCCGCCAGCCGTCCGGGATCGCCGATCAGCCGCGCGCCGGTGATCTGATCATGCGTGCTGATGGTCAGCGGCGCGCCATCCTTGCGCGCGCCATGCCCTAAAGCCGCGTCATACATGGCGTCCGCGCTGGGGTCATAGATGGCGGCGGCGACCGGGCGGCCGTCTTCCACCACGGCGCAAGAGATGACGAATTCGGGCTTGTTCTTCAAAAAGGCGCGGGTGCCGTCGATCGGATCAATGAGAAAACTGCGCTTGGCGGTCAGCCGGGACTGATCATCCACGGTCTCTTCCGACAACCAGCCATACTCAGGGCGGGCCGCTTTGAGCCGCTCCTGAAGCAGCGCGTCAGAGGCGAGGTCCGCCTCGCTGACCGGGTCGCCGGGCAGCTTTTCCCAATCGCGCATGCCGCGCGCCCTGAACGCAAGCACGAGTTTCCCTGCCGCGCGCGCGGCATCGACCAGCAAGTCCCGATCAGCGCGCGCATCGCTCATCAGCGCCCGCCGATGGACAGCGCATCCACCAGAACGCTGGGGGCGTTGATGGAGCTGTCAAACTCCAGATCCGAACCGGGGACGAGGCGTGCGAAGATATCCAGCAGATTGCCCGCCACGGTGATCTCGCTGACGGGACCGGCCAGTTTGCCGTTCTCGATGGCGTAACCCGCCACGCCGACGGACCAGTCGCCGGTATTGGCGTTCAGCGACGGGCCGAACATTTCGCTGACCAGAACGCCGGTTCCGGCGGCTTCGATCAGGCCGTCACGGTCCAGCTCGCCCGGGCTCAGATGCACGTTGGAGGACCCGACGCCCGGCGCGCCGCCGAGATTGCGCGAGGCGTGACCCGTCAACTCCAGCCCCAGCTGGCGCGCGCTCGACGCGTTCAGAAGCCAGGTGGTCAGCACGCCGTCTTCGATGAGCGCGCGCGGTGTGCAGGCGATGCCTTCGGCGTCCACCGCGCGGGCGCCGAAGCTCCAGTCGCGCAGCGGATCTTCGATCACGTCGACGCCGTCGCTGAACAGGCGCTCGCCCATCTTGTCGCGCAGGAAGGATGTGCCGCGCGCAATGGCCGGGCCGGAGATCGCGCCCAGAAGCGAGGAGATGAAAGTGGTGGAGACGCGTTTGTCAAAAACCACCGCCATCTTGCCCGTGGCGAGTTTTTCCGCGCCCACGCGGCTGGCCGCGCGCTCGCCGGCGCTAAGGCCGATCTCCTGCGCGGTTTTGAGGTCCGAGCGGCGGCGGGCGGCGTGGGTGTCGTAATCGCGCTCCATCGCGCCAGACGCATTTCTGGCGATAGCGGCGACGCCCAGCCCGCAACGCGAGCCCAGACGGGCGCGCTCAAAACCGGTGGAGGTGACGAAGGCCGAGCCGCCGACGCCGGCGCTGGCGCCGCAGCCTGACGTCATCGCCACGCCTTTGACGCCCAGAGCCGCCGCTTCCATCTCCAGCGCCGCGGCTTCGAGCTGGTCGGGGGTGAAGTCCGACGCTTCATAGGTGGCGATGTCGGGTAGGGTGCGCGCCAGTTTTTCAGGCTCGACCAGACCGCAATAGGGATCTTCGGGCGCGGCCTTGGCCATGGCCACCGCGCGTTCGACGGCGAGGCTCATCCCTGCTTCTGAGAGGTCAGAGAAGGCGACGCCCGCCTGACGCTTGCCGATCAGAACGCGCAGGCCCGCATCGCGGGTCTCGCTGCGTTCGACGGTTTCAAGCTTGCCTTCTCGCACGCCCGCCTCGATGGCGCGTGATTCAGAGAGCAGGGCTTCCGCGTCCTGGGCGCCGGCCGCCTTGGCGCGGTCGACCAGCTCATGAGCCAGAGACAGAAGCGAACGGGTGTCGGGCGCGCCCAGGCCGACGCTGGCGTTTTGATCGGTCATACCGATCCCATAACGTCAACACGGCCCCGAGCGCAACGCGTCAGAACGGCTAAGGGTTCAGCCGGTGACCGCATGAAGGATCAGACCGACCGCCAGAACCGCATAAATGGTCATGGTCAACAGGGCGCCCAGGAAGCGGCCGATATTGGGTCCATCCTGGGTGGCGACGCCCCAGCCATGAATGCCGCGCGCAACGGTCAGCGTCACGCCAATGGCGTGAAGGGCCATGATCGGCGCGCCGATCAGCGCCATCACCACCAGAGCGATCAGCACCCCCGGCGTCCATTCCGCGCCATTGGCATGGGCGCGGCAGGCGCGTTCAAGCGCCGGGTTTTCGCCCATGCCGAGGCTGGTCTTGGTGCTGAGCCGATATCGGACCACATTGGCCCCGAGAATCAGCAAAATCAGTAAGTTGAGGCCAACATAAAGGCTGGCGACTTGAATTGCGGTCATGGAGTTCCCCCTGAGGCGCGCCGGTCATCCGGCGTCGTCATCGTCCTGCGGCAGGCTGGCGGCCTGCCGGATCGCGTCCGCCAGCACTTCGGGCGCTTCAGCGCCGGAGACTGCGAACTGTCCGTTGAAAATAAAGCACGGCACGCCTTGAACGCCTAGCCGCCGGTAGAACTGCTCCTCGTCCAGAACCGCCTGGCGGTCCTGGTCTGATGGCAGCAGCGAGGCGACGATGTCGGCGTCCAGCCCGATCTCGCCCGCCAGCTGAGTGAGAACCGCCAGATCGCCAATATCAAGATGGTCTTCAAAAAACGCCTTGTGCAGACGCTCGGAGGCGGCTTCGCCCAGATCCTGGCCCTGCGCCCAGCGGATGACGCGATGGGCGTTCAGCGTGTTGGGGCGCACGGGAATGCCGGAAAAGCGGAAAGTGATCCCGGCGGCGGGGCCGGCCTGTTCGAGATGCTCGCGCATCATCTTGAAGCGGTCGTCCGGACCGTCGCCGAACTTCTTTGTCATATAGTCCTTATAGGCGACGCCGCCGGGCGGGATCGCGCCATCGAGCTGGAATGGACGATACAGGGTTTCTGTCTGGATCTCGGGAACCAGAGCGCGGGCTTGATCCCAATAGCGCAGGCCCAGCCAGCACCACGGGCACACAATGTCAGAGACGATATCAACAGAAACTTGGGTCATGGCCGGACCCTAGAGCGTTCGCGTCAGCTCGAAAAGATCAAGCCATGCACACTTGATTGCGGCCGCCTTCCTTGGCGTCGTAAAGGCCGCCGTCAGCGCGCGCGAGCATGTGCTCGCCGGTCGAGTTGAGATCACCCGGGTTCAGAACCGCGAGCCCCAGAGAGGCGGTGACGGCGATGTGCTGTCCCACATCGTTTTCCACATGCATGGCCTGAACGGTCTCGCGCAGGGTTTCGCATGTCTGGCGCGCTTGCTGCTCATCCTGACCGGGCAAGACGACCGCGAACTCCTCGCCGCCCAGCCGACCCAGCATGGCGGGCGGGCGTAGCAGGGCTTTGAGCTGGCGCACGGTTTCGATCAACACCCGGTCGCCGCTGGCATGACCATGGGTGTCGTTGATCTTCTTGAAGAAATCGAGATCGACCATGGCGACGCTGAACGGCAGCGCCTGGTCGAGCGCTTTTTTGTGTTCGCGCTCGAGCGTGCGCATGAAGACCCGGCGATTATAGGCCCCGGTCAGCGCATCCGTCTCCGCTTCCGTACGCATGCGCTGGGTCAGGCGCACGATTCGCGATGCAGCGCGCAGGCGGGCTTTCAACTCGTTGGGGTCGAGCGGTTTGGTCAGATAATCGTCCGCGCCGGAATCGAGCGACTCAGCGAGCTTGTCCTCCTGGCCTGACGCGGTCAGCACCATGGTGTGTATGTGCTCGGTCTCGGGATTGGCCTTGACCAGCCAGCAGCTCTCAAGTCCTGAGAAATCCGGCAGCTCGATCGCCGTCATGAAGATGTCGGGCGGGGTGTCGCTAAGCTGTTTGAGGCTGTCTTCGGCATGACCGGACGCGCTGGTCTCAAAGCCGGCTTCGCCCAGCATGCGGCACAAAATGGCGCGCTGCACCCGGCTGGCTTCGCAGATATGAATATGCAGCCGATCTTCGCCCGCATCCAGGACGGGCGCCGACACGTCGGGTGAGATGCCCGCAGCGGGGATGGATTCTGACACAGCCATGCTCGGCAAACTAGGCGTAAAGCCTTAACGGCTTCCTGAACATCGGTGTATTTTTGGCAGGAAGAGTTGGCTGATTTACGCTTTGGCGTCCAGCAACTTACCGATCATCTCATCGGCCGTGCGAATGACGGAGACGGCGGCGGAAGCCTGGTGTTCCGCTTTGATCATATCGACCATGGCGGTGACATAGTCATCGTCAAAAGAAGAAACGCGCCCGCCGGGTCCGGCGGGTGGTGGGGGGGCGTCGGATCGCCCGGCAGGCGCGTTAGGAGCTGAAGCGCTTTGGGTCAGCGCGGCAGGGATGGTCGATGGGCGAACGCGATTGACCATGCCTGCCGCAGCATCCAGCCGCGCTGTGGCGGCTTGGAAGGCTTGTACGCCGGATGAGAAAACCGAGTTCATGACCGGAGCATGCGCCCAACATCCGGAAATTGCACGCGGAACTGGTAATGTGAGTTACCGTGGGGTTAAGCCGTTGGCGCGTTCTGTTTCTGATAGTCTTTAGGGGTCAGCCCGGTTTCACGTTTGAACGCCTTGTAGAAGGTGGAGCGTGAATTGAAGCCGACATCGAGGGCGATGGTCAGGACCGAGGCTTCTTTGGCCAGCAATAAGGGCTGGGCCGCTTGAACGCGCCATCGCGCCACATAATCAAAAAATGTCGTACCCAGATGCCCGTTCAGGGTTTGGGAGACATGATTGTGGGGTGCGGCCACATGCTTGGCCAGTTTTTGGAGCGACAGCGTGGGATCCAGATAGAGCGCCTCGGCTCGCATGGCCGTTTCGAGCTTGCGGGCGATGTGTTCCGTGCGTTCGGACGATAACGCCGAGCGAGCGTACTTGTCCGGCTCGGGGGGAAGTTTAGGCGGGATGTCTTGAACAGGCATTTGTCTGGTGGCGAAGACCACAAGCATCAGCACGGCCAGGCCAAGAGTGAGAACAACCCCTTCAGCCGGCACGATCAAACCAGGACCCAGATTGTCACTGATGACTGAGAGGCCTGAGAGGCCCCAGCCGATGACGAGCATGAGGATGAACCCATCCATCCAGCGCAGCTCGTACGCTTCGGTATTGGAATAGAGGGCTTTGAGCCGGGCTCTGTAGCGCGACAGGTGTTTCACGATCACGGCCAGGTAAATCAGGGACGTCACGGCCCAGATCAGAATGAGCGCAAAGGTTGTCAGCGCGAGCAGGGCCGGGAACCAGCCCTCTGGCAGATCGCCTTCGATCAGCAGGGTTCGCCGGACCGGCTTGGGCAGGGCCCAGTAGCCGATCATGACAATCACGCCGAGGAACGGGAGCCCCAGATGCCGACGCCGCCAGGGCCTGTGGCCGATGGCGTCAATCCGCTCTGTGACATACTGGAAAAGACAGGCCGGCAAGAGCATGAGACAGGGCAAAAGCGCGGGCAGGTACAGATCATACATGGGTCTGGCGAACCGCGCGATCAGCGGCAGTCCGGCCAAACCCAGAAACAATCCGAACACGACGATCAGCGTATGGCGACCGGGCGCCGGTGCAGACCCGCGCAAGGTCATGACAACGCCGGTCAGGGAAATGCCGACCAGTATGGAAGAGATCACGAGCAGGGCGTCAGTTTGCATGGCTTGGGTCTAGTTCAGCGCATTGTCCCGTTCAATCTCTATCCCTGCCCGATTGTGTCCTCGCCCTCACGCGCGGACGACATTTGGCCGTCTCGCCTCCTATGCCGATGACACATGTGCGCGGCGTTCGCGCGGACACGTCATGGAAGTGCGGGATGATGACTGAGCCTGATCTTTTGGGGATCGCCCATTTTGCAGTGGGGTGCGTGGCGGTGCTGGCTGGACTGGCGGCCTTGTCATCTCGCAAGGGGCAGGTCTGGCACCGCGCCTCGGGGTCCATATTTGTGATCGCCATGCTGGCCCTGGCGCTCAGCGGTCTCTGGCTCAGTCTGGCGCGAGACATTCTGTTCACGGTGTTTCTGTCAGGCATAGCGGGACATGCCGTCTTGACCAGTTGGGCTGCGGCCCGGCGACAGGCCTGGCTCTCAATCGTTCTGGCGCGATGGTCTGGCCTTGTTTCAGGCGGGCTGTGTCTGGGGGCTGTGTCGGGCGGGCTGATTGCCGCGTCTTCCCCTGAGGGAAGGCTCAATGACCTCCCCCCGGCAGCCTTCTACTTGCTTGCGGGGGTGAGTTTCGGGCTGTTCGTGCTGGATCTGTTTTATGCCCGGAACACGGCGCCGCAGCGCGTGAGCTGGCTCAGTCGTCATCTCTGGCGGATGGGTTTCGCCTTCTTCCTGGCCACAGGAATCTTTTTCTTTGGCAATAACCACGTGCTGCCCGAAGCGCTTCGCACTCCGCTTGTTCTGTCTGTCCCGGTTCTGACCGTGATCGGTTGGACCGTGGTCTTCGGGGTGAAAGTCCGGCTCGCAGCCGGTGGAATGCAGCGCTGATGTCCACGCCGTCACGCGGACACACACGGAAAGTCTCAACGGGCTAGACCGATTTCAAACTGAGTTTTGAAGGAAAGGAAGACGGATGTTTCAACGTCTCGGTGGAGTGGCCGCAATCGCGGCGGGCCTGACCTATGTGATCGGGTTCTGGGTCTATTTCAGCATATTGGGGCCGGTTCAATATGGCAGCCTGTCCGTGCCTGCGGAGCAGCATGTGGGGTTCCTGGTTGAAAATGCGGCTCTGATGTCAGCCTGGAATCTGGTGATCTATGTGCTCAACGCCGTGCTCATGGTGGTGTTGGTCATCGCCGTGCATCAACGGGTGAAAGCGGCTCCGAATGGATTGGTGCAGACCGCGACGGCGTTCGGACTGATCTGGGCGGGATTGATCCTGGCCACGGGCATGTTGACCAATGTGGCCACCAGCCAGATCGTCCAGCTCGCCGAAACCGATATGGATGCCGCCGCATCCTTGTGGCGGAGCACGGTCGTGGTGGCGGCCGGACTGGGCGGCGGGAATGAGATCACCGGCGGGATGTGGATCGTTCTGCTGAGCCTGGCCGGGTTTCAGTCCCGGACCCTCCCCATGCCGGTCAATCTGCTGGGGCTGGTGGTGGGCGGCGCGGGCTTAGCCTCAACCCTGCCCGTCTTGGCCTCGGTCGCGACGATGATTTTCGGGCTCGGCTTTATTGCGTGGTTCTTTGTGGTGGGCGTGGCCTTGCTGGTCATGAAACCGAAACCGGCGACGGCCTAAGCCGTTGTGCCGGGCGCTGGGTCTTAGTCCAGCCCCAGCTCGCTCCACATGGCGTCGACGCGGTCGATGACGTCTTGCTCCATATAGAGCTTTTCGCCCCATTCACGATTGGTCTCGCCGGGCCATTTATTGGTGGCGTCGAGGCCGATCTTGGACCCCAGCCCTGACACCGGGGAGGCGAAGTCGAGATAGTCGATGGGCGTGTTCTCGATCGGGGTGATGTCGCGCACCGGGTCCATGCGGGTGGAGATCGCCCACATCACATCCTTCCAGTCGCGCGCATTGATGTCGTCATCCACCACGATCACCCATTTGGTGTACATGAACTGGCGCAGATAGGACCAGGCGCCCATCATCACCCGCTTGGCGTGGCCGGAATACGCCTTCTTCATCGAGATGACGGCGATGCGATAGCTGCAGCCTTCGGGCGGCAGCCAGAAATCGACGATCTCGGGGAATTGCTGGCGCACCAGCGGGATGAACACCTCGTTGAGCGCTTCACCCAGCACGGACGGCTCATCGGGCGGACGGCCTGTGAATGTGGTCAGATAGATCGGGTCCTTGCGCATGGTGATGGCGCTGATCTTGAAGACGGGGAATTTTTCGACCGAGTTGTAATAGCCGGTGTGATCGCCGTAGGGGCCTTCATCCTCGTACTCGTCGAGCATCACATGGCCTTCGAGCACGATCTCAGCCTCGGCGGGGACTTTCAACGGCACGGTCTTGCAGTCCACCAGCTCGGCCTTCTGGCCGCGCAGCAGGCCCGCAAACTGGTATTCGCTCAGCGTATCCGGGACGGGCGTGACGGCGGCGAGAATGGTGCCGGGATCGGCGCCCAGAACGCAGGCCACGGGCAGGGGTTCGGGCTTTTCATTTTTCCAGCGCTGAAAATGCTGGGCGCCGCCGCGATGCTTGAGCCAGCGCATGATCGCGCGGTCCTTGCCCAGCTTCTGCATTCGGTAGATGCCTAAGTTGAAGTCGTCCTGCTTGTCTTCGGACGGGCCTTTCGTCACGACAAGCGGCCAGGTGATTAGCGGGTCGGGCTCGCCCGGCCAGCAGCCCTGAATGGGCAGACGGTCGAGATCAATGTCATCGCCTTGCAGCACGATTTCCTGGCAGGGCGCCTTGCGCACATTGGCGGGGCGCATGCTCATCACGGTTTTGGCCAAAGGCAGCATGCCGAGCGCATCCTTAAGGCCGCGCGGCGGCTCGGGCTGACGCAGAAAGGCCAAAAGCTCGCCCACTTCACGCAGATCGGACGCCGTCTTGCGTGGCTCGCCGCCCAGCGTCACCGCGCGGGCGACGCGGCCCACCGTGCCGAACAGGTTGGCCAGCGCCGGCATTTCGCTCGGCCGGCCGTCTTTATGCACCGGGTTTTCAAACAGGACCGCCGGACCGCCGGTTTTCAGCAGCCGGGTCTGAATCTCGGTCATTTCCAGATGGGTGGAGACCGGGCGGGCGACGCGCTTGAGCTCGCCCTCCGCTTCCAGCAAAGCGATGAAGTCGCGCAGAGATTTATACGCCATCCGGCCCTCCTGTCAGATGGAGTGCAAACTAGGCCTGCGCGGCAGGCGGGCCAAGCGCGGAGCTGCGTTGCCCGTGTCAATCTGGACTCAGGTCAGCGCTGTTAACACCCTTGCAACCAAATGCCGCCCTGCGCATTTGTGATGCATGAGGTTCGTATATCAAACACTGGGTTTTCTGCTGATCGCGCTGGGCGTGCCGCTGTTCTGGACGCCTTTGCCGTTCGGGCTGGTGCTGATCGCGATGGGCGCCGCATTGATTTTGTCCAATTCAGATAGGGCGCGCAAAACGGTGCGCGGCTGGCGCGGGCGTCACCCCATGTTCAATGATTTCATGAGCAAGGCCGAACGGGTGACCCCGCACCCGTTCGACCGTATCCTGCAACGCACAGACGTGGACTAGCCGTCAGCCTGCTGGCCGTCAGTGAGGACGTCCTGAACCGGAGTATCGCGTTTGGCGGCGATGACGGCCGCCCCGAATTCCGGCGCGCCGCTCTCCATGCCCAAGGTGGCGCCCATGCGCAGTACGACCAGATTTTCAGACGGAATGACATAGCCGCGCTGATCCTGAAAGCCCTGCATGGCGACCGTGTCGGCAGGCAATCCCTCAATGTTGAGCCAGAAGCCTGAGCCGTACCAGTCAACCGTAGGGGTTCCCACATAGGTCAGCCAGTTGGGCGGGATGATCTGGGTGTCGCCCACGCGGCCATTGTCGAGATAGAGCTGGCCCAATCGCGCCCAGTCCTGGGCGGTGGCGTACATATAGCTCGACCATTGCAGCGTGCCGGACTGATCGGGTTCGAACACCACTGAATTCATACCCAAGGGCTCAAACAGCCAGGCGCGCAGGGTGCTGATCCGGTCAGGGAGCGTGTCGCCCATGAACTCTTCCATCGCGGCGCCCGCCAGAATGGTGTTCACGCTTTGATAGCTCCATTCCTCGCCTGGCTCGTGCAGCTTGTTGCGCGAGGCGGCGTAGGCGGCCATGTCGGCCTGGGTCATCAGCATTTCCGAGTTGGGGTCATGGCCGTTATTCAGCTCGAACCCGTCCAGCCCTCCCGTCATGCGCAGCATGTCGTCCAGCGTGATGTCCGGCCGGCCCACGGCGTTAAGCTCCGGCGACAAGCCTTCGGCCCGCATGTCGATCAAGCCGCGCTCCACCAGCACGCCCGCAAACGTCACGGCGGTGGATTTGGTCATGGACCAGCCCAGAAGCGGGCTGCGCGCATCCACGCCCTCGGCATAGCGTTCCGCCACCAGCCGCCCGTCGTGCAGCACCAGCGTGGCGAGCGTATTGCGGCCATCATTGGTGAATGCGGCGTCCATGGCCGCGTTCAGCGCGTCCGCATCAAAATGCGCGTCTCGCCAGGCTGTATCGACCTCCATCACTGTCGAGGGAGGCGGCATGGGCACGGTCAGACCGGCGTCAAACTGGTTGGGGTCATGCACCAGGGTGCAGCCAAGCCCGTCGCGGAAAACGGCGGTCTGTCGATAGAACAGCCCAAGGATGGCGCTCGTTGCGGTGCGCGCCTCGGTGTCGACATCCAGGCTGATGACCGATTGCGCGGGGCCCAGCAAAGGATCGACATACACCGTCTTGGCGCGTTCCGGATCCAGGCCGGAGACAAAGGTCAGCGAACAGGCCTGTTTGGCGGTGAGTCCGGCGCCGGACGGCAAATAGATCCGGCCCCAGCTGGACTGGCTGACATAGAGCCAGCCGCCGACCACAAGTGCGGCGATCAGCGCGATCACCCAAATAAGACGGCGCATTGAAAATCCTCCCCTTTTTTCTGAGGGTCCGCGCGCTTAGGGGCAGGGTCAAGCAGCTTGTGAGAAAATATATTCAGTGAAAAAGCTCACTAACCAAATTTAAACAACTCGCGGGCTAGGTTGAACTCATAATCTCCCCTGTGAGCACAGACTTGATCGGGCGGACCTCTGGTCCGCCCGTTTTTCTATGCGTTTTCAGGATTTTGTTTTGGGCTCAAGCACGTCGTGCCAGTCCGGGGTCTTGTTGATCTGGGCTTTGGCGAACGGGCAGAGCGGAATGATTTGAACGCCGCGCTCGCGGGCGTCCTCGACTGCGCGCTGAACCAGCGCTTTTCCCACGCCCATGCCGCGCCACTCATCGGGCACGCCGGTATGATCAATGATGATCATATGGTCATTGGCGATCGAATAGGTCAGCTCGGCCTCGGGTTTGCCGTCAGCCGTCGCCACATAGCGACCCTTGGTTTGCGAACGCTCTTCGGTAATCGTGAAATCGGTCATGACGTCCTCCGGCATTGCTTGCTCGGTTCAACTTAAGCAGCAGGCCGGCGCGCGTCTGCGTCGAATTTTGAAACTATGGATTTCCAGATGAGAGGTCAGACCGCCAGGGGCGGTCTGAATCTAACGCCTATCCGAACTTTGAGAAGTCCGGCGTCCGGCGCTCCATGAAGGCCGTCACGGCTTCCTTGAACTCATCGGTGCGCAATTGCTCGGCGAACAGGCCGCCTTCGCGCACGATGCGGTCCTTGATGTCTTCGGGCGGCAGATTGATCAGCATTTTGGCGGTTTTCACCGCGCCCGGCGCCAGCTGGGTGATCTGCTGTGCGATCTCTTCGACCGCCGCGTCAAAGCCTTCGGCCGGCAGAACCGCGTTGATCAGGTTTTTCGCTTCGGCTTTCTTCGCATCCCATTTCGCGCCCAGAAGCAGCATCTCGCTGGCCACGGCCCGGCCGACAATGCCCGGCAAGATCTGGGAGGAACCGTATTCCGGCGCCAGCGCCAGATTGACAAAGGGCGTCGTGAACAGCGCCCGCTCGGTGGCGTAGACCAGATCACAGTGCAGAAGAAGCGTCGTGCCGATGCCGACCGCTAGCCCGTCCACCGCCGCGATTACCGGCTTCTCGCACATCATCAGCGCCATCATGAAACGCTCGACGGGCGGGGTTTCGCCGCCGCCGATATGGGGCGGGGCCTCCATGAAATCCATCAGGTCGTTGCCGGCGGAGAAACAGCCTTCGCCGCCGGCGATGACCACGACGCGGATGTCAGACCGGGTATTGGCCTCTTCAAGGCCCTCCGCCATCGCCGAATACATGGCGCGGGTAATGGCGTTCTTCTTGTCAGCGCGATCAAAGCGCAGGGTGCGTACGCCGTTCGCGTCGCTTACACAGATCAGGTCAGTCATTACGCCATCCTTGGACTCTTTAGGCATTAATTGGCTCCATAGGGGCAGACGAGGACGTGGGAATCAAACACTGCGCCCAGCAAGAGCTGATCGCCGACACGCGTCGCCACGGAGGGGGAATCGATCGCCTCGCCGGGATCGGCGAACACCGTCGTCCAGTCCCCCGTTTGCGGGTTAACCCGGACGGCCTGGGCCGGCGCGCGGGCTTCAGGGTCTGACTGGTGCGCCAGGAACTCAAACACGCTGACATTCCCTGCGATATAGAGCGCGCCGTCTGAACCGATCTCGATATTATCAAGGCCCAGCGGAACCGGATGCCGTGCCGTGCGCGTCAGCTCGGCTGTGTCTGCATCCCGGTCAAAGACATGCAGCGTGCGCCCGATAAAGCCCGAGGCGTAAAGCTCGGAACCGTCGGCGTTGATGTTGATCCCGTTGGCGTAGGCCAGGCCCTCGGCGACGATGCGGCCCTCCTGGCCGTCATAATAGCTGATCGAGCCCAGAGGCAGGCCCAGGAACGCTTCGAGATAGCCCATCGGCGTGTCGCCGAAATAGACGTCATTGGTGGCGTAGAACTGGTCTGGCCCGACCCCGACAATGTCATTGGGCGAGCGCAGGGCGTCATAGCTCACGGTCTGAAGATGCGACAGCGCGCCATCCTCGGCCACGTCATAGATCAGCACCTGATGGCCGCTATAGGGGTGGCTGATCACAAACAGACGGGCGAGGGGCTCGCCGCTTTCACTCTGACCACGCCACAGGCTGATGCCGTGAGGGCGAAAATCCGCCGGCGCATCAATCGAGACCAGCCGGACGCTGTCGGCGTCGTCAGGGTCAAACACATAAATGCCATTTCGCGGATGCATCTCACCGGAGCGGCGCTCGGCGGCGGACACGAAAGCCAGCCCGCTCACCGCATCATAGGTCACGTCTTCAGTGCCGGGCGCGATCTCGACCGGCGTACAGGCGGCGTTGTCGGTGTATTCAGGATGGCTCAGCGTCCCGCTCGCGCGGGTGACCACATAGCCGATGCGCACCAGGCCCAGCACCAGGACGACGCCCAGCACCCCCACAATCAATCGAACCATGACCCGTCCTCCCCAACTCTTCTTTTCTGTGAAGGAAGGCTACGCCGCAGCGTGAACGGCGTCCAGAAATTGAACGCGGGCGGTTTGATTATTCGTCGCGATCCATCGCCAGCCGGGTCAGGGCGTCATAGACCACGGCGGCGTCAGGCTCGCCCAATTTCTCATCGAGCTCGGCGTTGAACCCGCGCAGCACCTGGTCGGCGCGCTCAGCGGCGCGGCGGCCCGCTTCGGTCAAATCCACCAGGGCGCCGCGCCGGTCGCTCGTATCCTTGCGTTTCATCACCAGACCGGCGGTCTCCATCCGGTTGATAAGGCCCGTCACCGCCGGCGCGCCGAGCGCCAGCATGTCGCCGATCGAGCCCAGGCGTCGTTCGCCGCGGCGTAGCAGCAAAAACAGGACGGCGGACTGGCTAGCGGTGACATTGGCTTCGGCGCGCAGTCGCGCATCCGCTTCCCGGCTCAGGCGCCGGGCGGCGATTTCGATCAGCAAAAAGAGTCGCCGGTCAACGGCGCGAACGCGAGCCATGCCTGTTTCATGTCGCGATTCATTCGGGTGTGAAAGACTTTCCCCGCTGCTGAACCGGGGCAGAGCCTGAAAAATAAAGCGAACCCCTCTTCCCTCCGCCCGTCTTAGCTGCTTGCTTAAGCGCTTATTGAATGAAGGAGCGCGATCATGACGTCCGTCACCCAACTCTTTGACCTCACCGGCAAGACCGCCGTCGTCACCGGCGGCACGCGCGGCATTGGCGAGATGATCGCCACCGGCCTGCTCCAGCAAGGCGCGCGGGTGTTCATCACCTCGCGTAAGCCCGACGCGGTGAAAGCTGCGCAGGAGCGGCTCTCGGCGTTCGGCGAGGTTCACGCCATCCCCTCTGATCTGTCGACGAATGAAGGCGGGCAGGCCTTCGCGAAATGGCTGTCTGAGCAAACCGGCGCCATCGACATCCTGGTCAACAACGCCGGGGCGACCTGGGGCGCGGCGCTGGAAGAGTTTCCAGAAGACGGCTGGGACCGGGTGATGGATCTGAACGTCAAATCCATCTTCTTCCTGACCCAGGCTTTGCTGCCCCAGCTTCAGGCGGCGTCAAAAGCGGCGGGCCGGGGCCGGATCATCAATATCGGCTCCATCGAAGGCCTCGCCGTGCCGATGATGGAAGACACCTATGCCTATCCGGCCAGCAAGGCGGCGGTGCACCATCTGACCAAGGTGATGGCGCGGCGCCTGGCGCGTGACAAGATCACCGTGAACGCCATCGCGCCGGGCCCGTTTGAGAGCAAGATGACCGCGTTCGCCCTGGGCAATCCCGAAGGCCGCGACGCGGTCTCGGCGCATATCCCGCTGGGCCGCATCGGCGCGCCGGACGACATGATCGGCCTATCGGCGTTTCTGGCGTCTCCCGCGTCTGATTATGTGACGGGGCAGATCATCGCGCTCGATGGCGGCTACGCCAATCTGCGTTAGTCCAACTCGGGCAGGCCGCGGGGCTCGGCGTGAAAGCGCCAGACCCGCGCCGCGCCCACATCCTGGTCTTCCAGATCGCCCGCTTTGGGCGCCTCGAACCGGGCCATGACGCTCAGCTTGTCCTTGGGCAGATAGGCGCGGCCCGGATCGCCGATCAACACGGTCGCGCCGCGGTCATGCAGGCGTTCAAGCCAGTCCGTAATCGCGGCGCCCGCTTCGGTCTCGTAAAACACATCGCCCGCCAGAACCAAATCCCAGCCATCGTCACAGCCTACGAGGTCTGCGTGCAGCACCTGCATGTCTGCGTCATTGAGCCGGGCGTTGGCGCGGGCGGCGTGAACGGCGAAAGGGTCGATCTCGGTCCCGGTGACAAGGTCCGCGCCCGCCTTCGCCGCTGCAATGCCCGCGATACCGCAGCCGCAGGCGAAATCGAGCACGCGCTTGTCGCGCACCAGATCGGGCTGCTCCATCACCAGCCGCGCCAGCGCCTGCCCGCCGCCCCAGGCGAACGCCCAGAAGGGCGCGGGCAGACCTTTGGCGACCAGCACGTCTTCCTCTTCCCGCCACAGATCGCTCGCCGGATCGGCGAGGTGAAAGCGCAGTTCCGGCGTCAGCGGCGCGCTTGCGATGCGGCAATGCGCGGTCAGAACCTGTTCGGGCGTCAGAGTCTCAGCGGGGTTTGCCGATGGCGCTGGCGGCTTCGATTTCGGTGAGTTTTCCGGTGTCGACATCATACATGAAGCCGTAAATCGGAATGCGCCCCGGCACCAGCGGGTGCTCGCGCACGCGTTCCACATCCTCGGTGACGGCGTCGGCGGCGTCCTTGAAGGTCAGCCAGTCCACATCCTTGCCGGCGTCAGAGCCGTCTGATCCGCCCGGATCGCTCCAGCCGTCCGGGCCGGGCGTTGCGGTGTTCAGGCTGGAAGCCAGAAGACGCTCCATGGTCTCTTGATCAAACAAGGCCATACCGCAATCAGTGTGGTGGATCACGAAGAACTCTTTCGTGCCCAGCAGTTTGTGGGAAATGACCAGCGAGCGGATCGCATCGTCGCTGGCGCGGCCGCCGGCGTTTCGGATCACATGCACGTCGCCCAGCTCATAGCCCAGGGCTTCTGTGGGAATGATGCGCGCATCCATGCAGGTCAGGATCGCCGCCTGCTTGGCGGGCGGGATGGGCTTGCCGCCGCGATCAAAGCCTGCGGCGTAGTCGGCGTTGGCGCGCGTCGCATGGGCGTAATTGTCATTGCTCATCGTCAGATCCTTTCAGGAACAACAGGTCAGGCGTTATCCGGGCGCGGCACGAAATTGAGGGCGACGCCGTTATTGCACCAGCGCTGGCGCGTCGGGCGCGGGCCGTCGTCAAACACATGGCCCTGATGGCCTTCGCAGCGGGCGCAATGATACTCGGTGCGCGGCGTCCACAGACGATAATCGGCCTTGGTGGCGACCGCGCCGCGGATCGGCGCCCAGAAGCTGGGCCAGCCCGTGCCGCTTTCATACTTGGTCTCGGACGAGAAGAGCGGCAGGGCGCAGCCCGCGCAGACGAAGATGCCGTCGCGATGCTCGCGATTGAGCGGGCTGGTCCCGGCGCGTTCGGTGCCTTCCTGGCGCAAGACGCGGAATTGCTCGCCATTCAGGCGCTCGCGCCACTGATCGCGCGTCAGGCTCATGAAATCAATCTCGGCCTCGCCCCAGGGCGTGATGCCGGGGTGATCAAACAGCGCAACGTCCAGCCCGTCCTGATCGCTCTGCCCGAACGCGGGGCTGGCGAATGCGGCAAGGCCGGTGGCGAGAAACAGGCGGCGGCTGAGCGTGGTCATGAGAAGGCCTCCTCTTGGCGTCACCCTTCACAGTTAAGCTCAGAGCGCGTCATGACCAGTCACATGCTGGTGAAGCCAGCGTGCTCGCTTACAGAGCGCCCAGCAAGAACGCGCCCGCTAGCAACAAGCCGGTGATCTGGTTCGCCTTGAACCGGCGCAGGCATTCGCGCCCGTCGGTCGGATCAAGTTTGCGGGTTTGAAGCAGCAGATGCGCGGCGAAGACCGCGAAGGCCGGCGCAAACATCAGCCCGGCGCCCGCGACCAGCCCCGCAAGCGCGGCCAGCGCCGCCGCCATGAGATAAAACACTAAAACGCCCAGGCTGATCTGGCCGCCAAGCGCGCGGGCGGAGGATTTCACCCCCACCATGGCGTCGTCCTCCATATCCTGACAGGCGTAGATCGTGTCATAGCCCAGCGTCCAGAACAGGTTCGCCGCGTAGAGAAGCAGGATTTCCGGCGCAAAGGGCGTCCCGAGCGCGGCGGCGCCCGCCACCAGGACTCCCCAGTTGAAGGTCAGGCCCAGCCAGGCTTGCGGCCACCAGGTGATGCGCTTCATGAAGGGATAGCCCGCCACCAGCGCCAGTGCGCCAAGCCCGGTCAGAATCGCGGAGAGGGGCAGCTGGATCAGCACCAGAAGGCCCACCCCGCATTGCGCGATCAGAAACGCCCAGGCCTGTTTCAGGCTGACCGTGCCCGCCGCCAGCGGACGGTCCGCCGTGCGGGCGACTTGCGCGTCGATATCGCGGTCGATGATGTCGTTATAGGTGCAGCCGGCCCCGCGCATGGCGATCGCGCCCACGCCAAACAGGATCGCCCAGTACAGGTCCATCCAATCGAGCCCCGCCTGAACGCTCGCCAGCGCCAGACCTTGCCAGCACGGGATCGCCAAGAGCCAGAAGCCCACGGGCCGGTCATAGCGCGCCAGCCGCAAATACGGGCGCAGGGCTGAGGGGGCGCGGTCCACCCAGGAGGCAGGCACGGAATCAGCGACGCGGCGATCAGGGGCGATGGTCATCATGCATCGATAGCGCGCCGCGCGCCGGTTCGAAAGAGCCTGAGGGTCGCAAGGCGGGCAGATTTTCCACCCGCCCCGCGCGGGCTCTCTAGTCGAGCCCGGTGATGGCGATGGTCTTGGGGTTGGTGAAGGCGAGCAGCCCGTCGCGCGCCAGCTCACGGCCATAGCCGGACTTTTTCACCCCGCCGAAAGGCAGTCGCGGATCAGACGCCACCATCTGGTTCACATAGGTGGAGCCCGCCTCCAGGTCGGTGCAGGCGGTTTCGATCTCGTTCTTGTCTTTCGACCAGAATGACGAGCCGAGGCCATAGGGGTGGTTGTTGGCGATGGCGATGGCGTGATCCACGTCCTCGGCTTTGAACATCAGGGCCACCGGCGCGAAAATTTCAGCATCATGTCCGGGCGTGCCGCGCGGAATGTCCGCCAGAACGCCGGGCGTGAGAAAGGCGCGGTCCTTGCGCTCGGGCGCGAACAGCACGCGTGCGCCGCCATCAATCGTCTGACGGACCAGATCATACACCTCATCGGCGGCGTCCGCGCTGGATAGCGGCCCGATATCGGTGCTGTCGTCCATTGGATCGCCGATTTTGAGCGCCTTCATGGATTGCACGAACTTGGCGGTGAACGCCTCGTAGATGTCCTGGTGGATGATGAAGCGCTTGGCCGCGATGCAGGACTGGCCATTGTTCTGGGTGCGGGCGGTGACGGCGGACTCCACCGCTTTATCAAGGTCGGCGCTGGGCATGACGATGAAGGCGTCAGAGCCGCCAAGCTCCATCACCGACGGCTTGATCGCCTTGCCCGCCAGAGACGCCACCGCCGAGCCCGCGCCTTCAGAGCCGGTCAGGGTGACGCCGCGAATGCGATCATCGGTGATGATGGTCTCAGTCTTGTCCGACCCGATCAGGAGCGTCTGGAACGCGCCTTCGGGAAAGCCGGCCTTGGACAAAACATGTGCGATCTTCAACGCACTGCCCGGCACGGCGGAGGCGTGCTTGAGAAGCCCGGGATTGCCGACGGCGAGATTGGGGGCGGCGAAGCGGAAGACCTGCCAGAACGGAAAATTCCACGGCATCACGGCGAAGACCGGCCCGATGGGCAGGTGGTGAAGGCTGCACGCGCCTTTTTCGGGCGCTTCGATCGGATCGGGCTTGAGCATGTCCGGCGCTTCATCGGCGTAATAGCGGCACACCCAGGCGCATTTCTCCACCTCCGCGCGGGCCTGCTTGATTGGCTTGCCCATTTCGCGCGTCATCAGCTCGGCGATGTCGTCGCGCTGATCGTCCAGAATGTCCGCGGCCCGGCGTAGCGCGTCGAGCCTGGCGTCCATCCCCATGGCCTTGAGCTTTTGCACGGCATGCACAGCGCGGGTCAGGGCCGCCTCGATCGCCGCGTGCCCATGGGACTGCGCTTCAAACACAGTGTCGCCGGTATAGGGATTGATGGACTTCATGACGGGCTCCTTTGGCCGGGGCGGTTTCAGGTGCGGATCGTAGGTGTGCGTATCAGGCGCAACACAGAGCTTGAACGTGGGCGACGGGCCGCTAGAACGCAATTCATGAGTGTCGAACCGCGTCTTTTTATTGATGCGCCGCTGACTGATGGCGCTGTGCTGGATCTTGATCGGGACCAGGCGCACTATCTGGTCAATGTCATGCGCCGCAAGCCAGGCGATGGCGTGCGGCTGTTCAATGGCCGCGACGGCGAGTGGCGCGCTGAAGTGGCGCGCGCTGACAGAAAACGCGCCAGCCTTCAGATCGTTCAACAGCGCCGCAGCCAGTGTGCGACGCCGGACATGGCGCTGTTCTTCGCTCCGGTGAAAAAGGCGCGCACCGATTTCATCGTCGAGAAAGCGACCGAGCTGGGCGTGTCCGCGATCACGCCGGTGATCACTCAACGCACCCAGTCAGACCGGGTGCGCACCGACCGGCTGCAGGCGCTGGCGCGCGAAGCCGCCGAGCAGACCGAGCGTCTGGACATCCCGCAGATTTCAGAGCCGGTGAGCCTGACCCAGATGCTCAAGGAGTGGGAGCCGGACCGCACCTTGATGTTCGCTGATGAAAGCGGCGACAGCCAGACCGAGCCCTGGGGCGGCGAGCATGGCCGGGCTCTGCCCATTCACCAGGCGTTATCCGGGCGAGAGCGCGGCGGCAAATGGGCGCTGGTGACGGGGCCTGAAGGCGGATTTTCCGTCGAAGAACGCACGCTGTTGCACGCGCAACCCTGCGTCCTGCCGGTCAGCCTGGGGCCGCGTATTCTGCGCGCCGACACCGCCGTCGCAGCGGCCTTGTCAGTCTGGCAATCCTGCCTTGGGGATTGGTGATTTCGCGCCTGCGCCCTCACACGCTTGTGACCGAAAACCTGTTTCCCTGCTTGCCGTAGGGAGATCGGCCCCCTAACTGTGCGGCACACTGATTTGCCTTGGCGGGGAGACCACCACCCATGAGCGGCACCTATAACGCAGGCGGCGAAGGCCCCCCGATCGAGACCAAATCCCAGCTGATCGGCCATATCGCCGCGGGTGAAAAGCCTGAAGGTCAATGGCGCATCGGCACCGAGCATGAAAAGTTCGGCTTCGCGCTGAAAGACCATGCCCCGCTGCCCTATGAGAGCGACGGCCCCAGCGTGCGCAAGCTGCTCGAAGGCCTGACGCGCTTTGGCTGGGAGGCGGTCGAGGAGAACGGCAAGCCGGTGGCGCTCAAGCGCGATGGCGGCTCGATCACTCTCGAGCCCGGCGGGCAGTTCGAGTTGTCGGGTGCGCCGGTGGAAACCCTGCACGAGACCTGCCGCGAGGTGAACGGGCATTTGCGCGAAGTGCGCGAGGTGGCTGACGAGGTCGGCGCGGGGTTCCTGGGGCTCGGCTTTTCGCCGAAATGGTCTCTTGAAGAGACCCCGATGATGCCCAAGGACCGCTATAACATCATGAAAGCCTACATGCCCAAAGTGGGCACGCTGGGCCATCAGATGATGTTTCGCTCCTGCACGGTGCAGACCAATCTCGATTTCAGCTCTGAAATCGACATGGTCAAGAAGATGCGCGTCTCGCTGGCGCTGCAGCCCATCGCCACCGCATTGTTCGCCAATTCGCCCTTCGGCGACGGCAAGCCCAACGGCTTTCTGAGCTATCGCGCCCATGTGTGGACCGACACCGACAATAACCGCACCGGCATGCTCCCCTTCGCCTTCGAAGAGGGCTTCGGCTATGAGCAGTATGTGGACTGGGCGCTCGATGCGCCGATGTATTTCGTCAAGCGCAACTCGGTTTATGAGGACGCGTCGGGCCTGAGCTTCCGCGATTTCCTGAAAGGCGAGCTGCCGATCCTGCCCGGCGAACTGCCGGTCTTGTCAGACTGGGAAGATCATCTCTCGACATTGTTTCCCGAAGTGCGTCTGAAAACCTTCCTCGAGCAGCGCGGCGCCGATGGCGGCCCGTGGAACCGCTTGTGCGCCCTGCCGGCCTTCTGGGTGGGTTTGCTCTATGATCAGAGCGCGCTCGATGCGGCCTGGGATCTGGTCAAAGACTGGACCGCGGAAGAACGTGACGCCATGCGCCTGGGCGCGGCGAAAACGGCGCTCAAAACCCCGTTCCGCAACACCACCCTGCAAGAGATCGCGACGCAAGCGCTCGCCATCTCCCGCGCGGGCCTGAAAGCGCGCCAGCGCCTGAACGCCCATGGCGAGAACGAAGCGCTGTTCCTCGATGATCTCGACGAAATCGCCAAGACCGGGATCAGCCCCGCCGAACGCCTTTTGGAGCGCTATCACGGCGCCTGGGGCGAAAGCGTCGAGCCGATCTTCAAAGAGGCGGCGTACTAACTCTTTGTTGAAACCCCGGCCAAGCGCAGCGCAGAGCCGGGGGCTCGACCAGGATAGGGCGCTTTATGCGGAGAGAGGTCCCGGGTCTCGCCATGCTCGCCCGGGAATTCAGCTTCATCCGCTCTCTGTCATCCCGAACGCGCAGCGATCCGGGATATGGCGGACTCGCTCTGTTCTGATCGCTGAGACGCTGTCAGCAGATCCCGGCCTTCGCCGGGAAAGAGGCAGGGTAGTGAGGGTTGCGCGTTTCTAGGCCCCCACCTCAGTGAATACCCCCACTGCCGCAAGGCCCTTGCGACTCCGCGGCGCGCGTGGTGTTTTGCGCGGTAGTATTTTCTTCATGAAGTTGATCGCGGCCCTTGAATTGACAGACGCATGAGGGGCGTCGGGCCGTGATGGGGAGGACCTCAGCACATGAATATTGTCGTTCTGGCGGGGATCGTGATCACGATCGCCACCGCCATTCCGGTCTTTTTAGAGATGCGCAAGCATCCCAAAGGCCTGCACATTCTCTTCTTCGCCGAGATGTGGGAGCGGTTTTCCTATTACGGGATGCGCGGCCTGCTGATCTTCTATCTCACTCAGCATTTCCTGTTTAACGACAGCCTCGCCAGCGCTCAGTACGGCGCCTATACCGCGCTTGTGTATCTGCTGCCGCTTCTGGGCGGGTATCTGGCCGACCGGTATCTGGGCAATCGCAAAGCCATTGCCTTTGGCGCGCTGCTTCTGGTGGCCGGTCACGCCACCATGGGCATTGAAGGCGAGCCTGCGACCCAACAGCTGAGCTATCAGGGCCAGCAATACGAGCTGGTGGCCGAAGGCCGCGGCTCCCTGCGCGACGTCGGGCTGGAGGTTGATGGCGCGCTCTATCAATTCTCCGCCAATGGCGAGGGCGATTTCCTGATCGCGGATCTGCCGGCCTCGGCGTCGATCCCGGCGGTTCTGCCCCAGGGCGAGTTTGAAATTCTGGAAGCGGAGCGGGATCGCACCTTCCTGAACATCTTCTACTTCGCGCTGGCGCTGATCATTGTGGGCGTGGGCTTCTTGAAGGCCAACATCTCCTCCATCGTCGGCCAGCTCTATGAAGAGAATGATCCGCGGCGCGATGGCGGGTTCACGCTTTACTATTACGGCATCAATCTGGGCTCGTTCTGGGCGGCCATTCTGTGCGGCCTTCTGGGCGAGACCGTGGGCTGGTGGGCCGGCTTCGGCCTGGCCGGGATCGGCATGGCGCTGGGCTTCATCGTGTTCGTGCGCGGCCGCGCCTTGTTCTTCCTGCCGGGCAAGAACCTCATTGACCATGTGGGCAATCCGCCGAGCCTTGAAAAACTCAAGGCCAAGGCGCTGGGCCCGCTCAACACCGAATGGCTGCTCTATGGCGTCGGTCTGGTCACCGTGGTGGTGGTCTGGTTCATGGTTCAGGCGCACACCGTGCGTTTCACCCTGCCGGGCATGGGCGAACAGGATTTGCTGGCGCTCTTCCTGCTGATCGGCGGCCTGGGCTTCCTGGGTTATATGGGCGTCTACATGGTCAAGAATTGCACCCGGGTTGAGGCGGAACGCTTGATCCTGGCGCTGATCCTGATTCTGGTGTCGGTCGTGTTCTGGGCGCTCTTTGAGCAAGCGGGCTCGTCCATGAACCTGTTCGCGGCGCGCAACACCGATCTGTCGGTGGGCTCGGCCTCGATCACCGCCAGCCAGGTGCAGTCCTTCAACGCCGGCTTCATCTTGCTGTTCGCACCGGCTTTTGCAGCTCTTTGGGCGTTCCTCGCCAAGCTGCAGAAGAACCCCAATACGCCGCTGAAATTCGGCCTCGCGCTGGTTCAGGTGGGGCTGGGCTTCATGGTGCTGGTCTGGGGCGTACAGTTCGCAGGCGATGATTATCGCGTGCCGCTGATCTTCCTCGCCGGCGCGTATCTGCTGCACACCACCGGCGAGCTGTGCCTGAGCCCTGTGGGCCTGTCGGCCATCACCAAGCTCAGCCCGGCGGCGGTCGTCTCCACCATGATGGCGGGCTGGTTCCTGTCCTCGGCCTTTGCGCAATATGTGGCGGGGATCATCGCCACCTTCACCGCCACCGACACCGTGGCGGGCCAGGTGCTTGATCCTGAACGGGCGCTCAACGGCTACGCCTCCGTGTTCGGTTCGATCGGTCTGTTCGCGATCATCCTCGGCGTTGTGTTCGGCGTGCTCAGCTTCTGGCTGAAGGGCCTCGGCCATGGCCGTGCGGAAGACCAGATCAGCGCCAAGGCGGAAGCCGCCGGCCCGGATCAGGACGCTCGCGACCTGCTGTAAGCGCAAGACCTTGCGCCAAGAGAAAAGCCCCGGAGCCTGGCTCCGGGGCTTTTTTAATGGCTCAGCTGGGCGCGCCGCCCGCCGCGGCAGCGCCAGCGTTCGGGGCCCGGATCGATCTGCGCCCGGCCTGTCTCGAAATCGATGGTCAGGCTGGTGCTTTGCAACAGGTCGAGTCCGACGATCATGGCGGGTTGGTCATCCCAGCCCATGGCGTGGAACACGTCCAGATCCGCTTCGCTCACCGCCATGCTGTGCAGACAAACGCCGCCCATGCGGAACCGGCTGAGCACGACCCTGTCTTCTGTTTCCACGGTTTCAGGAATACGCGACACGCTGCCGACATTCACGATGCTGAGCGGTCTTCTCTGCTTGAGCTGACGCGCCAGCGCCGGGTTGACGAGCGTGATGGGGGAGCCTGTGTCGATCAGCACAGCAATATCACCGTCGACCCTGCGCGCTTGCGCCGCGCCGACAAGCACCTGGCGCACCGGATCAATCCGCGCATCCGCATGGCGGGGCGGGGAGGCGTCCACCTCCATCCGCGCCCGTGGATAGTCCAGTGTGATGGCGCGGCCTGTAAAGGCGTTGCTGCCCAGAAGGCCGAACAGCTCCAGCTGAATCTCGGGAGAAGTGGGGGTGACCACGGTGTCGATCACACCCAGAGGCAAGGACCCCAGACGCAGATCGACCAGGACATGGCGTTCGGCCTGAACCTCCGCCGTCAGCGTCTGAACCGCGTCCAGTCGCTCACGTGTGCTGATGAAGCCATGGGCTTCAGCCAGGGTCTGGGCGATGGCGGTGTGACTGGCTCCAGTGTCGGGCGCGAACGGGTAGGGCCCGTCAGGCCCGATAAAGACGGGCGCGACGAAATAGCCAGACGGGGTGCGTTCCAGCTCAATCACACTGGGTTGAGCGCAGGCGCTGGCGGCGAGTCCCAAGGACAGCGCCGCAGCTGTGAACGCCTCTATGACGCGGTTCATGACGATCTCCTCCCAGCAGGATCGCCCGATCGCACGCATCGCCCGGCGTTTCGCCCTGCTGTCATAAACCTATCAGATTGTGCGCCGCGCCGGGATTACAATTCAGACGTGTCAGAAGACGCCGCGCAAGGCAAAGGTCACAAAACCGTCTGCGTCCTGTTCGCGTCGTTCCAGCTGGGTCGGAAAGCCGATAGCCCGGCTCACAGGCCAGCGATAGCGCTCCCGGCCAGCATCCCCGCCATTGAGATCAAGCCCCAGCCGGGCCGTCATATCGCCCCAGATCTGTTTTTCCACAAAGACATCCAGATTGAGCCGGGCTGCAGAAGTGCGGCTGAACTCCCGGCGGCGATAAAAGTCCTCATCACCCTGCACAGAATAGTCAAAACCCCACGCCACGCCCCAATCAGGCAGATCCTGGCGGAAGTCGAGGCTGAACCGCCAGTCTTCATCACCGCGGAAACGTCTGTCGTCGCCGGTCACCGGATCGGGCACATTGGTGTCGCGCAGGCGACCGCTGAGGGCCAGCAGGCCGCCGTTCACGCCCAACCGATCGGTCGGAAGGTCGACTTCAAACTCGATCCAGCTGCGCTGGCCATCGCCCAGATTGCCCGGGGCGTCGCCTGACACGCCGGCTGGCACGCTATCGAGCACGCCCTCGACCCATTCATGCCGCACGATCACGGTGAAGGCGCCTTCTTGCCAGAAACGGCGGGTCCATTCGACTTGAGCGGCGGTGGTGCGTTCCGGCTCGAGATCGGGATTGCCCAGGCTTTCGGTGTCATCGACCACATCCACAGACGAGATGAAGTCTCCGAAGGACAATTGCCCCACGCTGCGGCGCAGGCTGAAACGGATTTGATCGGCCTCACGCGGGGTCCAGGTCAGGGTCGCTTCAGGCTTGAAATAGGTGAAGGTGCGTTCCTTCTCGGCATCCCCGGTCTGGGCGATGCGGCTGACCTCCACCGCGGCCGTGGCGTCCAGCGTCCATCGGGGCGACAGGCGCCATAGCTCACTCACGCCGGCATTGACCCGATGCTCTTCCACCCGTGTGTCCGACACGGGCAAAACCACTTCGACCTCGCCTGCGCCGTCATCCTCAAACAGGTCAAAATCGCCCTCGAGGAAGTTATATGCCCCTTCCAGAATGAAAGTGCGCGAGCGGGCGGGTGAGGTGGCGCGCCGCGCTTCCATACGCAGGACGGTTTCGCCCTCGTCTTCCGCTTCCTCGATCCGGGTTACGCGGCCAATCGCCCCGGAGGCTTCGAAATTGATAAAGCGGTCATTGCTGTCTTCTGTGGTCAGGCGTTGAAGCCCGGTCAGTTTCAGCGACCACGCCGCGTTGAGGCGATGGTCATAATCGGCGGACACTTCAGTGCCGTACGCTTCAGTCTCAGACCGGCTGGCGGCGGAGCCCAGCAGCATTGCTTGTGCGTCCTGAGACAAACCGGTGCGGTTTTCGGCGAAACCCCATGCCCAGACCCGTGCATCCACACGCAGGCTATGTCCGGCATCAAACTGGCGCTGATAGCCCACCGACGGGGTCAGGTCCCAGAACCGCTCCTGAAAGCGGTCTTCGATCCGGCGTTCCAGCTCGGCGCCGTTGGTCAGGTCGAAGTTCTGCCGGATCTGGTCGCGTCCATTGGCGTGAGCGCTGAGATTGACCGCCAAAGTCAGTGTGGCGTTCGAGGATGACTGCGTCATGGACGCCTCACCCCGCGGGACCAGCCGTCCGCTTTCAAACAGTCGACCCTCACCGTTCCAGGCCCCGCTCCAACCGCCCGAGCGATCGGTGATCACATTGACCACCTGATCCTGACCCGCCATGTCGATGCCCGGTATGGGAGACCGGATCAGCTCCACCTTCAGAACCGTGGCGGCCGGCAAACGCTGCAACAAGGTCGTCACGCCGGCTTTCGAGCTGGGGCGTCGACCATCAATCAGGACATTGCCCAGGGCAGAGTCCAGCCCGCGACCGCCATTCCCGCCTTGCAGATCAAATCCGGGGACGCGCGATACCAGATCCAGCGCGGTTTGCGGGTTATAGTCAGCAAAGAAATCCGGCTCATAGGAAAGCACGGCGCCCGCTTGCTCGGGTACGGGCGCGACGGGACTTTGGGCGAGGGCAGGCGTTGCGCTGAGGGTCAAACCCATCAGGCAGGGAATAAGCATCTGTTTCATGGCGGCGGATACTAGGTCGCGCCGCCAAAAAATCAGAGAGTGAAAAGGAAATAATTCTCACATTACTGTCAGATGGCCTGGGGTCAGAAGGCGCCGCGTACGCTGAGAAAGATCTGCGGGCCGTTCTCGAAATAGCGCTGTTGATGCAGGCGTTCGACACCGTCTGCGCGGGAACCGTCATACAGGATGCGGTCCTGTCTTTCGGTGGAGTCGAGGATGCCATTGGCGCCCAGTCGCGTGGTCAGTCCGAACCAGCGCGTGGTCTCCACATAGACATCCAGATCGCCGGCCGGGCGCTGAATGTTGGTGAATCGGCTGACCCGGTAGGAGGATGCGTCCGAGAGATAGAAATAGTCCCAGCCCCAGGCCATTTGACGCTCGGGGAAGGTCTGACGGAAATCGAAACGCAGCTCCCATTCCGAAATTCCTGACCAGGAACGCTCCACGCCCGTGACCGGGTCATCCACATTGCTGTCAAACCATTCCACAAACCCGTCGAGCGTCGCGTTCTGAAGGCCCAACCAACCCAGCGGGCTGGTCCAGTCCAAAGTCACCCGGTTCAGCGCGCCGTCGCCGATATTGCCCGGTGCGTCAAACACCTCGGTCGGGGTGATGATGGCGATGTAATCGTCCAGATCCTGACGCCAGACCCGGCCCAGCGTCAGCGTCACCGAGGCGTCTTCGTTGAACCGCTGCTCAAACTCCGCTTCCAGCGTCCAGTCGGTCTGGGGTCGGTAATCGGGATTGCCCACATCGACCTGATCGGAATTGAGGTCCACCGAGCTGGCGAAATTGCCGAAATCAAGCTGGTCCACATTGCGTTCAATGCTGACGCGCATACGGCGCTGATCGCCCGGCCGCCAGGTCGCGCTGGCGCGCGGTTTGAGATAGGTGAAGGTGCGCGACTGACCGGCGGGGCCGGACTGGGAAATCTCGCTATACTCATAGCGCAGGCCGCCTTCCATGGAGAAGGCGTCATTGATCACCCACACAGCGTCTGCAAACGCCTCGCCGCGCACTTCTTCAACGCGGGTGTCGCTGACGGGCAGGGGGATTTCCACGAAGCCTGAGCCCAGATCTTCAAACAGGGCCAGGCTGGCGTCGAGGGCATTGAACGCCGCTTCCGCCCCAAATGTCAGCGAGCGGGCTTCAGTCAGCGTCCAGTCAAAGCTCTGGCGCAGCGCGGTCTCTTCCTCCGCGTTTTGATAGAAAACCTGGACGCGCTCGAGGCCGTTCGTCAACGTGTTCACGCTTTCCACTTCAGGGCCGTTATCGGTGTCAAAGCGGGTCAGAAGCAAGGTCGTGGTCGAGTTCAGCCCATCCGACCAGCGATGCTCGAGCGTGGATGACAGACCCGCCTGCCAGCTGCGTTCGTCATTTTTCTGTTCAACATAGGCCGCCGGAACTGGCGCATCGTTCTCGTAGTCAAAGGCGAAGCCGGAAATGATCCGGCGCCAGGCGACAAACTCGGCGTTGGCGTTGACGCGCACCTGAGTGTTCTCGCCCAAAGGCCCCGCATAGCTGATTGAAGGTTCAATCTCGCGATAGCGCCTTTGGTCATTGTAATGCTCGCGTGACAGCCGCACGCCGTCAGGACTGCTCGTTTCAACCGAGCGGTCATTGGCCGGACCCCAGCTCTCCCAGTTCAGCCCCAGTGTCAGCTCACCCGATCCCACAGGGCGTGTGACGGCGCTTTGGAAGTTCGACACCAGTCTGGAGGAGTTATTCAAGGTCAAGGTGTGATCAAAGCTGGCGCGCGTTCCGGCGCCTTCGACCAGGATGACGTTGGCGAGTTGGCTGAAGCCGCGCATCTCATACTCGGGCAAAGGCTCGCGGATCAGTTCGATGCGCACCACCTGAGCGGAGGGAATGCGTTGCAGGACCGTACCCAGACCCAGCGTCTTGTCCGAGGGGCGCACGCCATTGATCAGCAAATTGCCGAACGCATCCGCCAGGCCGCGGCGGCTGGTGTCGCCGTCAGACAGGGAGAAGCCGGGCAGGCGATTGACCATGTCGCGCGCGGTCACCGGGCTGAACTCGGTGAAGAAGTTGGCCGGGTAGGCGAGAATGGCGCCGTCCGCCTCCCCTTCAGCGACCACAGGCTCTGGCGCATCATCGCCAAGCGCAGGCGCGGTCACAGTAAGAAGAAGGGCGAGCGAGGTCGTCCGGGCAATCATCATGAGTCCAGCCTTGCAAATCAAAATCGAGTGCAAGCTAGGACGGCTGGTTTGGAATTATGTATTACAATGCGGTAAGTGGATGCATTGTAATAAGAGGATGATTAGTACGGATTACTGGCCAGAGCGGCGGGACTTAACCCGCGCCGCCGACCGTCAGACCGTCAATGCGCAGGGTGGGTTGTCCGACACCCACGGGCACGCCCTGTCCGGCCTTGCCGCAGGTGCCGACGCCGGGATCAAGCTCAAGGTCTTTGCCGATCATGGAGATCTTGGTTAGCGCCGTCGGACCGTCCCCGATCAGGGTCGCGCCCTTGATCGGCTCACAGATCTTGCCGTCGCGCACCCGATAGGCCTCGGTGCAGCGGAACACGAACTTGCCCGAGGTGATGTCCACCTGGCCGCCGCCGAAATTCTTGGCGTAGACGCCGTCTTTCAGGCTTTCCAGGATCTCACCCGGATCAGCGTCGCCCGCTTCCATGATGGTGTTGGTCATGCGCGGCATGGGCGGGTGGGCGTAGCTTTCGCGGCGGCCATTGCCGGTGGGCTCGACGCCCATCAGGCGGGCGTTCTGGCGGTCCTGCATATAGCCTTTCAGCACGCCGTCCTCGATCAGAACCGTGCGTCCTGTGGGGGTGCCTTCATCGTCAAAGCTCAGCGAGCCGCGACGATCGGGGATCGTGCCGTCATCAACGACCGTGACCCCCTTGGACGCCACTTGCTGGCCGACCTTGCCGGAGAAGGCGGAGCTGCCCTTGCGGTTGAAATCGCCTTCCAGACCGTGGCCCACCGCTTCATGCAACAAGATCGCCGGCCAGCCCGGCCCAAGCACAACCTGCCATTCGCCGGCCGGCGCGTCGACGGCTTCAAGATTGACCTTGGCCACCCGCAGCGCTTCGTCCGCCAGATTTTTCCAAGCGCCGGGCGCGATCCATTGATCAAACGCGGCGCGGCCGCCCGCGCCGGCGGAGCCGGTTTCGCGGCGACCATTGCGCTCGCAAGTGACAGAGACGTTCACACGCACCAGCGGGCGCACTTCGGTGCGCACATCGCCGCCCGTCCGCACAATGCCGATCACCCGGCGCGAGGCGGAGACCGAGGCGGACACCTGGACCACTTCAGGATCGCTGGCGCGGCAATAGGCGTCGATCTCGGCCAACAGCGCTGACTTGGCTTCAAAGCCCGGCTGCGCGATCACGTCCACATCTTTATAAAGGGTCTGATTGGCGCGGGACGGAGAGGGCGCCATGACCGCATCGCGGCCCTGACGGGCGGCGCTGGCGGTTTCACCGGCGCGCTTGAGCGCAGCCAGGGTTGGATCAGAGGAATGCGCGAAGCCGGACGCTTCGCCAAACACGCCGCGCAGGCCAAAGCCGCGCTCGGCGTCAAAATTGGCGACTTTCAGGCGGCCATCATCAAAGGCGAGGCTCTCTGACGCGGAGGTTTCCAGAAACAACTCGCCGTCGTCCGCGCCTATCAGCGCCTCATCGAGCACGCGGCCCGCATCATCGGCGTCAAATTCGAAAGCGGAAAACGGATCGGTGGTCATGACAGCTCCTGCGCGTGGCGGTACGCCGTCATACATAGCCCCTCACCATTGCGAGTGCGAGGGGCGCGGGCAGGTTGCTCCGCTCCTGTCAGCCCTGATGCCAGATGAACCGACCCGGTTGGGCGGCCAAGGTCATGTTTTCAGGATCTTGCTGAGCGGCCTGATTATAGGCGGCGTAGGCGTCTTCAAATCGGCCCAGGGTCTCCAGCGCGATCGCTGTGTTGAAAGCGGCGAGCGCCGGGCTGGCGCCCAGTTCTCCGGCCTGGCGCGCCGTCTCGATCGCCTGCTGTGCGGAGCCGGTCGAGATTTGCGCTGCGGAGAGGTTCAACCAGGCTTCCGCCAGCTCGGGCGCCAGCTCGACCGCTTCTTCAAGGTCTGAGCGCGCCTGAACGTTCTGGCCGCGGGCCAAAAGCATCACAGCGCGATTGGTCAGCACGCGTGCGCGCGTCTCTCCGCTGACAGATCCATCGCGAAGCAGAAGATCGCAAGCGCCCAGAGCGCGTCCTGTGGCGCCGGACTCGCGCGCGCCAGCTTCACACTCATAACGGGCGTCAGCGCCGTATGGAGACGTTTCAGAGGCTTGCCCCAAGGCGCGGCCGGAAAAGGCGAAAGAGATCGCAAACGCCAGAATGGCCGCCATGGCCAGACCCAAAACGCCGCCGGTGATCGCCTGGACGAGCGGCTTGCTCTGGCGGGTTTGAAAACTGTGTGTCGACATCAATCTGGCCCCCTCAGACTTGATAATGAACAATGAGGTTAGCAAAGCCTAAATCAACGGGCCAGACATTCATACGCACAAGGAGGTGGAAAAAGGGCGCCAACTGCGACAAAAAGGCGCTTAAGCTCGATTGGCTCGCCTGTCATTGCAGTCTATATCGTGCGCAACGAGCACTGTGGCGACGAGTCGCCGCATCTGGCGTTTGAGCGTATCTCGCAAGACGTCGCCAATTGGACGATAGAACCAGGACTTTGGGGAAATTATGCGATTCTCGGCCATGCTGGGCGCCTTCGCCGCCCTTTGTTTAACGACCGCCGGCGCCTCGGCGACCGTGATCGGCGCGCCGATCGACGGAAATCTGGGGCTGCAGGAAGCTGTCACCCCGGTGAAAGAAAACATCGACGTCTTCCATACGATGGTGCTGTGGATCATCACCGCCATCACGCTGGTCGTTCTCGGCCTGCTGGTCTGGGTGATGGTGCGCTACAACCGCAAATCCAATCCGGAAGCCAAGAAGTTCAGCCATAATACGCTGGTTGAAGTGATCTGGACGGGTATTCCCATCCTCATCCTGGTCGTCATCGCCGTGCCGTCCTTCAAGCTGCTTTACCTGCAAGACGTCATCCCCGAGGCTGACTTCACGATCAAAACAACGGGCAATCAGTGGAACTGGACGTATACGTATCCGGACCATGGCGGGTTTGATTACGTCGCCAACATGATCGCCGACGAAGATATCGCTGCGCATCCGTATGCAGCGCTGCGTAATCTGAGCACGGATCTTCCGGTTGTGGTGCCGACCGGCGCGACTGTGCGCGTCGAAGTCACGGCCTCTGACGTGATCCACAACTGGGCGATGCCGGCCTTCGGCATCAAGATGGACGCCATTCCGGGCCGCCTGAACGAAACCTGGTTCACGGTTGACGAGCCGGGCATCTATTACGGCCAGTGCTCCGAGCTGTGCGGCCTGCGTCACGCCTTCATGCCGATCGAAGTGCATGTGGTGCCCGAAGAGGTGTTCAACGCCTGGGTCGACGCGGCCAATGAAGACCCCTACACGGCGCCGGACGTTCTGGTGGCCTATTATAACGACGTGCGTGGCGGGGCTCGCCTCGCTTCCGTCCAGTAAGGAGAGATCAGATGTCAGACGCTGCTGCGCATCACGACGATCACACCCCCAGCATCTGGGACTGGAAGCGCTGGGTGTATTCCACCAACCACAAGGACATCGGCACGATGTACCTGATCTTCGCGATCTTCGCGGGGGTCATCGGCGGCGCCATGTCCGGCCTCATCCGTTGGGAGCTCGCAGAGCCGGGCCTTCAGGTCTTCAACAACGGCTTCTGGGGCAATGAGCATAACTACAACGTCATCACGACCATGCACGGTCTGATCATGATCTTCTTCATGGTCATGCCCGCCATGATCGGCGGTTTCGGCAACTGGTTCGTGCCGCTGATGATCGGTGCGCCGGACATGGCCTTTCCGCGGATGAACAACATCTCGTTCTGGCTGCTGCCCTTCTCCTTCCTGATGCTGATCGGCTCGATGTTCGTGCCAGGCGCAGGCGGGGATGACGGCTTTGGCGGCGGCTGGGTGATGTATCCGCCCTTGTCGACATCCGGGCATAACGGCCCGGCCTTCGACATGGTGATCTTCTCGCTGCACATCGCCGGCGTCAGCTCGCTTCTGGGCTCGATCAACTTCATCACCACGATCTTCAACATGCGTGCGCCGGGCATGACCCTGCACAAGATGCCGCTGTTCGTGTGGTCGATGCTGGTGACGGCGTTCTTGCTGCTGCTGTCGGTTCCGGTTCTGGCCGGCGCCCTGACCATGCTGCTGACGGATCGTAACTTCGGCACGACCTTCTTTGATCCCGCCGGCGGCGGCGACCCGATCATGTACCAGCACCTGTTCTGGTTCTTCGGTCACCCCGAAGTGTACATCCTGATCCTGCCCGGCTTCGGCATGATCAGCCACATCGTGTCCACCTTCTCGCGCAAGCCGGTCTTTGGCTATCTGGGCATGGCTTACGCCATGGTCGCCATCGGCTTCATCGGCTTCATCGTGTGGGCGCACCACATGTACACCGTGGGCCTGAACGTGAACCTGAAAGCCTATTTCGTGGCCGCCACGATGATCATTGCGGTGCCGACCGGCATCAAGATCTTCTCGTGGATCGCCACCATGTGGGGCGGCTCCATCCAGTTCCGCACCCCGATGATCTGGGCGATCGGCTTCATCTTCCTGTTCACCGTGGGCGGCGTGACCGGCGTGATGCTGTCAAACGCCGGCATCGACCAGTCGCTGCACGACACCTATTACGTGGTGGCGCACTTCCACTACGTCTTGTCGCTGGGCGCTGTGTTCTCGATCTTCGCCGGTTTCTACTACTGGTATGAGAAGATTTTCGGCATCAAGTTCAACGAGACGCTGGCGAACATCCAGTTCTTCTTCTTCTTCGTGGGCGCCAATCTGATCTTCTTCCCGCAGCACTTCCTGGGTCTGCAGGGCATGCCGCGCCGGTATGTGGATTATGCCGATGGCTATGCGATGTGGAACATGGTCTCGTCTCTGGGTTATGTGGTGATGCTGGTCGGTATGGCCGCATTCTTCCTGGTGCTGATCGAGTCGATCATGCGTCGCCGCCCGGCCGAGGCCAATCCGTGGGGCGAAGGCGCAACCACGCTGGAGTGGACGCTGTCTTCTCCGCCGCCCTTCCACCAGTTCAACGAACTGCCGCGCATCAAGTAGCGGTTGGTTGATCGATTTGACGGAACCGGAAACGAACACCGTGACCGACCTCTCCGCTGATCTTCGCAAGGGCGGCGCTGCTGATGCAGCGCCGCCCAGCGATCCTTCGGACGCCGCAAAGCTGGCGTCCTGGCGAGACTATGTCTCGCTGATGAAGCCGCGCGTCATGACCCTGGTGGTGTTCACCGGTCTGGCGGGGTTCGCGGCTGCGCCTGTGAGCGTGAATTTTCTGACCGCCGCCATCGCCATGCTGTGCATCGCCGTCGGCGCAGGCGCGGCGGGCGCGTTCAACATGGCCTATGACGCCGATATCGACGCGATCATGAAGCGCACCCGGCGCCGTCCGGTGCCCACAGGGCGCGTGCCCGCCAGCGAGGCTTACGTGTATTCCGGCGTCATGGCGCTGGCGTCTGTCTTGTTGATGGCGCTGGCGACCAATTATGTCGCCGCAGGGCTTCTGGCGTTCTCGATCTTCTTCTACACGGTGATCTACACCATGTGGCTGAAGCGCTCGACGCCGCAGAATATCGTTATCGGTGGCGCTGCAGGCGCCTTTCCGCCGATGATCGGCTGGGCCGCCGCCACGGGCGATGTCAGCCTCAATGCGGTGCTGCTCTTTATGATCATCTTCCTGTGGACGCCGCCCCATTCCTGGGCGCTGGCGCTTTACAAATCGGGCGATTACTCCGCCGCCGGGGTGCCGATGATGCCGGTCGCCAAGGGCGCGAAATCAACTCGCATCCAGATCCTCATCTACACCGCGCTCTATCTGGCGGCGACGGCTGGACCGATCGTAACCGGTCTGGGCGGCTGGGCTTACACCGGGGCCGTCGTGCTGGGCGGGGCGCTATTCGCGCTGCTGGCCGTGAGGGTCTTCCTGTCGCGCGCGGGTGACGCCAACGCCGCTGAAGACGAGCTTTATGCGGTGCGCGCCGGCGACAAGGCCGCACGGGATCTGTTCGCTTATTCCATCGCCCATCTCACCTTGCTGTTCGCCGCCTTGCTCGTCGAGCATGGCGCGGGTGGCTACAAGCCGGTTCTGTCCCTCTTGGGAGGCGCATGATGAGCGACCCCGAAACGACGCTGCAATCTCCACAGCCCGCTACGAAGGCGGAGCCTAAGCCAGACGCGGAGACAGTGGTTCTCACCGATGAGCAGAAAGCGGCGCGCAAGAATCGCAATCGCGCCATCGCTTTGGGCCTGTTCGCGTTTGTGGGATTGATCTTCGTGACCACGATGGTCCGTCTGGCGACCAATTATAATACGGGAGGCTGACCGCTCATGTTTTCCAGGCTCAATAAGAATACCAAGGTCTTCGCCCTGTGCGGCGGGATCATTCTGGGCATGGTCGGCATGGCGTACGCAGCGGTGCCGATTTATGACCTGTTCTGCCGGGTGACCGGCTATGGCGGCACGACCCAGGTCGTCCAATACGATCCGGGCCAGGTGCTTGATCGCGAAGTGACGGTGCGATTCGACGCCTCGCGCTCGCGCGACTTCCCTTGGGAGTTCGAGCCGCTTCAAAATGAAATGACGGTGCGCGCAGGCGAGACGGCCTTGGCGTTTTACCGCGCGACCAACACCTCTGACCGCCCTGTGACGGGCATCGCCAGCTATAATGTGACCCCGTTCAAGATGGGGCCGTATTTTTCCAAGCTGGAATGCTTCTGCTTCACCGAGCAGACGCTCGATCCGGGGCAGTCCATGGATATGCCTGTGATCTTCTTCGTAGATCCCCTTATGGACGAAGATGACCGGTTGGATGATATCCGCACGATGACGCTGTCCTACACGTTCTGGGAAAGCGGCGACGAGCGGGTCTATGAAACTGCAGACGCGTCTGGTTCGGACGCTGAAGCCCAGTAGCGCGCAAGCGTGTGATGAATTGAATACCGGGACGGGCGCCCTTATAGAAGCGCTTGGAAATTGACCCGGAACTTTCTGGCGGGAGACTCTCATGGCCGGCGCAGCCGTTAAACACGATTATCACCTCGTTGATCCCAGCCCGTGGCCGTTCGTCGCCTCTCTTGGCGCGTTCGTGCTGACGTTTGGCGCGGTCGTCTTCATGAAGGGGCTGTCGACCAACGAAGAGTCGATCTTCTACTTCTTCCTCCAGCAGGGCTCTCCGGTCCTGATGATGCTGGGCTTCGCGATCATCATCTATGTGATGTTCGGTTGGTGGGGCGACATCATCAAGGAAGGTCAGAAGGGTGACCACACGCCGGTCGTCGACATCGGTCTGCGTTACGGCATGATCCTGTTCATCGTCTCAGAGGTGATGTTCTTTGCGGCCTGGTTCTGGATGTTCTTCGACATGGCGCTGTTCCATGCCGACCGGGCTGGTGCGGGCTGGACGGGCGAAGCTCTGGGCATTGATTATTCCGGTTGGGAAGCCGGCGTTCCGGGCATCCAGACCTTTGACCCCTTCCACCTGCCGCTGATCAACACGCTGGTTCTGCTGCTTTCGGGCACCACGGTGACCTGGGCGCACCACGCCCTGCAGCATGGCGACCGCAAGGGCGCGACGCTGGGCACGCTGCTCACCGTCATCCTCGGCGTCTGCTTCACTGCGCTGCAAGTGTATGAATACACGCACGCCGCCTTCGGCATTTCGGGCAGCTTGTATGGCGCGACCTTCTACATGGCCACTGGCTTCCACGGCGCGCACGTGATCATCGGCACCATCTTCCTGGCGGTCTGCCTGATCCGTCTGATGATGGGTCACTGGACCAAAGAAAAGCATTTCGGCTACGAGGCCGCCGCCTGGTACTGGCACTTCGTGGACGTGGTCTGGCTGTTCCTGTTCGCCTTCGTCTATGTGGCGTTCGCAGGTCTCGGCACCGTGCACGGGGCTGGCCATTAATGACTGAAACGAGCCCCTTTCTCGCCGGCCTGCTCGGGCGCTGCCCGCGCTGTGGCAAGGGGGCTCTGTTTCGCAGCTATCTCAAGGTCGCGGACGCCTGCGGCGTCTGCGGCCTTGATTTCTCTAGCGAGGACTCAGGGGACGGCCCCGCCGTTTTCGTGATGTCCATCGTTGGGTTCATCGTCGTTCCCGCCGCCCTGGCGATGGAACTGGCGGCCTCGCCTCCCGTCTGGGTTCACATGCTGGTCTGGCTGCCGCTGGCGACCCTTTTGACCTTGCTGATTCTGCCGCCCTTCAAGGCGACCTTGTTCGCTCTGCAGTGGACGCATAACGCCCATGAAGCCCAACTTGATCTCGACCCGGTCGAGACTGAGCGTGTGGGCGAGGGGACGGATCCTTCCCGTACCGATTCCGACGCGGCGTAATGTCATGGCGAGGTTTCGCCCCTATCCCGTCCTGACCCTTCTGATGCTGCCAGCGCTGGCCTTGCTGTTATGGCTGGGTAGCTGGCAGCTGGATCGCCGCGCCTGGAAAGTGGAGCTGCTGGCCCAGTACGCGGCGACGGCGGACGCGCCGCCCATCACCCTGTCTGAAGGCTTGTGTCAGGGCTTGGCGGAGACCGGCCGCCGGGTGATTGAGCCGAATGTAGACGAAGCGGCGACGCTTGTTCGCGTGTCCGGACGCAATGCGCAGGGCGCGCCAGGCTGGCGTTTGTTCACCGCCGTTCGGGTGTGTGACCGCCAAGAGCGGGTTCTGGTTGAGACCGGGTTTGAAGGGCTTCAAACCGCCACACGCGCCGATGACGGCGCGCCGGTCGTATTGGCTCAAGCTGATGCATTGCGCTTTGAAACGCCTTTGGGCACGGGGGTTTTCACCCCGCCCTCAGATGTCGAGGCGAACATGTTCTACGCGTTTGATCTCGCTGGCATGAGCCGTGTGCTCGAGATCGAGCCTGAGATGCTGAATACACAGTTCTGGCTGGCGAAAAGCACGGGCGAGCCGCCGGCCTATCTGACCCAGACCCCGCCTGAACGGCATCTGGCGTATGCAATTACCTGGTTCGCCATGACGCTGGCTTTGCTGGCTGTTTACTTCGCGTATCATATACAGGCCGGCCGCCTTCAGTGGCGTGGCAGGTAAGTTGACGGCGAAGGACACCCCAGATGGCGCTCTGGCGAGAAGACATGCAAGAGACGATTCTGTGGTCTGAGGGACTCAGACTGCGCCATCCTCAGCTGGAGGATTACGAGGCGTGGGCCAAGCTGCGCTCCGCCAGCCGGGCGCATACCGAACCGTTTGAACCGGCCTGGGCGGAAGACGAACTGAGCAAGTCCGCCTTCAAGCGCCGACTGCGTCGCTATCAGACCGATATCGAGAACGGGACGGGCTATCCGTTTTTCATTTTCCGGGCGTCAGATGATGTGCTGGTCGGCGCCTGCAATCTCAACAATGTGCGGCGCGGCGTGCTGCAGGCCGCCGATATTGGCTACTGGATCGGCTCGCCCTATGTGCGCAAGGGTTATGCGCGCGCAGCCGTGCGGCGGGTTCTGGGCCATGCGTTCTCCACCTTGCGCCTGCACCGTGTGGAGGCTGCGACGCGGCTCGATAATGATGCGTCACGCCTGTTGCTGACATCGGTGGGGTTCACCCCGGAAGGGGTGGCGCGCGGGTATCTGAAAATCTACGGTGAATGGCGCGACCATTTGAAATTCGCAATTCTGACGACGGACCCCATCCGATGACCGATCCCGCCGCGCTTGGACCCTATCAAGATGCGGTGGCGGCGGCCGGAGCGTTGGCGGTGGAAATCGGGTTTCTCGATGACTCCCTGCATCTTGGAGGGGAGGCCCTGTCTTTAGGGTTGGGCGCGCTAAGCGCTGAAGGCGGCTTCAACCAGCTTCGCAACAGACTGGCGCCGGCGGACCAGCCACGTCTGGACGTGCTGCGGCGCGTCGGACCGTGCGATGTGCGCCTGCGATTGCTCGGGGATGACCATCAGGTGCGCTATGTGCGTCTGATCGGGCAGGGCGACGGGCTGAACTGGCGCGGTCTGATGCTGCCCGCAGGCGGCTCGGCGGGTGTTCGCGCCGACATGGATATGGAGACCGCGCTGGCGGAGGCGTTGCAGGCGGGGGATGTCTGCGCCTTTTACCAGCCTGTGGTCGACCTTAAAACACGCACCTTGGCGGGATTTGAAGCGCTCGCCCGCTGGGACCGTCCCGGTGTGGGCATATTGGGCGCGGAAGAGTTCATGCCGTTGGCGCAGTCGCATGGCTATATCGAAGCGGTGGGGGAGAGCGTGCGCGCCATGGCGGTGCTGGATCTCTCCGCCTGGCAGGCCGCCTATAGCGGCGCCCTGGACTTGTTCGTCACCGCCAACGCAACAGCGACAGAGGTCAGCGCGCCTGATTTCGCGGATCGTCTGTTGGAGGCGGTGAGCGCGGCGCGATTGCCGGCGGGCGGCTTCAAGCTGGAAGTCAATGAAACCGATGTGATGTTGGACCCGGACGCCGCCGAACGCACGCTGAACGCGGTGCGCGATCAGGGCGTGCCGATCGTTCTGGATGATTTCGGGACCGGGTATTCCTCGCTGGCGCGTCTCGACCGGTTCGCTTTTGACGTGGTCAAGCTCGACCAGTATTTCATCCGCGCCGCGCTGACGGACGGCTCCGCCCGGTCCATCATTTCATCGGTGGTCCGGATTGCGGAAAGCTATGGCATGCAGGTGGTCGCGGAAGGCGTGGAGACCGAAGCGGCCCAGACGCTGTGTCTGGATCTGGGCTGTGATTACGGTCAGGGGTTTTTGTATGCTCAGGCGCTCGCCCCGCAAGATGCGGCTCAGGCTGTCACCGCGGGGCTGAAAACCCGCTTTCATCCCGCCCGGAGAACGCAAGCCTGAGCTCGCTCAACCTCCGGCCCGAACAGCTAGAAATACCACAGGGCGTTGACGGAGCCTGACGTCAGGGCGAGCGGAAAGAGCACGACAGCCAAGCCCAGAACACCCAGCACAAAGGCTTTCGCAACAGTATTGCGAGCCCGAGTGAAGCGAACAAATCGCTTGCGGTGTCTTTGCAGGGACATGCGATCACCAAAACACGTCAGAGGGGAATTCCTCATTCATTGAACGCAAATCCGGCGTCAAGTCAACGGTGAATGTGGCGATGCGGAAATATTAGGCGTTGCCGCTGGACGCGGTCAGAAATTCCGGCGTCACGCCAAGCTTGCTGAGCGCACGCGCCCATTTGTCTTCGGGTTTGTCGTCGAAGATCAGGCTGTGGTCTGCATCCGCCACCAGCCAGGCGTTCAGGCTGATTTCGTCTTCAAGCTGCCCCGCGGCCCATCCCGCATAGCCGAGCGCCATCAGCGCGCGCGCCGGCGCCGCGTCTGAGGCCAGGGCGTTGAGGATCTCTTGGGTGGCGGTCAGCCCCAGATCCTCGCCGACCCGCTCGGTCGCGGGGCCGCAGGCCACATCCAGCGTATGCAGAACGAAACCGCGATCGCGATCTACAGGGCCGCCTTCCAGAACGGGCGCGTCCGCCGTCTGCGCGCCGCCCGCCACGTCCAGCTGGTCGAGAAGATCGGGCAGGCGGAAACCGGTCATCGGGCGATTGAGGATAATTCCCATGGCGGTCTCAGAATCATGCGCGCACATATAGATCACTGTGCGGTCAAACCTGGGATCGCCGATCAAAGGACTGGCGATCAACAGCTTTCCGCCCAGATATCCAGATTGGGTATGAGGCTGTGGCGCGTCCATACACACAGCTTTTCCTTAAGCGAGGCGATTGTCCAGCCCTGCCCGCGCTCGCGCTGTCTTGTCGCGGGGCGGGGGGCGTCTTAAGTCTGGGCGGAGTTCATTATTCCATCGGAGCCCCCCATGACCCTCTCAGTCGGCGACACCCTGCCTGACGTCACCTTCATGACCATGACCGCAGACGGCCCGCAGCCGATGAGCACGGATGACGTGTTCGCGGGCAAGCGCGTGGCGCTGTTCGCCGTGCCCGGCGCCTACACCCCGACCTGTTCGGCCAAGCACCTGCCGGGCTTCATCGAGAAAACGTCCGAGCTTCAGGCCAAAGGCGTGGACCGGATCGCCTGCACCTCAGTCAATGATGTGTTCGTCATGGGCGCCTGGGGCAAGGATCAGGGCGTGGGCGACACTGTCCTGATGCTGGCGGACGGCAATGGCGATTTCGCCTCGGCGCTCGGGCTTGAAATGGACGGGTCGGCGTTCGGCATGGGAAAACGGTCCCAACGCTATGCGCTGGTGGTCAACGACAAGGTGATTGAGCACTTCTTCCTGGATGAGCCGGGCAATTTTGAAGTGTCTTCCGCCGAGCATGTGCTCAAGGCGCTTTAAGCTCCAGAGCGCCTGACCTGAAACAGACCCCGGCCCGGCGCTTCGCCGGGCCGGGGTTTTCGGTTTTAAAGCGTCGAGATCGCGTCGCGCGCCAGCTGATCGGCGCGTTCGTTTTCGGGGTGGCCGGCATGACCCTTCACCCATTCCCATTGCACATCGTGCTTTGAGGCGATGGCGTCGAGCCGTTTCCACAAATCATCATTCTTGACCGGTTTCTTGGCGGCGGTTTTCCAGCCATTGCGCTTCCAGCCATGAATCCATTTGGTCACCCCGTCGCGCACATAGGTGCTGTCTGTGACCAGCCGCACTTTGGACGGGGCTTTCTTGAGCGCCTCGAGCGACGCGATCGCCGCCATCAGCTCCATGCGGTTATTGGTGGTGTCCGCCTCCGCGCCGGACAATTCCTTCTCATGGCCGTTCCAGTGCAGGATCGCGCCCCAGCCGCCGGGGCCGGGATTGCCTGAACAGGCGCCGTCGGTGTGGATGAGAATGGTGTTGTCGGCCAAGGCGTCCTCGAGAATTCTAGCTGGGCGTGACGGGCCATTTGCGGCCCAGATCATCAAGTCCGGCTTGAATGAGTTCGCTCAGAACGTCCATATCAACATCTGCGAGCTTTGACACATACAAGCAGCTCTTGCCTGTCTTGTGCTTGCCCAGCCGGTTCAGGATTTCGGAGTAATCGGCATAGCCGGGCATGATGTAGACGGAGAGGTTCGATTTGCGCGGGCTGAAGCCGGTGGCGAGAAAATCGCCTTCGCGGCCGCTGTCATAGCGATAATGGTAGGATCCATAGCCAATCATGCTCGGTCCCCACATCTTGGGCGACCAACCCGTGACGCGCTGGAACAGGGCGTTGAGCGCTTGCCCGTCTTCTCGTCGGCGTTCAGGTTCGACAGCGCCGAGAAACGTGTCGACGTCCACTGGGGTGGGCTGGGTCTTGTTCTGGGCCATGCGCGCCTCCTGACGGAGAGCTTACGCCACTTCCTTGGGCAGTTTGAAGACCACGTTTTCCTCAGCCACCCGCACTTCGCGGATATGCAGGGTGTAGCGGCGGGCGAGGGCGGACAGCAAACCCTCCACCAGCTCTTCAGGTGCGCTGGCGCCGGCAGAGACGCCCAGACGTTCCACGCCATCAAGCCAGGACCAGTCAATCTCTTCGGCTTTCTGCACCAGATGCGCAGTCTTGGCGCCCGCGCGTTCGGCCACCTCCACCAACCGCACCGAGTTGGATGAGTTCGGCGCGCCGACAACCAGCACCAGATCGGCGCCTTCGCCGATGGCTTTCACCGCCGCCTGCCGGTTGGTGGTGGCGTAGCAAATGTCTTCCTTGTGCGGGGCGGCGATCTTCGGGAAGCGCTTTTGCAGAGCCGCGACAATGTCGGCGGTATCGTCGACTGACAAAGTGGTCTGGGTGACGAAGGCGATATTGTCAGGGTCTTTCGGCTCGAAGCGTTCGGCGTCTTCCACCGTTTCGATCAGATGCATCACGCCGTCGGGCAGCTGGCCCATTGTGCCGATCACCTCAGGGTGGCCGGCATGACCGATCAGCAGGATTTCCTGACCGGATTTGTGATGACGCTGCGCCTCCACATGCACCTTGCTGACCAGCGGGCAGGTGGCGTCCACATACAGCATGTCGCGGCGAGCGGCCTCGGCAGGGACGCGCTGCGGCACGCCATGGGCTGAAAACACCACCGGGCGATCATCCGGACATTCGTCGAGCTCCTTGACGAACACGGCGCCCATGGCCTCCAGACGATTGACCACATGTTTGTTGTGAACAATCTCATGGCGTACGAATACCGGCGCGCCATAGCGCTCGAGCGCTTTCTCCACAATCTGAATCGCCCGGTCCACACCGGCGCAAAAACCGCGGGGAGAGGCCAGCTGGACGGTCAAAACGGGTTTGTCGGTCATGGATTTCCTCTGCGGGGAAAGGCGGCGGGGCGTTGCCCTGTCCGCGCGCGCGTCGTACAGACTGCTCTAGCAGACACCGTGCGCCCCGCGAAGGGGGGCATGCCGTCCTCTGAGATGGTTCGCCATCCGAACGCCTTGAGGTTATTCATGCGCCTGTCCGTTCTGAGCCTGTCCGTCGCTGCTTTGGTCCTGTCCGGGTGCTCCACCCTGCGTAACACCATCTCGGAGCCGGATCCCAATCCAGGACCTTGCCCGAACGCGCTGGCGCTGTATGACGCCCACCGCCTGGTGGAGATCAATGGCGAAAACCCTGTGTATGAGAATGTGGGGTTCACGGGCGAAGTTCTCAATGTCGCCAGCAATTGCCGCTACACCGACCGCAACGCCGATCCGCTTGAAATGGAAATGGCGGTTCGGCTGGCCTTCGGTCGTGGCCCTGCGGCGCAGGGCATGACGAAAACCTATGAGATGTTCGTCGCCGTCACCCGGACCGACCGCGTGGTGATCGATCGTCAGGTCTATCCTATCACGGTCACGTTCGAGCCGGGCGAAGACCGGGTGGAAGTGATCGAGGAGTTCAACTCCATCTCCATTCCGCGCGCGTCGCCGACCACGTCGGGCTCCAACTTCGAAGTTCTGGTGGGGTTCGAGCTGACCGATGAACAGCTGGACTTCAATCGCGGCGGCCTGCGCTTCCGCGTCCGGGCCGGACAAGACGATTAAAACATTCAGGACGTCATGACTTCGATTGTCGAACAACTGACCAGCGCCGTCGGCGCTGCGTTCGAGGCCGTTGGCCTTTCCGCCGATCTGGGCGCGGTGTTTGAATCCGACCGCCCCGATCTTGCGCCCTATCAGTGCAATGGCGCGATGGCGGCGGCCAAGCAGGCCAAGAAAGCGCCGCGCGCCGTCGCTGAAGACGTGAAGGCGGAGCTCAACGCGCAGCATCCGGAGCTGGAGATTGAGATCGCCGGACCCGGCTTTCTCAACATCACGCCGGCGAGCCCGGTCTACGCGATCCGCGCCAATGGACTGGCCGAGGATGACCGCGTCGGCGGTCGTCAGAGCGCAGCCCCCAAGCGGGTGATGATTGATTTCGGCGGTCCCAATGTGGCCAAGCCCATGCATGTGGGCCATTTGCGCTCATCAGTGATCGGCGACAGCCTGCAGCGCCTGATGCGCTTTCGCGGCCATGACGTCACCTCCGACATCCACCTCGGGGATTGGGGCCTGCAAATGGGCCATCTGGTCACCGAGCTGCAGGACGAGCAGCCGGACCTTGTCTATTACGACGCTGATTTCACCGGGCCGTATCCAGATGAGCCGCCGGTGACGATTGACGATCTGGCGCGGCTCTATCCCCAAGCCTCCGCCAAGGCCAAGGACGATCCTGACCGCAATGCCCGCTCGCGCAAGGCCACGGCCGAATTGCAAGCTGGACGTCCGGGCTATCGCGCGCTGCTGCGCCATTTCATCAATGTGTCGATTGCGGCGCTGAAAGATGATTTCGGCGCGCTGGGCGTGCATTTCGACCTGTGGAAGGGCGAAAGCGACGTCAATGATCTGATCGCGGGCCTGGTCGAGGACTTCAAGGCGCGCGGCGTGGCTGAAGAGAGCGACGGCGCCTGGATTGTGCGCGTGGCCCGTGAGGACGACAAGAAGGATCTGGCGCCGCTGATCCTGGTCTCAAGCCAGGGCTCGGCGCTGTATGCGACCACCGATCTGGCGACCATTCTGGACCGCAAGCAGCAGCAAAACCCTCAGCTGACCCTGTATGTGGTTGATCTGGGCCAGTCGGATCACTTCGAACAAGTGTTCCGCGCCGCCTACAAGGCCGGTCTCGCCGACGAGGGCGCGCTGGAGCATGTGAAGTTCGGCACGGTGAACGGGACTGACGGCAAGCGCTTGCGCACCCGCGCGGGCGGCACCTTCCGTCTGGCGGATCTCATCAGCGAAGCCCGCGAGCGGGCGCGGGCGCGTCTGAACGAAGCGGGACTGGGTTCGCAGCTGACCGAAGACGAGTTTGAGACTGTGGCGCGGGCCGTAGGCAACGCCGCGATCAAGTTCTCTGATCTGCAAAATGTCCGCACCACCAACTACATCTTTGATCTGGATCGCTTTGTCAGCTTTGAAGGCAAGACCGGACCGTATCTTCAGTATCAGGCCGTGCGCATCAAATCGCTGCTGAAAAAAGCCGGCGAGCAGGGGATCGAGCCCGGCGCGGTGACGATGTCCGACAAGGCTGAGGCGGCGCTGATCCGGCGTCTGGACGCGTTTGACAGCGCGCTCGGCCGCGCCGAGCGGGACCGGGCGCCGAACGTTCTGTGCGAGCACGCTTTTGGACTGGCGCAGGCGTTTTCGGGTTTTTACGCCGCCTGTCCGATCCTGCCGGAAAAGGACGAGGCGATCCGCGCGTCGCGCCTGGCGCTCGCTGGAACCACGCTCAAACAGCTCGAGATCGTGCTGGGCCTGATCGGCATCGACGTACCCGAGCGGATGTAGGCGGCTTTTTCGCCATGCTGCAGCGCCCAATCGCGATTGACTCATATCCGTCAAACGCTAGGTTTGCGCGTCGGTGCAGACCCGCCGGGAGGCGCGCTGCAGCGGGGATACATGAGGTCACTTGCGGGAGAGACCGGCCGAAGACGCCGGCGCCGAAGGCGCAACCGCCCCGGAAACGCTCAGGCTAACGGACCGCAAGCCTAAGACCTAACGCTGGAAAGCGGGCGCTGAGTTTCAGACGCCCCACCGAAGGAGCAATGCGCGCGCCTGTCTTTCAAGGCGCGACGCGGGAATCTCTCAGGTCTTCAAGACAGCGGGGGCGATTCGGAGCCGGCATGAGCCGCGCTACGCCCGCAACCCGCATGCTTGAGGCCAGACATGACCGACACGCTCAACCGCACGCCGCTTTATGATCTTCACGTTGAACTGGGCGCCAAAATGGTGCCGTTCGCCGGGTATGACATGCCCGTCCAGTATGACGGCGTCATGGCCGAGCATAATCATACGCGCGCGGCGGCGGGCCTGTTTGACGTCTCCCATATGGGCCAGGCGCGCCTGATCGGCGACGAGGCGGCGCTCGAAGCGCTGATCACCGCTGACCTTGCTGCGCTGCAGCCGGGTGAACAGAAATACACGCTGCTGCTGAACCCTGAAGGTGGGGTCAAGGACGATTTGATGGTTTCCCGCCCCGACGATGAGGGGCTGTTCCTGGTGGTGAACGCCGCCTGCAAGCGCTCTGACTTTGACTACATCATTGAAGCGACCAAAGGCGTCGCCGAGCTGGTCGAGCTGGACGGCCGCGCGCTTCTGGCGCTGCAGGGGCCGCAGGCTGGCGCCGTGATGGCGGATCTCTGCCCGGACGCGGCCAAGATGGTGTTCATGCAGGCGGGCTGGTTTGAAATCGACGGCCTGCGCCTGATGATTTCGCGCTCGGGTTATACCGGCGAGGACGGGTTTGAAATCTCCGTCGCCAACGAACACGCCAGCGATTTCGCGCGCAAGCTGCTGTCTGATGAGCGCGTAAAGCCGATCGGGCTGGGCGCGCGCGATTCCCTGCGCCTTGAAGCCGGTCTGTGCCTGTATGGCCATGACATGGACGAGACCACCTCGCCCATCGAGGCGGGGCTGATCTGGGCGGTGGCGAAATCGCGCCGCGAGCGCGCCGATTTCCCCGGCGCCGCGCGCATCCTCAAAGACATCGCCGACAAGCCCGCGAAAAAGCGCGTGGGCCTGGCGCTGAAAGACCGCGCCCCGGCGCGCGAGGGCACCGAGATCGCCGTCAATGGCGAGATTGTCGGCGTGGTGACGTCGGGCGGGTTCGGCCCGACCGTCGGCGCGCCGATCGCCATGGGCTTTGTGCGCACCGATCTGTCGGCGCCCGGCACGCAGGTTGATTTGATGGTGCGCGGCAAGGCGCGCCCGGCTGAAGTGGTGAAAACGCCCTTCGCGCCGCATCGTTTTTATCGCGGTTGATCCCGCACGATTTCGCTCTGGAGGAGACGTCTGATGAGCACCCGATTTACCAAAGACCATGAATGGATCCGTGTTGACGGCGAAGAGGGCGTTGTGGGCATCACCGCCTACGCCGCCGAACAGCTGGGCGATGTGGTGTTTGTCGAGCTTCCCGAAGTGGGAAAGACCGTGTCCGCCGGCGATGAGCTGGCCGTGGTGGAAAGCGTAAAAGCCGCGTCTGAAGTTTATGCGCCGGTGTCTGGCGAAGTGATCGCCGTCAACGACGTGCTGGAAGGCGAGCCCGCCAAGGTCAATGAAGCGCCGGACGGCGAAGGCTGGTTCGTCAAGATCAAGCTGTCTGACAAGAGCCAGCTCGACGCCATGATGGATGACGCGGCCTACGCCGAACACATCAGTTAAGCCTCGACGCCGGACGGCGTCGATCTACATGCAGCGACTAGACCGGCGGCTCGACTTCAGAGCCGTCCGACCTGCTTTATGAAAGAAGGTGGATCGCCATGCGCTATCTCCCGCTGACCGACGCTGACCGGGCCGAGATGCTCGATACGATCGGTGTGGATTCTGTCGACGCCCTGTTTGAGGACGTGCCCCAGAAGGTGCGCCTGGACGGGCCGGTGGATTTGCCGCTCCATAAGAGCGAGATGGAGGTCGAGCGCCTTCTGACGAAGATGTCGCGCAAGAACATCGCCGCGTCTGAAGCGCCGTTCTTCGTGGGGGCGGGCGCGTACAAGCACCACATTCCCGCCAGCGTCGATCACCTGATCCAGCGCTCGGAATACCTCACCAGCTACACGCCTTATCAGCCAGAAATCAGCCAGGGCACGCTGCAGACCCTGTTTGAGTTCCAGACCCAGGTCGCGCTTCTGACCGGCATGGAAGTGGCGAACGCCTCCATGTATGACGGCTCGACCGCGTGCGGCGAAGCGGTGCTGATGGCGTGCCGGATCACCAAGCGCTCCAAGGCGATCCTCAGCGGCAATCTGCATCCTCACTATGCGGCGGCGACCCATACGCTGGCCAAATACATGGATATCGAGATCCGCGATGATGCCGCCAAGCCCGGCGGGCTGGACGATATCGCGGCGGACATTCCCGATGATGTGGCCTGCGTGGTGGTGCAGAACCCTGACGTGTTCGGTCAGGTCCATGATCTTGAGCCCATCGCCAAGGCCGCCCATGAAAAAGGCGCGCTGCTGATCGCGGTCTTCACCGAGGCTGTCTCGCTGGGCCTGATGAAAACGCCTGGCGCTATGGGCGCGGACATCGTGGTCGGCGAAGGCCAGTCCATCGGCGTCGGCCTGCAATTCGGCGGCCCGCATGTGGGTCTGTTCGCCTGCCGCGGCGATCGCAATTTCATCCGCAACCTGCCCGGCCGCCTGGCGGGGGAGACCGTGGATGCGGACGGCCGCCGGGGCTTTGTGCTGACGCTGTCGACCCGCGAACAGCATATCCGCCGCGACAAGGCGACCTCGAACATCTGTACGAACTCCGGCCTGATGACCTTGGCCTGGACGATCCATATGTCGCTTCTGGGCGATACGGGACTGCGCACAATGGCCCAGCTGAGCCATGAGAAAGCGTGTGATCTGGCGGACCGTCTGAGCGCGCTTTCCGGCGTGGAGCTGGTCACGGGCGCCTTCTTCAACGAGTTCACCCTGCGTCTGCCGAAAAACGCGGCGGACGTGGTGGAAGCGCTCGCGGACAAGGGCGTTCTGGGCGGCGTGCCCGCCAGCCGGCTATATCCGGGCAAGGGCTATGACGATCTGCTGATCGTCGCGGCCACTGAAACCAACTCCGAAAGCGATCTCGACGCGTTCGAAGCGGCTCTGAAAGAGGTGCTGTAATCATGGCGATGAATACTCAAGGCCGTCCCTCCCGTCCGCTGCACACGCCCGATCCTGGCGCGTATGACGACACCTTCTCAGGCTCCAAAGGGCTTGATCAGGCCGAACCGCTGATCTTTGAGCGGCAGACTTATGACAAGACCGGCGTCGATTTTGAAGCGCCAAAGGGCAAGCCCTTGCGTCTGGGCGCGCTGGAGCGGACCGACGATCTGGGGCTTCCGGGGCTTAGCGAGCCTGAAGCCATGCGCCATTATGTGCGCCTGAGCCGGAAGAATTACGCCATCGATATCGGGCTCTATCCGCTGGGCTCGTGCACGATGAAGCACAATCCGCGTTTGAACGAGAAGCTGGCGCGTCTGCCGGGCTTTTCCGACATTCACCCGCTGCAGCCGCAATCCACCGTTCAGGGCGCGTTTGAGCTGATCGGGGATCTGGCCCATTGGCTGATGACGCTGACCAATATGCCCACCGTGGCGATGAGCCCGAAAGCCGGCGCCCATGGCGAGCTGTGCGGCATGATGGCGATCCGCGCGGCGCTCGACGCCCGCGGGGAAAGCCATCGCCGGCGCGTGCTGGTGCCTGAAAGCGCACACGGCACCAATCCGGCCACGGCGGTTCAGTGCGGCTTCCATGTGGACGAGATCCCGGCGAACGCCATAGGCCGTGTGGACATGGAGGCGTTCAAGGCCAAGCTTGGGGACGATGTGGCGGCGATCATGCTGACCAACCCCAACACGTGCGGCCTGTTTGAAAGCGATATCCGCGAGATCGCCGATCTGATGCACGAGGCGGGCGGTTATTTCTATTGCGACGGTGCGAACTTCAACGCCATTTCCGGCCGGGTGCGCCCGGGCGATCTGGGCGTGGACGCTATGCACTTCAACCTGCACAAGACCTATTCCACGCCCCATGGCGGCGGCGGGCCCGGCTCGGGGCCGACGGTCTTGTCTGAAGCGCTGGCGAAATTTGCGCCGCTGCCGTTTGTCATCAAGGATGGCGACAGCTGGCGCATGGTCGAGGATGAGGCGGACGCCAAGGCCCAGGGCGCTGACCCGTTTGGCCGCATGGTCGCCTTCCACGGCCAGATGGGCATGTTCACCCGCGCCATGAGCTATATGCTCAGCCATGGCGCAGACGGCCTGAAAATGGCCAGTGAAGACGCCGTGCTGAATGCAAACTATGTGCTCGCGCGCCTCAAAAACGTCATGACGCCGTCTTTTGACGGTTTGTGCATGCACGAAGCGCTGTTTGACGATCGTTTCCTGAAAGACACCGGCGTCACCACGCTCGACTTTGCGAAAGCCATGATCGATGAGGGCTACCACCCCATGACCATGTATTTCCCGCTGGTCGTGCATGGCGCCATGCTGATCGAGCCCACCGAGTCTGAATCTAAAGCCAGCGTGGACCGGTTGTGCGACACGCTGGAAGCACTGGCGGGGGCCGCCAAGGCCGGGGAAACCGAGCGTTTCACCGCCGCGCCGCGGTTTGCGCCGGCCAAGCGTCTGGATGAAACCCGGGCCGCCCGTCAGCCGGTCCTGCGCTGGACGCCGCCTTCTACGGACGCGCAAGCGGCGGAGTAAGGCCTGCGTCGATATGAGGGCATTGCGCCACACTGCCCTGAAATCGACATGTCCAGCTGCAAGAATGTGAGAGTCGCCATCCGGTACGGGTTGAACCGGATGGCGGCCGCCTCGACATTAGCGTACGAGGTATGGATCGAGCGTGGAAAACGACAAGGTAAAACCCAAGGTGGCGATGAACGACACACCGAATGGCTGGGCGCGCAATGGCGTCAATGGCGTGACCAGCGTCTTGCTGGTGGTGTTGCGTGCGATTGCCGTGGCCTTGGCGATATTCTTGTTGGCGATTTCCATCCCGCTGTTTTTCCTGCCCATTCCGCTCGGTCTGCCGCTAGCGATCATTGGTCTGATCCTGCTGGCGATGACGTCCAAGCGCGCCCACACCTTCATCACCGACTGGCTGAAACGTCATCCGGGCGTGTGGGAGCGGGTCAAACACATCTTTGACCGGTTCCATAAGGACTAGGATCTATGGGCTTTACCGGCTTGCGGCTGGTGAGGTCGCTTGACGCTTTTCCAACCGCCTCGAAGGCTTCGCCTGGCCTTCTCGTACGCTCTCTCGATTTTGATACGGAAACCGGCGCCGCCCGGGCCTTGCTCAACCACGCCTATCGCGGCGGCGAGGGGGAGCGGCTCGAGGCTGAAGACTGGCGCCAATCGATTCAGAACGACGCAGAGTTTGATCCTGATCTATGCCTTGTGGCGTATGATGCGCGCTCTGAAACGCTTGCAGGCGTCATACAGGCGTGGACCACCGGCTTCATCAAGGATCTGGCTGTGCACGACGCCTGGCGCACGCAGGGCGTTGGTCTGGCGCTGGTGGCCGAGATTGGCGTGCGATTGCGGGCAAGGGGGCTTGAAGAGATCAGCCTCAAGGTCGTGCCGGGCAATCTGGGCGCGATCGCGTTCTATGAAGCCCTGGGGTTTGATCGTGATGGCGTCGAGGGCTGAGCATTCGGTCGACGGCGCCTCCGGATCGGCAAGCGGCGGTGGGCTTCCCAAAGAGTGAATTTAAGATGGGCATTGTACCGTCTCGAGCAGAGTCTCAGTGGAGCCCGTAATGACTGTCCTGATCCCCCTCGTTCTCGGCATGGCCGTGTTGCCTTCATCTCAGACACCGGACCTCATCCAGAGCTGGGTTGAGGAGACGGCGTTCAATGGCGTTATTCGAATCGAGACGGGCGAGGGCGAGGGACAGGCCTGGAGCTGGGGTTTGGCGGACCCTCAATCGGGGCGGCCGCTGACGCCGGACAGCCGGTTTCAAACCGGATCTGTTGAGAAATATTTCGCGTCCATCGCCGTCTTCGCCCTGATGGATGAGGGCGTATTGAGCCTGGATGCCCCCATCAGCAGTTATCTGCCTGACTACCGCGTCGATACAGGCGATCAGCTGACCTTGCGCACGCTCCTGAGTAATACGTCCGGATTGCCGAATGATCTGCGAAACGCCTTTAGTCGAATCGCCAATGGCGAACAGGATGTGGTGGATGCGCAAAGCGTCGCGGAGGCGGTGGCGGACTACGCCAGCGGGGATCTGGCGTTCGAACCGGGTGCGCACTTTGATTATGCGCTGTCAAACTGGCTGTTGGTCCAGCACCTTCTGGAAGAGGTCACAGGCTTGCCCTATCCGCAGGTGCGCCAGCGCTATGTCTTTGACCGGGCGGGCATGACCCAGTCTGGCGGCTATGTGCATGACCTCTCAGAAGCCGACCCTGCCGTCAGCAACATCGCCATCGGCTATGATCCATCCGATCCCGCCGGTCAGGGCGATTACTGGACGCCGCGATTCTTCAAGGGCAGCTACACAACCGCTCAAGACCTGATCGTTCTGGAACAGGCGCTGGAGGCGGGAGAGGTGTTGTCTGACGTAGCCCTCAGGGAGTTCCGCACAATACAGGTCCCGGATCAAAACTACGCCTATGGCGGTCGGTATCGCGAGGTCGAGCTTTGCGATGCGGTATGGACCGCGTCAGCCCAGTCCGGCTCAAACGGCGCCACCAACATCACAGCCCTCTACGTGCCGGGGCTGAAGGCGGGTGTGGCGATGCTGACCAATGTGGATGAAAGCCAGGGCGAGATGTTCGATATCTCCATCCAAGTACTGGCGGCCCAATCGATCTGCACCGATTAAGGGACGGTCGCTCCATGACGTGAAGACACAAAAAAGCCCGCGAGCGTCTCGCGGGCTTTTTTTAGATTGCTTTGTAGAACTGTTAGTTCAGCTGGTCCTTCAGGGCCGAGGTGTCGGCTTTCAGGAGAGCGTTGCGCTGGGTCTTGCTCAGCTTCTTGGACAGCAAGTGCTGGGCGGCCTCGATCGCCAGATCGGCGGCCAGGGCTTTGACTTCCTTGGCGGCCTGGGCCTCGGCCTGAGCAATGCGCTGTTCCGCCATGGCGGTGCGACGCTCGACGCGCTGGGCGATTTCGCTCTTGGCGTTCTCGCGCAGATATTCAGCTTCGGCCTTGGCCTGCTTGATGATCGCTTCAGCTTCAGCCGCAGCTTCAGTCTGCTTGCGCTCATAGGTGGCCATCAGCTCCTGCGCTTCTTCGCGCAGGCGGCGGGCTTCATCGAGTTCCTTGCGGATCAGATCCGCGCGGTCATCAAGCGCTTTGCCGATCATTTTCGGCGCGCCCACAAAGATGATCACGACGAAGAACAGGATCAGGCCGACAAACGCCCAGAAGCTGGTGTCAGACAGGAGGTAGTTCATGACTTACTCCTTCACCGCTGCAACGGCTTTGGCGGCGTCGTCTTCAGACACCTCAAGGCCGGCCAGATGCTCGACGGCGACCAGGGCGGCGCCGGCCGCAATGGAGCGCACTTCGCCAAGAGCCGCGTCGCGAGAGGCGCGAATGCGAGTCTCTGACTCGTCCAGCTTGGCGTCCAGCTCGGCGTCCGCCTTGCGGATGGCGTCGGCCACTTCGGCGTCGGCTGAAGCTTTCGCCTCGGCCGCTACCGAATGCGCCTTGGCGCGGGCGTCCGCCAGGGATTTTTCATAGACGCGAACGGTCTCGTCAGCCTGCGCTTTGAGTTGCGCGGCGGTGTCGAGATCGTCAGCGATGCGATCGCGGCGTTCTTCAATGGCCCCGCCGATACGGGGCAGGACAAAGCGGCTCAGCAGGACGTACAGAACGAAAAAGCTGATCGCCAGCCAGAACAGCTGCGATGCGAAATAGGTCGGGTCGAAGGGCGGGAACGCGGCTTCCGCTGCGGCTCCGGCGCCTTCGGCGTATTCAGATTGGGACTCCGGCGCCAGCACGGCGGCCTCCCTTGCGCAAAGGCTGAATTAGCCCGAGCTTACCGTAAGCTCGTAGCCTGTAAAACGCTCCAAGCCGGAATGACGCAACGACGGATCGTGCGCCTTCCGGCCGGAACGAGGACTGCTTGGTCGGTGGTCTTAGACCACGAACAGCAGCAGCAGCGCGATGAGCAGCGAGAAGATGCCCAGCGCTTCAGTCACGGCGAAGCCAAAGATCAGGTTACCGAACTGGCCTTGCGCGGCGGACGGGTTGCGCAGGGCGCCAGCCAGGAAGCTGGAGAAGATGTTGCCCACGCCCAGAGCGGCGCCCAGCATGCCGAAGGTGGCCAGGCCAGCGCCAATGTATTTCGCGGCTTCCGCTTCCATGTTGATACTCCTCGTAGGTGGTCGGTGCGGATGGATAGGTAAGGTCTTGTCGAACGCCCTAGTGACCAGGGTGCAATGCGTCCGAAAGGTAGATGCAGGTCAGAACGGCGAACACGTAGGCCTGGAGGAACGCCACCAGGAATTCCAACGCGGTCAACGCCACAACCATGATCAGCGGAGCGACAGCGCCAAGAATGCCCAGCGCACCCACAGATCCCAGCATGATGATAAAGCCGGCGAACACTTTCAGCAGAATGTGCCCCGCCAGCATGTTGGCGAACAGACGAACCCCCAAAGTCACCGGACGTGACAGGAACGAGATGATCTCGATCGGGGTCAGAAGAACATAAAGCGGCCACGGCACGCCGGACGGGAAGAACAGCGAGAAGAATTTCAGGCCGTGCTTGAAGACGCCATAACCGATCACGATCGCCATCACCACAAGCGCCAACGCGAAGGTGACGATGATGTGGGAGGTGAAGGTGAAGCCGTGGAACCCGGGAGCCGGGAAATACGGCAGCATGCCCAGCATGTTGCCCATCAAGATGAAGGCGAACAGCGTGAACACGAAGGGGAAGAATTTGAGGCCTGCGTCGCCCGCGGTGGAGCGGATCATGCCGGCGACGAATTCATAAAGAAGCTCAGCGACTGATTGAGACCGGCCCGGCACCAGCGCGCGCTTGGACATGGCCAGAGACAAAAGCCCGGCCACCATCACCACCGACACAACCATGAAATAGCTGGAGTTCGTGAATGAGAGATTCCAGCCGCCGATGGAAAAATCGGCGATCGAATGGATCTCGAACTGTTTGATCGGGTTCGTCGCGTCAGCCACACCCGGCCCCTTGTGCTACGGCGCGCGCGCCGCGTTTCTAACTTCAAACCCGTGCGCCGGATGCCTCAGGACGAGGCGTCGTCGCTCTGGTTCATGCTCTGCGCAGCGCGAACTACATTTAAAGTGCCCGCTGCGAAACCCAATAATACACCTGTCAGCAGGCCCCACGGGGTCCAGTTGAAGAACTGATCGGTCAAATAACCCAGACCAGCCCCCACGAGAACCCCTCCAGCGAACTCCGTTCCGTAGCGAACGCCCTGACCCCAGCCCGAGGCTTTGGTCTCAGCTTCCTTCACCCGACGCGCCTCAAGCTTGGCGTTCAAACGCCGCTCGAAGTCGTTGGGATCGGGTGCGTTCTGGTTCAGTTCGTCTCGATGAGCCATGATGACAGACGGCTACCAGGAGGTAGTCCCGGTAGGCGCGCGCACCCTATAAGCGGTCCCAGACCCTGTCAAGCAAGGTTGCGGACAAGTTAACGCGCTGATTTTTAAGGGGCTTCACTATTATTCCGCAGCCAGCATCTCTTCAGCCGAGCTCAGATTGACCGAGACGAGCTGCGAGACGCCCCTTTCACCCATGGTGACGCCGAACAGACGGTTCATCCGGCTCATGGTCACGGCGTTGTGCGTGATGACCAGAAAGCGCGTTTCGGTCATGGTCCGCATCTGTTCGAGCATGGCGCAATAGCGATCCACATTGGCGTCGTCGAGCGGCGCATCGACCTCGTCGAGCACGCAGACGGGCGCCGGGCTCACCAGGAAAACCGCGAAGATCAGCGCGGTGGCGGTCAGCGCCTGTTCGCCGCCGCTCATCAGGCTCATCGTCTCCATCTTCTTGCCCGGCGGGCAGGCGAAGATTTCGAGCCCCGCTTCCAGCGGATCATCGTTTTCAGTCAGGCGCAGCTCCGCCGCGCCGCCGCCGAACAGGGTTTCAAACAGGGTGCGGAAATGGCCGTCGACCACTTCAAAAGCGTCCAGAAGCCGCGCCCGGCCTTCCCGTGAGAGGGTATCCACAGCCTTTCTCAGGCGTGCGACCGCTTCCAGCAAATCGTCGCGCTCCTTGGACAGCCGGGTGCGTTCAGCATCAAGCTCGCGCGCTTCTTCATCGGCGCGCAGATTAACCGCCCCCAAGCGCTCGCGCGTCAGTCGGGCCTCGTCCAGGCGCCGCTCCAGCTCATCGGATGACAGCTCTGCAAACTCACTGCCCGCTGCGCGGCGCTCCAGAACTTTGGGCTCTTCACCTGTGGCGTCTTCAAGACGCTCAACGGTTTCGGTCAGCCGTTCTTCCGCCGCCGTCAGACGGGCGGCGGCTGCGGCGCGCGCTTCGCGGGCGGTGGCGCTGATCTTTTCCGCTTCACGCAGGGCTGCGTCGGCTTCGCGCTGCTGTGATTCGGCGTTCAGAACCGCTTCGCGCGCGGTTGCGGCTTTTGATTCGGCTTCGGTCAGCGCATCCAGAAGCGCGTCGCGCTGGCCTTCCAGCGTTTCAGGCTGGGTGGAGGCGGCTTCAAGCGCCGCTTCAGTGTCGGCGATCTGGGTTTTCAGCGCCTCGACCTGATCGGACGACCGGGTGTGGCGGCGGTCCCAGTCGGCGGCTTCGCGTTCCAGCGAGGCGATCCGGTGACGGCGCCCCTGGGCTTCGCGTTTCACCGATTCCAGCGCCGCGCGGGCGTCGGCGGCCTTGCCTCGGGCGCGATCAGCGCGCGCACGGGCGGCGGTCAGTGCATCCTGCCCGTCATCATCTTGCGCAATCTCGGCCTGGGCCTGCTCAGCTGCGAGGTGCAGCTTGCGGGCGGTTTCAAGCCGGCTCTGGGCCCGTCCGACTGATTCCATCAGACCGGCGCGCCGGGCCTCGGCGCGGGCCGCCTGGGCGCGGGCCGCAGACAGGGCCTGTTCGGCGTCCCGGCGCTGGTTTTCAGCCTGTTTGAGCACGCCTCGCGCCTGGCTCAAGGCGGCGTCAGCGTTCAGGCGGGCCTGCTGCGACTCCTCGGCGGCGGTCTGGGCGCGCTCAGCGCCTCGGCGCGCGGTTTCAAGCTGGGGCGTCAGTTCAGAGAGCCGGTTGCGGGTTTCCAGCCGCACAGCCGCCGCGGACGGCGCGCCAGCCTCGCTGGCGAAGCCGTCCCAGCGGCGCAGGGCGCCGTCCAGCGTCACCAGGCGTTGACCCGGCGAGAGCCGGACCGCCAACGCGTCCAGCGTTTCGGGGGCGACCACGCCCACCGCTTTGAGACGCGCCTGCAGCGCGGCGGGGGCCTCAACATGATCAAGCAAGCGCGACGCGCCCTCAGGCAGGGCGGGCGTGTCGATATCTGCGCCTTGCCAGCGGCGGGCGGCGCCGGCGCTCAGGCCCGCCTCCAGATCGTCGCCGAGTGCGGCGGCCAGCGCTTGCTCATACCCCGCCTGCGCGCGCACCTGATCGAGCGCCCGGTCTTCGGCGTCAGACGTGTCCAGAAGGCGCTCAAGCCCGGCGATTTCACGCTCCAGCGCGCGCGCATCGGCCTGGGCCAGCTGCACCTCTTCACGCGCGGTCTGGGCGCTTTCGCGCGCCGCATCCGCCTGCGATTCAAGCTCTGTGATCTGGCCGGCGAGCACTTCAGCGTTGCCGGCCGCGTCATCCACAGCGCCTTGAAGCCCGTCAAGGTCGGGGCCGACCACATCATCAAACCGGTCAAGCGTCGCTTTCGCGTTGTCCGCTTCCGCTTCCAGCGTGCGGACCTGTCGTTCGGCCTGATCCAGCTCCCGCTGAGCGCCGTCGCGTTTCGCCTTGATCTGGGCGACGGCGTTGGCGGCGGCGTCGAGCGCGTGTTCCGCTTTGGCGCGGTCTTTATCCGCATCATCCAGCACGGCTTCGGCGCGGCTTTGCCCGTCAGCGTCATGGGCCGCCTGATCTCGGGCCTGTTTGAGCTGGCCGTGCAGGCGTTCGCGGGCGGTGCGCGCTTCATCCAGCAGCTCGGTTTCGCGGCTTTGGGTCTGTTTCAGTTCCACAAGGCGCGCCTGATTGCGTTCGATGGCGGCGCGAGCGGCCTCGATATCGCGATCCAGCTGGTCTCGGGCGCGTTCGGTATGACGCAAGGCGGCTGCGGCTTCGGCCTCAGCCTCGCGCAGGGGCTGGACCGCGCTTTGCGCTTTTTCCGCTTCGACCATGGCGCCCGCAGATGCGCGCAGCGCCAGCTCCGCCTCGGCGTCGGTCTCCTTGAGCTTCGCCCGCGCGGTTTCGACCGCTTCGCCCGCCTCTTTCCATCGCCGCATCCAGAGCAGGGCTTCAAAATTGCGGATGGTCTGGGACAGGTCGCGATAGCGTCCCGCCTGCTTGGCCTGACGCTGCAGCGCGCTATGGCGGCTGTCGAGATCCTCGACGATTTCCAGCAGTCGATCGAGATTGGTTTCGGCGGCGTTGAGCTTGAGCTGGGCCTCGCGGCGGCGCGCGCGCAGCCCCGCAACGCCTGCGGCTTCTTCGAGCACGCGACGGCGGTTTTCCGGTTTGGCGTTGATCAGCTCGCTGATCTGGCCCTGACGCACCAGGGCGGGCGAATTGGCGCCCGTACCCGCGTCAGCGAACAGAAGCTGGACATCCTTGGCGCGGACATCCTCGTCATTGATCGTATAGCCCGAGCCCTTGCCGCGCGAGATGCGGCGGACGACTTCCAGCGTGTCATGCTCGTTGAAACGGGCGGGCGCGCGCCGGTCGGAATTATCCACGACCAGGGTGACTTCGGCGTGGTTGCGGGCAGGGCGGCTGTCGGTGCCGGAGAAGATCACGTCTTCCATGCCGCCGCCGCGCAGGGATTTGGCGGAGGTGGCGCCCATCACCCATCGCAGGGCTTCAAGCAGGTTGGATTTACCGCAGCCATTGGGACCGATAATGCCGGTCAGCCCGGCGTCGATCCGCAGCTCGGTCGGGTCAACAAACGATTTGAAGCCGGCCAGGCGCAGCTGGGTGAACTTCAACCTCAGACCTCCACTGGCGCTGAACGCCGGTTTTCCGGTCTGTCAGTCGCCGCCATCCCTGCCGAAACGTGTTTCGGCTCAAACCCTTCGCAGGCGATCTGAGGGGAGACCGCCTGCAAAAGGTCTGCGCGGGAAGGCTAGCCCTCCGCACGCGCTTTGAATAGGGCGATGATTCGGTCCCAAGTGTCTCGGTCAATCTGGGCGGGGATTTCGCCCTGATCGTCGGTCAGGATTTCGCCGTCGACGGCGTAGACTTGGCCATTGGCGCCGGACATCTGATCAAGATCCTGACCATTGATGATGAAATGGGGCGTGCCGCCCACGCCGTCGCGCACGGCCTGCATATTGGCCTCTTCCACCGCTTCCAGCACGTCCTGATTGGTCATGCAGGCGCGGAATTCCTCGTCGGAAAAGCCTGCAGTGCGGGCGATGGTCTGGAACTGGCCTTGGGCATTGCCTTGCTGCATGGCGCTGAACAGGGCGCGTTGCTGTTCAAACAACAAATCGATCACATCCAGATACTGATCTTCGGGGGCGCACCGGGCCAGCATGAAGCCGGCGCGCGCCAGATTGGGCTGACCGGTGATCATTTCGCGGAAGACAAAGCGCACATCGCCGCGCTCCACCCCGTCGTCAATGGCGGCCTTGCCCTGTTCATGAAATGCGCCGCAGCCGCCGCAAGAGGTGGAGGCGTATTCGATGATCGTGACCGGCGCATCGACCTGGCCCTCGGCGCGATCGCCGGCGCGTTCATAGGCGGAGCGTCCATCCGGGGCGTCGCCGCCCGAGCAGGCGGTCAGCATCATGGCGCTGACGGTGGCGGCGGCAAGGGTGAGGGCGCGGCGGGTGAAAGTCGTCACGGGTTCAACTCCAATCGGTGTGTCTGGCCGGGCCCACGGGCGCCGGGGTCTGCGTTTGCGGCAGGTTAGCGGTCTCAGCCGCCCTTATACAGGGCGATGATGCGTCTCATGGTGTCAGGCTGGTGATCGGCGGGAATTTCGCCCTCGGCATCGGTCAGCGGAGCGCCGTTGACCGTATAGACCCGCCCGTCTTCGCCGGGCTCCGCGAGCAACCGGTCGCCATTGACGATGAAATAGGGGGTGGAGCGTACGCCGTCTTCCACAGCGATGCGGTTTGACGTTTGCACCGCTGCGATCGCCTCTTCACTGGAGAAACACGCGGTGACATCGTCAGCGCTGAAGCCAAAGTCGGCGGCGATTTCTTCATAGCGGGTCTGAGCCGTTCCCTGCTGCAGGGCGGCGAAGATGGACCGCATATTGACGAACAGGGCGTCGATCACGTCGAAGTACTGCTCGTCCGGGGCGCAATGGGCCAGCGCAAAGCCCGCGATCGCGATATTGGGCTGGCCGGTGATCACTTCACGAAACACAAAGCGGACATCGCCCGCCTCGATCGCCTCGCTTACGGCGGGGAAGCCGGTTTCCTGAAAATGCGCGCAATGACTGCACGCCACCGAGCCGTACTCGATAAAGGTGACGGGGGCGTCGGCTGCGCCCATCACGCGGTCGGTGTCTCGCACCTGTCCGACCTGAGCTTCGGTGAGGGAGGTGGCGTTCTGGCCCAGAGCGCCACCGGAGAGCAACAGGGCGGCGGCGAGCGCAGTCAGGCTGCGGCGGGTGAATGAAAGCACAGGCGTCTCCAGTTCGCGTCAGTCGCTAGAGGATGTAGGCGGCAAGCGCACGCCTTCACGGCGTTCAATCTCTTTGCGCCAGTTTTCCAGCGTTTCATCAAGGGTCAGCGCCCGTTTTGACTCAGCTTTGACCTTCACAATGCGGTCAGCTCGGGCTTTGGGCTTTTTCGGTTCGGGATTGAGCGGACCCTGAATGATCTTGAGCTTTTGCGGCTTTTTTCCCGAATACGTCGCTACCCGCGCCAGGATTTGCGCCGATTGCGCCTCCACCAGCGCGGCCGCCGGACCGCGCGCGCGGATCACCAGGGCGCCGCCTTGATATTTCTCGGGCCGGGTGAACTGGGCCAGTTGCGGGCCGACGATCTCGCTCCATTGGGCGTCCAGCTCATGCCGGGTGGGGCCGGAAAACTGTTTCGCCAAGGGTTTGATCAGCGCATTGACGGCGCGCCCGGCGGTGGGCGGCGGCTTGATGGCCGCGCGACCGCGATGGGCTTTCATCCACTCCGCCGCTTCCGCTTCGTCGCGCGGATTGCCGTCACGACGGGCGATGAGATGCCGGTTAGGCGTTGACGTGCGGGGCGGTCGCTTCATGGTGCGCACCATCGCGCCCGCAGCCGCCGCTGGCAAGCATGAGAGAACACGCCGTGCCCGAGTTTGAAATCCCGGACCTGCCCGCAGCGCCCATGCGAGCCGCCTTGCTGGATTGGTATGACCGCGAAGGCCGCAGCCTGCCCTGGCGCATCCGGCCTGAAGACCGGGCGGCGGGCGCTGTCGCCGATCCTTATGCGATCTGGTTGTCGGAGATAATGCTGCAGCAAACCACCGTGCCTCACGCTACGCCCTATTGGGAGCGGTTCCTGGCGCGTTGGCCGCAAGTAAAGGATCTGGCGGCGGCCCCGCGCGAGGAGGTGCTGGCGGCCTGGGCGGGGCTTGGCTATTACGCTCGCGCCCGCAATCTTCACGCCTGCGCCCAGGTCGTGGCGTTTGAGTTGGGCGGCGCTTTCCCCTCCGACCTCAAGGCGCTGCTCGCGCTGCCGGGGGTGGGGGATTATACCGCCAACGCCATTCGCGCCGCCGCCTTTGATCAGCCCGCCAGCGTGGTGGACGGCAATGTGGAGCGCGTGCTCACGCGTCTCGTACGGATGCCGACGCCGCTGCCGAAAGCCAAACCGCAGATCAAGGCGATCGCGGCGAATCTGGCCTCGCCCGACCGTTCCGGCGATTACGCCCAGGCGATCATGGATCTCGGCGCGACACTGTGTGCGCCGAAATCACCGGAGTGCACGGCCTGTCCATGGTCGGACTGGTGCGCCGCGCGCGCCGAAGGCGATCAGACCCGCTATCCCCTCAAAGAGAAGAAAAAGCCCAAGCCCGTGCGTCGCGGCGCCTGTTTTCATGTGGTGCGACAGGGCGCGATCTGGCTGCGCCGTCGGCCGGAGACGGGGCTATTGGGCGCCATGATGGAAGTGCCGGGGACGGAGTGGAGCGACAACGCGCCGTCAGACGCGGAGCTTGAGACCGCGGCGCCCTTCAAGGCGGACTGGCGCGAAGCCGGACAGGTGCGCCATGTGTTCACGCATTTTGCGCTGGAGCTGGATGTGCTGTGCGCGACGGCGCCTGCAGACTGGACGCCGGACGAGGGCGTCTGGGCGCCGGTGCGTGATCTGAAAGAGGCGGGGCTGCCCAGCGTGATGATGAAGGCGGCGAAGCTGGGGCTTGAGGCGCGGTTGTTGTAGTCGGTATCTCTCAGAAGCTCTTTCCCGGCGCAGGCCGGGACCCAGAGATCATGAAGCGCTGCATTACCGGCTCTGGATCCCCGCCTTCGCGGGGAAAGAGAAGATAATCAACACATATGGACCATGGCGGTCTGTCATCAACTGGGTCCTGACGTTCGTCAGGCTAATGGATGCTATCGTCTCACACATGTCATCCCCCGCTTCATGCGGGGGATCCATTCCGGTTGATTTGATTACAGGTCACGGCATGGGTTCGCCGGATAAACCGGCGAATGACAGGTTGAGATGGGCGTGTTCAGCCCTGATGGCGAAGCCCTAAACCTGCAGTTCCGCGCGGATGCGGGCGCGCAGCACGTCGATCGGGGCGAGGGCGCCGCCCTGGCGCACATGCCAGAAGGTCCAGCCATTGCACGACGGCGCGCCTTGCACATGGGCGCCCATCTGGTGGATCGAGCCAGCCTGGCCGCCCGCGATCACCGTGCCGTCCGCGCGCACTTGCGCGGTGCGTCGGCCTTGGGAGCAGTAGAGTGTATCGCCAGGCTTCAGAAGGCCGGCCTCGACCAGGGAGCCAAACGCAATACGCGGCAGGGCGCGCTTGGACTGGGTGACCTGCAACAGGTCTTCGCTGGTGGGATTGATCGCGGCGATGCGCTTGCGCGCCACGTCGGCATAGGTCGGGTCCGCTTCAATGCCGATATAATGACGGCCGAGTTTCTTTGCGACCGCCCCCGTTGTGCCAGTGCCGAAAAACGGATCGAGCACCAGATCGCCGGGATTGGAGGTGGCCAGAAGCACCCGGTGCAGAAGGCTTTCAGGCTTCTGGGTCGGGTGGGCTTTCTTGCCCTCCTTGTTTTTCAGGCGTTCCCCGCCGGCGCAGATCGGCAAGGTCCAGTCCGAGCGCATCTGCACGCCGTCATTGAGCGCCTTCATGGCGGCGTAGTTGAAGGTCGGCTTGGCGTCCTTGGTCTTGGACGCCCAGATCAGGGTTTCATGGGCGTTGGTGAAACGCGTGCCCTTGAAGTTCGGCATCGGGTTGGATTTGCGCCAGATCACGTCATTGCGGATCCAGAAGCCCATATCCTGCAAGAAGGAGCCGACCCGAAAAATATTGTGATAGCTGCCGATGGTCCACATGGCGCCATTGGGTTTGAGGACCCGGCGGGCCTCTTCCAGCCAGGCGCAGGAGAATAGATCATAGGCGTCGAAATCGCCGATCTGGTCCCAGTCATTGTCGACCGCATCCACTTTGGAATTATCTGGCCGGTGCAGATCGCCGCCCAGCTGCAGATTGTAGGGCGGATCGGCGAAGATGAGATCCACGCTCTCGTCGGGGAGCGTTTTCATCACTTCGGCGCAATCGCCTTCCAGGATGGTATCGACAGGAATTTTGTTATTTGGAATGACTGACACCTCAATCGCCCTTCTGTTCGCAACAGCGCTGATTCCCTGAGGGGTGAATCGTTTCGGCTTACCCGATGGTTAAGGCCGATTCATTATGTGCTGCGCCAAACGCCGTGCGCCTGTCTGGCCGACTGTACCGGGGCATAGCTTAACCGATGGATGGGCGTGGGTCCCAGATTTTCGAGCGCGGCTTTATGGCTCGGACTGGGATAGCCCTTGTGTCCGGCCAAGCCAAAGCCGGGAAAGCGGTTTTCTGATTCGATCAGGATCTGGTCGCGCAGGGTTTTGGCAATGATCGAGGCCGCGCCGATGGCTGGCTCCAGCCCGTCGCCGCCCACAACCGCCCGCCCCGAAGATTTTAATCCGTCCGGCACGCGATTGCCGTCGATCAGGATCTCATCGGGCCGCACGCCGAGGCTGTCCACCGCGCGGACCATGGCCGCCAGGGTGGCGTGCAGCACGTTCAATCGGTCAATTTCGACCGGTTCAGCGATCCCCACCCCCACCCGCGCTTCAGCCCGGATAATCCGTGCCAAAGCGGTGCGGCGCTTCTCTGAGAGCTTTTTTGAATCGTCGAGCTGATCAAGCGCAGAGAAATCATCGGGCAGGATTACCGCTGCGCACACCACCGGCCCCGCCAGCGGGCCGCGCCCGGCTTCATCCACGCCGGCGATGAGGGGATGGGAATACGTCATATTGTGTCAGTCCATCAAAACAGGCTGAGCTGATCTTCGGTGTCGAGCGGGCGCTCGAACAGGTCGCAGCGCAGTTTCACCCGGTCTTTTTCAAGGCCGTAGCGGCGCACCCCGGCGCGGAAGCGTTTGGAGATCATGTCCGCGATCGGGCCTTCGCCGCGCCCGCGGATATGAAAATCAGAGCTGTAATCGGCGCCGCCACGCGTATCGCGCACCATGTTGATCACCTTGTCGGCGGCGTCGGGTTTGACTTTCTTGAGCCAGTCATAAAACAGATCGCGCACCTCCAGCGGCAGGCGCAACAGCACATAGCCTGCGGTCTGCGCGCCGGCGTTGGCCGACGCTTTTAACAGCGCTTCGATCTCATGATCTGTGAGGCCGGGAATGACGGGGGCGGTCATCACAGTCATCGGCACCCCGGCCTTTGACAGCGCCTCCATCGCTTCGAGGCGCCGTTTCGGGGTGGCGGCCCTGGGCTCCATGGCGCGGGCGAGCTTGTGATCGAGGGTGGTGAGAGAGATCGCGGCTTTGACCAGCCCCAGTTCCGCCAGCTCGGACAGGATGTCGAGATCGCGGGTGATGGCGGCGGATTTGGTGATCAGGCTGACCGGATGCTTGAAGCGCAGGCAAACCTCAAGAATCGAGCGCGTCAGCCGCAATTGCCGCTCGATCGGCTGGTAAGCGTCGGTGTTCGCGCCGATCACAATGGGTTCAACCTGGTAGCCGGGCTTGCGAAATTGCTGGTCTAACAGGCGCGCGGCGCCCGCCTTGAAAAACAGGACGCTTTCAAAGTCGACGCCCGCAGAATACCCCCAATAGGCGTGGCTGGGCCGCGCATAGCAATAGATGCAGCCATGTTCGCACCCTCTGTACGGATTGATCGACCGGTTGAACGAGATGTCGGGGCTGTCATTGGTGGAGATAATGGTGCGGCTTGCATCCTTGATCAGCGTGGTGCGGATCTGCTTGGGCGCGGGGTCGGTCTCGCTCCAGCCATCGTCAAAGGGTTCGCGGGTGTCGCGCTCGAACCGCCCCGCCGCATTGGAGGTGGCGGCGCGTCCGCGCGGTTGCAGCGGCTCGGGAAGGGGGCTCATGCCCCGTGCGGGAACAAAGCGTGCGGTCATGGACTGACGGTGACTCACCAAGCGGAACATAGCAAGAACATTTTCATATTGACTCACACCGCCCGCCGGAGTTTCTCACCCTCATGAGTCAGATCATCACAATTCTCCCCACCTTGAACGCCGCCGCCCATCTTGAGCGCACCTTGCAGAGCCTGACTGAGGCCGAGCGCACGGGACTGTCGGCGGGCTGGATTCTGGCTGATGGCGGATCAACGGATGGCGCCGTGCAGATCGCCCGCCGTGCCGGATGCCAGGTCGTCACAGGCGCCAAGGGGCGCGGCGCCCAGCTGGCGCAAGGTGCAGCGTTCGCGCGGCGTCAGATCGGAGCGTCAGACTGGCTCTTGTTCCTGCATGCCGACACCCGCCTGTCGCCGGGCTGGTCTAACGAGGTCGAGGCGTTCATGGCGGCCAATGCGCATCGCGACCGGGCGGCGTATTTTCGCTTTACGCTCGATGACATGTCTCATCGCGCCCGACGGCTGGAACGCGCGGTCGCCTGGCGGTGCCGGACGTTCGGCCTGCCTTATGGCGATCAGGGTTTGCTTATCCGTGCTGATTTTTATGATCGCCTCGGCGGATACAAGCCCTGGCCCCTGTTTGAGGACGTGGATCTGGTGCGGCGCATCGGGAAACATCGGCTCTGGCCCCTCACGGCGCGGGCGGAGACCAGCGCCGAGAAATTCCTCACCGAAGGCTATCGCCGCCGCTCCATGAAAAATCTCGTTCTGCTGGCGCGCTATTTTCTGGGCGCCAAGCCCTCTGACCTTGCGAAAGCCTATCGATGACGCCGCGCCCTGTTCTGGTGGTTTTCGTCAAGGCGCCGGTGATCGGCGGCGCCAAGACCCGCCTCGCCAAGGGCATTGGCAAGGTTGAGGCCTGGCGTCGGCATCGCGCGATGAGCGCGGCTGTGCTGCGCCGTCTGCAGGACCCGCGTTGGGAAACCGTCATCACGCTCAGCCCGGACCGGGCGCTCCATCGCCGCTTTCCCAATGTCTGGCCGGATCATCTGCCGCGCGCTGTGCAGGGCGGCGGCGATCTGGGTGCGCGTCAGGCGCGCGTCTTCGCCCGCCGGGCGCCGGTCTGCGTGATCGGGTCGGATGCGCCGCAAATTACTCGCGCAGACATCGCCGCCGCTTTTGCGGGTCTGAAACGTCATGATGTGGTGATCGGCCCGGCGGAAGATGGCGGCTATTGGCTGCTGGCGCTCAACGGCCCGGCGCCGGATGGTTTGTTTGACGGCATGCGCTGGTCCCATGAAGAGACGCGCAGCGATCTGGTGCGGCAGCTTCAGCTCCATGGGCTGGAGCGGGTGAAGAGGCTGCGCGCCTTGCGCGATGTGGACGAGGCGTCGGATTTACAGAAAGCCTAAGACTGGCGGTCAGGCGAAGTCATTTTTTGGGCGCATAATAATGCGCCTCCCACATTGACGAAACAGGAGCGGGCGCATTATTATGCGCCTGAAGCTGGGATGGATCTGGAGCGGGACAGCCGAAAGCTCATCAAACTTCTGGAACAAGACGGTTTTGAGCGAGTCGGCGCCAAGGGATCGCATGCCAAGTATCGCAAAGGCGACCGCACCGTGATTATTCCGCACCCGAAAAAAGATCTTCCGCTTGGAACTGTTCGCTCGATCTACCGACAGGCCGGGTGGCTATAGGAGGCTGTGATGCGTTACTTCATTGGCGTCGTGCATAAAGACCCTGATAGCGCATATGGAATCGAGTTTCCCGATGCGCCGGGCTGTTTCTCTGCTGCGGACACACTTGACGACTTGCCGGGCAATGCCAGCGAAGCGCTGGCTTTGTGGTTCGAGGACGCTCCCATGGTCGAACCGCGCGATCTGGATGCCGTGCGGCAAGACCCAGACGTAGTTCAAGCCATGGCGTCTGGAGCGTTCTTGCTGGCGGTGCCGCTGATTGCGATGACGGGGCGCACGGTGAAGGCGAATGTGACCCTGGATGCAGGGCTTTTGAAAGCCATTGACGCGGTCGCTAAGAGACGCCGTGTGACCCGGTCGGCTCTTATCGCGGACGCCTTGCGGCGTGAGCTGGTTTAGCGCGATCTAAAGCGACGCAAGCTTCGCTTTCAGGCTCAGCAGATCCTGCCAGCTTTTGGCTTTCTCCTGCGGGCGGCGCAGCAGGAAGGCGGGGTGATACATGGGCAGGGCCGGTATCACCGTGCCATCGCTGAGCGTGTAATCATGCCAGCGTCCGCGCAGCGTCATGATGCCGTCTTTGGACCGCAACAGGCTTTGCGCGGCGATGCCGCCTGCGAAGACCAGGGCTTTGGGCTTCACCAGTTCGATATGGCGCTCGGCGAAGGGGCGGCAGACCTCGATCTCGGCGTCTGTGGGTTTGCGATTGCCCGGCGGTCGCCAGTACACCACATTGGTGATGCAGGCGTGGGTTTCATCAAGGTCGATGGCCTTGAACATCTTGTCGAGCAAATGCCCGGCTGGCCCCGTGAAGGGAACGCCGTCGCGATCTTCTTCCCGCCCCGGCGCTTCGCCGATCACCATGACGTCGCCTTGGGGATTGCCCCGGGCGAACACCAGCTGGGTGGCGGTGGCTTTCAAAGGGCAGCCGTCAAAAGCGTCGAGCGCTTGTTTGAGCTCGTCCACGGACTGAGCCGCCTGCGCCAGGGCGCGGCCGTCCTGGGTCGGCGCGGCGCCGAAGCCAGCCTGACGCGCCTGGGCGCCGGTGGCGCGCGCTTCGGGAGCGGCGGCGGAGGGGGCGACGGGGGCTGCGGAAGCGGTTTTGGGGGCGGGCAGAGGCGGTAAAGCCTCGACGCCCGATTGCTCCCACCATCCGATCAGGCTCTTCAGAGCACGGATGTCTTCGGGGGAGAGGGGCGCGGTCATTGAACGTGATTTTCCGATATGGACTGTGTGAGGCTTCACCCTAGCTCATAACGCAAGCCTGGGTTAATACGAAAGAGAATGCGGCGCCAGCGAATGAGCGTTGCAGGGGCTGAGACTTGAGGAGACGACATGGCCGACGGGTCGATTGAGCGCGAATCCATGGAATACGATGTGGTCATCGCAGGGGCTGGCCCAGCCGGTCTTGCGGCGGCGATTCGTTTGAAACAACGCTGCGAAGAAACCGGACAGGATCTGTCCATCGCCGTCCTTGAAAAAGGATCGGAAGTCGGCGCACACATCCTCTCAGGCGTTGTGTTTGACCCCAAGGCGCTTGATGAGTTGCTGCCGGACTGGCGCGACGACCCAAGCCAACCCTTCGACACGGAAGTCACCGAAGACATCTTCATGGCGCTGGGCGAAGCGGGATCGGCGACGATTCCGGGCTTCGGCATGCCGCCTTTCATGCACAATCATGGCTGTTATGTCGGCTCGTTGGCGAATATGTGCCGCTGGCTGGCTGAAAAAGCCGAAGCCATGGGCGTCGAAGTCTATCCCGGCTTCCCCGCCGACCAGTTCATCGAGGAAGACGGCGTCGTCAAAGGCGTGATCACCGGTGATATGGGCGTGGCGCGCGATGGCGGTCACAAGGACATGTATCAGCCCGGCATGGAGCTGCGCGGCAAGTACACCTTGATCGGCGAAGGTGCGCGCGGCTCGCTGTCCAAGCAGCTGATCGACAAATACGGTCTCAGCGAAGGTCGCGACCCGCAGAAATTCGGCATCGGCATGAAAGAGCTCTGGCGCGTCAAGCCGGAGAATTTCAAGAAGGGCCGGGTGCAGCACACCATGGGCTGGCCGCTGGACAATTCCACGGGCGGCGGCTCCTTCCTCTATCATTTCGGCGACAATCTGGTGTCGGTCGGCTTTGTGGTTCACCTCAACTACAAGAACCCGCATCTGTTCCCGTTTGGCGAATTCCAGCGCTTCAAGACCCATCCCGACATCGCGCCGATCTTTGAAGGCGCCGAGCGTCTGTCTTATGGCGCGCGGGCCATCACTGAAGGCGGCTATCAGTCCGTGCCCAAGCTGACCTTCCCGGGCGGCGCGCTGATCGGCTGTTCAGCCGGTTTTGTGAACGTGCCGCGCATCAAGGGCAGCCATAACGCCATGAAGACCGGCATGATGGCCGCCGAAGCCGCGTTTGATGCGTTGGCTGAAGGCCGTCAGGGCGATGAGCTGAGCGCCTATGCCGAGGCGTATGACGCGTCCTGGGTGAAGAAAGAACTCAAGACCGTCCGCAACGCCAAACCGCTCTGGACGAAGTTCGGCACGGTTCTGGGCGTGGCGCTGGGCGGCCTGGACATGTGGACCAATTATCTGTTCGGTTTCTCGATCTTCGGCACGCTCAGTCATGGCGGCACCGACGCGGAAGCGACAAAGCCCGCCGACAAGTGCAAGCAGATCGACTATCCCAAGCCTGATGGCGTTCTGACCTTTGACCGTCTGTCCTCGGTGTTCATCTCAAACACTAACCATGAGGAAGACCAGCCGATCCACCTCAAGCTCAAGGATCCGGCGCTGCAAAAGTCGTCCGAGTATGATGTTTATGGCGGCCCGTCCGCGCGGTATTGCCCGGCGGCGGTCTATGAATGGGTCACGCCGGACGAAGGCGGAGAGCCGAAATTCGTGATCAATGCGCAGAACTGCGTCCACTGCAAAACCTGCGACATCAAGGATCCCAACCAGAACATCAATTGGACCACGCCTGAAGGCGGCGGCGGTCCCAATTATCCGAATATGTAAGGGCGGGGCGAGGATGCGCCCCATCACCGGCTTTCGCGCCGCGCTGACCTCATTCCTGGCCCTCGGCCTGGGATTGAGCGTGAGCGCGTGCGCCAGCCTGCCCGATGCCGGCTTTGGTCAGGAAGAGCGCTCGGTTTACGGCTCTTATCTGGCGGCGCGTTATGCGGGGGCGGCTCGCGATCTTGAATCGTCCTCGGAGCTGTACGCCCAGGCGCTGAACAAGGCGCCGGACTCCTCCCTGATCTCGCAGCGTGCCTTTTTCGCCGCTTTGGTGGCGGGAGATTTCGAGCGCGCCGATCAAGTGGCTGAACAGGCCGCCAATGACCCCGAGACCGCTCAGATCGCCGACCTCTACTGGCGCGCGCTGACCTTGGGGCGCGGCCGCGAAGCGGTTGAGCCGGAGACCAATGTCGTCGGCGTGTTTTCAAACCTCGTCACGACGATTTTGCAAGACTGGGACGCTATCGCGCGAGGCGAGGAAGTGTCTTGGGCGCGCAGTGAGATGCGTTTGAACGCGTCGCAAATGCCCTCTGCCGAGCACTGGCTGCACCGCGCTCTGGTTCTGGAGCATCTGGGCCAGGCGTATGCGGCGGACGCCGCCTATCAGAACGCCCGCGCTGGCATGCCCGGTCTGATCTCATTCAATACTTTGATGTATGGCGCGTTTCTGGAGCGGCAGGGGCGTTCGGCTGAGGCGCGCGCGCTGTATGAAAGCGCCATGGAGATCCGGTCTGTCGAGCGCCCTGATGTTGAAGCGGCGCTGGCGCGTGTGGATCGCGGCGGCCGTCCGCCCCGTTTGCTGCGCCCGCGTGAAGCGGCCGCACGGGCGCTTTTCCCGCCCGCCTCAATCGTCAGCAATCGGGCGGGCGGCGAATTTACCGTGATGTTCCTACGCGTGATTCAGCGTCTGGATCCCGAGTTTCACTATAACACCCTGACCATCGCGCAAATGCTCGACAGCCTCGACTTGCAAGAGGCGGCGCTGGCTGAATACGCCAAAATCGAAGACGGCCCGTTGTCTGAAGGCGTTCAGATGAACCGCATCTGGCTGCAATTCCGGATGCAGGAGGACGAGAGCCTGGTGGATGAGGCGCGCGCGCTCGTCGAGCAGAACCCGACAATCCCGCACCAGCTCTTGCTGGCGGACATGCTCCGGGTGACGGATCGCTGCAGCGACGCCATACCCATCTACGCCAATGTGATTGAGCAGGCGCGCGAAGACCGCGGCGAAGCGGATTGGCGGTATCTGTTCTATCAGGCGGCCTGCACCGAAATCGTCGAGGGATGGGATGTGGCAGAACCTTTGTTCGAGCACACTCTGGAACGCGCGCCGGACGAACCGCTGGTGCTCAACCATTTGGGCTATAATCTGATCGTGAAGGGCGAGCAGCTCGAGCGGGGACTGAACATGGTCCAGCGGGCCGTATCGCTGGATCCGTCCAACGGCGCGATTGTGGATTCGCTGGGCTGGGGGCATTACAAGCTCGGCAATCTCACCGATGCGATCTACTGGCTGGAACGTGCGGTGACCCTCAGCCCTGACAGCGCCACCAATAACTGGCATTTGGGCGACGCCTACGCCGCCGCCGGGCGTCAGCTGGAGGCGGAGTTCCAATGGCGCCGCGCGCTGGAGCTGGACCTGGATGACGATGAGCGCGTTCTGATCGAGCGACGGCTGGAGCTGGGACTGGACGCCGGGCCGCCCGATCTGCCATGAGAGCGGCGTCATGACAGACGCAGCTACAGATTTCGCCCCCGCCAAAGTCAATCTCAGCCTGCGCGTCGGCCCGCCGCGCGCTGACGGCTACCATCCGCTCGACTCCCTTGTGGTGTTCGCGGACTGGGGCGATACGCTGAGCGCATATCCTGCAGACACCCTGACGCTTTCCCTGACCGGGCCGGGGGCGGAGGGGCTGCAGTCTGATCCGCAAAACCTGGTGCTGAAAGCCGCTTACGCCTTGCGCGCGGCTGCGGACCAGCCTGAGCTGGGCGCGCATCTGACGCTGGACAAGCATTTACCGGTTGCGGCGGGGCTTGGCGGCGGATCATCGGACGCGGCGGCGGCGCTCCGGGTCTTGAACCGGGTCTGGGATCTGGGGTTTTCCATCAAACAGCTCGCCGAGATCGGCACGGTGGTTGGCGCGGACGTGCCCGCCTGCGTGCATGCTCGTCCCTTGCGGATGCAGGGGGTCGGCGAACGCGTGACGCCGCTGATCGCCTGGCCGGCGCTTCATGGCGTGATCGTGCATCCCGGCGCGCCGGTCCCGACCGGCCCGGTGTTCAAAGCTTATGACGCAACATCGCCGCAGCCCCTGTCAGCCGGGGCGCCCATGCTGGCGGGCGATCTGGAGGCGGCGCTCAACCGTCTGGCGCTGGACGGCAATGACCTTCAAGCGCCCGCGATTGCGCACTGTCCGGTGATCGAGAGCGCGCTGGCTGCGCTGAAACGCCAGCCTGGCGCGCGTCTTGTGCGCATGTCCGGCTCCGGCGCGAGCTGTTTTGCGTTCTTTGAAACGCCGGAGTCAGCAGACAGGGCCGCCCGTTTGATCGCAAGCGATCATCCGGGCTGGACCAGTCGCGCCGTCGTGTTTGGAGGCGCAGCGTGAGCGGCGCTCTGATCGCCATGGCGCTGAGCGCCGCTTTGATCAGCTTCATCGTGTCTGTGCTGGTCTTAAAGGGCGGCGTGCTCGATCTGCCGAACGCCCGCTCCAGTCATAAAACCCCGACGCCGCGTGGCGGGGGGGTGGGCGTTCTGGCGGGCGTGGGCGCCGGAGCGCTGGTCGCCAGCGCTTTTCCCCTGGGCGCATCGGCGCTGGGGGGCGTTCTGATCGTGACGGCGCTGTTCGGTCTTCTGGGGTTTCTCGATGATTTGTTTGTCCTCGATGAACGGCTCAAGCTCGTCTCCTTCATCGTCTTCTGTGCCGCAATGGTTTCCGCGGCCGGACCTGTCACCCGTATTGGCCTGACCTATGAGCTGGGTTTTGCGCTGCCGACGCTCATTGGCTGGATCGGCTCGGCGTTATTTGTATTCGTGGTCGTGAACGCTGCGAACTTCATGGATGGCTCGGACGGCATCCTTGCTGCGGTGATGATCCCCGCCGGGATCGCCTTGGGCGTCGCCGGGCTGGCTGCAGGCGTGATGACCAGCGTCATCGCAGGCGTGGTGCTGGCGGCGAGCCTTGTTGGCTTCGTGATGCTGAACTGGCCGCCGGCGAAACTGTTCGCGGGCGATGTGGGCGCGCTGGGGGCCGGGGCGCTTTATGCGGGCGGGGCGCTGGCGCTGGTCAATCACGGTTTTTCCGGCACGCTCTGGCTCGCGCCTTTGTTCGTGCTGGTGTTCCTGGCGGATGTATTGCTGACGCTGCTCCGCCGGGCGCGGCATGGCCGGTTTTCGCTCTCAGCCCACCGTGAGCACGCTTATCAGCGCCTGATCGATAGCGGCTGGAGCCATCAGGCGATCGCGCTTGTTTATGGCGGCTTGACCGCGTTGATCGGGCTCACAGGCCTGATCGCCGCCCAGATGACGGATGGCGCCGTGCCGATGGTGTTCGCGCTCTGGGTGGTGATCCTGACCGCGCTTCACGTGTCGGTGGGGCGGGCTGTGGGGCGGTAGATCGCTCACCGCTTCGTCATCCCGGACGCGAAGCGATCCGGGATCTACCGGATTCGCTCTGTTCTGATCACAGACACGCCTGCAGTAGATCCCGGCTCAAGGCCGGGATAACAATTGTGAAGCTGATTCCTCAGCGTGATAGGGCCTAAAGCCGGTCCAGCATCGCGCGGATGGCGTCGAGCTGGCTGGCGCCGAGCTTCATCGAGCGCTCCGCCGACCAGCCATAGATCTCGTCGGGCGTGATCGCGCTGTCCTTGAAGGGCATTTCCAGCGTCATGGCGAGGCAGTTGAAATGATGGCGCATCCAGTGCGTGGCGATCGACAGGTCCGCTTCGCCCGGCGCATCCACGTCATAGCCGAATTCGGTCTGGAAATCGGGGTTGAAGCGCTCGAGCTCTGATTTGTAGCCGTCGAGCTTTGTCTGATCGCTCTGCGTCCAGCCTGGAACGCCTTCAGCGCCCGCGATGAAGTTATAGGGCAGGCCCTCATCGCCATGCATGTCGAGGAAGAAATCGACGCCGGACTGCTCCATGGCGTCGAGCACGCATTTGACTTCAGGGGAGTTCTCGGCGCTCGCCTTGTCCCATTCGCGGTTAAGGTTCACGCCCTTGGCGTTCGTGCGTAGATGACCGCGGAACGAGCCGTCCGGGTTCATGTTCGGCACGATGTGGAAGACAGCCCTTGAGAAAAGATCGCGCGCCACCGGGTCATTGTCATCGAGCAGGCGCTCGAGAAGCCCTTCCGCCGCCCATTCCGCCATGCTTTCGCCGGGGTGCTGGCGCGCGGTGATCCACAGCGTCTTCTTGCCGTCGCCCGGCTCGCCCACGATCAGGCGGTCAATGTCGCGACCGTCCAGCGTTTCGCCGATCACGTCGAGCGTTACCCGTGGATCGGCCTGGCAGGCGGCGATCAGGGCGTCATGACGGGCCATGGAATAGGGCGCGAAATACGCGATCCAGACGGCGTCCGCATCGGGGGTGAGGGAGAGGGTCAGCGCGCCGTCGGCATAAGATGTCTCGATCCGCTCCCAATGCTCGCGGTCTTCGGACGCCACCGCCTGATACCCGTCCCAGCCGTCGAGATACGCTGCGCCGCCAGCATTCTCGATCACCATGCGGCAGGTCTGGCCCTTCGCGCCGGACAGGCGGAAATGGAACCATTGATAGAAGTCCGAGCCCTGGTCCTTTCGGATCTCAAGGCGAATGTCCTTGAGATCGGAAGCGGACTTCACAATGATATTGCCCGAATCAAACTGGCTGGAGATGCGCATGGCGAACCTCTTTCTGGGGAAGATGTGAAAAGGGCGGCTCTGCGCCGCCCTCAAGGATCAGTATGCGCGTTCCACAACGAACTCGGGCAGGGCGGCCAGCGCCTCTGTCCACTCATTGCGAGGCGCGACGTTCAGCGCGTTGACCGCGTTCGCAGCGTGAGCGCGGGCGGCCTCCAGCGTGGCGTCAAGCGCGCCATGCTTTGTCAGAATGGCGAGCGCTTGATCAAAATCAGCATCTGACTGGTCGCCATCGCTGATCACCCGTTTCCAGAAGGCGCGTTCGGTGTCGTCCGCCGCTTCCAGCGCCAGCGCCACGGGCAGGGTGATCTTGCCTTCGCGGAAATCATCGCCGGTGTTTTTGCCCAGCTCTGCGGCCATGCCGCCATAATCAAGCGCGTCGTCCACCAGCTGAAACGCCAGGCCCAGCTCGCGGCCATAGGTCTCCAGCCCGTCCTCAACCGCCTTGTCAGAACCGTGAAGGATCGGCGCCACCTGGGCGGCGGCCGAGAACAGCGCCGCGGTCTTGGCGTCGATAATGCTCATATATTCAGCGCGGGTGATGTCGATATTGCGCACGGCGGCCAATTGGCGCACCTCGCCTTCGGCGATCACGGACGCGGCGCGGCTCAGCACATGAAGCGCATCCATCGAGCCCGCATCCACCATCATCATGAAGGAGCGTGCGAACAGGAAATCTCCGACCAGAACCGAATGGGCGTTGCCCCAGACGGCGTTGGCGGGCGCCTTGCCGCGGCGAAGCTCACTTTCATCCACCACGTCGTCATGCAGCAGCGTCGCAGAGTGGATGTATTCCACCGCCGCCGCCAGCGACACATGGCCCGCGCCCTCATAGCCCAGCATGCGGGCTGCGGTGACGGTGATCAGCGGCCGGATGCGCTTGCCGCCCGCGGCGACCAGATAGTCGGCGGTTTGCGGGATCGAATGGGTGGCGCTGGCCATACGTTCTTCGATCACGGCCTCAACAGCGGCCATGTCATCGCTGGCGAGCGTCGCCAGCCGGATCACCGGATTGACCGGTTCTGCCGGAATATCTGCCTGAGGGAGTCCGTTCACCCCGAGCCCCTTGATGTTCTCGTTCAGCGCGCCGCACAATAGGTGGCGCCCCATGACGCGGCAAGCACATGACGCTGTGCGAACGCATTGGATGGTTCATTATGCCTCAACACCATATAGGGCGGAGACCTAAATGATCGAAGTGCTGGCGACAAACGATCCTGTGAAACTGAGCTTCGCCCAGGCGATTCTCAAAGAGGCGGGGATCGAGGCGGTGACGCTGGATGAGCAGACCTCCTCGACCTTTGGCGGGGCGCTGCCCTGGATCAAGCGGCGGATTCTGGTCCGTGAGCAGGACGCGGATCGCGCCAAGTCCATGCTGATTGATGCGCTCAAGGACGATGCGGAACAGTGACCCGAGCGCCGGACGCCTTTCTGGGCGGCAAGATCAACCTGCACCAGCTTGAAGACGGCTATCGCGCCGGCATGGACGCAGCGGTGCTGGCGGCGGCGCTGGGGCTGAAGCCGGGCCAGCGCGCGCTGGAATTTGGATGCGGCGCGGGCGCAGCGCTGTTGAGCGCGGCTTCGCTTTATCCAGAGGCGCACCTGACCGGGATCGAGCGGGATCCTGAAGCGGCCGCTCTGGCGCAGAGCAATATCGTGCTGAACGGATTTGAAGACCGGGTCGCGGTGACCGAGGGCGATGCCTTGAGCGTCAAGGCCGCGCGGGAGCTGGACGCGGTGTTCTTCAATCCGCCCTTCTTTGATGACCCCACCGCTTTGCGGGCGCCCAAGAGCGGCAAAGCGCCCGCCTGGATGTCGGACGCCGGGCTTGAGGCCTGGATGGAGGCGGGGCTCAAACGCCTCAAATCGGGCGGGGTGATCACCGTGATCCAGCGCGCTGACCGGCTCGATGACCTGCTTCTCGCACTGAAAGGGCGGGCGGGCGCGGTCGTCATCCTGCCTATTCAACCGCGAGCCGGCGAGCCCGCCAAGCGCGTGCTGGTGCAGGCGATCAAGACCGGCAAGGGGCCGCTTGAGCTTCGACCGCCTTTGACCCTGCATGAGGCGGGCGGATCGAGCTTCACGCCTGAGGCTGACGCGATCTTCCGAGGTGAGCGCCGCCTTGCCTTGCGCCGCTAAAGCCCCCAACTGTTCTCCATCTGGTTGGAGAGACAAAGAATGTCAGCAAAAGACACCCTGATGACGGCCTGGGCGAAGGCGCAAAAGACCATCCGCCAACTTCTGGGACAGGACACGCCGCTGGTGCCGGTGATCCGGTTGGAAGGCATGATCCTGTCAGGCGGGCGTAACGCCAACGCCCTGAACCTGCAGCGGGTGGAAAAGCAGATCGAGCGCGCCTTCTCGATCAAGGACGCGCCCGCGGTCGCCTTGCTGATCAATTCGCCCGGCGGCAGCCCGGTCCAGTCGCGCCTGATCCATGAGCGCATCCGTGCGCTGGCGGTGGAGAAGGACAAGCCGGTCCTCGCCTTCTGTGAAGATGTGGCGGCGTCGGGCGGGTATTTCCTGGCGGTGGCGGGCGATGAGATCTTTGTGGATCCCGCCACCATCATCGGCTCGATCGGGGTGATCAACGCCAGTTTCGGTTTCACGGAAGCCATGGAAAAGCTGGGCGTCGAGCGCCGGGTGAAGACCGCCGGCAAAAGCAAGCTGATGGCCGATCCGTTCTCGCCTGAAACCGAGCAGCAGACACAGCGCATGGAGCGCCTGCTTGAAACCGTGCATGGCCAGTTCATCGCGCTGGTGAAAGCGCGCCGCGGCGAGACGCTGAAACCGAAAAAGGGCGAAGAGCTGTTTGACGGCTCGGTCTTTACCGGAACCGAGGCGATCGAAAACGGCATCGCCGATGAGATCGGCGATCTGCGCAGCGTGCTGAAATTGCGCTATGGCAAGGAGACGCGCACAAAAGTCTTCACCCCCGCCAGCCAGGGCCCGCTCAGTCGCCTGTTCGGCGTGGCGCTCGACGGCGTGGAACTGCGCGCCGCCTGGGCGCGCTTCGGGCTCTAGCCATGATGGAGATTACGCTTCTACTGGCGGCGGGCGCGGTGGTGGCCTTCATCTTCCTCACCAAACCCGCCAAAACCCGCCGCGACAAGACCGCGGACGCGGCGGCGGAAGCGGTGCGCCGCAAGCTGGAACGCGACGGGCGGGAGTAGGGCCATAGCCCAATCCCTCTCCCCTTTTTGAGGGGAGAGGTTAGGTGAGGGGTGAGCGGCGTTTCATCCCTCTCATGTCTCATAGATTGAGATGCACCCCCTCACCCGGCCTCTCCCCCTTGGTCAAGGGGGAGAGGGGAAGCGTTTGGCGCGTTTGAGAGCGATGGCGGTCCCTAGGATTTGATCGCCCAGCATGTCCGGCGCTTCAAAGATCTGCGTGTTCCAGAACCGCAGGACATGCCAGCCCTGGCTTTCCAGCCAATCCGTTCTGCTTTGGTCACGCAGCTGATGAGCGGGACGATTATGCTGGCCGCCATCGAGCTCGATGATCAGACCAATTTCGGGGCAGGCGAAATCGGCCACATATGGGCCGACCGGATGTTGGCGGCGAAACTTTAGTCCCTCTGGCCGTTGCCTGAGGAGGGACCAGAGCGTGCGCTCTGCTATTGTCATGTCGCGGCGCAATCGACGTGCAGTCGCAATGGGTTTCTTGCCAGCCATGTGCGCACTTTATCGGGAAAAGAGGACAACCTGGAAGCCGCGCCAACCCAATCCCTCTCCCCTTTTTGAGGGGAGAGGTTAGGTGAGGGGTGAGCGGCGTTTCATCCGGCTCAGGCCTCACAGATTGAACCGCACCCCCTCACCCGGCCTCTCCCCCTTGATCAAGGGGGAGAGGGGTAGCGTTGCGGCGTCTCGTCCCAACCGCCCCTCTTGCTTGATCGGGGGCGCTGGCGGGCCTAGTGTCGCGCGCGATTTCAAGTCTGGGGGCTTGCGCCCCTGTCCCTGACCTTTTGACGACCGGACCCGCTGCGCGATGACCGCTTCCAAAGCCCCCAGTTTTCAGGATCTGATCCTGACCCTTCAACGCTATTGGGCGGATCAGGGCTGCGCCATTTTGCAGCCCTATGACAGTGAAGTGGGCGCGGGCACGCTGCACCCGGCGACGACGCTGCGATCCTTGGGCGCCAAGCCCTGGCGCGCGGCCTATGTGCAGCCTTCGCGCCGTCCGGCGGATGGCCGCTATGGCGAGAACCCCAACCGCTTGCAGCATTATTACCAGTTTCAGGTCCTCTTGAAGCCGAGCCCGGCCAATCTGCAAGAATTGTATCTGGGCTCGCTCGACGCCATCGGCATCGACCGCAAGCTGCATGATGTGCGCTTTGTGGAAGATGACTGGGAGAACCCCACCGTGGGCGCCTGGGGGCTGGGCTGGGAAGTCTGGTGCGACGGCATGGAAGTCAGCCAGTTCACCTATTTCCAGCAGGTCGGCGGCATGGATGTGGAGCTGGTCTCCGGCGAGCTCACCTATGGGCTCGAACGCCTCGCCATGTATGTGCAGGGCGTCGAAAACGTCTACGACCTCGATTTCAACGGCGCCGGCATGAGCTATGGCGACGTGTTTCTGGAGAACGAGCGCCAGCAATCGGCCTTCAATTTCGAGCATGCCGATGTGGACATGCTGATCAAATGGTTCGGCGACGCAGAAACCCAGTGTCAGGCCCTGCTGGCGCTGGACACCCCGCTGCCGCTGCCCGCCTATGACTGGTGCCTGAAGGCGTCGCATCTGTTCAATCTGGTGGATGCGCGCGGGGCGATTTCGGTGGCTGAGCGCGCCAGCTGGATCGCGCGGGTGCGCGAACTGGCCAAAGGCTGCGCCAATGCCTGGGTCCAGCTTGAGAAACTACGCGAGGAGGCCGCGGCATGACCGTGCATCTGTACTACAACCCGCAATCGCGGGCCGTGATGACCCGCTGGCTCCTGGAAGAGCTGGGCGTCTCCTATGATCTGAAAATGGTCGATTACGAGGACGGCTCCATGCGGTCGGACGCCTTCATGGCGCTCAATCCGATGGGCAAGATCCCGGTGATCGTCGATGACGAGACCGTGGTCACCGAAACCGTCGCCATCGCGCTCTATCTGGCGGACAAGTACAAGGACAACGCCGATCTGGCGCCGGGAATTGATGACCCGCGCCGCGGCGAATATCTGCGCTGGATCGTGTTTCAGGCGGCCTCCATCGAGCCGGCCATGTATCAGGCGGGCATGAAGTTTGAAACCAATCAACGCTCGGCGGGTTGGGGCAATGTCCAGCTGGTGGCGAAAGTGCTCGAAGATCGCCTGTCGCTGGCGAACCCGTATCTGTTCGGCGACTGGTTCACGGCCGCCGACCTGATCGTAGGTGGGGCGGTGAACTGGGCGATCCAGTTCGACATGTTCCCGAAGACCCCGGCGCTGACCGCCTACGCACAGCGGATCACCGAACGGCCCGCCTTCCAGCGCGCCTTCGCTGACATGCCGTCCTGATTTAGATTTTTCGAGTACCGCATCTCCCCATGGCCCAGTTTCTGTTTGAAATTTTCTGCGAGGAAATCCCCGCGCGCATGCAGGCGCGTGCCGAGGACGACCTTAAACGCCTGATGTCTGAGCGCCTGAAAGAGGTGGGCCTCGATTGGGACAGCCTTGAGGCTTTCTCCGGTCCGCGCCGTCTGGGTCTGGTGATCGAAGGCCTGCCGCTCAAAACCGCTGACGTGCGCGAAGAGCGTAAGGGCCCGCGCACCGATGCGCCGGAAAAAGCGCTTGAAGGCTTCATGCGCGGCGCCGGGATCACGAGCCTTGATCAATGCAAGATCGAAGAGGGCAAGAAGGGCAGCTTCTATATCGCCGTCATCGAAAAACCGGGACGCGAAACCGCCCAAGTGATTTCAGACGCCGTGCCGGAGATCATCAAGTCTTTCCCCTGGCCCAAATCCATGAAGTTTGGCGAAGGCGACAAGGCGCAACGCTGGGTGCGTCCGCTGCGCTCTCTGATCTGTCTTCTGGACGGTGAGGTGATCGACACGGAAGTGTTCGGCATCCAATCGGGCAAGACCACAGACGGCCACCGCGTGCACGGCTCAGGCCCGTTCGACGTGTCTGACTTTGCCGATTACGAGTCCAAGCTGCTCGCAAACGGCGTGATCCTGCGCCGCGAAGAACGCAAGCAATTGGTGCTCGAGGGCGCCCGCCGCGTCTGTGAAGACGCGGGGCTCGAGCTGATGGAGGATCAGGGGCTCTTGGAAGAAGTGACGGGGCTCGTGGAGCATCCCGCGCCGATCCTTGGGGATATGGACCCGGACTTCCTGGACCTGCCGCCTGAAGTCATCGCCTTGACCATGAAGACGCACCAGAAATATTTCGCGGTGCGCGACCCCAAGACCGGTGAACTGACCTCTAAATTCGTGGTGCTAGCCAATCAGGACGCGCCCGATGGCGGTAAAGCCATCGCGGCGGGCAATGCCCGCGTGCTGTCCGCCCGCCTGTCAGACGCCCGCCATTTCTGGGATCTTGATCGCAAGACCGGGCTTGAGGCGATGGCGCCTGAGCTGTCCAAGGTCACTTTCCACGAAAAGCTCGGGACGGTGGCGGACAAGGTCGAACGCGTCGCCAAGCTGGCGCGCGAGCTGGCGCCGGTGGTGGGCGCCAATGCGGACATGGCCGAAAAGGCCGCGCGTCTGGCGAAAGCCGATCTTGTCAGCCAGATGGTCTATGAATTTCCCGAGCTTCAGGGCGCGATGGGCCGCTATTACGCGCTCGACGCCGGCCTTGATCCCCAGATCGCCGACGCCATCAAGGACCATTACAAGCCGCAAGGCCCGTCAGACGCCGTGCCGACCGCGCCGGTAAGCGCCGCTGTCGCATTGGCGGACAAGCTCGATACGCTGGTGGGCTTCTGGGCGATTGATGAAAAACCGACCGGCTCCAAAGACCCGTTCGCCTTGCGCCGCGCCGCGCTGGGGGTGATCCGGATTTTGCAGGCGCTGGATGCTCGTCATGGAATTCATTCCATCACGGTAAAGGCTTTGCCTAGAGTTCGTGTCGCGATTGCCTTGGTGCAGCGTCTAAAGGTTCAAGAACTCGCTATAGATCAGCATGAAAAACTTGTGCTGTCTGAAAAAGAAGCAAATTCTTTATTGTCGCTGAACGTGAGCAATTGGGATGAAGCTATTGAGAGTGCGGTTTCGCCGGAAGCTCTACAAGCGGCATTTGACCTATCTCTCGATATCCTCGCCTTTTTCGCCGACCGTTTGAAAGTCCACCTCAAGGATGAGGGCGTGAAATATGACGTCATAGACGCCGTGTTCGCGCTGGGTGATGACGATCTGATGCGCGTCACCAAGAAAGCCCGCGCGCTGCAGGCCTTCATGAATTCAGACGATGGTCAGGCGCTGCTGCAGGGCTATCGCCGGGCGGCGAACATTCTGGCGGCGGAAGAGAAGAAGGGCTTCGATCTGGCCTCGGCTCGCGCTGAAGCCGTTGCGGCGTCAGACGTGGATAATGACGCCGCCCTGATGATCGCCATCGCCAAGACGGCAGAGGCGGCTGAAGAGCGCGCTTTGATCGCGGCCATTGAAGGCGCGGACGAAGTGGCCTCGGTTGCTCTGGATGCGGAAGACTTTGAAGGCGCCATGTCGGCGCTGTCGCAGCTGCGCGAACCGGTCGACGCCTTCTTCGAGGCGGTTGTCGTAAATGACAAAGACGATATGGTGCGTCGCAATAGATTGTTGCTGTTGTCGCGGATTCGCGCGGCGGCCGATCAAGTGGCGGATTTCTCACGGTTGGAAGGGTAGGCGCGGGGGCGTCTGCTCTTTTCTCCGTTTTGACGATCAGGAAGGTGAGCCCCATGACCAAGTGGGTCTATGCATTCGGCGGCGGTTCTGCAGATGGCGACCGCGAGGATCGCAATCTTCTGGGCGGCAAGGGCGCGAACCTGGCGGAAATGGCCAAGCTCGGCCTGCCGGTGCCTCCGGGCTTTACGCTCACGACGGCGGTCTGCACCGCCTTCTATGAGAACGACCGCAGCTATCCGTCTGATCTCAATGACCAGGTGGAGGACGCGCTGGCGGCGCTGGAAACCAAGGTCGGCAAGACCTTTGGCGATCCGTCCAACCCGCTGTTGGTGTCTGTGCGCTCGGGCGCCCGCGCCTCCATGCCGGGCATGATGGATACGGTTTTGAACCTCGGCCTCAATGACGAGACGGCTGAGGGCCTCGCCAAGCTTTCGGGCGATCGCCGCTTTGCGCTCGACAGCTATCGCCGCTTCATCACCATGTATTCCGATGTGGTGCTGGGCGTGCCGCACGCGACCTTTGAAGAGATCCTTGAGACCTTCAAGGAAGAGCGCGACTATTCGCTGGACACCGAAATTTCCGCTGAAGAGTGGGAAGAGGTGATCGTCGAGTACAAGGCCGCCGTGAAGCGCGCGCTTGATTTTCCATTCCCCACCGATCCGCGCGACCAGCTCTGGGGCGCGATCGGGGCGGTGTTCGGCTCGTGGATGAATGACCGCGCCAACACCTATCGCCGCATGTACGACATCCCCTCCAGCTGGGGCACGGCGGTCAATATCCAGGCCATGGTGTTCGGCAATATGGGCGATACGTCGGCCACCGGCGTGGCCTTCACCCGCGATCCGTCGACGGGCGAAAAAGGCTATTACGGCGAGTTTCTGATCAATGCGCAGGGCGAGGACGTGGTGGCGGGCATCCGCACCCCGCAATGCTTGACCGAATCCATGCGCATCAAGATGAATGATCATCTGCCGTCCATGGAAACGGCCATGCCGGACGTGTTCGCCCAGCTGACCGAGGTCTTCGACAATCTCGAAAACCATTACCGCGACATGCAGGACATCGAGTTCACCGTCGAGCAGGGCCGTCTGTGGATGCTGCAGACCCGCAACGGCAAGCGCACCACCAAGGCCGCGCTGAAAATCGCTGTGGACATGGTGGCTGAAAAGCTGATCACCGAAGACGAGGCCGTGCTACGCGTCGACCCGACCCAGCTTGACCAGCTGCTGCACCCCACCATCGATGAGAGCTATACCCGCGACGTGCTGGCCAAGGGCCTGCCCGCCAGCCCGGGCGCGGCGTCCGGCGCTGTGGTGTTTGACGCAGACGAAGCGGAAACCCGCGCCGCCCAGGGCGAAAAAGTCATCCTGGTGCGCGTGGAGACCAGCCCTGAAGACATTCACGGCATGCATGCGGCGCAAGCCATCGTCACGGCGCGTGGCGGCATGACCAGTCACGCGGCTGTTGTGGCGCGCGGCATGGGCCGGCCTTGCGTGTCCGGCGCGGGCGAAATCCGCATCGACACCGAAGCGTTGACCTTCACCACCCGCGGCCGGGTGATCAAGGATGGCGATATCGTCACCGTGGACGGCGCCACCGGTGAAGTGCTGATGGGCGAAGCCCCGATGATCAAGCCGGAAATGACCGGCGATTTCGCGGCGTTGATGGAATGGGCGGACAAGGCGCGCCGCATGACAGTGCGCACCAACGCCGAAACCCCCGCCGATGTTCAGACCGCCAAGGAATTCGGCGCTGAAGGCATCGGCCTGTGCCGCACCGAGCACATGTTCTTTGATGCGGATCGCATCGCCGCCGTGCGTGAGATGATCCTGGCGGAAGACCAGATGGGCCGGGTGGCCGCACTGGCGAAAATCCTGCCCATGCAGCGCGACGACTTCGCAGAGATCTTCCGCATCATGGAAGATCGCCCGTGCACAATCCGCCTGCTGGATCCGCCGCTCCATGAATTCCTGCCGCACACCGAAGAGGATGTGCATGCGGTCGCTGAAGCCACCGGCCTGCCGGTGGAAGGGCTGTGGCAGCGCGCCAAGGATTTGTCAGAATCCAACCCCATGCTGGGCCATCGCGGCTGCCGTCTGGGCATCACCTTCCCTGAGATCTACGAGATGCAGGCGCGCGCGATCTTCGAAGCGCAGGCTCTGGTGGAGAAGGAAACCGGCGTCAAACCGGTCGCTGAAGTGATGATCCCGCTCGTCGCCACCGCGAAAGAGCTCGAAATCCTCAAAGTGCGCGTCGAAGCCGTCGCGGATGACGTGGATCGCGAAACCGGCGTGAAGCCGAAATACCTGATCGGCACCATGATCGAACTGCCGCGCGCCGCTTTGCGCGCCGGCGATATCGCCGCCCACGCCGAGTTCTTCTCTTTTGGCACCAATGATCTCACCCAGACCACATTCGGCCTGTCGCGCGACGACGCCGGCAAGTTCCTGGGCGATTATCTGGAAGCGGGCATTTTCGAGAAAGACCCGTTCGTTTCGCTTGATCAGGACGGGGTGGGCGATCTGGTCAAGATCGCCGTAGACCGCGGCCGCGCCGCCCGTCCCGGTTTGAAACTGGGGATTTGCGGCGAGCATGGCGGCGATCCCGCTTCGATCCATTTCTGCGAATCAGCTGGGCTCGATTATGTGTCCTGCTCGCCCTATCGCGTGCCGATCGCGCGTCTGGCGGCGGCGCAGGCGGCGCTGAAAGCCCAGGCCTGAACCGGCGCTTAAGTCATTGCCGAATAATGCCGGGTCCGTCTTTTCTCTTGAAGGGGCGGACCCTTGCCTTATTTCAGACATGGCCGATCTGTATTGACCCCGGCTTCGTCCAGGCCCACCACTCTTAGCATGTGGGCAACCAAGTCCGATGCGATGGTCTTGTTCTTGCGGGGGACGAGACGCTTGATAGATGGCGCCGGCCCTGGAGTATGACAGTTTGACGCTTTCGACACTTCTGCTTCGCGCGAAAAGCGCTCTGGCCGGGATCGGCATGATTGCGGCCTTCGTCGTGATCGCGGCTGGTGTCAGCTTGGCGCCCGAGCGCGCCCAGCAGCAGGATCAAGCGGGCGAATTGCGCGAACTGGCGCTTGAGTTCCTCGACTTTGAGCAATCGCGCGCGCCGCAACTGGATGATGTCCCGTTCAGCTTTGCGTCGTTTGAAATTGGTACCGACGATGAGCAGGGCGCCGTGCTGGTCCAGCGTGCGATTGAACGCGTCAGCGCCTTTGATCTCAATGATCTGGACGCCGCCCGCAACGCAGCGCGTGAGCGCCGCTGCCTGGCCGAGGCGATCTATTACGAAGCGCGCAGTGAAACCCTGGCCGGGCAGATGGCCGTGGCCGAAGTGGTGATCAATCGCAGTCGCCACCGCGCTTACCCCAACACGATTTGCGGCGTGGTTTATCAAGGCGCTGAGCGCCGGACCGGCTGCCAGTTCACCTTCACCTGCGATGGCTCGATGGGGTCAGCGCCCTATGGTCGGGGTTGGGATCGCGCGCAGAATGTGGCGGACCACGCGCTGATGGGCTTCGCCCGTCCGGTCACCAACCGCGCCACCCATTATCACACCACCGCCGTGGACCCGCACTGGAATGATTCCCTGGTGCGCACCCGGCGGATCGGCTCGCACATCTTCTATCGCTTCCCCAACCGGTCTGAGCGCCGCTTGCTGGCGGAACGCGAAGCGTAAGCGCGCTGGCGCCTGCTCGCGCTACGTCCTAAAGTCGCTCCGATTAAGTCGTGTGGGGCGAGTATGCGGCATCCCGAATCTCTGGCGCCGATAGAGCGCTTTCTCGGTCAGATCGGCTTGCCGCTCACACGCGCTCAGCTTGCCTCAGACAGCTTCCTGCCCGGCGTGGCGGTGCGTCAGGGCGCGCTTGAGATTGACCCCGATCAGCTCGGCTCTCCAGGCGATATCCTGCATGAGGCGGGGCATCTTGCGGTGACGCCAGCCCGGCTTCGCGGCCGGGTGGACGGCGATATCGACGCCTGCGCTGCAGCGTTGATCGACGATCCCGACCTTAAAGTGTCTGAGGTGGAGGCCAATATTCTCCGCCGCACGGAAGCTTTGGCCATCGCCTGGTCCTATGCCGCTGCGCTTGAAGCGGGCGTGTCGCCGGAGTGCGTGTTCTGGGAACAAGGTTATGGCGGCCAGCATGGCGGATCGCCGCAGCTGGTCATGATGCAGGTGGCGCAAGGCCTGTTTCCGGGGGTTCTGGGATTGGCGCAGTCAGGGTTCTGCGCCGCCCCGCCGCCCTTTGGCGATCCGTCTGAGCTTGCGCCGTTTCCGAAGATGCGGCGTTGGCTCGCGGCTTAACCCTCGTCCAGCCCCAGATCAAAATTGGGGGCGGAATGGGTGAGGGCGCCCACGCTGATCACATCCACGCCCGTGTCGGCGATGGCGTGAACCGTGTCGAGAGTGACGCCGCCGGACGCTTCCAAAATGGCGCGGCCATCGGTGAGCAGCACCGCGGCGCGCAGATCTTCGAGGCTGAAATTATCCAGCAGCACGCTTTCCGCGCCCGCTGAGAGCGCCTCTTCCAGCTGATCGAGCCGATCCACTTCGACCGCGACGCGGGTCATGTGCCCGGCGAAGGCGCGGGCGCGCTTGACCGCTTCTTCCACGCCGCCGCACACGGCCACATGGTTGTCCTTGATCAAGATGGCGTCGTCGAGCCCATAGCGATGAGAGGCGCCGCCGCCCGCGCGGACCGCCTGCAGCTCGACCGCGCGCAGGCCCGGCGTGGTTTTGCGGGTGTGGGCGATCACCGCGCCGGCGCCGGCGATGGCGGCGACATAGTGATGGGTGAGGGTGGCGATGCCGCTCATCCGGCCCAGAAAATTCAGCGCCGGGCGCTCTGCGGTCAGAATGCCTAAGGCCGGGCCGTCTACAATGGCGACCACATCACCGGGTTCCAGCGCGTCGCCATCATGCTTGCGCCAGGTGACCGAAACCTCCGGGTCCACCAGATCAAAACTGGCGTCGGCGGGTTGCTGGCCGGCCAGCACGCCCTGGGCGCGGCTCTTGATGACGAAATTGGCGTTCTTGTCGGCTGGAATGGTCGCGAGCGAAGTGATATCGCCGCGCCCGCCCAGATCTTCATCGAGCGCGCGGGTGACAAGCGCGTGGATCAAATGGCGCGGCAGGCGAGGGATCATGGCTCAGGCGGCTCCGGCTTTGCAGGGTTTCAGGCTCGCATTGGATATATCATCTACGCGCAGGCGCGTGGGTTGGGCGAGGCCATGGCGCGCGGGGAAGTCCGTGCGGGAATGCCCGCCGCGGCTTTCTTCGCGTTGGAGCGCGCCCACGGCCAGAAACCGCGCCGCGATCAGGGCGGGCGCAGGTCCGTGTTCAGCCTGCAGCGCGTCAATCAGGCTGAGAAGCTGGTTCAGCCCCGCGCCGGTGCGGATCACGCCCGCTTGGGCGCTGATAGCGGCGCGCAGGGTCTGCAGCGCGTCATTGGGCAGTTCAGGCGGGGCTTCAGCGACACCCGCTGACATCGCTCGTGCTGGCGCGCGCGTGATGGCTCTCGCGGCGCGATGGCCGAACACCAGCCCGTCCAGAAGCGAGTTGGACGCCAGACGGTTTGCGCCGTGAACGCCGGTGCAGGCGCATTCGCCCACCGCCCACAGGCCGGGAACGCCGGTAGAACCGTCCAGATCGGTCTCGATCCCGCCCATATGATAGTGCGCGGCCGGGGCGACGGGGATCGGGTCTGTGCGCGGATCTATGCCGCCACTCATGCAGGCTTTGAACACAGCCGGGAAATGGTCGGGGAAGGCGGCGCCGATCGCCTCGCGCGCATCAAGGAACGCGCCCTTGCCGGACAGATTCTGCGCGTGAACGGCGCGGGCGACCACGTCGCGCGGCGCCAGCTCCGCCAGCTCATGCACGTCCGGCATGAAGCGATGGCCGGATCGGTCGACCAGAATGGCGCCGTCGCCGCGCAAGGCTTCGGTGGCGAGGGGCGCGGGATCGCGACCAATATCAATGGCGGTGGGGTGAAACTGGACAAATTCGGGATCGCGGATCACTGCGCCCAGCTCCGCCGCCATCACCATGGCCTGACCCTGGCTGGTCCAGGGCGTGGTGGTGACCGCATAGAGCCCGCCAATGGAGCCGGTGGCGAGGACGGTGTGCTGAGCTTCAAGCCGGTGAAGCGCGCCGTCCGGATCACGCGCCAGCACGCCGGCGCAGCCATCCTTGAGGTCGGGCAGCAAGCCTTCAGCGCGCCAACCGTCCTTGATCTCGATATGGTCGGCCGCGCGCACGGCCTCGATCAGGGTTTGAAGGATGCCCGCCCCCGCCTGATCGCCTTTCATCCGGGCGACCCGCGCCACGCTGTGCGCGGCTTCGCGCGACAGCGCCCAGCCGCCGTCTTCAGTCCTTTCGAATCCCGCGCCCAGCTCATAAAGCGCGCGCACTTCGCTGGCGCCCGCGCTCGCCAGCACCATGGCGGCGGCGTCATCCACCAGCCCGGCGCCTGCCAGAACGGTGTCCTGGGCGTGGAGCGCTGCGCTATCGTCCGGCCCCAGCGCCGCCGCCACCCCGCCCTGCGCCCAGCCGGTTGAAGAGCCGTGCCCCAGCGGCGCACCGGTCAGCAGCACCACAGGCTGGGGCGCGGCCTTCAAAGCCGTCCACAACCCGGCGATCCCGGCACCGACTATGAGGAGGGGGTGGGTCAAAGCATCACCACAGAAGAAAACGCCCGCCGGAGCGGGCGCTTGTCAGGATCAGATCGCCACGTAAGGCACGGCGACCGCGGCTTTGCCGGTGTCAAAGCTCGGCGGGTTTTCGGCTTTGGGCAGGTCCAGCATGGCTTGCAGGCTGGCCTTGGCTTTCTCCGCGATCAGCGGGTCCACCTCGACCTCGTGCTTCATGTCGCGCAGCGCTTCATAGATGTTTGTCAGGCTGATGCGCTTCATGTGCGGGCACAGATTGCACGGCTTGATGAACTGAACGCCGGGGTTCTCGACAGAGACATTGTCGCTCATCGAACACTCGGTGATCAGGATCGCCTTTTTCGGCGATTTCTCTTTCACATAATTGGCCATCGCCCCGGTGGAGCCGGCGAAATCGGCGGCGGCCATCACTTCGGGCGGGCATTCGGGATGGGTGATGATCACCGCATCGGGGTGCGCGTCGCGCAGATCCTGAATGTCTTCCGGCGTGAACTGCTCGTGCACTTCACACTCGCCCTGCCAGGTGAGGATCTTGATGCCGGTCTGGGCGGCGACATTTTTGGCCAGATACTGGTCGGGGATCATGATGACCGTATCGGTGTTCCATTGCTGGGCCACCGCTTCGACCACCTGAACGGCGTTCGAGCTGGTGCAGCAAATGTCTGAATACGCCTTCACCTCAGCCGACGTGTTCACATAGGTGACGATCGGATAGTCAGGGTAAGCGCTCTTGATCGCCTGCACGTCCGCGCCGGTGATGGAGCTGGCGAGCGAGCAGCCCGCTTCCATGTCGGGGATCAGCACAGTCTTGTTGGGCGACAGGATCTTGGCGGTCTCGGCCATGAAATGGACGCCGGCCTGCAAGATCACGTCTTCTTCCGCTTCGGCGGCGACCTGAGCGAGTTTCAGGGAATCGCCGGTGATGTCGCCCACGCAGTTGAAGATTTCCGGCGTCATGTAGTTGTGCGCCAGGATGGTCGCGCCGCGCAGCACTTTGAGCTGGTTGATGGCGTCAATCAGCGGCGCGAAAGCCGGCCATTCCATCGGAGTGACCACGTCTTTCACGCGGGCGTACAGATGATCGGTGCGCGCCTTGACGACGTCGTCATAGACCAGCGCGCTCGCCTCGGGCCAAATGCGTTCGGATGCGTCAGTCCCGGTCTCGGTCCAGCTCATTCCGTCCATGGTCATCTCCCTTGAGCCCCGCTTATGTGCAGACTTATGCTCGATATGAGCATTTCCGGGGCCTTAAACGACGGCGATCACGGTGAGTGTCGCCGACCTTTTGCTCTCTATGAGCCTAAGTGGGACCTTATATACGCCGATGAAAGGGGGGAGCAAGTTGAAACTTCTCTGACGGGGCCGCTGATCACCGTATGGTGAACGCTCAGATAAGCCTTAGCTCTCTTTCGCCCGCGGAATGCTCAGGCCGAGCGCAGCGCCGGCGGTCATGTTTTCACGCGCGAACCGATAAAGCTCGGCGGGGCGGCCGCCGGTCTGGCTTTCCACCCGGCCTGTACCGGCGACAAACCCCGCACGATCAAGCGCGCGGCGGAAATTTTGTTTGTGCAGCGGAAAGCCGGAGACCGATTCCACCACACGCTGCAGATCAGACAGGGTGAAGCTGTCGCTCATCAACTCGAACACCACGGGTCGATATTTGATCTTGCCGCGCAGGCGGCTCAGCGCGGTGGCGAGGATGCGGCGATGGTCGGACGCCATGGCGACGCCCATGCCGTCCGGCGCGGTGTTCGCCTCGCCGCGATCGCGCCCGGCCTCGGCGACCAGCCCGGCTTCATATAAAAGCTCATAGCGATCGAGCGCCCGTTCTTCGTTCCATAAGGCGCCATCAAGGCCAAAGGTGACGCGCACCCGGTCAAACCGCGCGGCGCGGCGGCCCGGCGCGGCGGCTTCATCGCACCAGGAGCGCAGGGCGGGCTCGATCACTTGCGTGAGGATGGTTGGGCGACCGCAGCGATGATCTTCCCAAGGGAAAAACCGCGTCCAGCTGTCCCAATGCGCATCGGTGTTGTTAAGGGGCCGAGCGTCGGGCGTCAGGCCGAGATACCCCACCGACAGAACCCGCGCATCCTGCGCCCCGGCCAAAGCCGCCAGCGGCGCCTCGCGGCCGCGATCTCCGAACGTATAGAGCTGTTCCACATAACCCAGCTCGAACCCGGTCTGGCCACGCACCCATTCACGCAGGCCGATTTCAAACGTGCGGTGGGCGCTGGGATCGAACGGACCGAAGGGCAAAGCGGGCTCGCCCCCCTCCAGGCTTTCGGTGACCAGCACTTTCAGCTCGCCTTCCGACGCCGCGAAAATCACTGCGTTCAGGCCCACGACCAGCGGCTGGATGGCGGTGTTGAGGTCGGGTTTCATCGCCCCAGCTCCTGCTCGGTCGCAGCGTGCAGCGCGGCGAAGCGCTCAAGGAACAGGATTTGCGCCTGTTTCACCGGCAGGGGATCAATCTCGATTTTGGAGCCTGCGGGCGGGCGGCCAAACAGTTTGCGGCCTTCTTCCACAGAGAAGCCCGCGATCTGGACCGCTTCGTGATAGGCGCAGATCCGGTCCGCGCGTTTGATCGTGGTCTTGATGGATTTGGGCAGCTCAGGCGGCAGGCCGTAACGCATGTGGATCGCCCCTTCCAGCCGGGCTTCAAACGCCTTGTAGTCATAGCCCAAAGCGGCCTTAAAGGGCGAGATCATATCGCCGATCACATACTCCGCCGCGTCGTGCAGCAGGGCGGCGAGGCGCCATTTCGCCGGCCAGTCCGGCTCCAGCACGCCGCATAAATGCTCGACGACAACCGAATGCTCAGCCACGGAAAACGCGTGATCGCCCATGGTCTGGCCGTTCCAGCGCGCCACACGGGCGAGGCCCTGAGCGATATCGTCGATCTCCACGTCAAAAGGCGAGGGGTCCAGAAGGTCCAGCCGCCGCCCCGACAGCATGCGCTGCCAGGCTCTGACGGGCTTGTCGGCTGCGGGTGTGCTGCTTGAGTGTCCTGACCGCGCCACTTTGTCCCGCTCCTTACCGCTTGCAACTGGTTTCCGTCCTAGCGTGAAACAGCGTAAGTTCAAGCTAAGCTGCTGAACACGGGCGGCGTCATGACGATGTGGGAGGATTATATGAAGCCCGAACGTATTCTGGTCGCCCTTCAAGGCTCTGACAGCGACGCGACTTCGCTGAAGGCCGCTTGCGAGCTTGCGCCCTTGTTCGACGCCGACATTCGCGGCCTGTTCGTCGAGCCTGATCCCGCCGCCTACATGCTGTGGACCGGCCCGGGCGCTGCGGGCGCCTCTGTCGTCTCCTCCGCCATCGACACTGTGCGCGAAGAAGCCGCCAAGGCCTCTGTGGAAGCGCAACGCCAGTTTGATGAGGCGATCACCGCCCACGAACTGAAAGACGCCAGCTTCAAGCGTATCATCGACAGCCCGTCCGAAGCCGCCGAACAGGCGCGCCTGGTGCGTTTGCTGGTGACCTGCCCGCGCGCGGCGGCGGGAAAGGGATCGCTGGCGGACTTCACCGCTGCCTGCCTGGTTGAAGAAGGCTGCCCGATCTACGTGCCGCGCGGCGGCGCGATCCCGCCCAAATCCATTTGCATCGCCTGGGACGGCTCCAAGGAAGCGGCGCGCGCTGCGTTCGCGGCGGCGCCCCTGTTCAAGGAAGGGATGGAGGTGACCATCCTGCATAGTGCGCGCAATCTGGACTATCATGACCGCGCCGCATCCGCGCCCAACCGTCTGTCCCATTGGCTGACGGCGCGCGGCGTTGAGGCTGAATCGCGAGAGATCGACGGCAAGAGCGGCCTCGGGGACGGCTTGCTGGAAGCGGCGGCCAAAGCCGACTTGCTGGTGGCGGGCGCCTATGGGCATTCGCGGATCGCACAATTCATGTTTGGCGGCGTCACCCGGCAATTGCTGACGGCGGAGGACGGTCCGTCCTTGCTGATGGCGCACTGACCTTCTCAGAAAAAGACGAAACTGGAGACTGTGATGGCTTTAACCCGTCTGACCCTGCGGCTGAGCCGCAACCCGGACGCCGGATTTCCCGAAGGCGATGATTCACAAGGTTATGTGATCACCGCCCCGCTGAACAAGGACGGCAAGCTCGACGCCGATCTGTGGCGTGCTCACAAGAAAGCCTGCACGGTGATCCGCTTCTCTCCCGATGACGCGGACAAGGCGGATGGCTGGCTGACCCATCGCGGCTCAAACTGGTTCTTCCATTATGATGAAGACCATGAAGGCCCCGATGAGCCTGTCTACAAGCTGGGCGATCACACTTTGCGACTGGGTGATTATGTCACCATCCACGAAGCGGATGGCGACGATCTGGTCCACAAGATCACTGAAGCGACGCAGGTGAACGGCTAGCCCGTTCTCCACCTGCTGAGAGCAAACCCCGGCGCTGCAGACGCCGGGGTTTTTCATGGGCGTGTGACGTCGAGGGCTGCTGCTCGAAATTGGGGCAAGAGCGCTCACAAATTGAGCGCACATAATCTGCTGCACCGCAAAAACAGGTTGAGGCGCTGACAGCGGCGCGCACTCCGGCGCAGGCTTTGTCCGTGCAATCGGGCGAAGAGGAGCGCGAGTATGGACCAGGTTGAGTTCTCAGGCGGCGATGTGGCGTGGATTCTCACCGCGTGCGCGCTGGTGCTGATGATGACCTTGCCGGGGCTGGCGCTGTTTTATGGCGGCATGGTGCGCCGACAGAACGTGCTCTCCACCCTGATGCAGTCGCTGGGCGCGGCGATGGTGGTCTCGCTCGTCTGGGTGATTGCGGGCTATTCCTTCGCGTTCTCCGGCGACGGCGCCCTGTTTGGCGGCTTCGACAAGGTGTTCCTGAACGGGCTGACCCTCGACAGCGAAGCGGCGGGCCTGCCCGAAGCGGTCTTCATCCTGTTCCAGATGACCTTTGCGATCATCACCGTGGCGATTATCGCCGGCGGCGCTGCGGAACGTCTGACGTTCAAGGCGTGGATGGTGTTCGCGCCGATCTGGCTGCTGGTGGTCTATGCGCCGATCGCGCATTGGGTTTGGGGCGAGGGGTTTTTGTATGACGCAGGCGTTCTGGATTTCGCGGGAGGGGCCGTGGTCCATATCAACGCCGGTGTAGCGGGTCTGGTGCTGGCGCTTAAGCTGGGCCCGCGGCGCGGCTGGCCCAAAGAGGGTCAGCCGCCCCATAATCTGGTGCTGACGGTGATCGGCGCCGGCCTTTTGTGGGTGGGCTGGTTCGGCTTTAACGGCGGCTCCGCGCTGGGCGCGAACGCTCTCGCCGCTCATGCCGCTCTGGTGACCCAGATCGCCGCCGCGGCCGCGGCGTTGACCTGGGCGCTGATGGAATGGATCCTGCGCGGCAAACCCTCGGTTCTGGGCGCGGCGTCAGGCGCGATCGCCGGCCTTGTGGGCATCACGCCCGCCGCTGGGTTTGTCGAACCTTACGCGGCTTTCCTGATCGGAGTTCTGACAGCGGGCGTCGCCTATTGGGGCGTCACCGGGCTGAAGAAACTCGGCAAGTATGACGACAGCCTGGACGCCTTCGGGCTGCATGGCGTGGGCGGGCTTGCGGGAGCCATCCTGACCGGCGTCTTCGCCAGCTCCGCGATCGGGGGCACGCCGGGCGCGGTGGAAGGCAATGTCATGCTGGTCTTCACCCAGACCTGGGGGGCGCTGGCCGCGGCCGCCTGGTGCGGCATCGCCACTTTCGTCATCCTGTGGCTGATGGAACGGGTGATGAAGCTGCGCGTTGAGGAAGAAGACGAGGTGACCGGCCTTGATGTGGCGCTGCATGGGGAGAGCGCCTGACACGAATTTCAGCCTGTACGCGCGATAGCGCTCGCAGACTGATCCGACTATCCTCCCTGACTGGTCCCGCTTCAGCCTTGCGCCAAAGCGGGACTTTTTTTGTCAGATCATCAAAAGCGTGCGGACAAAGGCGGTCAGCGCCTTCACCGAGGTCGTTTCTTCATTGGAATGATAGTTATAGGTGGGCAGCTGCAAGGTGGCGCCGGCATAGACGCCCTGGCTGTCAGCCGTGATCTTGCCCAGCTCGGTCAGGCCCATGGATTTGAGCGGCAGCTCGCGCCGGGCGCGGGCGTCGTTTTCGCGCGTGATGAAGCTGTCCTTGAAGATCATCGGCGCGCCGGCCCGGCTGGCGGCGTTTTCAAGCCGTGAGATCGTCGCGTCATGAAAGCTCGCCGTGGCGTCGCGGCGGCGCAGAATGATCGCGCCCGCCATCGCAGCGGCGCCGTCATCAAACGGCGAGGTGTCGCAGACGATCAGGTCTTTGGTGGGCGGCAAACCGCCCGCGCTGGCCCAGTCCAGGAAATGGGTGGCGGAACGGCCGATCTCTTCCTCGGCGGTGACGATGATCGTCCCGTTGAGACCGAACTCTGCGGCGATGCGCAGGGCGGCGAGGGAGACGGGATTATCAAGTTGCCCGGCCACAAAACCGGACTTGTTGGGCGTCACGTCCCGCGCCAATGCGACGGGCGTGCCGCCGGGCAGGGGCGGCAGGCCGATGATGTCCAGCACCAGGCGCTCCTGCGTGTCCAGGTGCGCGCCCGTGATCACGCCATAGGCCAGGCGACCGCCGGTCTTGCGGTCATAGGCGAAGACCTCCTCGCCCTCATAGCGCTTGGAGACGATGTCCGTGAAGCTTTCGCTGGCTTTGGCGCCATCAGAATATTTGGTGTTTTTCACGGCGTGGGCGGCGTAGATCGCCGCGCCGTCTTCGGCGATCACAGCGCCATGACGGTCCGCATGCGCCAGATAGGCGGGGCCGGGCTCGCCCAGCTTGATCACGCACAGATTTTGCGGTCGCTCGACCGTGCAGCCCAGGGCGGTGAAATCACGCGCCAGATGATCGAGAAACGGCGTTTCGTGCCCAACGACCGAAGGGAAGTCGAGATATTCGTGTGTCTTCGCGAGAACGCGGGCGAACAGCGTAGTATCGGCGGGAAGGTTCACTTCAGAGCCGCTCCACAAAGACCGTGCCGGCGGAATACCCGGCGCCGAACGAACAGATCACGCCCTTCTGACCCGCGTCGAAATCGCCAGAATGCTTGTGGAAGGCGATGATGGAGCCCGCCGAGGAGGTGTTGGCGTATTCGTCGAGAATAGTGGGCGCGTCTTCGCCGCCTGCTTCGCGGCCGAACACCTTCTTGGCTATCATCAAATTCATGTTGATATTGGCCTGGTGCAGCCAGACCCGGCGCATATCATCCGCTTCCAAGCCCAGCTCGCCCATATGGGTGCGGATCATGTCCGAGACCATCGGCACGACTTCCTTGAAGACCTTGCGGCCTTCCTGAATGAAGAGCTTATCGTCTTTGGGGGCCAGCAGGTCTTCGCGGGCCGCGTCGCCTGTGGCGCGTTCCGTGCGGTTCAGGAAGCCGAAATTATTGCGGATATTGTTGGAGAACTTGGTCTTCAGCTTGGTACCCAGAATGCGCCAGCCGCCGTTCCCGAGGTCTTCCCGCTCCAGCAGAATTGCGGTCGCCACATCGCCGAAAATGAAATGGCTGTCGCGATCACACCAGTTCAGGTGCGCAGAGCAGATTTCCGGGTTCACCACCAGAATGGCGCGCGCATGGCCCGCTGCGATCTGGTCGGCGGCGGTCTGGATGCCGAAGGTGGCCGACGAACAAGCGACATTCATGTCAAAGCCGAAGCCGTCTTCAATGCCCAGCGCGTCCTGGATCTCAACGGCGACGGCGGGATAGCCGCGCTGCAGGTTGGAGGCGGCGACGATCACCCCATCCACATCAGCGGCGGATTTGCCGGCCCGCTCCAGCGCGTTCTGGCAGGCCTTGACGCCGATCTCAGCCAGGATGGAGATTTCGGTGTTGGCGCGCGCAGGAATGAAGGGCTTCATCCGGCGGGTGTCCAGCACGCCCTCCTTGTCGATGACAAAGCGCGACTTGATGCCCGACGCTTTTTCCACAAACCCGGCAGAGGATGGCGAGAGGGGTTCGGTCAGGCCCGCTTCGATATCGGACGCATGCTCTTCATTGTATTGCGCGACGTAAGCGTTGAAGCTCTTCACCAGCTCTTCATTCGAGATGGAGTTGTCTGGCGTCCACAAGCCAGTGGAACGAATTACGGCCGCGGTCATGAAGTGCTCCGACGCAAGATTCTTAACTCAGAAGGTGCGCAACTTAGCCGCACGAACGGCTTAGCGCCAACTGCTTCCACGCAGCCGTTACGCTATTTTGTAACTGGCGGGTGACGGTGACAGGTCACCAGATGGTCGTTGACCATGCCCACCGCTTCCATGAAGGCGTAGACGATCACCGGTCCGACAAACTTAAAGCCCCGCTTTTTCAGATCTTTCGAGATGGTCTGGCTCAACTCGGTCTGGGTCGGAACCTCGGTCTGGGTCCTGAATCGGTTGAGTTGCGGGGCGCCGTCCATATAGCCCCACAGATAATCGGAAAAAGCTTCACCCCGTTCCGCCATCTCCAGATAGGCCTGAGCATTGCCGATGGCGGCGTTGATTTTCGAGCGTGAACGGATGATTCCGGGATTGCCGAGCAGGCGCTCCATATCCGCGTCGTCATAGCGGGCGATGCGTTCGGGATCGAAGCCATGAAACGCTTCGCGCAAGGTGTCGCGCTTGCGCAGAATGGTGATCCAGGCAAGCCCGGCCTGGAAACCGTCCAGGATGAGTTTCTCCCACAGCGCCCGCGAATCCCATTCCGGCACGCCCCATTCCGTGTCGTGATAGTGCGTGTACAGCGGATCGTTTCCGCACCAGGGGCAACGCTCGGTCATGGGTCGTCCTTCAGGATCAGGGCCAGGGCGGCGTGTCAGAGCGCGTCGAGATCGTCGATCACCTGCGCCGGCGCGCCACCCAGTGTCAGGGTTTCGCCGTTCGACAAGGCGTCCTTGAGCCGGTCCACCCGAACGCGGGCCAGCGCGCATGTCGGCGCCGCCGAGCTGACCGCGCCAAGCGCGATATCCCCCGCCTGAACCGGATCGCCGGGCTGGGCGTGTGAGTGTGTGGTCAGGCGCAGACTGCGTTTGCGCACGCCGCCCTTGCGATGCATGCGGCTGGCGACTTCCTGACCGACAAAACAGCCCTTCTTGTAATCAATGCCGCCCATCAGATCATGGTTCACATCGGTGGAGAAGACTTCGGCGGGGCCGAAATCGGCGCTCATCTCGGGCGCGCCCGCCTTGATGCGGGCGGCGTGATAGGCGTTCAGATCGCTGGCGGGTCCGCCCGCCGGCGCGATGGCGCGCCAGCCAATTGCGGGGTTTCTGGGGTCGGGGCTGGCGGCCAGCGCCACCGTGCGCAATTCCGCTTCGCCCATCCCGGAGGCGGCGATCACCGACAGATCGTCACGCAGGTCGAGCGCAGCGTCCGAGCGCAAGCGGTACAGGGTGAAGCGTTTGAGCAAAGCCTGCGCTTCGCTGGCGGGCAGGTCAAAATAGAGCTCGCCCTCGCCGTCATCAAAAATGATCAGGTCGGCCAGCAGCTTGCCTTGCGGGGTCAAAAGCGCGGACAGCATGGCGCGCTCAGGCGTCACGCCTTCCGGGCCATGGGTGATGACGCGCTGCAGGAAGCTGCGCGCGTCCGGACCGGTGATGGCGAGGACGGCGCGATGGGGCAGGGCGGTGAGATAGTTTTGGGTCATAGGCGCTAGATGGGGCTGAAGCGGCCCCGCAATCAAGAGGGCGCGCTTGAGACTGGCGCCGGTCCTCGTGTCAGGCTAAGTGCGGAGCGTCATGACACGTATTCTTTTCATTACCGCCACCCGCATCGGCGACGCCATTCTCAATTCGGGCGTGCTGCAGCATCTCATCGACACCCATGCCGATGCGCGCATCAGCGTCGCGTGCGGGCCCTTGGCTGCGCCGTTGTTTCGCGCGACGCCGGGGGTAGAGCGGGTGATCGTGATGACAAAGCAAAAGGGCGGCGGTCACTGGCTGTCGCTCTGGCGGCAAAGCGTCGGGCAGCGCTGGGACATTGTTGTGGACATGCGCGGGTCTTTGACGAGCTGGTTCCTCTGGGCCGGTCAGCGCTATGTCAAACGCCCCAATCCCAAAGCCGGCGTGCGCCATCGGGTTGAAGAAGCGGCAGACGTGCTCAGGCTCGACGCGGCGCCGGACACACGGATCTGGCTGGATGACGCCGGTCAGGCCCGCGCCGACGCAGAGCTGCCCGCTGATCGCGCCGTCTTGGCGCTCTCGCCCGCCGCGTCAGCGGTGTTCAAGGAATGGCCGACCGAGCGCTTCTCTGAGTTGGCGCTGCGCCTGACCGCGCCAGACGGGGTGTTGCCGGGCGCGGCGATCGCGCTTTTTGGCGGTCCGGGTGACGAAGCGCGCGCAAAGGCGGTGGCGGAGGGTTTAGGCGAGCGGACCGTGATTGATCTGACCGGAAAGCTTGATCTGGTCGAAGCGGCGGCGTGCCTGAAGCGCGCGCAGCTGTTTGTGGGCAATGATAGCGGGCTGATGCATATGGCGGCGGCGGCCGGAACGCCGACACTGGGTTTGTTCGGCCCCACTGACGAGCGGCTCTATGCGCCCTGGGGCTCGCGCGCCCGAATTGTCCGGGCGGGCGACCGGTTTGACGAGCGCGAGCGGCGGGCGCTGGCTGATACAAGCACACAGTCGCTGATGGGCGCTTTGTCGGTGGATCAGGTGGAGCGGGCGGCGCTTGACTTGCTGGCGCAGACCGAGCGCGCCTGAGCGGCATTATTGAAGATAGGTGCGCCGCAATTGTTCGCTCAGCGTCTCGCCTTCGGCGGCCAAAGCCTGACGCACCATTTCTTCTTCCGCGCCGCAGCGGGGCGTTCGGCGTTCCTGAATGCGAAAGCCTTCGTTGAAGCGGTCCACCAGTCTTTGACGGTATGAGCCGCGCGTCGGCGCTTCGTGCTCCAGAAGCTCCAGCATGGCTTCGCGCCAGTCCTGGGAGTCGCGGCCTTTGCAAGCGAAGTCGAGATAGTGCATCTCCCCCATCACCCGAGCGAGGGACTCTACCGGATAGGGATCCACATAACTCGGCGGCCGGCGGATCGTCTGGGCGTCCGCCACAGGCGCCAGCGCGGCGCACAGGCCGAGCACAAGGATAAGGGTTCTAATCACCATGCCCTGTTCCTGAACGCGGAACAGGGCGAATTCAAGGCTTTTGCGTCCGGCGTCCGGCGCTTTGTTGCAGCGCGGTGCGGGTGATGTCCCAGGAGACTTTCTCGCTGGCTTTGGCGAAGGGAAAGAAGGCCGCCTCCAGCGCGTCATCACCGGCTTGCGGCTCGTCTGACCGCCAGCGTGCGCTGTAATCGGCCATGACGTAATGGCCATGCTCGGTGATGGATTCAAAGACGTCGATCAGGCCTTCGATCGCAGCCTCGATCCCGGTCTCCTCCCTCAGCTCGCGCAGGGCGGCTTCGTGCAGGGTTTCTCCGAACTCCACCTTTCCGCCGGGGATGGACCAGCAGCCCTGATAGGGCGGATTGGCGCGCCGGATCAGCAGCACCTCGTCGGCGCGCCAGACCACCAGGCCGACGCTGATACGGGGCAGATCCTTCATGCTTGACCTCGCTGCATTCAGACGGGAGGAAAGGGTATGTGCGGTCGTTATGTCATGAGTTTGAGCCTGGTCCAGCTCGAAGCCCTGTTCGGCAAGCTGGATCGATTGAACTATCCGCCCAGCTGGAATGCGGCGCCGACCCAGTCGTTGCCGATCATCCGTCTGGGGCGGCAGGCTGATTTTCGTTTGACAAACGTGCGCTGGGGGCTGGTGCCGCACTGGTCAAAGACAGGCCCGGATGGCTCCAAACCCCTGATCAACGCCCGGTCTGAAACCGCCGCCGACAAGCCCAGTTTCCGGCAGGCCTTGCAACGTCGCCGGGCGCTGATCCCGGCGGACGGATTTTATGAATGGTCCAAGGATGAGACCGGCGCCAAACAGCCCTGGTACATCACCCGCACGGACGGCCAGCCCCTGGTGATGGCGGGCGTGTGGGAGCGCTGGGGCGAGGGCGCGGACCGGGTCGACAGCTTCGCCATTCTCACCACGGCGGCCAGTGAAGACATCGCTCATATCCACCATCGCAGCCCGGTCTTCATCCCCGAGGGACGCTTCGCCGATTGGCTGAACCCGGAGACCGACCCGCAGCCCTTTATCAAGGCGCCGCCAGAAGGTGCGCTGACCCTGCAAAAGGTGTCGGTGCGGGTCAATGCGGTGCGCGAAAATGATGCCAGCCTGATCGAGCCAGAATCCGGCTAATCGCCCAGAAACTCCTTGCGCACATCCACGCTTGATTCATGCCCCACCTTATCGGCGCACGTCTCCAGCCAGGTGTTCGCGGCCTCGCGGCCCCGGTCGCGCAGATCGGTGAGAAAGCCCCAGCTGGCGTCGTATTTGCTGGAGGCGGGAAACTGGGACAGCGCATCATCGGCGCGCACTGAATGCAGGCGGATATCGCTCAGCCGGGCCTTGCGCGGGTCCTTGAGCAGATCATCCTGGATCAGGCGCTTGACGAAGGCGATGGCGCGCAATTCCGCCAGCAGGCTGGCGTTGAAGGTGATCTCATTGACCCGGTTGAGGATGTCTTCCGCCGTTTTGGGCGTGCCGGCGCGCTCCATGGGATTGATGTGCACGATCAGCACGTCATGGGGCGCATCGGCGTAAAATAGCGGCCAGAGCGCGGGATTGCCGGTGAACCCGCCATCCCAGAACGGCTCGCCCTCAATCTCGACCGCCTGATGCAGGAAGGGCAACGTCGCTGAGGCTCGGACAGCGTCGAGAGTCACTTCCGCCCCGTTGAACACGCGGCTGCGCCCTGTGGTCACGCAGGTCGCCGCGATGAACAGCTCGATATCCTGGCAGGCGTGAACGGCGTCAAAATCGATTTGCCGGTCAAGGATATGGCTCAGCGGGTCATAGCCGAACGGGTTGGTGTCATAAGGGCTGGTCAGCCGGGTCAGGGCGTCCAGCCAGGGCGCGAACTTGAACAGCCCCGGCGCGCGCATGAAGCCGCCGCCCGCCCGGGACACGGCGCGCCAGAAATCATCCAGCGCCTCGCGTGCGCCCTCAGGCCCGCCGCGCATCTGACCCATGGCCAGGGCGCAGGCGTTCATGGCGCCGGCGCTCGTGGCGCTGATGGCTTTGGTGGACAGGCGCCCGTCTTCGAGCAGGGCGTCCAGAACGCCCCAGGTGAAAGCGCCGTGCGCGCCGCCGCCCTGTAACGCCAGCGAGACCGGCCGGGGCGGGGCTGACCGCTTGCGGGTCGACGGTGAGGAGGTCGACCCTGTCATCGCTATTTCGCCGTCCAGCCGCCATCAATGGTGATGGCGTTACCGTTCACATTCGCTCCGTCATCACTGACAAGGTAGAGAAGCGCGCCAACCAGCTCTGAATAGGTGACGAATTTCTTGGTGGGCTGGGCGGACAGCATGACATCGCGCACCACCTCGTCTTCGGAGATGCCGCGCGCTTTGGCGGTGTCGGCGATCTGGTTCTCCACCAGCGGCGTCTTCACATAGCCAGGATTGATGCAGTTGACGGTGACGCCGTCTTCCGCTGTTTCCAGCGCCACGGTCTTGGTCAATCCCATCAGGCCGTGCTTGGCTGACACATAGGCCGCCTTGAACGGGCTGGCGCGCAGGGCATGGGCGGAGGCGATGTTGACGATGCGGCCCCGTCCCTGTTTGCGCATGATCGGCACGGCGTGCTTCATCGTGTGAAAGGCGCTGGTGAGGTTGATGCCGATGATGGCGTCCCATTTGTCGGTGGGGAAGTCCTCGATTGGCGCCACATGCTGGATGCCGGCGCAATTGACCAGAATATCAAGCCGACCCAATTCACGCGCTGTAAAGCCGATCAGATCCGCGATCTCGTCGGGCTTGAGCATGTTGGCGCCGTGATAGAGCACTTTGACGCCATGGGTTTCGGCGATGCGCTGGCGCTCTGTCTCGATGACGTCCGCATCGCCCAGACCGTTGAGCACGATATCGGCGCCGTTCGCCGCCAACCCTTCGGCCATGTGCAGACCGATGCCGGATGTGGAGCCGGTGATGACGGCGACATGACCGGACAGGTCTAGGCGGATCGAGCTCATGCAAGGTCTCCGAACAGGCAATACTCTAGCGCTTCAACAGGTGATGAATTTCGCACCCGCGTCAAGTCTGCAAAGCTCCTGATATCAGGCTCGCCCGTGCTTTGCCTCAGCTTTTTTTCGGCGGCTGCGGGCGCGTGAACAGCAAGGTCGACTCCGTCGAGCCGTTCGCGTCAAAGCGATAGCCGTCCACGCTGAATTCGGGCAGTTTTTTGGGGTCTTCGATTCGGTTTTCGATGATCCAGCGCGCCATCAGGCCGCGGGCTTTCTTGGCGTAGACCATCAGGGCGCGCAGCTGGCCGTCTTTTTCTTCCTTGAAATCGACGCTGATCACCGGGACGCCTAGGGATTTCAGCTTCGCCGCCTTGGAATACTCGTTGGACGCCAGATTGATCACGGTTTGAGATGGATGGCCTTCCAGATCGGATTTGAGCAGATCGGCGATATCCTCGCCCCAAAAATCATAGAGATTGCCGCCCTTGGGCGTTTTCAGGCGCGTGCCCATTTCCAGACGATAGGGCTGGATCGTATCGAGCGGGCGCAAGGCGCCGTAAAGGCCCGACAGGATGCGCAGGCGTTGCTGCGCCCATTGCAGGTCTTCCGCGGACAGGGAGGGCGCATCCAGACCGGTATAGACTTCACCGTTAAACGCCATCGCAGCCGGACGGCCGTCCGTACTCTCAGGATCAAACGCCTTGAAGCGTTCACGGTTGAGATCGGCCAGATCATCGCTGAGATGCATCAGGGATTTGATCTCAGATGCCGAGAGTTTCGCCGTGGTCTTGGACAGCTCTGTCGTCCGCTCCATCAGGGCCGGGCGCGTTGCGGTCGGGGCGTGACCACGCTTTGTAAAGTCGAGCTTCTTGGCGGGCGAAAGCAGAATCAGCATGGGCGTCTCCGTCGATTATGAGGCAGAGATAGGGGCGGGACCCTTGCGGCGCCAATAAATTTCACCAGCCGGATCTATAGGCTCAGTCTATATCCAGCATCACCCGCGGATTCATGATGGCGTTGGGGTCGAGGGTTTGCTTGATCGCGCGCATCACGGCCACTTCGACGGGTTTGCGCCGCGCCAGCTCAGCGCGTTTGAGCACGCCGACGCCATGCTCGGCGCTAATCGAGCCGCCATGCTTGTCCACCAGGTCATAGATCGCGTCTGTGACCGGGGCGCAGGCGGCGACGAAATCATCGCCCGAGCCCGGCGTTTTGCGCGCCACGTTGAAGTGCACATTGCCGTCGCCCACATGGCCGAAGGCGATGATCAGGGCGTCGTCCAGCATGGCTTCGGCCTTGGCGGTCGCCTCTTCCATAAAGGCGGGCATGCGCGAGACGGGCACCGAGACATCATGCTTGGCGGCCTTGCCATGGGCTTTCTCCGCTTCGGGAATGCCTTCGCGCAGCGCCCAGAATTCGGCCATCTGCGCTTCGGTCTGCGCCAGGGCGGCGTCCGAGACGAGACCCTTTTCAAAGGCGCTTTCGAGCGCGCTTTCCATCAGGGTCTGGGCGCGGTCGATTTCGGGGCTGATCAGTTCGATCAACACCGTCCAGGCGGGATCTGAGTCCAGCGGATGGCGCGCGCCGGGCAAATGATGCACGGCGAGGTCAAGACCGATTTTCGGCATCAGCTCGAAGGCTGCGACCGAGCCGGTGGCGTCTTTCATATGGCCCAGCAGTTCGACCGCTTGTGCGGGGCTGTCCACGGCGGCGATGGCGACGGCGGTCGAGGCGGGGCGCGCGAACAGTTTCAATGTGGCGGCGGTGACCACGCCCAGCGTGCCCTCTGCGCCAATGAAGAGCTGTTTGAGATCGTACCCGGTATTGTCTTTGCGCAGGCCCGACAGGTCAGACAGGACGCGGCCATCGGGCAGCACGGCTTCAAGGCCCAGCACTAGCTCGCGCATCATGCCATAGCGCAGCACATGCACGCCGCCGGCGTTTGTGGAGATCAGCCCGCCGATCATCGCCGAGCCTTGCGCGCCCAGCGAGAGCGGGAACAGTTTGCCGGCGTCTTTCGCGGCGCCTTGCACGCTTTCCAGGATCGCGCCCGCCTCGCAGGTGAGCGAGTCATTGTCCGCGTCGATGGCGCGTATGGCGTTCATGCGCTTCAAGGACAGCACCACTTCGCCCTGGGGCGTCGACCCGCCGACCAGTCCCGTATTGCCGCTTTGTGGAAGCACCGCCACGCCCGCCTCGTTGCACATCGACAGGATGCGGCTCACCTCTTGGGTGGTGGAGGGTTTGAGTAGAAGCGGTGACGCGCCTTGATACCGCCCGCGCCAGTCGCGCACATGGGGGGCGAGTTCATCAGGATCCTCGCTCCACGCTTTGGGATCGAGTGCAGCTTTCAGGGCGGTCAGGGTCTTTGTGCTCATAACGGCAGTGTGCAACCGCCGCATTGGATAGAACAAGAGCCCAAAGACGCCTGCAGCGGTTAATCGGCGGCTTTTTCCAGCACCGCTTCAAAGCGCATGGAGGGCGCAGCGTCGGCCCGGCCCTGGAAGACATAGGCGTCGCCTTCGCGTTTTCCGGTCAGGGTCAGGGCGAATTTATCAAACTCACCAAAGACCGAAAGACGGGAGGGGTCGTGATTTGTGACCACCATCTTCACCTGAAGCTCGCTTTCAGGACCGGAGACGCTGCCGACGTAATACATTCCCGAATCTCCGCCCAGAACGCGGCTGTCCTGGACGATGATGATGCCCTTGGCGTCATCAAGCGGGGTGCGAAATGAGGCGATATAGAGACCGTTTTGCATAGCTTGCGTCTTATCATCCAGAGTCTGAACACAACCTTGAGCAGTTGTTCTAACGCTCTGCAGCTGCGCGTCTGAGGCGGTCGTTTATCGCCTCGCCCAATCCGGTTTCCGGGATCGGGGCGACGGCGATGCGATCGCTGACTCTGTCCAGCCAGCGCAAGCCAGTAAACAGGTTCGCGGCCGCTTCGACTAGGTCACCGCTTGGGGAAAGATCAAAAAATACAATGTCTTCTCTTTTGGGTTGCGCGCCAAACCCCAAATAGGCCTCACCGGCTTCCGGTTGGGTTGCGTTCAGGCGCACACTCGCGCTTGGCGCGTAGTGAGAGGTCAGCTGACCCGGCGCTGTCGGGGCGCTGTGATTCGTTTGCGCTGGGCGCCGCATCACGCCGCTCACCGCTTCCAGAGCGTCTCTGGCCACTCCGCCCGGGCGTAAAATCTCGGGGTGAGTCTGATCCAGCACGGAGACGATCGTGCTCTCCACACCCACCGGGCAGGCGCCACCGTCCAGGATCAGATGGATGCGCCCGTTCAGGCTGTCTTTCACATGTTCGGCTTTGGTGGGGCTGATCGCGCCCGACGCATTGGCGCTGGGCGCGGCCAGCGGCGCGTCAAGTCGCTGAACCAGAGTGCGCAACGTGTCTGAGCGTGGTACTCGCACGGCCAGAGAGTCCAGACCCGCCGCCGCCAGATCGCTCACCGGAGACGGCGTGCGCTTGGGGCCGACCAGCGTCAGCGGTCCAGGCCAGAACTGCGCCGCCAGCGCCAGGCCCAGATCCTCGAGTTGAATGAGGCTGCCGGCGCGCTCAAGCGTATCCACATGACAGATCAAGGGGTTGAAGCTGGGACGCCCCTTGGCCTCGTAGACGCCCGCCACCGCTTGCGGATTTGTGGCGTCGCACGCCAGCCCGTAAACGGTCTCGGTCGGGACCGCCACGCAGCCCCCCGCCTTCAGTATCCCGACGGCCTGATCCAGCGCGTCTGGGTCGTCAGCCGGCAGGATTGGAGTTTCAGGGGGCGGGCTGGGGCGTGTCATGACGGTTAGGTAGCGTTCGTCAGGAGGCGGCGCAATCGCACTAGTCGGCGCGCACAGCCACGATATGCACCCGCACGTCAATCTGCGCGGCGGCTGCGCCCCAATCACCCGCCCCGACGTCAAAATCACTGCGCGCGAGCGTGAAGCCGCCATCGGCGACGCCGCGACCGTCAGTAATGTCGAGGGTAAAGGTGAGCGCTTGCTCTTGGGAGACGCCCTTGATGGTGAGGGTGCCAAGCGCTGTATACGTGTCGCCTTCTCGGCTGATGGTTTCAGACACAAAGCGCATCTCGGGGTGCTCAGACGGGTTCAGACCGGCCACGCCTTCCATGTCGGACTGGCGGTCCGGCGTATCAAGCTGACCGGAGCCTGCTTGTACGACCGCTTCGATGCGGGCGTCGGACAGGTCTTCGGGGTCCAGGCGAATATCCGCGGTGAATTGCGGGAAATCGCCCTGGATCGTGGTTCCGAAGACCTCAGTTTGCAGGCCGACCGTGCTGGCGTCGTAATCCACCACCCAAGCGTCAGTCTGGGCCAAGGCGGGGGCGCTCATCAGCAAGGCGAGCGGGGCGAGGGCGAGAAACGGGCGCATGGCGATGCTCCTGGGCGCGATCAACTTCAGGCCCCTACAGATACGTTGATCCGACCGCGCCACAAGTCGGCGACGAGGCACAGCTCCGCTTCCAAACTGGAAAGGGTCAGTCGCGACCGGTTTGCGGCGGAATGTTCAGCCCCGGGATCATGCGGGTCAGAACGCCGTCCCGGTCCAGGATGTGGTGCTTGAGCGCGGCGCCGGCATGCAGCGCCAGCAAGATCAGGATCACCCAGCCCGCTGCGCCGTGGACCGACCCGGCCAGCGAGGCAAAGCTTTCGGTTTGCGGCACCGGCAGATGAGGCAGCAGGAAGCCGTCCAGATTAAACAGCTTTGAGGGGAAGCTTGAGGCTGACGCCGTGATCCAGCCCATGATCGGGGCGCCGATCATGACGCCGTAAAAAGCGATATGGGTGAATTGCGCGGCGAAGCGTTCCCAGGGTTTCATGCCTTCGGGCAAAGGCGGCGCTGTATGGGTCAAGCGCCAGGCCAGCCGCGCCAGCGACAGCAGGAGAATGATCAGACCCGCCGTCTTGTGCCAGTTATAGACCGCCTGGGTCAGCGTCAGCGATCCCGTGCCCTCAAGCAGGGCGTGGCGCAAATCCTCCATCCACCAGCCCACAAACACCATGGACACCAGCATGGCCGCGATCAGCCAGTGCAGGATGATGGCGACAATCGTATAGCGTTGGGACGTGGTGGCGGCGGACATGGCTTAGTCTCCTCGGTCGCGAAGGAATTCCGCTTCGATACGGATCACCACTGTATCGCCGATCAGATTTCCGGGAAGCCGTCCGACCCCAAATTCAGTGCGGTTAATTGTCATGTCCGCGCCAAATCCCAAGGCCTGACGGGCTTCGAGGGGGTTGAACACGCCGCCGTAAAACTGTGTTTCCAGAACGGCGGGACGGGTGACGCCTTTCACGGTCAGCTGGCCGTGAATGAGGCCGGTATCCGGGCCGGTCACTTCTATGTCCTCGGAGCGAAAGACGATCTGCGGATGGGCGGCGCAGTCAAACCAGCTGGCGCGGCACAGGGTCTGGTCAAACTCAGGGTCGCCAGTGGAGATCGAGGCCGACTCGATAATAGCGGTCAGCTGGGCGTCTTCCGGGCGGGCGGCGTCAAAGTTGAGCTGTGCATCGATGGCGTCAAAGCGCCCCGTATACCAAGACAGGCCCATATGCCGGATGCGCCAGAGCGCGCTGGCGTGGGCGGGATCCAGTCGCCACTCGCCGGGCGGCAGACGCGCCGGCTCCAGCGTAGGGGCTGAGACGCAGGCGCTGAGCAGGGTGGCGATCAGCACAAGGGTGAGCGAGCGCAGCACTGTCATGGACGAGTCTCCTCTGCCTGTCAGACTAGGCTGGAAAGGCGCGTGATGCGAGCGCTCTGATCAAATCCCATATGGGCGACTCCCGCTTTGCAGCAAACGCGCTATGTTCGGACCAAATGATCCTGCTGGAAGGGAAGTGTCACCATGAGCTACCGCGCCCCGGTTCGCGATATCCGCTTCGCCCTGGAAGAAATTGCTGCGTTGGACAGTGTGAAGGCGACGGGAGTGTTCCCTGAGTTTTCCTCCGACCTGACGCCGGCCATTCTGGACGAGGCGGCCAAGCTCGCCAATGACGTGCTGGCGCCGCTCAACTGGGCGGGCGATCAGCAAGGTTGCAGCCTGAAAGACGGCGTCGTGACCACGCCCGATGGTTTCAAGGACGCCTATGCACAATATGTGGAAGGCGGCTGGCAGGGCCTGCAATTCCCAACCGATATGGGCGGCATGGGCCTGCCCAAGGCGCTGGGCTGTGCGCTGATGGAGATGCTGCAATCGTCCAACATGGCGTTTGGCCTGGGGCCGATGCTGTCGTTTGGCGCGATTGAATCCCTGATCGCCGTGGGTACTGACGAACAACGCGATCTGTATCTCGCAAAGATCATGTCGGGCGAGTGGACCGCCACGATGAATTTGACCGAGCCGGGCGCGGGCTCGGATGTGGGCGCGCTGCGCACCAAGGCCGAGCCGAATGGCGACGGCTCCTGGGCGATTTCGGGTCAGAAGATCTACATCACTTGGGGCGAGCACGACTGCGCCGACAACATCATCCATCTGGTCCTGGCGCGCACGCCGGACGGGGCGGCGGGCACCAAGGGCATCTCGCTCTTCATCGTGCCGAAATTCCTCCCCGATGCGAACGGCGAACCCGGCGAGCGCAACACGCTTCAGGCCATCGGGCTTGAGCACAAGATGGGCATTCACGGCTCGCCCACCTGCACCATGGAATATGACGGCGCCAAAGGCTGGCTCTTGGGCGATGAGTTCAAGGGCATGGCGGCGATGTTCATCATGATGAACTCGGCGCGCCTGAATGTTGGGGTGCAGGGCGTCGGCATCGCCGAGCGCGCCTATCAGCAAGCGCTCGCCTATGCTCAGGACCGTAAGCAGGGCCGCGCGATCAATATGGATGATCACGGCCCGCACGAGATCATCCATCATCCCGATATACGCCGCACGCTGGCGGTGATGAAGGCGAAAATCGAGGCCGGTCGGGCCATTTGCTATCACGCCGCGGTCGAGGCGGATCTGGGCGAGCATATGGACGACGCCGACGAGAAGGCCTGGTCCAAGCGCCGTGAAGACCTGATGATCCCGATCGCCAAGGCCTGGTGCACCGATATGGGCGTGGATGTCGCCTCCATGGGCGTTCAGGTGCATGGCGGCATGGGTTTCATTGAAGAAACCGGCGCCGCCCAGCATCTGCGCGATTCGCGCATCGCCCCGATCTATGAAGGCACCAACGGCATTCAGGCGATCGACCTTGTGGGCCGCAAGCTGGCGCGCGATGGCGGGACCGCCATGGGTGAGCTGATCGAGGATGTGCGTCAGACCATCGAAGACTGCATCACCAGTTCGAATCCGGAATTGCCGATCCTGGCCGATGCGCTGAAACCGGCCTGCGACGCGCTGGAAGACGCCACCAAATGGATGCTGGACGCCAGCGACGCCGACCGTCTCGCCGGCGCCACCGCCTATCTTAAACTGGCGGGCGACGTCACCGGCGGCTGGCTGCTCTGCGTGGGCGCCGTCGCGGCCCAGCGCAAGCTTAAGGAAGACGATGGCGAGGAGAGCTATGCGCAGGCGCGCATCGCCATCGCCAACATCTTTGCCCAGACCGCGCTGACAGGTGCGGCGGGCCTTCTGGGCGAAATCAAGCTGGGCTATGACCCGGTGTTCGCGCCGGGCGAGGCGGTTCTGGCGAGCGCCTAGGCGCTAGATCCAGAACCCGGTCGGGTCAGAGTGCGGGCGGCCGTCCACCAGACGGATCAGCCCCACCACCGACCGGATGGCCAGCCAGATATTAGCGATCAGAAGGATCAGGATGCCGATCAGGAAGATCCAGGTCAGCGCGCCCACGATCACCATGGCCAGCCAGTACCAGAAGGTCCGGATCTGAAACTGGAAGTGGTTTTGCACCAGCGGATCGGCGTTATCCTTTCGCACATAGGCGAGGATGGCGGCGATCAGCACGGTCAGGCCATTGCTGATCCCCACGAGCAGCAGAGCATAGTTGATCACCGCCAGAATGCGGTCCCCGTTCTGATCGCGCGCGCTGGTCGGAGCGTCATCCGGGGTGTCGGTGGGGGCCATGTCTGTTCTCCGCAAACTGTATGCTGGTCATGCTGTGACCTATATAGCTCAGCTCAGACGCTCCTGTCGCGTCAAGTGAAGAGCGTGTCACCCACTGCCTTGTCAGGCGCCAATAAGCATTGTGAACTGATCGGTGCGAGTTAATCTTTAACTTTCTCTGTGTGATTGTGGTGCGAGCAATTTGCTGGGTTAACAGGTTTGTTTTGAAGGGCTTTCCATGAGCAACACCCCTGAACATCCCGCGACGCGCGCCCCCGTGCTTGTGACCATGGCCGATGATATTCCCGGCCATGAAGTCGAAGCCGTCATCGGGATTGCGCGCGGCAGCGTGGTTCGCGCACGTTTTTTTGGACGTGATTTTGTGGCCGGATTACGCAATCTGGTTGGGGGCGAAGTCAGCGAGTACACCAAGCTGATGGCCGAGGCGCGGGAACAAGCGCTGGGCCGGTTGGTCAGCCATGCCGAAGAGATGGGAGCGGATGCGGTCGTCACCTTCCGTTTTTCCACCGCAGCGGTCATGGAAGGCACGGCGGAAGTGCTCGCCTACGGAACGGCGGTAAAGCTGAAATGAATGAAAAAGTGCGCCGTTTCGGCGGCAAGGCGGTTACGGAAGTGGGGGAGACGATCCGCTTTCTAGGGGGCGTTGTCGCGGTCTGGTTCGTGTTGGTCACGTTCGTGTTCGCCGCGTTCCACATTCCGTCAGAAAGCATGCAGCCCGCCATCCAGGTGGGCGATCGTGTTCTGGTGTCGAAATTTGCGTACGGGTATTCACGCCATTCCTTGCCGCTGGGCTTGGGCTATCTGCTGCCGGACAGCTGGTCGGGCCGGGTGCTCGGCTCGACTCCCAAGCGCGGCGATGTGGTCGTGGTCCGTGATCCCGCACAGGACATCAATCTGATCAAACGCGTCATCGGGCTTCCGGGAGACCGGATCGAGATGCGAGCGGGACGCCTTTACATCAATGACGAGCTGGTGCCGCGCGATCCTGAAGGCGTGGTTCAATACCGCGACCGTGAAGGCGATACGGTCGAGGCCGCTGTCTATATCGAGACACTGCCGGGCGGCGATGTCCACGAGATCTATGAGCGGTCCGATTCCGCCGCGCTTGATAATGTGGGTCCGTTTAACGTGCCGGAGAACCATCTCTTCTTGATGGGCGACAATCGTGACGCCTCGCTCGACAGCCGCGCCTCGCGCGGGATCGGTTATGTGCATCGCGATCTGGTGGTCGGCCGGGCTTGGACCGTGCTGTTCACCTTCGCTTCGTGCCGCCGCGAAGACGGCATGACCTGTCCGGGCTGGCGTGTCTGGCGCCCGATCTAGGCGGACCGCTGCGCAGCGCTGAAGTTTAAGGCCTGTTCTTACAAGCATAACACTGTTATTCTCCCGCTTCATCCAGGAGCGGGAGAATTCATATGAGCTTGAAGGGAAAGACCCTTTTCATCACCGGCGCTAGCCGCGGCATTGGCCAGGCCATTGCTGAGCGCTGCGCACGCGACGGCGCCAACATCGTCATCGCCGCCAAAACCGACCAACCCCATCCCAAATTGGCGGGCACCATCTACACCGCCGCAGAAGCGGTAGAGAAAGCGGGCGGCAAGGCGTTGCCGCTGGTGTGCGACATCCGCGACGAAGCGAGCGTGGACGCCGCCGTCGCCAAGACGGTCGAGACGTTTGGCGGCATCGACATCGTGGTCAACAACGCCTCGGCCATTTTCCCGATGCCCACCAAGGACACGCCGATCAAGCGCTGGGACCTGATGCATCAGGTCAATGCGCGAGGCACCTTCCTGGTCACCCAGAAATGCTTGCCTTACTTGCAAAAATCCGAGAACCCGCACATTCTGGCTTTGTCGCCGCCGCTCGACATGCGTGAGCAATGGTTCGCGCCGCATGTGGCCTATACTTCGGCGAAATACGGCATGAGCTTGTGCATTCTGGGTTGGGCGGGCGAGTTCAAAGGCAAGATCGCCGCGAACGCCATCTGGCCGCGCACCGCCGTCGCCACCGCCGCCATCGCCAATGTCCTGGCGGGCGAAGAGGCGTTCAAAAATTGCCGCAAGCCCGACATCCTGGCCGAGACCGCCTATCGCGTGCTCACCAAGCCGGCCCCCGAGTTCACGGGTAATTTCCTGATCGATGACAGTTTCCTGGTCAGCGAAGGCGTCACCGATCTTGATCAGTTCGCCGTCGACCCGTCTCAGGAGCTGCTGCCGGACTTCTTCGTGCCCGAAGAGCCGAAAGCCCCTGAAGGCGTCAAGATCATGAGCATCGACCCCAGCCATTAGGCAAAAAAGCCCCGGCGATCACCATCGCCGGGGCGCCGAGGGGCCGAATCATATCCGGCTCAGGGTCTGTGTCGCCGAGATGGATTTGAGCTTCCAGTTGAACAAGGTGTTGTCTTTTACAGGCGCAGCGGCCTGTTAGCACACACACGCGTCTTCCCGGCTTGTCTCTGTGGGGGAGGGCGGGTACCACTCCCCTCACGCTTGACTCATGGGGGCTGACGCTCGCACGACGGGGGGCGTGAAGCTGACGTCACCATGCCTGGGCGAGGCAGGGATGACGGCGCGTTTTCATCAAGATCGCTCAAGACCGTTCATGACCAAAGCCGACAGCCCAGCCAAGCCGGGCCCCATCATCATCGCGAGACATGGCGAGCCAGACGCTGACCGTCGGGCGCGCATGGACTGGCGCGGCTATGTGGACTGGTGGGCGGCCTATGACCGCGCCGGATTGAAACCGGGTCAAAGCGCGCCTGAAGGCCTTGTTGAACAGGCGGCGCTGGCGAAAACGCTTTACTCCTCAACATTGCCCCGCGCCATCGAGACGGCGCGTGCGGCTGTGGGCGACCGCCCGATCGAGCATGACGCCCTGTTTGTGGAAGCGCCCTTGCCGCCGCCCGCCTTGCCGCTGAAGCTGCAGGCGCGGACCTGGGGCGTGTATGCGCGCTGTTCTTGGTGGCTGGGCTTCTCTGCTGACGGGGAAAGCCGCCCGCAAGCCGAAGTGCGTGCGGCGGCGGCGGCGGAAAAGCTGGTAGACGCCTCTCAGGACGGCGCGGTCGCGCTGTTCGCGCATGGCTGGTTTAACCGCATGCTGCGCCCTGAACTCAAGCGTCAGGGCTGGACCTGCGTGCGCGATGGCGGGGACGGTTACTGGTCCTGGCGCCGCTATGAGCTGAAACGCTAGCGCATTGGCGGCTTGATCCGGCGCGATCTTTCGCGATTGTGGGGGCGTGACCTCCCCTTTGAGAAGGCAATAGCGATGACTGACGCCCCCACCGCCGAAATCGCCCGGATGAGCTTTGAAACCGCGCTCAAAGAGCTCGAGACCATTGTGGCTCAGCTTGAGCGCGGCGAGGTGGAGCTGGAAAAGTCCATCGCCATGTATGAACGCGGCGCCGCGCTGAAAGCGCATTGCGAAGCGCGTCTGAAAGAGGCCCAGCTCAAGGTCGAGAAGATCGTGGTGGACGCCGACGGCGCGATCTCCGCCGAGCCGGCGGATCTGGGCTGATCTTATGAGCGCAGGCCCCGCCCAGCCCGAAACCGCGCCCGAGGACTTTTTCAGGACGGATATCCGCCTGGGCACGATCGTGCGCGCCGAGCCGTTTCCTGAAGCGCGCAAGCCCGCGATCAAGCTGTGGGTCGATTTCGGTCCTGAGGTCGGCGAGCGTAAAAGCTCCGCCCAGATCACTGATCATTACACGCCAGAGACGCTGGTGGGCCGCCGGGTGCTGGGGGTGGTGAACTTCCCGCCGCGTCAGATCGGCCCGGTCCGCTCTGAAGTGCTGGTGCTGGGGGTGACGGATGCGGACGGCGCGATCCTGCTTCTGAACGCAGACGGCGACGCGCCGAACGGGGCGCGGGTGTCATGAGCGCATTTCTCGACCATCTCACCGAAACGGCTGATCGCGTGACCGTGGCGCTTGATGCGCTGCTGGAGCGTCCGGACGGGCCGGAACAACGCGTCATCTCGGCTATGCGCTATGCGGCCTTGGGGCCGGGCAAGCGCTTGCGGCCCTTTTTGCTGATCGAGGCGGGCAATCTCGTGGGCGGGGATGAGCGCGCCTTGCTGCGCGCGGCCTGCGCGGTGGAATGCGTGCACGCCTATTCGCTGATCCATGATGATCTGCCGTGCATGGATGATGATGATCTGCGCCGGGGCCGTCCCACGGTGCATCGTGAATATGACGAAGCGACCGCCGTGTTGGCGGGGGACGCCTTGCAAAGCCAGGCCTATGAGCTGCTGGCCGATCCCGAAACCCATGAGCATGCTGCAGTGCGCGCCGAGCTGGTGATGCGGCTGGCGAAGGCCGCCGGGCCGCGCGGCATGGTGGGCGGTCAGATGATCGACATGGCGGTGGAGGCGGGCGAGGAGACCGATATCGGGATCATCACCCGGTGCCAGCGCATGAAGACCGGCGCCTTGATCAGCTTTTGCGCGGAGGCGGGCGGGCTGATCGCTCATGCCGACCGCGCGCACCGGCTTGCGCTAGAAGGCTTCGCGCATGACCTGGGATTATGTTACCAGATCGTCGACGACCTTCTGGACGCGGAAGGGGATGAAAGCCTGACCGGCAAACGCACCGGCAAGGATGCTGGTCAAGGAAAAGCCAATTTCGTCTCCATACTGGGCGTCGCGGACGCCCGGGACCGGGCGGCGCGGCTGGCCGATCAGGCCAAGGCCCATCTCGATCCGTTCGGCAAGGACGCCGATATGCTGCGTGAGCTGATGGATTATGTGTTGGCCCGGCAGTCCTGACGCCTAGATTAGAAGAAGACAATAAGGACACGGCGCATGCCTGACACTCCGCATCTGGACCAGATCGCCTCTCCCGATGATCTGAAGAACCGCAATCTCGACTTTCTCAAGGCCGTGGCGGACGAATTGCGGGCTGAGACGATTGATGCGGTGTCTGTGACGGGCGGGCATCTGGGCGCGGGGCTTGGCGTGGTCGAGATGACGGTCGCCTTGCATCATGTGTTTGATACGCCCAGCGACATCCTGATCTGGGATGTGGGCCATCAATGCTATCCGCACAAAATCCTGACCGGTCGCCGCGACCGCATCCGCACCTTGCGTCAGGGCGGCGGCCTGTCGGGCTTCACCAAGCGCTCTGAAAGCGACTACGACCCGTTCGGCGCCGCGCACGCTTCGACCTCGATCTCGGCGGGTCTGGGCTTCGCCGTGGGCCGTGACCTCAAGCATGAGGAGGGTCGCAAGGTCGTCGCGGTGATCGGCGACGGCTCCATGTCTGCGGGTATGGCCTATGAGGCCATGAACAACGCCGGGGATATGAAAAAAGACCTCATCGTCATCCTCAACGATAATGACATGTCCATCGCTCCGCCCGTGGGCGCGATGAGCCATTATTTCGCGCGCCAGGTCAGCTCGAAAAGCTACAACTCCATCCGCAAGCTGGGCAAAGGCGTCGCTGAAGCGCTGGGCGTGAAGGAGCATGCGCGCCGGGCCGAGGAATATCTGCGCGGCATGGCCATGGGCGGCACCCTGTTTGAGGAAATGGGCTTTCGCTATGTGGGCCCGATCGACGGTCATGACATGGATCAGTTGGTCGCCGTGCTGCGCAATGTGCGCGATGCGGGTGAAGGCCCCATCCTGATCCATGCGGTGACCCAGAAAGGCAAGGGCTACGCCCCCGCCGAGGCCGCCGACGACAAATATCACGGCGTCGCCAAGTTCAATGTGGTCACCGGCGAGCAGCAGAAGAAAAAGGCGGCATCGCCCAGCTATACCGGCGTCTTCGCCAATGCGCTGATCCAGCTGGCCGAATCCGACGACAAGATTTGCGCCGTCACCGGCGCCATGCCGGGCGGGACGGGCGTCGACAAATTCGCCGCGCGCTTCCCTGACCGGGCGTTTGACGTCGGCATCGCAGAACAGCATGCGGTGACCTTCGCCGCCGGTCTCGCGGCTGAAGGCATGAAGCCCTACGCCGCGATCTATTCCACCTTCCTGCAGCGCGGCTATGACCAGGTGGTCCATGATGTGGCGATCCAGTCGCTGCCCGTGCGCTTCGCCATTGACCGGGCAGGCCTTGTGGGCGCGGACGGCGCCACCCATGCCGGCGCGTTTGATGTGGGCTATATGGGCGCCCTGCCGGGCATGGTGGTGATGGCCGCGGCTGATGAAGCCGAGCTGGCGCGCATGGTCGCCACCGCCAATGAAATCGACGACCGGCCGAGCGCCTTCCGCTATCCGCGCGGCGAGGGTCTGGGCGTTGAAATCCCCAACGAGCTAATCCCGCTTGAGATCGGCAAGGGCCGCATTGTGCGCGAAGGCTCTGGCGTCGCCATCTTGTCCTTCGGCGCGCGCCTCGGGGAAGTGCTTAAAAGCGCCGAGGAACTCGCCGCCTATGGCCTCTCGCCCACCGTGGCGGACGCCCGCTTCGCCAAACCGCTCGATCATGATCTGATCCGCAGCCTCGTGCGCGAGCACGAAGTGCTGATCACCATTGAAGAGGGCGCTGTGGGCGGTTTCGGCGCCTTCGTGCTGCATTTCCTCGCCGAAGACGGCGCGCTCGACGCCGGCGTGAAAATCCGTACCATGACCTTGCCCGACGTGTTCCAGGACCAGGACAGCCCGTACGCCATGTACGAAACGGCGGGGCTGAACGCCAAGCACATCACCGCAAAAGTGCTCGATGCGCTGGGCCGTCAGGCCGAAGCGGCGGCGGCGCTGGCCTAACCGCCCTCGATCAACCCGACCACATGCTCGATCGCGGCTCTATGGCCTGCGACGGGCGCGGCTTCGGGATACATGTCGACCATCATGGCGGGCGGAATGCCGCGGCCTTCAAACACGGCGCCTGAGCCGTCTTCGAAGACTTCGTTGGACAGCTCCAGATACCAGCCATTGGGCAAGGGTTTGGCGAGCGGGGTGCTGAACGCGCCGCGCGTGGTCCCGCCGACCTGAATGACATTGGACAGCTGACGCAGCATCATCGTGGTGATCTCACCGCCCGACACGGTCACATCGCTTGTCATCACATAGACCGGGCCTGAATAGCGCACGCCGTCATGGGGCGTGATCTCATAGTCTTCTGTCGCTTCGGACGCGCCTGGAACGCGTACGCGATAGCCCAGAAACGCGTGATCCGTGAAGCGCGCCGCAATGGCGCGGGTCACGGCGTCATAGCCGCCGCGATTATTGGACAGGTCCAGAATGATCGCCTGATGGCCGGAAAATCGGGTGAGAGCGTCATCAAGAATATCAGACAGCGCGGCGAGCTCGGCTTGTGACCATTCGATGCTGCCGGGCATGTGGTCAGTGGTGAAGCCGCCCATGGTGAAGATCTGGATGTAGCCGACCGGGGCGCCGCTTTCGGGCGTGATCTCACCGACGATCACCCGGCCCGCAATCAGCTCGGCGCCGGGGTCGAGCACTTCGTTGAAAAGCTGATCGACAAGACCATTCAGCCAGGCGCCTTCCCCAATACTCTCGCGGATCATCGGCAGGGTGGTCCCAAGGCCTGCCTGAGCGCGGCGCGGTTCACCGTCCACCATCCCGATCAGCTTGGTGTGGGAATCGCCCAGCGGGTCCAGAAGGCCCGCCAGCACCTCCCACAGAGCCGCTTCGCCCATGCCGTCCTGCACATGAGGATGAGCCGCCGCGATTTGTGCATCCCAGTCCACGCCGCGCGCATCAAAGAAGCTGTAATGCCGCCTCATCACGCTCGCGAAAACGTCAAAGACCGCAGTTTCCGAGGTCAGCTCTTCCGAGCCGCAAGATGGAGGCAGGGCGTCCAACCGCTCGAAAGAAGCCGAGGCGTCGCCCGGCAGGTAATTGAGGCGGATGGATTGGCCGTCACGCGATGGGCGGAAGAGGCGGTATTCCACCTGGCCCATCATCGGCGTGCTCTCATCGGGCGCCGGGCTGGCGTAACAGCCTGCAGGCGTGTCCTGCCAGCGCGTGATCCCGCTCTCACTGATGTCGAGGATCCAGCCCTTTTCCAGGCTGTACCAGACCCCTTCCGCGCGGTCATCGAGCGCTCCGTCTTCTGCGAAGATGGGTTGAGCGCTCTGGGCGCTGCTCAGAAGCGCGACAGCAAGACTGATCAAAAGAAACATCATGGGAGCCCTAAAGGTGACCGTGGTCAGTTTTTGGGATGGCGAGCGTCCTTTGTCAAGCGATCAGACGGACGCCAGCAAGATCAAGGTGCGGATGCGGTCCTTGAGCGCCTGGTGAAGATCAAAGCTTTCGCCCGTGCTCAGCCATTGCCGGATCACGCCTGTCACCGCAGCGATATACAAGGCTGACAGCGCCTTGGCCTCGATGTCAGATCTGATCTCCTGACGGTTCTGTGCGGCTTTAACCCAAGCGGTCGCCTGATCCAGCACGCGAAGATCCGCGTCGCGTTCGGTGCGCTGGATATCGTCTGATTGCGGGGCGTAGGCATGTTTGGCGCGCCAGAGAACGGGTTCGGACCGCGCGAGCGAGATGGCGTTTTCCGCCATGGTTAGTAAGCGTTCCAGGAGCGGCCGGTCCGCGCCTGCGCTGGATTGCAGCTCAGCGGTCTGCATCGCGTCATCATACCAGGCGGCCAGTACATGCGCCTTGGTAGGGAAGTGGTTGAAGAAAGTGCCCTTGGCCACGCCCGCCGCCTTGCAGATGGCGGCGACAGACGCGTCTTCATAGCCTGCCGTGCGGAACTGGGTCAGAGCGGCCTCATAGAGCGCCTGACGCACCTTGGCTTTCTTTGTGTCTCGTAATCCGGTCATGGCGCAGATATGCCGCAAATCATGACTGCGGTCACCCAGCCTGTTGATTTGGGTTTTGCGTCGCACTTGGATACAACCAGCCGCCTGATCATGAGGGTTTCATGCGCGCAGACAAATTTCTGGTCGAGCACGGCTATTTCGACACCCGCGCCAAGGCGCAGGCCGCGATTGCGGCGGGCAAGGTGATCGTCAATGGCGACGCCCTGCGCAAAGCCTCCCAGACCGTGCCTGAGGGCGCCCAGGTGCAGGCCGAGGCCGCGCACCCCTATGTCAGCCGGGCAGCGCTGAAGCTGGTGGAAGGGCTGGATGTGTTCGGCGTTGATCCGGCAGGCCGTATCTGTCTGGATGTGGGCGCCAGCACGGGCGGGTTCACCCAGGTTTTGCTCGAGCGCGGCGCGGCCCAAGTGATCGCCGTGGATGTGGGGCGCGACCAGCTGGATGCGGCGCTGAAAAGCGATCCCCGCGTGCTGAGCCTTGAGGCGACGGACGCGCGCACCCTGACGCTTGATCAGATTGGCGGCGTTGCGCCCGGCCTTGTGGTGTGTGACGCCAGCTTCATCAGTCTTGAGAAAGTGCTCGCCCGTGCGCTGGAGTTGGCGGCGCCAGGTGCGGAGCTGATCGCGTTGTTCAAGCCCCAGTTCGAGGTCGGCCCCAAGCATGTGGGCAAGGGCGGCGTCGTGAAGGATGAGACGGCTGTGGATCGCGCCAAAGAAAACGCCCGCGCCTTTTTGGCGCGGGCGAGTGTCCCGGTCGAGCGGGAGACTGGCAGTCCGATCCGGGGAGGGGACGGGAACTGCGAATACCTTTTATACGGTCATAAGACCGGCTTGGATCAGTAGGTCGAAGCCGGGCGCCAGACGCCGTCCGCGCCCTGGCACATCCAGGTCACCGAACCATTGCTTGAGCTCATATTCCGGCAGGCGCCGCCCGATTGGGCGTTGGGTTGAGCGCCGGAGCTGGCGGTATAGCTGCGCGCCTGAGGGGCGGGCTGGGATTGCGGCTGATAGGGCTGATCGAGATAGGGCTGGGCCGGCTCGTCATAGCCATAGCTTTGTCCGCCCAGAAGTTCGCCTTGCGACGCGGATGAGCTGGAATAGGTGCGCTGGTCATAGCCCTGATCGTAACCACCGCCCTGATAGCCGCCATTCTGGTAGCCTTGATCAGGATAGGCGTAACCGCCTTGACCATAGCCGCCATAACCGGCGTTGCGTAGATGTTCGCACCCATTGCCGCGGCCGGAGATGGCGGCGCCGGCGAGGGCGCCCAGACCAGCGCCAGCCAGAACTGCGCCGTCATTGCCCTCTTCCTTGTAGCCGCGTCCATGACGGCGGTCAAAGCGGTCGCCGCGACGATGGCCGCGCCCGTAATAGTCGCGATGGCGATCGCGGCCGCGATAATTGCGCTCGCGGTCCCGGTCCTGGCGGTCATCATGCACTTCAGCGCCGATCACCGCGCCCAGAACGCCGCCGATCACCGCGCCCGCCACCTGGCGGTTGCGCTGGGACGCCACGCAGGCCTCATAGCTTTGCGGGGCCGAGGCGGCTGAATTGTTGCGATAGGTCTGCGCCTGGGCGCCGGTAGCGGCCAGCGGCAGAAGCAGGGCGGCGCCCGTCAGGGCGGAGACTGCAAAACGCGAACGGATCATGAGGAAACCCTCCAGCTCAGACGCCGCAGCGCCGGTTTGTTACGTTGCCAGCACCCTACACGCTCCGCCATGAGCGCTAGATGAACGGGCATGGTTTATTGTCTCTAAAGGGAAAAACAGGCTCTGGATGACAAAACGGGCCCGCCATAAAGCCATGGCGGGCCCGTTCCTGTCCCCGGATCCCGTCCCCACAGGATCCAGGCGTCCCGCCCCGGTTAGAGCGACCGGTCGGAACAGCGTTCAGGCGCGAGAGAGTGTGCGCCTGAACACGAAATCAGAGGTGTGGTTACTGGCGGCGCGCCACCTCCCACCGGCCATAGCTGTCCTGGCACATACGGACGCGGTCGTATGAAATCTGTCCATTGGGCAGGAAGATTTCCGCATCCCCCCAGCGGCACTGACGTGGGCCCCAGCTATGGTAATCGCCGGCGCGAACCACGCCGCGCACGCCTGAATACGGGTTGGCCCAGTAATAGGGCTGGTCGGTGACGAAGGCGGAATGCAGGCCATAGCGATACTGGCCGCGGTCGCAATCATTCAGCGATGCGCCAAGTCCCGCTCCGATCAGACCGCCCGCCAGATAGGCGCCGCCATCGCCGTCGCCCAGCGCGCCGCCGAACAGCGCGCCGATCAGGGCGCCCGCGATCAGGGCGTCGCCGTCGGTGCGGCAGAACTGGTCGGTATAATAGAATTGGTGGCTGTTATAATGACGATAGCGGTCATGATAGCGCCAGTTGCGGCCATAGGACGGGCGGTGATTGACCGAATAGTGCACGACCCGGCGCGGCGGCGGATTGTAGCGGTGGTGGCCGCGGCGGTCATGATTGTAATACCGGCGCTGGTCGCGCCGATAATCACGACGCGCATCGCGGCGCACGTCCCGGCGATACTCCCGGCGCGCCTCGCGGCGCACATCCCGGCGATACTCCCGGCGCGCCTCGCGGCGCACATCCCGGCGGTATTCGCGACGGGCGTCACGGCGAGCGTCCTGGCGGATCTCGCGCCGGACTTCGCGGCGAACCTCACGTCGGTCTTCACGCCGCGCCTCGCGGCGACCCTCTCGGCGATCTTCGCGCCGGGCGTCCCGGCGGTCGTCACGACGGTTCTCACGGCGCGCGTCGCGCCGGTCTTCGCGTCGATCCTCGCGGCGCGCGTCCCGACGACCCTCCCGGCGCTCGCCTCGGTCGCCACGCGCCTCGCGACGGCGTTCCTGACGGCCTTCTTCGCGATTGCCGCCGCGCCCTCCGCGGGCGCCTTCGCGGCGCTCACCCCGATCACCGCGGCCTTCACGGCGGCGCTCACGTTGTTGATCACCGCGTGCTTCGCGGCGGCGTTCCTGGCGCGCCTCTCGGCGTTCCTGGCGTTCTTGCTCAAAACTGGTGACAACGGCGTCCGCGGCATAGGCGGAGGGCGCGAGAAGCAGGCCCGGCGCCACGATGGCGGTCGACAACAGGCATGAAGCGGCGAGGGTTTTCAGGCGCATGAGCTGGGCCCTTTCCTGTGCGGCGGCGGGTTTCCCCGATCTGTAAACAAACCTTAAAAAACCCAAGCTGAGCGGGACATGAACAGGGTTGTCAGAAAAGTCGTCAGCGTCTGTCTTGCTCTGCGCGCTTGACCGCGCAGCCTGCGCCCGGCATTGGCTGGGTTATGAACAGACGTCGCACCACCGCCCCCAAACCCGTCCACGTTGAAACCCTGATCGCGGAGAGCCTCGGCGCGCGCGGAGACGCCGTCATGGACGGCCCCGTCTTCACCCCCGGATTGCTACCGGGCGAGGCGGCGAAGGTGGAGGTGCAGGGCCAGCGCGGCCGTGTGCTCGAACGCCTGACGCACAGCCCGGACCGGGTCGAGCCCTTCTGTCCGGTGGCCGAACGCTGCGGCGGGTGCTCCTTGCAGCATTTTGAGGAGAGCGCCTATCGCAGCTGGAAACGCCATCTTGTGGTGGACGCGCTCCATAAAGCCGATGTTCAGGCCGAGGTGCGCACGCTGGTGGATGCGCATGGCGAAGGGCGACGCCGTCTGACGCTGCATGCGCAACGGTTCGGCGCCAAGCTGGTGGTGGGGTTCGCCGAACGTGCGGGCGACAAGATCGCTGACATCACGGACTGTCCGGTGGCGACGCCGGCGCTGCGCGCCTCGATCCCCGGCTTGCGCAAGCTGGCGGATGTGGCGACGCCCAAAAAGGGCCGCATCGATATTCACGCGCTTGATTGCCAGCCCGGTCTCGACATTTCGGTGCATGGCGTCAAAGACATCAGCCTGGCGCTGCGCGAAGCGGGTGCAGAGCTGGCGGGCCAGTATAACTGGACCCGCGTCACCATTGGCGATGATCCGCTGATCGAGTTCGCGGCCCCGGTCATCAAGTTCGGCGATACAAAAGTCACCCCATCTGCCGGCGGCTTCTTGCAAGCCACGGCCGAGGGCGAGGCGATCCTGGCGGGATTGGTCGATGAAGCGGTCAAAAGCCTTGAGGGCAAAGGCCCGTTCAAGGCGGCGGATCTGTTTGCGGGCGCCGGCGCCTTCGCCTTGCGTCTGGCGCGGACGATGCCGGTGCTGGCGGTTGAGGGGGACAGTGGATTGCTGCGCGCCCTGCAACGCGCCGCCCAGCGCACGCCAGGGCTGAAACCCGTGGACGCGCGGGTGCGCGATCTGGCGCTGGAGCCGATCACCCCCAAAGAGCTGGAAGGCTTTTCGCTGGTGGTGATGGATCCGCCGCGTGCGGGCGCCAAAGCCCAGGCCGAGCGCCTGTCAGACAGTCAGGTGCCCGTGATCGTCTCGATCAGCTGCAACCCCTCAACCTTCGCGCGCGATGCGGCGATCCTGATCGAAGGCGGCTACCGGATGGGCCCCGTCACCCCGGTGGATCAGTTCAAATGGACCGGCCATGTGGAGTCGGTTGCGGTGTTTAGAAGGCGGTAGGGGCAATCTGGGTCCCCGGGTCAAGCCCGAGGACCGAGATGTTGAGCTCTAGCCTCTCGGCCTTCGGACTTGATCCGGAGGCCCTTCCTTCACTTTGAACCATACCGTCATCCCGGCCTTGAGCCGGGATCTACCCGTTTCGTTTCTGTGATCAGAACAGAGTGTGTCCGGTGGATCCCGGATCGCTTTGCGTCCGGGATGACCATGGGTTATTTCGCTAACTCTTTGTCATTCGACGGTTTATCCGGCGAACCCATGCCGTAACCGATGATCAGATCAACCGGAATGGATCCCCCGCATGAAGCGGGGGATGAGAGGAGAAAGGTTTGAGCACTCTCTTCTCTTTCCCCGCGTAGGCGGGGACCCAGAGCCGGATGCGTAGCGCTTGATGACCTCTGGGTCCCCGCCTACGCCGGGGAAGAGGGGGGGGGGAAGAAGGTGCTCTAAGCCCTACCCATACGCCGCCGCGCGCAGCTTGTGATCGGCAAGCACAAGAGCGGCCATGGCTTCGGCCACGGGCACGCCGCGAATGCCGACGCACGGGTCGTGGCGGCCCTTTGTGACGACTTCGGTTTCCTGAAGGTCCTTGTTGAGCGTCTGGCGCGGAATCCGGATCGAGGAGGTGGGCTTGATCGCCACGCGCACCACCACATCCTGACCGGTGGAGATGCCGCCCAGAACTCCGCCATTATTATTGCTCAGAAATTCCGGCTGACCGTCGGGGCCCTGGCGCATCTGATCCGCCGCGTCTTCGCCGCGCATGGCGGCGGCTTCGAGCCCGGATCCAATTTCGACGGCTTTGGCGGCGTTGATCGACATCATCGCGCTGGCCATGTCCGCATCGAGCTTGCCATAGACGGGTGCGCCCCAGCCGGCGGGCACGTTTGAGCACACCACTTCAATCAGCGCGCCGACCGAGCTGCCGTCCTTGCGGATCTGGTCCATATCGGATTCCCAGAGTTTGGCGGTTTCAGCGTCCGGGCAGAAGAAATCGTTTTCGCGCACCTGATCCCAGTCCCAGCGCGATCGGTCGATCTTGCGCTCTCCGATCTGGACCAGGGCGGCGCGAATGGTGATGTCATCGCCCAGCACCTTGCGCGCCACCGCGCCGGCGGCGACGCGGGCGGCGGTTTCGCGTGCTGAGGAGCGCCCGCCGCCGCGATAATCGCGCACGCCATATTTGGCGTCATAGGTGAAATCGGCGTGGCCGGGCCGCCATGTATCGCGAATGTCGGAATAATCCTTCGAGCGCTGGTCGGTGTTCTCGATCATCAGCGAGATCGGCGCGCCGGTGGTGACCTGACCCTCCGTGCGCTCATCCTCAAACACGCCCGACAGGATCTTCACTTCATCGGCTTCGCGCCGCTGGGTCACATGACGCGAGGTGCCGGGCTTTCGAAGGTCCAGCCAAGGCTGGATATCGCGTTCCGTCAGCGTGATTCCGGCGGGGCAGCCGTCAATGACGCAGCCAAGCGCGAGGCCGTGGCTTTCGCCCCAGCTGGTGAAGCGGAACAGATGACCGAAGGAATTGTGAGACATGGATAGACGCCAGGCAGAAACCGTTACAAGCGCAGCACTCTAGGCGCGCTTTAAGCTGGCGTCACGCGGCGTTGCTGCCGCCGCGGACCCATTTGGCGAAACGGGCGGCGGGTGAGGCTTTGACGAAGCGATCGCAGAACGCTTTCAGAAGATTGGTGTGTGCGTCCGCATCGGCCTGAGCATCCTCGACCTTGGTATCGTCGAACTTTTTCTTCATCGCCGCCAGGCGCTTGAGTTCGGCTTCGCCTTGCTGGTTGAGGTCGGCGTTGACCATCACGTCCTGAACCTTGATGTGAACGCGCCAGAGCGGGTCACCGATCGGCACCACGACCGTACCATTCTTCACCGCGACCGGAATGCGGATCATCGCTTCGCGGTCATGGATCTTGATGGTGCGAATGCCGCCTTTGCGCGCTTCTTCAGGCGTAATGGTGATGTCATGACGGCGCGGCGCAAAGCGGCGCAGCACCTCATAGGCCTTCAGCATGCGCTGGAGCTTGGCGACGGTCTGGGGATCGCCGCCCTCGGCCGTATCAGGGTGAACATCCTTGATCAGCGCGCGAAAGCGGTCACGGACGACGGAGAAATCCTCGTCGCCATCAAGGCCGAAAACCTTGTACGCCTTGACTATCGCTTCATGCGGTTCACTCATAATCATCATATTACACGGGTTTTATTGTCGAATCGTTGACCTGCTCGCGAAGCTGACTAGGTGAGAGGTCTCAATGCCCGTCGGGGCCGTCAGGAGACGTCTTATGAGCGACAAGTCAGTCATTCCGCCCAGCCCCAGCCAGCAAGACTATGAAAAGTCCGAAGCCAACCCGCCCGAAGACATCTTCGCGCGTGAGGACCCCTTCGCTCTGTTCGAGCACTGGCTTGAAGACGCGAAGAAGAAAGAACCCAACGATCCCAACGCCGTCGCGTTGGCCACGGCGGATGCGGATGGCGCGCCGGACGTGCGAATGGTGCTTCTGAAAGGCTTCGATGCGCGTGGCTTCGTGTTTTACACCAACACCGACAGCATCAAGGGCTTGCAGCTTGGCGCCAATCCGAATGCGGCCATGTGTTTTCACTGGAAAAGCCTGCGTCGGCAGGTGCGCGTGCGCGGGCCGATCAGTCAGGTCAGCGTGGAAGAGGCGGACGCGTATTTCAACTCCCGCGCCCGCGACAGCCGCATCGGCGCCTGGGCGTCCAAACAATCCCATAAGCTTGAAAGCCGGTTCGCGCTTGAAAAGTCTGTGGCGAAATATGCCGCCAAATTCAATATCGGCGAGATTCCGCGGCCCGAGAACTGGACCGGCTTCCGGCTTGAGCCCCATCGTATTGAATTCTGGCGCGATCGAGCGTTTCGTCTGCATGACCGAATGGTGTTCGAACGGCCACAGGCGAATGAAAGCTGGTCAGTGAGCCGACTCTATCCTTAAAACTGCAACGCGCCCGGACTACACTGGAAGGGCGTTTTTCTCAGGGCGATCGGGGCTTGGTCATGATTTCGGCATTCCGCACACTTCGGCATATTGTGATCGGCCTCACGGCGGCGCTGGCCATCATCACGCCGCTCTGGTTCGCTGCGGCGGGTCTGGGGACCCGGTTCGGGTTTTGGGGTTACTCGTTTGGTCTGCTCCAGATGACGTTTGGCTGGGGCCCCAATCTTCTGTTTGCGGCGCTGGGCGCGGGCGTCATCAGCCTGATCTTGCTGATCGCCTATCGTATTGCGTTCGGCAAAGCCAATGCGCCGGGCGCAGGCGGCTGGATCGCAGCGGTGCTGGCGATCGCCGTCGGGGCGGGCGGATTGGGCTATGCGGCGTCGGTGCGTGAAATGGCCGGTCAGATCCCGCCGATCCATGACATCAGCACGGACACTCAGAACCCGCCGCAATTCTCCGACGCACTGATCGACCGTCGCGGTCCGGACGCCAATTCAGTGGATTACGCCTCCAAGATTGATCCGCGCTCTGAGCGCCCGCTGCCGGAAGTTCAGGCCGAAGCCTATCCCGACATCCAGCCGATCATCGTCGGTGTCGAGCCAGAGCTCGCTTATCAGGCGGCGCTCAATACAGCGCGCGATCTTGGCTGGAAAATCGGCACCGAGTCCGAAAGCGCGGGCATGTTCGAAGCGACCGACACCACATTCTGGTACGGGTTCAAAGATGATGTGGTGGTGCGTGTGACTGCGCTGGAGGAGGGCGGTTCGCGCATTGACGCACGCTCTGTCAGCCGGGTCGGCGTGTCTGATCTGGGCGCCAATGCAGCGCGGATCAGCCGGTTTGAAGAGCGTTTGCGCGCTTCGCTGGGCGAAGGCGCCTAAGCGTCAGGCCCCTCAAGCGAGGGCGTAGCGGGTGTCGAGCCCGGGCGCGCCCTCGCACACGGCCTTGCCCTGCTCCACCAGATGGATCATGTGCGCCAGCACGGAATGCGCGGCGGCGGGATGCAAGCGCTTGTCCACGTCGGCATACATCACCGCGACCATCGCCTTGATCGTGTCCTGACCATCCTGAAGCTGGGCCAGCACTTGCGCCTCGCGGTTTTCACGATGGGCGATATAGGCGTCCAGAAAAGGCTGGGGCTCAGTGATCTGGGGGCCGTGGGTGGGCCAGATGGTTTCAAAGTTTAGCGCCTGAACGCGTTTGAGCTGCGCCAGATAATCCCGCATCGATCCGTCTGGCGGGCTGACCACCGAGGTGGACCAGCCCATCACATGATCGCCTGAGAACAGGGCGTTCTCCTCCTTGAGCGCATAGCACACATGGTTGGAGGTGTGCCCCGGCGTATGAAGCGCGGTCAGCGTCCAGTCCGGCCCGGTGAACTGGGCGCCGTCCTCGATCTGCACATCGGGCTGGAAGCCCAGATCATCGCCCGCCTCCATGCGCACTTCGCCGCCTTCAGGCTCGGTCACGCGCGGCATGCGGCCATAGACCTGGCAGCCATGTTTTTGCGCCAGCGTATGGGCGAGGGGGGAATGGTCGAGATGGTGATGGGTGACGAAGACATGACTGACCCGCTCACCGTCGAGCGCGGCGTCGAGCGCCGCTTCATGTTCGGGCAGGGCGGGGCCGGGATCCAGGACCGCCACCTCGCCTGTGCCGATGATGAACACGCCGGTGCCTGTGAAGGTGAAACTGCCCGGATTGGGCGCGATCACCCGGCGGATACGCGGGCTCATCTGATCGCAACGCCCATAGTCGAAGTCGAACTCTCGAACGAAAGGGATGGCGCTCATGACGAAGTCTCCACAGGGGTCAGGCGGGCGTCCACATTGGCGCGCAAGGCATGGGCCAGTTTGCGGGTCGCAGTCATTTGGTCTTTCAGGGGCAGGGCGATCGGCGGCCCCATATCGGTCTTGTTCACATCCACGATCCAGATCTCACCCGTCCGGCGGTCGCGCAGCACGTCCAGCCCGCCCCAGTCGAGCGCCATGGCGCGGCAGAAGGTGCGGATCAGCGCGCGCTCCTCTGCGCTGAACACCGTATCGGGATCGAGCAAACGCACTTCGCTGTTGTGATTGGCGAACCGGTCGGGGAGGGGGCGGCGCTTCAAGAACACCACGCTGAGTTCGCCATTCACCGTGGGGCAGCGCAAATCCTCGACACAGCCGTCATCAGCGCTGTTATCGATCAGGCGTTGATAGGCGATGCCGGGCTCAGGGCGGACCGGGCCGGTCAGAATCCGGCCGTCATGGGCGCCGTTCAACTCGGACTTGGCGACCATCTCGCCGCTCCATTCCTCTGAATTGACCGCCAGCGCCCGGCCGCTGACCTGTTCAAAGACGCGTGCGACTTCGGATTTGGACGTGTCGGCGCAGGCGGCGTTGATGTCCAGGCTGCTGCTCTCGCGGGCAGGCGTGACCGTCGTCAGGTCTTCAAAATGGAACTGCAGGTCGGCGTCTTCAGGCTGGTCCGCGATTCGCAGACCCGCGAGCTGGACCACCGGCCAGATCAGATACCAGGGCCGCGGCCGATCAGGCGTGAACCAGATACGCGGACCGTCCGCCCTGATGCGACGCCGTTCCAGTTCGATACGCGCATGATAGCCCATCCAGGACAGGGTTTCGGTCACGATCCCGAAATCAAGGGGGATGCGGGCGCCGGTCTTGCGAACTTGCACCACATTGCCCTCAAGCTGGAAATCGCGCCACCACGCGGTCGTCGTCATTGCTCTGCCCATCCTTGATACGGTTACACGATACCCGCCCTTCGGTCTGGCGCAATTCACGCTCGATCACAGCGGCGCGCTTTTTGCGTCACACATTCGTGTACGCCAGCATGGGGAGCGTTATGACTCGATTGAACGCGGCCAGCGTCTTTGTCAGCCGACGTGTCAGATTACTGCTGATGGCGGCGGTCCTGATCGGCTGTCTGAAAGCGGGCCTGAGCGGTGCGCAAACACAGCCGCAGACGGTCAGCCAGCGCTCAGTTCCTATTCATGCGGGTGTGGATATCTCTTCTGGGATGCACGCTGAACGCGCTCAAAGTCCGGACAAAGATTGACCCATTTTGAGACAACGCACCTAGAACTTGTTGAATTCACGTCCGATTTGGGGCTCACTGCGGGTCGTCCTTGATCCTGTACTGTGTAACCCTCACAAAGCGGACTTCATACAGATGTCAAAAAGCGCCCCATGATCGGTTATATCGCCCGCCGCATACTCGTCGCGATCCCCACACTGCTGGTGATCATCACGCTGGCGTTTTTCATGATGCGTTTCGCGCCGGGCGGACCGTTCGATCTTGAACGCCCCATGCCTGAACAAACCCGCCAGAACCTGCTGGCGAGCTATGGCATGGACCAGCCGGTGGCCAAGCAATATCTCGACTATCTGGTCGACCTGGCGCAATTTGATCTCGGCCCATCGCTGAAATTCCGCGACAAGTCTGTCTCCCAGATCATCGCTGAAGGCTTTCCGGTCTCCGCCACTGTGGGCCTGTTGTCCATGGGGCTGGCGGTGTTTATCGGGACGATATTGGGATCGATTGCCGCGCTCAGGCAAAATACGGCCGTCGATTACGGGGTGGTCGGGTTCGCCACAGTGGGGATCGTCATCCCGCCCTTTGTGGTGGGGCCGATACTGGCGCTGGTGATCGGGATCTATCTGGGCTGGCTGCCGTCAGGCGGGCTCGATCCGCGACACGGCATGACCGTCGAGCGCATGATCCTGCCGGTGATCACCCTGGCTCTGCCGCAGATCGCCATCATTTCGCGCCTGATGCGGGCGAGCATGATCGAGGTGATCCGCTCCAACTTCATCCGCACGGCGCGCGCCAAGGGGCTGAGCCCGTTCGCTGTGATCAGCCGGCACGCCCTGCGCGCCGCGATCCTGCCGCTGGTCAGCTATCTGGGGCCGGCCACCGCCGCTCTGCTGACGGGGTCCATCGTGATCGAGCAGGTCTTCTCGCTTCCGGGCGTCGGACGACAGTTCGTGTTTGCGGCGCTCCAGCGCGACTATACCGTCGTGATGGGCGTGGTGATCCTGTACGCCGGCCTGATCATCGCGCTCAATCTGGTCGCGGATCTGCTGTACGCCGTGCTCAATCCTAAAGTGAAGTTCGACTGATGGTTCTGACCTCCACGCCGCAAGAAAAAGCCGAGCTCATGGAGCAGAGCGCCGTCAAGGGTCGCTCGCTCTGGGATGATGCGCGCACGCGCCTTCTGCGCAACAAGGCCGCCGTGGCCAGCTTGATTGTGCTGGGGCTTCTGGTCTTCCTGGCCCTGATCGGCCCGCTCCTGTGGGTGCACGACAGCACGTTCATCTATCGTGACAAGGTCCAGATCGGGCCGACCTTCACCGATCTGCATATCTTTGGCACCGACGCTCAGGGGCGCGACCTGTTCGCGCGGGTGCTGGTGGGCTTGCGCATGTCCTTGATGGTGGGCGTGGTGGCGACCTTCGTCTCCCTGATCATCGGGGTGACCTGGGGCGCTGTGGCCGGCTTTCTGGGCGGACGGATCGACCAGCTGATGATGCGGGTCGTGGATGTTCTGTACTCGCTGCCCTTCATCTTCTTCGTCATCATCTTGATGGTGGTGTTCGGTCGGAACATCATCTTGATCTTCGTCGCCATCGGGGCGGTGGAATGGCTGACCATGGCGCGCATCGTGCGCGGTCAGACGATCTCGCTGAAGAATATGGAGTTCGTTGAGGCCGCTCACGCCGCCGGCGTGTCGCAACTGTCGATCATCCGCCGCCATATCGTGCCCAATGTGCTGGGTCCGGTGGTGGTCTATGTGACGCTGACCATTCCAGTTGTGATCCTGGCGGAAAGCTTCCTCAGCTTCCTGGGGCTCGGGGTGCAGGAGCCGCTGACTTCGCTGGGCAATCTGATCTCCAATGGCGCGCGCGATATGGAGATCGCGCCCTGGACGCTGATCTTCCCGGCGCTGACCATGATGCTGACCTTGTTCTGCTTCAACTTCATTGGCGACGGCTTGCGGGACGCCATCGATCCAAAGGATCGCTAACCGCAGTCGCCCCCCCAAAAAAAGATGGCGCTGATTTCAGCGCCATCTTTCATTTCAGGGTTCTGTTCGGGCTAATCGCGGGTTATCGCGTCCGCCGGACCTGGATCGCAGTGCCGCGATCATTGATCCGCAGCAGGTGAATGCCGGTCGATGTACGGCGAATATGGGCATGGGCCACGCCGCGCGACGGCATCCGGTGGCTCTGGGCCCGGGTCTGCTCCCAGACCTGCCCGTTTGTCATGTAAAAGCGCCCCTGCTGGTAGTTGAACTCCTGATAGCGCTCGATTTCCATGATGACCTTGATCGCACGTCCATCCCGTCCGCGTTCCTGGACCTCGACGCCAGACCGGGAGGCGGCGAGGGTGTCTGCTCGCGCCAGCACCTCTTCGCGCGTTTGCGGCTCTGCAGAAGCCTGAGCTGTCTGTGTGCTCTGAGCGTCGGCGGTCTCAACTGTGTCTGCCGTTTCTGTGTTGTCTGCGGCGACTGCAGCGTCAGCTGTTTCGGGGCTCAGATCCGCCAGCGCCTCATTCTGTCCAGGCGAGGTCAGCGAGCGGGCGAGTGCGCCGATATTGGGCAGTGACAGCCCGAATGAGTCCCGTTCCGCGGTGTCGACATCTTCGCGGGTGACCGCCAGAACCGCACCGGTATCCAGACTGCTTTCGAGAACAGCCGAGGTTCTGTCAAAACAGGCCAGGCGGTCTGCGCTATTTTCCAGAGCCCGGCATTCCACGACGGCCCGCAGAGGGGCTTCGGCATTGGTGGTCTGGCCAAACGCCGGAGCGATAAAGAACGCGCACGCGCCCAAATGGGCGAGTGCGGTTTTGGATTTGGGCATGAACATCGAATGTACTCCAGTTTCGAGTCAGACTTATTGGACGCGCTCGGCGCGGAATCGGCGGCTGGGATGATTGCTCAGACGCAGAAAATGCGCGCCCAGAACACCCGTTTCGATATCTGCTCTCACGCCATCGCGCAGGGCGCGGCTCGAAATGCGAGGCAAGCGTGTGGAGTCAGTCTGATCCCAGACCTGCCCATTGCTGAGCGTCACCCGCAGCATGCCATTGCGCAAAGACACATCTGACACTGGCACGCCGACCAGGCTTTCAAGCGCCCCGCTGGCGTCATAGGTGGCGGTGGAGCCGTCCTCGAGCGTCTCGACCTCGGCGACGGCCGCCGCCTCGTCAGCTTCATTGCGGCGCAAGATGCCCCCCAGCCGTCCGACGCTCGGCAGGTTCAGCCCGAAGCTCGCGCGCTCCACTTCGCGCAGGGCGCGGCGTTCGACGACGACGATCCGTCCTGATTCGGTAGCCTGGGCCAGAACGGCCAGGTGTTCGTCCTGACAGGCCAGGCGGGCGGCGTCGTCGCTCAATGCGCGGCAGGCGAGCAAGCGATTCAGCGTTTCAGGCTCGCTTTGCGCGTCCTGCGCCAGGGAGGGCGCGCTCGCCCCCAACACTGCTATCACAGCGGCAAGGGATCTCAGTTGCATGTCATATGTCCGATTTTCACTTGAATTCTCACCCATTTCCCTAGGAAATTAAGATCACGTCAACCATAACGCTTTCATCACCCGGTGAATTATCCGGGTAAGGCAGGTAGGCTCACCATCATTTATGAGAGATGATGCTGAGAGACGCCATAACTAGCACGCAGAAGCGATAACCGATCACTGGGGAGCCTGATCATAATGACCATCACTCGACGACTGAGCCTTCTTCTCATGGCTGGCGCATCGGCGCTGGCGCTGACAGCATGCGGAGGGGGCGGCGACAGCGCCGATAGTGACGGCGTGGTCTTGCATCGCGGCAACGGCGCAGAGCCGCTGACGCTTGATCCGCACAAAGCCTCGGGCACATGGGAAAACAATATCATCGGCGACATGTTCATCGGTCTGTTCACCGAGAACGCTGAGGCCGAGCCCATTCCGGGCATGGCGACCGATTGGAGCGTCACCGAAGACGGGATGAGCTGGACCTTCACCTTGCGCGAAGCGGTGTGGAGCGATGGGGAACCGGTGACGGCGGAAGATTTCGAATACGCCTTTCGCCGCATTCTGGATCCGGCGACTCTGGCGAACTACGCCTCGCTGCTCTATCCGATCCGCAATGCGCGTCAGGTCAATGCGGGCGAGCTGCCGCCTGAAGAGCTGGGCGTCACCGCGATCGACGCACAAACCTTGCGCATTGATCTGGAATTCCCCGCCCCGTATCTGCCCGGCCTTCTGACGCACTACACCACCTTCCCCGTGCCCCAGCACGTGGTGGAGCAGTATGGCGACGCTTGGGTCCAGCCGCAGAACATTGTGACGAACGGCCCGTACAAGCTGGTGAACTGGCGCGCGAACGATTTCGTCCTGTCTGAACGCAATGAATTGTTCTGGGACAATGAAAATGTCTGCGTGGACGAAGTGTTCTATTACCCCACCGTGGACAACCCCGCCGCCGAGCGCCGTGTGCGGAATGGCGAGCTGGACCTGAACGTTGATTTCGCGGGTCAGAATCTCGACTTCCTGCGCCGTGAAATTCCCGACTATGTGCGGGTGCACCCCTATCTCGGCATTGTGTATTTCGCGTTCAACACCACCGAAGCGCCGTTTGACGATCCGCGCGTGCGCAATGCGCTCTCCATGGCTGTGGATCGTGAGTTCATCGCCACAGACATTCTGCGCGCCGGTCAGATTCCGGCCTATAGCTTTGTTCCGCCGGGCGTGAACGCCTATCCCAGCGATGCGCGCGTCACCTGGGAAGATGTGTCAGTGGAAGAGCGCCGCGAAATGGCGCGCGAGATGCTGATCGAGGCCGGCTATGGCCCTGACAATCCGCTGCGGTTTGAATATTCGCACCGCACTACGGGCGATAATCCGCGCGTGGCGCCGGTGGTGCAGCAAGACTGGTCGCTGATCGCAGACTGGGTGCAGCCTGAGATCGTCGGCATCGAGACCCAGATCCATTACGCCAATTTGCGTGCAGGCGATTTTAGCCTCGGCGATGGCGGCTGGATCGGCGATTATAATGACGCCTACAACTTCCTCTTCCTGGGCGAGACTGACTCCGTGCCCATGAACTATTCGCGCTGGTCCAACCCTGAATACGACGCGCTGGTGGAACAGGCGAACCGGACGCTGGATGCGGAAGAACGCGGGGATCTGTTGTCTGACGCCGAGCAGATCCTGCTCGATGACAGCCCGTACATGCCGCTGGTCTATTACGTGAACAAAGCGCTGGTGAACCCGGCTGTGACCGGATGGGAAGACAATCTCACCCACATCCACCGTACGCGCTATCTGTGCATGGCCGAGACCGACTGATCGAGACCTGACGGGGGCGAGGGTGAGCGATAATTTTGATCCCGCGGCGCAGGCCGTCACTGATCACGCCATTGCGATGGGCGTGGCGGCGGGCCGGGGATCAACACGTCGCAAGCCTTCGCGCCCGGCGGTTCTTCGCGCGGATACGCCAGAGGGCGTGTGCGCCAATTGCGAGACCAAGCTCGAAGGTCCGGTCTGCCATATGTGCGGGCAGGTCGATGATGAATATCACCGGCCGGTCCATGGCTTGTTTTCAGAAGTCATCGAGGGGTTGTTGGCGCTGGACGGGCGGGTCGCCCGCACCCTTCCGGCTCTTTTGCTGTTTCCGGGACGCGTCACGCGCGCTTTCCTGAAAGGCAAGCGGATGCGGTACATGCCGCCCTTCCGCCTCTACATCATCGCGTCGCTTTTGTTCTTCTTGCTGGTTCCGCTGAGCGGAAATCTGGGGGATATGGCGGACGGCATGCAGGAAGGGTGGAATAATTATGAGCCGAACGGTGTGGACTTGTCAGCCGCCCGGCTTGAAATCGAGGAGCAGGTCGCAGCCGGGGCCATGACCGAAGAGGAGGCCGAGTACGCGCTGCAGGCTCTGGAACGCATCGGCTTCTCAACAGGACGTGACCCCGAGGCGCAAGATGCGCTGGTCACAGATACTGATTCCGGCGCGGTTTTTCACCTGACGCCGCTGGGGCCGAAGAGGCTTCAGGGCTCAGAGACGCCGACCAATCCTGACAAGATCGCCGCTGCAGACTTTAGCTTGCCTGCGGTCGAGGCGCCGGCGACGGGCGTGGCCGACAAGCTGGAGGCGCCACTTGCTGAGACAAGCGCCGCCACCCCCTTTATCACTGGAATTATGGCGACGCCGGATGGCGAGACCTCGGACTTTGATCCCTATCAAAGCAATGTCTCGGGCAACAATATCCGTCAGTTCTTTGCGCCTGAGGATTTCGGCGAGCCTGCGCCGCAAACCATCTGGCCGCTGGAAATGCGCCGCTATCTGGGCGAGCGTTTCGCGAACGTCGCTGAAGATCCGGGCGACTGGCTGGACTCGGCGGCGGACTGGGTCCCCCGGGTCATGTTCGCCATGGTGCCGGTCTACGCCTTGCTGCTGGGCCTGGTCTATGTGTGGCGGCGGGGCTTTTATCTCTACGATCATATGATCGTCTCGCTGCATTTTCACGCGGCGCTGTTTCTGTCCATGGCGATCCTGAGCAAGGCGGGTCTGCTGATCGGCGCGGGCTGGGCGACCCTGGCGATGATCGTGTATTCCAACCTGTATCTCTACAAGCTGCATCGCAACGTCTATGAGCGGGGCCGGTTCCAGTCCGTCGTGCGCACACTGACGCTCTCGGTTCTATACGGCTTCGTTCTGCTTCTAGGCGTGTTTGCGGTCTTCATGCTGGGCGCGATTATCGGTTAGTGCGGTTGTTCGGCGGGTGCTGTCAGATCCGCCCCCTGAGCGCGTAACCGGGCCTGCTGACGCAAGAGCGCCTGAGCTTGGGGCGTTTGCAGCAGCTGGTTGAGCGCCTGCGCGCTCTGCACCGTGTCCAGGCTGACCCCGAACAATGCCTGCAAGGCTTCAAGACCCTCAGGCCGCGCCGGGAAACGCTGCAGGCGGATGCGCTGGGTCTCGCTCAGCCCGGCCAGTGCGCGTGCCGAGGCAAGGGCGGCGTCAAACCCGCCCAGCTCGTCCACCAGGCCCAGCTCCAGCGCTTGCGCGCCTGTCCAGACCCGACCGCGGGCGATCTGCTGGATGCGCGCCAGCGGCATGTCGCGGCCTTCGGACACTTTGAGGGTGAAGTCCTCATACACGTCTTCGGCCAGCCGGGCGTAATCGGCGGCTTGTGTTTCGGACCAGGATTGGGCGGGTGATTGGGCCAGCGTGAATTCGCCGCCCACATAAAGCGGATCAAGATTGAGCCCCAGCCGGCTCAGGGCCTCATCGGCCACCAGCTTGCCGCCATACATGCCGATCGAGCCGGTCAGGGTTGTGGCCTGGGCGATGATCCGGTCAGCGGGGGCGGCGATGTAATAGCCGCCCGACGCCGCCGTCGCCCCCATCGAGGCGATGACAGGCTTGCCCGCCTGGCGGGCTCGCATTACCGCATCCCAGATCTGATCAGACGCAATAGCGGATCCGCCGGGCGAATCAATGCGCAGGATGATGGCGCGAACGGCGCTGTCGCGCGCGGCGGCGTCGATGGCGTCGGCCAGGGTGTCGCCGCCGATGACCGGCCCGCCCAGCCCGCTGTCGGATGCGCCGGTGACGATGCCGCCCTGCGCTTCAACCAGGGCGATGACGGGCGCTTGCGCGGGGGCCGGGCTGGCGGGTTGTCTGTGATAGAGGGCGATGTCGACAAGCCGCGCATTGGGGCCGGCGCGATCAAGCACGCTCTGGCGGGCGGCGGCCACATGCCCCAAACGGTCCACCAGGCCCAGATCGAGCGCCTGCTCAGCGGAATAGGGACCCGCCTCCACAAGCTCGCGCAAGCGCGCGGGATCAGCGCCGCGTGAGCGGGCGATGGCGGCGAGCGCCGTGTCATGGATCGAGCCCAGCCAGCTTAACGTGGCTTCACGGTGGGCCTCGGTATAGCCGGTCTGGGTCAGAGTATCGGCGGCGTTCTTGAATTCATGAAACTGGACGAATTGCGGCTGCACGCCGAAGCGTTCAAACATCCCCCCCAGAAACAGGGTTTCAACGCTGAGGCCCACGGCGGTGAAGCTGGCGCTGTCCTGCATCCAGATCTCGTCTGCGCCGCCCACGGCGAAGTAGGGCAGCACCGAACCGCCCTCAAACCCCTGGGCATGGGCGATGACGGGTTTGCCGGCTGCGGAGACGCGGGCCAGCAGGGCGTGAATCTGTTCGGCCTGGGCTGCGGGCAGGCTGACTGTGTTGGCCCGTACGAAAACGGCGGCCACGCGCGAATCCGTGCGCGCGCGCTCCAGCGCTTGGGACAGCTCTACGATGGACAGCGGTTCGGCGAAGGCGAACGGAGAGGACGAGGGTTGGTCCAGGCGCGGCGTTCTGAGATCAAGCTCAAGCACCATCGCGCGCCCCGGCAGGACAGGGGCGTCTGACGTGGCTGCGGACTCCAGAGCCGCGCCGATCAGGCCGCCGATCAGAAAGATCAAAAACACCACACACAGAATCGCACCGGCGATCACGCCGGCGATGGACCCGAAAAATGTCAGCCAGAATTGTTTCATATGCTTCGCACGGCCTCGCCGCGCACCCCCTTGAACCCTAACAATGTCTTAAGGGGCGTCGCGGGGCAGGTCGATATCTGGGTGTATGAGAGCGGCCGGTTCGCGCGTGAGTGTGGCGTGGAAGCGACTCAACAGGGCCTGACGCCAACAAAAACGCGCCTTCCGGGAGGAGGGCGCGCATGTCCTGTAAACAGGGCGGGAATAACTGGTCGGAGTAGCAGGATTTGAACCTGCGACCCCTGCCTCCCGAAGACAGTGCTCTACCAGGCTGAGCTATACTCCGAACCGAGGGCGGGCTTATAGACCGAAGGGCCTGAAAAAGGCAATGACATCTTCACAGCTGGAATACAGCTGTCGAAAGTGCAGCACAGGGCGTTGCATCCTGCGTCGGGCCGGGCTAATTACCGCGGCCCGTGACCCGAGTGGTCACCCGGTTGGGGCGTCGCCAAGTGGTAAGGCAGCGGTTTTTGGTACCGCCATTCCCAGGTTCGAATCCTGGCGCCCCAGCCATACTCTTCACATCAGATATGTAAGTATAACACGCTATTTCAGCGTGAAACGGCGTGGCCTGGGCGCCACGCGCGGGCTCTTAACGTCTGCGACGCGGTCAATTGCAGTTAATGGCGAAAGCTTTTCAGACGCGTCTTCAAATTGGCGCGGATGTCCGGTGCGGACGCTAAATCGCCCTTGATTCACAGGCTATTTCTGAAGATGCGGTAATGTCTGGCGTCGTCGTAAAACGATGATGCTTGAGCGTTAGAACAGAGGACCGGACCAGTCGGATACGGCGCGTCTCGTGTTTGAGCGGTTGATCGGCCAACTCAGCCGGTGCTAGCGTTCGTCCAAACTATAGAGACGGCGGACCACGCCGCGTTGCAAGATGAGGGCGACATCGCTGATGTCGGTCTCGTTTACTTATTATTGGCCCTTGGTAATCCAGGGTCATCGCGCGGTGCGCCGCGGTATTTGTGTTTTTGGGGGGCCGATACCGTCGCGGAGACGATCGGTGCACCGATAAAGCGAGGGAAACGGAGCGCGCAGTCATTGTGATCGCGCCGGCTACTGTGAGGCAAAATATGTCCATGACGTTCAAAGGAATCCGCACGACGCTTGCGGCGAGCGCCGCCGCGCTCGTCGTCGCGGGCGCTGCGCATGCGCAGCTCGACCGGGCGCTTGAAGTGGCGCGTCAGTCCACTCAGGACGGCGCTCAGGCCCAAGAGCAGATCAACCGTCTGGCGGACGCCGCCGACAACGCGGAACGCGAATATCTGGCGGTTCGCGAACAGATCGAATCCCAGCGCGTCTTCATCGCGCAACAGAACGTGTTCCTGCGCTCGCAGGAAAACGAGCTGGCCGGTCTGCAAAGCCAACTCGAGCGCGTGGGCAACATCGAACGCGATCTCGCGCCGATGATGCTGGAAATGTTCAACGCGCTGGAAGACTTCATCGCGTCCGACATGCCCTTCCGTATCGACCAGCGCACCCAGCGTCTGGACAATATTCGTGAAGTTCTGGGCGAGGCGGCTGTCTCTCCGGCTGAGAAATATCGTCTGCTGCTGAACGCTTTCGAGATTGAATCTTCCTATGGCCGTTCCCTGAACGCCTATTCGGAAGAAGTCGTGGTCGACGGCGTTCCCCAGGAAGCCAACATCCTTCAGATCGGCCGTGTGGCCCTGATCCGTCAGATTGGCGGCGATCTGGCCATCATGACCCACGACAACCAGACCTGGCGTCCGGTTCCGTCGTCCATGTCGTCCAATGTTCAGCGCGCCTTCCGGATCGCGAACGAAGTGACCACCCCGGAAGTGTTCGAGGCCCCGCTGCCGGGCCCGACCGCGGGTTAATGTGAGACGGGAGAGCAAACCAATGAAACGCATTCTTACATCGATTGCGGCCGTCTCGCTGATCGCCGGTGCGGCGTCGGCTCCGGCCTTCGCACAAGCCGACCGCGAACCGGTCACATCCATTTCCCAGCTGCTCGAGCGGGTCCGTCAGGACAGCCGCGACGCCGCTGCGGAAAACCAGCGCCGTCTGCAAGAGTTCCGCTCCGAGCGTGACCGTCAGGCGTCTCTGCTGAGCCAGGCCCGCAACGAACTGGCGTCCCTGGAAGCCCAGTCCGAGCGTCTGCAGGCCCAGTTCGACGCCAACGACCAGCAAATCGCCGAGCTCGACGCCGAGCTTCGCGAAGCTCAAGGCGCTTTCGGCGAGCTGTTCGGCGCTGCGCGTCAAACGGCTGGCGAATTCGGTTCGATCATCGAATCCTCCATGGTGTCCGCCCAGTATCCGGGCCGCGCCGAACCTCTGCAGGAACTGGCCCAGAGCCGCACCCTGCCGGAGCGTTTCGAGCTGGACGCCATCTGGCAGACCATGATCAACGAGATGGAAGGCCAGGCGGAAGTCACGACCTTCAACGCTCGCGTGCTGGGTCTGAACGAAGGCAACCCGGTCCCCGTGACCCGCGTCGGTCCGTTCATCGCCATGGCGAATGACGGCGGCCCGCTCTTCGTGCAGTGGACCTCTGACGAGAACAACGCGGCAGCCGGCTATCGTCTGGCGAACCTGGAGCGTCAGCCTCCGGCCCGTCTGCTGAGCGCAGCCTCCAACCTGATCAACGCCGAGCCGGGCGAGATCGTCTCCGGTCCGGTCGATCCGTCCCGTGGCGGCCTGCTGCGCATCTATCGCGACGTGCCGAGCCTGTCCGAGCGCTTTGAGCAAGGCGGCATCGTCGCCAAGATCATCGCAGCTCTGCTGATCTTCTCGGCGGCCTTTGGTCTGTTCCGCCTGGTGAGCCTGCTGCTGGTAAACTCGGCGATCAACGCTCAGAAGCGTCGTTCGACCGCGTCCAGCTCCAACCCGCTGGGCCGCGTCATGCTGGCCTATGAGGAAGTGAAAGATCGTCCGACCGAAACCATCGAACTGAAGATCGACGAAGCCATTCTTCGCGAGACTCCGAAGTTCGAGTTCGGCCTGAACTTCCTCAAGCTGGCGGCTGGCGTCGCGCCGCTGCTCGGCCTGCTGGGCACCGTGACCGGCATGATCCGGACCTTCACCCAAATCACGCTCTTCGGCACCGGCGACCCCACCATCATGGCAGGCGGTATTTCCGAAGCCCTGGTGACGACGGTGTCCGGTCTGATCGCGGCGATCCCGCTCTTGTTCATCCACTCGTTCGCTGCAAGCTTTGCTCGCGGCGCCCAGAGCGCACTGGAAGAACAAGCGGCAGGCATTATCGCCCGTCACGCCGAAGAGAAATCCGCAGGTTAAGGAAACAGACCTATGGATATCTCAGGCGCCCTCACAGGTCTCCAGGAATTCCTGGAACGCGGTGGTCCGATCCTGACCTGGATCATGGCCCTGACCTTCGTGATGTGGGCGTTCATCCTGGAACGCATGGCGTATTTCGGTTTCGCGCACAAAGGTGCGGCGGACCGGGCGCGAAAGGAATGGGGCGCACGTAGCGACCACCATTCCTGGAACGCTTACGCCATCCGGGATCAGCTCATTAGCGAAGTGAAGGCCAAGGCCGACCAGAATGTGGAATTGATCAAGACGCTTGTCGCGGTCGCTCCTCTCTTTGGTCTGCTGGGCACGGTGACCGGGATGATCTCGGTGTTCGACGTCATGTCGATCTCCGGTTCATCCGATGCTCGCGCCATGTCGGCGGGGGTGGCTCGCGCCACCATCCCGACCATGGCGGGCATGGTCGCATCCTTGTCCGGACTGCTTTTCTCCAACCAGATCGAGCGGATGGCCAAAACCAAGGTCCATCAACTCGCAGACGAGCTGGAGGTGGACTAGGCCATGCGTAGAAAAGTCAAACGCGGAAGCGATAACGCCGACGTCGATATGACGCCGATGTTGGACATCGTCTTCATCTTGCTCATCTTCTTCATCGTCACGGCGACCTTCCTGCAGGAGCAGGGGATTGATATGCGTCCCCCGCCCCCGTCTGAAAATGAGCCGACCGAGCCGAACCCGGTGATCCTGGTCCAGGTGAACGACCGCAATCAGGTCTTCGTCAACCAGGACCCCACCAGTGAACTTCGTGTGCTGGCGGCGGTGTCGCGGATCCGGGCTGAACAGCCTGACTCTGCGGTGCTGATCGAAGTGGCCGACGAAGCGCTGCACGGCACGATCGTCCTGATCTGGGATGAAATGAAGGCGAACAGCATTCCCGTTTCAATCACTCGCGCCGAAGGCGGCGAGGGATAACGGACCGGGAGAGGAGACAAGCCAATGGCTCGCCGACAAAGCCGCGTGCTGCAAGATGACGAAGAAGTCCAGCTGGACATGACGCCGATGCTCGACGTCGTGTTCATCCTGCTCATCTTTTTCATCGTGACAGCTGTGTTCGTTAAAGAGCCAGGCGTCGATATTTTCCGTCCTGAATCCCAACTTCAGGAAAGTGAAAAACCGACCCTGCTCGTGGCCGTAACGGCCAATGACGAAATTTATGTGGACGGAAATGTTTACGAGCTCGCGCAGCTTCGTAACGCGTTCGAGCAACTCCGGGAGGAGAACCCCCGCGCCGAAGCCATGATCCAGGGTGATCTTGGCGCACCGGCCGGGACCGTTCTCGATGTCCAGGAATTGCTGATGGACATGAGCATTCCCGTTAAAATCTCAGTTGAGGAAGGATAGGGGGACGCGATGGCTAGTATAATCCGTCTTCTCGTCGGCGTACCGATCGCCGCCGTGATCACCTTCCTGCTGTTCATGCTGATGATGCGTCTCATCCTGACCGATGAAGTCGAGCTGGAAGAGGCGCGTGATGAACTGTCGATCTCCATTTCGGAAGAAATCGAGGATCTCTCAGTCCGTCAGCGTGAAGTCACCATGGATGACGTGAACGACGTCGAACCTCCGCCCCCGCCGCCTCAAATCGAGCGGCAAGTGGCTGAGGCTCCGGCTGAGGACATGAACACCATCGCTGGTGAAATTCCTGAGTTCGACGCACCGGATCTGGGCAGCGGCGATGTCAGCTTTGACGTCTCCGACCGTGACGCCCAGCCGATGGTGCGCATCCCGCCGCAATACCCGCCTCGGGCGGCTGAGCGTGGCGTGGAAGGCAACTGCCTGATGCAGTTTGACGTGACGCCGGATGGGACGCCGACAAACATTGTGGCGCTGGATTGCTCCAGCTCGCTGTTTGAACGCTCCAGCATCCGGGCCGTGGAACGCTGGCGGTACGAACCCAGAATTGAAAACGGCAATGCGGTCTGGCGTCGGGGCGTGCAAACGTCTCTCGACTACCAGTTGTCTGACTAAGCAGTGCGGCGCACCTCGCTCATACCAGAGCGCGGTGCGCCGACACCGGGAGAGTGACAATGACTCTGAACGAGACTTTCAACCCCGCCAGCTTGGTCCGGACACTGGGCGTCGCCGCCATTTCCGGCCTTCTGGCCCTCGCGATCGCCGCGCCGTCTGAAGCGCAGCGCCGGCGAGACAATGATGAGCAACAGGCTGAAGGCCGCGTTCTGACCTCTGCGGTCGGCGAGCAAGTGCTTGCTTCCCAAGAGTGTCAGGAAGTGGAAGACAACGCTTGTGTTCTGCGGATCATGAACGAGCTTGCGGCTCGCGATAACCTCAGCCCGTACGAACGGTTTGTGGTGTTGCAGCTGCGCGCCCGGGCGTACTTCACCGAGGACCGCCTGGACCTGGCGATCCGCGACTTCGGCGCGGCGCTGGACACCGGCGCCACCACGACGGACGAAGAAATCTCCATCCGCACGGCGCTGGGCCAGCTTCACCTGGTTCAGGAAAATGTGGGCGAGGCGATCCGTCAGTTCGAGCTGGCCATCGCAGCCGGCGCCGAGCTGTCTCCCAGCTTCGCCAAGACTGTGGCCCAAGCGTATCTGCAAGCAGAGCGGATTTCCGATGGCGTTCGCTATGCGGAAATCTATTACAACAATACACCCCAGAAGAACGAGCAGGACTTCAACCTGATGTTCTACTTCTATCAGCAACTTGATCGCACGAATGATCAGTTGCGGGTTATTCGGGAGTATCTGTCTGCTTTCCCGGGCGCACGTCAGGCTTGGCAAAATCTGATTGCGCTTTACGCGCAGCAAGATGACGCCAGCAATGCGTTTGAAACCAACAAGCTGATGTATCTGAACGGTCTCTATGAAGAAGAGAACGAGCTGATCCGTCTGGTTCAGTATTACAGCTTCCTGGAAAACCCGTTCCGCGGCGCGTCGATTCTCGAGCGTGAGATGAATGCGGGTCGTGTGGAGGTCACGCAGAACCATCTCGAGCTGCTGGCCAATATGTGGCGTCAGGCGTCCGAGTTTGACCGGGCTATTCCGGTGCTTGAACGTTTGTCCCAGCTTCAGGGCGATGGTGAAACCGCTCTGCGTCTGGCCGAAGCGAACTTCCAGCTCAATGACTTCGCAGCTGCTGAAGCCGCGCTGGTTACGGCGTTGGATCGGGGCGGCCTGAGCGATACGGGCAAAGCCTGGGAGTTGCTGGGCACCGCGCGGTTCCGTCAGGGTGAACGCCAGGGCGCCATCCAGGCCTTCCGCGAAGGCGCACGGTATCCGACCAGCCGGACGGCCTCCAATGGCTGGATCCGCTGGATCACCGCTCAAATTGATGGTGAAGAGCGTCGCCGGGTGCAACAGGAGCAGATCGTCATCGACGAATGCCGCCTGACCCTGGACGCCGAACGCCGTCAGATCGTTCTGACCGGTTCTGTGGATGATGAAGGCCGCGTGCGGTTTGAATCCATCCCGGAGCGCTGTGAAGCGTACTACAATGTGTACGGTGAGCAGATCCGTGAAGCCGGCATGTCCGATGCTGAAGCCGCAGCGGCTCAGGCCGAGCGCGAAGCCCAAGCGGCCACCGCTGAAGGCTAGGCGCTTACGGGACACTGATTGAAAGCCCCGGCGTTGTGCGCCGGGGCTTTTTCTTTGTTTGCGGGGCTCTCTTTCGACGCATGTCAGTCTCAAAGCCTCTCTTCTGGCGAGAAAATGTCCGGTTTTCGCCCTAATCAGCTTTCAGCCTGTCCATGTTGGCGGAGGCCACAGCGGCAAAACTGACCTCCGCATCAAACGGGGAGGTTTATATGTCTGAAGCTCTTTTGCGGCCTGAGGCGCCGCCGCCGAGCGCGGGTGCTTTCATATCCGGACTGGCGCGATGGACCACGGCAGGCAGCCTTGCTGTTCTGATCACCTTCGCCTTGTTCATGGTGATGCAGATCCTGATCCGGGTGGATGTCATTTCACTGCCGGAGCCACGTCCGGTTGAGGAGATCAGCATTTCCGAATACGTGCCGGATGAGAGGCTGACCCCGCGGAGCCCTCCGGAGCCGGAGGTGGTCAGTCCGCCTCCGCCTATCCCGACGCTCGATACTCAAAGCTCTGACCTGCCGTCAGACTCCGGGCCTTCCTTCCAGACGGCTCCGCCCACGACGCAGCCTGATATCACCGCGTCGCTTGACGGCATGATCATCGCGCCGTCGCCCATCACCGTGCGCGTGCCGCCCGCCTACCCGGCGCGTGAGCAGGAACGCGGGATCACCGGAACCTGCACCATTCGCTATGACATTCTGGCGTCTGGCCGGACGGTCAACGCCCAGGCGATCCAGTGCGACAGCGCCGGGTTTGCGCGAGCGAGCCTTGCCGCGGTCGAACGCTGGCGGCATCGCTCGATCCCCAATGAAGACCCGAACCGGCTCGTCAATCGCGGCGTGGAAACGACGCTGGTGTTCGAGTTGGAGGACTAGCCGGAGATACAGGCCATTGGCGTGAGCACAAAAAAACGGCGCGGGAGCTGCTCCCGCGCCGTTCTGATTGCTTGGAGCGGCAAGCCTAGTGCTCGCCGTCCTCATGGCTGTCAGAGGCCTCAGAGGCGGCCTCAGCGGCCTCCTGATCGGCCAGGCCCACCGTCATCAGGGCGAAGGCGTATTCCTCGGCGCGTTCACGCAGGGAATCAAACCGGCCCGAGGCGCCGCCATGGCCCGCGCCCATATTGGTGCGCATCAGGGTCAGGCCGTCATCGGTGCGGCGGGTGCGCAGACGCGCCGCCCATTTCGCTGGCTCCCAATAGGTCACGCGCGGATCGGTCAGACCTGCGGTGGCCAGCACGTGCGGGTAGTCTTGTGCGCTGACCTGATCATAGGGGCTGTAGGACAGGATATAGTCATACGCCGCTTCATCGGTGATCGGGTTGCCCCATTCGGGCCATTCCGGCGGGGTCAGCGGCAGGCTTTCATCAGACATCGTGGTCAGAACGTCCACGAAGGGCACCGCGCCGATGGCGCCGGCGAACAGCTCCGGCGCCTGGTTGATCGTGGCGCCGACCAAGAGGCCGCCGGCGGAGCCGCCCATGGCGACCATCTGACCTTCAGAGGTGTAGCCCGCCTCGACCAGCGCGCGGCCGGAATCGACGAAATCGTTGAAGGTGTTGATTTTCTGGTCGAGCTTGCCGTCCAGATACCATTGATAGCCCTTGGACATGCCGCCGCGGATATGGGCGATGGCGTAGACCATGCCGCGATCCACCAGGCTGAGACGCGAAGTAGAGAAGCTGGCGGGAATGGTGATGCCATATGAGCCATAGCCGTACAGCAGCAGCGGCGCCGTGCCGTCGATCGGAGTGTCGCGATGATACAGGATCGTCACCGGCACGCTGGCGCCGTCACGGGCCGTGGCGTGGATACGGCGCACCACATAATCATCCGCATTATGGCCCGAGGGGACTTCCTGACGCTTGATCAAGGTGCGCTCGCGCGCGTCCATGTCGTAATCATAGGTCTCTTCAGGCGTGGACGGGCTTTCATAGGAAAAGCGCATCATGTCGGTGGCGTATTCATAGCCGCCATCCATGCCCAGGGCATAAGCCTCTTCGTCAAAGGCGATCTCATGCTCTTCGCCCGAGCGCAGATCGCGTACGATGATGCGGGGCAGGGCGTCTGAGCGCTCGGACCGGACCAGCCAGTTCTCAAAGCCCATAAGGCCGTTCACCAGCACGCCGGGGCGGTGCTCGATCAGCGGGGTCCAGTTCTCGCGGCGTGGATCATCCAGCGGGGCTTCCATGATCTGGAAGTCAACGGCACCGCCTTGGTTGGTGCGCACGAACAGGCGGCCGCCCGCTTCGGTCAGCGAGTATTCCACGCCCGGTTCACGCTCGGACACCAGGATCGGCTCGGCGGCCGGGTCATTGGCGTCAAACACGCGCGCTTCGGAGGTGGTGTGGTCGCCGGCGCCCAGCACGATCCAGCGATCGCCGTCGGTCTTGCTGACGCTGAGGAAATAGCCTGGATCGGTTTCTTCGTAGATCAGCTCGGCTTCGGTGGAATCAAACGCCTGGCGATAGACCCGGCGCGGCCGGTTGTTCTCGTCGCGCCACACCCAGTAGATCGTCTGGCTGTCATTGCCCCAGACCATGGAGCCATAGCCCTCATCGGTCAGGGTGGCGATGTCTTCGCCGGTTTCAAGGTCGCGGATCTTGACCTCGTAGAATTCAGACCCGGCGGTATCCACGGCATAGGCCAGATAACGGTGATCGGGCGAATGCTGGACGGCGCCCAGGTCGAAATAGTCGATGCCTTCCGCTTCCGCGTCGCCGTCAAAGATGATGACTTCCTCGCCGGCCATCTCGCCGGTCTCGCCAGCCGCCTTGCGGGCATAGACCGGGTACTGGCCGCCTTCGCGGTAGCGCGCGTAGTAATACCAGTCGCCATCGCGGGAGGCGGGGGATTCATCGTCTTCCTTGATGCGGCCGCGCATCTCGCCGTACAGGCGCTCTTCCAGCCCTGTCAGCGGCGCCATCACCTCGGTGTAATAGGCGTTTTCCGCTTCCAGATGCGCGCGAATGTCCGCGTCCAGAACGCCGGGCTCGCGCATCACTTCCTGCCAGTTGTCATCGCGAAGCCAGGCGAACTCGTCCGTGCGGGTCCGGCCCAGCTGCTCGATCTCGACTGGCCGCTGTTCCGGCGTCGGCGCTGCGATCTCCTGGGCGCGCGCGATCAGGTCCTGAGCGGGGGCGGAGGTGTCATTCATACTGTTTTCCGTCGTCGTGGCGGCGCTGTCGGCAGCGGGCTGGCTGCACGCTGAAAGCGCAATAAGAGCCGCGCCTGCAAGCAGGGCGGCTTTCGATCCGTAATGAGATAAGGTCATGATGGTCCTGCACCAGAGGCGAACTGCGTCTGGCTCCCCAATTGAAGTGATGGGGCAGTGTTTCTCGCACCTGCAGCGCTGTCCAGCGTTTCGAACGGTTCAGCTTGAAAAGATAACTCAGCGCACCCGGCGCAGTTTGAGGATCGGCGAGGTCAAAGCGATCACGATCAGCACCAGAAGCAGTCCCGCCATGGGGATGAGCGAGGACAGGCGCGGCCCGATCTCATGCACCACATAGCCCATCACGAACGCGCCCAGCGGCATGCCGCCGAACATGCCCAGCTGATAGACGCTCATCACCCGCGCGATCATGCGCGGCGGGGCGTTCTCCTGCACGACAGCGCGCGACAGGGAAATGCCGACACCGCCCCCCAGCCCCCAGCTGAACACCAGGATGAAGAGCGCATAAAGCGGCAAGGGCAGGGCCAGCAGCCCCATCGAGACGACCGTCACCAATTGCGCCAGCATCAACATGCGCCCGGGGCGCTCGATATCACCGGCTTGTGAGAGCAGCACATTGGCGATGAAGGCGCCGATCCAGAAGGCGACGAGCAGAAGGGAGAGCAGGCCGTAGCCGCCGTCATACACATCGCGCACCAGAACCGGAATGATGACGAAGAAGCCGCCGCCCACCACCAGCAGGCCCAGCGCCAGCATGATCAGCGTCATCGGCGCCAGGATGGGCGAGCGCACCACTTCCAGAACGCCGGAGCGCAGACTGGTCCACAGGCTTTCGCCGCCAGTATTCTGCCGCGGCAGGCGCGGCATGAGCAGGGCGGCGCCCGCGCCGATCGCCAGCCCGCCCGCCTGAACGACAAACAGGGGCGCCGGCCCCAGCCGGCCCGCCAGCACGCCCGCGCCCATGCCGAAAATCTGGGCGGCGAACTGCACCAGCGAGGCCAGGATCACCGCGTTTTGCAAGGTGAAGTCGCGGCGCCCCAGTCGTTGGGCGACACGGGTCACGGCGTTCACGGCGCTGTCTCGGGCGGGCATGACGAAGGCGCCCGCGACGCCCACCAGCAAGGCGTAAACGATCATCACCCAATAGCTGAGCAGGTTTTGAAACAATAAGAGCGACATCAATCCGGCGCAGACACAGGCCAGAAGGTGAAACCCGCCCATCACCCAGCGCCGGTCCAGGCGCTCGGCCACCACGCCCGCCATGGGCAGCAAGAACAGCATGGGCGCGGTCAGCGCCGCCTGCGCCAGGCCAAGCCGATAAGGGCTTTCATTCAGCGTGTAGTTGATCACGCCGGGAAACAACGTTGTCTGAAGGCCGAAGCTGAAGAACCAGCCTGCGACGGCGATCATGTATACAGTGAAGGGGGGGGAACGCTGAAAGCGCCGGAATTTGCGAAGGGTTTTCAGCGCCACGGGCATACCTGTCGGTTGAGCGGGGACACCCCGGCAAATGCAATCAGGCCCTTGGGCGGATCAAGCCAAAGATGTGTGACAGATGCTTGATAAGGTCTTAAGCACCTTGCGCGACTTCTATAGGAGCTGCAAGCCGCCAATCTCGACGCTTCCTTAACGCCCTCGGGGTCATCTTGAGATCAGACAGAGCAGGATGTGACTTCGACCATGGCGGAAGATCTGAGCCCCGCACCGCCGCGCCCCGCCACCCCGCGGGCGCGTGATCTGTTGACCCGGCGTCTGGCGGACATCGTCTGCCTGCCCTCCAGCCAGATCGCGCCGCAAGAGCGCTGGATGGTCGCGGACGTGCTGGATGAATTGCTGCGGGCGGCGGATGTGGGCTTGCGGGCGAAAGTCTCCAAGCGTCTGGCCCAGCAAGGCGAAGCGCCGCGCGCCTTGTTGCGGCGTCTGGCCCATGACGAGTTTGAAGTGGCCGAGCCCTTGCTGCGACGCTCCCAGGCGCTGTCCGATTTTGACATGATGGACATCGCCCAGGGCTCGAGCGCGCTGCACCGGCTGGAGCTGGCGCGCCGCGAAAGCGTGTCTGAAACCGTCGCCGCAGCCCTGGCCGCCGGCGGGGATATGGACGTCATCACAGCGCTGTTGCGCAATGACGGCGCCCGGCTCGCCAGTCAGACCGTGGAGGTCATGGTGCGGGTTGCGGCGGAACACGACGCCATCGCGCGCTTGTTGATACGGCGTCCTGAATTGCGGCCGGCCCAGGCGCTCGCGCTGTTCTGGTCGGTGTCGCATGATCTGCGGCGCATGATTCTCGACCGCTTCGCCGCATCGCGTCAGATCCTGCAAGATGCGGCCGAGGATGTGTTTCCCCTGGCGGCGCGCGAAGCCGAACCGGATACTGCGGTTCAGGAAGCGCTGGCTTATATTGATCGCCGTCAGCGCGACCGCAGAGCGGCTGAAGTCACCCCGTACGGCTCTTTGGAAGGGCTGATCGAGCGCGCCTCGCAGATTGGTTTTACCGAGGAATTGCGCGCCGAGGCGGCCGTGCTCGCCAATATTCAGCGCGACCTGCTCAATCGCATGATCGATGATTTCGGCGGCGAACCGCTGGCGATTCTGGCCAAGGCGACGGGGTTGTCGCGTAAACACCTGTCCGGGCTGATCGAAGGCTCGGGGCGCACGGATGCGTTCAATCGGGTCCAGCAGGCGATCTTGGTCTTTGACACGATGAGCGTGGACAAGGCGCAAACCGTCTTGCGCTACTGGAACTGGGTCATCGCCCGCAGCGCCCGCGGCGATTGAACGCCTGAATCACGCGCCGCCATTTGCCGCGATAAACCTTGAACCCGCGTCGGAGTGCGGCTAGCTGTCGCAACCATGCTGGATGTTATTTCCCTCGCTCTCGCGAACCTGACTTCGCCGGCCGTGTTGTTTTTCGCTCTGGGCGTGCTCGCCGGAGTGGTGCGGTCTGATCTGAACATTCCCCAGGCCGTGGCCAAGGGGCTGGCGCTTTATCTGATGATGGCGATCGGCTTCAAGGGTGGGGTGGAAGTCTCCAAGGCGGGGCTGACGACCGAACTTTTGCTGGCGGCAGGGGCGGGCGTACTGCTCAGCTTTCTGATGCCGCTGGTCGCCTACGCCCTGCTGCGCGCCTTCACCCAGCTTGATCGCACCACGGCTGCGGCCAGCGCCGCGCACTATGGGTCGATCTCGGTGGTGACGTTCGTGGCGGGATCAGAATTCCTGCAGCTCTCGGGCCTGGTTTATTCAGGCCATATGGTCGCCGTGCTGGCGCTGATGGAAACCCCGGCGATCCTGACCGGCCTGCTGCTGGCGGGCGCGTCGAGCAAGGGACCCGATCCCAGCGCCCGCGGCGAGTTGATCCGCGAAGTAGCGCTGAACGGGTCTGTGGTGCTGCTCATGGGCGCCTTCTTCATCGGGTGGATATCAGGCGAGCCGGGCATGGTGCGGCTCGAGCCCTTCGTGGTCGATTTGTTCCAGGGCATTTTGTGCCTGTTCTTGCTGGATATGGGGATCGTCGCGGCGCGGCGCCTGTCGGGCGCCCGCAAGCTGGGCGTCCCCGGCGCGCTGTTCGGCATTGTCATGCCCCCCATTGGCGCGGCGGCGGCCCTGGGGCTCGCTCTGCTGGCGGGCATGGGCGCCGGGGATGCGGCGGCTTTGATGATCCTGGGGGGCTCGGCCAGCTATATCGCCGTGCCTGCGGCCATGCGCATCGCGCTGCCGGATGCGGACCCGTCTGTCTATCTGACCTTGTCTCTGGCCATCACCTTCCCGTTCAACCTAACGATCGGCATTCCGCTCTACACGGCGATCGCTCAAGCGCTTATCGGAGGCTGACCCATGGCCCGCACAGTTCGAAAAAAGCTCATCGCCATCGTCGAGACGCCCCATCTCAAACGGCTGATAGACCTGCTGCGCCAGTGCGGCGTGACCGGGTTCACCGTCATTGAAGGGCGCGAAGGCAGCGGTCTGGGCGGGGACTGGACCCGTGAGGATGTTCTGGACGCCACCGAGATGAAAATCGTGCTCTCGGTGATGAAGCCGGAGACCGCCGAGAAAGTGTTTGAGCAGGCCGAACCCTTCTTTGCGCGCTATCCCGGCATCATCTATGCGCACGACGTTGAAGTGGTCCGCGGCGAGCGCTTCTGAAGAAACTCCAGCATTTGTGTCCGGTTTCGCTGGAAAACGCGGTGAGGGGTGGTCTAGAACCCCCCTCAACGCCGCCCGTTGCAGGCGGCGAGAAGAGGGAGGGTGATCGGTGGCCTCAAGGCTGTTCTACGGCGTCTTGCTCGCACTCATATTGAGCGTGCTCTGGCTGTTACTGTCAGGCTATTGGTTCAAACCGCTTCTGGTGGGCTTCGGCGTACTGGCGGTCACGGTCGCGCTGGTCACGACCGCGCGCATGGGTTTGCTGGACGGGGAATCCGTTCCCTTCGCCCGCTTGCCGCAATATTTCAAATACTGGAGCTGGCTGGGCGCTGAGATCTTCAAGGCGAATATCGCTGTGGTGCGAATCGCCATGGCGCCCGATCTGAACATCAAGCCGGTCATGACCCGCGTCGCGGTCAGCGCCAAGTCCGACATGGCGCGCGCGACCTACGCCAATTCCATCACGCTGACCCCGGGCACGGTGACCATTGAAGTCGAGGAAACCGGCTTTCTGGTTCACGCCCTGACTGAAGAATTCGCCGACCAGGACGCGTTCCGGGACATGGAGCGCCGCACCATTGAAGCCGTTGAAGGCCGCAAGGCGCTGGCGAAACCGCGGGGAGAGGCCGGATCATGATCACCCCTATTCTCGACTTTGGCATTGCGATCGTTCTGGCCATTTCCATGGTCTTGATGATCAGCCGCCTGTTCATCGGCCCGACCCTGTATGACCGGGTGCTGGCGGTGAACTCGTTCGGCACCAAGACCGTGCTGTTCCTGGCGGTGTTCTCGCTGATGGTGGGGCGCGGCGACGGCCTCGACATTGCGCTTCTGTATGCGCTGATCAACTTCATCGCCACCATCGCGATCCTGAAATTCTTCCGCTATCGCTCGCTGGATGTGGCCCTGTCGCAAATGGCGCTTCGACGTGCGCTGGACGGCGAGGAGGACCAGTAATGGATTATGCGTTCTGGATTGAGTTGGCGCTCGACATCGTTTCGGCCGCCTTCGTCATCACTGGCGCGGTGTTCGTGCTGGCGGGCGCCATCGGCGTGATCCGCCTGCCGGATTTCTACACCCGCATGCATGCCGCCGGCGTCACCGACACGCTGGGCGCCGAGCTGATCGTCATTGGCTTGATGGTGCAGGGCGGTTTCACCCTGATCACCGCGAAGCTGGCGCTTCTGGGCGTGTTCGTCTTCCTGACGAGCCCCACCGCCACCCACGCCGTGGCCAACGCCGCCTATAAATCAGGGCTGAAGCCGCTTCTGACGCGCTATCGCCCCCATGCCGGTTCTGACGATGGAGGGGCGGCATGAGCGCGTCTGACATCACCCAGTATTTTGACTACATCTTCATGGCGATGCTCCTGTGCATCGGCATCGCCGTCATCCGCCTGCGCAATCTGTTCGCGGTGGTGATGCTGACCGGCGCCTATTCGCTGATCTCGGCCGCCTGGTTCGTGTCGCTGGACGCGGTGGATGTGGGCTTCACTGAAGCCGCTGTGGGCGCCGGGATTTCCACCGTGCTGCTGCTGGGCGCGATGCTTCTGACCTCACGCGAGGCGGACGAGACCCCGCTGGTGCGCCATCTGGCGGCGCTGGCGGTGACGGTGGCGGCGGGCGTGGCGCTGTTTTACGCGCTGGGCGACATGCCGGTTTATGGCGACGCAAACAGCCCGGCCAATACCGGCGTGGGCATGGATTATGTCCAGCTGACCGCCGAACAGGTCGTCATTCCCAATGTCGTGACCGCCGTTCTGGCCAGCTATCGAAGCTTTGACACCATGGGCGAGGTCTTCGTGGTGTTCGCCGCGGGCCTGGGCGTCGCCCTGCTGCTCGGTCTGGGCGAAGCCAAGCGGAAGAAGGGCTAAGCGCATGATGTCGCCTCACGTTATTCTGCGCGTCGTCGCAAAAGTTCTGATCCCCATGATCATCGTGTACGGCTTTTACGTGCACTTTCATGGCGAGTACTCGCCCGGCGGCGGGTTCCAGGCGGGCGTCGTGCTCGCCTCGGCGATCATCCTGTATGCGCTGATTTTCGGTCTGGACGCGGCTCGCAAGGTCTTCCCGCCCTCATGGGCGCGGGTCGGCATGGCGCTGGGCGGGTTCGTCTATGCATCTGTGGGCTTCGCCTCCCTGATCATGGGCGGGCAGTTTCTCGAATACACCGTCTTCCACCCCGACATCTCTCACGGGACGGGCCAGCATATCGGCATCATCGCGGTGGAAATCGGCGTCCTGACCACGGTGACCTGCGTGATGATTGCGATCTTCTACGCCTTCGCCGGGCGCACGCCTGAAATCTCAGACGAGGATTGGTAAGTCATGGTCGAGATGGTAGCGGAACGCTTCAACTATGCGGTGATCATCCTCTTGATGATGATCGGGCTGTACGCCGTGATCGCGACAGGGAACCTGGTCAAGCGTCTGGTGGGGCTGTCGATTTTCCAGACCTCGGTCTTTTTGCTCTATATCAGCATCAGCAAGGTGTTTGGCGGCGCGCCGCCGATCTTTGACTATAAGGACTTGGTCTATGACCGGCTTGATCCGAACGCGGTCTACTCCAATCCGCTGCCGCATGTGCTGATCCTGACCGCCATTGTGGTGGGCGTGGCGACCTTGTCAGTCGGCCTGGCCCTGGTGGTGCGCATTCGCGAGGCCTATGGCTCGATCGAGGACGATACGATCGCCGAAGCCGATTATTCTCTGGAACTGGAAAAGGGCGTTTAAGCTGTGACGGTTGGTCAATTCCTCCCGGCCGCGCTTGCGGCCCATGCCCCGGTTTTGCTGGTGGCGATCCCGCTCATCCTGTCCGCGCCTGCGGCGGCGTTGAAATCGGGCCGTGCGGCCTGGGGCATCGCCTTCGCCGGCGCCGTGGCGGCGTTGTTGTTCGCCATCGAGCTGTTTCTCGCCACCCGCGGCGAGGGCGCCGTGATCAGCTATGCGCTGGGCGCCTGGCAACCGCCGGTGGGCATCGAGTTTCGCGTCGATGCGCTGAACGCGGCGCTTTTGCTGCTGCTGACGGCCAGCGCCGTTCTGGCGCTGATCTTTGCGCTGCCGAGCGTTGAGGACGAAATCGACAAGAACAAGCGCGCGCTGTTCTATTCGGCGTTTCTGGTGGTGCTGTCCGGCCTCGCCGGGGTTGCGACTACGGGCGACGCCTTCAACATGTTCGTGTTCCTGGAGATTTCCTCCATCCCCACCTATGCGCTGATCGCCATGGGGGCGAACCATGATCGCCGCGCGCTCACCAGCTCGTTCAACTATCTGGTCATGGGCACGATCGGGGCGACCTTCTTCGTCATCGGCGTCGGCTTTCTCTACATGGCGACGGGCACGCTCAATATGGCCGACATCGCCATGGCCTTGCCTGAGCTGCGCGGAAACCGGGTGGTGGAGATCGGTTTCGCCTTCATCCTGGTGGGGCTGGGCCTGAAAGCGGCGCTCTTCCCGCTGCATCTGTGGCTGCCCGGCGCCTATGCTTACGCGCCGAGCTTTGTGACCACCTTCCTGGCGGCGACAGCCACCAAGGTCGCGTTCTACGCCATCATCCGCTTCAGCTTTGACGTGTTCTCGGTGGGCAATGGCTTCGTGCTGAACAGCTTCACCTATGTGATCGCGCCGCTGGCCATCGCCGGCATGATCATCGCGTCGGCGCAGGCTTTGTTTCAAAGCGATGTGCGACGCCTGCTCGCCTACTCGTCCGTGGCCCAGGTGGGCTATATGATGCTGGGCCTTGGCATCGGCACTCAGGCCGGGGTGTCGGCGGGCGTGCTGCACCTGATCAATCACGCCATGATCAAGGGCGCGCTGTTTATGGCGCTCGGCGCGTTCGCCATCAGTTACGGCGTGCGCCGGATCGAGAATTTCAAAGGTCTGGGCCAGGCCCTGCCGGTGACCTCGGCGGCCTTCACCGCCGGTGCGCTGTCGCTGATCGGCGTGCCGTTCACGGTGGGCTTCATCTCGAAATTCTATCTCATCCAGGCGGCCTTGCAGAAAGGCTGGACCTTCGCGGTCGTGGCTATCCTGATCGCGTCGGTGCTGGCGGTGTTTTACTGCTACCGGGTGCTGGTCAATCTCTGGGTCGCGCCGCGTCCGGACGGCGCCAGTCATTCCGTCCAGCGCGTGCCGATGATGATCATGGCGCCGCTTCTGGTTCTGGCGCTGATGAACCTAGTGTTCGGCGTTTACGCCGAGCCGATCGTGAACATGGCTGAGGCGGCCGCCGCCGCAGCCTTCAACGCCGGAGTCGCGCCGTGAGTTGGACCCCTGAACTCGCCCTCGCGCTCGCTCTGATCTTGCCTTTGATTGGCGGCGCCGCCGTTCTCGGCCTGGGCGCCAAGCCCAATCTGCGCGAAGCGGCGACCCTGATCACCGCCGTCGCGCTGGCCGTGGTGGTCGCCTATCTGGTTGAAGCGTCCGGATCGCGGCCCGAGCTGGTCTTGTTTGAGCTCGCGCCGGGGCTGGAGCTGAAATTCAAGCTCGAACCCCTGGGCGCCATGTTCGCCATGGTGGCGAGCAGTCTGTGGATCATCAACTCGCTGTATTCCATCGCCTATATGCGCGGAAACAACGAGAAGGATCAGACCCGCTTCTATTTCTGCTTCACGATTTCCATCGCCGCGGCCATGGGCATCGCGCTGTCGGGCAATCTGCTGACGCTGTTCTTCTTTTATGAAGCGTTGAGCCTCGCCACCTATCCGCTGGTGGCGCACAAGGGCGACGCCAAGGCCAAGCGCGGCGCCTCGATCTATCTGGGCATTCTGCTGGCCACCTCCATCGGCCTGTTCCTGCCCGGCGTGTTCGCGGTCTACGCCTTCACAGGCACCACCGATTTCACCGTCGGCGGCATTCTGTCGGGCGTCGGGCCCATGGCCGGTTCGGTGCTGTTGGTGCTGTTCGCCTTCGGGATCGGCAAGGCGGCCCTGATGCCGGTTCATCCCTGGCTTCCGAACGCCATGGTCGCGCCGACGCCGGTCTCCGCGCTCTTGCACGCCGTGGCCGTGGTGAAAGCGGGCGTGTTCTCGATCCTGAAAGTGGTCGTTTATATTTTCGGCGCCGATTACATGCAGACCCTACCGGCCGCCGACGTGCTGGCCTGGGTGGCGGGCGGCTCCATCGTCGTCGCTTCGGTCTTCGCCTTCACCAAGGATAATCTCAAGGCCCGGCTGGCCTATTCCACCGTCTCCCAGCTCAGCTACATCACGCTGGGGGCCATGCTCGCCAGCCCGCTGGCGCTCTTAGGCGCGGCGCTTCAGATCGTCATGCACGCCTATGGCAAGATCACCCTCTTCATGACGGCGGGCGGGATCTATACCGGCGCGAAAAAGTCTGAAATCTCACAGCTCGACGGTCTGGGCCGGTATATGCCGGTGACCTTCGCCGCCTTCACCATCGGCGCTTTGTCGATCATCGGCGTGCCGCCTTTTGGCGGGGTGTGGCCGAAAGTCTTCTTGATGGAAGGCGCGGCTGAGGGCGGTCAGCCCTGGCTGATCGTGATGCTGATCGGCTCGACCTTGCTCAATATCGGCTATCTCTTGCCCATCGTCATTCGCGGCTTCTTCAAGCCCAAGCCTGAGCCCAGCCCGATGCGCCCCGGCCAGCCGCCGGCGCTCGCCTGGATCGCGCCGCTGATCACCGCGGGCGGCACCATCGTGCTGTTCTTCGCCATCGGCCCGCTGATCGACTTCCTGTCGCCTGTCTTCACCACGGAGATGACGCCATGACCGCGCCCCGCGACGCCAAATCCGATATCCATCCGCTGGTGCGTCCGATCACCGGGCTGACCAGCCCGCGGGCGGGTCTGATCACCGTGATCGTTCTGGCGGTTCTGGTGGCGGCGGGCTTTGGCCTTGAGACCGTCTTGTCTGAAGACGGCCTGTCCAAATACCCCGAAGTGTATGGCGCGTACGAGCTGCTGCCGCTGGCGGCGGGCGCCGTCGCGATTCTGGCGGGCTGGGGTCTGGTCTGGCTGCTCAGCCGTCCGGGTGATTTTTATGCGCGCGCCGCTGGCGATGTGAAGGAGGGCGAGGATGACTGACGCCTTGTCCATTCTGAACGGCGTTTCGCCGGCCTGGTTCTTGATCCTCGCAGGCTTGCTGACCTGGGCCTCGCCGCGGTCCGAGCTGCGCAAAGCCTTGATGCTGCTGGGGCCGATCGGCGCCCTGTGCGCCTGGTTCGCCACCGGTGAGACCGGCGTTTATGGCGTCATCGATCTTGGCCCTGTGGTGCTGGAGACCTTCCGTCTCGATAATCTGTCGCGGGTCTGGGCGCTGGTCTTCATCCTGATCAGCTTCATCAACGGCGTGTACGCCCTGCATGACCGCAACCGCATGACCGACGGCGCCGCGCTGATCTATGCCGGCGCTGCGGTGGGCGCGGTGTTTGCGGGCGACCTGCTGACCTTGTTCTTCTTCTGGGAGCTGACGGCGCTGGCGTCTGCGCCGCTGATCTTTGCGGTCGGCACGCCCGAAGCGCAACGTGCGGGCCTGCGCTATCTGGCGATCCAGGTGTTGTCGGGCGTGGTGCTCTTGGGCGGTGCGGCGATCTGGGCCAGCCAGACCGGCTCCTGGGCGTTTGACGCGCTCGGCACGGACAGCTGGGCCGGGATCGTCATGCTGCTGGCCTTTGGCCTCAAAGCAGGCTTCCCGCTCTTGCATATGTGGCTGCCAGACGCTTATCCCAAAGCCACCGGGGTGGGCTCGGTCGTCTTGTCCGCCTTCACCACCAAGCTGGCGATCTACGCGTTGGCGCGCGGTTTTGCCGGTGAAGAGGTGCTGATCACCATCGGCCTCGTGATGGCGGTCTTCCCGATCTTTTTCGCGATGACCAGCAATGATCTGCGCCAGACCCTGGCCTATGCCCTGATCAACCAGCTCGGCTTCATGGTCGTGGCGGTGGGCGTCGGCGGGGATCTGGGGCTGAACGGGGCCGCGGCGAACGCTTTTGTGGGCGTGATCTACATGGCGTTGATGTTCATGGTGCTGGGCGCAGTGCTGCTGCGCACGGGAACGTTGAAAGTCAGCGCGCTGGGCGGGCTTTACAAATCCATGCCCGTCACCGCGCTCTTTGCGATCATCGGCGCTCTGTCGGTTGTCGGCGCGCCGCTGTTTTCCGGCTTCGTCGCCAAGACCTTGATCCTGTCCGCGACCCATTACGCGCACCATGACTGGGCCTATACGATCCTGGTCTACGCGTCGGCGGGGGTGATGGAGCTGAGCGTCCTGAAAGTCGTCTACTTCACCTTCTTCGGGACCGATCGCAGCATAAGGGTGAAGGAAGCGCCGCAGACCATGCATCTGGGCATGGCGCTGGCGGCCTTCCTGTGCGTCTTCCTGGGTGTGAACTACCAGGCGCTGTACGGCATCTTGCCGTTCGACATGGAGTATTCGCCCTACAAGCTTTCAAGCGTGTTCGGGCAGGTTCAGCTGCTTCTGGGCGGGCTTCTGGTGTTTGCGCTGGCGCTCTATTTCAGGCTGTTTCCGCTCAAGGGCGACCGCACCATTCTGGATGTGGACTGGCTCTATCGCCGCTTCGGCAATGGTTTCGCACGCTGGAGCGCGGCCATGGGACAGCTTCTCTTTGACGCCATCGGCAAGGGGGTGGGCGCCGCGATCACGCGCATTCGCGGGCGATTGTTCAACCTGTTCAGCCCGGCGGGCGCTCTGTCCAAGGAATTTCCATCCGGTCTGATGGCGCTTTGGACGGCGATCATGCTCGCAGGGGTGGTTCTGGTGGCGTACTTTTCCCCCAGTTAGGGTGTTGAACGCAGTTACCCACAACTAGCGTAATAAGGGAATTCACGCGCCCCTGATAGGAATGTTATCCTCACCCTTCAGCTCGATCCTATACTTCACCGAAGGACCGATAAGGGAGGGGATAACCCGATGCGTACGAACACGCTTGTTCTGGACCAGGCCCGCGCCCGTCTGGCGCAACAGGCCGCCGCTTACGCCTTTGGCGTGCCGGTGGAGGAGATCAGCAGCCCCACTCGGGGGCGGGCGCGCGCTGCGCTGGCGCGGCAGGCCGCCATCTATCTCACTCACATCGCGTTCGAGCTGAGTTTGAACCGGGTGGCGGACGCGTTTGGCCGCGACCGCTCCACCGCCGCCCATGCCTGTCACAAGATCGAGGACGCCCGCGACGATCCCGCCTTTGATGCCGCGATGGAGGATCTCGAAGCCTGCTTGCGCTCCGCGCCAGGCCCCGACCTCATTCCCTTCGGGATGACCCAATGAGCGGCGCTGTTCCAGGCTGGCTGCGGCGTCTGGCCCGGCCCGGCGCCCGTCTGGCGCCACGCAAGGGCGGGCGGTCGGGCTATGGCGTCTACGCCAATGCCGACCGCCGCCGCAGGCCGCTGGCGAGTGTCAGCGACGCCGCTCTGCAAAGCGCCCAGTCACACGGCTGGCTGGCTCAGGCGCAAACGGATGAATTCGTGCTGACTGAAGCGGGGCGGCGATATCTCACAGAAAGCGACGGGTCGGGCGCCCGACCCGCTTTAACCCTTGCTCGCAAGACGCTGCCTGATCCTGAGGGCGGGCTCAGACTGCAGACGGTGAACCCGACAACGCTCGACGGCCCGCTGGCGCGCTATGCCCGGCCGCAGAACGGACGCCCCGCCTTGCTGGAGCTTGTGCATCTCAGCGCAGCCGACAGCCTGATGCGTGATTATGAACGCTCCACCCTCTCAAGCCGCGTCACCCAGAGCTGGAGCGGCCTGCCCGGCGGCGGGACGCGCTCTGCGCCAAGGGATCGCAGCGAGGCGCCGATACAGCGCCTGAACGCGCAAGAACGCGTAATGGACGCGCTGGCGGCGGTCGGGCCGGGCCTTGATCACTGGCTGGTGGAAATCCTGATCCGCCAAAGCGCCATGACCGACGCCGAACGCCGCCTGAACTGGCCATCCCGCTCCGGTGCGCAAGCGCTGAAACTGGCGCTGGACCGTCTGGCGGTTCACTATCGGTTGAAGCCGATGGGGGCGGGAGCTGACCCCTTCGGCGGTTAGGCCCGGCTTTCCGCCTCGGCCTGGATGCGTTTGATCATCGAGGCCAGACCGTTGGAGCGTTGGGGAGAGAGATGTTCGGCGAGGCCGATGCGACCCAGAACCTCTTTGGGATCAATGGACAGCGCTTCAGCGGGTTTGCGGCCGTCATAAAGGCGGCTCAGCAGCGCCACCAGGCCTTTGACGATATGGGCGTCGGAATCCCCGCGCAGCTCCAGCGCATGGTCCGGGCCGTCATCAATCACCATCCAGACCTGGCTGACGCAGCCTTTGACGCGGGTGTCGTCAGTGCGCTCGGCCTCGGGCAGGCCGGGCAGGGCCTGGCCCATCTCGATCAGATAGCGATAGCGTTCTTCCCAGTCGCCCAGAAAGTCGAATTCGTCCACGAGGGCGTCGATGTCAGCTGTAAGATCGGTCATGTGCGCTGAGGTATAGCGCGCGTCCGGGCAGGGCAAGAGGGGCGTCGCGCCTAGCGCAGATCAGAGGTCTCGCGCGTCACGTCCGCCAGAAGCGCGTCCAGGCTTTGCGCCGGAGCGTCCTGAGGCAGGGCGGCGGGTGCGAGGGGCGCTTGGGCGCGTTGATCTTCAGCCCAGTTCTGGGCGCGGTCAGAGACGACGCCCATCACAAGGGAGGAGAAGCTGGCGAGTTGCTGGCCGACGGCGCAGGCTTCAGACTGTTCGTTGCAGAACTCACGCGTCTGTTGACCCGCCTGGCGGGTCAGACCCCGAGAAGTGTCCAGAGCATCCGTCGCGATGATCAGATCACGAGTTTCACGTGCAAATGCGCCGTCCGGCGCGGCGCTGAAGCCGGCAGGAACAAACGCCGCCGTCACGGCGGTCCAGAAAATGGCGCGTAGCACGGTGCGGAGCATGCCAGCCTCTTTTCAACTCACTTCAGGTCTTGAAGCAATTTTGAGGCTAGAAAATAGTTCTCGGAAACACCAGCCGATGTGCAATTAAGGGTAAAGTGTGTGTTAACGCTGAACACTTACCCTTAACTTCGGCTTACGTTACTGATAAAACTGTCTCAATTTGACACGGCTTCATCCGGCGCCCGAGTCGCGGTCAGGCAATCAGCCACGTCATTGAGCGCATGCTCGGCGATGCAGAAGCTGTCTTCATATTTGAAATGGCCTGCGGCGACGCATTGGGCGAGGTCCAGACGCACCCATTGCATGCAGCGCTCGACCGCCGGATCGTCGAGCAGGCGGTCCATGAAGGTCATGTCGCCGTCTTCAATGGCGTCCAGCGCCGCCAGCGACAGCATCCGGCCCACACGGCGCTCATCGGGCTGGAGCTGGCTCTGGCCCACTTCAACGCTTAGCTCCGGCAGGTTCAGATCCACGGTTTCAGGTTGGGCGAACAAGGTGGTGGCTGAGCCCATGGGGGCTGCGGCGGACGTCTCGGGCGCGCGAAAGTGCACGTCGAGGCGCTCAGAGGCGCTTTCCAGCGAGGACAAGCGCTCCTGACGGTCGCGGGCGCGGGTCTGCGCCCAGCGCTCGTGCTGAAGATCGTAGGCGGCCTGACGATAGCGGGCGCCGACTTCGCGGATGTCCGTGACATCGCCGTCAATCGCCTGGGCGACATCTTGCCCGGCCGTGTCCGCCCCCATGAAGCCTGTGACATACATGGGGTCATGGGTCAGGGCGGCGGCGGCGGTTTCAGTGCCGTAATAATCGGCGACGGCGCGCACGGCGTCGATGAATTCAGGATTGCGCGCCGCGACGAGCGCGGCATAGGCGATTTGCGCGTTCACCAGACGGTCGCCGTCATAATAACGCGACAGCGCATCCATGGTGGTGTCGAGGTCGGCGCCGGAGAGCAGTTCGCGCTCGCCAGCCAGCGTCACGTCGGAGCGATAGGCGGCGTAGGTCTGCGCGTTCAGCAGCACTTCGGGTTCAGTGGTGTCGGGCGTGGTTTGCGCAGCCTGGGGCGCCGGCAGCGACAGCACGGGGCCGGACGGCTCCTGCGGCGCAGGCTCCTGAGTCGCAGACAACAGGGCGAAGCTGAGGGCGGCAAAAATCATGTTTATGTGATCCCGGCGAAAAACCTGCGTTTGATCATGACCTAGTGCAGCGGTCGCGCCAAGGGGGCTCGCACTCTTTGGCGCGAATTCAGTAATTGTTAACGGCCCCAGACGAGCGTGCGGTTCTATTCTCATTTTTGAGTCGAGATTCGCTTTCATGCGCCCAGCCATCGCCCCCATCGCCCGGTTTATGGATCAACAGGCTCCGCGCCTGATTCATGGCGGCTGGCTGGGGCTGGTCGCCTTGATCGGTTTGGGCGCGCAAAGCCCGCTGGCGCAGTCAGATTGGGCGCTGGTGTCTGTGGCCGCCGCGCCGGGTCTGCTGGGCCTGATGCTGGGCGGAAAGCGCAAGGCGCGCCTGGATACGGTGCGCTTCATTCTGGCGCTGGCTTGGACGCTTCCCGGATTCGCTGCGGCGCTGGCTGTCGGGTCGGCCCTGTCGCCGGCGGCTTTGGCGTTTCTGATCGGTCCGGCGGCTCTGTCTGCATCCGGACTGCATAAAGATGTGCGCCTGAGCGCGACCATGAACACGCTCGCCTTCCTCATGGTTGCACTGGCGAGCCTGTGGGGGCCGCTCGCGTCAGGATCCCAGGTCCTGACCGCGAGCCCGCTGACCGGGCTTGTCTTGGCGGTGTTCTTCGCCATTTGCGGCTTTGCGGCGCGGGTTCAGCTGGTGGGGCAGCTGGAGCGAACCCAGACTCAGCTGGCGGCGCTCGAGCCGGCGGCGCAGGGCTTTGAGAACGCGCCCGCCGCTTTGCTGGCGCTGGATCGGACGGGCCGCATCGCAGCAGTGTCTCAGCGCATGCGGGGGTATGCGCCCGGCGCGCCGCGCGATCTGGGCGGTTTGTGCGTGAAAGGCCTGGCGTTTGACGATGCGGGTCGCGCCCAGATTGATAAAGGGCTTCAAACCGCGCTTCATGACGCAAAGGGCCTGGAAAGCGCTTTCACCTTCCCCGTGCGCTCTGCCCGTGGCGCCCGCCATGAACTGGACGCGCACGCCTTGGCGACGGACACGGGCTTTGTGATCCGGCTTGATCCGCCGCGCGCTGAAGTCGCGGAGGCGGATACGCTGAGCACGCAAGAGAGCGCGCGTCTGCAAGCTGAACGCGATGCGGCGCTGGCGGCCAGCCGGTCCAAGTCTGAATTCCTCGCCGCCGTCAGCCATGAGCTGCGCACGCCGCTGAACGCTATTATCGGCTTCTCCGACATCATCAAGCAGCGCCTGTTCGGCCCGCTGCCGGCGCGCTACGCCGAATATGGCGACCTGATCCATGAAAGCGGCGAGCATTTGCTGGAGCTGATCGGCGACGTTCTGGACATGTCCAAGATCGAAGCGGACAAGTATGAGCTCAGCCCCGAAGAGTTTGACGCCCGCGACGTGGTGTCGATCTGCGCCAAGATGATCGGTCCGCGCGCCAAGGATCGTGGCATTGCGCTTTATTGCGAGCCGGGCGATTCAGATCTGGCGGTGAATGCAGATCGCAAGGCGATGCGCCAGATCCTTTTGAACCTTCTGTCGAACGCCGTGAAATTCACCCCTGAGGGCGGCGCTGTCGTCGTGATGGCGCGTCAGGACGGGGCGGATCTGGTGCTGGCGGTCGGCGATAGCGGCGTCGGCATCGCCGCAGATGAGCTTGATGAGCTGGGCACGCCCTATCATCAGACCCGCTCTGGCAAGGAAACCTCAGAGCGGGGCACCGGCCTGGGCCTGTCGCTGGTTCAGGCGCTGGCGGACATGCAGAACGGCGAAGTCCGCCTGCAAAGCGCGCCGGGCCAGGGCACCACGGTCACTGTGCGCTTGCCGGTGATGGGGCAGGCCAAGGGCGAAGTCAGTGATTTCGTACCGCTGGAAGTGCATCAGCGCATCGCCGCCGCGCAGCAGGCGGGTGAGGTGATCATCCAGGCCAAGGACGGCGCGGCCTAAGCTGGCCTGGGCGTTCGGCTTTCAAGTCTTGATGAGCTAGTTGGACGTGGTCGGGTCCGTTGCGGCCGTGCTTTGCGGCGCCATGCGCGGCAGGCGCATGAAGCCCATGGCCGCATCCAGCGCCCCGATCTCCACCCAATAACGGTCAATCACCACGCCTGTGGCGTCATAAAGATCAATGCGGGCGCCTTCGCGCGGCGCCAGGCTCGCCAGCTGCGCCACCAGCGTGTCGGGGAATTGAAACCCCACAGCGGGCGCGCCCGCGGCGGGCGCAAGCTCGCCGGCGCGCTGGACGCTGAGCGCTTCAGTGGCGAAGACGCGGACCAGCCGGTCTGAGGGGGCGCTCCAGGCGCTGACCGGATCATTGTCGGGCGGAGGCAGCAAGCCGCCCGCCGTCATGTCTACAGGATAAGGCTCCCGGCTGGTGTCGCGCAGAAAGGCTACCGCATAGGCGGGGCGCAGGGACGTGCGCAGGCTCAGCGCCAGCCCGGTCTCGTCGCCTTGCTGGAAAACCCCGAAATTGGCGTCGCCCTGACCCAGGCTCTGCACGATGCTCCATTGGGCGTAATCGTCAGAGACGCCGCCGCGTTGTGCGGTCCAGCCCTGTTCGCGGCCCTCAAAGCGCGCCTGATCAAAGCCCGTCAGCCGCAACACTTCAGTGCGATGACGCTCCACGCCGGGCAGGTCGAACGCAGCCCGGCATGAGGTTTCAAACGCATCGCTCTGGCGGGTTTCGAACTGGTTGAGCTGGGCGGGGCTGGCGCCTTGCAGCACCGCGTCGTCCCGGCTGCGCTTGATGGCGGCGTTCAGAAGGTCGCGCTCCACCGCAGTGAAGACGGCGCATTCCTGGTCCGCCGACCGCGCTTCGAGGCGCAATTCATACGCGTCAAACGAGGCGTCGATATCCATGGCGGATTGCGCGGTCAGAAGGGTGAGGGATGCGAGCCACATCCCGCCATCTTACGAGGCGCGTCTTGACGTCCGGTTTACATTGATGCTGCCAAGCAAAAGAAGCACAGCCAGCGAGAACGCGCCGAGCGCCAGCCATTCGTCATGGGCGCGCAGCTCGCCGCTGATCCATTCCGCCGAGAAACGTGGCGCGGCGGACGGGCCGAAATGGGTCACATTGCTGGCGTCCCACAGGGCGGCGCGGCCATCAAGCTCGGTCCACATTTCCGACCGGGCCAGACGCTTGGCGGCGCGGGCGAAATCAGCGCCGTCCGGGGCGGTGAACAGGGCGACCTGGCGGCCTTCTGGCGTGGCGAACAGGGCGGCCACGCCGGTGATGCGCGCATCGCGCTCACTGGGGTCGGCGGCGTAAGCGGTGGAGCCGTAATAACGCCGGCGTTGCGGGGTGCGATTGGCGGCGGCGTTAGCGGCGGCGCGCACTTCACCGGGGGCAGCAGCGAGAAGGCGCGGGTCCAGCGAGGCCTGCGGCCCCAGAACCATCAGGTCATAGCGCTCTGGCGCCGCGTCGATATCATCGCCGAACCAGGCGTACAGCCAGGCTGAGCCCGAGGCGAGACCGGCGCGCGCGATCACCGACAGAGCGGCGTTGCGCTGGTCTTCATTAGAGGCGGCGATGACCACGGCGGCGCGGCCCCCCTGATCGAGACCAAAAGGCGCGCCCAGATTGGCGAGACCCGCCAGAGCGTCGCGATCGGCGCTGACCGGCGTCGGGGTCACTTCCAGGCGCGGCGCGTTGAGGGCTGCGGCCATGTCAAAGCGTACGGTGTGCGCCTGCATGGAGCGGGCGGCGAACAGGCGCGCCGAGGCGATCAACGCCGCCGGGGAGGCGGCGGACAGGCGCACTTCGGACGGACCGGTCAGATCAATGGCCGGTGCGCCGGAGCCGCGCACGAACGCGGTGACCACCAGCTCGGCGACGTCGGCGTCGCTGACCAGGATTGGCGCTTCTCCCATGCGCAGGGCGAGGCCCTGGGCGATTAGGGCGGCGACAGCCAGCTCGTCATCGCCGGCGGCTTGCGCATCCACATGCACCCGGCGCGGCGCGGCGAAGTCTGCGTTCAGCGCGGCTTCCACTTCTGACAGGGCGGAATAGCCCAGGGGCGGCGCAGCGGAGATGCGCAGACGGCTGGCCAGGGCGGATACGGTCCAGCCGTCTTCGCCCGGCTCGACGATGCGCAGGACCAGCGTATTCTCACCAGCGCGCAGATCGTCGGAATACAAGGCGAAGCGCGCTTCAAAGGATTCCGCCCGCGGTTGCAGAACCACCGCGCGGGAGCGGTTCACAAACGCCTCGATCCGTCCGCCGGAGCGGGCGCTGTCGGGGATGGCGTTCATCAACAGTTCGATCCCGGACGGGTCGGCGTTGGGGGCGATGGTGAAGGGGATGCGGATTTCGCGGTGGTCCGCGTCAAGCCGGAGATCAGCGCTGGCGCTCGTCAGTTCGGTCAGCAACACTTCTTCAGAGCGCGCGGCCCGGAAATCCTGAGCCATAGCCTGCGCTTGAACGGCGACAAGACCAATGAGACCTATAACAATAAGCCCTAGTGGACGAATTTGTGTCAGCATGAAACGTTCCCCTCAATTAACAGACTATTAAGCAATTGCCCTGCCAGCAAGTGAATTGACGATGACGGATCTGAGAGCGCGGTTTTGGGTGGACGCCTTGCGCTGGCGCGCAGAAAGCGCCGGGGCCAGCATTTACGTGGCCCATAAAGGGGATCCCGATGCGGGCGTTATCCTGTTGAAAACTTTGTTGCCCGATCGCATGGCGCAGCTGTATGCGCCGATGCGGAATGTCGAGGGCGAGCGGGTCTGGATGACGCCGCTGGGCTCAGACCCCGTCCCGGAACAGGACGCGGACGCCTATGCCAGGCGGCGTCTCGAGGATGACCCGGATCTGTGGCTGGTGGAGGTGGACGACCCGCATGGTCGACACTTCCTTAATGAGGCGATTGATAAATCTTAAGATCGTTCAGGCATACTCTGAGACAGTTGGAAAAACGCCGACGGGTTAATGCACAATGCTCTTCTTGTTCAACGATGCCCTTTATGATCTGGGTGACGCCAATCAGACTGCGCGAGAGCGCGGCGAGGCCTTGGGAATCAATGCGCTGACGCTGCGTAATATGCGGATCGGGCAGGTCATCAGAATGGTGCGTGAATGGGTGCATGAGCGCCCGGGCCTGGCCAAGACCGATCCTGAGAGCGCGATCTTCCTCTCAAGCCTCATCGCCTTGAAGACCGATGAAGCCAATGCGCTTTTGGCCGTTTCGCCTCAGGGCGGCAAGACGTCCGCAGATGTCCAGGTGAGACTGGCCTCGGTGTCGCTGGTGACGATGAAACAGCTCCTGGATCTGCAGGCGGAAAATCGTCTTTCAGGTCAGATGGCGAACATGGCGGTCTGGTCTCAGGTTCCCGCGCGCATGCAGGCCTGACGCCTCGGCGCTTGCGTGCGCCTTGCGCCTCGGCTACCTCGCGGGTCAGAAGACTTAAGCAGGATATGCCGATGACCTCCGCCGCTGACGGCGCGCAATGGGCGCGCCGGCGCACATACGCCATCATTTCTCACCCGGATGCGGGTAAGACCACGCTCACCGAGACGCTGCTTTTAGAGGCCGGCGCCATCCGCCTGGCCGGTCAGGTGCGCGCACGGGGCGAGAACCGCCGCACCCAGTCAGACTGGATGAAGATCGAGCGTGAGCGCGGGATTTCGGTCTCCGCCTCGGTGATGACCTATGAGTATCGCGATCTGATCTTCAACCTGCTCGATACGCCGGGCCACGAAGACTTTTCCGAAGACACCTATCGCACGCTCACGGCCGCTGATTGCGCCATCATGGTGCTGGACGCCGCCAAGGGCGTCGAGCCGCGCACGCTGAAGCTGGTGGAGGTGTGCCGCCTGCGCGACATCCCCATCATCACCTTCATCAACAAGTTCGACCGCGAGGCGATGGAGCCGTTCGAGCTGCTCGACGATATCCAGGACAAGCTGGCCCTCGATGTCAGCCCGATGCAATGGCCGTGCGGGTCTGGCAACCGCTTCAAGGGCGTCGCCGACTTCAAGACCCATGAGTTCGTGCTCTACAAGCGTCCCGACGACAGTGAGGTCAGCCGCTCCGAACGCGTGCCGCTGGACGGAGAGGCGATCCATCAGGTCTTGAGCGAAGACGAGCTGACCGAGGTGAGCGAAGGCGTCGACATGGCGCGCGAGCTGCTCCCGGCCTTTGACCGCAAAAGCTTTGAAGAGGGCCATCTCAGCCCGGTCTATTTCGGCTCGGCCCTGCGCCGGTTCGGCGTGCATGAGCTGCTGGACGCCCTGGCCGATCACGCGCCGGGCCCGCAGCCGCAAGCCGCCGCCAAAGGCCCACGCGAGGTGCTGGAGCCCGGCGACAAGGAAGTCGCCGGCTTTGTCTTCAAGGTGCAGGCCAATATGGATCCCAATCACCGCGACCGGGTGGCCTTCGTGCGTCTCAGCTCGGGCCAGTTCAAGCGCGGGATGAAGCTGAAGACCGAGGGCGGCAAGACCCTGTCGGTCCATAACCCGATCCTGTTTTTCGCATCCGATCGCGAGATCGCGGACGAAGCGTTCGCCGGCGATGTGATGGGCGTGCCGAACCATGGCGTGCTGCGGGTGGGCGACACCCTGTCTGAAAGCGGAAAATGGCGAGTCTCGGGTATTCCGAACTTTGCGCCGGAAATGCTGCGCCGGGCGCGGCTGAAAGACCCGCTCAAGGCCAAGCACCTCAAGAAAGCGCTGGAATCCCTCGCTGAAGAGGGCGTCACCCAGCTGTTCCGCCTGCAAGTGGGCGGTGAGTTCATTATCGGCGCCGTGGGCGCGCTGCAGATCGAAGTGATGGCCCAGCGCGTGGCCGACGAATACGGCATCGACGTGGTGTTTGAAGCCAGCCCCTATGATACGGCGCGCTGGATTTCGGGATCGGACGCGGATCTTGAAGCCTTCATCGACCGCCATAAGACGGCGGTGGCTGAAGATATCGACGGCGACCCGGTTTTCATGGCGAAATCAGCCTGGGAAGTGAATTACTCTCAGGAGAAATTCCCCAACATCACCTTTAGCGCCACCAAGGAGCGCAGCTGATGAGCGTGCAGGCCGTCACCGAACAATTGCCCGAACCGGTCCGTGATTCCATGGCCGAGTTTTTCGCTCTGGCCGCTCAGGTCTGGGAGCAGAGCTTTCTGGGCTTTTCGGTGGGGCAGGGGCTGAGCGCGATCGGTGTGCTGGCGATTTCGATCGTGTTCCGCGGCCTGTTTTCCTCGGTGATCGTCGCCCGGGTGCGCAAGGCGGCCACCAAGACTGAAACCCAGCTCGACGACAAGCTGCTGGAAGCGCTGTACGGCCCGATCAAGCTGATCCCGGTGATCATCGGCCTGTTCATCGCCATGACGATTTTGGGCCTGAACGCAGAAGGGGCGCCGATCAATGGTGATCGCGTGGTCCAGACCGTCATGGTGATCGCCCTGTTCTGGGGGCTTCATAACGCGGTGACGCCGGTGGCGCTGTTGTTTGCGCCGCTGCGCCGCGCGCTCAATCCGGTGATGATCGACTGGATGGCGAAAGCGCTGCGCATCTTGTTCCTGATTATCGGCGTGGCGACGGTGCTGTCGCTGTGGGAAATCCCGGTTGCGGGCGTCATCGGCGGCCTGGGCCTGCTGGGCGTTGCGGTGGGTCTGGGCGCGCAGGATTTGTTCAAGAACCTGATCGCCGGCATTCTGATTCTCACCGAAAAGCGCTTCGTGCCGGGCGAGTGGGTCAAGGTGGATGGTGTTGTCGAAGGCACGGTCGAGCAGATCAATTTCCGCTCGACGCTCATTCGCCGGTTCGACAAGGGCCCGGTCTATGTGCCCAACGCCTTCCTGTCAGATCAGGCGGTGACCAACTTCTCGCGCATGACCCATCGCCGGATCAAATGGGTGATCGGGGTGGAGTACAAGACCACCACCGATCAGCTCGCCTATATCCGAGACAATGTGCTCGACTGGGTGCTGAACCATCCTGAATTCGCCAAGCCGCCGGAAGTCTCCACCTTCATGCATGTGGACAAGTTCGGCCCGTCCTCGATCGATTTCTTCCTCTATTGCTTCACCACCACCACGAACTGGGGCGAGTGGCTGCGCATCAAGGAAGAGCTGGCCTTCGCCATCAAGCGCATCGTGGAAGAGGCCGGAACCGGCTTCGCCTTCCCGTCCACCACCATCTACATGGATGACGGGGCGGAGCTGTTCGTGCCGCCCGAGGTGAAAAAGCACGAGCCCCACGACGACCCGGACAAGCAGAGCCGGTTTATCGCCCGTGGCGAGGGCAGTGGCGGAGCCGGGGAAGGCGAAGGGCGTTAGTCCGAAGCGATGACGGACACCTGAGGCAAAGGCCTAGTCTGACTGGGGGAATTGTCATGGGGCCGTCAAGCTGGGCTGATATTGCAGACCTCAACCTGATTGAATGAGGAATGCGTCATGTCCCGTTTCGCCCTGTCTGTCTCTATGGTCGCCTTGTGGGCCGGCCTGCACACACCGGCTCTGGCGCAGCCTTATATGGCTGCGCCGGAAGTAATCGGAGCCGCGGGCGGCGAGACGATTTCCGGCGTTGTGTTTGAAGATCTCGACCGCAATGGCCGGCATGACCGCAGTGAGCCAGGCGTTGAGGGCGTGCGCGTCTCCAATGGTCGCGACTGGGTGATCACCAACGCCGCCGGTCAGTATGAGATTGCAGTGCGCCCGGATATGAACCTGACCTTTGTTCAGCCTTCAGGCTGGCAGGCGCCCGTCGATCACCGCAATGTTCCCCAGTTCTCCTATATCCATAAGCCTGGCGGCACGGGCTATTCGATGCGTTTCGGCGGCCTGCCGGATACAGGCCCAGCGCCGGAGGCTGTGAACTTCCCGATTATTCGCCGTCCCGCCGAGACACGTGCGTTTTCGTGTGCCGTGGTGGGCGATAGCCAGACCTATTCCAATCAGGAGGTTTCCTGGTTTCGCGACGGCGTGGTTCAGGACCTCGCTGAAATGGATCTGACCGATCAGGATTGCGCGCTCTATGTGGGCGATGTGGTGGGCGATGATCTGGGCTTGCTCGACCGCCTTCTTGAGGTGGGATCAGTCGTGGGCGCGCCTCAATGGCTGGTTCATGGCAATCATGATTTTGATTTCGACGCGCAATCAGACGCGGATTCCGCTGATAGCTGGCGCCGGATTTACGGCCCCAATTATTTCGCCTTTGAAATGGGCGATGTGTTGTTCGTTGCGCTCGATAACGTGGTCTATCCGTGCGGCCCGGAAGACTATGCCAGCGGCCATGATTTCTGCGCCCCGGACGCCCGCCCCACCTATAACGGCCGGGTGACCCAGGATCAGCTGGTGTGGCTGGAAGGGCTGATCGAGAGCACGCCCAGCGACATGCTGATTGTGCTCAGCCACCACATTCCATTCGTCTCCTTTGTTGATTCAACGTCCGACAAACACCAGACCGATAATCTGGACCGGATCCATGATCTGGTCTCCGGTCATCAGGCCTTGTCGCTGTCCGGGCATACGCATTCCACCGAAAACCATGCGCCCGGTCAGGTGTTTGACGGCTGGACCGAGAACACCGGAACCGGACCGCTGCCCTTCCGCCACATTGTTGCGGGCGCGGCGTCGGGCGCCTGGTATGCCGGCGATCTTAACGTGGACGGCAATCCGATGAGCCTGCAGCGTATGGGCGCGCCCAATGGCGTGGTGATGCTGGACTTTGACGGCGTGGACTACGCCGAACGCTATGTGGGCGCCCGCATTGATGAAACCCGCGGCCAGTGGGTGGGGGTGTCCACCCCGTCGCTGCGGGCCTGGTATGACGCGATCATGGCCTGGCGCGCCGAGGACCGCGACGCGCGCGATCCGGTGCCGCCGCTGTCGATCAATGATCTGCCTGATCCCAACATCCTGACGCTCGAAGAACTGGCGGACGGGGTGTGGGTCACCGCCAATGTGTGGATGGGCTCGTCTGAAACCCAGCTCAGCGGACAGATCGCCAATGGTCCGGCACTGAGCTTTGAGCGCACCCAGTCGGGCGCGGGCGAAGCCCCCCGCATCGGAGCGGATTGGGCGGATCCGTTCGCCGTGCAGCGTCAGCTCTCGGTCGCGCGCTATGCGATGCAGAGCCGGTCCGGTGATGAACGCGCCCAGGGCGTGTTCCAGTGGCAGGGCCGTCAGACCGGCCCGGCCGCCCCGCAACCGCAAAACTCTGTCGCGGATCGCAACATGCATTTGTGGCGCGCCATGCTGCCGGCCGATCTGGGCCTGGGCGTGCACGCCATCACCGTGACCAGCACGGACCGCAATGGTCTTGAGTTTGAAGACACGATCATTGTGGAAGTGCGCGAGGCGCGCCCGCAGCCGACCTTCCGCACAGAGCTCTGGGCGAATTAATCGCTCGCAGGCCGTCGTCGTCAGGCGGCGGCGGCCTGTTTGCGCAGCTTCCAGAACCGCAGGGCGCGTTCGGCCTGTTCAGGCTCCAGCTGTTCATAGATGGCGCCGATTTCGCGCGCATCGTTGAAAGCGTTGTCCGCGGCCTGGCTGCGTAGCACGGCGAGGGTGACGAACAGCGCTTTTTCTATACCTGACGCCTTGCAGATCAGCGCCAGCCCGTCAGGGCTTTTGTGCTCCAGCGCGCGCTTGGCGGTGAAATAATCCACCCCTGTCAGTTCAGCGAGGCCCAGGGCGCAATGCACGGGTTTCTTTTCGCGCAACAGGCTGACCAGAAGGGAGCCGTCGAGTTCCTTTCGGACCTGTTTGGAGGCGAGATAGCGCCGCGCTTCATTGAGCGCCTTGTCTTCGGACATGCGCTTTTCAAGCCGGGCCTGAGAGGCGGCGAGCGCCGCTTCCAGAACACCGGGTTCAAGCTTGTCAAAGCGCTGGGAAATCTTGTCGCGCAGGGTGCGGCTGACCACCACCATCAGATCATTCAGCAGGTCTGCGGGGGCGTCCGCGCGCTCCACCAGCGGGCCTTGCAGGGCTTCGCTGTCTTCGGCGCGGCGGGCCACTTCTTCATAGGTGGTGCGAGACAGCTGGGCGCCGTCATTGCGGATCAGAGTGGCGACGGTGTCGTCATCGCCCTTTTCCACGATGGCGTGCGACAGACGTTCAGACACCGTGTCGCGCTTGGCGATGGCCTGGATATGGGCCTGACCGGTTTCATGCACGATGGTGACCAGATCTTCTTCGGTCAGCACAGACGAGCGTGACAGGATCGGCGCGGCCACTTCAATGGCGTCCGCGGCCAATTGCCGGATCAGGCCCTTGGGGGCGAAGGGTGTGTCGGCGAAGCGGTCCGCCAGCTCGGCGCGGGCGTCCTGGGCGGTCTCATTGGCGAGGGTGCGCAGGATGTCTTCGAACTGGCCCTGCGCCTGAGAATCGCCTGCGGGCGGCGCGTCAAAAAACAGATCCGTCACCTCGCGCAGCAAATCGCGCCGGCGATCGGATGATTTTTCTTTCGCAAGTTCGGTCAGCTTGTGCAGCTTGGACGTAACCGACATCGAGGCCTCCGCAATGAGCGCTCTATTTTGCTTGCAATCGAGTAAAGAAACCGTGCCGCACCGTGGTTAACACCCGGTTCAGTTGTATTTTCTAACCGCCCGCCAGCTCTTCGGTCCGAGGCGGCGCTTCGGGGACGTCTTCTGGCGAGAGCGCGCGGCGTTCGCGCAGGCTGGGCGCACGCTCCGCGCCGGCTTCGATCCGCGCGGCCAGCGCCGGCGACAGGCCGGTGATCGCGCCGGGATCAAAATGACTGGGCCCTGCAATCGGATGCAGGTCACAGCGCGCCGCGCGCGCCGTTTCAGGCTGGTGATACGTCCAGGCCTGGCAATTTGGCGTCAGATTACAGGCGCTGATGCACGCTTCCACGCTTTGCGCGGCGGCGCCGTCCAGCCGCATCAACACGCCGCGTCGGGCCTGCGCCTCCAGGATCGCGCCTGACGGCAGGGCGGACGGGGCGGGGCTGGCGCTTTGCACCAGCATCAGCAGAGCGATCATCATGGCTGCGAATATGCTGTCTGGAGTTTGACAAACCGTTGCGCCAATCCTGTGGCGCCGCTAACCAAAGCGGCTGATATCCTGCTTTGAGGCCCGAGATGAGCGACGTGACCCCTGAGGCGACCAAGAATCCGGTGGCGCGGCTGCTCGACAGCGCGGCGTTTCGCAACACCATCACGACGCTGATCCTGGTGAACGCTGCGATCCTGGGCCTTCTGACCTATCCGCTGCCAGACCTGGCGGTGCAGGTGCTGACCTATGCGGACCATGCGATTATCGCCGCTTTTGTGGTCGAGATCGTGCTGAAGGTCTTCGTGCACCGTCTCAACTTCTTCAAATCGGGCTGGAACTGGTTTGATTTTCTGGTGGTGGCGATCTCGCTGGTGCCGGCGGCGGGCGCGTTCACCGTGCTGCGAGCGCTGCGGGTCTTGCGTCTGTTCCGCTTGTTTTCGGTCATTCCCGAAATGCGGTCGGTGGTCGAGGCGCTGGGCAAGGCGATCCCCGGCATGGGCGCGATCATGCTGGTGCTGGGCGTGATTTTCTATGTGGCGTCAGTGATGGGCGCAAAGCTGTTTTCGGGCACCCATCCGCAATTCTTCGGCGATCTGGGCGGCTCGGCCTACACCCTGTTCCAGGTGATGACGCTGGAGAGCTGGTCCATGGGCATCGCCCGCCCGGTGATCGCCGAGCATCCGTTCGCCTGGATCTTTTTCGTCGGCTTTGTGATCGTCACCAGCTTTGCGGTGCTGAACCTGTTTATCGCAGTGATCGTGGATTCCATGCAGTCCAAGCATTTTGACGCCGAGACCGAACGCCAGGCCGAAGCCCATGATGAGCGCGAAGTGCTGATCCATGAAGTGCGCGCCCTGCGCTCTGAACTCGCTGATATTCGAGAACTTCTGGCGAAAGAAGGCGGGGCGGATCAGCCGTCAATGCCGTCCTTGAGCGATTCAAACCGCGCCGACAAAGCCGAATAATACGCCGCCAGCCGTTCTTCGCGCGCGCCGCGTCGTTGCGGCGCCGGGGCGGACAGCGGGGCGGCGGGCAGGCCCTCATGCGCTTCACTCATGAAACGGCGCCAGATCTCGGCGGGCAACTGACCGCCGGTGACGCCGCTTGTGGGCGTGTCGTCATCATTGCCCACCCAGACGCCGGTGACCAGCTGGCCGGTATAGCCCACAAACCAGGCGTCGCGGCTCATCTGGCTGGTGCCGGTCTTGCCTGCGGCGCGGCGGCCATTGATCTGGGCGCGCTGGCCCGTGCCTTCCATGACCACGCCTTGCAAGAGCGTCGACATCCATTGCGCCTGCTCGCGCTCGATCACCTGACGGCCTTCGGTCGCTTCGGGCGCCTGATAGAGCAGATCCCCGCGTGAATTGCGCACCTCCAGCACCAGAACCGGTTCCGGGCGGCGGCCGTCATTGGCGAACACGGCGTAGACCCGCGTCATGTCGATCAGGCTGACCCCGGAGGCGCCCAGCGACAGAGACGGCACGGCGTTCAGCGGCGTGGTGATCCCCAGGCGTTGCCCCATCTCCGCAACCGCGTCCGCGCCCACCGCCGCGCCCGCTTGGGCGGCGACGGTGTTGATTGAGCGTTTCAAGGCGTCGGCGATAGTGATGCGGCCGCGATAATCGCCGCCATAATTTTCCGGGCTCCAGCCCTCGATCTCGATGGGTTCGTCGTTAAAGGCGGTGGCGGGCTCCATGCCGGCTTCAAACGCGGCGGCGAAGACCACGGGCTTGAAGGCCGAGCCGGGCTGGCGGCGGGCCTGAACCGCGCGGTTGAACTGGCTGGCGGTGTAATCGCGTCCGCCCACAATGGCGCGCACCCGGCCTTGAGGATCCATTGCGACCAAAGCCGCTTCGTCGGCGTTGCGCGCTTCAGCCTGCAGATCCATCACCGCCGCGACGGCGCGTTCGGCGGCGCGCTGGGCGTCGACGTTCAAGCTGGTGCGGATCACCAGATCGGGCGTGTCTGCGGCGTCGCCCAAGCGCTCTCGGGCTTCCGCCACGGCTTGATCAAAGACATAGCCATAGGCGCCCGGTTCAAAACTTTCATCGCCGGCGGCCAGCTCGGCGGGGTTTTCCAGCGCGCTCTCATAGGTGGCCTGATCAATAAAACCGGCGTCGAGCATGCTAAAGAGCACAGCCTCGGCGCGGGCGCGGGCGGCGGGCAGGTTCGAAGTGGGCGCCAGGCGCGAGGGCGCTTTGGGCAGCGCCGCCAGCAACGCGGCTTCAGCGACCGTCAGGGCGCTGGCGGGCTTGTTGAAATAACGCTGGGCGGCAGCTTGTACGCCATAGGCCTGATCGCCCAGATAGACCCGGTTGAGATACAGCTCGAGGATTTCCTGCTTGGTGAGATGGCGCTCAAGCTCGGTGGCGATACGGATTTCCTGCAGCTTGCGCCTTGCGGTGCGCTCAGGGCTGAGGATCAAATTCTTCACCAGCTGCATGGTCAGGGTCGAGCCGCCCTGAACCAGCGATCCCGCGCGCAGATTGGCCCACATGGCGCGGGCGAAGCCGCGCTCGTCAAAGCCGTCATGATCGTAAAAGCGCCGATCCTCGATGGCGAGGAAGGCCTGGGGCACGTGATCGGGCAGGTCTTCGAGCTGCACAGGTCGCGCATAGAGCGGCCCGCGCTGGCCCAGAATGGCGCCGTTTTCCGCCAGCACCGTCACCGCCGCCTCGCGCCTGACGCTCCACAAATCCTGTGCGTTTGTTGGAACCGGCGGCAAGTCGTGGTAGGCCCAACGCCAGATTACAACCCCACAGGCTAGCCCCGCCAGCAGCACCAGTTGCATGGTGACGAGCGCGATCAGGCGCCAGCGGGCTTTCAGCCGGGTCATAAGGGAGGGCGATTGATCGGCGCGGAATGTGATGGCGGACCTCAATAGGGTTTCGCAGCCCATGCGGGCTTTGGGACATGTCTCAAAATCAGCCGATCACGGCTAAACTTAGGCCATGAGCGATAATCGTCCCTTTTACGAACGCAAGTCGCTTTCTGAAATGAGCGACAGCGAATGGGAGTCGCTGTGCGATGGCTGCGGCAAGTGCTGCGTCGTCATTCTAGGCGATGAGGATGACCCTGACACGTTCTGGCGCACCAATGTGGGCTGTAAGCTGCTGGACCTGAAAGCGGTGCGCTGCACCGATTACGCCAATCGCCAGACCCGTGTGCCGGGCTGCGTGCGGTTGAGCGCGAAGAATATCGATCAGCTCAAATGGATGCCCGACACCTGCGCCTATCGCTTGCTGAATGAAGGCCAGAGCCTGCCCGACTGGCATCCGCTGAAAACCGGCGATCCCGAAAGCGTCGTGCGCGCCGGGCACTCGGTCAAAGGCAAGCTCATCAGCGAAAATGACGTCGAAGAGGGCGATCTCGAAGCGCATATCGTCAGCCGTCAGGACACAAAGCGGGGATAAAGCTCCGCCTATCCCTCATCATTGATCCGTCCTTCCCTGACGCCGCAAGGCGTTGGACGAAACCGTGCGTCTTCAATCCGACCGGGACAGTTATCGGCTAGTGTTCAGGCATGGTCGAAATGAACACGAAGACGCCCTTCCCGGCGCCGGACCGGACGGGAGCAGGGCGGCGCTTTGACTGGATCGCCATTCATGAAGGCTGGCGGGCCGGGCAGGGCGCCGAACACCTGGCGGAGGCTTTCGGGCTGAAGCCGAAGACAATCACCGATAGATGCGGCTGGATTGACCAGCATTTCCCGCCCCCGGCGCCCGCCCGGATGATCGCGGAGCTGAACCGGCGCCTGGAAGGCGCGCTGGCGGCGCTCGACGCGGGCGACGCCGCAAAAGCGGAGCGTCAGGCGAAGACCATCGCCGCGCTGATCAAGGCGGGCCGCGATCTCAAACACTGGAGTGAAGCCATGACCCCTAACGATAAGAGCGGCGCTCAAGCCGTAGAGCCCGAGGAGCCGGCCGGTGACGGACGAGACTATTACGCCGAACTCGATCGCCGGCTCGATCGCCTTGCAGAACATCTCAGAGCGAAGGGCGTGGGTGCGCAATCAGACCCCTCAGGAGGTGAAACGCCTCGCGACTAGCTGGCGGTTCTGGGCGCGCACCGATCAGTTGCCGCCCGACGGCGACTGGCGCACCTGGCTGTTTCTGGGCGGGCGCGGGGCGGGCAAGACTCGCGCCGGGGCGGAATGGGTGAGGGCGCAGGTGAAGGCGGGCAGACGGCGCATCGCGCTGGTGGCGCCGACCTTTTCTGATGTGCGCGAGGTGATGGTGTCCGGCCCGTCGGGCTTTCTCAATATCGGCGAGGAAGCCGAGCGTCCTCGCTATGAGGCGAGCCGGCACCGGCTGGTCTGGCCGGACGGGGCGATGGCGTACGGGTTTTCGTCTGAAGACCCGGATGGATTGCGCGGGCCGCAATTTGAGTGCGCCTGGGCGGATGAGTTCGCCGCCTGGACCCGCCCGCAGGAGACGCTGGACATGTTGGGGCTGGGGCTGCGACTGGGCGAGCATCCGCAATTGATGATCACCACCACGCCGCGGCCTCTGCCGGCGCTGAAAGCGCTTCTGAAGCAGGCGGGCGTGGTGATCAGCCATGCCGCGACCGAGGCTAATGCGCCCAATCTGGCGCCGGGTTTCGTCGCGGCGATGACGGAACGCTATGGCGCGTCGCGTCTCGCCCGGCAGGAGCTGGACGGTGTGCTGATCGATGATCCTGAAGGGGCGCTATGGACGCGCAGCCTGATCGATCAGGCTTTGGGACAAACAGACTTCGAACCCGAACGCGTGGTGGTGGCGGTGGACCCGCCCGCCAGCGCGACCGGGGATGAATGCGGCATCATCGCCGCCGGCGCCTCAGGTCAGGGCCGGGAGGCGCGGCTGGTGATCTTGAAAGACGCCAGCCTGCAGGCCCGGCCAGAGGTCTGGGCGGCGCGGGTGGCTGAAACCTTTGACGCCTTGGACGCAGACGCTGTGATCGCCGAGGCCAATCAGGGCGGGGACATGGTCCGCGCCGTCTTGCAGGCCGCAGCGCCGGATCTGCCGGTGCGGCTGGTTCACGCCAGCCGCGGCAAGCGGGCGCGGGCCGAACCGGTCGCCGCGCTTTACGCCCGCGGACGCGTTCGACATGCGGTGCGGATGCCAGCGCTGGAAGACCAGATGTGCAGCTTTGGCGCCCCCGATCAGACCGGCAGCCCGGACCGGGTGGACGCCCTGGTCTGGGCGGTCGCCGCCCTTACGCCCACCGCCGCCAGCCCCCGGCTGCGACGGCTCTAACTCAACAGGAGAACGCCATGCTCAAGCATTGGCTGGGTCTCGGTCGCAAGGCGGCCGGGCGAACCCTTGCGCTCGGATTCGGGACGGGGGCGAGCTGGAGCCCGCGCGGCTATGCCGCTTTCGCCATCGAAGGCTATGCCCGAAACGCGGTGGCCCATCGCTGCGTGCGGCTGATCGCGGAAGCGGTCTCTGCAACGCCTTTGAAGACCTCTGGCGAGGATCGCGCCAGCCAGGCCGCGCTATCGCTGATCAACGCGCCCAATCCCGACCAGTCCGGGGCCGAGTTGATGGACAGCGTGCAGAGCCATCTTCAGGTCGCGGGCGATTCCTATCTGCATCTGTCGGGCTTTGAGGCCGGAACGCCGGGGCTGTACGCGCTGCGGCCTGACCGGGTGCGGGTGATGACCGGCCCCAAGGGCTGGGCGGAGGGGTGGGAGTATCGTACGGCGTCCGGCGCGCAGGTGTTTCAGCGTGACCGTGCGTCGGGCCGCTCGCCTGTCCTGCATCTCAAGCTCTTCAACCCCACCGACGATCAATACGGCCTGTCGCCCATGGAGGCGGCGGCGCGGGCGGTGGATGTGCACGCCTCGGGCGGCGCCTGGGCGAAGGCGCTGCTGGATAACGCGGCCAGGCCGTCCGGCGCCCTGGTGATGAAGACCGGATCAGAGGGGCAGGGGCGATTGACGCCGGATCAGTTTGACCGGCTGAAATCCGAACTCGAAAGTCTCTACACCGGCCCCGACAATGCCGGGCGTCCCTTGCTGCTGGAAGGCGGGCTCGACTGGAAGCCCATGGGGCATTCCCCCGCCGAGATGGATTTTATCCAGGCGCGGCGCGAGGCGGCGCGCGAGATCGCGCTGGCCTTCGGGGTGCCGCCCATGCTGCTGGGGCTGCCCGGTGACAACACCTATTCCAATTATCGCGAAGCCAATCAGGCGTTCTATCGCCAGACGGTGTTGCCGCTGGCGAAGAAAACCGCCGCTGCGCTCAATCGCTTTCTGGCGCCCTGGTTCGGATCTGACCCAAAGCTCTGCGTGGATGAAGACGGGCTGCCTGCCTTCACCGAAGAGCGCGCCGCGCGCTGGGCGCAGATCTCCGGCGCGGACTTCCTCTCGCCGGATGAGAAGCGCGCCCTTCTGGGCCTCGCCCCGCAAGGAGGGATGTCATGAGTGATGCGTCTCATACGATCAGCCCCTGGCGGCTGGATCGCTCGATCACCCTCGGCGTCATTCTGGCGCTGACGCTGCAGACCGCGGGCGCCTTGATGTGGACCGGCGCCGCCAATGAGCGCCTCGATCAGCTGGAAACCCGCGCCGACGCCACCGCGCCGGTGGCTGAACGTCTGGCGCGGCTGGAAGCGCACGCGGCGTATTCGCGCGCCGCGCTGGAACGCATCGAGCGTCGCCTCGAACAGGACTGACCGGTCCGCTTTTCACATTTTCAGGGGAGGCGCGCATGCAGGCGCTGAACGGCTCTGGCGAGACGCTGGAGGTGGCTGGCTATGCCAGCCTGTTTGATATCGAGGATCAGGGGGGCGATCTCGTCCGCGCGGGAGCCTTTGCAGAGGGGCTCAAAGCGCGAGGCCCCACAGGAGTGCGCATGCTGTTCCAGCATGATGCAGCGGAACCTGTGGGCGTCTGGGACGAGATCGCCGAGGACGGCCGCGGGCTTTATGTGCGCGGCCGCATTCTCTCCACCGCGCCGCGCGGGCGCGCCGCTTTGGGGCTGGTGCGCGAGGGGGCGGTGGATGGCCTCTCCATCGGCTTTCGCACAAAGCGCTCCGCCCCTCGACCGGGGGGAGGGCGCGATCTGCTGCAACTCGATCTGTGGGAGGTGTCCATCGTCACCTTTCCCATGCTGGCCCAGGCGCGGCTTCGCGTCCTTGGGGCTTCTGAGGCGCGGCTCGCCGCGTCGGCGGCCTGACCGCTTTGACTTCGCATCATGAACAGAAAGGATTTTCATGAGCCGGGAAACCAAGATGGCGGTGCCTACCGCTGACACGCGCGTGGCCATGGCGGATATGCTGGCCGCGTTTGAGCACTTCAAACAAGCCAATGACGACCGCCTGGAGGCGCTGGAATCCAAGACCGGCGCTGATCCGCTGATCACCGACAAGGTGAACCGCATCGACGCCGCGCTGAATAACGCCCAATCCCGCCTCGACCGTCTCAGCCGGGAAGCGACCCGGCCAGACCTCTCTGGCGCCGATGTGAAATCGGCGGGCTGGTCGGGCTTTCTGCGCACGGGCGAAACGCCGGCGCTCGATCAAAAAGCGCTGTCGGGCCAGACCGGCGCGACGGGCGGTCATGTGGCGCCGGCGGAGCTGGAGACCCGCATCGAACGCCTGATCCGCGAGGTCAGCCCGATCCGGTCCATCGCAACGGTCAAACAGACGCGCAGCCATACCTTCAAGAAGCCCGTCAGCGCGGGCGGCGCGGCGGGCGCCTGGGCGGCGGAGACCGCGAGCCGGCCTGAAACCGACGCGTCCTCGCTGGAGCTGTTGGAGTTTCCGACCGCCGAGCTGTACGCCATGCCCGCCGCGACGCCAGCGATCCTCGATGATGCGCTGGTCGATCTCGAGCAATGGCTGGCCGAAGAAGTGCGCGACGTGTTCGCCGAGGCCGAGGGCAAGGCCTTTGTCTCTGGCGATGGCGTGAACAAACCGCGCGGGTTCCTGAGCTACACCATGGCTGAAGTTGGCACGGAAAGCTGGGGCGAAATGGGGTTTGTCTCGACCGGGGTGTCGGGCGGGTTTTCCGTCACCGATCCCGCCGATGCGCTGATTGATCTGATCTATGCGCCCAAGACCGCCTATCGCGCCAATGGCCGCTTCGTGATGAACCGCTCTACGGTGTCCGCGGTGCGCAAGTTCAAGGATGCGGACGGTCAATATATCTGGCAGCCCGCCCAGAGCGCGGGGCAATCGGCCAGCCTGATGGGCTATCCCGTCACCGAGGCCGAGGACATGCCCGATATCGGCGCTGGCAGCTTCTCGATTGCGTTCGGCGATTTCGAGCGCGGCTATCTGGTGGTCGACCGCCAGGGCGTTCAGGTGCTGCGCGATCCCTATTCGGCGAAACCCTATGTCCTGTTTTACACCACCCGCCGCGTCGGCGGCGGCGTGCAGGATTTCGACGCCATCAAGTGCCTCAAATTCGCCGCCTGATCCGAGCCTCTCTCCCCCACCTCAAAGCCCCGGCCAAAGCGCCGGGGCTTTGTTTTTTTGAAAAGGAGGCGGCGCGATGTCTCTCACTCTCTTAAGTCCGCCCGGGGCGGAACCCGTCAGTTTGGAGGCGGCGAAAGCCTGGTTGCGCGTCAGCCATGAAGACGATGATGCGCTGATCACAGACGTGATCGTCTCGGCCCGCGAGCATGTCGAAGCCCGCACGGGCCTCGCCCTGATCACCCAGAGCTGGCGTGAGCGGCTCGATGACTGGCCGCGGCGACGGCTCAGCGCGTCGGGTCTGGCGGTCAGCCTCGCCAAGGCGCCGCTGATCAGCGTGGAGGCGGTGCGGGGACGCGAGCGCGACGGGACGCTCTCGGTCTGGGATCCGGCGGAATACCGGGTTGAGACCGGCGAGCCGGGGCGTCTGGTGGCGATCCTGCCATTTTCCCTGCCGCGCCCTGTGGTCAAGGCGGGCGGGATCGAGATTGAGTTTACCGCCGGGTTTGGCGAGACGCCCGACGATGTGCCCGCGCCTTTGCGCGCAGCGATCCTGCATCTGGTCGCGGCGCGATATGGCTCCGACCGGGGCGAGGGAGGCGACACACCGCAAACGCCTGAGATCGTGGACCGGTTGTTAGCCCCCTATACCCAGGTGCGGTTATGAGCGCGGAAGCCGCTTTCCAGAGCGGACTTCTGGTGCATTTGCGGGCCGATGCGGGCGTGGCTGCCGTGCTGGGCGAGCGGGTGTTCGACCAGCCGCGATCCGGCGTGCGCTACCCCTTCCTCTATCTGGGACGCGTGGTAAGCGAGGCCGCTGACGCCAGCGAAACTGCGCTGGTTGAGCTGCGCCAGACGCTTCTGATCCGGGGGCGACGCGATGACGCCGAGGCCATCAAACAGGCGCTGGGCGCGATCCGGCTGGCGCTTGAGACGGCGCCCCTGGGTTTGGAGCCGCCTCATCAGGCGATCCATGCACGGGTCGTCTACGCCGATCTGTTCTCAACGACGGACAGCCGCGTGATGCAGGGGCTGGTGCGGGTGAGGGCGTTGGTACAAAACGGGTGAGGGGGCTTACTACCTAAAACATCAGCGTTTGTTCAGCTGCGTAGCAATGTGAAACAATTCTTTTGGGATTCGGGTTGAGCTAAAAATCCCTCAAAGGTTGCGTTCTTGGGGAACTTCTGGCAAATCCGGGCGTTAAGAAATTGACTGATGATAAGCGTTTTGTGACTCGATAAGTTTCTGTAGGACGCTTATCTCTAAATTGAATGGGGCGCTGGTCGTTTACGCTTGTGAAAGCGGAAATGGCCTAAAAGGGGAGGCGAGAGGCAAGTCTATGGTGGACTGTATGGCTCATGATGATAGCGCAGTGCTCCCGAACTCTGTGAATCAAGTTTCTGACGACATTCTGGACGTCATACGCCGTGATTTGCGTTCGCAGTTGCGCGCGGCCAAGGCTTTCGGGTCTGCCGAGATTGAAGCAATCTTGGACGCAACTATCGATTCCTTACGTCAGTTTGGTGAGATCCAAGAAAGCTTTGTCTATAAGCGTTTGCATGCCAGTACATTTTCTCAAGCCGAAGCCCATGATATTGCTACAGCATTAGCTGGTTGACGCCTCTGGCGATTCTGGCGAGGGTGTTGACCCCATGAGGTTGTGGAGGAGGGAGCGTATGCTCCCTTCTTTGTTATGAGTGCCCAGAAACCTAGAAATCACCAGCGATTGAAAGCTGTGCAAGACCTTCGAGAGCACATCGATGGGTATGGTGATATTAAGAACTTAGGCATTAGGGCAGATTCAATTGCGAAAATTGTAAGCGAAGCAATTAGCGAAAAATGCTCTGAATACAAGCCTCCTCCATTCACGAATCAACAAATCGCGGCGTTGTCTGAGACCATAAGTCAGATAGTGATAATGGTTGAAATGCCGGAGCTCACACCGCCGAAGGGAGTGAGGGGATTTTTTATTCGAACTTTTGGTCATTCCTCAGCCCCAGTTTGGATAGGTGTTTTCTTTACAGCCATCGCCGCGCTGGCGGCTGTTGGAGCTTGGGTGGCACCACGCGGAAACCTAGCTTCCGATCGACATGAATATACTCAGTCACCGGATGCGACTTTAAAAGTGGATGAGGCGAGCATGGGAAACATGCAAGAATAACTGCGCTTCAACTCACTTCATAAGCTCAAAATGACTAGCCGCCCCAAGGGCGGCTTTTTTCATGCCTGAACTCTGACCATAGAACCCAAGGAGACACGCCATGACGGCGCAAGCGGGCAAGGATGTCTTGCTGAAAATCGGCGACGGAGGCGCGCCGGAGAGTTTCACCACCCTTGCGGGGCTAAGGGCGAAAACCCTGTCGCTGAACGCCCGCGCGGTGGAGGTGACGCATGCCGACAGTCCGGGGCGCTGGCGCGAATTGCTGGACGGCGCCGGGGTGCGCAATGCGGCGATTTCAGGCGCGGGCATCTTCGTCGACAGCGCCGCGGACGAAACCGTTCGCGGCGTGTTCTTTGATCAGGCCAGGCGTACCTGGCGCGTCATCGTGCCGGATTTTGGCGTCATCGAAGGCCCGTTCCTGGTGACGGCGCTTGAATATTCAGGCCGTCATGACGGCGAGGCGAGCTATTCGCTGTCGCTCGCGTCCGCAGGCGCGCTGAATTTTTCAGCCCTCTGAGTTGCGTTCATCGATCCGGCGCTGGCGCTGAATGTCCTCAAGCTCGTTGAGGCAGGCGCGGTAGGCGTCCGGATTGCGCAGCGTCTCGCACTCTTCCTCATAGCGCTCGTCATAAACGTCCTGAAACAGGCTTTCACACCCGCACAAAACCAGCGGGGAGGCGAGGGCGAAACAGGCGAGTAGGCGGCGCATGGGGGATCCCTTCACATTGGTCCGCGCTCAGTCTAACGGCGCAGAAAGATTGTGCTCATGACAATTTCTCAATCTGGACAGGTGCGCGCCCATTTGGGCGATGCGCCGGTCACTCTGCGTCTCAGCCTTGCGGCTCTGATGCAGATCGAACAGGCGCTGGAGGTCTCAGGCCTTGAAGCGCTCTCGACGCGATTTCGCGCCCTGTCAGCCTCCGATCTCTGCGAAGTTCTGACCGCTTTGCTGACCGCGGGCGGGCATGAGGACGCGCAGGCGCTGGCAGACGCGGCTCCACCCGCGGACGCCGCTCGGGCCGTGCTGAGCTGTTTTGAAGCGAACTTGTCGTGACCGGGCGCTGGCCGGGCTGGTTCGCGCTGGGCGTTTTGCGGTTTGGGCTGACCCCGGACGCGTTCTGGGCGTTGTCGCTGGCGGAATGGCGCGCGCTGTGTGCGGCGCTGGAGCCGGTTGCTCCGGCGCCGCCCGACCGTCAGGCGCTCGACGCCCTGATCATGCAATTTCCCGATGGAGGGGGGCAATGACTGACACCTTTGATCTATCCGACCTCGCCGCAGACGCCGGCGCGGCGCGGCGTGAACTCAGCGAGACGGCGCGCGAGGGCCAGAGCGCCGCGCGCGCCTTGTCAGACGCGTTTGAAAGCGCGGGCCGTGATATCGCCTCAAGCTTGGAAGGCGCGGCGCGCTCGGGCGAGCTGAGCTTTTCAGACATGGCGGAAAAGATCGCCCGCACCTTCGCCGAGCTGGCGCTGGAGCGTTTCATCCTGCAGCCCCTGCCGGGGCTTTTAGACAGCGCTGCGGGGCAATTGGGCTCGCTTCTGGGCGGGGTTCTGGGCCAACGCGCCGAGGGCGGGCCGGTGATGGGGGGTGAGCGTTATCTGGTGGGTGAGCGAGGTCCGGAAGTGTTCACGCCCGGACAATCCGGCGCGGTGTCGCCGATGGGCGTAGCGCCGGTCAACATCACCATCATCGCCCAAGGGCAAACGCTAGAGGGCGTCAAACGCTCTGAAAGCCAGATCGCTGCTGCGGTGGCGCGCGCGGTGCAACGCGGAGGGCGCCGGCTGTGACCGCATTTCATGATGTGCGCTTCCCGCTCTCGATCGGGCTGGCGGCGCGCGGGGGCCCGGAACGGCGCACCGAGATCGTGACGCTCACTTCTGGCCGGGAAGAGCGCAACGCCGTCTGGCGCGACTCGCGGCGGCGCTGGGATGCGGCGCCCGGCGTCCGGTCCCGGGCGGATCTGGCGCGGCTGGTCGCGTTCTTTGAAGCCCGACTGGGGCGATTGCACGCCTTCCGGTTCACCGACCCGTTTGATCATGGCTCGGCGGGGCCCGGCGCGGCGCCGGGGCCGTTTGATCAGGTGATCGGGACAGGGGATAGCGCGACGGATCGCTTTTCGCTTCACAAAGCCTATGGCGACGGCGCCGGGCGGTGGGACCGCCCCATAACTTTGCCCCAGACCGAGAGCGTTCGCGCAGCGGTGGACGGCGTTGAAACGCCGGTCAGCATCGAGCCAAGCGGCGGGATCGTCTTTGACGCGCCGCCGCCCGAGGGCGCGCTCGTCACGGCGGGGTTCCGCTTTGACGTGCCCGCGCGGTTTGACGCGGATCAGCTAGAGGCGAGCCTTGAGTCCGGCGCCGCGATGATCAGCTCCGTGCCGCTGATCGAGGTTCGGCTTTAGAACTGGACACGCGACGCCGGGCGAGCCCTGATAAGCGCATTCAATCGGGGAGGATCCAATGATCGCCATGCTTGCCGCCGCCCTTCTGGCGCAGACTTCACCAGAATTGACGCCGTTTGAGGCGCAAGGCTTTCGCACGCAGATCGTGGTGGAGATCGCAGCGCCGCGTGAAGACGTGTTTGACACGGCCACGGGCGATGTCTCGCCTTGGTGGGACCACACCTTCTGGTCCGGACCTGCCGAGCTGGTTATTGAGCCGGAAGTCGGCGGCCTGTTCTACGAACGCTTTGAGGCGGGGGCGCCGGACGGCGTGGTCCATGCGCGGGTGATCTTTGCGCGCAGGCCCGAACAATTGCGCCTCGACGGTCCGCTGGGCCTCAGCGGCCGCGCGGTGCATCTGGTCTCGAGCTGGACGCTGGAAGAGGGCGCCAGCCCGAACGAAACCGTCTTCACTGTCGACCTCGCCATGAGCGGCGAAGTGGATGAAGAGCTCGCCGGCATCGTGCGCTCGGTCTGGGTGCATTTCATCGAAGGGCGGCTCAAGCCGTTCATGGAAGCAGACTGTTATCTTGAACCCGAGGCGGTCTGCGCGGCGTTTGAGAGCGACTGACCTTTCCGCCACATCTGTCTACGCATCGCCCCGGCTTTTGAGCCGGGGCTTTTTTTTGGAGGCTCGCCATGATCGAGATTCCGCCCGCTTTGCAGGCGCGGCTGGACGCTGGGGTGACCACGCTGAGCTGGGCCTGGATCCTCAACCGCCGCGACGGCGCCCGCTTTGGCTTCACCGATCATGACCGGAGGCTGGAAGTGGAGGGCGTAAGCTGCGAGCCTGCCTCAGGTTTCAGCGCCGGAGATTTGCGCAGCGAGACTGGTTCATCGCCCGCACGCGGCGCCGTGTTTGGTCAGCTCGACAGCGGGGTTATCACCAAGGACGCCATCAAGGCCGGCGTCTGGGACGGCGCCGCTTTGTCGCTTTACCGGGTCGATTGGTCAGACCCGGCGCTTTACTATCGTGTCTTCACCGGAGAGCTGGGCGAGATTCGCTATGGTGATCAGGGCTTTGAGGCGGAAGTCTCAGGCCTCACCGCACGTCTGAACCGCACCATCGGCCGGGTGTTCTCACGTCAGTGCGACGCCGAGCTGGGCGATGCGCGCTGTCAGGTGGATCTGACTGCGACGGGGCGGCGGATGAGCGGGGTGCTGGCGGGGCAGATCACACGGCGCGCATGGCGTGTCAGCGGGCTTGACCCGGCGCCGGTTGACGCCAGCCTCTTCTCTGAGGGAGTGCTGTCTTGGACGGGGCAGCCGTCCTGGCCGGACCAGCGCATTGTCACGGCGCGCGGTGACGGGGCGGGGCTGATCGTTGAACTTGATAGCGCGGCGCCGGAACGCGCAGCGGCTGGCGAGGCGCTCAGGCTGACAGTCGGTTGCGACAAGCGCTTTGAGACCTGCAAGGCGCGCTTTTCCAACGCCGCGAACTTTCGCGGCTGTCCGCACATGCCCGGCAATGACGCCCTGATCCGCCCGGTGAGCGCGCGCTGATGCGTGAGCTGGAACACCGGTCGCGCATCCTTCGCGAAGCGCGAGGTTGGACCGGCACGCCCTATCATCACCAGATGAGCGTGAAAGGGGCGGGGTGTGATTGCCTGGGCCTGGTGCGCGGCGTCTGGCGTGCGCTTTACGGTCCCGAACCCGAGCCCCTGCCGCCCTATATACCCGACTGGGCCGAGCGTAGCGCGCGCGATCTGCTGAGCGAGGCGGCGGCGCGCTGGTTATCTCCTGTCGAGATCGCCTCGGCGGCGCCCGGCGACGTCGTGCTGTTTCACTATTCCCCAAACGGCCCGGCGCGCCATTGCGCGATCTTGAGCGCGCCGGATCGCATCCTGCACGCCTGGCGAGGTCAGCGCGTGTGCGAGACCGCGCTGGGCCCCTGGTGGCGCCGGCGGATCGCAGGCGCCTACGCCTTTCCCCTTTGCTAGAGCGAGGATCTCATGGGTCAGCTTCTTCTGTCCGCCGCCCAGCAGGTCGGCGCATCCGTTTTGCAAGCGGGCGCGGGGTCTCTCATTGACGGGCTGTTTGCGTCAGATCAACAAGGCCCGCGCCTTGATGCCGTCAGCGTGCAGACCTCGACCGAGGGGGCCTTCGTGCCGATCGTCTATGGCCGGATGCGCCTCGCCGGGCAGGTGGTCTGGCTGGGGCCGGTCACCGAAACCGCCCGCACGCGCAGCGCGGGCGGCGGCAAGGGCGGGCCTGAAATCACTGAGTATGAGTATGCCGCGAGCTTTGCGGTCGCTCTGTGCGAGGGGCCGGTGTCCGGCGTCGGACGCATCTGGGCGAATGGCGATTTGCTCGCTCATGACGCGGCGGTGATGCGGCTTCATACCGGCGCGCCTGAACAGGCGCCGGACCCGCTGATCGAAGCGGTGGAGGGCGCGGCGCCCGCCTATCGCGGCCTCGCCTATATGGTGTTTGAGGACTTTCCGCTCGACGCCTATGGCGCGCGTCTGCCCAATTTGAGCTTTGAGGTTCTGGGCGCTGGCGAAGATCAGAGCGAAGAGCCGCAGCTGGAGCGCCTGGTTCAGGGCGTGTGCCTGATCCCGGCCTCGGGCGAGTTCGTTTACGCCACTGAGCCGGTTTATCGCCAGCTGCGCGAAGGCGAGGAGCTGGCCGAAAATGTGCACACAAGCCGCGCTTTCACCAATCTTGAGGCGGCGCTTGATGACCTGGCCGCGCGCCTGCCGCAGGTGAGATCGGTCGCGCTGGTCACCAGCTGGTTCGGTGATGATCTGCGCTGCGGCGCCTGCCAGATCCGGCCCGGCGTGGAAACGCGCGAGAAAACCACACGACCGCTGGACTGGTCGGTTGCAGGGCAGTCCAGAGCGGACGCGCATCTGGTGTCCCGGCGTGACGACGCGCCGGTCTATGGCGGCACGCCGTCTGATGAGACCGTGATCAGCGCCATCCGGGCGCTCAAACAGCGCGGCTATCAGGTCACGCTTTACCCCTTCATCTTGATGGATATCCCTGAGAACACGCGCGGCGACGACCCTTATGGCGCCCCCTATCAGGCCGCCTATCCCTGGCGGGGGCGGATCAGCTGTGCGCCCGCGCCGGGGCTGCCGGGTTCGCCGGATCAAAGTGCGCAAGCGCGCGTGCAGGTGGATGAGTTTTTCGGCGACACGCGCGCGACGGACTTCTCTGTTTCCGGCGATACGGTGCGTTATGACGGTCCGGCCGGAGATTGGGGCTTTGACCGCTTCATCCTGCACCATGCCGCGCTGGCCAAGGCGGCGGGCGGTGTGGAGAGCTTTCTGATCGGGTCTGAAATGGTGGCGCTCAATCAGGTGCGCTCCAGCCGCACGGAGTATCCCGCCGTCACGCGTCTGAAAGCGCTGGCGGGCGAAGCTCGGGCGCTATTGGGGGCGTCCGTGAAGCTCTCCTACGCGGCGGACTGGTCTGAATATTCCGGGCATGCGCCAGACGATGGCAGCGGAGACCGCCTGTTTCATCTCGATCCGCTCTGGTCGGATCCCATCGTGGATTATGTGGGGCTCGACTGGTATGCGCCCTTGTCAGACTGGCGGGACGGCGAGAGCCATGCCGATGCAGGCGCTGGCTCGATCCATGATCGCGCCTATCTGGGCGCCAATGTCGAGGGCGGCGAAGGCGGGGATTGGTATTACGCATCGGACGCCGACCGGCTGAGCCAGACCCGCACTTTCATTGTCGACACGGCCCATGGCGAAGACTGGATCTGGGCGTACAAACGCCTCGCGGACTGGTGGTCCAACCCGCACCATGACCGGGTGGGCGGCGTACGCGCTCTGGCGCCAACGGACTGGGCGCCGGGCGGCAAGCCGATCCGCTTTGTGGAGCTGGGCTGCCCGGCGGTGGACAAGGGCTCAAACCAGCCCAATGTCTTCCTCGATCCCAAAAGCGCGGAAAGCCGGGCGCCGCATTTTTCCACCGGCGCGCGGGATGACCTGATCCAGCGTCGGGCGATTGAAACCGTGCTTGACTATTGGGCGCCCGAGCAGGGCCGCAATCCGGTCTCACCCATTTATGGCGGCCCCATGCTAGATCTGGCGCGCAGTCATGTCTGGTGCTGGGACGCGCGGCCTTTCCCTGAATTTCCCGCCCGTACCGATATCTGGAGCGATGGCGGCAATTGGCGGCGCGGGCATTGGCTGACGGGGCGAGCGGGGCAGTCTTCATTGAGCGCCGTGGTGACCGATATCGCTCGCCGCGCCGGGTTGGACGCGCTGGATGCGCGTCAGCTGGACGGCGTGCTGGCCGGCTATGTGATCAACCGACCCCAACGCGCCCGCGATGCGATCGCCAGCCTGGGCGCGGTGTTCGGCTTTACGCTGGTGGACCAAAGCCGCGGCGCCGCATGCCTGCCGCTGTCTCCGGTCAGCGCGCCGGTCATGCTGGACGCGGATCAGCTGCCTGAAGGCGCGGATGGCGCCGTTTACACCCGCGCGCCGCTGGAAGACGCGCCCGCTGATGCGCAGCTCGTCATCATTGGCGATGAAGGCGACTACGCCCCCGCCGCCGTCAGTGCGCGCGGGCTGGATCATGTGACCGACGGACTGATTTCAGTTCAGGCGCCGATCCTGGCCGATCGCGCCCAGGCGCAGAATTGGGCGCGCGATCTTCTGGCGCGCGCCCGCGTGGACGGTGAAAGTCTGAGCGCGGCGCTGCCGCCCTCCTTGGCGCGACTGGAAGCGGGCGACCCCATCCAGATGCATGAAGGCGACAGCCCGCTCTGGCGGCTGGACGCTTTGAACGGGATCGCTTCGCGCACCGCTCAGCTGGGACCGGTTCTGGGCGGTCTGGCGACCGTGTCAGGGCCGGAGCCGCAAACGGCTACGGAGCCGCGCGCGGCGGGGCGCCCCTTGGTGCGCTTGCTGGACTTGCCGCTCGGCGCAGAGGAAGAGGCGCCCCGCAACGGGCTGCTGGCGGCCGTGTGGAGCCAGCCCTGGGCGGGCGCTGTGCAGCTTTACGCCGGCGCGGATGCGCAAAGCGCACAGGCCCGGTCACGCGTGAACGCACCGGCGCAAGTGGGCGTTTTGCTGGACGAGCTGGCCGCGGGCCCCGAGGGACGCTGGCGTCAGGATGCGCGCTTGCGGATCCGGCTCTATGACGGCGCCTTTGAAAGCCGCTCGCGTCTGTCAGTCCTGGCGGGCGCCAACCAGATCGCGGTTGAAACGCCAGAGGGCTGGGAAGTGCTGGCGTTTGAACACGCAGCGCTCGAACCGGACGGCGCCTGGCGCCTGACGGGGCTCTTGCGCGGTCTGGGCGGCTCGCCCGCGCCCGGTGCCTCCGCAGGCGCGAGCGCGGTGACCCTTGATGGCGCGATGGGCGTGCTGCCGGTGACCGATGCGGAACGCGATGCGGCGCTGTCTGTCATCGCCGTTCCCCAAGGCGCCCGGCGCAGCGATGGTCGCGCCCGCCAGCTGCAGGCGGTGTATCACGCGTGCGATCTGCGCCCGCTCTCACCGGTGCACCTCAAAGTGACACGGACCGCGCAAGGTCTGACTCTGGACTGGATTCGCCGAACCCGGATCGGCGGGGACCGCTGGCAAGGGCTGGACGTGCCGCTGGGTGAGGCGCTGGAAGCTTATGACGTGGCGTTGCATGACCCGAACGGCGCCGTCATCGCGCGTTGGTCGGCGGCTTCGCCGCAGCTTGTCCTGCCTCTGTCAGAGTTGCCGACTGATCTGAGCGGGCACAGCTTCAGCGTCCGGCAAGTGTCAGAGCGATATGGCGCGGGTCTGGCGTCGGTCTTGCAGGTCTGAGGCGGAACGCACAGATGTGACCCGTACGGGTGCGGCCCGGTGCTCGCCCGACCTGCAAGAGACTGCTATCACAACGGCCATGATGACTGACCCCTATGCGATTCTGGGCGTGTCCCGCACTGCCAGCGCCGACGAGATCCGGCGCGCCTACCGCAAGCTGGCGAAAGCCTTGCACCCTGACGCACGCCCGAATGACAAGGTGTCAGAAGACAAGTTCAAGCAGGTCACCCAAGCCTTCAAGCTGTTGTCCGACCCCGAACAACGCGCCCGGTTCGATCAGGGCGAGATTGACGCGACGGGGCAGGAGCGTCCGGCCTATCATTTCCGGTCTCGTCCCGGCGGCGCGCCCGGCGAGCGTGGTCCCAGCGGACGCTTTGAGGATCTGGGTGACATGTTCTCGGATCTGTTCACCGACTTTGGCGCCTCCCGGTCGCGCGGCCAGCCCATGCGCGGCGCCGAGATCAAAGCGCGCCTGAATGTCAGTTTTGAAGACGCGATGCGCGGCGCGAAAAAGCGCGTGAGCCTGTCCAACGGCAAATCTCTGGAGGTCGGCGTTCCGGCGGGCGTTGAGAGCGGCAAGGTGCTGCGCTTGCGCGGGCAGGGCCATCCCGGTCGAGATGGCGGCCCGGCCGGGGATGCGTTGATCGAGATCGTGATCCAGGAGCATCCCTGGTTCCGGCGCGAGGGCGACAATATCCGGCTCGACCTGCCGATTTCACTGAAAGAAGCGCTGTTCGGCGGCGCCGTGCGCGCGCCCACAATTGACGGCATGGTCGAGGTGCGCGTCCCGGCGGGCGCCAATTCAGGCGCCCAGCTGCGGTTGCGCGGCAAGGGCGCGCCCAAGGGAGAGGGCGAACGCGGCGACCAGATCATCCGTCTGGTGATCGACGTGCCGCTCAACGATCCTGAGCTTGAAGCCTTTATCGAAGATTGGACGCCGCCGACGGATTATCATCCGCGTAAGCGTTTCATGTCATGATGCCCCTCAGCCACGTTTCTGAATGCCGTTCAGCGTGCGTTCAGCCCGGATCCGTCATTAAGCATGTCATGACACGAATTCTCACACTTCTCCTGACGGCTGTTTGCGCCGCCTCCCTGATGGGGGCGCCCGCCCATGCTCTGGCTCACAAGGGCGAGAGCTACAACGCGGCGCAATCCATCGTGCCCATGTCGGTGGCGGTCTCCGCCGTGCGTCAGGCTTACCCGGGCGCAGAGGTCTTGTCCGGCCGGCTCGTGAATGGTGAGAATCCCTATTACATGATCCGGATACTGACCCGTGAGGGCAGGCGGCTTGATGTGCGCGTGGATGCGCGATCAGGCCGAGTGCGCCGATAACGGGAGGAGGCTGACATGCGAGCGCTTATCGTCGAAGACGACCCTGATCTGCGTCGGCAACTGGCTGATGTGCTGACCCATTCCGGCTATGCGGTGGACACCGCAGCGGATGGCGAGGACGGCCTGTTTCTGGGCGAGACCGAGCCCTATGACGCCATTGTGCTCGATCTGGGCCTGCCAAAGCTTGACGGCGTGACGGTGCTGGAGCGCTGGCGCGAGGCGGGCATGGCGTCTCCCGTGCTGATCCTGACGGCGCGCGACCGATGGAGCGAGAAAGTCGCCGGATTTGACGCCGGGGCGGATGATTATCTCACCAAGCCCTTCCATCCCGAAGAATTGCTGGCGCGTCTGCGCGCCCTGACCCGCCGGGCGGCGGGTCACGCCACCTCCACCCTGATGTGCGGCGATCTGAGCCTGGACACCCGCGGTTCACGGGTCTTCCTGAGCGATCAGCTTATCAAGCTGACTTCTCATGAGTTCCGGATGCTGAGCTATCTCATGCATCACCGCGACCGCGTGATCTCACGCACCGAGCTGGTGGAGCATATCTACGATCAGGATTTTGACCGCGACTCCAACACAATCGAAGTGTTCGTCGGTCGCCTGCGCAAGAAGATCGGCTCCAGCCGCATCGAGACGGTCCGGGGCCTGGGTTACCGGCTGGTGGATCCAGGCGAAGCCAAGAGCTCGGCGGCTGAGTGAGCGAAGACGCCTCAGCACAGCGCCTTGTGACGCAAGGCTCCATGGTGCGCCGTCTGGTTCTGACGGCGCTGGGTTGGGCGCTTGTGCTGCTGGTTCTGGGGGCGATGTCTCTGACGGCGCTGTTCCGCCAGACGGTTCTCAGTGATCTTGAGGACCGCTTGTCAGGGGTCGCTGACGCCCTGATCGCCCATGTGGAAGTGAGCGATTCGCTGAGCCTGCGTCTGGACGAGGACCTGATCGATCCGCGATTTTCCCAGACGTTTTCAGGCCGTTATTGGCAGGTGTCGCTGGACGCTGCGGCGGATGTTGAACCCTTGCGTTCTCAATCGCTGGCCGACGCGCTGCTGATGGCGCCGGACAAGGCCCGCGCTGAAGCGCTCGACAATCCCGGTCGCCCTGTCAGCGCCATGAGCAAAGGCCCCGATGGCGAACCTTTGCGTCTGGTCATCCGCGCCATTCTGGTCAACGACGTAGAGACTCCGCTTTTAGTGATCGCGGCTGAGGACCAAAGGCCGGCGAACGCCCGCATCATGCGCTTTGGTCTGGCTTCGGCGGGATTGTTTTTGCTGTTCACGGTCGCGTTGGGCGTGGGTGTTTTCGTGCAGGTGCGTGTAGGCCTCGCGCCGGTGTTGCGCATGGGGCGCGCGGTGGCCGATGTGCGCGACGGGCGCAGCGAACGCGTCAGCGGCGTGTATCCGGCAGAACTAATCGCTCTGGGCGGCGAGCTGAACAAACTGCTCGATCATTCCCAGGAAGTGGTGGAGCGCGCGCGCACCCATGTGGGCAATCTGGCCCATGCCTTGAAGACGCCTTTGACTGTCCTGTCCAATGAAGCGCGGGATCAGGACGGGGCGCTGGCCCGCCAGGTGGACCGTCAGACGCGTCTTATGTCTGAACAGGTCGAGCACCATTTGCGCCGGGCGCGCGCCGCGGCGCATGCCCGCACAATCGGCGCCCGGGCGCCGGTGGAGCGCACGCTTGATGATCTGGGCCGCACCTTGCAGAAAATCTATGGCCGCCAGGGGATCAATCTGGACTGGCGCTGCGAGGGCCGAATCGTCTTTCGCGGAGAGAAGCAGGATCTCGAGGAATTGCTCGGCAATCTGATCGATAACGCCTGCAAATGGGCGGCCAGCCAGGTCAGCATCATCGCCAGCCTTCGTGATGGTCAGCTCTATCTTTGCGTCGAGGATGATGGTCCGGGGCTGACGCCTGAACAAAGCCAGGCCGTGCTGGCGCGGGGCGTGCGCCTTGATGAACAGGCGCCAGGAACCGGGCTTGGCCTTGCCATCGTTGTGGATCTGGCGCGCGCCTATGACGGCGCGTTGGAGATTGAACGCTCCGAACTTGGCGGTCTCAAAGCCTGTTTATGGTTGCCAGCACTTCTGGAAAGCTGACATTAACTGCGTTTAGTTATTTTCGAATCCAATGTGCTTGCCTTGGTGATGACATGGGGCCGCTCTCCGCGGGAAAAGTTGAAAAACTGTCTGTTCTGCTTGCTCACATGTCTGCGGAGCGAGTGGACGGTCTTGTCGACCTTGCGCTGGAGCTTGATCCGGGCATGGCCCGGATGCTCGAATATTGTCGCTATGGCGCGGACGGTGCGGCCAGTCGCCTATTCTTTTTTCCCCTTCAGGACGTGATTGGCGACTCAACGCGTATCGAGCCGTCTAAGGCGCTCATTCCAGAAAGTCTGCTGGTGCCGTTATGGAACTGGATCAGTGATCTTGATCCTGAAGCAGCGCAGGAAGCAATGGACGCCGCGTCATCCTTTACGGACAAACCCGTGGATGAACCGCTGGATGAAACGCGTGTGCGTGTCGCGGCGAGCATCGTCAAAGCGCTCGATGAGCTCGAACACGAGCCCAAGGAGAGCAAACGCCTGCGCCAGCAACTGGGCGTGACCCGGTTTGATGACGTGCGCAGCATCGCCGGCATGCTCAACAGCGTCCCTGCGCTGCGTGAAGCGCTCGACGGATTGCCGGACGAGATCGAGGAGATGGGCGAAGAGGTCTGCGCGGAATTGCGTGACCGATACGAGCAGGCGATCGAAGAAACTCCGGAATCGGGCGTCTGGGTGCTCTTGATGATCATGGCCAAGGTTCACAAGCCCTGGCGCATGCTACGCATCTTTGAACGGATCGCCCGGCGCGAAGATGACTTCCTGCTGACCCATACCGACATGTCGAGCATTGGCGATGCGCTTCTTAGTGATGCGGAATTTTATCTCCAAGGGTTTCAATCAGCGCCCCGGACCGAAACCGAGATGGAGGCCGCCGTTCGCGCCGTCACCCAGTTCGCGGCTGTGACCGTCGGAATGACGCGTGAGATCGGCATTCGAAAGGACGGCGCCTGGGGGCAGAGACTGTTCGAACTGCGAAACGCCGCCAGCCAGCAGATGGAGCGTATCCATGAAGAGGCGCGGCGTATGTTTGAACTGGCTTTGCCTGAAACCGGACCCAGACGGCGGTCGCGTGACATTCCGCACTCTGGCGAGCCCGCGTTCGACCAAGCCGAGATCGTATGCAACTTCCTTTATAGCGTGAAAGATGACGCCGCCCGCGCCGCGGTCGGCAATGCGCACGCCCTATTGTTGGAAGAGTTCAAGGACGCCACTGAAAAACTGGGGGAAAATATTCTCGCCAGACTGCGGCGCAATGTCTCTGATGATGAAGAGGCTGATCTGGTCCGATTGCGCGAAGTCACGCGTATTCTGGATATTCTGGGCATGAGATCGACCGGAGAGGTCCTCCTGCGCCGAGCCGCCGCAGCCCAAGCGGCCTAATGCGCCTTCAAAGCGGGCGGGGGACAGTCTATCTACCCCTGCATGACCGATAAAACTGCTCCCATCGCTTTGGAAGACCGTGACCGGCATGGCGCGCGTCTGAGCTCGCCGAGCGCGGCGCGCAATCGCGGCCCGATCATGACGGCGCTCAGCGCACGCTTGCCTGAAGGCGCGCGTGTTCTCGAGATCGCCAGCGGCACGGGCGAACACGCTCTGGCCCTGGTGACCCACCGTCCCGATCTGAGCTGGACGCCGAGTGATCCCGACCCGCAATCACGCGCCAGCGCGGATGCCTGGGCCGAAGACGCACAAGGCCGGATGCAGCCTGCGCTGGACCTGGATGTCTGCGCGCAGATCTGGTGGAAAACGGTGGAGCCGGTGGACGCGATGTACTGCGCCAACATGATTCATATTGCGCCCTGGGCAGCCGCTCAGGGGCTGTTCGCGGGCGCTGCGCAGCTGTTGTCTCAGAACGGCGCGCTGCATCTGTATGGGCCTTACCAGGAAGGCGAGGCGACGGCGCCGTCCAACCTCGCGTTTGACGCCAGTTTGAAACAGCGAGACCCGCGCTGGGGCGTTCGGCCGCTCGCCGATGTGGACGCATTGGCTGGCGAGCATGGGTTTGTTCGAGCAGAACGCGTTGACATGCCCTCCAACAATCTCCTGCTGACCTTCCAGCGAGGCGTCGCATGATCGGCTTCATTCTGATCAGCGCCGTGATTGGCGCGCTTGCCGCCTGGCGTCTGGCCATGCCGTTTTTCAAGGCGTCGGCGAGTGGAACGGCGAATCGGATTTTGGCGCTGGCGGCGGTCCCGGTCGTGCTGCTGGGCGCGCTGGGGCTATATTTTGTCAATGGCGAGCCCGACGCGCCCGGCGCGCCCTACAGTGAAGTCGCGGCGCGTTTGAATGCGACAAATCCCGAAGAGCTTTCCCCTGACGAGCAAGAGGCGCGCTTGCGCGCGATCTTGCGCGAAGATCGTGATGATTTGCAGGCTTTGACCCTACTGGGCCGGTTTCTGGCGCGCACCGAGCGCGAACTGGAAGCGGTGACGTTTTTCACGCGGGCGCTGCAGATTGAAGAGGATCCCCGGATACTCTCTGATCTTGGCCAGGCGCTGGTGGTGCTCAATGACGGCCAGGTCACTCCCGAAGCCGAACGCGCCTTTGACGCGGCCTATGCGCTGGACCCGACATTGCCGGAACCAGCATTTTTTCTGGGCGCGGCCTATTATGCGCGTGGGGACCTTAATGAAGCCGCCCGCGTCTGGTCTGACATCATTGCGCGACTGGATGCCGGCGACCCGTTCCGCGCCGCCATTGCAGCCCGCGCCGCCGATCTTCTGTCTCGACCCCAGGGCGGGCCGGGTTCAGACGGGGCGGCGCCCTTCGCGGACGCCATAGCCGCCGGCGCAGCGCCTGAGGATCTGGCGAACATGATGGTGGACCGTCTTGAGATGCGGCTTGAAGACGATCCTGATGATCTTTCAGGCTGGCTGACGCTGGCGCGGGCGCGCTGGATGCAGGACGAGCCTGAGGCGGGGCATGCGGCGCTTGATCGCGCCCGCACCCGGTTTGAGAATAATCCTGGCGCGCTGGTCCTGATTTCGGCCATGCAAAGCGCATTTTCCGGCGAGGAGAGCGACGGATGAGAAAAGCCCAGCGACGACTGATGATCACGCTCGCGGCTGGCGTAGTTCTGGTAGGGGCGGCGGCGCTGGCGATGACCGCTATGCGTGACGCCATGGTGTTTTTCTATTCCCCCGCCATGGTCGCTGACAATCCTCCCCAAGCTGGCCAGCGCGTCCGGGTGGGCGGGCTGGTGCTCGATGGGTCGGTGGAACGGCCCGCGCGCGGCGGCGCGAACTTCACCATTACCGACGGCGCTGGTGAAATTCGCATCGCTTATGGCGGCTCGCTGCCGGATCTGTTCCGTGAAGGGCAAGGCATTGTCGCCGAGGGCGCGTTCAGTCCTGAAGGTCAGTTCACCGCCGACACCGTGCTCGCCAAACATGATGAATCCTACATGCCGCCTGAAGTCGCCGCGGCCTTGCGTGAATCGGGCATGTGGCACGAAGAGACCGGTGATCATTCCGGCTATACTGGCGCAAATGGCTATGGCGAAGCAGAGACGGAGCAGCCTTCATGATCGCCGAACTCGGTCGTTATCTCATCGCGTTGGCGTTGCTGGCGAGCTTTGTGCAGATGCTCGCCGCCTGGCGGGGCGCGGATCAGGGCGGGCGCGGAGCCTTCGCTGAAGCCGGGCGCGTTGCTTCTGAAATCGGAATGCTGGCGGCGGGCGCAGCGATGGTTTTGCTGATCGCGAGCTTCCTGCGGTCTGATTTTTCGATCGCCTATGTGGCCGCCAATTCCTCGGTCGACAAACCGCTGGCCTACAAGATCGCCGCCAGCTGGGGCGGCCATGAGGGCTCAATGCTGCTCTGGTGCCTGATCTTGTCGATCTTCGGCTATGGCCTCGCGCGACTGGGGCCTCAGGAGCCGGGATTGCGCGCCCGCGCGGTGAGCTTTCAGGGCCTGCTTCAAACCTTGTTTTACGCTTTTCTCGCCTTTGCCTCAAATCCGTTTGAACGCGTTTTCCCGGTCCCGCTTCAGGGCGCGGAACTGAACCCGATCCTGCAAGACCCGTTGCTCGTGATTCACCCGCCCATGCTCTATGTGGGCTATGTGGGCCTTTCGACAGCGTTCGCGATCGCAGCGGCGGGGCTGATGCAGAAAACCCCGGGGCGGGTGCTGGCGACGGCCCTGCGGCCCTGGGCGCTAGGTGCCTGGACGGCGTTGACCGCGGGCATCGCCTTGGGCGCCTTCTGGGCGTATTACGAGCTCGGTTGGGGCGGCTGGTGGTTCTGGGATCCGGTTGAGAACGCCAGCTTCATGCCCTGGCTTCTGGGCGCGGCGTTGATCCATTCCTCCATCGCCACCGAAAAGCGCGGCGCGTTTCCGGGCTGGACCGTGTTTCTTGCGCTGCTGGCGTATATCCTCTCCATTCTGGGCGCATTCCTGGTGCGTTCGGGCGTGATCACCTCGGTGCACGCCTTTGCGCTTGATCCGGAGCGCGGGGTCTGGATTCTGGGCATGCTCGGCGTGTCGTCCGTGGCCGGGTTCTTGCTGTTCGCCCTGCGGGCCGGATCCCTGGGTGAAGGCGATGGGTTTGAACCCACCAGCAAGGAAGCGCTGATCGGCGCGAACAATCTTCTGCTCGCCGCCACGTCCGGCGTGGTGCTTGTGGGCACGCTTTATCCGATGCTGCTGGAGATGATGGGCGGCGCCACGATCTCGGTCGGCGCGCCGTATTTCAACGCCGCGGCGACGCCGCTTTTGCTGATTGCGGCTTTGCTGATGCCCATCGCGCCTTTTCTGCCTTGGGCCAATGGCGGGTTGAAAAACGCGGTGTCGCAGATGCGGGCGGCGTTGATGCTGATCCCGGTGGCGGCGGTGATCGTGGCGTTTTTGATGGCGGGCGCCAGCCCGCTGGCGATTGTGGGCGGCGCAATCGGCGTCTGGGCGATCTCCGGCGCCGTGATGGATCTGGGCCAATCCTTGCCGGTCGCGATGGCGCGAGGCCAGAAACTGATGGTGACGGGCCGAGTTCTGGCTCATGCCGGGGTCGGGTTCATTGCGCTGGGCGCGGCGGCCGACGCTTCGCGTCCGCCTGACCAGAACCTGGCGTTGGCGCCGGGAGAGAGCGTCGTGATCGCCGGGCGGACCCTGACGCTGGACGGCGTCCGCCGGGCGGACGGGCCGAACTATATGGCGGACCGGGCGCGCCTTGTGATTGACGAGGGCGAGGGCGGCGTGATGGAGCCCGAACGGCGCTTTTACGCCGGCGCGAACCAGACCACGCGGGAAGTCGCGCTCAAATCCTCCATTGCGGGCGATCTTTACGCCTCTGTCGGCGAAGCGCGCATGCGCGAAGACGGGACGACCGCTTTTGAGACCCGCATCGCCTTTCACCCGCTGGTCTGGGCGCTTTCTCTGGGCGCGATCTTCATCGTGCTGGGCGGTGCATTGGCGCTGGGCGGACGTCTGCGCGCTCGCGCGGCGCTTCGCGTTCAACCTGATCCCGCAGCTCAATCTGCGATTGAGGCGTCGTGATGAAGGCGCTGATTCTGGCCGCAGCGCTGGCGGCGCAAACCGCCGCCACAGGGCTTCCCGCGGATGAAGAAGCCCGCGCCCAGGCCCTGATGCGCGAAGTGCGTTGCATGGTGTGCGCGGGCGAGTCGATCCTGGATTCCAACGCCGGACAGGCGCAGGATATGCGTCGTTTCGTGCGCGAGCAGGTCGCCTTGGGCGCCGATGATGATCAGGTGCGCGAAGCGCTGGTTCAGCGTTTCGGATATGCGGTGCTGATGCGGCCGCCTGTGGATTCCAGCACCGCGATCCTATGGGCGACGCCGGTCTTGCTATTGGTGCTGGGCGGCGGCTTGCTGGTCACATCCATGCGAAAACGGCCCTCGAAAACGTGAGCGCCGCCGCCTTGATCAGATCAGGGAAAGACGCCACCTCTTTGTGACCTAGATCACAGAACGAGGCAGGCATGGCGCAATCAGAGAAAGTCACCTTCGAGGGCGCCTATGGCGACACGCTGGCCGCTCGCCTGGAGCGGCCTGTCGGCCCTATCCGGGCGTTCGCGCTGTTCGCACACTGTTTTTCCTGCTCCAAGGATGTCCATGCGGCCCAGCGTATCGCGCGACACCTGACCCAACATGGCTATGCGGTCTTGCGCTTTGACTTCACCGGTCTTGGCCAGTCCGAAGGTGAGTTCTCCAACACCAATTTCAGCTCGAATGTGGCGGACCTGGTGAAGGCGGCGGACTTCCTGCGTCAGCAGTATGAAGCGCCGAGCCTTTTGATTGGTCATTCGCTTGGCGGCGCGGCCGTGATCGCGGCGGCCCCGCAAATTCCTGAAACCAAAGCCGTGGCGACGCTCAATGCGCCGGCGGACGCCGATCATGTGCGTCACCATTTCACCGCTGATGATGTGGATGAAATCGAGACCAATGGCTCTGCAACAGTGGCGCTCGCGGGCCGCTCCTTCACCATCAAGAAGCAATTCCTGGAGGATATCGGCGAACACAAGCTCGAAGATATTGTCGGGACGATGAAGGCCGCGCTTTTGATCGCGCATTCTCCGGTCGACGAGACTGTCGGCATAGAAAACGCGACTCGTCTGTTCCTTGCGGCGCGGCATCCCAAAAGCTTTGTCAGCCTGGATGACGCCGACCATCTGCTCAGCCGCGAGGCGGACGCCAATTACGCCGCAGACATGATCGCTGGATGGGCCAGTCGGTACGCGCCGCCCGCCAAGGTCGGCCCGCCGCCACGACTGGCCGGTGATGACACGGCGGTTGTTGAAGAAACGGGACTGGGCGGCTTACACAGCTGGGCGGTGACGGGCGCGCACGCCTTCATCGTTGACGAGCCCGATAAGCTGGGCGGGCTGAACGGCGGGCCGGCGCCCTATGACATGCTGTCCGCGGCGCTGGCGGCTTGCACCACCATGACATTGCGGATGTACGCCAACCATAAAAACCTCGAGCTGGGCCGCATCCGGACACGGGTGCGCCATAGCAAGGTGAAGTCGGACGGGCCTTCCGATCTTTTTGAGCGCCAGATCGTCGTGGAAGGGCTGGACGATGAGTCCCTGCAGCTGAAATTGCTGGAAATCGCCAATAAATGCCCGGTGCACCGCACGCTGGAGCACGGCGCTCAGGTGAAAAGTCACTATAATACAGATGCCTAGAAATGATCTTTGAAAATTACGGAACCGTAAGGTTGCCGTAATGGTCTGGTCAGCCGCACCCTGTCATCAAATTCTAGTTCCCATGGATCGGCGCATGCCGGTTCTGACACGCGTAAAGGACTGTGATTGTCTGCCATGAAACTCACCAAACGTTTGATCCTGTCCGCCACTGTCGCCGCTTTGTCGCTGGGCGTCGCCACGACGGCGGTCGTCAGCGCCCAGGAGGCGCCGTCCGCCTATGCTTATGGTGCGCCCAATGGCGCGCCCATGAGCTTCGCCAGCCTGATCGAACAGGTCAGCCCGGCCGTGGTCTCCATTGAGGCCGAGGGCAGTGTGGATACTGGCGCAGCACCTGACATGTCCCAGCTGCCGCCACAATTTCGCGAATTCTTCGAGCGTTTCGGCGGCATGCCGGATCAGCCGCGCGAACGCCGCGCGCAAGGTTCGGGCTTTTTCATCTCCGCGGACGGCTATGTGGTCACCAACAACCATGTGATCGCAGAGGCTGACACCATCCGCGTGGTTCTGACCGATGGCCGGTCTTTGGTCGCAGAGGTGGTGGGAACCGATGTCGCGACCGACCTGGCGCTGCTGCGCGTTGAGGAAGAAGACGAACCCTTCGCCTTTGTCGAACTGGACCGCGATCTGGATATCCGAGTCGGCGATTGGGTCGTCGCCGTGGGCAATCCGTTCGGTCTGGGCGGCACCGCGACCGCGGGCATCATCTCCGCCACCGGGCGTCAGATGGGCGCTCGCCAAGCCTATACCGATTTCCTGCAGATCGATGCGCCGATCAATCGCGGCAATTCGGGCGGACCGGCCTTTGACCTTGATGGTCAGGTCGTGGGCGTGAACTCCGCCATTATCAGCCCGACCGGCGGCAATGTGGGCATCGGCTTCGCCATTCCCTCAGACCTCGCCGCGACAGTGATTGATCAGCTGATCGAGAACGGCGAAGTGCGCCGCGGTTATCTGGGCATCTCTCCGGCGGTTCTGACCGATGATCTCAAGGACGCCATGGGGCTCGACGCCGATCTGGAAGGTGTTCTGATCAATCAGGTGCTCGATGACACGCCGGCGCAGGCGGCCGGTCTCGAGAATGGCGACATCATTTTGCAGATCAATGGCGAAGCGGTGGATGACCCGCGAGAGCTGACCCGCGTTGTCGGCGCTTTCGCGCCGGGCGAGCGGGTGGCGTTCCGCATCCTGCGCGATGAGCGCGAGCGCACCATCCGCGTCGAGCTGACCGAGCGCCCGCAAACCAACGCTCCGCAAGAGAGCGCACAACGCGAAGCGGGCGCCGCGGCGCAGTTCGGCCTGGCGCTGAGCGCGCCGACCGAAGCCGAAGTCGAGCAGCTGGAGCTGGAGGGCCGCGGCCTTCTGGTTCAGGGCGTGCGCCCGGGCTCTGAAGCGGCGGAAAAAGGTCTGCGTCCCGGTGACGTCATCTTGGAAGCCGGCGGCCGTGATCTGGTCGGTCTGTCCGATTTTGAAGCGGCTGTCGAAGATGCGCGTGCGCGTGATCGTCGGGCGCTGCTGGTGTTTGTGGTCTCCCAGAACGGTCAGCGGCGTTACGCCGCCCTCGAGATGCCGTCTGACGAGACCGAAGAAGAATAATAACAACAACAGGCGCCGGGTCGGGAAGCCCGGCGCCTGATCTGGTTCGGGAGAGTGAGAGATGCGAATTCTGATCGTGGAAGACGACCGCGAAGTCGCGGGCAACATCGCCAAAATGTTGCGCGAATCCGGGCATGTGGTCGATGCGGCCCATGATGGCGAGGATGGCCTCGCCATGGCGCGTGACGGCGCGTTCGATGTGTTGATCGTGGACCGGATGATGCCGCGCCGCGACGGTCTGTCGATGATCTCCATCCTGCGCGAAGAAGGCGACAAGACGCCGGCGCTCGTCCTGTCCGCGATGGGCGAGGTGGATGATCGCGTGGCCGGCCTGACGGCGGGCGGCGATGATTATCTGGTCAAACCTTATGCGCCCTCCGAGCTGAAGGCGCGTGTGGACGCTCTGGCGCGCCGGCGCGATCCTGAAGCGCTTAAGACCCGCCTAGCGGTGGGTGATCTGGAGATGGATCTTCTGGCGCGCACCGTGAAACGCGGCGAGGAAGCGATCCAGCTGCAGCCGCGCGAGTTTCGCCTGCTCGAATTTCTCATGCGCCACGCCGATCAGGTCGTGACCCGCACCATGCTGCTCGAAAAGGTCTGGGACTATCATTTCGACCCCCAGACCAATGTCATCGACGTGCACATTTCTCGCCTGCGGTCGAAAATCGACAAGCCTTTTGACACCTCGATGCTGCACACTGTGCGCGGAGCAGGCTATCGTCTGTCGAGCTGAGACAGACAGGCGGACGAACACTGATTACCAAGCTGAATAAAGGCTGGCGGGCGCCCGCATTCCTGCGGACGACCGCCTTTCGCCTCACGCTGCTGTCTGCGGCGCTTTTTGCGCTGTCGAGCTTCGTCATCCTGGCGCTGGTCTATGCGGCGTCCGTCAGTGCGGCCATGCGCCGGGCGGATGCGTCGATCTCCGCCGAGGTCGCCGAAATCCAGCAGCTCTATGAAGAACGCGGCTATCAAGGCGCCTATCGCTATCTGGTGCAGCGGTCCGTGGGCGGCGGCGAGTTTTTCTACATGCTGCTCGACCCCAACGGCCAGCAGCTGGTGGGCAATATCTACGGCCTGCCCGAAGCGCCTACGGATCCGCAGGGGCGGGTGCGCTTCACCTATGACCGCCAGCCGGTGGAAGGGGTGAATGACCGCGCCGAAGAAGGCCGGGAAGCCCGTGGCCAGATCGTTGAGCTGGGCGATGGCTATCAGCTCTTCGTCGGCCTCGACGTGGAGGAAGAAAACCGCTTCGTCGCCAACACCCTCAACTCGGTTCTGATTGCGTCAGGATTGTCGCTGGCGCTTGGCATCGTGTCCGGCGCCGTGGTCAGTCGGCGGTTCGCCCGGCGCCTGGACGGCATCAACGCTGCGGCGCGGGCGGTGATGACAGGGCGCCTCGAGACCCGCGCGCCACGAACCTATTCCGGCGATGAGCTCGATGAGCTGTCACAGAATTTCAACGACATGCTCGACCGGGTGGAAAACCTGATGCATCGCATGCGCACGGCGGGCGATTCCATTGCTCACGATCTGCGCCTGCCGCTGACCCGCATGCGCGGCCGCATTGAATCCGCTCTGGTGGAGGAAGGCGATGTGGAGGCGCGCGAAGCGGCGCTGATCCAGGCGGTCAGTGATGTGGACGAGCTTCTGAAGACCTTCAACGCCGTTCTCTCGCTCTCTCGTCTTCAGACCGGTGAGCGCCGCCGCGCCTTTGACCCGGTCGATCTCAGCGTGCTCATGGAAGACATGTGCGAGCTTTATGAGCCGGTGTGTGAAGATGCGGGCACCGATTTCAAATGCGAGTGCGAGCCCGGTCTGACCGTGATGGGCGACCGTGAGTTGATCGCCCAGTCCATGGCGAACCTGATCGATAACGCCATCAAATACACCCCCGATGGCGGCGCCATTGCGCTTAGGGGCCGCAAGACGGGCGAGGGGCGGGTCGAAATCTCCGTTACCGACACCGGCCCTGGCATCCCGGCGGAAGACCGCGAGCGGGTGCTGGAGCGTTTTGTGCGTCTCGATCGCTCCCGCAATCAGCCCGGCGTCGGTTTGGGTCTGTCATTGGTGAACGCCATCGCGGAAGTGCATGGCGGGGTGCTGAGCCTGGATGACGGCCCCGGCGCCGTGGACGGGTCCGGCCCCGGCCTCAGGATCGCTCTGACCTTTCCGAAGCGGAAATAGGCTAGTCCTCATCGTGGCCGCTGGTGCGCAAGGTCTGAAACTTGCGCAGAATGGATCTCAGGCGAAAGCCACACAGCAGCAATCCAAAGCCGATAATGGTCTGCAATGCGCTCTCCAGCAGGTTCGGCGAGGAAGGGTCGCTCCAGCCTTCTGTAACCCCGACGGCCGAGTGATGGTTATCCATGAGAGGCGGTGGTCTAACAGCCTCGACAACCAGACTACTCAAAATGTTGGGAATGCTGTCGATAAGAGTCGCGGCGCCTAGCAAGCACAAACCAATCAGAACAAAGTCTTGAGCATCAATATTGACTGTTTCGCCAGATTCAGAGTGAGGCGCCATACGCTCTGCGATCAATTCTGCGTAGACCCAAAGCCCGACAGCGATCGTGAACGTGACTCCTTCCAAAAGAAAGTCTTGCACGAAAAACTGATCGCTATCGGAGGATGAGGACATGCTGATGGTCAGCACCAGATTGGTAAGGAACAGCAAGCCAGCATATGTACCCAGATACAAAGCGAGCAGGCGGATCGCCGCCACACAGAGATTTTTGATCATGGATTCCCCTCCCAGGAGAATTGAACGGTAAGGGAAGCCGAACCACCTCGCAATCTTGCGGCCGCCCGCAACGCTCTGCACTCTGCGCTTATGACCGCGCCCCTGACTCACCGCCTCACCAAGACCTTGCCCAATATCGCGCCGGACCGGTCGCAGCGCGCGCGTGAGCGTATCGGCGCCGCCGCGTTTGAAGTCTGGGGCGAGGAAGGGGCGGCGTTTCTCGACAGCGTGTTCGCCGCCGCGCCCTATCTGGCGCGGACAGCGGCAAGGCGGCCTGAAACGTTGGCGATGCTGGCGACAACCAGCCCTGAAGCCCTGATCGAGCGCTTGTGCGAGACCGCGCGCGAGGCGGCGCGGCTTGAAGACGATGCAGAGGTGAGGGCGGTGCTGCGCCGGGCCAAGCTCGACCTGCATCTGGTCACGGCGCTGGCGGATCTGTCGGGCGCGTTCAGCCTCAAACAGGTGATGGCGGCGCTCACGGAGTTCGCCGACGCCGCCGTGCAGGCGAGCCTCGCTTCAGCCGCACGCAGCTATGGCGTCGCGGTGAGCGATCCGCTCAACCCGCTGCCGGGTTATTTCGTGCTGACCCTGGGCAAGCACGGCACGCGCAGCCTGAATTTCTCATCCGACATTGATCTTGTGATCGCCTATGAGCCCGAGATCATCGAGGCGCCGGAGGGTAAGGACCCCCTGAAACTGTTCTCGCGCATCGCACAAAAGCTCAGCGCGATCATGCAGGACGTCACCGCGGACGGATATGTCTTCCGCGTGGATCTGCGGCTGCGGCCTGATCCGGGCTCGACGCCGGTGGCGGTCAGCGCGGACATGGCGCGCTATTATTTTGAAGCGCTGGGGCAGAACTGGGAGCGAGCGGCCTACGCCAAGGCGCGCGTCTGCGCCGGCGACCGGGCGGCGGGCGAGGGGTTCTTGAAAGACCTCACCCCCTTCATCTGGCGGCGGACCATGGATTTCGCCGCGGTCGAGGACATTCGCTCCATCGCAAAGCAGATCCAGGCCGTGGGCAAGCGCGCCGAAGTGCGCGCGGCGGGCCATGACGTGAAGCTGGGACGCGGCGGCATTCGAGAGATCGAGTTTTACGCCCAGTGCCTGCAGCTGGTGTTCGGCGGCCGCATGCCCGCCGTTCGCGCCCCGGCCACGGTGGATGCTTTGTCTGCGCTCGCCGCCCATGACCTGATGGACTCAGACGAGGCGGACGCCCTGATCGCCTATTACGTCGCCTTGCGGGATGTGGAGCACCGCATCCAGATGCTTGAAGACGAGCAGACCCAGACCCTGCCGCTGCAGTCGGAGACGCGGCGGGCGGTGGCGGCGTTGTCGGGCGCGGATGATTTGTCAGAGTTTGACGCGCGCATGACCGCGCTGTTCGGCGCCGTGCATGCGGCCTTCTCCGCTCAGTTTGATGACGGCGACAGCCTGGCGACAGAGGCGGGCAGTCTGGTCCTGACCGGGGTCGAACCGACGCCTGACACCCGAAACACTCTGGACCGGCTGGGCTTTTCCCAACCTGACCGAGTGTGGGAGCGTTTGGCGGGCTGGGCGGCGGGCCGGGCCCGCGCGGCGCGCACCGAGCGTGCCCGGCGTTTGTTCTCGCGGTTTGCGCCGCGTCTGATCGAGGCGCTGGCGGCCACGGGTGACCCCGACGCCGCCTTCACCCGGTTCTCGACCTTCTTTGAAGGCCTGCCCAGCGGCGTGCAGCCCTTGTCGCTGCTGGTGAACCAGCCCGAGCTTGCCCGGGAGCTGATCGCCATGCTGGGGCTGGCCCCACGCCTGGCGGAGGTGCTGGCGCGCCGTCCGGCGCTTCTGGACAGCTTGCTCGACCCCGCTTTCACTCGGCCTCTGAGCGAAGACCCGCCCGCGTATCGGATCGAGCGGTTTTCGGGCCTGGAGGCGCTGGACTATGAGCAGGCGCTGAACGCGGCCCGACGGTTGGCGCGTGAAGAGAAGCTGCGGATCGGCGGTCAGTTGTTGCTGGGTCGCGCGCGGGCCCAGGACGCCGGCCAAGCCTATGCCGATCTGGCGGACGCGTCATTGGGGGCGATGGCGCAGGCGGCGCTTATGGAAATGACCCAGCGTCATGGGCCGCCGCCCGGCGATTGGGCGGTGCTGGGGTTAGGCAAGCTGGGCGGGCGTGAGCTGTCGGCGACGTCTGATCTCGACATCATGCTGGTGTTTGATCCGACCGCTGAAGCATCGGACGGACCGCGTCCGCTGGGCGCACAAACGTACTTCATCCGCTTCACCCAGCGCCTGGTCTCGGCGCTGACAGCCCCGACCGAGGAAGGCGAGCTGTATGAGGTGGATCTGGCCTTGCGGCCTTCCGGCTCGGCGGGACCGGCGGCGGTCAGCCTGTCGCGTTTTGAAGGCTATTATCAGACGTCTGAAGCCTGGACCTGGGAGCGCATGGCGCTGACCCGCAGCCGGATCGTGGTCGAGGGCGGCCTGGCGGCGCGGCTGGACCGCGCCATCTCCGCCGTGATCGAGACGGCGGGTCCTGCGGACATGCTGAAATCGGACGCGGCTAACATGCGCGCGCGCCTTGAACGCGATAGGCCGGCGCGCTCGCCCTGGGATATGAAGCTGCGTCCGGGTGGATTGATCGACATCGAGTTCATCGCCCAGATCGGGCAGCTGGTTTTGAACAAACGCCTGGGCGCGGACACCCAGGGCGCGCTGGACCGGCTGGTGGAGGCGCAATGGCTGGACAAGGCGGATGGCGAGGCGCTCAAATCGGCGCATGAGCTGTATGCAGACCTGACCCAGATCCTGCGCGCCGCACACGGCGCCGCCTTTGACCCGGACAAGGCGAGCGAGCCCTTCGCCCGCCGCTTGTGTCAGGCGGCGCATTGCGAGGATCTGGGGTGCGCCGCCGACGCGCTGAACGTCAATGCAGGGCGCGTGCGCAGCCTGTTTGAGCGCTATGTCGGGGACGTGACTTTCGCTGCGACGGAATAAAGCCATGCCAAGCGTACCACAGGTATCAGCGAGGGAGAGAACAAGCCCCGCTTAGACACAGGAGATTGGTACGATGAAGAGACTGATGAGCGCCGCAGCCCTTGTGCTGGTTCTGGGATCTGGCGCGGCCCTGGCTCAACCCGTGGGATCGGACGGGCCGGGCGCCCGCGGTTTCGGACATCATGAGCGCGGGGCGCACGGTCGCGGGCATGGCGGACGCGGCATGCGCGGCTTGATGATGCTGCAGGCTGCGGACCTAAACGGCGACAACACCGTCACGCGCGCAGAACTGGAACAGATTCAGACTGAGGAGTTTGCCTACCGGGACCGCAATGGCGACGGCTTCCTGGATCAGGCGGACGCCTCCCCGATGCAACAACGCATGATGGCGCAGCGGGAAGCGCGTCGTGAAGCGCGTGAAGAGGAGCGCCCGCGACGCAGGGGCGGACGCGGTCAGGATCGCGAGGGCATGATGGACGGATTTGACTCCGATGAGGATGGCCGCATCTCGCGCGCCGAATTCCTGGCGCGGCCTCAAGGGATGTTTGATCGCCTGGATGCTGATTCCGACGGCTCCATCACGCCTGAAGAACTTGATGCGCATATGCAAGACCGGGCGGAACGGCGAGACGAACGCCGTGCGCGCTGGTGGCGCGACTAGCCCCACTTGCGAGAGCTGCGCGCGTGTCCCGCCCCGTCCTGAAAGTGATTGAAGGTTCCCCCCGCCGGACGGGCGGAGGTGAGGAGACGCGCGCCGCTGACGCGGCGTTGGCGGCTGGCGTCGCTCGCGGCGACGCCGCCGCCATTCGCGCGTTGACCCAACGCTGCCTGCCCAGAGTGCATGCTGTGGCGACGCGCTTGCTGGGCGACCGGTCAGAAGCGGAGGACGTGGCGCAGGAGACCTTCTTGAAGGTCTGGCGCAAGATCGGGCTTTATGATCCCGAACGCGCAAGGCTTGAGACCTGGGTGACCCGAATCGCCATGAACGCGTGCTATGACCGCTTGCGCAAGAAACGCGAGGGCCAGATCAGTGACGATGCGCCCGAACAAGCCGATGATGCGGTCAGCGCAGAGGCGCGGCTGACGGGCGAGGACGCCCTGACGCGGGTGAGGGCGGCTGTCGCCGCCTTGCCGGAGCGTCAGAAACTGGCGCTGGAATTGTGCCATTTTCAGGACCGGACCAATATCGAGGCCGCCCAGATCATGGACGTCAGCGTCGAGGCGATGGAATCGCTTCTGGCGCGCGCCCGCCGGAGCCTGAAAAAGACATTGGCGCGCGATCGCGACGAGCTGATCAAGGACGCTGCTGGATTGCATGGATCGGGAAGAGAGCTATGAGCAAAGACATCATGATGACCCCGGACCGGTTTTCTGAACTGGCTGACGCCTATGGCGGGACGCTGGAGCGCTGGCCCAGTGACGTGCAAGCTGCGGCCCGCAAATTCTGCGATGCCGAGCCCGCTTTTACGCAGGCCTGTCTGGAAGAGGCGTCCGCGCTCGACCATTTGCTTGATCTGGACGCCAGCGCGCCGCCTGCGCCGGCGCTATATGAAGCCATCACCGCTTCGGGCTTGCGCCGCGCCTATGCGCCGCCGCGCTGGGCCGGGATCGCAGCCGCGGTCGCACTGATGTTTGGCGCGGGCACAGGATGGGTCGGCTCCCAGATGAACGCTCAGCCGACAGACGATGTGATTTACGCCAACGCTTTCTCTGTGCTGTCAGAGACGCAACCCCTGTTTGAGGACGCCTCATGAGTCGGATCAATCTCTGGATCGCCTTGCTATTGGTCTCCGTTCTCCTGAACGGCGTCCTGATCGGTGCTGGCGCGCATCGATGGCTGAGCGATGACGGCGCTGGACGCGCCTCTATCCGGGCTGACGCCGCAGACGCGGCGAGCGTACGCGGCTTTGAACCGCGCAGTTTCTTCCGCGCGCTTCCCGAAGACTATCGCAGACCTGTGTTTGAACAAATGGAGGGCTCCCGCGAGGAGGTGTTCGCCCTGATGCGGGATCTGGGCGAGAAGCGTCGCGCTGTGCGCGCCGTGCTGACCGCTGAGCCGTTTGATCCGGACGCCGCCCAGCAAGCGCTGCGCGAAGCGCGAGAGGCGCGCGCCCGGCTTGAGCAACGCACAGAAGCCCTGATCCTGGACGCGGCGGCCACCCTGCCGGCGGATATTCGCCGTGAGGCGTTCGAACGGGCTCTGACCCGGCGCGGAGACGGGGATCATGACAGGCGGCGTCATCGTCGTCATGAGGGTGATCGGGACGGCAGAGATCTCGATCGGCGCGGACCGGACGGGCCGCCGCCAGGCGACGGGCCGGATCGCGACTAAGCTTCGGCCTCAGTCATCCAGACGATCAGGCTTCCGCCGTGGCATCGGCGATCAGCCCGCTTTGCTCTACCGGATGAGCCGGCAGGGTGAAGGAGACCGTGGTGCCTTCCCCCAGCTTGGAATCGATGCGCAGGGCGCCGCCATGCAATTCGATCAGGGATTTCGACAAGGCCAGGCCAAGGCCGGAGCCTTGATGCTTTTTGGAGTGCTGGCTCTCGATCTGCTCGAACGGACGGCCCACGCGTAGCAGATCGTCTTCGGCGATGCCGATGCCGGTGTCTGACACTTGCATCACCACGCCGTCCGCCGCCTGAAAGCCCCGGAGTTTCACCTTGCCGCCTTCCGGGGTGAATTTCACAGCATTGGACATCAGGTTGAGAAGGACCTGTTTGAGGGCGCGCGGGTCAGCGGAGATTTCCGGCAACTCATCGCCTTCAACGGTCAACTGAATGGATTTCTCTTCAGCGCGGGCGCGCATAATGCGCACGCATTGCTCAATGACTTCTGACGGCAGGAGGGGTTCGGGCTGGAGCTGCATCTTGCCCGCTTCGATCTTGGACATGTCCAGAATGTCATTGATCAAAGACAGCAGATGCTGCCCCGAGCTCAGAATGTCGCCGACATAGTCCTGATAGCGTTCATGGCCCAGCGGACCGAACATCTCCCCGGCCATGATCTCGGAAAAGCCGTTAATGGCGTTGAGCGGCGTGCGGAGTTCGTGGCTCATATTCGCCAGGAATTCGGACTTGGAACGGTTGGCTTCCTCGGCGCGGATTTTCTCCTGCTCGTAATTGGCGGCCAGCTCCTGCACGCGCTCCTGGGAGCGACGCAAATTCTCGACCGTGCGGCGCATTTCCCGGTCATTTTCCTTGAGCGCGCTTTGCTGTGCCTTGAGCGCCGTGATGTCGGCGCCGACGCTGACCAGGCCGCCATCGGCGGTGCGCCGTTCGGCATAGTGGATCCAGCGCCGGTCCTTCAGCTCAAGGTCATAGTCATTTTGGCCGTCGTCAGAGGCATGCGCCATTTTGATGGCGGGCGCAGCGGCGGCTTCAACCTGTTCATAACTGGCGCCGATGCGCAGGTCGGATTCAGAAAATCCGAAAAAGTCGCGAAATTTGCGGTTCCAGAGCACCAGCCGTCCGCGCGCATCCCACAGCACGAAGCTCTCGCTCATGGATTCCAGCGCGGCGCGCAGACGCGATTCTGCGGCCGCCACGCGCGCCTGGGCGCCTTTGCGCTCGGTGATGTCGATGGCGACGCCGATGATCCGCCGGGTTTGCGGCAGTAGACGCCCGCGCAATTGCAACCAGACGGGCAGACCCGCGGCGCGCACTTCTAGGTCCACATCTTGTGCATTCGCGGCGCCGCGCAGCGCAGCGCGGACTTTGGGCCGGTCTTCTTTGCCCAGCAGCAATAGAAGTTCAGGGCCAGACATGGACTCGCCGCGTGCGCGGCCGATCAGCTGGGCGAAGGAATCCGTCAGCACGACTTCATCAGTATCGAGATCCCAATCCCAGACACCGCAGCGCGCACCTTCGATGGCGAGGTGCAGCCGGCCTTCGGAATCGGTCAGTTTCGCCTGGGTGTCGCCCAGCCGGCCCATCTGATTGCGTAGAACGATCGACAAGGCGATCGCTGTGCCCAGAGGCGCCAGAAACAAGAGAAGGTGGAACAGCAAGGTGCTGTTCCAGGCGCTGCGATTGATGCCGTCCGGACCCAAGCTCAAGGCTTGCAGCGGGGCGCCGGTGATGGCGGCGGCGCCCAGAATGCGGTCCTCGTCGCCCAATTGTGCGCCGCGCATGGCCCCGCCATTGCGCGCCATGGCCGAGACAGTGGCGGGATCGAGACCCAGCCGCTCGGCGGCGAAGGGGGCGCCGGCGAACGGAGTCGCCGGGTTCAGAGCCAGCAAACGTCCTTCGGCGTCCGTCAGCATCGCCACATCATCGCTGTTCCAGCGCGGCAGCAATTCCTGCGGGGTCAGGCTGGCGACCAGAGCCCCCACCGATCCGTCAGACAGCGGCGCAGGAGCTGTGAGCACGAGCGGCGGAGTCCGCCCCGGTCTGGCCGCAAGCCCTGTGCTCGTCTGCAAGGCGGCGTTCGCCGCTTCGCGCAACATGTCCGGGTCTGCAGCGCCGGCGGCGATCAGGCGTCCGTCAGGCGTGAGAAGAGCGGCGGCGTCCACCCAGGCCGCCTCGATCAGATTGTCGAGCCCGGCCTGGGCGCCGGCGTCAAGACTGGCCGGGCTCATCACTTCGAGCTGGGAGGCGGCCATGGCCAGCGCGCCGCGCACTTCAGACAAGCGTCCCGAGACACGTTCGGCGATGAAGGCGGCGGTGCGCGCCTGCGAAGCCTCAGCCTCGGCTCGCGCTGCGGTCCATTCCTGATGCAGCTTGACCAGGATGACGCAGCCGAACACCAAGGAGAAGGCGATGACGGCCAGTGTCGTAGGCCATAAAGAGCCCTTCGCTTCAGCATCAGCCGAAACGGTGGAGCGGTCGCGTTCAGCGCCGCGCGCGGACTGTTGGCCGACACGAATCATCCTTCACAAAGTAAGGTGCTCCGCGGGCGTTCGTCCAGCGCCGTAAATGACAGGTTAAGAGGGGGCGCCGGGCCGGTCAGGCCATCAGCTGGTCAATGGCGCTCTGATCGTTTTCATCACCGGTTTCAGAGACATCAACCCCGTCGCCGGCATCAGGGTTTTCTGAGGCGACAGACCGGCGCTCGGGACCGTTATAATCCTCGTGTTTGCGGCGGCGGTCCGGGCCCAGATAGTTCGCTGTTTTCACAAACGGGCGGGGATTGTTCACCACCGCCACGATCTTTTCCCACATCTGCCGCGCGGTGACGGGCTTGGCGCAGATCTCGGTGACGCCAGCGTCGCGCGCGGCCATGATGCGCGAGCGCTCGGTATGCGCGGTCAAAAGGATGATCGGCACGAAAGGGTTTTTCATATCAGCGCCGCGGCGGACCATCTGAATGAACTCCAGTCCGTCCAGAAGCGGCATCTGATAATCCACGATAATCAGGTCGATAGGCTCATGACGTGCAATTTCGAACGCTTCCACGGCGTCGCGCGACTCGTGGGTGCGGGAAATGCCGAAACCAAGCAGCATCGAGCGGACAATGCTGATCATGTGAGCATTGTCGTCGATGATCAGGGTGTTCACATTGCCCATGCGGGGCGTCATGGCCGCAGCTCCATTGGTTCAGCGCGTCTGTCTGAATCCTGTTCAGCCTAGGGCGTATGCTGTTGCCGTGTGGTTAATCCACTGACAAATCATCCGGCTGGCTTGTGTCGGGGCGAGCGTTCACGGCCCGAATTAACTCCGCCGCCGTTTTGGCGAGCGTGATGGTCTGGCTGGAGGCGTCCGGATCATCCTGAGCCGAGCGCACCAGGCGTTCGGCCAATGCAAATAGACTGGGCGCATGCACGATCAAGCGCGCCTGATGCTCGATCCGGCCCGGATCACGATCATATTCAGCGCCCGGCACACGCCAGCCGCCCCAGTTCTGGGCGTCGGTGACCACCACAGGATAGCTGCCCGGCTGGGGGTGGTGGGCGCATTCCTCAGCGGTTTGCCATTTATTGCGCGCACGCATCAGCCGCCAATGGCCGACCTGGGAATCCTCGACCGCTTCAGCGCTCAGTTCATCAGTTGTGAAATCACGTCCAAGCCCGCAATCATAAAGCACTTTTACAGGTTCTTCGACGTCTCTCACCCAATGGGGTTTGACCTTTTCGATCACCGCCCATGTGCCAACCGGTTTGACGTAAACCCGCTGGTGTTTGTGAAACTCAGCCTTCGCCATGTCATACTCCCTATGCGGTGAGGATGGCATGCTGGTCTCAAAGCCGAGTTAAACTCCTTGGTTAATCGCCCTTGCGCCGTCTGAGCCTGCGACAATTGGAGCAACACCGGCCAGTGGCGGGGGCGCTGGCGAAATGAAACACTGGCCCCATGACCTGGCTTCAGACGGACCCTTCGCACTGCAGTTCAGAGTCGCCCGACCAGGTCGTGCGCCGTTTTGGCGGCGATGCCTCAGACGGGCTGGAGGAGGCGGAAGCCTGCAAACGCCTGGCTGAAGGCGGCGGCAATGTCATCGATGTTCAGGAACGGTTTTCGCCGCTGAGAGCATTGCTGCATCAACTCATTGATCCATTGGTGATCCTGCTGGCGGTTGCTTCGGGCCTGGCGGCGCTCTTGGGTGAGGTGCTGGACGCGGTGATGATCAGCATCGTGGTGGCGCTGAATGTGGGATTGAGCTTCTTTCAGGAATGGCGCGCTGAGCGCGCGCTCGCGGCGATCGCCGGACTGATGACGCCCCACAGCACTGTGATCCGGTCGGGGCGCCGCCAGCAGATCAGTGCGCTGGAGCTGGCGCCGGGGGATCTGGTCGAGATCCGGCGTGGCGACCGGACGCCCGCCGATCTGAAATTGATCACTGCGGAAGCGCTATTGATGGACGAGTCGCCGCTGACGGGTGAATCCCGGGGCGTGCATAAGGCGCCGGGCGCGGACCCTGAAGGGGCGCCGGTTCATGATCGCGCCTCCATGGCGTTCGCCGGAGCTTTGGTGCTGGATGGGCATGCGACCGGGCTGGTGGTCGCGACCGGCGTGCGCACCGAGTTTGGGCGCATCGCAGCGCTTGCGGGTTCGGTCCAGCGTCTGGCCACTCCCTTGCAGCGCAGACTTGGCCGGTTGAGCGCCAAGCTGGGCGGGCTGGCGATCCTGGCGGCGCTCGGCATCATGTTGATCGGGGTCGCGACCGGGCGTCCGCTGCTGGAAATGGTGTTCACCGGCGTTTCGCTGGCGGTGGCGGCGGTGCCCGAAGGCTTGCCGGCTGTGGTGGCGCTGACCCTGGCTCTGGGCGTGCGCGCCATGGCGCGGCGCAATGCGCTGGTCCGGCGGCTGAGAGCGGCGGAGACTTTAGGCTCGGCCACGGTCATCTGCACCGACAAGACGGGCACTCTGACCACGGGCGAGATGACGGTGGTGGAAACGCTCACCGCTCAAGGCCGGTGGGAGGCCGGGGGCGGAGAGCCTGATACGCTGGCGCATGCGACGCTCTATTCCGCCGGGGTTTGCAACAATGCCGAGCTGTGTCCGGACGGCGCGGTGCAGGGCGAGCCGACCGAGCGGGCCTTGATGCTTGCCGCGCTGGAGCACACCACGCTGGACGGCGGTGCTCCGCCGGACCGCCTGGCGGAGCAGCCGTTCAGCGCTGAACGCAAACGCATGTCCGTTCAGGTGCGCGATGGCGACGCCGCCATGACCCATCTAAAGGGCGCGCCTGATTTTGTACTGCCTTTGTGTGCGCATCTGGCGACGCAGACCGGCGCCGTGAAAATGGATGAGGCGGCGCGGCGCGACTGGACCGAACAGGCCGAGGCCATGGGGCGCCGCGGTCTACGTGTGCTCGCCATTGCGCGCAAAGCCCATAGCGATGCAGATCTGGTAGAGCACGACCTGACCTTTCAGGGGCTGGTGGGCTTGATGGATCCGCCGCGGCCACGGGCGCGCGCCGCCCTGGATGCAGCCCGCAGCGCCGGGCTTCAGGTGATCATGATCACAGGCGACGCGGCGGGTACGGCGGAAGCCATCGCCCAGGCGGTGGGCTTTGCTCCTGGCCGGGTGCTCAGCGGCGCCGAGATTGACGGTCTTGATGATGCGGGTCTGGATCAGGCGCTGAAAACAGCGAACGTGCTCAGCCGCACCACGCCCGAACACAAGCTGCGGGTGGTGCGTCACCTGCAGACCGCGGGTGAGGTCGTGGCCATGACCGGCGATGGCGTCAACGATGCGCCCGCGCTCAAACAGGCCGATATCGGGGTCGCCATGGGAATCCGTGGCTCGGATGCGGCGAAGGCGGCGGCGGATCTGGTGCTGCTCGATGATGATTTCAGCACCATAGTGGACGCGGTGCGCGAAGGGCGACGTCAGGAGGCGGCGATCCGCAACTTCACCTGTTTCCTGCTGGCCACCAATCTGGGCGAAGTGCTGGCGGTGGGGCTGAACATCGCGTCCAGTGCGCCGCTGATCCTGACGCCCTTGCAAATCTTGTGGGTCAATCTTCTGACGGACGGCCCGATCGCGTTGGTCCTGGGCGCGGAACGCGCAGCGCCTGATCTGATGTCGCGCCCTCCGCGCCGCCCCGGAGCGCCGGTGGTGGACAGGACCGCGCTGGGCGTGATCGCGGCGTTCGGCGCGGCTTCGGCGGCGGCGGCGCTGGCGGCGTTCCAGGTCTCAATGTCGTTGGGTGACGAGGCCGCGAACGCAGCCGCTTTCAGCGCTGTGGTGATCTTGAGCGCCTGCATCGTCTTCAGCTTTCGCTCTCAAACCCTTCCGCTGGCGCGGCTGGGATGGCGCAGCAATGCCTGGCTGCCTGTAGCGGCGCTGGCGGCGGTTGCAACCCAGCTGGCCCTGGTGTTCGCGCCGCCCTTGCAGGCCTTGATGGACTTGGCGCCGCCCAGCGCTCTGTCCTGGCAGATTATCGCCGGATCAGCGATTGCGCTGCTTATCATTCCCGAAGCGATCAAATATCTCCTGCAGGCGCGCCGGCGCAGATGATTGCGCTTTTCGCGAGGGCGGCCTAAATCCGTGGATCATGACCCAGAGCACCCTGACCCTCCGCAAGCCCGACGACTGGCATGTGCATTTGCGCGATGGCGCGATGCTCGACCTGGTCGCTGATTTCACCGCCCGCCAATTCGCCCGGGCGATCGTGATGCCGAACCTGACCCCGCCGGTGACGACGGTGGATCAGGCGCGCGCCTATCGCGACCGGATCAATGCGGCGGTTCCAGCCGATCGCGGCTTCACGCCGCTGATGACGGCGTACCTGACCGACACCATCGAGGCGGACGAGATCGAGCGCGGCTTCAAGGATGGCGCCTTCACAGCCGCCAAGCTCTACCCCCAGAACGCCACCACCAATTCCGCTCATGGCGTCAGCGACATCGCCAATATCCGCCCGGTGCTCGAGCGGATGGAACGCATCGGCATGCCGCTTCTGGTGCACGGTGAGGTGGTCAGCCCCGATATCGACATTTTCGACCGCGAGGCGGTGTTCCTGGAGACGGTTCTGGGGCCGCTGATCAAGGACATGCCGGGCCTGCGCGTGGTGCTTGAGCACATCACCACCGAGCAGTCCGTGGACTTTGTGAAGGCGGGCGGGGACAACATCGCCGCCACTATCACTGCGCACCATTTGCGCATTGACCGCAATGACATGCTGGTGGGCGGCATGCGTCCGCACGCCTATTGCCTGCCCGTAGCCAAGCGCCGCCTGCACAAAGAAGCGCTGCGCAAGGCGGCGGTGTCCGGCGATCCGAAATTCTTCCTCGGGACCGACACGGCCCCCCATGAGCGCCACGCCAAGGAAAGCGCCTGCGGTTGCGCGGGGATTTTCAGCGCCCCGGTGGCGATCGAGAGCTATGCGCAGACCTTTGAGGAAGAGGGGGCGCTGGACAAGCTTGAAGGCTTCGCCAGCGAATTTGGCCCGGCTTTCTATCGTCTGCCGCTCAATGAGGGGACGATCACGCTGGAGCGCCAGCCCACCGAAATCCCTGCGACGATTGACGCGGGCGACATCAAGGTCGTCCCCTTCCACGCAGGTGAAGTGATGAACTGGCGCCTTGTCGAGGGTTAGGCGCTAGCCCGGCCCGCCCGGGCCGCGGCCGCCGCTAGGACCGCCGCGTCCGCCTCGACCGCCGCTGGGTCTGCCCGGACGGCCCTGAGATATAGAGATCTGACGGATCAGCTCCTCGCGGGTCACCTGGCTGTCAGCGTTTTGATCATGGCGAACCAGTTCGCTGATCCAGACAGCGGTGAACTCGTCCAGCGTGCTGACTGAATCGCCATCGGGATCAAAGGCGATGCGCCCTGGGACGCCATAGGCCATGCCCAGATGTCGTTGGGAAAACCCGGTGATTTCGATCCCGGACAGCACGCCGTTCGCATCCTGATCGGAGGCGACGAACACGCGCTCTGCGCCGTCTCGCACCTCGCTCGACGTCACCACCGCGTCATGATCCATATCAAAACTCGCCAGGACGAGGCCCGCCGGGGTCACAATCCCGCCTGCGCGGGCCGGATTGACGCCGGGGCCGGCGTCGCGGCCGCCCTGGCCTCGATCCCGGGGCGGGCTGGCGCAGGCGCCGACCGCCAGCGCGGTGGCCAGAATAACAGTTGTTGCGAGTCTCATAGGGGGGCTCCATTGGGGGGATGGGAGCCTGTGATACGGGCGGCCAAATGCGAGTCCGTCGCAAGAAAAACGCCGCCCCGATGAAGTCGGAGCGGCGTCGTCTTTGGCAGTCTGGATTTTGGTTTAGGCGGCAGGCGCGTCCACGCTGCTCATATCGATGACAAAACGATAGCGCACATCGGCTTTTTCCATGCGGTCAAACGCAGTGTTGATCTCGTCCATCTTGATCATCTCGCACTCGGGCAGGATGTTCATCCGGCCGCAGAAATCGAGCATTTCCTGGGTCTCCGCGATCCCGCCGATCAGGGAGCCGGCGATGCGGCGACGTCCCATGATCGCCGGCGGGGTCATGAACTCTTCCATCGGGCCGACTTGGCCGACGATGGCGAGCGTCCCGTCTACATCCAGAAGCGGCATGTAGGGGGTCACATCGTGCTTGACCGGCACGGTGTCGATAATGAGGTCGAGCGAATTGCGCGCCGCTTTCATGGCGTCCTTGTCCGTGGAGATCAAAACTGCGTCCGCGCCCAGCTCCAAGGCGTCTTTCTCCTTGCTCGGAGAGCGGCTGAGCACCGTCACATGCGCCCCAAGGGCGATGGCGAGCTTGATCGCCATGTGGCCAAGTCCGCCCATACCGATGACGCCCACCCGGCTGCCCGGGCCCACATTCCAGGTGCGCAGCGGGGAATAGGTGGTGATGCCGGCGCACAGAAGCGGCGCCGCGCGCGACAGGTCGAGCCCGTCCGGCATGGCCAGTACGAACTCTTCACGCACGACGATATGCTTGGAATAGCCGCCCTGGGTGGGCTCGCCCGTGATGCGGTCCTTGGAATCATAGGTGGCGGTCATGCCGTTGCGGCAGTACTGCTCCTCGCCATGATCGCACTGGTCGCAGTCCTGGCAGCTGTCCACCATGCATCCGACGCCGACAGGGTCGCCCACAGCGTAGTGTTCGACATCGGGACCCACCGCAATGACCTTGCCGACAATTTCGTGGCCGGGAACCAGCGGGGCGGTGTAGGGGCCCCAGTCGCCACGAGCGGTGTGCAGGTCCGAATGGCAGACGCCACTGTACAAAATCTCGATGGCGACATCATTGCCGCGCAGCTCGCGGCGTTCGAAATCATAGGGCGCGAGCGGCTTGTCGGCGGAATAGGCGGCGTATCCGGTGGTTTTCACGGATGTCTCCTGAGACTGGCTTCACTGGGTCTGCCGTAGATGTAGGGCCGAGCACTTATATCGCAAGCGATATAAAGTAACGCTTGGCCCTGTCTATGCAGTCTAAAAGAGGGTCTGTCCGTCCTAGAACGGCAAAGGCCGCTCTGCATGCTGGACCGTAATCCAGTGGTCGGTGGTGAATTCCTCGATCGCCCACTCGCCATTGAAGCGGCCGAGCCCGGAATTCTTTTCGCCGCCAAACGGTGCATTGGCCTCATCATTGACCGAATGGTCGTTGATGTGGGTCATGCCGGTGTCCATCCGGCGCGCAAAGGCGGCGGCGCGTTCGGTGCTGGCGGAATGAACGGCGCCGGATAGACCATATTCAGTCGCGTTGGCCAGTTCGAGCGCATGCTCTTCATCGCGCGCCTTCAGGATCCCGGCTATGGGGCCGAAGATTTCATTATAGGCCAACTCCATCTCCATGGTGACGTCGGCAAATACGTGTGGCGGCACGATCTGACCTTTGATCTCGCCTTCGACCAGCAAACGGGCGCCCGCCTGTTTCGCCTGGGCGATCTTGTCTTTTAAACCGTCTATCTGGCTCTCATTGATGATCGGGCCGACCGCTGTGTCAGGGTTTGACGGATCGCCATAGTTCAGCCCCCGGACACGCTCCGCGAACTTCTCCACGAATGCGTCATAGAGATTCTCGTCGACGATGATGCGGTTCACGGCGATGCAGATCTGGCCCTGGTGCAGGAATTTGCCCGCCACCGCCGAGTTCACGGCGCGGTCGAGATCAGCGTCATCAAGCACGACAAAGGCGTTGTTGCCGCCAAGCTCCAGCGCCAGGCGTTTCAGATCGTCGCTGGCGGCGACCTTTTGGGCGATGCCTTTGCCGACAGGGGTGGAGCCTGTGAAGGAAATCAGTTTCGGGATGGAATGTTCGACAAAGGCGTCGCCAATGTCAGAGCCCTTGCCGATCACCACATTCAACAGGCCTTTGGGCAGCCCAGCCTCTTCAAAGATCTTGGCGAGCAAAAGTCCGCCCGAGACCGGGGTGTCGGACGCAGGTTTCAGAACAACCGCGTTGCCCAGCGCCAATGCGGGCGCGACAGAGCGTTGCGCCAGGTGCAGCGGGAAGTTCCACGGTGAAATGACGCCGACAACGCCCAGCGCTTTACGATAGACGCGGCTTTCCTTGCCGGGCGTGTTGGACGCCAGAATGCGGCCTTCAACGCGTAAGGGAAAGCTCGCCGCCTCTTCGGTGATGTTGCGGGCGTTGGACCATTCCGCTTCGGCCTTGATGCGGGTGGAGCCGCTTTCCTTGACCAGCCAATCAACGATTTCCTCGTGCCGGTCCACAAAGATGGACACGGCCTTGCGCAGGACGGCGACCCGCTCGGCAGGCGTCGTGTTCGCCCAGTCCTTTTGCGCGTCTCGCGCAGCGATGTAAGCCGCATCGAGATCGTCTTCATCGGCGGCATGGATTCTCGTCAGAACGTCTCCCGTGAACGGGTCTTTGCTTTCCATCACCTTGCCCGCGCCGCCTTTGCGCCACTCACCTGCGATGAATTGAAGGTTCAGATCGGTATAAGCGTCGGTCATGGGAAGTCCTTGCTATGGGGGAGGGCGCGCTTTGCCAGCGTGTGGTCAAGAAACGCCCGAAGCGCCTCAGAGTTTCATGCGAGCTGAATTTTGATGCGCTGCGTGCGACGCTGATTTGCGATTTTGCCCGTCTCGCCTTACATCCCCCGCCCATGACAGACAGCGCAGCACTTCTGGATCGCCGTTTCACCGTGGCGCCGATGATGGACTGGACGGACCGGCATTGCCGCGCCTTCCATCGCGTCCTCACGCGCCGGGCGGTGCTCTATACCGAGATGGCGGTGGATCAGGCGCTGATCCATGGAGATGTGCCGCGCCTGATCGGGTTTGACGCGTCCGAGCATCCGGTGGCGATCCAGCTAGGCGGTTCTGATCCGGAGCTTTTGGCGAGAGCGTCAAAGATCGCTGAAAGCTATGGCTATCTCGAGATCAACCTCAATGTGGGGTGCCCGTCCGACCGGGTGCAGTCGGGCAAGTTCGGCGCCTGCCTGATGCGCGAGCCCGAGCTGGTGCGCGACTGCCTGATCGCCATGCGCGAAGCCGTGTCAGTGCCCGTCACGGTTAAGCATCGCTTGGGCGTGGATGACCAGGATCCCGAACAGACCCTGTTCGGCTTTGTCGAGACCGTGCGCGAGAGCGGGGTCGAGACCTTTATCGTCCACGCGCGAAAGGCGTGGTTGAAGGGCCTCAGCCCCAAGGAAAACCGCGATGTGCCGCCGCTTGATTATGAGCTGGTGCGGCGCCTGAAGGCCGAGCAACCCGATCTGGAAATCCTGCTGAATGGCGGGCTTGAAAGCCTCGAGCACGGGCTCGCCGAGAGGCATGGCACGGACGGGATCATGCTGGGCCGGGCGGTCTATCACACGCCCTGGACGCTCTCGGAGGTCGACACCGCCATTTATGGCGAAGCGAGCAACCCGTGCACGACGCCGTTTGACGCGGTCGAGGCGTATCGCCCCTATGTGGAAGCGCAGCTCGAGCGGGGCGTGAAGCTGCACGCCATCACCCGGCACATGCTGGGCCTGTTCGCAGGCCGTCCCGGCGCGCGCAAATGGCGTCAGGTATTGTCTGAACGCGCCAACCGGCCCGGCGCCGGGTGGGAGGTGCTTGAAGACGCGCTCGACGCGGTGCGACCTGCGGCGGCGGAATAAAGCGGGTTCGGCTGCGTTGTTGCAGCGCGACACGAAACCGGGCCATGCTGGGTCAAGTCTCTGATCCGCCTGAAAGGCTCGCCCCATGGACGCCTCGCTGATTCCCTTCATTCTGACCTTGCTCGCCGTGGGCGCCTTCGCGGGCCTGATTGCGGGCCTGTTCGGCATTGGCGGCGGCATCGTCATGGTCCCGGCGCTGTATTATGTGCTGACCGCGTTGGGGTATGAGGCGCACGCCATGCACGCGGCGGTGGGCACCTCGCTGATGGTGATCGTCACCACCTCCCTGCGCTCTGTCGCCGCCCACGCCAAGAAAGATGCGGTGGACTTTCAAGTCCTCAAAAGCTGGACGCCCTTCATTGTGATCGGCGCCTTGCTCGGCTCCGCCGTAGCGGATCTGGCGCCGGGACGAGCGCTGACGGGATTGTTCGGCGCCGTGGCGCTCTTGCTGTCGGCGCAATTCTTCTTTGGGCGACCCGACTGGAAGCTGGCCGATCAATTGCCCGGCCACCCGTGGAAGGGGATCTTGGGCGGTGTCATTGGCGTGTTGTCCTCGCTGATGGGAATCGGCGGCGGCGTGTTCGGCGTGACCCTGATGACCATTTTCGGCAAATCCATGCACACCGCCGTGGCGACCGCCGCGGGCTTTGGCGTCGCGATCGGCCTGCCGGGCGCGATCGGGTTCATGGTGGCGGGGCTGGATGAGCCGGGCCGGGCGCCGTTTTCCCTGGGTTATGTGAACATGGCCGCCTTTGTGACGCTGGCGGCCTCGGCGGTGTTCCTGGCGCCGGTAGGGGCCAATCTCGCCCATCGCCTGAACGCCAAGCGCCTCAAGCAAATCTTCGCCATCGGCCTTCTGGTGATGGCGCTGAACATGCTGCGTGAAGCGATCTTTGTCGGCTGAATCAGGGCCTGATCATCGCGCGCTACTGCGCGCCTCGCGATAGGCCGCCTCGCGGCTTTTCAGCTCGGGTTTGATGGCGAGCCGTTCAGCCTGGCTCATCAAAGTCCAGCGGCCCAGCTCATCCAGGGTGCGAAAACACCCCACGCAGATCGCCTGGTTCGGATCGACCACGCAGACGCGCTTGCAGGGGCTCCAGATCGGTTCAGTCATGGGGCGTAAACTGGCGCGTTAAGGCTTCTGCTGCAAGCGCACTAGTGTTTCTTTAAGAAAACGGTATTTTGGCGAACCTGTGACAAACGCCCGGCGCGGCGTGAGCCGTCATTAGGGGATATCATCCGATATGATTGAAGATCTGGGTCTGCAGCTGCGCAGCCTCATCGGCGTGTTCGTCTTTCTGGCGATCGCCTGGGTGTTGGGGCCGCGCAAGACGCCGCCTGTGGTGCTGATCATTGGCGGGGTGGCGGTGCAGTTCGCCATCGCCATTTTGCTGTTCAGCTTTGCGCCCACGCGCGCTTTCCTGTCCTCGCTGACGACCGTTGTTGAGGTGCTGCAAGCGGCCACCACCCAAGGCACCAGCTTCGTCTTCGGCTATCTGGGCGGCGGTGAGAACCCCTATGAGATCCGCGAAGGGATGGAGGGGCTGACCTTCACCTTCGCCTTCCAGGCTCTGCCCATGGTGATCGTATTGTCAGCGATCTCGGCGGTGCTCTGGCGCTGGCGCATTCTCGAATTCGCCGTGCGCGGCTTCGCCAGCCTGTTCCGTCGCATCCTCAACCTGTCCGGCGCCGCCTCTTTGGGCGCGGCGGCGAACATTTTCCTCGGGATGACCGAAAGCCCGGTGCTGATCCGGCCGCGCCTGCCGGCGATCTCGCGCTCTGACCTGTTTTTGATCATGACGGTGGGTTTCTCCACCGTCGCGGGCTCGGTGATGGCAATCTATGTCAGCCAGTTGAACGCCGTGCTCGATGACGCCGCCGGTCACATCCTGACCGCCTCGCTGATTTCCGTGCCCGCCGCCGCCGTGCTGGCGCGCCTGATGCACCCGCAGGACGAAACTGCTGAGCAGGCCGAGAAAGAACGCATCCCGGTTCAGCTTTATCACTCCACCATGGACGCGCTGACCACGGGCGTCTCAGACGGCGTGAAGCTGTTTGTGAACATTATCGCCATGCTCTTGGTGTTCACCGCCATCGTGGCGCTGGTGAACTTCATGTTGGGCGGCCTGCCGGACTTCATGGGCGAGCCGATCACCGTTCAGCGCGTTCTGGGCTTCATCTTCTCGCCGCTGGTCTGGATCGCCGGGCTGCCGTGGAGTGAAGCGCAAGCGGGCGGCACCGTGATGGGCTTCAAGACAGCCCTCAACGAGATCTTCGCCTATGACGCGCTGGCTGCGAACGCCGATCAGCTCAGCCCGCGCTCGCGCCTGATCATGACCTATGCGGCGTGCGGCTTTGCGAACTTCTCGTCCGTGGGCATTCTGGTGGGCGGCCTGATCGCCGTGGCGCCGAGCCGCCGCGAGGACATCCTGCAGCTCGCCCCGCGCGCGCTCATCTCCGGCACGCTCGCCACGCTGATGACCGGCGCCGTGATCGGCGCCCTGCCGATGAGCCTGTTCAGCTAGGTTCAGGGACACGTAGACGCGAAAACGGCCCCGGAAAACCGGGGCCGTTTTTGTTTAGGCTTTGCCATGCCCCCCTCAATCCCCCCGCCGCGGGAACAGCTTGCTCCTGAGCCAGCCCAGTGTGGAATTGCCCGAAAGCTGTTCGCGATAGGCGGCTTTCATGAAGCGGTCGAGGCCATCTGAATCGCCCAGCATCTCCATGCGGGTCTTGAACGGGCCGTCGGGGTCGAGGGTTTTGAGCGCTTTGGCGGGCGCGCCGGCGACCACGGTGTTGGCGGGCACGTCTTTTGTGACCACAGAGCGGGCGCCGATGACGGCGTTGTCGCCAATACTGACGCCCTTGCCCACAAACGCGCCATCGCCGATCCAGACATTTCGGCCGATGATTACGGGGGCGCTGGGCGGGCGCGGGGTGATGCGGTCGTAAAGCCCATGCCAGTCGCTGTCGGTGATGGTGACGGAATTGGCCAGCAAGGCGCCGTCGCCGATCTCGATTTTCTGGGCGGCCAGGATGCGGATATTGCCAGCGAAGAAACAACAATCGCCGATCCTGATTTCACCGGGCGCATCGGCAGGCGACCAGACGGTGAAGCTGACGGGCTGGTCGCTGCGGCTGACGATATGGATGGCCCGGCCCGCATGAACGTTGGGACCGAACACTTCCACATTCCAGGGTCGCACCACCTTGGCGTGGGTCCCGAGGCTTTCGAAATGGGGCTTCAGAAAGCGCCTCACCCACCAGTTCTCATACTGCTCCCAAAGATCGTGCATCCAGTAAGGGCGGTGGTCATGACGCATGGTTTTGGAGTATCCAGCAAAGAATGAGCGAAGACGTTATCGAAACCGCGATTCTGTCCCTGGTCGAGGCGCGAGGGCCGGAAAAGAGCATCTGCCCGTCCGAGGCGGCCCGTGAAGTCTTTCCTGAAGACTTCCAAAAGCGCATGCGTCATGTGCGCAATGCGGCGATCCATCTGGCCCGTCAGGGCAAGGTGGTGATCCTGCGCAAGGGCCAACCGGTGGACCCTGAAAACTTCAAAGGCGTCTACCGCCTGGCCAAGGCGCCCGACGCGCCGGCGCCGGAAAGCGATGGCTGAGGATTTCGAGCAGCTGAAAGCGCAGATCCGCGCCTGCCGGGTCTGTCAGCCCCATCTTGATCATCCCGTACGCCCTGTGGTGCGCGGCGAGGCGAGCGCGGTCATCCGCATCATCGGTCAGGCGCCGGGCACGCGGGTTCAGCTGAGCGGCATGCCCTTCACAGATCCCAGCGGGGATCGTCTGCGCGATTGGATGGGGGTGAGCGAGGCCGAGTTCTATGACGCGCGCGCCATCGCCATCACGCCCATGGGTTTTTGTTTTCCTGGCCTTGACGCCAAGGGCTCAGACAAGCCGCCCCGCCGTGAATGTCCGCCGCTCTGGCAGGATCGGGCGGGCGCGGCGCTTGGCGACGTGAAGCTGACCTTGCTGGTCGGCGCCCACGCTCAGCGCTGGCATCTGGGCTCGGGCGCGGCGAAAACCCTGACTGAAACCGTAAAGCAGTGGCGACTGCACTTGCCTGATTATGTTGCACTGCCACATCCCAGCTGGAGAAACACCGGGTGGTTGAAACGTAACCCATGGTTTGAGAACGAGGTTTTGCCTGAGCTAAAAGCTCGCGTCCGCAAAATGCTGAACAGCATAAATTGACCGTACATTTACCTAAGTAAAACGGGTACTTGCACTGGGTTGTCTCAAAGAGTATCGAGGCGGCGCACACGCTGGCCAAAGGCTGATTGCGACCGCCAACGAAGCGGCGCCGCCCCGCCAGCGGATTTTATTCGTATCGCGACAGGAAGGACTCCCCGCTCATGAGCCTGTTCGAGCACACCGCGTTTGATAATCACGAGAAAGTTCTGTTCGCCACGGATCCGGCGACCGGGCTGAAAGCCATCCTGGCGGTGCACTCCACCGCACGCGGCCCGGCCGTGGGCGGTTGCCGCATGTGGTCCTATCCGTCCTCTGCCGAGGCGGTGACCGACGTGCTGCGCCTGTCGCAAGGCATGAGCTACAAGAACATCATGGCGGACCTGCCCATTGGCGGCGGCAAATCTGTGATCATGCGCCCTGAAGGCGATTTTGATCGTCAGGCTTTGTTTGAAGCGTTCGGCCGGGCGCTCGAAAGCCTCAATGGCCAGTACATCTCCGCTGAAGATGTGGGCGTGTCGCCTGACGACATGGTCGCTGCGCGCCGCACCACCCGCCATGTTGTGGGCCTGCCCGACGGCACGGGCGACCCGTCGCCTGTGACAGCCAAGGGCGTGTTCATGGGCATTCAGGCCGCCGCAGCGCGCGGTCTGGGCTCTGAAGATCTCAAGGGCGTGAAGATCGCCGTGCAAGGCGCGACCGGCCATGTGGGCGCATATCTGTGCCGCCACCTGGCCGAAGCCGGCGCCGAGCTGCATCTGGCGGACATTCGCGCCGCCGAACTGCATGCCCTCGCCAAGGAGTTGGGCGCGACCGTGGTTGAAGACCCCAACGCCATCTACGACGTGGATGCGGACATCTTCACCCCGTGTGCGCTGGGCGCGATCATCAACCCTGAGACCATTGACCGTCTGAAGGTCAAAGTGGTCGCGGGCGCCGCCAACAACCAGCTGGAAACCCGCGAGATGGGCGCCGAGCTGCAAAAGCGCGGCATCTTCTACGCCCCCGATTACGTCATCAACGCCGGCGGCATCATCAATGTGATGGGTGAGCTGGACGCGCGTTTCGACGCCAAATGGGTTGAAGGCAAGCTGGTCACCCTGAAAGCCACGCTGGGCGAGATCATGGACACCGCGGCGCGGGAAGCGCGTCCGGCGAACATTGTCGCCGACGAACTGGCGCGCCAGCGTCTGGCGGACGCCGCCGAGCAGAAAGCGCTCGCGGCCGAATAAGCGCGCTTTCTGTCCTGAAAGACACTTGAATTATAAAGCGGCGGCCTGTACTCAGGCCGCCGTTTTTGCATTGAAGGATCAAGGCCCATGAAGCTCCAGACCCGTTCCGCCCCTCGCGCAATCTTGTCTGGAGTCCGTCATGTCCGCCTTGTTATCTGCAAACTCGCTTACGCTACGCACCCCTGATCATCACGTCCTTTTAGAGGACTTCACCCTCAGCTTCGGCTGTGAGGTCACCGGCGTGGTCGGCCCTAACGGGGCGGGGAAATCAACCTTGCTCAAGACGCTTGCTGGCGCGCTGATCCCTGTGGGCGGTCAGGTGCTTGCTCAGGGCCGGGTCGGCTGGCTTGAACAGTCAGGTCCGGACGCCGACGGTGATCTGACGACAGGCCTTGGCGTCACCGAAGACCTGGATTGTCTGTCCCGCATTCTGGCGGGCGAGGGGGGCGAAGCTGACTTCGCCCATGCAGACTGGACGCTGGACGTGCGTGTGACGGCGGCGCTGGACACAGTGGGGCTTGGCGCCAAGCCGCTGGATGCGCCGCTCTCGTCGCTCTCAGGCGGCCAACGCGCGCGCCTGGCGTTGGCGCGGGCGCTGCTGGATGCGCCGGACATTCTGATGATGGACGAACCCACCAACAATCTCGACGCCGAAGGCCGGGAAACCGTGCATCAGATGATGGCGGACTGGCCGGGCGGTCTGGTGATCGTCAGCCATGATCGCGCCCTGCTGGAGCGGGTAGACCGCATTGTCGCCCTTGAAGGACCGGGCTGGTCAGTGTTTGGCGGCGGCTGGTCAGACTATGTCGCCCAGCGCGACGCTGCGCGGGCGCGCGCCGACGCCGAACATGAGCGCGCGCAAGCGGCTCTGAAACAAACCCGGCGCGCGGCGGAAGAGGCCGAAGCCCGACGCATGCGCCGGGCCCGGGTAGGCAAGGCCCTCGGGCGTGACGGCAGCCAGCCGAAAATGGTGCTGAACGCCAAACGCGCCCAGAGCGAAGGCACAGCGGCGCGTCTAGGTGGGGTGCGCGACAAACAGATCGCCGCCGCCGAAAGCGCGCTGGAGACGGCGCAGGAGCAGCGTCACCGCGGACCGAAACTCAATATCCGCGCCCAAGGCGCCGACAGTCCGCAAGGCCGTACGATTCTGGCGTTTGACGCCGTCAGTTTCAGCTATGACGAGACGCCGCTGATTGATCGCTTGAGCTTTGCGATGACAGGCGGGATGCGTCTGGCGCTGTCAGGCCCCAACGGGGCGGGCAAGACCACCGTGTTGAAACTGGCGCAAGGGCTGTTGACGCCGCACGCTGGCGAGACCCGGCGGACGACGGGGCGGATCGCCCGGCTTGACCAGACCGTGAGTGATCTCGATCCGGGCCTGAGTGTGGTCGAGGCGCTGCGCGCCCGTGATCCGAACCTGTCGCTCAACGCCGCCTACGCCGCTTTGGCGCAATTTGATCTGCGCAATGTCCAGGCCGACAAGCCTGTATCGGTTCTGAGCGGCGGCGAGAGGTTGCGCGCCGGGCTGGCGGGCGTTCTAGGCGGCGAGCCGCCCGAGCTGATCTTGCTCGATGAGCCCACCAACCATCTCGATATCGAGGCGGTGGAAGCGCTGGAGGATGCGCTGAACGGCTTTGAGGGCGCGATGCTGGCGGTCAGCCATGACGCGGCGTTTCTGAACGCGATCAATCTCGATCAGACGCTCAGCCTTGATCGGGCTCGGCCTTGACCAGATGGGCGAAAGCGGGCTCGACGCTGAGCCGGACGGCGTCGCCGACCCGGTGGTTTTCCTTCAGGCTGGCGCGGGCCTCAAGCATCTGACCGGTTTCGAGCCGGCAAATCAGGCGCGCAAAGCCTGAACTGACCCGGCGCTGGGTGATCATCGCCAGGGCGCCCTCCGCATCGGCGCGGCCCAGCTTGACGCCCTCGGGACGAACCAGCAGCAGGGCTGTGTCGCCGTCAGTGAAGGCTTGCGCCGGATACTGGCCCAGAAGGGTGTGCGCGGCGCCGTCACGAATGTCCGCTTCAAACACGCCCACATCGCCCAAGAGGCGCGCGGCGGTGAGCGAGTTGGGTTTCATGTAGAGGGTGTCTGGCGCGCCGGTCTGGATGATCCGGCCCTCATTCATCAAAGCGATGGAATCCGCCAGCTCCAGCGCTTCTTCCGCGTCATGGGTGACGATCAGGGTCGCCGCTTCCGACTGTCGCAGGACATCGGCGGTGGCGCCGCGCAGTTCAGAGCGCAGACGGCGGTCGAGCCCGGAGAACGGCTCATCCAGCAACATCACATCGGGCTTGATCGCCAGCGCGCGCGCCAGCGCCACGCGCTGCTGCTCACCGCCCGACAGCTCATGCGGATAGGCTTTGGCGCGATGGCCCAGCTCCACCGCTTCAAGCCGGGTGAGGGCGGTCTGGCGACGCTGGGCTTTCGTACCCTCGCGCAGACCGAACGCCACATTGTCGAGCGCGGTCAGATGCGGGAACAGCGCATAATCCTGAAACACCACGCCGCAGCGCCGGTCTTCAGGCGGTTTGTGCAGGCCGGGGGCGCTCCACAGATGGTTCTCAAACCGGATTTCACCGGAATCCAGCGGCTCCAAACCGGCGATGGCGCGCAGCAAGGTCGATTTTCCGGAGCCTGACGGCCCCAACAGCGCCGTCACCCGTCCGCAGGTCAAGGTCAGCTCCACCCCGTCCACAGCCGGCCGACCAGGCGCAAAGCGCACCAGGGCGCCGGAGACTTCCAGCAGGCGATCATCAAGTTTGACGGCGGTCATGTCAGGCGGGCTCACAGTCATCGGGCGGCTTCCTGCCGGGTGATGCGGCGGGCGATCCAGATCATGGGCGGCAAGGCGATCAAGGTGATCAATAGCGCAGGCAGGGCCGCTTCGCCCAGTCGTTCGTCAGAGGCGTAATTGTTCGCGATCACCGCCAGCGTGTCATAATTGAACGGGCGCAGGATCATGGTGGCCGGCAATTCCTTGAGTACTTCGACGAACACCAGAAGCGCCGCCAGCAAGGAGCCTGACATCACCAGCGGGCGATGGACCCGCCAGGCCGTCTCGCCTGGACCCGCGCCCAGGGTGCGCGCGGCCATGTCCAGCGTTGGGGTCACACGCTGGAGCGCGCTTTCAGACGGCCCGATGGCGGCCGCGGCGAAGCGCGACTGATAGGCGAAGATCAGGGCGATGACTCCGCCCGATATCAGGATTGGAAATTGCGCACCAGTCATCGCTATCCAGCCCGAATCCAGGCCCGTTTGCAACCCGCCCAACAGCACCAGCACGCCAAGCGCTGCGACGGATCCGGGCACGGCGTAACCAAGACCCGCCAGACGCGCCGCCGCGACGGCGGCGGGTTTGCGGCTGCGCAGGGCGTAGGCGCACGCCAGCCCCAATACTGCGGCAACCAGCCCGGACAGCATCGCCAGGGTCAGAGAATGGGTCGCCGCCTGGATCAGGTCGCGTGCCACAGGGGCGTTCAGGGCGCGATAGCCCAGACGCGCCAGCGGAATGATGAGACCAATGAGGACCGGGCTGAGGCAAGCCAGTATGGCCAGTGCGGACCGCGCCGGGTCGAGATCCATGCGGCGCGGCGGACGGCGGCGCCCGGACGCGCTGGTCTGGCGAGCGCGCTGGCGCTGGCTGCGCTCCAGCGCGAATAACACGAAGGCGATCGTCACCAGAATCAGCGCCAGGCGCGCCGCGTCGGCGATAGCGCCTTCGCCGGCCCAGGCGCGGATCAGGCCCACTGACAATGTGGGTGCGCCCAGATGGACGACAGCGCCATAGTCCGCGAGGCTTTCCATGACCACCAGCGCCAGCCCGGCGGCGATGGCGGGACGCGCCATGGGAATGGCGGCGCGTACAAACGCCTCGCGGGGTTTGGCGCCCAGCGTGCGGGCGGCTTCATAGGCGTCGGCGGACTGACCGGCGAAGGCCTCGCGCGCCAGAAGGTAGACATAGGGGTAGAGCGCGAAGCCGAAGATCAGTCCGGCCCCGACTGGCCCGCGCACCGTGGGCAGCCAGTCAGCGGGGCCGCCGGGCTGGGTCAGGTCATACCAGGCATAGGCCGAGGCATAGGCCGGGGCGGCCAGCGGCAGGGCCAGAAGCCATTCAAACACCGAGCGCGCAAAGAACCGGTACCGCGCCACCAACCAAGCCAAAGGTACGCCGATCAGACCTGCGCTGATCGCGGCGACGCTGGTCACCAGCGCCGTATGGCCCAGATAGGCGGGCAGACGGGTGCGCGCGATATGCGCCATGTAATCCGTCCAGGGCCCAAAAACGCCAAGCGCCGCGACCGCCAGAAGCGGTGCGGCGCAGATCAGAGCGGCGACAAGAGCCGGCCGGACCGGATTGAACTGGGCGCGGCGTGCGATCACGGCCAGCCGACGCGGTCGAAGATGCGTTGGGCTTCGCCGGCGTTTTCACCCAGCGCGTCCACGTTCACATCATCTGAATTGTAAGACCCGAAGGCGTCCAGAACGTCATTTTCATAGGCGATTCCTGCGATCACCGGATACTCGTTGGTCAGCTCGGCGAACGCGCGTTGGGAGTCTTCAGACAATAGGTACTCGAGAAACGCGATTGCGTTCTCACGATGCGGCGCATTGGCGGCCAGACCGGCGCCTGACACGTTCACATGGGCGCCGCCATCGCCAAGATCAGCGAAGATAACGCCGATCTGGTCCGCGATCTCCTGATCGCCGGGATCCTCAGAACGCATGATCCGCGCCAGATAGTAATGGTTGATGATGGCCACATCGCACTCGCGCGCGGCGACGGCGCGGATCTGGTCGGTGTCGCCGCCCTGGGGCGGGCGCGCCAGATTGCTGACCACACCTTCAGCCCAGCCTTCAGCGGCGTCTGCGCCTTGCTGGGCGACCAGGGCCGCCAGGAGCGACTGGTTATAGACATTGTTGGAGGAGCGCACGCAGATCCGGCCCGCCCATTCCGGCGTCGTCAGATCGCTGAAGTTTGTAATCAGGGACGGGTCTACACGGTCTTTGGCGTAAGCGATGACCCGCACCCGGCTGGCGAAACCGAACCAATCACCATCAGGCTGGCGCAGATTGGCGGGCACCGCCTGCAAGGTCTCTGCAAGTTCCGGGGCGGGCTGGAACAAGCCCGCTTCATCCGCACGCCAAAGGCGGCCAGCATCGACCGTGATCACGACATCAGCCTGGGAGCGGTCGCCATCGGCGCGCACGCGCTCGATCAGCAAATCACCCGGCGCTTCAATGACATTGACCGTAATTCCGGTCTCTTCAGTGAAAGCGGCATACACGTGATCGTCAGATGCGTAATGGCGCGCTGTATAAACGTTGACCACTTCGCCGTCAGACGATCCGGACGGGCTGCAAGCGCCCAGGGCCGCCAGACCCATCAGTCCGACGAGAAGGCTTGAGCAGGCTGAGGCGAGTTTCATGGCGTGTCCTTGGTGCTGCGAGCAGGCGATATAGACGCCTGTCAGGTCCGGGGAAGCTTCTCACTGCCATTTTTGAGAACGTCTCGCAAGTGCGGCGGCCAGCCGCAGTGCATATTATGACGCCGAAAAGCAAAAACCCCGGCTCGGTGGAGCCGGGGTTCGCGCCTCTTCAGGCATATTGGTGGGCGATACAAGGATCGAACTTGTGACCCCTTCGGTGTGAACGAAGTGCTCTACCGCTGAGCTAATCGCCCTCAAGAGGCGCGGGTTTTATGCCGGGGGCTCAATAGGGTCAAGCGGGCGGGCGCAGGAAACGCAGACTCGATGCAGGTCGGACGCAGCGGGGCTTCTGCTAAGTGACAGAAATTCCTCGGTTGCATAATTTTTTTTCGAAAAAATGGCCCGTCATACTTTCGTCAAGAAGAAATATCACTTATAGACCCGCGTCTCGCTGCAAGGCCGTTTCGGTCTGTAGCTAACAAATCCAAATGATAATGAACCCTACGCACGCGAGCTGCTGCGCGTGTTTGAAGGAGGTTTCTCCCCCATGGCCACCAACGACTTCTGCACCCGTGAAGGTGCGCTCCGCCTCAAAGAACGTATCGAAGCATACTGGAAAGAGCGCGGCTACGACGTGAATATCGAACTGACCGAAGCCGGCTTCATGCCGGCCATGCGTTCGGCGCGCACCGATGTGCGTTCCAACATGGTCAATGGCATGCCGCGCCCGGCGAACGACCGCTCTTCCGAGCGCCGCAGCGCCTAAGCGCCTTTGCGTGTGACGATCAGCTCGGCCAACAGGTCGGGCAACACGCCATAGGTTTCAAAAAGCCGGTCCGCACCCAGCGTGCGGGCCGGCTTTTCGCTATAACCACCTTCGAAAATCACGGACCCCGCGCCCGCCGCCTTCGCCGCCAGCGCATCGGGTTCTGAATCCCCCACCAGAATGCAGGCATGGTCGATGGGCGCTCCGCCCACCGCGACGATCAGGTGCGAGGCGTCAGGCTTTTTCGCTGGCGCGTCTTCCGGCCCGATCACCCGTTCGAATCGGGTCCGCAGGTTCAACGCGTCCAGCAGGGGAATCGCCAGCTGAGTCGGCTTGTTGGTGCAGACTGATAAACGCGCGCCCGCCGCCGCCAGCGAATCAAGCGCTGCTTCGACCCCCTCAAACGGGCGTGAGTGCCGGGCGATGTCGGCTCTATAGGCGTCCATGAACACGTCGAGCCGGTCTTCCACCAGGTCTTCATGGGGCTCGGCGCGTCCCTCGCGTACGAAGGCGCGACGGATGAGCGCCCGGGCGCCGCGGCCCACCATGGCGCGGACGGCTTCGACCGGCACCGGGTCAAAGCCTAGCGGAATGACGCTCTCATTGAGCGCCCGCACCAGATCGGGCGCCGTGTCCACCAGCGTGCCGTCGAGGTCAAAGGCGATCCGGGCGCCGTTCAGATAGGTGTGCATAGGCTCTCACATTGGGTTTCAGATACATCAGCGAATGTGACGCGTCTGTGCGGTCGCGTCTTGCAGCTTGATAGGCTATAGCGCTCAGGCGTGAAAAACGCTGCAGATTCCTCACCTCACGGACCTCTGTTTTGGGAGCCCGGCTCATGTCTTCTCGTCCTCGCGCCGCAATCATCCTCGCCGCCGGTCATGGCAAGCGTATGAAATCGGCCATGGCCAAGCCGCTCCACGCCGTTGCGGGCCGCTCCATGCTCGACTGGTCGCTGGCGCTGGCGGATGCGGTGAAGGCGGATCGCAAGGTCGTGGTCTGGGGCGCGCACGCGCCTGACGTCAAAGCGCAAGCCGAGGCGGCGGGCGCAGAGACCGCTTTGCAGGACCCGCCTCAGGGCACAGGTCATGCCGTGCAGCAGGCGCAAGACGCCCTGTCCGGCTTTGAGGGCGATGTGATCGTGCTGTACGCCGATACGCCGCTGATCCAGCCTGAAACCGTCGAGCGCGTGTTTGAGGCGCTCGATGCGGGCGCGTCGGTGTCCGTTCTGGGGTTCGAGCCCGATGCGCCGGGCGGCTATGGCCGTCTGATCGAGAACGCCGCAGGCGGGCTCGACGCGATCGTCGAGGCTAAGGACGCCAGCGCGGACGAGCTGAAGGTGCGCCTGTGCAATTCCGGCGTACTGGCCATGCCCTCAAAGCTGATGTTCGAGTTGTTGGGCGAGGTGACGAACGAGAACGCCAGCGGCGAATATTACCTCACCGATCTTGTGGGCTTGGCACGCGGCCGAGGCCTGCCTGCGAAGGCTGTAAAGGCGGATGCGGATGAAGTGCTGGGCGTGAACTCGCGCGTGGATCTCGCCGACGCTGAAGCCGCGTTTCAGACGCGCGCCCGGCAGAACGCGATGGTGGAGGGCGTAACCCTGATCGCGCCCGAGACCGTCTTCTTCAGCCATGACACGATGATCGAGAACGATGTGGTGATCGAACCCCATGTGGTGTTCGGGCCGGGCGTCGTTGTGAAATCCGGCGCCCGCATTCGCGCCTATTCCCATCTGGAAGGCGCTGAAGTGCAGGGCGGCTGCGAAGTCGGTCCCTATGCCCGCCTGCGCCCAGGGGCCGTGCTGAAAACCGGCGCCAAGGTCGGCAATTTCGTCGAAGTGAAAAAAGCGGTGCTGGGGGAGGGCGCAAAAGCGAACCACCTCTCCTATATCGGGGATGCGACGGTCGGTGCGAAGGCCAATATCGGCGCAGGCACGATCACTTGTAATTATGACGGCTTCCTCAAGCATCAGACGGTGATCGGGGCGGGCGCCTTTATCGGGTCCAACTCGTCTCTGGTGGCGCCGGTCACCATCGGCGAGGGCGCGATGACCGGCTCGGGCAGCGTGATCACCGATAGCGTGCCCGATGATGCGCTGGCGGTGTCGCGCGCCAAGCAGATGAACAAAGAGGGCTGGGCGGCGCGCTTCAGACGCGCGATGTCGGCCAAAAAAGACAAGATCAAGAAGGGATAGCCATGACCGAGCTTCTAGACCGCCTCAAGGACAAGGCTCTGTTCAAGACCCAGTCCTTCATCAATGGCGCCTGGGTCGAGGGCAAGCCCTGGATCGAGGTGACCAGCCCGTCAAACCGGGCCGTGCTGGCGCAGATGAGCGATGTGGGCGCCAAGGGCGCGGAAGACGCGATCGACGCCGCCGCCGAAGCGTTCAAGACCTGGAAGACCACTTCGGTGTTCGAGCGGGCGGCGCTGGTGAAGAAATGGCACGACCTGATCATCGAGCACGCTGACGATCTGGGACATCTGATCACGGCGGAAATGGGCAAGCCTTTCCCCGAAGCGCGCGGCGAAGTGGTCTATGGCGCAGGCTTTGTGGACTGGTCGGCTGAAGAGGCCAAGCGGTCGCATGGCGAGACCATCCAGACCCCGTTCCCCGGTTCGCGCGGCTGGACGATCCATCAGCCCATCGGCGTCGTGGCCTGCATCACGCCGTGGAATTTCCCCTCCGCCATGATCACCCGCAAATGCGCCCCGGCGCTGGCGGCGGGCTGTACCGTGGTGGTGAAACCCGCGCCGGAAACGCCGCTGTCTGCGCTGGCGCTGGCGGAGCTCGCCAAACGCGCAGGGATTCCGGACGGCGTCTTTAACGTGATCACCGGCGACGCCCCGGCCATCGGCGATGTGTTCACCCAGTCCGACACGGTGCGCATGGTCGGCTTCACCGGCTCCACCCCGGTGGGCAAGCTGCTGATGAAGCAAGCGTCCAGCACCGTGAAGCGTGTGGCGCTGGAGCTGGGGGGGAACGCGCCCTTCCTGATCATGGATGATGCGGACATTGAGAAAGCGGCGGACGGCGTGATCGCGTCGAAATTCCGCGCGTCGGGTCAGACCTGCGTGTCCGCCAACCGGATCATTGCTCACGCCCCCATTGCAGACAAGCTGATCGCGGCGCTGAAAACCCGCATTGAAGCCATCAAGGTGGGCGATGGCCTGACCGAAGGCGTCACGGTCGGCCCGCTGATCCATGATGAAGCGGTGGCCCGCGTCGACAAGCTGGTCGAGAACGCACGCGAACGCGGCGCGGTCATCCATACCGGCGGCAAGTCGCTGGCGGAGGAGCTGGGCGGATCGTTCTACGCCCCGACGTTGATCGAGGGCGGCACGGATTTCGAGCTGGAGCTGGCGTGTTTTGAAATCTTCGGCCCGGTCTGCGCGGTGTATCGCGTCGAGACCGAGGACGAGATGATCGAGCTGGCCAACTCAACGCCCTTTGGCTTGGCCGCTTATCTCTACACCCGCGATGTGGGCCGGGTGCACCGCATCTCCGAAGCGCTGGACTTTGGCATGATCGGCGTCAACGCGCCCATGGTGGGCTCGCCCGCAACGCCGTTCGGCGGGGTCAAGGAATCCGGCATTGGCCGCGAGGGCGGCAAATGGGGCGTTGAAGAGTTCACCGAGCTGAAATTCGTGCTGCTGTCAGGAGTGGATCAATGAGCGCGGTCGAAGACAAGACACGGGCCGCCGAAGCGGCGCTGGAATTCATCGAAGACGGCATGACGCTGGGGCTCGGCTCCGGCTCGACCGCAGACATTTTTGTGCGCCTTCTGGGCGCGGCGCTGGAAAGCGGTTCGCTGAACAATGTCAAAGGCGTGCCCACGTCTGAAAACACCGCTCGGGTCGCTCGCGAAGCCGGCGTGCCTTTGATCGAGGTGGATCAGGCCGATAAGATTGATGTCACAGTGGACGGCGCCGACGAGGTGGATGGCCGCTTCCGGCTGATCAAGGGCGGCGGCGGCTGCCTGCTGCGTGAAAAGATCATCGCCCACGCTTCGGACCTGATGGTGGTCGTTGTGGATGAAACCAAGCTGGTGGAGTCTCTGGGCGCCTACGCCCTGCCGGTGGAGGTGGATCCGTTCGGCTTCACCATCACCGCCAAGAAAGTCTATGACGCGCTGACGGCGGCGGGCGTGGTGCGCCCGGACGTGAAGCTGCGGTGCCGGGGCGATGGCAATGACCCGTTCGTCACCGATGGCGGCCATTACATTCTCGATTGCGCCTGCAAGGCGCTGGCGGACCCCGAACAGGTCGCCGCGCGCCTGAACGCCATTCCCGGCGTGGTCGAGCACGGCTTGTTCATCAATCTCGCTCGCGCCGTCATCGTCGGTGAGGATGACGGCGCACGGGTGCTGGAGCTTTAAGGCGTCACCCCTCCCAATGCGTGACGCGCGGGGCTTTGCGAGGGCGCTCGACGGCCTCGACCTGGGGCGTGCCCACATAGATGAAGCCCGCCACGCGCTCGCCGGGTTGCAGGCCGAGCGCGGCCTTCATCGGCTTGTCATAGGCGTACCATTCGCTCAGCCATTGCGCGCCGAAGCCCATGGCGCCCGCCGCGATGAGCAGGTTCTGACATACCGCGCCGGCGGACAGGATCTGCTCCCATTCAGGAATCTTGTGAGTCTCGTCGGTGTCTGACACCACGGCGATGACCAGCGGGGCGCGTTCAAAGCGCATGCGCTCCAGCTCCAGTCTTTCGGCAGGCGCATCGGGTTCGATCTCGCGAAAGCGCGCTTCGAGTTTTTGACTGAATATGGTTCGCGCTTCGCCTTCAAATACGATGAAGCGCCAGGGAAAAAGCTTGCCGTGATCCGGCGTGCGCGCACCGATCCGGATCAGTGTCTCGATCTGCTCTGCGCTGGGGCCGGGCTCGCCCATATCCTTGGCCAGGGTCGAGCGTCGTCGCGCCAGACGGGTGAGCATCTCTGCGTTCAGAGCGGGGGCCGACAGGCTGTCGCCAGGATTGGGGAAGTCGGGGGAGGGGAAAGACGCCATGATCTGCCTTCGGATCGTAAGGGGTTTTTGACCGTATACGTGAAACGCCGCTATACGTTGTTACCTAGCACGTCCGGATCAAGTCGGCGCCTGCCCGATGCAGGCTTGGACCGGTCGGGCGAACGATGAAAGTTGGGGATTTGACAATCAACGCCGTTAGTGAAGACGCGCTCAGCCCGGCGGAACGCCGCCGTCGCAAAGTGCGCGATGCGATCATCCATGCCGCCGAAACGATCTTTACCGAAGAGGGAGAGGCGGGGCTGTCCATGCGCCGCATAGCGGAGCGCATCGATTACTCGCCTGCGGCGCTCTACAAGTATTTCGATTCCAAGGAAGCCCTGTTTCGCGAGATCCGCGAAAGCTTCTTCGAGCGTCTGCATGACCGGATGAAAGCGGTGAGCGAAGTGGTGGATGACGGCCCCATGCTGGGGACCGCCTGCATCCGCGCCTATGTGGAGACGGGGCTCGAACAGCCTGGTCATTACAAGCTGGCCTTCTCGTCCTTCCCCGATATCGACGATCACCCCGAAGAAACATTCGCCTATGCGGCGGCGGAATTTCTCGATCAGATGATCAAGCAGGGCATGGAGCAGGGCTGGTTCCGAGCAGTGGACCTGAAGCTGGCGGCGAAATCGGTCTGGGCGTCAGCCCATGGTCTGACCCAGCTTGCGGTGGCGATCCCGCAGTTTCCGTGCTCATTGCCCGTCTTCAGTGATGAAGAGCGTGCGCCTGACGAGCTGACGGAAGAGTATGTACGCGCCGAGCTGGACCGTTTGATCCGTTTCCACGGCGAAATGATCTTACGCGGCCTTGGAACGACCCGGCTTGTGGACCGTCTCGACGCCGGGGAGCGCTTTTAGGAAAAAAGTTTATGAAAAAACCGTGATGGTGAACATCGTTTGCTTTTCAAACGTTGTTCGGCGACCTATATGCCTCGGAGCATAATACAGGAAGAACGGTGATGACGCGCGTGAAATCGAGTTCGGGCAGGCATTTCGCGCTAACCGTCGCCGCCATAGCGGTGTTTGTTGTTGTCGCCGTGATCGGCGTCAGCGCTTTGCGCGGCGCCGGCGCCAGTTCTGATGGGGACGGGCGGCAGATTGAAACAATTCCTGTCGCCGCCACGCCGGTTCGGTATGAAGACCAGACCCGGATCCAGGCGTATTTTCCCGGCCTGATCACCGCGCGACGTCAAAGCGCGCTGGGCTTTCCCGCCGGCGGGCAGATCGCTGAAATTCAAGTGGATGTGGGTGATCGCGTCGAGATGGGACAGCCCCTGGCGCGGCTTGATACACGCGCCTTAAACGCTCAGCTGCAGGCGGCCCGTGCAGACATCCGTGTGGCTCAGGCGCAATCTGACCTGGCTGACGTGACGCTGAATCGCCAGCAAAGCCTGGTCGAGCGAGGCCATGTGTCCGGCCAGTCTCTGGATGAAGCGCAAGCCTCATACGACGCGGCTGTGGCGCGCATCCAGTCCGCCCAGGCGGTTCGCGATACCCTGGATGTTCAAATTGAGCTGGCGACTCTGAGTGCGCCATTCGCTGGCGTCATTACGGACCGCAGCTTTGATGAAGGCGCTTCAGTTGGCGCAGGCGCTCCAGTCCTGACCCTCGTAGAGAGCGCTGCACTGGAGCTGCGCGTCGGTTTGCCGTCTGACGATGCGAGCCGACTGAGCGTGGGCGAGGTCTATGACGTTGAACTCAATTCAGGTGAGCGCCTGTCTGTCACCTTGCGCGCCATCACCCAGGTGATCGAGACGCGAGAGCGCACGGTCAGCGCGGTTTTTGACGTGCCGGCCAGCGCACCCGTCTCAAGCGGAAGCGTCGCGCGCCTTGTGCTGGACCATACGCTGTCCGAGCGGGGGTTCTGGGCGTCCGCAGGGGCGCTGAGTGAAGGCCGCCGCGGGATGTGGTCCATTTATGCGCTCGCGCCTTCGGGCGACTATTTCGTCCTCGAGCCGCTGCCGGTGGAAATCCTCCATTCAGAGGGAGACCGGGTCTATCTGCGCGGGGCGGTCGAAGACGGCCAGCACGTGCTGACCGCGGGCGTACACCGGGTTGCGCCGGGCCAGCCTGTTCGGCCGGTTAGCGAGGGTTGAGCATATGGCCACCTTGTTCTTTCGCTTGCCGCGGCTGACCCTGCTAGCGCTTTTCCTCATCCTCGCGGCAGGTCTCGCTGCGCTGGGGGTGATGGGGCGCCAGGAAGACCCGTCGCTGACCGAACGCTTCGGCGTCGTGGTCGCAAGCTTTCCAGGCGCAGACGCTGAGCGCATGGAAGCGCTGATCGTCGAACCCATCGAGGCCGCTCTGATGGAGCTGGTGGAACTCGATGAAGTGGATTCCACCATCCGCTCCAATATCGCCCTGATCGGCGTGGATGTGCGCGAAGACCTCAGCCCCGCCATGGTGGAGCAGGCCTGGACGAAAGTGCGTGACCAGGTCTCCGCCGTTGAAGCCAGCCTGCCGGACGGTGTCCTGCCCCTTCGTGTGGAACGCCAGTATATGGGCGCCGCGACGCTGGTGGTGTCCTTGAGCTGGCCCGAAGGCTCGGAAGCCGGGCTCGGTGTCTTGTCGCGCCTGGCGGAGGATCTGGCGGACCGCATTCGCAGCGTGCCCGGCACCGATGAAACCGATATTTTTGGCGCTCCCGAAGAAGAAGTGCGCGTCACGCTGGATCCTGAAGCGGCGGCGGCGCTGGGCGTCACCGCCGCTGATATCGCCGGCGTTTTGGCGCGATCGGATTCAAAAGCGCCGGCAGGCCGCATGGCGGGACCGGCGCTGGATGTGAATGTGGATGTGGCGGGCGCGTTCGAGACGCTCGACCGGGTGCGAGACGTGCCTGTGGCTCAAGGCGCGCAAGGCTTTTTGCGCCTGTCCGACATCGCCAATGTGGAACGCACGCTGCGCACCCCCAACGCCAGTGAAAGCTATTTCAACGGACGTCGGACCATCCTCGTCGCCGGCTATCTGGAGCCCGAGCTTCAGGTCGATGCCTGGGATGCGCGTGCGCAGGCGGTCGTGGCCGAGTTCGCCGCCGCCAATCCCGGCGTTGAAGTCGAGATCTTGATGGCTCAGTCCGAATACGTGGTGGACCGGCTGTCCGGGCTGGCGCGTAATCTGGGCTTCTCGGCTTTGATCGTGTTCGTCGTCTTGTTCTTCATGATGGGCTGGCGCAGCGCCTTTATTGTCGGATCAGCCCTGCCGCTCACCGTGCTTCTGGTGATGGTGCTGATCAATTTCTACGGCGAGCCGCTGCACCAGATGTCGGTGACAGGGCTGGTCGTTGCGCTGGGGCTGTTGATCGATAACGCCATCGTGGTGGTGGATGATTATCGCCTGCTCCGCGCGCGGGGGCTGGAGCGGCTGGAGGCGGTGGACAAGGCGGTCAAGACGCTGTTCGGGCCGCTTCTGGCGTCAACGCTCACGACGATTTTCGCGTTCGGCCCCATCGCGCTGATGCCAGGAACGGCGGGCGAGTTCATCTCCATGATCGGCATTTCGGTGATTTTCGCCGTCGCCGCCAGCTTCGTGCTGGCCTTCACGGTGATTCTGGCCATGGCCGCCTGGTTTGATGATGGACGCGCCGGCGAAGAGAACGCGCCGTTCTGGCGCGACGGTCTGCGCGCCCGCCCATTGTCAAAAGTGTATCGCGGCGTTCTGGATGCGGTGATCGCACAGCCTTGGCTTGGCGTGGCGTTGGGGCTGGTCTTTCCCATTGCCGGGTACGTCGCCGCCAGCACGTTGCCGGGGCAGTTCTTTCCGCCGACCGAGCGCGACATGTTTCAGGTGCGCCTGACGCTGCCGCCGGCAAGCTCCATGGACATCACCCGCGACCGTGTGATGGAGGCGACAGATCTCATCCTGTCGTATGACGGGGTGGAGGATGTGGTCTGGGTGCTCGGCGAAGCCAGCCCCCGTGTTTACTACAACATGTTCGGATCCGAAGAGGGGCGGCCCAATTTCGCCCAGGGTTTCGTGCGCGCGACAGACGCCCGGACCTCGCGCCGCGTGGTGCAAACGCTTCAGGCTCAGGTGCGCGAGCAGTTTCCCAATGATCAGTTCCTCGCCTTGCCGTTTGAGCAAGGCCCTCCTGCGCCGGCGCCGATCGTCATTGGCGTTGTCGGTCCGGACCTGGCGGTGCTCGATCAGCTGGGCGATGACATCCGCCGTATCCTGGGCTCGACGCCAGGCGTGACGTACACCCAGGCGGAGCTGGCGCTGGGCGAGCCCATTGTGCGCCTGAATGTCGATGAAGCCGCCGCCAGCCTGTTCGGCGTTCGGCTGGGGGATCTGGCGGACCGCGTCCGGGCCGATATTGACGGCGTGGTTGGAGGATCGGTGCTGGAGGGCGTGGAAGAATTGCCCGTTCGGGTCATCGCTCCGCGAGATCGGCGCGCCTCAGCATCTTTCATCTCCGCTGTGCCGGTGCCGACCGAAGACGGGTCCGGCCGAGCCACCCCGGTGGGCGCGTTTGGCGATGTGTCTCTTGAGCCTGAGACCTCTGTGATCACGCGCACAGATGGCGAGCGCGTCAATGAGATCTACGGCTATCTATCTCCGTATGTCCTGCCCGCGTCCACGCTTGCGGACTTCCAGGAGCGCTATGAGGCGCAAGGCCAGCCCTTGCCGCCGGGATACCGACTTGTTGTGGGCGGTGAAGCGGAAAACCAGGGCGAGGCGATGGCCAATCTGATGTCCACCGCCATTCCCTTGCTGATCTTGATGGTCGCTGCGGTGGTGCTGGCGTTTAACTCCTTCCGCTATGCGGGGGTGATCTTCTGCGTTGGTTTCCTGTCTGTGGGGCTGGCCATGTTCGGCGTCTGGATGTTCGGCACGCCGCTAGGCTTTAACGCCATTGTCGGGTCGTTGGGGTTGGTCGGGCTGGCCATCAACGGCTCCATCGTGGTGCTCTCGGCGCTGAAGGCCAACGCCAAGGCTCGCCAAGGAGACGCTGACGCCGTACGGGAAACCGTCGTGGACGCCACCCGGCACATCATCGCCACGACGTTGACTACGATCGGCGGTTTCGCGCCCTTGTTGATCCAGGGTGACGCATTCTGGCTGCCGTTCGCGGCGGCTGTTGCGGGCGGGGTGGCCGGGTCCGCGCTGCTGGCGTTGATCTTCGCGCCAGCGGCGTTCGTGCTGCTGTCCCGGTTTGAAACCCATGCCGAACCCAACACCGAGATACGGTTAGAGCCCGCGTCATGACGCAGCGTAAACGCGGCCCCTGGACGATCCTCAAGGAACGTCTGGGTTATGAGAATCCCTGGATGCAAGTGCGAGAGTTTGACGTGCTGCGCCCTGATGGCGCGCCAGGGCTTTATGGCGTGGTTGAGCCAAAGAACGCCGCTATCGGCGTGCTGCCTGTCTTTGAGAATGGCGACACGGTGTTGGTGGGCCAATACCGCTTTGCGTTGGACGCCTATTCGTGGGAATTGCCCGAAGGGGGCGGAGCGGTGGGCGCTGATTCGCTCGACGCGGCCAAGCGGGAGCTGGCGGAAGAAACCGGGCTCAGCGCCTCTCACTGGTGCGAACTGATTGAGTTTGATGTGTCAAATTCGATCACCAATGAGCGCGCTCATAGCTATATCGCCTGGGGGCTTGAAGCCGGCGCGCCGGCCCGCGAAGGCAGTGAAGCGGACATGCAGATGCGGCGTCTGCCCTTGCGCGAGGCGCTGTCCATGGCCACTTCAGGCTCTATTCGGGACGGGTTCACCCTGATCATGCTGATGACTGCCGTTGAAAAAGCCCGTCTTGGCGCTCTTGACCCTGACCTTTCCCGGTCCATCCTGTCCGGGCTTGAGAAAGCCTGAGACGCCAGCCTCGCGACCCTCACAGGAGCCGCCCATGACCATCGCGCAAACCCAGACTTTCGCGGAGACGCCGCTTGCGGGCTCTGTCTGGAACCGGCTGCGTCTGGAAGCGGCTTCGGCTGCGGCGGAAGAGCCGATGCTGGCGAGTTTTCTGAACGCGGCGATCCTGCGCCATGACGGGCTGACCGAAGCGCTGGCGCACCGGGTTGCGGCCAAGATGAGCGATTCCCAGCTCGACGCCTTGCAGGTCCATGATGTGGCGAAAGCCGCCCTGGAAGCCGAGCAGGACCTGGTCGAGCAGGCCGCCGCCGACATGCTGGCCGTGGATGAGCGCGATCCGGCGTGCCGCTCGCTCTTGCAGCCCTTCTTGTATTTCAAGGGTTTTCATTCGCTGCTGTGCTACCGCATCGCGCACCGTCTCTGGCGGGAAGGACGCGATACGCTGGCGTTTCACATGCAAAGCCGGATGTCGGAACGCTTTGGCGTCGATGTTCACCCTGCCGCTCAACTGGGCCGCGGCATCATGATCGACCACGCCACGTCCGTGGTGATCGGCGAGACGGCTGTGGTGGGCGACAATGTCTCCATCCTGCACGAAGTCACCTTGGGCGGCACGGGCGCCGACAGCGGCGACCGTCACCCCAAGATCGGCAATGGCGTCCTGATCGGCGCCGGCGCCAAGGTGCTGGGCAATATCGCTGTGGGCGCGGAAGCGCGGATTGCAGCCGGATCGGTCGTCTTGTCAGATGTGCCGTCGCGCTGCACCGTGGCGGGCGTCCCCGCCAAGCCTGTGGGCGGACGGTGCGCAGAGCCCTCGCGCACCATGGACCAGACCTTCCCCGCGAACGGCGACGACAGCTAGCTCTGCGCCCTTTGTGTTGCCCTGAGCGGGGAGAACGCTAGGGTGCGCCAGACTCATCGATCCATCACAAAGAGGTAGTGCCGTGTCCGCGCCCGTTTTTACCGCTGCTGAAGCGAAAAAAGTCGAAACCTTTCTGCGCAGCAAGCTGAACCCCAAACTGGCGGTCCGCCTGCGCCAGCGCGCGGACGAATGCGCGGAAATCTACATCGAATCCGAATTGCTCGGCGTGGTGTCCAAGAACGTGGAAGAGGGCGAAACCTCTTACTCGTTCGAGATCGTCATCCTCGACATCGATCTTGAAGGCATCTGATCAGTCGCTCTGACTGGCGATACAATCTCCTGTGATCCTGAGCGTCGACCAGCTTGAAAAGACCTATCGCGGCGGTGTCAAAGCCGTCCGCGATGTCAGCTTCGATGTGGATGCGGGAGAGCTGGTGGCCCTGGTCGGCGAATCCGGCTGCGGCAAGACCACGACGCTCAAATGCATCAACCGCCTGCTGGAGCCGAGCGCCGGTCGGGTCTTTGTTGAAGACGAGGATGCAGCCGGGCTTGATCCTGTGGCGCTGCGGCGCCGGATTGGCTGGGTGATGCAGGGCGACGGCCTGTTTCCCCATATGAGCGTGGGCGACAATGTCGCCGTCACGCTCAGACTTCTCGACTGGGCGCCGAAGGAAGTCACTGACAGGGTCGACGCGCTGCTGGAGCTGGTGCGTCTTGATCCGGCGCAATTCCGAGACAGGCGTCCCGGCACCCTATCAGGCGGTCAACGCCAGCGTGTCGGCGTGGCCCGCGCACTGGCGGCGGGCTCCAATCTCCTCTTGATGGACGAACCGTTCGGCGCTTTGGACCCCATTACGCGCGACGCCTTGCGCCGTGACTTCGTCGCTTTGCAGCGGCGGATGGGGTTTGCAGCGGTGATGGTGACCCATGACATGGCCGAAGCGCTATTGATGGCGGACCGGATCGCCGTCATGCATGCGGGCGAGATCGTCCAGTATGATACGCCCAAGGTGCTGCTGAACGCGCCCGGCCACGCCATCGTCAGAACCATGCTGGAAAACCCGCTTCATGAAGCAGACGCCGTGCAGGCCTTAAAGGCCGAGGCGGGACGCGACGATGTTTGAGGCTCTGCCCAACCTGATTGAAAATCTGCCCGCCTATCTGGGCGGCCATATGCGCCTGTCGGTCGCTGCGATCCTGACGGCGCTTTTCGTGTCCTTGCCGCTCGGGATCGTCGCAGCGCGCAATCCCGCCATCGCCCGGCCGGCGCTGGGCGTGGCGAGCGTGCTTCAAACCATTCCCGCGCTCGCCTTGCTGGCGCTGATGGTGCCGGTGCTGGGCGGGATGATCGGGTTCCTGCCCGCTTTCATCGCACTGACGCTCTATGGCGTGCTGCCCATCCTGAGAAACACCATTGTCGGGCTTCAGGGCGTGGACGTGACCGTGCGCGAGGCGGCGCGGGGCGTGGGGATGTCGCCTGTGCAAAGCCTGATGCAGGTGGAGCTGCCGCTGGCGGCGCCCGCCATCATCGCCGGGATTCGCACCGCCACGGTCTGGGTTGTGGGCGCGGCGACGCTGGCGACGCCTGTCGGGGCGACCAGCCTGGGCAATTACATCTTTTCTGGCCTTCAGACGCGCACCTGGGCGGCGGTCATCTTCGGCTGCTTGTGCTCGGCCGGACTGGCCTTGCTGCTGGACCAGCTGATCGCGGCCATCGAACGCGCGCTGAAATCGGGTGAGCGGCGCGGTGCGATTGGAGCGGCGCTCGCCACGGTTCTCGCGCCGGTGCTGGTCCTCGGCGTGGCCAACATCATCAATAGCTCAGCCAGTGATAGCCTTGGCGCTGAGATGGCGCGCGCTGAAAGCGGGCTCAGTGACGCGCCAGTCGTGGTGGGCGCGAAAAGCTTCACCGAGCAATATATCCTCGCAGACGTCATCGAATCCCGGCTGCGCGCGGCGGGCGCCCAGACAGACCGTCGTGACAATCTGGGCTCCACAGTGGTCTTTGACGCGCTGCGCTCGGGCGAGATCGACGTCTATGTAGATTACACCGGCACGCTGTGGGCCAACGCCATGGGCGAGGATGCGCCCATTGGCCGGCATCTGATGAACGCGGCGGTGTCGAGCTGGCTTTTCGAGACTGCCGGCGTCGTCTCGCTGGGGCGGCTCGGATTTGAAAACGCCTATGGATTCGCGGTCACCCGCGCATTCGCGGATGCGAATGAAATTGAAACAATTTCAGAACTGTCCCGCTTGTCATCGCTGTCGGTCGGGGCGGATCCTGAGTTCTTTGCGCGCCCGGAATGGGAGCGCACGCGCAGTCTTTACGGGCTGGACGGCGTCGAGCAGCGCAGCATGGATTCCACCTTCATGTATGACGCGGTTCAAAACGGAGCGGTCGACGTGATCACGGCCTATACCTCTGATGGACGCGTGCTGGCGTATGACCTGGTGGTGCTTGAAGATCCGCTTGGCGCGTTGCCGCCCTATGACGCGGTGATCCTGCTGTCCGCCGAGGCCGCGCAGCGTCCCGCAATCGCCCGCGCACTGGCGCCGCTGCTGGGCGCGATTGATGCGGATCTGATGCGACAGGCCAATGCGGTCGTGGAAGTCGAACGTCGGCCCGTGAGTGAAGCCGCCCAGCTGATTCTGGACGCAACACAGCCCTGAAACGTGAAACGGCCCCGCGCGGGAGCGCGAGGCCGTTCACTTGGGTCCGGGTTTGACCTTAAAGAACGGTCAGCATGCTGGCGACCAGCGGGTGACGGACGATGTCTTCCTGCTGGAGCCGGATGATGCCGATATTATCCACCTCTTCGAGCTTGTCGGCGATGGTGGCCAGCCCTGACATTTCGGGCAACAAGTCTGTCTGGGCCGGGTCGCCGGTGACCACCATGGTGGAGTTCCACCCCAGACGCGTCAGCAGCATTTTGAGCTGGGCGTAGGTGCAGTTCTGCGCCTCATCGACAACCACGAAGGCGTTGTTGAGCGTGCGGCCGCGCATATAGCCGATCGGGGCGATCTCGATCAGACCTTCCGCCATTAGCGCTTTCAGGCGTTTGGGGCTCAGACGGTCGGCCAGCGCGTCATAGAGCGGGCGCAGATAGGGGGCGAGTTTCTCTTCCATGGCGCCGGGCAGGAAGCCGATGGATTCGCCCGCTTCCACAGCCGGACGCGACAGGACAATGCGGCCCACTTCGCCGTTTTCCAGCGCTTCCACGCCCTTGGCGACGGCGAGATAGGTCTTGCCCGTCCCGGCGGGGCCCAAAGCCATCACCAGATTGTGGGAATCAATGGACTCCATGAGCTCGGCCTGATTCTTCGAGCGCGGTTTGACGTTCTTGGTATAGCTCTGGTCGCGCATCGGCTCCTTGTCGTCCGGGGACCAGCTGGTTCCGGGGAAGAGCGAGCGAACTTTCTCTTCCTCATAGGCGTCAGCATTGAATTGTCCGGCTTGGCGGCGTTTGGTGGCTCGTCTGCCCATGTCAGGCCCTCCAGAAGACAAGAAAAAACCCCTCACGCGGCAGCGGAGGGGTCATCAAAGCGGTGGAGATGGAGGCTGAGGACTCAGACGATTCCGACGCGCAGGGCGGCGGGGTCATCTGAGCTTGCGGTGGCGCGTACGCCATGGCGACCTCCTTCACACATCCGGCGCCTTGCGGCGCGTGCGAAGCGAATCGAAACCTTGATCTCGAATCGCAAGCACAGTGTGATGTTGGACGCCTAACGAAGTATGAGTCCATAGGTCTCATGACCGACATAAATATGTTTTCAGACCGCAATATATTGCGGCGCAACACCTGGGGAGGCCCTATATGGCCCTGTACAGCCTGGACGATGTGAGCCCGGAAATCAGCGATGACGGCGCCTGGGTCGCGCCCGATGCGGCTTTGATCGGCCGTGTAAAACTGATGCCCCGCGCGTCAGTCTGGTTCGGCGCCGTGCTGCGCGGCGACAATGAGCTGATCACCATCGGCGAAGAGTCCAATGTGCAGGATGGTTCGGTCATGCACACCGATATGGGCTTCCCGCTCACCTTGGGCAAAGGCGTCACCGTGGGCCATAAGGCCATGCTGCATGGCTGTACCGTGGGCGATTACTCGCTGATCGGCATCGGCGCGACGATTCTCAACGGCGCCAAGATTGGCAAGAACTGCATTATTGGCGCACACGCCCTGATCACCGAAGGCAAGGAAATCCCGGACGGCTCGGTCGTGATGGGCGCGCCGGGCAAGGTGGTGAAAGAGATTGGGGAAGGGGTAGCCGAAATGCTCAAAGCCAGCGCAGACCATTACGCGGACAACGCGGCGCGCTACGCCAAAGGGCTGAAGCCGGTCGGCTAGAGCTGCGAATCAAAACGGCGCCGCAGGAGGTCCTGCAGCGCCGTTCTTGAGATGACCGGCTTGAACCCTAGCGCCGCCAGGTCAGGGACAGGCCGACAATATCTGCGACATTGTCATACTCGCCGACCACGCGATCCCCGGTGGACCCCACATGGTTGATCGGGGCGTCATCAAAGATCAGGTGTTGATACCCGGCGTCGAGCTGCAGGGCGTCCGTCAGCTGATAGGAGCCGCCGAGCGCGATGATGGTGCGGTCAGAATCAGGCACGCGCGTGGTGCGGTGCTCGTCTTCGGTCGGGCTTTCGTCATAGGCGAGACCCGCGCGCAGGGTCAGACGCGCATTATAGCGATACTCGCCGCCGAGGGCGTAACGCGCCACGCCGTCATAGCCCAGGGTTTCGCCCGCAGCAGGCTGGGCGGGGTTTTCAAATTCAACCACCAAACGCTCGAAATCCCAGAAGGTGTAGGCCACGGACGCGTTCACAGAGAGCTTGTCATTCACCTGGTGCGCCACGCTGACCGCCAGCTCCGCCGGCAGGTTCAGTTCAGCCGAGCCTGGCGTGTCGGTGAAGGCGGGCTGGAAGAGGGCGGCGTTCGCCGGTGCGCCGAAATCGGCCTCACCTTCCAGATTGTGATCTACTTTGGAGCGATAGGAGACGCCGATGCGCGTGGATTCGCTCAGCTCATAGAGCGCGCCGACATTCCAACCGAACGCCCAGTCATCGCCGGTGACCCGCAAATAGCCTTCCGGACGCCCCGGGAGAAAGCCGGCCGTCGTACATTGCGCCGCATTGAGCTGGCTCAGGCAGACGGCGGAAAAATCGATATGGTTGGCGAGGGTGGCTTCGGAGTATTGCGCGGAGACGCCAAATCCCAACGACAGACGGTCTGTGACCTGCACCCCGAGGGAGGGATTGATCTCGGCGACTTTCAGCGCGCTTTTGACGCTTTGAAAGCGTGTGACGGAGTCCTGATTGTACTCCGTGGCCAGACCAAAAGGCGCCATGACGCCCAGACCCAGCACAACCCGATCATTGAGGCGACGTGAGAGATAGAAATTCGGGATGACGGCGTCGTTGAACAGATCATTCTCTTCGGTGCCGCCCAGCGGACGGCCCAGCACATCCGCAGAACCGGCATTGGTGTAGTCGCCCTGACCGATGATCGCGTGAGCGCCGACCTGAATCTGCAAGCCGTCCAGCCGCGCCAGACCTGCCGGGTTTGACCAGATCGTGGACGGGGCGTCAGCCAACGCCGCATAGCCGGCGTCCGCCATGCCTAGATCCCGGACCGAATACTCAGACAGCTTGAAGCCCCCTGCGAGGGCCGGGGATGCGGCGGTGAGGGCGAGGCCGGCGGCCAGCCCCAGGCGTGTGACGAATTGGGGAGTGCGAAGCATGAATAATCCTGTGCGATGCATATCTGTGTGCGAGCTTCTCAGAGCTCTTTGCGACACAGATGTGCATTCGCAGCATTCATGACAACGTATGAAAACAGACCCGTGACAGCGATGTGATGTCCCAGGCGCTGCTTTGCAGCAATTGCAGCAATGAGGGGATTAGTCCCGGCGACCCCAGAGATCGCGGATGCGCTGATCGGCGTTACGGCCCAGGTTGAACCAAGCGCTGCGATCGCGTGACGCGTCCACCACAAGCAGTTTGTCATCGCGCGCCAACAGATGGCTCAGCTCATTGCGCAAATGGGCTGCGCTTGCGGCGCCGCGCAGCAACCAGACCCCAGGGGTGATGGCTTCCACATCCCCAAAGTCCTTCAGCGCAGCTTCGAATCCGCCGCGGCTGTCTGAATTGAGATCGGCGACAATGACGAAATTGGAGGTGCGCGCATCGCTGGGCGCGGGGCGTCGTTCGCCCGGCGCGCGCCGGGCTTCGTCCAGCCAGGCTTTGAGCTGCGGCACGTCGCGGGCATCGCGAAATTCGCCATCGCGTTGTTCTGAGACGGTGGAATGCGCGGCTACGCGGCCTTCGCCAACGAAGGCGCGCATTTGCGCTCCAGTGTAAGGCCCGTAAACACGGCCTTCCACTTTCACAAACCAGGACATGGCGATTCCGTCGTCGCGCGGCATCAATATTTCTCCCGGCCAAAAGGCCCTATTGCCTGAGGCGTCACCCTCTATCAGGCAAGAAACGGGCCGTTCCCCTCGGTATATGGTGTCTCAAGATGACGCTGTCATGCATCATCTGTGAAAAACCACCCGGAGCCCTCAACTCCGGTCGGCAGGAGGATCGAACGCTACTGCGAAGCCATTGTCCAGCCATCGTGCGACATGACCTTGCATATCGCCAACACGAACAGCCTCTCCGAGGCGCGGGCGTTCAAGGCAGGCGAAGGCGGCGCCGCTGATCGACACGTCGATCACATCCGCCTGGATCACCACGCCGTCACGCAAGCGTATCTTGGCCCGGCCGCGTCCGGGTTTGCGCGGCGCGGTGCGGTCTTCATCCAGCCCCAAGCGTTGCATATTGAAACGCCAGGTGATGGCGTCCGCCAGCCGGTCACGTTTGCGCTGGGAGCCTTGCAGCCGGACGATGAAGCCGGACCGTCCCGCCCGCAGAACCTCGCCTTCCATCCGGCCAAGACCGTCAAACAGCAAGACGACGCGTTCACCCTTTTCAGGCGGGGTTTTGCTGGAGATTCGGGCGCCGCCCGGGGACACATCGACAAGCGTGCAGGTAAATTCCCCTGCGCTGGGAGACAGGCCGCGTCCGGTCAGCGACAGGCGCACACGACGATGACGGCGGCGCTCTTCAGCGCCGCGCGCGGCAATCTTGATTTTCCGGCGGTCCAGCCGGGCGCTCAAATCAACCGGTCGCGTCATATCACCCTCGACTCACACGTGAGGTTAGGGCGCGCACACTTAATATTTCGCTAGTTTAGCTGTCGTTCGCCACACGCAGACCCACGGCTTCGAAACTGGGTGCGGTAAAGGCGGAAAAATGCGGATCCGGGCATTGCGCCGGATGCAAAGCCTGCAGGCGGTGTCTTACTATGGGGCGGCTATTGGCGGGACGCGGGGTCAAGGGCTGATAGAGGCCGAGCACGCGATCCAGCCATCCTTCGGGCCCCTTCAGCGGCAAGAGCGCGATCTCGACCGAGGTTTGCTCGCTATCGAGACTGACTGCTTCAGTCACGAGGCTGGCTGGGGCAGGCGTCGACAGCGCGCCTTCCAGCAAGGCTGAGACATGCGCCCGGTCATGGCCTTGCCATAGCGACAGGAAATTCTGATCGCGAAACTCGCGTTGATGCATCCGGCACAAACCGGTTCCAGCCAGTCGGAACACATGGTGGCCCTGATCCATGCGGCGCAACAAGAACAGGTTCGCCAGCAACGTCCCCAGATCTTCCGGAGCGATATCCGCGCGCTGCGGCGCAGATTCGCCGCATCGACGGGCTTCCCAATAGGCCAGCAGTGTCTTTGTGTTGGGGTGCTTCACGCGCCGTCCCTCTTCTTTGGTCTTTCCGGCGTCCCTCTCAGAGCCCTGAAAAGGCGCGGCGCCGAACTTGACGAGACAGTTTGCAAGGGGCTTGCCAAACCCCTGAGACAGGCGGTTTTTCCATGTTGATAAGCGCGGCGCCCGTATTCGGCCTCGGTCTTGCAGGTAGGAAGGGGAATGAGAACGGAGACCGCCATGCGCGTTTCAACACGATACGCTTCCGCACTGGCCGCCCTGGCGGCGGGCCTTCTGGCGTCCGCGGCGCTGACCGCGCCGGCGCTGGCTGTGACCCTGACCGGCTCTGGCGCTGGCGACCCGTGCTGCGCCCCGCCGCCGCCGCCCAATCCGTGTTGCACCCATCCGGGCGGGCCGGTGATCGGAACGCCCAGCATCAATATCGGCGCACCCAGCGTTCATGTGGGCGGAACAACCGTCAATGTGGGCGGGGTGACCGTTAACAGCTCCGTCAACGTCAATGTCAGCGCGACCGCCAGCGCCGGAGCGACAGCGACAGCATCCTCAGGTTCAGGCGCCACCATCTATTATGGCGGCGGCGGTTATTATGGCCGCGGCACGGCGCCGGCGGCGAGCATGGTCTCCGGTCTGCGTCTGGCCGGTGAAAGCGAATATGAGCTCTATTAAGAAGAGCGCTCGCGCTGGGTCGAGGAATGGCGGCTGGTCCGCGCCTATTGCATGGACGACAGCGGCAATCCGCATCCCGCTTCGCGTCCGGACCCTGATGAACGCGTGACGCCCGACTTTGACGGCGAGATCTTCCGCTGCGTCGCCGGCACCGCGCTTCAGGCGACCTTGGGCTGGCGCGAAGAGGGGGAAGATCGTTTCGACGGCGTCTCCATCCAGTGTCAGAAAGGCGAGGCGCTGCGCTATGGCCGGGGCGGAGAGCTGTTTTGCGCGCCGCAGGAGCATCGCCGCAATTGTAATGAGCGCTCGCTGCTCCGTTTACATGGTCCGGGCGTGAAGCTGATCTGGTATCGCTATGAAGAGCATTACACCGAGACTGTCGAGCGCCGCAGCGAACGCTATGAGCGCAGCTCGATGACCCTGATGCTCGATGGCGGCGTCGGCGGATACCACTAAGCCTCCATCTTCAGCTTGACTGACAAACCCCGCAGGATCCGCCTGCGGGGTTTTTCGTGCGCTTGGTGCGGAAGCCGGCTGTCATCATACGTGCTGTCTGGAGATGATGTTGGATAGTGGTTCAGCAGAGTCGACTCTCGTTTGAGGCGATCTTTGATTCCCCTCTCGTCAACCGTCTGCTACTTCTTGAGAAATGAGATTCGAGACAGGGGCGGTCTGTTGGATATTCATGATCTTGAAACATTCGCGGATGCCTTGAAGGCGAAATTCGCGCTGCCTGGGGCAGCTTCGCCGGAAGATCAATTGAAACCATTGGTCGCCGAGCTGGTTGTGGATACCGGCGCGAAATACGGGCTGACGGTCGAAACCCGGACCGAAACGCATTTATCCGAACACAAGGTCCGCCCTGACATTGCGATTTATGTTGGTGGGCTGATCTGCGGTTATATTGAGTTGAAAGCGCCCGGCCTCGGGGCCGATGCGCCGAAACTGAAAGGCGAGCACAACAAGAAACAATGGGCTAAGCTGAAAGGTCTTCCCAACCTGATCTATACTGATGGCCGCGACTGGGCGCTCTATGAATCTGGTGAGCGGCGGGATGGGCACCCTATTGTTCGCCTGACCGATGACCCAACCGAAGAGGGCAAGGCTGCGACCAGCAAGGCTGATGCCGAGGCATTGGGGCGCCTGTTCCGTGATTTTCTGGGCTGGAAGCCGGAGGTGCCGCACCAACCGACGCCCCTTGCAGAATACCTCGCCCCTCTGAGCCGCTTCCTGCGGTCCGAGGTCGAAAACGCGCTGGACCTGCCCGGCTCTGCCGTCGGGCTTCTGGCGGGGGAATGGCGGCAATTTTTTTTTCCCGATTCCGACGATGCCAAGTTTGCAGACGCCTACGCCCAGACTGTGACCTATGCGATGCTGCTGGCAAGGCTGTCAGGCGCTGAAAAGCTCGACCCGACCGAAGCCGCCAAAACGCTTGATAAGAATAACGGCCTGCTCGCCCGGACCCTCGAATTGCTGGGCCAGAAGGCGGCACGCGATGAATTGGTGGTCGGGTTCGAGATGTTGAAGCGCTCGCTTGAAGCGCTTGACCCCCACGACTTCCTGAAATCGAAGCCTGATCTCTGGTTATATTTCTATGAGGATTTTCTTGCTGCCTATGACCCCAAATTACGTAAGGATTATGGGGTCTACTATACGCCACGTGAGGTCGTGGAATTGCAGGTTCGCCTTGCTTCTGAACTCTTGGAAAAGCGGTTCGGCAAGAAGCTGGGCTTCGCTGACGATGGCGTGGTGTTTCTCGATCCAGCTGTAGGCACAGGCACCTATCCCGTCGCGGCGGTGAAGCACGGGCTGGAAAAGGTGCGCAAGAGGTCCGGCCCCGGCGCGGTGCCCGCCCGCGCGCGCTAGATGGCCGAGAACATGCACGGGTTCGAGGTGCTGGTCGGCCCCTATGCGGTCGCCCATCTGCGCCTGACGCAGGCGCTGGAAGGCGCGATGAACGACGCCAAAGCGGCGGCGGGCGAGCCCGAGGAGAAGCTCGGCAAGCGGTTGAACATCTATCTGGCGGACACGCTGGAAAGCCCTACCAAAGCCCCGCCCGGTGGGCTGGACTTAACCCATAAGGCGCTGACGCAAGAACACGAAGCCGCGCGCAAGGTGAAGCAGGGCGGTGATATTCTCGTGTGTCTGGGCAATCCGCCCTATGACCGGCAACAGATTGACGCAGACGACACCACAACGAAACGGAAGGGCGGCTGGGTCCGGTTTGGCGACCAGATCGAAGGCGGCGCAAAACAGGAAGAACAAGGTGAACGCCCGATCTTTCGGGACTTTACCGAACCGGCCACCAACGCCGGTGCCGGGGTGCATCTGAAGAACCTTTATAACGACTATGTCTACTTCTGGCGCTGGGCGCTCTGGCGTCTGTTCGAGCAACAGAACTGCGGTGGAGTCGTGACGTTTATTACCGCGTCGAGCTATCTGGCCGGGCCGGGCTTTATCGGTGTGCGAGAGGTGATGCGGCGCACCTTCGATGAGCTTTGGATTATTGACCTTGGTGGCGACAATCTCGGCACCCGCAAGACGCCCAACGTGTTTAGCATCCAGACCCCGGTGGCCATCGCCATCGGCGTTCGGGCGGCGAAGCCTTCGCCCAACAAATCCGCAATAGTCCGATATGCGAAGATTGACGGGCCGGACCGTGACAACAAGCTGACGCAACTCGAAGCCGTCGCGGATTTTGCCGGCTTGGTATGGCGCGATTGCCCCGGCGATTGGCACAAGCCGTTTCTGCCCGAGGGTAAAGGGGATTTCTTTGATTGGCCGATGTTAAGCAATCTGTTTCCGTATCAAAGAAGCGGCACAATGACAGGGCGGCCATGGGTAATAGCTGAGACCGAGGAATTACTCAGAACTCGCATTCACCGGCTGTTTAGCGCCTCTAAACCGGATAAGCCGAAAATTTTTAAAGACAATAATTATCGTAAGGTCAAAAATATATATCGTCATCATTTATCGAATGATAAATTGGTGCCACTGGTGGAACAGAAAGGCGATTCGCATATAAAAATTAGTGATCTTCTGTTCAGGCCATACGACCGACAAAAGATTGTAGAGGACATTCGTTTCATTGATAGAATGGGCGAAATACTTTGGGAGGTTAATTCTACAAGCCAAATTTATTTAACGCATCTTGCTTCTGCGCCATTGGGTGAAGGGCAAGCGCTTGCAGTCAGTAGCGCACCTCCAGACAAACACGCGTTTCGCGGATCGTTTGGAGGAAAAGACGTGATCCCCCTCTACCGGGACGCCGCCGGAACGGAACCGAACGTGACCGCCGGTCTGCTCGATGCCCTTGGCGCGGCATACGGCGCCACGCCGGATGCCGAGGACCTTGCGGCCTATGTCTATGCCCTGCTGGGCGGGCAATCCTATACCCGGCGCTTCTGGAATGAGCTTGAAACGCCCGGCCCGCGCGTCCCGCTGACCAAGGACGGCAAGACCTTTGCCGAAGCCTCGAAGCTGGGGCGCAAGCTGATCTGGCTCCACACTTATACCGAACGGTTCCGGGGCAAGGATCGCGGCGATGAGGTGCCGCAGGGCAAGGCCACCACGATAAAGGGCGTGTCCGCCGATCCGGCGCACTACCCGGTCGAATACGCCTATGACGAGGCCAAGCGCGAGATCGTCGTGGGGGATGGCCGGTTCGGCCCCGTGTCGCCGCAGGTCTGGGAGTTCGAGGTATCGGGCCTGAAGGTCGTGCAGTCGTGGCTGGGCTATCGGATGAAGAAGCGTGCTGGCAAGAAATCCTCGCCGCTCGATGAAATCCGCCCCGAACGCTGGACCGCGCGGATGAGCGACGAATTGCTGGAACTGCTTTGGGTGCTGGAAGCGACCCTTGCGATGGAGCTGGAGCTTGAAGCCGCGCTCGACAAGGTCGTGGCCGGTCCCTGCTTCGCCGCCGCCGATCTGCCCACGCCCACGCCCGAAGAGCGCAAGGCGCCAGGGAAAGCCGCGTCGTCGGGTGCTCAGCTGGATATGTTTGGCGAGCAAGACGATGTCGATCAGGACGAAGAAGACTGAACGAAAAAATGGCCGCCCCAGGGATGAGGCGGCCAGTCAGTTGGGTGGGTATTTGTTGTTTAGGCTTAGTTCCCGCGGGTCTGTGTCGCGAAGGTCGCTGCGTTGCCCACGGCCGTGGCTGAACTGGTGAGCGTGCGCACCTGACCGTTCTGCACCGTGACGGCGCTGGCGCTGACGGCGCCGGAATTGATCTGATTGATCTCGCCCGTCACGCCCACCGGGCAGGTGGCGCAGACATAGGCCGATTGCGCATTGCCGATGGCGGTGGCGTTCAGAACCGAGCCCAGGCCCGCGCCCGAGCCGCCATCATAACCGCCCACCATGGAGACATTTGCGATCACATCGCCGGAATTGGTTTGCTGGACGCCGGAATAGGTGTTTGCGCCGATTGTAGAGGTCAGGACTGAATTGCCCACCGCGTTGGCGGAGCCTGTCGCATAACCATTGGCGAACTCACCCGCCAGAATCACGGTGTCAGAGCGCACTTCGCCTGAATTGGACTGCACGCCGCCCACCTGGCTGTCGCCATAATCGTTCTGGAAAGTGGCGGTGTTGCCCGCCGCTTGCGACGCCGCCGTGACGCCATAATCCGCATTTCCGATCTCGGCATAGGCGGTCGACGTCGTGGATCCCGATTGGGACTGATCAAGCGTCAGCACCGATTCCTCATCCTCGGCGGTCGAGAGCAGGCTGTTGCCTGCTGCGACTGCACCAACGACGCTGGTTTCGATCTCGGCGCCTGCCGCTTCCACGCGCGCTTCGGCGCTTGAATCCGCCGCGCTGCTCTGGCGAATCGACAAGGTCTGTCCGCCTTCCGCGCTGGTCTGGATCGCATTGACGGCGCTTGAGGCGGTTTGCACGGTGTGCGCGGCATAGTCAGAGATGCGCAGGCGTGACAGCGCGTTGACCTGTCCGGCTTGGGCGGTTTGCTCAAGATCCATCGCCAGAGCGCCGGTCTCGACACCCGCCGTCAGGGCGTTGCCCTGAGCGGTGGCGGTGCTGATGACGCTGGCCCACACCCCGTTCGCACTCAGTAGCGAGCTGGCGCTGACCGAGCCGTCGAGATTTTGCACGCCGGAGATTTCGCTGTCGCCAGAGAGCGCGCCCGTGCCGGAATTGCCTTGCGCCACAGCCGTGGAGATCATGTCCCGCACGCCGTCCGCACTCTGATTGTCTTCACTTAAGACAGGGCCGGTCTGGTCCTGATCGAGCTCGACCTTATTGATAGGTTCCGCGAAGCTGGCTGCGGATATCAGAGTCGCGGCGCTGGTGCCCGCGATCAACACTCGTGCGAGCCTGGACATAAGGAGCCTCCGTGGGGGCGTAAGCGGTGTTCAGCTGAACGCCGCCGGTAATGTTGGACGGGCCGATCGGGTCGTTGAAGGAGCAGACCTGCTCTGGCGCGACCTGGTAAAGCTGGGAGGAAATCTCCAGCACGGCGCGCTCGACGACCGAACGCACGGCGAGCTGGATCGGCTCCAGCGAGCGACCGCCCGCTGACGCATCCAGTACCACATCGCCAAAGAAAGCGAAGACGCCGGCTGACAATTCGCGGCCGATGATCTGTTTTTGGTAGGAGACCACGTCGACCACTTCCAGCGTCCGCGAATCGATGAGACGCAGGTCGAGGCCCACATTCATCACATACATGCGGCGCGAGAACAGGCCCGACGGATCTGAATCCACGCTGTCGCCCGCCAGAATATCCTGCCCGTTCGAGCGGATATTGGCGTTCAGCTCGGTGATGCCGCCTACCAGATAATAGTCAGAGCCGGGAATCGAGCCAGCGTAAATCTGACGATAGCCGTCCTGCTCGGCGGCGTCGCCGATCAGCTGGTTGTTGGCGTAACGCAATTCCAGCTCGGCGACCGACGTATCAAAACGCTCCACAAGACGCGCGCCCGCCTTGGCGAAGGCGCTGATCGCCATCAGGGACGCGCCCTGGGTGACGCGGGTGCCGCCTTCAGGGTTCATCTGGCCGGTATAGTCCGCGATCCGGCCCACAGCGACGCGCGGCGCCGCCTGGCCATGCTGACGCGCATACCCGGACAAACACACCAGAGCGTCGGAATAAGGCGTCGGGTTTGGGGTCACGGGCGCGTTGCCGGTGGGCGTGGCGTACAGCCCGTCAGACCCCGGCGTCGAGGTGGCGCAGGCTGTCAGCGACAGGGCGGAGACGGCTGCGGCGAGGAGACGCTTAACGATCATTGGCGGACGCTCCTTGCGTGGTCTGGTTTTCAGCGGTCGCGGCCACCGCGCCCGCATTGGCGGTGATGTCGCCGGTATTGGTCTGGCGGTTGTTGACGACCACGGTGTTGTAATTGCCGTTCACCACCACATTGAGCTGGTTGCCGATGGCGCTGGCGCCGGCCGAGGCGAACAGGCCTGATTGGGTTTGCGTGTTCAGGGCGACGCCAGCCGAGCTCTGCGCGAAGGCGCTGGTCTGGGCCGAGACGCCGACACCGGTCTGGATGACGCCGTTCAGCACGACCCGGTTGCCGCCGCTGCGGGCGCCGACATAGGCTTGGTTTTCCGCGCCATAGGCCTGACCATAGGGCCGCGTCCAATCGGACGGATTGGGAGCGGTGGACTGCGCCAGGGCGGCGGAGGCTGCGAAAATCACGGCGCCGGAAGCGCAGAGCCAGACTTTAAGCTGACGGGTCATGCCTTAAGTGTCCTCTTTGAAGACGGTTTGCGTTTCGGGCTGCAATGGCCGTGCCAGACTGATCGCCTGCCAGGGAAATTCGCCATGAGCGCCACACCGCCGCCGCACTCTTCAGAGGATCCGTCTGGAAGCGACCCGAATCCGGACCCTGGGCCCAAATCCCGCGAACCTTTGTTCAATGGGTTGCCGGGCGTCGTTCTGGTGCTGGGAGCGGTGATGCTGGGGGTCCAGATCGCCGAGTCGATGGCGGCCGGGCAGGGCGGGCTCGCCCATGGTCTGATCTATTGGGCGGGAACAGTGCGCACCGGCGCGACCGCAGAGGCCTTTCCCCCGGCGCCGGGATTCGGTCTCAGCCCTTATGTGCTGCACGTCTTTGTCCATTTCGGCTGGGCGCACCTCTTGATCAATCTGGGCGCGCTCGCGGCGTTCGGTGCGGTGTCTCGCGTCCCATTCGGGCCCGGTTTGCGGGGCGATCTGGGATTTCTGGCGTTCTTCTTCGCCTGCGCGATTGGCGGCGCCGTGCTCCATCAGCTCACGCATATGAACGCGCCCTCCATCATGGCGGGATCTTCGACCGCGATCTCGGGATTGCTGGCGGCGGCGGGCTGGGTGAGGGGCGGACGCGCCGGCATGTTGCGACTCGCCGTGCCCTGGCTCTTGATCAATCTGGGGATCGCTGCAGCGGGGCTGGTGTTTCCCATCCCGCTGGCCTGGGCGGGACATGTGGGCGGGCTATTGGTCGGAATGGCGGCCTATCCTGTGTTCGTCCGTTATTTGCAGGTCCGTCCGGCCCTCTGAAAATCACGCAGGCTCAAGCACAGCGTTTGAAGCGCGAAGGCTCTTCTGATTATACTCTTATGACAAGAAGTCAGGGAGGTCGCCATGACCGCTGTGCGTATACTGGACGACAAGGGGGCGACGGTCTTCACCATCCGCCCGACGCAGAGCTTGCAAGACGCCGCTGCCGCGCTCACCCAATACAAGGTGGGCGCCGTGATCGTGACGGGAGCGGACCAGGAGCCGGTGGGCGTTTTCTCTGAGCGTGATCTCGCC
>NZ_OZ260073.1:2542500-3026223 GCF_965284345.1 Oceanicaulis sp.
ATGCCAGTATTCCCTCCCGATGACGCAACTAAGGGCAAAGTGCCCGCCAAAGACCAAATAGGGCGATGGATAAAGCAAGGGCGCATCGTCTTTCCAAAGGAGCAACGTGTTCAGGTTTTCGACACGTTGGAGGACCTTTGTACAGCTATCGATAATGCCGACGTCCCAATGGCGCGTAAGACAAGAAAAATCTGGCACGAAATGCCACATCTAGAGTTTTGGGTTGGAAAACGGATTGGCTACGGCATTCCCCAGTGGGTGCGCTACAAGCGAGAACTCAAAAATAGCACGCAGCCTGTATCCTCGTGGATTACACCGCTTGCGGAAACCTCCACATTACCAAGTGGTGATGACGCAGACTTGAACGCGCATCTGGTCAGCGGGACCAATCAAGAAGGTACGACCGAAATACAAGATATTTTCGGCTCAAAAGCTTTTACCTATGCGAAGCCGGTTTCATTGATCCGAGAAATGGTACGTCAGTCCACCGGCCCGGACGACATAGTTCTCGACTTCTTCGCAGGCTCAGCCACAGCTGCCCAGGCAGTCATGGAACTCAATGCCGAAGACGGCGGCAATCGCCGCTTTATCATGGTGTCCTCTACCGAGGCGACAGAAGACGAGCCCCACAAGAACATCTGCCGTGACGTGACAGCGGAACGAATACGACGCCTGAATGCCAGCGAAGACGGCAAGTATAAGGACCTCACCGCAGGCTTTGCCTATCTGCGGACCCATGAGATTGCCTTTGAAGACCTCGATTATGACCTGAAACCCGCAGATGCCTGGGCTGCGCTGGAGGCAATGCACGACCTGCCGCTGACCCCGTATGACCCTGATGCTTCATGGAACCTGCACCAAGGCGAGACCACCTCGGTCGCTTTGGTGGATCGCTTCGACCCTGCTTTGCTCGATTGGTTGAAAGGCCGGGACAGACAGAACCTGTTCGTCTATGCGTGGGCACCTGGCCAAATCGCGCAGCATCTCGACGGCACCCATGTGGATATTCGTTCCGTCCGTCACACACTCGTAAAGCGGTTCCAGCAATGAGTGAACGTCTGTCCCTGGCCGCCTATCAGACCCGCGCGGCGGACGCCTTGTCGGGCGTGATCCGCCAAGTAGCAGAGTTGCACGATCGCGACCCGGCGCACCGACAGACGATAGCGCTGAAAAGTGGCGTGACGCTCCTGCAAAGCCCGACGGGTTCTGGTAAGACGCTTGTGCTGGGCCGGGTGCTAGAAGGGCTGCGCGGCGCGTTGAGCCGCCCTGTGGTGTGGCTTTGGTTCGCACCCTACTCAGGGCTGGTAACGCAAACGCGCGAAGCTCTGGTGTCGCAATGCGGCGGTCTGCGCGTCCGCGACGTGGCCACGGACCGAGAACCCAACGGTACGCGCGACGGCGATGTGTTCATCCAGACATGGGCGACCGTCGCCGCTAGCAATAAGGACGCCCGCAAGGTCCGCCGGACGTCTGAGACGGCATTGTCTTTCGATGATTTGATCGCGTCATGGCGGGACGCCGGTTTCTTCGTCGGCGTGGTGATCGACGAGGCGCATTTGAACTTTGGAGCGTCCGCCAAGGTCGCTGCGGGGTTCTACCTTGACCATATTCAGCCCGATTTCACGATCCTCGCCACTGCTACGCCAAGCGATGAGAAGCTGGACGCCTTTGAACAGAAGGCGGGTATCGAAGTCGCCAGCCGTTATGTCGTGCCCCGCGCCGAGGTTGTCGAAGCCGGATTGAACAAGGTGGGCCTCAAGCTGGGCGTGATCCGCTTTCGCGAAGGCGACCGTGACCTAATCGACCACGAACAGGCGACCTTACAGGCCGGGTGGACGCAGCATTGCCGGGTGCGCGAGCGGCTCAAAGAACACGGGTTGGCGGTGTCGCCCCTAATGCTGGTTCAGGTGGAAGATCAAGCCAAGGGTGCGGAAGACCCAGTGAAGCGGGTGCGGGATAAGCTGGTGGAGATCGGCGTTGATGACGCCGCTATTGCCACGCACACATCCGGTCAACCTGACCCGGATTTTCACTCGCTGGCCTATGACCCTGACATTCATGTTTTGATCTTCAAGGTCGCGGTTGCCACTGGATTTGATGCACCTCGCGCATGGACGCTGGTCTCTGTGCGCCCGAACCGGGGCCGCGATTTCGGTATGCAGATTGTGGGTCGCATCATGCGCGTGCATCCATCCGTGCGTCCTATTCACGGGCAAGACGCCCTCCTGGACAGCGGCTATGTACTGCTTACGGACCCGGATATGCAGATGGGCCTTCAAGCGGCGGTAGACGAGTTGAAAGCGGTGCGTGAAAGCATCGAACTTATAACGGATAGCCTTGATGTGTATGAGTTTGGAAACGCGGACAAGCTGCCCGGCGTATCCGAGGCTCGTGTCCCGGCCTTTACCCCTAGACCTCCTGAAGATCAGGCTGACCGGCAAATGCGCCTGACGCATTTGATTGAGCAAGGCCTCGTTGCCTCTGACGTTCAAGGCCGTCCAGTTGCGGATCAGGATCGCGCCATTGTTTTAGGGGAGACCCTACAGCATATGAGCGATACGCCGCTTTTCGGTGACCTACCAGAACGCGAAAAGCCCGCGACCAATATAAAATCTAGCAAGCCGAGCAGCCGTTCCTATCCTTTGCGGAAAGACCTGGGCGTGCCAAAGGCGCTGCTCCGCGAGCTACCGCCCGACCCGATGAAGCTGAACGATCTGGTGCAAGACATTGCCCGTGAGTTTTGTCGTTCTTCCGATGTGACGGGTTTGTTGCAACGAAAGCTTACAAACGCCCATCTTGACTTGCGCGACCTTTTCGCTGCGGAAGTGCGGGAAACGGTGGACCTGCGCTTGCGGCTTTCAAACGCACGGGTAGCTGAGAAAGCGCAACTTGCTTTCAACTTCAACGACGCCATCGATCCTCGCGCGCTAAAACGAGCGCTTGTCGAGGAACTTCAAAAGATCGTCTACGAAAGAGGTATTGAAGCTGACGAACGCGACTTGCGCCGCGCTATCGATCTTGCCGGGATGAAGGAACCGGACAAGCTGAAAGAAGCGATCAAGACGGCGCAAGCGCGCAATGTTCTGACAGATGCCAATGAGCCGGTTCCAGAACAGTATTTTGGGCCGGAAGGGTTAAGTCAGGCCGAGAAATCAGCTTATGGCGTTTTCCCGCAGGAAATGAATAAAGAAGAAAGAGACTTTGCCTCGTTCCTGGATGCCGACCAGACAGGGACCGTCAAATGGTGGCTACGCAACGTCGAAAACACAAGATGGGCTACGCGCCTGATGCTGCCCTCAGGGCATCGTTTCTTCCCGGACTTTGTTGTGGGTGTCAGCGGTCGCACAACCCCTGACGCGATTGCTCTTATTGAAATCAAGGATGACGGTGAGACAGGACGGCTGCAATCAGACCGGAATGTCGAAAAAATCCGGGTCCAACACCGCGAATACCGCAATGTATTCTGGACCTATCGTTCTGATGGCACCTGGATACGCGCACGATACGCAGAAGGTTTGCACAAGATTGTCCCAAATGACCGCTTTGACGTGAAAGAACTTGTATACCTCGGATAGATGTGTGTTCGTTTTTTAAGGCGACCTTTTAACGGCCATAGCGTGCGTCCATACCCGCTCGCCTTTTTGCCAGAAGCATCCCGTCTTGATCATTTTCGAGAATGTCTTCGACGTCGAGGCCGAGCTGGGAAAGCATGGCTGGAACGTCATTTCTTTCCAAACCGTATGCGGCCATTTGCGAGATAATTAGGCCCGCATTTTGCGCGGATAGAGTTTGGAGATATTCAGCCCATAGGGCGGCCTTGATTGCCTCTGTGTCGATTTTGACAAAGCGCGGTAGGGCGATCTGCGACAGGTGTGTCTGACACTCTGACCAGATGGGAGCCGAAGGCCAGCGTGCGCGGTTGGTGTCAGCATGCGGAATTGTAAGGCGCGTTTGCGTTGCGATCTTTTCGAATACCAGTGAAGGATTGGCCGCGATGGCTTCCCAGGTTTTCCGCAAATAGGTTTTGTCGAGAAAGCTTTTTCCCGCGCGAAGCTCAAAACGCCAAATAGGGGTTTTGCTTGTTAATTGAATTTCCGCTTGTTCAGCATTCCCTTTCCATATTTCCCACCAATAGAATTTCTTTTTGTCGATCACCTCGCGGCGTTTGTCGTAAATTGCAATTTGAGCATTCGGCATTGTTCCAATGCGAATGCCTGTTATGCGATCACCGCGGCTATTAGCGGAATAAATGCCGTCGATTGTTTTTGCTTTTCGCGAATGGCAAACGAAATGAGCTGGATTGATTTCAAAATCCGGGAAATAGAAATCAATTGCGTAATCTAATCGGGAAATGCGGCGATCTATTTCCGTAAATGGCATTCCTAAATCGATCAGGAATTGATCGTGTTCGGCTTTGACCGCTTCAATCCCTTTTGTGGCCAGGGGCAGGGCGCGGGATGAAACGCGCGCGCCCCAGGGGTCTCGATTGTCGTTGGGTTCCTTGAACCACCAGACCGCGCCTATCACGCCGGTATCCACTGAATAGAGATAGCCGCCCTTGCCGCCGTGTCCTTCCACCAAGAAGGTGCGCCCGGCATAGGTCAGCGGCACAGCCCGGCGCTCTTCAATGGCGGACGCCTTCGCTGCGGCGAGCTTGTTGCGCAGATCGGCGGGAAGCTGGACACGATAGGCCATGTCCAGATTGTCGAAACCTTGATGAAGCAAGATGGGTTCGGTCATGGCGTCCCTCTCATGTATTTCTGTGAGGGGGTGTTACAGAGACCCCCTCACAGACTTCCGTCTTATGCAGATTGTTCCTGACGGCGACGCCAGGTCGCGTTCGCCACTTCGCCATCGCGAAAGACGGCGAAATTCAGCGGGTGGGGGAAGCTGGGATCGTCCAGGGTGACGGAGAGGAAGCTGTCGCCCATGTTCGGGCCGCGCGTGATTTCACGCTTCCAGCCGCTTCCCACTTCCATCATATCGCCGTCCGCATCGCGCACCTGGACGCGATGCGTCGGGGCGTCCGGGTTGGCTGACGGGTTGGGGGTTGCGGTGATCATCACACTAGCCTTGAAGTTCAAGGTGCGGATGTCGCCGCGTAGGTCGGACCAGAAGTCATTCGGGCCGGCGGGTTTCAGGGTGCCTATGTTAGCCACTTCTCTTTCCTTTTGGGTTTGGTTTGAATGCGCGCTTCGCGCTGAGACCCCTTTTGTTTTTGGAGAGCAGACACAGTTTCCCGAGTGGGGCTGAGCCAAGGCCCAGCCCCTTTTCGGGAGCGGTGCTCTCCAAAAATCCCCGACGGTGGGGTCAGCCCCGCCGGGGCAAAAACTCGTTAGCGGAAAATGCCCAGGTCAGACGTCGAGCGGCGGGTGCGCCGGTCGGTCCATTCGTCCAGGTCTTTGATGCGATACCGGATGCACCGGCCAGACACTTTGATGAACTTCGGTCCACCGCCACGGGTGCGCCAGTTCCGCAAAGTGCGGGGGGAAATTGAGAGCCGCTTGGCGGCTTGGTCTTCAGACAGCAGCCGATTGGGATCGGGGCCTTGGTTCGTGCTCATATCGAGTCTCCGCGTTCAATGTTTGGCGCGAAGTGCGCCTGACACGTACAGACTGACGTTGGAGCGGCAAAAACTCACTGAGAGGAAAAGCACTAAAACTTGGGAGAAAATTTCTCAGCGATGTTCACTAACTTTTGGCATGAGCAATCCGCTCTTGCATGGCTTTGGCGATGCTGGCTGTCTGGATTTCTGGGTTGATGCGTTGAACGCACGCGACCGTGAACTTCGAAGCGGGGTTGTGGGGTATTTGAGCGGGCTTGCCGCTGTCATCGTCATAATCGTCAAAGTTACGGGTGTAGGGGCCGACATTGGCCTCCCAATAGGTCTTAATGTTGCCAACCAGCGTGTAGAGCGCGGGTTTGCTGGCATAGCCTCTTGGGGGTGTTTTCCTGCCGTCGTTCTGCATGACGGTATCGATGCCCGCGGCGCTTGCATCAGCATGACGAGCTATGAAGCGTATGGCTGCGAACATGGCTCTGATGTCCGCCTCGATCATGGGTGTAGGCGCGACCGTCCCGATTAAGCCCGCCTGATTTAGACGTGCTAGGTCATCAGATAAGTCGGGGTCCTCAAGAAAACTTGGCGAGACACTCGCTAAAGATCGAACGGTTTTGCCTGAGACGTTAGCGAGTTCGCCTTCCAGTTTCGCCGCGCTTTTCGCGATTTTCTGCAGCTCGTTTCGGACGCCAGTTGGGCTAATGCTGTCGTCTCTCCGTTGCCCATATTGATAGGCCCATAGCCAGTTTTTAAACGTCTCTTTCAAGTCAGCGGGGTCGCATATCCCATAGGCGCTAGCGAGTTCTGCCGCTTCTTCGTCGGTCAGCCCCATTTTATTCGGCCTCGCGATTTAGAGGGATGACTTTGGCTCCGCTTGGAGACGCAGCACCTACAAAACCACCAATCATATCGTCCACATCATCCGCTGCGTTGCGCGTCACGGCTTCTGCGAGGTGGGCGTATCGCGCGGTGGTTTGCGCCTGGGTGTGGCCTAGAAGTTTACCGATGATGGGCAGGGAGTGACCGGCTGCGGCGGCTATCGAGGCGTAGGTGTGGCGCAAGTCGTGGATGCGCACGTCTTCTATGCCTGCGAGTTTGCGGATACGCCGCCAGGGCTTTTGAAGGTCCGTGACGTGCTGGCCTTCGATATGTCCGATGATGATGTGCGGGTTATCCGGCAAGCGGGGCAGGGGGCTTAAAAGCTCCACGGCGCTCCGGCTCAGCAGCACACGGCGCGGCCCGGTTTTGGCGTCAGGCAGGACAAGCACATTCCCGCGCACCCAAGACCATTTCGCCTTTTGGATTTCGCTAAGTCGACATCCAGTCAGAAGCAGGAGCTTAAAAGCCGCTGCGACATGAAGCGTCTCTTCTCCGTTCGCCACACATTCATCAAGCACGGCGAAAAGGCGCTCGATCTCGTCAGGGTCGAGATACCGTTCGCGCTTGTGCTCTTTGTACTTTTGAACATGGCGGGTCGGATTGGTACCGTCCTCTCGCAAGCCCCAAACCTCAGCGAGATTGAAGAGCTTTGAAAGCACGCCCAACACACGGTTGGCCTGGTAGGGTTTGTCCCGCAATCCATGATGAAGCGCTGCGATGTCCGGGCGTTTGATGTCTTGGACCTTCATCGCGCCCAGCTTGGGCTTGATGAAGATCTCACAGCAGCGGTGATATTCGCGCTGCGTTGAAGGCTTCAGATGAACCGGAACATATTCGTCTAAGAAGCGGTCACAGAGCGCGGCCATATCCGGCGCGCGCCGCTCTCGCCGCCGGTCGCCTGACGGATCTCCGCCGCTGGCCACTTGTCCCAGGGTTTGCCGGGCGAGGTCGCGGGCCTGCTCGGCGGTCACGCCGCCATGAACGCCCAGGCTTACCCGTTTGGTGCGTCCGCCGGACCGATATTGGACGGTATAGGTCTTTCGGCCCTTGGGAGAGACGCGCACGCCGAAGCCCGGAATGAGTGCGTCCCAGACGAAATAATCAGTGTCTTTTGGGGGCAATGCCTCGACGGAACGTTTCGTGATCTTCGACATGGTGATTTTCCCGCCCAAAAAATTTGGAAGCATATAGGAAGCAGCGTACAGCGTTTCAGCGGGTATCATTGGTGACGACGGGAGTCGTTCGGGTCAAGGCAATTTGTTGAAAATAGTTGACTTTTGGCGCTATGGCGTCAACGCGGTACGACGCGGGAAATGGCTGGACTGTCTCTCATAACCTGAAGGTCGTAGGTTCAAATCCTACCCCCGCACCCAAAATTAAAAAGCCCCGCGCCATTTGGCCGGGGCTTTTTCGTATCTGTAGGCCGTAGCGAGTTCAGGCGGTTGATGAGGTCTGCACTCCGTTGTCCGACTCACCTTGATTCACGAGCTCGCTGATGGCTTTGTGGATGTCTGACACGACCACGGACCCTTCACCCACAGAACTGGCTACGCGCTTCACGGAGCCGGAGCGGACATCGCCGACCGCATAGATTCTGGGCAGGTTGGTTTCAAACGGCGAGGGGAGCCGGTCTTCCCGCCAGCCGGCCCGAACGAGGTCCAGCGTTTCAAGCTGCGCTCCGGTCCTGACAAAACCTTTCTGATCTCGCGCCAGGTCTTTGGGCAGCCAGTCCGTGAAGGGAGCGGCGCCGATAAAGAGAAATACGAAAGGGGTTTCCAGCTTGGTTGTGCCGTCGGGATTCTTCAAGGTGAGGGCGGTCAGGCGCTGATTGTCCGGACCGGCCCCCTCTGCGCCGTGCATCGCCTCAATAGAGGTTTGCGGATGCAAATGGATGTTGGGCGTTTCTTCCAGTCGTCGCACGAGATACTCAGACATGGTGTCGCGTATATCCTTGCGCCGGTACAGCACGTGTACGTCCTGGGCGGATTTGGCCAGGAAAACGGCCCCCTGACCGGCTGAATTGCCTGCTCCGACGATGGTGGCTTGCGACCCTGTGCACAGTTGGGCTTCCAGAGGAGAGGCGCCGTAGTAAACACCGCGTCCTTCAAACGACTCGAGACCCTCAATAGGCAAGCGGCGATACTGCGCGCCTGTGGCGACCACCACGGCCTTGGCTTTCAGGCTTCGGCCATCTTTCACATGAAGGCAGTAAGCGCCGTCTTCGAGACGCTCTAGGCTCGACGCGCGTACCGGCGCAGCCATTCGTACGCCGAACTTCTGGGCTTGCAAGGCAGCCCGATCGGCCAGTTCACGACCTGACAAGCCCATGGGAAATCCCAGATAATTTTCAATCTTGGAAGAGGTCCCCGCCTGCCCGCCCGGGCCTTCGGAATCCAGTGTCAAGACAGTCAGTCCTTCCGACGCGGCGTAAACGGATGCGGCGAGACCGGCAGGTCCGGCGCCGACGACTATGACATCGGCGCTGGCGCCGTCCGGCAGCAGGTCCAATCCCAGTCGCGCCGCGATTTCATCAACGCCCGGTTTGCGCAAGACCGGATCAACCCCCAATAAAACGGCGGGAAGATCGCTGCCGCTCAGACCTTTTGCGGTCATCAGCTGGGCGGCGAGGGGGGCCGTGTCGGGATCCAACCAAGTATGGGGCAGGTTATGACGGGTGAGAAAGTCGCGAATGGAAAAAACGCGCCGGTCATAGGGGGCGCCAATGATGACGATCGCGCCCAGTTCGCGCTGCCGGGCGAAGGCCCGGCGAGCGGAGAAGGTGTTGACGAAAATGTCTGACAAGGCGGATTGCTCCACCAGAAGCTTCTGCAGCTTCTCAAAGGGAATATGCAGAACTTCGCCTGCGACCCCCATCACGGTGCGCGCAAGCGCCGTTTGACCGGTCAACGTCCCCAAATCGCCGATAAACTGGCCGCGCTCCATAAATCCAAGCCGTTGGGGGCCATCCGCGCCCTCAATGAAGATATGGGTTTCCCCTGACAGAGTGACCAGGCAATCCGCTCGTGACTGCCCTGGCTCAACCAGAACTTCACCGGCGTCGTGGCGGCGAACCGTTCCGTAAGCGCTCACCGCAGCCAACTCTTCATTATTAAAGGTGTAGTTAATATCTGCGGGGCGACGGATCATAGCGTACTCCAAGCTCGAGGTCTCAGCCTCGGCATTCGGGTGCGGTCGTCAAGTGATGATGATTGGGGCGCGCAAATCGGCTGACTTGCTGAGTTGTGAAATGAAGGTGTCCCGCCATTGGGTGCTTGTCTGCCTAAGCTCTCAAGCGACCAGAGGCCTTGCGTATGTGCTCGCGCAGGCGCAGGCGCTCAAGCGCGCTCATGCGAACAGCCTAGACGCGTAGCCGCAATCCAGCGCCGGATATTGAACAGGCGACGCCAGCGCGTGACGCGCCCTGCTTTCAGAATGATCACTTGCGTTCTTGGTCATTTAAGCGCACAGAGGCGGCACGCGAAGCACGCGCCCAGCACGAGGCTGGTTGCGCGGCGACGGATCAGCCGGAGTGAGAACACTCCCGTGATGAGGTCCGGGCGGGGGCGATATTCGTCCCAGAACGGCGGCTGAACGATCCAGTTGTCTATATTTTTGAACGAAATAGCGCCCGGAGATCGTCCGTGAGCGCTGCTAAGAGGTTATCCTTGACCCGATTTACAGATCTTGGTCTGAACGACTCCATTCTCTCGGCGATCGCCGAACAGGGCTATGAAACGCCCACCCCCATCCAGGCGCGCGCCATTCCCCAGGTGCTCGCCGGCCGCGACCTGATCGGCCTGGCGCAAACGGGCACCGGTAAAACCGCCGCCTTCGTGCTGCCGCTGATCCATCAATTGCTGGCGGACAACAAACAGGCGCCGGGCCGGTCCTGTCGCGCTCTGATCCTGGCGCCGACGCGTGAACTGGCTGCACAAATCGAAGAGCAAGTCCGCGCCTATACCGCGCACACCAAGCTGACGAGCGCCGTGATCTTTGGCGGCGTCAAAGCGGGCCCGCAAATCCGGGTGCTGGCGCGCGGCGTCGATATTCTGGTGGCGACGCCGGGCCGTTTGCTCGACCATCTGGGCGAGCGCAAGGCGCGTCTGGACCTGACCAGTTTCGTGGTGCTGGACGAGGCGGATCAGATGCTGGATCTCGGCTTCATCCCCGCAATCCGTAAACTGCTGCGCCTGGTCGGAAAAGAGCGTCAGACGCTGATGTTCTCCGCCACCATGGTGCCGGCCATCCGTCAGCTGGCGGATGATTTCCTGTCCAATCCGGAAACCGTGGCGGTGACCCCGCCGTCCAAACCGGTGGAGCGGATCGACCAGAAAGTGCTTTACACCGAAGCTGCGGATAAGCCCGAAGCGCTGATCGATTTGATGGTTCCTGAAGCGGGCAAGCGCGCGATCATCTTCACCCGCACCAAGCATGGCGCAGACCGGGTGGCGAAGCGCTTGGTGAAATACGGCCACAAGGCCAACGCCATTCACGGCGATAAGAGCCAGAACCAGCGCACGCGTGCGCTCGACGCGTTCAAATCGGGCGAATCCCCGGTGCTGGTCGCGACCGATATCGCGGCGCGCGGCATTGACGTGGACGGCGTTGATCTGGTGGTCAATTACGAGCTGCCTAATGTGGCCGAGAACTATGTCCACCGTATCGGCCGCACCGCGCGCGCCGGCGCCACCGGCCGGGCCGTCGCCTTGTGCGCCCCGGACGAGCGCGTGATGCTCAAAGATATCGAAAAAACCATGGGCGTCGCCATCGCCGGTCTCAATGACGCGCCGCCCATGCCGAAGGGCGAGGCCGCCAAGTCCAAGAGCCGACGCCGCGGCGGTCGCCGCGGTCAGGGCCAAGGCCAGGGTGAGGGCGCGCCGTCCGGGCAAAAGCGGGGTGGAGCTTCCGGCAAGCCGCGTCAGGGCGGAGACGGCGCACGCAGCGGCAAGCCTCAGCGCAATCGCCGAGGCAGCGGTGGTCAGCGCCGCGGCCCGAGCGCCACAGCCGCCGAATAGGGCGGACATCATTCCATTAGAACGGGCGCGGTTCATCCAAACCGCGCCCGTTTTGCGTTTTGGCTGCGCCTCAGCTTGTCGGGTTTTCTTCCGTGCAGGCGGGCGGTTCGCCGGGTTCGGGATCGCCGGGCAGGGGGATGTATTCGTGTTCCTCGACCGGCATGCGGAAGGGCGTGTCCTTGAAGCCAGCGGCGATGGAGGCGCGCCAGTCAGCTTTCGCCTGCTCGATCCGCTCTTTGCTGGTGGAGACGAAATTCCACTCCATATGGCGCGGCCCCAGGGGCTGGCCGCCGAGCAGCATCAGGCGGGAGTCTTCGGTCGCAGTGACGCTCGCCTGGGTCTGGCCGGGCGTGAAGATCGCCATATGGCCTCCGGAGAGAGGCTCGCCCGCAGTTTCAACGCGACCAGAAACCACATGTAACGCCAGCTCTTCATGGCCTTGGGGCAGGTCAAACCTTGCGCCCGCTTTCGCCTCGATATGGGCGTAGACGATGGGGGAGTAGACCTTCACCGGTGAGGTGTGGCCATAGGCGCTGCCCAGGATCAGGCGGAAGTGCGCGTCGCCGACCTCGAAATCGGGCAGATCAGCCGCGCCATGGTGATGAAACTCAGGCTCGATTTCCTGGCAGTCTTCGGGCAAGGCGACCCAGACCTGAATGCCATGCATGAACTGACCGCTGGCGCGGGCGTTGTCGCCGGTGCGTTCAGAATGGGTGACTCCCTTGCCGGCGGTCATCCAGTTCACGTCGCCGGGATAGATGGTCTGATGCACGCCCAGACAATCGCGATGATCCATCTCGCCGTCAAAAAGATAGGTGACCGTCGCCAGCCCGATATGCGGGTGGGGGCGCACATTGATGCCTTCGCCGGGCTTGAACTGCGCCGGGCCCATCTGGTCATAAAAGACGAACGGCCCCACATGGCGACGCTGCGCCATAGGCAGGATGCGCGCGACGGAAAACCCGCCCAGATCCTTGGTTTTGCCTTCAAGAATACGTTCAAGCTGGCTCATCGGGCGTCCTCTGGGCTGAAAGAGAGGGGAGTGTTAGCGCGCGTCCCGGTCGAGAATAACATTCATACGGGTGCTCTGGCGGATGCGATAGCCCTTGCTCAGCGCCAGGGCGGCGGCGTCTGGCGTCGTGCGGCCATCGGCCATGTCGGCGCGCTCCAGGATCAGCAAGTCCGGCCAGCGTGTCTTGGGGGCCTTGGCGAAGAAGTGCGACAGGATGGCGGCTTCCCCGCCCTCAACATCCACCTTCATGGCGTGAGCCTTGATGAGTTTGAGCTCGTCCATCAAGGTCAGCAGCGTGGTGACGCGCACCGCTTCGCCTTCCGAACCGCCCAGACGGGCCTGGCCATGATTGCCCGAGATCATGCGCATGACCTCTTCGCCCTCATAGTCAGCGAGCGCGACGCCCGCCATCTCGATCTGGCCGAGGGCGTTTTGGCGCGCGTTGAAGCTCAATCTGCGGCGCATCTCGCGTTGGGGCTCGACCGCGATCACGCGCGATTTATCGCCGCCCGCCAAAGCCGCCACCAACGCATAGGCGCCCGCATTGGCGCCGATATCCATAAACGCCTTGCCTGGGCCCATCACGCCGCGCAGCGCCTCGAGTTCAGCAGGGTCAAAGCATTGCGGCGTCATGAACAGACGTTTTTCCGACAGATTGTCGGTGGGGTGCAGCCGCAGCTTCAGCCCCAGCGCTTGAACATCCGCCAGGCCGGCTTTCATGCCGCTGAGCGCCAGAGGGCGCGCGGCGCCGGCCAGACGCAAGCCGACGCGTGAAGCGGGCAAGGCCCGTCCGATGGCGAGGCCGACCTTGCTGACAAGGCCGGGGGCGTACGCGCCATACCCCGGGGCTGGCGGTTCGTGAGACACAGCCCCGCCTTGCGCCCGCTTCAGCTCAGGTGGAGCGGGCGGAATGGCCAGCGTTTCATCGGTCTCAGGTGCAAGCTGATCGGAGTTTGATGTCGTCTCGGTCATGCGACGACTTATAAACGCAATTGGGCGTGACCGCATACCACGAGATCAGGTTTCCAGTTTTGCAGGGCGCCTTTATGGTCTCTGCAAATCTGAGGAGGAGAGTCATCATGCTGCGCACCTTTGCGGTCGCCGCCCTGGTTTCCATGGCCGGTCTGGCGCACGCCCAGACCGAGTCGTTTGATCTGAGTCAAGACAATCGTGAGATCGCCCAGGCTCTGGGACAGGCCGCGCTCGACAGTGACCTGGCTTATGAAATTACAGAGTCGCTGACCACCGAAGTCGGCCCCCGTCTGGCGGGCACGCCGCAAGAAGCGCGGGCGCGGGATTGGGCGGTGGAGATGCTTGAAGAGCTCGCGTTTGAAAACGTCCGCGTCGAGCCGTTCGAGCTTGATCTGTGGACGCGCGGGCATTCCGTCTACGAAGAAGTGGCGATCACCGCACCTTATCCGCAGGAACTCTACGCCATCTCACTGGGCGGCGCCGGCGCGACGCCCGAAGGCGGGTTGGAAGCGGAAGTCGTCTTCTTTGACAGCTATGACGCGCTATTGGCGTCGGATGCGGATGAAGACGCGCTCGAGGGCAAGCTGGTCTTCGTCAATGACCGTATGGTCGCGAGCCGCACCGGCGAGGGTTATGGCTGGGCCAATCGCAAGCGTCGGGACGCCTGGGTGCTGGCCGAGGATCGCGGCGCGCTGGGCGTGCTGATCCGCTCTGTGGGCACCAGCACAAACCGTTTTGCGCATACTGGCATGATGAGCTTCCCCGACGGGCGCCGCCCCGACATTCCGGCTCTCGCGGTTTCGGCGCCGGATGCGGACCAGCTCGAGCGCCTGCACGATATGGGCGAAACAGTCTCGATCACTATGCGCACCTATGCCGGCTGGCGGGGCGAGGTGATGAGCGGGAATGTCATCGCCGAGATCACAGGGTCTGAAGCGCCCGACGAGATCGTCATCATTGGCGCGCATCTCGATAGCTGGGACACCGCGACGGGCGCTCTTGATGACGGCGCGGGCGTCGGCATTGTCACCGCCGCTGCGCGCCTGATCGCCGATAGCGGCCATCGTCCGCGCCGCACCATCCGTGTGGTGCTGTTCGGCGCCGAGGAAGTGGGTCTGGTGGGCGCACGCGCTTACGCCAACGCCCGCATGGAAGACGGAACGGTGGGAGATCACATCATCGGGTCAGAATCAGATTTCGGCGCCCGTGAAGTCTGGCGCCTGCGGTCGAATGTAGGCGAGCACGCCTTGCCGGAGATCGACGCCATTCACCGCGAACTGCAGAGCCTGGGCCTGGTGCGCGGGGATAATTCGGGCGGCGGCGGCCCTGACATGATCCCACTGCAATATATGGGCGTGCCCATGGTGCGGCTGGAGCAGAACGGTGAGGATTATTTCGAGTTCCACCACACCCCCAACGACACGTTCGACAAGATCGTGCCCGAGGAAATGGCGCAGAACGTCGCCGCCTGGACCATGATGGTTTGGCTGCTGGCCAACAGCGAGACTGATTTCCGGCCGCAGGCGCCGCAAGCGGAAGCGAGCGAGTAATTCCGTTCTGGAAGCAATGAGCTTCCAGAAGCCGGGCTACTCGCAGGATCGGGGCGTAGGCATATCACTTCACATCAAGCGGCGCCGCCGCAACACATGATGGAGGTGATTATGTCTGCGCCCACTATTCTTCAGGTCAATTCCAGCGCCCGTCTCGAGGGCTCCGTCAGCCGCGAACTGTCGCAGCTGCTTTCCCAAGCCTTGGCTGGTGAAGCTGGCACGGTCGCCGTGCGGGACCTTGCCGAACAGCCGGTCCCTCAAGTGGACGCGGACTGGGTCGGCGCCAATTTCACCGATCCGGCTGAGCGCAGCCAGGCACAGCGCGACAGTCTCAAAGGGTCTGACGCTTTGGTGGCCGAGCTCAAGGCCGCCGACCAGATCGTCATCGGCATGCCGATCTACAATTTTTCTATCCCTGCCAGCCTGAAGGCCTGGATCGACCAGATCGCCCGGGCGCGAGAAACCTTCCGCTATTCCGAAACGGGGCCTGAAGGATTGTTGACTGGCAAAACGGCCTGGATCGTGGTTGCGTCGGGCGGGGTGCCGCTGGAGTCTGGCGTGGATTTCGCGACGCCTTATCTGCGTCAGGTGCTGAACTTTGTCGGCATCACCGATATTCGCGTCATTGACGGCTCGCGCTGGGATTTTCGTGAGGAATCCGATCGCGAGGCGATCCGCGCGATGGCGCGCACAGCGGACGTTCAGCCTGCGCAAGCGGCTGAATAAAGACGCTTGTCTCGTGCTCGCACGACAAGGTCTTGAAGGCTGAGAAACGCAATGAGATCAGGGCAAGTCTGAGTTGTGGCAGGTTGGCGGACGTTCAGAGCGTCCGCCACTCCTCCCTCACGCCGAGCTGGCGAAACACCTCCGACCAGTACGCCTGCAGCAGATCGCGTTGTTCTGCGCTCCAGCCCCGGCGTTCGATCAGGTAAATCTCGATCCGGACGCCGGCAAGCACATCGCCATATTCATCTTCGATCAGGGCCGCCACGCGGCCCGGCGGCGGCAGGCGGTTCGCCAGATCGCTGCGGGCGCGGCCATAGACGCTGAACAGGCGTGAATTCTGCAGCATGTCGGACACGAGGATGACTGTGCGGCGCGGGGTGTTGGGAGCAAACCCCTCTTCCAGCGCCAGATCAGCCAGCGCCTCGATAATCGGGCTCGCCGGGCTTTCCTTGGGCTCGACAAGATCGGCCAGGGCGCTTTGCAGCGGGCCTTCAAACAAGGCCTGGTAACGCGCCTCGACCCGGGCCGGATTACGATAGAGCGGATTGATCTGGTCGCCGCGGCCAGGATTGCACAGCGAGAAACCATTGGTGTTGATCAGCTCGCCGCGCGCATCCAGCTCGTACAGAGACAGACGCTCACCGATCTCCAGCCGGTCGCGGCTGTCGAGCGCGAGTTGTTCGATACGGGCGGCCTGTTCGGGGGAATAGAGATCAGTCTTGTCGATCACCAGCGCCATATGGGCGGGCTGCTCGCCGCTCAGGCACAGCGTATTGGGATCATATTCAGGCGGTTGCAGCACCAGCGCGGCGTAGCTGATCGCGCCGAGCACGCCGATCACGATCAGAATATTGATGATGCCCAGAATATCCTTGCCGCGCATATGTCTGACGCCCCCTCTGCCAGCCGATAGCGACGAGCATCATGGGGCGCCCGCCCGCCTATGGCTAGACGTTATCGGCCGGGAAAGGGCGGTTTGTCTGACCCGCTCGTCTCGACCGGATCGGTGAGATCGGTGTCCGCCGCCTGTTCGTAAAGCTGGATCGAGCGTGAATTGTCGGCGGCGAAAAACTTGTCGATCTTGCGCTTGAGCGCGATCGCTTCACGCCGTGTCGGACCGCTCAGGCTTTCCTCGATCTCGACGGCGCTTTCCGTGTTTTCGCGGTGGGTGTGCGGCAATTGCTTGAGCACGCCGGACAAATGCGCCGCCGCATTGATCGCCCGGCGCTGGGCGGTGCCATAGCCGATCAGGCGGTCGTCAAACGTTGCGCCCTTGAAGGCGGCGATGGCGGCGAAAGTGATGCCCAGTCCAAACAGCAAAAGCCCTTCCAGCGTCTGGATGCCGGTTCCCGCCATGGCGGAACTCACGGGCGCCAGGATCGCTCCGCTTGGTTCGGCCAGATCACCGAGCGCCAGAGTGGCGGCGTTGACTTCCAGCAGGTCGCGGTAAAGCGCGGCGGTGTAGTTGAGAAAGACCACGAAGCCCAATGCCAGGGGCGTGCCGATGATCGCGGCGGCGAAGGAGAAGGGGCGGTCAGGGTTTTGCAACAATCGCAAACCCAGAAACCCGATAAGGAAAAAGGCGGTGATGACATTGGTGAAGGCCACGGTGATGGCCTGGATCCAACCGCCGAGCAGGCCAAGATCCGAGCTTTTGGAGAAGAAATAGGCGTTGATCAGCCCTTCGACGAGCACCATCCCGGCCAGGATGGAGAAGTGCATGATGTGGCTTTCAGGATAGGTCGCAGAGCGATTGATCCATTTCTCGCGCGGCAGCGCTTCCTCAAACATCCGGCCTCGGGTCTGACGAAAATGCAGATAGGCGTCGAAACAGGCCGAGGCGCGGTAATACGCATCCGTCAGTCGATCAACGATCTGATGGGTCTTGCGATCAATTTCAGTATCCATGACCTCGTCGGAATCCTCTGACCGTCCCCGGTTGAAGCCGAGCAGGTTGTTCGTGATTGGCCGATCTTGGGTCTCAATCGTATCGCGCAGGGATTGTTCGTGCATGGTCCGGCCCCTTTTGAGTAAGTCTGTTCACAGCGCCCAAGAGTTAACCATGTCCTGACAATCGAGCTTAAGTTGGGCGAAATCAAATAAAACTAGGCGGAAAAGCGACGAAATGTGTCCATTTATAGGACACGCTTCACTCCATTCCTCTCCGCAGGCGGGATTGGCGTATCAGCGCCGTTAACATAGATGAACAACCTTGCGGCTGAACCGGAGCTGAACATCCATAAAACGGTGTCCTGATCGCGCTTTGGGGGCTTTCTTTGACCAAACAGCGTCCCTGGCGCTGGGGGCGCAGATTGAAGCGCGCTTGAGCGTGGCCGATACTCAGCCGCAAGCGTTCGCCGAGCAACGCCAGAAAACCGGGAGGATCGTCCATGAAATTTTATGATTGCGCCACCGCGCCCAGCCCGCGCCGGGCGCGTATGGTCATCGCTGAAAAGCGTATTGAAGTGGAGACCGTGGAAGTCGACCTGCGATCCGGTGCGCAATTCAGCCCAGACTTCACAGCGCTCAATCCCGGCTGCACCGTGCCGGTGCTGGTGACAGATGAGGGGGAGAGCCTGTGCGAGAACGCGTCAATCGTGCGCTATCTCGAAGCGCTCTATCCTGACCCGCCGCTGCTGGGCGTCAGCCCGATCGAGCAGGCGCGGGTGGCTGAATGGGTGTTCCGGGCCGAGTTTGAAGGTCTGGTCAGTGTGATGGAGGTGCTGCGAAACACCTCCAAATCCATGAAGGATCGCGCCTTGCCCGGGCCGGACCCCGTGCCGCAAATCGCTCAGCTAGCTGAACGCGGCATGATGCGCGGCCAGCGGTTTTTCAAAACGCTGGATGCACGACTGGCTCAAACGCCTTGGCTGGCGGGGGATTCCTTCAGCTTCGCTGACATCACCGCCTTCGTCTTTGTGGAGTTCGCAGCCTGGGTGAAGATGGTTCCGGGCGAGGAGCTTGAAGCGCTGGCTCAATGGCGAGACGCCTGCCAGGCGAGACCCAGCGCTCAGGTGTGACCAGTCAGTTTTTGAACGAGTTCGAACACTGAGCGCCGCGTCTCGGGAATCATCGCATCGGGATGGGGGTGCGCGAAGCGCCTTGCGTCATTGTCGTAGTAACGACCGGACGCATCGGCGAATTCTTCTGAAAGGGCGGCGCGGATCAGGATGTCCGCGCCGATCCCGATGTCAGAGCCTGCAACGCCAAAACCTTCCTTGACCATTTTTGTCGCCAGAAGCGAGCCAGGATTGACGGCGATCTGGATGGGCGACGTCTCACTCAAGCCCAGCTCCACGGACCACATGGTCAGCGCCAGCTTGCTCTGGGCATAGGCCGCCATATCGTCCAGCGCGCGTTCGCCGGCGAGCGCTTCCAGATCCACGCTCGCTTGTGCGGCGGAGGATAAATTGACGACCCGTCCCCTTGGAGCCATATGCGATTTCAGAAGGCGGCCCAAAAGATAGGGCGCGAGCGTATTGACTACAAAGCGCACATCCTGACCATCTGAGCGGATGGGGTCGGGCGTGCGATAAACGCCGGCGTTATTGATCAGAACATCCAGACGCGGCGTATCGGCGAGCACACGCTCGGCGAGATCGCGGACCTGATCCATATCGGATAAGTCCGCCTGGAATGTCAGAGAGCTGTCCAAGCTCTCCCTGGCTGCCGCTAACTTCGTAGCGTTGCGCCCATGGATGATGACGTGATGTCCCTCCGCAGCCAGGCGCTTGGCGGTTTCCAGGCCAAGGCCGTCTGTGGCCCCTGTGATGAGAATGGTTTTTGCGGTCATGAGGCGGCTCTCTTTGAGGCATGGAAGACAGGAAGAATGTGTTCAGACAATCGGTGCATCGTGTCGTCGATATCCGCCTGATTGAAACGCAAGTTGAGCGCGACATGATTGACGCCGGCGTTTTCCAGCGCGGTCAGATGATCAATCAGCGCGGCGGCGCCGGACCGGAAGCCGAGATGAATAGGCTGAGGCGGCGCATCGAATTCATCGAGCAGGTCGATGTAAAGTGATTGCATGACCGGGCTAGGGGCGCCGCCTGACGCTTCAATCCTCTGATTGCGCTGGGCGATCAGCCGAGCCTGGATATGAGGGGGACGCGGATAGGTGATCCAGCCATCGCCATGCTGCGCCAACCAGTCCGCGTTTTGCTGGCTCGCTCCCGTGATCAGAAGCGGCAGGCGGCCCGCGCTGGGTTTGGGCAGCATGTCGATCTCGCCCTCGCTGCGGCCATGCGGACTTTGAAAGGCCGGAAAAGAGGCCGCCATGTCGCGGATATAGACGTAGGCGGACGCGAAGCGTGCGCCCCGGTCGTCATGCGTCATGTTTAGCGCCGGATATTCGTCGGGCCTGTCGCCAGACGCCACCCCCAGGACCAAACGTCCGCCTGACAACTGATCGGCGCTGGCGGCGGCCTTCGCCACATGGGCCGGGTGACGCAGGGGAAGGATGATGCTGGCCACGCCCAGGGTGATGGTCTGCGTGTGGGCGGAGAGAAAACCCAGATAGACGAACGGGTCATAGATCTGCCCCACATCGCCGAAATCCGGGACGTTGAACGGCACGTCCCGAATCCAGAGCGCTGAAAACCCTAAGGCCTCGGCCAGTTTCGCCCGCTCGACATGGCGGCTCATGTCCGGAATGGCGCTCTGGTGATAGCGCTCAAGGGGCGCCACCAAGCCTATGCTCATCCGGCCCGCTTTGAAGCTGGCGTTATAGCCCCGGTTCAAGCTGGGAAAGGCGATCTGAGGCACAATGTATCCGCCCTTGTCGCGTCTGGAGTGACGACACCAAGAGTTAGTCGGATTAAGTTGCTGAAAAAACGGGTGAGGTCGGGCTTCAGAATCCCGAAAGTGAGGATAATCAGAGCTTGCGCGTCAGCCAAACGTTGGCGCCGCCGCATGTGTCATCCCAGAAGCGGCGGTCGATGACTTCCAGCCCGGCATCCTCGAGTACGCGTTCAAAGCGTTCGGGGGAGAGGCTGGCGTGGAACAACGGATCGCCGAACATATCGCCCCAGGCGACGCCGTCTCCATCCCCGCTGGTGAACATGAAGGGCGCGCCTGGCGCTAGCTTTGGGCTGACGCGCTGGATCAGGCGCGCCTGATCGTTTGCGGGCAGGTGAAAGCTTGAATGCCAGGCGAGGGCGCCGTCATAGGGGCCGGAGAGCTCAATGTCGCGCATGTCGCCGACACGCCAGGTCTGGTCGGGCCAGGCCTTTTGACAGAGCTCGATCATGGCGGACGCGATATCCACGCCTTCGACCGCAAAACCCTGATCGATGAGGTGAGCGGCGATGGGAAAACCCGACCCGCAGCCCAGGTCGAGAATGCGCCCGCCCGGCTTTGCAGATGCAAGAAAGCGGGCCATCCAGCCCGCTTCCAGAAATGGTGTTGACTGCCGCCGTCGGGCATCAAACCGTTCGGCGTGGCGCTCGTAAATGTCCGCGATGGCGGAGGCGCCGCGCGCCTCCGCCTCTGTATCGCGATCTGTCATCAGTCTTCGGCGTTCGCCGGGTCGTATTGCTCGAACCAGGCGAGCACATGCCCGGCTTTTTGCAACAGGCGCGAGGGGCGGCTGTCCGCGATGCCGTGATAGGCGCCGGGGATGCGCACCAGGCGGCTGTCGATGCCGCGGATTTGAAGCGCGTTGTAATACTGCTCGGCCTCGAACACGGGCGTACGGCGGTCTTCACCGCCCACAAACACCAGCGAGGGCGTCTCCACATTGCCCACCAGCGACAGCGGACTGCGGCGCCAGTACTCTTCCGGCGCGTCCCAGGGCGTTACGCCGAACCAGTAGCGATAGATGCTCGGGCCGATATCCGCGGCGAGGGTGAAGCTGGTCCAGTTGATCACCGGCTTGCCCACGGCGGCTGCAGCGAAGCGATCGCTCACCCCGATCAGCTGGGCGGTCAGGACGCCGCCGCCTGAACCGCCGGTGACGAACAGGCGCTCTTCATCCACGAAGCCACGCGCGACCAGCGCATCAATGCCTGACAGAAGGTCATCGACGTCCTGGCCGGGATAGGCCTTGTCGATCTCATTGGCGAAGGTTTCGCCATAAGAGGTCGAGCCGCGCGGATTGGTGTAGAGCACCACATAGCCCGCCGCTGCATAAAGCTGGACCTCGCCTGAGAATTGCGGGCCATAGGCGGTGTGCGGGCCGCCATGGATCTCAAGGATCATCGGATAGGTCTGGCTGGGATCAAAGCCGGGCGGATAGGCGATCCAGCCTTCGATTTCCTGACCGTCGGCGGAGCTGTCCCAGGTGAAACGCTCCACTTCGGCCAGATCCCGCAAGCCCAGCACATCCGCGTTCACATCTGTCAGTCGGTTCGCAAGTCCCCGCCGTGTGCCGACGCCTACATTGGCGAGGTCCGTGGCGCTGGCGAGCGTCGCCGCCCAGCGGTCATTGTCAGACACGGTGAAGACACCCGAGGTATAAGGCCGCCCAAAAGTCGTGCCGCCCAGATCGTCACGGACGCGATCAAGACCACCATTGAGCCCGGCATAACCCAGTATCGTATGGCCGCGATCATCAAAGCGGACCCATAGGCCGCGTCCGCGTTCATCCCATTCGGCCTGGTCAATCCCGCGATCAAGGTCAGACAATAGCTCGCGCGGCTCGCCGCCATTGAGCGAGACGACTTTCAGATCCGTATCTGCGTGCGAGGTCTCAACGCGTGGGGTTGAGAGATAGGCCAAAGTCTCACCGTCCGGTGAGATGCGCGGGCTGGATTCTCCACCCGGATAATCGGTGATCTGAACCGGATCGGACGCATCGAGCGTAATGGCGTAAATGTCGGCTTCGCGGAAATCAAAGCCATCCGCTTGCCGTCCGCCGAGCGAGTAATACAGCGCTTGGGAGTCCGGACCCCAGCTGACGCCTGAAATGGATCCGTCGCTCACTTGAGTCAGTTGTCGCGGAGCGCCGCCGTCTGCCGGGGCGACGAAAATTTGCGTGAAACCGGAGGGCAGCTCGCCTGCGCCGTCAAACTCATAGCGTGTGGTTTCATCCACTAGCGCCGGATCCGCCCATTCGGCGCCGCGTGGTTGAGCCGGCATGCCAATATCAACCTGCGGCTCAGGCGCGCTCATGAACATTGTGAAGGCGATCCAGCGTCCGTCCGGCGACCAGCTGAGATTGCCCGCGCCGCCCGGCAAATGGGCGAGGGTGGCGCTGCGCCCGCTATCCACCCACACGCTCTTGAGCAGGCTCTGCCCGTCCTCATTGGCGATATAGACAAGCTGGTTTGAGTTCGGTGACCAACGCGGCGAGGAGTAATCGCCAGCGCCAGTGATCAACGGACGGTTCGAGCCGCCGTCATAGGGCGCAATCCACAGCGCGGACCGCGTCCGGTCGGTCATGATGTCGTTGGAGCGGCGCTGATAGACGACAAATTGTCCATTCGGGCTGATTTGCGGATCACTCGCCATTTCCAGACTGAAAATGTCGGCGGCTTGCAACGGCCCGCCAGAAGCTTGTGTCGACGCGAAAGCGCTGGGGGTCGCCAGCGCGCAGGCCAGCGAAGCAAGGAGTAGACGGTTCATCATGGACGCTCCAAATCTCTGATCTGGCACCGTAAGGCCCTGAACTGCTTAAGGGCAAGGGGGTGGTTATCGAGCCGAGTTGAGCAGTCGCGCGCGTGTGAGCCGGAAGGGCGCTGCCGGATGGGGCAATTGCCCGACGGCGCGTCCTGCGAACAGTTGCGCTCCAGTCCGGGTCGCCGCGCGAAACGTCTCCCAACTCTCGACCTGGTTGAAATAAACCGAGCTGCCGCCTCGTTTTGCGCTGGCGAGCAAGCGCTCGATGTCCAGACGGTCATTCTCGGTCAGGCGTTCGGGCAGGTCTGCGCCGATGGCGTCCACGCCTAGATTCTCGAACCGACTCCAGTACGGCCAGTCCGTGCGCACATGCACATAGAGTTTCGCACTCTGCGAGCGCAGAATTCGCAAGGTTTCATCCAGCACGGTTGAGGGCGGGTCCGCAGGGGCGTCCTTGATCTGGACCCAGACAAGCTGGCGCAATTCGCTCGGCAGGTCGGCCAGCGCCATGACATATTGCGAACGGGTGCGCGGATTGCTCAGAGAGGTATAGCCCGCCGGCACGATCAAGGCGCAGCGGGTGCCCGTTCGAACCAGGTCTTCGAGCGCTTCTGCAGCATCGCCAAGCACCGCAATGTCGACAGCCAGACGTGCGTCCGGCTTGAGATCGGTCAGCATCAGGTCGGTGTTTCGCGCCTGATATGGGGAGTCCACGTCTGCATTCACGGCGCGCACGAAGTAACTGGCGACCGCTTCGCGCTTCTTGTCCCAGACCGGTTGGTAAAACAGGGAGAAGGCCTTGTTCTGGTTGGGCTCGGTCTGGACGGTTTTAGATGGGCGGGGTTCATCAATCTCGGCGGACGCCATCGTGGCGGCGAATTCCTCAACGCTCAGCTGTTCGCTTTTGGCTTCAACCTTGAGCTGGTTGATGAACGATTCGCCAAGGAAGAATTCCTCCATCTCATGGCGGATCTTGTTGGTCAGCTTTTGCGCCTGTGGTCCAGACAGAGCCTTGAAGATGACCAGATAGCCGCTGGCGCATTGAATGATCAGGTCGTCTTCGGCCACGCGCTTGTCGATGATGGAGCGAGAGGCGATGAAAACCCGCTCGCGCCATTCCGGCCAACGATCGCCCGCAGCATCGCGCACCCGGTCCATGTTCACGAACTGGTAGCGGCTTACGTCAATCTGCTCAGCGCTCGCCAAATGGCGCTTGAGCTGGGTCATCACGTCGTCGTTCACGCTCGGGCCTTTCGTTGATCCAGACTGATCTTAACCCTGAAGGCGTTGTCAGAGCGTAACTGAATTCAGCCGCGGGGGTGCGCACGAGACGCTGGCAAGATGCTGCAATCTGTTGCTGCGCCGCACCGGTAATAAATTATTCAAACAAAAAGGTCTTTTTCAGCCATTCTCGACTGAATGGCGCGCATGCAGCATCTTTTTATTGCGTTGCAAATCAGTCATGGTCCGCGCGTCCAGCCTCAGGCTGATCAGATAGACAAGCAGTCGGATGAAGACTGCGTTCAATCAGGGAGAGTCTCCATGGTGTCATCCTTCAAACGGATCGCCTTGCTTGCAGCGGCGTCGAGCCTGACGCTCAGCGCAGCATCTCAAGCGCAAGTTTTCGATCAGGTCGGCGGCGGCGAACGCCGTACGGTCGACGTGATCACGGTCACCGCTCAGCAGCGTGAAGAAAGCGCACAAGACGTTCCGATCTCTATTGGCGCCTATGATACCCAAGCGCTCGCCAACGCCGGCGTGCGCGACATCAAGGACCTGCAGGCGATTGCGCCGGGCCTGATCGTAACATCGACCCAGTCCGAGACCATCACCACCGCCCGTATTCGCGGCATCGGCACTGTGGGCGACAACTTTGGCCTGGAAAGTTCAGTCGGCGTCTATATCGACGGCGTCTTCCGCGCGCGTAACGGCGTGGGTTTCAACGATCTGGGCGAGCTTGAGCGGATCGAAGTCCTGCGCGGCCCGCAAGGCACGCTGTTTGGCAAGAACACCTCCGCTGGCGTTCTGAACATCGTCACCGCAGGCCCTGAGTTTGAAAACGGCGGCGCTCTTGAAGCGACCATCGGCGATTTCGGCTACTCACGTTTCAGCGGCCACCTGACCGGCGCCATTATCGAAGACGTGCTGGCAGGCCGTGTGTTTGCGGTGCAAGGTCAGCGCAACGGCTATATGGACCTGTATGTCCAAGACCAGAATGGCCAGTACACGAATACGGATTCTGACGATCAGGGCTTCTGGTCCATGCGCGGTCAGCTGGAGTGGACTCCGAGCGAGTCTGTCACGGGGCGCCTGATCGCCGATTACACCAAGCGTGATGAAGTGTGCTGTTCTGCAGCCTCCTGGGATTACACCCCGGCCGGAATCGCACTGGTGAATTCGGTTGGCGGCGACACCCTGTACCCGGCGGACCCGAGTGAGCGCGTCGCCTTCTCCAACCGCACATACGAACAGATGGTCGAAGACTGGGGCATGTCCGCGGAATTCGATATCGAGCTGCCGATCGGTACGCTGACCACCGTCACCTCTTTCCGTAACTGGGAGAATTCTCGCAGCCAGGACATCGACTACACCAGCGCGGACCTGGCCTATCGCGACAGCGACAACAACTACACTGATATCGAGCGCCTCTCCCAGGAAGTGCGCCTGAACGGTCAATGGGGTGATCTCGACTGGCTTGTGGGCGCGTTCTACTCGCATGAAGATCTGGTGCTGGGCGACGCCATCCGTCTCGGCGATGACTGGGAAGCCTTCCTGGGCCGCTCTCTGACGGCGGGCGCCGTGCCGCCGCTGGGCACGCCGGCAGGCGTCAGCGCTACGCTGGCGCAGCTGACGGGCGGTCTGATCAATATTCCCCCCGGCTCCGCATTTCTGGGCGGCCAGGGCGTGAATCAGGACGTGTACAATCAAACAGCGGACAGCTGGGCTGTGTTCACGCACAACGCCTATCGTCTGACTGACAATCTGACGGTGACCGCAGGTCTGCGTTACACCCATGAAAACAAGGACGTTTACGCGACCTTCGACACCAACCAGCCGCTGGCCTGTGCGGCTGTCGAACAGGCGTTCGGTTTTGATCCGATCAACGGGTTCATCGCCGCAGCGACCGCGCAGAACCTTCCGGCCGCGACCATCCAGGGCGGCGCCACCGCGATCGCCAATATCTGTCTGCCGTACGCGCGGACCGGTCTGGACGCGAACGGATATGATAATGCGCGCACGGACGAAGAAGTGTCCGGCACCCTGCGTCTGACCTACGACATCAATGATGATGTCATGGTCTTCGGCGGTTATTCGCGCGGCTTCAAGGCGGGCGGGTTCAACCTGGACCGCCAGCTCAACGGCCCGATCGGCGCAGACGGTTATCTGAACTCTGACAACTCCTTTGCGGCTGAAACCGTGGATTCCTACGAGATCGGCTTCAAATCCCAGTTGTTCGGCAATGTGGTCCAGCTCAACGGCTCTGCGTTTTTCCAGCAAGTCGGCGACTTCCAGCTCAACACCTTCAATGGCATCGCCTTTGTGGTTGAGAGCATTGAAGAAGCTGAGACCTATGGCGTGGAACTGGACTTCTTCTACGCCACCCCGATCGAGGGTCTCGATCTGACTGCCGGCTATGCCTACACCAACACCGAGTACACTGAGGTGAATACGGGCGACCCGCTGGTGGATGCGCTGCAAGGCCAGGACTTCTCGCTGGTTCCTGATCAGACCTTCACCACCCAGGTGATCTATTCGCGTCCGGTTTTCGACACCCTGCTGGCCAGCGCCAGCGTGGATGCGCGCTGGGCGTCCGAGTACAACACCGGTTCCGATCTGGATCCGGAAAAGGTGCAGGACGCTTTCACCACAGTGAACGCCCGTCTGGGCCTGGGGCGTGAAGACGGCGCATGGTCCGTCGAGCTGTGGGGCCGCAACCTCACCGACGAGACCTATGCGCAAGTGGCGATTGACGCCTTCGCTCAAGGCCGTCGCGCGGGCGCGGGCACATCGCTCGACGCTCGCGGCACCGCTAGCTATTCGGCCTTCCTCGGAGCGCCGCGCACCTGGGGCGTGACCCTGCGTACGGAGTGGTAAAACCCCACTTCGCGACTTAGCTGCAGATGCGAAAGGCCGATTCCGAAAGGAATCGGCCTTTTCTTTTATCTGCTTGAATGATTCTGACGCTGGCTCGATTGGCGGGTTTTGCTGCATATGCAGCGCGTGTTTTCAGTCAACAATCCAATTGTACTGTGCAGCTGCAACATAGATTGACGTTCGCGTCATCGTGACTGTGCCGCAACAGTTGTATATCAAAATTCAAAAAAGCACCCCATATGGCCTCTGCGAGAATGCTTAAGCGCTATTGGGTGCTTCCATGCCTTTGCAAAATCAGTCACCTTTGTATGGACATTAGTCAGCGATGAATGGCGCGGACTCGCGCCCAACGGCCACCGGCGATGCCGGACGCGCTGAATTAGGGAGGAGACAAATTCATGATGTCTAAGTTCACGCGCACCGCTCTTTATGCGGCCGCATCCACTTTTGTGCTGGGCGCGGCTGCGCAAGCGCAGGTCTTTGAGCAGGTCGGTGGCGGCGAGCGCCGCACCGTCGACGTCATCACGGTTACGGCGCAACAGCGTGAAGAAAGCGCACAGGACGTGCCGCTGTCCATCGGCGCCTATGACACTGATGCGCTCGCCAACGCCGGCGTGAAGGACATCAAGGATCTGATTTCGATCGCACCGGGCCTGATGGTGACCTCGACCCAGTCCGAGACCATCACCACCGCCCGTATTCGCGGCATCGGCACAGTGGGCGACAATTTCGGCCTGGAAAGCTCGGTCGGCGTTTACATCGACGGCGTGTTCCGGTCGCGTAACGGCGTGGGCTTTGGCGATCTCGGTGAAATTGAACGTATCGAAGTGCTGCGCGGTCCGCAGGGCACGCTGTTTGGCAAGAATACCTCGGCAGGCGTTCTGAATGTCGTCACAGCTGCACCTGAGTTTGAAGCGGGCGGCAGTCTGGAAGCCTCGCTTGGCGATTATGGCTACAGCCGTTTCAGCGGTTCGATCACGGGGCCGATTTTTGAAGACGTGCTGGCTGTCCGCTTGTTCGGCGCTACGGGTGATCGTGACGGATTTCAGCAGCTGATTCTGGACGACGGAAACGGCCCGGCGGAAGTCACCAACTCTGAAACGCAAGAGTATTTCACGTTCCGCGCACAAGCCTTGTGGACGCCCAGCAATTCCGTTGAAGGGCGCTTTATCGCGGATTACTCCAAGCGCGATGAGCTGTGCTGCTCGGCGGTGCAATGGGATTATGCGGCTACCCCGGCCGTCTTTGTTGGCTCTGTCGGCGGTCAGGTGATGCAGCCGGCCGACCCTGAAGCGCGCGTGGCGTATGCAAACCGCGAATATGTGCAAGAGGTCGAAGACCAAGGGGTCTCCGCCGAGTTCGACATTGAATTGCCGATCGGCACCCTGACCAGCGTCACCTCCTGGCGTCAGTGGGAAAACAGCCGGACCCAGGATATCGATTATTCGACGGCCGATATCGCGTATCGCGCTGACGGCAATTACACGGACCTGAGCCGTTTTTCCCAAGAAGTCCGCCTGACGGGCATCTGGGGTGATCTGGACTGGCTCGTGGGCGGTTTCCTATCTCATGAAGAGCTGGAACTGGGCGACGCGATCCGCTTCGGCGATGACTGGGAGGGCTATCTGGGACGCCTTCTGACGGCTGGCTCCGTGCCGCCGCTGGGGACGACGGCTGGCGTCTCCGCTACTTTGCAAGCCATGGCTGGGCTTGCGCCTGTCGCCGCTCTGATCGGTGTTCCGGGCGCACAGGGCGTGCTGCCGATCCCGGCACCGGGCTCCGCCATTCCCGAGGGCACGGGTGTCGCCGGTGACGTGTATGATCAGACGGCGGAAAGCTGGGCGCTGTTCACCCACAACACCTATCGTCTGACGGACAATCTCAGCCTGACGGCGGGTCTGCGTTATACGCACGAGACCAAGAACGTGTACGCCACATTTAATACCAACAGCCCCGCGGCTTGCGGCGCCTTGGAAACGGCGTTCGGACCAGACCCTGTGGCGGGCCTTGTGGCCGCTGCGACTGCAGCAGGACTGCCGGCGGCGTCTATTTCCGGTCTGGCTACGGCTGCAGGCAATATCTGTCTGCCGTATGCCCGGACGGCTCTGGACCAGACCGGCTATGATCGTGAGCGCACCGATGAGCAAGTTTCGGGTACGGTCCGCCTGACCTATGATTTTGCAGACGATTTCATGGGCTATGTCGGGTATTCGCGCGGCTTCAAAGCGGGTGGTTTCAACCTTGACCGCTCATTCAACGGTCCGATTGATCCCGCCCTTGGCTATACCGATGTGGATTCTGGCTTCGCGCCGGAAATCATTGACGCCTATGAAGTGGGCTTCAAATCCCAGCTCTTCGGCAATGTGCTGCAGCTGAACGCCAACGCCTTCTATCAGGAGGTTGAGGACTTCCAGCTCAACACCTTCACGGGCATTTCGTTCGTGGTGGACTCCATCGCTAGCATCGAAAGCTACGGTGTTGAGATCGACTTCGCCTACGCCACGCCGATCGACGGTCTCGATATCTCGGGCGGCTACGCCTATGTGAACGCCGAATATGGCGATGAAGCCTCGACCGCGCCGAATCTGCGCGGCAACCAGATTTCTCTGTCGCCGGAAAACTTCCTGACGGCGCAGGTGATCTATGAGCGTCCTATCTGGGGCGATATCTGGGGTCTGGCGAGCCTGGATGCCCGTTATGTCAGCGAGTACAATACGGGCTCTGACCTGGACCCGGAGAAGGTTCAAGACGCCTTCACCATCCTGAACGCGCGTGTCGGTCTGTCACAGGCTGACGGCGAATGGTCACTTGAAGCCTGGGGCCGCAACCTCACCGATGAAGCCTATGCTCAGGTGGCGTTCGACCAGTTCGCTCAGTCTGGCGGCTTTGGCGCCTTTATGGGCGCTCCCAGAACCTGGGGTGTGACGCTTCGCAAGGAGTGGTAAGATCAAGACAACTGATTGGCGAAAAAAAGACCAGTCAGGGAGGATGGCGAGGGCCGGAGCACAAGCTCCGGCCCTTGTCTTTTGTGCTTTGTCTTTTGCACCGCCAGCTTGAGGCGCGGACCCCTCGCAGAACAAAAAAAGGGCGGCCCTCGGGCCGCCCTGACTCCGTCATATCGTTCTGATCAACGCGACTGGATTTTCTGATAAGCGGGCAGGGTGAGAAATTCCTCAAACGTGTCGCTTAACGCCAACTCCGTCAGGATGTCAGCGGCTTCTGACAAGCGCCCACCAGCCCAGGCGTTGTCGCCCACTTCCTGCTTGATGGCGTCAGAGGCCTTGGCGATTACGGTCTTGATGCGATCAGCGTCGATCAGTTGGCCATCATCGGTCTTTGCGCCATGGGTGCGCCATTGCCAGAGCTGGGCGCGGGAGATTTCCGCCGTAGCGGCGTCTTCCATCAGATTGTGGATCGGCGCGGCGCCACGGCCTTGCAGCCAGCTGGCGATATAACGGATGGCGACATCGACGTTGCCATATAGCCCCGCCTCGGTGATCGTGCCTTCGCACGGCTCGGTCAGCGCGCTGCGGTCCTCTTTGGTCTCGGGCTTTTTGTCGAGCTGGTTGGGGCCTGGCATGACGGCGTCGAACGCCGCCATGGCCACCGGGACCAGCGCGGGGTGCGCCACCCAGGCGCCGTCATGGCCGATGCTGGCTTCGCGGGTCTTGTCCGCTTTCACCTTCTCGACCGCTGCCTCATTGGCGGCGTCATCGCCCTTCACCGGGATAAAGGCGGACATGCCGCCCATGGCGTGGGCGCCGCGGCGATGGCAAACGGCGATCACGCGCTGGGCGTAGGCCGCCATGAAGGGGGCGGCCATGGTCACCTGGGCGCGATCGGGCAGCACTTTGCCGCTGTCTGATTTCTGCCGTTTGATATAGCTGAAGATGTAATCCCAGCGACCAGCGTTGAAGGCGGTGATGTTCTCACGCAGCTCGTAGAGGATCTCGTCGAGTTCGAAGGCCGCCGGCAGGGTCTCGATCAGCACCGTGATGCGCACCGTGCCGCGCGCAAGCCCGAGCGCTTCTTCGCAATGGCGGATCACCAGCGACCAGAGCCTCGCCTCAAAGCGTGTTTCCAGCTTGGGAATGTAGAAATACGGGCCGGATCCGTTTTTCGCCGTGCTGGCATGGTTGTGGAAGAGATAGAGCACAAAGTCGAAGAAGCCGCCCGACACCGGCGCGCCGTCAACCGTCACATGCGCTTCGTCCAGATGCAGGCCGCGCGCCCGAGCGATCAGAACCGCCGGATCCTCTTTCAGCGCATAGGATTTGCCCGACTTTTCATCCGTAAAACCGATGGTGCGCGCATTGGCGTCACGCAAATTGATCTGGCCTTCGACCATGTTCTCCCAAGAGGGAGTCGAGGCGTCTTCGAAGTCGGCCATGAAGCATTTCGCGCCAGAGTTCAGCGCGTTGATGACCATTTTGCGATCCACCGGACCCGTGATCTCAACCCGGCGGTCCTGGAGATCGGCTGGCGCGGCGGGGATTGTCCAGTCGCCTTTGCGGATGGCCTGGGTCTCTTTGGCAAAATCGAGGGTCTCTTCGCCTGAATCCAGTCGCGCCTGGCGCTTCAGCCGCTCTTGCAAGAGCGCGAGGCGCTCACCGTCAAACCGGCGGTGCACGTCAGCGAGCAGGCTCAGCGCGTCCGGGGTGAGAATGTGTTCAAAGCCGGGCTTCATCGGGCCATGGATGACAAGGCCTTCGGGGGCGACGCTCATGGGGCGCTCCTATGGTTTCAGGTTTGCAGATGCAGCGGCTCGGCGGAGACGATAACGCCGTCCCGGTCAGCATAGAGCCAGTCACCGCGGCGCACGACGGCGCCCGCCACAGTGATCGGTACGCCGCGCACGCCAAGATCGCGCTTTTCGGTTTTCATCGGGATCAGCGCCAGGGCGAGTACGCCGAGGGCTTCTCTTTCCAGCTCCGCTGCATCGCGCACGGCGCCATTGACGATCACGCCCGCCCAGCCGTTGCTGGCGGCCTTGCCGGCGAGATCTCCGCCCAGCAGCGAACGCTTCAGCGATGCGCCGCCATCAACGACCAGTATGCGGCCGGATCCGGGCTCATTGACCGCGTCGCGAACACGCGAATTGTCTTCATGGGTGCGGATGGTCTCCACCTGGCCAAAAAACGCCTGTTCGCCGCCATACGATTTGAGGACGGGCTCGAGCACTTGAACAGCCTCGGGGAACGCGTCGCATAAATCGCAAACCGGGGTCATGAAGGTCTCCTGGTCAGGGGTAAGCAGAGGTGGAAAATGCGGGTCCAGAAATGCTTGAGAGCGCCGGGCGGGCATCCAGCGGCCCGCCACAGCGCCCTCAGTCAGGGATTGCGTGTCCACCAACGCAATCCCTGAGGTCGATAGAGCGGATTATTCCGCTGCGTCGGTGGTGAACTGGTCGGTCTCGGTGGAGGCGCCCATGGCGGTGGTCGAGGCTTTGCCGCCAGACAGGGTCATGTTCACGAGGTCGAAATAGCCGGTGCCCACTTCGCGCTGGTGACGGGTGGCGGTGTAGCCATCCTTCTCGGCGCCGAACTCGGCCTGTTGCAGTTCGGAATAGGCGCCCATGCCGCGATCGCGATAGCCGGAAGCCAGCTGGAACATGCCGTAATTGAGCTGGTGGAAGCCCGCCAGCGTCACGAACTGGAACTTGTAGCCCATCGCGCCCAGCTCACGCTGGTAGGTCTCGATGGTGGCCTTGTCCAGATTGGCTTCCCAATTGAATGAGGGCGAGCAGTTATACGCCATCATCTTGCCGGGATACTCTTTCTGCACGGCCTCGGCGAAGCGCCTGGCTTCTTCCAGGTTGGGCTTGGACGTCTCCCACCACAAAAGGTCAGCGACTTTGGCGTAGGCCAGGCCACGCTTGATGCAGTGATCCACGCCCATGCCCGGCTTCAGGCGGTAGAAGCCCTCTGCGGTGCGGCCAGCGTCATAATCGATGAACTCATGGTCGCGCTCGTCAACGTCTGAGTTGATCAAGGTGGCGGATTCCGCATCGGTGCGGGCTACCGTCAGGGTCGGCGTGCCCATCACATCGGCGGCCAGGCGCGCCGCGTTGAGGTTGCGTTCATGCTGGCTGGTCGGGATCAGCACTTTGCCGCCCAGATGTCCGCATTTCTTTTCTGCGGCGACCTGATCTTCGAAGTGAACGCCTGCGGCGCCGGCTTCGATGAAGGCCTTCATGATCTCATAGCAGTTGAGCGTGCCGCCAAAACCGGCTTCGGCGTCGGCCACGATCGGCGCGAACCAGTCACGGCTGGCTTCGCCGTTTTCAGCGACTTCGATCTGGTCGGCGCGCTGCAGGGTGCGGTTGATTTTCTTGGCCAGCTCCGGGGCGGAGTTCGCCGGATACAGAGACTGGTCGGGATACATGGCGCCCGCGACATTGGCGTCAGCGGCGACCTGCCAGCCAGACAGATAGATCGCCTTCAGGCCTGCGCGCACCATTTGCATGGCCTGGTTGCCCGACAGGGCGCCCAGCGCGTTGATGTAGGGCTCGTTGTTGATCAGCTCCCACAGCTTGGCCGCGCCGCGCTCGGCGAGGGTGTGCTGGATCTGCACGGAACCGCGCAGCTTGAGAACATCCTCAGCGGAATAATTGCGCTCAATGCCGTCAAAGCGGCCTTTTGCGGCGGCGGGAACCAGATCATAAAACGTCGTCATCGGGGTTACCCCTTCATTGCAAGATTTGTTGTCAACGACCTTACAACGCACTTGCAGCGTGGCCACGACCTCATTGCATAAAAAGAGGATACGAGGTATACGATACACACTTGTCATAGTGTGTTGATGTAATAAAGTTTACAAATGAGCGCTTCTCAGGAAAAGCTATTCGCCGGCGCCCGCTTGCGTCGCCTCCGCAAGGAGCTGGGCCAGACCCAAGCCCAGTTCGCTGAAAGCCTCAGCGTCTCTCCCAGCTATCTCAACTTGCTTGAGCGCAATCAGCGCCCGGTCACAGCGCGTGTCCTGTTATCGCTCGCAGACGTGTTCGACGTGGATGTGCGCGCCTTCGCCGCGGAAAGTGACCGCCAGCTTCTGGCGGATCTCAAGGAAGCCGCTGCTGACCCGGTTCTGAAAAGCGCGGATCTGGACGCGCGCGACGTGCAGGAGCTGGCGGACGCTCATCCACGCGCCGCTGAAGCGCTGGCGAAGCTTCACCAGGCTTATCGCGAGAGCAACGCCGCCGCCGCTGATCTGGCCCTGCGCGCGACCGGGGAGGAGGGGGCGTCCATTCTCAGCCCTCTGGAAGAAGTGCGGGACGCTCTGGATGATGCTTCGAACTATTTCCCCGCCATTGAAGACGCTTGCGACCGGTTTCGCGCCGGGCTGGATGAAACGGCTGATCTGGGCGCGGCGCTGACCGCGCGTTTGAAATCCTCTCACGGCGCCGCAGTGCGCCTGTATGACGACGCAGTGATGGGCGGCGCGTTGCGTCGGTTTGATTTTCATGCGCGCAAATTGTTGCTCTCCGATCTGCTGGAGCCGTCGGGCCGGGTGTTTCACCTGGCGGTGACTTTGGTCAATTTGGAATTGGGCGATGTGCTCGATCAGGAGGCGCACCGGGCGTCCGGGCTCAGCGATGATGCGCGCGCGATGTTGCGGTCGACCCTGGCGAGTTACGCCGCCGCTGCATTGATGATGCCGTATCAGACCTTTTTCGAAGCTGCGGAGCGCAGCCGCTATGACATCGACGCATTGCGCCGCCGATTTGAAGTGAGCTTTGAGCAGGTCTGCCATCGCCTGACCACGCTACATCGTCCGGGAGCGCGCGGCGTGCCCTTCTTCATGATCCGGATCGATCAGGCCGGCAATGTGACCAAGCGGTTCGGCGGCGGGGTTCTGGCGTTCGCCCGGTCGGGCGGCGGCTGCGCGCGCTGGCGGCTCTATGATGTGTTCCGGACGCCTGAACAGTTACAGGTTCAGGGGCTTGAACTGACCGATGGCAGCCGGTTCATCTCCATCTCCCGCGCGGTCACGCGCCCTCTGGCGGATGGCGGGGCGGCGCTGAATGCGGTCGCAGTGGGATGTGAAGTCAGCGCCCAGGACCGGATCATCTACAGCCCTGGCGAGCGTTTCACTCCGATTGGCCTGTCCTGCCGTCTGTGTGATCGGAACGATTGCGCCGTGCGTGCGTTTCCTCCTATGCAACGCGCCTTGCGCGCTGATCCTCATCTGCGCGGCGCCGCCCCGTTCAGTTTTGGGGAGTAATAAGCTTTTCCATCCTTGGGAGTAGGTCGTATGATCACACTCCTTCAGCCGCCGATTCCGGATCGCCGCCATGCTGTCTCCACGTCGAAAAGCCGCTCTCATCGCGGGCGCAGTCTTCCTTGTGCTCGGCGGTGTCGCCATCCACGCCAGTCCGATGTCCGCGCAGGTGCTCGAAGAGCGCCTTCAAAGCGCTGCGGATGACGCACTGTACGCCATGCGCGCGGATGAATGGGCGCGTGTCGAGATGAACGGGCAGTCCGCCACGCTCAGTGGTCTGGCGCCGTCGCGCCAGGCGCGTGATTCGGCTTTGCAGGCGGTCGCGACCGCCAGTTGGGCGGGCGGCGTCGTCGCCGGCGGCGTGACTGAAATGGTCGACCAGACCCGTTTGCCTGGCGAGGCGGAGAGTTTCGCTCTGCGTCTGGACCTGACGGGCGGACGCATGCATCTGGTCGGCCTGATCCCCGATGCTGAAACCGGCGAGCGTCTGGCCGATCTGGCGCGTGAGCAAAGTTCTGGACGCGTGGATGTCCACTTCCGTCTGGCCCCCGGCGCGGCGCCTGCCGGCTGGGAGCCGATGGTGACTGAAGTGATCCGTGCGCTGGGACAATTGGATGCTGGGGCAGGGCTGGTCACGCGTGATCGTGCGGCCTTGACCGGGCTTGCGCCCAGCTCCGCCGCTGCGCGAGATGTGCGGCGCCAGTTCCTGGATGCGCCAGCGGGATTTCAATCCGCCGCGCTCGTTCGGGCGGATGGTGAAAGCTACCAGGCCGAACTCACCGATGCAGGATTATGTGAATTGCTGATCCGGGGCGCGCTGGGGCGCCGCCCCATCGCCTTCGCGCCAGGCCGCAATGGTTTGACCGCTGACAGTCGCGCCGCGCTGCGCCGCGCAGGCGAAGTCTATGCCGCCTGTGTAGGCGCTGGTGATCTGATCATCGCCGTGCGCGCCGACGAACCTGGCGATGAGGGTGCAGGTCTGGCTCTGATGCGCGGCGAGGCGGCGGCGGACGCCATGGCGGAAGCCGGGGTGGAGCGCACTCATTTTCTGGCTGAGGCGGCGCCGCTGGGCGCCCAGGACGCATTGCAGTTCCGGTTGACGCCTCGACCCGACCCCGAACCCATGACCGCCGAACTGGAAGAGGAACAAGGCTGATGATGTGGCTGATCTGGAATATGTGGATCCTGTTGCTGCTGGCCTTTATCGGCGGCGTGGTGACAGGCTGGATTTTGCACGGCAAATCCGACGAGGCGCCGAAATCCGGCCCGCGGGGGCTGCTTGAACCCGCCCAGGGGCCGCACAGTCACGCCAGCAGCGCGACAGTGGACGCAGAACCGCTCAAGGCCGAACCGGCGGCGCCGAAAAAGCGCGCGGCGGATTTGCTGCAAGAAACGGCGCCGGATCTTGTGACCCGTACCGAAAACGACGCTTCTGAAAACGACGGTTTTGATGAGACGTCAGGCACCCCTGAGCCTGAAACCGAGACCGCGCCGGTCAGTGATGATCTCACCCAGATCAAAGGGCTTGGCCCGAAAGCCGCGGCGAAACTGTCTGAGAACGGGGTGACGTCCCTGGCCCAGATCGCAAACTGGACCGCCGACGATGTGGCGCGTATGGATGATGTGATCAACGGTCGCGGACGCATTGAACGCGATGACTGGGTGGGGCAGGCGAAAGCGCTGTCCGCCTAGGCGCTTCGAGATGGTTTAGTTCTGGTTGGCCCGCCACAGCCGCTCTGCGGCCTCGCTGGCGGGCAAGCGTCCGTCCGCGACCGCCCGTTCAAGCTCTGGCGCCAGCGTCTTGATGTCAGGGTCGGCGTGAAAGCTCTGCAGCACCCGCTCTTCCACCATCGACCACAACCAGCGCACCTGCTGGCCGGAGCGCTTGGCGTGAAGCGCGCCTGCGCTGTCCAGCGCCTGGCGGTGCTTCTTGACCGTCTCCCACAACGCTTCAACGCCGTCACCGGTCAGGCCTGAGCCTCTCAAAACCGCCGGGCTCCAGTGGGGGCTGACGGGCGCGAACAGATGCAGCGCCGCTTCAAGGTCGCGCTGGGCGCGGCGGGCGCGGGTGTCGTTTTCGCCGTCCGCCTTGTTGACGAATAGGATTTCCGCCAGCTCCAGCAGCCCCTTCTTGATGCCTTGCAATTCGTCGCCAGCGCCGGGCAGCATCAACGCCACGAACACGTCCACCATGTCCGCCACGACAGTTTCAGACTGGCCCACGCCCACCGTCTCGACGATCACCACATCATAGCCTGCGGCTTCGCACAGCAGCATGGATTCGCGGGTTTTGCGGGCGACGCCGCCCAGGGACCCGGCGCTAGGCGAGGGACGGATGAAGGCGTTGCGGTCTACCGCCAGCGCGCCCATGCGGGTCTTGTCGCCCAGAATGGAGCCTTTGGTGCGCGACGAAGACGGATCCACCGCCAGCACGGCGACCTTGCGGCCCTGCGCCGTCAGATGCCCGCCCAGTCGTTCTATCAAGGTGGACTTGCCCACGCCCGGCACACCCGTCAGCCCGACACGCCAAGCTTTGCCGGTCCGGTCCATGACGTGAGTGAGCAAATCCCGCGCCCGGGCCTGATGCTCGGGGCGTGTGGATTCCACCAGGGTGATGCCGCGGGCGAGGGCGGCGCGATCTCCATCGATCAGCTTGTCTGCGAGCGCATATGTCATGGGTCTGTTCAAACGCGAGCCGGGACGAGGGGCAAGCGCAATTGTGTCATTCGCTCGCGATTACGGATAAGAGCCGAGGATCACCAGCGGATCATGAGCGCCGCCCGGACGCGCGCCCCGTCCGCCCTGAACGTCGAGGATTGCGGTGATCTGGCCTTGCGGGCCTTCACGGAAAACCCAGTTTCGCACCAGCCCCATCGGCCCGGCGCGCTCCACATCGTCCACATAGGCGGGCGTGATGTCACCTGACCGGCTGACCGGACGATAGCCGTCTGCATGGCGCGGCGTCGCCTCATATCGGATGCGGAACCAGGCATAGCCGGCGTTGTGAACTGTCTCGGCGGCGTGGCGCAGGGCGTACTGTTCAACCTGGGCGTGGTCTGTGCGGGCATGGGCGGTGTACCAGACCCGCCAGGTTTCGGGCCCCGTACGCAACGCGTCATAGCCCAGCCCGTCCACGCTGGCGCTGGCCGGGCCATAGGCGCTAAGCGGCGGGCTGACAAAAGCGTCGGAGGTGACGGCGCACCCGGTCAGAGCGACCAGGGCGAGCGGTCCGGTGAGCCATAGCGCGCGCATGCCCGCCTCTTTGCTGTGTTCACGAGTCTTTGAAAGTCGACCGGTTCGCGAGAATTCGCAAGTCAGGCTCTAGAGGGCGCCTGGGGCGTAGGCGCCGGCGGGATTGGCCATACGCGCCGCGTCATAGGCGCCCTCAGGGCGGGGCTCGCCGCGGCCGGCGATGATCTCGAGGCTCAGCTCGGTTTCGGTCTTGCCGGCTCCAGGATTGATGGCGATGCCGATGCCGACGCTGGAGCCGCGAAATCCGCCTGAGCCGAAGGTCTGGCCAATCGAGCCGCCCACGCGCACGGGCTGCTCGTTTTCATCGCCCTCGGTGTCGATTTGGCGCTGGACCACGGTGAACCAGTCATAGCCGTTGGAGATCGCCAGCTCACCTGCGCGCCGCAAGGCCAGCCGCTCGATATCGTCCTCATCCTGACCGCGTGCGCCCGTATACCGGATGCGCCAGCGGTCATTCTCAATGCGATAGTCGGAATAGCCTGCGCCATTGGAATAGGCGCTGGACGGGCCATAAACCGGCCCGGCGCTGGAAGCGCAGGCGGCGAGGCTGAGTGCAGTCAGGCTGACAAGGAGGGCGCGAGGCATGGCAAATCTCCTGAAACGGAATTGCCGTCAGACTAACCTGATTGTCGTGGCGAAACAGGGGCAAACCCAAGCCTGGGCGCAATGGATGACGGTTCTGATGTTCACAGACGAAGTCACCAATAAAAAGCGGCGCCCGATACGGGCGCCGCTCCATGTCGTTCAATCAGGCGAAACGCCTTAGTATTCAGTGACGTACAGGGTCGCAGAGGCGGTGCCGCCATTATAGGTGCCGACCCAGATGTCGTACTGGCCGCCCTGGTTGAACACCATGGCCGGGTCCAGACCATTGGCGTCGTCATTGCAATACCAGCTGCCGTCAGGGGCGTTGACCACCAGCGTGGTGTCTGAGCCCGAGCGCGCGCCAATCGTCATGCGGCCGCCCGACCACTGAAGACGCACGTCTGGTGCGTTGGAGATGTTGCCGGCGCAGCTGCCGCCCAGGCGCGAGGCGTTGATGGAGCCGCCTGCGACGATGTTCACTTCAGATGGATCCGGCAGGAAACCCGGCGACAGTGAATACGTGCCGAAATTCGGGTTCAGGCTGTAATCTTGAGCGATGGCGGCGGTGCTGGCGACAGCGGCGATAGCGACGGCGGTCAGAAAGGTCTTTTTCATGGCGTCCCCCAAAAGAGATTAAGTGTACTGGCGATGGTCGCCAGCCTAGTGCTCGCCTCGCGTATTGCGCAAGTCGGATACGAGACAGGGGCACCATGACCTGCCAAACATGAACGCAAGGTGATTGTGACGCAAATCTACACAAATTTGTTCTTATTGAGATATTTGCGCGTGAAAAGAGAGCGGTGTTGTTTGAGGCGTCGGCCGTTTCAGGACATTTTGCCACGGCCTGAACAAAAAAGCGGCGCCCTGGATGAGCGCCGCCTTTCGGTGATCTGCGTTAAGCGAAGCGACTAGTATTCGGTGACGTAAAGGGTCGCCGGGGCGTTGTCGCCATCATAGACGCCGACCCAGACGTCGTACTGGCCGGCGGCGCTGAATGAGAGGGCCGGGTTCAGGCCGTTCACGTCGTCAGAACAATACCACTCGCCGTCCGGCGCATTGACCACCAAGGTGGTGTCATCGTTGGAGTTGGCGCCGATGGTCATGCTGCCGCCGCCCCACATCAGGCGCGCGTCGGGTGCGTTGGCGATAACGCCCGCACAGCCCACATTGCCTGCATCAACCAGGCCGCCGGCGGTGATCTGCAGCTCAGCCGGATCGGGCAGGAAGCCGGCGTTCAGCGAATGCGTGCCATAGGTCGGGTCCAGGGTGTAGTCCTGAGCGATGGCGGCGGTGCTGGCGATGGCGGCCATCGCGACGGCGGTCAGGAAAGTCTTGTTCATGGCGTCCCCCAAGAAAGGTGTGTTCGTCTGGCGCCTGTCGCCAGCCCGGCTCGTCCGCCCTGTGTTGAAGAGTGGCGGCGAATGCAGGCGGACCTTGCCCCGTCAAAGATGAACGCAAGGTGATCGCGATCTGCAAATCGCAAAAAATTCGCGTTAACCCTGAGAGGGTTGGGGGAAAGTGCCTCGCGTTGAATGACATGCTTCTAATTTTCAGTCTGTCATCCCCCGCTTCATGCGGGGGATCCATGCCGGTCGTTCTCAGAGCGAAAGACGGTTCCAGAGGTCCGCCCATTCGGCGTTCTCGGTCTCAATCAGATTGATCTTCCATTGGCGTGGATAATTCTTGATGCGTTTCTCGCGTCGAATGGCGTGTTCAACGCTATCATGAGGCTCGAACCAGACGAGCCGTTTGACACCATAGCTCTCTGTGAAGCCCTCAATCAGTCCTTCGCGGTGCTCATAGACACGGCGCATCAGATCATTGGTGACGCCGCAATAGAGCGTCCGATGCTTTCGACTGGCCATGAGGTAGACGAAGTACATGGCTCGAGCATGGCCGCCGATAGGCTCGTCGGCAATGTCACGGAATGGATCCCCCGCATTAAGCGGGGGATGACATGTGTTTAGTCTTTGAGTTTGTCATTCTACGGCTTGTCCGGCGAACCCATGCCGGTCGGGTGAAGCATTCACAGCGCTTCAGAATGCTCTCACCCCAGCACCACCGCAGTCCCTGACGCGGACACCATCAGCATGGAGCCTTGCTCGCCGATCACTTCATAGTCGAGATCCACGCCTACCACGGCGTTTGCGCCGAGCTTGCGCGCTTCGTCTTCAAGCTCTGACAGCGCGATTTGGCGCGCCTCGCGCAGAGATTTCTCGTACGAGCCTGACCGACCGCCGACAATGTCGCGAATGCCCGCGAACAAATCCCGGAACAGGTGCGCACCGAGGATCGCCTCGCCGGTGACGACGCCCTTATAGTCCTGGATGTGCTGGTCTTCGACGGACGGGGTGGTGGTGACGATCATCGGGCGGCTCCTTGGCTTGTGTCTGTGAGGCGAAGCGTGGAGCCTCACTTGATGGATGTCACCTTACGGTCCTGTCAGGCCGCGCTTGCCTTCTCGACAATGCTGATCAGCTCCACTGCGCTGTCCGCGATGACCGTACCTGGCGGATAGACCGCGGCCGCGCCCATGTCTTTGAGGATCGGGACGTCTTCGGGCGGGATGACGCCGCCGACAATGATGGTGATGTCGGGGCGGCCCATTTCGGCGAGCTGTTTTTTCAGCTCGGGAACCAGGGTCAGGTGACCGGCGGCGAGCGATGAGGCGGCGACCACGTGGACGTCGTTCTCCACCGCTTGGCGGGCGGCTTCTTCGGGGGTCTGGAAGAGCGGGCCGATATCCACGTCCCAGCCGAGATCGGCGAAGGCGGAGGCGACGACCTTCTGGCCGCGATCATGGCCGTCCTGGCCCATTTTTGCGATCAGGATGCGCGGGCGGCGGCCTTCGTTTTCAGCAAAGGCGTCAGAGGCTTCAAGCGCCGTCTTGACCTTTTCGTCATCACCTGAGGCTTTCAAGAACACCCCCTGAACCGATTTGATTTCCGCCTTGTGGCGGCCGAACACCTTTTCCATGGCGTCCGAGATCTCCCCGACCGTCGCCTTGGCGCGGGCGGCCGCGACAGAGAGCTGCAAGAGATTTCCGCCCCGCTCAGCCGCGTTGGTCAGCGCTTCCAGCGCGCTCTCAACGGCTTTGGGATCACGTTCGGCGCGGAGCTTTTCGAGTTTGGCGAGCTGTTCGGCGCGGACCTTGGAATTGTCCACCTTGAGGACCGGAATGTCTTCCGGCTCATTGAGGCGGAATTTGTTGACGCCGACGATGGTCTGCAGACCGGAATCGATCTTGGCCTGCGTCTTGGCCGCGGCTTCCTCGATGCGAAGCTTGGGCAGGCCCTCTTCGATGGCTTTCGCCATGCCGCCCAGCGAATCCACTTCGGCGATGTGATCGAGCGCGCGGGCGGCCAGATCATGGGTCAACCGCTCGACATAATAACTGCCGCCCCAGGGATCGATGGCGTCGGTGAGGTGCGCTTCGGTCTCCAGCACCAATTGCGTATTTCGCGCGATGCGGGCGGAGAAGTCCGTCGGCAGGGCCAGCGCTTCATCAAGCGAGTTGGTGTGCAGCGACTGGGTGTGCCCATCGACCGCCGCCATCGCCTCGACCGCAGTGCGGCCCACATTGTTGAATACGTCTTGGGCGGTCAGGGACCAGCCCGAGGTCTGGCTGTGGGTGCGCAGGGCGAGGGATTTGGCGTTCTTGGGATCAAACCGCGCCTTCACAAGGCTGGCCCAGATCAGACGCGCGGCGCGCATTTTGGCGATCTCCATGAAGTAATTCATGGACACGCCCCAGAAAAAGCTGAGCCGCGGCGCGAAGGCGTCCACATCCAGACCCGCCTCGACGCCCGAGCGGATGTAATCAAGACCGTCGGCGATGGTGTAGGCGAGCTCGAGATCGGCGGGGGCTCCCGCCTCCTGCATGTGATAGCCGGAGATCGAGATCGAGTTGAAACGCGGCATCTCCTTGGCCGTATAGGCGAAGATGTCGGAGATGATCCGCATGGAGGGGCGCGGCGGATAGATATAGGTGTTGCGCACCATGAACTCTTTCAGGATGTCGTTCTGGATCGTTCCTGAAAGCTGTTTGGGGCTGACGCCCTGTTCCTCGGCGGCGACGATATAGAGCGCCAGAACCGGCAGCACGGCGCCGTTCATGGTCATCGACACGCTCATCTGATCGAGCGGAATGCCGTCAAAGAGCTGGCGCATGTCCAGAATGGAATCGATGGCGACGCCCGCCATGCCCACATCGCCAATGACGCGCGGATTGTCGCTGTCATAGCCGCGGTGGGTGGCCAGATCGAAGGCCACCGACAGGCCTTTCTGACCGGCTTTGAGATTGCGGCGGTAAAATGCGTTGGATTCCGCCGCCGTCGAGAAGCCGGCATATTGCCGGATCGTCCAGGGCCGCTGCACGAACATGGTGGGGTAGGGGCCGCGATGATAGGGCGCGGCGCCAGGGTACCCGTCGGTGAAATCAAGCCCGGCGACGTCTTCAGCGGTATAGGCGGGCTGGATCGGCAGTTCTTCCGCCGTCATGTGAGGCGTGCGCTCCGGGCTGGGGCCGGGCTGAATGTCAGGCTGGCCCAGGCCGATCTGGGTGAAATCAGGATGCTGGCTCATGCGCTCACTCCCAGGATCTTATGAGCGCGCTCGCCATCCTCAAGGCTATGGCTGCGCATATGGATGAAATGGGCGACGCCGGGAATGGAGCCCGGCTTGCCCGCCACCCAGATCTCGCTCGCGCCGGCCTGTTTGAGTGCTTCAGCCAGTTCTTCAGCCATATCCGAATAGGCATCGTCTGTACCGCAGACCACGGCGAGCTTGGCGCCAGTCTCGGCGAATGCCTCTGCACAGGCGTCGATATCGGCGTATTCGCGCGCTTGATCGGTTTCGACGCCGGACACGGCCAGCCGGTTTGACGCGAAGCTGGCGCGGGCGTTGAAATCCGCTAACGCGCCCAGAGTGGCGAGGAAGGCCTTGGGGGGCTGACCGGTCTTGTTCGCGTGGGCGTCTGAGGCGTCGCGCAGGGCTTCAAAGGGCTCCGCCATCCGCATGTATCGCAAGGGCGGCCAGTTCTGGTCCGGCGCGTCCAGCAGGCGTATGGCGTGGCCTTGGGCGGCCGCTTCAATCTTGTCAGCAAAGGGTTGTGGCTCAAGCGTCGGCGCATCGAGCTTGGGCGGGGTATAGCTGCGCTGGCCCGCCTCGACGGGACGCTCTTCCAGATTGGCGTATTGCGTCACGCCGATCAGGCTTTCGCGGCCCTCGGCGTATTGCGCGACATAGGCGTCACGAGTCTTGGCGACTTCGTTTTGCAGCCAGCCCGCCTTGACCGTTTCAAACAGGCCGCCGCGGCGTTCGATCTGCTGGAACAGATCCCAGCCCGCTTGCGCGAGCCGATGGCCCAGGGTTTCGTGCAGATAGCTGCCGCCCGCCGGGTCTGCGGTCACGCCCAGATGGCTCTCTTCCATCAGCATGATCTGAAGATTGCGGCCGACACGTCGCGCGAAGGGAGTCGCCGCGCCGATCGGTTCGTTGAACGGCCGCACGGTTATGGAATCCGCGCCGCCGGCCGCCGCGCCCAAGCCGGCGCAGGCGTTGCGGATCAGATTGGTCCAGGCGTCGCGCGCCGTCAGCATGCGCGAGGATGAGATGGCGCAAATGCGCATGCCTTGCGCGTCCGGCGAACAGCCGAACGCTTCCGCCACGCGCGCCCAGACACGCCGCGCCGCGCGCAGTTTGGCGATGGTCAGATGCACGTCCGCATCGGCGGCGAAACTGAACTCCAGCGCATTGGCCGCCTGATCCGGCGTCAAACCATGATCGATGAAGGCGCGCATATAGCTGGCGCCGCCGCCGCAGGCGAAAGCGAGCTCTTGCGCCGCCGAGCCGCCCGCTTCATGGGGCGCGTTGGCGGTGATTGAGACCACTTTGATGTTGGGCGCGTGATCGGCGCACCAGGCGGCGGCCTCCGCCGTGCGCTTCAGGCGCTCAGGCAGGTTTTCCGCGCCGCCGCCGGCCAGGGATTTCTGACCAATGGGCGACAGGCCGAGCCCGCCTTTCAGCGTGCTCAGATCCAACCCCTGATCGCGCATATAGGCCAGCGCCAGAGCGGCGTATTGCGGCGCCATGCGCGAGGGCTGCAGATAGACCGGCGCGAGATCGAGCATGACCCCGTCCAGCACGGTTTTCAGCTCGTCCAGCGTCCGGACTGCGACGCCCATGGCGCCTGTCGGATCAAGGGTGAGCGCAATTTCGCTGACCCCGCCTGACAGCTCGGCCAGCATGGCGGCGTTCGCGGCCTTTGGATCGGCGTCGTCAATGATCTGACGTATGCCCCAGGGCAGGTAGGGATCGCGTTCCGCTGTGAGCCCGCGCAGATAGGGCGCGGTGCCAGGGGCGGGCAGCGGACCGATCTCGTCACGGTCCGTCCGTGTGAACAAGGGGCCGCGCGCGACCCCGTCCAGGGTTTTGCGAACAAGCCGCTCCAGTGGGGCGCCTTTGAGGGCGGCCTCTGCCATGACACGCCATTGCGCGTCGTCGATGGCCTCAAATCCCTCGGCCAGGGGGCGGATAGAGTCAGTCATATCGTGTGGGTACACCGGCTTTGACGATTAGAAAAGCCGCCCGTGTCGGCGTTTCGCCACTGCGGAAAGCGGCTCGGCTTATCCGCCAGCGATGCTCCGCCTTTTAAGCTTGGTCCCTGTCAGCAATGAAAGGACCTAACCCCATGCAAGATCGCACCCCTCGGCTGGACCTGCCATGGCTGATGCCGGCCCAGGCTCAGAAACATGTGACCGTCAATGAGGCGCTGGCGCGTCTGGATATGCTGGTGCAGGCCAGCGTCTTGAGCCGCACGCTCACAGACCAGCCCGAGACGCCGTCAGAAGGCGAGGGTTATCTGCTGCCAGACGCGCCTCAGGGCGAAGTTTGGTCATCGCAGAGCGAAGGCGTGTTGATGGTGTATCATGAAGGCGTCTGGACCGCCGTTGAGCCCTGGGCGGGGCTGACCGTCTTTGTGGCGGATGAAGCGGTGAGCCTGGTGCATGACGGCGCCGAATGGACTGCCCTCACGGATCAGGTTCGTGCGCTGGGGGCGCTTGAGGCGTTGGGGGTGGGGACGCAGGCGGATGCGGTCAATCGCGTTGCGATCAAGTCCACCGGCGTTCTGATGTCAGCCGATGACGCCGGGCCTGGCGATATGCGCCTGACCTTGAACAAGTCGGACGCCGCGCGAACCGCGAGCCTGGTGTTTCAATCAAACTGGTCTGGCCGCGCCGAGTTTGGCCTGGCGGGCGAGGAGGCGTTTTCCATCAAGGTCTCAGATGATGGCTCCAGCTGGCTGGAAGCGCTGAAAGTGTCGCAAGCGGATGGCGTTGTCAGGCTGTCGGGGCTGGCGGTGCTGTCAGATCGGCTCAGCTTGAGCGCCAGCCACACGCCAGCAAGCGCGGCTGCGCCGGGCGAGGCGGGCGCAATCTGTTGGGACGCCGCATATATTTATGTTTGCGTAGCGGCTAATCAGTGGCGGCGCGCTGCGCTGGCGGCGTGGTGAGCTGGCGCGCAGATTCAGCTTAGCGACGATTGGACGCCAACGCCTCGAACACGGCGCGGACTTCGCGATGCACCGGTGTGGTCATGACATGCCCTGATCGCTCAACCCAGTGCAGACGCGCATGGGGCGTGACTTCGGCGAGTCGTTGGGACGCGCGTCCCGGACATACCAGATCATAACGGCTCTGGATGATCTGAACCGGCATTGTCAGCGTATGGGCGTTGTCCAGAATCTGCCCCGGTTCCAGAAAGCAATCATGGGCGAAATACCAGGCCTCTAACACTGAGTGCGCGGTCAGCCAGTCGACGCCGCGCTCGGCATAGTCCTTTTTGATCTCAGCATTGGACTTGTCGAGCCAGCCCAGGGTTTCCTCATACTCGCTCCAGCGGTAGAGAACCGACCGCTGCAGGGTTTCCAACGGAGTGTCAGGATCTTCAAGTCCTGCCAGAAGCGGCCGCCCGGCGGCGATTTCTTCTTGCATTTGCGCAAGCGCCCAATGGCGAAACTCGACCGGGGTCTGGTAGGCGGCCGGCACGCCCTGCATCAGGCGTTCGAGCGCGTCAGGGCGGATCGACCCTGCGCCGGCAGGATCATGGAACCAGTCCATCTCTTCACGTTCGCCCAGCAACACGCCTTCAATCACCAGGGTTTCAACACGATCCGGGTGGGTTTGCGCATAAGCGAGCGCCAGGGTGGAGCCCCAGGACGGACCAAACAGGGTCCATCGCTCCAAGCCTAGCGCCTCTCGTACGCGCTCCATATCCTCGATCAGATGTGCGGTGGTGTTGGTTTCCAGCTCGAACAAGGGCCGTGAGCGCCCGCATCCGCGCTGATCAAACAAAACAATATTCCATTTGCTGGGATTGAAATACCGCCGGTGTCGCGGGCTGGCGCCGGACCCTGGTCCGCCGTGCACAAACAGCACTGTGGGCGCATCGGGTAAGCCGGAGCTTTCGACATAGAGCGCGCTACCCTGATCGTCGGAAAGCCAGGTGCTGGAATAGGGCTCAAGCGCGGGGAAAAGCGGGGTCATGAGAGGCATGCAATGGGACCTGGCAGATGCGGCGCGCGAGAAAGTTCTTTCAATTTATTGCTTTATTTGCATGCGATTTAAAGCGGGAAGACTAAAAGGCGGCGGTTGTTTGCAGACAAAAAAGGAAAGACTTCGCCGTGTCTGCGAGAGTAAGTCCTCGCCAGTTTGCGCGTCGTGCGCCCTGAAAGCCGTCTCGCAAAGGCGAAACGTGCAACGGAAAAAGATATAACCGAGCTTTTGCATAAAAAAGCGTAGCGCATTTGTGCCCACACAATGCGTAAACCCGAAGCACGACGGAAAGGATTAGCTCGACAGGAGCGTTCGTCCCCGGCCAGTGCAACAATTTTATGAGAAGAGTGGTGCCGCTAGAGTGAATTGAACACTCGACCTCTCCCTTACCAAGGGAACGCTCTACCCCTGAGCTATAGCGGCGTCCGGAAAGCAAGAGCATGCTCTCGCGTCGTCGGAGCCGGGCTTATAGCGTTTGATTCTTCGCGCGCCAAGACCGGGCTTGACCTCTTTTGCAGATATAAGGCAGTTGAGAGCCCATGAGCACCTCAGATCACAAGCCTGCAAAGGGTGAAACTTCGCCCACCGATCGAGAGCAGCGCCTGGCCCAGGCCTTGCGCGCCAATTTGCGACGCCGCAAGGCGGCGGCGCGCAAGAACGATGCGCCCAAACCGGACGCAGGGTCATAAGCAAGTCTGCGCCCTTGCGTTCCAAGCGCGGCGACCACAAATCATCGCCTCTGTGACGCCCTTATTTCGTCATCGTGCGAATGCCCTTAGATACGGGCGCAGCAGGGTGGGGCGCTGGCGTCGGCGCGCGCTTCTAGAACCATGAGGGCAGTATGGACAGCATTTCTATTCGCGGCGGATCGCGCCTTTCCGGTGACATCGAGATTTCAGGCGCGAAAAACTCCGCGCTCAAGCTCATGGCCGCCTGTCTGCTGACGGACGGGCCGCTTGAGCTGTCGCGCATGCCGCGCCTTGCTGACACGCGCTTTCTGGGGCATTTGCTGGCCCGGTTGGGCGTGACGGTGGAGGAGCGCGCCGGAGCGAAGCTGTTCATGCATGCGAGCAATCTGGGCGAGCCCTTCGCGCCCTATGATCTGGTGCGCAAAATGCGGGCGAGCTTCAATGTCCTCGGCCCCCTCATCGCGCGGGTCGGCCATGCTAAGGTCTCGCTGCCGGGCGGGTGCGCCATCGGCGCTCGGCCCGTGGATCTGCATTTGCAGGCGCTTGAAGCGCTGGGTGCGGAGATTGAGCTGTCAGAAGGTTATGTGAACGCCAAAGCGCCATCAGGCGGCCTGACAGGCGCGCGGATCGTCTTTCCCATGGTCTCAGTGGGCGCCACAGAGCACGCCATGCTGGCGGCCGTTCTGGCGAAGGGCGAGACGGTGCTGGAAAACTGCGCGCGCGAGCCGGAAATCGCCGATCTCGTCGGCTGTCTGAACGCCATGGGCGCAAAGGTCAGCGGCGCGGGAACCGCCACCATCACCATTGAGGGCGTGTCTAAGCTTCATGGTGCGGACTGGGCCGTGGTGCCAGACCGGATCGAAACCGGCACCTACGCCATGGCGGCCGCGGCCGTTCCTGGCGGCGACGTCCTGCTCAAGGATGCCATCTTTGACCATAACGGCGCACTGTGGGCTTTGCTGCGTAAAGCCGGTGTCGAGATCCAGGCGGAAGAGGGCGGCGTGCGGGTTAAACGCCCTGGCGGTCTCACGGCGGTCGACATGCAAACCGCGCCTTTCCCGGGCTTTCCCACTGATCTTCAGGCGCAATTCATGGCGTTGATGAGTCTGGCGGACGGCGCGTCGGTGATCCGCGAAACCATTTTTGAGAACCGCTTCATGCACGCGCCGGAATTGTCGCGTCTGGGCGCCCGGATTGATGTGCGCGGCAACGAAGCGGTGGTGCGTGGTCCATGCGCGCTCAAGGGTGCGCCGGTGATGGCCACGGATCTGCGCGCATCTGTCAGCCTTGTCATCGCCGGTCTTGCTGCTGAAGGTGAGACGATGGTCAGCCGAATCTATCATCTGGACCGGGGATTTGAGCGCCTGGAGGACAAGCTGTCCGCCTGCGGCGCACAGATTCGCCGCGTCGCCGAAACTGCGGAGAATTGAATGGCCGGCTACACGCCGATGCGCCTGCTGGCGCAATCCCCGGACGACCTCACTGTGCTCTCAGCCGCGTTGCAGGACGCTGTGGGGCTGCTGGGTGATTTTCAGTACGAGCCGAAGGCGCGCCAGTTCACCCTGGCGCTCAACCGGTTTCGCTGGGAAGGGCCGAGCAAGGGGCATGGCGAGCGCGTGCGCGCGGCGCTGCAGGTCGGCTCGGTGCTCAAGGCGCAGGCGAAACGTCTCAACCAGACCAATGAAGACGGGGTGATCAGTCTCCTGACGCTGGCGTTTGAGCCTGAGGAAGCGCCGGGCGGGGTGCTCAGCTTCACCTTTTCCGGTGGCGGCGAGCTGCGTCTTGAGGTGGAATGCATTGATATGGCTCTGGCGGATGTGTCCGAGCCCTGGCGGGCGGCGGCGCGGCCGAGCCATCCAGACGAAGACGAGGCATGACCCCCATCGGGGTCGACAGGAGTTCTCTATGACCGATCAGCGCCTGGTCGCGGTCGAGCTTGACCAACTGACCATCGGCAAGGCCGATGAGGCCGTGGAGCATGAGCGCCGCGTGGCTATTGCTGATCTCTTGGATTCCAACACCTTCCATCCCGCTGAGTCCGAGGCTGGACCCTATGCGCTGCGTCTGGCCATCGAGGACCAGCGTCTGGTTTTCGACATCAAGCGCGAGAACGGCGACGCCGTTCGCATGTTTGTGTTTTCGCTGGGGCCGCTGCGCCGGATCATCAAGGACTATTTCTTGATGTGTGAAAGCTATTACGCGGCTGTGCGCGATGCGCCCCTGGGCCAGATCGAGGCGATCGATATGGGTCGGCGCGGCGTGCACAATGAAGGCTCCGAGCTGTTGCGCGAGCGTCTGGCGGGCAAGATCGAGGTGGATTTTGACACCTCGCGGCGCCTCTTCACCCTGATTTGCGCCTTGCACCGGCGGGGCGCCTGAGCATGGCGGTTCCCTCCGTCGTTTTTGTGTGCGGCCGCAATGCGGTGCGCTCCCCCATGGCTGAAGGGTTCTGGAAAGCGCGTTTCGGCGCGGATTGCCTGGCGCGATCCTGCGGCGTCGAGCCGGCCGCCTGGCCAGATGGCTTCATGATCAATGTCATGGAGGAAAGCGGCGTCGATCTGTCAAACTTCGAATGCCGGGATCTCGCTGATACGGCGGATGATCCCGTCGAGCTCGTCGTGTGCCTGGCTCAGGACGCCGATCCCGCCGCCAGCGCCTTCGCCGAGGCGCGGGGGGCGGACTATCACCTGTGGGCGATTCCCGATCCGGCGGCGGTTGAAGGCCGTCATGAAGCGCGTCTGGACGCCTATCGCGCTGCGCGTGACGACATAAAAGCGCGTATTTCAGCCTTTATTCCGGGCTAGTCCTTACAACCGCGCTCGACGATCGGCGCGATCACGCTTATATAGCGGCACGAGACCGCCCGACGCTGGCATGACATCTCATGCTAGAGCGTACGGGGTTTTTGCGTTTGGCGCACTCGCGCCTGAAAATACGCCATTGATCAAGAGGAGCTGCATGGCGAAGGAAGAACTGCTGGAGTTTCCAGGCGAAGTCGTGGAACTGCTGCCCAATGCGACCTTCAAGGTCAAACTGGAAAATGATCACGAAATCATCGCTCATACGGCGGGCAAGATGCGCAAGAATCGCATCCGCGTGCTGGCTGGCGACAAGGTTCTGGTCGAGATGACGCCTTACGACCTGACCAAAGGGCGCATCACTTATCGCTTCAAATAAGGTGAGCGTGACGCCCGATATTGTGCGCGCGCCGTTTGTCCTGGCGAGCGCCTCTCCGCGTCGACGCGATCTGCTGGTCGGGATCGGTGCGCCGCCCGATCAGATCGCGCCCACCGATATCGATGAGACCGAACGACCTGGAGAGCTGCCGCGCGATCTGGCGCTGCGGCTGGCGGTTGGGAAACTCGCCGCCGCCGAGCATCCGGGCGCTTATGTTTTGGCGAGCGACACGGTTGTGTCCGTCGGACGCCGCATCCTGCCGAAATCCGAAGACCGGGAAACCGCCGAGGCGTGTCTGCGGCTTTTGAGCGGTCGCAATCACCGGGTTTATACCGGCGTCGCTGTGCGTGCGCCGGACGGTCGCGAGATCAGCCGCGTGGTTGAAACCCGGCTGGCCTTCAAACGTCTGAGCGAAGATGAACTCACCGCCTATCTTGATAGCGGGGAGTGGGATGGCAAAGCGGGCGGTTATGGCATTCAGGGCCGCGCCGGCGCCTATATCAGTAAGCTGATCGGCTCTTACACCGGGGTGATGGGACTTCCGGTCTATGAGGCGCGTCAGATGCTGGTCGGATTGGGATATGTGTTTTGAGAATCGTCGCTGCTGATCATGTGGGGGAAACCCGCGCCGCTGTCCTCGATGGTGATCGCGCCATCGAGCTGCATCTGGAGCGCTGGTCCGAGCGCGGCCAACGTGCTTTGCGCGGCGAAGTCTTTCGCGCTCGCGTCACCAAGGTGGACGGATCGCTGAACGGCGCATTTTGCGAAATCGGGCGCGGTCCGACGGCCTTTCTGCCGTTTGGCAAGGCCGGCCGCCCTGAAGGTCTGCATGAAGGCGCCGCGATCGGCGTTCAGATCGCACGCGAACAGTTTCAGGACAAAGGCCCGACGCTGACCCTGTTTGAGGTCGAGCCGGGCGAGGCGCCGGAAATCGTGGTGTCTGCGCCGCCGCTGGCCGAGCGTCTGTCGATGATGTTTGAAGCGCCGGTGCGCACGCCCAAAGAGGCCGATGTCGCCCTTGATGAGTTGTTTGACGAGGCGCTGGAAGCGGTGGTTCCGCTGCCCGGCGGCGGCAAGCTGATCATCGAACCAGTGACCGCCATGACCGTGATTGATGTGGACGCCGCAGGGCGCCAGTCCCAAGGCGGCGCGCCGAAAATGGCGCTGGATCTGAACAAGACCGCCGCGCGCGAGGCGGCGCGTCAAATCCGGTTGCGCGGCATTGGCGGCGTGGTAGCGATTGATTTTCTGCCCTTGAAGAAAAAGCAGGACCAGAGCCAGCTCGACCAGACGCTGAAGGGCGCGTTCAAGCGCGATCCCGCCAAGGTCGATGTTGCGCCGTCGAGCCGGTTCGCCATTGTTGAGCTGGCGCGTCAGCGCCTGGGCCGCGCCCTGCATGAAATCGCTTGGGAGCGCTTTGGCGTCGACAATGTGGAGACGTGCGCGCTCGCCGCTCTGCGCCGTCTGGAGGCCGAAGGCCAGGCCAAGCGCGGCGGCCGTCTGGCGCTGCTGGCCGGTAAAGAGGTTCACGCCTGGCTTGAAACTGATCCCATCGGATGGTCAAAAGCGATGAAATCGCGCCTCGGCGACCGGTTTGAACTGGTGCTGGATGAAGCCAAGGGGGCGCGCGATTTTGAGGTGCGCCCGCTATGAGCAAATCCAAACCCGGCTGCCCCATCTGCAAGAAACCTGTCGACCCGCAATACAAGCCCTTCTGTTCGGCGCGCTGCGCTGATGCAGACCTCGGGCGCTGGTTCTCCGGCGCCTATGCGGTGCCCGGCGAGCCGGTCCCGCCCGAAGCCCTGCCGCCCGAAGCGCGCGGCGATGAAGAAGGCGGCGATCAACACTGATCCGCTCTCGAGTACAAAAAAAGCCCCGCAGCATTGCTGCGGGGCTTTTGTTTGATCTGAACTCGGAGCCTAGCGCGTCACGCTGATCCGGGCATAGAGCACGCGGCCGCGCGCGTCATGCACCTTGGTGTCATAGCCCAGCGGCGTGTTCACGGTCGGCGCGGCTTCATCAAAGACGTTGAGCGCGCCGATGGAAGCGGTCAGCACATGGCCGCGCATCTCTTCGCTCCAGCCGGCCTGAAGGTCATAGGCGGTCCAGCTGTCGATCTCGGCGCCGCCGTTTTCATCATCATCATAGGCCGAGATGAAACGCGCTTGCGCGTTGACGCTCCACGGCCCGTTCATCCAGCCGGCGCGTGCGCTGGCGCGCCATTGCGGCAGGGAGCGAGCGAAGTTTGTGAAGTTGCGATTACCCGCCGCGTCGATCGTCGTGTTGAGCACGGGGTCGAATAGCGTGAATTCGTCGATATAGACCGCGTCCAGCCCGGCATTGATCAGGCCGAACCGGCCCAGATCCACCCCGTCATGGGAGAGGGCGAAATCCACGCCCTGCGCTTCAACGCTCGGGGCGTTGACGAAATTGGCGCGCACCAGCACCACATCGCCAGACTGGGACAGCTCGACGCGCGGGTCATTGTAGATCCCGTCATCGGCGAAATCGGCGGCGAGGATGGCGTTGGCGCTTTCCTCGATGATCAGGTCCTCGATCTCAAGCCGCCAGGCGTCCACCCGCGCGCTCCAGCCCGCGTAGCGCCAGCTGGCGCTCAGCGTCACGCTGTCAGAGGTTTCCGGATCGAGCGCCGTCGAGCCCACCGTGCGCACCGGGCGGAACAGGCTCTGATTGCCCAGGGTCAGCGATTGCAGCGTGGTCGTGGCGCTGACTTGCTGATGCAAGGACGGCGCGCGGAAGGATTGCGACCAGCTCGCCGACAGGGTCAGGGTCTCGGTGACATCCACCGCCAACCCGACTTTGGGATCGGTGGAGGAGAACGCTTCAAGGTCTTCATGCCGCGCCGCCAGCGTCAGCCGGGCGCGCTCGTGAAGCGGGATGACGCTTTCCGCGAACAGGCTGACCACGTCACGCTCGCCCGCATAATCAGGGCCGCCGACAATAAAGAGGAAGGCGTCGTCATTGAAGGTCTGGCCGTGATTGACCTCAAGGCTTTCCGTGCGCAGCTGACCGCCGATGGTCAAGGACACGTCGCCAGCGGGCAGCGCGAACAGCGCCGCACTGGTCATGCTGGCGTCCAGGCTGGTGAGCTCGGAGGTGGAGGTGCGCACATCCTTGCCCAGCATCCAGGCCAGAAGGTCCGGATTGTTATAGCGCGGATCTGACGGGTCTGTGACCAGGCCGCCCGAGCCGAACGGGTTGAACCAATAGCACCCTGCGCTCTGATCGCCCGCGCTGGCGCCGGGCTGGCAAGCGGCGCCGCCAAAGCCGTTCAGCGCCGCGCTTACACGGTCGCCTATATGATCGGTGATGGTCGCTTCCAGCTCATTGCGGGAATAGGCGAGGGTGACCGCGCCCGTCCAGTCGCGGCCCAGAGCGTTAAAATCACGCTCCAGCCCGGCGTCAAAGCGCAGCGTATCATGGTCAAAACTACGGCGCGCCGCGCCTGCGCTGACGCCCCGAGGACGCCCGTTCCAGATCACGTCCTGCCCGAAATAATTGCCCGGATTGGCGGTGGGGATGGTGGGAAAGCTCAAGGCGGGCAGAGAGGGCGAGTTGCCGCGTGTCAGCTGCGTATCGGCCCCGGCCGCCCGCACGGTCAGGCGCGTGTCGCCGAAATCACCCGTCAGCGCGCCATAGACATTGAGCCGGCTTTCATCGGGGATGAGCGAGAAGAACTGGCCGTAATCAAGTCGGCAATAGCCCGGCGTGCCAAAGGCTGTGTCCGCGCCCAGCACCAGGGGCTGGCCGCCCCCCGCGGCGCAATCGCGGTCAATGATCACCTGCGAGCCGCCCGGCGTGGAAACTGAATACGCGCCCGGCTGGCCCAGAGCGGACAGGCCGGTGCCCGGAATGAAGTCCGTCTCAAAGCCCTCAACGCCATCGGTGTCGCGATAGCTCACCGCGCCGGTCAGATGCAGGGCGCCCAGTTCGGTCCCGGCGATGGCGGAGAGGATGGAGGTGAAGCCTGCGCCCTCAAACCCGTCCGGTCCGCGCGCCTCGGCCTGAACTTCGACGCCGTCAAACCGGTCGCGCGTGATCACATTCACCACGCCTGCAATGGCGTCCGAGCCGTGAAGCGGCGAGGCGCCGTCTTTCAGGATCTCGACTTGGCTGATGGCGATGTCTGGCACAAGCGCGTTCATGTCCACAAAGCTCGCGCCGTCGTCAGACGCCACAGAAGACGGGGTTTGCCGGACGCCGTTGACCAGCACCAAGGTCGCGCCGAGACCCAGACCGCGCAGATTGACGCTCGACGTGCCTGAGGTGTCGTTCTGCGTGCCCGGATCGTCATTGAACTCAGACCCGACGATCGCGGGATTGAACGCCAGCGCGTCGCCCAGGTCGGACAGGCCGCTCGCAGCGAGCGCGTCAGAATCCAGCGTGACCACCGGGCGATCGCCTGTCTGCGCGCCGGGCGCGCGGCCCGCCGTGATGGTGATGATATCGCTCGTGACGGACTGGCCGAACGCCATGCCGCCTTCACCCAGCACGGCCGCCAGGGCCAGCGCACTGACGCAGACTTTTTTATTCATTGCTCGCCTCGGAGGTTTTAAACGTATTTATGACGCAGCGGGTAGCAGTCCCCGGCCTTGATGGGCAAGCAGGAAGGCAGACCGGACAAATCTGAAATTGACTGCACAAGACTGATTGGAGGGCATGGACAGCCCTCGCGCGCTTGCCTATAAACCGCGTCCTCAGCGCGGCGCACTTATATGTGCGCCTCGCCGCCCGGGTAGCTCAGTTGGTAGAGCAGCGGATTGAAAATCCGCGTGTCGGTGGTTCGAATCCGCCCCCGGGCACCATCTCTTTTCAATCCATATTGATGACAGCGCTCGCGCCCGTTTGGGTCTGCGCGCTTTCAATGGCGACGACATCGCGAGTGGGCTGATGTCTGATGCCGCGCCGCTTTTGGCGGGTGCTCAGTCCTTGATGAGTCTAGCATCGGTCAACTTTAGTCGGCCTGCCTGAAGACTTGCACGCGCTTGAAATGAAGCTCGACGGATTCTTCTGTCTCGGGTTGAGTCAGCCATGGAAAAACCCGTTAATGGCGCATTCAGGCGGTTGAAGGTTTAATGATCGTATTTGCGGCCTGTCTGCGGGCTGCAGTGACGCTCAGGGGAGGGCGGACCCATATGCGCAATCACTCGTATTCTGTGATCATGATCACAGCCTTGAGCGCTGCACTGGCATGTGCGGGAGGATGCGCTGCGCCCTCAGCGTCCGAGCAAGCAGGCGCGCAGGAGCAGCCTATGGCGGACCGGGTCAATTACATCATCTCGCTGGAAGACGGACCGGGCGACATCTCGACGCCGGAGGGCGTCGAGCGCGCAAGACGCAGTCTTGATCAGCTGCGTGAGCAAGTCCTGTCTGACGTCTTCGGCGCAGACGGGTATGTCGGTTCTGCGGGCGGCAACGCTGACCTGCCGCGTTATGGCCAGAGTTTTATTTCGGCCTATGCTTTTGAAATGAGGCTGACACCAGATGAAGCCCGGCGCCTGGCCCGGCACGATGCGGTTCGCGCCTTTCAAGAAGATGTTCCCGCACGCCCGATGGGCGCTCGGTCAGACGGCTAGAGGCTTGATTGAATGACCTTTCATAAGACCCTTTTGATCACAGCATGCCTGGGTTTGGGCGCTTGCCTCTCTGTAACGGCGCCTGTTTTGGCCCAGACGGCGGAGACCGGAGCGGGTGTCCAGGCGCTGGACGGGGCGGTCAGCGCCCGTGCGATGAGCCGACTGCAATCGGGCGAACGCACATCGGTCATCGTCATTCTGAACGTCTCACAGGATGAGACCTTGCTGGCGGCCGAGCCGGGGTTCGCCGGTCAGATGATGCGTCAACAGATTGACGATATGCGCCGCGCCGTGACCGGACGCATGTTTGCGCGCAACGCTGAAAGCCTTGGGCGGCAAGACGCGGTCGAGGGGTATGAAGCCTTTGAGCTGACGCCAGGCTTTACCATCATGGCCAATGCTCGGGAAATCGCGGCGCTGCGTGCGAATCCCGATGTGGCGCACGTTTATGACAACACCCCCATGCGCCCGATGACAAATTTTTCGGTGGCCCAGATCGGCGCCAAGGCCGTCTGGCTTCAAGGCTATACTGGCAACGGTGTTGCTGTCGCGGTTCTGGACACTGGGGTGGAGAAAGATCATCCCATGATCGGCCCCGCCATCACCGCCAGCGCGTGTTACAACACCACCATCACCGGTGAGTCCTCGTCATTCTGCCCGAACGGGCAGGATGTCCAGACCGACTTGACCTCCGCCGAGGCGGGGGATGCCTGCGTTGAAGATGATTTTGATTCTGAGACCGGAATTGACGGCTGCTTTCATGGCACGCACGTGGCTTCAACCGTGGCTGGGCGTGAGCTGAACCTCTCCTCGGGCCGCAGGGTGTCGGGCGTAGCGCGCAGCGCCAGCATCATCGCGGTCAATGTTTTCAGCCGGTTTGAACCTGCTGAGTGCGTCGAGGATGGGGAACCTCTCGAGGGGGCCTGCGTGCGCTCTTACACGTCTGATCAGATTGCGGCCCTGGACTGGCTTTATCTCAATCGCGACACGCTCAATCTGGGTGCGGTGAATATGAGCCTGGGCGGCTCGACGGCGAATGCGTCTCCCTGCACAAGCAGCTCATATGATCGCGCAATGGGGGCGCTCAACGACGCTGGAATCGCTGTGGTCGTCGCCGCCGGCAATGACGGATTCGCGAACGGATTGAGCTCTCCGGCCTGTATTCGCAGCGCCATTTCCGTCGGTGCAGTGGACGATAGCGATGATGTGCCGTCTTTCTCAAATGATGCGGACTATCTGGACCTTCTGGCGCCAGGCGTAGACATTTTCGCCGCTTTTGGTTCTGAAGAGCCCGCAGCGGGGCAGAACTGCGTCATCAATAACGCAACGCCGAATTCTGAGGGATTCTGTCACTGGTTCTCCTCTTCAAATGGCACCTCCATGGCCACCCCGCATGTGGCCGGCGCGATTGCGCTGCTACGTGACGCTTACCCGAACGCCAGCGTTGCTGATTTTCTGGAAGCGCTCAAGGTCACAGGCGTCCCGGTTATGGATGTTGCCACCGAGCGCGTTCATGCGCGCATACAGGTCGACGCGGCCTATGAATTCCTGCGCAATGGCGCTGGCGTGGTGAACTCTGTCAGTCTTGATGATCTCACCCGTTATGACGCCCGCAACACCACCAGTGCGGTTTCGTCGTTCAACACCGATGTTCGTGCGTTGAGCAATGCGAGTTCTCAATCACGCACCGTTCGTGTCATTTCCAAGCCCAGTTGGCTGACGACGGAGTTCTTTTCCGGATCGGGAACGCCGTCTGGCGCACCTGTGTCGACTACGGCGCTCACCTTGTCGGGGAATGGAGCCGGGCAGCTGCGTCTGAGCATCAATGGTAGCGGCCTCAACAGCGGATTTTATTTTGGCGAGTTGGCGCTGGGCGTCGATGGCGCAAGCTCAATCACGCAAATCCGGATGAAAGCGACGGCCTTCGTAGCGACTGCGCTCAATGCGAACCAGGAAACCGTCCGCTTTGGGCCGTTTGAATGGGTCAACGACGTTGATCAGGGCACGTCCAGCATTTTCCGCGTGGTCGGCCTGAACACCGCCATGCCCAGCGCGGTCAGCGCGGATATCGAGCGCTGGGGCGATGCTGCAGGACAGTCTGTGAGCGACGCGTCCATACGCTGTGATTTCAGCGTTCGAGCCAACCGTTATTCGGGCAATGAGTACATTATCGGCGGGTCGGACTTCGTTGATTGCGCCCGGTTTGATCGCGGCGACCTGTATATTGACGTGACCGTGGACACCGCGGATGCGGGCAATCTGCGCATGCGTCGCTTCCTGTTCAATTCCAGCGGCGGCATCACGGACGCCGCGTTTGATCCTTCGGGCGGTCAGGGGCAGGCGACCAGCGGAACGTCCGGCGTTCGGGTTCAGTCCGTGGCAGGAGCTTCAAACGCGACTTTTGAGCGGGCGGCGGATGCGCAATCCATTCTGGAGAGCGACACTTCTGCGCCGCAAGCCACCGTCCAGGCTGAATATGGCCCGTTTGAATGGACCTATGACGCCAACGGCGCCCTGCGCAGCGAGTTTCGTCTGACGCCGGTGCTGCAAGGGGATTCCCTGACCCTTGATGTGGCGATCGCGAATGCGTCCCAGCCAGGATACACGGGTTCGTTTTCTGATTGCCGTCTGACCATCCGGTCCGCTCGGCGCAGCGAGAATGATTTCCTGATCTTGCCTGAGGACCTGGCTGATTGTGGCGCTTTCGGACGTGCGGATCTCACCTTCCGGGTGACCGCAGATGATAGCCGCGTCAATTATTCGCCGGGCGATATCGACAATATGCGCATGCAGCGCCTGATCCGTCAGGCCAGCGGCTCGCTGACTGATTTTCATATCGACGCTCAATCCAGCGCCGGCGTGGTCCCGGCGAGCATTGGCGGCGGCGTGGGCCAAGTTAGCGTGGGGCCGTTTGAATGGACGGGCGACAGCACGGCGGCGACGTCCAACCAGTTCCGCATCGCCGGCATCGCGAATGGCGCGGTGACCCGCATAGACGTCTCCATCGCCAACGCCACGGCCAATGGCTATTCGGGCACGACCGCCGATTGTACTTTGGCGATCCGGCCTCAGCGTGCGGGCGCGAACGACTATCTGATCTTGCGTGAAGACCTCGCTGATTGCGGAGCCTTCGGCCGGGGGGATCTGACCTTCAGGGTTCAGGCCTCTCTGGCGAACATGGCGAGCCGGATCAAGATTCGGCGCATCGCTTTCGGCGCTGAGGGCGATATCACCGATTTCGGGTTTGACGCCGAGACCGGGCAAGGCACGAGCCCGACCGCCATTTCCGGCGGGCGCGAAGAAGTGGTGTTCGGACCGTTTGAATGGGTGGGCGACGCTCAGGCGGGCACGAAAGGCGTGTTCCGTATCACGGGTATCAATGGCGGACTGCCTGACTCCATTGAGGTGGCGATCGCCAATGCTGCGGGTGGCAATGGTCAGTACACCGGCGCCTATACAGATTGCTCCATCACCCTTCGCTCCAATCGCGCGGGACGGAACGAGTATGTCATCGGAGCCGCCGATTTCGTGGATTGCGGCAGTTTCAGTCGCGGTGATCTCAGCTTCCGCATCCGCGCCGACGCCGCAGTGCTGGCGAACACCGTCCGCATGCGCCGCTTCGCGGTCACGACGGCCGGCGGCCTGACCGATTTCGGCTTCGACAACGAATAGGGCGACGCACATCTGACGGATGAAAAGGCGCGGTCCTTCTGTCATGGAGGGCCGCGTTTTGCGTCAGGGTGAGGCGGTATGCTTCAAACCGCCCCAATATTCATGGTTTAGGCGCTGATATTCATCTGTCAGTCGCGCCCCGACTTTCCAAGACTGCGCTCAAGGACGTACGGTTGGCGTACGCATTGAGCGGAGACGGTTATGACATTCGGCGAGTATCTGAGAGCCCAACGAGAACAGAAGGGCTGGACCCAGCCCGAAGCGGCGGCCAAGGCCGAGATCGAACAGTCCTATCTGTCCAAGCTGGAGACGGGGAAGTCCTTCCCGTCACAAGACGTCTTCGAGCGCTTGGCGGCGGCCTATGGGTTTGACGCCGAAGCTGTGGCCCAGTCCCTGGATGCGCAAAGCCTGAAAGATCTGCGCGAGGTGGCCCAGGTTCGCTCCGCCATCATCACGCTCCAGACGCGCAGCACGCGCCTGGCGCGCAGCTGGCTGGCGGCGGGCGTGGTCAGCGTGTTTCTGGGCGGGGCCTCTTTGGGGCTTTTCAGCCTGGCTGAGGACGACGAACACACCGTCTACCATTATACGTCGCCGGGCGTGATTGCGCCGGGTGAAGACATGAACGTCTATTCCATTCTGGATAGCACCCTGCGGCCGGATCTTGGCGAAGACCGGCCCGAAGAGGCCGCCGCCCGCGCCTTGCAGATCGCCATGATGGAGCGGGCCGATCCGCAAGTGCGGGTCACCCAGGACATGCATGCAAACGGCTATCTGGAGCGTGTGGAGGGCGGACAACGGTTTTTCCGGCCCGTGGATTCTGAGCTGGTGATCACGCCGTCGCCGCTGCGCTGGTTCCTGGCGCCGGCGGTCATGTTCTTGCTGGGCGCATTGGGCTGTTTCTTCGTCAGCTTTCGCTGGAAATAGCCAAGCTCTTTTTCGTCTCTGACATCATGAAATTTATGGAGGTCGCCATGTCCGTGTGGAAATGGCTAAGTGTTGCGTGCGCGCTGTTTGCAACGGCGCCGTGTTGGTCTGCGCCCTACGCCCCTGCGCCCGTGTCGGCGCGGATCGAGTCGTATGTGCAAGCGTCCATGGCCGAGGGCGCGACTCCCGGCGTGTTGTGGGTCTACCAGGGCGGCGTGCCGGTCTATCAGGGCTATCACGGCGTCTCAGACCGGCGTTCAGGCGCTGCGTATCACGAAGACACCCTGTTCGACATTGGGTCCATGACCAAGCAATTCACGGCGGCGGCCATACTGCGCCTGGTCGAGGAGGGCGTGTTGAGGCTTGAGGATCCGCTGGCGCGTTTCTTTCCCGAAGCGCCTGAGGACAAGGCGGGCATCACCATCCATCAGCTGCTGACCCATAGTTCGGGGCTGTCAGATGATAACGGGGCGTTCGACGGGCGCGATTCAGATCCTTTCAAATCTGAAGCTGACTTCCTGGCGCCGCTCTGGGCCAGTCCGCTCAACCGATCGCCGGGCAGCAGTTATGACTATACGAACGCTGGCTATTCCCTGCTGGCTATCGTGATCGAGCGCGCCACGGAGGAGGGGTATGAAACCGCCTTGCGTCGGCTGGTTCTGGAGCCAGCCGGGCTGACGCAGACCGGGTATCGCTTGATGGATTGGTCCGCCCAAAACGCGGCGCGCGGATATGATGATTTTCATGCCGATCCGGATCGTGCCGATCGGGGCTTGTTTTATCTGGACCGCTGGCGGACTGAGCCCGTCTCCTATCGGTTGCTGGGCAATGGCGGGCTCTATTCAACCCCTTCAGATATGCATCGCTGGATGGCGGCGCTCCATGCAGGCGAGGTCCTCAACCCGGATTCGCTGGCTCTGATATACGCGCCTTTGATGGCGCTTGATGATCCCTATCCGCCGAGTTTCACCCATTACAGCTATGGCTGGGTTGTCGGAGTGCGGCCCTCCGGTGAGCCCTGGATCAGCCATTCCGGCAGTAATGGCGTCTTCTTCGTCAGCATTGAATACGGGCCACGCACCGACACCTTGATCCTTCATATGACCAATGCGGCGCGCGGCAGTGTCGGCCGCATGGGGTATGAGATCGCGCGCATGACGGATGATCCGCGTTATGAGCCTGATCCGGTGCATGGCGGACCTGTGCGGCTGGTGCACACTTTCATGGCGGATCACACGCCGGAAGACATTGACCTCTTGCCCGCCTATCTGGCCGCGCGATCAGGCGATCCTGTTCCACCGCCCTGGGTGCTGAACCGGACGGGTTTGCTGTCTATCGAGCGCAGAGAGGTGGCGTGGGGGCTGGGCCTTCTGACGCTGAATGCTGAGCTGCACCCTCAGAACGGCAATTTGCAGGACAGCCTGGCTCACGCCTATGAGCAGATCGGGCAGAATGAGCGGGCGCGCCAGCATTACAGTCAGGCTTTGACCTTGGGCCAAAGCACACAGGACTGCTATTGGTGTTCCAATGCTCAGGCGGCGCTGGACCGGCTCGATCAAGCCGCTGCATCAGAATGAAAAGGGACGCCCCATGCACAAGCTCAGCTGGACCGATATCGAAACCTTGTCCGCCAGCATCGCCGATCAGCTGATCGAGCGGCACGGTCCGATTGATCCCGACACAATGCTGGTGGGCGTGGCGCGCGGCGGGTTGATCCCCGCCGCGCTGGTGGCGCACCGGCTGGGCTTGCGCAAGATGACGTCTCTGGGGCTGATGTCCTATGCCGATGGCGTGGAGGGCGCGCAGGGCCGGATACAAGCCTATGGCGCGGCGCCGGACAGCGCCGCCATCGTGATCGATGACATCATTGATTCCGGCCGGACGCTTGAAGCGATCCGCGCGCGCTATCCCGACGCCATCGTGGCGGCGCTGGTGGACAAGACCGGCGGCGCGCCAGGCGTCGTCATCGGGCTTCAGACGCCGGCCGATGAATGGGTGGAGTTTCCCTGGGAAGCCATCGGCGCTCTGTAACCTCGCCTCCATCGCCTCTTGTCTGATGAGCCCGCCGCCTCACATTGATGAGAGGACGCTGGCGGGCGCTCTGATGCGCCCCATATCCGTGTGAGAGGCTGAGGAGATCGTGATGACGACTGACCCCAAATGGGCCCGCACGCCTGACGCGCTGGCCCGGCTGACGCCTGAGCAGCGCCATGTCACGCAAGAGAGCGGCACAGAGCGCCCATTCACTGGCGAATTGCTGGACGAAAAACGTGACGGGATCTTCGTGGATATCGTGTCGGGCGAACCCCTGTTTGCGTCCGCGGACAAATATGAATCCGGCTGCGGCTGGCCCAGCTTCACCCGGCCCATCACGCCAGAGGCGCTCGATGAGCTGCGCGATGACAGTCACGGCATGGTCCGCACCGAAGTGCGCTCCACTCATGCCGACAGCCATCTGGGCCATGTCTTTCCGGACGGTCCGGAAGAGGCGGGCGGCTTGCGCTACTGCATCAACTCCGCCGCGCTGCGCTTTATTCCGCTCGAAGAGATGGAGGCGGAGGGCTATGGCGAGTATATCGATTTTGTGAAAGCTGGCCGTAAGGAGGCCCTATAATGGTTGAGACCACTGAACGCGCCCTTCTGGCGGGCGGCTGTTTCTGGGGCATGCAGGACCTGATCCGGCGTCGGCCCGGCGTGATCTCCACACGCGTGGGCTATAGCGGCGGCAAGACTGATAATCCCACTTATGAGACGGTGAAGACCGGCCGGACCGGCCACGCAGAATCCATCGAAATCGTGTTTGATCCGAGCGTGACCAGCTATCGCGAGATGCTGGAGCTGTTCTTCCAGATCCATGATCCCACGACGCTGGACCGTCAGGGCAATGATATCGGCGACCAGTACCGGTCAGCCATCTTCTATCTGAGCGAAACGCAAAAAGCGGTCGCTGAGGATACGATTGCGGACGTGAACGCGTCGGGTTTGTGGCCGGGCCAGGTGGTGACGCAAGTCGTCCCTGCCGGTGAGTTCTGGGAGGCGGAAGATTTCCACCAGGATTATCTCGAGCGCTATCCCAATGGCTATACCTGCCATTTCCCGCGCCCCGACTGGGTCCTGCCGAAGCGAAACGCCGGCGCGGCGTAAGCCGAAAAATGACTGAAAATGATGGACCCCGTCTCCTTCCGGAGGCGGGGTTTGTTTATCCGCCCGTGGCCTGCCGCCAGAAGAACAACACCACCGCACCTTGTATAAAGAGCGGAATGGCGAAGCTGGCGCCGCCGAACAGGGCGGCGACCACCAGCAGTAAAAACCGGGTCGGCAGGCGCATCATCATGCGCGAACGTTCGCCCGCCGTGGCGTAGCGTGAAGTGATCACTTCGGTCATGTCTGTGAAGCCGCCGCGCAACAGCACCACGAAAAGCCAGATCACGCACGCGACCCAGACCCAGATCATGATGCGGATCCAGGTGGAAAACCCCTCGGCGGCCATCACCGCATTCCAGTCAATGTCCATGACGGTCCCGCGCGTAAGGGTCAGCCGCGCGCCCAATGCGCCATGGCTTTGATCCCCTCGATCACCCGCGAACAATGCCGGTTCAGGAAGGCTTCGTCGAGCGTTTCGCCCTCTGACAGGGCCCTTAGCGCCAGTTCCCCGTCAAAATCCACAAACGCCAGCCGCAGCGACAGCTCGCTCTCGGGACGTCCGAACGCCGAGCCGGGCAGGGTGGCGACGCCGGTGTCTTCCAAGAGCGCTTCACACAGCTGGCTGCTGGTTGTGATCCCGCGCGCATTGAGGGCGCTGCGCAGCGGATCAAAATTGGGAAAGGCGTAGAACCCGCCGCGGATCGGATTGACCTGCGCACCGGCGCCAGTCAGCTCTGCGGTGACGAACTCAGCAAGCGCGGACAACACCTGCCGGGACCGGGTGAGATACAATTCCATCTCCGGCCCGCCTTCAAAGGCGAGCTTGGCCGCGTGCTGGATCGGGGCTGAGACCGAGGTGTAGGTCTCGCTCGCCGCCGTGGCCATGGCGTCCTTGAGCCAGCTCAGGGACTTGGGGAAAGCGAAAAAGCCAAGCCGCCAGCCGCCGGCGCCCGCCCATTTGGAAATGCCGTCGGAAATGATCGTGCCGCCGCGATAATAGCGGGCGGCGGAATGGTGTTTGCCGTCAAACTGCACGCCGCCATAAATCTCGTCTGACAACAGTAGCAAGCGGTGCTCGCGTGCGGCTTCCGCGATGCCGAGCATCTGATCAGGCGTATAGGCGGTGCCGGTGGGATTGCCTGGAGAGTTCAGGATCAGAAGGCGCGGGCGGTCCGGATCCGCCTCACATGCAGCACTCAGCACTTCCGGCGTGACGCCGAGCCCGGTGTCGGGCGCCGTGGGCAGCCAGCGGATCGGGCGGCCGATGATCTGGGCCTGAGGCGCATAGCTGACCCAGGACGGGGTGGGGATCAGGAGATCGCCGTAATAGACCAGCTGAAGCAAGAACATCAGTTCTTTGGAGCCGGGTCCCACCAGAATGTCTTCGGGGTCAAAATCGAGCCCCTGGGTGCGCTCCAGATAGCGGCAAATGCTCTCACGCAGGCCGTACAGCCCCTGAACCGGCAGATAATCCTTCTGGAAGGCGTTGTCGCGAAGCGCCTTTTGCATGATGTCGGGCACGGGGAAGGGAGATTGGCCCAAACCCAGCCTTGACACCTTGCGGCCCTGCTTCATCAAGGCCGCGGAGCGTTCGTTGATCGCCAGCGTCGCGGACAGGCCCAGCCCACGTATGTTGAGATTGAGCTGCACGGACGGAGCGAAGGCTTGCGGCGCCTGAATATCTTTGGGGCTCATGGAGCGGCCTTTCTGCTCGGTTCTCTATAGGGATGCAGCCTGTCGGCAGTCGTCACACTGCGCCATACGTAGAGATTCGGAAAGCGCAGGCGCTTTAGCGGTTAAGGAGTTGCTTGCGCCACGCGTTTGCTGCTCTATCGTGCCCTCAAACAGACAGACGAGTCAGGGAGGAGCCGTTCATGCGCGCATTGATCTGCAAGGATTTCGCACCTTACAAAAACCTCACCGTGGAGGAGGCGCCCGAGCCGCCTCTGGGCGAGGGCATGGTGATGCTCGACGTCAAGGCGGCGGGCGTAAACTTCCCCGACATCTTGCTGGTCGAGGGCAATTACCAAATGAAGCCGCCGACCCCTTTCGTGCCGGGCATGGAGGCGGCGGGAGTCATCTCCGCGCTGGGCGACAAGGTGCAGGGCGTCAAGGACGGCGACCGGGTGATCGCGGCGACCATGCTGGGCGCTTTCGCCGAGAAAGTGCCGGTGCATTTCAGCCAGGTCGTGCCCATGCCAGAGAGCATGAGCTATGAAGAAGGCGCGGCGCTGACCACGATTTACGGCACCAGCTATCACGCGCTGAAAGATCGGGCGCAGCTCAAAGAGGGCGAGACGATCCTGGTGCTGGGCGCCGCGGGCGGCGTCGGCATCGCCACGGTCCAGCTCGCCAAGGCCATGGGCGCCACGGTGATCGCGGCGGCGAGTTCTGAAGAGAAGCTGCAGTTCTGCCGCGACAATGGCGCGGACGAGACGATCAATTACACCACCGAAGACCTGAAAGTTCGCGCCAAGGAATTGAGCGGCGGCAAGGGCGTGGACGTGGTCTATGACCCGGTCGGCGGCGACTTCGCCGAGCCTGCGCTGCGCGCGACGGGCTGGAACGGGCGCTATCTGGTGATCGGCTTTGCGTCCGGCCCGATCCCGAAGATCCCGCTCAATCTCGCGCTTTTGAATAGTCGCAACATCCAAGGTGTTTTCTGGGGCGCCTGGGCCGGGCAGAACCCGCGCGCAAATGCGCAAAACCTCAAGGAAATCTTTGATTTCTACGAGGCGGGCAAGATCAAGCCGCAAGTCTCCGCCAGCTATAAGCTTGAAGACTACGCCAAGGCGTTTGAAGACCTTCTCGAGCGCCGCGTGAAGGGCAAGGTCGTCCTGACGCCGTAAGGCCGACGAGAGTACGGCATGGATCAAGCTCCCGAACGTTCAGTCGTTCGGGAGCTTTTTCATATGCGGCGCCCTCGTGTTTGTCCTTGAGGCGACACGGTGCACTATGCCCCCGGATGGGGGACTTCATGCGGCTTATTCTGACTTCTCTAATGGCGGTCTTCACTCTGGCGACGAGCGCTATGGCGCAAGCTGCCGACAACGTTGACGCTTTTCTCGACCAGCAGATGGCGCGCTCGAATGCGCCCGGTCTTGCCTATGCGCTCGTGGATGAAGGGGGCGTCATTACGGGCGCGTCCGGTGTTCTGCGGCGGGGCGAAGACGCATCTGTGACGCCGCAGGCCCTGTTTCAGGTCGGCTCGATCACAAAGAGCTTTACCGCGCTTGCAATCATGCAGCTCAAGGAAGGCGGCGCCCTGACACTTGAAGACGAGGTCGCCCTCCACCTTCCCGACTTTGAGACGCAAACGCCGATTACTTTGCGTCAGCTGCTCGGCCATACCAGTGGCTATTCGACGGTTCAGGGCAATGCGGCGCATCACGATCAGAGCCTCGCTGAACGGGTGTCTCAGCTCGCCGCTGATGGCCCTGCCCAAGCCGCCGGCGCATGGGCCTATTCCAACGCCAATTACCAGATCCTCGGCGCGGTGATCGAAGCGGTTAGCGGTGAGGCTTATGCCGAGTATGTCTCAGCGCACATACTATCTCCGTTGGAAATGACGAACACACATGTCCTGACCGGTGAGCCGGTTGGTGGTCTGGCGACCGGGCATCAACCCTGGTTCTTCGGGCGGCGTCCGGTTGAGGCAAGTTGGGGGAGTAGCGTGACCGCGCCCTCCGGGGGCATTGTCTCCAGCGCCGTGGACATGGCGCACTACCTGCAAATGATGCTGAACGGGCGCGATGATGTGATCTCGTCTGCAGGCAAGGCGATGATGCTGCGACCGGCCAGCGATGCTTCGCCCTATTACGGTCTGGGCTGGGCGCTGGACCCTGAGGGCGGCTATGCGCTGCATAGCGGGCTGACGCCGGGCTTTGAGGCGATCGCGGTTCTGGAACCGGCACAGCAGCGCGGGGTGGTCGTGCTGGTCAATGCGTCGGGTGGTATGGGCTTTGGTGAGGTCTATCCGCTGCTTTATGGCGTGACCAATCGGGCGCTGGGCGAGCCCTATGCCGACGCTGGCGCCAACTGGGGGCCCAAATCGTTATACCTGCTTTTCGCGCTGATGCCGCTTGTCTATCTGGCGGCCAGTATTGTCGCTTTTGTGCTGCGCGACGGTTTGCGCGCCAAGTCCGGCCTGGGCGGAATGATCAGCCTCTGGTTCCCGCTGGTGATGGCGGGCGTACTGGCGGTCGTGCTGTTAAGGGGCGTGCCTAACCTCTTTGGTACGACGCTAACCGGTTTGGCGCTCTACCAACCCGATCTGGTGTTCTTGCTCTATGCCAGCGTCATTGCGAGCGCGATCTGGGCGGGGCTCCGCCTTGCCATCGCGCATACCGGGCCGCGCGCCTAGTCCAGCGCACGGGGGCGTGGGCGTTCGCCGCGCACATGCACCACATCCACATCCGAGAACGTATTGGGCGGCAGGTAATCCTTGCGGAACCAAGGATAAAGCGAGCCGTCGAAAATCTCGCGCAGCCAGTCCAGAACCTTGCGCACGCGCGTCACGCGGCGCTGGTCGGGATGATAGACCATCCAAAGCGTGATCGGCACTTCCAGCCCCAGATCCACATGGACCAGGTCGGGCTGGACCTTGGCGGCGTAGGTGGGGATCATCGAGATGGCCGTGCCCGCGCGCACCGCCTCAACCAGCGCCAGTGAATTATCCGTCGTCAGGGACGGGTTCATCATCTGTTTGATGGCGCTGGCTTCCTTTGGCCAATGGGTTTGCTGCTCGCGATAGCTCACCAGATCCGCAATGCGGTGATTGAGCACGTCTGCGACGCTTTTGGGCGCGCCATAGGTGTCGAGATAAGCGCGCGCCGCGAAGGGCACGTAATGCAGCGTCGCCAGCTCCGTCGCCACATGGCTCATCCGTTTGGATTCCGTCATCTGCAGGCTGATATCGCTCTGATCGAGCGCCATCTCGCCATCCACGCGGGTGTTGATCTCCAGATTGATCAGCGGATTGGCTTCGACAAAGCTTGGGAGTTGGCGCGCGATCCAGTATCCGGCCACGCCTTCGGGCGCCGCCAGATGCACCGTGCCGGCGTCCGCCCGGTCCGCCTGGTGGGCGATGCGCTCAATATCGCCGGCCGTATTTTGCATGATCTGGACCTGCGCCCAGATGCGCTCGCCGATATCGGTCAGCTCCACACCGTCTGCGCCGCGAGTCACCAGACGCGCGCCGATGCGGGTTTCAAGCTGCTCCAGACGCCGACTCACGGTTGGCTGTCCGATGCCGAGCTTGCGCGCAGCGCTGCTCATGGATCCAGAGGACACCAGCGCATGAAAAATACGCAGATCGTCCCAGTCAAACAATTGCGGCTTAGTGGTCATGAGCGGGTCCGCTTTGCGGATGAATAGGGGGCATGTCGACTTCGCTGAAGCCGATAAGGGATCGGAACCGGTACCATCCGTCTTATTGGATGAGGGGCTATATGCGCGATCAGGATAAGCAACACCGGCTTGTAGGGCCAGATGCGCCAGCAACCGCTGAACTGATCCGCATTTTTGCGCGCCATGGCTTTACATCTTCTGAAGAGCCTCTCGACGTTGCAGACGCCTCCACAGTTGCAGAGACCGCGCTGGGCGGCGCCCTGGCGTCCCCCGAAATCGTGCTGGCCTGTCAGGCGCGCACCGAGCGTTGCTTTTTCATCCGGCGCAATGAAGCGGGCGAGGCCAGCGGCTTCATCGCCCTGTTGTTTCTTAACCCTGTGGGGTTTGAAGCGCTGATGTACGGGCGCTTGTCGCCGGATCAGCCTGAGCTTGATCAGCTGACTGCGCCCGATGAGCGCGCGTCTGCGATTTACGTCTGGTGCCTGGCGGGCGTCAGCGAAGCCGATAAACGCGCCGTAGTGCGCGCTGTCACTGAAGCACGCCGCAAGGCGTTTCCGCATGTCGCCCTGTTCGCCCGGCCGATGAGCCGGGAGGGCCGCATGATGACCGCCGCACTTGATGCGCCATCGGCGGGCGCAGCCTGGCTGGGGTGGGTGCCCCAGGCTGCGGATGCCAACAAAACTTAGGGTTTGGAGGGGGCTATGGACGGAACGCGTGTAGAGGAATTTGAACCGCCTGTGATCGTGCGCGTTGCGCGAACCATGGACGATATGCAGCGGATCTCGGTGGTTCGTGCGCTTGTTTACATGTCCGAGCAGGACTGCCCCTACGACGAGGAATTTGACGGCAATGACCTTGCGGGCGCCACACATTTGCTGGCTGAGGCTGGTGGCGAACCGCTGGGCTGTCTGCGGGTTCGCTGGTTCGCCGACTTCGCCAAGATCGAGCGCGTCTGCGTGCGCAACGGGCATCGGTCAGGCCGTGTTGCGCGCCAGATGATGAAGGATGCGATCGATCTGATCCGTCGCAAGGGCTACCGCAAATTCGTGGGCCATGTGCAGGAGCATCTGATCCCGTACTGGAAGCGTTATGGCTTTATCCACCGCGAGCATCGCGGCGTCTTCGTATTTTCAGATAGGGCGTATGCGGAAATGGAGGGGCGTCCGGACCCCCATCCCAAAGCGCTTCACATTGATACCGATCCGTTGATCCTGGATCGGCCCGAAGGGGATTGGGACAAACCCGGCCCCTTGGACAAGTCGGTGAAGCGTGGCGCTTCACCGTTACAGGGGAGGGAGCCTGGACGCGGAGCCAAAACCGCGCCGGCCAACAAAGAGACGGAGACAGCAAAATGAGCCTGGGAGTTCCTGTACTGGTATGCCTGGACCTGCAGATGGAGTTTGTCGCCGAAGGTCGTCCCTGGACGGATCCTGAAGGTGAACGTGTTGCTCAGGTCAGCGCCTCTATCCTGTCCGAAGCCCGCGCGGCGAACTGGTCTATCGTTCATGTCCAGCTACATCCCGGCGGCCCTATCATGGCCGATAACGGTCTGCATCAACCCGCGCCGGGCTGTGAGCCGCGTCCGGGCGAGATTTTGCTCCGGCGCGCCGGCGTATCCGCTTACGCGCACCCGGATCTGTCCGGCATTCTTGAAGGCGCTATGGGCGCGCCAGCCTATCTGATGGGCTTTTCCGCGCCGACATCTCTGACAGCGACCCTTTATGATGCTGAAGAGCGGATGCACCCGTTGAATCTCGTTGAGGAAGCGGTGGGATCCGCAGATGTGGGTGAATGGTCGGCTGATCACGCCCGCGCTCTGTGCAAGGATACCGCGCAAAAGCTCAATCGCCTCGCTTCCCGGACGGGCATGTTCGGTGAAAAGGCCCAATATGCGCTCGGGCGCGTGGGCATGCTGTCCCAGCCACGACTGAGCTAGACTGCAGCAGTTCAGACGTGCGGAGAAAGGCGAGGTTGGGGGACCTCGCCTTTCATATTTTCGGCCTGCGCTTCCGAGCGTGACTGCGTCCTTGCCAAGGCGCGCGCAAGCTGGTCCTCTCACGGAAATACTATTTCGGGGAGAGTGAAATGCGGCGTTTGGTTTTTGGCGTGTGTGCGATGGTTCTGGCGAACGGAGCCGCACTGGCTCAAGAGCAAGACTGGTCGATCGTCCTGCATGGGGGCGCCGGGGTGATCGAGCGCGGCGACATGGACGCTGAGACCGAGGCCGCCTATCGCGACGCCCTGGACGCCGCCATCCGGTTAGGTGGCGACATGCTGGCGGACGGCGCTTCAGCCATGGATGTGGTCGAAGCGGTCATCCATACGCTTGAGGACGATCCCAAATTCAATTCCGGCGTCGGCGCGGTGTTCACCGCCGAAGGGCGAAACGAGCTTGATGCGTCCATTATGCGCGGCTCGGACATGCAGGCCGGCGCCGTGTCGGGCGTCACGACCGTGCGCCATCCGATCAGCCTGGCGCGGGCGGTGCTGGAAAACAGCCCCCATGTGATGCTGCAGAGCCCGGGCGCGGAAGCCTTCGCCGCCGATCAGGGGCTCGAGCTGGTGGACAATTCGTATTTCTTCACCGAGCGGCGCTGGGCCTCGATGGTGCGCGCTGTGCGCCGCATGGGCCTGCCCGTTCCGCCGCGCCCTGAAGGCGCGCCGGAACCGGAACCCATTCGCGAAGGCGCGCTCGACCTGATGGAGCGCGAGCACGCCTTTGGCACGGTGGGTGTTGTGGCGCGCGATCAGTCTGGTGAGGTCGTGGCCGGCACCTCGACGGGCGGCACGACCGCCAAGCGCTGGGGCCGGGTGGGGGACAGCCCGATCATCGGCGCCGGCACCTACGCCACACCCGAGTGCGGCGTCTCGGCCACCGGAACCGGCGAATACTTCATCCGGCTGAATGTCGCCGCGCGCATCTGCACACAGCTGGAGATGCTGGGCGAGGAGGGCGGACAGCAAGCCGCTGACGCCGTGATCCAGGATGCGCTCACCGCGATGGGCGGTGATGGCGGCGTCGTCATGCTGGGTCATGGCGAGCCGATCTGGAGCTTCAATACGCCAGGCATGTACCGCGCCAGCTGGACGCCAGGCGACGAGCCTGTCGTGTCAATTTATGGCGATGAGGACTAAGCGCGATGAAGCGGGCCGCGCTTGCCGGTCTCGCTTATTTCGCGGTCGTTTTCGCGCTCGGCTTTGTGCTGGGAAGTGTGCGGGTCTTGCTTGTTGAGCCTGCGCTGGGTGAGTTCAGCGCAGTACTGATCGAATTGCCTGTGATGCTATTGGCGTGCTGGCTGGTCTCAGGCTTCTGGGTCCGCCAGCTGCGCGTATCGACCCTTCAGGCGGCGTTGGCCATGGGAGGCGTCGCCTTCTCGTGCTTGATGGTTGCGGAATTCAGTCTTGGGGCTCTGGCTTTCGAGCGCACGATGTCAGATCAGCTGCAGCGTTGGATGACGCTTGCTGGTGCGCTCGGTCTCGGCGGGCAGATCGCTTTTGCACTCTTTCCATGGATTCAGGTCCGCCGCGCGGCTTTTAATTAGTTGCAAATGTAACTATCTTGCTCGGTAACGGTTTCGCCAGTCAGGGAGCGCCTCATGGCTCGCAAGTGGATTTACGCATCGCGCGTTGAAGGCAATGCCTCGCGCCAGGCCCATGCCGATATGCCCGAGGGCACCTATGAGCGGGAGATGAGCAAGGAGGGGTTTTTCGGCCCCGCCGCTTTCCTGCATCACAAGCGTCCGCCCACGGGCTGGGTGGATTTTGAAGGTCCGCTGCAACCGCGCGCCTTTGATCTCAACAAGCTGGGCACGCCTCAGAATACGCCGTGGGAGTCCGCCTCCGTCCTGTTCAACGCCGCCACCGATATCCGCTTCTGGTCGCTGTCGGAACCGATGACCACGCTGGCGCGCAACGCTGATGGCGACCAGCTCTTGTTCATCCACCGCGGCGCGGGCTCGCTGTTCTGCGATTTCGGACATTTGGACTACGAGGCGGGCGACTACATCGTTCTGCCGCGCGGCACGCTGTGGCGCCTGTCGCCGTCAGAGCCGACGCTGGTGCTGATGGTTGAGGCCACCAACACCCACTACACCTTGCCGGACAAGGGGCTTGTGGGCCCGCACGCCGTGTTCGATCCGGCCATGTTCGACGTGCCCGCCATGGATGACGCCTTCAAGGCGCAGCAGGCGGATGAGGACCATGAGTGGAAGGTGCTGATCAAGAAGCGCGGCCAGGTCTCCACCATCACCTATCCCTACAACCCGCTTGATGCGGTGGGCTGGCATGGCGAGCTGCACCCGGTGCGTCTGAATGTGCGCCATATCCGGCCTTTGATGAGCCATCGCTATCATCTGCCGCCGAGCGCCCACACCACCTTCCTGTCGGATCGTTTCGTGATCTGCACCTTCGCCCCGCGTCCGTTCGAGACCGATCCGGGCGCTTTGAAAGTGCCGTTCTTCCACAACAATGACGATTATGATGAAGTGCTGTTCTACCATGCCGGCGACTTCTTCAGCCGCGACAATATCGATGCGGGCATGATGACCTTCCACCCGGCGGGCTTCACTCACGGCCCGCATCCCAAGGCGCTGGCCAACATGCTGGAACAGAAAAAGCCGGCGACCGACGAATACGCCGTGATGATCGACACCCGCGACCCGCTGGATGTGGGCGAGGGCGCATCACGCGTTGAAAATCTTGATTATGTGAACAGCTGGAAGCCGAAAGCGAAATAGCGTCCATGGCGTCATCTGATGTGTATCTGGACCCGGCCTGGCGGCTGGACCGGTTTGACCCGACCGGCGCGGAGGCGATTTTCGTCCGCGCCGAGCGGAGCCGGTTGAGCGAGGCCCCGTTTCTGGATCAGAGATGGCGCCGGACCGAGGACGAGCTCGCGTCTGTGACGGTGCAGAATCTCGTCAGCCATGCGCCTCAAAGCACGCCGCCGGCCTTCATCTGGCACAGTGCGTTTTGTTGTTCGACCCTGCTTGCGGGCGTTCTGGACCATGACGGTCTGGCGCTGGGCGTGCGAGAGCCGGACATGTTGATGACCCTCGCCAATCTCAAACGGCAGGGACAGACGGTGACCAGCATCTTGCCGGCGGCGCTCAACTGGATCGGGCGCGGCTATGCGCCGGGAGAGCGCGCGGTGATCAAGCCCACCAATCTCGCCAACAACTTGATGGGCGATGTGATGGCGGCCTGTCCATCGAGTAAGGCGATCTTGCTGACGTCTTCCCTGCGGGCCTTCATCGTGTCGATCGTCAAGAAAGGTGAGGCCGGGCGCGCCTTCGCCCGCTTCATGTACACCGTTTTCGCCATGGATGGACGGGCCTTGCCGATCAGCGAGGTGGATCGGATGCGCTTGACGGATCTTCAGGTGGCGGCTCTGGTCTGGCACATGCAGATTGCAGAGATGAACGCCCTGTCGCGCGGCTCAGGGGCGGGACGCGTCGCCTGGCTGGACGGGGACGCCTTCATTGCCGACCCCGAACCGGTTCTGAAGCACGTCTCCGATTTTCTGGAGCTGGGTTTGTCCGACGATCAGGTTTCACAGGCCGCGGATGGTCCAAAAATGAAGCGAAACGCCAAGGCTCCGGAGCAGGACTTCGCCTCATCCAGCCGGGCTGACCAAAACGACCAGATCGCCCGTTCGCTCGGGCCCGATCTCGACCGCATCATCGAGTGGAGCTACGGACTCCACACTGACACCCCCACTGACATCCCCGTCGCGCCCGCCCTTCTGGGCTGACCGCGCGTCCGGCAACGACATTTGCAGAGGAAAGAGCCATGAAACTCGCCACGCTGAATAATGGAAAACGCGATGGTCGCCTGGTGGTGGTCTCCAGAGATCTCGCCTGGTGCGCGGACGCCAGCCACATCGCGCCTACCTTGCAGGCGGCGCTCGATGACTGGGAGACGAGCGAACCGGCGCTGCGCAGCCTGGCTGACGAGCTGGAGCGCGAATCCATTCCGCGCGAGCGCTTCCATGAGCGTGACGCCCTGTCGCCGCTGCCGCGGGCGTTCCAGTGGGCGGACGGCTCGGCCTACGTCAACCATGTGGAACTGGTGCGCAAGGCGCGCGGGGCCGAGCTGCCGGACAGCTTCTGGACCGATCCGTTGATGTATCAGGGCGGCTCTGACAAGTTCCTCGCCCCCCGTCAGGATATCCCGTTGGGCGATGATAGCTGGGGCTGTGACTTTGAAGCGGAAGTCGCCGTCATCACCGGCGACGGCCCGTCAGGCCTCAGCGCGGATGAGGCGGCGAAGGAAATCCGCCTGGTCATGCTGGTCAATGACGTGTCGTTCCGCGGACTGATTCCGGGCGAGCTGGCCAAGGGCTTTGGTTTCTTTCAGTCCAAGCCGCCGAGCGCGTTCTCTCCGGTGGCCGTCACCCCTGACGAGCTGGGCGGCGCCTGGGACGGCCGCAAGGTCCACTTGCCGCTGCAGTCCTGGCTGAACGGATCGAAATTCGGCGAACCGGAATGCGCCGTCGACATGACGTTCGATTTCGCCCAGCTGGTCGCCCACGCCGCCAAGACCCGTCCGCTGTCGGCAGGCTCCATCATCGGCTCGGGCACCATCTCCAACAAGCTTGATGACGGCCCCGGCAAGCCGGTGGCGGAAGGGGGCAAGGGGTATTCCTGCATCGCCGAGATCCGCATGATCGAAACGATCTATGACGGCGCGCCCAAAACCCCGTTCATGACGCCGGGCGACACGGTGCGCATCGAGATGCTCGACAGGGACGGCAAGTCCATCTTCGGCGCCATCGAGCAGACCGTGGTGCGCTACGAGGGCTAGAGACGACGTCAGCTTCGCCGATACTATCAAAACGCCCGGATCAATGATCCGGGCGTTTTCGTGTTTGCTAGTTCTGCATCAACCCGCCGGATTTCAGCGCATAGCGCTGGCCGTCAAAGCCTTCGAAAATATCGGTCGTGTCAGGATGGGTGACCGCACCGTTTTCGGCGTCGGGCAACAAATTGCCTTCAGAGACATAGGCCTCGTAATGGCCGTCTTCGTTTTCAGCGAGCAGATGATAGAAGGGCTGATCTTTGTCGGGCCGCATGGATTCAGGAATGGACAGCCACCATTCCTCGGTGTTCGCGAACACCGGATCCACGTCAAAAATCACCCCCCGGAACGGGAAGAGGCGATGGCGCACCACGTCGCCGATTGTGAATTTGGCCTCACGCAAGGCGGACACTCCTCAATTCGGGCCGTCATATGTAGCTGTCATGGTATGCAATTCCAGTGCCTGACGCTGCAAGAGCCGGGTTCGGTGCTTTCACAAGCGTGAAAGGCGAGCTATCCTTAACGTCAAACTGAAGTATCGCCCGCGGCCGGTTTGTCGGCTTGCGCCGCTTGATCGGCGCGCTGCAGGCCTTTGCGGGCGCGATGAGGACGAACATCATGGCGAAGGACGCCGCTGGCTCCGCGCCTGCGCGCCAGCGCCCGAATCGAGGCCGGAAATCCGCCCGCCAAGACCCGATCTACGGGGCTATCGATCTGGGCACGAACAATTGCCGCATGCTTCTGGCGCGGCGCACGCGGGAGGGTTTCCGTGTGGTCGACGCCTATTCGCGCATCGTCCGTCTGGGCGAGGGCATCACCGCGTCCGGCGAATTGTCTGAAGCCGCCATGGAGCGTGCGGTTGAGGCGTTGGCGGTCTGCGCGGAGCGGATCAAACGGCGCAATGTGACTAAATTGCGCGCCATAGCCACGGAAGCGTGTCGTCGGGCCCATAACGGCGAGAATTTCGTCGAGCGGGTCAAGGCGAAGACCGGCCTGGAGATGGAGATCATCGGCCCGGAAGAAGAGGCGCGCCTGGCGGTGCAAGGCAGTCTGGACCTGCTGGATGAAGCCATGGACGCCGCCGTGGTGGTCGATATCGGGGGCGGCTCCACCGAGCTGTGCTGGGTCGACCTTGAGGAATGGCGCAATCGCGGCGGCTATGACAGCGGCGGTCGTCCGCCGCTGCGCGGCTGGTCGTCCATGCCTTTGGGCGTGGTTACGCTGTCCGAGCGCTTTCCTGAGCCGAAAACAGGCGGCGCCGAGGCGCGGGCGGACTGGTACGCCAAGATGAAGGCGTTCGCGGTCAAACATCTCAAGGCGCCCAAGGGGGCCCGCCGGTTACGGCCCATTTTTGATGACGGGCGTGCGCACATGGTGGGCACGTCCGGGACGGTGACCTCGGTCGCCGGCGTTCATCTGAACCTGACGCGCTATATGCGTGACAAGGTGGACGGGATGTGGATGACGGCCGAAGACGCGCATATCGCCTGCCAGCGTCTGGCGAGCCAGGATCGCAACGGGCGCGCGCGTGAAGGCTGCATCGGTCATGACCGAGCAGATCTGGTGCTGGCGGGTTGCGCCATATACGAAGCCGTGATGGAAGCCTGGCCCACCGAGAAGGTCCGGGTCGGTGATCGCGGTTTGCGTGAGGGCATGCTGCTTAACCTGATGCGTCCTAAACGCAGGCGGGGTCGGCGGGGCTCAGGCAAGCGCGCCGACTCCCATGAAGCCCAGAGCCAGGCGTCCGAGACAGAAAAGAGAGACGGCCATGAGCAAGGATGACGATAACGGCGAAGGCGAACCTGAACGCCGTCGCCGCCGGTCCGGCCCCGTCACAGCGGGCGGTGACGCACGCTCGGCCAAACAGTTCCGCACGCGGGTGAAAACCGCACGCGGCCGAAAATACTCGTCCAAGCTCTGGCTCGAACGCCAGCTCAACGACCCTTATGTGGCGCGCGCCAAGCAAGATGGCTATCGCTCCCGCGCGGCCTACAAGCTGATCGAGCTCGATGACAAGTTCGGCTTGATCAAGCCGGGCATGCGGGTGGCTGATCTTGGGTCGGCGCCAGGCGGCTGGACCCAGGTCGCGCTCAAGCGCGGGGCGGCGCATGTGGCGGGCATCGACCTGCTGGAGGTCGAACCGATCACGGGCGCAATCCAGCTGGAACTCGATTTCACCGAAGAGGGCGCCGAAGACACCCTCAAGGACGCTTTGGGCGGGCCGGCCGATCTGGTGATCTCGGATCTGGCGCCATGGACGACCGGACACAAATCCACAGACCATTTGCGCATTGTGGCGCTGGTGGAGGCGGCGGCGTATTTCGCGCTGGACGTGCTCAAGCCGGGCGGCGGATTCGTCGCAAAAGTGTTCCAAGGCGGCGCCACGGGCGAATTGCTGGATCTTTTGAAGACCCGTTTTGAAAAGGTGCGCCATTACAAACCGCCCGCAAGCCGGTCGGAGAGCGCTGAAACCTTTTTGATCGCCACCGGGTTTCGACCTGAGGCGTGAGCGTCTCGCCTCGGCAGTAAACGCTGTTCACTTTTAACTTGGCGTTTCCATTCAATTGTGGATACTCCCATTCAGAGCGGCATGAGCAAGACCGCCGGGAGGACAGTCATGACCGAGCAGCACGCAGCCTGCCCACCCTTTCCGTGGGAACCGTTCAACCCGATTCGCGCCTGGAACGCGTTCTGGGGGCTGGTCGGCGATCGCGATGACACGCGCTATGTGTTCGAGTTCTTCCGCGCCGTGAACGCGCAGAGCATGGGCGGAATTCTCGGTCGTTTCGTCAATTCCGAGTTCGGGCGCAGCCAGATCGAGGACCGCACGCGCTTTGCCGAAAAGCTGCTCGATCGCGAGACCTTGAAATCCTATGGTCGCGGAACCTTCGCTGCGGCGTATCTGCATTATCTTGATACCGAAAATCTCGACCCGCTGGGCGTGCATGTGGCCGCTGTGGAGAACGCGCCTGATCTTTATGCCCAGCTCGAGCGCGAGTATCCCGAATTTGCGGCGATGACCTATACCTTCCATCTCGCCCATGACCTGCACCATGTGCTCACCGGTTATGGTCGCGATCCGCTGGGAGAGGCTCTGCTGCTTACTTATAACGGCAATCAGAACGGTACGCGGGGATCGCGCTTGCTGGGCATGTTCGCGGGCCTGCGCATCCGCTCGGAGATCTGGCAATGGCCTGTGGGCCGCATGATGGCGAATGCGCGCAAGATGGCGCGCGAGAGCACGGACATGGTTGTCACGGATCTGACCGAACTGCTGCCCCTGCCGCTGGAGGAGGCGCGTCAGCGTCTCAATATCCAGCCTGATCCGCTGTACCGCGAGGTCCGCGACAGCTGGGCAGGGCCTGAACCGGTTAGCGCCAAGGCCTAAAGACCGGGCGCCGGACGACCGTTCAGCAGGTATTCCATGACGTCCGGGTCCTGGATGTCGAGCTTCTCGTAAGGTCCGAGCAGCCGCAACCGGCTTTTGGGTTTGCCTGGCCCAAGTCGCCGTGCGGTCAGCATGACCACAATGCCGTCAAATCCGCAGCCGTCCAGCACGGGAAGACTCTCGACGTAATCACTGTGGGGGGGCACACGGCGGTCGAGGAAGACGAGATCGTAATCGGACGCTTTCGGGTCTTCGCAAAAAGCATTCACTGAATTGTAATGATCAAAGTGAAACGAGCCGGGAACATGTTCGGCAAGGCCTGACAGAATTGTCATCTCGACCGGGTCGTCATCAATCACCGCAACGAGTCTCATGCATTATTTCCTTATACCTGTCAGGGGAATACGCGTATTACGCGCACAGGTTGGTTTACCATAACCATGTAGGCTAAACGGGGCAATCCGTCGACCCGCGCGGTTAAACAGCCTTGCGCTCACTCTGAAACCTGCTAAAGCGGCCCCGCAAGAGACAAGGAGGCCTCCCCATGCAGATTCGCGAGGGGCTTACCTTTGACGACGTGCTCTTGCAGCCCGGTTCGTCTGAGGTTTTGCCCGCTGACGCTTTGGTGCGAACACGGCTTACGCCGTCGATCACCCTGAACATTCCCATTCTGTCGGCCGCCATGGATACGGTGACCGAAGCCGGTCTGGCGATCGCCATGGCCCAGGATGGCGGTCTTGGCGTCATCCACCGAAATCTGACGATCGAAGAGCAGGCTGAAGAAGTCCGCCGCGTCAAACGTTATGAGAGCGGCATGGTGGTCAACCCGATCACCATCTCGCCCAACTCGACGCTGGCCGAGCTCCTGGCTCTGATGAACCATCACAAGATCTCCGGCATTCCGGTCGTGGAAGGTGGAGAGGGCGTGAACGGCAAGCTGGTCGGGATCATCACCAATCGCGATGTCCGCTTCGCCGATGACTTGAACCAGTCTGTGGCGTCGCTGATGACGCATGAGAACCTGGTGACGGTCAAACCCGGCGTGGATCAGGCCGAAGCGCGGCGTCTGTTGCACAAGCACCGCATTGAGCGGCTGCTGGTTGTCGACGATGAGGGCCATTGCGTCGGCCTGATGACGGTCAAGGACATGGTCAAGGCCGAAGCCTATCCCAACGCCGCCAAGGACGAACACGGTCGCCTGCGCGTCGCCGCCGCCTCCACTGTGGGCGACGCCGGATTTGAGCGCGCTCAGGCGCTGATTGATGCAGGCGTGGATACGGTCGTCATCGACACCGCGCACGGCATGTCCGCCTCCGTCCTTGAACAAGTCAAACGTATCAAGGCCGCCTCGAACGCCACCCAGGTCGTCGCCGGTAACGTCGCCACTTATGACGGCGCGCGCGCCTTGTTTGATGTGGGCGCAGACACGGTGAAAGTGGGCATCGGGCCGGGCTCGATCTGCACCACGCGCATCGTGGCCGGCGTCGGCGTGCCCCAGCTGACCGCCATCATGGATTGCCGCCGCGCGGCGGACGGCTTTGACGGCTCCATCATCGCAGACGGCGGGATCAAGTATTCCGGCGACCTCGCCAAGGCCATCGCAGCCGGCGCCGATTGCGTGATGATGGGCTCCATGCTGTCGGGCACTGAAGAAGCGCCGGGCGAGACCTTCCTCTATAAAGGCCGGGCTTATAAGTCCTATCGCGGCATGGGCTCTGTCGGCGCCATGGCGCGCGGCTCCGCCGACCGGTATTTCCAAAAGGAAGTCACCGACCGGATGAAGCTGGTGCCTGAAGGGATCGAAGGCCAGGTGCCTTACAAAGGCCCGGTCGCGCCGATCCTGCACCAGATGGTGGGCGGCCTGCGCGCCGCCATGGGCTATACCGGCGCCAAGACGATCAAGGAATTCCAGGAGAAGGCCGAGTTCGTTCGCATCACCAGCGCGGGCCTGAAAGAAAGCCACGTCCATGACGTGACGATCACCCGCGAAGCGCCGAATTATCCCACGCCGTCCTAGATGGGCGTCGCGTTCTGAAGACACCCCCCGGCGGAAACGCCGGGGGGTTTTTCTTGGTCAGAGCGTCAACGCCTCGCGCGAGCACTGGGTCAGCCTCTCCATCGCCGACAGATACGGCGCCGGGCCAAAGCTGATGCGGCGGGCGCCGGCCTGTTTCATGATCTTGAGCTGCTCGATATCGGGGACCATCACATTGATGGGCGCACCGATTTCCTCCACCAGCTTCGCCACCAGATCGGGGTCCGTGAGGCCGGGGAAGAAGATCCCGTTCGCGCCTGCGTCCACATAGGCATGGGCGCGCTCCATGGCATGCTCCAGGCGCTCGGCAGGGCGGGTGGAGTCCTCAGGGTCAAAGAACACCTCGCTGCGCGCGTTGATGAACAAGGCTTCGCCTTTAGATTCCTGGGCGCGGACGATGGCGCGTAGCTTGGCGGTGAAATCCTCGATCATCACCGGGCTGGCGGTCTTGGGGTCGCGATCCTCGATATTGATGCCCACGGCCCCCGTTTTGCGGATGCGCAGAGCGTTATCGGCGACCTTGGCTGGGTCATCAGAATAGCCGGTCTCGATATCCACGGTCAGCGGGACGGAGATGGATTTGGCGATCCGGCGGGTGACGTCCTCCAACTCTTCGAAGGGCAGGGCTTCTCCGTCGTCATACCCTCGGGCGGCGGCGACCGCCCAGCTCGATGTGGCGATGGCCGGGGCGCCGGCGCGTTCAATGGCGCGTGCGCTACCTGCATCCCAGGCGTTGAGCAGCACCAAGGGTGCGCCTGCAGCATGCAGACGCGTGAAAGATTCGATCATGATGGGGTCCTTTGAATCAGGAAGCGCGTTGTTCAAGATCGAGCAAAGCGCGTTTTCTGTGCAAGCCGCCGCCATATCCCGTCAGGGAGCCGTCGGCGCCGATCACCCGGTGACACGGGATGATCAGGGCGAGCTGGTTGGCGCCATTGGCGCGCGCGACCGCACGCACGGCGGAGGGGCGCCCCATATGCTCAGCAATCTGGCTGTAGCTCCGCGTCTGTCCCATTGGGATATCCTGTAGGGCGCGCCAGACAGATTGCGCGAAGTGAGCGCCGTTCAGCGTGACAGGGGTTTCAAAGGCAGACAGGGCGCCCGCAAAATACGCATCCAGCTCGCGGACGATGCTGGCATGTGGCTTTGTTTGTCCGAAACCCAGCCCGCCGGGCATCCGCTCTGACAGGCGTTTAAGCTCTGAGGGCAGGGCCTTGCGGTCCATGAATTCCAACAGGTGCAGGGCGTGATCGTCTGCGATGGCGATCATCGGCCCCAGCGGCGTTGAGATCGGCGCGCAGCGCAGCAAAGCGTCATCGCGGAACGCGCCGGGCGCGAGGCCCAACAGCTTGCTGACGGCGGACCGAAACCCGCTGGCGGAGACGTAATTGGCTGTCAGTTGGGCGTCTATCACCCGCTCGCCGCCGCCCAGGGCCGTAAAGCCTTCCTGCAGGCGGCGCAGGCGCGCCAGCTCCAGAAAGGTCACGCCCAGCTGACGTTTAAAGGCGCGGCGCACGGTGGAGGGGTCCAAGCCTAGGGCCGTCAGATCGTCTTCGCGCCAGCGTCGTCCGGGCTCGGCGTTCAGGCGTGCGCTCAGATCGGCGACCAAAGGCTCCATGCCATGCTCGAGCGGTTTGCAGCGCTTGCAGGGACGAAAGCCTGCGCTCAGGCACTCGGCTGCGGTTTCATGGAACCGGCAGTTTTCCGGCTTGGGCTTTCTGGCCGGGCAGCTAAGCCGGCAGAAAATCCCGGTGGAAGTGACGCCGACGAACATCTGGCCGTCCCAGTTCGGGTCCCGGTTCAGAAGGGCGTCATAAAGCGCGGTGTCGGAAGGGCGTGAAAACAACATGCAGACTGTGTATCAGAGGGCGAGATGAGCTGACGCCGATTTTCGGGCGCTTATTGATTTTGACTGCAGAGCCTAACACCCTCTCAGATCAGCCCACTGGAGCTTTGCTCCCAAAGCGCAAAGCGCGCCCGCCGTATGGCGGAATATCAGCCCGAAGGGCAAAACAACACGGAGCTTTGCTCCGCAAGCGCAAAGCGCGCCCGCCGAATGGCGGAATAATTCACGCCCGAGGGGCGAAAAGAAAAGAAAGACCTTTCCCATGCGCGACGCAGGACGGATCGCCGGCGCCATTGACGTGCTTGATATGGTGATGAACCGGCACCAACCGGTGAAGGACGCCCTGCGCGACTGGGGCAAGGCGCATCGCTTCGCCGGATCGGGGGATCGCGCCTGGATATCAGGACTGGTGCTGGACGCGCTGCGTCGCCGCGGCGCGTTGCGCCATGTGATGGGCGAGGACACGCCGCGCGCGCTGGTGCTTGGGGCGCTAGCCTATGCCTGGGATATGGACGCGACCGCCATTGGTGCGGTGTTTGAAGGCGATGAACATGCGCCGGACCCTCTGACGGAGGCCGAAATCGAGGCGCTCTCCAAGGGCCTTGATACAGACGCCCCGCTTCATGTGCGCGCGGATGTGCCCGAATGGCTCGGACCGAGCTTTGAGCGCGCCTACGGCGACACGGCAGAATTGGAAGGCCAGGCCATGGCGGGCCGGGCGCCGGTGGATCTGCGCGTGAACCGCCTGAAAGCCGAGCCGGAAAAGGCGTTCGGCGCGGTCGCCCCCAAAATCAAGACTATCGAAGTCTCCGACCTGATCCTCGATGGCTTGCGCATTCCCGAAACCGATCCGCGCGCCAAGGCGCCGGGGGCGGACAGCATCCCCGCGTTCGGCAAGGGCTGGGTGGAAGTGCAGGATATTGGCTCGCAACTGGCGGCTCTGGCCGCAGGCGACATCAAGGGCGGGCAGGTGCTTGATTATTGCGCTGGGGCGGGCGGCAAGACTTTGGCTCTGTCGGCGCTGATGGAAAACACCGGCCAGCTTTACGCCTGGGATTATGACGGCCGCCGCCTGCGCGCGATCTGGCCGCGCCTGCAACGCTCGGGCGCGCGCAATGTGCAGGTGCGCGACGGCAAGGAAGCGGAAACGCTGGGCGATCTCGAGGGCAAGCTTGATTGCGTCTTCATGGATGCGCCGTGCTCAGGCGCAGGCACCTGGCGGCGTCGTCCCGACAGCAAATGGCGGCTGAAGGAAGAGGCGTTCAAGCGCCGCCAGTCTGAACAGGACGAGGTGCTGTCCAAGGCCTGGCGCTTCGTCAAACCGGGCGGGCGGCTGGTCTATGTGACCTGTTCGATCCTGCCCGAAGAAAATGAGGACCGGGTCGCGGCCTTCCTCGACGCGCACTCTGACTTCACGCCGGTACCCACAAGCGACGCCATGGCCCAGTCCGGCCGCCTCGCCGAGGGCGCGCAGGAGCGCCTGAAAGCCCTTGAAGGCCGCTTCGGCGCCATCCAGCTCTCCCCGCATCGCACCGGCACGGACGGGTTTTATGTCTGCGTGATGGAGCGTTCAGCTTAGGGGCTGATCGCTCAAGAAAAAGGCCCCGGCAGTGCCGGGGCCTTTTGCGTTAGAACCAGAGGCGCACACCGGCGAGGAGGGCGGTTTCTTCCACCTCTTCGCCCAGGGATCGGGCTATGGTGGCCGTTTCGCCCAGCTTGCGCTCCCAGCTGACGCCCACATAGGGGGCGAACTGGCGGCGGATCTCATAGCGCAGTCGCAAACCGGCCTCGACATCGGTGAAGCCCGTGCCCTGATCGAGCGAGGGGGCGTCACCGAACGCAAACCGAGTCTCGATGACCGGCTGCAGGATCAGGCGCTGGGAGAAGAGGATCTCGTACTCTACCTCCGCCTCGATCGCGGCGCCGGAATCCCCGCCCAGATAGGCATGGGCGTTCACCTCAAACCAATAGGGCGCGAGGCCTTCGACCCCGATCGCGGCTTGCGTCTCGTCCGGGCCGAATTCATGACGCAGACCGCTCTGGACGTTGAAATAACGGGTGGCGGCTCGGCTGTATAAAAGCTCGACCTCGCCGCCCTCAAAGCTGTCCTCGTCAGGCAGATAGGCGCCTTTGACATTCATCACGAGGCGATTGATGTCGCCGCCGGTCCACACGCCGCCCTCCCATTTGAGGGCGGTTTCTCCATCCGCGTCCTGCCATTCAAAGCGGTCGATCATCACCATGGAATGCTGGGTGGCGCCGGAATGGTGCAGCACGTCATGACGCGCCTGCGCCATCACGTCTGCGTCGAAATATTGGTCCGCGGCGTTCCACAGCGGTTCGGCGTGGTCGCCCTCATGGCTTTGCGCGAAAGCCGGTGCGGCGATCAGGGCGCAGGTCGCACCCAGAAGCAAGGAGCGGATCATGATGCGCCTCCGCCATGATGACCAGAGTGATGGTTAGGGTGGGCGGGCGCCGGTTCAGGCTCTAGCGCAGGGGCGTGATGGCCGTGATGACCGCCGCCATGGCCAGAATGGCTGGAATGGTCCATCGGCGCGGGTTCCGGCTGATGGTGATCCTCATGGCCTTGATGGCCTGAATGAGCGGAATGATCCATGGGGCCGGGGCGCACCGAGACCACCTGCATCATCCCCGCATGCATGTGGTAGAGCAGGTGACAGTGGAAGGCCCAGTCTCCCGGCTCGTCAGCGGTGACGTCAAAGGCCAAACGCTCGCCCGGTTTGACGATCACGGTGTGCTTGCGCGGCTTGTGATCACCGCCGCCGTTCACCAGCTCGAAGAACATGCCGTGAAGGTGGATGGGGTGGGGCATCATGGTGTCGTTCACCAAAGTGACCCGCAGGCGCTCGTTCTCATGGAAGACGATGGGCGCGTCGATCTCGGTGAAGCGCACCCCGTCAAACGACCACATATAGCGCTCCATGTTGGAGGTGAGATGGATCTGCATCTCACGCTCCGGCGCGCGCACATCCGGATTGCGGTCAAGGCTGCGCAGCTGGGAATAGGTGAGGACGCGATGGTACACATCCTCAAGCCCGATCCCCGGTTCATCCAAACGACTGATCGGCGCCCTGTTGAGATTGGCGACGCCGGGGCCTTCGACATGGTTGTGGGTGACAGGCGCGCTGTCCTCCATCGCCATGGCGGATTGCCCGGAATGCTCGGAATGATCCATGGAGCCATGGCCCATCGACCCGTGATCCATCGAACCGTGGTTCATTTCACTATGGTTCATAGCGCCATGGTCCATCTGGCCCTGAGCCATTGACCCATGATCCATGCCGCCATGGCCCATGGCGCCGTGATCCATGCCCATATCGCGCATGGTCAGAAGCGGGGTGGGGCGCAGCTCGGGAACCTCAGCCGTCATGCCTTCGCGCGGCGCCAATGTGGCGCGGGCGTATCCCAGGCGCTCAATGCTTTCCGCCATGATGGTGAAGGCGCGATCTTCGCGCGGGGTGACCACCACGTCATAGGTTTCCGCCACGCCGATCTGCAGCTCGTCGGTCTCGACCGGCGCCACGTTCTGCCCGTCCGATTGAACCACCTGCAGGGGCAGGCCCGGAATGCGCAGATTGAAGATCGTCATGGCCGAGGCGTTGATGATGCGCAGGCGCACCCGCTCGCCGGGCTCAAACAGGCCCGTCCAGTTGCTGCCCGGTCCCTGGCCATTGATCAGATAGGTATAGGTCTCGCCGCCCACATCTGAAATGTCGGTGGGTTTCATGCGCATCTGACCCCACATGGCGCGGTCAGACAGCGCAGCGCGCGCACCGTCTTCGCCCATGTCGCGGACCAGATCACCCAAAGTGCGGTGATTGTAATTGAGGCTCTCAGGATTGGTTTTCAGCCGGTTGAACAGTGCCTCGGGCGACATGAACGTCCAATCGCTCAACACCAAAACATGCTCGCGGTCATAGCCGACCGGATCATGATGGGCCGGGTCGACGATGATCGGGCCATAAAGCCCTTCCTGCTCCTGCAGGCCTGAATGGCTGTGATACCAGTAAGTGCCCGACTGGCGCAGGCGGAAGCGGTAGGTGAAGGTCCCGCCAGGGCGAATGCCGGGGAAGCTCACGCCGGGCACGCCGTCCATCTGGAAGGGCAGCAAAATGCCATGCCAGTGGATGGAGCTGTCCACGTCCAGATGATTGGTGACGTTGAGCGTCACCTCGTCGCCCTCGCGCCAGCGCAAGAGCGGCGCAGGCACGGTGCCGTTCACCGTGAGCGCGGTGTCGCGGCGACCCTCCACGCGGAAGGGCGTGCGGGCGATATCCAGATTGAACTGCGTGCCGGTCAGGGCGTCGGGGGCGCGCTGCGTGAGCGCACGGGCGCCATAGGCCCAGTTCGGGGTCAGGCTGGCGGCCGCCAGCGCGCCAGCGCCGGTCAGCCAGGATCGTCTTGTGAGCATGATTTCGGTCTTTCAACAGGGTTCGTCAAACAGGGCGAAGCCCGCGCAAGGCGCGGATCAGCGTGTCTGGCGTCCTAGTTGAGCTGGACCGAATGAAGCTGGACAGGGGTTGGGCGCGGCGGCGGTCTGGGCCGCAGCGGATCATAGACGGGCGCCTGGACGGCCGTGCGGCGCAACTGCGCAAGGTCGGGGCGCGGCGCGGTCGGCAAGACCGCCGGGGCGTCGATCTGGGGCGCATCGCTGAGCACCAGCGCCGCGCCGCACAGCGCATTCTCGTCGCAATGGGGATCGGCCTGATCTTGGGCGGCGGCGTGATGGGCGTGACCGCTCATCTGATGATGATCAGAGGCGCTTTGCGCGTGCCCAGCGCCATGAGCGTGTCCATGGCCGGCGGCGGGGGCAATCGGTTGGGCGCAGACCTGCACACTCCAGCACGCGATGAAAATCATCGCGGTCAGAATATGGGGCAGGGAGGCGGCGAACCGTTGAATCATGGTGCCAACATAGCGCGCTCGGAGTGTGAGGAAAACCATTTGCGTCCGGATGTGACCCAGGCGTGCGGATACCCTCTGGCGAAATGCGTCCGTCTGCGCTATGCGCAGCCATGACCGAGATTCAGGCCCATCATGAAAAAGTGCTGGTGATCGACTTTGGCAGTCAGGTCACCCAGCTGATCGCTCGCCGGCTCCGCGAAAGCGGCGTGTATTGCGAGGTCCACCCCTTCAACCGCGTCGATGACGCCTTCTTGGACGCCTATGCGCCCCAGGCGATCATCCTGTCGGGCGGTCCCAATTCCGTCCACGGCGAAGGCACGCCGCGCGCGACGCAAAGTGTTTTTGAACGCGGTCTGCCAGTGCTGGGCATTTGCTATGGCGAGCAGACCATGTGCGCCCAGCTCGGCGGCAGCGTGGAAGCGGCGGAAGAACGCGAGTTCGGCCGCGCCGATATCGAGATCGTCGCCGACAGCCCGCTGTTTGAAGGTCTGGGCGCAGTGGGCCATCTCGAACGCGTCTGGATGAGCCATGGCGACCGCGTCAACGCGATCCCGCAGGGCTTTCACCCTATCGCCGCCAGCGAGAACGCCCCTTTCGCCGCCATCGCTGATGAGGGCCGGCGCTTTTACGGCGTGCAGTTCCACCCTGAAGTGGTCAACACCCCGCGCGGCGCGCTGATCCTCAGGAACTTCACCCACAATATTGCGGGGCTGAAGGGCGACTGGACCATGGCCGCTTTCAAGGAAGAGGCCATAGCCAAGATCCGCGAACAGGTCGGCTCGGGCCGGGTGATCTGTGGTTTGTCGGGCGGCGTGGACAGCTCGGTCGCCGCCGTGCTCATCCACGAAGCCATTGGCGATCAGCTGACCTGCGTGTTCGTCGATACCGGCCTGATGCGCACCGGCGAGGCCGATCAGGTCGTCTCGCTGTTCCGCGAGCACTACAACATTCCGCTGGTGGCCGCCGACGAGGAAGAGCGCTTCTTGTCGGCGCTGGCGGGCGAAAGCGATCCGGAGAAAAAGCGCAAGACCATCGGCAAGCTCTTCATCGACGTCTTTGAAGACAAGGCCAAAGGCGTGGGCGGCGCAGACTTCCTCGCCCAGGGCACGCTTTATCCGGACGTGATCGAGTCTGTGAGCTTTGACGGCGGCCCGTCGGTGACCATCAAGTCGCACCATAATGTGGGCGGTCTGCCCGAGCGCATGAACATGAAGCTCGTCGAACCGCTGCGCGAATTGTTCAAGGACGAGGTCCGCGCGCTGGGTCGCGAGCTGGGCCTGCCGGAAAGCTTTATCGGTCGTCACCCCTTCCCGGGGCCGGGCCTCGCCATCCGTATTCCGGGCGAAGTGACCAAGGACAAGGCCGACATCCTGCGCAAGGCCGATGCGATCTATATCGAGGAAATCCGCAAGGCGGGGCTGTACGATTCAATCTGGCAAGCCTTCGCCGTGCTGCTGCCCGTGCAAACGGTCGGCGTGATGGGCGATGCCCGCACCTATGACAATGTGCTGGCCCTGCGCGCGGTGAATTCGACCGACGGCATGACGGCGGATTATTTCCCCTTCGATCATGACTTCCTGGGCCGTGTCGCGACCCGCATCATCAATGAAGTGCGCGGCGTGAACCGGGTCGTCTATGACGTCACCTCCAAGCCGCCCGGCACGATTGAGTGGGAATAGGGCGGTCAATCTGACCGGAGCCGCAGATGAGACTGATCAAGCCAGAGAGCTATACGGGCGACCGCGCCTGGGCCGCCTTGGACATTGAGCGCTTTGATGCGGCGACGGTGCGGATGCACTGGACCGACCAGCCCTATAAATGGCACGTCAATGACGGGCCTGAAGTGTTTGTCCTGCTTAAAGGCAAGCTCGACATGCACGTCAAGAACGCCGCCGGTGAGATCTCTGTCCTGCCGATGGACGAGGGCGATGTGTTTCACGCCCAGTCAGGGGACGCCCATGTCGCCCACCCGCAAGGCGCGGCGCGCGTGCTTGTGATCGAAACGCCAGGAAGCGTGTGATGAGTTCTGACCGTCTCGACCAGCTAGAGATCCACGTCGCCGAGCAGCAGCAGATGCTCGATGATCTGTCTGAGGTTTTGACCCGTCAGACCCAGGAGATCGAGGCGCTGAAAACCCGGCTGAGCCAGTCGGATGGCCGGATCGCCGAGCTGGAGGCGGGCCTGCCCGCGCCCGGCAATGAAAAGCCGCCGCATTACTAAAGCTGCGCAAATGAGGCGGCGTGCGCCGCGTCTGGATGATGACAGATGTCACCATCCAGACATGACAGGCTTCCCTGACTAAGTCGTCGTTTCTGGATCATGCTGTGCCTCAGATCACTCCTTGAGAGTGACGAACACGGCGCGCCGCTGAATGGCGCGTCAGGCACAGGAGACCTGATTCATGGATAGCTTCGTCACACTCTTCAGCGCGTATTGGTGGCTTCTGTTTCCGCTCGGCTTCTTTATCGCCGCCGGGTGGAGCAGCCTGATGCGGTTCAAGAACACACAGGCCCGGCTCGAACTTCTCAAAACCTATGCCGCCTCCGGTCAGGAGCCGCCTGAGGCCTTGCTCACCGACATGGATGCGCCGCGCGCGGAGTATGACGGCACGCCGCCGCGGGCGACGGGCGCCACAGGCTTTCTGGTGACGCTGTTCGCCGGTCTGTCGGGGGTGTTCGCGATCCTGGGCTATACCGGCGCGCTGGGCAGCTATGACGCGGAGTTTTACGTCGTGGCGGCTATTCTGGGCGTGCTTGCGCTGGCTTTTCTGGTCTCCGGCGTCGCCACGGGCGGCCGCGCGCCTCGCGGTTGAGCGCTTAAAAAGCCCCCGAACGAACACTGTCGCCGGGGGCTTTCTCGTTCGTGGAACGGATGTCTAGCCGATCTTGAGCTGAGCCATCAGGGCTTCGGCGACCGGTTTGGACGAGGCCGGGTTCTGGCCGGTGATCAGGCGGTGGTCAGACACCGCGAACGGCGCCCAGTCCTCCCCCTTGTGATAATCGCCACCTTTTTCCTTCAGGGCGTCTTCCAACAAGTGCGGGACGACATTGGTCAGGCCCACAGCCTCTTCTTCTGAATTGGTGAAGCCGGAGACTTTGCGGCCCTTCACCAGCGGATGGCCATGCTCGTCCTTGGCGTTCAGAAGAACGCTCGGAGCATGGCAGACCGCCGCGACCGGCTTGTCGGATTTCCAGAACGCCTCGATCAGCGCGACGCTGTCTTCATCATTGGTCAGATCCCACATCGGGCCGTGGCCGCCGGGATAGAAGACGGCGTCAAAATCATCTGAGTTGACCGTTGAGAGCTTCACGGTGTTCGCGAGGGCCTTCTGCGTGTCTTCGTCGGCCTTGAAGCGTTGAGTGTCTTCGGTCTGGGCGTCTTCGCTGTCGCTCTTGGGGTCCAATGGCGGCTGGCCGCCCTTGGGAGAGGCGAGGGTGAGGGTCGCGCCGCCATCCTTGAACGCGTAATAGGGCGCGGCGAATTCTTCGAGCCAGAAACCGGTCTTCTCGCCGGTGTCGCCGAGCTGATCGTGTGAGGTCAGGACCATCAGGATATTCATGGGGGAGCTCCTATCGGGGGTGTGCGGTTAGAAGTAAGGGGGCGGATCAGGCGTTCAACCAGCTCGACTCAGACAAGGCAGGCGAGAACCAGCAGTGCGCCTGAAGCGGCGAGCAGATCTTCGGTCAGAGCGGCGCGCAGGTCAGTGCCCAGACATTTCGACGCCCATCCCCGCAAATGGGCGCAGCCATATGTGCCGGCGGCCGCGCCGATGACGCCGACGAGCATCGCCCACAGGCCGCCAAGCGCTGCGCCCGCCAGAGCGCCAGCGGCGAGCCGGGCGATCAGGCCGGGCGTTTGCGTTCTGGACGGCGTTTGCGGGCGTTTGTCGGCCCAGAGTTCAAGCGCGGCCAGGACGGCGAGGGGGGCGAACGCCCACAGGTTGCCCAGCCAGCTAAAAGGCGCAATCACGACCTTTGGCGCGATAAACAGGGCATAGCCACTTATCAAGGCGAGCGCGAGAAAGGTCCGTGCGCCCGTGATTAAACCCACTAGAAAGGCGGCGAGCATCACCATGTCAGACCGTTCATTGCCAGCGTGAGTACAGCTAACGTCAGGGCCCGGCATTGGTTCCGGTCAGCGTGCGGTGGCGGACGTCAAGCTGGTTTGTGACAGCGCGCTTCTGACCTTGGGCATGATCCGGCGGCTGACCGGCGCCTGGGCGCCGGTGGTCAGCACCAGATGTCCGCCGCCGCCCGGTTCGCGCTCCAGCCGCTCTACATGGGCGGTGTTGACGATATGAGAGCGGTGCACGCGCAAGAAGGCCGCAGGGAGTTTGCCTTCTAGCGCCGTGAGCGTCAGCGTGTAGAGCACGGTGCGGCCATCGGCGAACACCACGTCTACATAATCGCCGGCGCCCTGAATGCGAATGATCTCTTCGGTGCGCACATAATCGGTGCGGCCCGCGCTTTCGAGCGTCAGCACAGCGGGCTCGGACGCTTGTTGCGCCAAAGCCAGAGCGGCGTCCAGCGCTTCGGCCCGGCGGGTTTCGGCGCGGCGGCGCGCCTGTTCGCGGATCAGGCTCAGCGCCTGCCGGATAAACAGCGCGATCAGGAACAACGCCCCCAGCCAGTACAGGTGCAAGTCGATGAACCGGCTCTGGGTGAAGACCGCCAGGATCATGGCGACGCTGAACCCGGCGGCGTAGGGCCAGGCGTCACGCTTTCCCTTCAGGGCCGCATATGCCGCGCCGAACGCAACGAGGCCAAACGTCAAAGCGAGCGTGGCCCAGGTTTTGCCGTCAAAGCCGCGAGCCAGAGCGACCGGCGCGAGCAGCACCAGAGCGGCGCCGGCCAGTCCTGACAGGCGGCGCTTGAGATTGAGGGAGGAGAACTCTTTCAAGCCATAGGCGATCAGGCTGAGCGAGAAGAGATAAGCGCCCAGAACAATGCCGATCAACCGCGCATCATGCAGCGGGTAGGGATAGGAGACGAGGCCGCGGGACGTCTCGATCAGGAGCTGCGCGCCCAGGCTGGCGCTCATAACCGCCAAGATGATCGGCGCTTCGCGGTCTTCTGACCGCGCGGCCATGGCCAGAAACACCATCACCCCCAGAATGAACACGCCAAGCATGATCAGGCCGGGCCAGTAATAGCTCAGAAGACCAGCGGTGGGTGAGCCATACTCGTCCAGAAACAGGCCCTGCATCGGCGCTGTCAGGGTCAGAAAGCCGTGATGGCCGGACAGGCGCAGATCCAGCGTGTTCTCGCCTGCAACAAACAGATCGCGCGGGGCGTGGGCGGCGAAATCGATGCGGCCAGGGACTTCAGACGCCCGGTCTGCGCCTGGCTGGCCATTGGCGCCGATCATCACCCCGTTCAGATACAATTCGCTGGCCGCAAGGCCCGAGATGAAGACGCCTTTGGGCCCGGATGTGTCGATCCAATCCTGATCCACCGTGAAAGTGAGACGCGCCCAGAGGTCCCGGCCTTGCGGATCAAGCGCGTAAAACTGTCCGGGCTCGCATCTGGACGCGTCAAAAGCCGGTGGTGAGGGGTGTTGAGCCTCGACAGGGCAGACGACCATGGGAAGGCCGCTGAGATTGATGGCCTGGCGAGCGTGTGCGCCAATCGGTACGGCGAGCCAAATCAGCAGCGCCAATGCAAGGTGGAGCAGGGTGTGCGCTTGGGTCTTCAACTGGGCTCTCCACCGGGCGCCGTTCACCGATCAGGCCGCGCCACTGACCGAAGCGCGCCTGACGCAGGGCGCTGTTTAGACCAACCATGCTCCTTGCCCCGCCGCAAGAGCGGGATGATGGCATAAAGGAGAAACACATGCGGTCAGGCTTGTTTGCAATCGTCTCCACTCTGGCGCTGACAGGCGCCGCTCAGGCGGAAGACCTCATCACCTTCACCAGCAATGCAGGCGAGAGCGTCGAGGCGTATCAAGGCGCGTTCGAGGCGCCGGAAAACCGTAATGATCCGAACAGTCGGATGATTGAAATCGGCTATGTGCGGTTCCCGGCGCTGGAGGGCGCAAACGGTCCGCCCATCGTATATCTCGCCGGCGGGCCGGGCGGGTCCGGCACGGGCACCGCGCGCCGTCAGCGTTTTGATCTGTTCATGCAGATGCGCCGCCATGGCGACGTCATCGCCTTTGACCAGCGCGGCACAGGGCTGTCGCGCAATGATCTGCCGCAATGCGTGTCCAGTGTCGCGGTGTCTGAGACTGAACCAACCACCGACGCGGAGTATGCGGACGCCTACCGGCAAGCCGCTCTGGAGTGCCGGGATTTCTGGCGCACGCAGGGCGTGTCGATCGAGGGCTACACCACCGAGCAGAGCGTGGCGGATTTGTCGGATTTGCGTGCGCATCTGGGCGCCGATGAGATGACGCTGTGGGGCATTTCCTATGGCACGCATCTGGCCATGGCGGCGCTCAAATCCATTCCTGACGAGATCGATCGCGCAATCCTCGCCAGCGCCGAAGGGCTGGACCAGACCGTCAAACTTCCATTCCAGACAGAGGCTTACATCGAAAGGCTGCAGCGGGCCGTGAATGCGCAACCCGCAGCCGCAGCCGCCTATCCGGATGTCGCTGGCATGATGCGGCGCGTGCATGCGCGTCTGGAGGTCGAGCCTGTGATGATCGAAGTCGCTGACCGTGAAGGCGGGCCACGCCCGTATCTTTTGCAACGCCGCGACCTGCAGCAAATGACCTCGGGTCTGATCGCGGATCCGGGTTCAGCCGCCATCGCACTGGCGATGTATGCCGAGCTGGATCAGGCGGGCAGCGCAAACCTCGCAGCGGCCCTGATCGGACGGTTTTATGATCTGGGCGCGCCGATCAGCCTGAGCCCGATGTCGACTGCGATGGACCTGGCGTCCGGGATCACTGAGGCGCGTCTGGCGCAGGTGGAGGCGGAAGCGCAAACGGCGCTTCTGGGCGCCTATCTGAACTTTCCCATGCCGCAGCTGAACCGCCTCTGGGACGGGCTGGATCTGGGCGACGATTTCCGCGCCGCGCCAGTGGGCGATACGCCGATCCTGCTGCTGTCCGGCACGCTGGACGGCCGCACCTATCCGGACAGTCAGCGCGCGGCGTTGGCCGGCATGAGCGATTTGGACTGGGTGATCGTCGAGAACGCCGGCCACAACCTCTACATGACGACGCCTGACGTGCATGCCGTCATGCACGCCTTCATGGCGGGCGAAGGTGTGAATGGCGCACAGATCACGGCCCCGCTGCCCGATATGACTGAACTGCCTTTTTGAGCCCTGAATGCAAAACGGGCGGCTCATCGAGCCGCCCGCCTTGTTTGGTCGTAAGGGGAGAGGTCTATTCCTCTTCGCCCGGCACCGGGAAGCCCCGGTCGCGCATCAACGGCTCGACAGTGGCGTCGCGGCCGCGGAACTGGCGATAGGCCTCGGCCGGATCAATCGAGTTGCGCGGTGCGAACAGGTACTGAACCATGCGTTCGGCCATCTCGGCATCATAGAAGCCGCCCGGGGCTTCGATGAAGGCTTCGGTGGCGTCAGAGGTCAGAACGTCCGCCCACATATAGCCGTAATAGCCCGCCGAATAGCCTTCACCGGAGAAGATGTGGCCAAAGTGCGGGGTGCGGTGACGCATGGGCAGCTCGTCGGGCATGCCCAGACGCTCCAGCGTTTCACGCTCGAACGCATCCGGATCAATGCCTTCAGGGTCGGCGGTGTGGAAGTACATGTCCACCAGCGCCGAGGCGAGATACTCGGTGGTCGCAAAGCCCTGGTTGAAGGTCGAGGCGGCGCGGATGCGAGCCACCAGGTCGTCGGGCATCGGCTCGCCGGTTTCGGCGTGGCGCAGATAGTTCTCGATCACCGGCTCGGTCAGCACCCAACGCTCAAGAAGCTGGGACTGGAACTCGGTGTAGTCGCGCACGCCGCCATTCAAAGACGGGTAGGCGACATTCGAGGACAGCGAATGCAGCGCGTGCCCCATCTCGTGGAAGAAGGTCGTCGCGTCGTCAAAGCTGATCAGCACAGGCTCGCCGGGCGCGCCCTGGATGAAGTTTGAGTTGTTGGACGACAGCACGGTTTCCTGGCCGTCAAAGGTGGTGTGACCGCGATAGCTGGTCGCCCAGGCGCCCGAGCGCTTGCCCTGACGAGCATACGGGTCGAGATACCACAGGCCGATATGATCGCCGCTTTCGTTATCGGTCACGTCCCAGACGCGCACATCGGGGTGGAAGACCGGCACGGAGCCGTCGGTGATTTCCTCAAACTGGAAGCCGAACAGCTCGCCCGACACCATGAACATGGCTTCGCGCAGGTTCTCGATGTTGAAGTACTGCTTCACTTCCTCGGAGTTCAGGTCGTATTCGGCCTGACGCACCTTTTCCATGTAGTAGCGGTAATCCCACGGCTCGATGGTGATGTCGTCGCCGCGCTCATCGGCGAGCGCCTGCATCTGGGCGACTTCTTCCTCGACGCGCGCGATGGCGGCCGGCCAGACGGTCTCCATCAGCTCCAGCGCGTTTTCCGGATTGCCCGCCATGCGGTTTTCCAGACGCCATTGAGCGTAATTGTCATAGCCTAGAAGCTCGACGCGCTCGTCACGCAGCTGCAGGATTTCGGCGATGATGGCGTTGTTGTCGAATTCGTCGCCATTGTCGCCGCGATTGTAATAGGTGCGCCAGACCTCTTCACGCAGATCGCGTTCATCTGAATAGGTCAGGAACGGATCCATGGAGGACCGCGTGTTCAGGACGGCGTACTCGCCGTCACGATCGCGCTGAGCGGCGAGATTGGCGGCGGCGGTGACGAAGCTGTCCGGCAGGCCCGACAGCTGGTCGTCGCTCAGATAGGTGACATAGTTTTCTTCGTCCGCCAGCACATTGTTGGCGAAGCGGGTGTGCAGCTCGGCCAGGCGCGACTGGATCGCGGCGTAGCGCTCGGCTTCAGCGCCCTCGAGCGTCGCGCCATTGCGGGCGAAGCTGTCATAGGTGAGCTGGACAAGGCGCTGCTGGTCAGGGCGCAGCGTCGCCATTTCTTCGCCTTCATAGACGGCGCGGATACGCTCGAACAGCGCTTCGTTCTGGGTGATTTCCGAGGAGAAGGCAGAGAGGACCGGGGCCATCTCACGCTGGATCTCGCGAAATTCCGGCGAGCTCATATTGGACGACCAGATGCCGTAATAGGTGAAGACACGGTCCAGCGTGGAGCCGGTGCGCTCCATGGCGACGATGGTGTTTTCAAAGGTCGGCGCGTCGGGATTGTTCGCGATCGTCTCGATCTCGGCGCGAGAGCGGTCCATGCCGGTCTCCAGCGCGTCGCGCAGATAGGACAGCTCCATCTGGTCAAAGGCGGGGACGCCGCCGAACGGGCCGTCCCACTCGGCGATCAGCGGATTGGCGCTTTGCGCCTGATCGGTCATCGACGCGTCCTGCATTTGCGGCGCCGTCTGAGATTCGGTGTTGGTCGTGGTGTCAGCCGGCTGGCTGCAGGCGGCGAGGGCCAGCCCGCTGGCGGCGGCGAGAAGAAGTGAACGCATGATATCCCCTCCCAAAGGATGATAGCTCGATTGCGCGCACCATAGGGCATCGCACCCTTGCCATGAAACAGTCCACGCAGCAGGCGCGCATTACGAATGAGTCAGATGGGGAAGGCGATCAGTCTTCGCCAGCCGTGTCATCGTCATCGTCTGACTGTGAGCCGCCAGGCGGGTTGTACATCACCGCGATTCCCATTTGCAGGCTGGCGAAGGTGGAGCCGATGAAGAAAGCCAGCAGGAGCCGGACACCGGTTCCGCTCACACTGCCTTCAGTCAGACGTCTGAGATGACCCACATCGAGAACCAGAAGCACCGCCGTGAAGGCGATGCCGATCGCCATGCCCAGAACAGCGTGGCGAAGCAAGAAGCGCAAGAGATCGGTCATGAGGGCCTCCGGATCTATGCCCCAGTCTGGTGTTTGTCCGACACGGGACACTTGGACTTAGCGCTGCAGACGGTGAAGGCCACTCGCCAGCAAGGACAGAGTCGGTTTAGGGTTCGCGCTGCTCAAGGGGAGGGCGGTTTATGGGCGTGCTGATCACAGGCCTGGTGTTTTTCATCGGCGTGCATTTGACGCGGGTTTTGGGGATCAAGGCGCTGGTGGTCAAAGTGACCGGCGAAGCGCTGTTTGCGATCTTCTATTCCGTGCTCAGCACGATCGGGCTGACTTTGATCATCTATGGTCAGATTCTGGCCCACCCTTCGGTCAATATCTGGTGGCCGCCGGCCTGGACGCGGACGCTGGCGCTGGTGGCGGTGCCGTTGTCGCTCATTTTGATCATCGCGACCTATCTGCCCAGCCATATCCGCTCGATCACGCGTCATCCGATGACGCTGGGCGTTTTCCTTTGGTCGGGGTCGCATCTTCTGGCCAATGGCGAGCTCGCCTCGATCGTTTTATTCGGCGCTTTCGCTGTCTGGTCTGCGATCTTGCTGGTCGAGGGCTATTGGAGCGGTGGACATTTCGCCCGGCCCGGTCAGTTATGGGCGGATCTCACCGCTGTGCTTCTTGGCTTGCTGGCGTCCGCATTGATCGCTTATTTCCACATGCAGCTTTTTGGCGTCGCCGTCGTCGAGTTTGCATCCAATCGCACCGCACCCGGCATCTAAGCGGTACAGGACGCCTTGAGCGCGTCCCAAATCTGGAGGTTGATTATGGAAGACGTTCTGGTTCCGCTGGGCCTTTTCGGCATGGTCGTGGCGATTGTCGCCTTGAATGTGATCGGATCGGCGTCACGGCGTAAAGCCGTGCTGGAGACGGTGCGCGAAGCGGTGCGTAGCGGTCAGGAACTCAGCCCTGAGACCATCAAGGCGCTGGGCGTACAGGAAAAGCCCAAGGGCGGCGATCTGAAAGCCGGTGCGATCTTGATCGCGGTGGCGGCGGCCCTGGTGGTGATGGGCTGGACGATCCAGACGACGACAGCCGATGATGAGGTGTTTGCGATTATGCTGGCTATCTCGGCTTTCCCGGGATTCATCGGCCTGGTTCTGATGCTGTTCGGCCTGTTCTCTCGCAAGAAAGACCAAGACTGATCCAGTCTTGGGAGGGGGAGCAGCGGCATGACGCCCAGCGACGGCGAACTGATAGCGATGGTGATCGCGGGCAAGGACCAGAGGGCGTTTTCCTCTCTGGTCACCCGCCACCAATCCGCTGTGCGGGCCGTGCTGATGCGCTTATGCCGCAACGCCGCCCTGGCCGACGATCTGGCGCAAGAGACGTTCATCAAGGCCTATAACAAGATTTCCGCCTATTCAGGCGCAGGATCATTCAAGGCCTGGCTGTGCCGGATCGCCTATACCGAATTCCTGATGAGCGCACGCAAGCGCAAAGCGATCGACAAGACGATGGAAAAGCTCAAGGCCCAGCCCATGGAGACCCACCAGGCGCCCTCTGATGGCGGCGCACGGGTGGATCTTGACCGGGCGCTCGCCACCCTGGGCGAGGAAGAGCGGGTCTGTGTCGTCTTATGTTATGCGTCAGGGTTGTCGCATTCTGACGCGGCGGAGGTGACAGGCCTTCCGCTGGGCACGGTGAAGAGCCATGTTAATCGCGGCAAGGGTAAGCTGAAAGCCTGGTTCGAGCGCAAGGAGGCGGCGGCATGACGGACGAACTTGATCATCTGAACGACGACGCCTTTGATGCGGAGCTGTCGGCGATGTTCGCCGAAGTGGCGCCGCCGCAGGACGACCCGGTCTTTGTGGAGCATGTCTCCAAACGCCTCGCCAATCCTGACCGGATGCGCTTTCTGGCGCTGGGCGGCGCGGGTGCGACAGGCTCGGCGGTCGCCGGCAGCCAGCTGGAGAACCTGGTCGGGCTTGTTCCGTCTGAGCAGGTGACGGGCGTGATGGGACAGGCGCTCGGATTCTTCGGCCCAGAAGCATTCGTGACGGCGATCCTGGCGCTCGTAGCGCTGGGCTTCGCCTGGGTGCTGCCCGGCGCACGCAGCTATCTCTGACGCGCGCACGACAGGGTGAAGACGCGCCGCTTGTGCGCCCGCGAAAGCGCGATAGTCTGCCGGGCTCTGATTGCTAGGGAGTCCCGCCATGTCCGCTCAAACCCAGGCGCCGATCAAGCGGCTCACCCCGCCCGATATTAGCGCCCGCAAGGGCGATGAGCCCATCGTCTCCCTGACCGCCTACGATGCGCCGATGGCCGCCGTGATGGATCCGCACACGGATTTGATTCTGGTGGGCGATTCGGTGGGCATGGTGGTCCATGGCCTGCCCAACACCATTTCGGTGACGCTTGAGATGATGATCTTGCACGGTCAGGCGGTGATGCGCGGCTCCAAACAGGCGCTGGTCGTCGTGGACATGCCGTTTGGCAGCTATGAACAGTCCAAGGAACAGGCCTTCGCCAATTGCGTGCGCGTCTTGCAAGAGACGGGCGCCGGCGCCGTGAAGCTCGAAACCAGCGTGCAGATGGCGGAAACCGTACGCTATCTGGTGGATCGGGCCGTTCCGGTGGTGGCGCATGTGGGACTGCGGCCCCAGGCGGCGCTGGCCGATGGCGGCTTCAAGGCCAAGGGCCGCGATGACGACAGCCGCGCCAAGGTGCTGGCTGAAGCGCGCGCCATGGACGAGGCGGGCGCCTTCGCCATGGTGGTGGAGGGCGTCGCCGAGGATGTGGCGCGTGAGGTGACGCAGATGGTGTCTGTCCCCACCATCGGCATCGGCGCCTCTTCGGCATGCGATGGTCAGGTGCTGGTGATGCAAGACATGTTAGGCCTGTTCGATTGGGCGCCAAAATTCGTCAAGAAATACGGCAATTTACGCGAGCTTGCCGAGGCGGCGTTCAAGGACTACGCCAGCGAAGTCCGGTCGCGCGCCTTTCCGGGCCCCGATCATGTCTACGGCGCCAAGAAGCGCTGATACCGCAAGCACGTATTGCCCGCCGCGATGCACGCGGCTAGGGTCCGCCGCACAGAGATTTAAAATAAGTGGAGCGCCCCGGTGGTCGACGTTTTCGACGAAGTTGAAGAAGAGCTGCGCCAGGAACGGTACAAAGCCCTTCTCAAGAAATGGGGCCCGTGGATTGGCGGCGGAGTCGCCGCGATCGTGCTGGGCGTGGGGACGTATCAATTTATTGAATGGTCGACCAAGCAGCGCGCTGACAGCGCTTCTGACGCCTTCCAGGCGGCGGCGGAGCTGTATGAGGCCGGCGATGTCATCCAGGCCGACAGCCAGTTCCAGGCGCTCGCTGAGTCTGCGCCGCGTGGGTATGAAACCCTGGCGCTGATGCGTCGTGGCGACATTGCGCTCTCCCAGGGCGATCGTGAAGAGGCGGCGCGCCTGTTCACTCAGGCGGGCGAGATCAGTCCTGAGCCGATGATCCGCGATCTGGCGCGCTATCAGGCGGCTCTGGCCCAGTTTGACGCTCTGTCCTATGACGATCTCGCCAACCGGCTCGAGCCATTGACCGAGGGCGCTGCGCCCGTCGGGCTGCTGGCGCGTGAGCTTATGGCCGCCGCAGCCTTGCGGGATGAACGCTGGGATGATGCGCGCCAGCGCTATCAATTGCTGTCCATCGCTCTGGATATGCCTGAAGGCATGAGCCAGCGCGTGGTGGAAGCGCAGTCCTATCTCAATCAGCGCGCGCCTGTCGCTGCGCCCGCCCAGATGACCGAGCAACCCGCAGCCGAGCCTGCTGCGGACGTTGAAGAGCCGGCGCAAGTCCCGGCTGAGACTGCGGGTCAGACCGCCGAGCAAGAGGAGGACGGGCAGTGACCCTGTCTCGCACCCTGCCGCTTTACGCCCTGATGGCCGCCAGCCTTGTGCTGACCGGCTGCGGAGCCGGCGAACGTCTGAGCAATCTGAACCCTTTCCAGGGCGAAGAGACCGATGACCCCAATGCGCCGCCCGAGACCGAACGCCGGTCTGTGCTGGAGCTGGGCGACACGCTGCGCGTGGATGAGGCGGGCGTCGTGTCCCTGCCGCGCGCCTATGTGAATACGGCCTGGCCCCAGGCGGACGGCTATCCGACCCACGCCATGCAGCACACCCAGGCCAGCGGCGATCTCAATATTGTCTGGCGCTCTCGCATCGGCGCCGGCTCCAGCCGCAACGCCCGCATCAATGCCCGCCCGGTCGTGTCTGACGGCGTGACCTATGTGATCGACGCCAGCGGTCGCATCTCCGCGCTGAACCTGTCGGACGGGGAAGAGATCTGGCGCACGCGTCTGGACGACCCCAGCCTGCATGAAGCGCAAGGCGACGGCTTTCTGCCTTTCTTCCGGGGCGGCGATCAGGTTCTGACCTTTGGTGGCGGCCTGTCTTTTGACAGCGGCCGGGTTTACGCCCATTCGGGCGGCGGTTTCTTTGTGGCGCTGGACGCTGCGACCGGCGACGAAATCTGGCGCGCCCATTCGCTCACCCCGTTTCATTCCTCGCCCACCGTGGCGGATGGCCGCGTGTTCGTGTCGACCGATGACAACGAATTGCTGGCGCTGGATGCGAGCACGGGCGATGTGTTGTGGACCCACCGCTCCATCGCTGAAACCGCGCGCATCCTGACTTCGCCGAGCCCGGCTGTGCTGGGTGAAGTGGTCATCGCCCCGTATTCATCGGGCGAGCTCGTGGCGCTTCGGGCGCAGAACGGCACCGTGCTGTGGTCAGATTCCCTGACCCGTGCGGGCGGCCTGACCCCGCTCTCCACCATCAACGACATCGCTGCGAGCCCGGTCATTCTGGGCGATGCGGTTTACGCCATGAGCCATTCAGGCTCGATGGCGGCGTTCGACATTCGCAGCGGCGAGCGCATCTGGGAGCAGCCGGCGGGGGGCTTGAACGCACCGACTATCGCAGGCGATTTTCTGTTCCTGACCACCGTCAACGCCGAGCTGGTCGCGATTGAGCGCAATACCGGCGCTGTGCGCTGGCTGACCCAGCTGCAGCAGTTCCGCAATGAGCGCAAACGCAAGAATCGCGTCTCCTGGGCGGGGCCGATTCTGGCGGGCGGCCGCCTTGTGGTGGCGTCGTCTGAGGGTGATTTGCGGTTCTATGACCCGGCCACCGGCGAACAAACGGGTGATCGCGATCTGGGAGATTCGGTTTACATTGCGCCTGTGATCGCAGATGAAACGGTGCTCGTGCTGACCGATGAAGGCCGCCTGATCGCTTTACGCTGATTTCAGGGGGCTCTGGAGCCATTCTTTGAAATCGACCCTGCCTGCCCTCGCCATTGTGGGACGGCCCAATGTGGGCAAGTCCACGCTGTTTAATCGTCTCGCCGGCAAACCGCTGGCGATTGTGGACGATCGTCCGGGCGTTACGCGTGACCGGCGCGAAGCGCGTGGCCGTATCGGCGACCTCGAACTGCGTCTGGTGGACACCGCCGGCTATGAAGATAACAAGGCCGGTATTGAAGCGCGCATGCGCGCCCAGACCGAAGCCGCCTTGGATGAAGCCGATGTCTGCATCTTCCTGATCGATGGACGCGAAGGCGTCACGGCCATGGATGAGCGCTTCGCCGATATTCTGCGCCGCCACCACATCCCGGTCATCCTCGCCGTCAACAAATGCGAAGGCTCCAAGGGCGAATACGGCGCCATGGAAGCGTGGAAGCTGGGCATGGAAGAGCCTGTGCCCATTTCCGCTGCGCACGGCGAAGGCATGGGCGATCTGTACAGCCGTCTGACCGGCGCCCTGAAACAAGTGCGCGCGCGCATCCGGTCGGAACTGGAAGCGCAAGGCCTGACGGGTGAAGAGGATGAAGAGGGCGCGCCTTTGCGTCTGGCGGTCGCTGGTCGCCCGAATGTGGGCAAATCCACGCTCATCAACGCCCTGATTGGTGAAGACCGTCTCATCACTGGCCCCGAAGCGGGACTGACCCGCGACGCGATCGCGGTGCAATGGGAATGGGATGGCCGCCGCGTGCGCCTGCACGATACGGCGGGGCTTCGAAAACGCGGCAAGGTGGATGACCGGCTGGAGCGGATGAGCGCGGCGGATACGCTGCGCGCCATCAAGTTCGCCGAGATCGTCTTGCTGCTGGTGGACGCCGAACGCCCGTTCGAAAAACAGGACCTGACCATCGCCGACAAGGTGGTGACTGAGGGCCGGGGCCTGGTCGTTCTGATCACCAAATGGGATCTGATCGAGGACAAACAGGCCAAGCTGGTTGAATTGCGCGAAGAGTTCGAACGTCTTCTGCCGCAGATCAAGGGCGCGCCGCTGATCCCGATTTCCTCGATATCAGGTCGGGGTCTCGACAAGATCATGCCGGCCGTCACCGAGCTGCACAAGAACTGGGACGTGAAGGTGAAAACCCGCGATCTCAATGACTGGCTCGCCGAAATGGTTCAGCGCCACCCGCCGCCCGCCGTGGACGGCCGCCGGGTCAAGCCGCGCTATCTGAGCCAGACCAAGGCGAGGCCGCCCACGTTTGTGCTTATGGCCAGCCGGGCGTCGCAATTGCCCGACAGCTATAAACGCTATCTGATGAATGGCCTGCGCGAGGCGTTTGATCTGCCCGGCGTGCCGATCCGCCTGATCGTGAAGGGGCAGAAAAATCCCTACGCCAAAGACAAATAAAAAAGGCGGCCTGCAGGCCGCCTTTTTCGTATCTGCTGTCAGGTGACTAAGGCCTAGCCTTGTGCGCTGACGATCTCGCCATTGCGGGTTTCGCTTGGCAGGCACAGCTCCACGACTTTCGGCGCGATCTCGTCAGGCGTCGGCAAGGTGTCAGGATCTTCACCCGGCGCCGCCTTGGCGCGCATGCGGGTGCGCGTCGCGCCGGGATCGAGCAAGTTCGCGCGCAGCGGCGTATCGGTCAGCTCGATCGCCCAGGACTGCACCAGATTGTCGAGCCCGGCCTTGGACGCGCCATATGCGGCCCAATAGGCCTTGGCGCGGCGGCTGCCGACGCCTGAGGTCATGAACACGGCGCGGCCGGCGTCAGAGGCCTTCAGAAGCCCTTCAAAGGCGCGGATCATGCGCGCCGGGGCGATCAGATTGGTCGCCAGAACCTCATTCCACACCTTGGACGGGATTTGCGCGGCAGGGGTCAAATTGCCCAGAACGCCCGCATTCGCCACCATGATGTCGAGCTTTTTCCAGCGGCCCGCGACCGCTTCGGCCAGCTTTTCAATGCCGTCAGGCGAGTTGAGATCAAGCGGGACCAGGGTGGCCTTGCCGCCCATGGCCTTGATGGCGTCGTCCAGCTCTTCCAGGCCGGCCTGGGTGCGGGCGGTGGCGATGATTTCAGCGCCAGCCTCAGCCAGTTTCAATGCAATGGCGTAGCCCAGCCCCCGTGAGGCGCCAGTCACCAGCGCCACGTGGCCTGCAAGCGGTTTTGTATCGGTCATGCGTCAACCAGAAGCGAGAGTTGTTCATCCTTGGAGGACGCAGCGCGATTTTGGTCCACAAGGCGGGTGGGGTAATCCCCGGTGAAATAATGGTCAGCCAGCTGGGGGCTTTCAGGATTGCGCGCTTCGCCGTGGACGGCCCAATAAAGCCCTTCAACCGAGAGGAAGCCCAGGGAATCACATTCCAGCATCTCGATCATCTTGTCGGGCTCATGGCTGGCCGCCATCAGCTCTTCGCGCATGGGCATGTCGATGCCGTAAAAGTCGGGATGGGTGATGGGCGGGCAGGCGGAGCGGAAATGCACTTCCGTGGCGCCGGCTTCGCGCACCATGCGCACGATCTTTTTCGACGTGGTGCCACGCACGATGGAATCGTCCACCAACAGCACTCTCTTGCCGCGCAGGACGGAGGCGTTGGCGGAGTGCTTGCGCCGCACGCCCAGATCGCGCTTGGCCTGGGTGGGCTGGATGAAAGTCCGGCCGGCGAAGTGGGCGCGAATGATCCCCAGATCAAAAGGCTTGCCGAGTTCTTCCGAGAACCCCAAGGCCGCGGCCATGCCCGAATCGGGCACAGGCACGACGACGTCAATGTCGGCGGGGCATTCCTGGGCCAGGCGAATGCCCATGCGCTTGCGCGCCTCATAGACGGAAATGCCGTCGATCACGGAATCGGGACGCGCGAAATAGATGTATTCGAACGCGCAGGTCTTCGCCGGACGCGCCGGGGCGTAACGCCGCGTTTCGAGGCCTTCGTCTGAGACGATCACCACTTCACCCGGTTCAATATCGCGGATATAGCGCGCGCCGATCATGTCCAGCGCGCAGGTCTCTGACGCGAAGATCGTCGCGCCGTCCAGCACGCCCATCACCAGCGGACGAATGCCCAGCGGGTCACGTGCGCCGATCAAGAGATCATTGGTCATCGCCACCAGGGCGAAGGCGCCTTCAATCTGGGTGAAGGCGGAAATCAGACGCTCGACCGAGTCCGGTTGTTTGGAGCGGGCGGCGAGCTGCAGGATCACTTCGGAATCCGAGGTGGACTGGAAGATGGCGCCGCCGGCGACCAGCTCTTCACGCAGCATGCGGGCGTTTGTCAGATTGCCGTTATGCGCCAGCGCGATGCCGCCGCCGCGCACATCGGCGTAGAGCGGCTGCACATTGCGCATGCTCGACCCGCCGGAAGTGGAATAGCGCACATGGCCGATCGCCATGTCGCCGGTCAGGCGCTCAAGCCGCTTGGGTTCTGTGAAATGCTCGCCCACCAGCCCCAGATGGCGCTCGGTGGTGAAGCGGCCTTTTTCACGGTCATAGCTGGTGATGCCGCACGCTTCCTGCCCGCGGTGCTGCAGGGCGTGAAGGCCGAAGGCGGCCAGGACCGACGCATCGGCCACGCGACGCACGCCGAACACGCCGCATTCTTCCTGCGGCCGGTCGGTGGCGGGATCATAGGTCAGGCTGGGAAAGCTCATCCGTCCTCGTCCTCGTTTGTGCGCTCGATAAGCCGACCGATGGGGTCTTCGTCAACGCTCTGTTGCGGTTGGTCTGCAGCCTTCTTGGCGTTGACCCAGCTGGATTCAGGGGCAAGCGACTGCAAAAGATTGGCGCTGGCCTCGGCCAGCGGATAGACGCGAGAGCCCGTCAGCCAGTTCGGCGTGGCGCCGGGCAGGGTGTTCTTGAACACCAGAACCAGAAGGCCCAGCAGCACCAGGCCGCGCGCCAGGCCGAAGACAAACCCTAAAGCCCGGTCCAGAACCGGCACGTCCTCGCCTTGTTTGACGTTATGGGTCAACGGCCCGGTCACGAAGCTGACCGCCAGATAGACCAGCAAGAACACAACACCCATTGAGATCAGGTTGGCGAACAGCGCCGATCCGATCACCGACTGGGTCAGGGGCGCGAAGACGGGCCGGGTCCACAGCGCGGCGAGCGCGGCGGCCACAAGGGCGGTCACGGTCAGCGCTTCGCGCACGAAACCGCGCATCAGCGCCATGATTCCAGACGCAAACAGGATGACGAGGGCGAAGAGGTCAAATCCGGCGAGTGCTGCGTTCATCTTGTCCCTCTCTCGTGCGCCCTAGACGGCGTCCTGGCCTAATCGGCGCACAAGCGCCTGAACAGTGGAAACGCTGTCCACCTTCACGCCCGCGCCTTCAACGCCTTCGGGGGCGAGCGCGCGGTTAAATCCCAGTTTTGCGGCTTCTTTCAGGCGCGCATCTGCGCGGCCGACCGGGCGCACATCGCCAGACAGGGAAATCTCGCCAAACGCCACGCCCTCGGCGGGCAGGGGAGTATCCAGGAACGAAGAGATCAAGGCTGCAGCCACCGCCAAATCTGCGGCGGGTTCGTTGATCTTCAACCCGCCTGCGACGTTCAAATAAACGTCACGCCCGCCGAATCCAAGGCCGCATCTCGCCTCAAGCACCGCCAGCACCATGGCGAGGCGTCCTGAATCCCAGCCCACAACCGCACGTCGTGGCGTGCCAAACGCCGCCGGGGCCACAAGCGCCTGAATTTCCGTCAGAACCGGGCGCGTGCCTTCCATGCCGGCGAAAACGGCCGCGCCAGAGGCGGCTTCACCGCGTCCATCAAGAAAAAGTGCGGACGGGTTGGCCACTTCCTGCAAACCAGCGTCGACCATCTCGAACACGCCGATTTCATCAGTCGGGCCAAACCGGTTCTTCACCGCGCGCAGGATACGGAACTGATGGCTGCGCTCGCCTTCAAAATACAACACCGCGTCCACCATGTGCTCGACCACGCGCGGGCCGGCGATCTGGCCGTCCTTGGTGACGTGACCGACCAGGATGATGATGGTGTTTTTCTTCTTGGCGAACCGGACCAGCTCCTGCGCGCAGGCGCGCACCTGGGCCACTGTGCCGGGCGCCGCAGCCAGCTGGTCCGACCACAAGGTCTGCACGGAATCGATGACGGCGATGTCGGGTGTTTCTTTTTTCAGCCCGTCGAGGATGACCTCAAGGCTGGTTTCAGCCGCCAGCGCCACCGGGGCGTCGGCGAGGCCGAGGCGCCTGGCCCGGCGACGCACCTGATCGGCGGCTTCCTCGCCGGAGATGTAAACCGCTGTCGCGCCTGCCTTGGCCAGAAGGGCGACCGCTTGCAACAGGAGCGTGGATTTGCCGATCCCCGGATCACCGCCCACCAGCACGGCCGAGCCGGGCACCAGCCCGCCGCCCGCCACGCGATCAAGCTCGCGCAACCCGGTTTCAAAGCGTTTGGGGTCTTCGGTGGCGCTGCCCAGATCCACCAACTCCAGCCGCGAGCGGCGAGTGGACCGGCTGGGCGCTTTGGCGCTTGACCCCAAAGGCGCGCTGGCGCCGCTTTCTTCCACCAGCGTGTTCCACGATCCGCACGCATCACACCGCCCCGCCCATTTGGCGTGAACCCCGCCACAGGACTGGCAGACATAGACGGTGTCGGAACGGGCCATGCGGGCTCCCAGAAACTGGCGAGGGTAAAAACTTACTTCATGTTATTGATTTTCATAGCTTTCTCAATATCACGAACTGCATTCAACAAAGACCTGTGATCGCTAGGGGTTTTTGAGAGCGTAATGCTTTCCAATCCATTGCGAATAATTGATGGTGCTAATTTTATGTGTTTCTTTTCGCTCTCTAGTGTATAGTTGTAGTCGTTGAGTGTTGATATTATTTCTTTTGGGTATCCGTTTCCATTTACGGACTTTTTTAGCCTGTCGCGAAGTGTGTCTAGCTCATTGTTTCTTTCGTATGTTTCCATAAACATGTTGCAGAATAATGCGGTTCTTTCATCCATACCTATGGATTCCGCATTCTTAAGTGCCAAATTAAGGGTGTGGTGTATCCTGTCAGCTAGTTCGCCTGAGTACAATTCCACAGAAGAGAGCGCATCAAGATTTACGTCAGGTGATCTTTCGCTTCTGTGATATGTATAGCTTTGGCTCTTTGTTCTGCTCAATAGGTCTTTGTTGCTGTCTCTGAGTTGAGAGTTTTCTTCTTCGAGTAGTTTAACGTACTCCTCCAAGTCCCCGCTTTTTTCTGGTGTTTTGGATTTGAGAGACGTTTCTTGAAGAGTGTTCCAGTCTGGATACTGGAGTGGAGTATTGCTTCTTAGTTTTATAGCTTGGTTTTGGACAATTTCTAGAAGTTGGTTCGAGTTTGTAATGAAGCCGCCTAGATAAAATTTAGCAACAATCCCAGAAGTGGGCGCGCAGAGGCCTATCGTTCCCATGTATGGGTTGGTAGATTTAGTTGCTGCTTGTAGTTCCGATGAGAAAGCGGTTGAGGGTTCAACTACAACATGCGCAATGCCACCTAGTTTAAAAGCCAAGTTTTCAATTTGTTTCGAGTTTAGTACTTTGTTCCTGATTGATGAAATATATACAACAGGTAAGGAGTTGGAAGCGCTACCATTTATTATTTTAGTTGCTAATTCGATTGATGGCTTTTCATCTTTGAGATAATGGGGTAAGTCTTGAATTGCAAGCAGTTTGTCTTTTAGGGGCCATCCTTCGACTATTATGTTTTTAATGAAATATGGTTTATTCGGAGTTTGAAGAATTGCGCCATGGCCTGCTGCTAAGCATTGGCTTTTAATGGTTATTACATCAAAGCCCTCTTCGCTGGGTGATGTGGTTAAAACGGACTCCGTCCTCCATATTCTTTTTTCATCATCTGGCCTTGAGTGAACAAAGCCAATCATGGTGCTGTGCCCTTTTTCTGTTATTCTAAAGGTAAGGGATTCCCCGTTCTCATTTTCTACATGAGTGTAATCGTCACCTTTTTCGAATGTGTTGTATTTATCTAGAATTTGACTCCCTTTCATTCCCCTTATCCACCTTACAGCTTCGGCCATGAAACTGGCTTTGTCCGCGATGGGGGTGATGGGAAACTCTGTAATTAGGTAGCTCATATTTGCCTCGTTGAATCCGACGCAAAAAAGTCGCCTAATACGGAGAGTCATTCAAGTGGCAGGGGTTTAACTTTCGCCCCGCACGAACCGGCACACCTCGTCATTGGCGCAGCTTTCAACGCCGTCGAGCGCGCCGCGCCACAGGATCTGGCCGTCTTTGACCATGGCCACATCATCGGCGATATGGCGCATCGAGGTCATGTCATGGGTGATCGACACCGCCGTGGCGCCGAGATTTTTCACCTGCCGCACAATCAGCTTGTTGATGACGTCTGCGGTCACGGGATCAAGACCCGTGGTGGGCTCGTCAAAGAACAGGATTTTCGGTCGCGCGACGATGGCGCGGGCCAGCGCTGCGCGCTTTAACATGCCGCCCGAGAGCGAGCCGGGCCGCTGATCGGCGACCTGGGCGTCCAGATCCACCTGCTCGAGCGCCTCGATGGCGCGGGTGCGCGCTTCATCGGCGTCCACATGCTCGGCATGCAGCAAGCGGAACGCAACGTTCTTCCAGACGGGTAGGGAGTCAAACAGGGCGCCCGATTGAAAGAGCATGCCGATCTGGGCGACGCCGGGATCATCTTCATGGCCGGCCTGAACGGCGACGCCGTCAATCTCGACCGTGCCTGATAGAGGACGGATCAGCCCCAGGGCCGTCTTGATGGTGACGGACTTGCCCGTACCTGACCCGCCGATGATCACCAGCGAGCGGCCTTCATAAGCCTCGAGATTGAGGTCCTTCAGCACCGGCTTACGGCCGTCAAAGCCCACCGTGATGTTCTTCCAGGCGATTTTAACGCGCTCGGTCATGACGATCACACAAACAGGGAGGTGAGCAGATAATTGGCGGCGAAGATCAGCACCGCCGCGGCGACGACGGCGTTGGTGGCGGCTCGGCCCACCCCTTGTGCGCCGCCCTGGGCGTAATAGCCATGGTAACAGCCCATCAAGGTGAGGATGAAGCCGAACACCGCCGCTTTGATCAGGCCGGAGATGATGTCCCAGGTCTCAAGGAAGTCCCAGGTGTTGCGCACATAGATGGTCGGATTGAAATCAAGCGAATGCACGCTGACCAGATAACCGCCGTAAATGCCGATAATGTCGGCGGTGGCGACCAGGATAGGCAGCACCAGAACCCCCGCCAGCACGCGCGGCGCGATCAAGTAGCGCATGGGATCGGTCGCCAGGGTGTGCAGCGCGTCGATCTGTTCGGTGGCGCGCATGGCGCCGATTTCAGCCGCGATGCCAGAGGACACCCGGCCCGCAAGCATCAAGGAGGCGATGACCGGTCCCAGCTCTCGCACAATGCCCATGGCGACGATGTTGGGCACGAAACTTTCCGCGTTAAAACGCGTGCCGCCGGTATAGATGTTGAGCGCCAGCGCCGCGCCGGTGAACAGCGCCGTCAGCCCCACCACAGGCAGGGAGAGAAAGCCGATCTTGATGATCTGCTGGATCAGCTGACCGCCATAATAGGGTGGGCGGACCATGGCCGCCAGCGCATGACCGGCGAACAGGGCGACGGCCCCTGCTGAGCGTAGCAGTGCTAGCAGGCCAGCTCCGATGGCGCGAAACGGGTTCATGGCGCTCCCTTGTAAATGCGCTCGGCCCGGGCGCCGAGCCCGGTCAGGATTTCATACGGCAATGTGCCGTCCAGCGCCGCCGCCTGATACAGGTCCGGCCCGAAAAACTCAGGCACGGCGCCTTGGGCGATGTCCTGTTGCAGTCCGGTGACGTCAATCATGGTCAGATCCATGCTCACCCGCCCCACGATAGGCGCGCGCAATCCATTGATGCGGGCGCATCCTGACCCGAAGAGCGCGCGGGGCAAGCCGTCGGCATAGCCAGCGGACAGAGTTGCGATCAGTCGTGGCGATTGGGCCACATAGCTGGCGCCATAACCGACCGTGTCGCCCGCATCGATTTCGCGCAGCTGCAGGATGGGCGCTTGCAAGGTCACCACAGGCTCAAACGGATTGTCAGCATTGAGATCCGCTGTGGCGCCATAGAGCCCGATGCCGGGCCGGGTCAGATCAAAATGATAGCGCTCGTCCAGCAAAACGCCGCCCGTATTGGCCAGGCTCAGCCGGGTGTCGGGCAGGGCGTTGGTCAGCGCCGTAAAGCGCTCCAGCTGGCGAATGTTCTGAGCAGACGCCGTCTCTTCAGCGCAGGCGAGATGGCTCATCACCAGAGAGACGTCGAGGCTCTGTAACGCCGTCAGCAAGCCGCTGATATCGCCCGCGCCATAGCCCAGTCGCGCCATGCCGGTGTCGATATGGACCGCGCACGGCCCCACAGGGTTTTGGCGGAACTGCGCGGTCTCGCCGGGCTGGTTCAGAACCGCGCCCAGACGATGTTTGGCGTAGAGCGGGCGATCTTTCGCGCGATAGCCGGAAAACACCCAGATATCCGGCCCTGCGTCGCCCAAGGCCTCACGCACTTCGGCGCCTTCTTCCACGGTGGCGACAAAAAAGGTTCGCGCGCCCTCTTTCATCAGCCGCCGCGCCACAGGCCCGGCGCCCAGTCCATAGGCGTTGGCTTTAACCACGGCGCTGGTCTCAGCGTTCGGGCTCAGCTTTTGCAAGGCTTTGAAATTGCGCGACACCGCGTCCAGATCAACGATCAGGCGCGCACGGGTGTTGTCAGGCGAAGGCGTAGCGAGAACAGACATCTGACGCTCTATGTGGCTGCGCTCGCGCTTGGGAGCAAGCGTTGGGGCGCAGCGCCGCAGGCTTACTCGTGATCCTGGCGCCCTGAATAATCGAGATCGGAGAATTTCGTGCGGTCGGGGTCGAACGCCACTTTGACCGAGCCGATCGGGCCGTGACGCTGTTTACCGATGATGACGTCGGCCTGGTTGCGGATCTCGCGCATCTCGTCTTCCCAGGCCAGATGCTGTTCGGTGCCTTCCTTGGGCTCGAGACGTTCGAGATAATAGCTTTCGCGATAGACAAACAGCACCACGTCGGCGTCCTGCTCGATCGAGCCTGATTCACGCAGGTCGGAGAGCTGGGGCTTCTTGTCCTCGCGCTGCTCCACCTGACGGCTGAGCTGGGAGAGCGCGATGACGGGTACGGAGAGCTCTTTCGCCAGCGCTTTGAGGGCCTGGGTGACTTCGGAGATTTCCTGCACCCGGTTCTCGCCCGAGCTTTTGGAGCCGGTGACGAGCTGCAGATAGTCCACCACCACCATATCAAGTCCGACCGTCCGCTTCAGGCGGCGGCAGCGCGCCATCAGCGAGCCGATGGGCAGGCCGCCCGTATCGTCGATATAAAGCGGGATGCCGGCGATCTCGTGCACGCCGTCGCGAATGTCTTCAAACTGGGCGGCGTCGATCTTGCCCTGACGGATCAGATAGCCCGAAATGCCGGTATAGTCGGCCACCAGACGGGTGGCGAGCTGGTCAGACGACATCTCCAGCGAGAAGAAGGCGACGATGCCGCCATTGGTGGTCTTGCGCGTGCCGTCGGGCTGTTCTTCCGCCTGATAACTGCGCGCCACGGAGAAGGCGATATTGGTCGCCAACGCGGTTTTCCCCATGGACGGACGCCCGGCGAGGATGATCAGGTCGGAGGGGTGCAGGCCGCCCATTTTGGCGTCGATGGATTTCAGGCCTGACGAAATGCCCGAGAGGCCGCCGCCGCGTTTATAGGCCGCCGAGGCGATCTCGAGCGATTTATGGACCGCCAGATGAAACGGTTCGAGCGCCTTGGAGGTGCCGCCCTGTTCAGCCAGGGCGAACAGGCGGCGCTCGGCGCCTTGCAGAATGTCTTCGGCGCTGTCATCGGGTTCAGGCGCATTGGCGGCGTGCGAGACTTCATCGCCAAAACGGATCAGCTCGCGCCGCATGGCCAGGTCATAGATCAGTCGGCCATATTCGCCCGCAGAGGCCGGTTCGGGCGCTTCGCGCATCAGATCGGCGAGATAGACCGCGCCGCCCACTTCCTTCATGCCCGGATCGCGCTCGAACCGGGTTTTCAGCACCACGGCGTCCGCCAGCGCGCCAGAAATGATCAGCTGGCTCGCCGCTTCATAGATGCGGCCATGCAAGGGATCATAGAAATGATCGGGCTTCAGCCAGTCGCCGACGCGGTGATACACCTCGTTGTCAAACAACAAGGCGCCCAGAAGGGCTTGTTCCGCCTCGATATTGTGAGGCGGCGCGTTGCTTTCCAACGGAGCGGGGGTGTGGTCGTAGGATTCTGCGGTCATGGTCCGAACTCCATAACCCGGATCGGTCGTGCATTGCACGCCTTGAACTTTTCGGGAGGTGTTTTCCAGTCGTCCACAGCCTGTTGTGGACAAGTGCGAAAGGCGCACGCATCCAAGGGCCAAGCCTGTGGACAGACTGAGACTGTCGAAATGCTGCGAAAAATTTCAGCTGTCGATGAACCCAAGTCTCCCGGGTATGCACTTATGTCCTGAACGAGAGGACAGGGCATGAGCCAGGATCTTGAACGCGCACTGGACGGCTATCTCGCGGCGTCCGCCCGCACCGGCGACCGTCGGGCGCTGGGCGCGCTGGCGAACCGCTGGACGCCGCGCCTGTCCGCTTTCGCCTGGCGCTTGATGGGCGATGCGGATGGCGTGGAGGAGGCCGTGCAGGACGCGTGGGTTGAAATCCTCAAAGACCTGTCGCGCTTGAGGGATGTGGATGCTTTCCCAGCCTTCGCGTTTCGCATCGTCCAGCGCCGCTGTGCGCGCCTGATCCGCCAGCGCCAGTCCGGCAGACGCCTGAAAGCGCAGGCGGAAGTCGAACCGCCGCCTGAAGCCCACGATCCGGACCGGGCGGTGGACGCCGGGCGTATCCGCGAGTCCATGCGTGACTTGCCGCCTGAGCAGCACGCGGCGCTCTGGCTATATCACATCCAGGGTTTGAGCGTGGCGGAGATCGCCGCCGCGCTCGACGTCCCGACGGGCACGATCAAGACCCGTCTCATGCATGCGCGGCGCAAGATCGCCGCGCAACTCCAAGGAGGATCCGATGAGTGATCTCGACCGCATGATTGAAGACAGCCTGCGAGAGGCGGACGGCCGCTCGCCTCAGCTCGACCTCGAACCGGGCTATTTCGCCCAGGCCCTGAGCCTGTTCACCGGACGCACCGCCTGGGTGCACTGGACCATCATGATCGCCCAGGCGCTGATGTTCATCGCCGGGGCGGTCTGCGCGGTGAAATTCTATCAGGCCGACGCCGTGATGGAGGCGTTGCGCTGGGGCTTGCCGTCTGTGGTGCTCCTGGTCTTCTCCGCCATCTTCAAGAGCACGCTGGCGCCCAAGATGGAGACCAATCGTCTTCTGATGGAGATCAAACGGGTGGAATTGCGCATCGAGCGGATGCGGGCGGAACGCGATTAATCGCCTGAGAGATGCAGGACCATACGGTGGTTCTGCATCTCCACGCCATTGGGTCGCACGGTCTGGGTCTGCACCAGCGTCCAGCCGTGTTTTTGAAAGAATTTCCGGGCGATATGGCTGGCCTGAACCGTGAGGGTGGTGAGGTCCCGCCTGCGTGCTTCATCAAGGATCGTTGCGTGCAGCCGCACGGCCAGTCCGTCGCCTTTGCGGTCGGGCCGCACATAAGCCATGTCGAGCTCGCCTTCTGGCGTCAGGGTGAAGAAGCCCGCAAGCCCCTGATCATCCTCAGCAACCAGAATGATCTGACCGGACAGGCGCTCGGTCATGAAAGCCGCGCTTTTGGGGGCAGGGGACCAGGCCTTGCGTTGCGCTTCGTCATAAGCGCCAACCGCGCCGGTGTGGACCGCGTCATGCCAGAGACGGCCCAGGCCAGCCATGTCGCCGCAATGGGCGAGGCGGATGCGATCGGTCATGTCAGGCTCCTCAAACGAAAACGGGCGGCTCTGTGTGAGAGCCGCCCGTCATCCGATCAGAAGATCGAAAGCTTAGCTTTCGGTTTCTTCAGTCTCTTCAGAGGCCTCAGACGAGGTCTCGTAATCATCGTCGTCGCCTTCAACGCCGGACTCAGCGAGTTCGACAGCCTGGGCTTCGGCCAGAGCGCGATCTTCGTCGGCAGCCGCCGCGATCACGTCTTCGCCAGCCGCCTGACGTTCGGCTTCGTCCTCGGTGCGGGCGATGTTGATGGTGATGGTCGCATCCACATCCGCGTGCAGGATCAGGCGCACTTCGTGCAGACCCAGCGTCTTGATGGCGGTGTTCAGGTCCACCATGCCGCGGGTGACGACGAATTCCGGCGTGGAGGCGGCGTCGGCGATGTCACGGGTGGACACCGAACCGTACAGCTGGCCGGATTCAGACGCCTGACGGATCAGCACGAAGGTCGCGCCGTCCAAATGAGAGCCTTCCTCGCGAGCCTTGGCGGCGCGCTCGGCGTTCAGCTTCTCGATCGCTTCGCGCTCGCGCTCGAAGCGTTCCATGTTGGCGTTGGTGGCGCGCAGCGCTTTGGCTTGCGGCAGCAGGAAGTTGCGGGCGTAACCCGGCTTCACCGTCACCACGTCGCCGATGGCGCCGAGCTTTTCGACACGTTCAAGCAGAACAACTTGCATGGTCTTAAGCTCCCTTAATCGACGGCGTACGGCAGAAGGGCCAGAACACGCGCGCGCTTGATGGCGCGGGCGAGTTCACGCTGCTTCTTGGCCGACACGGCGGTGATGCGAGACGGCACGATCTTGCCGCGTTCGGACATGTACCGCTGAAGCAGCTTGATGTCCTTGTAATCGATCTTCGGCGCATTTTCGCCGGAGAACGGGCAAACCTTGCGGCGGCGCTGGAACGCGCGGCGAGCAGGGACGTTGGAGATGGAGATCTCAGCCATGGTCCGGGACTCCCTAGCGGCGTTCGCGGCGCTTGCGGTCTTCGCCTTTGCGAAGCACAGCGCTCGGTTCTTCGTTCAGCTCGTCGACGCGGCAGGTCATGTAGCGCATGACGTCGTCGGCGAAGCGCTGGCGGTAATCGAGGGCGTCAAGCACCTCGTTGCCGGCTTCCATGTCCAGATAGCCGTAATGGCCTTTCCGGTTTTTGTTCATGCGATAAGCCAGTGTGCGCAGACCCCAGTATTCGGTCTTGTGCACTTTGCCGCCTTTTTCCTCGATCAGAGCCTTGAGCTCTTCGATCGAAGATTCCATCTGCGTCGGAGAAACATCCGGGCGCGCGATGAACACGTGTTCGTATTTGTTCATAAGACGTTGTCGTCCCTTCTAAAGGGCTGCGGCGCAAGTCACATCCGAAGGGCCGGATGGTCTCACGTCGGCTCCCCTGGTCCCGCTTGGCCAACAAAGCCAAGACGGACCACGACCAGAGGACCGCAGCCGGTGAAGCCGCGGTGTATAAGCGAAGGGGGGCGGGGAGGCAAGCGGGTCCTGGGGTTTGCGCGTCAGTCTGATCAGTGGGCTCTCAACGCACGCAGTTCCCTTATGGTCTTGAACCCACGCAGTGTTGCAAAAGCTCCGTTTGACCGCTCTTGCCCGCTCTCTAATCTGACGTTGAGAACAAGGAGCGCTCCATGACCCATTGGCCGGATATTCCGTTTCAGCGTTGGCAAGGCACTGGGGCGAGCATTCACATGTGGACCCAGATCGCAGGAAAACTGCGCTTGGCGCTGGCGCCCTGGCTCAATCATTCCTGGCACGCCACTTTCTATGTGAACGCCCGCGGGCTGACGAGCGGTCTTATTCCCGGCTCGGCGTGCGGCCATGAGGTTCAGTTCGACTTCATCGACCATCGGCTGGAGGTGATGTCCACTCAGGGCGAGCGCACCGGATTCAAACTGGAGCCGATGAGCGTGGCGGACTTCCATCGCCGCTTCATGCTTGCCATCGAGCCCCATTGCGGAGCTGTGGACATGCATGGCGCGCCTAATGAAGTGCCTGACGCCACGCCTTTCCGCGAACAGGTGGAGCCGGGCGACTACGACCCGGCGGCCGCTCACGACTATTTTCGCGCCCTGACATGCATCGCACCGGTGTTTGAAAAATTCCGCACCGGTTTTCTGGGCAAGTCCAGTCCGGTGCACTTGTTCTGGGGCAGCCTGGATCTTGCTGTGACCCGGTTTTCGGGTCGCACCGCGCCGCGTCATCCGGGGGGCTTTCCCGCCTTGCCAGACGAGGTGACCCGAGAGGCGTACTCCCATGAGGTGAGCTCAGCCGGGTTTTGGGCGGGCGGCGGCGGGGTGGATGAACCGGCGTTTTACGCTTACGCCTATCCATCGCCCCCGTCCTACAGGGACGCTGAAATCGCTCCGTCGGCGGCCTATTGGCACGATGAGCTGGGCGAGTTCGTGTTGCCCTATGAGGCTGTGCGCACGGCAGAAGATCCTGAAGCTGCTTTGTTGGAATTTCTTCAGACGACCTATCAGGCGGCGGCCGATCTCGCCGCGTGGGACCGTGCAGCGCTTGACTGCCCGATCGGCGTCCCGCGAGCGCCCAGACCTGTAGATTGAGGCCGGGATGCCGGGCTCCTGGTCCTGCCTGACGAACACGGCTGAAATGGATCGCGACCTGAGGGCCGCAGTCCGTGCAGCTGCCCGATACGAATGAAAGCAGGCGCGGGCGCAAGCGGGCCGAGACCTTGCCACCTTAGGCTCGCCCGGCTATCCCGCGTTCAATCAGAGTTGCGAGGGAGGACGCCGCATGGCGCTTGCATTCACATTTCCCGGACAGGGCAGCCAGGCCGTCGGCATGGGCAAGGCGCTGGCGGACAGCTTCGCGTCGGCGCGCGCCGTCTTTGACGAGGTGGACGAGGCCCTGGGCCAGAACCTGTCCCAGCTGATGTGGGACGGGCCGATTGAAGAGATCACCCTGACCGAGAACGCCCAGCCCGCCATCATGGCGGTGTCGCTGGCGGCGATGGCGGCGCTCAAATCCGAGTTTGATGTCGATGTGACGGCGGCGAAGTTCGTGGCCGGTCACTCGCTGGGCGAATATTCCGCCTTGTGCGCCGCGGGCGCGCTGTCAATTTCGGACGCAGCGAAGCTTCTCAAGCTTCGCGGCCAGTCCATGCAGAAAGCCGTGCCGGTCGGCCAGGGCGCCATGGCGGCGCTGCTGGGCGCCGAGATGACGCAGGCCGAACAGGCGATCACTCAGGCCGCTACGAGCGGCATTGTGACCATCGCCAATGACAATGCGCCCGGTCAGATCGTGATTTCCGGCGACAAGGCGGCTGTGGACGCCGCCATCGCCGCGATCAAGGAGATGGGCGTGCGCAAGGCGATGCTGCTGCCGGTCTCCGCACCGTTCCACTGCCCGCTAATGCAGCCTGCCGCCGACGCCATGGCCGAAGCGCTCAAGGACGCGCAGATGTCCAACCCATCCGTGCCTGTGGTGACCAATGTCAGCGCCGGACCGGTGTCGGATGCGGAAACCCTGCGCGCCCAGCTGGTCGAACAGGTCACTGGCAAGGTGCGCTGGCGCGAGAGTGTCGATGCGATGCATGCTGCTGGCGTGGAGCAATTTGTGGAGGCGGGCGCCAAGGTGCTCACCACCATGCTCAAGCGTCATATCAAAGAGGCTCAGGGCACAGCGCTTGTGACCGCCGAAGATCTGGAAGCCTTCGCAGCTTCCCTGAAGGGATAGATTTACATGTTTGATCTGACTGGAAAAAAAGCGCTCGTTACCGGCGCCACCGGCGGCCTGGGTTCGGCTATTGCGCGCGCCCTGCATGCGGCGGGCGCGTCTGTGGCGCTGTCAGGCACGCGAGAAGCGGTGCTGAAAGAGCTGGCGGACGAGCTGGGCGATCGTACAGCGGTCTGCCCGGCGAACCTGTCGGACGCTGACAGCGTCGACGCCCTGCCCAAACAGGCCTCTGAAGCGCTCGATGGCCTCGATATCCTGATTTCCAACGCTGGCGTCACGCGTGATCAATTGCTCATGCGGATGAAGGATGAGGACTGGGACACGGTCATCAAGGTCAATCTTGAAGCCCATTACCGCCTGTCCAAGGCGGCGATGCGGGGCATGATGAAGCAGCGTTTCGGTCGCATCATCGGCATCACCTCCATCGTCGGCGTCACCGGAAATGCGGGTCAGACCAATTATGCTGCGTCCAAGGCAGGCATGATCGGCTTCACAAAAGCGCTGGCCCAGGAAGTCGCATCGCGCGGCGTGACGGCCAATTGCGTGGCGCCCGGTTTCATCGAATCGCCCATGACCGACGCGCTGACCGATGACCAGAAGGCGGCGATTCTCTCCACGATTCCGGCGGGCAAGCTGGGTCAGGGATCAGATATTGCAGCTGCGTGCGTGTATCTCGCCAGTGCGGAAGCAGGTTATGTCACCGGTCAGACCTTGCACGTGAACGGCGGTATGGCGATGATCTAGGCTTGATTGGTCCGGGCGCCCGGACCGACTTGCCAGACAGTGTGCGGCTGGCGTACGAGTTTTCGGCGTGTTATCAGCCCGCACGCTTCACGGGGGGAGGACTTGAACCTTCCTTGCGTAAACAACACCTAGGAAGCGCGACGCCCGCCGGGATGTCCGCAAAACAGAATTTGAAAAGGGACCGACATGTCCGACGTTCTTGAGCGCGTTAAAAAGATCGTTGTCGAGCATCTCGACGTTGAAGCCGAAAAAGTGACCGAGAAGGCTTCCTTCATCGATGATCTGGGCGCTGACTCTCTCGACAATGTCGAGCTGGTCATGGCGTTCGAAGAAGAATTTGATATCGAAATCCCCGACGATGCCGCTGAGCACATCCAGACGGTCGGTGATGCGGTGAAATTCATCTCCGAAAAGCTCGGCTAAGCCGGAGCATATCTCATGTCGAAGCGTCGCGTCGTCGTGACCGGGTTGGGGCTTGTGTCCCCGCTCGGCTGCGGAACTGAACATGTCTGGTCCCGGATTATCGCTGGGGAGTCGGGCTTGGCGAAGATCGAACACTTTGATGTGTCCGATCTGTCCAGTCACGTGGCGGGTATCATCCCGCGCGTCGACGGGCGCAACGGCGGGGGCGAAGGCGTCCCCGGGTCGTTTGACCCAGATGCGGTGATGCCCGCGCGCGATCGCAAGCGCATCGACGAATTTATCCTTTACGGTATTGCGGCGGCTGACGAGGCGATCGCTCATTCCGGCTGGAAAGCCGAGAGTGAAGAGGCCAAGGAACACGCCGGCGTACTGATCGGGTCCGGCATTGGCGGTCTTCAGACCATCTATGACGCCTCGGTCACCTTGCATGAGCGTGGGCCACGCAAGCTCAGCCCGTTTGTGATCCCGGCCATGCTGATCAACCTCGCCTCCGGCCAGGTCTCGATCCGCCATGGCCTCAAGGGCCCCAACCATGCCGTGGTGACGGCGTGCTCCACTGGCGCCCACGCCATTGGCGACGCCGCCCGTCTGATCGCCTATGGCGATGCGGACATGATGGTGGCGGGCGGCGCGGAAAGCGCGATCACCCGTCTGGGCTATGGCGGCTTCGGCGCAGCGCGCGCCCTGTCCACAAACTTCAATGACAATCCCAAAGCCGCCTCGCGTCCGTGGGACAAAGGCCGTGACGGCTTCGTCATGGGCGAGGGCGCTGGCGTCGTCATTCTGGAAGAGTATGAAGCTGCGAAAGCCCGCGGCGCGACGATTTACGCCGAAGTGCGCGGTTATGGCCTGTCGGGCGACGCGCACCACATCACGGCCCCGGCCGATGATGGCGATGGCGGTTTCCGCGCCATGAAGGCTGCGCTGAAGAGCGCCGGACTGTCTCCGTCCGATATCGGTTATGTGAACGCGCACGGCACATCCACCCCCAAGGGCGACGAGATTGAGCTGGGCGCGGTGGAGCGTCTGTTCGGCGATGCGGCGTCTGATCTGGTGATGAGCTCGACCAAATCCGCTATCGGCCACCTGTTGGGCGCGGCGGGCGCGGTTGAAGCCGTATTCTCCATCCTCGCCATGCGCGACGGCATTTGCCCGCCTACACTCAATCTGGACAATCCGTCTGTTGAGACGCCGATCAATCTGGCGGCCAAGGGCGCGGTGAAGAAAGAGCTTTCGGCGGTTCTGTCGAACTCGTTCGGCTTTGGCGGCACCAACGCCTCAGTCGTCTTCGCCAAAGCTGACTAGCGTCAGGATCGGGAATGGGCGAGACGCAGACCCCCGCCACGAAACCTGAAAAGACGCGCGGGGGACTTGCGCGCCTGTTGCTCTGGCTTGCCGGGATTGTCGTTATGCTGGCGCTCATCGCTGCGGGCGCGGCCTATGGCGGCTGGGTCTGGATCAACCAGCAGTTTGAGGCGCTGGGGCCTGCGGCGGCCAATGAAACCGTGCTGCTGCCGCGCGGCGCTGGTCTGATCGCCATCGCCAATCAGCTGGAGCGCGAAGACCTGGTCGACGACGCCCGGTTGTTCCGCGTCATGGTGATGATTGACGGCGGCGACCGTGATTTGCGGGCCGGCGAGTTCGCCATCCCGGAAGCGGCCTCCATGGCTGAGATCTACGATATTCTGCGCTCGGGCCAGACCATCCAGTATCCGGTGACGGCGGCGGAAGGCCTGACCACGGCGATGATCGCGCGCGTGGTTGAGGCTGCAGACGTTCTGACTGGCGAGATCGAGCGCTTGCCGGCTGAAGGAACGCTGCTTCCTGAAACCTATCTGGTCAGCCGCGGCGATACGCGTCAGGGCGTGATCGACCGCATGCAGGCGGCTCAGGACGCGCTTATCGAAGAACTGTGGCCGAACCGGGCCGACGATCTGCCTTTTGACACGCCGGAAGAGGCGATCATCCTCGCCTCTGTGGTGGAAAAAGAGACCGGTATCGCGCATGAGCGTCCCATGGTGGCCTCGGTGTTTGTGAACCGGCTACGTCGCGGCATGCGTCTGCAAAGCGACCCGACCATCATTTACGGCATTACACAGGGCGAGCCTCTTGGCCGCGGCATTCGCCGGTCCGAACTCGACAGCACGTCCAATCCCTATAACACCTATCAGATTGACGGCCTGCCGCCGACGCCGATCGCCAATCCGGGCCGGGACGCCATCGCCGCGGTTCTGAACCCGCCAGAGGGCGAGTATTATTACTTTGTGGCGGATGGCACGGGCGGGCACGCATTCGCCTCCACCCTGGCCGAGCATAATCGCAATGTGGCGCGCTGGCGCCGGATTGAACGCGAACGCGCCCAAGGGGGCTAGCGGGAGGCTATCATCATGACGCTGTCAGGCATGACAGGCTTCGCCCGCACCGAACGGTCGGGCGCTTACGGCGCCATTTGCGTCGAGGCCCGCTCGGTCAACGGCAAGGGCCTGGATGTGCGTCTGCGCCTGCCCCAAGGGCTGGATACGCTCGAAAATCCGATCCGGGAGCTGGCCAAGACACGGTTCACACGAGGGTCGGTGTCGCTGAATGTGACGCTGACCGCACCCGAAGACGCGGGTCTGGCCAGCGTCGATCAGGCGCGGCTGCAGGCCTATATCGAGGCCACACGCCTTCTGGTGGACAAGGGCGTTGTGGAGCGCCCCTCGGCGGGCGAATTGCTGGCGCTGAAGGGTGTGATCACCTCTGAAGACGCTGTGCTCAGTGACGCGCAGATAGGCGCGCGCAACGCTGCCGTGCTCGATGCGGTCGAGGCCGCCTTTGACGGTCTGAAAGCGGCGCGACTTGAGGAAGGCGCGGCGCTGAAAGGCATGCTCGACGCCCATCTTGACGAAATTGCGGAGTTGCGCACCCAGGCCGCGGTTTGCGACAGCGCCATGCCCCAAGCGATCAAGGCCCGGCTTCAGGCCAAGCTTGAAGACCTGCTTGACGGGACGGTCGATCCCGACCGCCTGGCCCAGGAAGCGGCCATGATGGCGGTGAAAGCGGATGTGCGTGAGGAGCTCGACCGGCTCAAAGCCCATATCGACAGCGCGCATGCTCTCATTGACGGGGGCTCGCCTTGCGGCCGGAAACTTGATTTCCTGTCTCAGGAGTTCAATCGCGAAGCCAATACGCTGTGCTCGAAATCGAGCGACACTCAGCTGACCAATATCGGACTGGCGCTCAAGGCGACGGTCGATCGCCTGCGTGAGCAGGTGCAGAATGTGGAGTAGGCGCCATGCACGGTGATCATCTGTCCGGCCCGGTGTTTCGCGGCCAGCGGCGCGGCTTCATGCTGGTGCTGTCCAGCCCGTCGGGCGCAGGCAAGACGACCTTGTCCAAACGGCTTTTGACCCAGAACCCTGATCTGGTGCTGTCGGTTTCGGCGACCACGCGCGCGCCGCGGCCGGGCGAAAAGCATGGCGAAGACTATTATTTCATGGAGCAGGGCGAGTTCATCGCCAAGACCAAGTCCAACGAATTCTATGAATGGGCGAAGGTCTTTGACCATTACTACGGCACCCCGAAAGGCCCGGTCGAAGAGGCGCTGGAGGAAGGTCGTGACGTGATCTTCGACATTGACTGGCAAGGTGCCCAGGCGCTGGCCGAAAGCGCGCCGCAAGACGTGGTGCGCGTCTTTATCCTGCCGCCGTCGCTGAAGCTGCTGCGCGACCGTCTGCACAAGCGCGCCCAGGATAGCGACGAGGTCATTGAGGGGCGGATGAACCGCGCCAAGGCGGAAATCGAGCATTGGAACGAGTATGATTATGTCGTCATCAATGACGATTTCTCCCGCGCTCTGGAAAAGCTCAGCCAGATCCTGCACGCCGAACGCCTGAAACGCTCACGCCATCCCTGGATTGAAGGCTTTGTCGACGCGCTGATGGAGGAATAGGGAACCGGACGCGCAGTTCAGGCGTTTCTATTCATTGAGATTTCTTCGCGCAGAAAGACCCCTTCATGCTGTCCAGGGCCGAGTTTCTCGTCAATCGCGTGCTCAGGTCCATCTGGTTGCGCCCTGCCGCCTACGCCGCAGGCGCCGCGCTGGTCGTGTTGATCACGCCGCTGATCGATCCTTTTCTGCCGTTTGAGTGGAAAGAGCTGGTCTCGGCTGAGACCAACGAAGCCGTGCTGACCATTCTCGCCTCCAGCCTTCTGGCGGTGGCGATTTTCTCGCTCTCCACCATGGTTGCGGCGTTGCGTTCCGCCTCCAGCTCGGCCACGCCGCGCGCCCGCGCCTTGATGATCGAAGACGCCGCGGCGCAGAACGCCATTTCCACCTTTATCGGCGCCTTCCTGTTCAGCCTGCTCGGCGTGATCGGAAGCTTGCTGGGGCTGTATTCAGGCTCTGGCAGAGTGATCCTGTTCGCCCTGACCGTGCTGTTGGTGCTGATCGTGGTGGCGACTTTGATCCGCTGGCTTCAGCGCCTGTCGAGACTGGGCGACGTCACTGAAGCCATCCGCCGTGTGGAGGAGGTCGCCCAGACCGCCTTTGATCATGCGCCAGCGGCGCATAATGTGGACGAGCCGCCGACGCTGGACGACGGTGTGAACCTCTATCCCAAAGCGCCGGGATTTGTTCAGAACGTAGCGCTCGAAGACCTCAAGGCGCTCTGTGAACGTCTGAACTTGCAAGTGGTGGTCAAGGCGCCGCCGGGCGCATTCGCGGACGCCGGGGCGCCGCTGGCCCGGTTGTCTGAACCCGTCGATCCTGCCTGTGAGGACGAGCTGTGCGCCTGTTTCAATCTGGGCTCGGATCGTGATTTCCGGTCCGATCCCTGTTTTGGTCTGATCGTCCTGTCGGAGATCGCCTCCAAGGCGCTGTCGCCTGGCGTCAACGATCCCGGCACCGCCATTCACACCATTCGCGCGATCCAGCGCGTGTTGCATAAATGGTCGCTCAGATTGGCTGAAGCGGCCGATGAGGACATGGATTCAGCGGATCAGACGCAACGCGTCTTCCTGCCCGGCATCTCAGTGCGGCATGCGCTGGACTGCGGGTTTGACCCTATTTCCTTTGATGGCGCGAACCGGCCCGTGATCACCCGCACCTTGCTCAGCGCCCTGTCGGGCCTGAAAGCTCAGGATAAAGCGCTGTTTGGCGCTCAGGCGGATGAGTTGGCGCAATCCATGCTGGCGCGGGCCCGGTCTGCGATACCCCATGAGGCGGACAAGCAGGCGCTGATCGAGGCGGCTGAGCGGTTGGGGTTCAGAGCTGAGGATGCTGACGCGGGCGTCTAGAGTGTGGCGCTTCGCCTAAGTATTGACGCGTGTTAACCTCTCTCCCGATGAAACCCAGGGGAGGGAATCCATGACCTTGAAAACCAGCCTGCTGATAGTCTCGAGCCTGTGTGTTCTGGCGGCGTGCGGTCCGGCCTCCACGGGCCCCGTCACCGTCAGCGCCTCTGAAGCGACCACCGCCACGGCGGGCTCTGTTCAGTCAGAGCCGGAGCTGGGCCATTCCGCCGAAGTGTTCTTCAACACCACCTCTTACGGCATGGGCGCGAGCTCCGGGTTCGCCTTTTCCAGCCAGACGGGCGAGATCCTGATTTCCTCTGATGAAACCGGGGTGATCAACGCCTATGCGCTGGACCCCGAGAGCGGAGACAAGCGCGCACTGACCGCGTCAGAGACAAACGCCACCTATGCGTTGAGCTGGTTTCCGAACGATGACCGCATTTTGGTGACGGCTGATGGCGGCGGGGACGAGCTGAACCATATTTATGTGCGTGAAGCCGAGGGCGCTCTGCGCGACCTGACGCCGGGCGAGAACGTCAAGGCGAGCTTCATGGGCTGGTCGGCGGACGGCTCGCAGATCTGGATCAGCACCAATGAGCGCGATCCGGCCGCGTTTGATCTTTATGCCTATGACGCAGAGACCTATGAGCGGAGTTTGGTCTTTGAAAACACCGAGGCGCTCTCCATGTCCGCGATCAGCCCGGACGGGCGCTGGCTGGCGCTGGACCGGCCGCGCACTTCGGCGGACAGCGATATCTTGCTGGCCGATCTGACTTCGGATGAAGCGCCCGTTCTGATCACCGAGCATGAGGGCAATATCGCTTATGGCGCCTATGATTTCACGGCGGATTCCTCGGCCCTGGTCTACGCCACGAACGAGTATGGCGAGTGGAACCAGGCTTGGAGCTATGACCTTGAAACCGGCGACCGCGCGCCGCTGATCGAAGCGGACTGGGATGTGATGTATGTGGGCTATTCGCCCAGCGGCCAGTACCGGGTCAGCGCCGTCAATAATGACGGCTTCACCGATGTGACCGTGCTCGACACCGCGACGGGCGAGACGGTCAACCTGCCGGACAGCGTGCCTGCCGGCGATCTGGCCGGCGTTCGCTTCAATGAAGACGAAACCCAGATGGCGTTCGGGGTGACCTCATCTGTGGCGCCCAACAACATCCACTGGGTTGATCTTCAGACCGGAACACATCGCCAGCTCACTGAAGCGCTCAACCCCGAGCTCAAGCCCGAAGATCTGGTGGAGGCGGAAGTCGTCCGCTTTGACAGTTTTGACGGCGTGACCGTGCCGGGGATCATGTACCGTCCGCACAACGCCAGCGCAGACACGCCTGTGCCGGCTTTGGTCTGGGTGCATGGCGGGCCAGGCGGGCAAAGCCGGGCGGGCTATAGCGCCGCGATCCAGCACCTTGTGAACAATGGCTATGCTGTGTACGCCGCCAATAATCGCGGCTCGTCAGGCTATGGCAAAACCTTCTTCCATATGGATGACCGCCGTCATGGCGAGGAAGACCTGCAAGACATTGTGGCGGCGGGCGACTATCTGCGTTCGCTTGACTGGGTGCGCGACGACGCCGTGGGCGTGATCGGTGGGTCTTATGGCGGCTATATCACCGCCGCGGCTCTGACCTTCCACCCCGAAGCCTTTGATGTGGGCATCAATATCTTCGGCGTCACCAACTGGGTGCGGACGCTAGAATCGATCCCGCCCTGGTGGGAGAGCTTCCGCGAGGCGCTTTATGACGAGATGGGCGACCCGGCCACCGACGCCGAGCGTCATCGGGCGATTTCCCCGCTCTTCCACGCCGACCAGATCGTCAAACCCATGCTGGTGGTGCAAGGCGCCAATGATCCGCGCGTACTGCAGGTGGAAAGCGATGAGCTGGTCGCCGCGGCGCGTGAGAACGGCGCCATTGTGGAATATGTGCTCTTCCCTGATGAAGGGCATGGCTTCCGCCGCCGTGAAAACCGCATCACGGCGTCTGACGCCTATCTGAACTTCCTGGATGAGTATCTGGCGGGGGAAGACGCCAGCGCCGAATAAATGATCGAGCCGTGCAGCCCGGGGCTAGCCCCGGGCTGCGCGCCAGGCCTCGGCAAGTTTGAAAAAACCTTCGGGCGGAATGGTTTCCGCGCGAGCGCCGGGGTCAATCCCGGCGATCTCCAGAAGCGCCTCTGCGCTTTTACCAGTCTGGCTCGCGGCCGGACCGAGCGATTTACGCAAGGTCTTGCGGCGCTGGCCGAAAGCGCTTTCGGTCACCGTCGAGAGCGCCTTGAGGTCTGAAAAACGCTGATCTTCGGGCAGGGGCTCCAGCACCACCACCGCGCTGTCCACTTTGGGCGGCGGTGTGAAAGCGCGGGCCGGAACGGTGAAGGCGTAGCGCGATTTGGCCACTGCGGCGGTCAGGATGGCGAGCCGCCCGTATTGCTTGTCGCGGGGCGTGGCGACCACACGTTCAGCCACTTCCTTTTGAAACATCAACACAAGCCGCGTCCACCAGATCGGATCGGCCTGCAGCCATTTGATCAATAGCGCCGTGCCCACATTATAGGGCAGGTTGGACGCCAGCATCCGCTCGCCTTCAAAGGGCAGGGCGGCTTCATCCACTTTCAAGGCATCCGCTTCAATGATGGAGAAGCGGCCCGGCGCCGCTTCGCCGATTTGTTCCAGCGCCGGGACAAAGCGGCGATCCTTCTCGATCACCGTCACCCGGGCCGCGCCCTCACTGAAAAGAGCCCGCGTCAGACCGCCGGGGCCGGGGCCGACTTCCATGACGGTGGCGCCGCTCATATCCCCGCACAAACGGGCGATTTTGGCGGTCAGATTGAGATCGAGCAGGTAATGCTGACCAAAGCGCTTGTCCGCGTTGAGCCCGTGTTCGGCGATCACCGCGCGCAGCGGCGGCAGCTGATCCATGCTCATGACGCGGCCTCGCGATTGCGCGTCATCTGGTCCGCTTGGCGCAAGGCCGCGATCAGGCTGTCTGGCCTGGCTATGCCTTTCCCGGCGATGTCGAAGGCGGTGCCGTGGTCCGGGCTGGTGCGGATGATCGGAAGCCCCAGCGTGATATTGACGCCGCCATGAAAGTCGAGGGTTTTCACCGGGATCAGCCCCTGATCATGATACAGGCAGATCGCGGCGTCATACTGAGCGCGCGCTTCCTCATGAAACATGGTGTCTGGCGGCAGAGGACCGATAATATCAACGCCCTCCGCCCGAAGCTGATCAAGCGCGGGAGCGAGGATGTCGATTTCCTCACGTCCCAAGGCGCCATCCTCGCCAGCGTGTGGATTGAGGCCCGCCAACGCCAGTCGCGGCTCCGCCAGCGCGAAATCGCGCTTGAGCGCATCGCGCACCACATGCGCGGTATGGACGACAGCGTCCGAGGTCAAAGACTGGATCGCCGTCAGAATCGGGATGTGGATAGAGACGAGGGCCGTGCGCAAGCCGCCGCCTGACAGCATCATCACCGGACCGCGCGCGCCGTGCATCGGCAGGTCTTCAGTCAGGTGCGCGAGGAATTCGGTATGGCCGGGAAATTTGAACCCGGTGTCATAGAGCCGGGCCTTGGAGACGGGATTTGTGACAACAGCGCTCGCCTCGCCTTGGCGGACAGCGTTCACAGCCGCTTCGATCGAGCGCACGGCGGCTTCAGCCTCGGTCTCACATGCCCCAAGCGCGATCACGGGCAGGAAGTTTGAGAACACCCGGCGCGCTTCATCTGCATCTTTGACCAGTTCGGGGCGCGGAAGGTCAAGCAGCTGCGCCGCCGCCAGAAGGGGCGCCGGATCGCTGTAGACTACAAAGCACGCATCTTCGTCGCGCAAAGCGCGCCAGGCCTTCAGACAGAGTTCAGGGCCGACCCCTGCGGGATCCCCGAGGGTCAGAGCCAGAGGCGCGCAGATCACCGGATTTCGATGGTGGCGTCACGACGCAAATCGCGCAGCCAGCGGCGTGACAGCAGGGACAATTGCTGATTGATCAGCTGGTTTTCGATCTGATCGGTGTTTGGCACGCCAGGTCCGGTCAGCGCCTTGTCGCACAGCACAAAGACCTGTGCGCCCGCCGCCGTATCCAGCACCGGCGTGGCCGAGACCGGCTCAAGTCCGCTCAGGGCGTCACGAATGGTTGGTACAAGCGCGTTCGCGCCCACATCGCCCAGATTGGTGACGAAGACGCCTTCAATGCCGCTGACCACGTCTTCGAGCGCGTCGCAACTATTGATGCCGCTCGCCGCTTCAGACAGCGCCGCGCGCTTTTCATCGGTCAGTTGAGAGTTTGGCAGGGTGATCTGGGTCAGGGTCAGTTGCTCGACCACCTGACCTTCACGGCTGTCGATCAAGGCGATCACCTGAAAGCCGCCGGGCACGCGGATCGGGTTGGAAATCTGACCGGGCTGCATCTGTTCCACGACCTCGGCCACTTGCGGGCGGAGGCCCGATAGCGGCAGATAGCCCGTGTCGCCGCCGGAGCTGGCGCTTGCGGCGTCGGAGAATTGCTGGGCGACCGCCTGGAAAGGCGCGCCCTGGCGCAGCTGGTCATAAATGGTCTGCACAATCCCGACCGCCCGCTCTTCACCGCCATCAGGCGTGATCTGCACGAAAATCTCGCCCAGACGGTATTGCGATTGCGAGGCGGACTGGATGAAGCGGTCCAGCGCCATGTCGATCTGCTGATCAGAAATGCGAATGCGCGAGCGATAGCGGCCGCTGACCAGAATTTGCCAGGCGATTTCCGCTTTCACCTGCTGACGCAGGGTGTTGATGTCGATGCCGCTATTGGTCAGGTCAGCTTCAACCTCTTCCACGGTCGCGCCCGAGCGGGCGGCGATGTCGGCGATGGCGTCATCCACTTCCGCTTCGTCCACAATGAGCTCGAATTCGCGAGCCTGCTGGAGCTGAAGGGTTTCATCCACCAGACCGCGAATGGCCTGATCCTGGATGCGCGCCAGCATCTCTTCAGTGGGCTGCACGCCGGCGGAAGAGATGATGAGCCGCATGCGGTCGCGCACATCCAGCGTTGTGATCGGCTGGTCATTGACCACAGCTGCGATGCCTTCCACCTGTTGGGCGGAGGCGGTGGGCGCAGCGGTCATCATTGCGATGCCGGCGAGGAAAGTCAGCGCGAGTCGGAACGCCATGTAAGAACCATACGGTTAGAGGTGTTCGGGAAAGATACCGATACCACAGACTGACGCAATCGCCCGACTGCGTGTCAGAGGTTAATCGTCACTCAGGCCGCCCAGGGTGAACAGCACGATCTCAAGTTTTACGGAGTCGCTTGGGCCCAGATTAGCCACATCGATATTGTCGCGCTCCCACAGAATGCGCAGGTTGGTGCATTCATCACGATACTGCAGGCCTGCGCGCTGGCGGCGGATTTCGTTTTCTTCAAGGTCGATTACGCCGTCATAGACCACGGACCACGCCTCGGTGATCGCGAAACCGGCGCTCGCGGTCACTTCCTCCAGCTGGCGCGTCGAGGCGGCGTCCGTGCGGCGGGTGTAGCGCGTGTTCATCGAGACTCGCCAGGCGTCAAAGCCGGCGGTGAGGTCCAGGCGGTTGATCTCCTGGCTTTCAGAATCGATCCGGGCGCGGGCGTCGAGGTCAAACTGACCGAGATCAAGCTCGATTTGACCGATCCAGTCCGAATCATCATCGGCCAATCCGCTTGAGGCCGGGAAGCGCTGATCGCCGTCCAGACGGAAGCTGCGGCCAGCGAAGACTTCCAGCTCGCCGGGCAGGGCGCCGCGCCAGTCGGCGGCGACGGTCAAGCCCGCATCCAGACGGGCGCCGTCTTCCCAAAGATCATAGCCATTGGCGCGCGCCGCATCGAACAGCTGGCTTTGCTGAAACTCGATAGACGCGCTGTCGACATTGACCGGGGTGCTGTCGGCGTTGTCGCTGCTGGCGATGATCGCGGCCATGCGCGGCGCGATCAGCCAGTTCACGCTCTCGCCCGGGCGGACGAAAGGCAGGCTGAGATCCAAGCCCGCAGCGCCCAGCGACCGGGTCAGATTGGTGCTGTCAATTTCATTGCCCGACGCATCAGTCTCGTTGAAGGCGTAAGCGTCTGCGCGCGCGAGGGCGAACGCCTCAGCCCGAAGACCGCCGGGCAGGATTGTCGGTCGGGTCCAGTCCAGCGCCAGACTGGCGCGGGTGTAATCATCGCCAGCATTTCGTTGCAGATTGGCGGTGTTGAAGCTGAAATCGAGATCGCCCGCCCATCTCGGCATCGGCAGTTCGGCGCCGAACCGGATCAGCGGCGAGATCAGCGGCAGGGTGTCGTCATCGACGTTTTCCTGCAGCTTGTTGAAATGGATCACCGTGGCGTCGCCATGGAAGTGCTCGCCATCACCGATGAAGAACACCTGGTTGAGCAGCATGCGCTGATCGCGAATCTCAAACAGGCCATCGGCGCGGTCTGGCGATTCCTCAAAGCCGTAACGGCGCAGATAGAGATCCCCGCTCACCGCTTCGACGCCAAACCCCCAGCGGAAGTTTTGATTGAAGCGGAACAGGCCGTCAGCGAACACATGGCCGCGCAGCTCTTCATCGCCGAATTTGCCGTCCTGATCGAACTCCTGCTCATAGGTGAAGCTCGTCTGGACGTTCATCTCGCCGGAATAGAAGCGGCGGCTCCAGTCCAGCTGCAGGAGCGGGTTCACCTTGCCCATATAGCGCGGTGAGACGATCAGCTCCTGAGAGGGGCCGATCGCCCACAAATAAGGCTGTTGATAGGTGAAGCCCAGACGGCTCGAGCTGTTCAGAACCGGGAACAAAAAGCCCGACTGGCGCGCGGCTGACGGGTCGGCATGGGCAAAGACCGGTGAATACAGGATCGGGCGGCCCAGGATTTCCAGCCGAACATTGCGGTAATAGATCACCTTGTTCTGGGTGTCGCGCACCACCCGGCTCGCCCGCAGGCGCCAAGTGGGCTCGCCTTCGCCGGTCTCACACAGCTCACAGGCGGTGTAATAGGCGTTCGACAGCTCTACCGAGCCGTCGGGGCGGCGCAGGGCGGCGCCCGCTGCGGCGCGGCCATTGTTTTCAAGCAAGGTTGCAAAGCCGCGCGCCACGCCTTCGCGCAGATCGTCGCTCAGTTCGACTTCCTCGGCGAATTGCGCCGGCTCGCTGCCGTCAAAGATCTGCACGCCGCCGCTGGCGACCACGCGATTGAGGGCCGGGTTGTAGATCAGTTCTTGCGCGAACAGCACCCGGTCGCCCGATTGCAGCCGGACATCGCCCCGCGCGATATACAGGCCCTGCTGCTGATCCTGGACCAGCTCGTCTGCGTCCAGATACACCCGATCAGAACTGACGGTCTGCGCCATGGCTGCAGGGCTCGCCGCCGCAAGCAGGGCGGCCAGTGCCGCAGATCGGTACAACGCGTTCATGATCAGTGTTCAGTCCCTTGGCCCACGCCCCAGCTAATCCTGTATCGGATTGGGGCGCCAGCGTCCACGCATCAGCCGTCTTCGGTGGCTGCGATAAAGAATAATCCGGCGAGAGAGAACAGTGCGGGCGTCGTCCAGGCGGCGGTGGGCGGGGTGATCGCCCCGGACGCCCCAAGGCCCAGCATCAGTTCCTGGCTGAAATAGAGAATGAAACCCGCCGTCGCGCCCGCTACGGCGAACGCCGCCGCTCCGCCCAGTCGGTGCAGGCGCAAGGTGGCGGCGATGCCCATCAGCGCTGCAGCGACCAGCATCAACGGTTGCGCCAGAAGGCCATGCCAGCGCAGCTCATACGCCAGAGACGACAAACCGGCGTCGCGTGCGGAATTGATGACGGCGGGCAATTGCCAGAATGACACGGCGCCGGGCGAGCGGGCGCGTTCAAACAGGGCCTGACGCCCCACATTGGTCGGCAAGGCCACATCGCCAAGCGCCGCCGCCTGCCCCCCCGGCGCGTACTCCACCGCGTTCACAAGGCTCCAGAAGCCGCCATTGAGCTCGGCCTCATCGGCGATGATGCGGCGATCCAGCGTCGGCGCGCCGGTGTCAGACAAGACGTATTGGCGAAACACAGGCTGGGTCAGCGAGGCGTCGTCCGCGCCCTGCTGCTGGGCGGTGATCATGGTGTAGCCGGTGGCCGTCGTCTCGCGCAGCCAGATGGGCCCAGACTGATCCGCGCCGCTGGATTGGCCTTCGCCTTCAAACAGGGCTTCGCGGGTGGACTCAAACCGGGCGTTCGACGCGGCGCCCAGCGGATTGAGCGCCAGCGTGCTGACGGCGCCGGTGAGCGCGGCGAGGATCGCGACCGGCGCCAGGATGCGCCAGGCGGAATACCCAGACGCGCGCATCACGATCAGCTCGGACCGGCGGTTGAGCCGGAAGAAGGTGAACAGCACGCCGAAGAGCACGATGAAGGGCAGGGTGTCCTGCACCAGCAGCGGCACTTTCAGCAGCGACAGATGCAGCGCCTGAAGCGCGGAAATGCCCACTCGCGTGCCGATATCGCGAGAGGTCTCGACGAAATCGATCAGCATGATCACGGCGGTGATGATCAGCGCGGCGCCAAGCAGTCCAATCAGAGTTTGGGTGAAGATATAGCGCCAGAGCCGTCCGAACATGCTCACGCCTCCGCCAGCTGAGCCGGAGACGCTGCAGGGCGCGGCGCCCGGCGACGCGGACGCCCGATGATTGCGATCGCAACTGCAATGCCTAAGAGCGGCACGAGATACTGCACGGCGTTCATGCCGTCATCAGACTCCGCCGCCGCCTGCACGCCAAAGCCCACCAGGCGCAAGATCACCGCGCTGGCGCCGGCGATGATCAGATTGCGCCCATAGCCGATGCGGCGATGTTCGCCGGACATGTAGGCCGCCAGGGCGATCAGCGCGAAGGCGAGGCTGTAGAGCGGGGCGGAGAGCCGGTAATGCCCTTCGGCCAGCAGCCGGTCCTTGCCGCCGGCGCGGGCGATGTCGGCGGGGGTGGGCGTGAGCAGCTCTGACAGGAATTTGTCGCTCTCCTTGAAGAACAGCGAGGCCGTGTTGTCCACGAACACCGTGAGCTCGACCTTGGTGCTGTCAAAACTGAGATTGGTCAGCACGCCGGACTGATCGACCTGGGTGCGCACGCCGTCTTCCAGCAGCATGACCGGGCCTCGCTCGGTGGCGGCGATGCGGCCGCGCCGGGCGGCGTAGGCGGCGGACTGGCCGGTACGCCGGTCGACGATGAACACGTCATTGAGCACGCTGTCATCGCTGATTTCGCGCACATAGAAGGTCACCTGATCGCCCAGCGGCACAAATTCGCCTTCGCGCATGAAGCTGGCGGCGAGGTCGGTGCGAATCTCGAACAATTGCTGGCGCATCTCGCGAAAGCTCGCGGGCTGGACGAACAGATTGATCACCAGATTGAGCAGAACCACATAGATGGCGAGGCGCACAAACGGGCTGACGCGCTGAAACCGGCTCATCCCCGCCGCCGCCGCGACCGTCAGTTCAGAATCGCTGGTCAGCCGGTTCAGCGAGATCGCCACGGCCAGAAACACGGCGATCGGCAGCAGGAGCGCGATCACCTGCGGCATGGCCAGCACGGTAATGTAGATCAGCACCAGCGCGGTTTCGCCGCGTTCCGCCATCAGATCGAGATTGGAGAGCGATTGTGTGAGGACCGCCAGACCGGTCAGCGCCGCCATGGCGCCCAGGAAGGGCCAGAGCGCCTGTCTGAAAGTATAGCGTTGAAACAGGGTCATTCGGCGCCAATGTGTGAATGGACGAGCAGTCAGTATCCATGAAGACCGCATCTTCTAACGCGGGTTGGGATGCGATACCACTGCCCGCATGGAGTTCTCCAACGGGCCGCGCGGTCCTCGCGCGCCGTAATCTTGCAGATACTAGAAAGGCTTGCCATGAAAATCCTGTTTGCCGCCTCAGCGTCTGGCGATGCAGTTGCAGCGCCGGTTTATGCCGACCGCAAATTGTCGGACGCCGCGAAAGCGCTTGATTCGGCGACGTCCGGCGCGGTGACCCGCGCGATCGACGCGTCTCGTTTCAAGGGCGGCGCCGGCGATCTTCTGGAAATTGCAGCGCCGGCGGGCGTGGATGCGACCCGCATCGTGCTGTTCGGCCTGGGTGATCAATCCAAGCTCGATGGCAATGGCGCCGAGAAGGCGGTCGCGGGCGTGATCAAGTCCGTCCTGACCTCGGGCGCCAAGACCGTCTCCGTGCATCTGGATGGCGATGCTGACCAGCTGTGCCGCGGCGCGCTGGGCGCGACCCTGGCGAGCTACCGGTTCGATACCTATCGCACCAAGCTGGCCGAAGACAAAAAACCCTCCGTCACCAGCGTCGAAATGGTGTCAGGCGATGCTGCTGCGGCTGAAAAACTGTGGGCGGATTGGGCGCCGGTCGCCGAGGGCGTGACCCTGGCGCGCGATCTGGTCAACGAAACGCCGAACGCGCTTTACCCCGAAAGCTACGCCGAAAAGGTCAAGGAACTCAGCAAGCTTGGCCTTGAAATTGAAGTTCTTGGCGAAGCCGAAATGGAAAAGCTCGGCATGCATGCCCTGCTGGGCGTCGGCCAGGGCTCGGTGCGCGAATCCAAAATGGTCGTCATGAAATGGAATGGCGGCAAGTCTGGCGACAAGCCGATCTCTTTCATCGGCAAGGGCGTCACCTTTGACTCTGGCGGCATCTCGCTGAAGCCGGGGCAGGGCATGGACGAAATGAAGGGCGATATGGGCGGCTCCGCCGCTGTGGTCGGCCTGATGGCTGCGCTCGCAGGCCGCAAAGCCAAGGCGAACGTCATCGGCGTGATCGGCCTGGTCGAAAACATGCCCGACGGCAACGCCCAGCGTCCGGGCGACATCGTCAAATCCATGTCCGGTCAGACCATCGAAATCCACAACACCGACGCCGAGGGCCGCCTCGTTCTGGGTGATGTGCTGTGGTACACGCAAGAGCGCTTTGATCCGAAGTTCATGATCAATCTCGCAACCCTGACCGGCGCCATCCTGATCGCGCTGGGTCACGAGCATGCGGGCGTGTTCTCCAATGACGACGATCTGGTCGCCAAGTTGGAGAAAGCGGGCAAGGCGTCTGACGAGACCGTCTGGCGTCTGCCGATCGGTCCGGAATATGACCGCCAGATCGACACCCCGAATGCGGACATGAAAAACGTCGGCGAGGGCCGTATGGCCGGCTCGATCACCGCGGCGCAATTTCTCAAGCGTCACGTGAACGAGAAGCCCTGGATCCATATCGACATCGCCGGCACCGGCATGCATGCGGGTTCGAAAGACCCGCGTCAGCCCACTTTCGGCACCGGCTATGGCGTGCGCCTGCTGGACCGTCTGGTGCGTGACAATTTCGAGGGCTAGGCCCTTTCCGCAGCGTCCCCGGCCTTGAGCCGGGGGCGTTGCTATTCAGGACGCACACATGGCTGAGCTATGGTTCTATCATCTGGAAAACGCCAGCGTTGACGAGGCGTTGCCCGAACTTCTGACGAAGTTGAGAGAGCGCAATGGTCGCGCCCTGGTGTGCAGCCAGGAAGAGACAAGGCTCGAGCATCTCGACAGTCATCTCTGGACCTTCCGCGAGGACAGCTTCCTGCCCCATGGCCGCGCCAGCGCGCCTCAGGCCGAAGACCAGCCGATCCTGCTCGCGGATACGCCGGATAACGTGAACACAGCCAATATGCTGTTCTGTCTCGACGGCGCGGATCCCGGCGATGTGTCCGCCTGGGACCGCGTGGTGGTGATGTTTGAAGCGTCCGACGAAACCAGCCTGGCGCGAGCCCGCGCGCTCTGGGCCGCCCAGAAAAAGTCTGATATTGCCATTAGCTATTGGCGGCAGAACGAAATGGGCCGCTGGGAGCGCAAAGCATGATCCGTACACTCACCCTCATCGCCGCCGGTCTGACGCTGACCGCCTGCGCCTCCATGCCGCTGGACACCGGGCCTCAATCTGATTTCGCGCCGGAGACCGGCGGAGAGATGCAGCTCTGCGCCGCCGAGGCCTATCAGGTGCTTGTGGGCCAGCCGGTGGGCGGGGTGCATACCGACAGCCTGCCGCGTCCGCACCGGGTCTATGGTCCCGGCGATGCGGTGACGATGGATTACCGGCCGGACCGCCTGAATATCGTTGTGGGCGATGGTGGCGTCATCACAGAGGTGAAGTGCGGTTAGGCTGAGGGTTTTTTCTTCACGGAAAGCCGTTAGGCGGAAGGCGAGTGGTTCTCTGAAATCTCGGGGACGCTGAAGCTGACTATTTCCAAGCAATTATTCTCAGTCGCTATCATGAACGACCAGCCTGCAGTTTGTATGAACTCTAGGCTGCTTTCCTTCGTCCAACTATGATTGCGAACTTTAAAAGTCGTTTGGCCTGGCCTGCCGCCTGGTTGAGCTGATGCCTGCCAGATTTCAGTAAGGCCGGCTTCATCCAAGAGCCTCATCGCGACAATTTTCTCGAAAATGATTCTGTAGAATCGGCCCTTCTGGTCTTCAATCAGGGTAATCAGATCTGCATTGAATCCAGATTTGACTATCGAGTTATCTCGATAGAGCGGCTCGGAGTCTTTTGACCATTGTAATTTGGGTGCGAAGGCGACCTCTATGATCTCGCACTCCATGTTTTCGAATGGGGTTTCCCAGCGACTAAACTCAATCGATCCATTTTCTGGGATCAGAGCTTCAGTTTGATTAGGGTTCTTGCTCATCGGTAGAAATAAATCAAAGTCGCACGAGAAGGGAATGCATTCGAGCCGACTCTCATAACGCGGCAACATCGAAAAGAGGCTTCTATGGACCAGCTTAAACCTGAAAACGAGATCTGGCTCGACGCTTTTTCAGCGGTTCTTGCCGAGCCGAGTGCAGACGAAGAGTCGTTCTTTGAAGCCCGCCGTCAGCAAGGCTTGGGCGTCGGCCTCGATGAGACAGGCAATTTGATCCACGCGATGAGTGGTCCTTCTACGGCCCTCAGCTTGTCCTCTGACCCCTAATGCATCTCCCGCGCCCGTTCGCGCAGCATGAATTTCTGGATCTTGCCGGTGGCGGTTTTGGGCAAGTCGCCGAACACCACCAGGCGCGGCGCCTTGAAGTGGGCCAGATGCTCGCGGGCATAGGCGATGATCGCTTCAGGCGTCACTTCGCTTCTGCTCTTTAACTCAATGAAGGCGCAGGGCGTTTCGCCCCATTTGGCGTCAGGCTTGGCGACCACCGCGGCGGCGGCCACATCCGGATGGCTATAGAGCACGTCTTCGACTTCGACGGAGGAGATGTTCTCGCCGCCCGAGATGATGATGTCTTTCGACCGGTCCTTGATCTCCACATGCCCGTCAGGATGGGTGACGGCGAGATCGCCGGTATGAAACCAGCCGCCCTTGAAGCTCTTCTGCGTGGTGGCGGGGTTCTTGAGATACCCTTTCATCACCGCATTGCCGCGGATCATGATCTCCCCAAGGCTTTCCCCATCCCAGGGCAGGGGCTCCAGGGTTTCAGGGTTTGCGACCATCAGGTCTTCCTGGGTGATGTAGGGCAGGCCCTGACGCGCCTTCAGCCGCGCGCGCTCTTTCAGCGGCAGTTCATCCCATTCCGGCTTCCAGGCGCAGGCGATGGAGGGACCGTAGACTTCCGTGAGGCCGTAGGTGTGCGTCACCGTCACGCCCATCGCCTCCATCCCCGAAATCACGCTGGCGGGCGGGGAGGCGCCGGCGGTCATCATCGCGACGGAGTGATCAAATGTGGGCCGTTCCTTTTCTGGCAGCTGGATCATCAGGCTCATCACGATGGGCGCGCCGCACAGATGGGTGACTTTGTGCTCTGAGATGGCGGAGAGAATGGCGAGCGGCTCCACCCGCCGCAGGCAGACATTGACGCCTGCCTTGGCCGCAATCGTCCAGGGGAAGCACCAGCCATTGCAGTGAAACATCGGCAGCGTCCACAGATAGACCGGGAAATGGGGCAGATCCCATTCCATGGCGTTGCCGAGGGCATTGAGATAGGCGCCGCGATGATGGGTGACGACGCCTTTAGGGTCGCCCGTGGTGCCAGAGGTGTAATTGAGCGCAATGGCGTCCCATTCATCGGTCGGACGATGGAACTCAAAGCCCGGATCGCCCACTTTCAGGAAGGCCTCGTACTCGATCTCCCCGATCAGATCGCCCTGCTCGGCGAGGGGATCGTCGATATCGATGATCAGGGGGTTCGTCTCGAGCGTCTCGACCGCTTGGGCGATGACGGAAGAGAACTCGCGATCCACCAGGATCACTTTGGCTTCGCCATGCTTGAGGATGAAGGCGATGGCTTCCGCGTCGAGCCGGATATTGAGGGCGTTGAGCACGGCGCCCGACATGGGCACGCCGAAATGCGCTTCGACAAAGGCGGGAATGTTTGGCGCCATGACCGCGACCGTATCGCCCGGTTTTACACCGCGCTTGGACAGGGCGGAGGCGAGCCGGATCGAGCGTTCATACACTTCGCCCCAGCTGCGGCGCAGGGATCCATGAATGACGGCGAGCTTCTCAGGATAGGCGCGGGCGGTGCGCGTCAGGAAACTGATCGGGCTGAGCGGCACATGATTGGCGTCGTTCCGCTCAAGATCGGTGTCGTAGATAGAGCCCATGTTCAATCACTCCCCGGGATCACGTTCTTTGGACGTTTGATCCGCATTTGGACATGGGGAGAGTATCTGGACAAGGTGACCGCCGGTCACACGACTTTAGGCTTAGAGCGCCAGTGCTTATCCGCCCTGCGCCGCCCGGGTGGCCGCCTCGAGCGCTTCTTCGGCCTCCAGCCAGGCCAGTTCCGCCTCGTCGATCATGTCGACGCATTTGGAGCGCTTCTTGGTGAGCTCGGTGGCGAGGTCTGGGTCTTTCTCCCAGAGCCCGTCGACAGCCAGGCCTGCGTCGATCTTTTCAAGCACGCCCTTGAGGCGTTCAATCTCTGTCTCGGATTTGGCCGCTTGAGCCCTCAAAGGTTTAAGCTTTTCGCGCGCGGCCGCGGCGTCGCGCCGGTCCTGGGTCTTTTGCCCGCCCAAAGGCTTGGACTTGTCGCGCGGTTTGACCTCGCCCGCCAGGAGTTCGCGGCGGTAATCGTCCATATCCCCGTCATAGGGCTTGATGGTCCCGTCTGCGGCCAGCCAGAGCCGATCCACGCAGCTCTCGATCAGATCGCGATCGTGGGAGATGATGATCACCGCGCCGGCAAACTCGTTGATCGCGGCCTTGAGCGCTTCGCGGCTGTCGATATCAAGGTGGTTGGTCGGCTCGTCGAGGATCAGCAGATGCGCGCCGTCAAAGGTGATGAGGTTCATCAGAAGGCGCGCCTTCTCGCCCCCTGACAAATTCTTGGCTGGCGTTTCCTGACGGTTGGCGGGCAGGCCGAACCGCGCGAGCCGCGCGCGGCGCTCGGCCTCGGTCGCGTCCTCCATGCGTTCGAGCACATGGGTGTAGGCGGAGTGATTGGCCGACAGGGCGTCGATCTGGTGCTGGGCGAAATGGGCGACTACGGCTTTCTTGTGCATGCGCATGGCGCCCGAGGTCACGGGCAGGGCGCTGGTCAGAAGCTTGGCGAAGGTGGATTTTCCCGCGCCATTGCGGCCCAGAAGCCCGATGCGGTCATCGATATCGATACGCATGCCGAGATTTTTCAGGATCGGCTTGTCTTCGCTATACCCGGTCTCACACTCGTCAAACCGCACCAGCGGATTGGCCATGCGGCGCTCGGCGTTCGGAAACTCGAACGGCGCCACCGGGTCTTCGACCATGGTGGCGATGGGCTGCATTTTCTCGATGCGCTTGACGCGGGACTGGGCCTGTTTGGCCTTGGTCGCCTTGGCCTTGAACCGATCCACAAAGGCTTGCAGGCGGCGTTTCTCGTCCTCCTGCTTCTCCACCATTTTCATCTGCAGGCGCTGGCGTTCGGCGAGCTGGCGCTGGAATTGGTCATACCCGCCGTCCCAGACCGATAGCTTGAGATCCTTAAGATGGACGATGGAATGCACCGATGCGTTCAGAAGGTCGCGGTCGTGGGAGATGATCAGCGCAGCGCCGGGGAATTTCTGCAAATGGGTTTCCAGCCAGACCGCGCCTTCAAGGTCGAGATAGTTGGTCGGCTCGTCCAGAAGCAACAGGTCGGGCTTGGCGAACAGGGTCGCCGCCATCGCCACGCGCATGCGCCAGCCCCCAGAAAACTCCGCGCAGGCGCGCCCCTGATCGGTCGCGCTGAATCCAAGACCGTTGAGGATCGCGCCCGCGCGCGCTTCCGCCGAGTGCGCATCAATATCGGCGAGCCGGGTCTGGATGTCCGCGATGCGGTTGGGCTCCGTTGCTGTCTCCGCCTCGGCGAGCAGGGCCGTGCGCTCCAGATCGGCGGCGAGGACGAAATCCATCACCGAGGTCTGACCCGCCGGGGCTTCCTGCGCCACCGTGCCGATCCGCGCGCCGGGCTGCAGGCTCACCGATCCGTCATCGGGCGTGGCGTCGCCCAGGATCAGTCGGAACAGCGTGGATTTGCCTGTACCGTTGCGTCCCACCAGCCCCATGCGGGTCTTGGCGGGCAGGAACAGCGTCGCCTGGTCAAACAACAGGCGTCCGTCGATGCGGTGGGAAAGGTCATTGATGTGCAACATAAGGCGTGCCGGTTAGCGCGCTCTTTAGCGCCGGGCAAGTCGATTGCGCGCCTGTGCCCGCCGGTAGCGCTTTCCGATTTGTTATGTCGCGGTAATCCAGAGCCATTCGGGCGGGGCGTAGTCAGAAGGCATAATCATACAACACACAAGTTGGTCATGCTCAGAACTCTTATGCTCGCCCTGGTGCTGGGCGCGTCGGGAATGACCGCGTTGGCCCTCGCGAGCCAACAGATATCCAGCGCGCAATCAGCTGTCTCCGTCCGCTTTGAAACCGGCGCCGAGCTGGTGCGGCAAGCCATGACGCGCTCCAGCCTCGGCATTGTCGAGATCAGCGCCTAAACCTCTGATGGAATCTGGCGGGTTGCGGGATTTGACGGCATAAGCGCGATCTAGCTTCCGGCCCGATTTACGCTGTCCACTCTACGCCAAGCGAATGGAGGGACTGCGCTGAAATGGGCCAGAATAATAACCTTTCAGATTGGCTGATACGATTGGCTATTCAGCCGGCGCCATTTTCGCTGCGTATTTCGGGCAATCGCTGCGGCAGACCCCATCATGGGACCATTCCGGCGGCTTCCAGAGATAGGCCAGCCTGTCGGACCACCGCTTCGCAGAGCCCATGCGCGCGAAGAGTTGCCGGAAACCGATGAACTGCGCCGTCAACGGATTGTTGTCGTGAACAGGACTGACAAGGCCCACGATCGGGCGTTCTTCATAAGGCTGGAACGTCCCGAACAGGCGGTCCCAGAGGATCAGGACCTGTGAATAATTCTTGTCGATGTATTTCGGCTGGTTCGCGTGGTGGACCATGTGGTTGCGAGGGGTGGCGAAGACTTTTTCCATCCAGCCCAGATCGCCGACATAGCTAGCGTGGTTCCAGATGCCGTAGGCGCTCTTCACGACCACGATTGCGAGATAGACCATCGGCGGTACGCCAAGCATCGACGCTGTGAGTGCGCCCAGAATCTGGAGTTTGCCATCCAGATAGAAGCCACGGGCCGCCGTCGAATGATTGAACTCGTTGGATGAATGGTGAATCGAATGAAAGGCCCAGAACAAGCCCACCCGGTGACCGAGGCGGTGTTCCCAGTAGTAGGCCAGTTCATGGCAGAGAAAGGCGACAGGCAGCGCGAGCCACACTGCGTCGATCGTGAACAGGCGGGCATTGTCATACAGCCAGACCGATGCGGCAAAGGGCAGTGCGAAGCCGATCAAGAGACCCAGCACGCTGTTCATGAGGTTCAGGCCGATGCTGCAAAGCGCGTCGGCATTGTTGTAATCGCCGCGTCGGCGAAGCAAGTAGAAGACGCGCTCGCTGATCACCATGCCAAAATAGGCTCCGGCCAGCAGCCAGATGCTCATCGGACTTCCAAGGAATTCAACCAGGCGTTCCAGCATACGAGCCCCTTTCTACTGCTTTGCGTTCATTGAACGCCCAAAAATCTAAACAGATATTCGCTGACCGTCGAGCGTCTGCAATGTCCGTGTCTGCGTCAGTCTTTGAGGGGGCGGCCGAACATCCCGCCCAAATCGAAACGCCGCGACAAATCCGGTTTTTCTACCGCCCCATGTCGCGACCTGAACGCCGTCGAGCGAATGTTCAGGCGGCACAAGGGCTGTCGACGTATCGGCACCCGATACAATCGGCGAGCGGACGTCTTCCTCGCAGCCGTATTCCTCGCGGCAACCGTCAGTGCTGGTTATGAGTCCAGAGCCTAGTTCAGCCGCAATGGCGGACACGGGTTTTCATCCCCGCCCGGCATGGCTATAAGCCGCGGCAAATCCATTCCCCTCTCAATCCTTGAGAGGCCAGACAGGGACACCGTCACATGGCGATCCAGCGCACCTTCTCCATCATCAAACCCGACGCCACCGCACGTAACCTCACCGGCGCCATCAACGCCAAAATCGAGGAAGCCGGCCTGCGCATCATCGCGCAAAAGCGCATCCGTCTGAGCAAGGACCAGGCTGAAGGCTTTTACGCCGTGCACAAAGAGCGTCCCTTCTTCGGCGATCTCGTGAGCTTCATGATCTCCGGCCCGGTGGTCGTGCAGGTTCTGGAAGGTGAAGACGCCATCGCGAAATACCGCGAAGTCATGGGCGCCACCAACCCGGAAGACGCGGCGCCGGGCACCATCCGCAAAGAGTTTGCGGAATCCATTGAAGCCAACTCCGTGCACGGCTCTGACGCGCCGGAAACCGCGGCTGAAGAAATCCCGTTCTTCTTCTCGGACGACGAAATCGTCGGCTAATCTGCTGACGCAGGTCTGAACGCAAAACCCCGGCGGAGCGATCCGCCGGGGTTTTTTGTGTCAGCGCTTCTGAGCCTCGATATGCGCGATGGCGGCCTCCAGCATCACATCGCCTCGATCGCCCAGCCTCGGGTGGGGCAAGCGCGTATCCGGCTCCAGCGGGTGGGTGTGCGTGTCGCCATTGGGACGAATGATCAGCGCCTTGGGATAGCCGACCACAAGGCCTGAATGGGGCAGGGTGAACTGCTCCATGGCGCCCAGCGTGGTGGTCATGTCGGTGCTGGCCTCGCCGATCACATCGCCAAAGCCGTAATCCTGAACGATGGCGCCTACTGACACGGCGTTTGAAAAACTGCGCCGGTCGACGAGCGCATAAACCGCGCCGTCAAACCGCCGCCCCTCGCGGGGATGGGCGTAGGGCAGCTCAAAGCTCACCGTTTCGCCATTGGGCGCGCTGTCATAAAGGTCAGCGAGCGTCTGGGAGATGCTGGAAACGCCTTCAGACGTGGCAGCGATCCGCGCCTGGTTGGACGCTGTCGTCTGCTCGCTGACGCGAATGCGAAACTCGGAGGCGAAGCGGAACGGGCGGTCGGCGAACCAGGAAATCACGGGGTCTGACCAGGAATTGTCCCCGCCCGGATTGTCCCGAACATCGAGGATCAGCGCCTGCGCGCCCTGATTGATGAAGTCTTCAAACGCGGCGTCAATGAACGCTGTGTAGGCGGCCAGCGCCTCAGGGTCATAGGCGTCTTGCGGGGTTTGAGCGGCCGTATTGTAAAACGGACCGGGACGCAGATAAGCGATGGTGTCCGTCACCATGCGCGCATCGCGGCCGGACAGATCAACGCGCTCAACGCCCTCGCGTGCAGACAGCGCCGCCATGGGAACGGCGTCAAGCTCGACCTGACGCCTGACCCCGGCCGCGTCTTCAAGCGCGAGCGTGAAGCGTGAGAGCGGGCCGTATTCCAGCCAGATATAATACAGCTCCATACCCTGCATCTGGCTGTAGGCGAGGGCGGGCGTATCCGCTGAGATGTTGCGGGTCAGCCGCGCCAGCCAGTCTGCATTGGACGCGCCCTGAAGCGCTACGATCCGGTCGCCAGGGCGCACGCTGGAATCCGATGGCGCCTGGGTGACGACCACCTCGCCCTCGCGCACCTCAAAGCTCAGGGGGAAGACCAGGGCGTCGTCGGTGAGATAGGCGTTGAAGCCGGGGTTGAAGCCCTCAATCCGGGTATGGGCGATATGAGCGTGGGCGGCGAAGCGTTGCAGGGCGCTGTGAAAAGCCGAAGGGCTGATCGGTCCGTCGTCGAGCCTGTCTTGCAGCTCTTGATAATACTGGTCAAAGACTGGCTTGGGCGTGATGACGTAAAGATCGTAATGCGCCGCCTGAAGGCCTTCATAAAGCGTCTGGGCGTCCGCTTGGGCTTCTCTGGCGGAGATCAGCTCCTGCGCCTGACAATTGGGCGACATTGCGGTGGCGAGGGCGCCGAGCAAAAGAGATCGAAACATCTGTGTCTTCCTGACCTTTGACGCGCCCCGCACTGGACGCTCATGCACACAAGATCGACCGGAGCAAGATTGCCATGACCCCCGCTTCCTGATTGTCTGACCTTTCCTCCTTTAACCTCGCCGGGACTGAAATGAGAGCTGAAACCGCGTTCCAGATGGGCCTCTGGCGAGTTGACCCAGTGCTCAATCAGCTCAGCGGGCCTGAAGGCGTCGTGGAGCTGGAGCCGCAGGTGATGGACCTGCTGGTCTTTCTGGCCGAGGCGCAAGGCGCGGTGCGCTCCAAGGATGAGATCGCCCGCGCGCTCTGGCCGGGCGCCAGCGTCAATGAAGACGCGCTCTCTCGGACGGTGTGGAAGCTGCGTCAGGCGCTGGGCGATGACGCGAAATCTCCGCGCTATGTGCAGACGGTCTCCCGGCGCGGCTATCGCCTGCTTGAAACGGTCGAGCCCGTGAACGACACGCCCCGGACGCCCCTCGGCAAACTGGGCGCGCCGGTTCTGGCGGCGTCAGCGGCGGTGTTGATACTCATTCTGGTCGGGGCGAGCGTGCTGTCGCGGGGCGGGGAGGCGTCCCGCGCTGAGCCTTCGATCCAGACGAACGATGAGACCTTGGCGCTGCTTGATCGCGCGGACGGATTTTACGCCCAGTATACGCGCTCGGACAATGAAGCGGCCTTGCGGCTTTATGAGCGTGTGCTGGCGCAAGATCCGGGCAATGCGGCGGCGCTGGCGGGGCAGGCGAACGCTCTGACCCAGCGGGTGATCCGCTGGGGGCTTGAGGGCGAAGCGAACCGCAGCACGCTGACAGACGCGCTGCAGTCGGGCGAAATGGAGACGCCGCGCGCGCAAGCGGCGCTCTTGCGCGCTGAAGCGCTGGCGCAAGAAGCGACCGAGCTTGACCCCGGCCATGCCCGCGCCTGGCGGGCGCTGGGTCTGATCAAGGCGGCGCAATCAGACTTTGACGCCGCACGCCGCGCCTATGACCGGGCGCTGGTGATCGACCCTGAAAACTGGGGCGCGATGATCAACCTGTCAGAGCTTGAAGAGCTGACGGGTCATCCCGAGCGGCAGGCGGAGCTTCTGGCGCGCAGTTTTGAGGCCATGTCGCGCGATTACGCCGACAACCCGGTGGCGATCCGGCCCTGGCACAGCGCGGTGGGCCTGTCGGTCGCGCGTTTGCGGGCCGAAGCCGGTGAGCCGCAACAGGCCGAGCTGTGGTATCGCCGCGTCCTGGCGCTGGACCCTCTGAACGCCGAAGCCGTCACCGGCCTCGCTGCGGTTTTGCGCGCAGGCGGAGACGAGGCCGGCGCCAACGCGCTCTGCCGGGAGCTGGAAGCTGTGGGCGGCGGGCGCTGCAGGGCTTAATCGTGCTGCGGGGGCTCCTGGATCAGGCTCATGATTTCAGCGCCCAGGAGCAGGTCTTCCGTGTGTCCGAAACGGTGCTTGCGGATATGGCCCAGCCTGTCGAGCAGAATGAGCGTGGGCGTTCCCTGCATGCGATAGTGTTGCATGGTCAGGGGGAGTGCGGCGGCGTTGTCGCCAGGGGCGTCAATCCCCACCGGAAAGTCGATGCGGTGTTCATGCAGGAAAGCTTTCAAGGCCGCTTCAGGGCCTTGGGCTTCATGATGCTCAAAAACGGTATGAAGCCCTAACACCATCAGATCCTCTTCCTTGAACAACGTCCGAACCCGGCGGGCTTGCGGCAAGGCCTGTACCGCGCATCCGGGACAGAGCATCTGAAAGGCGAGGATCATCACCACGCGCCCCTTCAAGGTCAGAAGCTCTGGCGCGGAGGGCGTATTCAGCCAGCGTGTGACGTGAAAGTCGGGTGCGGGTCTGGGGTTCATGTCGAGCTCTCAGAAAAAAGGTGATCGCACCGCGCCGGCTATGGCGCCGCACGCGATGCGATCACGGCGTGAGGTGTCAGCGGGGCTCACCCATGATGATACCGGGCAGGGACAGGTCGCCTGAGGCGATGTCATGGACGCCTGTGACGCACAGCAGCGGCACATCACCCTCAGGATTTACGGTCAATTCAGCCGTGACTGCGTCGAATGCGACACGGTCCGCACCTGCTACCGGCACAGTGATGCGCGCCGTCGATCCATCCAGAACCGGGCTCATGCCGGGACTGTCCAGCGCGATGGGCAGATAAGGCGCGGTCGGGGGCAGCACATCCTGACCTGGTGACACATCGCGCACTTTCAGGCCGGCTCCGCACAGGGGCTCTTCTGACAGGACGACCCAGTGGGAATGCCAATCCGCGCCGTCATTGGACGGATCGCCATCGCCGTTTTCATCAAACAGGGGCGTATCGTCAAAATCAGGATGGGCTGTGATGGCGAGCGCCAGTATGCCGGATTCGGCTTCGAACCCGACGGAAGAGGGATCAAGGCTGGTGGGCCAGACATAGGCGGCGACGCCCGCGCCCTGCAATCGCCCAACAGCTTGCGGCTTCTCCGCCCCGGCCTGACCCGCAACCTCCATGGCGAAGGTCACCAATCGCCCATTGGTGCTGGCCTCGGCATGGATAATGTCGAAAGCGGGATTGATGGTGTCGTCAGTCGGGCTGTGAACCGGATGGGCCAGGGCGGCAGGGCTGAACGCATGCGCCAGGCCGAGCACGAGTGGCATACGCATGATGGATCTCCTTTGGTATCGACTCGATACAAATTTGTTAGGCGGATTTCTCCGGACTTGCAAGAGAAGTTTTTAGTCGATACCAATAAGGCATGAGCTCAGACTTATCCGAACGCATCGAGCGGCTGGCGCGATTGGTGCACAACGAAGCGCACGCTGAATCCCTCAAACCTGTCCATTGGGAGGTGCTCAGGTATCTGGCGCGCGCCAATTCGGTCTCCAGAAGTCCCAAGGGCGTGACCGCTTTTCTGGGGCTGACCAAGGGGACGGTGTCGCAAACCTTGATGGCGCTTGAGCGCAAGCGGCTTCTGTCCAGGCAGGAGCGTGCCGGTGACGCGCGTGGGATCTGTCTGAATCTGACGACTGACGGGGTCGATGCGCTGTCGCGTGACCCGTTGAATGCGCTGGATGATGCGCTTGGCGCCCTTGGGAAAAGGGATTGTGACGCTCTGTCTCAAGGGTTGGAGCGCCTGCTGGATCAAATGATCAAACGCCGCGGGGGCACGCCCTTCGGCGTTTGCCACACATGTCGGCATTTTCAGTCTGGACAGCCTGATTTTTGCGATCTGCTGAAGCTTGCGATCGCCAAGGATGACACGGACCGCATCTGTATGGAGCATGAAGCCGCAGGCGCGGCAGTCTAATCCGGACGCGGCTTCTGGCGCATCGCCTTGGTCTGGCTCTTTTTCGCTTTCTTGTCTTTCTGGCGCTTGATCGAGCTGAGCGAGGGGCGGGATTTGATGCGCGGTTTGGGCTTGCGGCTCGCCTGTTCGATCAGGCGCTTGAGGCGGGTGCGGGCTTCCGCGCGATTGCGCTCCTGAGAGCGGTGATCTTCCACATGCAAGATCAGCACGCCATCCTGGGTCATCCGCGTGCCGGCCAGGCGCACCAGGCGTTGCTTGATCGCGGCGGGCAGGGCGCTGGCGCTGACGTCAAAGCGCAGCTGCACCGCGCTTTCGGTCTTGTTCACATGCTGGCCGCCGGGCCCGGATGACCGCACGAAGCGTTCGGTGATCAGGCCTTCATCAATGCTGAGATCGTCATTGATGCGCATGTCAGCCCGAGACAGGTTTGAGAGAAACAGCGAGAAGCGCGCCAGCGAGGGCGCTGGCCGCCAGTCCGATCATGACCCACGGCCCGCTCAGCTGATAGAGCCCGCCCATGATCAGGCCGTAGACCAGCAACAAGACGCCGATCACGGTGTTGGAGACGGCGGTATAGCTGGCGCGGGTGTCCGCGTCAGCGAGGTCCACCAGATAGGTGGAGCGCCCGAGCCGCACGCCCTGATGCCCGAAAGCGAGCACGAACAGAACGCCCGCATGGAAGATCATCAGTTCCGACCAGGGGGCATCCATCAGAAGGCTCGCCCCGCTTGCAAGGCACGCTGCAGCGCCCGCCAGCCCGCCCGCCGTCAGCACCCAGCGGCTGGATTTATCCGCCAGTCGCCCCCAGGCCCAGCCGCTGACAAAGCCGGCGCTGGCGGACGCCATCAGAAATCCGCCCAGGCCTGCGAGCTCGGCGCCGGTCCGGTTCTGGGCGGCGGAGACCAGGAAAGGCGGCGCGATGGAGGTGGCGATCATCAAGGTGCGCGCCGCCACGAACTGACCAAAGTCGCGATCGGTCCACAGAAGGCGGATCTGTTTGATCGCCTCGGGGAAGGCGTTGGCGCCGCCCTCGGTCGAGCCGGGCGCTTCAGCGAGCTGCAGATAGACAAAGGCCGCGCTCACCCAAAGCCCGGCGCCGAGAAACAGGAGGCCTGCGATCACGGGCGCGCCGGTGTCGGGCGAGACCACCAGAACCGCCCCGAAGGCCAGCGCGACCAGCCCTGAGACCGTTGTGGCGAAACCGCTGACCGCGCCGCGGCGGGTTTTCGATACGGTCTTGCCCAGCACATCCTTATGGCTGACCGAGCACAGGCTGCGCGCGACGGCGAAAACGCCGACCATGGCGATCAGGAGCCAGCCCGCCAGCGCGCCGTCAAGCGTCAGCGCGATCACGCCCATGATCACTAACGCCAGCGCCTGACCCAGAGAGCCCGCCGCCCAGACATATTTGCGCCGTTCGCGCTGGCGAATGGCGGTAGCGATAAAGAGTTGAGGCAGCAGCGCGCCCGCTTCGCGCACCGGCGCCAGCAATCCCACCAGAAAGGCGGGAGCGCCGAGCGCGCCGAGCAACCAGGTGAGTGTAAGCTTGGGGTCGACCAGCGCATCGCCGGTCTTGGTCAGGCTCAGAGACAGGGTGGAGAAGACCCAGTTGCGCGGCTGATGCCGACAGGCGCTTTCGGGCACATCCTTGCACACCCGCGCTTCATCATCGTCATAGAGCGCCGAGTATACGGTTTCCGAGAGTGCGTCTTGAGGCGCCTCGCTCATGGGTTCTGTCTCCTGTCACGGCCATGCGTGAGGGTGAGCTAGACCGCAGGATTGATCAAAACAGTTTCGCTGTCGGGCTCGCTGCCCTCGGCGATTCGCACGGCTTCAGCCGAGACGCGCGCCTTGCCGTCCGCCACCAGTTTCAGGCAGGCGGGGTAAAGCTTGTGTTCTGCTTCCAGAACCCGCGCGGACAAGGCCTCGGGCGTGTCGCCCGCCAGGACTGGCACCACCGCCTGACCAATGATCGGACCGTCATCCATCTCCGCGCGCACGAAATGCACGGTGCACCCATGGACCCGCACGCCTTGTTCCAAAGCGCGTTCATGGGTGTGGACGCCCTTGAAGGCGGGCAGCAAGGAGGGGTGGATGTTGAGCATCCGGTCGCGCCATTTCTCGACGAACCAGGACGTGAGAATGCGCATGAAGCCTGCGAGGCACACGATCTGCACGCCCGCTTCGCGCAGCTTGGCGTCGAGGTCTTTTTCAAAGTCCTCGCGGTCTTCGTATAGCGTGTGGTCGATAAAGCCTGTGGGCACATCCACCTTGCGCGCGCGCTCCAGCCCTTGGGCGCCGGCCTTGTTGGACAGGACAAGCACGACTTCTGCGGGGAAGTCTGGATCCTGGGCCGCGTCGAGCAAGGCCTGAAGGTTTGATCCCCGCCCGGAGATCAAAACGCCGACTTTGGTTTTCGCCATGGTCTAGCTCGCCTTCAACGCGCCAATGAGGCTGGCGTTCTCGCCTGCCGCGTTTAACGCCTCGCAAACCGAGTGCGCCTCGCTGGCCTCGACCGCCAGGATCATGCCGACGCCGCAATTAAACGTCCGGCGCATTTCGCTCTCGGCCACATCGCCGGCTTCCGCCAGCCATTTGAACACGGCAGGGCGCTCAAAGCTGTCATAATCCACGTCAAACGTCAGATGGCCCGGCAGCATGCGGGGGGTGTTTTCAGTGATCCCGCCGCCTGTGATGTGCGCCAGCCCCTTGATGCGGCCGTCGCGGATCAAGGGCATCAGCGCTTTGACATAGATGCGGGTCGGCTCGAGCAGGGCTTCGGCCAGCTTGCGCCCCGGCGCGAAAGGCGCCTCGCTGTCAAAATCGAGACCGGCATGGTCGATGATCCGGCGGATCAGCGAATAGCCGTTTGAATGCGGACCGGAGGAGGCGAGGCCGATCAGCGCGTCGCCCGCTTTCATCAGATCGTGACGCGGCAAGAGCGCGCCGCGTTCGGCGGCGCCGACCACAAAGCCGGCCAGATCAAAATCCTCGCCCGTATACATGCCCGGCATTTCAGCGGTTTCACCGCCGATGAGCGCGCAGCCCGATTGGCGACAGCCTTCGGCGATGCCTTCAACCACGGCCGCGCCGCGACTGGGGTCGAGCTTGCCGGTGGCGAAATAATCGAGGAAGTACAAAGGCTCGGCGCCCTGGGCCAGGATGTCGTTGACGCACATGGCGACGAGATCAATACCGACCGTGTTAACGATGCCCGAGCTGATGGCGAGCTTGAGCTTGGTGCCCACCCCGTCCGTGCCGGAGACCAGAACGGGATCGTTAAAGCCTGCGGCCTTTAGATCAAACGCGCCGCCAAAGCCGCCAAGCCCGGTGTCTGCGCCGGGACGAGCGGTGGATTTGGCCAATGGCTTGATGGCCTGAACCAGGGCGTCGCCTGCATCAATGCTGACGCCGGCGTCAGCGTAGGTCAGTCCGGATTTCGGGCTCGGGTCGGAGTGTGACACGTGCGGCTCCCTTGGCCATATCGTCAGTTCAGGCGTGCATAGCGTGCAATTGTCAAAAGTGCGAGAGGGCGGGGCGCCGCAACAGGCTTCACCGCAGCGCGCATCCGCGTATAGTCGCGGTCAGAGATGACGCATCAGGGGATCACCATGCAAGCGATCAGGCAAGCAATGCAATGGGCTTTCGCGGGGCTGGCGGCTGGCGTGATGAGCGCCTCGGCCTTGGCGGACAGCCCCTTCACCATTGACGGCGTGGCGATTGATGCGCGCGCTGACACGGCCTACGACGCCCAACGCACAGCGCTCGAAGAGGGCCAGACCCAAGGCGCCCTGAGGCTGATCGAGCGTCTGACCTTGCCTGAAGACCGAATGGAATCAGGCCTGCCTGTCATCACGGCAGATGAGGCGGCCAGATTGATCGCGGGGCTGCAGATCTCTGACGAGCAACGCTCGGCGACCCGGTATCGCGGTGTTCTGAGTCTCGATTTCGATCCGCGCGCCGTGCGCCGCTATCTGTCCGGACTGGGCGTGCCGTTTGTTGAATCCCAAGCGGCGCCCATGGCCGTCATTCCGGTGACAGAGCTGAACTCAGGGGCGCGAGTGCTGGGCGGCGACTGGCTGGATGTCTGGCGAAACAACGGTTTCGAGCATGCGCTGACTCCGGTTCTCGCGGTCGAGGACGATGCGATTTCAGCGGACGCCGTGGTGTCGCTGAATGCGAGCGCGCTGCGTGCCGTGCTTGATGGGATGGGCCTTGAGCGGGCCATGGTGCTGGTTGCGCGTCAGGAGCCAGGGTCAGTGCGCGCCGGCGGCGTGATCGTCAGCTTTGACGGCGAGGGCGGCTTGCAGCGCGAGACCGTATCCCCGGTCAGCCTGGCCGGCGGGTTTGAAGACGCGGCGCGCGCCATTGTGGAACGACGTGAGCAGGACTGGAAACGCGCCAGCGTGGTGCGCGATACGAGTGTGGCCGAGCTTGATCTGAGCATTCTTTTTGACAATCTGGCCGAATGGCGAGAGCTGCAACAGGCGGTGACCGGCGCGTCTCTGATTCAGAATGCGCGCCTGGACGCCATTTCGCGCACGGGCGCTGCGATGACGATCACCCATCGGGGCGCGCGCGAACAAGTCATGGCCGAACTGAGCGCCCGCGGCGCGGTTCTGGCTGAGGATGAAGCTCTGGGTTGGACGGTACGCAGCCGCTAATGAAGCCAGGACAACTCGCGCTCGATCTTGTGCTTGAGCCCGACTATCGGGCCGAAGCCTTTGCGGTCAGCGAAGCCAACGCCGCCGCCCTGGCGCTCGTCAATCGCTGGCCGCGCTGGCGGCAAGGCCATCTCTTGCTGGTGGGACCGGCGGGCAGCGGCAAGACTCATTTGTCTCATATGTGGACCGCGCGGACGCGCGCCATGCGGCTTGACGCCTCTGATCTGACCAAAGGCCTGAAGAGCGTCGGGCGCGGCGCCGCGGTGCTGGTTGAGGATTGCGATAAAGGCGTGGATGAAAACGCCCTGTTTCACCTGTTGAACCGGGCCGCAGGCGATGCGGGCGTGACGGTGTTGATGACTGCGGGCAAGGCCCCGGCGGAATGGCCTGTCTCGCTGCCTGATCTGGCCTCTCGCATGATTGCGACGGAAACGGCGGTGCTGCATGAGCCCGACGACGCCTTGCTGCGTCAGGTGATGGAAAAACTTTTCCGTGACAAACGCACGCCGCTCTCACCAGGCGTTTTGGAGTATCTCCTTGATCGCATGGAACGATCTGTGGATTACGCCCGGCGTCTGACGGCCTGGCTCGACCGTGAAGCGCTGGCGCGCAAAGGCCCGGTCACACGCACACTTGCGCGCGAGGGGCTGTCAGTCCTATCCAGTTGACCCGACGCGCCCTTCGCCTGTTTGGAGCCTTGAGATGACCGACGCCGCGCCTTCATCCTCCAGATCCGGAACTGATGCGGAGGGGGCGATGGCCTCTCCGGACCGGTTCCTCAATCGCGAGCTGTCCTGGCTTCAGTTTAACTGGCGGGTCATTGAGGAGGCGCGCAATCCGCGTCATCCGGTGCTCGAGCGCCTGCGCTTCCTGTCGATCTCGGCCAGCAACCTTGATGAGTTCTACATGGTGCGCGTGGCCGGTCTGCGCGCCCAGCTGCGCAACGGCATGGACCGTCCCGGCATGGATGGCTGCACGCCCGGCCAGCAGCTCGACCAGATCAATGACGCCGCCACGGCGCTGATGTCCGCTCAGCAAGACACCTGGCGAGAACTCCAAGACCTTCTGGCGGAGCAGGGCGTGGAGCTGGTGGACGAAAAGAACCTGACAGCGAAAGAGCGCGAATGGCTGCGTGATGATTTTCTGGCGCATACGCTTCCGGTGATCACGCCGCTGGCGATTGATCCCGCGCACCCGTTCCCGTTCATTCCCAATCTCGGCTTCGCGCTGATGCTCAAGCTCAAGCGGCAACGCGACGGCCGGATCATGAATGCGCTTCTGCCCATGCCGGCCGGTGTGAAACGCTTTATCGAGATTCCTACCGAGCGTGTGGATGAGCAGGGGCGGCCGGTCAAACGCTTCATCGCGCTTGAAACCATCCTGATTCTGTTCATGGACGCGCTTTTCCCCGGCTTTGATCTTGTGGGCAAGGGCGCGTTCCGGATTATCCGCGACAGCGATATCGAGATCGAGGAAGAAGCCGAAGATCTGGTGCGCGAGTTTGAAGCGCTCTTGAAGCAGCGCCGCCGCGGGGTGCTGGTGCGCCTGAAAATCGAAGCGGGCATGCCTGAAGAACTGCGACGCTTCATCACCCAGCAATTGCATGCGGAAAAACAGGATGTGCAGCTGGTGGACGGCCTTTTGGGCATGGCGCAGCTCAGCCAGATGATTCCTGACGAGCGGCCCGAGCTGAAGTTTGATCCCTATGAGCCGCGCTTTCCTGAGCGCATCAAGGATCATGGCGGGGATGTGTTTGCGGCGATCCGGGCGAAAGACCTGATTGTTCACCACCCCTATGAAAGTTTTGACGTGGTGGTGGAATTTCTGCGCCAGGCGGCGCGTGACCCCGATGTCATCACCATCAAGCAGACGCTTTACCGCACTTCCAAGGACTCGCCCATCATCGCCGCGCTGATCGAGGCGGCGGAAGCAGGCAAGAACGTCACGGCGCTGGTCGAGCTGAAGGCCCGCTTTGATGAGGAAGCCAATCTGCGCTGGGCGCGCGATCTGGAGCGCGCCGGCGTGCAGGTCGTCTACGGCTTTATCGAGTACAAGACCCACGCCAAGATTTCATTGGTGGTGCGCCGCGAAGGCGCGGACCTGCGCAGCTACGCGCATTTCGGCACGGGCAATTACCATCCGATCACGGCGCGCATCTATACCGATCTGTCGCTGTTCACCGCCGATCCCGCCTTTGGCCGGGATGCGGGCCGGATCTTCAACTATGTCACCGGTTACGCTCGTCCGGCGGCGCTTGAAAAGCTGGTGATCAGCCCGATCAACATGCTCGAATTCATCTGCGAGAAGATCGACCGCGAGATCGAGAACGCCAAGGCGGGCAAACCCGCCGGCGTCTGGGCGAAAATGAATTCGCTGGTCCATCCGCGCGTCATCGACAAGCTCTATGAAGCGAGCCAGGCCGGGGTCAGGTGCGAGTTGATCATGCGCGGCATTTGCTGTTTGAAGCCGGGCGTGCCGGGCCTGTCAGAGAATATTCGCGTCAAGTCCATTGTCGGGCGCTTTCTGGAGCATTCGCGCATCGCCTGTTTCGCCAATGGCGCGCCCATGCCCAGCCCGCAGGCGGAGATCTATATCTCGTCGGCCGACTGGATGCCGCGCAATCTGGACCGGCGGATCGAAACCCTGTGTCCGATCGAGAACCCGACCGTGCACCGGCAAGTGCTCGATCAGATCATGGTCGCCAATCTCAATGATGAAACGCAGAGTTGGTATATGAACGCCGACGGCTCCTATACGCGCTTTGATACGGATGGCGTGGACGAGCCGTTCTCGGCGCATGCGTATTTCATGACCAATCCGTCCCTGTCGGGCCGGGGTGAAGCGCTCAAGCGCGATCAGCCGCCCGCCTTTCCCCATGTGGGTCCGCGCGACTGATGGGCGTACGTGACATTTTCGGCTTCGGCAGCGCCGAGCCTCAGCTCAAGGGTCGCGACGTCGCGGTCATTGATGTGGGCTCGAACTCGGTGCGCATGGTGCAATATCGGGTTGAAGGGCGGATGCTCTGGCCGGTCTTCAACGAGAAGACGATGGCCGGGCTCGGCGGCGGCGCGGCTGAGACAGGGCGCCTGAACCCTGAAGGTGTCGAGGCCGCCCTGCGTACGCTCAAACGCTTCACCCAATTGCTCGACGCCAAGGGCGTCACGACGCGGGGCGCTGTGGCGACCGCGGCGGTGCGCGAATGCGTGGACGGTCCCGACTTCGTCCAGCGAGTACGCGACGAGACCGGCCTGGTGATTGACGTTCTCAGTGGTGAGGAAGAGGGACGCTATTCCGCGCTGGGCGTGCTGGCGGGTGTGGGTGATGCGTGGGGCGTCACAGGCGATCTGGGCGGGTCCAGCCTGGAGCTGACAGGGCTTGAGGGGCGCAATACGCTTTCTGCTGTTTCGCTGCCTTTGGGGCCGCTTGCCGTGAATGCGGCCAGTCACAAGGCGGCGGACCTGCGCGATCATGTGGACGAGCAGTTGGCGAAGGCCAGCAAACTTTTGAAGGATGAGGGCGACACGTTTTACGCCGTGGGCGGCGCCTGGCGGTCCTTCGCCAACCTGTCCATGACCTTGCGCAATTATCCGCTGCGCCTGCTGCATGAGTACGAAATGACGCCCGAACAGGTGCGCAAGGCCGTCGATTTCGCCATGAGCCAGAGCGAAAGCTCGCTGGCTTCCGTTCCGGGCGTGGCCGCCAAACGGGCGGCCAGTTTGCCCTATGCCGCCATGCTGCTGGATCGGGTGATAAAAGCGGGCGAGTTTTCTCGCGTGGTCTTTTCCGCCAATGGCTTGCGCGAGGGCGTGGTGTGCGTCAGCGATCTGAGCCTTGTGCAGGAGGGGGATCCGCTGTTGAGCGGTGCGGAGGCGATGGCTCATTCCGCGTCACCTGAGCCCGCATTCGGCCTGGCGCTTGCGGATTGGCTGGAGCCCGCCTTCAAAGGCGCACCCGCCGCGTTTTCCGACATCCGCGATCAACGCTTGCGCGCGGCGGCGGCGCGTTTGTGCGATATCGGCGCGCGCCTGCATCCGGATCACCGAGGCGACCTGGCCTTCACCCAAGTCCTCTATGCGCCCATTGGCGGGTTGAGCCATGACGAGCGTGCGTTTCTCGCGCTCTGCCTGCACCACCGTTATGAAGGCAAGACCGTCCGCACGGATGAGTGTGTCTCCAGCCATCTGCTCACCGAAGAGCAGCGCGCCGCGGCGGTGCGGGTGGGGCTGGGATTGCGCTTTGGCGCCGCCTTGTCGGGGCGGACTGCGAAACTGCTGAAGTCTTTCAACTTGTCGCGCCGTGAGGACGGTTTGCTGATTACGGCGCGACCGGAGACCGAGGACCTGATCGTCGAGCGGGCCTGGAAGCGCTTCGAACAGTTTTGCAGCGCGATGGGGCTCAAGCCTATCATGTCAGATAGGCGCGCCAGCCGATGATGCGCCGGCCGCTCGGCCTTGTGACATTGGTCAGTGAGAGGACGCATGGACTTGTTTTCTTTTCTCGCCCTGGCGACGGGGATGGTGGTGCTGACCACGTCTATTCACCTGGGCGGCCTTGTAGCCTTGATCGCAGTGATGCGCTGGCGGGAGGGGCATTCCAATCATGTGAGCTCCGCCTGGTGGCAGATGGCGCTGATCCTGGGCGTCGTGCAGGGCCTGTTCTTACTGCACGCCGTCCAGATCCTTGTGTACGCCGCGCTGTATCGATTGGGCGGTGTGATCGATACCTTTGAGGAAGCTTTGTATTTCTCAACCTCAACCTTCACCACCGTGGGCTATGGCGACATCGTGCTGGAGCCGGGCTGGCGGGTTCTGGCGGGGATTGAAAGCGCGAACGGCTTCCTGCTGCTGGGCTGGTCGACGGCCTTTCTGCTGCAAGTGGTCAGCCGGTTGCGCTCGGTGGAGTTTCGCTGGCTGGACCGCCGGGAAGACGAGGCGGAATTGTTTGAAACCCGCAAGGCGAGCCATACGGACGAGGCGGATCGCAACCGCTAGCATCTCGTCCGACTTGCCCCCGTGCTCCGCAGCGCGCTAAACCATCCGCACATTTCAGAAAGTTCGACAGGACCGGGCATGTTCAACAAGATCCTCATCGCCAACCGCGGCGAAATTGCTGTGCGCGTCATCAAGACCTGCAAGCGGTTGGGCATTCCCACCGTGGCGGTCTATTCCGAAGCGGATGCGGATACGCTGGCGGTGGAGATGGCGGATGAGGCTGTGTTCATCGGGCCGCCCGCGCCGGGCGAATCCTATCTCGTCATGGACAAGATCATTCAGGCCTGCCTGGACACCGGCGCGGACGCGGTGCATCCCGGTTTCGGCTTCCTGTCTGAAAACGCGAACTTCCCCAAAGCGCTGGCGGAGAAGAACATCGCCTGGATCGGCCCGAACCCGCACGCCATCTCGGCCATGGGCGACAAGCTGGAATCCAAGAAACTGGCCGCCGAGGCCGGCGTCAGCACCGTGCCCGGCTTCAAAGGCGAGATCGAAGACGACCAGCAGGCCGTCGAAGTGGCGGGTGATATCGGCTATCCGGTGATGATCAAGGCGTCAGCCGGCGGCGGCGGCAAGGGCATGCGCATCGCCCGCTCTGAATCAGAAGTGCGCGAAGGCTTCCAGGCCGCCCGGAACGAAGCGAAATCCTCGTTCGGCGATGATCGCATCCTGATCGAGAAATTTGTCGAGAAGCCGCGCCATATCGAGATCCAGGTGCTGGGCGACAAGCATGGCAATGTGGTGCACCTCAATGAGCGCGAATGCTCGGTCCAGCGTCGTAACCAGAAAGTGCTGGAAGAAGCCCCGTCGCCCTTCCTCGATCCCGAAACCCGCAAGAAAATGGGCGATCAGGCTGTCGCCCTGTCCAAAGCGGTGGATTATGACAGCGCCGGCACGGTGGAGTTCATCGTCGACCCGGATCGCAATTTCTACTTCCTGGAAATGAACACCCGCCTTCAGGTGGAGCATCCGGTCACCGAGCTGACCCATGAGATCGACCTTGTGGAGCAGATGATCCGCGTCGCCGCCGGTGAAAAGCTCGGCTTCAAGCAGTCCGACATGCAGATCAAGGGCTGGGCGGTGGAAGCGCGTCTTTACGCCGAAGACCCTTATCGCGGCTTCCTGCCGTCGATCGGCCGGCTCAAGCACTATGTCGAGCCGCTGGAAGGCCCGATCGGACACGGCGCGCTGCGCATTGATTCCGGCGTGCGCGAGGGCGATGAAATCTCGATGTTCTATGACCCGATGATCGCCAAGGTCATCGGCTATGGCGACAATCGGGACGCGGCCATTGACGCTTTGTCAGAAACCCTTGACCGCTTGTATGTGGACGGTCTGCAGTCCAATGCGCCTTTCCTGTCCGCCGTGCTGGACGAGCCGGACTTCAAAAGCGGCCGCATCCATACCGGCTATATCGACGAGCACTTTCCCGAAGGCTTCAACGGCACCGCGCCGACCGAGTTCCAGCTCAAGAGCCTGTGCGCCACCGCAGCCTTCATCCACACCGTTTTTGTGGAGCGCGCAGCGCGCGTCTCGGGCCGGATCACCCCGCTGCCTGAAGAGGGTCTCGCCCATGAATGGGTGGTGATCTTGAATGATCAGCGTTTCCCGGTGGAGCTGCGCATCCCTGAAGGGGCGATGGAGCTGGATGAGGCGGGCGCCGAGCTTTGGGCGCCGGGCCTGATCGCGGAACCGGTGGTTCTGACCACCAGCTGGAAGCCGGGCGACCACATGTTTGAAGGCACGCTGGACGGTCAGGATTTCGCGGTCTTCGTCGCTGACCGCACCGAAGGCTACAAGCTGCGCCATCGCGGCTATCAGGCCGATGCGCTGGTGTGCACGCCGCGCATCGCCGAACTTCACGCGCGTCTGCCGGAAAAAGAGCCGGTGGACACCGCCAAGCTGATCACCAGCCCGATGCCGGGCCTTGTGGTCTCCATTGCGGTTGAGGCGGGCCAGGAGGTCAAGGCGGGTGAAGCGCTGATGGTGGTCGAGGCCATGAAAATGGAGAACGTGCTGCGCGCGGAACTCGATGGCGTCATCAAGTCGGTCAACTGCGACGCGGGCGCTTCAGTCGCCGCTGATGAGCTCTTGATCGAGTTTGACTAAAGTTTTCATACAGGCCGTTTCAGAACGCTGCAGTCTTTATGGCTGCAGCGTTTTGTTTGCCAGTCTGCTTGCCCGATAACTTACCCAGACTTCATTTGACGTCAGACGTCCGGCGCAGGCACACTGAGCCCGTAAAGAAACGGAGTCTTGGATGAATCTCGGTCATACCCTGTTCAGCCCCAACGGTCGCAGCACCCAGAATGAGTACTGGCTGGGCGTGCTGATCGTGGTTCTTGGCAATGTGTTTCTCGCGCCCTTGCCGGTGATCGGGGCCATCTTCTGGATCGGCCTGATCTATGTCGGCGCTGTCGTGTCCGCCAAGCGGTTGCATGATGCGGGAAAGACCGGCTGGATTCATCTTATTCCCTGGGTTATTTCACTGTCTTTGATGGGATTTGGCGTTGTGGCCGCAGGCGGCGCCGCGCTCGTGCCTGTCCTGGACATGATTGGCACGCCGGGGGGCTGGGAGATGTTGGAATCGGGTGATTTGTCTCCGAAAGCCACGGCCCAGCTGGTCAGTGGCGGCTTGCTGGCGGCGGGCGGCCTGCTGCTCTTCTGGTCGCTCTCTGCGCTGACCTGGGTGGTGTACACGATCTGGGTGGGTGTTCTGAGCTCGGATCAGGACGATAATGTGTATGGGCCTGCGCCGCGTCAGACTGTGTACGCCCAAGCCGCTACCCGTTCAGCCGGGGCGCCGCCCGCTGAGGGCTGATCCGGTTTCTCTTGACGCGAGTCGCCGAACAGCGAACGCTGCGTTTACGCGCTTCTCTACATCAAAGCCTGGGGACATCATGGATATTGGAAATCTGCTGTTCAATCCGAACGGCCGAATTGGCCAGAAAGAGTTCTGGATTGGCGTTGCGATCATTTTCGGCGGCAATCTGCTGCTGACGTGGATCCCGTTTCTCGGCACGCTCATCTGGCTGGCTCTGCTTTGGGTCGGTGTCGCGGTTTATGGCAAGCGCTTGCATGATGCGGGCAACAGCGCCTGGTTGCATGCCGTGCCTTGGGGCGTCTCAATTCTGCTGGGGGTGATCGGCTCGATCATGCTGGGGGGTGTGTTCATCGCGGCAATGGCGGGCGAGGGCGATGTCAATATGGGCGCGTTGATCGCCGGCGGCGGCATGGCCAGCGTCTTTTTCCTGCTCAGCACGCTTGTCTGGGTCGCCTACACGATCTGGGTGGGGGTTCTGAAAAGCGACGCAGGCGCCAACGCTTACGGTCCGGCCCCGGTGATTGATGCGACTGCAGCGCCGGTTGAACCGGCCGCGCCGGCGGATGCGCGGACGGATGCAGATTTGGGCGAATCCAAAGATTGATATGGACGACGGTCGGCCATCAGGGCTGACCGGCAAGGGGAAGAGACGGAGGGCGTCCCATGAGTTTGATGAGTGTTCTTTTTGCGCCGAACGGGCGCATCAATCCAAGCCAGTTCCAGACCGGCGCCTTGGTGCTGCTGGGGATCGGTTTCGTGATGGCCCTGCTGTCACTGACCGGCAACGCAGCTCTGATGGGCGTGCAGACTTTGGTTGGTTTGGCCTTGATTTATCCGTGGGTCGTGCTGTGGCGCAAACGCTTGCATGATAACGGCAAATCCGGCTGGTTCCTGGTGTTGATCGTGCTGGTCTGGTTCATTCTCAGCATGATTGTCGGCCAGGTCGTCACCATGATGTTCGCGGGCGACATGATGCAGGCCATGGAAGATGTCACCGGCTTCTCCCAGATGATGCAGGCTCAGGCGCAGTTGGCGCAGGAGCTGGCCTTGCCCAATGCGATCTCGTCGCTGGTTGTCGGTTTGATCGTGGTGTTCGGCGCCAACGCTATTCTGAAGTCTGATCCGCAGGAAAACCGCTATGGCCCGCCAGTGGGCGGCGAGGGCGCTGCGGCTCCGATGGACGCACCGGCTGAAGCCCCGGCGGAGACCCCCGCGGAAACTCCGACCGAGGACACCGATCCGAAGACCTGAACTTGATGGCCCTGCGACGCAGGGCGGGCTTGCCATGGACGCGCGCTCCGTTTCATACCGGGGCGCGCGTTTTATTTTGCGAGGAGCCGACGTGACCCAACCCAGTTTTGATCTGAAGACGGCGTTCATGCCGGTCTTTCGCTCCACCGAGGACGAGTTCTGGATCGGGCTGGGCGTGATCGCGGCGCTGGACGCCTTGCGCATCAGCTTTTCACCGGCCGCGGGCGTTCTGTCCTGGCTGGTCATCGCCTTTTTCGCCAGCACGGTGTTCATCAACCGCTATCGCGCGCTGGGCAAGCCCACAGCGCTCGCCCTGGCGGCGTTGGCTGGCGCCACCGTGATCAAGATCATCACCGGCCTGTTCGGCATGGCGTCGCGCGCCTACCCGGAATTCGTCGCCTTTCTGGAGTACCAGGGCGTGAATATGGACGACCCGGCTGCGGTGCAGGCGGCGGCCTATGATCCAGCGATCCAGCAAGCGTATCAGGAGCGACTGACCTCGGACCCGGAGTTCGCGATGGCGATCCTGCATGCGGGCGCCTGGCCGTCCATGTGGGGGTTCTGGCTGGTGCTGGCGGCGGTGGGATACTGGACAGCGCGCAGCACGGTCAGAAGCTAGAGCGGCGGCTCTTCGCGATGGGTGGCGCCGAACACGTCTTCGAAAGCGTTCTTGAGCGCCAGATCGGCGTCCTCCATCGTCACGGGCAGTCCCAGATCCACAAGGCTTGTGACCCCGTAGCGCGGATCAGAGATGCCGCAGGGGGTGATGCCGCCAAAGTGCGACAGGTCCGGCTCCACATTCAGTGCGATGCCGTGAAACGACACCCAGCGGCGCAGGCGGATGCCGATGGCGGCGATCTTGTCCTCGCGTTCCGGGCCGCCAGGCTGGGTGCGGTCCACCCACACGCCCACGCGTCCGCAGCGGCGCTCGCCGGCGACGTTGAAGCTGTCGAGCGTTCCGATGATCCACTGTTCTAAATCGCGCACGAATTTGCGCGCGTCCCGGCCGCGCGTCCTGAGGTCGAGCATCACATAGGCCACGCGCTGGCCAGGGCCGTGATAGGTGTATTCGCCGCCGCGCCCGGTCTTGTGAACGGCAAAGCGCTCGGGATCTTGCAGGTCTTCAGGTTTGGCGCTGGTGCCGGCGGTGTAGAGCGGGTCGTGCTCCAAAAGCCAGATCAGTTCGCCCGCTTCCCCCTTGGCGATGGCTTCGGCGCGCGCTTCCATGGCGGCCACGGCGTCAGGGTAGGGGATACGGGCCTCAGAGACCGCCCAGCCGATGGTCGCGTCTGTCATGATCTTGCAGGCCCTTAACTGTCGAGAAACCGTAGCGGAACATCGTGAGACTGAACGCGCATGACAAGGGTTATGCGCCATAGAGCAACAGTGATGCACGTTTCATGAGCCAATTAGGCGCCGTTCAGGTCGAAATCTCCGTGCTTCTGGGCCGGTCCAAGCTGCCGATTCACCAATTCCTGCGCATGGGCCGGGGCGCGGTGATTCCCCTGGACGCCGCCGAGCATGACGAAGTGTGGATTCTGGCCAATAACCATCCGATCGCGCGTGGTGAAATCATCATCCAGGGCGATCGGGTGGCGGTCTCGATCACTGACGCTGCAGACGTTCACGACTATTTCGCTGCATAAGCACCTCACATAAGGGCTTCACAAGAGGGGCCGGGCTTGGTACACGCCCGCTTCCCGAATTCGCGGCCGTGGCGGAATTGGTAGACGCGCAGCGTTGAGGTCGCTGTGGGGTAAAACCCGTGGAAGTTCGAGTCTTCTCGGCCGCACCATCTTTCGCGCTTTCTGCAAGCGCTGACAGATAAGCCTGATGCTGACGCGTCAGGCTTTTTTGTTTTTTCGCGACAACAGCACGCGCCATCTCGATTTCATCGGCGCCCGCGAGTATCGTGTCTTACACGCTGCCCCCCATTCCAGAAAAACGCGAGACGCCATGACGCAACCGGTTGAAGAGCTGCACCGTGACGATGTGACAACCGGTATGGATTTGCCTGAAGGGGTGCTTGTGGAACTGATTGGCGCGATTGCGGATCGCGACCCCACATTGATCCGGCAATTGCTCGCGCCCTTGCACCCGGCGGACATTGCGGACCTGATCGAACAACTCAGCTGGGACCAGCAGCGACTGCTCGCTGAGCTCGACGCGTCGCTGCTCACCGGCGAAGTGCTGGCCGAGATCGGGTATGACACGCGCGCAGGCCTGTTTGATCTGCTGGAGACCCAGCAGATCGTAGACGCGCTGGATGGTCTGGATTCCGACGACAAGACCATGGTGGTCGAAGAGCTGGAGCCGGACGTGCGTGAAGCGGTGCTGGCCGCTGTCTCCGCCGAAGATCGCGAACATCTGGAAGCTTCGCTCGCGTTTGAGGAAGAGACCGCCGGTCGCCTGATGCAGCGCGAGTTTGTCGCTGCACCGCAATTCTGGACGGTGGGTCACACTATCGACCATATGCGGCTTGCGGGCGAAGAGCTGCCGGACCTCTTCTTTGAGGTTTTCATCGTGGACGAAGGCTTCCGCCCCATCGGGGCGGTGCCTGTCAGCCGCCTGATGCGCTCTCAACGCGAGACGCCGCTCTCTGAGCTGATGGAATCGGCCAAGATCACGATCCGTCCCGAAGACGATCAGGAAGACGCCGCGTATCTGTTTGAGAAATATCACCTGATCTCGGCGCCTGTGGTGGACGATTCGGGCCGTCTCAAAGGCATGCTGACTGTCGATGACATCGTCGACGTCATCCAGGAAGAGAACAAGGAAGACTTGCTGGCGCTGGCCGGGGTGAACGAAGCCGGTCTGGCGGATACGGTCTGGGAATCAGTGAAATCTCGCGCGCCCTGGCTGCTGGTCAATCTGGGCACGGCGGTGCTGGCTTCGCTGGTGATCGCGCTGTTTGACCAGGCCATCGCCCAGCTCGTGGCGCTGGCGGTGCTGATGCCGATCGTCGCCTCCATGGGCGGAAACGCCGGCACGCAATCGCTGGCGGTCGCGGTGCGCGCGCTCGCGACGCGTGACCTGACCGGCGCGAACTCGCTCCGCTTCGTCTGGCGCGAAGCGGCGGCGGGGCTCGTGAATGGCGTCATTTTCGCAGTGATCATGGGGATCATCGCCGCAGTCTGGTTCCAGGAACCGGATCTGGGCTGGGTCATCGCGGTGGCCATGGTGATCAACCTCGCCATCGCCGGCCTTGCAGGGGTTCTGGTGCCCTTGGGGCTCAAGCATTTCGGCGCCGACCCGGCTGTCGCGTCATCGGTTTTTGTCACGACCGTGACGGATGTGGTGGGATTTGTCGTGTTTTTGGGCCTGGGCGCCCTTGTTCTGCTTTAATCTCGCGCGACCTGTAGGCAGACTACGATCCTGAGGGAGGCCTTTGTCATGAACCATGCTGCTCTGGCGCTAATAATCGCTCTTGTCGGCGCGTCGCCGTTAGCGGCTCAGGATTCCGGGGTGCAGACGCCATCCTTTGACAGCGGGCTGCGCCTGTCAGGTCCATGGGCGATCGGGCCGCGTCTGGATCAGGCGCGGGCCGGGCTGTCTGCGACGGTGCTGGACGGCCGGATCTATGCCGCGGGCGGCGCCGGTCTCGCCAATCCGCGCGACGCCCTGGAGGTCTATGACCCTGAAAGCGGCGCCTGGCGCGTGCTCAAACCCATGCCTATGGGGCTGGAGCGCTTTGGCATGGCGGTGCTGGGCGGCAAGATCTATGTGGCGGGCGGGTATTCGTCAGAAGCGGGCGCGGAACCGATCGACCAGGTCTGGTCCTATGATCCCGAAACAGATTCGTGGAGCGCGGAGACGGCGCTCCCCGGCGCCAAGGCCAGCCTGTCTCTGGTTTCTGTCAATGACCGGCTTTACGCCCTGGGCGGTGAAGACGGCGCACCGGGCCTGTTTGTCTATGACCCTGAAACGCAGAGCTGGAACGCCGCGGAAGCGCCTGACGAGATCAACCGTCGGGGCGCGGCGGCCGTGGTCTTGGGTGATGAAATCTGGCTGATCGGCGGCGCCCGGAACGGGCAGGCGACATCGCGTGTGGATGTTTACCATACACTGTCTCAAACTTGGCGCCGCGCCCCGGATCTGCCTGAACCCCGGGCCGGCCATGCCGCCGCTGTGCTGGATGGCGCCGTTCATGTCTTTGGCGGGCGCAGCGCAGATATGCGTCGAACCTTGGCCAGTCATGTCGCGCTGAACGCCGGGTCTGAGACCTGGGAAAGCCTGTCTGATATGCCCGCCGCCCGCACAGAGGCAGGGGTGGTCAGCGTTAATGGCGCGATCTGGTTAATCGGCGGCGGATCGGGCGCAGGCTTCTTTGCGCCCTTTACGGCTTTGGACGCGGTGGACATTTTCTCGACGTCAGAGCGCTGACGGTCCTGAGTTTGCATCGCGCTTCATGACTGAAGATCCAACCGTTTCGAAACGGGACAGCGATGACACCGCGTTTGAAATCCACCCGCGCCGCGCGCGACCTGATCAAGGCTCACGAGCCCTTCCTGGCGGAGGCTGAACGGCGTGGCAAACGCTGGACGGTCGGCTATGGCCATACCGCTTCTGCAAAAGAAGGCGTCACGCTGAAGCCCGAAGACGCCGAACTTCTGCTGATCTATGACGTCATGCGCGCCGAGCAGACCATTGACGCCAATGTCGGCGCGGAGATGGCGGCGCCCATGCGCGATGCGCTGGTGTCCTTCGCCCTCTCAGTGGGGTTGCGGGCGTTCAAGGTGTCTGACGTGGCGCGTTTGGCGCGAGCGGGCCGTCATCGCGACGCCGCCGCCGCCATCGAAACCTGGGTGCGCGCCGATCAGGACGGCCGGCTGGTTGTCTCTGACCGTTTGGTCACCCGCCGTGCGGCGGAAAAGGCGCTGTATCTGTCAGGGCTGGAAGATAGCGCGGCCAATATCGACGCGCCGTCCATGGTGGCTGAACCCGAACCGGCATCGGAGGCGGGGGCGGACATCGCAGCTGAAACGCCTGCTGAAGCGCCAGCCGCTGAAGCTGCGCTGTCTCAGGTTGTAGAAGACGAGGCTGTTCCGGACGAGCCCGACGCCGCGCCAGTCGACGACGCACAGGCAGAAGCTGGGCCTGAGCCTGAGCCTGAGCCTGAGCCTGAGCCTGAGCCGGAAGACGCGCATGACGCATCGTCCGGATTGGTTGAGCTCGATATTGCTTTTGAAACGCCGGACGACGAGACGGCAGGGGACAGCCGTGTAGAGCCCCAAATCGTTTCGCCAGACCCCGAAGCCGCCGCCGAACAGGGTGAGGACGCGTCACAAGACGAGTCCGACAGTGAATCCGAAACGGGTGAGCCTGAGATGGTTGAGGCGTCAGACGCCGAGTCTTCAGAACCTGCGGAATCTGCGGCGCTCAGCGAACTGGGGGAAGCGCCTGAGCAGGTTGAGGTTGCGACTGAGGAGACTGAAGCCTCTGAGGCGACGGAAACGTTTGACGCGCCAGAGGCTGATGAGGCTCAGCCTGATCTCGATGCCGTGAAACAGGCGCAGGACGCGTCCATCGCCGCCGTGATGGCGCGTATGGCCCAGCAGGTCTCCGCCAGCATTGCGACGGCTCCGGCGTCAACGCAGGCGGATGATCCCGTCAAACTTGGCTACAGCTTCTTGTCCACGGCTCATGTGGATATGGCCTTACCCTCCGTGACCCGCGATGCGAGCGAGACCGCTCAGCCCGTGGCGCCGCAAGAGGATGTGAGAGCCAAACCGAGCAGTCTGTTCAGCAGCACGGCCGTGCCGATGGGGCCGTTTCACGGCGCATTGCAGGTCTCATCGATTAAAGTGACCGCGATTGCACCCGAGGCGTTGCCGCAGGGTTCAGACGCGCAAGACGCGGACGCCGACGGGGATGTGGACAGTGTTCAAATCGCTGCGCCCTTGTCTGACTCAGATGATGCGATTTCGGTTGAAGTTCCGGCGGATGAGGACGCTGCCCCCGAAGCGTTGACGGCGTCTCATGACGCGCCGAATGGCGCCGAGGTGTTCTCTGCGCCGCCGCATCCTGCGCTTGCGCCGGCGTCCGCGCCAGGCATGTCGGGTGATGTGGAAGGCCCAGATCATCCCGACAAGGATGACGAAGACCCCCATCACGAGCTTCATGAGGACGGCGAAGAACTGGACCCCACGGTGGTGGCCGGGACCGAAGCGCCTGCGGCGTTGGAAACAGAGCCGACCCAGTCCAAGGGCGGGGATGTGATGTTCATCTCCTCGCTGGCTGTGGGCGGCGCGATGGTCGGCCTGGGCGGCTGGGACATCGCCGCGAACATGGACGCCTATATGGAACTGGGCCTGTCCTATTCGCCACTGGGTCCGATCGTGTTCGGCGCCGGCGTGCTGCTGAGCGCGGCGTCGGCCTGGTTCATTATCGGGCGACGCAACGATAAATAGCGCCGCGCGCCTGAATTGGCGAGATTTGTGCGAACTTGACGCGCCGCCCGCGCGTGGTATTTCGCGGTCTATGATTTCGAACCAGTACCCTTCGCTCGAGTTCCCTCTGGGCGACACCGCGGACATGCTGCGCGATACCGTGCAGTCGTTCGCGTCCGATCATATCGCTCCGCGCGCCGCTGAAATCGACGCCAAGGACGAGTTCCCCGCCGACCTCTGGACCAAGATGGGTGAGCTGGGCCTTCTGGGCCTGACCGTCGAGGAAGAGTATGGCGGCTCCGGACTGGGCTATACCGAACACTGTATCGTCATGGAGGAGATCTCCCGGGCCAGCGCCTCGGTGGGCCTCAGCTATGGCGCGCACTCCAATCTGTGCGTCAATCAGATCCGTCTGAACGGCTCTGAAGCGCAAAAGCAGAAATACCTGCCCAAGCTGATCTCCGGCGAGCATGTGGGCGCGCTGGCCATGTCCGAACCCGGCGCGGGCTCTGACGTGGTCTCCATGCGCCTGAAAGCCGTGAAAAAGGGCGATCACTACGTCCTCAACGGCAACAAGATGTGGATCACCAACGGCCCGAGCGCCGATACGCTGGTGGTTTACGCCAAGACCGATCCTGAAGCGGGCTCCAAGGGCATCACCGCCTTCATGATCGAGAAGGGCATGAAGGGCTTCTCCATCGCCCAGAAGCTCGACAAGCTGGGCATGCGCGGCTCTGAAACCGGCGAGCTGGTGTTTGAAGATTGCGAAGTGCCCGAAGAGAATATTCTGGGTCAGATCGGAGGCGGCGTTCGCGTATTGATGAGCGGGCTCGATTATGAGCGTTCGGTGCTGGCGGCCGGCCCTGTGGGCATCATGCAAGCCTGCCTCGACGTGGTCATGCCGTACGTTCATGAGCGCAAGCAATTCGGCCAGGCCATTGGCGAGTTCCAGCTCATCCAGGGCAAGATCGCCGACATGTATACCCGCATGAACGCCAGCCGCGCCTATGTCTATGCGGTGGCCCAGGCATGCGACGCCAAGAAAACCACCCGTCAGGACGCGGCGGGCGCCATCCTGTTTGCGGCTGAAGCGGCGACCCAGTGCGCGCTCGACGCCATCCAGATCCTGGGCGGCAACGGCTATATTAATGAATACCCGACGGGCCGCTTGCTGCGTGACGCCAAGCTCTATGAGATCGGCGCCGGCACCAGCGAGGTTCGCCGCATGTTGATCGGTCGCGAGCTGTTTAATGCAACGAAATAAGGGCTGAGGCGTTGTGTCTGTGTCGAATGATACGACGCTCCCCTGACTTCAGAGCCCGCGCTTCGGCGCGGGCTTTTTTCTGCATGAAGAGGCGACCTTTATGGCTGAGTCCAAACTTTCCCCGCCCGCCCGCTATGACGACCTCAAGGCGCTGTTCATCAACTGCACGCTGAAACGCTCGCCCGAAGCGTCTCATACTGATGATCTGATGGATGTGTGCCGCGCCATCATGAAAACCCAAGGCGTCAGCGTGGACAGCGAGCGTTTGGTCGATCACCAGATCGCCTTCGGCGTTCAGCCGGATATGACCGACAAAGGTTGGGACCGCGATGACTGGCCGCAAATCTGGGACAAGGTGAAGGCGGCGGACATATTAGTTATCGGCACGCCCTTGTGGTTGGGCGAAGAGAGCTCGGTCGCGCGCATGCTGATCGAACGGCTCTACGCCCAGTCCGGCCAGCGTCAGGAGAACGGCCAGTTTGTCTATTACGGCAAGACGGGCGGCTGCGTGATCACCGGCAATGAGGACGGGGTGAAGCACACCGCCATGACGCTGCAATATGCGCTCTCACACATTGGCTATGTCATTCCGCCCCAGGCGGATGCGGGCTGGATTGGTGAGATCGGTCCGGGGTTGAGCTATGGTGATGAAAGTGAGGGCGGGGCGCCGGCAGGCCGCAACAACGCTTTCACCCAGACGAATGCGACCATCCTGAGCTGGAACCTCATGCATACGGCGCGATTGTTGAAGGATGCGGGCGGCTTTCCAGCTTTCGGCAACCAGGATGGCGAGACGATGAGCCGCCAGGCGCTCGGCCATCCTTTCTGGTCGCCAAAGGGCTGAAAATCGCCTTAGTTTCCCAGCAGCTTGATCAATCAGAGAGTTGAAGGGGACGCCATGCTGATCGAATTACTGGCTTTGACGCTGAGCCTGAGCGCCCAGAAAACGCCTGTCGCCGCGCCTTCAAGCGACGAAGCGCGTCTGAACGCCTGTCTGGCGCAGGCCGAGTATGCGGAAAGCTGCATAGGGGCCGTCTCGAACGCCTGCCAGGAGGATCCGGGCGGTTATACGACCTATGGCATGATGGAGTGCGAGCGTCGTGAAAACGCGCTGTGGGATCAGCGCCTGAATGCGGCCTATTCCCGGATGCGCGAGAGGATGCTGGAGCGTGATATGACGGCGCGGCGTGACGCTTTGCTGGCTGCGCAACGGCTCTGGCTGCAATATCGCGACGCCGAGTGCGAACAGCGCGGGCTCGCCTATGAAGGCGGCACGATGAGGGGCGTGGTTCACAATTCGTGCTTCAGCGGCTTTACGGCGCGTCGGGCGCTGGAGCTGGAGAGCCAACTTGAAGAGCTATCCCGCTAGACACAAAAAACCCCGCGCCATGGGCGCGGGGTTTTTTTGAGCCTACTTGTCCCAATCGGGCGCCCAATCGGGATCAATCAAACGGCCCTGCGGGCTGCGCAAGGCGTCAATGCGCCCCGTTTCCTCCTCGCTCAGATCGATCTCTGAAATCTTGAAATTGGACTCGATGTGCGCCTCGCTGGAGCTGCGCGGGATGGCGACGACGCTGTCTTGATCCACCAGCCACCGCAAGGCGATCTGGGCGGGGGAGACCCCATGTTTGCTGGCGATCTCCTTGATCACCTCATCTTCAAACACCTTGCCTTGCCCGATCGGGGAATAGGCGGTCATCGACAGGCCAGCGCTACGGCAGGCGTTGAGCACGGCGCTTTGATCGAGGAAGGGATGATATTCGACCTGATTGACCGCCAGAGGCGCATTGGAATGGGCCCGCGCTTCGTCCAGCAGGTCTACGGTGAAGTTGGACACGCCGATATGCGTGACGAGACCTGAGTCCACGACGTCGTTCATCGCTTGCATGGTTTCATCAAGCGGGACTTCCGGGACGGGCCAGTGCAGCAGCAGCAGGTCCACATAATCAGTTTTAAGTTTATCCAGACTCTCTTTGACCGAGGCTTGAAGATCGCCGTCCTTGAACTTGTCGCGCCAGACCTTGGTGGTCAGGAAAATGTCTTCGCGAGGCACGCCGGCTTGATGCAGGCCTGCGCCGACCTCTTTTTCATTGCCGTAAATCTGGGCGGTGTCGATATGGCGATAGCCGGTCTTGAGCGCATGGGCGACGCCGCGCGTCGCGTCTTCGTCCTCTAACTGCCAGGTGCCGAAGCCCAGCTTGGGAATATCTGCGCCATTGGCTTGGGTCCGCTCGATCATCGTGCGCTCCTTGTTTGCGTGTCCGGTGGACGTCAGCATCAAGAACGCGCAAGGACAGGCGGAAGTTTCATCGCGGCGGCGCCGCCATGTCAGTTGTCGTCAGCTGAACCGGCTCGCCAGCGCCTGAGGCATTTGCTCGAGCATTTGCTTGGCGCTTGTATAGCCAGCCTCCACCGCTTCGTCGAACCGCTTCCAGTCTCGCATGTCGAGATTAAGTTCGGGGAGGACCAGAATGTCGGCGGCGCGGCGGGTGAGGGCGTGTTGCTCTAGCGTGCCGGCGGTCGCCGCCCGCATCAGCAGCGACGCGATGGGCGGCGGGTCTGACAGGCCATGGCGCGCCACCCAGCCGGCGAAATTGGGCGGATCACGGAAATCATCGGCGTTGATGGCGTTATTGCGCGTGACGTCCGACCCCACATTCACGCCCCGGTGATAGGCCTTGAGCTCCTGGATCGGGAAATTGTTGAACACCGCGCCGTCCACCAGAACGTCGTCGCCGTCCACAATGGGCGGCAACAGGCCCGGGATCGCGATGGAGGCCCGCAGCGCGCGCGACAAAGAGCCGGAGCGGTGAATGCGAGTCGCGCCGGTCGACAGGTTGGAGGACACGCAAAAGAACGGGCGCGGCAGCTCAGAAATATCCACATCGCCGAAATGCTCTTTCAGGCGCCGGTCCACCCGTTTGCCGCGGGTCAGGCTGACCACGGGCATCACCCAGTCGCTCAAAGGGTTTGAGTTCACGAAGGCGCGGCGCATCCGGTCTTCGAGCTCACCATTGTCCCAGCCCATGGCCGCGCCGGCCGCGATGATGCCGCCCATGGAGGCGCCGCCGAAGAAATCAAACTCCACGCCGGCTTCCTTGAACGCCCGGATCACGCCCACATGGGCGTAAGCGCGCGAGCCGCCGCCTGACAGCACCAGCCCGACCGATTTGCCCGCCATGGTGCGCGCCATATGGCGCACATCGCCGGCGTTCTGCTGGCGCCAGTGAAAACACCGGGCGGCGTCCGCGGCGTTGATCCAGTCAGACGGCGCAGCGGCTTTTCGCACGCCCTCATTGTGCACCATCACCACATCGATCAGCTTCAGCTTGGCGGCCGGCGAGGGATCGTCAGGCATGAGCGGGATAGAGGGGCGAGCATCGGCGCGGGCCAGCATCCAGATCCGGTCCGCCCGCGCCATGGCGCGACGCGCCCAGTTGCTCTCTCCCAGTCGGGCCTGGAGAATGACGATGTCATGCTCGGCTTCCAGAATGTCGAGCTTGGGGCCGGGCCAGTCCGCGCACTCCAGACCGCAGGACACGGACGTCACCCCCATTTCCTTGAGCGCGGTCTTCAGAAGATCGCTGCGATACTCAAGATCAATCGTCGGCGAGGTGGAAATCAGCGCGAAGACGCGCGGTTCGGACCGGCGATAGGAATCTCCGGTCCGGATGCGCGACAGCATCATCTTGCTCAGCTCGCGCATCAGCGAGGCGTGCTTGTTGGTCAGTTTGTCAAAGGCGGCCTTGGGCAGGCGCACCAGCTCTGAATCACGCAAGGCGTAGACGCTGGCTGAATGGGGCCGGTCCTCCACCAGCGCCATCTCGCCGATGGGTTCGCCCGCCCGGATATGCCCCACCAGTTCGGGGCGCGCATCCGCGCCGGTGCGAAAAGCGGCGAGGGCGCCCGAGCGCACCAGATAGAAAGAATCTGCGACCTCGCCCTCTTCAAACAGGGTCTGGCCGGCGGGCAGGCAGAACCACTCCACCTCCGCCTCCACAGCGGACAGCGCGGCTTTTTCAACGCGGTTGAAAAATGGAAGAAAACGCAGTCCCAATGCCATGGTCCGTGATCCTTCTCTCATGCCCTCCTGGGGTTAAGACTGCCCCATCCGCTTCACTGGCGTCAAAGCCTGGAACGCGCCCTCGCGCTTTTCGCCGCGGGCGGTCATCGCCTCCATGATGTCTTCAGGACACCAGAACGAGGCCTGCAGGGTCATGGCGTGCTCGAGGCTGTCGGCCACGGTATGGTCGCGCGCATAGAGGAGGGAGCGTTTGACGCCAGAGATCGTCAGCGGCGCCTTGCTGGCGATTTTTTGAGCCACTGCGTCCACATGGGCTTTCAGCGCTTCAGGGCTCTCAAGGACTTCATTGTACAGCCCCAGCTTTTCAGCGCGCTCTGCGCTCAGGGTTTCACCGGTATAGGCCAGCTCCCGCGCCACGCCTTCGGGGATCAGGCCCGGCAGGCGTTGCAAAGTACCCACATCAGCGAACATGCCGATATTGGTCTCTTCAATGCGCAGCCAGGCGTCTTGCGTGCCATAGCGCATGTCCGCCGCGCAGATCATGTCCACGCCGCCGCCGACGCAGGGGCCCTGAATGGCGGCGATCACCGGAAAGCGGGCTTTTTCAAACGCCGTAAAGCTGTCCTGAAGCGCTGTCGCGGCGGTCATGAAGGCTTCGCGCATCGAGGCTGAGTCGGTTTTCAGCGCATTGGGATCCGTGAAGACCGAGATATCCATGCCGGCGGTGAAGACCGGACCTTCCGCGTCCAGGATCAGAACCCGGGTCTCGCCGGCGTCCGACAGAGCGCCCACAGCCTGAGGCAATTCCGCCCAGAAGGCGGGCGTCATGGTGTTGCGCTTGTCCGCCCGGTTCAGGGTGATGCGGGCGATCGGCCCGTCCTGCGTGACTTTGAAACTCGTATACTCGGTCATGGCATCTCCTCCGTGGAAGACACCATGCCGAGCCCTTAAGGCGTGAACAAGCGTTGCGGCTGCGCGCGCCTGTTTATTGCGTCAGTGTGTCCAGCGGATCGACTACGCGAAAACCGGGTGCATCTTCAAAGAATTGCTCCAGAAGGTGCTTGTGGCCGGCGCCATAGATCAGCACCAAACGATCGCCAGGTTCAGCGTGACGGGCGGCGTTCGCGAAAATCGCCAGATTGCGCGTCCACCATTCCCCCATTTCCTGAACCCCGATCGGCGTTTCGGTCGTGCCCATTTGCGCCAGCGTCAGATACAATCCGTGGGCGTCATGGGCGAACTGGGCATTGGAGCCGCGCAAGCGCTCCATCACAGTGCCGCTTTCCATGTCGGCCATCAGAACCGGCACGGCGGCGTTGAAATTGCCGAACTCGCCCAGCAGCCGCTCCTGGCCCGCCTCGGCGGCGGCGGTCATCATGCCCTCAAAGTCCATGTCTGAGGCCTGGTCGATGGCGTATAGCCGCTCATGACCCAGACGCGCTGCGAGCCGCATCCCCAGCTGCTGGCGTTCATTGACTGTGAGGGCGCGTTCGCCCGCCAGATAGGTCTGATAGTCGGCGTTGAACGCGTCTTCATACTCCGGGGTGAGCTCGACCATGACTTTCGTGGGCGCGAATTGCGCGAGCGCGTCGATCACTTCCACGATCTCGGCCTGACGCTCAGGCGCCAGATGGTCATCGACTTCGGGATTGTGCAGGTCCTGACCGCCGCCGGTGAAGTGATAACTGCCCAGCACCATCACCTCGATCGGGGCGGCGTCCGTTTCAATCCATTCGGTCTGAACCGGGGAGGAGAGAAGGGAAAGGGCGAGTGAGAGCGTTGCAAGCATGAGAACCTTCCAGAGTTTGCAGTCTTCTATTGTCTCGATGATGCAACTGGGCTTCTGATCGGATGCAAAGCGTTGCGCTCGCATGCGCCTCCGCGCTAAGCAGCGCGTCAGTCTTGTTCCACCAGACGGAAAATCGCGCCATGACCGAACTTCACACCCAGCTCGACGTGTCCTCAGACAGCTTCAAGGCCAATTCAGAGGCCATGGATGAGCTGGTCGCCGAGCTGCGGGAGAAGACCGCTGAAGCCTCTTTGGGCGGCAGCGAACGGGCGCGCGAAAAGCACCTCAAGCGCGGCAAGCTCTTGTCACGCGACCGGGTGCAGCGCCTTCTGGATCCCGGCTCGCCTTTCTTGGAGCTGAGCGCGCTGGCCGCACACGGCATGTATGAGGGCGATGTGCACGGCGCGGGCATGATCACCGGTATTGGCCGGGTGTCGGGCCGGGAATGCGTGATCGTCTGTAATGACGCCACGGTGAAGGGTGGCACCTATTATCCGATGACGGTGAAGAAGCATCTGCGCGCCCAGGAGATCGCGCGCGAGAACCGCCTGCCGTGCATTTATCTGGTGGATTCGGGCGGCGCGAACCTGCCGCACCAGGCGGAAGTGTTTCCCGACAAGGAGCATTTCGGCCGCATCTTCTTCAATCAGGCCAATCTCTCCTCTGAAGGCATCCCCCAGATCGCGGTCGTCATGGGCAGCTGCACCGCCGGCGGCGCCTATGTGCCGGCCATGTCAGATGAGAGCGTGATTGTGCGAAAACAGGGCACGATCTTCCTGGGCGGCCCGCCGCTGGTGAAAGCCGCCACGGGCGAGGTGATCTCGGCGGAAGATCTCGGCGGCGCGGACGTTCACGCCCGAGAATCTGGTGTGGTGGACCATTATGCGGCCGATGATGACCATGCGCTGCAGATCGCGCGCCGCATCGTGGCGGGGCTCAACACCGTCAAACCCAAACAGCTTTTCCTGGAAGACCCGCGCGATCCGCGCCTTGACCCGAAAGAGCTGGGCGGCGTCATTCCCGCGGACACCCGACAGCCGTTTGATGTGCGCGAAGTGATCGCGCGTCTGGTGGACGGGTCAGAATTTGACGAGTTCAAAAAGCTCTATGGCGAGACCCTCGTCACCGGGTTTGCACGGCTTCACGGCATGCCCGTGGGCATCATCGCCAATAACGGCGTTCTGTTCTCTGAAAGCGCCCTGAAGGGCGCGCACTTCATCGAGCTGTGCTGCCAGCGCAAGATCCCGCTTCTGTTCTTGCAAAACATCACCGGCTTCATGGTGGGCTCCAAATACGAGGCGGGCGGCATCGCCAAGGACGGCGCCAAGCTCGTCACCGCCGTCTCCACCGCGAAAGTGCCCAAGATCACCGTGGTGATCGGCGGCTCGTACGGGGCGGGCAATTACGGCATGTGCGGCCGGGCCTTTGGTCCGCGCTTCCTCTTCATGTGGCCGAACGCCCGCATTTCCGTCATGGGCGGCGAACAGGCCGCCAGCGTGCTCGCAACCGTCAAGCGCGACGGCATGGAGCTGCGCGGCGAGGACTGGAGCGCCGAGGCTGAAGAGAGCTTCAAGGCGCCGATCCGCGAAAAATACGAAGAAGAGGGCTCGCCCTATTACTCCACCGCCCGCATCTGGGATGACGGCGTGATCGAGCCCCAGGACACCCGCCGCGTGGTCAGCCTCGCTTTGTCCGCCGCGCTCAACGCCCCGGTGGAAGACACGAAGTTCGGCGTCTTCCGGATGTAGTTTGGCAATCTTTGCCAATCTGTGGCATGCTACTTTTTAGAAGGAGCATGCCATGGCGACGATGAATGTTTCTCTGCCTGATGCGATGAAAGCCTGGGTTGAGGCGCAAACTGAAGGCGGACGCTACAGTAACGCCAGTGATTATGTGCGCGATCTGATCCGTCGAGATCAGGACAGGCGCTCCAAAATCGGTCACATGCAGGCTCTGGTCACTGAAGCTCTGGAGAGCGGAGAGGGCTCACGCACTCTGGATGAGTTGCGCGCCGCAGCCCTGAGCCAACTGAACGCTGCCGAGTAAGGGGCGATGAGCTATAAGCTCAGTCGCGCCGCTGAAGACGACATTATCGCTCTGTATTTTGACGGCGTCCGCCAGTTCGGGACTTCGCAGGCTGATCGGTACCTGACTGATCTTGAAATGGCTTTCCATTTTCTGGCGGCCCATCCCTTCGCCGCCCGGGAAAGGACAGAGATCGAACCGCCTGTCAGGTGTCATGCGCATGGCGCTCACATCGTCATTTATCTTGTAAATCCAGCAGCAGAAGTCCTGATCTTGCGCATTCGACATGGTCGCGAGGATTGGGAAGCCTAACCCTTTTGATCCGTCACGGCGGCGGCTCCGTATAAAGCTCCATGACACACAAGGAGCTAAACCATGCGAATACTCGCCTGCCTTCTGGGGCTGGTTTCAGCTCTCGTTTCGAACCCGGCCATGGCTGCTGAAGAACCTGCCTATACGCTGGTGGAGCGCGACGGACCCATCGAGATCCGCGATTACGCCCCCCAGATCATTGCTGAAGTGGTTGTCGAGGGTGATCGCCGGCAGGCCAGCGGGCGCGGCTTTCGCCCGCTGGCCGGGTATATCTTCGGCGATAACCAGCCGCGTGAAGAAATCGCCATGACCGCGCCGGTCACCTCCACGCGATCAGGGCAGGAGATCGCCATGACCGCGCCGGTGACCACGGAAGCCGACGCGGAGGGGCGCTGGACGGTGGCGTTCATCATGCCGTCTGAATGGACCATGGAGACGCTTCCAGCTCCCATGAATGATGACGTCACCCTGCGCGAACAGCCCGCGCGGCGCATCGCTGTCTACCAGTTTTCCGGCATCATGAATGACGCCCGCGCCCAGAGAGGGCGAGAGGCGCTTGAAGCGTATCTGCAAGAGCAAGGACTTGAGCCGCTGAGCGCGCCGACCTACGCGTCTTATGATCCGCCGTGGATTCCAGGGCCGTTCCGGCGCAACGAGGTCTGGGTGGAGATCGCCGCGCGCTAGGCGCCCGGGCATGGGCTCTGTGTCGCATGACAGAGCGCAATGAATAGCGGTATTCTCTTCTCATCAGAGGAGAGAGCCATGATCCGAAAAATCTGCCTTCTCAACGCCCACCCCGACCCATCGCCCGAGCGGTTCTGTTCGGCGCTGACGGACGCCTATGAAGAGGCGGCGCTGGAAACGGGATGCCGGGTCACGCGGTTTAATCTGGGTGAGCTGGAGCTGCCGGCGCTCGACCGGGCGGAGGATTTCCTGACGCCGCCTGACCCGGTGCTCGACCCGTTGCGGACTTCGATGCGCGACGCGGATCATGTGACGATGATCTTCCCGCTCTGGCTGGGCGGCCTGCCGGCCAAGTCACGTACGGTGCTGGAGCATCTTGCTCGCGGCGGCTTTTTTCTCGATCAGAACAAGGAAGGCGCCGGCTGGCCAGCCCAGAAGATGAAAGGCAAGTCCGCGCGCCTGATCGTGACCATGGGCATGCCCGGAGCGGCTTATAAGCTTTTATTCGGCGCTCACTCGCTAAAGGGTCTGGAATCCGGCATGTTCAAGATCTCGGGATTCGGGCCCGTCCGTCACAGCGTCTTCGGTCTGGTGGAGTCCAGCCCCCAAAGGCGTGAGCGCATGCTCAAAGCCGTGCGCAAGCTGGGCAGGCTGGCGTCGTAATCCTTAATCGGTCTGGGGGACGATCATGGATATTCTAAACGACGTGCTGGCGTTCATGCGCGCCGGGTTTAATGAAATTAATGCGGTGCAGGGGCTTTTGATCGCGCTGATCGCAGCGTTTGTGCTGCCTGATCTCAAGCGCTTGCCGGTCATCATTCTGGCGGCGACTGTGATCCATCTGGCGGTGGATGTTTTGATCCCGGTGATCGCGAATGGCGCCGCGTTGCGCTTGCCCCCGATCCTTGAAGGCACGTACTGGCGCTACGCCGCCGTGGTGCTGGTGGGCTATCTGGTGGTCATTTCGATTTTTGCGATGATCAAGCGTCTGCTCTTCAAGCGTTAACCATGTGTGCTGAAAAAACTTGAGGATTCCTGTCTGCGGCGTCGCTTTTTGGGCGCTGCAACAAGAGTTTTGCTTGATTTTTGTTAACTTCTTGGCACGCTTCACTCAGTGACGGCCTGTATCAGGCTGGCTGGCGAGGGGATGACTATGGAATTTATCGATCAAATCTGGGCTTATATCGAGCCTGTCTGGGCCTGGCTGATGGCCGGGCTGCAATATTCCACCCATGGCGACGGTGGATCCATCAACTGGATCTTCCTCGGCGTTCAAATGGGGGTGATCGGGCTGGTGATGGCCCTTTTGATGCAGGAATACGCGGCGATCCTGATCTTCACCGTGATGGCGGCGATCGTGCATGTGATCGTCGATGTGGTGCTGCCCATGGTGCGTGACGGGGCTGCGTTCTCGATCCCGCCCGTGACCGACATGCTGTACTGGCAATACATCGCCTTTCTGGGCGCAGCCTATCTGGTTGGCCTGACGGTGCTGTTCATCATCAAAGCCATCGTGATGCCGCGCTAGACAGGCCTGACCATCAGGCTTGAAGCAGCCCGCCGCCGGAACCGGCGGCGGGCTGTCGTCATTTGGACGCAGAGCTGACGGCTTGGCCCAGGCGGCGCGGCGCTGTAATCAGGACGACCCACCGGCGATAACAAAAGGCGATGTCTGATGGCTGCTGAAAATGAAGTTCTGCTCGATGTGACCCAAGGCGGCGCGGCCATCGTGACGCTGAACCGTCCTGACAAGCACAATGCGTTCAACGCCGACATCATTGCGCGCCTGTCTGACATTTTCGAAACCCTGCGCGCCAACACCGACGAAGTGCGCGTGGTGTTTCTGCGCGGTTCGGGCAAGAGCTTTTCCGCTGGTGCAGACCTTGAATGGATGAAGGCGGCGGCTGACTGGACCCATGACGACAACCAGGCGGATGCGCTGAACCTCGCGCGGATGCTCAAGCGGCTTTATGACCTGCCGCAAACCACGATCGCGCTGGTGCAAGGCGCGGCCATGGGCGGCGGCGCCGGGCTGATGGCGGCGTGCGATGTGGCTGTTGCTGTGAAAGACGCCAAGATCCGCTTCTCCGAAGTCCGCCTGGGGCTGACCCCAGCCACCATCTCGCCGTTCGTGGTGCGCGCCATCGGTCCGCGTTATGCGCGCGCGCTGTTCGCCACCGGCGAAGGGTTTGACGGCGAATACGCGCACAAGATGGGCCTCGCCCAGTATGTGGTGGACAGCGCGGACGAGCTTGACGACATGATGGAATACCTCGGCAAGCTCGCTTTCCAGACGGCGCCCGGCGCGGTGCGCGACGCCAAGGAGCTGGTGGACATGGTCGCCGATCACGACATCAATGACGATCTTCTGCGCAAGACCGCCCATCAGATCGCCGACCGCCGGGTCAGCGAAGAAGGCCGTGAAGGCCTGGCCGCCTTCCTTGAAAAGCGCAAACCCTTTTGGGTGGACTGACGCGCTTGGGGTTGCGTGAGCTTGAAGCCTGGTTTCACCGCGAGCGAGAGGCCTTGCGCGCCCGCTGGGTAAGGGGGCCTGTCTCGCTCGCGGCGTTCGAGTTCTTGAGCTTCGGGATCAAACAAGGGTGGGCCTGCCTGTTTGGCGGGCTCATGCTGGCGCTCATTCTGGGCGTCTATCTGGTCTATCCCGACACTGCGCCGCTGCATCGGTTTGACGTGATCACGCTGGGCGCTGTCGCCATCCAGCTGGGCATGATCGCGTTTCGTCTGGAAAGCTGGGCGGAAGTGCGCGTCATTGCAGTTTTTCACGTGGTTGGCACCGTGATGGAAATCTTCAAGGTTCATGCGGGCTCTTGGGTTTATCCCGGCGCGAACGAGGCGCTCTTCGCCATTTGGGGCGTGCCGCTGTTCTCAGGTTTCATGTACGCAAGCGTCGGCAGCTATATGACCCGGGTCTGGCGGATTTTCGACTTTCGCTTTGACCGTTTCCCGCCTGTCTGGGCGCAGGCGGCGCTGGCGCTGGCGATCTATATCAACTTCTTCAGCCATCATTATGTGGTCGATATCCGTTGGGCGCTGTTCGCGGCCAGCGCCTTGATCTATGGCCCGTGCGTGATCTGGTTCCGACCTCACCGCGCGCACCGCTTCATGCCACTCTTGCTGGGATTGGTGCTGGTCGCGCTGTTTATCTGGTTCGCCGAGAATATCGGCACCTTTGCGCGCGCCTGGAGCTATCCGGGGCAAGAGCATCAATGGGAGATGGTGTCGTTTGCCAAGCTCGGCAGCTGGTTCTTGTTGATGCAGATCAGCCTTGTCCTGGTGGTGCTCACCCGCGGTGCGGAACGCCGCTCAGCAGAGAGCTGAGCTTGCGCCCGCCGCCCGCTTGGCCCAAAACCGCGCCAACAGCTTTCACCGCAATGGATGTCCACCCATGATGAAAAAGCTTCTGATCGCCAACCGGGGCGAAATCGCCTGCCGTGTGATGCGCACCGCGCACAAGCTCGGCGTCGCCACTGTGGCGGTTTATTCCGAAGCGGATGCGGACGCGCCCCATGTGCGTCTGGCCGATGAAGCGGTCCTTCTGGGGCCTGCGCCGGCGCGTGACAGCTATCTGAAAGCGGACCTCATTCTCGCCGCCGCGAAGAAAACAGGCGCTGACGCGATCCATCCTGGCTATGGCTTCCTGTCTGAAAACGCCGACTTCGCTCGCGCCTGCGCCAAGGCGGGCGTGACCTTTGTGGGGCCGTCTCCCGAAGCGATTGAGGCGATGGGTCTGAAAGACCGCGCCAAGAGCCTTATGGAGAAAGCCGGCGTGCCGGTGACGCCGGGCTATCACGGCGCTGAGCAGGACCCTGATCATCTCAAGACCCAAGCGGACCAGATCGGCTATCCAGTGCTGATCAAGGCGGTCGCCGGCGGCGGCGGCAAAGGCATGCGCAAGGTGGAGGCGTCTGACGCCTTCCTGGAAGCGCTGGAAAGCTGCAAACGCGAAGCGGCGTCGAGCTTTGGCGATGACCGGGTGCTGATCGAGAAATTCATCTCCAGCCCGCGCCATATCGAGGTGCAGGTGTTCGGCGATAGTCGGGGCCGGGTGGTGCATTTCTTCGAGCGTGATTGCTCGCTGCAGCGCCGCCACCAGAAAGTCATCGAGGAAGCCCCTGCGCCGGGCATGACGCCCAATGTGCGCGCCGCCATGTGCTCGGCGGCGGTGCGGGCCGCTCAGGCTGTGGATTATGTCGGCGCCGGCACAGTGGAGTTCATCGTCGACGGCTCCGGTCCGCTGCGTGAAGACGGCTTTTACTTCATGGAGATGAACACCCGTCTTCAGGTCGAACATCCGGTGACGGAAGCGGTGACGGGAACCGATCTGGTCGAACTGCAGCTGCGCGTGGCGTCGGGCGGGTCCGTGCCGCAACAGGATCAGATCAGCCTGTCAGGCTGGGCGATGGAAGCGCGGCTCTATGCCGAAGATCCCGCCACCGGCTTCCTGCCCTCCATTGGACCGCTGGATTATCTTGATCTGCCTGACACCGATCTCGCCAACGGCGTGCGCACGGACTCGGGCGTGCGTCAGGGCGGTGAAGTCTCGCTGCACTATGATCCCATGATCGCCAAGCTGATCACCTTCGCTGAGACCCGTGAAGACGCGATCGACCGTCTGGTGGACGTGCTGGATACGCAAGTGCGCGTCTATCCGGTCAAGACCAATGCGGGCTTCCTGCGCCGGGCCCTGACCCATGCCGATTTCCGCGCCGGCGAGGTGGATACCCGCTTCATTGACGCCCGACTGGAAGAGCTGGCGCCCAAATCGCCGCCAGCCTTCAGCTATCTCGCAGCGGCGCTGCGTCTGACGGATGGAGCTGGCGCATTTGCAACATCAACCGACCCCTGGTCGGTGCGTGACGGCTTCCGCACGAATTCTGACGCCGTGATCGAGCTGGGCTTCCAGGCAGAGGAGGCGCGCTTGTCCGTCTCGCTCAAGCGCGACAAGGCTCAGCTCACAGCTCAGATCGGCGATCAGGGCTATGCGCTGACCGATCTGTGTCTCACGGGCTCGCAGGTTCACGCTCGCTTGGACGGCCGCACTGTGTCGGCGCGCGTTGAGCTGCGCGGGCGGGGCGTGCTAGTGACCTGTCAGGGCGAAACCCATCTGATTGAGCTCTATAATCCCGCCGCGCTGGCGGACGCTCTTGAAGCGGGCGGCGCGATCAAGGCGCCCATGCCCGGCAAGGTGTTGTCGGTGCCGGTGAAAGCCGGAGACGCCGTCAAGAAGGGCCAGACCCTGGCCGTGCTGGAAGCCATGAAAATGGAGCATGCGCTCGCCGCGCCGCGTGACGGCGTGGTGGAAAGCGTCGGCGCCTCTGAAGGCTCACAGGTCGGAGACGGCGCCGTGCTGGTCACGCTCGCCGACGAATAAGACCTCAAGGCCTGAGTTTGGCCCATCCGATGCACAGCTCGTGACCAGGGACGTCATGGCGTCCCAGATTGCGACGGAGCTGTGTGATGACCGACCCTGTGCTGATCGACTGGAATGAAGACAAGCGGAAAGATTTCCGCGCCGGCGTCGTCACCGCGCGCCATCGGCTTCATATGGATCCGGCCTTCAGCGAGCTGGCGCTCGCGGCGCTGTTGAACCGGCATCCCAAAGCCCTGACAGATATTTGCACCATGGGCGACGATCCGACCGACCGCGAAAGCTGGCGGGCGGGAGAAGGCGGCGACCTGAAAGGCCGTGAGCTGGTCGAGGCCGTCCGCGCCGGCAAGCTGTGGATCAATCTTCGCCAGGCCATGGATACGGATGCGATCTACAAGCCGATCTTTGAGGCCCTGATCGCTCAGCTCAAGCGTCTCAATCCGGGATTCAACCCGCTGCGCGCCTATGGCGGCATTCTTATCTCCAGCCCGCGCGCACAGGTGTTTTATCATTCCGACGTCTCCGAAACCCTGCTGCTGCATGTGAAAGGCAAGAAGCGCTTCCGGATTTATCCGCCGCGCGCGCCCTTCGTGGATGAGCAGTCCATGGAGGCGATCCTTCACAAGACCCAGACCGAGGACGTGCCATTTGACCCGTCCTGGGACGCCCAGGCCGCCCAGATTGACCTTGATCCGGGCGCGTTTGTGTCCTGGCCGTTGCATTCGCCACACCGGGTGGAAAATCTCGACGGGTTGAACGTGTCGATCACCGTCGAGATGGTGACGCCGCAATCCACCCTTCAGAACGGCGTTTATCACGCCAATGGCGTTTTGCGTCAGGCGGGCTGGACCCCGCGCACGGCCTCAAGCCGTGGTGTGCAGGCCTACGCCAAGCTGGGCCTGTCAAAAGCTTTCAAGGCCTATCAGAGCGCCTTCGGCGGTCAGACGCGCCCGGCGCCCAAAAGCGACACCACGTTTGATGTGGATCTGGCGCGCAAGGATGGCCTGACCGATCGCGCACCCGCCTGACTCCGAGGCGTTTTGTCCGGTACACGCCCTAGTCTCGCCGTATTAGGAAGGCGAAACTGTCGCTTTCTGGATGAGAAGAGGCTTTTCCCCCATGGTTCGCAGCCTGATGCTGGGCGCTTGCGCCGCACTGTTTTCCGCGACTTCCGCTTTTGCTCTGTTGCCAGAGCCGCTGGAACAGGCGCTTTCTGCGCCGATCAATGAGCCTGTCGCGGCGCGCGTGGATATGCGTATTGGCGTCAATAATGATCGCATCATGGTGCGCATGGTCGAATCCGAGGCCGGAGAGAGCGATTACACGCTGCTGGCGCCGCCGGAAGACACCCTCAATGAAGCCCAGCGAGAGCTGTGGGTCGATCTTTCGGACGACGATGAGAGCGATGAATCGTCTGAAGACAGCGATGAAAGCTCAGGGTTCGGCGCTGAGGGTTTTGACCCGGAAGAAATTCGCAGAATCATCGGTGACGATGTCCGTTTTCTGCGCGAGGAAGACGGTCGCCTGATCTACGGCTTCGTGCCGCTCGCCATGCCGGATTCAGAGGGCGAACCGGACCGGACGGAACAGCGCATGCTCGAAGCGATGCAGGGCGAAGTCCATGTGAACGCCGCCAATGGTCATGTGCAGGCGTTTCATCTCAGGCTCGAAGAAAGCGTGAAGCCCAATTTCGCCGCTCGCATTGACGGCTTCCAGTTCCTGCAGGATTTCGTCTTTGATGAGACGGTGAACGGCCCGCGTCTGGCAGGCATGCACTTCAACATCGCCGGGTCTGCAGCGTTCCAGTCGTTTGACGAGAACATGACGATTGAGATTCTTGACGTTGAATGGGCTGCGCCGACTGCAGGCGGGTCGGTTGTTGAGGCGACGGAGTCGCACTAATTCGGCGGTATGGCGCTGAATCTTGTCAAATTGTGCGTGGGCGTGGACTCCGTTGAACAGCTGCAAGGCTGGCTCGACCGTCATGATGGCCAGCCCACCATGCACACCACGCGCATGACGCCCAAACGCAAGGATGAAATCCTGGCGGGCGGCTCTCTGTACTGGGTGATCAAGCGGGTGATCCAGGTGCGCCAGACCGTGCTCGATCTGGAAGAGTTCACCGATTCCGAAGGGATCAAGCGCTGCAATATCTGGCTTGAGAACAAGCTGGTGCGCACGGCGCCGTCGCCCCGGCGCGCCTTCCAGGGCTGGCGCTATCTGAAGGCGGAAGATGCGCCCGCCGACCTGACTGAACATGCGGGCGGCGAGGATTTGCCGGACGAGCTGCGCCGCAAGCTGATCGAGCTGGGCGCCTGGTAGCCTATGTCTTGGGCGCCGCTCGGTTGTCGATGAGACGCGTCTTGCCGACCCGCACCGCCGCCAACACGCGCGCATTGCGATCAATCGGGCCGGACGGCAGGGCGTCCAGGGTCTCAGCGTCCCTCGCGACCACATAATCCACGCCATCAAACGCCGATTGCGCCTTGAGCTGGGCCTGGTGTTGGGCGTCCGCCACATTCGCGCCGCTCGACAGGGCATCCGCGAATTCTTGCAAGATCACATTGAGCCGCGCGGCGCGCTCGCGCTCGGTGGCGTTGAGATAGACATTGCGCGAGGAGAGGGCGAGGCCGTCATCTTCACGCACGGTCTCGCCGCCCTGGATTTCGACGGGCAGGTTAAGGTCAGTGACCATGCGCCGGATCACCATGAGCTGCTGGTAGTCCTTCTCGCCAAACACCGCCACATCCGGCTGGACCTGGTTGAGCAGCTTGCACACCACAGTTGCAACGCCGTTAAAGAAGTGAGGACGCGACACGCTTTCCATGCCGTGGGACGGGCCGGTGAGCGAGACGTTGGTGACAAAGCCTTCGGGATACATTTCGCGTGCGTCCGGGGCGTAGACCAGATGCGCGCCCGTTTCCGCCAGCTTGTCCGCATCTTGTTCGAGCGTGCGCGGATAGGCATCAAAATCCTCGCCAGGGGCAAACTGGGTCGGGTTCACGAAAATGCTGACGATGACGCGATCTGCCGATCCAAGCGCTTGTTTGACCAGCGCCAGATGCCCTTCATGCAAGGCGCCCATGGTGGGTACGAAACCAATGCGCAGACGGTCCGAGCGCCAGTGGCGGACCTGGTCCCTGACAGCGGCGATGGAGTAGGCGGCGGGCAAGGCGAGTTCGGGACCGTGGGTCACGGCGGCCTCCTGGGCGAAAATACCGGCTGCACGCTAGCCTTAGCCGTGGCAGTCTCGCAAGCGTGCGACTCGGTTTAGGGAATACGGCATGCGCTTGGTCTTCATCATGATTGCGACACTGGGTCTGACGGGCTGTGTCAGTCTGGGATCGCCATCTGTGGAAACGCGCGCCCAGCCTGCGCTTGAACTGGCGCAGCTTCTGGAAGAGACAGCCGCCAGTCATCCTGATCGCGTCGAGGCGGCCAGCGCTGAAATGGGCGCGCTGCGGGCCGCGCTTTTAACCGCGCCTCACACGTCGCCCGAGCCCTTACCTGCTCCTGTTCAGGCGATGAGCTTCGCGCCCGCGCCGGACCTTGAAGGCGCACAAAGCCTGATGTATGGGGCGCATCTGGCGTCTTATCGCTTGCTCAGCAACGCCCAGATCGGCTGGCGCCAGCTCGGCGTTCAGTTGCCGGCCCTGTCAGCGGCGGAGCCGCGCATCGAACGCGTGCAGCTGGAGCAGGGAGAGTTTTTGCGCCTGAAAGCGGGGCCGTTTGACAGCCGGGCGGAGGCGCTGGACCTGTGTGCGCAAGCGGAAGCGGCGGGCCTGTGGTGTCAGGCGACGCATTTTACCGGTGAAGCGCTGCCCGGTTAGGGCCATAACAGACCTTTCGAATATCTGCGGAGCATGCTAGCGCCGCAGTCAATAAGGGTTTGGGGAGTCGTCACCGTGTCTGCTGGCGCCGTTGAGTCACCAGGTCGCGCCGCTCAGGGCGCGCATGTGATCGTGGTCGGAAATGAAAAGGGCGGGGCGGGTAAATCCACCGTCGCCATTCATCTGGCCGTGGCTCTGATGCGCATGGGGCAGACCGTGGGGGTGATCGATCTCGATCTGCGCCAGGCGAGCCTGACCCGGCATCTGGACAATCGCCGGAAATGGGCGGATGCGCGCGGCGTCTCGCTGCCCATGCCCGTTCAAGGGCGCCTGCCGATCTCTCAATCGCGTTCGCTGGATGACGTGGAATCCGAAGAGCGCGCCGCTTGGGAGGAAACCCTGGGGCAGCTTTGCCGCGGCTGTGATTTCATCATTGTGGATTCGCCCGGCGGCGACACCCATTACGCCCGGCTCGCTCATTCCAGCGCCGACACCCTGATCACGCCCATCAATGACAGCTTCGTCGACTTCGCCCTGCTGGCGGAAATCGACGGCGATACGTTCGAGGTGGGCCGACCTAGCGTGTACTCTGAAATGGTCTGGGAATGCCGAAAGCGCAAAGCCATGCGCGAGCGCAAATCCATCGACTGGCTGGTGATGCGCAACCGGATCTCCAATCTGGATTCGCGCAATAAGCGCCGTGTGGGCAAAGGGTTGAAGGCCTTGTCAGAGCGCGTTGGGTTCCGCTTGGCGCCGGGCTTTTCAGAGCGCGTGATCTATCGCGAGCTGTTTCCCGCCGGGCTCACCTTGCTGGATCTGACCGAGGCGGGCTCGTCGATGACCTTCACCATGAGCCATGTGGCCGCCCGCCAGGAATTGCGCGAGCTGCTGATCGTGCTCAAACTGCCCGGACTGAGCGGGAAGCCGTTTCCGTTCTGATGGCGATCTGAGGACGATTGATGATCCTTTACGGACTTCTGGCGCTGGCCGCTTTGGCAATCGTATTCGCGGTGGTGATGGCGCGCCTGCCGTCGAAAGACGCGGCCCGGCTGCTGCGGTGGGTGCTGGGGGTTGGCGGCGTCGTGTTGGGTGCTTTGCTGACCATACGCGGCCTGGCTGTGGCGGGCGTGCCGCTGATCGGGGCCGCCCTGGGCTTTCTGGGCGTCGCCATGCGCGGCGCAAAGCCAGGCTCAAGCGGTACGGATCAACAGACCGACGGACGCAGCGCTGCACCGTCGCGAACCGGCATGAGTGTTGACGAAGCGCGTGCGATTCTGGGCGTCGGCCCGGACGCCGATGAAGCCGAGATCCGAAAGGCGCATCGGTCCATGATGAAGCGGGTGCACCCTGATCAGGGCGGCAGCGACGCACTGGCCGCCAAAGTCCAGCAAGCGCGTGACGTTTTGCTGGGCGATTAAGCGGCGGGCGGCACGGCGAAGCAGGATTCTCCGCTCGCTTCCAGGCGCTGGCAGATGGATTGCGCGCGAGAACCGTCAAGGCCGGCATAGCGCGCCCGCCAGAGCTGGCGTCCATTGCGCTGCATCGGCTCCACACGCGCCTGAGCGTCGCCCAGCAAAGTATGCAGCCCCATCATCGCAACGCTTTCAAGCCGGGCGGAGGCGGCGGCCTGTGACGTATAGGCGCCCACCTGTATGGCCCAGCCCGGCGGCGTTTCAGACGTGCTGAATGCGCGGGGTTCGCCGACAGGCTCAAGCTCGACCCGCGCCGCTGGAACGCCGGGGGCTGAGCCCTGAGCCGTCTGGGCGGGCAGGGTGCTGAGTTCGGCGGTCAGAATCTCCTGCTCACGCACGGGATTGAGGCGCGGCATGTTCAGCGACGCCAGCATGCGGCTTTCAGTGCGGGCGTTGATGGCGGAATACGCGGCTTCAATCAGTTCGCGCGCATGGGCGTCGCGCACGGATGCTGAAGCGCCGCCCATCACCACGGCGATGATGCGATGTCCGTCACGTTCGGCGCTGGCGGCCAGGTTGAAGCCCGAGGCGCGGATATAGCCGGTTTTAAGCCCGTCCACGCCGGGCTGGTCACCCACCAGCGTGTTATGGGTGCGATGTGTGGCGCCGTTCCAGCGAAACCGGGTCTCGCTGAAATACGCGTAGTGTTGCGGAAAATCACGGTGAAGCGCATAGGCGAGGCGGGCGATGTCGCGCGCCGTGGTCTGCTGGCGTGCATCGGGCAGTCCTGATGCGTTGCGAAAGACGGTGTTCGCCATGCCCAGTTCTCGGGCGCGGGTCGTCATCACCTCTGCGAAACGCTCCTCGTCGCTCTCCAGATGTTCGGCGACGGCGACCGCCACGTCATTGGCGCTCTGAATGATCAGGGCGCGGATCGCGGTTTCGACAGTCAGCGTCTGTCCCGCCTGCAAACCGAGCCGAGAGGCGGGGCGGCTGGCGGCTTCTGCTGAGGCTGTGATCGGGTCGTCCAAAGCGAGCTCGCCGCGCTCGAGCGCGTCAAACAGCATGTAGAGGGTCATCATCTTGGTGAGTGAGGCGGGGTAGCGCAGCGCATCCGCACGCCGGGCGTGCAGAACTTCTCCCGTCTGCATATCGGCCACGAAAGCGGCGTATCGCTCGCTGGCCTGCGCACGAGGGGCGAGGGCGAGCATGCTCAGGGAGCAGACAAAGACAATCAGAAAACGAGCCATGAACGCATACTCGCCGCTAAGCCCTTGCTCGAGCGTTAACTGTGTCGATCCACTGTCCCAGCAGGGGTGCGGCGTTTTGTGCAGCGCACAATAATTGCTTGACTGAGGGGTGCTCGCGCGTCATATATGCTGCACCTGCTAACACAACAGGGAACGCATGGAGCCCCAAATGGCGAACGCGACTCCGAATAAAACTGCGTCAGAGACGCCTCAAACGGCCGCTGAAACAGCGAAAACCGGTGAGGGCGCTCAATCGGAAGCGAAGTCAAAGGCTGCTGCTGAGCCAGCGAAGCAATCGGCTCAACCCGCCAAACCGGCCGCCAAGGCGCCGGTGAAGCGGGCCGCCAAAAAGACAACGGGTCAAAGCAAAGCCCGAAAACCCTCGCCCCCGCGCAAATATTCTGGAGACACGTCGATGACCACCGCAAAAAATACCGCCAAAGACACGATCGAAACCATGACCACTGCGTCAAACGAAGCCCTGAAAGACGGCTTTGAAAAGTCCATGACCGCAGTCAACGAGTTCAGCGCATTCCACAAGGACAGCGTGGACGCCGTGATCGCGTCGAGCACCACCGCCGCCAAATCCATCGAAGAACTGAACGCCGCCAATCTGGCCTTCGCCAAGAAAACCATGGAAGACGGCATGACCGCCGCGAAATCCATGGCGGGCGCGAAATCGGTCCAGGAACTGATCGAGATCCAGTCCGACTACACCAAGTCGTCCATGGACGCCCTGATGGCTGAGATGAACAAGAGTTCCGACCTGATGTCGAACCTGTTCAAGGAATCCTTCAAGCCGATCAATGAGCGTTTCTCCGCCGCCCTGGAACTGATGCAGTCCCAGCGTTAAGGCGCACCCTATCGCCGGGCGTCGCCTCGACGCGTCGCCCGGCCTCGAGTCCTCCCTGACTGGTCCGGCGTCCGCGCCGGACCATTTTTTTGTCCGCTTTCCACGGTCAATTAGGCTTTAAACTGTGTTGTGATCAGTTGAGGGGGTTCTCTGTAACCCTGCCGCGCTTATTTAATATCATGATTGATTGCCGCGGCTGAAAAACCGGATCAAGCTGGGGCGTAACGCTAGCGAGACGCCAGACTGCCTATGAGTGAGCCGAACAAGCCAGACCTGCCCGATCAGGAGACCGGCGTAACAGTCAAGCCGCGCGCACGGACCAAGCGTCCGTCGATGTACAAGGTTTTACTGCTCAATGACGACTACACGCCCATGGAGTTCGTCATCGAGGTCTTGGTGCGCATTTTTCACAAGGGGCAAGAAGACGCGACTCGCATCATGCTCCATGTGCACCAACATGGAGTCGGCGTGTGTGGCGTTTTCACATACGAGGTCGCCGAAACGAAGGTGGCCCAGGTCATGGACGCTGCGCGCCGTGCTCAGCATCCGTTACAGTGCACGATGGAAAAGGATTAGGCCTTGCCCTCTTTCTCACCCACTCTCGAACGTTCCCTGCATCGCGCCCTGACGGCCGCGACCGAACGCAAGCACGAATACGCAACGCTGGAGCATCTCTTGCTCTCGCTGTGTGAAGATGTGGATGCGTCCGCGGTGATGCGCGCCTGCGACGTGGATGTGGACGAACTTCGCGACACGCTCAACGAGTATGTGGACGAAGAACTGGCGAGCCTCATCGTGGATGATGGCGAGGACGCCAAGCCTACCGCCGGCTTCCAGCGCGTCATCCAGCGCGCGGTCATCCACGTTCAGAATTCCGGTCGCGACGAAGTCACGGGCGCCAATGTGCTGGTGGCGCTGTTCGCCGAGCGCGAAAGCCATGCGGCATACTTCCTCGCTGAACGCGACATGACCCGTTATGACGCGGTCAATTACATCTCCCACGGCATCTCCAAAAAGCCTGGCGAATCCGAAGCGCGACCCGCCAGGGGCGCGGACGAAGACGCCGCCGAGTTGGGTGAGGGCGCCGAGGAAAAAGACGACGCGCTGTCCGCCTATTGCGTCGATCTGAATGAAAAAGCGCGCGAGGGCGGCGTCGATCCGCTGATCGGGCGCGAGCATGAGGTGGAGCGCTGCATCCAGGTGCTGTGCCGCCGCCGCAAGAACAACCCGCTTCTCGTCGGTGATCCAGGCGTGGGCAAAACCGCCATCGCCGAAGGTCTGGCGCGCAAGATCGTTGAACACGAAGTGCCGGAAGTACTGGCCGAGGCCACCATCTATTCGCTCGACATGGGCGCTTTGCTGGCGGGCACCCGCTATCGCGGCGACTTTGAAGAGCGCGTCAAACAGGTGGTCAAGGCGCTGGAAGCGCGTCCGAACGCGGTGCTGTTTATTGACGAGATTCACACTGTCATCGGCGCCGGCGCCACGTCAGGCGGCGCGATGGATGCGTCCAATCTCTTGAAGCCGGCCCTGCAACAGGGTGGTCTGCGCTGCATGGGCTCGACCACCTATAAGGAATACCGCCAGCACTTTGAGAAGGACCGCGCCCTGGCGCGGCGCTTCCAGAAGATCGATGTGAAGGAGCCGTCTGTTCCCGACGCGATCAAGATCCTCACGGGGCTGAAGCCGTATTTCGAAGACTTCCACGATATCCGCTTCACAGCGGAGGCGCTGAAAACCGCCGTGGAACTGTCAGATCGCTATATCGGTGACCGCAAACTGCCGGACAAAGCCATCGACGTGATCGACGAGGCGGGCGCCTCCATGCGTCTGGTGCCGCAATCCAAACGCAAGAAAACCATCGGCGTCAAAGATATCGAAGCTGTGGTCGCGAAGATTGCCCGCATTCCTCCGAAATCGGTCTCCAAGTCCGATGAGTCCGTGCTGCGTGATCTCGACACGTCGCTCAAGCGCGTGGTGTTCGGTCAGGACGACGCCATCGAGAAGCTGGCGAGCGCCATCAAGCTGGCCCGCGCCGGTCTGCGCGAACCCAACAAGCCGATCGGCTCTTACCTGTTCTCCGGCCCGACCGGGGTGGGCAAGACCGAAGTGGCCCGACAGCTGGCGGATACGCTGGGCGTCGAGCTCTTGCGCTTTGACATGTCGGAATACATGGAACGCCACACGGTGAGCCGCCTTCTGGGCGCGCCTCCGGGCTATGTGGGCTATGATCAGGGCGGCCAGCTGACCGACGCCATCGACCAGCATCCCCATTCGGTGCTGCTGCTCGATGAGATCGAGAAAGCGCACCCGGACATCTTCAACATCCTGCTCCAGGTGATGGATAATGGTCAGCTGACCGACGCCAACGGCAAGTCCGTGGATTGTCGCAATGTCATCCTGATCATGACCTCAAACGCCGGCGCCGCCGACGCCGCCAAGGAAGCCATCGGCTTTGGCCGCGGCAAGCGCGACGGCGAGGATCAGGCCGCCATCGAGCGTCTGTTCACGCCTGAATTCCGCAACCGTCTGGACGCCATCATCCCGTTTGCGGGTCTGAAGATCGACGTGATCGGCCGCGTGGTCGAGAAGTTCGTTCTGCAGCTTGAGGCGCAACTGGCCGATCGCGGCGTCACGTTCGAGCTGACCGACGCCGCCAATCGCTGGCTGGGTGAGCGCGGCTATGACGAGAAATTCGGTGCGCGTCCGCTGAGCCGGGTCATTCAGGACCACATTAAGAAGCCGCTGGCGGAAGAGATCCTGTTTGGTCAGCTGAAAAAAGGCGGCGTGGTGAAAGTCGACGTGGATGCGGCGGATCCTGAACGTCTCGATTTCGAGATCATTCCGGGCGACCGTCTCAACGACGCAAAGCCAAAGCGCAAAAAGAAAAAGACTGAAGAGACGGTCAAGTGAAGCTCCTGAGCGTTCAAAACGCGTCGCTGATCCTCAGCGGCGCGTTCTTTTTGGGCGCTGGCGCATATGCGCAAACGCCCGATTATCGCGCCGACGCCGAGACTGTGCTCGATCTCATAGACCGCCAATACGCCTATGCGCATCGCTTTGACGGAGGCAATCCGGCTCGCGGCGCTCAGGGCGTCGATGTCGAGAGCGTTACAGATGCGGCCAGCCTGTTGCGGTTTGCCGAATGCGCGGTGAACGCACTGCAAGACCATCATGCCATTCTCGGCGTGTCGTCGCCCAGCTCCTATGGTCTGACGCCAAGCTATAATGATCTCTGGGTCGAGTTTCGCGACGAAGCCTATGTGGTGACGGATGTACGGCGGGGATCGCCCGCCCAAACAGCGGGTGTGGAGCCGGGATGGCGGATCAGTTCTGTGGCTGGTCAACCGATGCAAGAGGCTGTCGCCGGTTTGTGCGGCGGTCCTTATGAGACAGGCGCCGGCAAAGGCTTCGCCGCGCGTGTTCTGACGGCGGGGCCGCGCGACCAGGAACGGGTGTTCGTCTTCTCTGACTTTGATGGAGAAGAGCAAGCGCTGACCTTGCCCAATCTCTATCAGGTGGAGACAGAAAACCGCCCGCTGATCAGCGTGACCGAGCGCGAGGGCGTTCGGGTGCTGCGCTTTAACGATTCTCTGGGGAACAGCGATCTGATCGCCGCCATTGATGAAGCGCTCTCGGGACCGCGTCCTGACGGCTTGATCATTGATCTGCGCGATACGCCCGGCGGCGGCGACACGCTTTACGCCCGCGCCCTAATGGGGCGACTGGTCGATGAGACGAAACCCTATCAGCGCCACGCCTTGCCTCAGATTGAACGCGATACCGGCGTCGCCCGGCAATGGGTTGAAGAGGTCCTGCCGCGTGGCGACAGCCTGGCGGGCGTTCCGGTCGTGGTGCTGGCGGGACGCTGGACCGGGTCGATGGGCGAAGGCTTGACGATGGGGCTCGACGCTGTCGCGGACGCCGTGACGATCGCCGCGCCCATGGCCGGGCTTTTGGGCGCGATTTATGATTATGACCTGCCCGAAACCGGCTGGACGGTGAAGCTGCCCACTGAGACGCTCTATCATGTGGATGGCGCGCCGCGAGAAGACTATCGCGCCGATATCGTGCTCGACAGCGCGGACAGGCTTGGTCCCGACGGCGAGGATCTGGCGCTGGAGCGGGCGTTTGAAACCTTAGCTGTGGTAAGACGCTAGCTCAGGTCTCTCACTCAGCCGCCAATCCTTGTGCAGCAGGATCCCGGCCTCGCCGATAGTCACGCGGGGTTTGATCGGTGATCGCCTTGAAGGCGCGGTTGAACGGGCCGATCGAATTGAATCCGCTTTCCAGCGCCACTTGCAAAATCGTCAGCGAATCCTTGTCGGGATCCGTCAGCAGCGACTGGGCGTGAGCGATCCGGCGCGCATTGATCAGCTGGTTCACATTGGCGGCCTTCAGACCGGCGGTGATAGCGCGGCTGACCTTGTTGGGCGGCTCGCCCAGAGCTTGCGCCAGACATCGCAAGTTCAGGTCGGGATCGAGATGCAGCTGCTCACGATCCATCAGGCGGATCAGGCGCTGTCCCAGCTGCACATCCGTCTCGGTCGCCTCTGGCGCAGGCCGCCAATCGGGTGCGGGATGGGCGTGTCTGTAGACAATCGCGACGCTGCCGACGGTGAGAATCGCGGCCGCGCACAAGGCTTCAATCAAGGTGACAAGTTGAGGTGAAATCGGCGCACCTGTGTTGAACACAATCGCGCACAAAAACACCCCTGAGCAGAAAACGGCCAGATAGCCAATGCGCAAGCGCCGCTCATTCATGTGTTCGGCGCTCGGCCAGTTCCGCGCAGCTTCCCAGACTGACAGCATCAAAGCGGTCGAGCTCAGCATGGTTTGGGCGTTCACGAGAATGTCTATCGGTGCGTTAAAGCCAGAGATGATCAAAACCGGTTTGATCATAGACGGGGCGATGATCCCGGCGACCAGCGCCAGCTCGAACGGTCCAAAGGCGGTGGTTTTGTGAAACAGGGCGCGGGTGAACAGCCAGAAGACCGAACAGGTTCCGCCGCTGAGCATCAGCAGCCAAAGCCGCGCCGACCCCAGCGAGTCGCCCAGACCTTCAGCTACCAGCAAGGCGCCCATGCACAGAGTGAACACGCCCCAGCTCAGATGCAGCGGGGTGCGCTGGCCGCGCATCAGCACCCAGCCTGCCCAAGCGGCCGCCCAGATCGCGCAAAAAAGTTTCAGGCCTAGGCCGAAGGCGAGCATGACGATGGTCCATCTGGCGTCGGGTGCGACGATGTCTGTACGCAATCTGCAGCTTTTTCTGGCCGGAATGCAAATCGGCAAGACCGAAAGGCGCTCAATTCAGCAAATCGCTCTTATCGGCCCGGCAAAAAGACCGGGCGAAGTTAGGAGTTGGTTCGATGACGCAAACCTTGGCATCCTCACAATCCGCCGCCCGTTCGGTGGCATGGGTCGCACGCGCGCACAGCCTGTCTGGCAAGCTTTGGTTTCTGGCCGCCGCGGCCGGGCAGTTGATGTTCATCTATTACATCCTCGTCGCCTATCTGCCCAAAACCCTTATCGGACAGTTTGAACGCTGGGACGAAGTGGGGTTGATAAAAGGGTATGAGGCGGGGGACGGCTTCGGCAATCTGATGTTCATCACCCATGTCCTACTTGCCGCGATCATGACGCTGGCGGGGCTGATGCAACTCACCGCGCCCTTGCGCAATTGGGCGCCCAGGCTGCACCGGATGAGCGGTCGGGTGTTTTTGGTGCTGGCCGTTTATCTGGCGCTTGGCGGTCTGTGGATGGTGTGGGGACGCGGGACGCGTCTCAATGATATCGGGGCGATCGCGTCCACGCTCAACACCGGGCTCATTCTGGTGTTCGCAGCGCTTACGGTTCATTTCGCCATGAAACGCGACATTGCCCGTCACAGGCCCTGGGCCATGCGTTTGTTCATGGTCGCCAACGGGGTGTGGTTCATGCGCCTGTTTTATGGCGCCTGGTTGCTGAGTGTGGGCCCGGTGGGCATCACAAACCAGATGAATGGCTGGTTTGATATCTTCCTGGCGTTCGGGGTGATGGCGATCCCGCTGGCGGGTCTGCAGCTCTATCTCAGCGCCCAGAAAAGCCGCTCCGCCGCGCTGAAATGGAGCAGCACCCTCGTTACGCTCACCGCCGCGGGTCTCACCGCATTAGGGGGTGTGGGCGCGACATTGATCATGTGGGGGCCGCACCTCTAGCGCAGAAACGCCAGAACACGCTTCACGACTCGGTCATCGCGCAACACGCCGCGATGGCCGATGCCGTCAAACACCTCCCATTGCGCGCCCGGCCAGGATGCGGCGATGCGTTCGGCGCATACGGGCGGGGCGATCTGGTCATTGGCGCCGTGCAGGATCAGGGCGGGCGTCTCAAAGTTCGGCGCGTCCAGGGTGATGTCGAGATTGGTCGCGGGTTCGCCAAACTGCTCGCTGACCGACTCCAGCATCAGGCGGACGGCGCGCTTTGATAGCCCCATGGCCTGACTTTGGAATTCCACATTGCGGGGCAGGGCGTCTGGCGCGCCCAGCCCGATCACGCGGCCTGGTTTGAGCCCATGGCGCGCCTTGGCGAGGACAGTCGCGGGTAGGCCCATGGAGTGAGCCAGCATGGCGTGGGGCTGGCCCAGCTGGGCCGCCGCGGCGCCCAGGCCTTCGGCGAAGAGCAGGATATGGGCTTTGCGGCCTTCGCTCTGGCCATGGGCGGGGCCGTCGATCATGGCGACCGAGAATCCGGCCTCCATCACCGCTTGCCCCAGCGTCGAGAGGTCCGCGCTGTCCGCCTCCCAGCCATGCTGGAAGAACACCAGCGGTCCGTCGCCGCCGCGATACACCCGCTGTTCGCCCTGAGGGCCGGTGAAGGTCTGCTTGTCGAGGCTTTCGAGCCAGTCCCGGCCGCGATCGGTTTGCTGCTTCACCCGCGGCCGGGTGAACTGACGGGCCACCGACGCCTTGAAGGTGCGTGGAAACAGGGCGGCGGTCGAGTTGGCGGCAAGCGAGAAGGCGGAGGTCATGCGTCAAATCTCAATTGAAAAATTTCCTGCACGCTAGGGCGATTGGTCTTGAGCGTGAAGCCAAGCTTATGCATGGCTTGCATCCTGGAGTGATTGACCGCTGATCAGACTGGGAGATTTCAGATGAGCGCCTTACACATCGCCAGCGTGCTGACGGCCCTGCTGGCTCATCCGGCGTCTGAGAGCGCGGTCACGGGCCGTGTGGTGGCGGTTGATTTCACCCAAGAGCCCGCGCGTGTGGAGGCCTTCGGCGGACGCCGGTTTTATGTCGAAGACGATAGGGGCGCGCCGCATTCGCGGCTTGAGTGGATCGCCTATGATTGTCAGGGCGAGGTCATGGCGCGCACCTACCCGTTTGATCCACGCTGGAGCAGCGGCGGCCATGAAATGGTGGATGAGACAGGCGCTCTGGGGCCGCGGACGGGCGCCGGGCTGGGTGCTGAGCCGCTTGAAGACGCCGATGCGATCCTGCCGGTGGATACGGCGCAGTTTGAAATCGTGGAGCGTGATCCAGACGGGGCGTCCGCCGCCCGGCACGGTCCCTATGACATGCCGGGCGTGTGGTGCGGATAAGGCTTAGAGCGCGGCCTTGATCTGTTCGGCCAGCGCGTTCAGCTCATCCATATCCGCCTGTCCGGCGCTGCCATGGCCGGCGATGTCCTGGCCTTCCCAGCGGGGAATGATGTGGAAATGGATGTGGTAGACGGTCTGGCCCGCCGGCGCGCCGTTGAACTGGGCGATGGTGACGCCGTCAGGTTTGAGCGCGGTCTCGACGGCTTTGGCGACTTTTTTGACGCGCTTGATCGCCTCGGCGGCGCCGGCGTCTGACATCTCCAGCAGGTTGCGCGCGGCTTCCTTGGGGATGAGCAGCGTATGGCCTTTGCTTTGCGGGAAAATGTCCATGAAGGACAGCACGTGCTCGTCTTCATAAAGCTTCACGCAGGGCGCTTCTCCGCGCAGGATCTTGGCGAAGATGTTCTGGTCGTCATAGGTCCCGTGAAGGCTCATGGATCGCGCTCCTGCTCAGCTTTAAGTCCCAAAAGTCCTAGACCAGACCTGCAGCGGGTCCAAGACCTATCCATCTTTGCGATACGGAGACTCCGCGTCGAGCGCCAGACGTTCGGTTTCCACCGCCCGGCGTTCTGAGCGCAGGAAGCGGTCCACGGCGCCGCTCAGGCCGTCATGCAGGATGTCATGGGCGGAATAGACGAGCTGCGGGCGGTAGCCGCGCGCCAGCTTGTGACCGCCCTGGGCGCCGGCCTCGACACGTTTGAGCCCGCAGCTCAGCGCGTAATCAATCGCCTGATGATAGCAGAGCTCGAAATGAAGCTGGTCTGAGAAGGCGAGCGCGCCCCAATACCGGCCATAGAGCGTGTCAGATCCGATGAAGTTGAGCGCTGCGGCGATGTACTGGTCGCCGTCTTTCGCCATCACCAGCAAGACCTTGTCCGCCATCCGCTCATGGACCAGGGCAAAGAACTCGCGATTGAGATAGGGCGTGCCCCATTTTCGCTCTCCCGTGTCCTGATAACAGGCGAAGAAGACGTCCCAATGATGCTCGGTCAGGGCCTCGCCGGTGAGCTGTTCAATCACGACGCCGGACTGCGCCGCAGCGCGCTCCTTGCGCAGCGCCTTGCGCTTGCGGGAGGAGAGGGCGGACAGGAAGCCCTCATAATCGTCATAGCCGTCATCCTCCCAGATGAACTGGATATCCTGACGAGTCAGAAGGCCAGCTTCTGTCAGCTCGGACTGGGTGTGTGGATCGGGGAAGAGCACATGCCAGCTTGAGACGCCCAGCTCTCGCGCCGCGTGACGGGCGGCGTTGATCAGCGCTTGGCGAATTTCCGGGTCAGTCGACAGAAAGCGCCGACCGGTCGCCGGAGTGAAGGGCACACCGGTCAGCAGCTTGGGATAATACTGCCCGCCCGCCCGCTCTAGCGCATCCGCCCAGGCATGATCAAAGACGTACTCGCCATAAGAATGACCTTTGAGGTACAGCGGGAGGACTCCGACCACGTGTCCAGCCTGATCTTCGGCGATGAGATGGCGCGGCCCCCAGCCGGTCTCTTCCACGGCGCTGCCGGAGGTTTCCAGCGCGTCGAGAAAGTCCCAGCTTAAAAACGGGTCATAAGGCTGACCCGCCGGATTGGCGCAAGCATCCCATTGGGCGGGATCAATCTGCGCCATCCGGCTGATCATGCGCACGGTAATGTCGGTCATGCCCCGTCCAGACGTCTCAGCTGAGCCGGGATATAGGGTGACGTGGACTGATCTTCGAGCCTGATCACGCGATCTCGACGACGGCGTCCACTTCAACTGCAGCATTCAGCGGCAAGACCGCAACGCCCACGGCGGACCGTGCGTGCCGACCGGCGTCGCCGAACACCTCGACCATCAGATCCGAGGCGCCATTGATGACTTTGGGAATGTCGTAGAAGTCAGGGTGCGCGTTCACAAAACCGCCCAGCTTGACGATGCGTTTGACCTGTCCCAGATCGCCGCCGCAGGCTGCCTTGATCTGCGCGATCAGGTTCAGCGCACACAGCCGCGCCGCCGCCTGGCCGTCTTCCAGAGAGACGCCGTCGCCGAGCCGTCCGGTCACCAGGCCATCCGGACCCAGTGAGATCTGACCGGAAATATGCACGATCTGTCCGCTCTGGGCGTAGGGGACGTAATTGGCCACGGGGGCGGCGGCTTCAGGCAGGGTCAGGCCCAGTTCCTTGAGGCGGGAGTCGATATCAGCCATGTGGGGCGCTCCGTTGGGGAAATCAGACTGTCAGTTAGGCGCTTGAGGCCCTGTCTGGCAATGATGCGGGCGGGTTGAATTCAGTGGGTCCGGCCTGCATGGTGCACGTTCATGACAAGGTGAACACATGGCGCGCGATGCAGCCAGCTTGACCACGCTCAGACCAGTCCGCTTGCGGACGGCGGACGGCAAATTGCTGTCGGCGTGTTTCACCGTGCCCGATGATCCGACTGCTGTGATGGTGGTGAACCCGGCCACGGGGTATCGCAAGGACTTTTATGCGCCTTTCGCCCAGGCCGCCGCTGAGAACGGCTGGGCGGTGCTGACCTTTGACTATCGCGGACAGGGCGAATCCGCGCGCTGCCATCCCCGGCGGGAAACCGCCCGCATGCTCGACTGGGCGGTCTATGACATACCCGCTGCCGCGGACGCCGCCTGTCAGGCCTTTCCCGGCTTGCCGCTGGACATTGTCGGTCATTCCATCGGCGGGCAGTTCGCAGCCTTGATCGACCCGGCGCTGCCGGTGCGCCGCCTGGCCATGCTCTCGGCGTCTTCGGGGTATTGGGGGGATCAGTCCGCGCCGCTGAAATATTTCGCCTGGGCGTTCTGGCGCCTGTTCGGCCCGGCCTATCTGTTGCTGCGCGGGCATATTCCCAAAGGCGTGCTCTGGCGCGGCGAACCGCTGCCGCCGCGCGTTTTCGCGGACTGGCGCGAATTCGGGGTGAACCCTGAATGCTTCCGCGACGCCATCGCCGAGCTGGGCCTCACCTCGCGCTATGAAGGCTTTACCGCGCCGGTGCGCGCCTGGACGCCTGATGACGACCCGATCGCCAATCCTCAGACCGTGCGCTGGCTGCTGGAGCGGTATGAAAACGCGCCGACCGAAATGAAGCTTGTGCGTCATGAGGATACCGGGCTCGGCGCCTTGGGCCATGACGGGCTCTTTCGCTCGAACATGGCGGATGTGTTCTGGCCGCAGGTTTTCCGCTGGCTGTCGCTGGACGCGGATCCGGCGCATCGCCGCGCCTAATCGCGGTCCTTTTTCAACATGCGGCCCTTGATGATGGCGGCGTCGCCGAACTTTGCGCGCGCAGCGTCCATGGCGCGTTCCGCCGCGGCGCGTTTGAGCGCGTTGGGGTCCAGCAGGTCGCCCGCATCCGCGATCGCGGTCTCCAGCACCGAATAGCCGGCGCCGATCAGGCGATAGCGCACGCCTTCGGGTTCCTTGTCCAGCATGTCAGCGCTGAGCCGAAAGAGCGTGTCCGCCAGCTGAGCCGGGTCGGTCAGGGTGCGCCGCCGGGTGATCGTCTTGAAGCGGTCAGTCTTGATCTTCAGCGTCACCACACGACCCGCCACGCCCTTCGCTTTCATCCGGTCGGCGACCTTGACGCACAACGGCCAGAGCCGGTCTTTAAGAACCGCCTTGTCAGACACATCATCGTTAAAGGTGGTCTCCGCCGAGACCGATTTGCTTGTCCGGGCCGGGCTGACCTTGCGCGTATCCTCAGAGCGCGCCAGTCGAGCCAGGCGCAGCCCGGACTCACCATATTTGCGCGCCAGATCGCCTTCGGAGCGTTTGAGAACGTCAGACAGGGTGTAGAGCCCGTCCGCATTGAGCTTCTTGCCCAGAACCGGCCCGACGCCATAGACATCGCCCACTTTCATCTGCGCCAGAAAAGCAGGCGCGTCCTGCCGCCCCAGCACCGAAAACCCGTTGGGTTTGTCGAGATCGGACGCGGTCTTGGCGAGAAACTTGTTAAAACTCAGCCCCACCGAAACCGTGACGCCTACCTCATCCAGGATCCGGCGCTGCAGCTTGAGCAGGGTCTGCGCGGGGGCGGCGCCGTGCAGTTTTTCAGTGCCCGAGAGGTCTAAAAAGGCCTCGTCGATGGAGAGCGGCTCCACAAGCGGGGTGACATCTTCCATCATGGCGCGGATGCGTTTGCCGTCAGCGGCGTAGACCGCCATGCGCGGGCGCACCACGACCGCGTCCGGGCAGGCTTTAAGCGCCTTGAACATGGGCATGGCCGAGCGCACGCCGTAGAGCCGGGCGATATAGCAGGCGGTGGACACTACGCCGCGCTGGCCGCCGCCAATGATGACCGGCTGGTCTTCAAGCTCAGGATTATCGCGCTTTTCCACCGAGGCGAAAAACGCGTCGCAATCGATATGGGCGATGGAAAGCGTATCAAGTTCAGGATGGCTGAGCACCGGCCCGCCGCCGCAGGATGGGCATTGCGCGCCGGGCGGGGCGGGGTTGAGGCAGCTGCGGCAATAGCTCTGAGACGAGGCGAGCGCGGTCATGGCCATAACCACGCCGCGCCGCGCACGCCGGAACTGTCGCCATGCACGGCGGAGCGCACCTGCGTCACCAGCTCATCGGTGAAGGCCCAGTCCTGAAGATGCGTTTCAAGTATTGAGGCAAAGCCGGGCAGGTTGGACAGGCCGCCGCCCAGAACGATCATCTGGGGATCAACGATATTGACCACGCTCGCGAGCGCCCGGGCGAAGCGCTGGGCGTGGCGCTCCAGGCTGGCCTGGCACGCTTCATCTCCCTTGGCGGCGGCGTCTGCAATCTCCTGGGCGCTCAATTCCTGGCCTGTGTTGCGGAAATGATCAGCGGACAGGGCCGGGCCGCAGCACCAGGCTTCGACGCAATTGGTCTTGCCGCAATAACAGGGCGGACTGACAGCCAGCTCCTCGGCGGTGATCCAGGGCAGGGCGGTATGGCCCCACTCGCCAGTATTGCCGTCCGCACCCGTCACCAGAGCGCCATTGATCACCAGGCCGCCGCCCACGCCCGTGCCGGCGATGACGCCGAACACGCTCGTGCAGCCTGCACCCGCGCCGTCACGCGCTTCTGACAGCGTAAAACAGTTGGCGTCATTGGCGCAGCGCACCGGGCGCTGCAGCCGGGCGGCGAGGTCTTGATCAAGCGGTCGGCCATTCAGCGCTGTGGAATTGGCGTTGCGCATTAATCCGGTGCGCGGATTGAGCGAGCCCGGATGGCCGACCCCGGCGGGTAAGGGCGATGCAACGCCCGCCTCGTCCTCGACCTGCGCCACTAGCGCCGCAATGGCGTCCAGTTTGGCGTCATAGGCGGCAGGCGTGGGCGTTCGTCGCCGAATCAGGCACGCGCCCGCCTCATCCACCAGGGCGGCCTCGATTTTCGTGCCGCCGAGATCCACGCCTAACCGCAACACGGACCGCCTCTTTTTCTTCGCTTTCAGCGTTCATATCTTGTTCTAATCGCGATGCGAAGGCGGGGACTCACTGTTGATTAAGGAAAGTGGGGTTTAATGCGTTGTGGATGGTCAAGATGCTCACGCTGCAAAGACGGCGGGGCGATTTGGGGAAAGCGCGGTTATAATGCTGCAGGTCATGTCCAAAAAAGTTCTGATCGTTGAAGACAACGAGCTGAACATGAAGTTATTTCGTGATCTGCTCGAAGCGCACGGCTATGAGACCGTGCAGACCAGTGAAGGCCTCAAGGCGCTCGATATGGCGCGTGAGCACAAGCCTGACCTGATCCTCATGGATATTCAGCTGCCTGAAGTGTCCGGTCTTGATGTCACCAAATGGATCAAGAACGACACCGAGCTGTCCGCCATTCCTGTGGTCGCGGTGACGGCCTTCGCCATGAAAGGCGATGAGGAACGTATCCGTGAAGGCGGATGCGAAGGCTATCTATCCAAACCCATCACGGTTGCGTCCTTCATCAAAACCGTTCGGGATTTTCTCGAATAGAAGGAGCCTTCGGTGAGCGCACGCATACTGGTTGTCGACGATATCGAAACGAACCGGCGTTTGCTGGAAGCCCGACTGACGGCTGAGTATTTCGATGTCTTGATGGCGGAGGACGGGCCGAGCTGTCTCGACCTCGCCCGCAGCCAGAAGCCTGACGTGATCTTGCTGGATGTGATGATGCCGCGCATGGACGGGTTTGAAACCTGTCGCCGGCTGAAAGCCGATCCCGCGACCCGGCATATCCCTGTCGTGATGGTGACCGCGCTGGACCAGCGCTCGGACCGGATTCGCGGGCTTGAGGCCGGGGCTGACGAATTTCTGACCAAACCTGTGGACGATGTCGCCCTGTTTGCGCGCGTGCGCTCTCTGTTGCGCCTGACCAGCGTCATGGACGAGCTGCGCCAGCGCGAAAGCAGCGGCGTTGAAATGTCCTCATTCGAACCGGCCAATGGCGGCGGGCGCGTGATTGTCGCCGCCGCGGACCAGAACGCCGCCCAACGCATCGTCAAGGCGCTGCCTGACACCCTGGACGCGCAAGGCTATGGCGATCCGCGTCTGGCGATCTCCCAGGCCGAACATGCCGATCTGATCATTGTCGATCTGAGCGCGCCGCGCTTTGACGGCTTGCGGCTGTGCGCGCGTATTCGCTCGGATGTGGACACGCGCCAGGTGCCGCTTCTGGGCGTCGTCGACGAGATGGACAAGCGCACCATGGTGCGCGCGCTCGATCTGGGCGTGAATGATGTGATTTCTCGGCCGCTGGACCCCGGCGAGCTGTCCGCGCGCAGCTCCACCCAGCTCAAGCGCAAACGCTATGCCGACGCCCTGCGCGACCGTCTGGATGAAAGTCTTGAAATGTCGGTGCGCGATGCGCTGACCGGCCTGTTCAACCGCCGCTATACCGTCTCACGCTTGCGTCAGGCTCTGGACGGCCTGAACGCCTCCCATGAGCCTCTGGCGGTGGGATTGATCGACATCGACCATTTCAAGCGCATCAACGACACCTGGGGCCATAACGCCGGTGATCAGGTGCTGCAGGAAATTTGCGCACGTCTGGGCGGCGAGTTGCGCGCCATCGACGTTGCGGGCCGCTATGGCGGTGAGGAATTTCTGGTCGTGTTCTCAAACACCACCGCCAAAGAGGCGTCAGACGCCATGGAGCGCGCCCGTCTGGCGGTGTGCGCCACGCCGGTGACCTTGCGGGAAACGGGCGATGTGATTGACGTGACCATGAGCGCCGGCATCGCCGAAGCCTTCATGGACGATAGCGTTGAAGCGCTGATCGAACGCGCAGATACGGCGCTCTATGAAGCCAAGCGCTCGGGGCGCAACCGGGTGATAGAGGCCAAACGAAAAGCCGCCTGAATACACAGGCGGCTTTTCTTATTCCAGTCAGAGCTGATCAAGTCGCGCGAAAGCGCAGGCTTACTTGATCTTGCCTTCTTTGAATTCGACGTGCTTGCGCGCGACCGGATCGTACTTTTTCAGCACGAGTTTCTCGGTCATCGTGCGGGCGTTTTTCTTGGTCACGTAGAAATAGCCCGTGCCCGCCGTCGAATTCAGGCGGATTTTGATGGTAGTCGGCTTGGCCATAGTCGCGCACCCGTACACATAAACTTGGCGCGCCAGACAAGGAGGCTGGCGCTGCGAGCCGCGGAACATACCCGCGCACGCGACGCTGTCAATGCCTCGAGCGGCCTTTGCTCACAAGTGACAGCGTAAAGTACAGTCCGGCCATGGCGGCGAAGGCGACCATCAGGCCCCAGGGGTCTGCGATGTCCATGGAGACGCCGCCCAGGGCCGGCCCCAGAAGCGAGCCCAGGCCATAGGCGAAGATGAAAGCGGCGTTCGCCGAGGCGAGGGCGCCGGGCTGCACCCGCTCGCCGATCATCGCCAGACCGATCGTGTAGAACGCGCTGCTGGCGCCGACGAAAAAGAACACCATCGGGATCAACAGCCACAGATTCGCGCCCGCCAGCCCCATGGCGACCGACAGAATCACAGCGCTGAGCGCGACCCCGGACAGAGTGCGGTCACGGCCTGTGCGGTCCGCCAGCTTGCCCAAGGGAATCTGCAAGGCGATCGCCCCCAGGGCGCCGATAGCGACCAGAAGGCCGACGCCGCGCTCTGCAATGCCGATTCGTTCGGCATAGACCGGCATCAGCGCGAAGACATTGGTTTCGAGGCCGCCGAACACGAGCCCCGCCAGCATGGCCAGAGGCGCCAGGCGGGCCGCTGACAGCAGGGCTTTGAGGCCGGACTCCTCCAGAGAGGGCGGTGTGATGGGCGGGCCGCGTAATATCATGATCGGCAGGGCGCCGAGCGCATAGATCACCCCGCCGGCGATCCAGGGCGTCCAGCCTTGCGAGCCCAGCACCGAGAGCAGCAATCCGCCAGACCCGAACCCGCCCGCCAGCACGGTGGCGTAGACGGCGAGCAGGCTGGCGCGGCTTTCAGGTTTGGCGAGCTGATTGATCCAGGTCTCGCTGGCGACGAAGATGATCGTCACCGACAATCCCATTATAAAGCGCAAAACGAACCAGATCACAGGGTCTGGCATGGCGGGAAACAGCACAAATCCCGCCGCTGTGATCAGGGCGCAGATGATCACGGTCTGGCGCGGCGCCGTGCGCGCCATCAAGGCCGGGATGAGCGGCGTCGCCAATAGCGTTGAGAGCGCCGCTGCGGCGGCGTTTGCGCCCACCACGGCGGCGGAGCCGGTCATGGCTTCCAGATTGAGCGCGACGAGCGGCATCAACAGGCCGAAGCCGCACCCGGCGAGCGCGGCGCAGCTGATCGCGGCGATCAGAGACCGGGTCCGGGCTTTGTCTGGGGAGGAGAGGAATCTGGCGATCATCGACCGGGCTATAGCCGGACTTGCTGCCTGTGTCCCGCCCGGAATGACACCATTAGCGGCCTTGGTCGTCCGCCCAGCGACGCCAGAGCGGTCTCGCCAAAGACATTGAGCGCCGGATCCTGCAACAGATCGGGCAGTTTTTCCGGGCTGACCCAGGCCACCCGCTCACCGCTGCGACGCTTCACCGAATTTGAGATCCGTGCGACCGGGGCGGTAAAAACGCGCACATGGCGACGTGTAGACGCGTCCGCCGGGTCCAGAGCGCGGCCCAGATAAGTAAGCGAGTCCCGATCGGGTTGTAGATGATGCCGCGCCAATCGCGCCCAGGGGTTTGTGTGGGGCGGTCGGATGTCGGGATGCAGCGGCCGGGCGAGCAATTGCCCGAGCTCCTCTGAAAGCGCCCTTATGGCCGCGTCCATGAAGGCGCCGGACTGAGCTTCAGGCGCGCCCAGACGTTTGCGCGAAATCACCGGGCCACCGAAGTCAGGCAATCCATCTCCGCGCACAGGGCGCGCCTGAGGGGCGCGATAGCCGGTTTCGGTGCGCACCAGGGCGATCTGACGCGAATGCGGGTCCGCCAGGAACAGCGCCGCCATATTGATCGGGCGCGCGCTCATAGGGTTTCGACCTGAGGGCCGGTGCGCGTGCTTTTGAGGAAGCGCAGGGGGCGCGCCGGATCCTTGAGCCAGGTTTCCAGCTCGCCGATCACATAATGCGTGGCGATAGGCAGATCGAGCGTGTCGCGATCCGCTAGGCTGACCCATTTGAGGTCTTCCAGCTCGCCATTGCTGGTCAGGTCCGTTGAGCCGTGCACATGCTCCACATCGCAAGTGAAGAACCACGCATCAAAGCGGCGTGGGCGCTTGGGCGGTGTGATCGCGCGTGTGATTACGTCCAGCGGCGCAGCGTTGGGCGCAGCGCCCGCCGCTTCAAACGGCGCCCAGGGCGGCTTGAAATTGCACGCGTCTTGCGCCGGTTTGCCTAAGATGAGCCCGGTCTCTTCCGCGGTTTCGCGCAAGGCCGCAGCCGCTGCGGCGCGCGCGCGGCGTTCGGTCAGAACGCGCGTCATCACCGAGCGGGTCTGATCATTGAGCTCTTCCGCCAGCGGCGCATAGCCGTCTGTGGCGTCCACCCGCCCGCCGGGAAAGACGTATTTCTTCGGCATGAAGACATGACGGGTCGAGCGCCGACCAAACAACAGCTCAATCTCTCCATTGGCGCGTTTGCGGCGCAGGAGAAGAGACGAGGCGAGCTTGGGGCGGGGACTGGTTTTGGGCGTCGCTGTCTTATCGTTTGCGTCGGGCATTGTGTTTCTTCGCACGGGGAGAGCCGCGGCGCTCGTACTTGTCGCGCGGCCGACCGTGACCCTTGAGCGGTTTTCCTGGTTCGGGCGGCGTTAGAATGTCGAATAACAGCCCGCCCGTCACGGGGGTTGCTTCATCCAGGCGCACCGTCACGGCCATGCCCAGCCGGTAGCGACCGCCCGAGCTCTGCCCCACCAAAGCGTGCGCCGCCTCGTCATGCACATAGTATTCCTGCCCCAGACGCGAGACCGGACACAGCCCGTCCGCGCCGGTTTCATGCAGGCGCACGAACAGGCCGAAGCGGGTGACGCCGGTGATCCGGCCGGCGAATTCGGTCCCCACCCGATCCGCCAGCCAGGCGGCGATGAAGCGGTCTGTCGCATCGCGCTCGGCGGCCATGGCCCGGCGTTCATTCTGGGTGGTGTCTTCAGCGATGCGTTGCAGCTGGCTGCGTTCTGAATCGCTTTGCCCGTCCGATCCCAGGTTATAGGCGCGGATAAGCGCGCGGTGGACCGTCAGGTCGGCATAGCGCCGGATCGGCGAGGTGAAGTGCGCGTATTTCGCCAGATTGAGCCCGAAATGGCCGATATTGTCAGTGTCATAGACCGCCTGGGACTGGCTGCGCAGCACCACTTCATTGACGGTTTCATAATGGTCTGTGGGCTGGGAGGCTTTGAGCAACGTGTTGAAACGCGCGGCGGTCGGGCGCTCGCCGCGGGTCCATTTCAGGCCCACATGGGGCAGGAAATCGGCGAGATTATCCAGCTTCTCAGAGCCCGGCTCGTCATGGATGCGATAAATGAGCGGGGTGGTCTTGGCCTCCAGCGCCGTCGCCGCGGCGACATTGGCCTGGATCATCATCTCTTCGATCAGCTTGTGCGCATCAAAGCGCTCGCGCAGGCGCACGCCCTGAACCCGGCCGTCCTCGCCCACGATCACCTTGCGCTCAGGCGCATCAATCTCCAGCGGCTCGCGCCGCTTGCGGGCCTGGCGCAGCGTCTCATACGCGCCCCAGAGCGGCTTGAGCACGTCTTCAAGCAGCGTTTCCGCCTTGCCGGTCCCGGCGCCGTCAATGGCGGCCTGGGCGTCTTCATAGGCCAGCTTGGCGGCGGATTTCATCCAGCCACGGATAAAGCGATGACCGATCTGATTGCCGTTGCGGTCAAACACCATGCGCACAGCCAGGCACGGACGCTCTTCGCCCTCGCGCAGCGAGCACAGATCATTCGACAGCCGTTCAGGCAGCATCGGCACGACCCGGTCGGGCAGATACACCGACACGCCGCGGGCGCGCGCGCCCTTGTCGAGCGGGCTGTCGGCGGTGACATAGGCGGCCACATCGGCGATGGCGACCATCACGATCCAGCCATCCTTGTTTTTCGGATCGTCATCGGGCGCGGCCCAGACGGCGTCGTCATGGTCGCGCGCGTCCACCGGGTCGATGGTGACCAGCGGGATGTCGCGCAAGTCCTCGCGATCGCCCATGGTGACAGGCTTGATGGCGTCGACCTGTTTGAGCTCGCTGTCGAGAAAGCCGTCGGGCACGCCATGTTCGGCCATGGCGATGATCGAGCCGGCGCGGGCGCTGTCCGCCCGGCCGATGACCTCGTCAATCAGGGCGGTTTTCAGCCCGTGCCGACGCTCGGAGGCGATGCGCACGACCACCAGATCGCCGTCTTCGGCCTTGCCGGTTTCGCCGCGCGCGGGGACCAGTTCATGGCGCGACCGGCGATCCACCGGGACCAGACGGGCTGGACCGCGGGTATTGTCGCGCAGCACGCAGAGAATCTTGTGGGCGGACTGACCAAGCTTCTTGATGACGCTGGCTTCATAGCCGTCTTCATCGGTCATGGGCGTCAGGCGCGCCAGTACCTTGTCGCCAATCCCCGCCGCCGGACCGCGCGTGCGCTCGCCCGGCTTGAGGATGATCTTGGGCCCTTGGAGCTCGGGTTTGACCGGCTGGCAGATAAACTCGCCATCCACATCGCGGTCGATCACTTCGACCACAGTCACTGTCGGCAATTGGTCGGCCAGCTCATAGGCTTTTTGCTCGTTCTTGCGGATCTCGCCGCCATCTTCGAGCTCACGCAGGGCGAGCTTCAAGCCTGACCGTTGATCCCCCTTCAGCTTCAGGGCCTTGGCGAGTTCGCGCTTGGTGAAGCGTCCTTCGCCCAGACGGACCGCCTCTATCAGCGCATCCTTGGTGAAACCGTATTGGGCGTAGGGATCGTCGTTCAAGATTTAGCCTTTGTGCTCTTTGTCGCGGGTTTCTTGGTGGCCGGTTTTTTCGCCGGCGTTTTCTTTGCGGCGGTCTTGGTGTCGCCGTCGGTCTTTTTTGCGGCTGGCTTTTTCGCCGCCGGTTTCTTGGCGGGCGCTTTTTTCTTCGTCGGCGCTTTCTTGGCAGGCGATTTAGCCGCTTTTGCGGCGATCAGCTCCAGCGCCTGTTCCAGGGTGACGGTTTCTGGCGTCATATCCTTGGGCAGGGTGGCGTTGATCTTGCCGAACTTCACATAAGGACCATAGCGGCCGCTCATCACATTGATCGCGCCGCCGTCTTGCGGGTGCTCGCCCAGTTCTTTCAGCGGGGCCGCCGCTGCGCCCCCGCGACCGCGCGGATTGGCGATTTTCTGAGCGATCAGGTCCACAGCGCGATTGAGCCCGACCTCAAACACTTCTTCGGCGCTCGACAGGTTCGCATAGGTCTTGCCGTGCTTGACGAACGGGCCATAGCGACCGATCCCGGCCTCGATGATCTCGCCGTCTTCAGGGTGCACGCCCACCTTGCGCGGCAGATCGATCAGCGCGACCGCTTTTTCCAGCGTCACGTCGGCAGGGTTCCAGCCCTTGGGGATGGAGCCGCGGCGCGGTTTGTCTTCGTCCTCGACCTGCATTTCCAGATAGGGACCGAAGCGGCCGTCTTTCAGCACGATCATCGCGCCGGTCTCAGGGTGCTCGCCCAGCTCGCCATCACCCTCGACCGCATCGAGATCACCGCCGCCGAGCGGACGCGTATAGCGGCAGTCCGGATAGTTCGAGCAGCCCACGAAGGCCCCGTGCTTGCCCAGACGCAGCGACAGCGCGCCGACATTGCATTTGGGGCAGATCTTGGGGTCCGAGCCGTCTTCGCGCGGCGGGAAGATCAGCGGCGCCAGCGCAATGTTCATGGCGTCGATCACATCGCCGATGCGCAGATCCGCGATGTCTTCGATGGAGGCGTGGAAGTCTTTCCAGAAGTCGCGCAGCAATTGTTTGTATTCAAGATCGCCCGACGACACCTTGTCGAGCTGGTCTTCCAGCGAGGCGGTGAAATCATACTGGACATAGCGCTGGAAGAAGTTTTCCAGGAAGGCGATGACCACGCGGCCCTTGTCTTCGGGGATGAAGCGCTTGTCCTCCATCCGCACATAGTCGCGATCGCGCAGCACCGACAGGGTCGAGGCGTAGGTCGACGGGCGGCCAATCCCCAGCTCTTCCATCTTCTTCACAAGCGAGGCTTCGGTGAAGCGGGGCGGGGGCTGGGTGAAGTGCTGTTCGGCCAGCGTTTTCTCGGCCTTGGCCTTGGCGCCTTGCGTCACTTGCGGCAGGCGGTTTTCGCCTTCGTCTTCCTCGTCGTCGCGGCCTTCTTGATAGAGCGCGAAGAAGCCGGGGAAGGTGACGACCGAACCCGTGGCGCGCAGGGCCAGCGACTGGTCGGCGTTTTCAAAATCGATGGTGGTGCGCTCAAGGCGCGCCGCTTCCATCTGGCTGGCCACGGCGCGTTTCCAGATCAGCGAATAGAGCCGGGCCTGGTCGGCGTCGAGGCGCAGATCATCGGGGTGACGGGTGAAACTGGTGGGCCGGATCGCTTCGTGCGCTTCCTGGGCGTTCTTGGCCTTGGTGGAATAAAAGCGCGGCTTTTCCGGCACGAAGTCGGCGCCATGACGTTCGCCGATCACGTCGCGGGCCTGCATCATCGCGCCCATATCCATGGAGACGCCATCGGTCCGCATATAGGTGATCAGACCCACCGTCTCACCGCCCAGCTCCACGCCTTCATACAGGCGCTGCGCGGTGCGCATGGTGCGTTGGGCGTCAAAGCCCAGCTTGCGCGCGGCTTCTTGCTGCAGCGTCGAAGTGGTGAAGGGCGGCGGCGGATTGCGCTTGGTGGGTTTGGCCTCGACCGAGGCGACGGTGAAGTCCGCCGCTTTGATCGCGGCTTCCGCGGCGCGGGCGCGCTTTTCCTCACCAATGGTCAGACGGGTGATCTTCTCGCCTTCAAACCGGGTCAGCTTGGAGGCGATCAGCGTATCGGCGCCGTCTGTGCGCACATCGGCGTCCACTGACCAGTATTCCTGGGTGACGAAGCGTTCGATCTCGGTCTCACGCTCGGTGATCAGGCGCAGGGCGACCGATTGCACACGGCCCGCAGAGCGCGCGCCGGGCAGCTTGCGCCACAGCACCGGGGACAGGGTGAAACCCACCAGATAGTCGAGCGCCCGGCGCGCCAGATACGCTTCCACCAGCTCCATATCGAGCTCACGTGGATTGGCGATGGCGTCGGTGACGGCTTTCTTGGTGATGGCGTTGAACGCCACTCGCTGAACCTGCTTGTCCTTGAGCACCCGGCGCTTCTGCAGCGCTTCAAGCAGGTGCCAGGAAATCGCTTCACCCTCGCGATCCGGGTCAGTGGCCAGGATCAGGGTGTCGGCGTTTTTCAACGCGTCGGCGATGGCCTTGATGCGTTCTTTGGATTTGCCCTCAACGGTCCAGTCCATCGCAAAATCTTCGTCCGGGCGCACCGACCCGTCCTTGGGCGGCAGGTCGCGCACATGGCCGAAACTGGCGAGCACGGTGTAATCGCTCCCCAGATATTTGTTGATGGTTTTGGCCTTGGCCGGGGATTCGACGACAACGACGTTCATAGGAGCACTGATATCAGGACAGGGGCGACCGGCGTCAAGCAAGCCCGGACAATGGCGGCGGAAGGTGGGGTTAGTTCCCCAACCTGTCAACATGGCGCTTCCGCTTGCCTTGGCGCGAACACAGGTATACGGCTCGCCATTAAGTTGTTCCACGAGCAATCAAAGCGCGCGCATGATACAATCTCCCTCGCAAAACTCATCCAATAGTGACGAGACGCCGCCTGCGTCCGCCAAGACTGAAGAAGCGGCAGGCTATCTCATCGAAATGCTCTCCGCCTTGTCTCATGTGGCGCACAGGGCGGATCTGAACAATTCGTCGGTCATGCTGGCCACCGCCGCCCATGTGATCGAGCAAGAGTGCAGGCATCTGACGCAGAACCCGCCCAAGGCGACCCCGGGCGTCGATGCGGACACGCTGTTTCCCTTCTACCCTGACGGCAGCCCGCGCGATTAGGCCGCATCAAGGCTGATAGGCGCTGCAGACCATGCCGTTGGGCCAGATCTCGCAGCGCCCCGCCAGCTCCAGCTCCACAAGGGCGGCCAGAACCACACGGGCGGGGGCTTTTGTCAGGCGCGCCAGTTCGTCGCGTGACACCGGCGTGGGCGAGAGCAGGGCGGCGATGCGTTCGCGGATATCCTCAACGGCGTCATTCAGCGCGTCCGCGTCGTCAAACTCGTCTTCGAACTCTGATCCGCCGGGCTCCTGAAGGCTGGTGCGGCGGGCGCCGGAGAGCACCGCCAGCACATCCTCCACGCCTTGGACCAGCGCGGCGCCGTCCTGCAGTAGGCGGTTCGAGCCCCGTGCGCGCGGGTCCATGGGCGAGCCGGGCACGGCCATGACTTCACGATTTTGCTCCAGCCCGTAGCGCGCGGTGATTAAAGAGCCCGAGCGTTCGGCGGCTTCCACCACCAGAACGCCCAGCGACACTCCGGAGATCAACCGGTTCCGGCGCGGAAAATCGCGTGCTTGTGGGGAATACCGCAGCGGCGTTTCGCTCACCAGAAGGCCTTGGTCGGCGATGGCGTGATAGAGCGCTTCGTGTTCGGGCGGATAGATGGAGGTGAGCCCGCCCGCCAGCACGGCGAGGGTTCCGGTCTCTAAGCTCGCGGCATGGGCGGCGCCGTCAATGCCGCGCGCCAATCCGGACGCTACGATCACGCCGCGTTCGCCCAAGCCCCGCGCCAGATCGCCCGCAAAGCGCAGGCTCGCTGCGGAGGCGTTGCGTGCGCCGACCATGGCGCAAATCATTCGGTCCTTGAGACCCAGCTTGCCTTTGACGCTGATCACCGGCGGCGGCGGATCAATGGCGGCGAGATCCGCGGGGAAGTCAGGCTCGCACGCACACAATAAACGCGCGCCAAACTGGTCATGATCCTCTAGCTCGGCCTCAGCCTGCTCGCGGGAGATGGCTTTCAGCGGCTTGGCGCGTCCGCCACGTTTTGACAGATCGGCGAGATTGTCGATGGCGTTTGACGCAGTCTCGAACCGCTCGATCAGCTTGGCGAAGGTGACAGGTCCAACCCCCGATGTGCGCGACAGGCGAAGCCAGTCCACACGCTCTTTCGGGGAGAGGAGCTGTCGCTTCACGCTTTCTTCGCCCCGATTTTGGGTTCATCGCCTGTGAGGATGCGGCCGATATTGTCCTTGTGCCGCCAATAGAGCAGCACCGCCAGGAACAGGGCCAGCACGGCGACGGCTTCCTGGCCGAAGGCGTAAGCCAGAAGCGGCGCGGCCAGCGCGGCCGTAAGCGCCGCCAGCGAAGACATCCGCATCAGAAGCGCCATGCCCAGCCAGACCAGACAGGTCAGCACGCCGACGGGCCAGAACGCCGCCAGCAGCACGCCCAGAAAAGTCGCGACGCCCTTGCCGCCCTGAAATTTCAGCCAGACCGGGAAGCAATGTCCGAAAAACGCTGCGCCGCCGGCGATCAGACCGGCGGTGGGTGAGGCGAGTGCGGCGAACAGAAGACACGCAAAGCCCGCCTTGCCCGAATCGAGAATAAGAGTGGCGAGCGCCAGATCCTTGCGGCCCGTGCGCAGCACATTGGTCGCGCCAATATTGCCCGACCCCACGGCTCGGATATCGCCCAGCCCCGCCAGCCGGGTCAGCAGCAGGCCGAACGGGATCGAACCGAACACATAGCCGACGACCAGCGCCGCCGCGAACCAGGGATCAAACATGACTACTCGTCTTCCAGTTGATAGATAATCGCGCCTTCCGCGATGGTGATCAAGGCCTTGCCGAACAATCGGCGGCCAGAAAAGGCGCTGGGGGCGCGGCATTGCATCGGGCCGCGGCCATAAACGAAGGGCGCGTTGGGATCAAACACCACCAGGTCGGCGGGGGCGCCTTCGTCCAACCGTCCCTGTTCCAGACCCAGAATGTCCGCAGGGCCGGAGGTGACGGGCCGCAGGGCGTCCGCCAAGCTCATTCGGCCATCCTCGGCCATCGTGCACAGAACCGGCAGCAAGGCTTCAAGGCTGGCCGAGCCGGGCGCGGCTTCGGGGAAGGGATGGGCTTTGGATTCACTGGTGCACGCCACATGGTCTGAGACGATGGCGTCGATCCGGCCTTCCGAAAGGGCGGTGATCAGCTCTTCACGGTCGGCTTCGCTGCGCAAGGGCGGTTCAAGCCGATAGCGCGGGTCGAGTCCGCCCGTATCCAGGTCGTTAAAGGTGAAATGGGTGAGCGGCGCTGTGACCGCGACTTCCAGACCGCTGGCGCGCGCGTCTGAAGCGGCGTTCAGGGCGTCTTGCGTGGTGACCCGGTCAAAGATCAGTCGTGCGCCTGTGAGCGCCGCCAGAGCGGCGTCGCGCTTGAGCGCCATGGTTTCAGATTGCGCGGGACGCGAGGGCAGACCCAGGCGCATGGACAGATCGCTTTCGGTCGCCATTGTGCCGCGGCTGAGCCCGGCATCTTCGGGGCGCAGGCTGATCCAGGCGTCAAAGCCCGCCGTGTAGGCGAGCACCCTGCGGGCCAGGCGCGTATCCAGGATCGGCTCGCCGCCATCGCCCAGATAGAGCGCGCCGGCTCGCAGCATCAAACCGATTTCCGCCATGTCTTCTTGAGAGCTGACGCACAGCCCGGCCGCATAAAGGCGCACCGCGCTGGTCAGAGCCGCCGCATCCACCGCCGCAATGTCTTCAGGGCGCTTGAAGCCGTCACCGCTTTCAGGCGACAGGACCAGCGTCGCCACACCGCCCGCCGCCGCTGCGCGCGCCGCAGCATCCACGCCGCGGGCGCCCGTTGAGGCGGGATCCGCCGTGCAGCGCATATCGATCAACGCCGGGGCCAGGGCCGCGCCTTTGGCGTCGATGACGCGCTCCTCATCCATCGGCGTCAGGCCAGGCCCGCTCTCCACGATCAGGCCGTCTCGAATGCGCAGGGCGCCGAACTCATCGCGTCCGGTGGCGGGGTCGATCAGGCGGGCGTTTTCAAAGAGCATCATGCGCCGTCTCCCAGCCCGTCCATGTCGTGAGCGCGCATGTCGGCGATGGCGCCGTTGGGCGCGCGTCCGGTGATCAGTTCGAGAATGGCGGAGCGTATGGCGACGCCGCTTTCCACCTGATCAAGGATGACCGCGCGATCGGGATCATCGGCGAGAGCGCCGTCGATCTCCACGCCGCGATTCATCGGGCCAGGATGCATCACGAGACACTCTGGGCTAGCGCGCTCAAGCCTGGCTTCATTGAGCCCCCAGAGCGCGGCGTATTCGCGGTCAGACGGGATCAGCCCGCCGGTCATGCGTTCTTTCTGGATGCGCAGCGCCATCACGGCGTCGCACCCTTCCAGCGCTTCTTCAAGATCATGAAACACCGTGACGCCCCAGCGATCCGCGTCGGCGGGCAACAAGGTGGCGGGACCGCACAGGCGCACTTCGGCGTTCAGAAGGTTCAGCAAAGAGACGTTCGAGCGCGCGACGCGCGAATGCAGGATGTCGCCGACGATCAGGATGCGGCGGCCGCCCACCTCGCCCCAGCGCCGGGTCAGGGTGAAAGCGTCCAGCAAGGCCTGGGTGGGGTGTTCATGGGCGCCGTCGCCTGCATTCACAGTCGGCACGCCGGTGACGCGAGCGAAATGCGCCGCCGCGCCGGCTGATTTATGGCGCACGACCAGCACATCGGGGCGCATGGCGGCGAGGGTGAGGGCGGTGTCATCGAGACTTTCGCCCTTGGAGATCGAGGCGCTGCCGGCGGCGAAGTTGACCACGTCTGCGCCTAGGCGCTTGGCGGCGATCTCGAAACTCGCCAGCGTGCGGGTGGAGTTCTCAAAAAAGAGATTGATCTGGGTGAGGCCCTTGAGGGTGTCGCCCGCCTTATCACCGCGGCGCGCGGCGTCGAAATGATGCCGGGCGCGCTCGAAAATCATCTGCACGTCGAGCGGGTTGAGATCCCCGACGCTCAACAGGCTGTCATGGGGAAAATCATAAGCGAAGCCTGTGCGCTCCATAAAGGCGCCTCCCGATAAGCGTTCGCGGGGGTATAGGCGCGCACACGGGTTCGGGCAAGCTGGCCCGTGTCAGAAATCAGTGGCTATCAGAGCGACAGCGCAATCGCGGCCGCCACCGGCAGGGTGATCAGGCTGGTCAGAACACTGAGGGTGATCATGCCGGCGGTCAGTCCCGCCTCGCCGTCAAAATCGGCGGCGACCGCATAGATAAAGGCGGCGGCGGGGGCGGCGCCGGCGATCGCCATCAGTACGGCGAGATCGCCGGTCAGACCGAACACCAGCGCCAGTCCCAGATAGACGACAGGGCCGATGACTGTTCGCAGCACGGCGGCGGACGCCAACACCGTCAGACGGCCCTTGAGCGCCCTGAAATCCAGCCCTGCGCCCATGGAGAGAAGGATCACCGCCATGGAGCCGGCGCCGATCATCTCGATCGGGGCTGTGAGGAACGCAATCCGTCCCAATCCGGACAGATTGGCGAGAAGGCCCAGCACGCAGGCGAGCACCACCGGATCGCGCGCGGTCTTGGTGAGCGCTGCGCTCAGACCCCGGCCCGAGGTCAGGGCGAAGCCGGCCACCGTGGCCGCAGCGCCAATGATCACGCCCGTCGCCGATACCGCGGCGCCCGCGCTGGCGATGGCGTCGCCCAGCAGCCGGTCTGCGAGCGCCAGGGTCAGAACGATATTCCACATCACGGCGGTGGCGATCATGGGCGCGGTAATTCGGCCAGAGACACTGACCAGACGACCCAGTCCCAGCGCCAAAACGATCATGATGGCGGACCCCAGGGCGGACACGCCGCCGATCATCAATGAGTTCGCGCCGTCAAACTGCGCACTCGCTAGCAGCGTGAAGAGAAAGCTCGGCAGCAAGAGGCGATGGTTCAGCGCGTTGACGCCCCGCCACAGCTCGCGCGGGACATAGCCGCTGGCGCGGACCCCATAGCCCAGGGCGATGACGATAAAGACCGGCAGGAAGGCGGAGAGGATGATCTGGGTCATAGTCCGGCGATCCAGATCCAGAAGGGAATCGCGAAGAAGGCCAGAATGGTCGTGGCGGTCACATGGCCGGCCATCAGACGGGTGTCCCCGCCCATTTCTGCCGCCAGCACATAGGCGCCGGCGGCGCCGGGGGTCGCGCCGACCATCACCAGCAGCGCCAGGGCCGTGCCCTCCACCTGCATGAGCAGGCCCAGGGCCAGAAAGACGGCGGGCGCGACGACAAGTTTCAGCACGATGCCCAGGCTCAACAGACCCGGGCGGGTTTTTAGCGCCGAGAAATCGAGACCGGCGCCGATCGCCAACAGGATCAGGGGCAAAGCGGCGCGTCCGGCCAGCTCCGCTGTTGTGGCGACCGGGCCGGATTGAAACAAACCCAGCGCATTCGCCAGCGCGCCGGCCAGACAGGCGATGATCAGCGGATTGGTGACGAGCCGCAGTCCGACGCGGCGGATATTCGGACTGACCTGACTGGCGCCCCAGATCGTCAGCACCGCCACGGACATGATGTTCACCAGCGGCACGGTCGGCGCGAACACCAGGGCCGCCAGCGCCTCGCCTTCCTGACCGAAGGCCGGTCCCGCCACCGCCAGAAAGACGAACCCGTTCCAACGCACCGAGCCCTGAAACAGGCTGGTATAGGCCGGACCGTCCACGGGCAGCAGTTTGAAGCCCAGGGTCACAACGCCCATCACCAGAAAGCCCAGGGTCACAGCGATCAGGAAGGGCCCGGCGGGCAGGCCGGCGTAATCGGCGCGCGAAATGGTCGAGAACAGCAAGGCTGGCAGCAGCGCCTGATAGCTGAGCCGGTTGACGCCCCGCCACAGCTCGGTGCGCACCAGACCTGACCGACGCATGATCCAGCCGAGCGCAATCACGCCGAAAATGGGGATGAGGGCGTCGGCGACTGCGGTCATGACAGGGGATCGTCCGGCGAGGGCAGAGGCTGGCTGACGCCTTCATTGATCCGGGCGATCGCGCTTTCCAGAATCACCGCGGCGGCCTGTGCGTCCACAAAATCCTTGTGTTGGGCATGTTTCACACCCGCTTCGAGCAGGGATTGGGTCGCTGCGAAGGTGCTCAGCCGCTCGTCCTGAAAGCAGATCGGTAGATCGCGCAGGCGCAAAAGGTTGGTCACGAAGGAGCGGGAGGACTGAGCCCGGCGGCCATCCCCGCCATCCATATGCAGCGGCAGCCCCACGATCAGACCGGCGCATTTGCGTTCGTCATACAGCGTCAGCAGCGCCTGGGCGTCCGGGGTGAACTTGACGCGCTGGATGGTGGTCAGCGGCGTGACCAGGGTGCGATCGGTGTTGGAGACGGCGACGCCCAGCGTTTTCGTGCCGGGATCGACCGCCATCAGCGGCCCTTTGGGAAGGAGCGCGGGTTCTAGAAACAACATGCGCCCGGTTTAGGCCTGTCGGCCTGTCTTTGGAAGAGGCTGACTCCGTCACAATCTTGCGCCGCAGCACCGGCGTTGGTACGCAGAGCGCTTAGCCTTGCCCTCCCATCCGGAGACCTGCCCATGTCTGTGACCCAAGACGATGTCCGCCGCATTGCGCGTCTGGCCCGCATCGCCGAACCGAGCGACCGTCTCGATTCGCTCACCAATGAACTCAACGGCATTCTCGACTGGGTCGAGCAGCTTGATGAAGTGGACGTCACAGGCGTCGAGCCGATGACCACCCCGGTGCAGACCCCGCTGCCCTTGCGCGCGGACGAAATTACCGATGGCGGCAAGCGCGACGATATTCTGGCCAACGCCCCGAAAGCCGAAGAAGGCTTCTTCGTTGTGCCCAAGAGCGTGGAGTAAGCGCGATGACCGAGTTTTCCCAGCTCTCCCTGTTTGACGTGCTCGACGGCCTTGAGAAGAAAGACTTCTCGGCGGTGGAAGTGGCTGACGCGACCGTGAAAGCCGCTGAGGCCGCGCAAGGCGCGCTCAACTGCTTCACCTCAATCGATGGCGACAAGGCGAAAGAGATGGCGCAAGCCTCTGACGCGCGCCGGGCGAAAGGCGAGGCGGGCGCCCTGGACGGCGCGCCCATCGCCATCAAGGATTTGTTCGGCGTCTATGGCGTTGAGACGACCGCCAGCTCGAACATCCTCAAAGGCTTCAAGCCGCGTTACGAATCCACCGTTTCTCAAAATCTTTGGGACGCCGGCGCGGTATTCTTTGGCAAGACCTCCATGGACGAGTTCGCCATGGGCTCGTCCAATGAAACCGCCGCCACCGGCCCGGTGGTGAACCCCTGGCGCGCCAAGGGCTCGACTGAAAACCTGGTGCCGGGCGGCAGCTCGGGCGGCTCGGCCGCGGCGCTGGCGGCGGGCATTTCCTATGGCGCCACCGGCACCGACACCGGCGGCTCGATCCGTCAGCCGGCGGCGTTCACCGGGCTTGTGGGCGCAAAACCCACCTATGGCCGCTGTTCGCGGTGGGGCGTTGTGGCGTTCGCAAGCTCGCTCGACCATCCCGGCCCGTTCGGCAAGACGGTGAAGGACACAGCATTGCTCACTCAGGTGATGTCTGGCCATGACCCCAAGGACTCAACCTCCTATCCGGGCGCGGTTCCGGACATGGTGTCTGCGGTCAGCCGCGGCGTGAAGGGTTTGAAGATCGGCATCCCGAAAGAGTATCGCGTGGACGGCATGCCGTCTGACATTGATACGTTGTGGGAGAAGGGCGCCCAATGGCTGAAAGATCAGGGCGCGGAGATCGTCGAGATTTCCCTGCCGATGACCAAATACGCCCTGCCGGCCTATTACATCATCGCGCCGGCTGAGGCCTCGTCCAACCTCGCGCGCTATGACGGCATGCGCTATGGCCAGCGGGTCGAGGGCGACGACCTGACCGACACCTATGAGAAGACGCGCGGTCAGGGCTTTGGCGATGAAGTCCAGCGCCGTATCCTGATCGGCACCTATGTGCTGAGCGCCGGGTATTATGACGCCTATTATCTGAAAGCGCTGAAGGTTCGCCGCAAGATCCTGGAAGACTTCAACGCCGCTTTTGAGGGTGTGGACGCCATCCTGACGCCCACCACGCCGAGCGCCGCCTTTGGCATTGGCAGTAAAGCGGACGCCGACCCGATCGAGATGTATCTCAACGACATCTTCACCGTGACCGCCAATATCGCCGGTATCCCGGCGATGAGCGTTCCGGCTGGACTCGACGCCAACGGTCTGCCGCTGGGCCTTCAAGTCATCACCAAGGCGCTGGACGAAGAAACCATGTTCGCCGTCGGCGGCGCGCTGGAAACCGCTGCTGGCTTTAGTGCGAAACCGGAGCAGTGGTGGGGGTGATGAAAATCACACGCGCAGTGTCCTCCCCCGTTCACGGGGGAGGTGGCCCGACAGGGCCGGAGGGGGCGGGGACATCCTCTCCCCCCTCCGTCTTCCGCTGCGCGTCAGACACCTCCCCCGTGAACGGGGGAGGACAAACGGCGTGCCCATGACCAATCTTCCCCGCCTCCTCATGATCGGTTTCGGCCTGGTCGCCATTTTCGGCGCGCTTCTGGCGTCCGGGCGACTGGGCGAGGGCGGCGTGCAGATGGCGGTGGGGATCACTTTGCTGGTCACCGGCGGCATTGGGGTGATGAACACGATTTTCTTCACGCGTTTGAAGCGCTCGCTCGATGAGATGGCGAAAAACCCGCCTGTCGACGCGCCTGCACCCGACGGGGAGCCGGACTGATGCGCGCGATCTGGTATGAAGATCAGGGCGCAGCCGACGACGTGCTGACGCTGGGCGAACGCCCTGAAGCTGCGCCCGGCCCCGGCGAGGTGGCGGTGTTCATCAAGGCGTCGGGCGTGAACCCGTCAGACGTGAAAACGCGTGCGGGCCTGCGCGGACCGATGAGTGTGGCGCGGCAGATCCCTCATTCTGATGGCGCCGGCGTCATCAAGGCGGTGGGCGAGGGCGTCGACCCGGCCCGGATCGGCGAGCGGGTGTTTGTATTCAACGCCGCCTTCAAGCGCGCGGGCGGAACTTGCGCCGAAATCTGCGTCGTCCCGGCCGAGTTCACCGGCGCGCTGCCCGACGCCGTGAGTTTTGAAGAAGGCGCGTGTCTGGGCGTGCCCGCATTGACCGCCCATCGCGCCCTGACGGCGAATGGCCCGGTACAGGGAAAGACCGTGCTCGTCACCGGCGGCGCGGGCGCTGTGGGGCTTCAGGCGATCCAGCTGGCGACATGGATGGGCGCGCGCCTTGTCATCGCCACGGTGTCGGGTCCTGAAAAGGCCGAAGCGGCGCTCGAAGCGGGCGCGGATGATGTCATCAATTACCGCCATCAGGACGTGGTCGAAGCGGTCGAGGCCGCCACAGACGGCGAGGGCGTCGACCATATCGTCGAGGTGGAGTTCGGCGGCAATCTGGCGGCGTCAGTCGCCCTGATCCGTCCCCACGGCCTGATCGCCAGCTATGGCAGTGAGGGCGAGAAGACGCCCGAACTGCCGTTTTATGATCTGATGTTCAAGAACGCCGGATTTCAGAGCGTGTTCGTCTACACGCTGCCCCCCGCCCAGCGGGCCGCCGCAGTACAGGATGTGAGCCGTGCGCTGGCCGAGGGCGCGCTGAAACCGCGCATCGACAGTGTTTATGCCTTGGAAGAGTGCGCCGACGCCCATAAACGGGTGGAAGCCGGAGAGAAAATCGGAAGCGTCATCGTCACCCCTGTGTGAGGATGATCTTTGTTAGTTGAGATAGAGAAGACCGCCATGAGCAGCGAGCACACCTACGTCATCAACGGCGCCACGGGCGATTGGGAAATCGTCATGGGGCTGGAGGTGCACGCCCAGGTCAAATCCAACGCCAAACTGTTTTCCGGCGCCGCGACGGCCTTTGGCGCGGAGCCCAACACGCAAGTGAGCCTGGTTGACGCCGCCATGCCCGGAATGCTGCCTGTGATCAATGAGGCCTGCGTCGCGCAAGCCGTGCGCACGGGATTGGGGCTGAACGCTCAGATCAACGCCTATTCGCGCTTTGACCGGAAGAATTATTTCTATCCCGACCTGCCCCAGGGCTATCAGATCAGCCAGTTCGCGCACCCGATTGTGGGCGAAGGCGAGATCGAGTGCGAACGCGATGACGGCACCCTGTTTACTGTGGGCATCGAGCGTCTGCACCTGGAGCAGGACGCGGGCAAATCCATCCACGATCTTGATCCCAACGCCACCTATGTGGATCTGAACCGCTCCGGCGTGGCGCTGATGGAGATCGTCTCGCGGCCGCATCTGCGCACGCCCGCTGATGCGGCGGCTTATGTGCGCACCCTGCGCACGATCCTTCGCTATCTCGACACCTGCGGCGGGGATATGGAAAAGGGCCAGATGCGCGCCGATGTGAACGTGTCGGTCTGCCGTCCGGGCCAGTATGAGAAATTCATCGAGACCGGCTCGTTCGAGCATCTGGGCACGCGCTGCGAGATCAAGAACGTCAACTCGCTGCGCTTCATCATGCAGGCCATCGAATATGAGGCCCAGCGTCAGGTGGATATTCTGGAGGAGGGCGGCACGATCGATCAGGAAACGCGCCTGTTTGACGCCAACGCCGGGGTGACCCGCTCCATGCGCTCCAAAGAAGAAGCGCATGACTATCGCTATTTCCCCGATCCTGACCTGCTGCCGCTGGTGCTCGAGCAGAGCTTCATCGACGATCTGAAGGCGAACCTGCCCGAACTGCCCGCCGACAAGCGCAAGCGCTTCGTCGAGGAGCTGGGCCTCAGTGAATACGACGCGTCTGTGCTGGCCGCCGACAAGGACCGTGCGGACTATTTCGAGAAAGTGCTCGAAGGCCGCGATCCCAAGCTCGCCGCGAACTGGGTGAATAACGAGCTGTTCGGTCGCCTCAACAAAGAAGGGCTCGGGATCACCGAAAGCCCGATCAGCCCTGAGCAGTTGGGCGGCATCGTCTCGCTGATCAGCGACAAGACCATTTCCGGCAAGATCGCCAAGGACGTGTTCGAGATCGTCTGGGCGGAAGGCGGCGACCCGGCTAAGATCGTCGACGATCGCGGCATGAAACAGGTCACCGATACCGGCGCCATCGAAAAGGTCATCGACGATCTGATCGCGGCGAACCCCGAACAAGCCGAAAAGGTCAAGGACAAGCCCAAGACCATGGGCTGGTTCGTGGGCCAGGTGATGAAGGCAATGGGCGGCAAGGCGAACCCGCAAGCCGTCAACGAAATCCTCGCCAAAAAGCTTCTGGGCTAGGCGTTTCGTCTATCCGTGATTTGAAGACCCCGGAGCCGAGCTCCGGGGTTTTTTTGATTGGGTCTCTGAAACCCCGGCCCAGCGCAGCGCAGAGCCGGGGTTTCCCTCAGGATAAGGCGCTATTCGCGGAGGGAGGTCCCGGGTCTTCGCGATGCTCGCCCGGGATTTCACGCCTCCTCTCATCCTCTTCCCCGGCGAAGGCCGGGGCCCAGAGCCGGATGCGTAGCGCTTGATGATCACTGGATCCCGGCCTTCGCCGGGAAAGAGGGGAGAGAGAAAGCACCTTTAGCCCCGCGAGCAAACGCAGGGGTGAGCCAGAAAACGGGTCGCGCGGGAGCGGGCCGTCTGGTGGTGAAAATAAGCAGTCTGGGAAGCCAACCCGGCTCCCGCGCTGGAGATGTTTTGTCGGGATCGCCGCACGGAGACTTCTGCGCTGTCGCGCCGCCGGTGCAGTCGCCGCCTCATCAGACGCCGCTGCCCTGGACCGCTCGGTGATGATCCGCCTTTTCGGCCAGAGCGTGCGTTAAACCCTCTGTCCTCGGGACATCTCGCCCCTCCCAGCCTGAACGCGCCGGCCGCCCGTCATGCGAGGAACCAGGCAGAGTATGGCTCAGCTTGGGGAGGGGGCGGATAAGTCTGCGGCTGTCCGCTTTCCCTGTCGCGTTGCTGACCCGCCTCTAGTGACACGCAATACGAACGCGCTACCCTTGTCGGCATGACCCAACAGCCTGAATCCGCCCTGTCTGATATCGTCCCGGTTGATGAAATTCGCACGCGCGCCGAGGCGTTGCTCGATTGGGTGCAGGTCTCTGTGCTCAATTTCGACAACGCCTTGCAGCTGGCCCTGATCCTGGCGGCGTTCATTCCGGCGCTCATGTTCGGGCCGCGCCTGCGCAATCTGATCCATGAGGGAACGAAAACCCGCATCAAAACCGGGATGTGGCGTCGACTGCTGACGGCGGCGCTCGCCTTGATGACGCCTTTGGCGCTGTATCTGGTGCTGACCATGATCCGGGTCGGCTTGGGGGCGCTGGATAGGCCGGTCGCCATTGTCAGCGCAGCGATCAGCCTGATGAGCGCCTGGCTGTTGATCCGGGCGGTGACCTTGGTGATCCGCTCGCAATTCTGGTCCCGGCTGGCGTTCTACATCATCTGGCCGATCGCGGCGCTGGACGTGTTCGGCCTGCTCGACGATGTGATCGCGCAATTGCAGGCCTTGTCCATCCCGCTGGGCGAGACCAGCGAGGGGGAGCCGGTCTCGCTGAGCCTGTTCGATGTTCTGCGGACGATGATCTATTTCGGGCTCTTGTTCTCGATCGCGAGTTTCGCGGGTCGGGCCCTCGACAAGCAATTGCAGAAGTCCGACGAGATTTCCCCGGCGCTGAGCGCCCTGATCTCGAAGGTTCTGGGCGTGCTGCTGCCTGTGCTGGCGCTGCTCATCGCGCTGCAGATGACGGGCTTCAACCTCGCCACGCTGGCGATTTTCTCCGGCGCGGTCGGCATCGGCGTGGGTCTGGGCCTGCAAAAGACGGTGTCTAACTTCGCGGCCGGTTTCACGCTGCTTGCGGACAAGTCCATCAAGCCCGGCGACGCCATCGAGGTTGACGGCCAGTTCGGCTGGGTGACGGGGATGCAGGCGCGCTATGTGTCGATCCGCACCCGCGACGGCACGGAAATGCTGTTGCCGAACGATCATTTCATCAATAACGGCGTCACCAACTGGTCGAAATCTGACCATATCGTTCGCATGCACGCGCCATTTGGCGTGTCTTACCGTACGCGCGATCTCAAGGCGGTGCAGACCCTCGCCATCGAAGCCGCCAAGACGGTGAACCGGGTGGTCTCGGAGCGCGAGCCGGTCTGCAATGTGATGGAGTTTGGCGATTCGTCCGTGAATTTCGATCTGCGCTTCTGGATCAGCGATCCCCAGAACGGCCAGGCGAATGTGCGCTCGGACGTCTATCTCGCCCTGTGGGAGCGTCTGCATGAAGAGGGCGTCGAGATCCCGTTCCCGCAGATGGATTTGCATGTGAAAGCCTTGCCGGACCGCGCCGAGCCGTCAGAGTCTTAAGCCGAGCAGCTCGCTCCGCCCAGAACGCAGAACTGGGCGCAGTATTTATGGTTCAGACGCACAGGTTTCAGGCTCTCTTCCAGCGTCTGCGCCAGCTCGAACTCGTCTTCATAGGGCAGAAGGGTGCAAGCAACCACGCTGGCCCGCTCAGCGCCGCGCCGCTTGATCACCATGCGCTGGCTGGCGCACATGATGTCGTCTGGGTTCTTATTGAGAATGCCCCAGCAATCCACCGTGATTTCGGGCGGGTCGCCGCTTTCGTCCATCTCGGGGAAAATCACCAGACGCGACGGATCCTCGCTCGGGATGTCCGCGCCGACTGTTTCAAACAGCGCCTTGAATCCATCCCGCGCTCCAGCGTCGGTTTCACTCCATAGCGAGCGTCCGGCCGCGCTGAGCGTGAAGCCGTGATCTGAGAGCCATGTCAGCCCCTCCAGCGTGGCGTCAAACCCGCCGGCGCCGCGTTCTTCGTCATGATAGGCGCGGGTGTAGTGATCAAGGCTCAACCGCATTTCAATCTGATCGCCAAATCGCGCCTGAAGGCCCAGAAGGCCAGCCTGCACCCGCGGGCGCATCATGGGTTTCATGGCGTTGGTCAGGACCAGAACGTCATGGCCTCGCTCTAACGAGACCTCCATCAGCCGGACCATCTCCGGATTCATGAAGGGCTCGCCGCCTGTAAAACCGATCTCGACCGTCCCGAAGCCGAGCGCGTCGATCTCGTCGAGATAAGAGACCACGTCCGCCTCGCTCAGATAGACGAGCGCGTCATTGGTGGGTGAGCTGAGGATGTAGCAGTTCTTACACTCGATATTGCACAGCGTGCCGGTGTTGAACCACAGAGTCTTGAGCGTATCAAAGCCCACGCTGGCGCGGGTTTCGCCTTTGGCGGTGACAAGAGGGTCTGAGAATTTGATCAGCGGCGCTGAGGCGTCAGGCATGAAAGACTTCCGAGTTAAAAGGACAATCCAGCGCAGAAGCTAGGGCAGGGCCCAGCATGCAGCAATCGCGCTCAAGCGGATGTGTTCACACGGGATCGTGTTCACCCGTTCCCGGACTCATCTCGAATCCAGAACACGGTTTCAACCGGGCGCCCCAAAGCCTGGGCGATCTTCAGCGCCAGCAGGGCGGAGGGAATGAATACGCCGTTCTCCACCGTGTTGATCGTCTTGCGCGTCACGCCCACTTGCAACGCCAGCTCGGCCTGGGTCAGGTTCGCTTCAGCGCGCAGGGCTTTCATGGCGTTGCCGAGCGCTGCGTCTTTCATTCTTCAGCCCCGGTTTCGCCCTGGCGGTCATAATGCACCGCGGCGAGAAAGAAGCTCGACACAGACAGGCCTGTCAGGACCTTGAGCAGCAGGCCGCCGTCGAGACCGAATTGATTGATCGTCATGGCGAGCACAGTCGCGACGGTGATGACCCAGAACGCGGCTTCCGCTGCGCGGCGACGTACATCGCGCGCCCATTCATCATTGATGATGTCATAGCCCACAGTCTTGTAGGCGCGGAAGGCGTCGCCAAAGTACAAGATGATCGTCACCAGCCAGAGGCCGAAGCCGATGCCGCTGATCACAAGGCCGGGGCCCATCCAGCTGTCCGGCGTCTGGTGCGAACCGCCGATTCCGTCCGCCGCCTGCCAGGCGAAGAAGCCTGCTGCCTGACATAACAGGAGTGCGCGCATGCGCACATTGATCTTTTCAAGCTCATCCATGGAAGACTCCGATACGCCATGTCACCTTGAGGTAACATGGCGCGGGAGCGGTGTAACGTCAAGGTGACGTCTAAATCAGCCCGATTTCGCGCAGGCGCTCGAGCAGATAGGCATGCGCCGTCATCGGCTCGGGATAGCGGTTCGGATTGTCCGCGCTGACGCAGCCCGGCAGGGTCTCGATCAGGAAATCGGGATTGAAGTGCAAGAAGAAGGGCGTCGAATAGCGCGAAAACGCCATGCGCTCCTTGGACGGGTTCACTACCCGGTGGGTGGTGGATGGATACACATGGTTGGTCAGGCGCTGCAGCATGTCGCCGATATTGACCACCAGCGCGCCTTCGGGCGGCTGCACCGGCAACCAGGCGCCGGTCTTGGTCTTCACCTGCAGGCCGGCTTCTTCCGCGCCCAGCAACAAGGTGATGACATTGATGTCTTCATGCGCGCCCGCCCGCACGCCAGACGGATCACCGTCAATCGGCGGGTAATGCAGCAGCCGCAGGATGGAATTGCCGTCATTGACGGTTTTGGAGAACCAGCTCTGTTCGAGACCCAGATCCTTCGCCAGCGCCTGAAGCAGCACCGCGCCCATCTCATCAAGCGCCGCAAACAGCGCCTGAACGCTGTCGTCAAAGCGCGCAATATCAGACATCGGCACATTGGGCGGCATGACGTCTGAATAGGGATGGCCCTGCGGCAGGTTCCGGCCATGGTGCCAGAATTCCTTGAGGTCCTTTTGCGCCATGCCCTTGGCGTTTTCCGTGCCGAACGGCGTATAGCCGCGCTGGCCGCCGCCGTTTTCCACCACATACGCATGCTTGGCGTCTTCAGGCAGAGCGAAGAAGGCTTGTGCGTCGTCCAGCGCGCGGTCAATCACATCCTGGTTCACAGGATGGTCGCTGATCACGGCGAATCCGGTTTCACGAAAACTCGCGCCCAGTGCGCGGGCGAAAGCTGCGGGATCCTCACCGGCGAGTTTGAACGACACCGGTTCGAGGGTCTGGTCAGTCAAGATGATATCGGTCATGGCGCGCTCTTTAGCCTTCCCTCGCGGGCTCGTGAAGCGGCAATGTCTTGCACGAATGGTCGCAGACGCCGACATATGTCACCCAAAGCTGTTTTACAGGGCATGGAGAACCGAATGACCCAGCCGATCGAGCTCTATTACTGGCCGACCCCGAATGGATGGAAAGTGACCATCGCGCTTGAGGAAATGGGCCTTCCCTACGAGGTCAAGCCGGTCAATATCGGTCTGGGCGAGCAGTTCGAACCCGATTTCCTGAAAATCAGCCCCAATAACCGCATGCCGGCCATCGTTGATCCGGACGGTCCGGACGGGCAGCCGATCTCGATTTTCGAAAGCGGCGCGATCTTGCAATATCTGGCGCGCAAGACGGGGCAGTTTTATGGCTCCAATCCCCGTGAGCAGGCGGCGGTCGAGGAATGGCTGTTCTGGCAAATGGGCGGTCTGGGGCCGATGTGCGGTCAGGCGCACCATTTCCGCACCTACGCCAAGAAGATCGAGCCCGATGAGAGCAAGCTCGAATACGGCGAGAACCGCTACACCAATGAAGTGCATCGTCTTTATGGTGTGATCGAGCGAGGCCTGGAAGGCCGGGATTATCTGGCGGGCGATTTCTACTCCATCGCCGACATGGCCGCCTGGCCCTGGATCCTGCCCGAAGGTCAGGGCCAGGATCTGGACGAGTTTCCGCGTCTGAAAGCCTGGGTCGAGCGCGTCGGCGCGCGCGAGGCGGTGAAAACCGGCCGGAGAGTGGGCAAGGATTTGTTCAAATCCCTCGATGAAGACAGCGAAGACATGAAAAAGGCGCGCGCCGTCCTGTTTGGTCAGCGCGCCAAGTCTTAACAAATTGTAAATTCGGCTTTCCCTTGGCCCTCAACCCGCATAATTTGGGCGTGAGGGACAGGGGGACTTCCAATGTGGGCGCAGACAGACCGGTCTCGCACCTATAGCGAGCGCTATGGCGCGCGTTCGCCATGGCTGTCAGGGCCTGTGCGCGCGGGAGTCTATCTGATCTGGCGCGGCGTCTTCGCGGCCTTGCGTCCTCTAGTATTTCTGGGCCTGCTCATCGCGGCGGTCTGGTTCGCGTATCGCGGGCTCGAGACGGCTCCTGGCGGAGCGCTGCAATTTCCTCAAAGCTTGAGCGAGCAGTTTGACGCGGCGCTTCACAAAGCTACGAACCCGGCGTCAGCTGACCCTGTCCTGACGCGATGGAATACGGAGCTGACCCATTCCTTGCGGCCAGGCCCGACGGGCGGCCCGGACCTTCTGCGCGCGCAGTCTTTCGCCGCCAGCCTGCCCGCCATGATGGGAGAGGAGACGCTGGCGCTTCATCTGATGCGTCATGAGCGCCGCCCGGACATGATGCAGGTGGATCTGGTCGCCATGCCCGTCTGGCGGCGCAACCAGATCGTCACTGGCGTTCTGCGTGCGCGGAGCGATGAGGCCCAGCGACAAGGACTGGACCCGGTCTGGCTGATTGAGAGCAGCCCTGGCGTGCAGCACCGCTATGCCCGTGCGCTGCGCCTCTACGGCGCTAGCCTGCAGGCGGCGGAGCACTGGTTCGTTCGCCCCGGATCACAGGCCCTGAACCTTGAGGCGTTCGCGGATCTCACAACCGCGCAGGCGACCGACCCGGTCATTCTGCCCGATGCGCGGGAGGTGATCGCGCTTGGATGCGCGCTGGCGCGGTCGCATGGCCAGAGTGTGCCGGCCTGCACCCGAGCGCGGCCCGCACCTGTATCCGCAGACCCGGTCCGCACGGCGCTGGCTCTGTCTGTGTTTGACCCTCAGCTTGAAACGTCGGCTGTGCGTCTGGCGCTTGCGGCGCGCGCTGCGGGGCGACTGAACGGCGACTGGCTCGAAGCTTTGTTGTTGGGGCCGGCGGCGCCGGAGCGGGACTTGCGACTTCTAACTGCGCTGATGCCGGTCCTGGCCGAGGCTGACCGCTATTACGCCCAGCCCGACGCGTGTCATGCGGCTTGCACGCGAGCCATGGCGGAGTTTGCGACACGCGCCGGCTATGACGCCGCCGCGCGGCGAGATTGGTTCGCGGCATATGATCAGGTGCGCCGCCAGGATGGCGCGCTGGTCACGATCCGGGCGTCACACGTCTTGACTGAGGCTGAGGCGCTAGCGGCGCTGGTACGGATCAGCGCGATCAGCGAGGGACGTTTGCTCGCCGCCAGCATACTTCTTGGCGATGAGCTGACGGCGCTGGACGGCGCTGAAAATATTTTTTGGCGCGGTGGAGAGGATCTGAACTTCATCCTGGCGGGCGCGCTAGCAGGCCTGGCCTTGCTGCTTTTGGGAATCGTTTTGATTTCAGGGCGCTTTCGGCGTTCAGGCGGCGCTCCGGGCGCGCTTGAACGCTTCGACGGCCAGGTCAGCCGGTTAATATTGGGTAGGAATGTCTAACGGAATTAAAGGGTTAATCAGCGTTATTCTTGAGACTCTTTAACCCTGTGGTCACCCATCCCGCGCATTCTGATCTTGCACAACGGGCCACCGAAAAGGCTTCGGGTGCATGGTGGGATGCGGAGGCGACACGGACGAAAAGTCCGGCCCTCCGCTAGCGATGGGAAGACTAAAATGGCTTTCACTGACGTGGAAACGGCGCAAGTGCACGATGCGGTCAAAATGGATCCGACCGGCGAAGATCTGTGCAAGCTGGGCCTTCTGTACTCGACCGGCCAGTGCGGCGTGATCGATTACATTGAAGCGCACAAATGGTTCAACCTGGCCTCTCTGATGGGCTCGGACACCGCGAAATACTATCGCAGCGAAGTCGCTGCCGAGATGGATGGCGATCAGCTCGCAGCGGCTCTGACCGCAGCGCGCGAATGGCTCTCCACCCGGCACTAAGACAGATCGAGCCATGATCGCCGCCAGAAGCGACAGGCTCGATCCGTCTGCACCCGCTTAGTTCGAATTGAACACCTGATCGGCCAGGGCATACGCGAACGCGTTGTCGAGCGGCAGGATGTTTCGAATGTAAAGCTCTGTGAAATCGTTGATTTCAGCGATTGCCGTGCGCGGTGCGAAGACAATGTCATGTCGGGCCAGCGGGATGATATCCGATGGTGCGCCTTGCTGGGCGTCACGCACATTGACCGTCCGCATCATGACGCCGCCATTCTCGGCGCGGCGCAACACCACGACCTGACGCAAGCGCGCGCGATTATTGGCGCCGCCGGCGAGGGTCAGGGCTTCCAGCACGCCCATGCGCGCGCTGATCATGTCATAAACACCCGGACTGCGGACTTCGCCGCCCACAAGGATTTGTTGCGCGCCATAGCTGACGGGCCGCACTTCCACGATCGGGTCGCGCAGAACCCGCACATACCGATCCGCAATGGCGCGCGCGGCTTCTGGTCCCGTCATCTGCGCAACCATCACCGATCCCGCCAGCGGCAGGCTGACACGGCCATCGGGTCCCACGGGCAAGGTACGATTGAGCTCTTGAGCGGTGTGAACCACCACTTCCACCTCGTCGCCCGGAAACAGACGATAGGCGGGGGCGGTCTCGTCCCAGCTTTGAAACCGGTTTGGCTCAATCCCCTGTTGCGGGGTTTGCCGCGGCGTTCCCGCGCACGCGCCCAGCATCAAGACGCCCAGACCGGACAAGACAGACCGTCGTGTTGGCGAATTCATGCTGGCGACTCCCCTAATCAGATCTTCACCATGTAAGGCGGCGGCTAAGGAAAAATTAAGCGCAATCGCGCCAGATGCACTTATGACGTCAATGTCTTCAGACACCAGAGCCGATAAGCGGGCGCGGCGCGAGCTGGATCTTGTTGATCTGGTTGCGATCGCGTGGACGCAGCGCCTGTTCATCATCCTGATTACGCTCATAATTTTCATCCCGCTAGCGGTTATGGCGTATCTGAGCCTGACCCCGACCTATACCGCCGGCAGCCGCTTGCTGGTGATCATGGATGATGAGGACCTGACGCCCGGCGCCGCCGGGACCGGCGGCGAGTTCATGTTTGACCAGATCATGCAGTCTGAAGCCGACCTCTTGGCGTCAGAAGAAGTGCGCCGGCGCATGCTCACCGAACTGACGGGCGCTGCTGACCCTGAACAGCTCAAAACGCTGGGCGAGGGGTTTGGCGTTTCCAGAGCGCCGAACGCCAGCTTCCTGATCGCGACGTTCAAGAATGAAGACGCCGACGTGGCCGCCAATACGGTGAACGCCATCGTCGACGCCTATTTGCGCTATCGGGTCGAGCTTTTGACGGGCGGTTATGAAGGCGGCGTACAGGCGCGTCTGGACGCCGCTGAGCGGGACGCCCAGGCGGCTCAGCAGGCGCTTCGGTCCTTCCTGGCGGACAACGCCATTACCGATTTCGAGACCGAACTGAATTCGGCATTGGGCCGTCTGGCCGATATTCAGGGCCGCAAGCTGGCTGCGGACGCCGATGCGGCTCAGGCGCGCGCATTGGCGCAAGCCCTGGAGCAGCGTCTTCAGGACATTCCTCAAACGATCGAACTCTATGTCGAAAATTCGGTGACGGGTCAGCTTCTTGATCTTCAGGTGCGCCAGGCCGAGTTGATGGCGCGCTACCAGCCGGACGCACCGCCTGTGGTCGCCGTTGAACGCGAAATCGAAGCGCTCGAGCGCTTCGTCCAGGACGGTCGAGCCAATGGTCAGGGCCAGCGCCGCACCGGTGTGAACCCGATTTGGCAGGAGCTGGAATCTTCACGCTTGCAGCAAGAATCCAACGCCGCCGGCCAAGCGCGTCTCGCATCATCGCTGAATGCGCAATTGCGCGACGCCCGCGCGCAAGTGGATCGCCTGCGCGCCTTGCAATCTGAGTATGATCGTCTGACCCGTGCGGTGTCTGCGCGGTCTGCAGCGGCAGATCAATTATCAGTTCAGGCGGCGGACGCCATGGCGCGACGCGAGATGCCGCCCGGCGGCGCGGACGCCATCCGGATCGTCTCTCGCGCCACCCCGCCGGTTCAGGCGCAATCCAAGCGAAAGCTCGCCGTGATGGCGGTGGGCGTGCTAGCGGGCGGGATCGCACTCTTGCTGGGTCTGATCCGGGGCTATGTCGTCGCCGTGGGCCAGGCTGCGCCGCCGCAACGCCCCCATCCGCCTGTTGAGCGTGCGCCCTCGCATGAGCGCCCAGAGCCAGAGCCGCACTATGAAGCGCCCCGCAGCGCGGCGGCGCCTCGACGACGCAAACCTGTGCCCGTGCTGGCGCGGGTCAGCGATGCGCGCTAACGCGGAAGCGCTCCGTTAACCATTCGCGCATACATCTGTCTGTTGAGTAAACAGGCGTGGTCGTCGCGTATGAGCATCGAGCGTGAACTTGAGGGGTTGGCCCGGCGGTTGTCACCGCAGGGGATGACCGCGCGCGCCGTCATGGTCGCGCCGGTCAGCGCCTCGGCCGGCGCTTCGACCATCGCCGCCGGTCTGGCGCGCGCCGCTGTGGCGCAAGGCGTGAAACCGGTCTGGCTTTACGATCTCGATTTCAAGAATAACCCACAATCCGATGCGTTTCGTCTGAACGGGCAGGCCTATTCGGGCGCGCTCTCAGGGCGGCGCTTCTGGCGGACCGTGCCTGACAACGCCGGCAGAGTGGCGCTGCGGCGGGTCGAGGATCAGCCGATCTATGTCAGCCGTTTTGAACGCGCGCCGGGACAGGTGCGCAGCCTGACATTTCTGGACAATGCCGAGTACTGGAACCGGGCGCGTCACAGCGCCGGGCTGACGGTGGTGGACGCCTCGTATCAAAGCGCAGCGATTCCGATGATCGCGCCGAATATGGACGGGGTCATCCTGGTCGCGGATGCGCGCAGCGACGGTCGCGCCGCCACTGAAGAGGCTGCGGATCGTTTGCGTGCTCAGGGAGCGCAGGTCTGGGGCGTTGTCGTCAATCGCGCCCGGACAGCGGCGCCGGCGTGAGCGCGTTCGCGCTCGCCGATCGCTGGCGCGCGACCTTGCCGCGCTTTCGCTTTGCGCTGCCGCTTGAAGCCGGTCTCGCCGTCTTTCTGATCTTCATGTTCTCAAGCGCCTTGTTTTCGCTGGTCTTTGGCGGCGATGAAGAAGGCAGTCCGGTCCTGCGGCTGATCTGGCCGCCGGTCTATCTTCTGACCCTGATCCTGGTGCTGATGCGCCCGGTTCCGGTTCTGGGCCTGATGGTGCGCGCCTGGCCGCTTGTGATCCTGGCGGCCTTGCCCATGGTCTCGGCCTTCTGGTCGCTGGACGCCGGGTTGAGCCTGCGGCGGGGCTTAGGCGTTTTGATGCCAGCGGTGTTCGGGTTGTGGCTGGCGAGCCGATATAGCTGGACCGATCTGATCCGCTTGCTGGCGCTGTCGCTGGGCGTGCTCGCCGTCGGTTCCTTGATCATGGCGGTGGCGTTTCCCGCCTATGGCGTGATGAGCGAGGTCCACCCTGGCGCCTGGGCGGGGCTCTGGGAGCAGAAGAACCGGCTGGGCGCCGTGATGGCGATCGCCACTATGGGCGGCATGGCCGCGGCCCTGACGACGCCCTATCGCCGCGAGGTCCGCTATTGGGGCGCGCTGGTGATTCTGGCGGTCTTTCTGGTGCTGATGTCGACCTCCAGAACGGCGTTGATGGCTTGCATGATCGGCTTTGGCGGCCCGCTGATGATCTATTGTGCGCGCCAGGGCTTCATTTGGGCCGCGCTCGCCGTCTTCAGCGGTCTCCTGGGCGTATTTGCGCTGACGCTCGTGATCGCGATCGGGCCGGGCGTGATTTTGGAGGCGCTCGGACGCGATCCGACCCTGACGGGCCGCACCGATATCTGGGCGGGCCTGATCCGCGCTGTGGCCGATAGACCCTGGACGGGCTTTGGCTGGGGCGTGTTCTGGCTGCAAGAAGAAGGCCCGGTTCATTGGGTGCGTCAGGCGACCCAATGGGAAGTGCCGTCTGCGCATAATTCCTGGCTGGAGATCGCGCTTGGCCTGGGCGTTCCGGGCGCAGCTCTGGCGTTTGGGGTCTATCTGATGGGGTTGGGGGCGTCTCTCAAGCGCCTGTTTTCAGGCGTGGAGACCTATTGGGCGCTGCCGGGCATGGCGATCTGGGGGCTGACCAGCATGTCTGAAAGCGTGTTCATGACGACGAACGGGTTCACCTGGATGCTGTTCTGCATCACTTTCAGCAAGCTCTGCGCCCGCCGCGGATCTTAGGCGTTTGCGCCGTACAGGCGGGGTGAGAGGGCTTCAAACCAGATCAGCTTGCCCAATCCCTGCGCAGCTTTATCCAGGCACTCCGCCGCAGCTTGGGCGGAGATCAGCCGCGCAACAGGCGCACAGGCGCCGAAAACCAGCATTTGCGCCGCGCCGACGCTCATCCAGAATGCGACGCCCGCCCAGGTGCGAGGGCTCTGCGCGCAGGTCTGCGTCGGTCCCTGGCCATAGGCGAAGCTGCGTTGCAACAGCTTGCCCCAGCTCAGGCGCGGGGCCTGGACGTGCTCGAACACATCCGCCTGCGCCGCCCAGCCAAAGCGGACGCCCTGGGCTTGCAGGGTCTGAAACAACATGTCGTCCTCGCCGCCGATTTCATTGGCCGCGTGGTCAAAGACGGGCGACGGCAAATCCAGCGCTTCGCGATCAAACAGGGCGTTGCCGCAGCCATGCGGCTTGTCGATCAATTGAGTGTCTGATGAGCCCAGCCTTGAATAGAGCCGCTGCGTATAAGCGGCGCGAACGCCGCGGGTCAGCGGATCGGGCAGCTGTGCGATGACGGGCCCGAACACCACCGGAGCATCCAGCGCCTCAGAGGCGTCCAGAAGGCTTGCGAGCCAGTGCGGGCTCGCCGTCTCGTCATCATCGAGCTGAGCGATGAAGCGCGCGCTGGTATGGGCGAATCCGGTATTGCGCGCATTGGACACGCCCGGATTGGGTTCATGCACATAGGACAGACTTACGGGCGCGCTGTCTGACAATTGCTCCACAGCCGCCCGGGCGCCGGCTTGCGGATCATTGTCCACGATGACGATTTCATCGGGCAGGCGGGTTTGTGCGAAAACGCTGTGCACGGCGTCCGCCAGCGCGTCATTGCGCCGATAGGTGGGGATCAGGACGGCGACGCTCATGCGCGCGCCTCGATCGCGGCGAGGGCGTCTGACTGTGTCATGACCTGGGCGCCCGAATGTTCGACAGCGTGCAGGACCACGTCCAGAAACTCCGGCGTACAGCCCCATTCAGAGGGCTGTTTTTGAATGTCGTGCCCGTAAAAGATCAGCCAGCCGGGATTGCGCGCGGCGTCCTTGATCGCAGCGACGGCGCGTTTGAGCCCGTCATCACCGCCATCAAGCGGTACGGATTTCAGAAGGCCGCGATCCGCCACCCCGCGATTGATCCCGGGCTGTACGCCGCGCAGGCTGGAATAGGTCTCGAGCAAACGCTTCTTGGCTTGCGGGGTCGCTTCTCCATAGGCGAAAGCATAGCTGGTCGGCGCGTCATCAAGTCCGGCCGCTTTGAGATAGGCGCGATTGCGTGCGGCGTCCGCCATCACGGTCTCGGCGGGCAGGCGAGACGCGTCGAGATGGCTGAAGCCGTGACAGGCGATCTCATGACCCTCAGCTTTCAGATTCAGAAGGTCCTGAGGGTCAAAAAGCTCGCCATGATGATTGGTGACGCCTGCAAGGCCGCCGCTTACAAAATACGTGGCACGCCAACCGCGCGTTTTCAGCCGCACTGCGCCCAGCTCCAGCGCCGAGCGCGGAAAATCATCAAAGGTGAAGGTGACGATGGGGCGGTCGAGATTGATCTTCAATGGGGTGACGCCCAGCCGACGTGTAAGTTGTTTTTGCACGCGTCCGGCCAGACCGCCGCGCGGGCGATACACCATTTCATCGGAATTATAAGCCGTCTGGGTCATGCGCGCTCCCTGGGCAGATCGCGTGCGGCGGCGCCCGCACGATAGAGTTTCAAGGCCAGAACGCGGAGTTTGAGCGGCGCCCAAGCGGCTTTCGCCAGTGTTTCGCCCATCATACGGGCGGGCCTGGCCAATCCCGTTGCTTGCACTTTACGCGCCAGCTGCGCGCCGGGGCGGCTTTCATAGTCGGGATGGCGGCTGAGAAGGCGGGCGAAATTGGCGCCTGCGCGGTCAAACTTGTCCAGCAGCATGGAGACATCCTGCAAACCGCCATGAGCGGCGGGCGCGTCCACATGGCCCAACTCGCCGTATTTGGACGCGCTGAGCGCCCAGTCCACATCTTCCCAGCCCCATCCGGTATAGCCCTCGTCAAAGCGGCATTGCGCGAACAAGCTGGCGCGCACCGCGAGGTTTGAGGAGCAGACCGCCGCTGCACCCAGAGCGGATCGCGTGGCGGCGTCCGGCGCGTCAGAGGCGTGGGCGAGGGCGGCGTGCACGGTTTCCTGCGCAGACCGCGGCGTGCTCGGCGCGTACCCGCCGAACAAAGCGTCACAGGCGGTCTCAGCCAGATGATGCCGCCAGCGCGCTAAAAATCCGGGCTCGATTTCCATATCGGCGTCCAGAAACAGAAGCCACGCGCCCTGAGCGGCGTCGCCAAGCTGATTGCGCGCGGCTGAGCGACCCAGATTATCCCGGCTGGTGATCAGTTTGATCGCAGCCCTGGCCCCCAGCACGGCGTCTTTCACGCTGTCAGAGAGGGCCGGGTTCGGAACACCGTCGTCAAACACGATGATTTCGGTTTGCGGATCCGTCTGGCGGCTCAGCGCGTCAAGCAAGGGCCGGGGATCGTCCCCATAGAACGGGATCAGCACTGACAGGGCGACCGCGTGGGTGTCGGCGGAGGGCGACCGCGTCATCTGGAGGGTCATGCCGCGGCCCTCCGTCCCAGACGCTCAACAATTTTCAAAGTGAGCCAACGCCGCGCACCGAGCCCGTCCAGGGCCAGCAAGATTACGGCATAGCTGAGCGCCCCAAGGGCGATTTGCGCGACGAGATCTGTGATCACAAGGCCAGTTGAAGGCGCGTAAACCAGAGCGACCGCCATGCCCGCCGTGGCGAGCGCGGCCTTGCTCCAGTCGCGCACAGGGATGGGCATGGGGAAAATGCTCCGCCCATGGATGGCGCAGGCGACAAGTGCGATGGCGTAGGCGACCACGGTCGCCCAGGCCGCGCCATGAAGCCCCAGAAGCGGGATCAGGAGCGCGTTCAGCGCCAGATTGAGCACAGCGGAACCGGTCATGATGAACGCCATGGATCCGGTGCGGCGGCCCAGCGTGTAGGCGGTATGAAAGTAATGGGTCATGACGCCGTTCATCAGCCCGGACAAGGCGATCAGCGGCACGATGGAGGCCGCGCTATCGGCCAGCTCTTCCCCGATCATCAGCCGCGCCAGATCGGGCGAGATCAAAGCCAACCCGGCGGCCGCCGGAAAGCCGATGGCGCCCATCAGCGCGCCGGTGCGGCGGGCGACGTCCTGCGCCGCCTTGCGACCCTCATGTTCCAGCGCCGAGATCAGCAAGGGCCCGGTCGTCATGCCCAGCCACAAGAACACGATGCTCAGCGAACGGTCCGCCAGCGCATAGCCGGCGGAATAGGCCCCGGTCGCGGCTTCCCCCAGATAGGCGGCGATGAGGAAGCGGTCGCCGCTGGTCAGAAGCTGTTCAAAGATCAAGGAGAAGGCGATGGGACCGCCATAAGCGAAAAAGGCGGTGATGCGGGCGCTGTGGGCGCGGTCGCGTTTGGCTTTGCGCGCCAGGGCGGGCAAATCAAAGACGAGCGCCAGTCCAGACGCCAGCGCGAGACCGGCCAGCGGACCCGCCGAGCCCAGATCGGTAAACAGCGTCAACGCGGCGCCAAAGGCGAACCCACCCGCCAGCGAGAAAGTCTCAAGCGCCGAATACCGCCAGGCTTCCCCCGCCGCGCGACGGGTTTCGAGCGCGATCATGACGCCGGCGCGCAGCAGCAGATAGACAAGCGCATACGTGCTGGCGGTTTTCAGCGCCGGTGACAGGTCGAGCACCAGCAAGAGAACAACGCCAAGCGCGCCGACAGGCGCGGCGATCATCGCAAACAAGGTTAGGGCGGTGAACAGATGCCCGCCCAACCGGCCTCGGGCGCTGGCGCGAGCGTGATAGCGCGCTACGGCGGCGTCCAGCCAGGTGAAGATCAGAGTGCTGATCAGCGCCGAGCCTGTCAGCACCAGCATGTACTGGCCATAGGCGTCCGGCGTTAGCAGCCGGGTGAACACGACCACGCTGCCAAAGCCCACAAGAGCCTGGGCCAGATAGACCGGCAGGTAAGCTAGAAGGTGACGGTTCAGCATGGGCGGTTCAGGGTCCGGATCAGCACGGGCCGCGCCATGCAAGAGCGCGACCGGTCCCAAGCTTGCCTCACAACACTGAAAAACGGCTAAACGCGCGTGATTTTGTGCCGAAGCGGGCCAGATCGGGCGTTCGCCAAGCCTTTGTTCAGTCTTGTCTGTCAGGACTGTCGCAGAATGAAACGGGGTCCGGGATGCAGATGCTGAGCGTGGACGTTAAAACACCACAAGAGCTGAGCGCTGAAGAGCGTGACGCCTGGCGCGGCCTGACGGCGGCCAATCCGGTCCTGAAAAGCCCGTATCAAACGCTGGGATACCTTGACGCCATCTCGGCGGCGCGGCCTGATATCCGTGTGGCGGTGATCCGCAAGAGCGCGCGCATCGCCGGCTTCTTCGCCTTCCAGAAAGGCCCGATGGGCCATGCGCGCGCCCCCGGCGGCGTGGTCAATGACTGCCATGGGGTTATTTGCGCCCCGGATGAGGACATCGCGCTGTCGCATGTTCTGGCGCAGGCGAATATTGCGGTCTTTGACTTTCGCGACAGTCTAGCGGCCCAGGCCCCGTTCCGTCGTCATGCCGACAGCGTCGAAGGCGGCTGGGTGATTGATGTTTCCCAAGGTTTTGACGCCTATGTGGCCAGCCGTAAAAAATTGGGCGGCAATACGTTTCGCAGCGCCATCGGCGCGCCGAAGAAACTTGCCAAGGAAGGCGAGCTGACCTTCCGTTTTGATGATCGCCGACCTGAAACGCTTGAGGCGCTTTATGCGTGGAAGTCAGCGCAATATCGCGAGTCCGGCTTTCCGGATCTGTTTGCGCTGAAATGGGTGCGCGATCTTCTCGAACAGCTCTGGCGGCAGGACCGCGCAGAGGGCGCAGGTCTGATGTCCACGCTGGAACTCGACGGCCGTCTGGCGGCGGTGCATTTCGGCCTGATCGGCCCTGAGGTGCTGCATTCCTGGTTCCCGGCCTATGACCCGCAGCTGATCAAACTGACGCCCGGCAACGCCTTGCTGATCGAAATGCTGAAAGCTGGCGCCGAAGCGGGCGTTCACGAAGTGCATATGGGACCGGGCGAGGGCCGTCAGAAACAGGCCATGGGTTCGTTTCAGGAAGGCCTCGCCACGGGCTGCATCACTCAGCCTGGGCTTGTGGGCTGGACCCGCCAGATGGCCGGGCGGATCGAGAAAACCGCCGAGCCCTTGCCGCTCGGTCCTCTGGCGCGGGCGCCGGGCAAGGCGTTTCGCAAGATTGACCGCATCGCCGCGCTTTACGGCGTCTGATCGGGCCGGATCGCAGCCTGCGCTTCGGGTTGTGATTGCCCGCCTTGTGCAGATCGCGCTAAACCGCTGGCATCAGATCGCGCCCCTTGCGGTCGGCCCTGCCAGATGAGCGCCCATGAGCATGCCAGCCCTGTCCATCGTCATTCCCGCCTTCAACGAAGCAGCCAGCATCGAGGACGTGGTCAAGGAGGCGATCTCGGTCTTCTCTGAAGGCCTTGAGAGCTTTGAGATTATCGTGGTCGATGACGGCAGTGATGACGACACCGCCGGTGCGCTTGGCCCGCTGTCTCAGTCGGATTCTCGGGTGCGTGTGATCCGGCATCCCAACCGGTCCGGAAAAAGCGCCGGGCTGCGCACCGGGTTTCTGGCCGCGCGCGCGATCTGGGTCGCCACCATGGATGGTGATGGCCAGGATGATCCGCGCTCGGTCCTGGAGATGAGCAAGGCGATCGATCTGACCAAGGTGGACACAGTGGGCGTGGTGGCCGGGTGTCGGCAGAACCGCACCGATGGGGCCAATCGCAAATTCGCCTCGCGCTTCGCCAATGGCCTGCGCCGCTCGCTTCTGAATGATGATTGCCCGGACACGGCGTGCGGTCTGAAAATCCTGCCGCGCGACCTGTTCCTGGTGATGCCCTTCTTTGACGCCATTCACCGCTATCTGCCGGCGCTCGCCGGGCATCTGGGGTTTGAAACGCTGAATGTGACTGTGGTGAACCGGCCGCGCGCGGCGGGCGAAAGCAAATACACCAATATCGGGCGCGCGGCGGCGGGCCTGTTTGATCTTCTGGGCGTTATCTGGCTGATGCGCCGCACGCATTATCCTGATCCGCACATGCTCTTGGGCGCTCGGGGTGAGGATCGCTGACCATGACCGGTTTCGTTTCATCGCTGACTGAACCGGGCCAGAGCGGAGGGCTGTCGCGTCGCGCCTGGATTGTTGTGATGCTGCTGGCGGTGATCGCGCATTTTCCAGGCTTGTTCTCCATCCCGGCCATGGATCGAGATGAAGCGCGCTACGCCCAGGCCAGCCGCCAGATGATGGAGACCGGCGATTTCGTCGATATCCGCTTTCAGGGCGATCCGCGCCACGTCAAACCCAGCGGCATTTACTGGCTGCAGGTGATCACCACCCAGCCGTTCGGAGGCGACGACGCACCCATCGGCGCGCACCGTTTGCCTAGCTTTTTCGGGTCCCTGATCGCTGTGGCGCTGACCGCCTTTTTGGGGGCGCGCCTGTTCTCGCCGTCAGTGGGGCTCGTGGCGGGGATCGTGATGGGGCTCGGCCTCGCCATGCAGATCGAGGCGCGCACGGCCAAGACCGACGCCGCCTTGCTAGCGGCGGGCATGTTCGCGCAAGTCGCGCTGGCCATGCTGATGCTGAAAGTGCAGGACGCGAAGCCGAAATTCTGGGGCTGGCCGGCGGTCTTCTGGGCCGGGACCGGCGCGGCCATCGCCATCAAGGGGCCGATCTTCTTCATGGTCACGGCGCTGACCCTGATCGGCTTTGTGGCGCTCAAGCGTGATCTGAAACTTCTACTGAAAATCAGACCCTTGCCGGGACTTCTTCTGGCTTTGGCGATCTTCCTGCCCTGGTTGATCGCGATCAATATCCAGACCGATTGGGGCTTCTTTCAGGAAGCCGTGGGCCATGCCCTGTTCGGCAAGGTGGGCGTGGCGGACGACAGTCATGGCGGCCCGTTTGGCTATCACACCTTATTGATGCCGGTGACGCTCTGGCCCGCGTCTGCGCTTCTGGGGCTGGCAGGTCTGGCGGCCTGGGCGCGGCGCGGGGAGACGGCGGTGCAGTTCCTGCTGGTCTGGATTCTGCCGTCTTGGCTGGTGTTTGAGCTGATCCAGACCAAGCTGCCCCATTATGTCTCGCCCATGTTCCCGGCCATCGCCATCCTGATCGGACTGGGGCTGGTGAACGCAAAAGCGCTATTGAGCGGCTGGAAGCAATGGACGCTGTTCGGCGTCATTGCGGCGCTGGCCATTGTGGTCGGCGCGCTGGTCGGACTGGTGCCCTGGATCGGCCAGATCGAGTTTGGCGAACCTGTGAGCCTTGCCAGCAAACTCACCGCCGTGATGGGCGCTCTGGCGGTGATCAGTCTCATCTGGCTGGCGTTCAAGCCTGACCTGACCCGGTTATTGGCGGTCAGCGTCGCCAGTGTGGCGGTCTATGTGGTCGCGTTCGGCGTCGCCATTCCCGGCGTCCATAAGCTGTGGCCGTCTTATAACGCCGCCCGCATCGCCGAGACCTTCACGGGTTGCGAGACGCTGGACGTGGCGACGGCGGGCTATCGCGAGCCGTCCAATGTCTTCAATTTCAGCACGGATATCCTGCTGGGCCGTGATGGCGCAGAGACGGCGACGTTCTTGCTGGCGCACCCGCAATGCGGACTGGCGATTGTGGATCAGTCAGAGCAAGACGGTTTTGAGGCTGGGCTTGGCGACGCCTCCGTGCGTCAGCTGGCCGAGCTTGAAGGCTATAACGCCGTGAAGGGGCGGGAGCTGACCTTGCGTTTTTACACGCTTGAAAACTCAGCCCTTCAGGTCCCTGCCCAATAAGGCTTGTCTACCCGTCACTGCTGACCGACCCTGTTTGTCACTCAGGGGAGGACAGACATGAGCGTTCAGTACGAGACGCGCGGCGCCGTCGCAATTATCACCCTCAACCGACCCGACCGGCGCAACGCCGTAGATGGTCCCACCGCTGCAAAGCTGGCGGACGCGTTCCGGCAATTTGATGCGGATGAAGGCTTGAGCGTGGCCATCCTGACCGGTGCGGGTGGCACGTTCTGTGCGGGTGCAGATCTGAAAGCGGTCAGCACAGGCGAAGGGCGCAACCGGGTCGAGGAAACTGGCGACGGTCCCATGGGGCCGTCACGGATGAGGCTGAGCAAACCTGTCATCGCCGCGATTGAAGGCCATGCCGTGGCGGGCGGGCTGGAATTGGCGCTCTGGTGTGATCTGCGGGTCATGGCTGAAGACGCCGTGTTTGGCGTTTATTGCCGCCGCTTTGGGGTGCCGCTGATTGACGGTGGCACGGTGCGCCTGCCACGTCTGATCGGTCAGTCGCGCGCCCTGGACATGATCCTGACAGGGCGCACGGTTGAGTCAGGTGAAGCTCTGGCTATTGGTTTGGCGAACCGGGTGTCCGAACCGGGGCAGGCGCTCCAGACGGCGCTTGAGCTGGCGGACCAGATCGCAGCTTTCCCCCAGCTCTGCCTGCGCCATGACCGGCAGTCCGTGCTGGAGCAATGGGGGCTTGATGAAACTGACGCCATGCTCAACGAGGTTCGGCTCGGGATCAAAACCCTCGCCAGTGGTGAAACGGTGGAGGGCGCGACCCGCTTTGCAAAAGGCGAAGGCCGACACGGTCAGTTCTGAACGCCCATAAAAAAGCGCCCCGTCAGCTTGCCGACGGGGCGCTCTCAATCAGTCGGTGCGCGTCTTATTCTTCTTCGTACTCGCCGCGAGCGCGGCTGATCATGGGTGAGAAAAAGATCGCGTTCATCAGCAGACGCTCCGATCCGGGGAAGGTGGCCCGGAAGACGGGATTGTCCGCCATCAGGATCACCGAGCCGCGGCCCAGACGCTCAGCGACGACAGCGGGCGTGCCCGCGATTTCGTCCTGGCGCCGTTGGGACGCGTAACCGCTCAACAGCGGATCATTGGTGTACTCAAGCGGCACGGCATAGGGGTCGTCTTCGGGACGGATCAGCACGCCGGTCATGTTGCGTTGAACCGCCAGGGTGCGATCACCAAAGCCGAAGCCGAGCGGGTGCGAGGTGTCGAGATCGGTCTCAAACAGCGCCCCGCCGATAATGTGCTCGGCTTCGCGCACCGCCATATCGGCGACATTGAGACGCTCAAGCGTCTCGCTTTCATCTTCAGACTCGTCTTCTTCTTCCTTGCGGTCAAAGAAGGCGTCCTGCGCCCAGATCGCAGCCTGGCGAGTCGCTATCAGCGTGCCGCCATCGCCCCGGATCCAGTCTTCGACCTGTTCCTGAATGCTGTCTGACAGACGGGCGTTCCCGCCCACCAGGATCAGGTGCGTATATTCGCTCCAGTCCACACGACCGAGATCATCCTTGCGCACAAGGGTGACTTCCATGTTGTGGCGGAAATCCAAGGTCCACCACATCTCGCCGGAATCATAGCGCGTCAGGCCATCGTCAAAGGCCAGCAGCACTTGTGGCGTTTCAACTGAACGAAACACGCCTGCAGCGCCGAAATCCGCGCCCTCATTGGGCGTCAGGCCCGAGGTGAGGGCGTGAACCGTGACCCCGTCCTCGGACGCGATGGTCTCCATCAGGGCGTGAATGTCGTCCCGGCTCATATCCTGACGGGCATAGGGGACGAAGATCGCGCCGCGGCCCAGCTCAACCAGGCCACGCGTGGTTTCAGCGGTCACAGGTTCCGTGCCGGCCCGCGCCAGAAGCTCGGCGGACAGGATCCGGTTCAGCGCCCGCGGGGCGAAGGTGTGTGACCATTCCAGCGCATAGCCATAAGGCGCGACGTCCGGAACCGGGGCGGCTTCAAATGCGCCATCGGCCAGCTCGTCTGACATGGAGACTGACCGCAGACCGCCCGTCAGCGCGGAATATTCAAGGTCATAGGCCAGCGGCAGGGTCCAGCCCGACACGTCATAGAAGATGTTTTCTGGGAATTCGGTGACCTGATCAAAAATGCCCCGGATCATCCGGTGCTGGTCCTGGTTCATCGGCACCACAAAAGATTCGCCCGCCGCATAGGTGCGGCCATCGGCGCGCACATCGCCTTCGAGCGCGTACACATCGATATCGTGCATGCGCAGCAGGCGCACGAAGCGGTTCGCCCGCTCAGGGTCGCCGGCGGCGGTGAACACATAGGCGCGGCGAGTGTCGCGGTTCGCCATCTGGGCGGATTCCACGAAATAGCTGGTTTGATACTCGATCAGCTCATCGCGGATATTGCGCGCGCCTTCCACCGTGGTCAGCGCGGTGCGGAACTGGGTGCGCACATTGTCGGCATGGGTGACGAGGCCGCGATCAGTTTCGATTTCACCGCCGCGTGCGGCGCCGATCTCAAACAGGATGCCCAGAGATCCGTTGATCTGGGGATAGGTCGAGCCCTTGCCGATATAGAAATTATCAAAGCCTTCCTGGGTGGTGTAGAGCCGCCCTTCAGGGTCCAGGAAGTCAGAGGTGTGCTGCTGACCGATCCGATAGGTCAGATCGCGTGCGCGCTCAGGGATCAGCGGGTTGCGACGCAGCGCTTCACCCGGGTGGAAGTAGAACGGGCTGGATGAGCCCATCTCGTGGTAGTCCGCCGAGACCATCGGCTTCCATTCATGCCATTTGCCGATCCAGGCCTGGGCTTCAGGCTGGGTGAGCAGCAGCCACTGCCGGTTCAGGTCGAACCAGTAGTGATTGGTGCGCGCTTCCACCCACAGATTATGGATGATGTCGGCGGGGTCAGTGTTCTGCGCCTGGGAGAAGAAGGTCTCCACATGGTTCACCCGGCGCGAATGGCCGTCGGGATTGAACACGGCGGTGAACAGAAGAACCGTATCGTCGAGCGTGTCGCCGATATCGGCGTCGTCCGCGGCGGCGAAGTGATAGAGAACCGGAATGGCGGCGTCCATGCCCGAGGATTCAGCGCCATGAACGCCGAAATTGATCCACAGGACCAGCGGCGTGTCCGCCGGGGCTTCTTCGCCGCGCAAGCGCGCCAGATGCGCGTCGCGAATCGCGTCGATCCGTTGCTGGTTCTCAGTTGAGGTGACGGTGAAGAACAGGATCGGGCGCTGCTCATGCGTATACCCGATGGTCTCCACCGAGATGCGGTCAGACTGTCCCGCAATGTCGCGCAGATAAGCGACCATGTCGGCGTGACGGATCGGGCGATCGCCGACTTCATAGCCAAAACTGTCTTCAGGCGTCGTGATCGACGCATCATAGCGAACGTCTTCAGGCATGAAGAAGGTAATGGGTTCTGCGACGGCCGCAGAGCTGGTCAATGCGGCGCCAAGCGCGAGCAAACCCGCACGGAAAAGGCTCTTCATAATGTCTCCCCATGAGCCGTTTATCGGCCCAGCTTTGTCTCGATGGTGAAGTGTTCAGCAACCTAGGCCGCAAAACTTGCGGCGACCAGTGCTAGCCGAATTCAATTTCGCCCTGTATGAGAGCCGCAAAGAGCGCAGGTTTTGCACCTGCGAACACATCGAGATCCGCGAGATTAAGGACTGATCTATGACCGCTCCCGTTGAGCGCATTCGCAATATCGCCATCGTGGCGCACGTCGACCATGGCAAAACCACGCTTGTGGACAAGCTGCTCCGGCAATCGGGTACGTTCGATGAACGCGCAGCCGATGTCGAACGCGTCATGGACTCCAATGATCTGGAGAAAGAGCGCGGCATCACCATTCTCGCCAAGAATACGGCGGTGACCTGGAATGATTACGCCATCAACATCGTGGACACGCCCGGCCACGCCGATTTCGGCGGCGAAGTCGAGCGCGTGCTCTCCATGGTGGATTCAGTGCTCTTGCTGGTCGACGCGGTGGACGGCCCCATGCCGCAAACCACGTTTGTGACCAAGAAAGCGCTGGCGCTTGGCCTGAAGCCCATCGTGGTGATCAACAAGGTGGACCGCCCCGGCGCGCGTCCCGACTGGGTCGTGGACCAGACCTTTGACCTGTTTGACCGTCTGGGCGCGACCGACGAGCAGATGGACTTTCCGGTCGTATACGCTTCGGCGCTTGAAGGCTGGGCGACGCTGGACGTCGATCAACGCGGCGGCGATCTGAACCCGCTCTTCCAGGCCATTGTGGACCGTGTGGCGCATCCGGACGTGGATCAGAACGCGCCGCTTCAGCTGCAGGTCTCGGCGCTTGATTATTCCAGCTATACCGGCGTGATCGGGCTGGGCCGCATTCGCCGCGGCAAGCTGAGCAAGAACCAGCAGGTCGTCGTGGTCGGCGCTGACGGAACGGAGCGTCGCGCCAAAGTTCTGCAGGTGTTCGGCTTCCACGGTCTTGAAAAAGTCGAGCGCGAGATGGCCGCCGCCGGTGACATCGTCACCTTTAACGGTATCGACCCGCTCAACATCTCCGACACACTGTGCGACCCTGAGCATGTTGAAGCGATGCCGCCGCTGACGGTGGACGAGCCGACCATCTCGATGATCTTCCAGGTCAACGATTCGCCGTTCGCCGGCCGCGAAGGCAAGTTCGTCACCTCGCGCCAGATCAAGGAACGCCTGGATCGCGAGCTGATCCACAATGTGGCGCTGCGGGTCGAGCAACAGGACGACGCAGACAAATTCCTCGTGTCCGGCCGGGGCGAGCTGCACCTGTCGGTGCTGATCGAAACCATGCGCCGCGAAGGCTTCGAGCTGGCTGTGGGCCGTCCGCAGGTGATCAACCGCGAAATCGACGGGCAGATGTGCGAGCCTTATGAGGCGCTGACCATCGACGTCGAGGAAGAGCATCAAGGCGGCGTCATGGAGCGCCTGGGGTCTCGCAAGGCCGAGCTCAAAAACATGGAGCCCGACGGCAATGGCCGGGTGCGCCTGGAATATGTCGCGCCGACGCGCGGCCTGATCGGCTTCCGCTCGGAATTCCTGACCCTGACCCAGGGCTCGGGCCTGATGTTCCACACCTTTGACCATTACGCCCCGCGTTCGGCCGGCGAAGTCGGTCAGCGTCCCAAGGGTGCGATCATCTCCATGGAGACCGGCAAGGCTCTGGCTTTCGCCCTGTGGAACATTCAGGAGCGCGGCAAGCTGTTCATCGGTCATGGCGTGGAAGTCTATGAGGGCATGGTCATTGGCCAGAACGCCCGCGATGAAGACATGATCGTGAACCCGCTCAAGGGCAAGAAGCTGACCAATATGCGCGCTTCGGGCACCGATGAAGCGGTGGTCCTGACCCCGCCGATCCGCGTGACGCTGGAATACGCGCTCGAGTTCATCAATGACGATGAGCTGGTGGAAGTGACGCCGGAAAGCATTCGCGTCCGCAAGCGCTTCTTGCTGGAACATGAGCGCAAGAAAGCCAGCCGCGCCAAAGCCGGCTAGGCAATCTGTGTGACGAGAGTGAAAAGGCCGGGCGCAACGCCCGGCCTTTTTCGTTTGGGCGTCAAAGCCCGATTGCGTCGGCGACTTGGCCAAGCCAGCTCGCGACGCGGTCGGGGGCTTCCATCGGGATCAGATGCCCGCCTTCCACGGTCTCGATCCGCACTCCGCGTGCGGCGAGGCCAGCAGTGTTGATGACGGTTGAGCCTTTTTGGGCCTTGAGAACCTGGACGCTGTCGCCCAGTCGCCGCGCGGCTTTCAACAGATCGTGCCCCTGGCCTTCGAAATTGGCGGCTTCCCAGTTCGGGTCGCAGGACAGTTTGACGCCGTCTTCAAGCTCTACAAGACCGTCTTCTAGGTAGTCTTCCAGCACGCCGTCCGACCAGCGGGCGAAGGTGGGGCGCGATTGATACCGGCTGATGACCGCATCGCGATCCGGCCAGCCGTTCGAACGTTTGCGCGCCGTTGCGCCGAGCCTGATCGTAGATCCCTTCATGAAGCGCCAGATCGGCGAGCGCGCCATCAGATAGAACGACGATGGCAACACTACAGGTTCGACAAGCGCCAGCGGCGGCGCGTCCGGCAGTCGCGCAGCGGCGAGCAAGGTGCTCGACGCGCCCATGGAATGCCCCGCCAGCAAGGCCGGGCGGCGATTCAGCCGGTCGTAAAGCGCCAGAAGATCGTTGGCGTAAATGTCCCAGCTTGTATGGGTGGTCGGATCAGCGGGCAGACTGGTGCGGCCATGACCGCGCAGGTCGGGCGCAATGATCTCGAACCGGTCAGAGAGGGGCTGCAAGAGCTGGCGATAGACGCCGCCGTTAAAGCCGTTGGCGTGTGCGAACACCAAGATCGGTGCGCCGGGATTGGGCCAGCGCCAGGCCGCCATCACCCCGTCTTCAAACTCATATCGGGTGCGTTCAGGCTCAGTCATGGCGGGCTTTCATTCACAGGCGGTCACAAGCGGTTGAGCTTGCCCGATTCTCACCGGGGCGTGACTGGTTTTCGGCAATTGTGGGACTAGTCTGCTGATCAGCCGCACGGAGGGTGGAATGAAAGCATTCATCACCACAATCGCCTGTCTCGCGAGCCTGGCCGGTCTGACGCTCGCCCAGGCTCAGACCGATCTGCACACGCCCTGGGATCAGGTGCTTGGCGCCTATGTCGCCGAAAGCGATGACGGGGTGAACCGGTTTGATTATGCGGGCTTGCGCGCCAACTCGAACGATCGCGCGGCTTTGACCGCCTATATCGAACGCCTTGAGGCGACGCAGGTCAGCGCGTTGACGGATGATGAGCGCTTCGCTTTCTGGGCCAATCTTTATAACGCCGTCACCGTGCGGCTGATCGTGGATGAAGCGCCTACAAACTCCATTCGCCAGATCCGGCCGCGCCCCTGGTCCATCGGTCCCTGGGGCGTGAACCGGGTGGAGGTGGAGGGCCGCGCGCTGTCGCTGGACGATATCGAGCATGGGATCATGCGCGTCGAATTTGAGGCGCCATTGGTCCATTACGCCGTCAATTGCGCCTCTATCGGCTGCCCCAATCTGATGGCGCGCGCCTGGCGCGGCGACACGCTGGAGGCGGACCTTGAAGCGGGCGCCCGCGCCTACATCAACCATCCCCGCGGTGTCACGGTCACGGAAGACGGGCTCGTCGTGTCGCGAATCTATGACTGGTTCAACGAAGATTTCGGCGGTTCGGACGCGGGCGTCATCGCCCATGTGCTGAGATATGCCGAGCCGGATCTGGCGCAACGCATCGATGGAGATACCCAAATTAAATCATATTCCTACGACTGGTCCCTCAACAAAATTGAGAGCTCGTAATCGTCCCGGGATTTGGTTTGCAGGCTCTGAGCGCCTATCTTGATCGCCATGGGGTTGTGCAACATATCCGTACGCAGAGCGTGCGTCGCGGCGCTGGCGCTTGCCGGCGCGGTTTCTTGTGGGCGTGTTGATCCGCCTGGTCTGGAAACGCTGGATGAGATCCGCGAGCGGGGCGAGCTGATCGTTCTCACGCTGGAAAGTCCGACCACTTATCATCTTGACGAAAATGGCGAGCCTGACGGCTATGAAGCGGCTCTTGTTCAGAACTTCGCCCAGGATCTGGGCGTCAGCGTGCGCTTCGAGCCCCAACGCGATTTGGGCCAGTTGCTGGTCAATATCGCGGCGGGCCATGGCCATCTGGCGGCAGGCGGTGTGACGATCACCGAAGCGCGCCGGGAGACCAGCACCTTCGGCCCCGCCTATAAAACCGTCACCGAGCAGCTGGTATGCCGCCGCGGTGGCCCCCGGGTGCGCACGATCGAGGACATGGCGGATGTCGAGATCGCGGTTCTTGAAGGCTCAAGTTATCTCGAGACCCTGCAAGCGCTGAAAGTGGATCATCCCGACATCGAATGGCGGACGGTGAACGCCGCCTCCGCCTTGCCTTTGCTGGAAATGGTGCAGGCCGAGCAGGTGGATTGCACAGTTTCGGATTCCACAATTGTCGCTCATGCCCGGCTGCGGTTTCCTGAATTGCTGACGCCGCTAATTCTGAGCGAAGAACGCTCCCTGGCTTTCGTCCTGCCTCTGGACTCGGCTGTGTTGCAGCCCCTGAATCGCTGGTCCGAAGCGCGCCATGAAGGCGACTTTCTGGAACGTCTGGATCAGCGCTGGTTCGGGGTGACCCGTCAGTTTGATTATGTGGACACCGCGCGCTTCATCCGCCGCATAGATGAGCGCTTGCCAGCCTTGCGTCCGCATTTCGAAGCGGCGGCTGAGGCGAGCGGCATCGACTGGCGCTGGCTCGCTGCGCAGGCGTATCAAGAATCCCATTGGGATCCCGACGCCGTGAGCGCCACCGGGGTGAGGGGGATCATGATGCTGACCCTGCCCACCGCAAACGAGCTGGGCGTGGAAGATCGTACCGATCCCGCCCAATCGATCGCGGGCGGCGCACGTTATCTCGCGAACCTCATGGAGCGGTTGCCTGAAGAGGTGCAGGGTCGGGACCGATTGTTTCTGGCGCTCTCCGCCTACAATGTCGGCATGGGTCATCTCTACGACGCACGCCGGCTCGCCGAGCGCCAGTCGCTGGAGAAAAACCGTTGGGGCGATATCCGTAAAGTGCTGCCGCTATTATCGGACCCTGAATATTATCAAACGCTTCCGCGGGGTTACGCCCGAGGACGAGAGCCAGTGCATTACGTGGCCAATATCAGGCGCTACCGCGTATTGCTGGATCTGCATCTGGATGAGTGATCCAGAGCTCTCCCGAAGCTCAGCAGGAAATGCGGTATACGGATCAATAGAAAACTGTTGCTGCAAGTGCACACTCCCGGCGTCTCGCAGGCGTTCAGCGTCATATTTTTCTTTCCATACTGACAAATTTCCGTAACACGCTCGGGACGAGCCCGCCCTTCAGGTCTGCTGAGAGGGCGATGGATCTCCACCCCATGCGTCGTCAGTATGCGGCGCGCTTTCGGAGTCGAACTCGTGCCCCAGTTCAAGACCCGCCTGTCCCGTCTCGCCGCCTGTTCCGCGAGCGTGCTCGCCCTTATGGCCAGTACTCAGCCCGCCGCTCTGGCCAATCAGGCGGAAGCCGCGCCCGAGCGTCTGGATATGATAATCGTCACCGCGACGCGGCGTGAAGAAAATGTTCAGGACGTGGCCGCGTCCGTGACCACAGCGCCGAAACCCACTCTGGACGCCATCATGGAGGCGGGCGGCGACATCCTTCAGCTCGCATCGCGTGCGCCGAGCCTGTACGCCGAAAGCTCCAATGGCCGCGTCGCGCCGCGTTTTTACATTCGCGGTCTGGGCAACACTGATTTCGATCTCGCCGCATCCCAGCCTGTCTCCATTTTGATGGATGGCGTGGTGCAGGAAAACGTCATTCTCAAAAGCTTCCCGCTGTTTGATATCGCTCAGGTGGAAGTCGCTCGCGGCCCGCAAGGCACGCTGTTTGGCCGCAACACCACGGCGGGTCTGGTGCGTTTTGACTCCGTGCGCCCAAGCCAGGAATTCGACGGATATGTCAGCGTCAGCGCCGGCTCACTCGGCACGACCAATGCGGAAGGCGCTATTGGCGGGGCGTTAATTGAGGACGTTTTGTCCGCGCGCGTCTCCGTGCTGCGCCAGCACCGCGACGACTGGATCGATAACGGGTTCTCAGGCGTACGCGATGCGCTTGGCGGTTTTGACGAGCAGGCGGCGCGCGTGCAGCTTCTGTACACGCCGACTGATCGGTTTGACGCGCTTCTGAACGTGCATGCGCGCGATTACGAAGGCACCTCTGCGGTGTTCCGCGCCAATATCCTGACCACGGGCTCGAACGATCTCAACGAGAATTTTGATCGCGACACGGTGTTCTTCGATTCACCGGCGAACAATCCCCAAGCCTATGAAGGTCTGGGCGCCAGCCTGACGATGAATGGCTATTTCGACGGCCTGACGCTGACCTCGATCACCGGCTATGAATATGCAGACGGGTTCAGCCTCGGCGATATCGACGGCGGCAATCTCAGCGGACCGGGCGTCATTCCGTTCCCGTCTGAAACCCAGGACGCGCTGGACGATCTCAAGCAGATCACCCAGGAATTCCGTCTGGCGTCAGATACGGACAGCGCGACCAGCTGGCAGGTCGGCGCGTATTATTTCGACTCCGAATTTGAAGTGACCACATCTTCGCCGATCGGTTTTCCGCCGACCACCACCGTGCGCCACGAAAACCAGCTCTGGGCGGTGTTCGGCCAGCTCAGCCATCAGCTGACCGATGACCTGCGCCTGTCTGCGGGCCTGCGTTATACGAGCGATGAGAAAGATCTCAGCGTTCCGCTGGCGGCTTTCCCGGTTGATCCGGTCAGCGTGTCGGATGAGGAAGTGAGCTGGGATCTGTCAGCGTTTTATGACCTCAACGACGATTTCGCCTTCTTTGGTCGTGTGGCGCGCGGTTTCCGAGGCCCGACCATCCAGGCGCGCGACGTCGCCTTTTTCTCACCGCCCTCTACGGCCCAGAGCGAAACCTCGACGTCGTACGAAGCGGGTTTCAAGTCCGAGTTCTCTGACGGTCGGGCGCGCGTGAACGCCACCGCCTTCTATTACGAAGTGTCCGATCTGCAGCTCTCCGCCGTCGGCGGCGTCGGCAACCTGGTTCAGCTCGTGAACGCCGATCAAGGCGTCGGCTATGGCTTTGAGGTGGATTCAGAATTCCTGGTGGGTGAAAACCTGCTGCTCACCGCCGGGTTCAGCTGGAATGAAACCGAGCTTCAGGATTCAGATCTCGAAGTCGGACCTTGCGGCTCGGGCCAGTGCACGCCCACCGATCCCGACGCCGATGGCGACGGTTTTGTGGAAGTGGACGGCAATCCGTTCCCGCAGGCGCCCGACTATATTCTCAGCCTGACCGCGCGCTATGACATTCCGTCTCAATGGGGCGGGGACTGGTTTGTCTACACCGACTGGTTCTGGCAGGGCCGCACCAATCTCTTCATCTATGAATCAGAAGAGTTCTATTCAGACGGCAATTTCGAGGGTGGTCTGCGACTGGGCTATGCCGGGAACGCCAATGGCCGGGACTGGGAAGCGGCGCTGTTCGTGCGCAACATCACCGATGAGGAAAACCTCTCGGGCGGCATCGACTTCAACAACAATACCGGCTTCGTCAACGAGCCGCGCATCTGGGGCGTCAGCTTGCGCACCAGCCTGAACTAGACACGGATCAACTGATCCGACGGCCACCCCCCTCACTGGCCGGAACGGCGTCAGGCTTCGGCCTGACGCCGTTTGTTTGAGCAGCGTGTGATTTCTAGAGATCAAGGCAGATCTGCAAACCGTTCGGACACCGCCGCTAACGCGGCATGTGTCGTTGTCGCTGGGAATTCCAGCGTCAGAGTGCGCTGCGCGTTGTGGAGCGAGAGCACCAGCGCATGGCGCGGTTCGCTGACCGGCGTCGGGGCGCCTAGATCAAACAGACGCACTTGCTCCCCCAGGGCTTGGAGTGTTTCAGGCGGCTCAAGCTCGCGGGTCGTTTCACTCGCCGCTTGCAAACGGGTCAGCTCGGCCTCAAAGCCATCGCCGTCGAGCACGCGCAACCCCACATCGTCCAGGTTCCAGTAGACGCAGCCGGGCAGGGCGTCGTCTGCACCTAAAAGGTCAAAGCGCAATAATCCCTCAGACAAGAGCGGGCAGGACAGGCCCCCGTCATGTACCGCGCCGTCGGGCGCTATGGCGCGCCATCCTTCACCGGCCTGGGGGTGAAGCGCGATCATGCGTGCATTGGCGTCCGCCGCACGATCCAAGTTATTGAGCATGGTGGCGGCGCGGGCTTCCTCAGCCGCCATGTGCGCGGCGTTGAGCACGAGCGCGCCTTGTAAGGCCGGGTCATCCATGATGATGGCGTAAGCTTCGCCTGAATAGGACGCCGTTGCCTGCCAGTCACCCAGACGCGCGCTGATATCGGTCAGAATATGGCGCGCGCGATAGTGCTCGGCCGGATCGGAGGCCAGAGTCAAAGCCTGCTCGGCGATCGGACGTGCTTCTTCATACTCATGGGTGAGCATAAGGCCGATAGCGCTTCGGAATGCCGAAGAGAACGTCGGCTCGGTCTGCGCAAGAGCAGAGCCTGACCCTAAGGATGCGCCAAGGGCGATAACGCAAGCGGCGGACGACAATACAGACATGAATGCTTCCCCAAAAGGTTGAATTTTTTAGGAAAGCTAACGTACCGCCCGCATGTCGAACATTTAAGGTTATGTTAGATATGACGTTCCAATAGCGCTCTTATGTCCAGGCGAGCGTCGAGCTTGGCGCCGAGCAGATACAGCCCCGCGACCTTGCGCTGGATGAAGACCGCCATAGGCTCAGGCGTCCGGGCATAGCCCATCGCCCGCAGTCTGAACCCGCCCTCTCGCAGCGGTTCGACCAGCGCCGACGCGTCAAAGTCATACGGCTCAGCGTTGAAGAGCGGCGACAGCGCCAGATCGGTCAGCTCAAGCACCAGAGCGCGCTGATCCGGCGGCGTGTCGTCTGACAGATAGCCCAGCTCCGTCAGCGCCTGTTCGCGGCCCGCCGCATCATCCGACAGGCCCGCGTGCAATAAGCGCTGTCCGGCGCTCTGGATCGTGTCGGGGATGTCCTGCACGGCGCCGAAATCCAGCAATCCCACCCGGCCGGTGTCGGGTTGATAGCGATAATTGGCGAAATTGGGATCGCTCTGGATGGCGCCGAACTCAAAGACTTCTCGCAAGGTCAGGTTCGCCAGCTCAGCCATCACCCGGTTGCGCTCGCTGGGCAGGGCGTCTGTCAGCGTTTCGATGGGATCTCCCGGCAGATAGGACATCGCCAGCACATTGGCGGTGGTCAGATCAGCCGCCAGCTCCGGCGTTGCAAAGCTGTCTGAGCCAGCGAGCCAGTCACGAAAAAGCGCCATTTTTTCACCCTCGCGGGCGTAATCGGCTTCGTCTTTCAGCTGGCGCTTGACCTCTTGAAGGATTGGCTTGAGGTCCAGGCCTTTGGGGGCGAGTCCGGACAGGGCGATCAGGCTCGCCAGATTGTCCACATCGCTGTCGATGCTGTCTCTGATGCCGGGATACTGCACCTTGATCGCCAGATCGCGGCCATCCTTGGTCTTCGCGCGATGAACCTGTCCGATGGAGGCGGCGGCCATGGGGCGCGGCTCGAAGCGTTCAAACCGGCTGAGCCAGTTGGGCCCCCAATTCTGGGTCAGCACGCGCTTGAGCTGGTGCGGCGGCATCGGGCGTGCGCTGTCACGCAGCCGCGCCAGCACATCGCTCAGTTCCGGCGGCAGCAGATCGCCGGAATCCATCGAGAGCATCTGGCCCATCTTCATCGCCGCGCCGCGCAAATGCGCCAGCTCGTCGGCCATGCGTTTGGCGTTCGACGGGGTGAGGATCAGCCGTGAGGCATCCAGCGTTTCACCTTTCGCCAGCGCCTGGACGGTGTTGCCCAGAGCTTCCCCCGCCGTGCCGGCGGCGAGACGCCCGAAGCGTCCCAGCCGGCTCAGGCGTCCTTTGGGAACAGCGGAGCCGCGGTCATCAGCTTTCTCGGTCATGCGATTATCCTCTCAGTTCAGAGACGCTAGGTCGCAGCCCGATGAAAACCCGATCAGGCGGAAAAACTGATCATGGGCTCGCCGGCCTCCAGCTGTCCGATCTGTACGGCGGCGCTATGGCCATGGCGCTCGAAAACCGCGAGCACATCCACCGCCGCGTCCGGAGCGCAGGCGACCAGTAGACCGCCGCTGGTCTGGGGATCGCACAACATGTCGCGATCTGAGTCTGACCAGTCTGGCGTCTGGGTGACATAGCGTTCAACCGCCGCCCAGTTGCGTCCCGAGGCGCCGGTCCGCACGCCCTGGTCCAGCAGACGCCGCGCGCCATCAAAAACGGGCAGGGCGGTGCGGTCGATGCGGGCGGCGAGGTTCGAGCCGCGGCACATTTCCGACAAATGGCCCAGCAGGCCAAAGCCGGTCACGTCCGTCACCGCATGAACGCCGGTCAATCCCGCCAGATCGGCGCCGGGCGTATTGAGCCGCGTGGTGGTCGCGATCATGGCGTCATAATCGTCCGGTGTGAGAAGCCCGCGTTTTTGCGCGGCGCTGAACACGCCCACGCCCAAGGGCTTGCCCAAGATCAGCACATCGCCGGGTTTGGCGCCGGCGTTTGTCAGGATGTGGTCAGGATGCGCCAGGCCCAATGCCACGAGGCCATAAAACGGTTCGGCGGCGTCAATGGAATGACCGCCCGCCACCGGCGCGCCGACGCTGTCCGCGACCGAGCGGCCGCCATCGAGAATGTGCCGAATGGTTTCAGGCGGCAGCACATTGATCGGCATGCCCAGCACCGCCAGGCAGAAGATCGGCTTGGCGCCCATGGCGTAGACGTCTGACAAGGCGTTCGTCGCCGCGATGCGTCCAAAGTCATATGGATCATCGACCACCGGCGCGAAGAAATCCGTTGTCGCGACCAGCGCCATCTCGTCATTGATCTTGTAGACGGCGGCGTCGTCGCGGGTGGCGGCGTCCAGCAGCAGCGCAGGGTTCAGCGGCAAGGGCGGGCTATCCGCCAGGATGCGGTCCAGGAAGGCGGGATCGAGCTTGCAGCCGCAGCCGCCCCCGCGAGCCAGGCTTGTCAGAGACGGCGGAGTGGCGGAGGAGGGGGTCTCGGTCATGGTCGCATCCGGCTGTGTTCGATTCTTGATCAGAACGGAACTATAAGGCGCGCATGTTGCGATACGAGACCCTCAAGGATGTCAGCGCCGCCGCATTGCAGCGCTTTGACCTGATCATCGATGTGCGTTCGCCCGGCGAATACGCCGAGGATCATTTGCCAGGCGCGGTGAACATGCCCGTGCTGGACGACGCGGAGCGCGCCGAAATCGGCACGACCTATGTTCAGGTGTCCGCATTTGAGGCCCGGCGCGCCGGCGCGGCGCTGGTGGCGCGCAATGCGGCGAAGCATCTGGAGACCGCGCTGTCTGACAAGCCCAAACGCTTTCGCCCGCTTGTCTATTGCTGGCGTGGCGGCATGCGGTCCAACTCCATGGCGACAATCCTGTCTGCGGTCGGCTGGCCGGTCGCGGTGCTTGAGGGCGGTTATCAGACCTGGCGGCGCGTCGTGATGGCCGGGATCGAAGCGGCGTCGCCAGAACTTGAGCTGATCTTGATCGATGGTCAGACCGGCACCGCGAAAACGGCCTTGCTGGAGGTGCTGCGCCAGAAAGGCGAGCAGATGGTGGATCTGGAAGGTCTCGCCCGGCATCGCGGATCGGCGTTCGGCGGCTTCGCGAACGCGCCCCAGCCCAGCCAGAAAGCGTTTGAGACAGCGCTCTGGTGTGCGTTGGAAGGCGTAGACTCCAGCCGCCCTGTGTTTGTGGAAGCGGAATCCGCGCGCATCGGGTCTGTCCGTCTGCCGTCACCTTTATGGACGCAGATGAAGGTCGCCTCGCGCATTGAGATTACGGCGCCACTGGCCGAGCGTGCACGATTTCTGGCGACCGCTTATGCGGATATTGTCCAAGATCCGGAACAGGCCTGTGCGGCGCTGGAGCTCATCAGCCCTTTCCACCCACGTGATCAGATCGCCCATTGGCGCGAGCTGGCGCTGATAGGTCAGCCTGAAACCCTCGCAGCGGAGCTTATGTCCGCGCACTACGACCCGGCTTATGACCGGGCCCGCCGCAAACGCCTGACCCCGAGCGCCCTGACGCTTGAAACAGAGCGTCTGGACGCGCCGTCGCTCGATGCGCTGGCGGATCGCATTATCGCATCAAAGCAGGCGCTCTAAGGGGCGGGCGCCTCTACCCCGAACCCCAGAGGGTTCGCAAGGCCTAAGGCCGCCCGCAGCGCGGCGAGGATCGAACACCTCGATGGGTGTGAGCCGGACAAGTCTAGGCGTTCAGGACCTGCTCAAAAAAGGCCAGCGTGCGTGACCAGGCGAGTTCGGCCTGCTGCGGGTCGAACCGCGCAGTGGTGTCATTGTGAAACCCATGCTGGGCGCCCTCATACATGAAGACCTCATAGGGGGCGCCAGCCGCATCCAGGGCGTCGCGCCAGACCGGCCAGCCGGCGTTGACCCGGTCATCGAGCGCGGCGAGATGGATTTGCAGCGGAACGTTGACGGCTTCGGCGTTTTCAGGCTCCGGCCATCCGCCGTAAAACGGTACGGATCCCGCCAGCCAGTCCAGGCGCACGGCCAGCTGGTTGGCGACTGCGCCGCCATAGCAAAAGCCGACGGCGGCCACCTGGCCCGTGCAGGCGGGATGATCGCGCAGGACATGCGCGGCCGCGATGAAGTCCTGAAGCATTTCACGCCCGTCGCGCTGGCGTTGAAGGGTGCGGCCTTCATCATCGGCGCCCGGATACCCGCCCAGCGGATGCAAGGCGTCCGGAGCGAAGGCGACATATCCCGCCAATGCGGCGCGCCGCGCCACATCGCGGATATGCGGGTTCAGGCCGCGGTTTTCATGGATCACCAGAACCCCGCCGCGCGGCGTTTCGGCGCTGGCGGGACGTACCAGATAACCGCTCATCTCGCCCGCGCCGTTCGGCGAGGCGTAAAGCATATCCTCTTCGGTCAAGCGTGGATCGCCGGCGTCTGTTTGCTGGGCGTTGGCGTAATCCGGCATCAAGGCGGCGGCGAGGACGCTGACTGTCAGTCCGCCAATGGCGTAAGCTTTCAGCCCGTCCAGAAAATCCCGACGTGACATCGCGCCATGGGCGTAGGCGTCATAGAGCTTGAACGCGCCCGGCGCGATCTCGGGGTCAGATTTTGGCATTGGCTCGCTCCCACGGCTTTGAAGGATGAAGCTAACGCATCGCGCTGAAGCTGCAAGTTGCTCACCTTTCCGCGGGAGCGCGTGCGGGCAAACTCGTTGAGCGCCGACCGGCAATAGGTCTGAACATACCGGAATCCCTTGCCGAACCGGGGCGGACCACTACTCTATGCGGCAACAAAACCGGGGAGAAACGCCATGACTTTCAACACACGATTGCGCCTTCAGTCCGCCATGATCGCTCTAGCGGCGGGGCTCGCCTCGCAGGCGGGCGCGCATGCGCAAGACGCGCCCATCGTCCAGCCCGGAGCGCCGGGCGAAGACGTGCGCCAGATCAGTGCGGAAGAAGCGGTGCAAATCGCGGCCAACCGCTTCTCCGACGCCGATGTGCAGTTCATGCGCGACATGATCATCCACCATTATCAGGCTGTGCAGATGGCGGATCTGGTCGCGGAGCGCACCAGCACGAATGACATCGTCGCCATCGCCGGGCGTATCAACGCCAGCCAGGCCGATGAGATCGCCTTCATGCAAGGCTGGCTTGAAGAGCGCGGCCAGGACGCGCCCGATCCCGCCAATGACCCGCATGCGATGCACCACAACATGGATCATGGCGGCGGCCATGAAGATCATTCCATGATGGCGGGCATGGCGACGCCTGAGCAGATGGACGCTCTGGCCCAGGCGAACGGGACGGAATTTGACGCTCTGTTCCTGGAGTTGATGATCGCCCACCATGATGGCGCCGTGGTGATGGTGGACGCCCTGCTGGACGAGCGAGGCTCGGCTTACGATCCGGTTCTGTTTGATTTCGTCAATGATGTCAGAAGTGAACAGAACTCAGAGATCCGCCGGATGAGCGCCGTGCTCGCCGCGCTGTCTGAAGACCCGCGCAATGGCTTGTCGGCGGGCTTCCGCGATGCAGGCGAGGCGATCTCCAATCTTGAACTCATCGCCAGCCTGCCCAAGCCCACCGGCTTTTTCGATACGGAGAACCCGGCGGGCCTGCCCCCCGAAATCACGCCTGAGGACAGTGATGAAGAGGTGGAGCGCCGCTTCGGCCGACGTGCGCCCTTCCTGAGCTTTTCGAACACCGACATGGCCTTCGCCGGCGACCTGCTGGCGGTCGGCAATTATCATGGTTTCAATCTCTATCGTCTCGGAGACAACGCGCCCGTTCTGATGAGCTCGGTCGTCTGTCCGGGCGGGCAGGGCGATGTCTCCATTGTCGGCGATCTGCTTCTGGTCTCCGTGCAGGATAATCGCGCCCGTGTGGATTGCGGTCGTCAGGGCGTGAGCGAAGAGGTCAGCGAGGAGCGTTTCCGGGGCTTGCGGATCTTTGACATCAGCAACCCTGTCGCCCCGCGCCAGGTGGGTCAGGTGCAGACCTGCCGCGGCTCTCACACGCATTCGGTCGTCTCAAGCGATGAGGACATGATCGTCGTCTACAACTCAGGCACCAGCTCGATCCGTGATGAAGAAGAGATGGCGGGCTGCGTGGCGGGTTTTCCGGGCGATGAGGAAACCGCACTGTTCAGCATTGATGTGATCGAGATCCCGGTCGCCAACCCAGCCGCGTCTCGCATTGTCGACAGCCCGCGCGTTTTCGCCGACGACGAAACCGGCCGCATCGCCGGACTGTGGAGCGGCGGAGATCATGGCGAGGGCACCCAGTCCACGCGTCGCACGGACCAGTGCCATGACATCACGGTGTTCCCGTCGCTGAACCTCGCCGCAGGCGCGTGTTCGGGTAATGGCATCTTGCTTGATATCAGCGATCCGCGCGCGCCTGAGCGCATTGACGCCGTGGTCGACCAGGGCTTCGCCTATTGGCATTCGGCCACCTTCAGCAATGACGGCGACACAATCTTGTTCACCGATGAATGGGGCGGCGGCGGCCGGCCGCGTTGCCGGGCGCAAGACCCCAGCGATTGGGGCGCGAATGCGATCTACGCGATCAATGACGGCCAGCTTGAGTTTGAAGGCTATTACAAGATCTCTTCAGCCCAGTCCGAAGAAGAGAACTGCGTCGCCCATAACGGCTCTATCGTTCCGGTTCCCGGCCGCGATGTGTTCGTGCAGTCCTGGTACCAGGGCGGCATCTCCGTGCTCGACTTCACCGACCCCGCCAATGCGTTCGAGATTGCGTATTTCGACCGCGGTCCGATCGACCCGGATGTGATGGTGCTGGGCGGATACTGGTCAAGCTATTGGTATGATGGCCGCATTTACGGCACCGAGATCGTGCGCGGTCTGGATGTCTTTGAGATGGTTCCCAGCGACTATCTGAGCGAAAACGAGATCGCCGCCGCGGCTCTGGCCGATCAGGGGCAGACCTTTAATCCGCAGCAGCAATTGCCGGTCAGCTGGCCCGACCATCCGGTCGTGGGCCTCGCTTATCTGGACCAGCTGATGCGTGACGAGGCGTTGCCGCAAGACCAGGCGGCGAGCCTGTATGATGCGTTGGGACGTGCTGCAGAGGCTGTCGAGTCGGAGGCGCGTGACCGTCAATTAGCGCGAGAATTGCGCGATCTGGGCCGGAACTTGCCCGATGCGTCTGAAGGCAGCGCTGCTGCGCACCGGATCACGGCGCTTTCCGAAGTGATTGACGGGGTGGCGCGCAGTCTGCGCTAAAGACATAAGGTTCGTTTTAACGTCATGAGAAAGGAGCCGCGTCATATCTGACGCGGCTCCAATCATGTTAGTATGATGGTTAACCCCGAAAACCCCCGCGAGCGCCGTTCATGTTGAAGTATCGTCCGGAGATAGACGGGCTGCGGACAATCGCGGTGCTTTCGGTCGTCTTTTATCACGCCGAGCTGTTCATCGGCGACCGGCAGCTCTTTCGTGGCGGGTTTCTTGGCGTAGACGTCTTCTTCGTCATCTCCGGCTATCTGATCACGTCGATCATTCTCAAGGAAGCGGCAGGGACCGGGTTCAGTTTCCTGCGCTTTTATGAGAGGCGGGCGCGTCGTTTGTTGCCAGCTCTGATCGTGGTGTTGCTCGCCGCCACGCTGGCGGCTGTGCCTATGTTGCATGCGAGCGCGTTGAAAGAGTATGCCGGCTCCGCGGTCACGAGCTTGCTCTTCTCATCCAATATCTGGTTCTGGCTCCAAGACGCCTACACTGCTGAACCCTCACGGCTAAAGCCGTTGCTGCACACTTGGACGCTATCGGTTGAAGAGCAGTTTTATATCTTTTTTCCGGTGTTGGTTCTGCTGGTGCTTAAGATACGCCACAGCGTACTCTTGCCCACACTCGTATTGGTCTTCCTGTCATCCTTGATATTGGCTCAAATAAGCAGCCAGCATACGCCGGAGGCGAACTTTTATCTGCTGCCCATGCGCGCTTGGGAATTAATGGCTGGCGCAATCCTGGCCTGCCTCGAAGTGCGGTATGGGCGCAAATCGCCACCAGTATTACAATCCGTCATGCCGGTTTTGGGAGTGTGTCTGGTTTGCGGGCCGATCCTGGTTTTCCATCACGGTTTGCCACATCCCTCTTACCTGACGCTGGCGCCTGTGCTGGGCGTCGCATTGCTGATCTGGTTCACCCAGCCCGGTGGTCTGGTCACAACGCTGTTGAGCTTGCGACCGATGGTCTGGATCGGGCTCGTGTCATACTCGCTGTATCTTTGGCACTTTCCCATGTTCGCGCTGGCGCGCGTTCAATTTGGTGAACTGAGTCTGAGCTTGACCCTCGGGCTCATTGCCGGCTCAGTCGTGCTTTCCGGTCTCAGTTATGTCTGGATTGAAAAACCCTTCAGGAATACGCAACAGGTCAGCCTGCCCCGTTTCATGGCGCTAGCCAGCCTGTTGGTGGGGCTCTTACTCATCATCAATGGTACGATTTTCATCCTGGATGGACGGGTGAAGCTGCCGGGCGGTTCGCATTTCGCCTACACTCAAGCCCAGATTGAATCCGGTCGAAACGCGCGCTTCGATAGAGTGCATCAGCGTTGTCTTCGCCTGGGGTGGGAGGTTTGTGACGACCCGCAGAATGGGCGGCGCAACATTCTGATCGTTGGCGACAGCCATACGGTGGACGCCCTGAATGTTCTGGATGTTATTTTTCCTCAGACGCACCTGATGCAATCAACTCTTCCAGGGTGCCCGCCTTCTCCTGATATTCGAGCACTGGTCAGCGCCACCCATCCCCAATTGCCCGACTGTGAAGCAATGAATCGCGAGCGTTTTGATCAGGCTTCTCTGCAAGATGTGGATATGGTCGTGATCACCTATCTGGGAGACTGGTACGGTCCGGATGATCTGGAGCCCTACTTGCAGTTTCTCACTGCGAACACAGATGTCCCGATCCTCTGGTTCGGCAATTATATCCACCTGAATGCTGACTTTCCCGACCTTTTGAGGGAGGGAGATGGCGTGGAAAGCGTGGAGTCTTTAGGCAGTCAAATCCGAAGCCGGTTTCTTTACGAAGATCAGAACACGCAGTTGGCGGCGTCTTACGGCGTTGTCTATGTCAGCAAGCGGGATGCGTTGTGCGACGGCGATGATTGCCCGCTCTTTGCCGAGGGCGAGCCCTTCACCTGGGACCGGCATCATCTGTCCAGGCCGTTTGCGAGACGGCTGGGGGAGGCTCTGGAAGAGGATTTGCGCCCGCTGCTGTCGCCGGAGACATGAGCCGCCAAGGGCGATCCAACGGCCTTTGACATGCTGATTTAATCAGCATGTCTGACAAGATGGAGGATTGGATCCTGAAGGCGATCAGGGGCGCCTGTACGACACGGTCTGTACAGCGTCGCGCTATGCGCGCCATTCGCATGAATTCAGAAAGAAGGCTGGCGGAGACGAAGGGAGTATCCGCCATACTCTCTAATTCCTTTATATACTTAGCAATAAGCTCAGGAATTTGTACCGGTAAAACGTCGTACCGCGCCGGTACACTCGCTTGGAGTGGCGCGAGAAGTCAATACAAGGCGCTGCTCCAGTTGACGTATTGTGTGTCACAACGCCCTGGGAGGTGAACGGGTAGGGCGGTCTCGTTTATCGCGAATATATGTGGCGCTGGACGCCGATGAAGGCATCACGGATAAGCTTCAGGTCTCCACCCAGCGCGGCCTTGGCTTCACCGAGGGTGCCGAACTTGATCTGCAGGAATGGACTCAGGCGCTCAATGCCTAATTCCTGGGACCCTTCGCGTTCATAGGCGCTCAGGACGGCGTCCAGGAAGTCCCGCATCGCTCCTGCGTGCTCCTCAAGCCCGACGTTGCGAGCGGCGTCTGCACGCTCATGGCGGGTCTTGGGCTCCAAAGAGAAGCGTACATAGGCAAGCACGTCGAAGATGTCGCTATCCGCTGCATCCACCAGACGCTTCATGTCGTGGAGCTTGTCGCGGTCATAGCCTTTCTCTTCAAGGACGGTCATGAAGTGAGCGCGGGTTTCCGGATTGCTCCACTTCTCACGCAGCTCGTCCTCGCTCTCCACAAGGCTCGCCAGATCACCGAAGAGCATCTCCATAAACTCCTGGGCACTGACAGGGCGTCCCTGGAACCAGTAGCTCGTGGAGGCGATGAACTGAATTTTACGGACCTTACCGTCAGGCAGCTTGATTACGACCTTCTCGGTCGGCTCCTTATCATCACCCTCTTCCTCGCCCGTATCGTCTGCATCTCCGAGAGGCGCTGGGGGGCTCTCAGGCCGTGGTGTAGGCGCGACAGGCTCTAAAGGCTCACCATCCCACTCAGGGTCCTGGAAATGCTCATAGGCCTTCACGAAGTCGTAGATCGTGAAGAAGTCCTTCCCATCATAGACACGAGTGCCGCGCCCCACGATCTGTTTGAACTCGATCATGGACTTCACAGGACGCATCAGAACGATGTTCCGGACGTTCCGGGCATCAACCCCGGTCGAGAGCTTCTGTGATGTCGTGAGAATCGTCGGGATGGTCTTCTCGTTGTCCTGGAAGTCCCTCAGATGCTGTTCGCCCAGCTTGCCGTCATCGGCAGTCACCCGGCAGCAGTAGTTCACGTCAGGGAAGGGTTTGATCTCATTGATCAGGTCTCTCACCAGCGCCGCATGGTCCTGGGTGGCGCAGAACACGATGCTCTTCTGACGCGGATTGATCTGATCCATGAACTCCCGAATGCGGGCCATCTCACGCTCAGCGATCACGACGCGGGTGTTGAAGTCCCCTTCAGTGAAGACATCGCCAATCTCGACATCCCCCTGCAGCACCTCATCATCGCCGGTGAAGACGTACTCATCGATGGTCGAAGCCATCTGACGCACTTTGAAGGGGGTCAGGAAGCCATCCTCGATGCCGTCCTTGAGGGCGTAGGTGTAAACCGGTTCACCGAAGTAACTGTAGGTGTCCGCATTGTGCTTGCGCTTGGGTGTCGCGGTCAGGCCCAGCTGGGTAGCAGGCTCAAAATACTCAAGGATGCGCCGCCACTCGCTCTCATCCTTGGCACCGCCCCTGTGGCACTCATCGATGATGATGAAGTCAAAGAAGTCCGGCTCATAGCCCTGGAAGTTCGGCTCTCCATTACCGGCCATGAAGGTCTGGAAGATGGTGAAGAAGACGCTGGCATTCCTTGGTACACCGCCACGCTTGCGGATCGAGTCCGGTTCAATGCGAGCAATCGCGTCACTCTGGAAAGCTGAGAAGGAATTAAAAGCCTGATCTGCAAGGATGTTGCGGTCGGCCAGAAACAGAATGCGAGGGCGCCGCGTAGGCTCGCCTGTGATGTTCCATTTCGCGCCGAAGAGCTTCCAGGCGATCTGGAAGGCGATCGAGGTCTTGCCTGTCCCAGTCGCCAAGGTCAGCAAGATACGCTCTTGGCCTTTGGCGACAGCTTCTAGCGCGGCGTTGATGGCGTTGTGTTGATAGTAGCGCGGCTCCCACTTGCCGCCATCGGTTTCAAACCGCACCTCACCAAACCGGTCTCGCCACTCATTGGCTGTGCCGAACGTGCGGTCCCACAGTTCCTGGGGCGTCGGGAATGAAGACGTGAAGTCCCTCTCAGACCCACTGACCATGTCGATCTCGCGCCACTCAAGACCGTTGGACGCATAGGCGAAGCGTGTCTCTAGGCGCTGGGCATACTCCTTGGCTTGCCCCACGCCCTCCCGATGGCTGACCGACGCCTTTTTTGCTTCCAGTGTGGCGAGCTTCTGGCCTTTGTAGAACAGGACGTAATCGCAGGTGAGCGGATTGGCCCGCTTGCCGCCGATCTGGATACGCCCTGGGCAGATCACCTCCCGGCGAACCTTGGATCCAATTACGACACCCCAACCCGCAGCCTTCAAAGCAGGGGAGATGCGTTCAGCACGCGTGTCGGCTTCAGTTTCCAAGTGGATGGCCATCAGGGTACGCTAGCTCATGTCAGCTCGCCCGCGAAGGCCTTGGCGAGGATGGATTGGCGTAGTTCTAGAAGAGCAGCCAAGCTCCTTTCGTACCTATCCGCCGCGTTCGTTACCGCAGCTTCAAGCTCATCTATCATGCCGACTACTTCAGCCTGGCGATCAAGCTTCGGCAGGTGAACTGGCAACCGTTTAATGATGCCCATGTTAAGACCATCCATTACCGAGCCAGACGCCTCCCGTCCTAGATATGTACGGGCGGTGGGGCTGTGCAGGAAGTATCGGTGTAGGAACTTCGGCATGCACTTGTCCTTCTCCAGCGAAATGCAGCACAAGTGCTTGGTGTTGATTGCCGTTGGGATGTCATCCGGGATAACAGCACAACGTCCACAGGTGCCCATGATGGTTATAATCACATCACCAGGCCGAACTGTGTACCGCTGAAGTTCTCGATATTTGTCCTCGGTAATGTACCGGCGCTTTCGCCACTCGAAGCGGTTCGATACTGCGTTGTCGATGCCCAACACAGCGATCCCATCGTCTACGAACTCCGAATGACGTAGTTGGCTCCCGAACGGGCCGGTACGGATGGAGCCTTTCTCAGCGAGCGCAAGCTCCTCGACAGCGACCCTAGAGACCTCATTTTCGTTTTCCAGCTGTTGGAAAACCGCCGCTGATTGTCGGCTGAACAACTCCCGCGCACACGCAAGGTTCGCCTCGGCGTTTGCCTTGGCGCGGTCCAGACCCTCGAAAGCCTCGTCCAGTATCGCGACAATCCGCTGTTGTTCTTCAAGAGGCGGGAGGGGGATTTCGGAGGACTTAATGTTCTTGAGAATGATCCGCTTGATGGCGGCCCCGGTCATCTGGCCCGTGATGTTTTCGAAGCCTGCGTCGCTCTGGATGTAATAAACAAGAAAGCGGGGATCGAGTTTGCTTCGGTCCGGTTTGATTAGGCAGACGCTAGAAAGGAGGCTGATCGGCTCACGAAAGGTGTTAATCGTGACTTGTCCTGTGTTGGCACCGTCCTTGGTCAATAGGACATCACCGAACTCGACATTACAACGAGGGTAGATAGTGTCATGGAATTCGTGGCCGACGTAAGTAACGTTGTGCTCGTCCAGATACCAGTTTCGGATGTTCTTCGAGGTAACATATGGAAACGTGCCCGGCTCGCGAACAGAAACCGTTTTCTTAGGCGAGTGATGCGCTCCGTCCTGTATCTTTTCGCACACTTCTCCCAGCGCGACTGTCTCCCAACCCGCCTTCACAGCATCCCCCGAATATCTTCCAGAATTCGCGCGGTCTCGGCATCGCGGGCCAGCATCTCATCAATGATCTCTTCCGGGGACCGCAAAGGAGCATTCTCGGGCGCATTCGGATTCTTGACCGACAGATCAAAGGTGGCGAGGTCAAGGTCTGATGTAGCGACCGTCCAGCTTTTCTCACCTGTGGTGAAGTTCGCCTGAAGGTCGATGAACTCCCTGAGGTCTTCGTCATTGAGCGGATTGGTCTTGCCCAGGGCGCGACCGGGATCGAGCTGGTAATACCAGATGTCCTGGGTCGGCTTGCCCTTCTCAAAGAAGAGCACGACCGTCTTCACCCCAGCGCCCTGGAAGGTCTTTTGGGGGCAATCAAGGATGGTGTGGAGATTACAGACCTCCAGCAACTCCTTACGAACGGCGACCGAGGCGTTATCCGCATTCGACAAGACAGTGTTCTTGATGACGACCGCTGCACGCCCGCCGGTCTTCAGCTTCCGGATGAAGTGCTGCAGAAAGAGATAGGCCGTCTCTCCAGACTTGATGGGGAAGTTCTGCTGGACCTCCTTGCGTTCGCTACCGCCAAAGGGCGGGTTCGCAAGGATGATGTCAAAACGGTCCTTCTCTTGAATATCCATCACGTTCTCATTGAGCGTGTTGGTGTGGATGATGTTCGGCGCTTCGATCCCGTGCAGCACCATGTTCATGATGCCGATGATGTAGGCGAGGGACTTCTTCTCCTGACCATAGAAGGTGCGGCGCTGCAGGATGTCCCAGTCTTCCGCGCTATCGGTCATAGGACGCAGGAACTCGAACGCTTCACACAGGAAGCCCGCAGAGCCGACGGCTCCATCATAGATCGTCTCGCCGATCTGAGGCTCCAGGACCTGGATCATGGCGCGGATGAGGGAACGAGGCGTGTAATACTCGCCGCCATTGCGACCCGCATTGCCCATGCGCTTGATCCGGGCCTCATAGAGGTCTGACAGCTCGTGCTTACTGGCCTGGGTATTGAACTCAAGGCCGTCCACGATATCCAGAACGTCTCTCAGGATGTAGCCGGAGCGGAACTTGTTGACGATCTCTGTGAAGACCTCACCCACCTTGTATTCGATGGTGTCAGGGCCTGTGGCGGATTCCCTGAATCCGCTCAGATAGGGGAAGAGATCGGTATTCACGAACTCGATGAGGTCCGTGCCGGTCAACGCGGCGTTATGATCAAACTTGCCGTCTGCCGTCTTGGGGGCCGCCCAGGTGGACCAGCGATGCTCATTGTCGAAGATCGGCGTGTAGTCCCGTCCCTCCAGCGCCGCACGGTCCTCGCGGTCAGTCTCAAGGTCGTCGAGATACTTCAGAAAGAGAACCCAGGATGTCTGCTCGACATAATCCAGCTCAGACGCGGTGCCTTCCTCGGCCCGCAGAGCCTTGTCGATACTGTTGAAGGCGTTCTCGAACATGTGTCTCAGATTCCCCCCGTGGTCTGGGCACCTTGCTACCGAGCGTCCCAGCCCCAAGCAAGCATCTTGGCATACGACCGCAGATTGGGCTAACTGACCTGTGGGGACACATATTTTCCCAGAAATTCTGTCAGGCCATTTACATGGTCGCGAATAGGGTTTCTCCCCCTTGGGGGCAGCGTCACTCCGTCTGGATAATTAGAGGAGGGCGCTAGCTGGATTGTTTATTTCCTGGGTCGGTCCAGACCAAGTTTTTCAAATCTGATCTGATTCTTCTCAGCTCACTCCATACGCCTCCAACGGCGTTTTCGTGTTGTGAGGAGAGTAGAGAATGAATTCTCCTATCGATTTCAGGCAGGTGTAGGGATACTTCGTTAGATTGGTGTATTAAATCCCATATTTTAGTGCCGATAGAATCAGGAATAATTGATTCATATTTATTCATAAATGGTATGAGTTTATTTTCTAAGGTTCCAAGATGAAATGAAAACTCGAATATCATTTCCGAGTAATCAATGCTAGGGTGAGTCCGAAAGCTATCGATTTCGTTATAAATTCTTAAGAATTCCTTAGCTGCTTCGACTTGCATATTGTATAGAAATTCCTCCCTCCTTAGGGAGGCGCGTGCCCTCTCAAGTGAGTGATCTAATTCATTCTGCCATTCCTTAAGTCTCTTGTCGGCGTGGTAGTTGACAAGACTTTTAGCGCTAAATGTAAACGCTGCTCCAATAGCTGATGCGCCGCCCAAAAAACCTATTATTGAAGAAACCCAGTCCCAATCCATCTATCAGCCCCCGAAGATGAGTCACGCTGGTATGATCGCACACTTCGTAGTCTCCCAGACAAGTAGTATCTAACGGGACATCCCATAGCCTCCCGTGAGGTGTCCCAAATAAATGGTATTGACTTTTGGGACGCACCAGACTCTAACGTTTAAGAACCTATTGGGACACTTGGAGACGGACATGGGTCAACTTGTCGGATACGCGCGGACATCAACGGTCGATCAAGAGGCCAGCTTTGAGCACCAGCAGACCAAGCTGAAGGAAGCGGGATGCGAGAAGATATTCGCTGAGCAGGTGTCTGCTGTCTCAGCCGACCGGGATCAGTTCAAGCGGGCTCTCGATTATGTGCGTGAGGGAGATGTCCTGGTCGCTACCAAGCTGGACCGCATCGCCCGTTCGGTCACCGACCTCAGCAACACCGTCGAGTACCTGAAGGAGAGGGGTGTCGGTCTGCGCATTCTGGGAACCGACATCGACACCACGACGCCGCACGGCTCGCTAATGTTGAACATGCTGGGGGCATTCGCACAGTTCGAGCGGGACTTGCTGTTAGAACGCCAGCGCGTCGGTATCGCCAAGGCCAAGGCGGATGGGAAGTACAAAGGGCGCAAGCCTACGGCCCGTGAGCAGGCTGACCGGGTGCTGGCGCTGAGTGAGCAAGGCGTCGCTAAGTCGGAGATCGCCAAGCGCCTTGGGATTGGCCGGTCGTCGGTTTACCGGATCATTCAGGGGGCCGCTGAAGGCGTCTCTGGCTGAGCTAGTCGCACTTATATAGGACGAGCGTGAGGGCTCTCAGTGGGCTTCTATGGCCCATTGCGGGGCATTCTGCGGCCCTTGTCCCCCATATATGAGCACAGAGGGCTGAGATCGACGCCCTGATCGACCGCATCGCCTGACAGGTCCGCCTCGGTGACGCCAAGCGCGATCAATCCTTGGAACACTACCGCCTCGCCGGGGTAGCCTTGGTCGAACTAAAAGCGGCCTGTCCGCATGGTGAGTTCGGGAAGGTGAGTGCTCAAATCCGAAGTTTACTACGGATTTCCGAGCGCCGTTTGCAGCACCTCATGCGGCTCGCCCGTGAGTGGCCCTGCACATGGGACCGTTGGCAGGAAATCTGCGGCAATGGTCATCCCAGCAGGCTTAGCGCCTAGTCCCACTTACTAGAACAGACACAGCAAGATTTAGACGGCTCGCCCTTCGGGGTGTCTTAGCCATAGACGCCATATTTCAACATGGAGAAAGGAGACGCACGCATGGATTCATCCACGGGTGACGCCAAGGTTGCGCCAGAGGACAAAGAAAAATGGATGAACACGCAATGGCGTCCAGCGTCAGAGAAAATGGAAGAGGTCATAGCGGTCGTATTGGCCGATGTGGTGGCTTCTGAGAGCCGACAGCGAGCTATACAGGCTAGGCACTATCCGCAGTTCGAATGCTCTCTCACGGGGCTGATATGTGCCGTAGCAGAGCATTGGGCTTCAGGCGAACCGGGATGGCTCTACACGACGCGGTCTCGAAGCAAGACCAAGGGTAGCCGGTATCGCCCCCAGATTTACTCTGCGTCTTACCCGAAGCTCCAGGATGAGCTTTCCGAGTGCGGCTGGATCGACCTTCGGAAAGGCGATCAGGGGCCTGAATCAGTCCTCAAGAGCAGGACGACACTCAGGGCCAGCCCTCGGTTGAGACAGCTCCTCACTGAGCACGACATCTCATTTTACGACTTCCAGCTTGCGCCAGTCTCCGAGGTGATCGAGCTACGTACAACAAAGGACTTCAAATCGAAGGAGTATGAGCTGGTCGAGTATTCGGACACAGATGAGGCGCTCAAGATGCGTGCCCAGATGGACCGGATACACGCTGCTTTGCTCGACGCTGACATTGTCTGTATCGACACCGACTGCGACGACCGACAAAGGACGATGAAGCGGATATTCAACAATAGCGATTTGTCATGTGCAGGTCGTCTTTACGGCGGGTTCTGGCAGCCGATGTCAGACACGCAACGTTTGGAAGAGATCAGCATAAACGGCGAGGACGTAGCGATCCTGGATTATGACCAGATGTCGCTTGCAATCGCCTATGGCCTGAGCGGACTGCCGTTGCCTGAAGGTGACCTTTACCTGATCGACGGGTTAAGCCGTCTGGTGGACAGAGAGCCCAGACCGACCGTGAAGCAAGTCGTCAACGCTATGTTCAACCGAAAGACCCCTTTGACGGAGTACCCTAAGGGTGTCGCTCCGTTGACCTATCAGGGCGGTGAGGAGGTCTATCCGGCCAGGTGGTTAGCTGAGGCCATTCGAGAGAAGCATGCCCCCATAGCCGATTGGTTCGAGCAGGGGCGGGGGCTGGAGCTTCAGCGTCGGGACAGCGACATCGCTGTTGATGTCCTTCTAAAGCTAATCGACGATGGAATTGTTGCCCTTCCAGTCCATGACGCCTTCATCGTTCCTCTGTCCAAGAAGGATTATGTGCGGTCAGTGATGATCGACACCTTCCAGGAGCACATAGGAGGTGAGGTCAAGGTCTCAGAGAAGCTCCCTCCAATCATCTCGATTGCAGCTTAATAGCTCTGACCAAAAGTCCCCTCAGTCTCCCTTCCTTCATCCTTCTTCCTTTTGAGGAAGGAGAGAAGAGACAATGACTAAGAGCTATAACTAGGGGTAACTGGGGGTTCCCATTAAGTGGACACCTTAAGGGCATCCTCTCTCACAACTCACTATCACTCGAAAGCTGAAGAATGCCCTCAGGGGGACTTCTAGATACCTAGCTAACTCAAGGTAACTGGAGTCCCCATCCAGTAGGGAGCGAAAGGGGATGCTAAGTCTCACTTGCTCACTCCTTGCTAGTTGGGCGCTCCTGTTAGGAATCACTTCTGCCAGTAGGTCTTCAAGATTTCCTCGGTCACTTTCGCTTGCATCTCAGATTTTCTCTCGGCGTGAGGGCCTGCCGAATAGGTATCTAGAGCCAAGTATCCTGATTTGCGCCTTTGAAGGCGGTCGATTTCCTCAGGCATTAGACCAGCATTCTCGGCAGCGGTCGCATGGACGCGCCTAAGTGAATGGTTGTCGACCTCACATGGGCCATCCAGGGGCATTCCAAGAGCTTTCCTGTAGCGATATCTCAAAGTCTTGGCGACATTATGCGAGTAGCCCTGCTCGCCAGCTACCAATTCATCAAATAACCGATCCTTGGCGGTTTTCCCTTCTATCCGACGGGCAATGATAGCTAATGAACCTTTTTCGATAACCGGTATCCAGTGTTTACTTTTCTCGCCAGGCTTGCCGTGTAGGGCGTGAAAACCTGTTATGCATCCAAGATCATTGAACGTAATCCTCTCGACCGTAAGCGAGCAGACTTCATCAATCCTCAAACCGGTGAAAACTAGAACTTGAAAAAGGTCTTGATGAACTGTGTCTGGTTTAGAATGTAGGTGTTTGTGGATGTCTTTGATTTCTTCTGGGCTAAAGGGACGTGGGTCTCGTGTGCTCTCGTTCCTTACGCTTAGTCCAGCCCATATGTTGTCGGTCGCATGACCGCGTCTCTTTCCCCACTTCCAGAGTGATGAAAGGGCTGAGATTTTCGAGTTTATGGTCTGAGGTGCAGCGCCTGAATCTTTCAAATGAGCCACAAAGTCATCAGCGTCTTGAACCCTTATGCTAGTTAGCTCAGCCGACGGGTCCCACCACCAGTCCGCAAATTCTGAGATTGCTTGCCGACTTTTCTTGATGGTTCTCTCTTTTAGCTTGCCCTGTATCCTAAGATACGCTTCGAATTGATCTGCTACGCTCTCTAATGTGAGTACGCCTGAGGCTTCGCGGTGCCAGGCTCTGGCTGTCTCAATTCCATGGGTCTCAGCAATTTCCTCAGCTATGTCGTATGCCAGTGGATGGGTGCTGTCATAAGTCTGCACGGTTTCCTGGCGGCCATCTTTTTCGACCGTTTCGTGTTGCACTAAGGGTGCCTTCAAGACGTAACCTTGAGGATTAGGCAGGCTGAACACTTCGCGCGTTAACTCAGGCAGCATCGAAACCGCCTTTCGTCGCGCTTCTTGACGGTCGCCAGTACCTAAAGCCCGGACAATTTCAGACTTTGGGTTGCCAGCGGATGTCAGGTGCATGTGCTGGAGTTCAGGTGGGATGTAGACGCGGATGGAGTAGAGATTCTTCTTACCGCGCTTCTTCAGGTCCCAATTCAACGGTCTCATGCTCCGAATTTATTGTACCGGTGGGGTGCGAGTCAACACGGTACGTATTCGGTAAGCTGTTGATATATCTAGGAAAAAGAAGGCTGGCGGAGACGAAGGGATTCGAACCCTCGATACCCTTTTGAGGTATACTCCCTTAGCAGGGGAGCGCCTTCGACCACTCGGCCACGTCTCCACTAACCGGTGTAGCCGGGCTTGCGCCTTGCGATCAAGTCGCTCGCGCCCCTCAGCTGCAGTTTATGCTGCAATGGGCTGGTTATAAGTGCGCTTGGCTTTGCGTTCAGGGCCTGGCTCGCCTATCTCACCTGCATGAACGATATCGTGCTCAACGCTCTCGCCTCCGTCGCTGATCCGGCCACCGGGGCGCCTCTGAACCGGTCTGACCGCATTGACGGCGCGGATTTGCGCGACGGCGTGGCGACGCTGGTGCTCAAACCCGGCGGGGCCGATGAAGATGCGGGCGCCTTGCGGCAGGCCATCCAGGCGGCGCTGACCGCGCACCCCGAGATCGAGCGGGCGCGCGTGATCATCGAGGCGTCGTTGAGCGCCAAAACCCCAAAACCCGCCAAGTCTGAAGCCGCCGCGCCAAAAGCGCCGGCCAAAGCCGTCATCGCTGTGGCGTCGGGCAAGGGCGGGGTGGGTAAATCCACCACAGCGGCCAATCTGGCGGCGGCGTGCGTGAAGATGGGTTTGTCGGTGGGTTTGATGGATGCCGATGTCTATGGCCCGAGCGCGCCACGCATTTTCGGCCTGACGGGCGCGCCCGGTTTGCAAAAGACTGATGGCGGCATCGAGCCGCTGGAAGCGCATGGCGTAAAGCTCGTCTCGATGGGCTTTTTAGTAGGCGAGCGCGATCCGGTGGTCTGGCGCGGTCCTATGGTGACAGGCGCGATCCGTCAGTTCCTGACCGAGGTGAACTGGGGCGACCTTGACGTTTTGATCATCGACATGCCGCCCGGCACCGGCGATGCGCAGCTGGCGATCGCTCAGAGCGCGCCAATTTCGGGCGTGGTGATCGTCTCCACCCCGCAAACCCTGGCGCTGGATGATGCGCGCAAGGCGGTGGCGCTGTTTGACCGCACCGCTATCCCGATCCTCGGCATTGTCGAGAATATGAGCTTTTTCCTGTGTCCGTCCTGCGGCGAGGGGACCGAGATTTTCGGGCGGGGCGGCGCGCGTGCGGAAGCCGAGCTTCTGGGCGTGCCTTTCCTGGGTGAGATTCCGCTGCATCCCGAATTGCGTGAAGCCAGCGATGAAGGCCGGCTGGTGGCGTCAGGCGACGGCCCGGTCGCCAAGGCCTTCCATCGCGCCGCGTCGGGCATGTTGCATGCCCTTGAAGGCGCGCACCGGCCGGCGCCCGAAATCGTCTTCGAAGACTAAAGCTCTACAATCGGAACGAAGCCGCCGAAGATCATGCGCTTGCCGTCAAACGGCATATCGCCCAAGGCGTCCATACGCGGGTCTTCCATGATTTTTGCCCAGCCGGCGTCTCGACTCGCCTTGTCTGGCCAGATCATCCAGGAAAAGATCACGGTTTCTCCCTCCTGCAGCTTCACAGCCATGGGAAAAGACGTCAGCTGACCTGCCGGAACATCGTCGCCCCAGCACTCCACCAGCGACAGCAGGCCGTACTCCTTGAAGATTTCACCGGATCGAAGTGCAAACTCGCGATAGGCCTCCTTGTTCGCGTTCGGAACAGCTGCCGCCACACCTTCAACATAGGCCATATGCACCTCCCCTGTTGGGGGATCAGCATAACAAATCCAGCCCCTCTCAGCGACGCAAAACGTTCAGGCTTGAAAAACAGCCGCGGGGCTTGTGCGCGCTCTCAAACTTGTCAAAATTGATAATTGATGGAGCGCGCGGCGCGCACGAGCTTTATGGAGTGCTGAAAATGGAAAACTGGTCCCCGGAGCAGGTCGAGAAAGCCCTGAAGGCAGGCGAGATCATCCTCGTGGATGTGCGCGAACCGGGCGAGTATGAAAACGAGCGCATTCCCGGCGCGCTGCTCTTGCCGTTGTCGACCTTTGATCCGGCGGCGCTGCCGACCGGGCAGGGGCGCAAGGTGGTGCTGCATTGCGCGGCGGGCGGTCGCTCCGGCAAGGCCCTCCAGGCGTGCGCCGCCGCCGGGTCTGAAGTGATCACGCATATGGAAGGCGGCATGGGCGCGTGGAAGGCGTCTGGGCTCGCCTATTACCAGATCGAACCGTCTACCGGGCAGATGGTTTTGAAAAGCTGACAGGCTCAGTTTTCAAACGAAAAAGGGCGCGCATTCATTTGCGCGCCCTTTATTGTTGGAGGATGCGCCGGATTAGTCGTTGAGGAAATCGCGCACCAGTTCGGCGGTCTCAACCGGCCATTCCTCCATGGGGACATGGCCGGTGTTCTGCATCAGCACCAGCCGCGAATTCGCGATGGCGGCGTCAAAGCGCGGGCCATGGGTGGCCGGGATCATCGCATCATTGCTCCCCCATACGATCAAGGTCGGTGCGGCGATGCGGGCGAGGTCCGGGTTCGGATCGGGCAGGGTGAACTGCTCGATGCGCTCGATCAGCGCCTGACCATTGCCCTCGACCCGCATCATGGCGCGGATGCGCTCAAGCTGCTCGGGCGTGATGCGTGAGGGATCGGCGTAGAGGGTGGAGGTCGCATAGGCGACGCCGGCTTCCGGCGCCAGAGTGAGATAGGCGCGCATGGCGTCTGGAAGCGGGGCGGGCTCGTCACCGACACCCAGATTGGGATAGCCGCCCGGATCGATCAAAATCAGATCATCCACACGATCAGGATGCTCCGCCGCATAGCGCCAGGCCACCAGCCCGCCCAGCGAGTTGCCGCCGATGGCGAAGCTCTCCGGCGCAATCACATCCAGAAGGGCGCTGACCTGTGCAACCGTGTCCGTCACCGAATAGGCCTGATCGGCGCGCGGCCCTGTCAATCCGTGACCGGGCAGATCAAACCGGATGATGCGATGCTCGGTGTCCAGTTCGGCGGCCATCGCGTCCCAGGCTTCAAGTGAATGACTGAAGCCATGGATCAGGACGAGGGCCGGAGCGTCTTCAGGGCCGCTTTCGCGCACGCGCCAGTCTTCGCCGCTCACTGTGACGAAGCGGTCTTGCTCCGTCATCCACTGTTGGCTGACGGCGTCCATGTCGAGCGGACGGAAGGTCCAGGCGAAAAAGGCGATCACCAGAACCGCCAGCAGGATCAACCCGCCCAGAATACGCAGCAGCATGTCAGTCATTCCTCAGATGCCTCAGTCCAGACGGGTCAGGAAGGCCTTGATCGGCTCCAGCGCCGCCGGTTCGGTCAATAGGGGAGCATGGCCGACATCGGGAACCTGGGCCAGCTCCATCGCGCCATGGCGATGTGACATTTCATTGACACACTCCATGGCCAGAAGGTCGGAAATGGCGCCGCGCACCAGCAAGAGCGGCGTGCCCTTCAAGCCTTCAAAGAACGGCCAGAGGTCCGGCGGCGCCACATCGCCGTCCTTGACGGGTTTGGAGATGTTGGCGTCGTAATCAAGCACGATCTCGCCGGTGTCGATGGACCGGCAGGTGCGTTTGGCGAACGCGATCCAGAACTCCGTGCCGGTCTCGTTCGGGAAGGCGACGCCGTTGATGGCGCGCAAGGCTTCGCCGGCTTCTTCCCAATTGGCGAAGCGTCCGGCCCCGCCCACATAGCCCTGGATGCGGGTCAGGCCGACCGGGTCGAGCTCCGGGCCGATATCATTGATCACCGCGCCCGTCAGAAGCCCGGGGGCGACCGTGGACAGGATCATCGTCATCAGACCGCCCATGGAGGTGCCGACGGAGATCACCTTCTCCCAGCCCAGCTCATGCAGAATGCCTTGAACATCCTCGACATATTTAGCCGGATTATAGTTTTCGATCTGGGTGTCATAGTCCGACTTGCCACGTCCGCGGACATCCACAGCCACGACCGTGCGGCCCATCTCGGCGATGATCGGCGCCAGATCTTCGAAATCGCGGCTGTTGCGCGTCAGGCCATGCAGGCAGATGACCGGCGTCTTGCCGCTGTCGCCCTGTGCGGGATAGCGCCGGTAATAGGTGCGGACGCCATCGGGAGCGGTGAAGTAATGCTCTGAAAACGGGGTCATGAAACCGTCTCGGCCTCCTGCTTCTTGTTCGATTGACGCTGCGCCAGACGCTGGAAGCCGGCTGCCAGAAATTCGGGCATGCGCTCGGTCACCGCTTCAAGGTCGCTCGATTTGCACAGACCGCCAGACAAGGCGTCTACGCGCCCGGTGTCGGCGAAGGTCAGAACCAGCGCGCCGGACAGGAAGTGATAACTCCAGAACAGCTCTTCTTCAGGGGCGTCGGGCAGGGCGCGCCGGACGGCGTCCAGAAAATGACGAACGATCGGATCAAAATATTTGGACATGATCGCCACGCCCCATTCGGGCGAGTTGGTGACCTGGCCCACAAGCGCGAAATAGCTTTTCCAGCCTGGGCCGCCATTGGCGCTGCGGTCCAAGAGCGGATGAGTGAAGGCGTGAATGATCGCTTCCAGCGTCGGGCCGTCCGGGCCGGCATTGGCCTCGCACGCTTCCAGCTCGGCGAGGCGAATCGTATTCAGCTCCTCGGCGCGGCGCAGAAGGACAGCGTCAAACAATTCGCGCTTCCCGCCGAAATAATAGGCCACAAGCGCCGGGTCGCTGTCCGCCTGGCGGGCGATGGCGCGCACCGTGACGCCATGAAAGCCCTTTTCGGCGAACAAGCACTCTGCAGCGTCAAGAAGGCGAGTGCGGGTGCGTTCGCCCCGGCGCGTTCCTCCGGCGTCAGTCATGATGTTGGTCCTCCCATAAGCCCTTTTAGAGCCCGGAGCCTTGGATTGACCAGACTTTGCCTGTGTCCGGGCCTGTGTCTGGGAAGCCTCAGCCCTTCTGTTTGTTGTGACCAAAGTCCTAATGGTTCTTGACTTTTCATTCAACGTTGAATTTACCTCATGCAAAAGCTCATAGAGGCTTCTGTTCACAGGGAGGGATAACCCCATGACTATGAAACGCACCGTTTTGAGTGCGGCCGCATTGCTCGTATCTGCGTCCGCCCTGCCTTTCGCCGCTACGGCCATCGCCCAGGAGACCGGCGCTTCCAACGGCCCGGTCCGCGACGTTGTGACCGTCACCGCGCGCCGCCGCGAAGAAACGCTCACAGATGTTCCGATTTCCGTCACCGCCTTCTCCGGCGATCAGCTGGACGCTCTTGGCGCGCAGGACATCACGGCTGTCGGTCAGGTGACCCCGAACGTGACGCTGGAAGTGTCGCGCGGCACCAACACCACGCTCAGCGCCTTTATTCGCGGCGTGGGCCAGCAGGATCCGGTCGCAGGTTTTGAAGCCGGCGTGGGGATTTATCTCGACGACGTCTACCTGAACCGGCCCCAGGCTGCGGTTCTGGACATCTATGACGTGGAGCGTATCGAGGTTCTGCGTGGTCCGCAGGGCACGCTCTATGGCCGCAACACTATTGGCGGCGCCGTCAAATACGTCACGCGCGGCCTGTCAGACGAGCCGACCGCCAGCGTCCGCGTGAATGTGGGCAGCTATAACCAGCTGGACGTCATTGCATCCGCGTCTACCCCGCTCACCGATACGGTGCGTGTCGGCGGCGCATTGGCGCGTCTGTCGCACGAAGGTTATGGCGACAATCTCTACAACGGCATTGATAACTACAATAAATCAGTCTGGGCTGGACGGCTCTCAGCGGAGTTTGATCTCACCGAAAACTTCCAGGTTCGGGTCGCGGCTGATTATACCGATGACGCATCCAATGCGCGTCAGGGCCATCGTCTGATCCCCGATCAGTTCCCGACCTTCGACTATCCGGTTCTCGATGACGAGTTTGATACGCGCGCCGGTCTCGATTTCCCCGAGCAGTCTGTTGAAGCGTATGGCGGCTCCATCACGGCGGAATGGATGGTCAATGACTCCATCACACTGAAGTCGATCACCGCCTATCGCGAAGATGAAAGCACCACGCCCATCGACTTTGATTCGCTGCCTGAAGCGGATCTGGACGTGCCGGCGATCTACGAGAACGACCAGTTCTCTCAGGAATTCCAGATGCAGTATTCCGGCGACCGCCTGAACGGCGTTGTCGGCGCATATTATCTGGACGCCAACGCCTCCACGGCGTTTGACGTGATCCTGGCGACCACCGGCGCGATCATCGGTCTGCCGGGTCTGAACGCTCAGACCTTTGGCGATGTGTCGACGGAAACCTGGTCTGTGTTCGCAGACTTCACCTATGACCTGACTGACACGCTCGAGCTGTCTTTGGGCGCGCGCTACACCGAGGACGAACGGTCTTCCATCGTGCGCCGCACCACCTTTATCGGCGGCGCCTCCGACCTGTTTGGCGGCAGCGCGGTTCCGATTGCGGTGACCTCTGACTTCAATGGCACGGCGGATTTTGACGACTTCTCCCCGCGTGCGTCTCTGGCCTGGTCCTTTGCAGACGGTCAGAACGTCTATGCGACCTATTCCCAAGGCTTCAAGGGCGGCGGGTTCGATCCGCGCGGCCAGACCAGCGCTGCACCGGATTTTGACGGCGATGGTTCGGTGTCGAGCGGCGAAGTCTTCCAGTTCATGCAGTTCGACCCTGAAGACGTGGACAGCTATGAGCTGGGCTGGAAAGCCGATTGGGGCAATGGCTGGCGCCACTCTCTGGCCGTGTTCCAGATGGATTACACCGATGTTCAGGTTCCAGGTTCTGTCGGCGTGGACACCGATGGCGACGGCGTGGCCGACACCTTCACGGGCGTCACCACCAACGCCGGCGAAGCGACCTTGCGCGGCGTGGAGTTCGAACTCTCCGGCGCCTGGGAGACCAACGCCTTCGTCGACGGCGATTACATGAGCCTGAACGCGACTGTGGGTCTGCTGGACGGTGAGTATGATCAGTTCATCAATGCTTTCGGTCAGGACATCTCAGACCAGGCCTCGATCCAGAACACGCCCGATACGACCGCGTCTCTGTCGCTGGGCTATAGCGTGCCGGTTTACTCTGGTGAGCTGAACCTTCTGAGCACGATCTCCTATCGCAGCGAGTCCCAGCAGTTCGAGCTGGCGAGCCCGCTGATCGATCAGGACGCCTACACGCTGTGGAACGCCAGCGCCGTCTGGAATTCCGACGACGGCACCTGGTCTGCGGGTCTGTACGGCCGCAACCTGACCGACGAACGGTACAAAGTCGCAGGCTATGACTTCGTCGATTACTCAAGTAATAGCGGTCCGTTCACCCCGACTCTGGGCCTTGAAGGCACGCTGACCGCTTTCTACGGCGATCCGCGCACCGTGACGGCTTCGATCACGTACCGCTACTAGTCGCGCCCAAGGTGAGAACGCCGCCAACCTGTCCGGGTTGGCGGCGTTTTTTCTTTGCAAAGTGATGGTTTACGCCTTCAGTATGCACTGAGCGCATGTCGACGTGCGATCCATAGAAAAGACCAGGGGAGAGATATGACCACTCAGACCGAGACAGAGTTGGGCCAGCCGTCACCCCCGACCAGCGCAAAGTACAGCGCCTGGGTGCTGGCGATGCTGTTCATCGTGTACGCGTTCAACTTCCTGGACCGTCAGATCATTTCCATTCTCGCCATTCCGATCCAGCAAGAGCTTGGCCTGTCGGACCGCCAACTCGGTCTTCTGGGCGGCATCGCTTTCGCTCTGCTGTATTCCACGCTGGGCGTCCCGATCGCCTGGCTTGCCGATCGCACCAAACGCACCTGGATCATCACGATTTCACTGTCCGTCTGGTCCGGGTTCACAGCGTTATGCGGCTTCGCAACCAACTTCACCCAGCTGTTCCTGGCGCGCGTCGGGGTGGGCGTGGGCGAAGCGGGCGGCGTGGCGCCGTCCTATTCGCTGATCGCTGATTATTTCCCACCGCAAAGCCGGGCGAGGGCGCTCGCCATTTACTCGCTGGGCATTCCCATCGGATCCGCCTTTGGCGTGGTCGCTGGGGCCTTGATCGCAGGCGGCGCGGTGGGAGACAATCTCGACTGGCGCGCAGCCTTCATTATCGTCGGTGTCGCCGGCATCGTGATTGCGCCCTTATTCAAGCTGACCGTTCGCGAACCCAAGCGTGGCGGCCTGGACGCGCCGCAACGGCCCGCGGTGGAGGCCGAGCTGGCTGAAAACGCCGCTGCGGCTGGCGAGCCGGTCAAAGCGCCGGAGAAGCCGGGCATCTTCAAGGTGCTCGCGGTTTTGTCCAAAAAGCCGAGCTTCTGGTTTCTAACCCTGGGCGCGTCGTGCAGCTCGATGATGGGCTATGGCGTCTTCTTCTGGGTGCCGAGTTTCTTCCGTCGCAGCTTCTTCTCAGATCTCGGTCTGCAGGACGCGATCATCCAGTCGGGCTGGCTGTTCGGCGCCATTCTGTTCGTCGGCGGCAGCCTCGGGATTATCCTGGGTGGTGTTCTGGGCGATCTGATGGGCAAGGGCTCCAAGCGCATGTATGCGATAGTGCCGGCGGTGGCCTTTTTCGTCACCTATCCCTTCTACATCGCGGGCGTTCTGGCCCCGACGCCGCTTATGGCGGTCTTGCTCTTTATGATTCCGACCGGTCTGGGCCTGGCCTGGCTTGGCCCGACGCTGTCAGCCTTCCAGCATCTGGTCCCGCCGAACATGCGCTCGATGGCTTCAGCGATCTTTTTGCTGATCAATAACCTGCTCGGGATTGGCGTGGGCGTGTACGCGCTGGGCGAACTCTCAACGCTGCTGACCCCGAACTTTGGCGAGGAAGCCTTGCGCTATTCCATCATGATCGGCGCGACGCTCTATCTTGTGGCGGGGGGCTTGTTCCTGATCGGGTCCCGCACCATCGTTCGGGATTGGGAAGAGGCCTAGGCTTCGTCTGAAACCTGAAACGAAAAACGCCCCGGCCATAAGCCGGGGCGTTTGCGTATTCAGCAGTTGGCCTGAACAATCAGGCGGCGGCGGCTGTCATCGACATCGCCTTGATGAACAGGCTGCGTGCATCAGAACGCGCATCTTCACCATCAGCAGCGAACAGATCGCCCTTCAGCGCCAAGACCGCATCCGATTCAGGATTGGTGGTCTCTGCGATTTCCGCGACCATCGCCACAGCTTCGCCCAGCGCGCAAACGGGCGCGCCGGCGCGCAGGAAGTCAGCGATTAAAAGGCGCGAGTCCTGATCATTGCGCAGCCGCTCAATACTTGCGGCGCCAGCAGGAATGACAAGGCCTGTGAACGCACTTGCGGTCTTCTCGCCCGGCTGGGCGTCGACCACGAAATTCATTTCATCGCCGCCTTCGGGGCGACCCGTGATCAAACCTTTTTTCGGGCTGATCATCACGGTCCGGTATCCGGCGCGTTCGGCCGATCCGGCGATATCGGTCAGATCACCGGCGTCAAATCCGTCCACCGCGAGAACCGCGATGTCGCCGGACGCGCCCAGGTGCGTAAGATCGATTCGATTTTGACGTGCATTGGGTTTGGAAAAAGCCACATGTCCTCCTGCCGCTGCCAGCGGCTCTAAATGAATGATAGAGTGATTGTGAATAACACATAGGAATATCTGGGCTCTGGTCAAGCCAATGTGCAGAAAAGAATGCAGATAACTGCAAGAAAGGGCCGGAGTTAATCTGATGTTATATCGATTAAATAGTGCCGCTTAAGCTTTGTCGCTTTCAGGCTGTGTTTGTTCTGGCAAGAAATGCGATCTGATGAATATTTTCGAAAACATGCCAGTTCATGCGTGTCATGAATGGTGCGATTTGACGCGGGACGAGCGCTTGTATGTTTGTCAGGCGGCAGGCAGTGGCTAGGGGATCAAGAGGGATTTCATGACGGAACCTGTTATTCGCACCGCATCCGCCCGCCAGACCGACATCGCCCGTCAGGCCGACAGCATGGGCGTGGACGAGGCGTTCATTTCTGACCTTGTTGACGCGTTTTATGCGCGCATACAGGCGGATGACGATCTTGGGCCCGTGTTCGAAGCGGCGATTGGAGATGACTGGTCCGGGCATCTGGTCACCATGAAGCAGTTCTGGGCGTCCATCGCATTGAATGCGGGCACATATGGCGGTCGTCCGATTCCGGCCCACCACAAGCATCTGGACAAGATTCGGCCTGAACACTTTTCGATCTGGCTGTCCTTGTTTCGTCAAACCCTTCAAGACCGGGCGCCAAGCGCGGAAGCGGCTGATTTCTTCTTTGAGCGCGCTGAGCGAATTGGCCTGAATTTTCAAAATATTCTCTTCAAGTAGCGGACACTGCATCCGCACCATTGTTTTATCACGCTAACACGCTATAACGTCTCCTCGAGTTGGAGGCGAGTGATGGCTGATCCTATTTCCGAAACCCGTGTCGGCGGCCCCGAGGACGTCAGCGCCCTGTGTGAGGCGCTTTTGACCTTGCAAGATGGCGACGAGATGCGCCGGTTCCTGCGCGACCTGACGACGCCGGGTGAAATGCAGGCGCTGGCGGAACGTTGGCGCGTGGCGCGGCTCTTGTCTGCGGGGGAAAAATCCTACCGCGAGATCAGTGCGGATACGGGCGTCAGCACCACGACAGTCACGCGCGTAGCGCGCTTTCTCAGTCAGGAAGATCATCAGGGATACCGGCTCGTGCTGGACCGTTTGAAGGAAAAAGGCCAATGAATGAAACCCGTTTGACCCTGGCCGTTCAGAAAAAGGGACGACTGGCCGAGGGCGGGCTGGACCTGCTCAAGCGCGCGGGCGTGAAGCTGGCCTATGGCCGGGACGATCTGCTGCGCCGCTCTGAAAACCAGCCTATCGACCTGATGCTGATCCGCGATGACGACATCCCCAGTTTTGTCGCCTCAGGCGCCTGCGATTACGGCATTGTGGGCGAGAATGTCCTTTATGAAGCGCAGAACAAGACGGCCCGCATGGCGGATCTCGAGATCGCGCTGAAGCTGGGTTTCGCCCGCTGCACGCTCAAGCTGGCGGCCCCCAAATACGGAGCGATCACCAAGGCTTCAGACCTTGAGGGCAAGACGGTCGCCACCAGCTATCCGGCGTTGACGGCGGCCTATCTCAAGGAGCGCGGCGTTAACGCCGAGATCGTCGAGATGGGCGGCAGCGTGGAAGTTGCGCCCCGCATGGGCGTTGCGGATGCGATCTGCGACCTGGTCTCTACAGGGGCGACCCTGGAGGCCAATGGTCTGGCTGCGTTTGAGACGGTTCTGGAAAGTGAAGCGGTTCTGGTGCGCCGCCAAGGCGCGCAGAAGGAAGACGTCACCGAAACCGCAGAGCGCCTGATCGAGCGCTTCAAGGGCGTCATCGCGTCTCGCCAGACAAAATACATCCTGCTGAACGCGCCCAAGGACCGGCTGGAGGAAGTTCGCGCCATCCTGCCGGGCACGGACGCGCCTACGGTCGCGCCTGTAGTCGGGCGGGATGATGTGGTGGCCGTTCATGCTGTGTGCACTGAGGCCGTGTTCTGGTCCACGCTCGAGCAGCTTAAAGCGGCTGGCGCGCGCTCCATCCTTGTTATGCCGATTGAAAAGATGATGGCCTGACATGCTGACCCGAATTGAGTGGAACACATCAGACGCGCAGACGCGTCAGCGCCTGTTTGAGCGGCCTTCGCTGGGTTCTGACGCGGTCGCTGTGGCTCAGGAGATCCTGGACGCCGTGCGCGCCCGCGGTGACGCCGCAGTGCGTGACTACGCCCTTTCGCTGGATGATTGGGCGCCAGATGCCGGTTTTCGCGTTCCTGACAGCGCCTTGGCCGAGGCTGAGCAAGCCCTGGCCGATGAAGATCGTGACGCGATCCTGGCGGCGGCTCAGGCCGTGCGCGCGTTTCACGCCGAACAGGGCTATCGCGATTACGAGGTTCAGACCTGGCCGGGCGCGCGCGCCAGCCGTCGGGCGACCCCGATCGACGTAGCGGGACTGTATGTACCGGCAGGCACCGCGCCCCTGGTCTCCACCTTGATCATGCTGGCGATTCCGGCGCAGCTCGCGGGCGTGCCGCGCATCGCGGTCATCGCCCCGCCGCGCAAGGGGCAAGGCGTCGAGCCGACGGTTCTGGCCGCCGCGAAGCTTCTGGGCGTTGAGGAAGTCTACGCCATTGGCGGCGCGCACGGCGTGGCGGCGCTTGGACTTGGGGTGGCGGGACTGCCGAAGGCGGACAAGATTTTCGGTCCGGGGAACGCCTATGTCGCCGCCGCCAAGGCTTTGTTGTCGCAAAGCCCGAACGGCGCCGCTGCGGATTTGCCGGCGGGGCCGAGCGAAGTCATGGTGGTGGCCGATGACGCCGCCGACCCCGAGCTTGTCGCCATCGACCTGCTCAGCCAGGCCGAGCACGACCGGATGGCGCAAGTTGTGCTGGTGGCTTACTCCGAAAATTTCGCCGCTCAGGTGGAAGCGCAAATCGATGTCTTGCTCACACAATTGCCGCGAGCGGACACGGCGCGGGCTGCGCTGGCCAATTCTCGCGCGGTCATCGTCGCTTCGGAGGATGAAGCGGTGGAGGCGACCAACGCCTACGCCAGTGAGCACTTGATCGTTCAAACCCGCAATCCACGCGCTTTCTCCGACCGTATACGTCATGCCGGGTCGATTTTCCTGGGGCCGTGGACGCCGGAGGCGGCGGGTGACTACGCCGCAGGGCCAAACCATGCCTTGCCGACCGCCGGCGCCGCACGCGCCTATGGCGGCGTCACGGTGGAGATGTTTCAGAAGACGACAACGCTTCTGGAACTGAGTGAAGAGAGCCTTGAGTCTATCGCGCCCGTGGTTGAACGCCTGGCGGCGCTTGAAGGACTGGACGCGCACCGCCTGGCGATGGCGTTGCGTCGGAACAGAAAGACGGATCAATGAGCGGCGTATTTGACCTCTCCAAACGGCCTGAAGACATGCGCGCCATGGGTGAGGCCATGTTGCTTGAACGCTTGGCGAGCCTACTGGAAGTCCCGGCTGTGAACCTGTCGCTGGCCTCCAGCACGGACGAAGCGCGTCAGGCGGTCTGGAGCAGTGATTTGACCCTGGTCAACGACTTCGGCGCGGACGGTGTGATTGCGCTGGACGAACCGGCCCAGCGTGGCCTGACGCTATACAGGATCGGCGGTCTTCAAACGCCTGTGACCGTGTTGTCCGCCATGGATGAAGAACAGGCTGCGCTGTTGCGCACCAAGCTGAATGCGGTGCCCGGTTGCCTGCTTGAAGCGGGCATGACGCAGTTGAGCCCGGGCGCGCGGCTTGCCGCGCGCAAGGACCGTCAGGAGCGCGACGCCATCTTGATTGATATCGGTCAGGCGCTGGCTGAAGAACTGGGCGAAGTGGGACAGGTCACCGCACGGGGGCTGGTCTATGAACACACCAATCTCAAAACGCTCAGCCGCTTGGGTCTGGTGCTCGCCGAAGACGGTGAAGGGCTGGTGGGCCATGTTCGTGATGCGCAGACAGCCCGCGAATTGCGCGATTTTCTGGGCCTGCGCACCCAGCGACGCACGGCCACAGTTCGCCGCGTCACCAAGGAGACGGAGATTACGCTAAGCGTCAATCTGGATCAGGAAGGCGCCCGGATCGACACCGGACTCGCCTTTTTCGATCACATGCTTGAGCAAGTGGCCCGCCATGGCGGGCTGGCGCTGGACGTGTCGTGTGAAGGCGATCTGGACGTGGATTCCCACCACACGATTGAAGATGTGTGTCTGGCGCTTGGCGAAGGGCTCAAAGAAGCGCTTGGCGACAAGCGCGGCATTGGCCGTTTCGGCTTTGAAGTGCCGATGGACGAAACCCGCGCGGGCGTCTGGATCGATTTGTCAGGACGCCCCTATGCAGTGTTCGAGGGCGACATCCCCGGCGAGCGCGTCGGTGATTTTCCGGTCGAGATGTGCGCGCACGCTTTCCGCTCCATCGCGGAAAGCCTGAAAGCGGCGCTGCACGTGAAAGTGGAGGGGGAAAACGCCCACCACATGATCGAAGGCTGTTTCAAGGCGTTCGGTCGCGCCTTGCGCATGGCGTCCAGGGTTGAAGGCGAGGCCTTGCCGTCCACCAAAGGTGTCTTGTGATGACCACGGCGATCATCGACACCTCGACCGCGAACATCGCTTCGGTGCGCTATGCGCTGGAGCGCCTGGATGCGCGCTATCGCCTGACGGAGAGGCCGGACGAAGCGCAGGATTGTGACCGCATTATCCTGCCGGGCGTGGGCGCGGCGGGACCCGCCATGAAGCGTTTGCGTGAGACCGGCTGGGCGAAAGCCTTGCAAACAGACGAACGTCCCTTGCTGGGCGTGTGCCTTGGAATGCAGCTCTTGTTTGAGTATTCGGTCGAGAGCGAATGCGAGCTTCTGGGGCTGATCCCGGGGCGCATTGAGCGACTGGATCCAGGCGCAGACGGGCCGTGGCCGCATATGGGTTGGAATACGTTGACCCATAAGAGCGCCGACGAGCCTTTGCTCGAAGGTGTTGATGAGGGGGCGCACGTCTATTTCGTCCACGGCTTTTATGTGCCCGTCGGCGCGCACACGGTCGCCTCCACCAAATACGGGCCTGAGGTCACAGCCATCGCGCGCAAGGGCCATGTGGCCGGTTGCCAGTTTCACCCCGAGCGTTCGGCGAAGACCGGTGCGCAAATCCTGACCAATTTTGTAAAGGGCGCTGCATGATCCTCTATCCCGCCATCGATGTTCTGGATGGCCGCGTGGTGCGGCTGGCCAAGGGCGATTTCGACGCCGTCACCGAGTATGGCGATAATCCTGTCGCGGTCGCCGAGCAGTTCAAGAGCGCCGGCGCCGACTGGTTGCATCTGGTGGATCTGTCCGGCGCGCGCGACGGCGCCCGGCGTCAGCAGGATCTGGTGCGCGCCATCGCGGATGTGGGCCTCAAGGTTCAGACAGGCGGCGGCGTGCGGACGCGTGAGGATGTGGACGCCATATTGAACGCTGGCGCCAGCCGTGCGGTGATCGGCAGTCTCGCGGTCAGTGATCCCCAGACCGTGATCGGCTGGATCGCGGCATACGGCGCTGAACAGATCGCCGCGGCGTTTGACGTGAAGATCGCCGACAATGGCGTCGCCTATCCCACGCTCAAGGGCTGGACCGAGCAGTCCGTCACGCCGTTGGCGGACCTTCTGTCTGAATACCGCCTGGCGGGGCTGAGCCATGCTCTGGCGACCGATGTGGCGCGCGACGGCATGCTCGAAGGTCCGAACCTCGAGCTCTACGAAGACCTGGCCCAAATCCGGCCTGACATGAACTGGCAGGCGTCGGGCGGGGTGTCGTCGCTCGATGATCTCCGTGCGCTCAAGGCGAACAAGCTGTCCGGCGTCATCATCGGGCGAGCGCTCTTTGAAGGCCGGTTCACGCTGGAAGAGGCGCTGGCATGCTAGCGCGCCGTATTATTCCCTGCCTGGATGTGCGCGATGGCCGCGTGGTGAAGGGCGTGAAATTTCAAAATCATGAAGATGTGGGCGGGATTGAGGAATTGGCGCGCCGCTATGCCTTGGAAGGCGCGGACGAGCTCGTGTTCTACGATATCAGCGCCAGCCCGTCTGGCCGCACGGTGGAGCCCGAATGGGTGGGCCGTGTGGCGCGCCAGATCGATATTCCCTTCTGTGTGGCGGGCGGCATCCGCTCTCTTGAGCATGCGCGGGCGCGCCTGTTTGGCGGCGCCGACAAGATCTCCATCAACACCCCCGCGCTGGAACACCCCGACCTGATTGATGCGCTGGCGACCGAGTTCGGCTCGCAATGCGTGGTGGTCGGCATTGACAGCCGGGTGATCGACGGCGACTGGCGTTGCCACAAGAACACCGGCGATCCCTCCAAGACCTCCACCGAGCACCGCAAGACGCTCGACTGGATCCGCGAAGTCGTAGACCGCGGCGCTGGCGAGATTGTCCTGAACTGTATGGATCAGGACGGTGTACGCGAAGGTTATGACATCGACCAGCTCGCCGCCGCGCGCGAGGCGTGTTCCGTGCCCCTGATCGCGTCAGGCGGGGCGGGCGCCCGTGAGCATTTCCGCGATGTGTTCGAGCAGGCGAATGTAGACGGCGCCCTGGCGGCAAGCGTCTTTCATAAAGCCGTGATAGCCATTCCGGAGCTCAAGTCCTGGCTGTCGAGCGAAGGTGTGGAGATGCGCGTATGAGTCAGTTTCAGGTCGACTGGAAAAAGGGCGGCGGCCTGGCCCCCGCCATTGTTCAGCACGCCGACACCGGCGAAGTGCTGATGCTGGGCTATATGAACGCCAAGGCGCTCGATGAAACCCAGACCCGGGGCCTGGTCACCTTCTGGTCGCGCTCCAAGGCGCGGCTCTGGACCAAGGGCGAAAGCTCGGGCAACACGCTCTCTCTGGTCTCGGTGGCGACCGATTGTGATTCAGACGCCATTCTGGTGCGCGCGCGCCCGGCCGGTCCGACCTGTCACACCGGCAGCCATAGCTGTTTTGGCGAAGCGCCGGGCCCGGAAATCGGCTTTCTGGGGCAGCTCTCCCACGTGATCGACACCCGCGCCGAGGACGCTCCCGAAGACAGCTACACCGCCAAACTCTTGTCGAAAGGCGTTTTGAAATGCGCGCAGAAAGTGGGCGAGGAGGGGGTTGAGACCGCGCTCGCCGCCGCCGCTGAGGATGACGACGCGCTCCTGGGTGAAGCCGCCGACCTGGTCTTCCATTTGATGGTGACCCTGAAAGCCCGCGGCCTGTCGCTGGCGGACGTGACGGCGCTGCTGGCGCAAAGGCATAAAGCGAAGGGGTGAGGCGACGGTCGTTGCGGACTTAAATTAAAAAAAGGCCCGGTCTTTTGACCGGGCCTTTTCATGTCTTAGTCGACGGTGCGGCGCGAGGGGTTTCGGAAATCGTTTCCGAAGAAAATCGCGTTCATCATCAGTTTGGCGGGTCCGCGGAAATAGGCGCGGTAATAGGGATCATCGGAGAACAGGATAACTGAGCCTGAGCCACGGCGTTCGGCGAAGACCGCGCCGGTTCCTGACAGCGCCCGACGCACTTCTTCAGACGCATAGCCGCTGAGAAGCGGGTCATCCGCGCCGTAGCGCACGGGCAGGGCGAGGGGATTGTCGCCGCCCGCAAACGCCATGCTGCCGATCCGATGGCTGGGCAGGACGTCATCGCGATACCCAAAGGCCAGCGGATGGGTGATGTCGATGCGGGTTTCAAAGATCGCGCCGGAAATCTGAAGCTCGGCGTTCCACGCTGACATGGCGTCATAGTTTTCAGGCCGGGCGGCGTCCGCTTCGGGGGTTTCCAGCTCTGCGATCGTGGCGCTGGTCAGCTCCTGATCGATCACCCAGCGCGCCGCGCCGCGCGTGGCGATCAGCGTGCCGCCATCGCGAACCCAGGCGCCCAGCGTTTCGGGCATGTCATCGCCCATCCGGCTCAGACGGCCATGGGGCAGGATGATATGGGTGTAGCGGCTGAGATCGGCGCCGCCGAGTTCGGACTGGTCAATCATGCTGACCGGCATGCGCATGTCATGGTCGAGCAGATGCCACAGCTCGCCCGCATCGCCCATGCTGATGCCGCGACCGGTGATCAGCAAGACGTCAGGGCGCTCCACATTGGACAGGTTGAAGCCGCCCAGATCGGAGCCGCGCGACGTGCTGCTGGATGTGACGGCGTGAACCTTCACGCCATCTTCCTCAGCGGCCTGGCTGAGCAGGGCGTGAATCTCCTCGGCGTCGACCGGCTGGCGGCTGAGTTCGATCATCAGCGCGCCGCGGCCCAGTTCGGTTTCACCAGCGGTCGTCTGAACGCTGATCTCATCGGGGATGACGCGCGCGAACACGCCGGCGTCGAGCAGGCGATAGAGCGCGCGCGGGGCGTAATAGCTGTCCCACTCCATCACATAGCCGATGGCGCTGACATCCGGCGCCGCTTCGGCCATATCAAAGCTTGTGACGCGATCTCCGACGATCTGGCTGCGATACTGACCGCCGCGCAATTCGGCGTAATCAAGGTCATAGGCAAGCGGCTGGGTCCAGCCCGACACGTCATAGAACTCGACCTTGTCCTCGATGATGCGGGTTTCAAACAGGCCGCGCACCAGTCGGTATTGCTGCTGGCGCAAGGGGATGAGGAAGGCTTCGCCCGGCTCGAAATCCTGGCCTTGATGGGTGAAGGGTTGCGCCAGCTCATAGACCTCAAGCCGGTGGGTTTCGAGCATCTGCAGGAAATCGGACAGACGCCCGCGATCTGACGAGCCGAAGACATAGCCGCGCACCGGATCGGAATTCGCCATCTGGCGGCTCTCGTTGAAGAAGTCGCGCATATGCGTTTGCAGCTCTGCGCGGTTGGCGTGCGCGGATGCGATCAGGGCGATAGCGGTGCGCGCCTGCTGGGCGATTTTGTCGTCATAGCGCTGGATGCCGTATTCGGTTTCCTGAATCAGGCCGCGCACCGAGCTTTGTTCAAACAGATAGGGGATGGAGCCGATCAGGCCCGGATAGCTCGAGCCATATCCTAGATAGAAGTCGTCAAAGACTTCCTCGCTCACATACACCTCGCCTGCGTCATCAAACTGCGCATTGATCGACTGGTTCAGCGTCAGATTGAGGTCAAAACCCTCCATGCTGAGCAAGGGGTGAAAGCCCTCGCGGGGGCCGGGCGAGATGAAGAAGGTGGAGTTTCGCCCCATTTCATGAAGGTCGGCCGCCACATTCGGGCGCCAGTCCTGGGTGGTGCTCACAAGCGCGCGTGATTCAGGCTGGGTGACGGGCAGCCATTGGCGGTTCAGATCAAACCAGTAATGGTTGGTGCGGCCCCAGGGCCATTCATAGAAATGCTCGCGGCTTTGCGGATCGGCCACCGCCACATTGGCGTTGTGCATGTTCGTCCATTGGGCGAACCGGTTCGCGCCGTCAGGGTTGATCATGACGATCTGCTGGATGACGGTTTCATCGAGCAAGGTCTCGATATCAGCGCCTTGCGCGGCGGCCAGATGATACAGGATCAGCGGCGCAGAATCGTAGCCTGAAGGTTCAGAGCCATGGACGCCATGGGTCAGCTGCACGATCACGGGATGGTTCGCCGGGGCTGCTGCGCCGGCATCACCGAGTGAAAATTGAGTTGCGCGGATCTCATCCAGCCGCGCCTGATTTGCGGGAGAGGTGGTGGTCACGCGCAGGATGGGGCGGCCGAAATGGCTCTGTCCGATCGTCTCGACGCTCACCCGGTCTGACGCAGCTGCGAGGGCGCGAATATAGGCGACGTGCATTTCAGGGGTGAAAATGATTTCACCCGATTGAAAGCCCAGCACAGTCTCGGGCGTGGGAATGTCAGCGTTATATCGGACGTCGAAATTAAGTAGTTCAGCGACCGGTTTGGGATCATAGGCCGAAGCGGCCCCCGCCGTGGGCAAGGCCAGGGCCAGAGACAGTGCAAGCACGCGCAGCATTTAGACAGCTCCCCTTTGTTGTTAATTTGTAACGGTAAACAGGCCGCGGCCCCGGTCAAGCATGTCTGGATGCCGCGACCGCTCTATCTTGGCGCTCAAGCCCTGTAGTAAAGCCTGTCAAACACTGTCAGCCGCCTGAGGATACGCCGTGATGTTTCGCTTGTTTCGCCTTGCCTTGCTTGGCTCTGTCACCGGATATGCAAGCGTCAGCGGCAGCGTTTGCGTGGCCTTTGCGCAAGAGGCGCCCGTTGCGCGTGATGTGGTGGTTGTGACAGGCGCGCGGACGGAAACCCTGCGCAGCGACAGCACGCTGGCGACCGCGCTTCTGGATGCCGAGGCCCTTGACCGGGTGGGCGCGCATCATATCAGCGAGGCGCTCAATCGCTTGCCCGGCGTCAACATAAATCGCGGCAATGGCGCAGAACACCTGACGGCGATCCGCTCTCCGGTTTTCACTGGCGGGCAAGGCGCCGGCAGCTTTTTATATCTTGAAGACGGCGTGCCGCTGCGCGCTGCCGGGTTCGCCAATATCAACGGCCTGTTTGAAGGCGCGGATGGGCTGGCGGACCGGATTGAAGTGGTGCGCGGGCCAGGCTCTGCGGCCTATGGCTCGAACGCGCTGCATGGTCTTGTGAATATCATCACCCCGGACCCGGAAGACACGGAGCGCTCTATCTGGCTGGAAGCGGGCTCTTACGGTCGGGCGGCGGCGCGGTTGAACCTCGCTGGCGAGACCGGATTTGGCGCGGGATGGCTGGGTCTCAGCGTGCGCCATGAGGATGGCTGGCGAGACGATGCGTCGCTAGATCGCCGTGTGCTTCAGACCCGGCTGGATGGTGAAATCGGAGAGACTGATTGGTCCTTGCGCCTCTCCGGCGTTGATCTGGAGCAAGAGACCGCCACCTTTGTGGGCGGATTTGAGGCCTATAAGGATGAAGCCGCCTCACGTCGCAATGCTGATCCGGAAGCGTTTCGCAATGCGTACGCCCTGCGCGCCGCCTTGCATCTGAACCGCCCGATCACCGAGACGCTCAGCGCCCAGGCAGCCCTGTTCGCGCGCAGCAATGACATGCAGTTCCGCATGCACTTCCTGCCCTCTGAAGCGCTCGAAACCAGCGGCCATGATTCGGTGGGTTTTCAGTCCGCTCTGGTCTGGACGCTCGGTGACAGCGTCTTCCGGCTCGGCCTGGATACGGATTTCACTGAGGGCGCGCTCAGAGAGTTCCAGACCCGCCCGACGGTGGGCCCTTTCGTTCAGGGGCTTCACTATGACTATACCGTTCAATCGCGCACCGTCGCCGCCTTCGCCATGGGCGAACATCAGCTGACGCCAAGACTGAGGCTAGACGCCGGATTGCGTTGGGAAAACACCCGTTATGCGTATTCAAACCGGGCGCCCGTCGGTGCGGTGGGGCGCTATCTGCGATTGGCGGATCGCGATGACGCCTTTGACACACTGGCGCCGCATGCGGGCTGGGTGTTTGATGTAAGCGACTCCGTATCGCTGTTTGGCCGCGTCGCGCGCGGTGTTCGCGCCCCGCAGACCGCCGAGCTGTACCGGCTGCAACCGGGGCAGAGCGTTGAGGGTATTGAGCCGGAAACTCTGGACAGTGCGGAAACGGGCTTGCGTCTTGATGTCGGGGGCGCTGCGCAGCTTGAGCTGACCGGATATGTCATGCGCAAGGACAATGTGATCTTGCGCGATGCGAACGGGCTGACCGTCACCGGCGCGAAGACGCGCCATCACGGGATTGAGCTCGACGGCGTTTGGTCGATCACCGACACGCTCTCGCTTTCGGGCGCGGTCAGCTGGGCGGTGCATGAATATGATTTCAACGGTGGGGCAGGTGCGGGATCTGAACGCATCATCGAGGGCGCACGCATCGACACGGCGCCGGACTGGCTGTCCAGTGTTCGCCTGCTCTGGCGTCCGGTCGACCGGGTGCTTGTCGAGACCGAATGGGCGCATGTGGGCGAATACTTCGCCGATGCCGGCAATACGGCGCTGTATAACGGCCACGACCTGCTGCATCTACGGATGTCCAGGGACATCAATGATCAGGTCCGGATCAGCCTTGCGGTGAGAAATCTTCTCGACGAACGCTATGCGGAGCGGGCGGATTTCGCTTTTGGGCGCTATCGCTATTTCCCCGGCGAACCGCGAACGCTGAGCCTGTCCGCCGGCCTCAGCTTCTAGCGCTTTGACCAGGGTGCGGATACGCTGAGATCTTCGGCGCCCGCGCTCTGACGCTTGCCAGGCGCCACCGGTGCGCGTTAGCAGACCGGGTCCATTCTTGCGGAGATCCCGATCATGCCTTCACGCACTGGCGCCCAGCACCTTATCGACGCTCTGTCCGCCAATGGCGTCGAGCGAATTTTCGGCGTTCCAGGTGAGAGTTACCTGGCAGCTCTTGATGCACTGGTTGAAGTGGATATTCCCTTTGTCCAGTGCCGCCACGAAGCGGGGGCCGCCAATATGGCGGAAGCCCATGGCAAGCTGACGGGGCGTCCGGGCATCTGTTTTGTAACCCGGGGTCCCGGAGCCACCCAGGCTGCGGTCGGGGTTCACACGGCGCTGCAAGACTCTACGCCGATGATCTTGCTGGTCGGGCAGGTCCGTCGGGAGGATGAGGGGCGCGAAGCGTTTCAGGAGCTTGATTATGCGCAGGCCTTTGCGGGTCTCGCCAAGGCGGCGTTTGAGATTCGAGATCCGGCGCGTGTGCCTGAAATGATGATGCGGGCCTTCGCGCTCGCCATGAATGGACGACCCGGGCCGGTGGTCGTCGGCTTGCCAGAAGACATGCTGACCGAGATTGCGGACGCGCCGGACGCTGCGGCTTTGGTTCCTGCGCGCAGCGAAGTCTCCGCTCAGACGGCGCATGAAATCGCCGCGATGATCGACGCGGCCGAGCGCCCGGTGATGATGGTGGGCGGTCCGGGCTGGCGCGATGAAGATCGTGACGCCTTGCATGATTTCGCGGTGCGCACCAATTGTCCCATTCTCACAAGTTTCCGCGTCAAGCATCTGTTTGATAACACGCATTCCCATTATGGCGGGGAGGCCGGCATTGGCGCCTGTCCGGCCGTGGTGACGGCTTTGCGCGAAGCGGACCTGATCGTCGCGGTCGGCCCGCGTCTGGGGGAGATGACCACCCAGAGCTATGATCTGTTCGACGTGCCCGAAGGCGTCGCGGACCGTCTGGTTCATATTCATCCCGGGGGCGAAGAGCTGGGCCGGGTCTATCGACCGAGACTGGCCGTCACCGCCCAGGCGGGACCGGCGCTCAGCGCGGTCAACGCCGCCGCCAAGCCAGACAATGCGGCCTCTCGCGCTGACTGGGTCAAGCAATGCCGCGCCGCCTATGACGCCTGGATTGAACCGGTTGAGGTGACGGGCGATGTGAACCCGTCGATCATCTGGCGTGAGACGTCAGACAAGCTCGGCGGTCAGGCGATCATGACCAATGGCGCTGGTAATTTCGCGGCCTGGCTGCACCGGTATTGGGTGCATCAATGTTGTCCGAGCCAACTCGCGCCGACCTCGGGGGCCATGGGATATGGATTGCCGGCGGCGATCGCGGCGAAGCTGCATTGCCCAGACCGTCCGGTGATTGCGGTGTGCGGGGATGGCGATTTCATGATGGCCGCGCCCGAGCTGGCGACGGCGGTTCAGCATGGTGCGAACATCGTCGTGTGCGTGTTTGACAACGGCGCCTACGGCACCATCCGCATGCACCAGGAACAATCTTATCCGGGCCGGGTCAGCGGCACCGACCTTTCAAATCCCGACTTCAAATTATTGGCCGAGGCCTGTGGCTGCGCCGGGTATTATGTCGACAAGACAGAAGACTTCGCCGCGGCCCTTGATCAGGCCCTCAGGGCGGGTCGGCCCGCCCTGATCCACGTCAAACAAAGCCTGGCTGATATTGCGCCGGGCAAGACGCTCACTCTGAGCTAAGTCATAGCCAACAGTGTCCGACCTGCAGGGAGTCCACCCCATGTCCCAGAGCTTTTATGACCGCCTGACCGAAACCCTCGCCGAGATCGATGCGGACGGGCTCTACAAGCGCGAACGCACTATCACGTCGCAGCAGTATTCAGAGATCGACGTGCGCGGGACCGACGGGGCAGAGCGTCATGTGCTGAATTTCTGCGCCAACAATTATCTCGGCCTGGCGAACCGGCCCGAGCTGATCGACGCCGCCAAGACGGCGCTCGACCGGTATGGCTTTGGCGTCGCTTCCGTGCGCTTCATCTGTGGCGCTCAGGAAGTCCACAAACAGCTGGAAGCGGCCATCGCCGACTTCACCGGCCATGAAGACTCCATTCTCTATGCGGCGGCGTTTGACGCCAATGGCGGCCTGTTCGAGCCGCTTCTGGGCCCGGAAGACGCGATCATTTCCGATGCGCTGAACCACGCCTCGATCATTGACGGCGTGCGCCTGTGCAAGGCCAAGCGCTATCGCTACGCCAATTCGGACATGAATGATCTGGAAGCCCAGCTCAAACAGGCCCGCAAGGATGGCGCGCGCACCATTATGATCGTCACTGACGGCGTGTTCTCGATGGATGGCTATATCGCCGATCTCAAATCCATCTGTGATCTGGCCGACAAGTATGACGCGCTGACCATGGTGGATGATTGCCATTCCCATGGCTTCATGGGCGCAAAGGGACGCGGCACACACGAGCATTGCGGCGTCATGGGCCGTATCGACATCATCACCGGCACGCTGGGCAAGGCGCTCGGTGGCGCCATGGGCGGGTTCACCGCCGCTAAAAAGCCGGTCATCGACATTCTGCGCCAGCGCTCACGCCCGTATCTGTTCTCCAACTCGCTCGCCCCGGCCATTGCGGGCGCCAGCCTGAAAGCGCTGGAAATGGTGCGCGAGGGCGATGATCTGCGCGCCCGGCTGTTTGACAACGCCAAACGCTTCCGCACCGGCATGACAGACGCCGGCTTTGATCTTTTGCCGGGCGAGCACCCGATCATTCCGGTGATGCTGGGCGACGCCGCCCTGAGCCAGCAAATGGCCGACAAGCTGATGGAGGAGGGCGTCTATGTGATCGGCTTCTTCTATCCGGTCGTCCCCAAGGGCAAGGCCCGCATCCGCACCCAGATGAGCGCTGCGCATACGCCTGAAATGATTGACCGCGCCGTCGCCGCCTTCACCAAGGTTGGCAAGGAGCTGGGGGTGATCTGACAGGCCGGGTTCCAAGGTCGTCCACTGGCGTGGGGGTACTGAGGAGCGGCTCATGCTTCTGTGTCGATCATTTCGCGGATGCGCTCTCCATTTGAGTGTGCGAAGCTCCAACCCTGTCTCGATCAGGCAAGGGGGACGCCATGACCGACGCGACCATGAATGATTTCACCGTGCAAGGCGCTTCTAGCGCCCGGCCGGGCGACGAGATGCTGCCGTTTCTCAACAATTTCCATGACATCTTCACCACGATCGGCGTCTTTATCCTGTTCGCCGGGCTTGGCCTGGGCGCCGGCCAGCTCTACAGCGCGCTTGATCTCGCCTCTAACAGTCTGGCCGCTGAGGCGGTGCTGCTGGGACTGGTGGGCGGCATCGGTCTGATCGCCTGGGGGCTATCGGCTATCCTGGTGGGCAAGCAGCGCCGGATCCTGCCAGGGATTTTCCTCTCACTTGCGGCGGTGGGCTGCCTGGGATTCGTCCTTGCCTGGCTCTATTCGCGTTTAGTGGTCGGTGTGGTCGGCGAGGCGGGTTTTGAGCAGGCATTTGCCGGATTTGAAGGCATGGGCGAACTGTCGCGCGCCGAAATTTCCGCCGCTTTGGCGGACATGCCACTCTCCATCCGGACCTGGCCGGTGGCGTTGGCCCTGGCCTTTACGGTTCCGGTGGCGGCTTACTATGTCAGTTTTCGACTACCCTTTGCCGGTGGTCTTCTGGGAGTGGCGCTCACCTCTCTGGCGGTCGTAATCGCCCTGATTATCGATCCCTATACCGTGATTGTTTTCAATCCCGTGGTCAGCCTTGCAACCGGGCTGGCGCTGTTCCTGGCGGGCATAATTTTCGATGCTCGCGACCCCGCGCGCCAGACACGATTGTCAGGCACCGGGTTCTGGCTGCACTTTTTTGCTGCGCCAACCCTTCTGGGCGCGGCGATCACCATCGTGAATACGGGCTGGAGCGTATCGCTTGAGGACTTCAACGAGGCTGGCATGATGGCGGGGCTCGTCGCCGGTGATGACGCTGCAGCGCTGCGTAGCGCGGTTGTAACCCTGATTGTCATTGGCGCCTTTGCACTGGTCTCGTTGTTGATCAATCGTCGGGCGCTGATCGTGTCGGGGCTGATTACCGCTGGGATCGCCATGGGCGTCGTGGTCAACCAGCTGGGACTGGATGCGGCGGGTGTGGCGGCGATCACGCTGTTGATGCTGGGCGGCGTCGTGGTCTTGTTGGGGGTGGCGTGGACGCCGGTGCGCCGCATCCTGACCGCGCCGTTTCCCATCACGGGTCCGCTGGCGCGCATCATACCGCCGCCGGTGGCTGGCGTAGAAGGCTAGGGGCTGCCGCAGCCCCTTCCCATTCTTGTGCGGTCATGGTCAAACCGAGCCATTATTCTGTCGCTAAATGCGGGAGCCGCCTATGAAAGCCCTGGTCAAAGCCAAAGCCGAAGAAGGCCTGTGGTTGCAAGATGTCGACAAGCCCGAGATCGGGCCGGATGACGTCCTGATCCGCGTGCACAACACCGCCATCTGCGGCACCGACGTGCATATCTATAACTGGGACTCCTGGGCGCAAAAAAACGTGCCCGTGCCCATGGTGGTGGGTCATGAATTCGGCGGCGTGATCGAGGCAGTCGGATCTGACGTGCATCGCGTTAGCCCTGGCATGCGCGTGTCCGGCGAAGGCCATGTGGTGGGCGAGAAATCGCGTGCCGTACGCGCGGGGCGCTTCCATCTCGATCCCGACACCAAGGGCGTGGGCGTGAACATGCCCGGCGCGTTCGCGGAATATCTGGTGATTCCGGCGTTCAACGCCGTGCCGCTGCCCGACGAAGTCTCCATGGAGCAGGCGGCGTTCCTCGACCCGCTGGGCAACGCCGTTCACACCGCCACGGCCTTTGATCTGGTGGGCGAAGACGTTCTGATCACCGGCGCGGGGCCCATCGGCATCATGGCCGCCGCCGTCGCGCGTCATTGCGGCGCGCGTCATATCGCGGTGACCGACATCAATCCCGATCGCCTGGCGCTGTTGGAAAAGGTCTGCCCCACCGCCGTGCCGGTGAACACCACGAAAGATGACCTCAAGGACGTTCGCGCGCGCCTGAAGATGACCGAAGGCTTTGATGTGGGCCTTGAGATGTCAGGCGCCGAGCCCGCCTTCAACCAGATGGTCGAGAACATGGTGATGGGCGGCAAGATCGCCATGCTGGGCCTGCCGGGCAAACCCTTCACTCTCGACATGGGCAGCCTGATCATGCGGGCGATCACCTTCAAGGGGATCTATGGCCGGGAAATGTTTGAGACCTGGCACAAAATGCTGGCCATGCTGCAGTCCGGCCTCGATGTCAGCCAGCTGATCACCCACCGCCTGCCGGCGACCGAGTTTCAAAGCGGCTTTGACGCCATGCGCTCTGGCAAGGCGGGCAAGGTGATCCTCGATTGGACTGAGGTGTGATATCCAAGCAATCTCTTACTTTGGTAGCGGGAACACTGGTGAGCGCAGGGTGTCTGTTGGCCTGGGCGTTTCTATGGCGTGATATTTCCCTACTGGCTCTTGCCTATATTTTGGGGTTTGCAACCGTCTCTGATCTCATTTTTTACAGATTAAACAGTTATGCGAAAAATATAGGGGAGAAGGTGCTCGTTGGCGAGATAACGGGGGGCTGGGTTCGTGATTTAAAAGTTGCCTCTATTGTTATCGCTATGCTTTTTTTGTGGTTTGGAGTTCTGTTCTTTGGTCTGTGTATAATTTTGTGGCTGGGTCAATGATGGACACGCTGCCTCTTGAATTCACCAAACTGCCCGAAGCGGAAATGCGTGCGCGCGCGTCCGCGTTTTATGAGACCATGCGTCAGCGGCGCACGGTGCGTGATTTCTCTGACCGTGCCGTGCCGCGCGAGATTATCGAGACGGCGATCCTGACGGCCGGCACCGCGCCCAATGGCGCCAACCACCAGCCCTGGCATTTCACGGTTCTGGGGCAGGGGAAGTTGCGCACCCAGCTTCGTGAGGCCGCGGAAGCGGAAGAGCGCGCCTTTTACGAGGGCAAGGCCAGCGCGGAATGGCTCGAAGCGTTAGAGCCTTTGGGTACAGACGCCAGCAAGCCGTTTCTGGAAACCGCGCCCTGGATCATTGCTGTCTTCGCGCAGCGCCGCGGCGGGCCGAAACCGGGCGATGACCGGAAGAATTATTATGTCTCTGAAAGCGTCGGCATCGCCTGCGGCCTGTTGATCGCCAGCCTGCACCAGGCCGGGCTCGCCACCCTGACCCACACGCCCAACCCTATGGGGTTCCTGACGGAAATCTGCGAACGCCCGGCGTCTGAGAAGCCGATGATGCTTGTGGTCTGCGGCTATCCGACCGAGGGCGCTCAGGTGCCGCTTCATGCGCTGGAAAAGAAAGCGCTCTCCGAGATCAGCGATTTTCGCTGAGGCCTGAATGACGCGCCAGCGGGGTACGTCCCTGCTGGCGCGTTGTCATGTCTAGGCCTTGCTGAGATGCGACATCAGTCGGTCCAGCGCGGTCAGCACATCGTCTGACGCGGCTTCCATCTCTTCAACCGCGGCTTCCGCGCCGTCGAGATCGCCTTGTGCGCAGAGACGGGCGGCGCGTTTGCCGCATTCATGCGTGCGGGCATGCGGCGCTTCAATCTCAACAAAGGCCGGGATGGAGCCATACTGGCTGCGGGCCTTTTCATACCATTTGCCCAAGCGGCAGGACCGGTGATCGGACAGCTCGCTTTCAGACAGCTTGGTCGCCCCCACCAGCATGCTGTTGAGACGCTTCTTCCACAGCAAATGGTCAGATTTCGCGCAATGCAGAACAAAGTTCTCGATATTGCGTTCGCTCAAGGCGCTGAGCGTTTGACCGATGGTGGATTCAGTTCCGGCGCTGGCCTCAACCACATTCTCGACCCGCTCGCGCGCCTTGGTGGCGCCGTCTGCGATTTGGGTCACAGATTGTGACAGCTCAGTTGTGGCGTTGGACTGTTCCTCGATCAGGCGCGCGATGTCAGAGACGATCTGGGCGCTTTCGCGAACCCTGTCCGTCACCGAGTTGACGGCTTGTTCGGACGAGTTGGCGGCGTCGATGCCGGCATGGATGGAGTTTGACGAGTGCGACACCGCCTCGGTGATGGCCGTCACCTGACGCTGCAGATGCTCCATGCGCAGGCGGATGTCTTCGGTCGCCTTGGCGGTCTGACCGGACAGCGCCTTGACCTCGCCAGCCACCACGGCGAAGCCTTTGCCTGCTTCTCCGGCCCGTGCGGCTTCGATCGTGGCGTTGAGCGCCAGCAAATTGGTCTGGTCGGCGATGGCGGCGATCGTGTCCACGATCTCGGCGATCTGCCGTGACGCCTGCTCCAGATCGGTGACCCGACCCGTAATGGTTTCAAAAGCGCCGCCCAGCTGTTCGCTTTCCGAGCGCGTCAGCCGCACCGCTTCCAGACCGGATTGGGATTGCTCAACGCATGCGCCCAGTGAGTCCGCGCCCCGGCTGGCGAGCTTGTTGATTTCATGGATCGAAAAATCCAGCTCTTCCACCGCGCTGGACATGCCTTTGGCGTGCTTATCCATTTTCCGCACTTCGCCGGTGGCGCGCGACACCGCAGCCATGGCGTTGGAGTTCTGCATGGAGGCGTTGACCGTCCGCTCAAGCTCAGCGGAATTGCGGCGGGTCAACTCCTGATGCAGGTCAGACAGAGCCTCAGCGACGTCGCGCGGCAAGGCGCTGAGCTCTGGCTTTTGCCCCGTTTTGATGGCGGCGACCGCCGCGGCGAGCTGGCTGGACAGGTCCTGCGTCTCTGTGAATGTGTCTGTTGAGACGACAGTCTCGGCCATGTCGGATGAAACGGCCTTGCGTCCAAAACTCAGCATATCTTTTCCCCATATGAAGTAATTCATACGGGTAGCCAGTGATGGGTAAACGCTTGGTTCACAAGGCGTGACTAGGCCCGAATTCGTCGCTCCACTGCTGTGCAGGACCAGATCAGAGCGATCAGCCAGCCGATGACGGTCCAACCGAGCAACAGATTGGTCAGGAAAATCGCAAAACCATTATGGTGACCGCGCACCAGCGCGATCAGCGTGGGCAGGAAATGCAGCACCGCCAGCAGAATCATTACGTCCATGACCAACCTCCTTATTGTTTGTCGATAAATGTGGGGAGGGGGGCCGCATTCTGCAAGTGACGATCCTGTAAGGTTGGCCAGAAAAAACCCCGATGCAGCGCACCGGGGTTTTGTCCGTGTCAGTCATGCGTGAGCGGCTATTCAGGGAAGGTGTAGTCCTTGAACATCTCGCGCAGCTTGGTTTTGAGGATCTTGCCCGTGGCGCCGATCGGCATTTCGTCGATGAATTCGATGCCGTCTGGCAGCCACCATTTTGGAACCCGCGTCGACAGATACTCGCGAATGGAATCCGGCGTCGGCGTGGTGTTGGGTTTGGGCTGAACGATCAGCAGCGGGCGCTCCTGCCATTTGGGGTGGGGCATGCCCACGGCTGCGGCCATGGCTACATCCGGATGGCCCATGGCGGCGTTTTCCAGATCGATGGAGCTGACCCATTCGCCGCCGGACTTGATGACGTCCTTGGAGCGGTCCGTGATGGTCATATAACCGTCCTGGTCGATATGACCCACATCGCCGGTCTTGAACCAGCCGTCGTCTGTAAAGCTGTCAGGGCCTGCGCCGCGATAATAGCTGTCGATGATCCAGGGGCCGCGCACATGGATATGGCCCGCGGACTGGCCGTCGCGCGGCAGCACATTGCCGTCATCATCCACGGTTCGCATGTCCACGCCGAACAGCAGGCGGCCTTGTTTGAGCTTGACGCCGACCTTCTCGTCCTCGGTCAGGTCTTCATGCTTGGGCAGGAGTTTGCCGACCGTGCCCAGCGGGCTCATCTCGGTCATGCCCCAGCCTTGCTGCATCTCCACGTCATACTCGTCCTGATAAGCGCGCATCAGCGCTTCAGGCATGGCCGAGCCGCCCATCAGCACTTTCTGGACGCAATCGATCCGCTTGCCGCTGTCGCGCAGATACTGAAGCAGGCCCAGCCAGACGGTGGGCACGCCCAGAACCTGGTTCACCGCTTCACCTTCGATCAGGCTTTGCAGGCTTTCACCATCGAGTTGCGCGCCCGGCATGACCAGTTTCGCGCCCGCCATGGCGGCGGCGTAAGGCACCCCCCAGGCGTTGACGTGGAACATGGGCACCACTGGCATCACCACCCCGTCCGCGCCGACGCCGATCGCGTCCACGCTGCAGCAGGCCATGGCGTGCAGCACCGTGGAGCGGTGTGAATAGAGCGCGCCCTTGGGATCGCCCGTGGTGCCGGAGGTATAGCAAAGCCCTGCAGCAGAGTTCTCGTCGAACTCGGGGAAATCATACTCGTCATGCGCGTTCGCAAGCAGGGTCTCGTAGACGTCGACCTTGGTCTTGGTCTGCGGCTTGGTGGCTTCGCCGGTCATGGCGATCCAGCGCTTGACCGTCTTGCAATGCTTGGCCACCGCATCCACCAGCGGCGCGAAGGTCACGTCAAAGAAAACGTGCTTGGCCTTGGCGTGATCAATGATCCAGGCGAGCTGTTCGGGGCTGAGCCGCGGATTGGCGGTGTGGATCACCGCGCCAACGCCGGACACAGCGTAATACAGCTCCATATGGCGATGCGTGTTCCAGGCGATTGTGGTGATCCGGTCGCCGGGTTTCACCTTCAGCGGTCCTGTCAGGACATTGGCGAGCTGTTGGGTGCGCTTATAGCAATCGGCATAGCCATAGCGGTGAATTTCGCCCGTATCGGGCAGGCGCGATACGATTTCGCGCTGGCCATGGTTGAGAGCTGCATGGTGTAAAATGTCCGCAATCATGAGCGGACGGTTCATCATCTGACCGCGTAGCAAGGCTCAGTCCTCCCCTGTAACCTGACGCTCAGCCGAGCTAAGCGCTGGTTCGTTTTGTTGTTACGCCTATCAAAAGGCCCGGAAGCGCAGTACGCAATCCCTTTCGCACCAGTTTCTTGCAGCCGCACAAAAGTTCGAAAGGCTTTGCAGCCATGACGTCTTCACTTCCTGACTTTGATGATGTCCGTGCAGCCGCCGCACGCTTGAAAGATCAGGCGGTCCGCACGCCCTTGCTGACCAATGCGGCGTTGGATGACCATGTGGGCGGACGAATTTTTTTAAAAGCGGAATGCTTGCAGCGCACTGGCACTTTCAAATTCCGGGGCGCCTTTAACGCCCTGTCTAAACTCAGCGAATCGCAAGCGCGCAAAGGTGTCGTCGCGTTCTCGTCCGGCAATCACGCCCAGGGCGTGGCCGAGGCGGCGCGTATTCTGGGGATCAAGGCGATCATTGTGATGCCCGAAGATGCGCCGGAAGTGAAAAAAGCGGGCGTTCTGGCGCGCGGCGCCGAGATCCGCGCCTATGACCGGGCCACCGAAAGCCGCGAAGAGATCGCTCTAGCGTTATGTGAGACAAGCGGTGCGGCCTTGATCCCCTCTTATGATCATCCTGACGTGATCGCCGGGCAGGGGACTTGCGGGCTGGAAATCTTTGAAACGCTCAAGGCTGACGGGGTTCAGGCCGATCAGCTGATTTGCTGCGTCGGCGGCGGCGGCCTGATCGCCGGCATCAACCTGGCGGCGCACGCGCTGTCGCCCGACACCGCAATTTATGGCGCGGAGCCGGAAGAGTTTGATGATCACGCCCGATCTCTGGCCAGCGGCCACAAGGTCGAGAATGTCCGCAAAGCGGGATCCTTGTGTGATGCGCTTCTGACCGAAACGCCTGGCGAACTGACCTTCGCCATCAACCAGCCGCGCCTCGCAGGCGTTGGCGTGGTCAGTGATCTGGAAGCGCTGCAGGCGGTGCGCTTCGGATTTGAAACACTGAAACTCGTGCTTGAGCCGGGCGGGGCGGCGGCCTTGGCGGCGCTCCTGTCCGGCAAGATCGACGCGAAGGGCAAGACCACAGTCGTGGTGCTGACGGGCGGCAATGTGGACAGCGCCGTCTTTCAACACGCGCTGTCCAGCTAGATCTAACGGCCCTCGGCGCCGCCTTCTGGCTCTTCATTCGGGTCGATCAGGACCGGAGCATCCGGGGCGGCGGCGTCCGCCTCGTCTTCCAGCGCGCTCTCAAGAGCCTGAGCTTCCCGCAAAGCGGCGACGAAATCATCGGGCAGCGCCGGAAGGTCGCGTGAGAACTGTCCGGACAGATCCTGGGTGATGTTGAGCGGCGTCGCTTCGCCATTGTTCAGGCGCGCGCGGTAAACCTGCAGGTTCTCGATGATGCGCTGAACATAATTGCGCGTCTCCGAGAACGGAATGGACTCCACCCAGTCGATCGGGTCGATGTCATCGGTGCGCGGATCGCCGTAATTGTTCACCCAGCGGCGCACCCGGTGTCCGCCGGCGTTATAGGCGGCGAGCGCCATCACCAGCGAGCCTTCGTAATCTGTGACCACTTCCTCAAGATGGGCCATGCCCAGGGTCAGGTTGTAGTCGGGATCATCTGTCAGCCATTGGAAATTATAGGGCATGTCCAACTGACGCGCGGTCTGGCGCGCGGTGGCGGGCATCATTTGCATCAGGCCGCGGGCGCCGGCGCCAGAGACGGCCTGAGGGTCAAACTCGGTCTCCTGACGGATAACAGAATAGGTCAAGGCGATTTCAGGCGCCCTGGGCGCGGCGTCTGGCAGATCGATCATGGGATAGGCGCGCTCGGCCAGGATCATGCCTTGAAGACGCCCGGCCTTGGCGGCCCGCACGGCCTGGCGAATCTGGAAGTATTCCAGCGCGATGTCTGTGATCATCGCCTGTTCCTCAGGCGTCTGCATTTCGTCGTCGAAATGATACATGAAGACACGGAACAGATAATCCGCATCCACTTCCGCCAGCAGCCTCAGGGCCTGAATTTCAGGCCGGGCGTTGAAGGCGGCGCGGGCCTCTTCGCTGGGATCGGGATCGGGCGGCAGATCAAGCTCCGCGGCTTCAGGCCCGAGCGCGAGGATGGCGAGCTGACCGTAATAGGCTGTGGGGTAGCCGGCCGCAGCGGTGAAACGGTCTGAGGCCAGCTCCAGTTCGCCGGAGGCTTCCGCTGCGCGGCCCTGCCAATACAGCGCGCGCGAGGTGGAGACCGGCGTGGTGACGCCGTCTTCGAGACGTTCAAAATGGGCGAAGGCGACACCTGGCTGATCCAGTTTGGTCAGCGCCAGCCAGCCGGCCAGAAACTCGGCGTCTGCGAATTCCACACCGCGTTCCATGCCGTTCGATGAGGCGAGTTCATAAGCGGTCTCGAATTCGCGATCCCGGATCAGACCGAGGATCATGAGTTTGCGCTCCGTCCACATAGATTCCAGCGCGGCGTCATTGTCATAGCTGTCCGGCAATTCCAGCAGCAGCTCAAGAGACGTGTCCAAGCCCCGGCGGCGACGCCAGCGGGCGCGCTCATACACCAGGCCAGGCGTGTCGCTCAGCGAGTCAGGGACAGCGGACACCGCGCCATCCACGCCGCTGGAGCGGCTGGCCAGCCGGATGCGCGCTTCCGCAACGCGGCGTTCGCCAGCAGAAAGCTCCGGCAAGAGGCGGCTGGCGGCGGTGCGTTGACCCGCCCAGAGCAAATAGTCGACGCGGGCGGTGTGATCCTCAGCGGTCAACACATCCCCATGCGCGCGCAGCACATCACGTTGGTTAGACAGGCGCAGGCTCTGCGTACGCCAGGCGGTGCGAATCTGCTCGGCGCCTTCATCCTCGCGTCCCAGCGCGATCAGCGATTCGCCCAAGGCGATGCGGCCTTCGCCGGTGACCGGTTCGCGATCTTCAAACCAGGCGACGATCAAGGCCGGGCTGAGCCCTGAATCCTCGATCTTCCACTCCGCTTCGCGCAGGATGGACCAATGACGTGGCCAGCCGTCCAGCTCATCGATGGCGCGATCAAGGTCTGAAAACGGCGCACGGGCGTCGCTGACCGCGATCCGCCACAGCAGCACATGATCCGCTACCGGATTCTCCAGCGTAATCATGGCGGCGCGTACATCATCCCAGTCGTCATCATCGGCGGCGCGCATGCCGTGCCTGAACGCCGTGAAGTCGGCGTCTGACAGCAAGACCGAATGGTTCGGCACAGGCGGTTTCAGCCGCGGTTCAGGCGTTTGGGCCGTCGCGGTCGACGGCGACAGGGAAAGGGCGAGCAGGAACAGCGCGGCGCGGGCCAGGGTCACGTCTGTATGTCCTATGTAAGAGCCGGATAACCGGCAGGGTGAGCCAAGTGCAAGCCGCTGTCCATGATTGTCCTCTGCACTTGGCGCAAATCAGTGCGGCGCGTATGGTCCGCGCCCGAATTTGAAGTTCCGATGAAGGTCCGTCCCATGTTCCAAGGCTCCCTGACAGCGCTCGTCACCCCGTTCAAGAACGGCGCCGTTGACGAGACAGCCTTCGCCGCCCTGATCGAGCGTCAGATCGCGGCCGGAACGGCTGGGCTTGTTCCGGCTGGCACCACAGCGGAAACGCCGACCCTGACCCAGGCCGAGCGGCTACGCAGCGTCGAGCTGTGCGTGGAGATTGCAGCCGGGCGGGTTCCTGTGATCGCAGGGGTTGGGGTGAACGCGACAGCGGCCACGGTTGAGTTGCAGCAGCACGCCAAAGAAATCGGGGCCGACGCCGGTCTGGTGGTCGCGCCGTATTATAACAAACCGTCTCAGGACGGGATCATCGCCCACTTCACCGCCATCGCGGACGCGGTGGCCCTGCCGATCGTCGTCTACAATATTCCGGGCCGGTCCATCGTCGATATAACAGTTGAGACCATGGCGGAGCTGGCGCGTCATCCCAATATCATTGGCGTGAAGGATGCGACGGGCGACGTCCAGCGCGTCACCCGGCATCGCAATGTGATCGGCGATGACTTCATCCAGCTGTCGGGTGAGGATGCGTCGGCTCTGGGCTATAACGCCCATGGCGGCCATGGCGCGATCTCTGTGACGTCCAATGTTGCGCCCGATTTGTGCGCTCAGTTCCAGAACGCCTGCCTTGAAGGCCGCTGGGATGAAGCGCGCGCGATGAATGATCGCCTGCAGCCCTTGCATGAGGCGTTGTTCGCAGCGCCGAGCCCGGGTCCGAGCAAATATGCGCTGTCGCTTCTGGGCTTGTGTGATGAAGAGGTGCGTCTGCCGCTGGTTGCGTGCCCTGACACCGTGAAGGTGAAAGTCCGCGCGGCGATGGAAAGCTGTGGTCTGCTATGAGCAAGAACAAAGATGATAACGGTCTGGTGGCGGTCAACCGGCGCGCCCGGTTCGACTATGAGTTGGAAGACACGTTTGAAGCCGGCATCCAGCTTTTGGGCACCGAGGTGAAGTCTTTACGCGCAGGCAAGGCCAATATCGCGGAATCCTATGTCAGCCCGGAAGATAGCGAGATCTATCTGATTAACGCCGATATCCCGCCCTATGATCATGGCAATCGCTTCAACCATGCGCCGCGCCGCCGTCGCAAATTGCTGCTGAAGAAAAAAGAGATCAACAAGATCGCAGGCTCAGTCGCGCGCGACGGCCGTACGGTCGTGCCCTTGCGCCTGTATTTCAACGAACGCGGCATCGCCAAGCTTCAGATCGCGCTCGCCAAGGGCAAGAAGACCGTGGACAAGCGCGAGACCAAGAAAGAACGCGATTGGCAGCGCCAGAAATCGCGCCTCATGAAGAATTTCGGCTAGGGACGTTCAGCTTTCGTCCAAATGAGCCCGCGCGGCGCGAAACACGTTGTGGAACATGGCTTCGGTCAGTCGTCCGGTGTTCGTGTTGTAGCGCGAGCAATGATAGCTGTCGAACAGGGACAGAGATCCGTTCGGGCCTTCCAAATAATGACGCGCGCCATGACCGAAGGTGAACTCGGATTGTTTATAGCCGAGCGCCTTGACCGTGTTTTCGTGTGAGACGCGCCCGAGGCAGATCAATGTCGAAAGCCGGGGCAGGGCCTTGATCCGGGCCGTCAGGAACGGCCGGCAAGTGTTCATTTCCGCGCCGATGGGCTTGTTCTGCGGCGGCACGCACCGCACGGCGTTGGTGATCATGGCGTCCTTGAGCTTCAGATCATCGTCGCCGTCGGGGTCGAACTCTCCCGTTGAAAAGCCGAACGTCTCAAGCGTCGGGTAGAGCAGATCCCCCGCCCAGTCGCCCGTGAAGGGACGCGCGGTGCGGTTGGCCCCGCCTCGGCCCGGCGCCAGTCCGACGATCAGAAGACGTGCGGTCTCATCGCCAAAGCTGGGCACGGCGCCGTTGAACCAGTCTGGCTCAGCGGCGATGTTTTCAAGCCGATATTTGACCAGGCGCGGGCACAGCGCGCAATCGGGCGCGGGCTCCGCCGGGACCGGACTATTCATCATCACCGTTTTCACTGTCGTCAAACTCGCGCTGGCGGCGTTCACGACCGACCAGCTGACCCAGGTCACGAAGCTCGATGAAGGTGTCGGCCTGGCGGCGCAGATCGTCGGCCGCCATGGGGGGAGAGGACTTCAGCGTCGAGACGACGGAGACCCGAACGCCCTTGCGCTGGACGGCTTCGACCACTTTGCGGAAATCGCCATCGCCGGAAAACAGCACGATATGATCAAGGTAATCAGCGGCTTCCATCACATCGATGGCCAGGTCCACATCCATGTCGCCCTTGATGCGGCGGCGTCCTGAATCGTCGGTATATTCCTTGGCGGCCTTCGTGATGACCTTGAAGCCGTTATAGTCCAGCCAGTCGATCAGAGGGCGGATGGGCGTGTACTCTTCGCTTTCAATCAAAGCGGTGTAGTAATTGGCCCGGATCAGACGGCCGCGCTTGCGAAATTCTTCAAGCAGGCGTTTGTAATCAATGTCAAAATCAAGGTTTCTGGCGGCGGAATACAAATTTGCGCCATCAATGAATAAACCGAGCTTCTCGTTCGGGTAGAAGGTCATGTCTATGCCTTTCCAACAATCTCTATGTTTCAATGAGGCTCAGCGGGGCATATTTATCGCCCTGGGAGCCAATCGACCTTATCGCCGTCACACGCTGTTTGAAAACCTGCATCATGCGCTGCAACTGCTATCCCAGCGTGAGATTTCGATCCTTTCCTGCTCTCGGCCCTGGCGTACGCCAGCCTGGCCGGATCCGTCTCAACCGCCTTTTCTGAACGCCGTCGCCCGGATTGACTGGGCGGGGGAAGACCCGGCGACCCTGATGCAGATCTTGCACGAGGTTGAAACGGTTTGCGGGCGCGTTCGGTCTGTTCGCAATGCGCCGCGCACCCTTGATCTTGACCTGATTGATTTCAAAACAAGGGTTCAGGCGCCAAAGACCGCGCATGGCCTCTCTCTGCCTCATCCGCGCGCCAATGACCGCGCCTTCGTGCTCTTGCCTCTGCGCGAAATTGCGCCACACTGGCGCTGTCCGGTCAGCGGGGCGTTCATCGACACGCTGATCAGTCGGCTGAGCTGGAATGACCGCAAGGGCTGCCGCCCTGCGGGGGGTGTGCTTCATGCTGCGACGCACAGGTTGAAGCGTGGCGCCACATAAGCTATCAGCAGTCTTTCAAGTTTTACGTATTCAAGGAGCGCCCCGGCATGGCTCGCGTTACCGTCGAAGATTGCATTGACAAGGTCGACAACCGGTTCCGTCTGGTTCTTCTGGCCGCGCACCGCGCTCGGAACATCTCTGCCGGCGCCGAGCTGACCCTTGATCGTGACAACGACAAGAACCCGGTTGTCGCCCTGCGTGAGATCGCTGATGAAAAGCTCGATCTCGATACGCTGGGTGAAAGCCTGGTCTCCGGCCTGCAGCGCGTGATCCCGTCTGACGATGAAGACGGCGGTATTGAAGAGCGCGTGCCGCAGACCGAAGCGCCTGCCGCCCCGGCTTTGCCTGCGCCTGAAATGGATGAGACCGCTATGCTCAAGGCGTTGCAGTCTGACCGTGACGGCCCCGCTGACGGCCGACTCTAAGCCTTATGAGTGCGCTGGCGTCTCCGTCTGCGCTCGCTTCCGCCGACGCGATCCCGAGCGCCGACGATCTGATCGCGCGCGTTCAGGCCTATTATCCGCAAGCTGACGCGGATCTGATCCGACGCGCCTATGACTTTGCGCGCGACAGCCATGAAGGGCAGTCGCGTCAGTCGGGTCACCCTTATTATTCCCACGTCGTCGCCGTCGCCATGTTGCTCGCCGAGCTGCGTCTGGATGTCTCCACCATCTGTACCGGCCTGTTGCATGACACGGTTGAGGACACGCCGGCGACGCTTGCCGATATCGAGCGCTTGTTCGGCGCGGACGTGGCGCAATTGGTGGACGGGGTGACCAAGCTGGGGCAGATGGAGCTGGGCTCCAAGCGCACCAAGCAGGCGGAAAACCTGCAAAAACTGGTCGTCGCCATCACTCGCGACGTGCGCGTCCTGTTGGTGAAGCTGTGTGACCGGCTGCACAATATGCGTACGCTGCATTATGTGCCCAAGCCTGAAAAGCGAGAGCGGATTGCGCGCGAAACGCTTGAAATCTATGCGCCTCTGGCACGGCGGATTGGGGTCAACCGGGTTTGCGTCGAGCTTGAAAACCTCTCCTTCCAGAACGTCAATCAGGCGGCGTATGAATCCGTCACCCGGCGTCTGACCGAGTTGCGCGAAACTCGCGCGGACGCCGTCTCGATCGTCTCTTCAACACTCTCGGAACGACTGACAGAGGCGGGCATCGACTGCCGCGTCTTCGGGCGTGAAAAGCGGCCTTACTCGATCTGGCGCAAGCTGGAGAAAAAAGGCGTTTCGTTTGACGATATCGCTGACATTTACGCCTTCAGGATCCTGACGGAGGATGCTGAGGCTTGTTACGCCGCCCTGGGCGTCGTCCATCGCACCTGGCGCTGCGTGCCCGAGCGGTTTCACGATTATATTTCAACGCCCAAGCCCAATAATTATCGCTCGCTTCACACCACCATCATCGGTCCGGGAAATGTCCGCATTGAATTGCAGATCCGCACCGAAGAGATGGAGCTCGTGGCCGATACCGGCGTCGCGGCGCACTGGCGCTACAAAACCGACGACGGCTATGCCTATGATCCCAAGGCGGCGCGCGAGGCGGGGGGAGACCCGCTGGATCGTCTGCGTCCCTTCGTGGAAATCCTTGAGCAAGGCGGCGATCCGGACGAGTTTCTCGAGCACGCCAAGCTCGAGATGTTCTCAGACCAGGTGTATTGCTTCACCCCCAAGGGTCGCCTGATCGCTTTGCCCAATGGCGCGACGCCCTTGGACTTTGCGTTCGCCGTTCATACCGAGCTTGGCTATTCCGCTATCGGCGCGCGCATTAATGGACGCGAGCGGCCCTTGCGGACGCGTCTGGGCAATGGCGATGTGATCGAGATCGTCAAAGGCGGCGAGCGCCATCCCCCCGCAGGGTGGGAGGACATGGTCAGCACGGGCCGCGCCCGGGCCGCGATCCGCAAGCTGATCCGCGAATCTGAAAGCGAAGAGTTCGCTCGGATCGGCCGGGTGATCGCGGAACATGCTTTCGCGCGCGAGGGCAAGGAGTTCCGAGACAACGCGCTTGGCGATGCGCTCAAACGGCTTGAGCTCGACAGTGTCGAAGCCCTGATGATCGCTCTGGGGCGGGGCACGGTCAGCTCATCTGAAATGCTGGACGCGGTCTTTCCCGGGCAACGCGAATATCGCGGCGACACACTGTCTGATCGCGAGCGGATTGAAGATGGCAAGGGCTCGCTCTTTGTTCACGGTCGCGGGCTGACGCCGGGCGTCTCGCTGCATTTCGCCGAATGCTGTTCGCCCATGCCTGGCGACCGGATCGTCGGCGTGATGCAGCCGGGGCGCGGGGTCGTGGTTCATGTGATTGATTGCGAACGTCTGGCTGAGTTTGAAGACGACGCCAGCCTGGCGAACTGGATTGATCTGAAATGGACGCCGGAAGCGGATACGCGCGGCGTCTCCGTTGGACGCATACACGCCACCGTGCGCAACGAGCCGGGCGTGCTGGCCGAGATCGCCGGCGTGGTCGGCGATGCGCGCGGCAACATCACAGATGTAAAAACCCTGTCGCGCACGCGTGACTTTTTCGAGATGGCGTTCGATGTGGAAGTGTTCGACGCGCGCCATCTGTCCAATATTGTCTCGGCGCTGAAAACCAGTGACCGGGTGGTGTCGGCGGAGCGCGCGCGCTTCACTGAAGACCCTGCGTTAAAGGAGACCGCATGACCACCGAGGACGTGCTGGCGGAGTTCAAAGAGGCGGGTGCGCTTCTTGAAGGTCATTTCATTCTCTCGTCCGGGCTGCGCAGCCCGGTCTTTTTGCAAAAGGCTCTGGTGTTTCGCGATGCGGCGCGCACCGAGCGCCTGTGCAAAGCGCTGGCGGACGCGTTGAAAGCGGCCGGTCACGGCCCGTTCACCGCCATTGTCTCGCCGGCCATGGGCGGAATCATTCCCGGTTATGAAACCAGCCGTCACATGGAACTGCCCTTCATGTTCGTAGAGCGCGAGAATGGCGAATTCGCTCTGCGCCGCGGGTTTGAGCTGACCGCCGCCGACCGGGTTCTGGTGATTGAAGACATCGTCACCACGGGCCTGTCCTCGCGCGAATGCATCACCGCGATTGAGAAATCCGGCGCCAAAGTCGTGGCTGAGGGGTGTCTGGTGGACCGGTCCGGCGGCAAAGCCGATGTGGGCGTGCCGCTGGTGGCGCTCGCGACGGTGAACTTCCCCGCCTATCCTGCGGATGCTCTGCCTGAAGAGCTGGAACGCATTCCGGCGATCAAGCCGGGCAGCCGGGGGCTCGCCTGATGACGGAGCCGCGCCAGCGCCTGGGACTGAATATCGACCATGTGGCGACCATTCGGAACGCCCGTGGCGGCGTTCATCCCGACCCTGCGCGGGCGGCGGCTATGGCGCATGCGGCCGGGGCGGACGGGTTGACGATCCATTTGCGCGAAGACCGTCGCCATATCCAGGACGCGGATCTGCAAAAAGTGCGTGAAGCGTCTGACCTGCCGATCAATCTTGAGATGGCCGCGACCGAGGAAATGACCGAGATCGCGGTGGCCTTCAAGCCGCACGCCGCCTGCATTGTCCCGGAAAAGCGCGAGGAGCGCACCACCGAGGGCGGGCTCGACGTGGCGGGCCTGCATAACCAGATCGCGCCCATGGTGCGGCGACTGGCGGATGCGGGGTGCCGGGTTTCTCTGTTTATCGAGCCCGACCCCGTGCAGATCGCTGTGGCGGAAGTGCTCGGCGCACCGGTGATTGAGCTGCATACTGGGCGTTTTGCAGAGTTGTGGCTGGAAGGCGGTGCGGACGCGGCGTCCTCTGAGCTGGAGCGTATTCGTCTGGCCGCCGTCGAGGCGCGCAAACGCGGGCTCGAGCCCCATGCCGGCCACGGCCTGACCTTTGACAATGTGAAGCCGATCGCCGCCATTCCGGAGATCGCCGAGCTCAATATCGGTCATTTCCTGATCGGCGAGGCGATTTTTACAGGTCTCGATCAGGCCGTGAAACGTATGCGCGCCCTGATGGATGAAGCGCAGGCGGAGCGCGCCCGGTGATCCTGGGGATTGGATCAGACCTGACCGATATTCGCCGTATAGAGCGCGCGATCACCCGGTTTGAGCAGCGGTTTCTGGATCGGATCTTTACCCCCGCTGAACAGGCCCGGGCGGAAGCCAGGCCCGGGCGAATAAACACGTATGCAAAACGGTTTGCCGCAAAAGAGGCGTGTGCGAAAGCTCTGGGCGGCGGCTTGTGGCGCGGGGTGAGCTTCACAGATATCGAGGTGATGAACCTGAAAGGCGGCAAACCGAGCATCGACCTTTACGGCGCAGCGAAAAGCCAGCTCGACGCCCTGTGTTCTGACGGGCAGAGCGCGTGCATTCATCTCACCATGAGCGATGAGCCGCCCTATGCGCAGGCTTTTGTGGTGATTGAAGCGGTTGACCCAAGAGACACTTGAGAGAATGAACCCCCGTATCATGAGTGATCGGATCAAAGATTTTGAAGCGCGCATCGACTACCGGTTCAAGGACCGGGAGCTTCTCGAGCGCGCGCTGACCCATGCGTCGCACGGCGATGGCCGCTCGCGAGCGTCCTCGAATGAACGCCTTGAGTTTCTCGGCGATCGGGTTCTGGGCCTGATGGCGAGCCAGAAGCTCTATGAGACATTCCCCCATCTTGAAGAAGGCGGGCTGGCCCAGCGTTTGAATGCAGTGGTGAACAAATCCGCTTGCGCCCGCGCCGCTCGCCGCTGTGATCTGGGTGAGGGGCTGCGTCTGTCCGCGGCCGAGGAACGCCTGGGCGGACGCGAGAAAGAATCCATCATCGCGGATGCCTGCGAAGCGGTGATCGGCGCGCTCTATCTGGATGGCGGTCTGGAGGCCGCGCGTGCGTTCTTCACCACCTTCTGGGCGGACGAGTTTGATAAGCTGACCCGCCGCCCCAAGGACGCCAAATCCCAACTTCAGGAATGGGCGGCGCAAAAAGGCTATGGTGTTCCGGTCTACGAGACTGTGGCGCGCAAAGGGCCGGACCACCGGCCTATGTTTGAAATTGAAGTCCGGCTCGACGGTGTCGCGCCGGCGCGCGGCGAGGGCGGGTCCAAACAGGACGCCCAGCGCGCTGCGGCCTCGGAAATGCTCAAACGGGAGGCCGTAGATGGCTGATCAGAACGCCACGCGTGCAGGCTTTGTCGCCATTATCGGCGCGCCGAACGCGGGCAAATCAACGCTGGTGAACGCTTTGGTGGGCCGCAAGGTCTCCATCGTCACCCCCAAGGTCCAGACCACGCGCTTTCAGGTGCGCGGCGTGATGATGCATGGCGCAGCCCAGCTGGTGCTGGTGGACACGCCTGGCGTGTTCGCACCGCGACGCAGGCTGGATCGCGCCATGGTCGCCAGCGCCTGGGAAGGCGCCGATGACGCGGACGCTATCGTGCATGTGGTGGACGCCGCCGCCCAGCTGAGCAAGGCGCGCCGCACGGTGGAAGATGTGGAGCGCGTGATCGACGGCTTGAAGGCGCATGATCTGAAAGCCGTTCTGGTGCTCAACAAGATTGATCTGATCAAGCGTGATGAATTGCTATCCTTGTCTCAAAAGCTATTTGAAACGGGTGTTTACAGCGATGTCTTCATGATCAGCGCCAGCAATGGCGACCGGATCAAGGATCTGGCGGACTTCCTGGTCACCCTGATGCCGGAAAGCCCGTATCTCTATCCTGAAGACCAGATCGCGGATCTGTCTGAACGCATGCTCGCCGCCGAGGTGACCCGCGAGAAGCTCTATCTGCGCGTTCATGACGAGCTGCCTTACGCGCTGACGGTGGAGACGGAAGGCTGGAAGGATCAGCGTGACGGCTCGGTTCGGATCGAGCAGACGGTTTATGTCGAGCGTGAAGCTCACAAGCCGATGATATTGGGCAAGGGCGGGCAGACCATCAAATGGGTGTCCACCGCCGCGCGCACCGATCTGGAAGAACAGCTGGGCCGTAAGGTGCACCTGTTCCTGTTCGTCAAAATTCGTCCGAACTGGGGTGATGAGCGCGCCCGTTTCAACGCGCTCGGGCTCGATTTCGACGCCTGATGGAGTGGACCGCCTCAGGCCGGATTGTCGCCGTTCGCCCTCATGGGGAGACGAGCGCGGTGATCGAGGTTCTGACGGCGGAGCATGGGCGGCATGCGGGTCTGGTGCGGGGCGGGCGCTCTCGCGCCATGCGCCCCATCCTTCAGCCTGGAAACCGCGTGCGGGCCGTCTGGCGTGCCCGGCTTGAAAGCCATCTGGGCGGGTTTCAGGTCGAGGGTGAAGACCTGTCCGCCGGCGTGGTCATGGATGATCCCTTGGCTCTGTCGGGGCTCAACGCCGCCTGCGCCATGGCGTCCCTGTGTCTGCCCGAACGCGAAGAGCATCCGGCGGTCGCGAACGCGTTTGAAGTTCTGATCGCCGCTTTGGAAGACCCCGGCGTCTGGCCCGCGCTCTATGTGCGGTGGGAGGCGGGGCTGCTCTCTGACCTTGGATACGGGCTGGACTTGCGCCGCTGTGCGGCGACGGGCGTTGAGACGGATCTGGTCTATGTGAGCCCCAAGTCAGGCCGCGCTGTCAGCGCAAAAGCGGGCGCGCCCTATAAGGACCGCATGCTGGTGCTGCCGGACTTCATGAAGGGCGGCGGCGCGATCACCGAAGGCGATGTGGGCGCGGGATTAAAGCTCACCGCCCATTTCATCGAGCGCCGCGTGCTCTGGCCCACCGACCGCATGCTGCCGGACGCGCGTACCCGTATGATCGAACGGCTTGAGACCGAAGGGCGTCTGTAACCCGTCGCGGCTCAACTGTTGAAAAGCCTGCGTCATGGCCTGCCCTGACAGGGCGATCCGCTCCATACTGGCTCCCAATCGAATCACTAAGGTGACCTGAGGGCATTTGGATGGGCGAGCAATTTCCGGGCGATGGCGGCCGTATCTTTGATGAGAGCTTTAATGACGCGCTCTCCTCGCGCTATCTCGCCTATGCCCTGTCCACCATCACCCAGCGGGCGCTGCCTGATGCGCGCGACGGCCTGAAGCCGGTTCACCGGCGCTTGCTGTACGCCATGCGCCTTCTGAAACTGGCGCCGGACACCGCCTTCAAAAAATGCGCCCGTGTGGTCGGCGATGTGATCGGCCGTTTTCACCCGCATGGCGATCAGGCCGTCTATGAAGCGCTGGTGCGTCTAGCGCAGGATTTCTCCTCGCGCTATCCGCTGGTCGAAGGCCAGGGCAATTTCGGCAATGTGGACGGCGACGGCGCCGCGGCCATGCGATATACCGAAGCGCGCCTGACCGAAGCCGCCCAGCTGATCTTGCAGGATTACGACGACGGCACGGTCGATTTTCGCGAGACCTATGACGGCGAAGACCGCGAACCACTGGTTCTGCCCGCCGCCTTTCCAAACCTTCTGGCCAATGGCTCGGCGGGTATTGCGGTTGGCATGGCGACCAATATCCCGCCCCATAACGCCGCAGAGCTGTGCGACGCCGCGCGCCATCTGATCAAGACGCCCGGCGCGGCCACTGAAACCTTGCTCAACTATGTGCAAGGACCAGACTTCCCCACGGGCGGGGTGTGCGTGGAGACGCGCGAGAACATTCTCGACGCCTATGAGACGGGCCGGGGCGGTTTCCGCCTGCGCGCCCGCTGGGAGGTTGAGGAGCTGAGCCGCGGTCAATGGCAGATCGTGGTCACCGAAATCCCGTATCTCGTCCAGAAGGCCAAGCTGATCGAGCGCATCGCTTCGCTGCTCGACCAGAAGAAACTGCCATTGCTGGCCGATGTGATGGATGAAAGTGCGGAAGATGTGCGCCTGATCCTGGAGCCGAAATCGCGCACGATTGATCCGGCCCTGTTGATGGAATCCGTCTTCAAGCTGACCGATCTCGAAATCCGGTTTGCGCTGAATCTCAACGTGCTCGACCCGACCGGCGCGCCGCGCGTGGTGGGGCTGAAAGAAGCGCTGCAGATCTGGCTCAACCATCGCCGTGAAGTGGTGGTGCGCCGCGCCACCCGCCGGTTGGAGCAGGTGGAGGACCGGCTGGAAGTCCTGTCGGGCTTCATGGTCGCCTATCTCAATCTCGATGAAGTGATCCGCATCATCCGGTTCGAGGACCATCCCAAAGACCAGCTGATCACCACCTTCTCGCTGACCGATCGTCAGGCCGAAGCCATCCTGAACATGCGTCTGCGCAGCTTGCGCAAGCTTGAGGAGATGGAGATCCGCGACGAGCAGACCCGGCTTGAAGGCGAGCGCGACGCGCTGACGGCCCTGATCGGCGATGAAGAGCTGCAATGGAAAAAGGTCGACAGCGAAGTCGCTGACGTCAAGAAGCGCTTTGGCCCGAACACGCCGCTGGGCAAGCGCCGCACGACCTTCGCCGACGCGCCGGACGCAGACTTCGCCGACATGGTGGAAGAGGCGCTGATCCCGCGCGAGCCGATCACGATTGTCCTCTCGCGTATGGGCTGGATCCGGGCGCTGAAGGGCCATACCGACGATGTGACCGGAATCAAGCACAAGGATGGCGATGAGACGCTGTTCTCGCTGAAAGCCGAGACCACCGACAAGATCCTGATGCTGACCACCGATGGCCGCGTCTATACGCTCGACGCGTCCAAGCTGCCCGGCGGGCGCGGCTTTGGCGAGCCGGTGCGCTTGCTGATCGACATGGATGAAAGCGCCGAGCCGATCGCCCTGTTCAAATACAAGGCGGACCGCAAGCTGCTGCTCGCCTCGACCTCAGGGCATGGCTTCGTGGTGGCGGAAAAAGACCTGCCGGCGATCAAGCGCGCCGGGCGTCAGGTCCTCAATGTGATCGACGGTCACAAGGCCATGATGGCCCTGCCGATTGCGGGCGACCGGATCGCGGTGCTGGGCGAGAACAAGAAGCTTCTGGTCTTTAACGCCGACGAAATCCCCGAAATGGTGCGCGGCAAGGGCGTGCGCCTGCTGGGCGGCAAGTCCGGCGATGTAGCCGATATCAGCATCTTCAACTCAGAAGAGGGCCTGGTGCGCGTCGATCCGGCTGGCCGTCGTCATCTGGTTGAGGATTGGCGCTATTATGAAGGCAAGCGCGCCAGCGCCGGCAAACTCGCCCCGCGCGGCTTCGCCAATAAGAGCTTTGGCGGACGGTAACCACAAACGAAGAGGCTTAAGCCCTTCACCGCGCTGTCACTTGGCCTTCACCCGCAATCGGAGTAAGGCTTTAGCCGGTTTCCCCTCAGCGCCTTTAAGGAGCGTTTCATGGAATTTTCGATCGTTTTCCTCGGTCTGATCGTTCTGATCGGCCTGTTCGTCATGACGATCTACAACCGTCTGGTGGCGCTGCGTCAGACCACGCGCCAGGCCTGGGGCGATATCGACGTCCAGCTCAAGCAGCGCCATGATCTGGTGCCGAACCTGGTTGAGACCGTCAAAGGCTACGCCAGCCATGAGAAAGAGACGCTGGAAAGCGTCGTGAAGGCCCGCCAGCAAGCCGTGGACGCCAGCTCGGTCAAGGATCTGGCCGCCGCTGAAAATGTGCTGTCCGGCGCGCTGCGTCAGCTGTTCGCCCTGTCTGAAAGCTATCCCGATCTGAAGGCGAACGAGAACTTCCTGTCGCTGCAGAACGAGCTGGCCGATCTTGAGAACAAGATCGCCGCCGCCCGCCGCTTCTTCAACAATGCGGTCAGCGAATACAACACCGCGCGCGAGCAATTCCCCGCCGTGGTTCTGGCGAACTCCTTTGGCTTTAACGAGGCGGATTTCTTTGAAGTCGCCGCCAATGAACGCGCCGCGGTCAATGCTGGCCCGTCCGTGAAGTTCTAGGGCCATGCGCAGGCTGGAGGAGGGCGCATCATGATCGCCGCCGCCGGCCTGCGCACCCATATCTGGAACAATAATCTCAAATCCATCGCGCTGCTGGCCGGGTTTCCGGTTCTGGTGCTGGCGCTGGTCTTCGCCGCCGCGCTGATCCTGGCCGAGCCGAGCGCGCCAACCGTCAAGGGCGGGGCGGGTGAGGGCGTGATGCTCGCGGCGTTCGACTGGACGCTCAGCGCCTTTCCGTTCGTGATGATCGGCGTCGCGATCTGGTTCGTCATCGCCTGGCTGGGCCATCAGGCGATGATTGATGCGGCGACCGGCGCGCGTAAAGTCAGCCGCACCGATGAGCCCGAACTTTATAACCTTCTTGAAAACCTGACGATTTCACGCGGCATGCCCATGCCGTCTCTGCGTATCATCGAGACCGATGCGCTGAACGCCTATGCGTCGGGGCTGAGCGAAAAGAAAGCCGTCATCACGGTCACGCGAGGCCTGATGACCACGCTGAACACGGACGAGCTAGAGGCGGTCCTGGCTCATGAGCTGAGCCATGTGATCAACCGTGATGTGCGGCTTTTGGTGATCGCGGTGATCTTTGTGGGGATCATCTCCTTCACCGTCGAGATCGCCGCGCGGGGTCTGTTTCATGGCTCATTGGCGCGCGCCGGTGGTGGGCGTCGCGGACGGTCAGGCAATGCCGGTGTGATCTTGCTGGTGGCGGCGCTGATCGTGGCGGTCGCCTATGGGCTGGCCATCGTGATCCGCTTCGCCCTGTCACGCTCGCGCGAATACATGGCGGACGCCGGGGCTGTGGAGCTGACGAAAAACCCTGACGCCATGATCTCGGCGCTGGAGAAAATCTCAGGCCGCAGCGAGATCAAGTCCGCGCCCGAAGAGGTGCGACAGATGTTTATCGAGAACAAATCCAAGGTCAGCTTCGCCGGCCTGTTCGCCACCCATCCGCCGATCGAGAAACGCATCGAGGTGCTTGAGACCTATGCGGGCGGGCGTCGTCGCCAGCGCGAAACCTCAATCCCGTCCGTCTAGTCCTTGCCCGGTACGACGCCGTCTTCGGGGTGGTCTTCGTTCAAAAGCGGCGCATAGGACTGGGCGTAGAGATACCAGACCGAGGCGAACAGCGCCGCGATCATCGGCCCTACGATCAGACCCACCGCGCCAAACAGCGTCAAACCGCCCAGAGTCGAGATCAGGATCATCAGATCGGGCAGCTTGGCGTCTTGCCCCACAAGACGCGGTCGCAGGAGATTGTCGATCAACCCCACCACCAGTGCGCCCCAGGCGATCAACAAGCCGCCTTCGACATACCGGCCGCTAGCGATCAGCCAGAGCCCGGCCGGCCCCCACACAAGCGGCGGGCCGATACCGGGAATGACCGACAGGACGGCGGTGAGCGTCGCCAGGAACAAAGCGCCGGGAACCTCAGCCAGCGCCAGCGCGCCGCCCGTCAGAACGCCTTGAATGATGGCGATGACGAATGTGCCTTTCACCGTGGCGCGGATGGTGGACATGGCGCGCTCGACCAGCAGGTCGCGGTCTTCAGACGGCATGGGCATCAGATTCAGGCCCTGACTGGCGAGCCGAGGGCCTTGGGTCAGGAAGAAGAACAAGGCGAACAGCATCACCACCAGATTGAGAAAGGCGCCGAATGTGCCCGAGGTCGCCCGGCGCAAGGCGTCCACCAACCAACCGCCGGCGTTCGACGCGAATTGCGCGGCCTGACTGGTGATGTCTTGCTGATAGGGGGCCAGGCTTTCGCGGAAGGGCAGCCAGGCGGGCAGCGCTTCAAGACCGCCTTCGCGGATCGCGGCGATCTGCTCTTGCAGCCAGGGTGCGACCGCGCCGGTCACCTGTACGGCCTGATCGGCGACAATCACCAGGATGGCGGCCAGCGGGATCAGCACGACCACCACAGCCAAAAGCAGCACCACCCCGGCGGCGGCGGAGCTGGAGCCGAACAGAACACGTCTCATGAAGCGGTGGACAGGATGCAGGAACATGGCGAACACAGCCGCCATGAAGAGCGGGCTGAGAAAGCCGCGGATCATCCAGATGAAGATGACCGAAATGCCGAGCGCCAGCACCACGATAAACAGACGCTGCAGGGCTTCGCGATCAGACATCAGGGCGGAGATGTTGCTGCCCTTGGAGGATGTGTCGGTCTCGGTCTGATCAGTCATACAGCAATCCTGGAAGCGCGGTCGCCAGCCATGGCATTAACGCGACCATAGCGATCATCAGAAGCTGAATTATGACGAAAGGCGCAGCGCCCCGATAGATCGCGCCCGAGCTCAGTGTGGGCGGCGCCACGCCGCGCAGATAGAACAGCGCGAAGCCAAACGGCGGCGTCAGGAAGCTAGTCTGAAGGTTCAGCGCCATCATCACACCCAGCCAGACCGGGTCGACCCCCATCATGAACAGGACAGGCGCCACGATGGGCACGACCACAAACGTGATCTCGATGAAATCCAGGAAGAAGCCCAGAAGAAACATCACCACCATCACCACGATCAGCGCGCCGGTCGCGCCGCCGGGGGCGGCCTCGAGCGCAGCGCGGACCGTGTGATCGCCGCCCAGCTCGCGGAAGACCAGGGCGAACAGGCTGGCGCCAATGAGGATGACGAAGACCATGGAAGAAATCTGCGCTGTCGAGCGCATGACCTGATCCAGAACCTCGGTCCGGAATAGACGGATGCAAGCGGACACGACCCCCAGACCCGAGAGCGCCGAGAGCCCATAGGCCAGCGCCATCTGTAGCGCCGTACCGCCCGCGCGCAGGTCGTACACAAGCGGCGACAGCAATAACAAGAGTAGCGCAACAGAGCCGATAACGATCACGGCCTGGCCAAAGGCGGGATTGGTCTGGCCGCCGCTATTGCGATAGCCAGCGAGCAAGATCGCGCCCAGCGCGCCAACGCCGGCCGCTTCCGTGGGCGTGGCGAGCCCGCCCAGGATCGAGCCCAGAACAGCGATGATCAGGATCAGCGGCGGGATCAGGGCCCCGAGCAATTTGCCCCAGTCCGCATGGGTTTCTTCAGATGGGATCGCCGGGGACGCGCTTGGGCGCAGGATGGCGACGCCGACCTGATAGAGGATATACACCGCGACCAGCAGCAGGCCCGGGATGAGCGCGCCGGCGAAGAGATCACCAACCGACACAATGTCCGGAGAGAATATGCCTTGCGCCCGTTGCGCCTCGGCATAGGCGGACGACAGCTGATCGCCCAGCAACACCAGAACGATCGAGGGCGGGATGATCTGGCCCAGCGTGCCGGCCGCGGCGATGGAGCCTGCGGCGAGTGAGGGCGAATAGCCGCGCTTGAGCATGGTGGGCAGGGACATGAGTCCCATGGTCACCACGGTCGCGCCGACAATGCCGGTGGAGGCCGCAAGCAGCGCCCCCACAATGACGACCGAGATGCCCAGCCCGCCGCGGAGCGTGCCGAACAGCGAACCCATGGCGTCGAGCAATTGCTCGGCGATGCGCGATTTTTCCAGCATCACGCCCATGAAGACAAAGAGCGGCACGGCTACCAGGATGGCTTTGTCCATCTCCATGATGTTGCCGTAGATCCGCTGCGGGAAAGCGCGCAGATGGAAGGGGTCAAACAGACCCAGCGCCAGACCGATCAGGGCGAAAGCGAGCCCGACACCCGCCAGGGTGAACGCCACTGGAAAGCCGCGCAGCAAGGCGACAAAGGCCGCCGCAAACATGGCGAAAGGCAGGAGACTAACAATTAAATCCATAATTTAGTCTCTAAAGCTCATGTTCTGCATTATCATGACCCGCAAGGGGCGGCGTTTCGCCTGATAGCGTCAGCGCGGCGCGTGAAGCCAGGGCGAACCCTTGGCCGATCATCATAATGGCGAAGACGGGAATGGCGGTTTTCAGCAAGAAGACCAGCGGCAAGCCGTCGCTTTCGCGGGATCGCTCGAGGATGCGCCAGGCGCCGCCCACATAGCTCTCTGCAGTGATAAGGATCAGCCAGCACATGGGGATGAGGGCGAGATAGACCCCCAGAAGGTCTGTCCAGGCTTTGCCTTGTTCAGAAAGCTTGGAATAGACGATATCCACCCGCACATGACCGCCATTATAAAGCGTCGCGGCGCTCGACAGCAGGAACAGGATGGCGTGCAGATAGATCACGCTCTCTTGCAGCTTGGTGAGCGAGACGCCGAACACGTAGCGCTGCACCACGATCAGCCCGGTCACCAGCACAAGCGCCAACGCCGCCCATCGCACCATGTCGCCGACCGTCACGGAGATCGTGTCAAAGACCGCGATCAGCCGTCGCAACAGCTTGGACACCGGCGCAGGCAGACCCTTGAACCGTCCATAGAGTGCGCACGCCAGGGCGATCAACAGGAAGGGGCTGATCGCCCAGCCGACAAAGCCCAGAATGCGCCCTGTGAGTGCAGCGACCGCGCTGATATGGCCGCCCAAAACAGCGCCGATCTCGCCCCCTGTCAGGGCGTCGGCAATAAGCATCACAGCCGTGACGGCGATCACGGCGAGCAGAAGGCGATCCGCAAGTTTCATGGTCTATCGGCCAAGCACCATTTCACGTTTCTGGTAATAGGGCGCTTCAGACACATTGGCCCAGTCCCGACCCAGACGCCGCGCATCGCGATAGCTTTCATAGACCCGGCGGCTCAAAGGATCCGCATTGGCGGTGTCGGAGACCACGGCTTCTGATATGCGTCCCACTTCTCGCCAGATCTCGTCGGAGAATTCGCGCAGCTGCACGCCGTGCTCGCCGGTCAGCGTGCGCAGGGCGAGGCCGTTCTGGTAGGTGAATTCAGCGAGCGACTGGTTATTGGCGGCGCGGGCTGCGGCGCGCACGACGGCCTGCTGATCGGCGGGCAGGGAATCCCAGACGCCGCGATTAAGGCCGACCGCCAGAGACGAGCCCGGCTCATGAAAGCCGGGACCGTAATAATACGGCGCTTCGCGGTAAAATCCGAAGGCGAGATCATTCCAGGGTCCGACCCATTCCGTTGCGTCGATCGCGCCGGATTGAAGCGATTGATAGATTTCCCCGCCTGACAGCGCCACCGCGGCGCCGCCCAGCTCACGCAGCACCGAGCCGCCAAGGCCCGGAATGCGCATGCGCAGGCCGCGGAAATCTTCCAGCGTGTTCACCTCGCGCTTGAACCAGCCGCCCATCTGGTGGCCTGAATTGCCGGCCTGGAAGGCGATCAGGCCGAACTGCCCCGAAAGCTCCTCCCACAGCGCCTGACCGCCGCCATATTCCACCCACGCCATGATTTCATGGGCGGTCATTCCCAGGGGCACCGCGCAGAAGAAGTTGAAAGCGGGCGAGCGGCCCTGCCAATAATACTCAGCGCCATGATACATGTCGGCGACGCCGTTGGAGACCGCGTCAAAGACTTCAAACGCGCCGACGATTTCACCTGCGCCGTAAACCTCGACTTCCAGCGCGCCGCCGGTCATCTCGGTGATGAATTGCGCCGTACGCTCGGCTGCAGAACCAAGACCTGGAAAACCGGTGGGCCAGGTGGTGACCATGCGCAGGCGTCGCGTGCGATTGCGGTTCACCGCCGGCGCGGCAGTCGCCGTCTCCGCGCCCGTGTCTTGTGAACAGGCCGATGCGGCGCCAGCGGCGACCACCGCGGCGCCGGACAAAAATGTACGACGATCCATCTATTTCTCCCCAGGCCGGACAGACTGATTATGGCTCAGTTCTTGTCCGTGATGTCAGCTTTTGATCGCTCTTGTGCGTGTGAGGGCGGCCGTAAGGTCCGCCAGCCTTCAGGTTCAAGCACTTCAAGCGGTTTGTAATGTGCCTTGTAGTCCATTTTCGGACTGCCTTGCACCCAGTATCCCAGATAGACGAACGGTAGGTTCTCAGCGCGGGCGCGCTCGATGTGATCGAGGATGATGTAGGCGCCGAGGCTGTCCTTGGCCCGGTCGGGCGCAAAAAAGCTGTAAACCAGTGAGAAGCCGTCAATCAGCCGATCCACCAGCACACACGCGATCAGCTGACCGTGCGCGTCCCGGTATTCGACCAGCTCTGTGTGTTCAGCGCCGTCTTCAATCATGGACGCGAAGTCGAAGAAATCCATACCCGCCATATCGCCATCGCCGTGACGGGCGTTGAGATACCGGCTGAGCAGCGCAAACTGTTCAGGCATCGCCTCGGCGGGACGGGGCAGGCGCAATAGCCCGGCATTACGTTTCAGCACACGGCGCTGCGTGCGCGAGGGCTTGAATTCAGACACCGGGATGCGGGCGGATTTGCACGCCGAGCACATCTCGCAGGCCGGCCGGTACAGAATGGATTGTGAGCGTCTGAAGCCGGCATGGGTCAGGATATTGTTCAGATGCGCTGTTTGTTCGCCATCCACACGCGTGAAAATCTTCCGCTCCATCCGGCCCTCCAAATACGGGCAGGCGGTGGGCGCCGTCAGGAAGAAGGGCAATTGACGGGTCGCAAACGGGCGAGTCACGAGCATCCTCTCAAACGCTAAGGTCCGGCCATCCTAACCTGAGCTAGGCCAAGGTGAAACTGATCGCCACCAAAACTGTGTATGCAAGCCAGATCAACACAGCGAGGGGCGCGCCAGCTCGGAAGAAATCCGCAAAGCGGTATTTTCCAGGGCCCATCACCAGAAGATTGGTCTGATAGCCGATTGGCGTTGCAAAGCAGGTATTGGCGGCGAACAGCACGGTCAGGGCGAACAAGGTTGGATCTGCGCCGACGGAATTGGCCGCCGTCACCGCGATGGGGGTGAACAGAATGGCGGTGGCGTTGTTGGACAATACATTGGTCAACACCATCACCAGGAAGAACAAGGCCGAGACGAGCGCCGTGGTGCCCAGCGGCGAGAACACATGCACCACGCCCATGGCGAGCACCGTCGCGCCGCCCGTGGCTTCCATCGCCGTTCCAAGCGCGAAGGCTGAGCCGATGAGGAGATAGAGCTTGAGGTCAAACGCACGCGCCGCCTGACGCACATTCAGACACCCTGTGCCGATCATGGCCGCAGCGCCTATCAAGGAGGCCGCGACAATGGGCAAAAGACCCGTGGACGCGGCCAGCACCACACCGCCCAGAATCGCGCGTGCAATTGAGGCCTTGCGGATGTCGGGCAGATCAGAGGTCGCCCAATCCATCAAAAGAACGTCGCGATCCGCACGCAAGCGCCGCATGGCGTCCGCCCCTCCAAAGAGCAGCAAGACGTCGCCTGCTTCCAGACGGATTTCCCCCAGCTTGGCGCGGATCATGCGCGAGCGCCGCTGCACGCCCAGAACAATCGCCCCGACGGCGTGACGAAACCCGATCTGGCGCACGGTGCGGCCAATCAGACGCGAGCCGGGCGATACCACAGCCTCAGTCAGCGCCAGGCGTTCGCCGCGCGTGGGCAGATCCGCCGGACCGGCGGAGCGCAGAACGCCTTCGACGAATTCAGCGCGGCTGGACAGAAGTTCGGTGAGTTTCTTGCGGGTGGCGGCGATGATGATCAGATCGCCCTGTTTCAGTTCGATGGAATCAAAAGGCGGCAAAAACGCATCTTCATTGCGCTGAACCATCCGCACAGTGATGTCGCCCAGCTCAGTGAACATGCCGGCCACGGGCTTGGCCCCGACCAGCGGATGGCCTGCGGTCACTTCGATTTGGGCGATATATTGCTTGCCCGGCGAACCCGCCTTGTCGTCTTCAGATTCTTCACGCTCAGGCAGCAGCTTGGGCATGATGAAGGCGATATAGATCATGCCGACGACCGAGAGCATGACGCCCATGCTAGCGGGTTGGAAGAAGCCAAGAGTCTCCCCCGTGCTCGCCAGCAGGCTGTCCGCCACCAGAAGGTTGGTGGACGAGCCGATCAGCGTCGTCATGCCGGCGAAGATGCACACAAAGCTGAGCGGCATCATGAAGACCGAGGCCGAGCCGCCCATTCGCGCCGCCACAGCGCCCAGAATGGGAATGAACATCACCACGACGGGCGTATTGTTGATGAAGGCGGAGACCCCGAACACCAACGCGAACAGCGTAACGATGGTCAGCTTGGGCCGCACATCGAACATAGACAGCAAAGTTCGGGTCGGGCCATCCAGCGCGCCCGTATGAAAAATGCCCTGACCCACGACCAGAAGCGCCATGATCGTTAAAAGAGCCGGGTTGGCGAAACCGGCCAGCAATGCGGCGGCTGTAGGGGCGTCATCAGCGCCGAACAGTTCAAAAAAGACCAGCGCGGTACACAGGATCACCACCGAGACGAGCTCTAGAGCGAACTTTTCCCAGCAATAAAAAACGATGGCTCCGCCGACACCGGCCAGAACCGCCCACATTCGCCAGTCCGATAATACGGAGAGGTCGTCCATGCCCGTCACTCATGCCCCGCGCGGATTCGCGCCAAAGTGAGCAGGTTAACGCCTTTGCAGCGTGATGCGAGCGTGAAGCGCTGTACGCAGAGACTCTTTTAGAAGAGCCTCTGCATTGGGCTAAAGCGAATGGCCAGGCGGAATGGCCGGCGCTTCGCGCAGCAAGGTGATCGACAGGCGGCGATTGCCCGGCAGGTATGGGTCGTCGGGGAAGAGCGGCTCAGCGCCAGCCTTGCCGCGGACTTCCGCAATCCGATGATCGGGGACGCCAGCGTTCGCCATGATGTTCAGCGCGGCGTTGGCGCGGGCCGACGAAAGCTCCCAGTTCGACGGGCCGCCCACCGGCGCCGGGCTGGCGTCGGTATGCCCGGACAGGGTGATGCGGTTCGGCAGACGCAGAACAATCTCAGAGATTGTCCGCAGCAGGACGCGGGCGCGGCTGTTGGGCTCGATCGCGCCCGGTTCAAACATCGGACGGCCTTCCTGGTCGATCAGCTGGATGCGTAGGCCCTCCGGCGTTTCTTCAATCAGGACATGGCGCGACAGCTCGGCAAGTTCGGGCATGTCTTGCAGGGCCTGACGCAAGGATTGCTCGGCGCTGGCGAATTCAGCCGCTTCCCGGCGAGCGAGGGCGCTGGCGAGCGCGTCCGTTGAGGCTTGCGGCTGACCGCCGGCTGCGCCGGAGGCCTCATCAGCTTCCTGTTCGCGAGACACATCCTGTTCCGAACGGGGTGCGAGGCGTTCGACGACAGAGGACGAGCCGGAACCGCGTGCGCCGTCATCGCCAAAGCTGGTGCCGCCCAGAACGCCGCCGGAGCCCGATGTGGTGCGGCTGACGCTGGCGGGTGCGAAATAGTCCGCAATACCCTGTCGCTGTTCAGGTTCTGTGTTATTGATCAGCCACATCATGAGGAAGAACGCCATCATGGCCGTCACGAAATCGGCATAGGCGACTTTCCAGGCGCCGCCATGGTGCCCATGGCCGCCGCCCTTCTTGACTTTCTTGATGACGATCGGTTGATCCGAGCTCATATCCACCCACCTTCGGCATTTCTGGCGGACACTCTGGAGCAACAGGGTTAAATCTGCGTTGTCAAAACGAATCAGGAGCGAATTTTGTCACTTTTTGAGCGCGAATTTCGCGATTGCCTGGGACGATTCCCCACAGGCGTGGCCCTGATCACGGTCATGGATGGCGGATCTGCGCGAGCAATGACGATCAATTCCTTTTCGTCCGTCTCTCTCGATCCACCCCTAATTTTGTGGTCTCTCGCCAAGGACAGTCATCGCTATGACCGCTTCCTGAATGCACGGGATTTCGCCGTGAACATCCTGGCGGCGGACCAGGCGGAGCTATCGACGGCGTGCGCGCGCTCTGACGATCTGGAGGCCAACGGCGGACGCTGGACGCCCGCTAGTAATGGCGCGCCACTGGTCGAGGACGCCATCGCGCGGTTTGAATGTCGCAGGCATCAGGTGTTTGCAGGTGGAGATCACGAGATCATTCTCGGTGAAGTCTTGAACGTGGATCGTCCCAGAGATGCAGAAGCACTGGTCTTTGTGCGCTCAGGCTATTCAAAGATTTGAGGAGAGTCGCGCATGATCGCGGACGTCAAACGGCTTGAAGCCGAGTTTGACCAGATCTCAGAGTTCTGGTCGCCGCGGGTGATCGCTCGCGTCAATGACCAATACGTCAAGCTCGCCAAGCTCAAGGGTGAATTTGTCTGGCATGATCATGCGGATGAAGATGAGTTGTTCTTCATCGTGAAGGGCCGGCTAGAGATGCAGTATGAAGGCGGCTCGGTCACCCTGTCTGAAGGGGATATGCACGTCGTGCCGAAGGGCGTCCGTCATAATCCGGTGGCGCAAGACGAGTGTTGGGTCATGCTGGTCGAGCCTGTCGCCACCAAACACACTGGCGATGTGATGGCGGACAAGACGCGCAGTCTGGACGAACAATTGGCCGGAAGCGGCCTTGAGGGAGCATAATATGGCGAGTGTCGCGTTTCTGGGGCTGGGCGTTATGGGCTTTCCCATGGCTGGGCATTTGTCGAAAGCCGGTCATGTGGTCAGGGTCTGGAACCGGACCGCCGCCAAGGCACACGATTGGGCCGGGCAGTATCAAGGCCAGGCCTGTGACAGTGTAGAAGCGGCCGTGACAGATGCGGATTGCGTGTTGATGTGCCTGGGCGATGACCCTGATGTGCGTGCGGTCGCCGAGATTGCGCTGCCCGCTATGAAAGCAGGCGCAGTGCTGGTGGACCACACGACGGCCTCCGCTGAGCTCGCGCGAGATCTTTATAAGATAGCGAATGAGTCAGAGATCGGCTTTCTGGACGCGCCGGTGTCAGGCGGGCAGGCCGGCGCGGAAAACGGTCAGCTTTCGATCATGTGCGGCGGCGATGACAGCGTGTTCGCGAAGGCTGAGCCGATCATGGACGCGTACGCCAAGGCGATCGTGCATGCGGGCCCCGCAGGCGCTGGACAATTGACCAAAATGGTCAACCAGATCTGCATCGCAGGTCTGGTGCAGGGGCTGGCGGAAGGGCTGCACTTCGCCAAAAGCGCCGGGCTTGATCCCGAAACGGTGATTTCAGCCGTCTCCAAAGGCGCGGCTCAAAGCTGGCAGATGGAGAACCGTTGGCGCACCATGGTTCAGGGCGAATTTGACTTTGGCTTCGCAGTCAACTGGATGCGCAAGGATCTTCGCATAGCGCTTGAGGAAGCGCGCACCAATGGCGCGCGCTTGCCCGCTGCAGCTTTGGTCGACCAGTTCTATGCTGAGATCGAAGCCATGGGCGGCGGACGCTGGGACACGTCCAGCCTGATCGCCCGGCTTGAGAACGCGGAACGGACCTGAGCGCGATGCGCCTGATTGAAGTGACTTTCCCCGATGGCGACAAGGTTCAGCCCATCCTCAAGGCGACGCTGAAGACGGAGCCGTTGGACCATCGCCTGACCGAGCCGGATGCTAAGGGGAAACGGCTGTTGCGCCTGACATTTCGCGACGGCGACGGACAAAAGGCCATCGACGCCGTGCAGGCGATCATGGAAGGCGAACAGAATTGGCGTCTGGTCGTCATACCCATTGAAGCCAGCGTCCCGCGGATTGATGAAGACCCCGACGAAGCCACCCGTAAGAAGCGCCGGCTCGCCCTGCGTGAAGAGATGTTCCAGGACATCGCCAAAGGCGCGGAGATCAATTCCGATTTCCTGATGCTGACGGCGCTCTCAACGGTGGTGGTGGTGTTTGGTCTGTCCGCTGACAATGTCGCCGCCGTGATCGGCGCCATGGTGATCGCGCCCCTTCTGGGGCCGATCCTGGCGTTCTCATTCGGGTCTGCCCTGGGCGATTTGCCCCTGATGCTGAAAGCGGCGCGAACCGCTGTGACCGGGCTCGCGCTTGGTTTGGCTCTGAGCTTTTTGGTCGGCCTGTTTTATGAGCCGAACTTGTATTCCAATGAATTGATGAGCCGCACCGTGGTGGGCCCTGATTCCGCTGCTCTGGCTTTGGCGGCCGGGGCCGCGGCGGCGCTCTCAATCGCCACGGGTTTGCCGGCGGCGCTTGTGGGCGTGATGGTGGCGGTCGCGTTGTTGCCGCCCGCCTCAGCAGCGGGGCTTCTGGCGGGCAGCGGGTCCTGGGATCTGGCGGGGCGGGCGGCGCTCCTGCTGTCGATAAATGTGGTCGCGGTCAATCTGAGCGCCCTGATGGTGTATTATTTCAAGGGCGTGCGCCCGCGGACCTGGCTTGAACGGCGCTCGGCCAAACGCTCGGTCTATGTGAACGCCGGGGTATGGATCACCATGATCTTGTTGCTCTCGGCGCTGGCCGCCCATTTCGCCGCCACGGGCGGAGAGGTCGTGCAGTTGTGAACGTCACGCTCGTCTTCATCATCCTCAACTATATCGGCATTTTCGTGTTCGCCCTGTCTGGCGGCATTCTGTCGGCGCGCAAGCATCTTGATCCGTTCGGCGCGGCCGTGATAGGCGCGGTGACGGGCATGGGCGGCGGGACTATGCGCGATGTTTTGCTGGGCCGCTTGCCGGTCTACTGGATCGACGCGCCCCATTATCTGCTTCTGGCGCTCGTCGGCGGCGTAGTCGGGTATTACGGCTCTGAACTGATCCGAGGCGAGGAGGGCGCACGCTATCGCGCCCTTATCTGGGCGGATAGCGCCGGCTTGGCTGTGTTTTGCGTCTTGGGCGCTCAGGCGGGCCTCATCGCGGGGGCGCACTGGTCGATTGCTTTGGTCACAGGCGTGATGAGCGCCGCCTTCGGCGGCCTGGTGCGCGATATCATCCTCAATGACGTACCGCTGATCTTGCGGGCGGACGTCTACGCACTGGCGGCCCTGTTCGGCGCTGTAGTTTATGTGGGAGCGCTCGAATTCGGCGTGCCCACAGGTTCTGCGGCGGTCGGCGCCGCCCTCGCAGCCTTTGTGCTGCGGGGCTGCGCGATCATTTTCAAATGGTCGATTCCGCCGATCGGACGTGTGGATTAAGTCCGATCCAGAGCCTGTTTCAGATCTTCGATCAGATCATCCGCCGCCTCGATCCCGCACGATAGTCGCACCAGATTATCGGGTGTTGGGCTGCTGGGGCCTTCGATCGGTTTACGGTGCTCGATCAGGCTTTCCACCCCGCCGATTGAGGTGGCTTGCAAGAAGACCTCTGTCGACGCGCACAGCTTGCGAGCAGCCTCCGCGCCGCCCTTGAGCCGGATAGAGAGCAGGCCGCCGAACCCGTTCGTCATCTGGCGGGCTGCGATGGCATGGCCGGGATGGTCTTCCAGTCCCGGGTAGAGCACATGGCTGACCTCCCCATGCGCTTTCATCGCTTCAGCAACTTTCAGGGCGTTCGCGCTTTGACGTTCAAAGCGGACAAAGAGCGTGCGCAGGCCGCGCATCATCAGCCAGCTATCAAACGGGCTCGGAACCGCGCCGGTCAGATGATGACCGGTGCAGAGCTTTTCCCACCGCTCATCCTGAGATTTGGTGACCACCGCGCCCATCAGAACGTCTGAATGACCATTGAGGTATTTGGTCGCCGAATGCATGACGAGATCTGCGCCCAGATCGAGCGCGCGCGTGGTGCAGGGCGGCGAACACGTGCCGTCGACGCCCAGGATCGCGCCGGCGGCGTGGGCGATCTCGGCCGCATAGGCCACATCCACCACCGCCCAGCTGGGATTGGCGGGGGTTTCGATCCATACAAGCTCGGTCTTTCCAGCCTGCACCGCCTGCTTGAGCCCCATCTTGTCGTGAGGTTCAAAGAAGGTGAGCGAGATTAGCCCTTTGGCGGCGAGATGATGCAGCAGTTTCTTGGCGCCGTAATACATCTCGGTCTGGGCGACCACATGCGCGCCAATCTCCAGCGTATCCAGAATAGCCGCAATAGCGGCTAGTCCCGAGCTGAACAGCCGGGCGTCCGCCGCGCCTTCCAAGGCCGCCAGCACGCTCGCCGCCTGCATTTCGGTCGGGCCTTTGGGGCGGCGATAATCCATCTCGCCGACGAGCGCATTTTTCGCGTCGCGCATGAAGGTTGTCGAGGGATGGATGGGCGGGATCACCGCGCCGGTTTCCCGGTCTGTCTGGTGCAGCGCCTGAGCGGCGAGGGTCTCGGGACGTTTAGTCATTGAGCAGTTCCGCCGCTTTGGGTGCAAAATAAGTCAGAATGCCGTCTGCGCCGGCGCGTTTGAACGCCAGCAGGCTTTCCATCATGGCGCGCTCACCGTCGATCCAGCCATTTTGCGAAGCGGCCTGGATCATCGCGTATTCACCCGACACCTGAAACGCATAAGTGGGCATTTCAAAGGTCGCTTTCAGGCGCGCGACAATGTCAAGATAGGGCAGGCCGGGTTTGACCATGACCATGTCTGCGCCTTCATCGATGTCGAGCGCGACCTCGCGGATCGCCTCGTCTGAATTGGCGGGATCCATCTGATAGGTCTTCTTGTCGCCCTGCAGCGCCTTGGCGCTACCGATGGCGTCGCGATAGGGGCCGTAGAACGCCGAGGCGTATTTCGCCGCGTAGGACATGATCAGCGTGTCCTGGAAGCCTTCAGAATCGAGCGCCTCGCGGATCGCGCCGATTCGCCCGTCCATCATGTCCGATGGCGCGACCACATCGCAGCCGGATGCGGCCTGCATCAGCGCCTGGCTGCACAACCGCTCGACACTGGCGTCATTGAGAATGACGCCGTCCTCCATCAGCCCGTCATGGCCATGATCGGTGAACGGGTCGAGGGCCACATCACAAATGATCCCCACTTCGGGCGCTGCATCTTTCATCGCCTTGATCGCTTGCGCCACCAGACCGTCAGGATTGTCCGCCTCGCGTCCGTTCTCGTCTTTGAGCGACGGGTCGAGATGCGGGAAGACAGCGATGGCGGGTATGCCCAGATCGCGCGCCCGCCGGGCGGCGTCGGCTGCGGCCTTGACGCTCAAACGCTCTACGCCCGGCATGGAGGCGACAGGCTCTGTGGGATTGGCGGTGTCGGAGACCACAAGCGTCCAGATCAGGTCATTTGGCGTCAATGTGTTCTCGCGCATCAGGCGGCGCGACCAGTCATTGGCGCGCATTCGGCGCATACGGGTGGTGGGAAAAGCGGCCATCTTGGTCTATCTCGCTTGCAGCAAATCAGAACACATCGCGTTTCATGCGGTCGGAACCGGTTCAACCCGGTCTGTTTAGGAGGTTTCCCCGTGCATTTCGAGCTGACTGAAGAGCAAGCGCTGATACAAGACGCCGCACGCAAGTTCGCCAATGATCGTCTCAAGCCCAATGCTGAGAAATGGGATGAGGAAAAAATCTTCCCCGTGGACGTGCTGAAAGAAAGCGCAGCCATGGGCTTTGCGGGCATCTACACCCGCGATGATGTGGGTGGATCTGGCATGAGCCGGGTCGACGCGGCGCTGATCTTTGAAGAGCTCTCGCGTGGCTGTGTGTCCACGGCGGCCTTCATCTCTATCCACAACATGGTTAGCTGGATGATTGACAGCTGGGGCAGTGAAGAGCAGCGCCAGCGCTGGCTGCCGGACCTGACCGCGATGAACACCATCGCGTCTTACTGTCTGACCGAGCCGGGCGCAGGCTCTGACGCCGCCAATCTGCGCACCAAGGCCGTGCGCGACGGCGATCATTATGTGCTCAATGGCTCAAAAGCCTTCATCTCCGGCGCAGGAACCAGCGATCTGTACGCTGTGATGTGCCGGACGGGCGAAGATGGCCCCAAGGGCATTTCCACAATCATCGTCGAGAAGGACACGCCCGGTCTGTCGTTCGGCGCCAATGAGCGCAAGATGGGCTGGAATTCCCAGCCCACGCGCGTTGTCACGTTTGAAGATTGCCGCGTGCCGGTTGAAAACCGCATCGGCGAAGAAGGCCAGGGCTTCGGCTTTGCGATGCAGGGCCTCAATGGCGGCCGAATCAATATCGGGGCGTGTTCGCTGGGCGGCGCGGCAGAAGCGGTGGATCTCGCCATCGACTACGCCAAGGAACGCAGCCAGTTCGGACGCCATATCGCGGATTTCCAGGCGACCCAGTTCAAGCTTGCCGACATGGTCACCGAGCTCGACGCCTCGCGTATGATGCTGCTTCGCGCCGCCGATGCGGTCGATCGCAAGGATCCGCAAGCGGCTAAATATTGCGCCATGGCCAAGCGGTTCTCGACTGACATGGGCTTCAAGATCGCCAATGACGCTTTGCAGATCCATGGCGGCTACGGTTATCTGAAGGATTACCCGCTGGAACGCATCGTGCGCGATCTGCGGGTTCACCAGATCCTTGAAGGCACCAATGAAATCATGCGCGTGATCATCGCCAAGGACGTGCTGCGCTAGGTCGCGGTATCGTCAGACTCGATTACGCTTACAAAGAGCATCAATTGGCCCTGTCATCTCACCAGGGCAAAGAGCAAAATTTCCGTCCGGAGAAGTCTCTCATGACTGAAGACGTCATCACTCGCAAAGTCGGCTCGGTCGGCCGCATCACGCTGAACCGCCCCAAGGCGCTCAACGCGCTTAACCAGGACATGGTCACCGCCATGGTCGAAGCGCTCAAAGCCTGGCGCGATGATGACAGCGTCAAGGCCGTGGTCGTGGATGGCGCGGGCGAGAAAGGTTTCTGCGCAGGCGGCGATATTCGCATGCTGGCGGAAAGCGGCCAGGCGGGCGATGATCGCGCCTGGACGTTCTGGCGCGACGAATATCAACTCAACACCCTGATCGCGGAATATCCCAAGCCTTATGTGGCTTTGATCGACGGCATCACCATGGGCGGCGGCGTCGGCGTTTCCATTCATGGCGAATTCCGCGTCGCGGGCGACCGGACGATGTTCGCCATGCCTGAAACCGGTATCGGCTTTCATCCCGATGTGGGTGGGGCGTTTTTCCTGCCGCGTCTCATGGGGGAGCTGGGGGTCTGGATGGGCCTGACCGGCGCTCGCCTGAAAACGGCCGATTGCATCGCCGCAGGGGTCGCCACGCATTATGTGCCGACCGACTCCCATCCGGCCCTGATCGAGGCGCTGGAGACCGAAACGCTGGATGATGACGGCGAACAGGTCGACGCCATCCTTGAAAAGTTCGCGGGAGATCCGGGCCAGTCAGACCTCGGCATGGTTCAGCCGCTGATAGATGCGGCGTTCGAAGGTGATGATCTGACCGTCATTCTCAAAAGGCTGGAAACCGCTGACGACGCCTGGTCCAAGGCCGTGCTGAAAATCCTCTCTGGCAAGTCGCCCACCGCCGTGAAGGTGACGCTGGCGGCGCTGCGCAAGGGCGCAGACCTGTCGTTGCGGGACGTCATGGTTCAGGACCTTCGTGTGTCGAGCCGCTTCCTCAAAGAGGGGTCTGATTTTTATGAGGGCGTTCGCGCCGTCATCATTGATAAGGACAATGCGCCGAACTGGTCAGAACCGATCTCTGACGCTGAAGTTGCGGCCTATTTCGAACCGCTCGACGCGGACAAGGAAATGACGTTCCTCGATTAGGAACACCGGGCAGGGCGGACCAACCGCTCGCCCTAGCGAACACAAGGGAGGACCGCATGGCGGTTGTTGCATTTATCGGCCTTGGAAATATGGGCTCCGGCATGGCGGCCAACCTCGTGAAGGCTGGCCATGAGGTGCGTGCATTTGATCTGAACGCTGACGCTGTGGCGGCGCTGGTCGACAAAGGCGCGACGGCGGCCTCTGATCTCACCCATGCCGTCACCGGCGCGGACGCCGTGGTGAGCATGTTGCCTGCGGGCCCGCATGTGCGCAGCGTGTATCTTGATGACGGGGGCGTGCTGTCGCTTGCGCGCCCTGACGCCGTTTTGATCGATTGCTCCACCATTGACGTGGACAGCGCCCGCGCCGTGGCCGAAAAGGCCGCAGAGGCGGGCTTTGCGTTTGTGGACGCGCCTGTGTCGGGCGGTGTGGCGGCGGCCGAAGGAGGCACGCTGACTTTCATGGTCGGCGGTCCTGAAGACGCCTTCGCAAAGGCCGAGCCGATCCTGTCCAATATGGGCAAGGCCGTGATTCGCGCAGGCGACGCCGGCGCCGGTCAGGCGGCGAAGATCTGCAACAACATGCTGCTCGGCATCCATATGATCGGTACATGTGAAGCGATGAATCTGGCGATCAAGCTAGGCCTTGATCCGCAGAACTTCTTTGACATCGCCTCCAAGGCGTCAGGTCAGAACTGGTCTTTGACCAGCTATTGTCCGGTGCCGGGACCTGTTCCGGCCGCACCGTCAAATCGTGACTACACGCCAGGCTTCGCGGCGCCGATGATGCTCAAAGACTTAAACCTTGCCATGCAGACATCGAAAACGGCCGGCGTGAACACGCCCATGGGCGAAAAAGCGCAAACCATTTATGACGCGTTCGTCGGGCAGGGCGGTGAGGAGATGGATTTCTCCGGCGTGATCAAATGGCTTGCTGGAGAGATGAAGTAAAGCACACTTGAGTTTGCGAGGCGCTATCAGTTGAACCGCGACCTTTGGTCCCTGACCGGTGATAAGACAAGCTCAGAATCCTATGTCATTGTGCTGATGACATGCTGATCTTTAGGGAGAGCCGCTCGCGCTGAAATGCGAGTGCAAGAACAATGGATTACCGCAGCGCTTTCAAAGCCTCAGTCGCGCGCGTCCGCGCCGAGGGCCGTTATCGTGTGTTCGCCAATCTGCGTCGTGTGAAGGGGCAGTTCCCCCGAGCGCGCTTGCGCACCGATGAAGGCGATACCCGTGATGTGGTGGTGTGGTGCTCCAATGACTATCTGGGCATGGGGCAGAGCCCGTGCGTCACCGGCGCCATGAAGCAGGCGATCGAGGATGTGGGCGCCGGCGCTGGCGGTACGCGCAATATCTCCGGCACGACTCACTATCATGTGGAGCTGGAAGCCAGCCTCGCCGATCTGCATCACAAGGAAAGCGCGCTGCTGTTCACGTCTGGCTACATCGCCAATCAGGCGACGCTCGCCACGCTTGGCAAGATCCTGCCAGGACTGATCATCTTCTCAGATGAGCTCAATCACGCGTCGATGATCGAAGGCGTGAAAGGAGCGAAATGCGAAAAGCATGTGTGGCGGCACAATGACGTCGCGCATCTGGAAGAGCTTCTGAAAGCTGCGCCGATAGACGCGCCCAAGCTGATCGCGCTTGAATCTGTTTATTCCATGGATGGCGATATCGGCCCGCTCGAAGCCGTTTGCGATCTGGCGGACAAATATAATGCGCTCACCTATCTCGACGAAGTGCACGCGGTCGGCCTGTATGGCCTGCGCGGAGCCGGCATCGCTGAACGCGACGGCCTCTTGGATCGGTTTGACATCATCGAAGGCACGCTGGGCAAGGCGTTTGGCGTTATGGGCGGCTATATCGCTGCGGATGAAGTGATCGTCGACGCCATCCGCTCCTGGGCGCCGGGCTTCATCTTCACCACCTCCTTGGCGCCGGCTCTGGCGGCGGGCGCGCGCGCCAGCGTTGAATATCTCAAGAGCGCCTATCATCTGCGTGAGCAGCATCAAGAACGCGCCGCCACCTTGAAAGCGCGCTTTCAAGAAGCGGGTATTCCGGTGCTGGAATCCGTGACCCATATCGTACCCGTTCATGTGGGTGATCCGGTTTTGTGCAAGCGGATGACCGATGAACTTTTGGATGTTCACGGCATTTATGTTCAGCCGATCAATTATCCCACTGTGCCCAAAGGTACGGAGCGGATGCGCCTGACGCCGACGCCCATGCATGATGACGCCATGATGGACGAACTGCTGGATGCGGTGAAAACCGTCTATGCCAAGCATGTCGGCCTGAAGGTCGCATAATGTCTGGCGATCCCGGTCAGGATCGTGAGTTTATATTTGAGTTTGTTTCCGTGGGCGATTCTGTCCGGGTGGCGGCGGTCGATGTCGAAACCGGTATAGAGGTGGTCGTCTTCGGCCCCATCAAAACACGTCAGGATGATCTCCAGCGTCTCGCCGCGCGCAAGTTGGTGCGCCGTCTGACGCAAGAGGGCGTGACGCCAGAATCAAAAACGCCCCGGCCAGGCGGCCGAGGCGTCATTGTCTAGCACGTCAGTTCGAGGCGCTTATTTCTTGCGAGCGCCGCGGCCGAGGCCGATTTCCTTGGCGAATTCCGAGCGACGCTTGGAATAATTCGGCGCCACCATCGGATAGTCAGCCGGCAGGCCCCATTTCCGGCGGTAATCTTCCGGGGACATGTCGTATTGCGAGCGCAGATAGCGCTTGAGCATTTTCAGCTTTTTGCCGTCTTCCAGGCAAACGATGTAATCATCGCTGACTGAGCGAGAGACGGGCACAGCCGGTTTGGCTTTAGGCTCAGGTTTGGCCGGCTCACCGGAAATTTCTTTCATGGTGGCGTAGACCGATTTGATCATATCCGGGACGCTCTCCGCCGGCACAGAGTTGTGCGAGAGAAAAGACGCGATGATGTCTGTGGTCATCCGCATCAATTCTTCATTATCGACGGGCAGCAGTGTCTCTTCAGTCATATTCTGATCCTTGCGCAACATTATGACGTTTGCGTCTGAAAACGAGATGTCTTGTGTTTAATGATAGTATATTCGCTATACAAGTATTGAATTGAGAAATCTGCAGATACCATAGCATTTTTAAGGTTGCTGAATGCACCCCTCAAACTTTGTTGGTGCAATGAGATGAAAATACGCCTGGTCTGCGCCTTGTCCGCGACCCTATCCAGCCGTATGTAGCTATCAAGATCCGCTATATGGAGTGCGAGCGAGATGGCTGACGTGCAATCGACCGCCCAGAACACCTCTTTCTTTGCTCAGTCTCTGGCTGACGCCGATCCTCAGCTCGCCTCGGCGATCAGCAAGGAAATTCAGCGCCAACAGACCCAGATTGAACTGATCGCATCCGAGAACATCGTCTCCCGCGCTGTTCTGGAGGCTCAGGGTTCGCCGCTGACCAATAAATACGCCGAAGGCTATCCAGGTCGTCGTTATTATGGCGGTTGTGAATTTGTTGATATCGCTGAAGAGCTTGCAATCGAGCGCGCAAAGAAATTGTTTGGCGCGGCCTATGCCAATGTTCAGCCCAACTCCGGCAGCCAGGCCAACCAGGCGGTGTTCCTGGCGCTTCTGAAACCTGGCGATAAAATTCTGGGGCTGGATTTGTCTTCGGGCGGGCACTTAACCCATGGCGCGCGGCCGAACCTGTCCGGCAAATGGTTTGAAGCCCATGCCTATGGCGTGCGTGAAGACAATGCGCTGATCGACTATGACAAGCTGCGCGAGCAGGCCAAAGAGATCCAGCCGCAGATGATCATTGCGGGCGGCTCCGCATACCCGCGCGAGATCGATTTCCAGGCGTTTCGCGATATCGCCGACGAAGTTGGGGCCTATCTGCTTGTGGACATGGCGCACTTTGCGGGTCTGGTCGCCGGCGGCGTTTATCCCAACCCGGTTCAGCTCGCCGATGTGTGCACCACCACCACACACAAAACCCTGCGCGGCCCGCGCGGCGGCATGATCATCAGTCGCGATGAAGCCTTGGGCAAAAAGTTCAACTCCGCCGTCTTCCCTGGCCTGCAAGGCGGGCCCTTGATGCATGTGATCGCCGCAAAAGCGGTCGCGTTCGGCGAAGCGCTGCGTCCCGAATTCAAGGCCTACGCCGCGTCCGTGATTGAGAACTGCCGCGCTATGTCTGGCGCGCTGGTGGAAGCGGGATACGACATCGTGTCGGGCGGCACTGACAGCCATCTCGCTTTGGTGGATCTGCGCCCCAAATCGCTGACGGGCGACATTTCCGAAGCTGCGCTCGAGCGCGCGCATATGACCTGCAACAAGAACGGCGTGCCGTTTGATCCGGAAAAGCCCACCGTGACATCCGGTCTGCGCGTCGGCGCGCCCGCGGGCACCACCCGCGGCTTCGGCGCGGCCGAGTTCCGCCGCGTGGGTGAGATGATGGCGGAAGTGCTGGATGCGCTGGCGGTCAATCGCGACGGTGACGCTGAAGTCGAGGCGCGGGTGCGCGATGAAGTGATCGAATTATGCGAACGCTTCCCGATCTACCCGGCGCTCGGCTAAGGTAAGCGCATGCGGTGTCCGTTTTGCGCCAACCCTGATTCTCAAGTGAAGGATTCGCGCCCGGCTGAAGACAGCCAGGCGATCCGACGCCGTCGTCATTGCCCGGCCTGCGGCGGACGTTTCACCACGTTCGAGCGCGTGCAGCTGCGCGATCTTCATGTGCTCAAGTCCGATAACAAGCGTGAAGCGTTTGATCGCGACAAGATGGCGAGGTCGGTTTTGCTGGCGACCCAGAAACGCGCCATTGAGCGCGAACGCGTCGAGCAGATGATTTCCGGCATTGTCAGGCGTCTCGAAAGCCTGGGTGATCCCGACGTTCCCGCCAGCGTCATCGGCGAGCTGGTGATGGATGGATTGCGCAATCTCGATACGGTCGCCTATGTGCGCTACGCCTCGGTCTATAAGGACTTTCAGGAAGTTGATGACTTCTCAGAATTCATCAAGGGCGAAAAACTCGGGCATGAGGATGATCTGGACGCAGATCAATGACGGCGGCGCAAACCCTGCGCGTCACGTTGAAACTCGCCACCAGCCTTGATGGCCGCATCGCTCTGGCCAATGGCCAGTCCAAATGGATCACAGGCCCTGAGGCGCGCAGGCAAGTCCACCGAATGCGCGCGGATCATGACGCTATCCTGACCGGCATCGGGACCGTTCTCGCCGATGATCCACAACTGACAGCGCGTCCGGACGGTGTTGCGAGCGGGGACCAGCCGCAACGCGTAGTGCTCGATTCTCAGCTTCGCATGCCGACCGATGCGGTGATGCTTGAGGGGCCTCCGGTGTGGGTGTTTCATGTCGCAGCAGCCCCGGCCGGGTTAGGCGCAGCTGAACTGATCCAGACGGAGGCGGACGCAGACGGGCGTGCGTCTTTCAAGGCCGTAATCCAAACGCTCAAAGAACGAGGTGTTCAAAGCCTCATGATCGAAGCCGGGGCCGAGATCGCAGGCTCGGCGATCCGGTCCGGGCTCGTCACGCATATCGAATGGTTTCGCGCGCCCATGCTGATCGGCGCAGAGGGACGCGCGTGTATTGCAGGGCTTGGCCTTGAGGAACTGGCGCTCGCGCCCACATTCCAACGCATATCTGTTCGCGCATGCGGCGCGGATCTCTGGGAAACCTATCAACGGGGATGATCCCATGTTCACCGGCCTTGTCTCCGCTCTGGGGCGGATCGTGTCTATTTCCGAAGGCGATGTGCGCCGCATGACGGTGTCGAGCCCGTATCCTGCGTCATCCATTGAGCTTGGGGCGTCCATCGCCCATGCCGGGGTCTGCCTGACGGTGGTGGCCTGCCGCGAACTGGACGGCGGGGCTCAATATGATCTCGACGTGTCGCCCGAGACGCTCTCGAAAACCACGCTTGGGAGCTGGGAAGCCGGGGATGCGGTCAATCTCGAGCGCGCCTTGAAAGTCGGCGACGAGCTGGGCGGACATATCGTGCAAGGCCATGTGGACGGCGTCGGGCGTGTGGTCTCGCGATCAGACGAAGACGGCTGGATCCGCTTTGTCGTAAAAGCCCCTACAGAATTGTGCGCCTTCATCGCCTATAAGGGCTCGATCACGGTGGATGGCGTCTCCCTGACGGTGAACCGGGTCGCCGGTGATGAGTTCGAGTTGATGATCATTCCCCACACCGCCGAGGTCACGACTTTGGGATCTTTGCAGGCCGGGACGCGCGTCAACCTTGAGGTTGACGTCATGGCGCGCTACGCCGCGCGTTTAATGGAGGCCCGTGCAGACGGCGCCGCGAATAATGAGGTCCAGTCGTGAGCGAATCCGCCCCCCAATCCGCGCTGTCGCCAGTGGAAGAGATCATCGACGAGGCCCGCAATGGCCGCATGTTCATCCTGGTGGACGCCGAGGACCGTGAGAATGAGGGCGATCTGATCATCCCCGCCCAGTTCGCCACGCCGGACGTCATCAATTTCATGGCGCGTTATGGCCGCGGCCTGATCTGCCTGTCGATGACCCAGGACCGGGCCAAGACCCTGCAGCTGCCCTTTATGAGCCAGCGCAATCAGTCGCGACACTCCACCAATTTCACAGTGTCGATCGAAGCGCGAGAAGGCATCTCCACCGGCATCTCCGCCCATGACCGGGCGTTGACGGTCGCGACCGCAATCGATCCCTCCAAGGGCTCTGAAGACGTGGTGTCTCCGGGCCATGTCTTCCCGCTGGTGGCGCGTGATGGCGGCGTGCTGGTGCGCGCCGGTCATACCGAGGCGGCGGTGGACATCGCGCGTCTCGCGGGCGTGAACCCGTCTGGCGTGATCTGTGAGATCATGAAGGATGACGGGACGATGGCCCGTCTTCCCGACCTCATCGAATTCGCCAAAGAGCATAATATGAAAATCGGCGCGATCGCCGATCTGATCGCCTATCGCCGTCAGCATGACCGCTTTGTCGAGCGCCGCATGGACACGGACGTGTCTACTGAGGCGGGCGGTCCGTTCAAGCTGACCGTGTTCCGCTCGCTCGTGGATAATGTGGAGCATGTGGCGCTGCATAAAGGCGAAATCACTGCTGATGCGCCGGCTCTGGTGCGCATGCACAAGGTCAGCTTCGCGGACGACGTGTTGGGCGCGCTTGGCGGACGCACGGGTCTGGTGGATAAGGGGGTGAAAGCGCTGTCCGAGCATGATGGCCCGGCAGCCATGGTGTTCATCCGCGAGACCAATCGCGCTGCGATCACCGAGCGGTTTGGCGCAGCGCCGTCAGATCCGCCCGATACGCGTGAAGAACGTCGCTTGCGTGAATATGGTCTGGGCGCGCAAATATTACTGGATCTGGGCGTGCGCCAGATGATCCTCTTGTCCACTGCGCCGCAAAACATTGTGGGGCTGGACGGCTATGGTCTAGAAGTCGTCGAGCAACGCGAAATTGATTAAAGGAGGCGCTTGTGAGCGCTGAAACCCGTGTGCTGCTGATCGCAGCGCCTTTTTATGAAGACATCACCGAGCAGCTGGTCGCTGGCGCTCAGGGCGCCTGTGACGCGGCAGGCGTGACGGCAGACGTGGTTGAAGTGCCTGGCGCACTGGAGATCCCGGCTGTGATCGCGCTCTCCGAGCAGGGCAAGGCGCCATACGACGCCTATGTGGCTTTAGGGTGCGTCATTCGCGGTGAAACCAGTCATTTTGACTATGTCTGCGGGGAATCTGCACGCGGCCTTATGGATTTGACGCTTAAGGGCGTTCCGGTCGGCAACGGCATTCTGACGGTTGAGAACATCAAGCAGGCCCGTGTTCGCGCTCATGTTCATGAGAAAAACAAGGGCGGTGACGCCGCAAACGCCGCTCTGGTGCTTTTGAGCCTCAAGAAGAAGTTCGGGGCGGCCTGATGAGCGGCAAGTCACAGGAAGCATCATCTGACCGACACGCCCGATTGCGTCGCGCCGCGCGTCTCAGCGCTGTGCAGGCGCTCTACCAGATGGAGACATCCGGTTCCGGCGCCGCTGCGGTCGTAAAGGAATTTCGCGATCACCGGTTCGGCTATGAAGGCGAGCCGGGCGATTTCGTCGAGACCGATGAAGTCTTCTTTGAGGACCTGGTGACAGGGATCATCTCCCACCAGTCGGATGTCGACACACGCTTGTCCGGCGTTCTGAAAGAAGGCTGGAAACTCTCGCGTCTGGACGCCACCGTCCGCGCGATCCTGCGGGCAGGCGGCTATGAGCTGGTTGCGCGCAAGGATGTACCCGCCGCCGTGGTCATCAACGAATATGTCGATGTCGCACACGCCTTTTTTGACGGTTCTGAATCCGGGTTCGTCAACGCGACGCTGGACGCCCTGTCCAAGCAGGTGCGCGACGCCTGATTGATATGAGCGGATCGGGCGAGTTTGATTACATACGAACGCGGCTCGCCCCGCTCAGCCTCGGATTGCCCGGAGCCGCCGCACTCACGGATGACGGCGCTGTTCTGACGCCGCCTGAGGGCTGTGACTGGGCGGTGACGGCGGATACGCTGATCGAAGGCCGTCATTTTCCACACAATGAAGACCCTGCGCTCGCCGCCCGAAAGGCCCTGCGGGCAAATCTGTCGGACCTCGCCGCGATGGGCGCTGATCCGCATGCGTATATGGCGTGCGTGGTCTGGCCAGATACGGGCCGCGAGGCACGCATGAGCGGCTTTGCGGATGGGCTGGCTCTGGACCAGGACATTTTCGGCGTCCATCTGGCGGGGGGCGACACCACTAGCGCGCCCGGACCCTGGATGATCTCCATCACCGCTTTTGGCTCGGTCCCCAAAGGACAGGCGGTCCGGCGAAGTGGCGCTCAGCCGGGGGATCAGCTTCTGGTGACTGGAGCCATTGGCGATGCCGGCCTCGGTCTGAAAGCGAGACAGGGCATATATGCGCCCCCGAAAGCGGACGTTGAATGGCTGGCCCAGCGATTCACCCTGCCTGAGCCGCGATGTGCGCTGTCCGGGCTTGTTCGCCAGTATGCTCACGCAGCGATTGATGTTTCTGATGGGTTGCTGGCCGACGCCCGACACATCGCTGAAGCATCACGCTGCATGCTCGAACTGAACCTGGATGCAATCCCCCTCTCAGATCCAGCTCGCCATTGGCTGACGCAACAGCCGGATCGGTCACAGGCCTTGTTGGAGCTGGCTTCAAGCGGTGATGATTATGAGCTGGTGCTGACCATGTCGGCGGACACCGTGACCGATTTCATCACAGCGGCGAGCCGTCTCGGCGTTGCAGTGACACGCTTGGGCGAGGTGACCTTCGGAGGCGACTCAGACGGGGGTCTGATCGTTCAAGTCGATGGCGAGCCCATCACGCCTTCGTCTTTTGGGTTTACGCATTTTTGAGTCTTGCCTGCTAAGCAGGATCTATGATTCGTTCTTTCGCATACGCACTCTGCACCGCTTTTCTGCTCGCCACGCCTGCGCTCGCCGTAGGCGGCGGTGGTGGCGGAGGAGGGGGTGGCGGCGGTGGCGGTGGCTCCAGCGGCCCCGGCGCTGTGGCGTCCACGGACCTGCCGCTTTACAACTCAGTCGAAGAAGCCACCCAGGCGCTCATGGCGGAGTTTGGCGAAGACGAAACCTGCCCGCGCAGAGTGGACGTGCCCTCGATCGTGGTGCCGATTGAATCTCACCACCATTTGTATGGCTATGCATTTGTAACGCCTCGCGTTTGCCTGGCGCGCGGTGTGAGTGCGACCCGCTTCATCGAAGACATACACTTCCTGGTCGACACCATGGTCCGCTCCGCTCATCGCCATCCGTTTGTGATGGATGATGCGGGTGAGATCGACCGCGAATCCACGCGTCAGATTCTGTACGCAGCGATCGGTGAAGTTGTGGACCCGACCCAGATCGAACGTCTTGATCTTCTAGGCTCAGACATTCGCCCCATGCATTGAATTGAGAATATAGCTGCACCGCAGCATTTCTCTTTACTGTTGCATCTCCCTGAAAACCGGGACTAGGCTTTCTTTGTCAAAGCAATAGCCGCCCATGTCTTGGAGGCTTCCAAGAACTCGATGCGGCGTTGCAAGAAGCCTTTAGACGCTCGGGGAGGGTGTCATGCAATCAGTGTATATCTGGCTATGGATTTCCTTAGCCTGCGGAGGCCTTGCGGTTCTCTACGGTGCGGTTCAGATCCGGTCCATTCTCGCGGCGAGCGCGGGATCGGAGCGCATGCAGGAAATCGCCAGCGCCATCCAGGAGGGCGCAAACGCCTATCTTAAACGCCAATATATGACGATCGCCGCCGTTGGGGCGGCGATTTTGATTCTGGTCGGGTTTTTGCTCGGCCCGGTCGTCGCCTTGGGTTTCCTGATCGGGGCGTTGTTATCCGGCGCAGCCGGTTTCATCGGCATGCTGGTGTCCGTCCGGGCGAATGTACGGACGACACAAGCGTCGATGGAATCGCTTCAGGCGGGCTTGTCCATGGCGTTTCGCGCCGGGGCGATCACCGGGATGCTGGTGGCGGGTTTGGCGCTGTTGTCGGTGACCGGATATTATCTCTGGCTCACACAGGGCGCGTCATTCGGCGCTGCCGAGGACCCCAGACAGATCATTGACGGGCTTGTGGCCTTAGGGTTCGGCGCGTCGCTCATCTCAATCTTCGCGCGCTTGGGCGGCGGCATTTTCACCAAAGGCGCCGATGTGGGCGGGGATATGGTCGGCAAAGTCGAAGCCGGCATTCCCGAAGATGACCCGCGCAACGCCGCAACCATCGCTGATAATGTGGGCGATAATGTCGGTGACTGCGCCGGCATGGCGGCGGATCTATTTGAAACCTACGCCGTGACCATCGTGGCCACCATGGTGCTCGCCTCGATCTATTTCCGCGATGCGGCTGGCGCGATCACGCTGGACGCCATGATGATCTACCCTATCGCCATTGGCGGGGTGTGCATGGTCGCGTCCATCCTGGGCGCGTACTTCGTCCGTCTGGGCAAGGGTTCAACCAATGTCATGGGCGCGCTCTACAAGGGGTTTTTCGCTGCTGCGCTCTTCTCGGCTGTCGGTCTGGCGATCGCCACGCATTTCGTCCTGGGCTTTGACGGCGTTGTTGAAAGCGCAAACGGTCTGCAGATCACAGCGATGTCGCTGTTTTATTGCGGCCTGACCGGCTTGGTGGTGACGGGCCTGATCGTCTGGATCACCGAGTTCTATACGGGCGTGAATTACGGTCCGGTGAAATCTGTGGCCAAGGCGTCTGAGTCCGGCCATGGCGCGAACGTCATTCAGGGCCTCGCCGTCTCCATGGAGGCGACGGCGCTTCCGGCTCTGGTGATCATCGGCGCCATCATGTTGACCTTCAACCTGGCGGGGCTGTTTGGAATCGCCATTGCGGTGACGACCATGTTGGCGCTGGCGGGCATGGTGGTGGCGCTCGATGCGTTTGGACCGGTGACGGACAATGCCGGCGGCATCGCCGAGATGGCGGGGCTGGAAGGCGCGGTGCGCGAGACCACCGACATGCTGGATGCGGTCGGCAACACCACCAAAGCCGTCACCAAGGGCTACGCCATCGGATCGGCGGGGCTGGGAGCGCTCGTGCTCTTCGCCGCCTATACCGAGGACTTGGCGTATTTCGCATCAAACCCTGAGACCTATCCCTTCTTTGCCGGTTTGACTGTGAACTTCTCGCTCTCAAACCCGTATGTGGTCGTCGGTCTGCTCTTTGGCGGCTTGTTGCCCTTCCTGTTTGGCGGCATGTCCATGACGGCTGTGGGACGCGCAGCCCAGGCCGTCGTCGAGGAGGTGCGTCGTCAGTTCCGCGAAAATCCCGGCATCATGAAAGGCGAGGTGAAGCCTGATTATGGTCGCGCGGTGGATCTGCTGACCAAGGCGGCGATCCGGGAGATGATCATTCCCTCGCTCCTGCCGGTGCTCAGCCCGATCGTGCTGTTCATCGTGGTCAACTTCATCGCCGGACGCGCCGAAGCGCTCGCCAGCGTCGGGGCCATGCTTCTGGGCGTGATCGTGACCGGCCTCTATGTGGCGATTTCCATGACCGCCGGGGGCGGGGCCTGGGACAACGCCAAGAAATACATCGAGGACGGCCATCATGGCGGCAAGGGCTCCGAAGCCCACAAGGCCGCCGTGACAGGCGATACCGTGGGCGATCCCTATAAGGACACGGCAGGACCGGCCGTGAACCCGATGATCAAGATCACCAATATCGTGGCCTTGCTGATGCTGGCGGTTCTGGCGGGGATGTAGTCTCGGTCTTGCCCGTCAAAAGAAAACCCCCGACGCCGAGCGTCGGGGGTTTTTTGTATTCTGAAGATGTAAGCGTCTAGCCGCCCGGGCGCGGGCCGCCGGCGCCGCCGGGCAGGTTCTGCTCGCCGCCGAATTGTTCGCTCGGCAGACGACCCACATTCCCGAGAAGCTGTTCAAGAATGGTCAGCTCGCGTCCGCGGGTCGGGGTTTCGCGATCCACAAAGGCCACGACCCGGCCATCTTCCATGCCGAACTCGTCCACGGCGCTGACCGTGCCGTCATCGTCAAACCGTACGGCGATGATGCGGCGCTCGCGGGTGTCGGGACGCAGATAGGCGAGATATTCGCGCGTTGCGGAGATGTAATACCAGGTATCTTGCTCAAATGTGCCGCGGGTGGACGGATTGCCCAGCGTGGCGAGCACGGTGGACTGGCTGTCCACGCCTACCGTCAATTCGGGCACTTCGCCATCGGGATAGCGGAAGCCATGGCTGCGCAGGGTCGGATTGCAGGCCGTAACCAGCGTCGCGCTGAGGGCGACAGTGGCGGCGAGGATCACTCGGCTGAGGCGCATAAGGGCTCCATTGATAGCGTTCGAGACGTATACGTCAGTGGTCAGTCAGCTTGCGCAGGACTATCTGCTTGACGTAACCGGGTGGAAGCATAGCTGCAAGCGCTCAGTGAGGGGAGCCTGTTAATACATGTTCAGTGGTTTGTTCAGGAAAGATCGCGGCAAGCAGATCGCTCGCAGCCTTTATGATTCCCTCGTGCGCTCGGCGCGTCGATCAGCGTTTTACGGCCCTGACGGCGTGGAGGACAGCGTGGATGGGCGCTATGACATGATCGTCTTGCACGCGGTTCTGGTGATGCGCCGCCTGCGTGAAGGCGGCGATCTCGGTCGTGATCTCGCACAGCGTGTGTTTGACGTCATGTTTGACGACTTGGACGCGGCTTTACGGGAAATGGGCACTGGAGATCTCAGCGTCGGCAAGAAGATCAAGGAAATGGGCGAGGCGTTTTACGGCCGCGCCACAGCCTATGAAACGCCGCTGGCGGAGGGTGATCAGGCCGCGCTGACCCAGGCGCTGGAACGCAACATGTTCGAGGAGAGCACGCCGCGCCCCGATGTCTGTGCGCGTTTGGCTGAATACGCACTGGCCAGTGTGGCGACGCTGGAGGCGCAATCGATCGACGCGCTGATGGCTGGCGAGGCGCCGCACTTCGCCCCGGCGTGAGCTGCGGCTTGCGTCGCTTGCAAAGAGAGGGTCAATGGGTAAGGTTCGCCCGCCGTCGGCTGCCTGCCGGCGCATAAGTTGTTTTAAGACGGATTGTCTATGAGCTCAGCGCTGGTCCTTTCCATTGACGCCATGGGCGGCGATGACGCGCCGGAAATCGTCGTTGACGGCGTCGCGCACTTTCTTAAAGGCCGCAAGCGCGCGGTGCGGTTCTTGCTCCATGGCGACGAATCGCAGATCGCGCCCTTACTCGCCCGCCATGAAGGCTTGGCCGAGGTGTGCGACATTCGCCATTCCGACAGCGAAGTGGACATGTCCGCCAAGCCGTCTGAAGCGGTGCGCCGGGCGCGCGGCTCGTCCATGTGGAACGCGGTCCGCTCTGTGAAAGACGGCGAGGCCCAGGTCGCGATCTCGGCGGGCAATACCGGCGCCCTGATGGCGATCTCCAAGGTTATCCTGCGGATGAAGAAGGGCGTTCACCGTCCCGCCATCGCCGCCAGCTGGCCAGCGCCGCAAGGATTTTCCACCGTTCTTGATGTGGGCGCGAACGTGGATTGCTCTCCCTCTCAGCTCGTCGAATTCGCCGTTCTGGGCGAGGCCTTCCATCGCGCCGTGCATGGCGAAAAGGCTCCAACGGTGGGCTTGCTCAATGTCGGTCAGGAAGAACTCAAGGGCGGCCAGACGATCCGCGACGCGGACGCCCTGATCCGCGAAGCCGAGCTCGACCTTGATTATCGCGGCTTCATCGAGGGCGATGATATTTCCGCCGGCACCACGAATGTGGTCGTCACGGACGGCTTCACGGGCAATGTGGCGCTGAAGACCGCCGAAGGTACGGCGCGGCTCGTGGGCGGCTGGCTGCGCGAAGCGCTGACCAGCTCTCTCATCGCCAAGATCGCCACGGGCCTGCTCAGCCTGGGCGCGCTCAATCAGTTGCGCGCCAAGATGGATCCGCGCAACGTCAATGGCGGCGTCTTTCTGGGGCTGAACGGCGTCGTGGTGAAAAGCCATGGCGGCACGGACGCGCTCGGCTTCGCCACCTCCTTGCGCATTGCACTGGAAATGGCCGATAGCCGCTTTCTGTCCGAGATCGAACGCAATCTTGAAAGACTGTCTGCTTTGCAAGCGGATACTGTTTCCGAGGGGGAAACCGCTTGACCTATTCACGCATCGCCGGGATCGGTTCCTACCTGCCTGAGAAAGTTCTCACCAATAAGGGCATGGAGGCGATTGTCGAAACCAGCGACGAGTGGATTCGCGAGCGCACAGGCATCAACAAGCGTCATATCGCCGGTGAGGGCGAGCGGACCTCTGATTTGGGCGAAGCCGCCGCACGCAGGGCGGTCGAGCATGCCGGACTGAGTTTGGACGACGTGGATTTGATCATCGTGGCCACCGCCACGCCCGATCTGACCTTCCCGGCGACCGCCACCATCATTCAGCACAAGCTCGGCGTGAAAAACGGCTTCGCTTTTGACGTTCACGCCGTCTGTTCAGGCTTTCTTTACGCCCTGGCGACGGCGGACACTTTCATCCGCACCGGCCAGGCCAAATGCGCTCTGGTCATAGGAGCAGAGACGTTTTCGCGCATTCTCGACTGGACGGACCGCACCACTTGCGTCCTGTTCGGGGACGGCGCGGGCGCCATGGTGCTGACGGCGGAAGATGGCGAGCCGGAAGAATACAAAGGCGTTTTGAAAACGCATCTACGCTCGGATGGCGAGTATTGCGACTTGCTTTACGTCGATGGCGGTCCCTCTGCGACAAAAACGGTCGGCCATTTGCGTATGCAGGGCAATCAGGTGTTCCGTCATGCCGTGACGAAAATCTCGGACGCCATGACCACCTTGTGCGCGCAGACCGGCGTTGATATTGCGGATATCGACTGGGTCGTGCCGCATCAGGCCAATCAGCGCATTCTGTTGGGTGTCGCGAAAAAGCTAGGGATTTCAGTGGAACAGGTGATCTCCACTGTCGCTGAACACGGCAACACCTCCGCCGCGTCCATCCCGCTCGCCTTTGACGCCGCGGTCAAGGACGGCCGCATCAAGCGGGGCGATACAGTGCTGATGGAAGCGCTTGGCGGAGGCTTTACCTGGGGCGCCGCGTTAGTGCGTTATTAAGCGCGTTCATTGTGCGACCTATGGTTAACGTTGACCAGTGAGCGGTTTGCGACGTAACGTCTTCATCGCAGACATTAAATGGGGGCCAACATGGGTTCGAAGACTGTCACGCGCGCAGATCTGTCAGATGCCGTCCATCGCGAAGTCGGCCTGTCCCGACACGAAAGCGCGGAGTTGGTGGAAGCCGTCCTCGACATGATCTCCGACAAACTTGTGGGCGGGGAATCGGTCAAGCTGTCGTCCTTCGGGTCATTCCTGTTGCGCGACAAGACCGGACGAGTCGGACGCAATCCGAAGACGGGCGAAGAAGTGCCGATCGAGCCGCGCCGGGTTCTGGTGTTCAAACCCTCCCAGGTGCTCAAGGACCGGGTCGACGCCGCCCTGTCCAAATAGGACACGCCATGAGCGATAAATCGCCAGACGCTTACCGGACCATTTCCGAAGCCGGGGAGGAGGCGGGACTGCCCCCTCACGTCTTGCGATTTTGGGAAAGCAAGTTCGCCCAGCTCAAACCGGTCAAACGCGCGGGCGGTAGACGCATGTATCGCCGCCAGGACGTGCAACTTCTCAAAGGCTTGCGCCGGCTGCTTTACGATGACGGCTACACGATCAAGGGCGCGCAAAAATATCTGCGCGAACATGGCGTCGCATCTGTCGCGGCCTTGGCCGAGGCCAGCACGCCCAGCCCGGACCCCGCTCAGGATATCAAAACTTCGAAGGTGGCGACTCAAGTTGCGGTCCAGTCGGATGCGCCGGTGACGCCCCATAGAGATGAGCCGCAACAGGCCGCGAGCTTGTCCGGTGGCCAAGTTGACCTGGCGCGCAGCGCGCTGTCACGTCTGGAGCAGGCGAGGGCGCGGCTCTCTGAAGTGCTTGAGAAGACGGCCTGAGCACAGCGCTGGCGCAGGGCTGCAACAGGTCTGCGACACACCGCGCTGAATGGTTGCCTGTCCGCTTTTTGGCCCTTATACGTCTCTCCTCTCCGAACGCCGGGACCTGTTCGGAGACTGAAACGTCGGAACGTGGCGCAGCCCGGTTAGCGCACTGGTCTGGGGGACCAGGGGTCGCGAGTTCGAATCTCGCCGTTCCGACCATTTCCCTTTCTGAACAAACTCATGGTAAGCCAATCGGGTGCTTTCGCGTCCGCGCATGTCCATGATGGGTTCGATGACTGATTATGATGAAATCCTGATCGCTTTGCGTCGTATTACGCGGGCGATTGATATTCACTCCAAACGCCTGGTGAAAAGCTCAGGGCTGACGGCGCCGCAGCTCGTCGTGATCCAGGCCTTGCGCAAGGATGGCGAGCTGGCCCCAAGCGCGATTGCTCGAGCGGTGTCTTTGAGCCAGGCGACAATCACCTCCATTCTCGACCGTCTCGAGAACCACGGCTATGTCGTCCGGCGCCGCAGCGAGAACGACCGCCGGGTGGTCATGGTTGGGCTGACGTCCGCCGGGCTTGAGAAAGCCGACAGTGCGCCGGAACTTTTGCAAGCAGGCTTTTTGCGCGCGTTCCGCGAACTGCCCAGCTGGGAGCAGCATATGCTGATCGCCTCAGTGCAGCGGGTGGCCGAGCTTATGGACGCTGAGGATATTGATGCTTCGCCCATCTTGTTGGCGGGCGAGATGAAGCAGCTTTATGAAATGGCGCCGGAGACCGCCCAGGCGCAAACCGACACGACGACTGAGACTGAGACCGATCCCTCATGAACAAAAAAGGCGGAGCCGCGAAACGGCCCCGCCTTGATCTGGAGTAAAGCGGCGCGCTAGTAGCCGCTCATCCGCGCCACTTCGCCGGCGTTGAAGGCGTCATCGCCCATGAATTCGCCGGCCGCCTGCGCGCGCTTGTAATACAAGCCGATATCATACTCGTCGGTCATGCCGACACCGCCATGCATCTGGATGCCTTCGGCGGCGGCGAGACGTGAGACTTGGGTCGCCTTGGCCTTCGCCGCGACGCACCAGAGCGGCGCCTGGCTAGGCTGGGTGTCGAGCGTGGTCAGCGCCCGACGCACCAGAGAGCGCGCCAGCTCCAGCTCGCCCAGAAGATGGGCGGCGCGATGCTGCAGGCCCTGAAAGCTGGAGATCGGCACGCCGAACTGTTCGCGTTCAGAGATATAGGCGATGGTGTCGTCAAACGCCTGCTCGGCGACGCCCAGCGATTCCGCCGCCTGGCAGGCCCGGCCAGCGTCCAGAAGACGGCGATAGGCCGCATCGAGATCGTCCGCGCCAGACAGGAAGGCGTCGCCATCGAGTTTGACGTCGTCAAAGTCAAAATCGGCGGGCACATGACTGTCCACCGTCCGGCGATCGGTGCGCGTCACGCCGTTGGTTTTGGGATCCACCAGAAACAGGCCAATCTGGTCGTCATCCGTCCGGGCGACGACGATCAGCATATCCGCGCCAGCGCCTTCATTCACGAAACGCTTTTTACCCGAAAGAACAAAGCCGTTCCCGTCTTTCTTCGCGCGGGTCTGGATGTGGTCTGGATTGTGTCGCGCCCGCTCGTCCAATGCAACCGCAATGACGGTTTCACCGGACGCGATTTTCGGAAGCCAATTTGATTTCTGCGCGTCGGTCCCCGCCAGATTAAAGGCGGTGGCCGCCAGAACCGACGTGGACAGGAAGGGCGAGGAGGCGAGGGTGCGGCCCATCTCTTCCAGCACCAGGCCGGCTGCGGCATAGCCCATGTCCACGCCGCCATGGTCTTCACTGACCAGAACGCCGCTCCAGCCCATTTCCGCGAAGGACGACCACAAGTCAGCTGAGAAGCCGGTCGGGCTCTTCTCGTCACGCAAGGCGCGAAGGGCGGTCACGGGCGAGGATTCGCCAAGGAAGGCACGCGCGGAATCACGCAGCATCTGTTCGTCTTCGTTGAGAACAAAGCTCATCGGTAAAATCCTTACTCTGGAAGACGCGGCTTACGCGCCCGGCAGGTTCAAAACGCGCTTGGCGACAATGTTGAGGTTGATTTCGCTGGTGCCGCCCTCGATGGAGTTGGCGCGCGAGCGCAACCAGGAGCGGGCCGGATCGCCATCGCTATCCTTCTCGCCTTCCCACAATAGTCCGTCAGAGCCCAGAGCGGACATGTTCAGCTCGTTGCGGCGCTTGTTGAGCTCGGTGCCCATATATTTGAGCAAGGATGCACGAGCGCCGACGCCTTCGCCATGGTCGGCCTCTTCCTTGACCCGGCGCATGGTGGCTTCAAACGCCAGACCATCAATGGTCAGGCGCGCCACATCGCCGCGCAGGATCGGGTCAGACATTGTGCCGTCCGCCTCGACTTCACCGGACTGATGCGCGGCGGTGACCGGGTTCAGCCCGCCAAAGGCGGCTTCAGACACAATGCCGGCGCGTTCGTGGCTGAGCAGGTATTTGGCGATTTCCCAGCCCTGGCCGGCATTACCGACGCGGTTATCCACCAGAGCCCTGGCGTCATCAAAGAAGGTCTCGCAGAAGGGCGACTTGCCTGAAATCAGTTTGATGGGCTTGGTGGTGACGCCCGGCTGGTCCATGTCGATGAGCAAGAAGGAGATGCCGTTATATTTCGGCGCATCCGCTTCGGTGCGAACCAGCGCGAAGATCCAGTCAGACTGATCGGCGTAAGACGTCCAGACTTTCTGACCATTGACGGTGTAATGATCGCCGTCCAGCACGCCCTTGGTGCGCAGGGAGACGAGGTCGGAGCCGGCGCCCGGTTCTGAATAGCCCTGACACCAGCGAATTTCACCACGAGCGATCGGCGGCAGGAATTTCAGCTTCTGCTCATGGGTGCCATATTTCAGCAGCGCCGGGCCAAGCATCCAGATGCCGAAGCTGTCCAGCGGTGAACGAGCGTTGATCGCCTTCATTTCCTCTTTAAGGACAAAGGCTTCGTCTTTACTCAGGCCACCGCCGCCATATTCTGTCGGCCAGGTCGGCACGGTCCAGCCGCGTTCGGCCATACGCTCAAGCCAGAGTTTCTGATCTTCGCTGGCGAAGGTCCAATTGCGACCGCCCCAGCAGATATCGGCTTCGGACCGGATCGGCTGACGCATGCTCTCAGGACAGTTGGCCTGGAGCCAATCTTTTGTTTCCTTGCGGAAATTCTCAAGCGACATGATGCGCTCCTCCCTTGCGTTTGGTAGAAAGGTAAGGCGCTAAGCAGTTTCTGACCAGTCCTGATCGAATACCTCATGCACTGACCATTCGCCGCACGGACGCCTTGCCCCCGGGCGTCTGTCAGATATGTAGCTAATCAGACGACTGGTTCGATCAGGATCTGAAATGACTGCGCACGCCTTACCCAAGCCTTTCACCGCCGCTGATACGCATCGCGGCATGTTCTGGTGGCTGGTCGTGGTGGGGTTGTTTGTCTGCTCCATGATCGTTGTGGGCGGAGCGACACGCCTGACGGATTCAGGGCTGTCGATCACCGAATGGCAGCCGATCACCGGCGCGCTCCCACCGCTGACGGAAGCGGGCTGGGAAGCCGAACTCGAAAAATATCGCCAGATCCCCGAATACCAGGAACAGAACCGCGGCATGAGCATGGCCGAGTTCCAGTTCATCTATTGGTGGGAGTGGGGCCATCGTCAGCTGGGTCGAACGCTGGGTCTCGTCTATTTTGCGCCCTTCGTCTTCTTTCTGGCCACCCGTCAGGCGCCGCGCCGTTTGCTGCCGCGTTTGTGGGTGCTGTTCGGCCTGGGCGGGCTTCAAGGCGCGATCGGCTGGTGGATGGTGTCCTCTGGGCTCGTAGACCGGCTGGATGTCAGCCAGTACCGGCTGGCCACGCATCTGAGCATGGCCTTCATCATTCTGGGGCTGACGCTCTGGACCGCTTTGGAACTGCGCTATGGCCAGGCGAAAGCGCTGACCCGGTCCCGGCTTTTCAGATGGGCCTGGATCTTCTGGGCTGCGGTGCTGGTGCAGATCGCGCTCGGCGCGTTTGTCGCAGGGCTCGATGCAGGCCGGATTTTCAACACCTGGCCGGGCTTTCAGGGCCAGCTGATCCCCGATGACTATCTCAGCGGCATGCCGTTCTGGCAGGCGATTTTTGAGAGCCGCCCGGCGGTGCAATTCCAGCATCGCTGGTTCGCTTATATTCTGCTGGCAGGTGGGCTGTGGCTCTGCTGGACGGTGATCAAAAGCCCGGCGCCCGAGCTCAAGCGCATGGGGCAGGTCGTGGCGGTCGCCTTGATCGTTCAAGTCGTGCTGGGCATCGTCACCCTGATCTATGTGGCGCCGCTCTCGCTGTCGTTGATGCACCAGGCGGGCGCGATCATCCTGTTCCTGGCCAGCGGCGGGCTGGCCTGGACGGCGGCGCGTGGCGCGCTTCCGGTTGAGCCCGAAACGACGCGCTAGGCGTCGTCCGGGTTCACCACCGTCCGAGACAGGACTTCGCGAGCGACCAGCTTGATCCGCGAATCCGCCGCGTCATAAGTCGCCAGGATCCCGCTCGAAAACGCCATGCCGCCATAATTGTCTTCGGTGACCGCGAGCGCGGTGGGCCGGACAAAGGCCGGGGCGCTGAACCCGTCTTCAAACTGAACGTCCGTGATCAGATCCAGCGTACGTGCGTCATAAACCGAGACAAGACCGGTTTGGGACGAAGCGACCAGCGCGACGGGGCGTCCCAAGAGCTCGGTATAGGCCACGTCCGCCACTGACAGACCGGCCGCAAATGCGGATTGCTCGCCGCTCGGTGAGACGCGTGAAAGCCCTGCGGTCGGTCCCGCGACCAGAAGATCATCATTCGCCGCCGCGCAAGACCGGGCCGGGAAGGGCAGAGCGCGCGCCTCCCGAGGCTCAAGGGTCAGGCCGTCGCCGCCTGCATCCCGGATGCGTACGAGCTGGGCGGACGAGTCTTCGCCCAATAGCGCCAGCTCCACATATCCGATCCCCTGATCATACAGGCAGACGCCCGCAGCGGTGGACAGGCTTGCTTCCGACTCCAGCGGCAGCTCGATCACTTCACGGGTTTCGCGCACCACGACGAAGCTGCGCAGCATGCCCAGATCATCAACGCCAAACAGCATCGGAAAGGTCTCGCCGCGTAAGGCGAAATCAGGCACGCCGGCGAGGCCGCGCAATTGCGGGCCGCCGGCGCTGATCAGCACCTGGCCGTCGACATTGAAGATGTCAAAACCGCCGCCCGACAGGGACGCCGCCAGCAAGCCCGTCCAGGGCGCATCCGCATTGGGCAGGAACAAAAGCGATTCAGCGCGACCCGCAGACTCAAACGCACCCGTAACGATCGCGCTCCGGGTTTCCTGGGACGAAGCCGCGCCATCATCGGTTTCTTCCGGCGCTTCACAGCCCGCCATCCAGAACAGTCCGCCGGACAGGGCTGCGGTGAGGAGTAGGCGGGAGCGACGTGCGGTCATGATCAGCCTCAGAGATGAACAGGCGAAATTGTGTGTGAGCGCACACTATATTCAATCCATGACGCCGTCACATGACGCGTGCAGCCTATCAGACCTCCGCAACGCCCAAAGGATGCGGTAACTGAATACCTTATCCGTAAGTGGCTGAAAAACAGTCAACTTCACAACAGGTGTTGACGCGACTGTTTGGTCCGCGTAGAAGCCGCTCACCTTCGTGACGGGGATGGGCCCTGTCATGGCGAACGGACACCAAGGCAGAGCGATGAAGACCTTTACCGCCAAGCCCGCGGACGTTGAGAAAAAGTGGGTCGTGATTGACGCAGAAGGCGCCGTTGTCGGCCGCCTTGCAGCGTACATCGCCACGCGTCTCCGCGGCAAACACCGTCCTGAATTCACCCCTCACGTTGATACGGGCGACCATGTGGTTGTCATCAACGCTGACAAGGTGGTGTTCACGGGCCGTAAATTCCAAGACAAGCGCTATTATCGCCACACCGGTCACCCGGGCGGCATCAAGGAAACCTCTCCGCGTAAAGTGCTGGAAGGCCGTTTCCCTGAGCGCGTGGTCGAGATGGCCGTTAAGCGCATGCTTCCCAAGGATAGCTCCCTGGCGCGCGGGCAGTTCACCAAACTGCGCGTTTACGCTGGCGCGGAGCATCCGCATGAAGCACAAAATCCTGAAGTCATCGACTTCAAGTCCATGAACACCAAGAACGCGCGGGGCTAATGAACATGGCTGATGAAGCTCGTTCCCTGGAAGACCTGAAGTCTGCACTGCAGGATGCAGGTTCTGAAATCGTTCCGGAAGCTCCGGAAGAGCAAGTGCTCGCCGAACCGAAAATCGACGAATTCGGCCGCGCTTACGCGACCGGTCGTCGTAAAGACGCCACGGCGCGCGTTTGGATCAAGCCGGGCTCCGGCAAGATCATCGTCAATGGCCGCGAACAGGAAGTGTATTTCGCACGTCCGGTTCTGCGCATGCTGATCGCCCAACCGTTCGAAACGGCTGAACGCGTTGACGCATTTGACGTGTATTGCACGGTCAAAGGCGGCGGCCTGTCTGGTCAAGCTGGCGCGGTTCGTCACGGCATCTCCCGTGCGCTGACCTATTTTGAGCCCTCCCTGCGCGGCGTGCTCAAGGCTGGCGGCTTCCTCACCCGCGACTCCCGTGTGGTTGAGCGTAAGAAATACGGCCGTAAGAAAGCCCGTCGTAGCTTCCAGTTCTCGAAGCGCTAAGACGGTTTTCAAATCGACTTTGGGGAAGGGCGGCTCATTTGGGCCGCCCTTTTTCGTTCGCGCTGCGCTTTCATGATCGCGGCGCTCATGCTCTCATCTCCCAAAACATAAAACGGGAGGAGAGATCATGATCGAGGTGACGCCCAGCGGCGGGTCCTGTGGCGCAGAGGTGCGCGGCGTGGATTTGTCAAAGCCGCTCTCAGACAGCGAGATCGCGGAGATACAAACGGCCTGGCTGGATCATCATGTGCTCGCTTTTCCCGATCAGAAACTCGACGACGACGAACTTGAAGCCTTTTCCCTTCAGTTTGGCCAGTTTGGCGAGGATCCGTATTTCAATCCCATTCCGGGCCGAACCCATATCGCCGCCGTGAAACGCGAAGCCAGCGACACCAACCCGATCTTCGCCGAGCACTGGCATTCAGACTGGAGCTTTCTCGCGTATCCGCCCAAGGGGACCGTGCTCTACAGCCTCGATATTCCGCCCCGGGGCGGCGACACGCTGTTTTCCAACCAGCATCTGTCCTTTGACGCCATGCCCGACGAGATGCGCGCCCGGTTCGCAGATCTCAAAGCGATCCATTCCCCGGTCATGGGGTATTCTCTTCAGGGCGCCTATGGCGATGTAACGAAAAACGGCGCCATGGATATTCGCCCGTCCGAAGAAGCCGCCCACATTCGTTACACACACCCGCTCGCGCCCATTCATCCTGAAACGGGCCGTCGCGGGTTTCTCAGCGGAATCGGCTATCTGATCGGCTTTGAGGGCGTGGACGACAAGACCGCGCTCGACCTGATCCTGGAGCTCAACGCCTGGCAGTCACGAGAAGAATTCGTCTTCGCCCAGAAATGGCAAAAGGACATGCTGGTCATGTGGGACAATCGCAGCGTCGTTCACAAGGCGACCGGCGGCTATGAAGGCCATCGCCGCGAACTACACCGCATCACGCTCTACTAAATACAAAGGGCGGCGGCGTGGGCAGTAATTCTGCCCACGCCTGTTTCGCACACCCTGAGACGCGCAGCTCTAGACCGCTGCAAGCGATCGCGTCTGCCAGGGGCCTTTCACCGCAAAGGTCCGGCCCGGGCCGTTCTGGACATTGAAGAACAAGGTTGAGCCGTCGGGAGAGAAGCAGGGACCGGTGATCTCGCTATAATCGCCCTCGGCGTCAGACGCGGCGTTGCGGCCGATCGTATAGACGCGGCCATCCGGCGTGACGCCGCGAATGAACTGCTCGTTGCGGCCATCCTCGACCACGATCAGATCACCCCAGGGCGCGACAGTGATGTTGTCGCACTTTTCCAAGATGCGCTGGTCGGTCGTCTGGACCAGCAAGGTCAGTTCGCCGGGCTGGTCGGCTTCGCCCGATTGTCCTTCGTCGGGCGAGGGGCGGTAGCGCCAGATCTGACCGATGCGTTCTGGGCCGCCATCGGTGCAGCAGAAAAACATCTCGCCATCACCAAACCACATGCCTTCCCCGCGGGTGAAGTTCGCAGCGCCAGCGTCCACAAGGCGGCTGGCGAGATCATTGTGCGGGTTGTCGACGCCATCCACATCAATCCATTCGCACGCCAGTGTTTCGCCCACATCAACCGTCTGCGCGTCGGCGTCCCAGTTATGCGTGTTCAGGCTTGGACGACCGCGAACGACGAGCGCCTGCAAGCGACCGCCCTGATGCAGTTCATCACCGACTTCAGGCAGGAAACGCGTGATCAAGGACGGGCGCGCATCTTCGGTCTGATAAACAATATTGGTGCGTGGATCGATCGCGCACGCTTCACGGTTGAACCGGCCCATGGCGGTCAGAGGTTCGGCGGTCACAAGCCCCATCGCCTGAGAGGGCACTTCAAACGCATAACCATGATCGCGCAGCCCATAGCCTGCGCCGGCTTGCGTCAGGCTTTCCTCGCACGTGATCCAGCTGCCCCAGGGCGTCGGTCCGCCTGCACAATTGCGTTCTGTGCCGCCCAGCGACAGGAACTGGCGGACGACGCGGCGTGTGGCCAGATCCACATGGAGTGTGGTGGTGCCGCCCAGATGCGTCAGACCGCCTTCTTCATGATCATAGAGTTTGCCGGCGTCGATCCGGGCGAGCCCGCCGCCGTCCGGACCGAAAGGGGATTCATTAATCTGGTCGGGAGAGAGCTCGTGGTTGCGGACCAGAATGACCTGACCGTCTTCCAGCCCGGGGAAGCAGGCCGTGCCGTCATGGTCGCCCGGCACGATCAGGCCGTCATCCATGGGCTCACCGGTTTCCGACAACGTCACGTAATCAAACCCGGCCGGAAGATCGAACAGCCCGTTCGGATCGGAGTGCAGATCGCCATAACCCTGGACCTGATTGATATAGGCGGCAGAGCCTTGCGCCAGCGCGCGGGCGTTCAGCAAAGGCAGGGCGCTGAAGGCGGTGCTGATGGCGGCGGCGTTCGAGAGAAAGCTGCGACGTGACAGAGACATGAGAGGCTCCTGAAGTGCGGTGTTATTACATAACGCTCTCATCACACTTTAGGTGAGGAGTGTGACACTGTCGTTTCATCGACTTCGTGTTGAAGCGCTGAGGTCAGATGATCAAAGACAAGCCGAATGCGCGGATTGGTTTGCAATTCCCGATGCGTCACCAGCCAGACCGGGAACTGGATGTTCACAGCCTCAGGCAATACGCGCTCAAGTCCCTCGCAATATGTTCCGCAGGGCAGAATGCATATGCCAAGACCTTCTCGGGTTAGCGACACCAGCACTTCACCATAGCCGCTGCGCACTTGCATCCGGTCTTTGGGCACCGTGATCCCTATGTCCTCATAATACTCAAACGAGCGATCCGCGTCGTCAAAACCGATAAAATCGTGCCCTTCAAGCTCAGCAAGGGTGAGTGGACGACCGGCGCGGTCCAGATAGTCCGGCGATGCAAACAGACCCGCAGCGTGCTCACATACCAGCTTACCGATCAGATCGTCTTGTTCAGGCCGAACGTGCCGAATGGCGATATCGGCTTCACGGCGTTTCAAATCTTGCACTGAATTGGAGGCGATCACATCAAGCTGCAGATCCGGGGCGATGCGCCGCAACCGGGCCACAACCGGGGGCAGGTGCTGCATGGCGATGAGGCTTGTCGCCGTGATGGTGACGACGCCCTGCAAAGTGGACGCCTGTCCATCAGCAGCGAGCGAGAGGGCGAAGGCGCCATCGAGCATGATTTCAGCAGGTTCCAGCATCGCCGCGCCGGCTTGGGTCAGGGCCATTGAGCGTTTGCCGCGTTCAAACAAGGTCACGCCCAGCCGCGCTTCCAAACCGCTGACCTGCCGCGATAATGTGGGTTGCGTGAGCCCCAAAGCTCTGGAGGCGGCGGAGAAAGAGCCTTCCCGCGCTGTGGCGACGAAGGCCCGCACCTGGTTCCAGTCATAATCGAGGGCTGACCACTTCATTGATTTGCGTATATCAGATGCGCTTATTTACTCAATATCCAAATAGGGGAGACTTCGCTATCGAGAGGACAATAATACTATAAAGACGGTCAGGACCTCTCCATGTCGAACGATAAAGCCTTCTGGGATCGCATTGCGCGCAAATACGCCGCCGATCCCATCGCCGATGAAGCGACCTATCAACACAAGCTCGAAAAGACGCGCGAATGCTTTACGCCCGACTCGCGCGTGCTTGAGTTTGGCTGCGGCACCGGGTCCACCGCTCTGCTTCACGCGCCCTTCGTCAAAGATATCATCGCGACGGATTTGTCTGACGGCATGATCGAGATCGCGCTTGAACGGGCGGCTGAGGCCGGTGTGGACAATGTGCGGTTTCAGGCTGTCGACGTTGCAGACCTGGCAGAACCCAATGAGAGCTTTGACGTGGTGTTGGGGCTGAACGTCCTGCACCTCCTGCCCAATAGGCGCGAAGTGATGACGCAGAGTTATGATCTGCTCAAACCAGGCGGGGCGTTCATCACCAGCACAGCCTGTCTGGGAGACGGGATGTGGTTCCTGGCGCTGATCAAACCGATCATGCGTCTGTTTCGCGGCTGGCCGGATTTTCAGATCTTCCGAGAGGCGCGACTGATCGACGAAATGCGGCAGGCAGGATTTGAAATCGCCTACAGCCATCGGCCAGCAAAAGCGCCGACCGTTTTTGTCATCGCCAGAAAGCCTTCGCTCTAGCTTCGAACTTTCACGTACTCCCCCGGCGCCGGGCAGAGCGGCTCTCTGACGCCGCCGCCCGGTTGCCGGGCGGGAACCATTTCATCACTGAGCGCCATCAGCCAGTCACGCCAGTGCGGCCACCAGGAGCCAGGATGCTCGACCGCATCCTTCATCCAGTCTTCGCGCGTTTCAGGCAGCTTGGTATTGACCCAATGCTGATATTTCTGGGCGTCGGGATGGTTCACCACGCCGGCGATATGACCTGAACCGGCCATCATGTATTCCACCGGACCGCCGAACAGGCGCGCCGATCGGTACACGCTATCAGCTGGCGCGATATGGTCTTTCTGGCTCGCCTGCATGAAGATCGGGATCTGGATGTCTTTCATGTTCAGCACATGGCTATCCAGCTCCAGCTTGCCTTGCGCGAGCAAGTTCTGGCGATAGAACGCGTTCAGATAAAACAGATGCAGCGCCTTGGGCATGCGAGTCTGATCGGCGTTCCAGTACAGAAGATCAAACGCCTGTGGCTCGCGGCCCAAGAGGTAGTTCTTGATCACGAACGACCAGACCAGATCGTTGGAGCGCAGCATGTTGAACGTGTCCGCCATGGTGCGGCCGTCCAGTACGCCGCCCTGTGTATCCATCAGGCGCGAGATTTCGGCGATCCATTCTTCATCCGCGAAGACGAGCAGGTCGCCAGCCAGCTTGAAGTCATGCTGGGCCGCAAAGAAGGTCGCGGAGGCGATGCGGTCATCGTGCTCGGCCGCCATCCAGGCCAGCGCTGTCCCCAGCATGGTTCCGCCAATGCAATAGCCGACCGTGTCCACCTGACGTTCGCCAGTCACCTCTTCAATCACTTCAAGGGACTGGAACAATCCCTCTTTGATATAGTCCTGGAAGGTCACGTCTTTCATCGCGGCGTCAGGGTTGACCCATGAAATCAGGAAAACCGTGAAGCCCTGTTCGGTCAGCCAGCGGATCATCGAGCTCTGCGGGCGCAGATCGAGAATATAGAACTTGTTGATCCATGGCGGTGCGATCAGCAAGGGACGCTTGCGAACCTGTTCTGTGGCAGGCGCGTACTGGATCAGTTCCATGACCCGGTTGCGGTAAACAACCTGGCCGGGCGTCGTGGCGAGGTCCATGCCGACTTCAAACCCGGTCATGTCAGTCTGGCTGAGCGCCAGGCGACCCTCGCCGCGTTCCAGGTCTTCCACCAGACGCATCAGGCCGCGCGTGAGGTTCTCGCCCTTTGTCTTGACAATTTCTTCCAGCACATCGGGGTTGGTGAGGGCGAAATTGGTCGGTGCGAGGGCGTCCACCAATTGTTGGGTCAGGAACTGGACCTTGCGTTTGGTCGCTTCATCCACGCCCTTCGCGCCATCCACCAGGCCCATCAGGAACCGCTGATTGAGCAGATAGGACTGCTTCATGGCGTCAAACAGCGGATGTTCGCGCCAGGCGTCAGACTTCCAGCGTTTGTCAGCTGGGTCCGGTTTTATCACCGGGTCCGGGACTTCACCGCTCATCATACGACGCGTGGCGTTCGACCATAGATCCAGATATCCCGCGTATAGGTCCGCCTGGGACTGCATGAGCAATTCAGGGTCAGACAGGATATGCTCCCAAGTGTTCAGCACTTCGGGATTGGCGTGAAGCGGATCAGCCTGCGGCATCATGGACGGATCGCCTTCCAGCGATCGGCGCACGCGTTCACTCAAGAGTTTCTGGCCGCCCAATGAGGCCTTGAGCACATTGCGCGAAATTTCGTCCAGCTTCTCCAGATACGCTTGCGGCATATGGCTCAAATGTTCGTCCAGCTGATCTTGCTTTGGCGCTTGCGACGCGTCAGCTTCAGTTCTGCTCTTGGCTTTAGCCTTGGCGGCGGAGGCTTTGGGAGCCCGCTTGCTTGCCGGCTTCTTCGCGTTGGAGGCGGCGGATTTCGGAGTCGCTGTCTTTTTCGGTTCGGTTTGCGATCCGTCAGAGGACTTGGAAGATGATTTGCGCGTTGTCATTCGCCCGGACTCCTTACAGTGGGTGACAGCCACGGGACAAAGCGTATAGAAAGCCACGACCGCGTCCACCGGTCAGGAGGTCGCTGCAAGCTCATGACACTGAAAAAAACACTTCTTCTTCTGACGCCCTTGTTCCTCGCTGGCTGCATGATGGCGCCAGCCCGGCAAGATCCCCGCTGGACGGATGAGGCTTTGGCGGCGCAACCGCCTCATGAGGCGCCGGTTTTCGTGCCGACCTTGCGCCTGTCCGCCGATGAACGCACCTCAATGCGCGCACAGGAAGCTGACGTCATTGAAAGTGGACGCGCCGTGCTTGCAGATGGCCAGGCTCTACGCGGTCCTGATCCTGATTCTGAACGCTACGCCGCCGAACAGCGTGCGCGCACGCAACCGCCTCAATAAACACCGATTTACTCCAGATTGCCTGAAGGAAGACTCTCCATGTCCGATGGTTTCGCCCTCGATCGTCTTGTCACTGGCGCGCTGAATGCGGCTGAAATGGCCGCGATCGCCGCCTCCGCCCTCGTGGGACGGGGCGACAAGATCGCCGCCGACCAGGCCGCTGTGGACGCCATGCGCACCGGGCTGAATGCGACCGAGATGAAAGGCCGCATCGTCATCGGCGAAGGCGAGCGCGACGAAGCGCCCATGCTCTACATCGGTGAAGAAGTGGGAACGGGCGAGGGGCCTGAAATCGACATCGCCCTGGATCCGCTGGAAGGCACCAGCCTGACCGCAAAAGGCATGGCGAACGCCCTGGCCGTGCTGGCTCTGGCGCCGCGTGGCGGCCTGCTCAATGCGCCTGACACTTATATGGACAAGATCGCCATTGGCGCGGGATATCCTGAAGGCGTCATCGATCTGGACGCCAGCCCGGCGGACAATGTCAAAGCGCTCGCAAAATCAAAGGGCGTCGCTCCGTCTGACATGACCGCCTGCGTGCTGGATCGTGAACGCCATGAAGACATCATCGAGTCGATCCGTTCCACTGGCGCGCGCGTCAACTTCATCACCGACGGCGATGTCGCCGGGTGCATCAACGCCGCAGACGGCGAAGCGGACATCTATATCGGCCGTGGCGGCGCGCCTGAAGGCGTGTTGAGCGCAGCGGCGCTGAAATGCCTGGGCGGCCAGATGCAAGGGCGTCTGTATTTCCGGACGGACGACGAACGCGAACGCGCCAAGCGCGTCGGGATTGCTGATCTCGATCGCAAATATGATCTCAACGAGCTCGCGTCTCAGGATTGCCTGTTCATCGCGACGGGCGTGACCCATGGCGAGATGGTCTCCGGCGTCACGTTCGGTTCAGGGTATGTCGAGACGCAATCCCTCGTCTTCTCGTCCGCGTCCGGGCTGCGCCGCGTCATCACCACCCGGCGCCCGCACCAGTCTTGAGCCCGATGACCGCCGAGCCGCTTTTCGGGGTCCGCCACTCTTTGGGCGGGCGCACCTGGCGGCTGAAAGCGGCTGACGACGCAGCCATACAGGCGATCACCCGCGCTACGGGCGTCTCTGACGCTCTGGCGCGGTTGATGGCGGCGCGTGGACTGACCGCTGACACCGCCCCGGCTTTCCTCGCCCCCAAACTGCGCGACAGCTTTCCCGATCCGACCAGCCTGAAAGGCATGAACGAGGCCGCGGTGCGCATCTGGGACGCCGTTGAGGCCGGCGATCGCATTGCTCTGTTCGCAGATTATGATGTGGACGGCGCCACCTCCGCCGCCCAGCTTGGCGGCTGGTTGCGGGCTCTAGGCGCAGAACCCATCATTTACGTGCCTGACCGGATTGAGGAGGGCTATGGCCCGAACGCTCCGGCGCTCAAACATCTCAAGGAGCAGGGCGCCCGTCTGGTAATCACGCTTGATTGCGGAGCGGCGTCCGTCGGCCCGCTGACGGCGGCGCACAAGATGGATCTGCCTGTGGTGGTGATTGATCACCACCTGATGGAGGGGGAAATTCCCCCGGCTGACGCTTTGGTCAACCCCAACCAGCCTGGCGACGCCTCTGGCTGCGGGCATCTGGCCGCGGCGGGCGTGACGTTCGTTCTGCTGGCGGCGTTGAACCGGGAAGGGCGCAAACGCTGCGCTTTCAAGGATCAAGCCGAGCCCAACATCCTCGACTACGCGGATCTCGCCGCGCTTGGAACGATCTGTGATGTGGTGCCGCTGACAGGGGTCAATCGCGCGATCGTCACCCAGGGGCTGAAAGTAATGAGCGCGTGGTCGCGTCCCGGCATGGCGGCTTTGGCCGCGGCTGCGGGCGTCACAGGGCCGGCCTCGCCCTATCATGCGGGCTTCCTGTTGGGACCGCGCATCAATGCAGGCGGCCGTGTGGGGCAGTCAGATCTTGGCGCGCGCCTGATGATGACGACCGATCCGGCCGAGGCCGCTCACATCGCCCAGACGCTGGATGCGCTCAACGCGGAACGCCGGGCGATTGAATCTGATGTTTTGGAGCAGGCGCAGGCCCAGGTCGAAGCGCAATCCATCGCAGATGACACGTCTATCCTCGTCGCTTCGGGCGACCATTGGCATCCCGGCGTCATCGGCATTGTCGCAGGGCGGATCAAGGAACGCTTCAATCGCCCCGCCATCGTTATCGGCATTGATCCTGAAACGGGGCTGGGCAAAGGCTCCGGTCGCTCCTGCGCCGGGGTCAATCTGGGCGGCGCGGTGGCGGCGGCGCGCGAAGCGGGACTTTTGGAAGCGGGAGGCGGTCACGCCATGGCCTGCGGCCTGACGATCCAGGTGTCGCGAATTGGCGAGCTGACTGAATTTCTGTCTGACACGCTCAAGGGTGAATGGGCGAGGGCGGATGAAGCGCGCACCTATCAGGTGGACGCCGTGGTCAGCCCGTCTGCCGTGAGTTTTGAGTTTTGCGAGGCCCTGTCCGCCGCTGCGCCCTATGGGGCGGGCAATCCTGAGCCGCGATTCGCGTTCTCCTCCCTGCGGCGCAGTTATGCGCAACGGGTCGGGACCGATCATGTGCGTTTCTCCTTTGAATCGCCGGGCGGCGGACGTCTGACCGGAATCAGCTTTCGCACCGCCGACGGTCCGATGGGGCAGGCCTTGCTCAATGGTCCCGACGGGCTGTGGCACGTGGCGGGCAAGTTGAAAGCCGAAGATAATCGCTATGGCCGCAAGGCGGAACTGCACCTGGAAGATCTGGCCAAGGCGGACTGAAACGATCTGCACCGATTGCTGTAAAACCTACACAGACATGCTTGCATGACATCGCCGGGACAGATATATCACCGCCTCCACACCGATGCGGGCCCTTCGTCTATCGGTTAGGACGCCAGGTTTTCAACCTGGAAAGAGGGGTTCGATTCCCCTAGGGCCTGCCATCGGTGTGATAATCAAAACGGACTGACCGCCCTTGTGGCGGTTTTTCTTTTTTGAGCAGACTGTTTCAGGCCAAATGTCTTCAGTTCTGCACCTGGCGGACGCAGCCTGTAAATGGTCGCTTGCCACACACTATGGGGACCGGTATACGACCGCTCCCGACGCGCTGCGGGCCCTTCGTCTATCGGTTAGGACGCCAGGTTTTCAACCTGGAAAGAGGGGTTCGATTCCCCTAGGGCCTGCCACGCGCGTCGCCTCCCTTCACGATCGTCTCAGAACAGCGTCAGCGTAAGGACGTGACTTTACGGCGTACGCATGAAAAACGGCGCACGAGAGACCCATGCGCCGTCTTCAAGTATTCATTGGCAAGAGGGCTTAGGCCTTCTTGGCGCGCTCCATGGCGGCCGTGATCATCTCGCGGGCGCGCTCGACGCCGTGCCAGCCCTGAACCTTCACCCATTTATTGGGCTCAAGATCCTTGTAGTGCTCAAAGAAGTGCGTGATCCGCGCCAGCTGAGCGCCGTGGACATCGTTGAAGTCTTTGATGTCGTCATAGAACGGGGTCAGCTTGGCGTGCGGCGCTGCGAGGATTTTTTCGTCCTGACCGCTCTCGTCTTCCATCATCAGCACGCCGATCGGACGGGCGCGCACGACGCAGCCCGGCACCAGCTCGGTCTGACCCAGCACCATCACATCGATGGGATCGCCATCGTCAGACAGGGTGTGCGGCATGAAGCCGTAATTGCACGGATAGCGCATCGGGGTGTGCAGGAAGCGGTCGACGAACACCGTGCCTGAGTCTTTATCCAGCTCGTACTTGACCGGTTGGCCGCCGACGGGAACCTCGATGATGACGTTGATGTCTTCAGGCGGGTTCACGCCGGCGCTGATTTTATCAATGCGCACGAATAGTCCTCCAGCGAAACGCGAATGTTGGCGCGCAAAAAACCGTGTTGAGCGCCCAGCTGCAAGTGATTTGTGCGGTGCAAGACAATTTCTGATTTTCAGACCGTCTACAGGCGCGTTGAGAGATTGCGCGCAAAGGCGGGCGGAGCTAGCTTGCCGCCCATGATGATCGGAACTCGCATTCTTGCCCTGGCTGCCGCCGCACTTGTCGGTTTCGGCTCCGCCGGCTGCGCCCTGGCGCAGTCTGTCGACCCCACCGCGCCTGACGCTGTCGTTGAGTATGGCGGCCCTGACCCGCTGACCATCGAAGGGGATTTCGGATCGCACACCTTCACGGTTGAGGTCGCAAACACCGATGATTCTCGTGAGCGCGGTCTGATGCACCGCGACTCCATGGATCCCGATGCGGGCATGCTGTTTGATTTCGGGCGTGAGGACTTCATCTCGATCTGGATGGAGAACACCATCATCCCGCTCGACATTCTCTATGTGCGGGCCAATGGCGAGATCGCCAAGATCGTCACAGGGGCGCAGCCGTTTTCCCGGCGTCCCATGTCGTCAGACTATCGCGTGATCGCGGTGGTGGAGCTCAATGGCGGACGCACGTTGGAGCTGGGCATCGAACCGGGCGACCTGGTGCGTCACCCGTTGTTCGGCAATGTCTCGGACGAAGAGACCGGGATCGCGGCCGATGACACTGCGGAAGAAACAGATCCGCAGCGCTAGGGAGCTTGCGCCAGACGGCGCAGCCCCCTAAACGATTTGCATGTCGGGGCGTAGCGCAGCCTGGTAGCGCATCTGGTTTGGGACCAGAGGGTCGCAAGTTCGAATCTTGCCGCCCCGACCATTATCTTCAGGGCTTTTTAGGAAGCTTTGGGTGAGACAGGACTGTCGACAGCCAAGTCTGGACGAGAATCATGTTCGCGAAGATCTACCGCCCTTCAAAAACCGCCATGCAGTCAGGCCGCGCCAAGTCTCAGGACTGGGTTCTGGAGTTTGAACCGGCCATGGCCAAGCGTCCCGACCCCTTGATGGGCTGGGCGTCCAGCGGCGATACGCGCCGTCAGATCCATCTTCATTTCGACACCAAGGACGCCGCTGTGTCTTACGCCCAGCGTTACGGCATCGCGTTCCAGGTCCGCGACGTGCGAGAAACCCCGCGCAAGATCAAAACCTACGCCGCCAATTTCGATGCGGATCGTAAAGAACCCTGGTCTCACTAGGCCGCTAACGCCCCAATCAGACCTCCGCATCGCCCTTTCCCGTAACGCCGTGTCTTCACAGGATGCGGCGTTCCGTTCTAATGAGGGTGACGGTCAGGCCCCGTAGCTCAACTGGATAGAGCACCGGACTTCTAATCCGACGGTTGTAGGTTCGAGTCCTACCGGGGTCGCCATGGCGGGAGGGACGGGGGCAATCATGTCAGGCGATAGTGAAGGGCAGGGACGGCTGCGTTTCGTCTTCGACGAAGAACGCGACCTTTTGGAAGTCGTCTATCCGACCTGCATGGATGTTGAGGCCGTTCGCGAGGCCATGGCCTATATGCAGACAGGCCCGATCTCAAACCAGGGCCGGACCTTGATCAATCTTACCGAGGTTGAAGAGATCACACTGACTTCCGCTGATCTCGTCAGCTTCGCCAATCAACGCGCGCGCGATTTCGGCGACAAGTCCCGTACGCGCCAGTTCAATGCGTTTTATGGGGTGAAGGACAGCATCCGCGAACCCGTCGACGCCTGGACACGGTTCTTCCCCACAGGCGGCGGCGCCGTGGAAATGCGCCTGTTTGAAGAGCGCCATGACGCGCTGTACTGGCTGATGGGGCGGTTGGCCCGATAACGGGCTTAGTGACCGCCGCCGAATGCGCCGGTCTTCACCGAATAATCGGTCGCGATCTGATACTCCGGGTCATCATCTGAATCGATCATCAGCTGACCGGCTTTCGTCAGCAGCTGATGGCAGTCGCGTGACAGATGGCGCAGGCGAAGCTCTTTGCCGCTCGTCTCGTACTTCATCGCCAGATCTTCAATCGCCTGCAAGGCGGACTGGTCGACCACACGCGAGCGCTTGAAGTCCACGATCACCACATCTGGGTCGTTCTCGATGTCAAAGAGCTCGCTGAAATTGTCGGTCGAAGCGAAAAACAGCGGACCGTCCAGTTCATAGGTTTTCGCGCCGGGCACCGTATGGCTGTCATGGGCTGAGATGTGCAGGCGCTTGGCTGAGCGCCACGCATAGACCAGCGCGGAGACAATCACGCCGGCGACGACCGCCACAGCCAGGTCGTACTGAACGGTCACCACCGTCACCAGAACGATCACCAGCGCGTCAGAGCGCGGGATCTTGAACATGATCCGCAGCGAGTTCCACGCGAACGTGCCGATCACAACCATGAACATCACGCCCGTCAGTGCGGCGAGGGGGATCTGCTCGATCAGCGGTGCGCCGAACAGGATGAAGCTCAGCAAGAACAGCGCCGCCATGATGGCGGCCAGACGCGTGCGCGCGCCTGATTGCACATTGATCATGGACTGGCCGATCATCGCGCAACCGCCCATGCCGCCGAAGAATCCTGTCACAACGTTCGCTGCGCCTTGAGCCACGCATTCCTGGGATGCGCCGCCACGTTTGCCCGTCAGTTCGCCCACAAGGTTCAACGTCAGAAGGCTTTCGATCAGGCCAATGGCGGCCAGAACCAGCGCATAGGGGAAAATGATCTTCAGCGTTTCGAAGTTGAGAGGCACAGTCGGAATATGGAAGCCGGGAAGACCACCTTGGATGCTGGCGAGGTCGCCGACGCGCGGCGCTTCAAGTCCGAACCCGATCACGATGGCGGCGGTGATGCCGATACCGGCGAGCGGGGCGGGAATCGCCTTGGTGAATTTCGGCAGGCCCCAGATGATCAGCATGGTCAGCGCCGTCAGTCCGAGCATCACCATCAGCGGGACGCCCGTCAGCCAGTCGCCGCCCGCCAGACCATGCCCGCCGCCGCCATGGTCGGATCCCGGCACCTGAAACTGGCTCAGCTGGGCTAGGAAAATCACGATGGCGAGGCCATTCACAAAGCCCAACATTACCGGGGTCGGCACCAGTCGAATAAACTTGCCCAGCTTGAAAATGCCGGCCCCGAGCTGCAGCACGCCCATCAGCACCACGGTCGCGAACAGGTATTCAACGCCATGCTCGGCCACCAGCGCCACCATAACGACCGCAAGCGCGCCCGTTGCGCCTGAGATCATGCCCGGACGGCCGCCGAACACCGCGGTGATCAGGCCGACGATAAACGCTGCATAAAGCCCCACCAAAGGATGGACGCCCGCGACAAACGCGAAGGCCACCGCTTCGGGCACCAGCGCCAGCGCCACCGTCAGGCCGGCCAGCACTTCGGTTTTCAGTCGGTTAGGATTGGTCAGCGACAGGTTTGCGTCCTGCTCAGTCAGCGAAAGACGCTCCACAAGCGCAGTAAGAGTGGCTTTGACCATCACGATAGATCCCGGCTGGATGAGACAGTGTTGCGCCTTAGGGCTGCAAGCAAGCTGCGTGCTCTGACACGGGCCTTGCTGCAACGCAACACTCAAGCCTGATTATTTTTGGCGCATTGAACGGATTGTGCGTCGGGTGACACCTGTCACTAACGCGTGATCGAACGCTGCGACTATTGATGAAGCATAGGCGCAATGATTTGGGCCGCGCCTGTTTTCGGCGCCCGAGACGGGAAATGGTACACTGCTCGCGCGAATGGCGCACAGGGGACGAGACGAATGAATGATGACCGTAAAGAGCAATTGCACTCTCTCACCATAGAGCGAGCCGAGGACACGCACGCCTCAGGCGGTCCGGGATGGGCGGCGCTGTTGATCGCAATCGTCCTGGCGGGCGGCGGCGGCGCTGGCGCGGCTTGGTTCCTCACTCCCAGAACCGAACCCGCGCCGTCAATGGTGGCGCAGAGCGCTCAAACCAACGCAGAAACAGTGCAAACAACACCTGCTGCAGACCCAGTGGCGTCACCCCGTCCGACGCCCAGCTCCGGACTTGTGGCGTCAGGCTATGTGGTGGCGCGTCGGCAGGCGACGGTCTCAGCGGAAATCACAGGACGCATTCGCGATGTGCTCATTGAAGAAGGGGCAGTCGTGGAGGAGGGCGAGGTGCTCGCTTATCTTGATGATGATCGCGCCCGCATCGATCTCGACCTGTATGAAGCTCAACAAGCCGCCGCCGCCGAACGCGCGCAATCGTTCTCTGCGCAGGTGACCGAAGCGCGTACACAGCTGACCCGTACAGAACAACTCATCAATTCTGGCTACGCCACCGATTCACGGCGGACCGCTGAACAGGCTCAGGTCGACAGCCTGCAAGCTCAACTCAGCGCGGCGCGCGCGGACCTTGCCGCCGCCCGCGTGCGTGTGCGCAGTCAGCGCGATTATGTAGACCGTCATGTGGTGCGTGCGCCATTTGGGGGTGTGGTGATCGCCAAGAACGCTCAGGTGGGAGAAATCCTCTCACCCGTGTCAGCGGGCGGCGGCTTCACCCGGACCGGCATCGCGACCCTGGTCGACATGGACAGCCTGGAGCTGGAAGTGGATGTCAATGAAGGCCAGATCCAGCGCGTGCGCGCCGGCCAAAGCGTCGAGGCCATTCTGGACGCTTATCCTGACTGGCGCATTCCCGCTCATGTGGAAGCCATCATTCCGACGGCGGACCGGGCGCGCGCCACCATTCGAGTCCGCGTCGCCCTGGGTGAACGCGATGACCGGGTTTTGCCGGACATGGCCGCCCGCGTGACGTTTCTCGAACAAGACTGAACACCGATCTCAGCACCAGGCGATAGGGACAGATCATGACCGACGTGCTTTACGAACTGACGAACCTCTCCAAGCGTTACACGCGCGGCAAAGAAAGCGTCGCGATCTTTGAAGACCTGACGATGACCATCAATCGCGGCGATTTCATCGCGATCATGGGGCCGTCAGGCTCTGGCAAGACGACCTTGCTCAATCTTCTGGGCGGCATCGACAAGCCCTCGGGCGGACAGGTTGTCTGCAACGGTCTTCGGATCGACAATCTCAGCCAGGCCAAACTCGCCAAATGGCGCTCTAGCCATGTGGGTTTCATCTTCCAGTTCTATAATCTGATGCCGACCCTGACGGCGGCCCAGAATGTGGAGCTGCCGCTGCTGCTGACGAACCTGTCCGGCAAGGAGCGCAAGCGCCGGGTGCAAACCGCTCTTGAAGTGGTCAAGCTCGCCGAACGCGCCAAGCACCGGCCCCGCCAGCTCTCGGGCGGTCAGCAGCAGCGTGTCGCCATCGCCCGCGCTCTGGTGGCTGACCCGGATGTGCTGCTGTGTGACGAGCCGACGGGCGATCTTGATCGCACCACGGCCGACGAAATCCTAGAGACGCTTCAGCTTCTGAATTCCGAGCTGGGCAAGACCATCGTCATGGTGACCCACGACCCGGCGGCCGCCAAATACGCTCGCCGCGAATTGCATCTGGATAAGGGCCGCTTCATTGAATCCGGAGCGATGGCATGAATGACCTCACGCTGATACGCAAATCCCTGTTCAGGAAGAAAACCCGCGCGATCCTGCTGATCCTCTCGATCATGACGGCCTTCCTGATTTTCGGCGCACTCGCTTCCATCGACCGGGTGCTCAACTCGTCTGAAGAGCTGTCGCGGGCGGACCGCCTGGTGACCGTGAACAAGATCAATTTCACCCAAAGCATGCCCTTCGCCTATTGGGGCCGGGTTCAAGGTGTGGACGGCGTGCAAGCCATCACGCATGCGTCCTGGTTTGGCGGCTATTTCCAGGATGTGCGCAATTTCGTGCAATCCTTCGTCGTGGATATGGACAGCTATCTGGTCGTCTATCCCGAGCTGGAAATGCCCGCAGATCAGCGCGCCGCTCTCTCTGAGCGACGCGACTGTGTCGCTGTCGGGGCTGATCTCGCCGAGCAGTATGAGTGGAGCGTCGGAGACCGCTTCCCGCTCAGCTCGAACATCTGGCGTCAGAACGACAGCTCCAGCGCCTGGGATGTGGAGGTCTGCGCGATCATGACCACTGAAGACCAGGACATCCCGACCAATTATCTCTTGATGCAGTACGACTATTATAACGAAGCGCTGGCGTTCAATCGTGACCAGATCGGCTGGATGATCATGCTAACGGGCGACCCGGTGATCAATGATGCGGTGTCTCAGCGCATTGACGACATGTTCGCCAATTCGCCGGCTGAAACCGAAACCACTACTGAAGCCGCGTTCTCCCAGGCGTTTGTCGAACAGCTGGGCAATATCGGATTGATCCTGAGCCTCGTCGTCAGCGCCGCTTTCGCCACCATTTTGATGATCGTGGGCACCACCATGGTGATGGCCATCAATGAGCGGACCAAGGAAGTGGGCGTGATGAAGACGCTTGGCTTCTCATCCTCGCGCATCTTCACCCATGTGCTGTCGGAATCGGTGCTTTTGAGCCTTGTGGGAGGGCTGCTGGGATTGGGGGTCGCGGTGCTCATGCTCGGCGGGATCGCCGAGGTCGCAGGCGGCCAATTGCCCGGACTGGGCGTTTCAAGAGAGACCTGGCTCCAGGCGCTCTTGCTCATGATCGGTTTCGGACTCGTCACCGGCTTTGTGCCGGCCCTCAACGCCATGCGTCTGAAAATCGTCGACGCTTTGGGTAAGGAGTAATCGCCATGATCTCGCAAATTCTTGCGGTCACCTCGATCAATCTGCGCTCCATCCCGCAACGCTGGGGCATGTCGCTGGCGACCATTCTGTCCATCGCGTTGGTGGTGGGCGTGCTTCTGGGTTTTCTCGCCATGGCCAACGGCTTTCGCGCCACGGTCAGCGGGACTGGATCGGAAAACATCGCCGTACTTTTGCGGTCCGGCTCTCAGGCCGAGCTTAATTCCGGCTTTGGCCGGGATACGGTACGCCTGATCGAAACCGCCCCCGGCGTGGCGCGGGATGTGGACGGAAACGCCATCTTGTCGGCCGAGCTCTATGTCATCACCGACGCGACCAAACGCTCGACCGGCAATGACGCCAGCCTGTCATTGCGGGGTGTGGACGACGCTGCGCCGCGCCTGCGGGAAAACTTCCAGATCGTTCAAGGCCGCATGTTCGCTGAAGGCTCCAACGAGATCGTTGTGGGCGAAGGGGTCATTCGGGAGTTCTCAGGTTTCGACTTGGACAGCACCATCCGCATGGGACCCAATGAATGGCGCATTGTCGGCATTTTCTCGACGGGCGGTTCGGTCTTTGATTCTGAGATCTGGGCCGATATCGGCACCGTCCAGAACCTCTATCAACGCGGGGCGAGCTATCAGTCGATCCGGGTTGAACTGGACGGTGAGGGCGGTCTTCAAGCGCTGCGTCAATATGTTGAGGACGAGCCGCGGCTCGATCTCGATGTGGAGACGGAAAAAGACTTCTTCGCCCAGTCTGCAGGCGGTCTGTCCAATCTGATCATGTATCTGGGCTGGCCGTTGGCGATCATCATGGCGGTCGGCGCGCTCGCGGGCGCCTGGAACGCCATGTACGCCTCGGTGGATTCGCGCATTCGCGAGATCGCCACCTTGCGCACATTGGGATTCTCAGGCTTCGCCGCCTTTGTGGGAACGCTAGTGGAGTCGCTGATGCTCGCCTTCATCGGCGGCCTTGTGGGCGCCGTGATCACCTATTTCGTCTTTGACGGCGTCAGCGCATCCACCCTTGGCGGCAGCTTCACACAAGTAGTGTTCTCGTTCGCCGTGACGCCCGCAGCGGTGGTGAGCGGGGTCGTCCTGGCCCTGCTGGTGGGCTTGCTGGGCGGGTTCTTCCCGGCCTTGCGCGCCTCTCGCGTGCCGCTCCTCGAAGTGCACGGTTAGACGCCTTTACGGCGGGTCTGGTTTCAGCTCAAAGCCTGAGCCAGATCCGCCCAAAGGTCGTCCACATCCTCAAGTCCCACTGACAGGCGCAGTAAGGCGTCTTCGGCTGTCCAGGGCACGGCGGTGCGGCGAATCTGGCGATCGCACGGCAGGATCAGGCTCTCATATCCGCCCCAGCTGAAACCCAGCCGAAACAGATGCAAGGCTTCTGCGATCGCTTCGCCCGCCCGCGCATCCACGCCATCCAACACAAAGGCGAAGCAGCCTGAAGAGCCGCTGAACTGGCGGTTGAACAAGGCATGGTCGGGATGGCTCTCAAGACCCGGATGCAAGACCCGCGAGACCTTGGGGTGCGCTTCAAGCTGGCGGGCGAGAGCCAGTCCTGACGCGCCGGAACGTTCGATCCGCAAGGACAGGGTGCGCAGGCCGCGCAAGCACAGATAGGCGTCATCGGGCGAGACATGGCCGCCGAACAAGACATCCTTGTTTTTCAGGCGCGCCGCCGCGTCCCCGCGCGCCGCAACCGCGCCCATCAGGAAGTCAGAATGCCCGCCGACATATTTGGTCAGCGCCTGAGCTGCATAATCCACACCCAATTCCAGCGGGTTCATCAGCAGGCCCGCGCTCCAGGTATCGTCGATGACGCTGGCGGCGCCGGCGTCTCGGGCTGCGTCGGCGATGGCGGCGATGTCTTGCACTTCGAACGTCAACGATCCGGGCGCTTCAAGCAACACGACCGCGGTGGGCTGTTCGAGCAAGCGCGCGATGTCCGCGCCGATACGCGGGTCGTAATACACAGGCGTCACGCCATAACGCGGCAATTCCTCATCGCAAAAGCGCCGCACAGGACCGTAAGCGGAATCGGTGATCAACGCCTGCAGGCCCGAAGGCTGATCGGGCAAGGCCGTGCGAAGCGCCAGGATCACGCTCGCTAGCCCCGATTGCGCCAGCGCCACATGGTCCGCTTCATACAGCTCAGCGATCGCATCACGCAATTCGGTATTGGGGCTCAGGCCCCCACGCCCGTAATGACGCCGCGGCGGTGTGGGGTTGTAAAGCTCGGCGGTTGACGGCGCGACAACGGTCGAGGCGCGCTCGATCGGCGGGTTGACCAGATCGTCGCTGCGGCGGGGCTGACCGGAATGGATCAGTCGGGTGTCGCGTTTCATGTCGACGCGCTCCCTTCTCTTCGTTACACCTGAGGTATTGTTTTCAGCATGTAAGGCGGTTGGACCGATGACGCCAGCGTCTTTGTTCGACCTGATGGACCCGCGGCGCCTCGCAAAAGGGGCGACCGCGTTTGCATTGGGCTTCGCGGTTTCTCAGAGCGATGTGGCGGCGTCCCGCTCTCACATGGCCGACATACAGAACCGCGGCGTGCTCAGATGCGGCGTTGATACAGGCCTGACAGGCTTCGCGGAAACGGACGAAAACGGCGTCTGGAGCGGGTTCGAGGTCGATCTCTGTCGCGCCTACGCCGCCGCGTTTCTCGGCGATCCCGACCGCACTCAGTTTCTCCCGACGACAACGCTCGATCGGTTTCAATCCTTGCGGAATGGTGATGTGGACATCCTGTTGCGCAACACCAGCTGGACCTTGTCGCGCGCCGCGACTCAAACGGTGCGTTTCACCGGCGTCTATTATTATGACGGGCAAGGTTTTCTGACCCCAGCCGATCTGGGCCTGACTTCGGCGCAGGAATTGAGCGGCGCGCGCATCTGCGTGCAGCCGGAAACGACCAGCGCGCTCAATCTCGACGATTATTCAGAACGCTACGGTCTGAATTTCACCACGGTGTCCGTTGAAACCGTCGCGGACGCGCGCCTCGCGTACGAGGCGGGTGACTGCGATGCGTTCACCAGTGATGTTTCACGCCTGGCCGGCTTCAGACGCAGCCTGACAGAACCCGACCGGCACATGGTCTTGCCCGACGTCATCTCCAAGGAACCGCTGACCCCGGTGGTGAAAGCGGGCGACCCTCAATTCGAAATGGCGGTGGAATGGGTGCTGATGGCGCTGATTGCGGCCGAAGAATACGGTGTGACGCAAAGCCAGCTGTCAGAGCCGGGCCAAATCTCAAACCGCCCGGAAGTTCGCAGACTTCTGGGTTTAGATGAAGATATCGCCTCAAGCCTAGGTGTTGATGAAGACTTTGCTCGTCGCGCTATCGCTGCGGGTGGCCATTATGGCGAGCTGTTCGAACGTAACCTGGGTGAGGCGTCCCCGCTTCAGCTAGAGCGGGGACTGAACGCCCAATGGAACCAGGGCGGTCTGCTTTACGCGCCGCCCGTGCGCTGATCGATCGGCCTAGTCGAGCCAAGGCGGGGTCGGCAGGCCTTTTTCACGCAGGAAGTCGGGATTGTAGAGCTTGGACTGATAGCGAGAGCCATGATCACACAAAATGGTCGTGATGGTGTGACCTGGCCCCATCTTGCGCGCCAGACGGACCGCGCCGGCGATATTCACGCCGGCTGAGCCGCCCAGGCACAGGCCTTCTTCCATCACGAGATCATAGAGAATTGCCAGCGCTTCCTCATCAGGAATGCGGAAGGCCTCATCGATTTGAGCGCCCTCAAGATTGGCGGTGATGCGGCTTTGCCCGATGCCTTCGGTGATTGAATTGCCTTCTGCTTTCAGCTCGCCATGGGCGTAATAGCCGTACAGCGCCGCGCCGCCAGGGTCCGCCAGAGCGATCTTGATGGCGTCATTCTTGGCTTTGAGCGCATCTGATACGCCGGCGATCGTGCCGCCGGACCCGACAGCAGCGACAAAGGCGTCCACCTTGCCGCCGGTTTGCTCCCAGATTTCAGGGCCCGTGGTCTGGGCGTGGGCGCGGCGGTTGGCGGTGTTGTCAAACTGGTTCGCCCAGATCGCCCCATGGGGTTCAGTCGCGTTCAGCTCTTCCGCCAACGTGCCTGAATAGCGCGCGTAATGGTTGGGGTTGGAGTAGGGGACCGCATCCACTTCGATCAGCTGAGCGCCCATCAGTCGGATAGCGTCGGCCTTTTCTCGTGACTGGGTGCGCGGAAACACAATCACCACCTTGTAGCCCAAAGCGCGTCCGACCATGGCCAGGCCGATACCTGTATTGCCAGCGGTGCCTTCCACGATCGTCCCGCCCGGCTTGAGCGCGCCGCTGGCTTCCGCTTCGCGAATGATGCCAAGAGCCGCGCGGTCCTTCACCGAACCGCCCGGATTGAGGAACTCGGCCTTGCCCAGGATTTCACATCCGGTTTCGTCCGACACCTTGTTCAGACGAAGCAGCGGCGTATCGCCGATGAGATCAATGACGGAGCGGGCGGGGCGGGGGGTCATGGCGAGCCTCTTTTCAGCATTCTGATCGCCAAGTTAGGAGCTGTCTGAGATCGCTGCAATCAAAGGGGCGCGCCTTAACGCAGGCGTGATCCGTTTTCGTCGCGTTTGCGTAAGAAGATACGAACAGTCGGAGTAACTGAAATGCATACGCTTGACGCAGCATGGATGGTGGATGTGGCCAGCGGCGCAGCGCCCAAAGCGGTGCAGGTGCTCGCCGCTTGCCACGCAGAGATGAATGCGAGCGCCAGCGCCCTGCTGCATCAGGCTGAGCACGTCATGGGCGGATTTCTTGAAGACACTGAGCCGGTGGCCATGAGTGTCGGCGCGTTTGAGGCTTTGTCTCAGAAGTTGGGCGGCCTGCCGCCCGCGGCTGTCACGCCTCGCCGGCGCCTGTCAGATCAATTGAATTTGGACCTCCCCGACACCCTCAAGCGCGTATTGAGCGATCACCCGCATCCTATCTGGATGAACAAGATGGGCGGGTTTCAGGAGATGCCGCTTGAGACTTTGGAAGAAGACGGCGTCCATGTGCGCCTTCTCAGCCTTCCCTCGGGACGCGGCGTCGCTGAACACACCCACCAGGCTGAAGAGCTGACTTTGGTGCTTCAAGGCGGTTTCAATGATGGACATGCCGACTATCGCGCGGGCGATGTCTGCCATGCTGATCCGTCCCTGACCCACAACCCGCGCGCGCATGCGGACGGGCCTTGTGTTTGTCTGTCTGTTGAAATGGGGCGTTTACAATTCACCCACCCGGTCATTTCTCTGGCCAGCCGCATGCTAGGCTGGGACCGATCCTGATCCTTTGTCTGGAGTCTTCACCATGCTGAGACTGATCATGACGACCTTGAGCGCAGGCGCTGTGCTATCGAGCCCTGCATGGGGCTTTGCTGATAACGCGCCTTCGATCACCCCTTCGCCGAACCCAGGCGAGAGCATTGTCTTTGACGTCTATCGCGATGGCGATAAACGCATGGGCACGCACGCGGTCCATTTCGAGCAAGACGGCGGCGATTTGCTGGTATCCGTCGACATCGAGCTTCGCGCCGGTTTGGGGCCGATCACCGTCTTTCGTTATGAGCACCAGTCCACGGAACGCTGGCGTGAAGGCCAGCTGATTGGGCTGAACGCTGAGACTCTCAAAGATGGCGAGACCTATCGTGTGGAGGCTCAGTCCACCCAAGACGGGCTGGATGTGGAGGGCGAAACGCCGGATATGGGCGCAATTGCCCTCGAATTTCCGCTCTCGGTGCTGCCCAGCTCGCACTGGCGCGGCTATCGCACCGGCGCATACGACATTTTGAACACCGAACATGGCAGCGAGCTGGATGTGACGGTGGATTATCTGGGCGAGGAAATGCTGGCGGCCGATGGCGCGCGCATTACCGCTCATCGCTATCGGCTCTCCAGCGAACTGACCGTGGACCTCTGGTATGATGAAAATGGCCGCTGGGCCGGCTGTCAGTTCGAAGCCAGGGGCCAGACCATTCGCTATGAACGCCGCGCTGACCCGTTGAGGGGCTGATGTCAGCACTCAGACTTGTTCTTGGCGATCAGCTCAGCGCCTCCATCTCCAGCCTTGCTGATTACAGCGATGGCGATCTGATCTTGATGGCGGAAGTCGCTGAAGAAGCGTCTTACGTCCCTCATCACGCCAAAAAAATCGCCTTCATCTTCTCCGCCATGCGCCATTTCGCCTCCAGCCTGGAAGGGGGCGGGAAGGCCGTGCGCTATGTGAGGCTTGATGACGCCGACAACACCGGCGCTTTGAAATCTGAGGTGAAGCGGGCGCTTGAGACAAAAGCTTTCGATAAACTCGTCCTGACCGCGCCGGGCGAGTATCGATTGAAGACGGATATGGAGCGCTGGTCTGACACGTTCGATCTGCCGGTTCAGATCCGCCGCGATGATCGCTTCATCTGCTCGCTGGACCGGTTTGACGCCTGGGCGGACGGGCGCAAGCGCCTGACCATGGAGTATTTCTATCGCGAGATGCGACGGGAGACCGGCATCTTGATGGAGGGAGACAAGCCGACTGGGGATCAATGGAATTTTGACCAGGACAATCGCAAATCACTGCCCGCTGACCTGACCCCTCCCGACCGCGCCTGGGTCGAACCCGATGCGATGACCCGGCAGGTGATCGATCTTGTCGCGGAGCAGTTTCCTGATCAATTCGGTGACCTTGAACCCTTTGGCTACGCAGTCACCGCCGAAGACGCGGACGCGCAACTGGATTGGTTCCTACACAACGGCCTGCCCAATTTCGGAGACTATCAAGATGCGATGAAGCTGGAGCACGCATTCCTGTTTCACTCGGTCATCGCGCTCTATCTCAATATCGGCCTTCTTGATCCGCTCAAAGTCTGCAGAAAGGCGGAGGCCGCGTATGAAAGCGGTGATGCGCCGCTGAACGCCGTGGAAGGCTTCATCCGGCAAATTCTGGGCTGGCGTGAATATGTGCGTGGTATCTATTGGCGGTTCATGCCGGACTATCTTGAGCGCAATGCGCTTGAGGCCAGACGGCCTTTGCCGGACTTCTACTGGACGGCCGACACTGATATGGCATGCGTGCGCGACGTCGTCACCACGACCCGCAAACACGCCTACGCGCATCATATTCAGCGGCTGATGGTGACGGGAAACTTCGCCTTGCTGGCCGGGATTGATCCCAAGGCGGTCAATGACTGGTATCTCGCCGTTTACGCAGACGCGTATGAATGGGTGGAAGCGCCCAACACCCATGGCATGGCGCTTTATGCCGATGGCGGCTTGATGGCGACCAAGCCGTACGCCGCATCGGGAAGCTATATCAACAAGATGAGTGATAGCTGCAAATCCTGCAGCTATGCAGTGACCAAGAAAAATGGGCCCAAGGCTTGTCCATTCAACTATTTGTATTGGAACTTCCTGATTGAAAATCGGGCACGCCTGAAGGGCAATCACCGTTTGTCCATGATCTACAAAACTCTGGATCGGATGACGGATGAGAAAACCGATGCGATCGCCGCAGACAGCCAACGTTTTTTCAAACGCATCGGCATCGCCGAGTGAGGACTGGACATGAAAACGCCTGTAATTCCGACGCCCGTTGACGGGCTGTGCTGGCTCACTGGCGCCAGCTCCGGGATCGGTGAAGCCTTGCTGGCCGATCTGGTCAAGGAAGGCTGGCGCGTGGCGATTTCGGCCAGAAGCAAAGACAAGCTCGATGCGCTGGCGCGACGCCACCCCGGCAAGGTCTTCGCCTATCCCGTAGATATCAGTGATGATCGCGCCGTTGCTACAACGGTCGCTCAAATTGAGTCTGATCACGGTCCAATCGTCAGAGCGATCCTGAACGCCGGCGTCTACATCTCAATCGAGGCGGAACACCCGCGATTTGAGGATTACGCCAAGACATTTGATGTGAACCTGAAGGGCGCGGCCGCATGTGTCTGCGCGCTGACCCCGCGCTTTTGTGAGCGCGGCAAAGGTCAGCTGGTGATCGTCTCATCCGCCACGGCGTTTGGCGGCATGCCCACTGCGACCGCCTATGGGGCCACAAAAGCAGGGCTTTTGAACATGGCGGAAGGGCTCGCCATTGAGCTTTATCGCTATGGGGTGAAGGTTCAGTGCGTCACGCCCGGATTCGTGGACACCCCGGCTCAGGATGACAACGCCTTCCCCAAACCCTTCATGGTCAGCGCGGAAACTGCGGCCAAACGCATTTGCAAAGGGATGAACCGCACCGGCTTCGAGATCACCTTCCCAAAACGCTTCACCTGGATCTTGAAACTGATCTATGCGTTGCCGCGAGACTGGCACATCGCCCTGGTTCGCAAACAGACGGGCTGGGACAAGCCGCCGGAAGAAAAAAAGCCCGCATGATGCGGGCTTTTTCGTGTCTTATCAGGCGCGGCGAATTGTGAACTGGCCCACATCAATGCGCCCGGTTCGAAACCCCGCCTCGCAATAGGCGAGGTAGAAATCCCACATGCATTTGAACCGATCGTCAAACCCCATGGGTTCAATGCTGGGCCAGGCGTCGTCGAACCGCTCTTTCCAGAGTTTCAGGGTGTCCGCATAGTCGAGACCGAACTGATCGGTTTTAACCAGCTCAAGCTTCGCCGTTTCAAAACAGGCTTCCAGCTTTTCCACGCTCGGCATCATGCCGCCGGGGAAAATGTAACGCTGGATGAAGTCTGCGCGTTTTGAGTATGTCTCAAACAGGTCGTCGCGAATGGTGATGATCTGAAGGCCGGCTTTCCCGCCCGGCTTGAGAACCGCAGACACCTTATCGAAAAAGCTGGGCCAGAATTCCTGTCCGACAGCCTCAAACATCTCGATCGAGGCCACCCGGTCATAAACGCCCGTCTCGTCACGGTAATCTTGCAGTTTGATCGTCACCTTGTCAGTCAGCCCCAAACGCTCAATCCGCGTCAGAGCGTAATCGCGCTGTGCAGGCGACAGGGTCAGGCAGGTGACGCTCGCGCCAACCGTTCCGGCGGCGTATTCCGCGAACCCGCCCCAGCCACAGCCGATTTCCAGGACCTCATGATCCGCCTGCAAGTCCATGGACCGGGCGAGGGCGGCGTATTTCTCGGTCTGTGCATCTTTCAGAGATGTGAGCCCGTCGGTGAACCGGGCCGACGAATAGGTCATCGTTTCGTCCAGCCACAGCTCGTAAAAACTGTTGCCCAGATCGTAATGCGCTTCGATGTTCTTGCGCGCCTGGCTTTTCGTATTGGCGCGCCGCAAATGATACAGCCAGTGGAAGAAGCGCGTGATCGGTCCGCCGCGGGTGATATTCGCCATTTCGTCGAGATTGGCGGAAAACACGGTCAGGACAGCCGCAAGATCCGGCGTCGTCCAATCCCCATCCATATAACTTTCCGCAAAGCCGACATCGCCGCCCGAAATCACTTTTCGAACGACAGCATAATTGGCCAGTTCAATCACGGCGTCGGGGCCTTCACGTTGGCCTTCAAACTTGACGGCTCGGCTGTCAGGCAGCACGACAGTCAGTGTTCCGACCTTGAGTTTCAACAGCATGCGCAGGGTTAAACGCACCCCCCGCGGCACGCCCTGAAGGCGGTCGATCACAGCCGGAGAGTCAGCCCGCACCAGCGGGCTAGCGGCGAAGTCGGTCATTGGCGGCTCCGTCGGTTACGCATTTGCGTGTAACGCCAAGTTTACAATTAATCCTGCTCGGCGCCAAATCCGGCGCGCGAGGAACGGGATACGGGGTGCGCCAAAGACGCATCTGCGGGTGAAGGATTGCGCTTGTGATAGACCGCGCCCTTGATCCAGAGCCGCAAAGCCTCCCAATGGATGGCGAGGATAGTTTTCAAGCTCGAAAACGGTTGGGTGAGGAACAACCGCGCGAGCTGAGCGGTGTTTAACGACGCGCGCTTCATGGCCATGGTCGCCAGAAAATCCGGCCCGTCTTCACGCTGTTTGAAGATGGTCAGATGGAAGGTATCGTCAGGTTCGCGCAGCGTGAACTCATAGCGTCCGCCCAGATCAAAGAAGGGGGAGACGTGAAAGATTTTCTCGGCGTCATGGGTTTGTCGGGACCCTTCACTGGACTTCGCCACATAACAATGGCTGTCGCCGAAAGTATTGTGGACTTCGTAGATCAGGCCTTTCAGTCGGCCGTCGCCGTCATGGGCGAAATAGATCGAGAGAGGATTGAACTGATAGCCCAGCACGCGCGGGGCGCAGAGCAGGGACAGTCGGTCCTGCGCATCCAGTTCAACTCCGGATGTCGCAAACAAGTTACGCGCCCATGACGATAGATCATTGCCGTCGCGCGGCCCGACATCCTTGGGATAAAAACTGTAAAGGTTGAACCGTCCAACCGAGAAGAACGCGCTGAGGCGATCCGCCGCATCGAGCTGATCCAGGTCCAGAAGGATTGAGCCGAGCCGATAGCTGAACCGGTGTAGAAACGGTGCGCGGCGTTCATGTACCGTCTTGCCGACGTACAGACTGCCCGCAGGTTGAGTGTCGCAAGTCATCTTATTCAGCCGCGACTTGAGCTTTCAGACGAGACGGCTCAGCGGGTCTCGACCAAGCCCCGCCATCCACGTCACCCTCTGCGAAGGTCCACGGGATTTGACCGCCCAGCCGCAACGCTACGCGCAGACCGGCGCGCAATCCATCTTCATGAAACCCGTAGCCCAGCCAGGCGCCCGCGAACCAGGTGTTGCGCACGCCTTGGATGGAATTGAAGATCCGCTGCGCGGCGAGAGCGGGCGCATTGAATTGCGGATGGTCGTACTGATACCGGCCGAATACGGTCTCCGGTCGGGGTTGGCGAACCGGGTTCAGCGTCACAAAGAGCGGCCTGTCGGACCGAATGCCCTGCAAACGGTTCATATCATAGGTGACTGCTGCATCGGCTCCGCCTTCGCGCAGATAGGTCCAGGCCGCCTGAGCGCCCTTGCGAGCTGGCGTAAGGCTCGTATCGCAATGCAGAACCGCTTCGTTGGCGCCATACCGGATTGCGCCCAGAAGCTGACGCTCGTCCTCATCCGCATCTTTCAGCAAGGCCAAAGCCTGATCGGAATGGCAGGCGAGGATCACTTCGTCGAATTGATGCGTCTCACCGTTTTCGTCCTCAATCGTCACGCCCTCTGATGTGCGATTGACGGAGCTCGCCTGCGATTGAAAATCAACGCCCGCGGCCAATAGATCCGCTTCCAGCTTTTTGACATAGGTGCGGCTGCCGCCTTTCACCGTATTCCATTTCGGCCGACTGGCGTGCATCAGGCGATGGTTCTTGAAGAAACGAATAAAGGTTTCAGCCGGATAATCCGACATGCCCGCTTCGGACGTGGACCAGATCGCAGCGCCCATCGGCAGCAGGTATTGCGTACGAAACGCGTCGCCCAGTTCGAGACGATCGAGATATTGACCCAGGCTCAAGCCCTCAAGGCCGCCGGCCTCGAGATCTTTCTGTGCGGCTTTGTTGAACTTCAAGATGTCGCGCAGCATGCGCAGATAGCTCAGGTTAAACAGGTTGGAGGGGTCGGCGAAGAGGCCCTTGAGCCCGTTTGACGACCACTCAAACGTCCGGTCCAGGCTGAATCCAAAGCTCATATCGGTGCGATAGCTATCCACGCCAAGATGGGCGAACAGCGCAATCAGATTGGGATAGTTGAGCGGATTGAAGACGATGAAGCCCGTGTCCACGTCGATTTCCGCGCCGTCATAATCGATACGCACAGTATTGGCGTGACCGCCCAGCCGCTCTCGCTTTTCAAACACCGTGACGTCGTGGACATTGCGCAACGCCCAGGCCGCGCCGAGACCGGATACGCCCGCGCCGATCACAGCGACGCGCAAGGGACGGGAATGCAAAGGCGTAATCGGGCTCATGCGGAGTCCTTGATCTTTTCAAAGGCGGCGAGCGCGCGTTTGCGCGCTTCACCATGGTCGACGATCGGCTCGGGATAGGTTTCACCCAAGTGGACGCCAGCTTTTTTCAACACCGACTGATCCGCCGTCCAGGGGGCGTGAATCGCCTTGTTCGGTAAATTCGTCAGCTCTGGTAACCACCTACGAAGATACTCACCATCTGGATCAAACTTTTCTGACTGCCCAACGGGGTTGAAGACCCGAAAATAAGGGGCTGCGTCCGCGCCGGACCCGGCTGTCCATTGCCAAGAAGCAGAATTGCTCGACAGGTCTGCGTCAACCAAAGTGTCCCAGAACCAGGCTTCGCCTTCGCGCCAGTTGATCATCAGGTCCTTGATCAGGAAGCTGGCGACGATCATGCGGACGCGATTGTGCATCCAGCCGGTCGCCCAAAGCTCGCGCATGCCGGCATCCACAATCGGATATCCTGTGCGCCCTCGACGCCAGGCTTCCAGATCCTTCGCCTGGCCCGTCCATTCAAATCCGTCAAATTTTGACTGGAAGTTCGCCTCGGGCAGGTCGGGGAAATGATAAAGGAGGTTATAGCTGAACTCACGCCAGGCAATCTCACTCAGATAGGTGTCAGCGCCCTCTGCTTGAGCGTGAGCCGAGCGTTTGACCGCGTGCCAGACCTGGCGCGGACTGATTTCGCCGAAATGCAGATGCGGCGACAGTTTCGAAGTGCCATGTTCCGCCGGCAAGTTCCGGCGATCTGAGTATTCAGTGACGCCATGCTGGAGAAATTGACCCAGCCGCCCATGGGCCGCCGCCTCGCCAGGCGTCCAGTTATCCTTGAGCCCGCCTGACCAGTCAGGCTTGGTCGGCAAGAGTTTTAACGCCTCCAGCGTGCAACCGTCTTGATGGTCGTGGAACGTCAGCGCGTCAGGGCGAGCGGTCGGTTCAGACGGCGTATGTCCCGCTTTCAGGGACCGCCAGAAAGGCGTGAACACCTTATAGGGCGCACCGGCTTTCGTCGCGATCTCCCAAGGCTCTACAATCAGCGAACCGTTAAACGAGCGCGCTTTCACGCCTGCCTCGTTCAGCGCTGACTTGATGGCTTCATCGCGCTTGCGCGCCCAGGGCTCATACTGGCGATTCCAGAACACCGCTCCTGCGCCCGTATCTTCAATCAGCGCGTCGAGGCAGGCCTGTGCCGGCCCCTGCTGAAAAATCAATCGCCCGCCCAATTGCTCGATATCGCGAGCCAGCGACGCGAGCGAATGATGCAGCCACCACCGGCTCGCGCCGCCAGGCTTCCATGCGCCAGGCGCGTCATCATCGAGGATATACACGGGCAGAACAGGCGCGCCCGTCGCGGCCGCGGCTTGCAGGGCAGGATTATCTGCCAGTCTAAGATCTTGACGGAACCAAACAATTACAGGCTTTTTCAAATCAGTCATGGGTTTGCAATGCACGCGTTCTGGGACGAAGTATGGTGTCTGGCTATACGGTGTTTTATATCCTCTGGATCAGGGGCTGACACATAGCCGTCTGTCCTAGCGCCAAGTGGAGAAGCGTTTCTCATGAATCCGAACGCCGTCGTCGAAATTCCGCTGCCCAAAGGCGGCGTGCTGGAAATGGGCAATGAGAAGCCGCTCACCATTATCGCGGGGCCTTGCCAGCTTGAAAGCCGCGAGCATGGCCTTGAGGTTTCGATGGCGCTCAAGGAGATCGCGGATCGCACAGGCGCGGGCCTTGTTTACAAGACCTCTTTTGACAAAGCGAACCGCACCAGCCTGTCCGGCAAGCGCGGTTTGGGTCTGTCAGCGTCTCTGGAGGTCTTTAATGAAATCCGTGAGACCAGCGGCCTGCCGCTGCTGACTGACATTCACACGGCGGAACAGTGCGCCATCGTCGCCGAAGCTGCAGATATCCTTCAGATTCCGGCCTTTCTCTGCCGCCAGACCGATCTGCTGATCGCCGCTGCGGAAACCGGCAAGGTGATCAATGTCAAAAAGGGCCAGTTCCTGGCGCCGTGGGACATACCCAATGTGATCGGCAAACTCACCGGGGCCGGGAACCCCAATGTGATCGCCACCGAACGCGGCGCCAGCTTTGGCTATAATACGCTGGTGGTGGACATGCGCAGCTTCCCGATCATGAAGCAGACCGGCGCGCCTGTCGTCATGGACGCCACCCACGCCGTACAGCAACCCGGCGGTCAGGGCGGCTCTTCCGGCGGGCAGCGTCAGTTCGCACCGCATCTGGCGCGCGCAGCGGTCTCTCTGGGCATTGCAGGCGTCTTCATGGAGACCCACCCGGATCCGGACAATGCGCCTTCTGACGGTCCGAACATGATCCCGCTCAACCGGTTTGAAGAGGTTGTGCGCGATCTGATGGCTTTTGACGCGCTGGCCAAGTCCAATCCCGTCATTCAACTCTAATCGCTCTGGAGAGCGCCATGTTGCGTGAACGGGCTGCGCACCTTCTTGCCGCCATTCAAAACCGCCGCGCCGTTGTGCTGGGCGATCTGTTGTATGACAGCTTTGTTTATGGCGACACGCATCGCATTTCGCGTGAAGCGCCGGTGCCGATCCTGTCGGAGAAACGCCGCACGGCCATGCTAGGCGGCGCCGGCAATCTCGCGCGCAATCTCTCAAGCCTCGGAGCAGAGGTGCGCCTGATTTCAGTCGCCGGGACCGATGCAGACGGTGAAGCCGCGATTGAGCTGGTCAAGGCCGCCTGTGGCGATGCGACGGGGGTCGTACGAACGCCCGAACGCCCGACGCCGTCGAAAATCCGCTATGTGTCCAATAACCAGCAGATGTTCTGCGTGGATCGCGACCCGACCGAGGCGATTCAGGCCCATACGGCGTCAGATCTCCTAGATCACATAAGGGAAGCGCTCGAAACATCTGATATATTGATTATTTCAGATTATGGACGCGGCGTGGTGACGCGTGATTTGGTGCAAGCCGCCATCGCTTTGGCGCGCGACGCCGGCAAACCAGTCAGCGTCGATCCGCGCGGTCATGATTACAGCCGATATGACGGCGCCAGCATTATCAAGCCCAATGCCGGCGAGCTTGAAGCCGAAACCGGACTGACTGTCTCCAGTGATCACGAGGCGGCAGCAGCGCTGAAAGCCCTCAAGGCGCAATTGACGCGAACCCAGGCCGTCATGGTCACACGCGGCGGCGCGGGCATGACCTTGCTGGACGAAACCGGCGTCATTCATCACCACCGCTCCAGATCGCGTGATGTTTATGATGTTTCAGGCGCGGGCGATACGGCACTGGCCGGATTGTCGCTCGCCATGGCCGCGGGCGCCTCTTTGAAGGACGCCATGGAATTCGCCGATCTTGCTGCCGGCGTCGCGGTCGGCAAACCTGGCACCGCCACCGTTTCGCCAGAAGAAATTCTGGACGCCGCGCAAGCGGGTGAGGAAGCGCCAGACTGGCGTGTCATGTCCCGCCCCGCCATGGCGGAATTGTCAGCAGACTGGCGCGAAAGCGGCTTGAAAGTCGGCTTCACCAATGGCTGCTTTGATCTGCTGCACCCGGGGCATTTGTCGGTGCTGCGCCATGCCGCGTCGGTGTGTGATCGCCTGATCGTCGGACTGAACGCGGACGCCTCGGTCAAGCGCTTGAAAGGCGAGAACCGCCCCATCAATGATCAGGCGACGCGCGCGACCATGCTGGCCTCGCTCGAAATGGTGGACCGCGTCGTGATCTTTGACGAAGACACCCCCGCAGAGCTGATCTCGGAAATCCGCCCTCATGTGATGATCAAGGGGGCCGATTACGTGGCGGAAGAACTGCCTGGCGCAGACTTCATCCGTCAGTCTGGCGGGGAAATCGTCCTTGCGCCGCTCATGGACGGGCTGTCCACCACAAATATTGTCAATCGCCTGCGTCAGGACAGCTAGAGCCTAGCCGTCAATCGGTGTGATGGGCGCGACGTCCACTTCCACGGGCGCATCCAGTGCGGGCGCATAGCGCGCCTCATCCGCCATCACAGCACGGATCGTATCGAGCCGAGCTTCGGCATTGGCGCGGATATCCATGTAGAACAGGTTGGACGACCGGACACGGCGGTCCTCCGCCAAGCGCCCAGAACGGCGCAAGGCACGGGCCCGCGGCTGGTCAATCATCAACAGACCGCTCTGACATTGCGCGCCTGTCTGGTTGGTCATGGGCGAGGGCGCATCCGTCAGCGACAGACCCTCTGCAGCGGCAGCCCCCCGGTGCAAACGTGCAGGCGCGTAATCTTCATTCGCCGTCCAGAGAACAGGATTGACGCACAACAAGGCCCGGTCCTCGACCGCGGTCAGGCGCCCCCGGACGTCAAGCGCCCGAGAGCGTTGCGTCAGGGCCTCAATACGCGCCGTTTCTTGCGGACGCACGGCGATCCACCCGACAAGACAGCGAATCTCTGACGGATCAGTGCAGACCGGAATGGTTGAGAGCGGCCCCGCCAGCAGGTCGAGCGGCGTGGGAGACTCAATGATGTACGCGGCGGCCAGGCGCCGGGCCACAGCCGGATCAGGCGCCACGCGCCGCGCCAGAATGTCCAGCGCGATCGCGCCGCCCTGACCGACGCCAACAAGGAAGAACGGCTGTTCCGGATCCGTTTCGCGCAGGAATTGGGTGAAGGCGCGCTGGATGTCCATTTGCGCCAGCTCTCGGGCCAGCACGGAATCCTCGCGATTGTTCATGAAGGTATAAAGCGACGCCTGACGGTAGCGCGGCGCATAAAGCTCAACATCCTGAACCAGGAAGGGCGCGGCATAATTCGGCAGGATGATCTGGGAAACTTCCACAGCCTCCTGGGGCCGGTCATAGGGCGCGTTCCAATGGCTGCCGCCGTCATAGGTGGTCGGATGAATGAAGAAGACCGCCGGATGGCCCGCTTCGTCAGGCAGGCGCACATCCGGTCGGGCCGCCCAGGCTTCATCCTGTGTGTAGTCAGGGGCCGGAGGGCGTTGATAGGTCTGAAACGGCACGCCGGGATCCAGGAAGGTCTGGAAAATCTGATCGCGCAAAACCAAAGCGCTGAGCGCGGACAACGCGACGAAGCCGCCCAAAGCGCCAAACAAAAGCCAGCGCAACCAGGCGGTGAGGGGAATGTTGAAAGGGCCGTTCATGCTCACACTCATACGCGTGCAACTGGGACGTCAGCAAGGGGGAGCCTTGATTCCTCCCATATTCGCGGGCATTGCAGAGAGGCGTCCGATCTGGGCGCTGTAACAGGAGTTGAGCGACGTGCTTCGCTGGCTACGCAATCGCTTTTTGACCGGCGTCGTTGTCGCCGCCCCGATCGGTATCACATTCTGGCTGATCTACAGCTTCGTGACCTTTGTGGACCAGGTGATCAAGCCCCTGGTTCCGTCCCGCTACAACCCTGAAAGCTATCTGCCCTTCGCCATACCCGGCATGGGGCTTCTGATTGCAGTGCTGGGCCTGACCTTGCTTGGGGCGCTGGCGGCGAACATTTTCGGCCGTAGCCTGCTCGATCTGGGTGAGCGCGTGCTCAATTCCGTGCCGCTGATTCGCAATATCTACGCCGCGCTCAAACAGATCGTGGAGACCGTCTTTCAGGGCCAACAGAACTCCTTCAAGGAAGTGGTGCTGGTGGAATACCCGATGGCGGGCAGCTATGCGGTCGCCTTCGTGGCCTCGACGGGCCGCGGCGTGATCCGCTCTGTGGTGGGCCAGGGCGATGACGTGATCGGCGTCTTCATCCCCACCACGCCCAACCCGACATCGGGCTTTTTGCTCTTCGTGCCGCGCGCCAAGGCGATCGCGCTCGACCTGTCGGTGGAGGAGGCGGCGAAGCTGATCATTTCCTTCGGCATGGTGACGCCCGATCGCTTGCCTGACGGCGCGATCCCGCAAGCCGAGCCGGGCAAGGCGGGCGCAGGATTGATGCCGGATGACAGCTCTGACGCGTCAGCGTCTGATCCTGAGCCTACAGATCCGAAACCGTCCTGAACGCGCAGGACGTCGACCATAAAAAAGCCCCCCGGATGATCCATCCGGGGGGCTCTTCATCCAATCTTTTCAGATCAGATTAGTCGGCTTTCGCAAGCGAACCTGCGGAAGTTTTGCCGCTTTTGTGGTCGCGCTCTTCTTCATAAGAAATGCGCTGACCTTCGGTCAGCTCGGGCATGCCCGCACGCTCAACGGCAGAGGCGTGCACGAACACGTCCTTGGAACCGTCGTCAGGTTGAATGAAGCCGTAGCCTTTGGTGGAGTTGAACCACTTCACAATGCCGGTAGCCATTGATGAATGTCCTTTTTTAGACAAGAGTTAATCACCACGCCCTCCGAATAAGAGCATGGCGGACATCGACATTTGGAGGGAGTGGAATCAGCGCCTAAACGCTAGTGACCTAAAACCTGGCCATGTATCGATAGCGACTATGTACTACAGGCCCAACCCGATTTCCAGTGAAATCTGCGGCTCGGTCTAACCGGACCGCATCAGCCGCACCCCTTCATCGCGTTCAAACAAGTACAGCAAGGTGCGAAGGGCTTCTCCGCGTTCCCCGGCGAACACGTCCTCGCGCGCGGTTTCGTACTGAGCGGCGTCGCTTGCGAGCTCTAACAGGTCGGCATGGGCCGCCAGGTCCGCGATTCGGTAATCCGGCAGGCCCGATTGTTTGAGCCCCAGCGGATCGCCTGAACCGCGCAAACGCCAGTCTTCCTCGGCGATGACGAAGCCGTCATCAGAATTGCGCATGATCTCGAGCCGTGCACGCGCCGTCTCGCCCAGCTGGCCATGATAGAGCAGCAGGCAGGTGGAGGCTTTGTCGCCCCGACCCACGCGTCCGCGCAACTGATGAAGCTGCGCCAGACCAAACCGTTCGGCGTGCTCGATCACCATGATGGTGGCGTCCGGCGCATCCACGCCGACCTCGATCACAGTGGTGGCGACCAGAACGTCAATCTCGCCGGCGCGGAAATCCTCGGCGGCTTTTTGCTTGTCGCGCGCCAGCATGCGCCCATGCACCAGACCAATGCGCGCGTTCGGCAACATTTCAGACAGCATGTGGTGGCGCGCCTCGGCGGCGGCGAGGTCGGAGGTGTCGCTGTCTTCCACCAACGGACAGACCCAATAGGCGCGCTCACCCTTGGCGAGAGCACGCTTGAGCCCTTCGATGATCTCATAGAGCCGTTCGCCGGAGACGACGCGGGTGTCGGGCGGGATGCGCCCGGCGGGTTTTTCATCGAGCCGGCTGACATCGAGATCCCCGAACGCTGCGAGCGTCAGCGTGCGCGGAATAGGGGTGGCGGACATGGCGAGCACGTCTGGCGCACGCCCTTTCATGGTCAGCTTACGCCGATCGGACACCCCGAACCGGTGTTGTTCATCAATGACCACCAGGCCCAGATCGGCGAAGTCGACGCTATCCTGGAACAAGGCGTGAGTGCCGCACACCACTTGCGCCTCGCCCGAGGCGAGCTGCGCCTCCAGCTCTTTGCGCGCCTTGCCTTTGTCGCGCCCGGTCAGCGCCACCACGCTGATCCCGGCGGGCGCCAGCAGATCGCTCATCACCTTGGCGTGCTGGCGAGCAACGATTTCGGTGGGGGCCATCAAGGCGGTCTGAACCCCGGCCTCGGCGGCATGAGCGGCGCAGAGCGCGGCGACGAAGGTCTTGCCCGAGCCTACATCGCCATGCACCAGCCGCATCATGCGCTGAGCGCTGTCCATATCAGTCTTGCAGGCTTCAAACGCCCGCATCTGAGCACCGGTCGGGGTGAAGGGGGCATGCTCCAGGAGCTGCGCTACGCGGGCGCCATCCCCCGTCAGCGGCCGGCCTTTGCGCGCTTTGCGGTCCCGCCGCGCCAGTTTCAGCGCCAGCTGGTGGGCGAACAGCTCATCAAAAGCGAGGCGTTTACGGACCCGCGCGGTCGGCTCCAGATCAAGATTTGATTGCGGGGCATGCAGCTCCAGCAAGGCCTCGCGCCACCCCGGCCAGTCCTCACGCGCCTTCAGGGGCCCATCGATCCATTCGGGCAGATCGGGCAGGGTGCTCAGCGCCTCAGCCATGGCCTTGCGCATCACATTGACCGACAGGCCCGCCGTCAGCGGATAGACCGGCTGCAGCAGATCCTTGTCCTCGACCTTTTTGGGGTCGGCGATCAGATCGGGATGCACCATCTGGATTTCGCTGGCGAAACGCTCCGCCTTGCCCGACACCAGCCGGGTGGCCCCGACAGGCAGCATGCGCCGCAGATAATCAGACTTTGCGTTAAAGAACACCAGATGCAGCCAGCCCGTCTCGTCGCGCATGCGGACCTTATAGGGCTGCTTCATCGTGGGGCGGGGAATGTGTTCTTCCACCTCCGCCTCAATGCTCACCAGCACCTGATTGCCGGCGTCCCCAGCATCAGAGATCGACACCCGGTGCGTCCGGTCCACCAGCCCGGTGGGCGCGGTGAAGATCAGATCCTTCACCCGCGGCCCCGCCACCTTCTCCATCAACGCCGCAAGCCGAGGCCCCACGCCTTTCAGCGTGGTCAGGTCAGCAAACAGCGGGAAGAGCGATTGAGGGCGCATGCCGCTAACATCGCCCGTGAACTGGATTCGCGAAAGTCTCACCCTTCACCCAACCACACCTGCGCGCTATATGCGCTGTCATGAGTGATAATCCTTTCTCCGATCCGAACACGCCCCTCGACCCTGAAGCGCGGCTGAAGCGTTTGACGTTTCGCGCCTGGCGGCGGGGGTTCAAGGAAGCCGACCTGATCATGGGACGCTTCGCGGACACCAAACTCTACGACTTGTCGCCAGACGAGGTGGATGAGTTTGAGCGTCTATTGGATGCGCCCGACACCGAGGTTTACGCCTGGATCTGCGGCACGATCGAGACCCCGGCCAATTATGAGGGCCCGGTGCTGAATGCACTGAAAACGTTTGACTATGAGGCGCTCGCCGCCGAGGGCGACGGCCCGTCGAGCTAAATCGTTTGCCTTTCTCTCTTTCCCGGTGAAGACCGGGATCCAGAGAAGGTCGAGCGCGACGTTTCCTGCTCCGCACCCCGGCTGGAGTTCACCCTCAACGCGATTTGGGGGCCGGGGAAGAGCAGTGAGTTGAGACCTGAACACCCCCCGTCAAACTGGCGCGGGGGCGAAATTGTATTGAGGACGCCCGGCCGTGAACGATTTCAAAGCGCTTGCAGACTCTTCCCAATCGCTGACCGTTTGCGGCGCGCCTGAAGGCTTTGACGCCCTGATCTTCTGCGACGCCTTGCGGGCGCGCGGCGGGGTGGGGCTCTACATCGCCACCGACGAGGCGCGGGCCAGCGCGTTTGCGGCTGCGGCGCGGTTCTTCGCGCCAGACCTCGAACAATTGCGGCTTCTGGGCTGGGATTGTCAGCCCTATGACCGGATCAGCCCCAGCCCGCGCACGGCCGCGCGGCGCGCCGGGGCGCTGCATGCGCTGGCGCAACGCGACCCAAAAGAGACAAAACCGCTTCTGGTGATCTCCACCGTGTCGGGCGCTCTTCAGCGCTGCGCGCCCAAAGCGGCGCTATCAGGCGGGGGCCTCAGCGCCAAGCCCGGCGGCGTTCTGGATTCTGAAGTGCTCAAACAGCATCTGGCGGAAAACGGCTATGTGCGCACCGCCACCGTCACTGAGCGCGGCGATTACGCCGTGCGCGGCGGGGTGATCGATGTGTTCCCGGCGGACGCCGAAGAGCCGGTGCGGCTCGATTTCTTCGGCGATGTGCTTGAAACCGTGCGCGGCTTTGATCCTGAAACCCAACGCACCACCGCCCAGCTCAAATCGGTCAGCTTTGCGCCGGTCAGCGAGATTGTGCTCAACGCCGATGCGATTTCGCGTTTCCGTTCGGGCTTTTTGAAGAATTTCGGCGCGGTCGGCTCCGGCGATCCGATCTATGACTCCGTCAGCGCGGGCGCGCGCCCGAACGGCGCCGAGCACTGGCTGCCGTTGTTTCATGATCATCTCGATACGGTCTTTGATTATGTGGGCGAAGGCGCTCTCGTGGGGCTCGACCCGTTGGTGAAAGACGCGCTCGATGAGCGCCTTGAGCAGATCCGCGACTATTATGATGCGCGCCAGGCCGCGTCGAAATCCGGGGCAGGGGCCATGGGCGCGCCGGCCTATCGCGCGCTGGAGCCCACAACGCTCTATCTCGATGAAGACGCATGGGCGCATGAAATTGACGGGCGCGCCGCCCGCCGCTTCACCGCGTTTCAGGAAGCGGGCGAGGCCGTCATCGATATGGGCGGCAAGCAAGGGCGCAGCTTCGCCGCTGAACGCCAGGCCGACCAGAACGTCTTTGACGCCGCCGCCAAGCATGCCGTCGCGCTGCGTTCATCGGGCAAGCGCGTGCTGTTCGCCAGCTGGTCTGAAGGCGGCTCGGACCGTCTCGCCAGCGTGCTGGGCGATCATGGCCTGAAACCGATCATGGCGGCCGATGACTGGCGCGCCGCCCACAAGATGAGCGGTCAGACGATCTCGCGCATCGTGCTGCCGCTGGAACATGGCTTTGAAACGCCCGATTTCGTCGTCATCGCCGAACAGGATGTTCTGGGCGACCGTCTGGCCAGGCCGCGCCGCAAGAAGAAAACCGCCGATGTGATCGCTGAAGCCGGTGCGCTGACGCCCGGTGATCTGGTGGTTCATGCCGATCATGGCCTCGGGCGCTATCTGGGCCTGAAAACCCTGTCAGTGGGCGAGGCGCCGCACGATTGTCTGGAGCTTGAATACGCCGGCGCCAGCAAGCTCTACCTGCCGGTCGAGAATATCGAACTTCTGTCGCGCTACGGACAGGACAGCGAAACCGCGCAGCTTGATCGTCTGGGGGCGGGCGCCTGGCAGGCGCGCAAGGCCAAGGCCAAGAAACGCCTGCGCGACATGGCCGATCAGCTGATCAAGATCGCCGCCACGCGCAATGCGCGCGACGCTGAAGTGCTGACCCCGCCCAGCGGGCTCTATGACGAGTTCGCGGCGCGCTTCCCGTATGTGGAGACCGACGACCAGCTTCACGCCATTGATGATGTCTTCTCGGATTTCGCCCGGGGCCGCCCCATGGACCGCCTGATCTGCGGCGATGTGGGCTTTGGCAAAACCGAAGTGGCGTTGCGCGCGGCGTTCGTGGCCGCCATGAGCGGACGTCAGGTCGCCATCGTCGCGCCGACCACTTTGCTCGCGCGCCAGCACTTCAAGACCTTTGAGGAACGCTTCAAGGGGTGGCCGGTGAAAGTGCGCCAGCTCTCCCGGCTCGTACCTGCAAAAGAAGCGACCGCTACGCGCAAGGAGCTGGCGGAGGGCACGTGCGAGATCGTGATCGGCACCCACGCCATCCTGGCGAAAACCGTGAAATTCGCCGATCTGGGCCTTCTGGTGATCGACGAAGAGCAACGCTTTGGCGTCAAGCACAAGGAACGGCTCAAGGAACTGAAATCAGACGTCCACGTGCTGACGCTGACTGCGACGCCGATCCCGCGCACCCTGCAGCTGTCCATGGCCGGCATTCGCGATCTGTCCATCATCGCCACCCCGCCCGTGGACCGTCTGGCGGTGCGCACCTATGTGACGCCGTTTGACAGCGTGACGGTGCGTGAGGCCCTGCTGCGTGAACGCTATCGCGGCGGGCAGAGCTATTATGTGGCCCCGCGCATCACAGATCTCGATGAAATCTCGCGTTTCCTGCGCGAACAGGTGCCCGAAGTCAGTTTCGTTGTCGCGCACGGCCAGATGTCCGGCAGCCAGCTCGAAGACATCATGACGGCGTTCTATGAGGGCCGGTACGATGTGCTGGTCTCAACCACCATCGTGGAATCCGGCATCGATATCCCGACCGCCAACACCATGATCATCCACCGCGCCGACATGTTCGGCCTGGCGCCGCTCTATCAGCTGCGCGGCCGGGTGGGGCGGGCCAAGGCGCGCGCTTACGCTTACCTCACCACTCCCGCCAACCAGAAACTCACCTCCACGGCCGACAAGCGCCTGAAGGTGCTGCAATCGCTTGATAGTTTGGGCGCGGGCTTCACCCTGGCGAGCCATGATCTGGATCTGCGCGGCGGCGGCAATCTGCTGGGCGAAGAGCAATCAGGACATATCAAGGATGTGGGCGTGGAGCTCTATCAATCCATGCTGGAAGAAGCCGTGGCGAGCCTGCAGGGCGATACGAGCCTGGAAGAACGCGACTGGTCGCCCGCCATCAATGTGGGCGCGGCGGTGCTGATCCCCGAAGAGTATGTGCCTGATCTTGATGTCCGCATGTCGCTCTATCGCCGCTTGTCGTCGCTCGACACCAAGCAAGAGCGCGAGGGCTTCGCCGCTGAGCTGATCGACCGGTTCGGCAAATTGCCTGATGAAGTTGAGAGTTTGCTTCAGGTTGTTGCCCTTAAAGCCCTGTGTAAAAGGGCGAATGTGGCCAAGCTCGATGCTGGTCCCAAAGGCGCGGTCGCGACCTTCCGAGAGCATGGCTTCGGCGATCCGGCGGCTCTGATTGAGCTAATGACCAAGCGCCCGGCCGACTACAAGCTGCGACCGGACAACACGCTGGTGCTCAAGGGCGATTTCCCTGATCCGATGGACCGGCTGAAAGGCGCGCTACGGCTTCTGGCGCCGGTGGCCGACGCCGCCCGGCGGGCCAAGGAAGCGGCCTAACCGGTTTTGGCGGAGCTGAACGGCAAGACGTTAGAGCGCCGCACCATCTGGTCGATCAAGGCTTCAGCGCTGGTTTCACCGCCGGCTTCCTCGATAGACGGGCTCAGCTCGAGCCGGAAGGGCTTGAGCGGATCTGCGCCCTCATAGGCCGTGCATTCAGCAATAGCGGAGACGCGGTTCGACACCATCATCGCTTCGACCTTGGGCGTTTTGGGAAGGGCGATAATGAAGCGATCCTGACCCAGACGCACGACGAAGTCTTCCGCGCGCACGCAATGACGCAGCATGCCGGCGAATTGGTTGGACGCCTTGGCGAAGCCGTTCATGCCCGCTTCCTGCGGCGCGCTGACGGTCAACATGATCAGGCTGAGCGGTTCAACCCGCGCTGCGGCCTGGTCCATCAGGCTTTGCAGGTGAACGCGGCCAAAGCGTTCATTGTAAAGGTCGGAGGTTTCGTCGAGCAGGCTCGGCAAACGGCACGCTTCCAGCCGCGCCTTGGCCAAGCGGCGGCGGCGGCGTTCTGACGCCAGCGCCATCACGCGATCGCGCATGTCGTCATTGCTGGCGGCGTCAGAGAGAATATCGGATGCGCCACGCGCGAACGCTTCATCCGCGCCCGCATAATCGGTCTCGGCGGTCAGCAAGATCGCAGGCGTGTGATAGAGCCTAGTATTGCGGCGCATGGCCGAACAGACCGTATGCGCCAGTCCCGGCTCTGGCCGGGTGTTCAGGATCACCGCGTCAAACGTGCGTTCGTGCAGGTAATCAAAGGCGTTGAAGGTCGAAAAAGCGGCGATGGTCTGAATGCCGGCTTTGGACATCGCAAACTGCAGCCGCATGAAAGAGGGGCCGGGCGCGCCGACGAACAAGACCGTCGAGTCGTCGTCATTGACCGGAACCGGCGCGGGCTGATACCCGGCTTCCAGCGCGCTTTGCAATCTGAGCTGCGCCGTATGCTCAAGCACTTTGAGGCGAGACAGGGCGCGCAGACGCGAGGCGATCTGAATGGGATGTGCGTTCACGGGCAGTCGAGCATCCAGTTGGGCGCAATCATGCTCGCCAATCGCCAGATGCAGGGTTTCTGAAGGCAGGTCGGCGTCAAAAGCGCCGAAACTCACAACGGCTTCGCACCCAGGTTCAATATGAGTGGCGACCTGAAACCCCATTTGAGCCAAGAGCTCAGCGGTTTCACGCGCAGCGGCGTCACCGCCCATGACTGCAATGGAAAACATCCGCCCTGTCTGCCCCCCTCGACCCGAGGCAGCAAGATTGTGTCGTTCTGAGTTCAGTGTCAAAACTTTGATTCCTGAAATTGTCACAAAGCGATTCAGCACCATGCCGACCGATACAAAAGCACAAGGCCCTTTGCGTGGCGTTAAAGTCCTGGAATTTGTCGGATTGGGGCCCGCGCCCTTCTGCGCCATGCTGCTCAGCGATTTGGGCGCAGAGGTCATCCGGATCGACCGCCCGCATGCCGGCGGCGGCGGTCCGGCGGAGATCCTGGCGCGCGGTCGGCGGTCAGCAGCGTTCAATCTCAAAAGCTCGGACGCGGTGAAAGCGTGCCTGAAGCTGATGAAAAGCGCTGACATCATACTCGAAGGCTATCGCCCGGGGGTGATGGAGCGTCTGGGGCTGGGACCGGAAGAGGCCCTGAAAGCCAATCCGGCGCTTGTTTATGGCCGCATGACAGGGTGGGGGCAGCACGGCCCGCTCGCCCACGCCGCAGGCCATGACCTCAATTATATCGCTTTGACCGGCGCGCTCGACGCCATTGGTCCCAAGGACAAACCTGTTCCGCCCGTCAATGTGGTGGGCGATTTCGGCGGCGGCTCGATGTATCTCGCCGTCGGCGTTCTGTCGGCCTTGCATCATGCGCGCGCGACGGGCGAAGGGCAGGTCGTTGACGCTGCGATTGTAGATGGGGCTGCGCATTTGATGGGCGCGGTGCATCAGCTGGACGCCATGGGATTATGGAGCCAGCCGCGCGGAGAAAACCTGCTGGATGGCGGCGCGCCCTTTTATGACGTCTATGCCTGTGCGGACGGGGCTTTCGTCTCGATCGGCGCGCTGGAGGCGGAATTCTTTCAGCTGTTGATCGACAAGCTGAACCTGTCTGACCATCCCGCCATGCAAGCGCAATATGACGCCAAGACCTGGCCAGCCATGCGGGAGGCGTTTGAAGACACCTTTAAAAGCGAGCCCCAATCACACTGGACGGCGCTTCTGGACGGCACGGATTGCTGTTTCGCGCCTGTGCTGGACACTGAGCACGCGACAGACCATCCGCATATGAAAGCCAGAGACGTGTTTGTTGAGGTCGAGGGCGTGCGGCAAGCCGCGCCGGCGCCGCGCTTCTCTCGCACGCCCGGCGCCATTCAAGGCGCGGCGCCAAAGCCCGGCGAGCATACAGAAGACGTGCTGCGCGACTGGGGGTTTTCCGAGGCCGAGATCGGTACGCTGAAAAACGCCGGGGGTTTAGGCTGACACAGTGAGGCAATAGGCGCTAAACAGGCTCAAAATCGCGGGCGTCCGGCCTTCGGTGTCATTATGCTCGAACAGGTTTGAACGCTAGGCGCCATGCCGCTGGTCAAAATCAAATCCCTGATCCGCCGCGCCTGGGAAATCCCGGCGCTGAAGATCACTGTCCGGGCCATAGATCGCATGATGGCCCGTGAAGTGATGCTGTTCGCCGGCGGAGCCGGGTTCTTCGGCCTTCTGGCGCTGGTCCCCGCCGTCCTTGTGGCGGCGTCCATTTATGGTTTGTGGTTTTCAGCGGATGACGCCGTCAATCAGGTCGCCCGGCTTGAGGTGACGGACGTGTTGCCCCCGTCCGCCAACACCTTTCTGACCACCCAGCTGTCTGAACTCGCCGGAACGTCAAACGCCTCCCTGACCTTGCAGGGCGCTGTGGCCTTGTTCATCGCCTGGTTCGCCGCCGCGCGCGGGGCCAAAGCGATGATCGCAGGCCTCAATCAGATCGCGCGGCGCGGCGATTTGCGCAACATCCTGCACTTCAACCTCTTGGCCATGGGGGCGGTGATCGCGGGCGGCGCCTTATTGGTCCTGGCCAATCTGGCGATTCTGACCATCCCCAACATGATCCGCCCCGCCTTGCGCCTGCTCGGCAGCGAAGCCGCGGATTTTGGCGCCAGCTTGATCAATGAATGGTCGATTTCCTATCTCGCCATGCTGACGGCTCTGACGCTGCTCTATCGCTTCGTGATGCAGCGCGCCGGTGAGACCAGCTGGCCCGCCTCGCTCATCGGAGCCGGCGCCGGAGCGACCTTGTGGCTGATCGCCTCCAAAGGTTTCACCCTCTATGTGGCGACCATCGTCAATCCCAGCACCTACGGTCCGCTAGGCACGCTGATCGTGTTCCTGTTATGGGTCTATTGGTCGGCATACGCCGTCTTCTTCGGTGGGGCGCTCGCGATCGAGATCGATCGCCACAGAGGTGAAGCCCACCCAGATCAGAAGCCGGCGCCAGAGGAAAAGGACTAGCCTCAAGGGCGATATCGGCTATAACGCAAACCCAAATTAAACGATCGTTGAAAAACTCAGGGAAGGAGACCGCGCGGTGGCGGACAAAGTCTACCCAGATGCAAAAACGGCCCTCGACGGGCTGACTTTTGACGGCATGACCGTAATGGCGGGCGGCTTCGGGCTGTGCGGCATTCCGGAAAACCTCATCCTGGCGCTGCGCGACAGCAACGCTCAGGACCTGACGGTGATCTCTAATAATGCGGGCGTTGATGATTTCGGCCTGGGCTTGCTGCTGCATACCCGCCAGATCAAGAAGATGGTCTCCTCCTATGTGGGTGAGAACAAGACCTTCGAAAAACAGTATCTGAACGGCGAGCTGGAGCTCGAGTTCAACCCCCAGGGCACGCTGGCTGAACGCATCCGCGCAGGCGGCGCCGGCATTCCGGGCTTCTACACCAAAACCGGCGTCGGCACGCTGGTGGCGGACGGCAAGGAGCACAAGGATTTTGACGGCGAGACCTACATCATGGAGACCGGCCTTGTGGCTGACATCTCCATCGTGAAAGCCTGGAAAGCGGACAAGGCGGGCAATCTCGTCTTCCGCAAGACCGCCCGCAACTTCAACCCGATGATGGCGACCGCAGGTAAGGTGACCATCGCCGAGGTCGAGGAAATCGTCGAGAACGGCGAACTTGACGCTGATCATATCCACACGCCGGGCATTTTCGTTCAGCGCCTTGTTCAGGGCACTTTCGAAAAGCGCATCGAACAACGCACCGTGCGCGCGTAAGCAGGAGGATCTCACACATGGCTTGGACGAGAGAACAACTGGCTGAACGCGCCGCCAAAGAGCTGCAGGACGGGTTTTACGTCAATCTGGGCATCGGCATTCCGACCCTGGTGGCGAACTTCATCCCCGACGGCATGGACGTCACCTTGCAGTCCGAGAACGGCATGCTGGGCATGGGTCCGTTCCCGACTGAAGACGAGGTGGACGCCGACCTGATCAACGCGGGCAAGCAGACCATCACCGAGCTGGACAAGACCAGCTATTTCAGCTCGGCGGACAGCTTTGGCATGATCCGCGGCGGACACATCAACCTGTCCATTCTGGGCGCGATGGAAGTGGCCGAGAACGGCGACATCGCCAACTGGATGATCCCTGGCAAAATGGTCAAGGGCATGGGCGGCGCGATGGATCTGGTCGCTGGCGTCCAGCGCGTCGTGGTGATCATGGATCACACCAACAAGGCGGGCGACAGCAAGCTTCTGAAGGCCTGCACCCTGCCGCTGACCGGCCAGGGTTGCGTGGATCGCGTCATCACCACTCTGGGCGTGTTTGACGTGGTCGAGGACGGCCTCAAGCTCGTGGAGCTGGCGGATGGCGTGACGCTCGATGAGATCGCAGAAAAGACCGAAGCCAAGTATTCGGTGGCGGAGGGGCTGGCGGCTTAATCAGCTCCCCGCACGAACAAAAAACCCCGGAGCACCGCTCCGGGGTTTTTCTTTTGTCATGACCTGGATCGGATCAACACACCGGCACGTTTACCGCGAGACCGCCGGTGGAGGTCTCCTTGTACTTATCATTCATGTCCGCCGCAGTCTGGGCCATGGTTTCGATCACCTGATCAAGGCTGACCTTGTAATCCGCATCCTCGCTCATCAGCGCCAGACGCGCGGCGTTGATCGCCTTGATCGCGCCGATGGCGTTGCGCTCGATGCAAGGAATTTGCACCAACCCGCCCACGGGATCGCAGGTCAGCCCCAGATTATGCTCCATGGCGATCTCGGCGGCGTTCTCGATCTGACGGTTCGTCCCGCCCAGCGCCGCAGCCAATCCGCCAGCCGCCATGGAGCAGGCGACGCCCACTTCACCCTGACAGCCCGCTTCCGCGCCAGAGATCGACGCGTTCTGTTTATAGAGCGCGCCAATGGCGGCGGAGGTCAGAAAAAAGCGCGCGATCGCGTCCGGATCGTTTGAGCGGCGATGGTGGCGATCATAATAGCGCAAGACCGCCGGGATGATGCCCGCTGCGCCATTGGTTGGCGCGGTGACGACCTTGCCGCCGGCGGCGTTTTCTTCGTTCACCGCCATCGCCCACAGATTGACCCATTCCATGGAGGCGAGGGGGTCTGTCTCCGCGCGCGCAGCTTCGGCCATCAGCTTGTCGCGCATTAGGGGCGCACGGCGTTTGACGTTCAACCCGCCGGGCAATTCCCCGCGCTGGCGCACGCCGCGTTCAATGCAGTCTTCCATGGTCTGCGTCACGCTGGAGATCCAGCCGCGCACTTCGCTTTCTTCACGGAAGGCGGTTTCGTTGGCCATCATCAGCTCAGGGATGGTCAGGCCTTCGCGGTCACAGATTTCCAGCAGTTCATCACAGGAATTAAACGGGTAGGGCTCGCCTTTCAGCGCTTCGGCCGCGGAATTACGACCCGCTTCCGCCTCGTCAATCACGAACCCGCCGCCGATCGAATACCAGATCTCCTCGCGCAGAGCCTCGCCCGCCGCGTCAAAAGCCATGAACTTCATGGCGTTGGAGTGGAAGGGCAGACGCTTGGAGCCGTTAAAGACCAGATCAGCATCCATGTTGAAAGCAATCTCGTGCGCGTCGAGCAGTTTCAGGGTCTTGTCAGCTTTGATCCGGTCAATTCGGGCGGGCAGGGCGTCCGGATCCGCGCCTTCGGGCGTCACGCCTTCCAGCCCCCACAAAATCGCCTTGTCGGTCGCGTGGCCAGATCCCGTCAGCGCTAGCGAGCCATAGGCTTCCGCCTGCACGCGTGTGACGCTCGACAAGCCATGCTCTTCATCCACGCGTTCAAGAAACAGGCGCGCCGCCTTCATCGGCCCCACAGTGTGAGAGCTCGACGGGCCGACGCCGATCTTGAACAGGTCGAAAACGCCGAAATGCATGACTTAATCCAGGCCCTGACCGCGATCAGGCGTAAAGGCGTTAAAGCAGATCAAGGTCTGGGTATCTTTGACGCCGTCAATGGTCTGCACCGACTTGTTCACGAACCGCCCGATATCCGCGTCATCATCGACAGCGAACTGGGCGAGCAGATCAAACTCACCCGAGACTGAATGCACCTGGCGGGTTTCGCTGACCGTATCGACAATGGCGGACGCCACGTCATAGGTGCGGCCCAGTTCGCATTTGATGAAGATGTAAAAGCTGCGCATGAAGGACTCCCGAGGCGAGATTAAAGCTGTGTGCGAACGGTCCAGAGTTCTGGGAAGAGGCGCAGATCGAGCGCCTTGACGAGATAGCTGACGCCGCCGGAGCCGCCGGTGCCGCGCCGGAAGCCGATGATCCGCTCAACCGTTTTCATATGATTGAAGCGCCATTGCTGGAATTTCTGCTCCAGATCCACGAGCTTTTCGGCGAATTCATAGAGCTCCCACCATTTTGCGGTGTCGAGGTAAACCTCACGCCACATCGCTTCGACCTCGATGTTCGGCGCATAGGCTTTTGACCAGTCGCGCTCTATCACGTCGGCAGGCAACGCCGCGCCCTGACGGGCGGCGAGTTTCAGCGTCTCATCATATAGAGACGGCGCGTTGAGCGCAGCCGTGACAGCGGCGTGCGCCTCTGGCTCGTTTGCGAACACGCGCGCCAGCGCCGCATTCTTGTTTCCCAGACGATATTCGAGAATGCGGTATTGATGGCTCTGAAAGCCCGAGCTTTGGCCCAGCGCATCGCGAAACTTCAGATAATCGGCTGGCGTCATGGTGGACAGCACAGACCAGGACTGTGTCAGCTGTTCCTGGATGCGGGCGATGCGCGCCAGCATTTTCATGGCGGGGCGGACTTCATCGTTCTGCAGATGGGAGAGCGCGCCGTTGAGCTCGTGCAGGCACAGTTTGAGCCAAAGCTCAGAGGCCTGATGGATGATGATGAACATCATCTCATCATGCTCATCTGTCAGCGGCGTCTGCGCGCTGAGCACCCGATCGAGTCCCAGATAGCGGCCATAGGACAGACCGGCGTCAGGATCCCAATGGATATCCTCGCCCTGAAGGTCGACAGATGTCTTGAACTGATCGCTCATACCGGTCCCGTTCGCCGCCACATCGCCCCGCATGTAGACAGGCTGAGCCAAGCGGGCAAGCCAGGGGGGCTCCTCTTCGCCAGAGCCGCAAAGCTCAAATGCGATGGTGTTGCACCCAGAAGCGCTGTTCCTAGACCAGGGTGAAGCGCAGCGGCGGAAGATCTGTGATGGAAGCCTCAATCTGATCGCCTCGGACGACAGGCCCGACCCCTGCCGGCGTCCCGGTATAAATGAGATCCCCCGGCTCAAGGCGGAACAGGCTCGACAGATGTGAGATCACTTCAGCGCTGGACCAGATCATCTGCGCCAGATCACCCGATTGCCGGGTTTCACCGTTCACAGTCAGCGCAATTGATCCTTCGGACGGCGATTGCCCGGGACGGATCAGGCCGATGGGGGCAGATTGGTCAAAACCTTTCGAGGCATCCCAAGGCCGCCCGTTTTTCTTGGCCTCGGACTGCAGGTCGCGGCGCGTCAGGTCCGCGCCGACCGCCGCGCCATAGACCATCATTTTCGCGCGGTCCGGGCTCAGATCCGCACCGCCGGCTCCAAGCGCCAGTACTAGCTCCACCTCATGATGAAGGTCCTGGGTCGCGGGCGGGTAGGCGACTTCGCTACGGCTGGTGACCGCATCGCGGGGTTTGGAGAAAAAGAAGGGCGCTTCGCGATCCGGGTCTGCGCCCATTTCACGGGCGTGATCCGCATAATTGCGACCGACACAGTAAATACGCCGGACCGGAAACTGACCGCCGCCTTCCACCGGAATAAGTGTTTCGACCGGCGGGTTGATGACATAAGCGGTCATGGACGCGCACCCTATTTCTGGCTCGGCCAGACACCTGGCGAGCCTGCCAATACCTGCAAAGCTCGGGTCTAACCCTCGACTGCGTCTGGCTTAGCGGGCGTCGCTGCCTTGGACAACTGGCTCAGAAGATCGATCGGCATCGGAAAGACGATGGTCTGCGTGCCTTCATTGCTCATCTCGGACAGGGTGCCCAGATAGCGCAGCTGCAGGGAGCCTTCCTGCGATGACAGGACCTTCGCGGCTTCGGCCAGCTTGATGGAAGCCTGTTGTTCGCCCTCTGCGGAGATGATCTTGGCGCGACGTTCGCGTTCGGCCTCAGCCTGGCGGGCAATGGCCCGGATCATGGAAGAGTCCAGATCCACATGCTTGATCTCGACATTGGCGACCTTGATGCCCCAGGCTTCGGTCTGATCATCAAGGATTTGCTGAATATCAACATTGAGCTTGTCGCGCTCGGTCAGCATTTCATCCAGCTCATGCTTGCCAAGAACCGAGCGCAGCGTGGTCTGGGCGAGCTGGCTGGTGGCCATGCGAAAATCCTCGACCTGGTTGATCGCCTTGGCGGGATCAATGATGCGGTAATAAAGCACCGCGTTCACCTTCACCGAGACATTGTCCTGGCTGATCACGTCCTGGCTGGGCACATCCTCGGCCACGGTCCGGATATCTACGCGCACCATCTGCTGGATAAACGGGATCAGGATGATCAGGCCGGGTCCGGACGTCCCGGTATAGCGGCCCAGCGTATAGACCACCGCCCGCTCGTATTCGCGCAGGATTTTGAAGGATGAGGAAATCACGCCGAAGGCGACAAACGCCAAGGCGATCCAGACGCCGAGATTCACGCCAAGTTCTGCCATGTTCCATACTCCGTCTTGCGCCATCTGAGTGGCGGGTTCGATTGCTTGCTGAGGCTTCATCTTGTCGCCTTCACAGAAAGGGTCAGTCCGACCAGCTTGGTGACCACGATGGCGTCACCCGGGTTCAGCACTGTCTTGGACACCGCTTTCCAGCGTTCGCCCTGAACCTGAACAAATCCGGCCTGGCCCGACCATTCAAGCACATGCCCCTGAGCGCCGATGAGGCTTTTACCGCCTGTGGTGACTTTGCGGGCCTGAGCGGCGAGGCCATAGCTGAGCATCGCAAACAGCGTTCCGCCGAGCGCCACGGCCATGATAGCGATCAAACGCCAGTCAATGCGGAAGGCGGGGGCGTCAGTCTCGATCAGCATCAAGGAGCCCAGGACGAACGCGACCAGCCCGCCCAGCGCCAACAACCCTGATGAAGCGAAAAACGCTTCAGACACCAAAAGGGCGAGCCCCAGCACCACCAGGGCTGCGCCCGCATAATTCACGGGCAGGGTGTTCAGGGCGTAAAACCCAACGATCAGGCAGATCACTCCTGCAATGGCCGTGACGGGCTCAAGCCCGTTATAGAAAGACACCAAAAGGCCCACAAAGCCCAGGTTGACCAGCAAGAATGCGATATTGGGGTCTGTGATCACCGAGAGGATGTCTTCGGCGGCGGTTTTCTCGATCCGGGTGATTTGCGCCTCAGCCACCGACAAGATGCGTTCATCTCCGGACCTCAGCTGCACGGGCTGACCGTCAGCCTGCGCCAGCAAGTCTGACAGATTATCCGCCCGAATTTCAATCACGCCCAGCGCGAGCGCTTCATCCGCCGTCGCGCTTATGCCCTCACGAACGGCGCGTTCCGCCCAATCCGCATTGCGCCCGCGCAATTCGGCCAAAGACCGGATATACGCCACCGCGTCATTGACGGCTTTATTGCGCAAGGCCTGAGCATTTCCAGTCGCGTTTTGCGGCGCTGAACCTGCTTCTTCCACTGACCCTTCAGCAGCGCGCTCAAGTGCGGGATCGGTCCCTTCAGGCGCCGGGGCCGGATCACCGCCCGGCATTCCGCCCAATTGGACTGGCGTCGCCGCGCCCAAAGACGTGCCCGGCGCCATGCCGGCGAGATGGCTGGCGTAGAGGATATAGACGCCCGCGCTGGTCGCTCGCGCACCGGCGGGGTGAACAAAGACGATGACCGGCGTCTCACTGGACAAAATGGCGCGATTAATGTCGCGCATGGAAGTGTCCAGCCCACCCGGCGTATCCATTTCCACGATCAGGGCTTGTGCGCCTTCCTGACCGGCGAGTGAAATGGCGCGCTGGATATAGGCGGACGTCGCCGGACCGATCGGTCCGATGATCTCGGCGCTCATCACACGCGCCTGATCCTCTTCGGCCTGACGCGCTACGCCGTCTCCAACCCAGACCAGGCCCCCGATCAAAATCAAGGTCAGCGCCAGAGCGCGAAGTCCAAATCGGGCAGGGCGGCGCATCATCAGCGTCCTTTTTTACGTCCTTAAGTGGATGCAGCCTAACCCAGTTCGGGGCTCGCATGAAGGAAAAGCAGAGCTGATAGCTAGACTTTCATTGCATGCTTGCGTCTTGCGCGAACCGTCTGAATGCGCCATCGCACTGGCCATGACCCGATCTTCCACTCCCTATGACGCCGTGGTCCTGGGCGGCGGCGCCGCCGGACTGTTTTATGCCGGGCAAGCTGGCGCTCTGGGACTGTCCGTCCTGGTGCTCGACCATTCGCAGAAGCCCGCTGAAAAGATCCGCATTTCAGGCGGCGGACGCTGCAATTTCACCAATCTGGGAACCCGAGCGTCCAACTTTCTGTCGGGCAATCCTCATTTCGCCAAATCCGCTCTGGCCCGGTACACGCCGACTGACTTTCTGGCGCTGATGGAGCGCCATGGCCTGAGTTGGCACGAAAAGACCTTGGGGCAGCTGTTCTGCGACCAGAAATCGGGCGCAATCATCACCCTGCTGCTCGATGAAATGCGCAATGTGGGCGCGGTTCTCAAACTTGGCGTCGAGATCACCCAAGTCGTCAAAACTGATGATCTGTTCGAGCTGACCACGTCCGACGGCCCCGTTCGGGCGCGCCGGCTGGTGGTCGCCACCGGCGGGCTGTCCATTCCCAAGATCGGCGCGACCGGCTTCGCCTATGATCTGGCGCGCCAGTTCGGGCATGAGATCATCACGCCTGAACCCGCGCTTGTGCCGCTGACCTTTGAGGGCGAGGCCAAGGCCGAATTCGCCAGCCTGGCCGGGGTCTCCACCCCGGTCATCGCCAGTGCTGGCGATGGTAGGTTTGAAGAAGGGATGCTGTTCACCCATCGCGGATTGTCAGGGCCTGCGATTTTGCAGGTTTCGTCCTATTGGCGGCCGGGCGAAGCAGTTGAGATCGATCTGTTCGCAGGCGGGCAGGGCGCCGAACACCTGAAAGCGCTGAAAAAAGACATGCCCATGAAATCTCTGGGCAAGGCGCTCGAAACCATCCTGCCCAAACGCCTCGTCGAGCATCTGGACCAAAGCGGTCAATTGCCGGACTGGCCGCGCCTGGCCGATGTGTCGCACGCCGATCTAGAAGATCTCTCTGACGCTCTGTCTCACTGGCGCTTGAAACCCGCTGGCACCGAAGGGTATCGCACCGCTGAAGTTACGCTCGGCGGCATTGATACGGCGGGCCTGTCTTCGAAGACCATGGAAAGCCAAAAGTGTCCGGGGCTCTATTTCATCGGCGAATGCGTGGACGTGACGGGCTGGCTGGGCGGCTATAATTTCCAATGGGCCTGGGCCAGCGCCTACGCCGCCGCACAAGCGAGCTTTGAAAGCCAGTTCTAGGGCGCGCCCCTGAATTCAGCGCCTTATTATCTCGCGTCAGGGCTAAAAAGCCGACTGAAGGCGAAGAGTCTTCCCAAGCCCTGATTATTCGAGCTCTCAACGCGGTCGGTAAGAAAAAGCTGAAACCGGTAAGATGATGGCGGAGGGGGAGGGATTCGAACCCCCGGAACCTCGCGGCTCAACGGTTTTCAAGACCGCCGCAATCGACCACTCTGCCACCCCTCCGTCACACAGTTACTAGCCTGCGATGGGGGCCGGACACAAGCTGGCGCTGGAGCGCCATGCAGTAGTTCCTGCAGCTGATGCAGCAAAGGCTGCATTCAGGCCCCGTGTCTTGCGCACTTTCGCCACACTGACGATGAATTAGACTGGCCTCAGCATTCAAGGTCAGCTCATGCACGCACAATTTCGCACCCGGGCCTTTCAGGGTCTTTGGCTTGTCAGCGCCTTGGCTCTATCGGCATGTTCAGGCCAGCCGCCGCCACAAGCGCGGCCGGACTTCACACAAGCCCCGGCAAGACATAACACAGCGTCCTCATATCCCGACCCCGTTCAGGCGCACGCCCCGCAGAGCGTACAGACAGGCGTGGCCAGTTGGTATGGTCCGGGGTTTGAAGGCCGTCAGACCGCCAATGGCGAAATTTTCGACTCTTCGCTGCTCACGGCGGCACACCGGTCCATGCGCCTGCCCAGTCGCGCCCGCGTCACACGGCTGGACACCGGCAAGAGCATCATTGTGCGGGTCAATGATCGCGGCCCTTATATCGACGGCCGCCTGATCGATCTCAGCCATGCCGCCGCTCAGGCCTTGGGGTTTGAGCATGATGGGTTGGCTGAGGTGCGCGTAGAAGGGCTCGGCCCTGCCGATCCCGAAGACCGCGAAGCGCCCCCCGTCTTTTTTGATCCTGAAATCGGACCGCCTGGCGCCCACAATCCAGGAAACACCCAAAATCTGGGCGATACGCTTCAGCCTGGTTCCGATGAAGGCTAGGGTGTTTCCGATCGCTCACCGATTCCGCTGCAACCGCCAACCCGGGACTCCACTCATGCGTCGACTGCTTTGCCTGTTCGCCCTGATCATCCTGAGCCTGACGCCCGCAACAGCGCTGGCCCAGAGCGCGTTTGATACGCGCGCCTCACATGCGGTGATCCTGAATCATGAGACCGGGGACATGCTGTTCTCCAAAAATGGCGACACGCCCATGCCGCCCGCCAGCATGTCCAAGCTGATGACCGCCTTGATGGTGTTTGAAGCGCTTGAAGACGGACGCCTGACGCTGGAAACGACCTTGCCGGTAAGCGAAAACGCCTGGCGCCGGGGCGGGGCGGCGTCCGGCTCTTCCACCATGTTTCTGGAGGTCAACTCACGCGCCGCGGTGGGCGACCTGATCCGCGGGATCATCGTCCAATCCGGCAATGACGCCTGCATCGTGGTTGCAGAGGCGCTTGGCGGCACTGAAGAGAATTTCGCCCAGATGATGACCGAACGCGCCCATGAGCTGGGGCTTGATAGCGCCAACTTCGCCAACTCCACGGGCTGGCCTGACCCCGAGCATCGCATTTCGGCGCTCGACCTGGCCCGACTGGCCCGCCACATCGTCACAGACTACCCGCAATACTATGACATCTATGCGGAAAGTGAGTTCACCTATAACGGCATCCGTCAATTCAACCGCAACCCGCTGCTCGGCGTGTTCGAAGGCGCGGACGGGCTGAAAACCGGCCATACCGAAGAATCCGGTTATGGGCTGGTCGCTTCGGCGGAGCGCGACGGCGAGCGCCGGATCGTGGTGTTCAACGGCATGGAGTCCAATCGGGACCGCGCTGACGAGGCCGAGCGCCTGATGCGCGCCGCCTTCTCTGAATTTTTGACCGTGGATCTGGTGGCCGCTGGCGATGGTCTGGGCCGCGCTGAGGTGTATCTGGGGCTTGAGCCTTCGGTCGAGCTGCGCACGTCAGAGGCCTTGTCTTTTGGATTGCATCGTCGCGATCGCGACGGCGTCACGGCCGAGCTGGTGTATGAAGGGCCGCTGCACGCGCCGGTTCAGGAAGGCGATATTGTGGGTCGGCTTGACGTAACTTTGCCTGATGGCCGTCAGCTCAGCGTGCCGGTAGAAGCCGCCCAGTCCGTGGCTCGCAAAGGCGCGCTCGGGCGGGCAGGCGCCGCGTTCGCGCGACTTATCCGCGGCGGCTGAATAGCATGACGCACGGACGCTTCATCACCCTTGAAGGCGGCGAGGGCGCTGGCAAGACCACGCTCGCCAAAGCGCTCGCGGCCGGGCTCCAGGCCCGAGGCCTGGAAACCCTGATCACCCGCGAACCTGGCGGCACCCCCAATGCCGAAGCGCTGCGCCATTTGCTGGTGGAGGGCGAAACGGGACGCTGGTCGCCGCTGGCGGAAACCTTGCTGCTCTATGCGGCGCGGGCCGACCATGTGGAACGCCTGATCAAACCGGCCCTGGAGGCTGGAACCTGGGTGATCTGCGACAGGTTTTCAGACTCCACGCGCGCCTATCAAGGCGCGGCAGGCGGACTGGCCGCTGAACGCATCGCCCAGATCGACGCCGCCTGTCTTGACGGCTTTGGTCCGGATCTGACCTTCATGGTCGATCTCGACCCTGAGCTGGGGCTTGAACGCACCCGAACGCGCGGCGAAGACGCGACCCGGTTCGAACGCCAACCCGGCGCCTTTCACCATGCCCTGCGTCAGGCGTTTCTTGAGATCGCAAACGCCGACCCTGACCGCTGTGTGATCCTGGACGGGTCTCAAAGCCCAGACATCGTCTTCGAACGTGCGCTAATGAAGATTCAGGACCGTCTGGAGGTCCCCGCGTGAGTGATGACGAACGGCCCGAAGCGGACCGGGAAGGGGGGCTGCCCCATCCCAGACGGGTTTATGAGCTGTTTGGCCAGGACAAGGCGCTTAAAGACGCGCAAGCCGCGATCGACAGTGGCCGGATGCACCATGCCTGGATGATTTCAGGCCCCAAGGGCGTGGGCAAAGCCAGCTTCGCCTACCGCTTGGCGCGTCGCCTGTTGGGCGCGCAAGCCCAAGGTGAAGACGGGTTGGCCAGCGCACCTGACGATCCGGTCTGCCGCCGACTTGAAGCGCTCTCGCATCCGGATTTCTTGCTGATCCGCCGCCCCTACAATGACAAGACAGGCAAGTTGAAGGGGGAAATCCCGGTTGAGGAAGCACGGCGTGCGCCGGAGTTTTTCTCCAAGAGCGCCAGCGGCAAGGGCTGGCGGGTCTGCATCGTCGACAGCGCTGACGAGCTAAACACCAACTCAGCCAACGCCTTGCTGAAGACACTTGAAGAACCGCCCAAGCGCGGCATCCTCATTCTGATCGTCAATACGCCCGGACGCCTGCTGCCGACCATCCGATCCCGCTGTCGCCGCCTGATCTTGCGCGCGCCCAGCATCGAAGCCACGACCCAATGGCTGATTGAAACTCACGCCATGAACGTGGATGACGCCCAGCGAGCCGCGGCGCTGGCCAATGGCGCGCCTGGGCGCGCCCTGGCTCTGGCGGAAACAGATGCGCCGTCCATCAAAGCGACGATTGACGCCGCGCTTGAAAGCCTGCCGCGCTTGGATCGGGGCGCAATCGCCCAGATCACCGCCGCCGCCGGACGCAAGGGCGGCGAGCAGATCAAGCCGATCACGCTCGACTTTCTAATCGCCAACGCCCAGGACCGGGCCAGAGCCATGGCTTTGCAAAACGGCGGTGCGGATCAGGCCGGCGCCTGGGTGGATGCAGCGGATCGACTGACCCGTCTGGCGAGAGAAAGCGAAACGCTCTATCTCGACGCCAAACAAACTCTCTACGCTGCGTTCAGCCTGATGCAGGACGCAGCCCGCACCGAATAAGGCAGACATGCTGATCGACACTCATATCAATGTGCACGGCGACGCGTACGCCGAGGATCTCGATCAGGTTCTGGACGCCGCCCGGGTGGCGGGCGTGTCGCCGATGATCGCCATCTGTTGCCGGCTTCATGAATTTGAAGAGGTCGCCGCGATCGCGGAAAAGCATGACGATGTCTACTGCACCATCGGCGCGCACCCCCATCACGCCAAAGACCGCCCCGACATCACCGCTGATGAGTTGCTGGAGATCGCCAAGCACCCCAAAGTCGTGGCGATAGGTGAAACAGGGCTGGATTTTCACTATAATCACAGCCCGGCCGAAGATCAGTATCCATCCTTGCGCGCCCATATCGAGGCGGCGAGACGCGCCGATCTGCCGATCATTCTGCACTGCCGGGAAGCAGACACGCAGATGGCGGATTTGCTGGAAGAGGAAATGGGGAAGGGGGCGTTTCGCCCACTGCTTCATTGCTATACCGGCGGGGCCGAGTTGGCGCGACGCGCGTCAGCGTTGGGTTCGTATTTCTCGGCATCCGGCATCATCACGTTTAAAAAAGCCGAAGATGTCCGCGCCGTTTTCAGCGATATCGTGCCCGAAGACCGCGTCATCATTGAAACGGACTGCCCCTATCTGGCTCCAGTTCCTCATCGCGGAAGACGCAATGAACCAAGCTATTTGCCCCATGTTCTTGAGAAGTTGTGCGAGGTAAAGGGCTGGGGTGTGGACGAGGGTGCGCAGCGTACGACGCAAGCTGCCTTGAGGCTGTTTGACCGGATTGCAATGTCATGAGTGACGGGCCGGTTTTACGCGCGCGCATATTGGGCTGCGGATCATCCGGCGGCGTGCCGCGTATTGATGGCGATTGGGGCGATTGCGACCCGAAAAATCCGAAAAACCGCCGCATGCGTTGCAGTTTGCTGGTCGAGCGCGCTGAGACTCTGAACGCGCTGAACGCCGGCGAAGTCACACGACTGCTCGTGGACACATCTCCGGATCTGCGGCAGCAAATGCTGGATGCGAGCATTCCCAGTCTCGACGGCGTCGCCTTCACGCACACCCACGCTGACCAGGCCCATGGCATTGATGATGTCCGCGCGTACGTCTATCGCCGCGGCGAACAGCTCCCCGCGATCATGAGCCCGCAGACGCGTCAGCTGTTGCGAGAGCGCTTTGACTATATTTTTGAAACCCCAGACGGATCAGGCTATCCGCCGCTAATGCACGACCGGGCGCTTGACCCGGGTAAGACCGCCATCATTTCAGGGGCAGGCGGCGATATCGAACTGTCTCTTTTTGATGTGGTCCACGGCCGTGAACCCTGCAGCGGGGTGCGTATCGGGCCGCTGGCGTACACGCCTGACGTCAACGGCCTGGACGGCAATGCGATGACGGCGTTGAGCGACGCGACCGTCTGGATCGTCGACGCCTTGCGCGACAAACCCCATCCGAGCCACGCCCATGTCGGCCAGGCGCTCGACTGGCTTGCTCAGATCAAGCCCGCGCTCGGCATCCTGACCAACCTTCATATCGATCTCGATTACAAAGCGCTTTCACAGCGCCTGCCAGAGGGCGTCAGGCCGGCCTATGACGGCCTTGAGTTTTCGCTCTCCTTGTCAGATGGCGCCATTCTCGAAACGTCACGCGCCTAGCATCGTCACACCTTATTTCTCATAATATATCTTATGCGCAATATTGATGTGGCTGCTATCCAGAAATGCCGCACTTTGCGTGTCCATGCCCTATCGGAAACGCGACGTGAATTGATCTTGAAGATCAAACACAGACCCTTGCCCAGCCTGTGCTGACGGCGGCTTTCGACCTCGTGCAAAACCCTGCGTTAATCAGGATCGTTATCTTGATATTCGCAGAACCCCATCAAGCTCACATCAAGATTTCTTGGGGTCTGGAGATGCATATGTCGTCCGCCACTCAACTTTCAGTACTGCGCCGCAACTTCCTCAGTCGCGCGCACGAAGACATTCTGGCGCTCCGTGCACGCCTCGATGACGCCGACGATACTGCAACATCGCACGAGCTTCTCAATGAAATCGCCCAGTTGTCTCATCGTCTTCTGGGGTCTTATGGCTCGTTTGGCTTTCCGGCCATGGCGCGCAATTTTGAACTGATTGAAGACGTCGCGCTCAGCCAGATGTCTGAATACACGAGCGAACTCCCCATTCTGGCGCGCACCCGCCTGCCCGGCATGATCGCCGACATGGTGGAACAAGCCAGCTTGCTTGAGAACCTTGGCTATGAGCCGCATCCGGTTGAGGCGAGCCATACCCCGCTCGTGGATCGTGAAGACCAGAAGAGCATCCTGTTTGTAGATGATGACATAGCCCTGCACGGCCTCGCAGAAATGTTCCTAAAAGAGGAAGGTTACGCCGCGATCGCCTACGAAACTTGCGCCAAAGACGCCGCAGACTACCTTTCACACAACCCTGTCGACGCCATTATCTGTGATTGGCAGCTCGAAGGTGATACCGGGCTGGATCTTTTGAGAAAGCTGAGATCTGGCGGATTACGTCCGTCAAAAGAGACCCCGTTCATTTTTATGACGGTGCCCTCCTCCAAGCAAGCTATTGAACGCGCGGGGCTCTACCGTCCTGACGGCTATCTGCTCAAGCCTTTTGATGCACAGCGCCTTCATGGCGTGCTGGCGCGCGCCTTGATGAACTGATCAAACACCTTGTGTAACGTTTCAAATACAACACTCGCATACGCTATCCTCATACAAGTTGGAGATACGCATGCCAGGCGCCAATCCAAGACGCGTTGTTGAACAGTTCTGCACAAGATTTCCAGATCAGCTGGTCAGCCTGACTCGTATCATCGGGGATGACAAAGCGTCCCAATTCCAAATCAAGCGCAACTTGAAAAAGCTGCATGAAGAAAGCCACCGCCTTAAAGGCGCAAGCTATTGCATGGGCTTTCCACGGATCGGTGCAGAATTCTTCAAGCTCGAGAAAGATACGCAACGCCTTCTGGACTCCAAAGAAGACGTCACGCCCAAATTGATGGAGCGTATTTACCTGGACCTGTCCAGGATCGCCAAATTGCGGCGCAGTGTTGACCCTGAACACTCCAAACTTGTTCAGAGTTTTGAAAACCCGGCCAGCCAAACTTTGGACGACGCCGATGCAGCGGCCCTGAAGCAGTTATTGAAAGCCCAGCATATTTTATTTGTCGAAGACGATATATCAGTGCGCAATCTTGTTCGTGAGTTGCTGTCCGATATGGGCGTCGGCGAAATCCGGATGGCGAACTCCGGTCAGGAAGCTCTGGAAGTCATGCGCAGCTTCACGCCGACAATCGTGATATCGGACTGGCATATGAAACCGGTGGATGGGCTGGCTTTGCTAAGGCAGGTCCGCTCAGGCGCAACGCCCTTGAAGGTGCAGACGCCGGTAATTTTTCTGACCTCTGAAAACCACGCTGAAAAGATTCATACCGTTATTCGAAATGGCGTCGACCATGTGCTGGTCAAACCGTTTAATCGCTCAGTGGTCACCCGCGCGATTTCCCGCGTCGTGCAACAAAACCATCGCACGCATTAGCGCTTCGCGGCCTCAAGCTGAGACCATATCTCCCTCACCTGTTCGGGTAAGGTCATGGGGTCAAAAGGTTTGACGATGACAGACTGTGCGCCGGCTCCGATATAGGTGTCGAGCTCATGCGATTGCGCCTTGGCCGTCATGAACACGACTGGCGTTGTCGCGAATTGCTCGCTTTTGCGCAACGCGCCCAGCACCTCAAGTCCGTTCATGCCTGGCATCATCATATCAAGCATGATCATCTGCGGACGGGTCTCCGGCAGCCCCTCCAACGCACTGGGGCCATCCTCGAACAATTGAACCTGATACCCGCCAATATCGCTCAATGAGAGCTCAAGTATGGTGCGGATATCGAAATCGTCTTCGACGCAACAAATCCGTTCTAGCTCAGTCATCACTTGTATGCCTCAACCAATGCCCTGATAGAGCTTTGCGAAATGCTCATCCATCTCGTCTGAGACGGGGGCGAGCGCCGGGGATGCAATCGGCAGCGTGATGTGAAAGACGGTTCCCACTCCGACAGTGGTGTCGAAACTGACCTCGCCATCAAACGCTTCAATGAGGGTTTTGGTGATGTTGAGCCCCAGCCCATTGCCGCCAACACGGCGAGTGGTGGAGCTATCGGCTTGGGAAAACCGGTCAAACAAGCGAGCCTGAAAATCTTCAGGAATGCCCGGGCCATTATCTGAGACTGAGATGCGAATGCTCTCATCTGAGAGTGTTCGCGTCGAGACTGTGACCACCTCACCATTTGGCGAGTATTTCGCCGCGTTCGACATCAGGTTCACAAGCGCCTGGTTGAAGCGCGACACGTCAAGGCGCACCGGCGGATCCTCAGCTTGCAAATCCAGTTTGAAGGTCACGCCATGCTCTTCGCCAAGCATGCGATGGCTTTCCACCACATCCTGAACCAGATCATCGCAAGGCACGACCTGCATGCGGTATTCAAGTTTTCCGGCGGCGATCTTCTCCAAATCCAGGATATCGTTGACCAGAAGAGTCAGGCGATCGCAGCTGCGCTGCGCCATGCTCAACAGCATCGAGGCTTTGTCATCATCATTGAGCTTTGTTTCGAGCTGCTTCTTCAGCAAGCTCAGGGAGCCGAGCATGGATGTCAGAGGTGTTCTGAGCTCATGGTTCACAGTTGAAACAAACTCATCCTTCATCACCTCCATCTGTTTTCGCGCGCTGATGTCGCGCATCAGCAGACTGAACATCAATGTGTCAGGTCTCTGCACTTCGCTCAGCGTCAGCTCCACATGCAGCGGGGTTGAGTTTTTCTGTTTGGCGACAGCCTCAAACGTTTCCCCCACAAGGTGGTGGTCTATGAAGCAGGGAATGTGTTTGACAGCGCCGTCACGCTCCAGACGCGCGCCGTCGGGAAGCAGCACCGAAACATCCTGTCCGACCAGCTCGTTCTCGGCGTATCCGAACATGAAGCTCGCGGCCGGGTTCATCGCCTGAATGGCGCCGTCCGGCGTAATCAGGATCAGTCCATCAATGATGTTTTCAAATGTGTTGGCGGTCAGCTCGTTCTCTTCCAACGCCTCGATCATGTCGCAGAAAGCACGCCCGAGTTCACCGATTTCATCATTGTCGCTAACATCCAGATCCATAGGAGTGCGGTTCTGGCCGTAACTGCGGACCGCTTGGGTCAACTGCCCCAAAGGACGTGTCAGACTGGTCACAAACAACAAAGACCCGATCGCGGTCAGCACAAGCAGGCTGACCGCGAGCAAGATGGATTGCTGGCGAATGGCGTACGCCCCGCTCATCAGTTCATGGGTGGGTTCGCCGACCAGGACTCGGAATTCGAGCCCTTCCCCAATTCGCCCCGTATGAAATCGATAAGAAGCGTATGTGAACCCTTCCGTATCAAAGAGGTCATCGCCGTCCCGACTGAGAAGCTCTGGCGGATCAAACCTCTCTTCGAAAGAAAACTCAGAATGCATGATTCCATCGGTCGGGCTGAAATGAATGTAATTGTTGTGAGAATCTGAGATGTATACGTCATATGTGGGCGTTGCAGCCGCCAGCGCATTCTCAAGAACGATGCGAATGTCGGCATTGATCACAAGCATTCCATATAGATGATCATCGGTCGCAAAGACTGGAAGAACCGTTCGGACAGTCGGCATCAGGTCAGGAGTTGGCGCGCCCTGCTCTCTATTGACGGTTATGGGAGAGGTATAGATCGACGCTGGCTCCATCTCGAGTCCGGCTCGAAAGTAGAATTCGTCACCTTTGCGCTGAAGGTCGGACGGAGGTACAACGCGAATCTCACCATTCATTCGATTGACGCGGACAATTTCACGTCCTTGATCCGCCAGCCCGATAAACCGCAACTGGGTGTACTCGCTCTGAACCTGAAGGTGAGACGTGAAAATCGCTTCGAGCCGTTCGCGCCAGGCCTGTATCAGGCTGCCGTCGTATGGATCGACGCCGCCATTCGCCTGCGCCCGGATAATACCATCAATCGGAGGGGTGTTTCTGAGAATTAAGGCATTGTCGTTGGCGATCTGAAACGCGCTTTTGACATGCGCTGAAATCGCCCTCGCTTCAGCGTATAATTCTGCCTCAGCCGCAGTGCGGCTCATCGATCGCGCCTGGATGAAGTTAGCGAAGCCGACAACCATAGCCACCGATACGGTGATTGTGACCACCAACACTAATATTCTGGTTCTCAATGAAACCGACATGCGGACAAACAGACTTGCAGCAAACACAACCAGTGAACGCAGTCAGAGTCGTTTGCGGCGCTAAAGAAACTTTAAACCATCAAAACAGACCGCTCTGGCGGACAAATTCCGCTCCCCAAAACCTCCCTTGAAGGCGTCCATGACCCACTCAACAACGACGAAAAACGGCTTTCCTCATCGAAACCGAGACGCGATCTGTTCACCTCAGACTAGCGCTCTTGATCGACTGCTTGCGATCATGGACCGGCTGCGCGATCCCGATGGCGGATGCCCGTGGGATGTGGAGCAAAGCTTCGAAACCATTGCGCCCTACACCATTGAAGAAGCGTATGAAGTCGCTGACGCCATTGAACGCCACGACATGACCGATCTCAGAGACGAGCTCGGCGATCTCTTGTTTCAGGTGGTGTTCCACAGCCAGATGGCCCAGGAAGCCGGCCTGTTCCAGTTTGAAGACGTAGCGGACGCAATCAGCGAAAAAATGCTGCGTCGCCACCCACATGTGTTTGCAGGCGCGGATCCGCGGGACGCTCAGGACCAGATCCACGCCTGGGAGGTTGTAAAGGCGGAAGAACGCGCCAAAAGCGGCAAGACCGACACCTCGGTCCTGGCCAATTTGCCCACCGCCCTGCCCGCCTTGCTGAGAGCCGAAAAACTGTCAAAACGGGCCGCCCGCGTGGGGTTTGACTGGCCGGATCTCAGCTCGGTGTTCGACAAAATCGAGGAAGAAATCGACGAAGTCAAAGAGGCGATCGAAGAGCGTGACCCTGAGCATATACAGGAAGAAATCGGGGATGTGCTCTTTGCGGTCGCCAATCTTGCACGCAAGCTCAAGGTCGACCCGGAAACCGCGCTGCGCGGAACCAACGCCAAATTTGACAGGCGCTTTCGCGCCATTGAAACCCGGCTCAACGCGCAAGGGGCCTCGGTTCAGGAGGCAGACCTTGAAACCATGGAGACTCTTTGGCTTGAGGTGAAAACCACCGAATAAGCGCCTTACTCGGCGGGCGCTTCCAGACCGTTGAGCGCGCCATAACGCTGTCGGAGCCGGCCCGCATCAGCCACGCTCAATCGGGCGTGAACGCTGACGCGCCCGGTGTCCGCATCGGTTTGCTCTGACAAGATCGCGCCATGGCGATGCACGAAAGCCAGCGCTTCGGCGTCGGCGGGGCCGAACTCGAGCTGCAGCGCGACATCATCCACCGACAGCGCCAGCTCGACTTGATCGAGCAAGGCGTCAATGCCTTGCCCCGTCACCGCAGAGGTGACGATGCAGACAGGCGCATCCTGTGATTTGGGCAATTTGGCGCGCCAGACCAGCTCTTCGCAATCGTCAGCGGGGAGTTGGTCGGCTTTGTTCCACGCCTCGATCACATGCTGATCCGCCTCGGCGCCCGCGCCAAGGGCGGCCAGAACCTGTTCCACGTCCGCCTTGCGGCCCTCATGATCAGGATCCGCCATATCACGGACGTGAATGAGCACATCCGCCTCGATCACTTCTTCCAACGTCGCACGGAAGGCGGCGATCAGTTCGGTCGGAAGGTCGGTGATGAAACCCACCGTATCGCTCATCAGGACACGCCGCCCCGAGGGCAGCTTCACACCGCGCACCGTGGGGTCCAGCGTGGCGAAAGGCATGTCCTTGGCCAAAACCTGCGCGTTCGACAACAGGTTGAACAGAGTGGATTTGCCTGCATTCGTGTAACCCACGAGCGCCACCGTCGGCCACGGTGCGGCCAGACGCTTCTTGCGATGCAGTTTACGGGTCCGTTTGACTTCATCGAGCTCCCGACGGAGCTTGGCCATCTTGTCCGCCAGCAAGCGGCGGTCAGTCTCGATCTGGGTTTCACCCGGCCCGGCCAGGAAGCCTCGGCCGCCGCGCTGACGCTCGAGGTGCGTCCAGGTCCGCACCAGGCGTGACCGCTCATACGCCAGACGCGCCAGTTCGACCTGCAAGCGCCCTTCCCGGGTCTGCGCGCGCAGACCGAAGATTTCAAGGATCAGACCGGTCCGGTCGATGACCTTCGCGTTGAGCTTCTTTTCGAGATTGCGTTGCTGAATAGGACTCAAAGCGGCGTCAACAATGACGACCGTAACCTCAAGCTCGCCAACGCGCTGGGCGATCTGCTCGATCTTACCTGAACCAAAAAACCCGCCGGCTTCGACGCGGCGCAAGGGCTCTATACGCGCTTCAGCGGTGACCAGATCCAGAGCTTGCGTCAGCCCGATGGCCTCTTCCAGGCGCGCCTGAGCGCGATTGGCGTCTGTCCCCGGATGTTGCGGAGACAGGATGAGAGCGGTTTGCGGCGCGGGCTTTCGGTCGATCAATCCTCGGCGTCTCCTTCGGCCTCGTCCTTGTCAAACAGTTGGACGGGCTGGCTTGGCATGATGGTCGAAATGGCGTGCTTGTAGACAAGCTGGATTTGACCTTCGCGGCGCAACAGCACGCAAAAATTGTCAAACCAGGTCACAACGCCCTGAAGCTTAACGCCATTGACCAGAAAGATGGTGAGCGGAGTCTTGCCCTTGCGAACGGTGTTGAGAAAAACGTCCTGCAGGTTTTGTTTCTTATCGTTAGACATTGGCCTTATCGCACAAAAGTTCCCGGCGCAGTCCGTGCGCCCCCTAAAGCTAGGTAAACATACCTTCGCCCGGCTGCAACCGGCTTGCCCTGCAAGCGTCTCTGTCAGTCCCGGGCGAAGATCACGTAAATCGCCGCCGCAGCCGCCAGAACTTCAAGACGCCCCAACACCATAATGGCGGTGGAAACGGCAAGCGTGACAGGGGAAAGCGTAGCATAATCAACGCCTGCCAGGGGGCCTGCATTGACCAGGGACGCCGCAGACACAGCCCAGCTGTCATGAAAACTGGCGCCGGACACCCCAAGAGCGACCGCGCCGAGCCCTAAAGCCGTCGGATAGGCAAGCGCATACACCCAGACCCCTGTCAGCGCCGAATCGCTCACCGGCCTGCCGATAAAGCGCGTGCGAACGGCCGCAGAGGGATGGCTGAGGCTGGACAGCTCGCCGCCGGCGCGTCTCAGAAGCAGCAAGATGCGCGGCATCTTTATTCCGCCCGACGTCGAGATGGTGGAACCGCCCGCCATGGCCAACAGAACCAGTAAAGTCAGAGGTAAAACCGGCGTTGACGCGGTTTGGTAACCGGTTGTGGTGATCGCGAACAGCATGTCGAGACCGGACGCCCAGGCTTGGCCTATATCGCCTGTAAGGCCCGAATAAAGCGCCGCGCCCAATCCCAGCACCAGCATGGCGCGCAATTCGCCCGTACCGCGACTGATCCGGCGGCGCGAGGCCAGGTCGTACTGGACCGCCATGTTCCAGGCGCCCATCAGGCATAATATCGCGAGAACGCCTTGAGCAGCGGGCGACAACCAGACATCAAGCGCCCCCGATTGCGGGGCGAGGCCTGCGGTGGCGATGCCGGACAGCGCGAGACACAGGCTGTCAAACGGGGCCGTGCCCAGCAACATCAGAAGAACAAATCCCGCCAGGGTCACGCCGACATAAATGGCCCCGAACCGGCGAAGCGCACGTCCGAAATTCGTGAACAGATCAGAATGTTCGACCGTCAGCAGATAGGTCCGGCGCAATCCGACCCCGCGGCGGTCGAGCGCCGCAAACACGGTCGCCGCCAGAACCAGGCTTCCCAACCCGCCCAGCCAGGCCAGAATGCATCGCCACAAGGTGATGGAGAGGCCCGCCTCTTCCGGGCTTTGTATGATCGCGCCCGTGGTGGTCAAAGCCGAATAGGCTTCGAAAATTCCTGACGACATGGAGCCTGTCGCGGCGATCAGCGGCGGGGCCGCCAGCAGCGGGACCAGAACCCAACCAAAAAACGCCAGCCGCAAGGCCGCGCTGGCGCCGGCTGGGCGATTGACCCGTCCGGTCCCCGCGAGAACGATGCCGCCGATAAACGCGCCGATCGCCACAGTGACCGTAAACCCACGCGCGATGTCGCCGCGCCCTTCAAGTCCTGCGAACAAGATGAAGGGCAGAGCGGCCAGGCTGATGAAGATCATGCACCAGGCCAGAGCGCGGAAAAATCGAGGCGACCATTTCATGGGCCTAGAAATATTCCAGGCTGACGCGGAACAATTGCTCCACTTTCGGCACAGAGGCTTTCAAAGCAAAGAAGATCACACGGTCATTCTCCTGAATGACGACGGAATCCCTTCGGAAATAGACCCGATCCCCGCGCACCATGGCGCAGACCGCTACGCCTTCGGGCGGCTCAAGCGTGCTGAGATTTTGGCCCACCAGAGGCGAAGTGGACAGCGTGACCCCTTCCAGGGCTTCGGCCATGCCGTCGCCCATGGTCTGAAGCCCCGTGATCCGTCCACGCCGGATATGCTGCAAGATGGTGGAAACAGTCACGGCACGCGGATCGATCATCACATCCACGTCCAGAGCCTCCTGCACGGGATGGAACGCCTGATTATTGACCAGGCATAGCGAACGCGCCGCGCCCTCTTTCTTGGCCATGACGCCGCTGAGCAAATTGACCTTGTCGTCATTGGTCAGACACAACGCCAGCTCGGCGTCTTCAACACCGGCTTCTCTCAGCACGTCACGATCCAGCCCGTCGCCATGCAGAACCACGGTGCGGCGCAGGGCGTCCGCCGCCTGTTCGGCCTGAGCCTTGTCATTTTCGATCAGGCGAACCCGCACGCCGCCCACGCGCTCAAGCGCCTTGGCCACATAAAGCCCGATATTACCCGCTCCGACGATTACAACCCGGCGGGCGCGCGGCGCGGCGCGGCCGAACACATCCAGCGCACGCTTCACATGGCCTGCAGCCAGGCTGACATAGATATTGTCGCCCGGCATCAAAGGGTCGTCATCTTGCGGAATGAACAGGGTCTGGTCGCGTTGCACCCCCACAATGTCAAATCCCAGATCGGGGAACAGCTCCGCCATCTGGGCGCGCGTGCTGGCGGCGACAGGCGATTGCTCGTCCACCCGCAGGCCCAGCACCTGAACGCGGCTATTGGCGAAAGGCGCGGTCGCGAAGGCGCCCGGCGTTTCGAGCCGTTGCAAGATCGAGCGGCTCACCTCGAGTTCAGGAGAAATCGTCACGTCGATCGGCAAGGCGCCCATCGAAAAAAGATCACCCCAGCGTTTGTCGAGATAGCTCTGCGCCCGCACCCGCGCGATGCGCGTCGGGGTGTTGAACAAGGAGTGCGCCACCTGACAGGCGACCATATTGGTCTCGTCAGAATATGTCACCGCCACAAGCAAATCCGCATCCCGAACACCGGCGCGGTCCAGAACGTCTGGATGAGACCCATGCCCCACCACGCCGCGCACATCGAGATCGGTGGTGACCTTGTCGATCAACTCACGCGACCAATCCACCACGGTGACGGCGTTGCCTTCTGAGGCGAGCTCTCTGGCGATGCCGTAACCCACACGGCCGGCCCCACACACAACAGCTTTCATGAGATGATTTCAGCCAGCGACTAGCCAGCGTCCTCTGTATCGACGTCATCACCTTTGCGGTTCAAACTCGCAACGCCAAGGGTTTTCAGCTTGCGATGGAGCGCTGAGCGCTCCATGCCGATGAAATTGGCCGTGCGCGAGATGTTACCGCCAAACCGGTTGATCTGCGCCTTGAGATATTCACGCTCGAAATTCTCACGCGCATCGCGCAAGGGCAAGGCGATCATGCGTTCGGCGTCGAGACCCGTCTCGGCGCTGGTCGCGCGTCCGGCCACTTCAGACGGCAGGGAATCCAGCGTCACAGGCTCATCGGGAGACCCCGTGGCGAGAATGAGCAGGCGTTCGACGTTATTGCGCAACTGACGCACATTGCCCGGCCAGTCATGAGCCTGCAGCGCCGCCATGGCGTCCTCGCCGATCTTGCGCATGGGCAGGCCCGACATCGCCGTCAGGCGCTCGAGGAAATGGTTGACGAGAAGCGGAATATCTTCACGCCGTTGCGACAAAGACGGCACGTCCAGCGGCACGACCGCCAGACGGTGGTAGAGATCTTCGCGGAACAGGCCCTGCTCGATCATGCCTTGCAGATCCCGCGCGGTGGACGACAGGACCCGAACATTGACCTGAACATCCTGTGCGCCGCCGATCCGACGGAAGCGCTGCTCAACCAACATCCGCAAAAGCTTGGCCTGGGTCGCGATCGGCATATCGCCGACCTCATCAAGGAAAAGCGTCCCACCATGGGCCTGTTCCAGAAAGCCGACGCGCTCCACGCCGCTCTCTGTTTCCGCGCCGAACAATTCAGCTTCGACACGTTCCGGCGCCATCATCGCCGCGGAGACCGGAATGAAGGGGCCGTCCGCCCGGGTGGATTGAGTATGGATGAGGCGGGCGATCAGCTCCTTGCCGGATCCAGACGGACCTGCGATCAGCACACGCGAATTGGTCGGCGCCACCCGGTCCACAGTCTGCCGTAGCTGAACCGCCGCGGCTGAATCCCCGATCAGATCATTGTGGATTTCAGACTTGGCGCGCAGCTCGGCGTTCTCGCGCCGCAACCGGCTGGCCTCAAGCGCCCGCTCAACAGTCAGCAGCAACTTATCGGACTTAAAGGGCTTTTCGATAAAGTCATAAGCCCCTTTCCGGATCGCTGCGACCGCCGTCTCAATCGTGCCATGTCCGGAAATCACCACCACTGGAAGATCGGGCGCGACTCGCTTGATCTCAGCGAGCAGCTCGATCCCGTCCAGGCGGCTGCCTTGCAACCAGACATCAAGTACCGCCAGAGCCGGCTGGCGTCGCCTTACAGCTTCCAGCGCTGTATCGGAATCCCCGGCGTAACGGGGTTCATAGCCTTCATCTTCCAGAAGCCCGCCAATGAGCTCTCGAATATCAGCTTCATCATCAACTATCAGAATATCGAGCGACATTGCGTTCAAGCCTCCGCCTGCGCCGGCGTGTCCGGCGCGTTCGTATCGGGTTCAAGCAAGGGTAGGACCAACCGGACGACGGCGCCCCGCACCAGGTCTGGACGATCATCCAGCTCCAGTCGCCCGCCATGGTCTTCCATGATGCGGCGAACAATAGCCAGGCCAAGGCCCGTGCCCTTCGCGCGCGTGGTCATATAGGGTTCTGTAAGGCGCGCCCGGTCATGCTCGGGCCAGCCCAGACCATTATCGGTGATCTCGATAATCGCCTGTCCCGTCTCCGAGCCGATTGAAACCGCGAGCTGACCGCCCGCCTTCGAGCCGTCTTGCTCCATGCGGGCCGAAACGCTTTCGGCGCCATTCTTGAGCACATTGGCCAAAGCCTGCCCGATCAGCCGGGAATCGCATTCCACCGAAATCGGCCCCCCCTGCACTGTCAGCAGAACCTGAAGCTCAGGAGACGCAACGCGCTGAGCGAAGACGCAGGCATTGGCGACATCCACCAGATCCGCGACCTCCATCTTGGGCGCGGGCATGCGCGCAAAAGCGGAGAATTCATCCACCATGCGGCCAATATCGCTGACCTGACGCACGATGGTGTCGACGCATTTGTCAAACGTCTCCAGGCCGTCTTCGTCAATCTGCTTGCGATACCGACGCTTCAATCGCTCTGCGGAGAGCTGGATTGGAGTCAGAGGGTTTTTGATCTCATGCGCGATCCGTCGCGCCACATCGCGCCAAGCGGCGCTGCGCTGCGCGGCGACAAGTCGGGAGACATCATCAAACGTGATCACCACGCCGCCATCATCATCCTGCGCCGCCCGGACGCTGAGGCTGACTGTGGCGCCGCCCTCCTCCATCAGGTCGATCTGACGCTCGGCGATTTCATCAGGGCGCCGATGGACCGCCTGAAAAACTTCCGCGAACTCCGGCATAACCGTCTCGATCATATCGCCAACCAGAGCGCCCGGTTCGCGCCCCAGAAGTTGCGCAGCGGACCGGTTGACCAAAGAGACGCGGCCATCAGGCTCCAGACCGATCACGCCGGCGCTGACGCCGGTGAGGACGGCCTCGATAAACGCCCGACGGCGCTCGGATTCAGCATTGCTTTCCAAAAGCGCGCCACGCTGGCTTTCCAGTTGCCGGGTCATCCGGTTGAAGGCTCGGCTCAGGGCTGCGATCTCGTCATTGTCTCGCGCCACTTGGACACGCGCGCTCAATTCGCCGCGCCGCACCAGCTCAGCCGCCGCCACCAACCGACTGACGGGGGAGACCACTTGCGCGGCTGCGCTCAGCGCCAGCCATACAGCCCCCAGAAACACCAGGACCGCCGCCAGCGCGTAAACGAAGAAAAAGCTGATCCGCATCTGCTGTTCGCTGGCGATTGCCTCGCGGAAAGACTGGGTGGCTTCCAGCGCTGCGCTCAATAGGCTGAAATCAACGAAGACCAGCGAATACAGATAGGCGTCTTCGTATTCCGGCATACGTAGCAAGACGCGCACATAGTCAGGCCCGTCATCACGACGCACAGGGGCTGAGGCGCTGATATCGCCTTCATTGGCGATCTCGAACAAGGATTGAGACGGTGCGGCGAAGCCCGGCGTTTCCGGCGCCTCGTCGCTGCGCGCCAGGATCGTCGCCTGACTGTCGATGACATACAGCGCCGGCAAATTGCGCAATCGCGCCTGGTTCGTCAGATAGCCGCTATACAGAATACGTTGATCCTGAAGAGAGTTGACCGCTTCTGGCGCCGCCAAATCCTGGACGATCCCGCGCATATGATCGCCTGTCTGGCTCAACGCCACTTGCGGCCACTCATTTCCCAGCTCCGCGGTCGTCTCCACCAGCGTGTTCACACGCTCCGCAAACCAGAACTCCACGCCGCGATTGAGCACCAAAGCCTGAAACCCGGCCATCAAAACCGCCGGGACGACCGCCGCGACCGCGAACAGGGTGATGAAACGCATTTGCAGACGGGGCGCGGCGGATGCGGCCCCTTGCGTGCCTTTGAGTTGTTGCATGACGCGCAGATAAACCGCCACGGCGAGCACGCCCAGCAAGGCGGCCACCAGCGCCATGAGCGTGATGAACCCCCATCCGCCGGGACCGAACCGGCCCTCGTGGAAAACTGACAGCAGCGCGAGCAAAACCACGCCCAGCGCCGCAACAACGAAGCCGAGTAAAAATAGCGTGGATTGTCGCCAAGCTGGATTGCCCGCAAACTTTGGCAAGTTGCGTGTCTCCTTGCGTCCCCTCAGCGACAGCTTGGCCTATATGTGACGGAAATTCAACGGGTGTGGCTTCTAGGTCTCATCGCTGTCTGCGCTCAGAGCAGATAGCCGCCTTGTCAGCGTATTCCGGTTTAAACCCAGTAACTTCGCGGCATCCTGGCGCACACCGTTTGACGATTCCAGAGCCGCAGAGAACAGGCCGCGATCCACGGCGATCTGCGCTTTTTCACCGATCCCGCTCTCTCCCAACGCCAAAGCCGCCCCGAAGAATCGGGCGGCGGCCTCGCTCAGATCCGCACCGGGGTCCCGGCTGGAAAACTCATGGATGGCGGCTTCCACTTCCTCGATTGATAAGGGACCGCGCGCGCCTTGCATGCTGAGATGCAGCGCGACCCGTTTCAGACCGAGCACTTCGCCCGGCCAGACCTGGGTATTGATGAAAGCCCGCAGCTGATCATGCATCTCTCGCGGACTGGCGTGTTCAGCCAGAAAATGGGCGAACAAAAGCGCCCGGTCTTCACCGCGTTCGCGCAAGGGCGGCAGCTGGACCCGACCTATCGCCAGGTGTGACAACAAGGCTGGCCTGACATGCTGTCCAATATCAGGCGTCCCAGTCGCCAGAATGCGCGGACTATCGCCCCGAGGCGTTTCAAGCGCCTCGATCACCCAGTCCTGTGTCTCGTCATCCCAGTGTTCGGCCCGGCGCAGGATCAACGCGCCGCCTGCCGCAGTCTCCAGCAGCGCTGGGCCTTCTCGCCGCATGCGGGCAGGACCCGCCTCGATGACCGGCCCTGCAATCCCGCTTTCCGCCACCAGCACACGCGCGCTGTGCGCGCGCCCGCTTCCGTCTGGCCCGGTGAATAAAACCGGCGACGATGTGCGCGCCAGACGCCCCAGGGCGCGAAACGCCTCCTGCATGGCGGGTGACCGACCGACCAACCCGCCGAAGCCCTGAGACGGGGAAACAGGAATGACCGGCCCCAGATCTTCGAGAGACCTCTTAATGACCGCCACCATCTCATTGAGATCAAATGGCTTTGGCAAGTATTCAAACACACCGGCCTTACCGGCCTCGATCGCAGTGCGCGCGGTGGTCTGGGCGCTCATGATGATGACAGGAATATCGGGCCTGACGCGGGTGACCTCGCTCAGACGATCCAGAAAACTCTCCCGTCCCAGCAAGACGTCAGCGAGCAGGACATCAACCTCACGACGCGCCAGACGCTCAAGCGCCGCGTCAACCGATGCAGTCGCGCGCACTTCAAACCCGGCGCGCGACAGCGCCTTTGCAATCACAAGACGCAGGGATTCATCATCTTCCAGTATCAGAACCCGATGCGCCATCAGCCGTCCTTACGCTCTACAGGCAGGTAGAAATGAAACTCCGTTCGTCCCGGACGGGTCTCAAACTCGACACCACCATTGAGAAGGTCTGCAACGCGGCTGACAAGCGCCAGCCCCAGCCCTTCCCCCGCCGGCTTACCAGTGACGAAAGGATTGAAAATCGCTTCTCTGAGCATTTCATCCACACCAGGCCCATCGTCTTCGATGGCGATTTCAAGACGGGCGTCCGGCGCCGGACCACCCGGTCGTGGCTGGCGATAGCGCGTATAGACCTTGACCCGACCGCCCCCCTGACAGGCCGCTTCACCGGCATTGATCAGAAGGTTGAGCACCGCCTGGGAAACCAGATCGCGATCCGCCAGCGCATCGGGCAAGGACGGATCGAAATACTCAAGCCAGACCACATCAGGCGAGGCTGACGCCCGGGCGGACCGCACGGCTTCGCGCACGAGCGCATGAAGATTGACCCGCCCCAGACGCGGCGGCCCGATATCGCCCACGCGGCTCCAGCGTTCCGCAATACGGCGTGCGCGATCAAGTTCCGTGATGATCAGGGCCGCGAGCTCGCGGCTTTCCTCATCTTCACTCTGGGCGATGAGTTGCGCTGCGCCGCGCGCGCCCGCCATGGGATTTTTGAGCTCATGCGACAACATCATGCCAAAGCCCGCCGCGGCATTGGCGGCCACATCGCTGCGCGCCCCGCCGCCCGATTCAGGCCAGGGCCTGAGACACACGCAAACGCCAGCCTCATCCGGGGAAGCGTCCACAGAAAGGCGTAAGGCGCGATCGGTAAGCCTCACAGGCAGATCATGCGCGTACACTGAGCGGTTTTCGTCCAGAGCGCGACGCGCGAGCTCTGCTGATGCTTCGCCCACAGGGCCTGCCGCCTCAAGTGTTTTACCGGCCAGTCGCTTGCGAGATTGCCCGAACAAAGTCTCAGCGCGTGCATTGGCGAAAACAATTACGCCATTTGGGTCCAGCAAAACCAGTGCGATCGGCGCAGCCTCGGCCGCACGCGCCGACAAAGTAGGTTCGCCGCCGTTCAAGCTGCGCTCGCCTGACGGCTCTGAGCGAACGCCATCAGTTCAGACCGCGCCTCCGTTTCGCTTTTCGCCCGGCACAACCGGCCGCGCCAGGCGCGTGCGTCATCCGGATCTGACACCGCCCAATCCACAAAGCTGGCGAAATGCTTGCGCATGGTCCGGACGCCCAAGGCTTCGCCATAGAGCGTCACGCTGTCTTGCAAGGCGTCAGATAGAGACTGCGCCCCGATCGCCAGATCAGGTTCGCGAAAAGCGGCGCCGTTACATAATACGTCCGCGATGGCGCCCGGCAGCCAGGGCCGCCCTTGGGACGCGCGCCCGACCATGACGCCGTCAGCGCCCGATTGTCTCAACGCCTCACGCGCCTCATCGGGCGTGCTGATATCGCCATTGACGATCAGCGGGATGGTCACCGCGGCTTTGACGGGCGCGACTGCGGCCCAATCGGCCTGGTCTTTGTAAAATTGCTGGCGTGTGCGGCCATGCACGGTGACCATCTTCACGCCAGCGTCTTCGGCGCGACGGGCCAATTCAGGCGCGTTCAGCGAGTCATGATCCCAGCCCAGACGCATTTTCAGCGTCACCGGCACTGACACCGCCTTCACCGTCGCCTCGATCAGGGTCAGGGCATGATCAAGATCCCGCATCAAGGCGGACCCGCTCAGCCCGCGCGTCACCTGACGCGCCGGGCAGCCCATATTGATGTCGATCACATCCGCGCCCGCCTCTTCAGCCAGGCGCGCGCCCACATCCATCCATGTCGCTTCGCGGCCCGCCAGCTGAATGACGTGCGCACCACAATCGCCATCCGCGCGCATACGCCGGATCACGTCCTCACGCCCTTGCGCCAGGGTCTCACACGCGACCATCTCGCTCACCACCAGGCCCGCGCCGAACTTGAACGCCTGTTTGCGGATCGGCCAATCGGTCACGCCCGACATCGGCGCCAGCAAAACGGGCCGGTCGACACGGACCGGGCCGATGTCAAAACCCGTCAGATTGAGATGATCAACATGAGTCATACTCATGAGATACCGCGTCTCTCACAGCTCTTCCAGTGACACTGTGACTCGCAACTCGTGTCCCTGAGATATCCTGCACGTCCTGCAGACAGCGATCGCCTCGACGAGTTTTGACTCCCATGAAATTCCCCCTACAGTTGATTTTCTAAATCGATTGTCTCTTTGGAGGATAAAATGAAATCTGTTCGCTTCATGCTGAGCGCCGCCGTGCTGGGTCTCGCCAGCCTGCTCGCCACTCCGGCCGCACAGGCCTCGACGATTCCCGAAGACGCTGTGGTGCTGTCCTGCACCGCAGTTGGCCCTTTCTACAGCGTCAGAATTTTTCACGACGGCATTATCTATGACGTCTTCAGCGACACCTGCCCGCTCAATCCGTAAAACCAGATCCTCGATCTGAACCCGATACGCCCCGGCCATTGAGTCCGGGGCGTATTCATGTGCAGGGTCGCTGGACCTCATTGCCTGAATTGCCTATCGCTGACTTCAGTATTGTCAAAGCTCCAGGCGAACACTCCATGGGTTATAGCGCATGCATCGTCGCTGCCGGACGCGGAATGCGCGCTGGCGGCGGCACGCCAAAACAGTTTCGCATTTTGGCGGGTCGCCCCGTGCTGTCCTACAGCATCGACCGGTTCGCCCAGGATCCAGCCTGTGCGCAACTCATCATCGCCCACGCGCCAGGTCAGGCCGATAGGGTGCGCGCCTGTCTGAACGGGGCCGACGCTGTCCTTGTCGAAGGCGGCGAGACGCGCACCCAGTCGGTGCGCAACGCCCTCGCCCATGTGGCGCACGATCAGGTGCTGATCCATGACGCTGCGCGGCCATTGGTGACGGATGCGATCATCGCACGTTTGCGCGCGGCGTTGGACAGCGCTCCAGGGGCAGCGCCGTCTTTACCTGTCGCCGACGCTCTGGCGCGATCAGATGACACCGGCGTCGTGCCTGTCAGCCGTGATGGCCTGTATCGCCTTCAAACACCGCAAGCCTTTCAAACTACGCTTTTGCGCGAGGCTTTTCAGGCCGCGTCATCTGATTATCCTGACGAAGTGTCGCTCGCGCGCGCCAGCGGCCTTGAGATCGTTCTGACGCAAGGTGAAGAAAGCAATTTCAAAGTGACCTATGCAGACGACTTCGAGCGCGCTGAGCAGGCGCTAGCTGGCGACGCATCATCTGCCTCGCTCACCGTCACCGGCATAGGGTATGACGTGCATCGGATGGCGCCTGGCGACGGCGTACATCTGTGCGGGGTGTTCATTGACTGCCCCTACCGGCTAATCGGGCATTCGGACGCCGACGCGGGCCTGCACGCCATTACCGATGCGCTTTTGGGCGCCGCCGGGCTTGGCGATATCGGCGACCATTTCCCGCCCAGCGACGACCAATGGAAAGGCGCGGATTCATCGATGTTTCTTACACACGCCGCCCAGATCGCCGCCGAGGCTGGCGCGCGTGCGGTCCATGTGGATGTGACGTTGATATGCGAACGCCCCAAGATCGGCCCGCACAAAGCCGCCATGAAATCGCGTGTCGCCGAGATTCTGGACCTTGATCCCAGGCGGGTGAACATCAAGGCGACGACCACTGAAAAGCTCGGCTTTACTGGGCGTGGCGAAGGGTTGGCCGCGGAAGCTGTTGTAACGGCGGCGCTGTCATGAGCCCGGCGCACAGCCATGCACTTAAGGTCATCGAACGAGCCAAGGCGCGCGGCGTCATGATCGCCACAGCGGAATCGTGCACGGGCGGGCTGATCGCAGGGGAATTGACCGGAATCCCGGGCTCGTCGGCGGTCGTGGACCGGGGATTCGTGACCTATTCCAACGACGCCAAAATGGAGATGCTTGGCGTTTCTGCAGACACGATAGAGACCTATGGCGCCGTCTCGGCTGAAACGGCGCAGGCGATGGCCGAAGGCGCTTTGGCGCACAGTCGAGCCAATCTCACTGTGTCTGTAACCGGGATCGCCGGGCCAGGCGGCGGTAGCGCGGACAAGCCTGTGGGGCTGGTCTGGTTCGGCTGCGCGCAAACGGGAAAACCCACACTGACGCTCAGCCGCCGCTATGGCGATGTGGGGCGGGACCGGGTCCGCGCTCTTACGGTTGAAGAGGCGCTTAAGCTCTTGCTGAACCGTCTAAGCTGAAGCTTCAGGCGTCGGAATGGTCTTGAGCGCATCGGCGTAGTCGAGATCAGGCTCGCCCACAGGCTCGAAGCGTTTGGCCGCTTCCGCTTCAAAGGCGCCGATCAGATACCGGATCGCCCGTGTGCGGCCGCCATCGAGCATCATTTGCAGGACCGGGTTCTTGAAGCCGTAGCGGATCCAGAAATCGACCAGCGTCGAGCCGTCCTCCAGACGATGGAACCGCCAGCGATTGGCCAGTTCATGAAACGGCCCGGATAGATAGGTCACGTCAATGGCGCGCGACGGCGCGTCAAGTTTCACGCGGGTGGTGAAGCCTTCACGCACAAATTTGTAGCGCACGCGCGCCTCGGCATCGAGTTCACCCACCCCGTCCACCACCGCATCGCGGGTTACGCGCATGACGGTGATCAGCTTGATGAAATCGGGATAGCGGCGCACATCACTGACCAGCTCGAAAAGATCCTCGGGCCGGTAGCGCAAGCGCATCCGTTCTACATGCTCGGCGCTCATGAAACTCTCTAGAGGGTTTTGCCGGACGCCAGCGCAGCCTCGCGGGCGGCGCGCATGCGCTCGAAATCATCCCCGGCATGATAGCTGGACCGGGTGAGCGGGCTGGCGGACACCATCAAGAACCCTTTGGCGCGGGCGATGGTCTCATAGCTTTTGAATTCTTCCGGGGTGACATAGCGGTCCACCGCGGCGTGCTTGCGGGTCGGTTGCAGATACTGGCCGATGGTCAGAAAGTCGATGCCGGCGGAGCGCATATCGTCCATCACCTGCATCACTTCTTCCTTGGTCTCGCCTAAGCCCACCATGATGCCGGACTTGGTGAACTGGCTGGGGTCGCGTTCTTTGACGCGTTCCAGCAGGCGCAGCGAATGGTAATAGCGCGCGCCCGGACGAATGCCGAGATAGAGCCGCGGCACGGTCTCCAGATTGTGGTTGAACACATCGGGGCGGGCGTCGATGACGACTTCCGCCGCCCCTGGCTTGCGCAGGAAGTCCGGGGTCAGAATTTCAATGGTCGTGCCTGGCGCAGCTTCCCGGATCGCGCGGATCACTTGAGCGAAATGCTCCGCCCCGCCATCGGCGAGGTCATCGCGATCCACCGAGGTGATGACGACGTGCTTGAGCTCCATCGTTGCGACAGCGTGCGCCACGCGGCGCGGCTCATCGGTATCCAGTGCGTCCGGCAAGCCTGTCTTCACATTGCAAAAGCTGCAGGCGCGGGTGCAGGTCTCGCCCATGATCATGAAGGTGGCGTGTTTTTGCGACCAGCACTCACCGATATTGGGGCAGCCCGCCTCTTCACACACAGTGACGAGATTATTCTCCTTCACCACATTACGCGTCTCGGAGAACACGCCGCCCGTCGGGGCCTTCACGCGAATCCAGTCCGGCTTACGCAGCACCGGCGTATCGGGGCGCTTTTGCTTTTCCGGGTGACGCGCGGCGCGAGCGTCGGGCGTGGCGGAGCGGGGGGATGAGATCAGGTTGACCATACGCCCCAGATAAGCCCCCCGGCCCTTTCCATCAAGTTCACAAACAGCGCCCGTGTCGGTCATTTAGGCGAATGGCGAATTATTCGCTTGCAATCATTTCGATGATTAGCTAAACATCAATTCATGAGCAATGTATTCAAAGCCCTCTCCGACCCCACACGACGCCGGGTTCTGGAGCTGCTGCGCGAACGCCCCATGACGGCGGGAGAGCTGGCGGCAGAGTTCGACGTCTCCAAACCAACCATGTCCGCGCACTTTTCCGTGCTGAAAGACGCCAATCTGGTGGACGCTACAAAAACAGGAAAAACCGTCACTTACCGCATCAAGCTCAGCGTTCTTGAAGACGCGCTCTTGGGTTTCGCCAAGACTTTTGGCCTGGGTGAGGCTTCCTCCAATGAAGAAAAGGACACAGACCATGGCGCAGACTAAAGCTCCGTTTTATTCCACGGTCGTCATTCTGGCCCTGGCTTTTCCACTGGCTGGCATCATGGCTGTTCGCGAGCCTGAGGTGGCGTGGATGTTTATCCTGGGCGCGATCTTCATGCCGGTCGCCTGGCTGGTCGTGGAGACTTTGAAATTCAGCAACCAGGCCAACGCGCCGGCCGAGGAAGACCGCGTCACGTTGAGGCAGTCGATTCGTTCCGCCGGCATCCTGATCCTGATCCCGATGGGTTTGACCGTCGTGTTCACGTCTGGTTTCACCTGGATCACCGACGCCTGGGAAGTTCGCATTCTGGGCAGCGCGTTCGGCATCGCGATGATCGTGATCGCCAACGCCATCCCCAAACGCCCGACCTCCTTGAGCTCGGGAGGCGCGTCCTACGCCAAACGCCAGGCTGTAGCCCGGTTTTCCGGGCTGGTGTTGATGATCACCGGCGCGCTTTACATCCTCGCCTCTTTCATCGTCCCGCAGGATTATTCAGCAATCGCCCTCACCAGCATCGCAGTGTGCGGATCCGCGCTGGTCATCATCCGAAGCCTGATGGCCGCTATGGGCTCCAAAGCTGAAGCCTAATGCTCAACTAAACGCCGGAGTGCGCTGACGCACTCCGGCTCCATCCTCCTCAGTTTCAGACACCATACGCAACAGCTCCCATTGAGCTGACCGGCAGAGCTGTGTCTTCAAAAGAAAGCGAACCAATATGACCGCGCGCAAATCATCCCTGTTCACGATACTGGCCGGCGGGTTCATGATCCTGCTGGTTACCATCCTCGCCTCGGGCCAATCACCAACGGACCGATCTGGAGCCTGGCTCGCCACTCTTGAAACCCCGGGCGGAAACCTGCGCCTACAAGTCACTGTCTCAATTGATGATGACGGCGCTCAGACCGCTGTGCTTGAAAGCCTGGACCAGGCGCCGGGCCAGCTTATCCCGGTCAGCACTGTGGCGATCACAGAAGATCGCTTTGAATTCTCGATCGCAGCGATCGGCGCCCGGTTCGAAGGCGAGTGGAACGACGCTGAATCCAGCTATGACGGCGTCTTCAGCCAGGGCATGCAGATCCCCACAAGCTTTGCTCGCCCGACCGAAGACACCGCGGTCTTCATCGATGGCATGGATGGACGTTGGGAAGGTCAGCTGATCCGCAATGATACCGAGCTGGAGTTCGCGCTGAACATCCAGACCGGCGAAGACGGCACGCGTGTCACGCTAGATTCCGTCTCCCAGGCCGCCTATGACATCCCGGTCCGCAACTTCAGCCGGTCCGGCGATGCAGTGTCCTTTCAAGTGCCCGCAGCCAATGTGACCTATCAAGGCCAGCTGGACGGCGACAGCTCGAGCGGCGACTGGATGCGTCCCGGTTTTGACACCGTGACCGTGACATTTGACCGCGTATCCGAGACGGTCGAGGCCCCCAACCGCCCTCAAACCCCGCAAGCCCCCTTCCCCTACACCATTGAGGAGGTTCGCATTGACAACCCGGACGCCGAGGGGGTGACGCTGGCGGGCAGCCTGACCTTGCCAGAAGGCGAAGGCCCGTTTCCAGGCGTGGTGCTGATCTCAGGCTCCGGCCCGCAAGACCGTGACGAAACCGTGTGGACCCACCAGCCCTTCGCGGTTCTGGCGGATAGTTTGACCCGTCGGGGGATTGCAGTGCTGCGTTACGATGATCGGGGGTTTGCAGACTCGACCGGTGATTTCGCCAGCGCGACTTCATACGACTTCGCCTCTGACGCCGCCGCGGTTGCGGAGTGGATGCGCAATCATCCCCTGATAAACGCCGTCGGCCTCGCTGGTCACAGCGAGGGCGGCCTGATCGCGCCGATCGTCGCCGCCGAGCACAGCGAGACCGCCTTCATTATCTTGCTGGCGGGACCCGGCACGCCGGGGCATCGCTTCATCATTGACCAGATCATGGCGAATTCTGACGCCATGGGGATTGATTCCGCAGAAACCCGGGCCCGCGTTGCGGTCATGGAAACGCTGGTGGACGCCGTCCGTCACGCGCGCGACCAGGACAGCGCAGAAGCCGCGCTGGACGGTTTGCTCACCGAGGAGACCCTCTCAATCCTTGAAGTTCCAGCCGATCAGAAAGCGGTCTTCATCAGCTCCATGAGCCGGGACTGGTACCGGGAACTGGTGAACTATGATCCGGCAGATTGGTTCGCGCGTGTGGATCAGCCTGTTCTGGCGCTGCAAGGCACGCTGGATTTGCAGATCGTCGCCGAACCCAATGTGGCGGGCTTGGAGACCCTATTGGCGGACAAGCCAGATGCACAAATCGTCGTTCTGGAGGGTCGCAATCACCTGTTCCAAAACGCGCAGACGGGCCTGATGACGGAATACGCGCAAATTGAGGAAACCTTTGACCCTGAAGTTATGGCGCTGATCGCCGACTGGATCAATGAGCGCTTCGGCGCCGAGCGCTAGAAGCGCGCGCGCCCCGGCGCACGAGAGTCCGGTCCCTGGGTCAGGGACTGGACATCCTCGCCCAGACGAATGTTCGTCAGATTGGACTGGCTGGGATGGAAATCCACCAGCAAACGATTGTCTATAATGACGGACTGGCCCTCTTCTGGCGAGTCTCCGACAAAATAAAAGAAGGTGTATTCGCCATCCGGCTCTGCGCCGACAAAACGCAAGGCCAACGGCCCCTCGCCCTCAAGCCGCATGGAGAACCGCGCGGCGGCATAAGCGCCCAAACGCAACAAGCCCTCTCGGGTCTCGTAAAGCTCGGTATCGTCAATGGCGTTAAAGCCGATCGCAGGGTGCAAATCGTGGGTATAGAGCCGGTGCACCACCTCAAGCTCACCCGTGGTCGCATTGACTGAAATATCCGTCAGCCCGGCATGAAGCCGATGGGCGTAAGCGGAACTGGCCGCTGCGCAAAGCGCAACGGCCAGAACCAGCGTCCGGATGACGGGACCCATGCTTACTGATCCCGGGTCTGGATGCTGTCGCGTTCAACGCGCAGATCCATATCGTCCATCAGCGAGGACGGGCTGGAGGTGTTGCGATACACCTCAAGACGGCTCGGCTGGATTTGCGGCGGATAATAATTGTCCGTGCGATCCGCGTCCGCGGTTTCCAGATGCGGGTCCAGCTCCACGGAGACCACTTGTTTGTCCGTGATGTAGCGCCAGATCGCGGCTTCAGGATTGAAACGCCAGATCTCGGCCGGAATGCGGACTTCGTCCGTGGTCCCGTCAGCAAAGCTGAACTCCAGAATGACCGGCATCACCACGCCGCCCTGGTTTTCCAGATTCACGAAATAGACATAGCCGTCGTAATCAAGCGCCGCAGCTTCGTGCTCGGGCAAATCGCCATCGCGCAGGCTTTCATAAGCTTCACGCTGGCGATTGGTGACCACATGCGGGTCATTGGCCGAGTAGAAATCCTGAATTTCAGGGTTCTCGTTCTCGTAGAAGGTCAGGCCCTCTTCGATATTGTTCTGAAGCGTGGTCGAGTTCGAGCCTTCATCAGCACGTTGACGCGCCAGAGGGTTCTCGATTTCCGGATCTTCAGTGTTCACCGTGCCTTCGGTGACGCTGGTGATGGCGATGTCCACATGGTCGGTGGAGTAGAACCAGCCCCGCCAGAACCAGTCGAGATCCACGCCAGAGCTTTCCTCCATGGTGCGGAAGAAGTCATAAGGCGTCGGACGCTTGAAGCGCCAACGCTCGGCGTATTCCTGGAAGGCGCGGTCGAACAGCTCGCGACCCAGTACCGTCTCACGCAGCACCACCAGAGCCGTCGCCGGCTTGCCATAGGCGTTGTTGCCGAATTGCGGGATGGAATCAGACTGGGTCATGATCGGCACCTGATTGGTGGAGACCATGTAGTTGGCGATCAGATCCGGATCACCGCGGCGCACCGGATAGTCTTCCGACCAGCGACGCTCGGCCTGGAACTGCAAGAAGGTGTTCAGCCCTTCATCCATCCAGGTCCATTGGCGTTCATCGGAATTCACCACCATCGGGAAATAGATGTGACCGATTTCGTGGATGATTACGCCGATCAGGCCGTGCTTGGCGCGGCGCGAATAAGTCAGCTCGCCATCTTCGCCGATCACCGGGCGACCATAGCTGGCGCCGTTAAAGGTGATCATCGGGTATTCCATGCCGCCCTGGGGCCCCGAAATCGACTGAGCGGTCGGGTACGGATAGGGGAAGGAGAACTCGTTATAGACGTCGATCGTGTGCTCGATGGCGCGGGTCGAATAGCTCGACCAGAGCGGCTCGGCCTCATTGGGATAAAAGCTCATCGCCATGACGCGATCCGGGGCCTGACCGGCCCCGTCCTGTTCGACGCCGACCGCGTCCCAGATGAATTTGCGCGAGGTCGCCCAGGCGAAGTCTCGGACATTCTCAGCGGAGAATTCCCAGGTCGTGGTGGAGCGACTGCCGCGGCGCTCATTGGCGCGCGCTTCATCGGGCGTAATGATAAAGACCGGCTCGTCAGCGGTCGCCGCTTCTTCGAGGCGCTCTTGCTGAGCTTCGGTCAGAACAGCGTCAGCGTTTTGCAATTCGCCGGTTGCAGCGACCACGAAGTCCTGAGGCACGGTGATGGCGACGTCATAATCGCCAAACTCCAGGGTGAATTCGCCCCGGCCCAGGAACGCCTTGTTGTGCCAGCCTTCATAATCGGAGAAAGCCGCGGCGCGGGGGAACCATTGCGCCATCTGATAGATGCAATCGCCGCCCTCGCCGTCTTCGTCAAAGCATTCCCAACCTGACCGGCCACCGATAACAGCGGTTTCGATCAGCACATGGTCCCAATCAATGGTGAAGGTAACGGAATCGCCGGTTTCCAGGGCCTGCGGCAGATCAATCCGCATCAGCGTGTCGACGACGGTGTAATCAAGCGCAGAGCCGTCTTCCAGCGTCACACCATTGATGTTGAAGCCAAGACCGTCCTCATCCAGACGCCGCGCGCGATTGAGCGTCCGGGCGGAAACGCCCTCGACGGACGCCGCCGCACCGGTGCGTGAATTGGCCCGGCTGGCGCCGCCTACCGTTTCCGTCATCACCGCGATGGACTCAGGACGGAAGCGGTTCTGGTCCATCAGGAACCACAGATAATCGAGCGTATCCGGCGCATTGTTGGTGTAGGTGACCGTTGCGGAGCCGGTCAGAACTTTCGAGTTCTCGTCGAAGGCCACGTCGATGTCATAATCGACTTGCTGCTGCCAGTAATCCGGCCCCGGCGCGCCCGTGGCGCGGCGTTCGCGAGTTGGTGTGGGCCAATCCTCATCCTCAAGCTGGCGGAAGGCGTCGCGCCAATTGTTGGTGGTCTGACGAATAGGATCAGCGAAGCTGGGCGCACTGATCACCAGTGCTGCGCCAGCCGCCAAGGCGACTTTGAACAAGGACATGAGCGCTCCCCCGATGAAGCATGTCTGCGGCTCTGTGACCGCTTACGAACAAAAAATCCCGGCCAACCTACAAGGTCAGCCGGGATTGTAACAGGGTAACGCTGTACTTAATTCATTACACAGCGTCCATGTTCGGCGTCGGTTTTGTCCGTGAGAACAAGGCGATGGTCCACGCGCCCAAGCCGATGCAGAACACGATCATGCTGATCAGCCAGCCCAGGAACGGGATCACCGACAGCAGGCCCAGCACCAGCAGCGCGACCAGCAAGGAGCCTGCCCGCAGACCAAACCCGGCCGCCTCACCCGTTCGGTTCAGGAGCAGGTCGCCAACCACAACACCGCCGAATACGTAAGACAGGAACAAGACGATCGGCAGAGCGAAGATCAGCAGGAAGGCCAGCGGGATCCCGATGACTGTCGCCAGAAGCAACACGAACAAGGTGATGGTCAGGATCGGCAGCACAGCCAGCACCACAAGACCCAGCAGACCGGACACCCAGGGTTTGCGACGGAATGCGCTGGCGATGCTCGCCACGCCTTTGGGGCTCGCCAGGGACACCAGAAGACCCAGCAGGAAGGCGCTGGCGGTAAAAACGCCGCTGAGGGCCCAGGGGCTGGGTGCAAACCCGAAATCGTCAATGCCGAAATTCACATCGGGATGATTGAAGTCGGACTCATCGTCAAAGTCATACTGCTGATAGTCCAGCTCGCCGATTTGCGCGCCTTCGGCCACATGCGGCGGCTTGGGCGAGCGCACGGTGACAGGGCCGGTGATCACGGCGCTGCTTTCAAACACCACGTCACGGGCGCGGATATCAAGCGGGCCTTCAACCGTGCCGGAAATCACGACGTCGCGCGCGTGAATTTCAACGGCCTGAACCAGGCGACCTTCCATATACAGCTCGCGCGCGCCGATCTCGGTTTCGCCCGAAATGACCGCGTCCGGCGTCAGAATGACGGTGGAGCCCGCAAGCGCCGCGTCACCGGCGACGGTCCCATTCAGCGTCAGGTCAGCACCCGCCGCGTCCAGATCACCAAACAGGTCGGCGCCGACGCGGATATCCGCCCCCGCCAGCCCCACTTCGCCCTGGATAGAGCCGTCCAGCTCGATATCCGCGGCGACGATCTGCACTTCGCCATCCACGGTCACATTCATGCGAACATCAGCGGCGAACACCGTCAGATCCCCCCCGATGCGGCCCTCACCGACCACATCGGCCGCCAGCACGAGCACATCATCATTTTCATCAAAGGAGAGGTTGAGATCTCCGCCGATATACTGACCGGCCTGGGCTGCGCCGCTCGCCGCGCCACACAGGAAGCCGGCGACCAGTAAAGAATGCAAATGTCTTTTCAGAGACTTGATCATCAAACCTCTCCTTTTACGAGTTGCGTTCGCAACGCTGGCCATTGCGGGCCGTGAAACTGATGTCAGAGGCCTGAGCGCCATCGCGCATTTCAGGCGGCGCATCCGCCATAATGGTCAGTGGGCCAGTCACCTGCCCTCGCACAACCACACGGCGCGCACAGATCGAACCGCCGACCGACCGGCCGTTCAGCTCAACCAGACCATCTTCGGGATCCAGACGTCCGCGTCCGGGGTCCACATTCAGAACCATCGGTGAATTGAGATCGCCATTGATCCAGACCGAGCGAGCGCTGAGGTCAAGACGACCGTCAATGACGCCGTCGAGTTCAAAATCAGCCACATTGGCCCGAACATTTCCCTGGACATGGCTGTTGCGATCCAGTTCCAGATCCGCGGCGGACACTTCCAGGTCATGGAAAACGCCAGACAAGCGGGCGTCTGCGACCTGGGCGAACAGGCGTCCGTCAAGACGACCGTCAAAGTCCAGATCCGCCGCCCGGATTTCAGCGCTCTCGCCGATGCTGCCGCGCCAGCTCACATCCGACGCGGTGAGCGTCACCGGCCCGTCCACATCGCCGGTGAAGGCGATGTCGGCCGCCGTGACCGCCAGGGCGCCGGCATGAAACTCGCGGGCGATGAAATCGGCTGCGCTGACCCGCAACCGACCACCGACTTCGCCGGATACGCGCACATCTGCGCCCGCCAGCCGGAAGTCGCCAGCTTCATCCAGAACCGCCGTGAAATCGCCGCCACGCAAGCTGTTGTCACTGCTGGACGCATAGGCGGGCGTTCCGATCGTTACATCAATGCAGCCTGTCAGCGCCAGAACGCTGGCGACGGCTGTCGTGAGAAGGAGACGTGTCATTTCGGGTTCCCCGATATTTCTTATATGACCAACCTTATCGAAACTCGATATCATATCGAAACTCGATAAGGAAGAAAAATTTTTCGAAAAACGATAAATTTTTTCATGTCTCGGGCCGAAGCGCGCTCAAACCAAGACTAAGGCGGCCCGCAAAACGGACCGCCTTTCCAACGTGAAATCAGGGTGTAAGGGGACGGCGCGAGTTCATCCTCGCAGCTTCGTCAGATCAGTCGGGTCGAAGGGTGTCGAGGATTTGTGCGTCCACCCAAAATATATCGACATCAGGCAGACCGTCCCCGTCCGCGGGCTGAATCATCCTGTGAAAGAAGAGATACCGTCCATCCGGGGTGACGCTTGCAGAGGCCTCCCAGGCGGGCGTGTTGATCGCCTCGCCCAGATTGATCGCCGCTCCCCATTCGCCATCAGCCTGCCTGAAGCTGATATAAATGTCTGAGCCGCCAAAGCCGCTCGTCCGTCGGCCATCCCATAAAATGTAGGACTCATCAGGCGCGATGAAGGGGTGAGCGTTGAAACTTCCCGTATTAATCGCCGCGTTGAAAGGTCTGGGCGCTTCGCGAACGCCATCGACCAGGCGTGAATATCTCAACACGCCATCTCCGTCCGCGGAGCCGATCTCGTCAAACACATAGGTTCCGGCGGACGATGCCGTCAGACGCATGATCTGAATGTCATCGAACGGCTGACCCAGCGAGTGTATCTCCGACCATCCGGCATCTGTGCGCTCCATATACCGTCCGCCGAGATGCAGCGTGGCTCCATCGGGGGCGATAAAGGGCTGACCGACCCGAGGCGACAGCACCGTCTCGCGCCAGCTTTCATCCTCATATCTGAAAACGACGAAGTCCTGCGCGTGGCCCTCCTCATCGCCCCGGATGAAATAGAACGCATCCATATCCGGCGAGAAGACCCCGCCATATTCATAGCCAGGAGACGACACCCGTCCGGGGGCGAAGGGTTCGGCAGTCAGACCGGGCGGTTGCTGACCCAGATAGGGAGCCGGGTTGGGAGACTGCGCATTGGCTTTATCCGCTTGTCCGGAAGCGCCAGCCCCCAATACAAGCACAAGACATAAAATGCCTGTCCGTATGCGCTTCATGTCCTGCCCTCGCTGTGTCCTAACCAGGGCGAGACTTAACCGGCTATCGTTCAGCGGATCGAGTGAACTCTATGTGAGGTTACACACCCCGATCAAAAAAAGGGCGGCCATATGACTGACCGCCCACCAAGTCTCATAGCTATCGCTGTCAGACCTCCTGGCAACGCTCTCCATTACGCGGCTCGAACACCACCATCTCAGGCTGAATTCCAGCCGGCAGATCGGGAGCCGTGTCCGCACGCACCCGCATCACCCCGCCAAGCGTGGCGCCGCGTTCAAAGATGACTTCATGGGCGCAGGCTTCGCCGCCGACCGCCAGATGGCCTTCGATCACCAGGCGTGACTGATCCTGGCGCTCCCGGCCCAGGAAATTCCGTTCACGGCCCTGCCCGGCGAAACGAACCTGAGCGGCGTGATCACCCTCAAGCGTCAAAGCGCCAGCGTTCGCCGTCAGTTCAGCAGCGTATCGCCCCTGCAATCGCGCATTGCCGGCGTTCAACTCAACAGGGCCCAGATAAACGCCATCCAGCTGCGCCGATCCGGCGTTGATTTCACTGGCGCCAGCAATTTGGCCGTCTACTTCGACGCTCGCGCCATTGGCTTCCAGGTCGCCGCCAATATCCGCGCGAACATCCACGGATGCGCCATTCATTTCGACCCATCCGCCCACGCGGCCTTCCAGCGTGACCGCAGCGCCATTCATCGCCACATTGCCATTGGTGTCGACTGTGCGGCGGCCCGCCAGACCATCAAATGTGGTGGTGGGGCCGTCAGACGCCTGTACGCAACCGGCCAGCAGCAGTGATCCCAAGAAGGCGCTCAAACTCATCCGTACCATGTCTGCTCTCCCAGAGTTGAAGATCGCCCCGTATGGGGAGATTTGCAGGGAAGATGCAGGCTGCACCCGATATGGATGCAGGGCGACTGAATTTTTAGCTGTTGAGCGTGCGTCCATAGGCGTCGAGCACGCTTTCCTTCATCATCTCGCTCAGCGTGGGATGCGGGAAAACGGTGTGCATCAGCTCTTCTTCGGTGGTCTCGAGCCCCATGGCGACCACATAGCCCTGGATCAGCTCGGTCACTTCCGCCCCCACCATATGCGCGCCCAGAAGCTCGCCGGTGTTTTTATCGAAAATGGTTTTGACCAGGCCATTGTCTTCGCCGAGCGCGATGGCCTTGCCATTGGCGGCGAAACTGAACCGGCCGACGCGAATGTCGTGACCCGCTTCTTTCGCTTTGGCTTCTGTCATCCCCACCGAAGCCACTTGTGGGTTGCAATAGGTGCAGCCGGGGACTTTGAGCGGGTCCATGGGATGAACATTCTCAAGACCAGCGAACTTCTCCACGCAGATCACGCCTTCATGCTCAGCCTTGTGCGCGAGCATGGGCGGGCCGGCCACATCGCCGATGGCGTAAAGCCCGTCCACATTGGTGCGGCCATAGCCGTCAATCACCACGCAGCCGCGCTCGGTCTTCACGCCTAGCTCTTCAAGGCCGAGATTTTCGATATTGCCCTGGACGCCCACGGCCGAGATCAGGCGATCCGCCTTGATCTGTTGCGTCTTGCCGTCCGACGTCTCCACATGGGCGGTCACAGCGTCTTTATGCTTGTCGACTTTTGTGACTTTCGCGCCGGTGATGATGTTGAGGCCGCGCTTTTCCAGCGCCTTGCGGGCGAACTTGGAGATTTCAGCGTCTTCCACAGGCATGATCCGGTCCATCAGCTCGACGACCGTCACATCCACGCCCATGGACAGATAAAAGCTGGCGAACTCAATGCCGATCGCGCCTGAGCCCATCACCACGAGCGATTTGGGCAGTTTTTCCGGCTTCATCGCTTCAAAATACGTCCAGATCAGCTCGCCATCCGGCTCGATCCCCGGCAGGGCGCGTGGGCGGGCGCCCGTGGCGATCAGGATGTGCTTGGCGGTGTAGCTCCCCTCGCCCAGCGTGTTTTTGGGCTGAGGGTGTTGGGGCTCCACGGCCGGCTTTGAGGGTTTGGAGACCTTGATCTCCCCCGGCTTGGTCAGCTTGGCTTCGCCCCAGATGACGCTGATCTTGTTCTTCTTCATCAGCATGCCGACGCCGCCATTGAGACGCGCCGAGACCTTGCGGGAGCGATCCACGACGGCGTCCACATCGGGCTTCATCTCGCCCTCCAGCACCAGGCCATAGGATTTGGCGTGATTGGCGTGATCCAGGATTTCCGCCGAGCGCAGCAAGGCTTTCGTCGGGATGCAGCCCCAATTCAGACAGATGCCGCCCAGATGCTCGCGCTCGACAATGGCCGTTTTCAGGCCCAGTTGCGCGGCCCGGATCGCGGCCACATACCCGCCTGGCCCAGAACCGACCACGATGACATCAAAGCTATTTTCCGACATGGGGCTCTCCGGCGGTTATGAAGGACGCATCGCCTGATCGAGCGAACAGCTCGCGGCGGGTGACTGATCATTGAAAAAGGCGTCGAGGCTCTGCTGCACGCAGGTCTGGGCAAAGAACCAAACCGCATGCGGCGCATTCTCGACGACGACGATTTCTACATCGCCGCCCGCCTCACGCATGTCCGCGACATGGCGCTCGGCGCCTGCAAGCGGGGTTTTGGGATCCAGATCACCCTGCAGCACCAGGATGGGCGGCAGGTTTTCATAGGGCGCGTCAAAATAGGAGTCGCGCTGATAAAGCGGCATCTGGGTGAAGGTCTGAACCGTGGTCAGGCTTGAGGTGAAGCCCAGACCGGCTTCCTCTTGCGCCACGTCCTCAGCAGTCATCTCAGGACGGCGATTGGTCTCGGACTCGCCAATCAGGCCCGCCAGCGTGATTGAAAAGGCGGTATCGGGATAAGCCTGCACCGCTGCGAACAGATCAAAGGCGGGCGTGACCTCAGTCTCAAAGAAGGCCGGCAACGTCTCTGGGGTTTCAATCGCCAGCTTCAGCACATCAGGGATCAGGGCGCGGCTTTGCGGCGTATCGAGCATCATGCCGAGCGCGTGCTTGAGATTGCCCCCCGGCACGTATTCAGCAAGGTCGGGCCGCTCGCCTGAATCAATCTCGACGATCAGCTGGTTGAACGCGGCGTTCACCCCGCCCTCAAACCGGGCGTCACAGACCGGATCCGCCGCGCAGCGGGCGATTACCGCGAGCCCGACGGCGTCATAGGTATGAGAGCGATGGCTGAGATCATGCTCGGCGTCATCGAGCGCTGGCACGAGGGAATCCAGCACCACCGCGTCCACAGACACAGTGCGCAGCTGGGTGAAACGCATGGCCAGACCTGAGCCATAAGACACGCCATAGACATACCGGCGACCTTCGCCGCCAAGCTCATCCATCAGATAATCAAGATCATGGGCGGCGTTGGTCATAGAAAAGGCGGTCGTACGGTCCGCATTCTGCCAAATCTCACCGAAACATGGCCCGAACTCCTCGCCCGCAAGGGCGGTTCCGGCCGGGCTGCCAGGCGTTTCGCCCGCGCAGAGACGCGAGGATTGTCCCGTCCCGCGATGGTCTGGAATGAAGACGTCATAGCCCGGCAGAGCCGCCCTGAAGCCCTCGATCTCGGTGAAATAGCTTTGCCCGGTCTCGCCCGGACCGCCCGCCAGCATCCAGATCTCGCCCACGCGCTCGCCCTGAGCCGGGAATTTGCGCACGAACAGGTCAAGGCTGCCTGCGTTCGGCATGTCAGGATGAAGCGGCGCAGCGATCCTCGCGCACAGGCTGTCTGAGAGCTCGGCGAACGCGCCTGCATCTTCACAGCGCTCAAACGCTACCTCCTCGCCCGTCGGAGCCGGCATGGGCGCGGATGTGGTCGCGCACCCTGCCGCAAGCAGCGTGAGTGCCGAGGACAAGCAAATCTGTGACAAGCGCATGGTCTTCAATCCTTTGGAGCCAGGGTCTCTTCCAAGGATGCAGGCGCGCCCGCAAACGGTTGCAGGCGCGCCGCAGCGCTTACATCAGCATGGTCATCGGGTCTTCGATGAAGCCCTTGAAGGCGGACAACCAGCGCGCGCCGTTGGCGCCGTCGACCACACGGTGATCACAGGTCAGGGTGACCGTCATCACGGTCGCTTTCGCCAGCGCGCCATCGGTGATCACCGGCCGTTCCTCACCCGCGCCCACGCTCAAAATCATGCCCTGAGGCGGATTGATGATCGAGGCGAAGGAGGCGATACCGAACATGCCCAGATTGGACAGCGAGAAGGTGCCGCCCTGGTATTCCTCAGGCTTGAGCTTGCGATCGCGCGCGCGGGCGGCGAGGTCTTTCATCTCAGCGGAAATCTGCGCCAGACCTTTTTGATCCGCATCCTTGATGATGGGCGTGATCAGACCGCCCTCGATCGCCACGGCGACGGAGACGTCAGCGTGCTTGTGCAGGGCGATCCGGCCATCCTCGATCCAGCTGGCGTTCGCTTGCGGAACTTTCTTGAGCGCCAGACCTGACGCCTTGATCAGGATGTCATTGACCGACACCTTCACGCCTTCAGGCGTCTTGGCGTTGATGTCCTTGCGGAATTTCAGCAGCGCGTCGAGGCGGCAATCCACATTGAGCGGGAAGTGCGGAATATCACGGAAGCTTTCGGACAAACGCTTGGCCGAGATTTTCGTAATATTGTCAGCCTTCTTGATCTCATAGCGATCCGCGCTGATGCCGTATTGCGCCAGCGGTTCATGCTCATCGACCGGTTTGGACGGCTGAGCTGTCGGCGCGTCGGATTTCGCAGCGGTTTTGTCTTCCGCCTTGCCGACGCCTTTGTCTTTCGCCTCTTCAATATCGCGTTTGACGATCCGGCCTTTCGGACCGGAGCCGTCGAGCGCCTTCAGATCCAGCCCCGCATCCTTCGCCATGCGGCGCGCCAGCGGCGACGCCTTGATGCGGTCTCCGTCGTCATCAGCCTCAGCGGCGGGCGTTTCGGATTTGGAGTTTGACGACGCCTCAGACTTGGCCGCTGACGATTTCTCGTCGCTGTCAGCTTTGTCGTCAGACGCCTTGGAGTCCGCCTCGCTGGAAGACGCGCCTTCAGCGCCCTGAGGCGTGTAGCCGTCCAGCGCGCTCTTGTCCTCGCCCTCTTCAAGCAGCAGGCCGATGGGCGCATTGACCTTTACGCCTTCAGAGCCCTCTTCGACGAGGATTTTGCCCATCACGCCTTCATCGACGGCTTCGACTTCCATCGTCGCCTTGTCGGTTTCGATCTCGGCGATCACATCACCGGAGCTGACGGTATCGCCTTCTTTCACCGTCCATTTGGACAGCGTGCCCTCTTCCATGGTGGGCGACAGGGCGGGCATCAGGATTTCGATGGGCATCAAAGGGCTCCGTCAAGCAGAACCGCCCGGCTGCGCGTTCGAGCGCAACGTGGAGCGGGCGAAAAAGGTCAGGAAGAACAGCGCGATGTAGACAACCACAAGCGCGCCGTTCATCGAATTCTGGATCAGCGTGTCTACCCCGGTCAGCGCATTGTTGAGCGCGGCGTCCCCGGTGGGCGACAAGCCGACGGATTGGTCCAGCTCGATCAGCGTCTGGATAAATCCGTCATGGATACGTTGCGAGCCGTAGGCGACCCGACCGAGAAAGGCGAGCACCAGGGTGAGAAAGAAAAACGAAAAGAGCCGCAAACCGAAACCGGCATGGCGTAGGAAGACCCACACCGCCACCACATAGGCCGACACGATTGTGAAGAAGACCTGGACGCCGTTTAACAGGATGTCCTGGTACTCCACCATTTGTTCGATGACATCGGCCTCGGTCATGCGGCGTCTCCTAGTCCGCGTAGCACACCTGCTTGACGGCCTTGATGATGTCCTCAACGCCCGGCAGCGACAAGGCTTCAAGGTTCGCCGCATAGGGCAAAGGCACGTCTTTTTGGAACACGCGGGTCGGCGGCGCGTCGAGATAATCAAACGCGTCCAGCGTCACCCGCGCAGCGATTTCCGCGCCGACGCCATGCTGGCCCCAGCCCTCTTCCGCGCACACGATGCGGTTGGTTTTCTTCACCGATTGAATGATCGTATCGGTGTCGAGCGGGCGCAGGGTGCGCAGATCGATCACCTCGGCTTCGATCCCGTCTTCGGACAGCTTTTCAGCAGCCTTCAGAGCAAAGCCCACCATGCGCGAATGCGCGGTGATGGTGACGTCAGAACCTTCGCGTCGCACTTTCGCTTTGCCGATGGGCAGCACGAAATCATCCATGTCGGGGATTTCAAACGTCTCGCCATACATCAGCTCGTGTTCCAAGAACACGACCGGGTTCGGATCGCGAATGGCGGCTTTCAGAAGCCCTTTGGCGTCCGCCGCATCATAGGGCGCGATCACTTTCAGCCCGGGCACAGACGCATACCAGGCGGAATAGTCCTGGCTGTGCTGAGCGCCCACACGCGAGGCCGCGCCGTTCGGACCGCGGAACACCATCGGGCACCCCATCTGGCCGCCGGACATGTAAAGGGTCTTGGCGGCCGAGTTGATGATGTGATCGATCGCCTGCATGGCGAAGTTGAAGGTCATGAACTCGACGATCGGTTTTAGACCGCCGAACGCCGCGCCGACGCCGAGACCGGCGAAGCCGTGCTCTGTGATGGGGGTGTCCACAACGCGCTGATCACCGAATTCCTCGAGCAGCTCGCGGGTCACCTTGTAGGCGCCTTGATACTGGGCGACTTCCTCACCCATCACGAACACTTTGTCGTCCGCGCGCATTTCTTCCGCCATCGCGTCGCGCAGGGCGTCGCGGATGGTGATCTCCTTCATCTTGGTCCCGTCAGGAATGTCAGGATCAGAGAGGGTCTTGCCCTTGGGCTTTTGCGGCGCTTCGGCCTTGGCTTCGGATTTGGACTCCGCTGTCTTGTCAGGTGCGTCGTCCTGACTGTCAGACTTGGAGTCAGCGGCGTCCGCGTCATCGGCTTTAGGGTCATAGCCCTCAAGCGCGCTGTCATCCTCGCCCTCTTCGAGCAAGATCGCGATGGGCGCGTTCACCTGAACGCCTTCGGTCCCCTCATCGACGAGGAGTTTGCCGACCTTGCCCTCTTCAACGGCTTCAACTTCCATCGTCGCCTTGTCGGTCTCGATCTCGGCGATGACATCGCCGGAATTGACCTGATCGCCGGGTTTGACGGTCCATTTCGCCAGCGTACCTTCCTCCATGGTGGGAGACAGGGCGGGCATGAGCACTTTGATTGGCATGTGTCTTAACCCTCGATCAGAACGTCGGTGTAGAGCTCGGACGGATCGGGCTCGGGGCTGTCCTTGGCGAAATCGGCCGATTTACTGACAATGGCCTTCACCTCTTTGTCCATCTCCTTGAGCGCGTCCTCGTCGGCATAGCCTTTGTCGAGGATGATCTTGCGCGCCAGATCGATGGGGTCCTTGTGGTCACGAATGTCGTTGACCTCGTCGCGGGTGCGGTACTTCGCGGGATCGGACATGGAGTGACCGCGATAGCGATAGGTCTTCATCTCGAGGATGAACGGCCCCTTGCCGGAGCGGGCGTGCTCAACGGCGCGGCTCGCGGCGTCATAGACAGCCGTCACGTCCATGCCGTCCACTTCCTCGCCGGGAATGCCAAAGGACGCGCCGCGTTTATGCAGATGCGTCTCCGAGCTGGCGCGCGCAACGGATGTGCCCATGGCGTACTGGTTGTTCTCGATGATGTAGACCACCGGCAGATCCCAGAGCTTGGCCATGTTGAAGCTCTCATAGACCTGGCCCTGATTAGCCGCGCCGTCGCCGAAATACGTCGCGCAGACCTTGCCGTTCTTCTTGTACTTGTCAGAGAAAGCCAGCCCGGTGCCGATGGAGACCTGAGCGCCGACAATGCCATGACCGCCAAAAAACTGCTTGTCGCGCGAGAACATGTGCATGCTCCCGCCCTTGCCCTTGGAATAACCGCCTTCACGCCCTGTGAGTTCAGCCATCACCCCGTTCGGGTCCATGCCGGTGGCCAGCATGTGGGCGTGGTCGCGATAGCCGGTGATCACCTGATCGCCGTCTTCCAGCGCGCCCTGCACACCCACAACGACCGCTTCCTGGCCGATATAGAGGTGGCAGAAGCCCGCGATCAGACCCATGCCGTAGAGCTGGCCGGCTTTTTCCTCAAAGCGGCGCATCAGCAGCATGTCTTTGTACCAGCTCATCAACTGGTCTTGCGAGACTTCGGATTTTTTGGTGCGCGCGGAGGAGGACTTGTTCGCGGCGCTGGTCGAGCGTTTCGTCGCCATATATTTCACATGCGAACCAATGGGTTCGCACTCCCTGTTGACGTCACTCCAGCCTTTAACAGGGATGATGAGATCACGTAAAGCACGCAAATTATGTTGCGCGTGCGAACAATTAACCGTGATCGGAGGAATTAGCCGCCATATTCAGGCTGTGCGCCCCGATCAATCTGAACGACAATCTCATCTGGGTGGGCGAAACGCAGCACTGCGCGGGCGCGTTCTTCAAGATAATCCACGTCCACAGACCCGTCAGGGCCCTCCGCCTTCAGGCGTGCGACGCGGTCTTCCATGTTCTGACGAGCCTGACGCACGTCAGCAAGCTCAGCTTCAGCCGCCGAGATCTGCGCCTGAATGCGCAAATGATTGAGATAGCCCTGCTCGCCATGGAGCGCGTGATAGCTGAGATAGCCAATCACCAAAGCCAACCCAATCAAGGGGATGAAGCGCTTCAGCACCTTCATCATAACCCATCCATCCACCGCCCGCCTTTTGCGGATCGTTCTGAAAGGACGATAGGCGATCTCAGTAAAGGAAGGGTTATGGCGAATCAGAAATCAGGTGATTCGTAAGATTGTAAAGATATTCAATACTAAAAAACGGCCCGGGCGAACCCGAGCCGTTTTCATCTCATTCTGTTCGTACGCTACGCCTTAGCTGGCGGCGATCGCCGTGCGGCCGGCATAGATCGCGGCGTCGCCCAGCTCGGCTTCAATCCGCAGCAGCTGGTTGTATTTCGCCGTACGGTCCGAGCGCGCCAGCGAGCCGGTCTTGATCTGACCGCAGTTCAGCGCGACGGCCAGGTCGGCGATGGTGGTGTCTTCGGTTTCGCCGGAGCGGTGGCTCATCACTGCGCCATAGCCAGACCGCAGCGCCATTTCGACCGCATCCATGGTTTCAGACAGGGTGCCGATCTGGTTGACCTTGACCAGCAGCGCGTTCGCCGCGCCCACTTCGATGCCATGCGCCAGGCGCTCAGGATTGGTGACGAACAGATCATCGCCCACCAGCTGCACATCGCCGTCCAGCATGGAGGTGACAGCCTTCCAGCCTTCCCAATCGTCTTCGGCCATGCCGTCTTCGATAGAGATGATCGGATAGGCGGAGGCCAGCGCCTTGAGGTATTCGGCGAACTCGTCAGAGGTGCAGGTGCGCCCGGCCCCTTCCATGACGTATTTGCCGTCCTTGAAGAATTCTGTGGAGGCCACGTCCAGCGCCAGGGTGACGTCAGAGCCCGGCTCATAACCGGCGGTCTCGATCGCCTTCATGATGGTGTCCAGGCAGGCCTCTGCGCTTTTGAGGTCCGGCGCGAACCCGCCCTCATCACCCACATTCGTGTTCAGACCGTCGGCTTTCAGTTGAGATTTCAGCGCGTGGAAAATCTCAGCACCGCAGCGCAGCGCTTCCGAGAAGGTCGCGAGCCCGGTCGGCATGATCATGAATTCCTGAAAATCAACCGGGTTGTCGGCATGGGCGCCGCCATTGAGAATATTCATCATCGGCGCGGGCAGGACGCGCGCATTGGCGCCGCCCACATAGCGATAGAGCGGCAGGCCGGAGGCTTCCGCCGCAGCCTTCGCAGTGGCCAGAGACACGCCCAGAAGCGCGTTGGCGCCCAGGCGCTCCTTGTTCTCGGTGCCGTCGAGGCCGATCAGAAGTTCGTCGATCAGGCGCTGCTCGCGCGCATCAATGCCGGCGATGGCTTCAAAGATCTCGGTCTCGACCGCCGTGACGGCCTGCAACACGCCTTTGCCCTTGTAGCGGTCGCCGCCGTCGCGCTTTTCAACGGCTTCGTGCGCGCCCGTGGAGGCGCCGGACGGCACAGCGGCGCGGCCCATGGAGCCGTCTTCCAGGAAGACGTCCACTTCCACAGTCGGGTTGCCCCGGCTGTCGAGAATTTCACGGGCGGCGATATCGACAATGGCGGTCATGGCGCGGACGTCCTTCAGGTGAGAGCAAGCCGACGCATCCCCGCCCCGGCCTGTGAGTGTTTCATGCGCGCTTCATAACCGAGGCGCGTAAACGCGAAAAGCCCTGCACCGGGTATGGTGCAGGGCTTTTTCTGTCAGACTGCGCGCCGACGAAGCAGCGCGGTGTCCGGCTTAGTCGTCCTGGCCATCCAGAACCTGACGACCGCGGTACATGCCGGTCTTCAGGTCGATATGGTGCGGACGGCGCAGTTCGCCGGAATCCTTGTCCTCGATGTACGCCGTCGTGCCGATGGCGTCGTGCGCGCGACGCATGCCGCGCTTGGACTTGGTGACTTTATGCTTAGGGACCGCCATCGGTCTCTCCTTAAGTTCTCAAACGCGAATAACTCGGGATCGCATCAAAGCGGACTTTGTGCGAGTGAGCCGCGGGCTATACCGGTTTGCAGGCTGATGTGCAACAGGGCTGTTACACCAGACGGCTATGATCTTTCGCCGCTGCGACAAAGCTGGCGAACAGCGGATGGGGGTCAAAGGGTCGCGATTTGTATTCGGGATGGTATTGCACGCCGATGAACCAAGGGTGGTCGGCATACTCCACGATCTCGGGCAGAACGCCGTCCGGCGACAGGCCGGAGAACACCAGACCTGATTTCTCAAGCTGCTCTTTGTAAGCGATATTCACCTCATAGCGGTGACGGTGACGCTCATGGATCGCGGCCTGGCCGTATATCTCGCGCACTTTGGAGCCGTCCTTGAGCGATGCCGGGAACGCGCCCAGGCGCATGGTGCCGCCCAGATCGCCGTCCACATGGCGGCGCACGGTCTCGTTATCCTTGACCCATTCAGTCAGAAGCCCGACCAGCGGCACTTCGGGATCGCCAAATTCCGATGAGCTGGCGCCGTCGAGCCCCGCCAGATTGCGGGCCGCCTCGATCACCGCCATCTGCATGCCGAAGCAAATGCCGAAATACGGGATCTTGCGTTCGCGGGCGAATTTCGCCGCCGCGATCTTGCCTTCTGCGCCGCGCTCGCCAAAGCCGCCGGGCACCAGGATAGCGTGGACGTCTTCCAGCTCGACAAGGTTTTCGTCATCCTCGAACTGGCTGGCGTCCAGCCATTTCACCTTCACCTTCACGCCATTGGCGATGCCGCCATGGTTGAGCGCTTCCAGCAGCGATTTATAGGCGTCCACCAGCACGGTGTACTTGCCCACCACAGCGACCGTCACTTCACCATCAGGGTTGTTCACGGCTTCAGAAATGCCGTTCCAGATCGTCAGGTCCGGCTCAGGCGCATCACCCAGGCCGAACCGTTCGAGCACGACCCGGTCAAAGCCCTGATCATGATATTCCAAGGGCACATGATAGAGCGAGGATGCGTCACGGCCCTCGATGACCGCGTTTTCAGGCACATTACAGAACAGCGCGATCTTGCGCTTGTCACTGGGATCAATGGGGATTTCGCACCGGCACAGCAGGATGTCGGGCTGGATGCCGATCGAGCGCAGCTCTTTGACGGAGTGCTGGGTGGGTTTGGTCTTCATCTCGCCCGCCGCCTTGATGAAGGGCAGCAAGGTGACGTGGATGAAGATGGCGTTGTCCCGGCCCAGCTCCTGGCCGAGCTGACGGATGGCTTCAAAGAAGGGCAAGCCTTCGATATCACCTACGGTGCCGCCGATTTCGCACAGCACGAAATCCACGTCGCCGGCGTCCGACAATACGAAATTCTTGATGGCGTCGGTGACGTGTGGAATCACCTGCACGGTCGCGCCCAGATAATCGCCGCGGCGTTCGCGCTCGATGATCTCGGAATAGATCCGGCCCGTGGTGATGTTATCGCTTTGATGGGCGGAAACGCCGGTGAAGCGCTCGTAATGGCCCAGGTCGAGGTCTGTCTCGGCGCCATCGTCGGTGACATAGACCTCGCCGTGTTGATAAGGCGACATCGTGCCCGGATCCACGTTGAGATACGGGTCGAGCTTACGCAGACGGACTTTATACCCGCGCGCTTGCAAAAGCGCGCCGAGTGCGGCGGAAGCGAGGCCTTTTCCAAGAGAGGAGACCACGCCGCCGGTTATGAATATGTATCGCGGCATGGGCGGACTGCTTAGCGCAGAATCGCGGCGGACAAAAGCGCCTGTTCTGATACTCGCCGTGGAAATCGCGGTTAAGCGCTGTTGAAAGCCTGAAAGAAGAAGCTCAGCCACAGACCGACAAGCGCTGAAAAGTTGATGGCGAACACCAATCCGCGCAACACGACATTGTCTGTCAGGGTCTGAACGCCGGTGTGCAAAATGCGCCCTAACACAAAGACCCACGCCAGCCAGAGCTGGCCTTGAACAGGATCGCCGCCCAGGACAAGCGCCAGTATCAGCATGTGGAAGAACGGCGGCGCTTCAAACTGGTTGCGCAGGTTTGACGCCACCCTCGCCCCGCGCCCGGCGTCGCCGCCAGGGCGCGCGAAATCGGCGTATCGGTTGCGCTGCTTCAGGACCGAGAGCGCGCGTTCAACACTCAACCACACATACAGAAAGGCCGTCAGCGCCAAATGGGCGGCTGACGGCCATAACAGATCTGCAGGTTCGATCAGCGCGGTATGAAACGCACCGAACAAGACGCTTACCGGTTCGGCAACTCGGCCGGCTCGTCTTCGGCCGGCGGGTCTTCTGCGGGGACGTCTTCGGCAGGCGCAGGCTCTGTCGGGATCGTCGCCTCAGGCGCATCGATCGCATCGGCGTCGAGCCCCTGAAGATCGCCGAACGGCAGGTCGGAGCTGGTTTCGGTCTCGCCCACGCGGTCAATCACCGAGCCGGTGCTGGTGGTGACGCCGGACAGAATCGCCAGCAGAATCGAGTTGCCGATGAACAGCGCGCCCAGGATCATGGTGATCCGGGTCAAGAGGTTGGCCGCACCGCGGCCGCTCATCATGCCGCCAGGGCCGCCGCCGCCAATGCCAAGCGCACCGCCCTCGGAGCGTTGCATCAAGATCACCCCGGTCAGTGCAGCGGCGATAAGAACGTGGATGATCAGAAGGACAGCAGTCATTGCGCGGCGTTTCCGAATAAACAGAGTTTCGTCCGCGCGAGGGCCGCGACGGACTAGTTGGCCGCGCGTTTTAGCTCAGCTGGAGGCGGAGCGCCACCTTCCACCTGTATCTTCCGCGCCGAAGCCATCGCCATGCGCTTCTGAAGCGCCTCAGCCGCTTTCGCCATCTCGTCCTGTGAGCGTTCCATGCCGTCATCGCCGGCATAGGCCACATAAGCGGCCATGGAGAGTTCCTTGGCCAGAGACAGATTGGCGAGGGTCAACCCAGACTGCTCTTGCAGCTCCAGAGCGATGTCGACCAAGGCCTTGGCCACGCGAGACGCTTCACTGGAACGGAATTTCGCCATCCGGGCGCGTAGTTCGCGCGCGCTATTCTCAAATTCCTTGAGATCGATAGCCGGCTGGCGGCCCGCTTTCATTTCACGCATGCCCGCTTCCGCGCCCACGATGATCCGCATGCACAGACGGCGCAGTCGCTCACCTTCAACGGTGCGCTGGGCCTCGTCGATCCAGGCGTGAGCGCGCTGAAGGGCTTCGATATCATTGGTGACGACCGCTTTGAGCACGTTGGGCGCTTCGATAGGCTTGGCGGACCCCTCGCCGCGGTCCTTATCCTTGCGCCGGTCCGGCCCGATATAATCGCTGGTGACGATGAAGGGCTTGCGCGCCCGGACCAGCGTACGCACACGATCTTCCACGAAGCTGTTGGACAGCGGCCGGATCAAAAGATCGTCCGCGCCGCAGCCAATGGCGTTGCGCACGAGATCCGCATCCCGTCGCCAGGACGTCAGCAGCAAAGCCACAAAGGGGTTGTTGGACACTTCGCCCGAGCGGATGGCGCGCACAAGACGAAACACTTCCGCCTCATGATCGGCTGTCTCCGCGATGATCAGATGCGGGGCGTCGTCCTGAACGATGCGGCGCAGTTCCGCCAGCGTATTGAGCTGAAAGATGTCTCGAAAACCAATTTCATGCAGTGAATACCGCGTGGTGCGCTGGTTCACAGACACCGGATCATAGAGCGCGACGCTCGCCCGGCTGTAATCGATATCGCTCATTCACCACCCCGCCTGTTTTTCAGGCCATGTCTTTATTCAGGGATGGACGTTACCGAGAAACTCTGAAGATCGCCTTACCGGGCCGATTGAATGATTCGGGCGAAGTCCTGAGGCTTCAAACTGGCGCCTCCGACAAGTCCGCCATCAATATCAGATTGAGCCAATAGAGCCTCTGCATTTGCAGGGTTCATTGAGCCGCCATAGACAATACGTAAGACGTCTGCGTCCCGGCCGGGCCAGGCCGACCGGATGGCGGCGTGCATGGCCTGCGCATCTTCGGGCGTGGCGGTTCGGCCCGTCCCGATCGCCCAGACCGGTTCATAGGCGATGACGATGCGGTCTGCATCACATGCCGGCAGGCTGGCCAGAAGCTGACGAACCACCACGTCTTCCGCCTCGCCCGATTCACGCTCATCCAGGGTCTCTCCGACACACAGAATCGGGATCAGCCCGGCATCAAGCGCAGCGGCGGCTTTCAGTTTGACGGTTTCATTGGTTTCGCCATGGTCGGACCGGCGTTCGCTGTGGCCGACAATCACATGGGTGCATCCCAGATCCGCCAGCATGACAGCGCTCACATCACCTGTATGCGCGCCCGACGCCTGCGCCGCGCAGTCCTGGCCGCCCAGTTTCAGCCAGTCGGGCGTTTCATTCGCCATGACTGATACCAGGGTCGCCGGCGGGCACAGAAGCACGTCACAGCGCGGCTCAGCGTTCAAAGCCTCAGACAGGGCTTTTGGAAAGGCACAGTCCTTGACCAGCCCGTTCATCTTCCAATTGCCCGCCACTAGCTTGCGCCGCATCATCGCCATCCCCGTTTTTTTATAGTGTTTATGTCGTGCGCTCGCGTCCAACAGGCGCGGCGCGCTGAAATAGCAGTGTAAGAGTGTGGCCGCAACGCACTGGCCTGCTTGCCGCACAAGCCCCGCCCCGCTACGGTCCCGCCGCTATGCTCACCAGCCCTTTGGCCTGATCTGGAACGCTCAATGCTGACGCTTATCCGCTCGCTCGCCCGTTCGCCCATCATCGGCGGTATGATTATCGCGCTGCTCATCGCCGCCTTTGCGCTGTGGGGCGTGACCGATATCTTCCGCAGCAACGGCAGTGCTGCTTTGGTGGTGGGGCCTGAAACGGTCAGCGCATCCGAGCTGGCGCGCACCTATGAGCGCCAACTGTTTCAGATCCAGCGCGACAATCCCGAAATCACCCGTGAACAGGCCGATCAAATGGGCTTGGGTGATTCTGTGGTGCAACGCCTGATCGCCGAAACCGCGGTCGACGCGAAGGCCGATCAAATGGGGATGACGATCTCTGACAGCACCTTGTTTGAGACCTTGCGCTCCGTTCCCGCCTTCCAGAACCCGTTCACCAGCCAGTTTGATCCCAACACATACGCCTCGGTGCTGCGTGAAAACGGGTATCGCGGTCCGCTGGCCGAGCGCCAGTTTGAATCAGACATCACCAGCGAGCTGCGTCGCGGCCAATTCATCGCCGCCGCCCTGGGCGGCGTCTACGCCCCTGAGATTTTCGGCGATATCCGCGCCGCCTATAATGGCGAGCGCCGCAGCCTGCGCGCCCTGTTCCTCCAGCCCAGCCTGGTGGATGCGCCTGAAGCGCCTAATGATGACACGCTGACGGCTTTCATCGGTGAAAATGCGCGCATCTTTGAACGTCCCGAACAGCGTCGCCTGACCCTGATGCGGATCAGCCCGGCAGATTTCCTGCGCGATGTCGACGTGTCCGATGAAGATCTGCAAGCGCTTTACGACTTCCGCCTGGACAATGGCGATCTGGCCGAACCTGCGACCCGGTCGCTGACCCAATGGCCGGCGCCTGATCAGCAGACGGCCGAATCCGCCGCTGCGCGTCTGAGCGCCGGCGAGACCGTTTCAACGGTTATCAGTGAATTGGGCCTGGGCGAGGAAGTCGCCCTCGCCGACGTGCAATCCTATCAGGTGCCCGACGGTCAAATCGCCGAACAGGCCTTCACCCTGAGTGCTGGCGATATCGCCGCCATTGAAAGCCAGTTGGGCTGGCGTGTGGTGCGCATTGACGCCGCAAACGATCCCGACACGCCTTCGCTTGCAGAGCTTGAAGCTGAATTGCGCGACGAGCTGGCGCGCGATAACGCCGAAGGCATGATGCTGGACGCGCTGGGCGTGTTCGAAGAGGAGCGCGGCAATGGCGCGACGCTTGAAGAAGCCGCCATGCAAGCAGGCTTGATCGCCGAGCGGATCGATTTCGTCGCCGCGAACGGGTATTCAGCCGACCGCGAGCCCGCGCTCACCCTGTTGCAGAACCCCGATCTGCTGACGGCCGCATTCAGCGCTCAGCAAGGCTTCGCGACCGATCTTGAAAGCTATGGCGAAGATGGCGGGTATTTCGTGGTTCGCGTGGATGAGATCGAGCCTGCACGCCTGTCAGAGCTTTCTGAAGTGCGTGAAGACGCTGCGCAATTCTGGACCATGCGTGAAACCGACAACCGCTTGCAAACCCTGGTTGATGACGTGCAGGCGCGTCTGGATGCCGGCGAAACGGCTGACGCCATCGCCGACTCGCTTGGAACGGGCGCCCGGGTTGAAACAGCGGTTCTGGGACGTGGTGAAACGGCGGGTCCGTTCAGCGCCCAGCTGGTCGGCCAAGCCTTCCGCCTGCCTGAAGGGGAACGCTTCGCCGCCCGCGCCGGCAACCAGACCACCCGCGCCATTGTCATTGTGGATAATGTGATCGCAGCGGACCCGGCGCAGGCGGAACGTCCGTCACAGCAAGAGCTGACGAACGAACTTCGCAATGACGCCACCCAGATCGTCACCAGCGCGTTGATCAACGCCTATGATGTCCGTACTGACCAAGCCCTGGTTGATCAGGCGCTGGGTCGCACCACGACGCAATAACAGGCTCAGCGTTTCATGACCGTCTTCGCTCCGGACATCGACACGGCGACCGAGCTGTGCGCGCGCGGCCAGACCGTGCTGCTGACCGCCACGCGCGTGGATGATCTTGAGACGCCTGTCTCAGCCTATCTCAAACTCGCCTCTCACAACGCCAACACGTTCTTGCTGGAAAGTGTGGAGGGCGGCGCGTTCAGAGGCCGGTATTCCGCCATCGGCCTCGACCCGGATTTGATCTGGCGCTGCCGCGGCGATCAGGCCGAAATCGCCTACGCGCCCGCTCCTGGCGTGGCGCCCGGCGCATTCGAGCACTGTGCGGACGCACCCTTGCAATCGCTGAGGACCCTGATCGAAGACAGCCGCCTGACCCTGCCGTCTGGCCTGCCTCCCATCTCGGCGGGCCTGTTCGGCTATCTGGGCTATGACATGATCCGTCAGGTTGAACGCCTGCCCGATCTGGCCGGCCCGGAACCCCTGGGTCTGCCCGAGGGTCAATTGCTGCGTCCGCGGGTGATGGTGGTGTTTGACGCTCTGCGTCAGGAAATCCTCGCCGCAGCTCCGATCCGTCCCGTCCCCGGCGCCGACCCGGAATTGCTTGTGGATGCGGCGCGGCGCCGGATCGAAGCGGTGTTTGCGCGGCTGGACGCCCCGGCCCCGATCGCGAGCGCGTCCGAACCCTGGTCCATGCCCGAACCGGTCAGCAATATGGAGCCGGCCCAGTACCGCAAGAATGTCGAGACCGCGAAAGCCTATATTCGCGCCGGCGACATTTTTCAGGTGGTGCCAAGCCAGCGCTTCTCTGCGCCGTATTCCGCGACGCCGCTCTCGCTATACCGATCCTTGCGACGGACCAACCCGTCGCCTTTCCTGTATTTTTTCAACTTGCCCGGCTTCGCCATTGTCGGCTCGAGCCCGGAAATCCTGGTGCGTTTGCGCGGCGACACCGTCACCGTTCGCCCCATCGCCGGAACCCGCCCGCGCGGCAATTCAGAAGAAGCCGATCAGGCCCATGAAGCCGATCTGCGCGCAGACCCCAAGGAACGCGCCGAACATCTGATGCTGCTCGATCTGGGCCGCAATGATGTGGGACGGGTCGCCAAGCCGGGCACAATTCGCGTCACCGAGCGCGAGATCATCGAACGCTACAGCCATGTCATGCACATCGTGTCCAATGTGGAAGGCCAGCTGGCGGACGGCGAAGACGCCATTTCCGCGCTGATGGCCGGGTTCCCCGCCGGCACGGTGTCCGGCGCGCCGAAAGTGCGGGCGATGGAAATTATCGACGAGCTCGAACCCCATCGCCGCGGCATCTATGCCGGCGCGGTGGGGTATTTCGGCGCTAATGGCGATATGGATATGGCGATCGCGCTGCGCACCGCCATCGTCAAGGATGGCCGCATGCATGTGCAGGCGGGCGCGGGCGTCGTGCTCGATTCTGATCCGGAATCTGAGCATCAGGAGACGGTGAACAAGGCGCGCGCCTTGTTCCGCGCCGCCGCCGAAGCCTGGCGTTTCGTCTAGCTGTCCACGGCTTGAGCCTGAACAGCGCCCAAGGCGCTAATCGTCACCAGCTCCACCCCCACAGCGTCCGCTCGGCGCGACAGATCCGCCAGCACCGCAAGCGTTTCAGGCCGCGGATGACCGATGGCGATCGCCTGCCCGTTCTGCAGCGCCAGCGCCAGCGCCTGGTTGAGCTGCACGCTCACTGACGCTTCATCGGGCACATGATCAAGAAACACATCCCGCGTCATCGCTGTCAGACCCGCAGCCCGCGCCGCCGAGGCCGCTTGCGAGCGCGGATGGGTCAGCGAATCCACGAACAGCATTGAGCGGGGCAAACCGCTTGTTGAGAACATCGCGTCCATGGCGCGCCGGTCTGATGTCAGACGGCTGCCCATATGGTTGTTGAACCCCACAGCGCCCGGAACGCGCGAAAACGCCCAAGTCATGCGAGACGCCATTTCGGACGGGCTTTGAAATTCGGTCAGCGCATGCGGTCCGGGGTCTTCCACGCCCACCGGCTCCATCGGCAAATGCACGAACACTTCTCGCCCAGCCTCAGCAGCTTCACGGGCGATGACCGACGCCGCCTCCGCATAGGGCAGGATGGACAAGGTCACGGGCGCATCCAGAGCGATCAGACGCCGGGCCGCCATGACATCCAGACCCACATCATCAATGATGACCGCTAATTGCGGACGCCGTGGCGTTACTATTGACGCCGAATGTGTGGGATGAACGGGCTCGGACGGGATCACTGACGGCTCAGCCCCGACAGTCTCACGCATTGTCTCGATACGGTCTGCCGCCTCCACCCGGATCACGCCCGGCCAGGACGAGGCGAGCTGACGGGAGTCGCGGTCAGCGGGCGCAGCGACGGCGCGCGCCTCGGCCTCACCGCTGTTGGCGCCCAGATTATAGGCGAGCGCCGCCACCAGCATGAAACCGGCGGCCAGGGCCGAGCCCAGATGCGGCGCATATGAAGCAGTACGGATCATCCGTGTCTATTTACAGCGAGTCGCGGTTGGCGGCGCGGGTCGCCTTGCTTAAGTTCCACATCAGTTTCACAGATGCCGCGAGCCCCCCATGCTGTTGATCATCGACAATTATGACAGCTTCACCTTCAACCTGGTCCATTACGTCCAGGAGCTGGGCGCGCCGACCCGCGTCATCCGCAATGACGCGATGAGCGCAGATGAGGCCTTGGCGCTCAACCCGCAAGGCGTTCTGATCAGCCCCGGCCCTTGTGATCCGGACCGGGCGGGCATCTGCCTGGACCTGATCCGAAACGCGCCGGAAGACCTGCCGATCTTCGGCGTCTGCCTGGGCTTTCAATCGATCGGTCAGGTGTTTGGCGGCGAGGTCGTTCAGGCCAAAGCGATCATGCATGGCAAGACCAGCCCGATCCGCCATGACGGCACAGGCGTCTTCGCCGACCTGCCCTCGCCCTATCAGGCCACGCGCTATCATTCGCTGGCGGTGGATCTGCCCGACGGCACGGACCTGGTCGCCAACGCCCATACCGAAGACGGCGAGATCATGGGATTGATGCACAAGACCCGCCCCATTCATGGCGTTCAGTTTCACCCTGAATCCATCGCATCCGAGCACGGTCATGCGCTGATCGGCAATTTCCTGCGGCTGGCAGGTCTGACCACAGAGCAAGCGGCATGAACCGCATGCGCCCCGCCATTCAGGCTCTAGCCCAGGGTCAGGAACCCGATGAGACCGCGCTGGCTGACGCCTTTGACGCCCTGATGGAGGGTCAGGCCGATCCCGTCGAGATCGGCGGGTTTCTGTTGGCGTTGACCGCTTTGGGGGAAAGCCCGCAAGCGCTGATGATCGGCGCAAAGGCCATGCGCGCCCGCATGACGCCGGTGAACGCGCCTGAGACCGCGATCGACACCTGCGGCACTGGCGGCGATGCGCGCGGCACCTGGAACATCTCGACCGCCGCCGCTGTCGTGGCTGCAGGCGCAGGCGCGGTCGTCGCCAAACATGGCAACAAGGCCGCCTCTTCCAAATCAGGCTCTGCGGAAGTGCTGGAAAGCCTGGGCGTGAACCTGTTCGCCAGCCCTGATCAGGTCAAAGCCGCATTGGACCAGGCGCGCGTAGGCTTTTTGTTCGCCCAGGCTCATCATGGCGCCGTGCGTCATGTGGGACCGGCGCGCAAGACGCTGGGCGTGCGGACGATTTTCAACCTGCTGGGTCCGCTATCAAACCCGGCCGGCGCGAAACGTCAGCTCTTGGGCGTGTTTGACCGCAAATGGCTGGTCCCTATGGCCGAAGCCTTGCGCGGGCTGGGCGCAGACGCCGCCATGATCGTGCATGGCGAGGACGGGCTGGACGAGATCACCACCACCGGCGTCAGCTATGTGGCCGAACTGACGCCAGACGGCGCCATCCGTGAATACGAGATCACGCCCGAGGATGCGGGCCTGCAGCGCGCTGCGCTCGACGATCTCAAGGGCGGGGACCCTGAAGAAAACGCTCAGGCGATCCGTGACCTTCTGAAAGGCGCGCAGGGCCCCTATCGCGATATTGTCCTGATCAACGCCGCCGCCGCGCTAAAGCTCGCAGGCTTGGCGGGTGATCTGAAAACCGGCGCTGAACTGGCTGGCGCCGCGATTGATGACGGCCGCGCACAGTCCGCTCTCGACGCCCTTGTCAAAGCCAGCAACGCCTAAGCGACTGCACCTTAAAGAGAATACGCCCAATGAGCGACGTCCTGAACCGAATTGAAGCCTATAAGCGCGCCGATATCGCCAAGCGCAAGGCCGCGCTCCCGTATGAAGCGGTCTGCGAACGCGCCCAGGATGCGAGCCCGGTCCGCGGCTTCAAGGCAGCGCTCGAGCGTGATGCGGCAGAGCATGGCCTCAGCCTGATCGCGGAAGTGAAGAAAGCAAGCCCTTCCAAGGGCCTGATCCGCGCCGACTTCAACCCGCCCGTCCTGGCCAAAGCCTATGAAGACGGAGGCGCGAGCTGCCTGTCCGTTCTCACCGATGAACCCAGCTTTCAAGGCCATGACGATTATCTGGTCGCAGCGCGCGCTGCGGTGTCCCTGCCCGTCCTGCGCAAGGATTTTCTCTACGATCCCTGGCAGGTCGCCGAATCGCGCGCGCTGGGCGCGGATTGCATCCTGGTGATTCTCGCCAGCGTGGACGATGCGCTCGCCGCCGCGCTGATCGAGGAAGCCTCTAAATGGGGCATGGATGCGCTGGTCGAAGTGCATGACGCTGATGAAATGAGACGCGCTCTGGCCCTTCCCAGCCCGCTTGTTGGGGTGAACAACCGCAATCTGCGTACATTCGAAACTACACTGGAAACCACTGAAACTCTTGCCCCTATGGTGGGTGATGACAGGCTTTTGGTGGCGGAAAGCGGCATCTTCACCCGTGACGACGCCGTCAGATTGCAGCACGCTGGCGCCAAGTCCCTGCTCGTGGGTGAAAGCCTGATGCGGCAGGACGATGTCACCGCAGCGACGCGGACCCTTATGGGGCTCTGAACGCGTCCTAGCTTCACTTGACGTTAAGACGGAACATGCATAGAACACTTTTAGTAGGTTTCTATTTTGTTCCAAGGGGCGATTATGCTGACCAAAAAGCAGCACGAGCTTTTGCTCTACATCAACAAGCGCTTGTCTGAAGACGGCGTGTCGCCTTCCTTTGACGAAATGAAAGAAGCGCTCAACCTCGCGTCCAAGTCCGGCGTCCACCGCTTGGTCAGCGCTTTGGAAGAACGTGGCTTCATCCGGCGCCTGGCGCACCGGGCGCGAGCGCTCGAGGTGCTGAAACTGCCGCAAACCGGCGCGCCCGCGTCGGCCCCCGCCTCCAACGTCGTCAGTGCGTCCTTCGGAGCCTCCCCAAATCCTGAAACGAGCGACAGCCTGGACGTGCCGGTTCTGGGACGCATAGCCGCCGGCGTGCCGATCGAGGCGATCCAGCACGAAACCGACCGTTTGGCCGTGCCCGCAAACATGATTTCCGGCGGCGAACATTTCGCTCTGGAAGTCCATGGCGATTCCATGATCGAAGCCGGCATCCTTGACGGCGATCTGGTGGTCATCAAACGCGGCGACACCGCCAATACAGGCGATATCGTGGTCGCGCTCGTCCATGATGAAGAAGCCACGCTGAAAAAACTGCGCAAAAAGGGCGGCTCCATCGCTCTGGAAGCGGCGAACCCGGCTTACGAAACCCGCATTTTCGGCCCGAACGAGGTCAAGGTGCAAGGACGCCTGGTCGGCTTGATCCGGCGCTATCACTAGGCGCACCGCCAAGAGCGGTTTAGTCTGCGCGTCAGGGATTTACCCAATCAGGACGACGCAGACATGACAGACCAGACCGCGCTCAGCTTTGACCTGTATTGGTCATTTCGCAGCCCTTACAGCTATATCGTCGCGCAGCGCCTGCTGGCGTTACGCGACCAATACGGCTTCACGGTCAATGTCCGTATCGTGCGGCCGCTGGCGGTGCGCAGTCCTGAATTCTTTGAAGAACGCGATTCGCGCTGGATCCACTATGTGCTCATTGATGTGGCGCGGGAGGCGGAACGCCTGGGTCTGCCCATCAGCGCCCCATCGCCCGACCCGATCGCTCAGGATCTAAGCACCTTGAAGATCGCCCCTGAACAGCCGCGCATCACCTACCTCAACCGGCTCGGCGTTCTGGCGACACAATCTGGCGACGGCCTGGCGTATATCGCCGCCGCCAGCCGGCGCATCTGGGGCGGCGCCAGCGCGGGCTATGAAACACCCTGGACTGATGACGGCGCGCTGGATGAAGCCGCTCACAAAGCCGGCCTGGACCCCGACTGGCTCAGTGCGGAAGCGGACGCCCAATCCGACCAGATCGACGCGCAGATCCTAGAGAACGAAGCCAATCAGGATGCGGCTGGCCATTGGGGCGTGCCGCTGATGGTGTTTAACGGCGAGCCCTTCTTTGGTCAGGATCGCATCGACGCCCTGCTCTGGCGCATGGCGCAATCGGGGTTGAAGCTTCAATAAGCTAGCTGCCCTGCGCCCCGCCCCATAAACGACCCTGCCGGGCTTGCTCGGCGCTGCGCATGCGCACCACTCGGCCCTCATGCACCCAGAATTCGAGCCCGCCCAGCTCGGCGCGCGCCTCGTCATCTAACAGCAAGGCTGCACAGCGGCGCTTGCGCCAGGCGGAAACGACCCCGTCAAAAACGATCAGATCCGCCCGGCCACAATCCTCCACCAGCGCCTCGGGATTATCGGTGACGGCCAGTAGCAAGCCCTCAGCGGTGCGCCCGGTGCAGCCCAGAGCGTCGCATGCCAGCGCGGAGCGTTCCGGGCGATAGCTCGCTCCGGTGCGTTGCAGGAAGACGCGCGCATCAAACCGGCCCCGCCTGCGGTCTGTCACGGTGAACGCGTCGCCCGCCCCCTCAAACCGCGCCAGCACCACGCCGCCATCCGTGATCATCATCTGGGGCGGCGCCTGCACCATGAACAACGCCAGGGCCGCGCAAACCAGCACGCCTCCGCCCAGACGCATCCACCCCAGCCCGATCACCAGACACGCAAAGCCCAGACCGTATAGCGCCAGCAGCGCGGGGTCGGCGGCGTTTGCACCCACCACGGCCCCCTCCAGCGATGACGCCCAATACGCCACATCCAGAACCCGGCGCAGCCCCTGATCCATGATCCACAAAAACGGGCCTTCGAGACCGATCACCGAAAACAGGAGCGCCGCGCCGCCCGCCGGCATCACCCAGAAGGTGAAAAGCGGCATGGCCGCCAGATTGGCCAATAACCCATAGGCGGCCATGCGCTGGAAATGAAACACGGCGAACGCCCCGGTCGCTGATCCCGCGATCAGCGAGGTCGCGCTCAATCCCGCAATCGCGTCCTTGAGCTTGGCGAGGAGCGAGGTCGAGCCGCCGCCTTCGGGGTGCCAGCGGCGGTAAACATCAAAGCTGGCGATCAACGCCGCAACAGCGGAGAAGCTCATCTGAAACCCTGGTTCGATGACGCTTTCCGGGGTAATGAGGATGATGAAAATGGCCGCCAACGCCAAAGAGCGCATGGAGAAAGCCTGCCGGTCGCACAAGACGCCGACCAGCACCACGAACGCCATGATATAGGCGCGCTGGGTGGACACCGCGGCGCCGGACACCACCAGATACAGGCTCGCCGCGACCAGCGCGCCCAGAGCGGCGGGTTTTCGCGGATCATGGCCGCGCGCCCAGGGCTCCCAGGCTGCGAAGATCAGACGGATGAGCCAATACGCGCCGCCGGCGAACAAGGCCATGTGCAACCCTGAAATCGCCAGGATATGACCCAATCCCGACAGGCGCAGCGCTTCAGCGTCTTCAGACGACACCCGCGCCCGCTCCCCGGTCAGCAAGGCCGCCGCCACGGCGCCGGTGCGGGGACCGGCGCCCGCCTGCAAGCGCTCAGACAAACGCCAGCGGAACCGCGCCAACTCAAGCATCAGCGGTCTGGGCGCGGCGATCTCGGCAGGTTCAAGATCTGAGATCGCGTATCCCGTCAAACCGATCTGATCAAACCAGGCCGCTCGACCTGGATCATACCCGCCTGCCGCGACCGGCGCAGAGGGTGGCGACAGGCGGGCGCGCACACGGACAGCGTCACCCGGTTCAAATGCGCCCAGCCCCGCCCGGACGCGGACACGCACCGGCGGCGTATCGGCGTGCTCCAGCTCATGGACCCGGATCAACAGGCGCGCACGCCCGTCCAAACGCTCCACGCGTTCAATCCAGCCCGTCACTTGCGCGCTGCGTTCGCCGACAAAGCGCTCCAGCGGCGGGGGCGCCAGCGCATGGCTGCGATGGCCCGCCAGGACAAAGCCCAGACAGATGCAGGCCAGAAGCACCCAGAGATACAGCGTGCTGACATCGCGGCGCACGCACCAGGCCAGACCAAAGAGCGCCGTGACAAAAACGCCTGTCAGGACGGGAAATCGTCCAGGTTCAACCGGCCAGGAGAAATACAAGGCGGACCCGACCGCCAGCGCCACAGGCGCCCAGAGGATCAGGCGATAAGGATCGGGCGCGTTCAGGGTCAACGGGGCGCCCAGCCCGGAGCGGATCGCCTGGCGCAAAGCGGGGATTTCCCCTGTGAGTGGAAACTTGAGCGATTTCACACCTTCATTTTGGCGTGAACATCAGGCTGAGGCTATGACGGATGCGGTTTGGCGTGCTAAAGAGCACGACCCTTCGCACTGCAGCATGAATTCGCAATTGCAAGATCATATGAAAATCATCACCCGGTTCGCGCCGTCCCCGACTGGCTATCTGCATATTGGCGGCGCTCGCACCGCACTGTTCAACGCGCTTTTTGCGCGGGCGAATGGCGGC